>NZ_JBQFTI010000001.1:0-2240397 GCF_056538575.1 Ruegeria sp. BG10 | reverse complement strand
GCCAGGTTGGCATCCCGAAGATGGTCGTGTTCATGAACAAAGTGGACCAGGTTGACGACGAAGAGCTGCTGGAACTGGTTGAGATGGAAGTGCGCGAACTGCTGTCCAGCTACGACTATCCCGGCGACGATGTTCCGATCATCGCAGGTTCGGCTCTGGCCGCGATGGAAGGCAACAACCCGGAAATCGGCGAAGAGAAGATCAAGGAACTGATGGCGGCGGTTGATGACTACATCGACACCCCTGAGCGTGAAGTTGACAAGCCGTTCCTGATGCCGGTCGAAGACGTGTTCTCGATCTCGGGCCGTGGTACGGTTGTGACCGGTCGTGTCGAGCGTGGCGTGATCAATGTTGGCGACGAGATTGAAATCGTCGGCATCCGCGACACTCAGAAAACCACCTGCACTGGTGTTGAGATGTTCCGCAAGCTGCTGGATCGTGGCGAAGCCGGCGACAACATCGGCGCCCTGCTGCGCGGTATCGACCGTGACGGCGTTGAGCGTGGCCAGGTTCTGTGTAAGCCGGGTTCGGTGACACCGCACACCAAGTTCGAGGCCGAAGCCTACATCCTGACCAAGGAAGAGGGCGGCCGTCACACCCCGTTCTTTGCGAACTACCGTCCGCAGTTCTACTTCCGGACCACGGACGTGACCGGCACCGTGACCCTGGCAGCTGGCACCGAGATGGTCATGCCTGGCGACAACGTCGGCTTCACCGTCGAGCTGATCGCACCGATCGCGATGGAAGACGGCCTGCGCTTCGCCATCCGCGAAGGCGGCCGCACTGTTGGCGCCGGCGTTGTGTCGAAGATCATCGAGTAATTCGCGCAAACGAATGATCAGACGGAAAGGGCGTCCTTCGGGACGCCCTTTTTGTTTGAAGTCAATGATCCCGAGACGCACCAAATATGGTGTGTCGAAAATCATCGCGTAAGTCGGCTTTGCCGACTGGTGGACGGCAGTTGCTCCGCAAGGAGCAATGAGAGCCCACACCGTTGAACCAAAGAAGGCCGTCCCGAACCGGGGCGGCCATTTTCTTATCACATTTTTGAGTATTCTTTGGAAAACGCATTCTTTCGAATTCAGGCAACATGTTCGTTCCATTTAACAAACTGACCCCCATAACCGTTTTGGCATTGCTTGCCATCCATTCGACAAGCGGGGCGGCTTATTCCAAACCGCTTCTCACAAATTCGCAGCTGACCTATGTCTCGGCCTGTCTGGAACAGGATGAAACGCTGAAGCGGCTGGTGGAAATCTGCCAGCGCGGGTTGGGGGCGACCGGTGCATCCGACCGGCAACGGATCGAGATGCTGGATCGTCTGGCCTGGGCCTATTTTGATCTGGACGACCTTGAGAAGTCGGAACAGACGTTTTCAGAAATTCTGGAACTGGACCCCGGTGCCGAGCCGGGCCTGCAGGGATATGCGTGGATTCTGTACTATCGGGACGAGTATGCCACGGCTGCCGAATGGTTCCGCAAAGCCATTTCGCGAAAACCCACCGCCAACAATATGGCTGGGCTTGCCGCAAGCGCGCATAGCAGCGGTCAAATCGATCTGGAAGAATTCGAACGCCGAATGCATGCGGCGCTGGCCCTGAACCCGGACTATACCTGGGCCATGCGCGAACTGGCCTGGACGCTGAGCGAGTACGGCCGGTCCGAAGATGCGCTGGAATGGTTCAGGTCGGCCATTGTTGTCAATCCTTCCGATCCCTATGCGGAATACGGCATGGCTTTTGTCCTGTCAGATCAAGGCAAGTGGGAAGCGGCCTTTGAACATGTGACGCGCACTCTGGAACTGTATCCGGAATTCGTTGCGGCCAGATCGCGCCGTTCGCTGATCCTTCTGATGCTGGACCGACCGAAACAATCGCTCAAGGATGCCGATGCGGTTATTGCCGCCACACCCGACAAGGCGGATGGGTATGTTCGCAAGGCGCGGGCTTTGTCCGAATTGGGCCGCAGATCCGAGGCACACAGCGTTCTGGCGATGGCTGAGGCCAAGGCTGGCGCCAGCAGCTATCTGCTGTTCTGGCGGGCAAGGTTGCTGTTTGATGATTACGACAACGACGCCGCGCTGGTGCAGATACGCCGCAGTGTCGCGCTGGAAAGCGCAGACCATTTCGACCATCGCCTTCATGCTGAAATCGCCCTGGACCTTGGGAATATGCAAGAGGCCCGCGCCGCCATTGATCGGGCGCTGTCGCTGCAACCTGATGAGTCCTATGTGCAGTATATCAACGCGCTGGTGATGCTGGGTGAGGGCGAGTTCGAGGCCGCCGAGGGCGTGTTTGACACCGCGACGGAGGGTGGGTTGTCCGAGGATTACCTCAGCGATTTTCTCGCGGAGCTTGTTGCCGAAGGCCGCTTTATGCAGGCAATCAAGATGCGCGTGCGCTACCGCAACGAAAAGGCCGCGGCAAACAATGACGCGGCCCAGTCGAACTAGGTATCCGTCAGGACTTTCTGCTGCGCCCAGCGGGCCACACGCTACGCGATTGCGGTGTTTGCCGCGTTGCGCACGGCTTTGATATTGTCACCGTAAACGCCGGGATTCTCAACCGATCCGCCTCGGAAAACCGCGGAGCCTGCCACCAGCACATCCGCGCCGGCCGCCGCGACCAGAGGGGCGGTTCCGGGGTCGACACCGCCGTCGATTTCGATGTGGACCGGCCGGTCGCCGATCATCTGCCGCAGGCGGCGGATCTTGTTGGTCATGTCGATGAATTTCTGCCCGCCGAAGCCCGGGTTCACCGTCATCACGCAGACCAGATCGGTGAGGTCCAGCAGATGCTCGACCGCCTCGGCCGGGGTGCCGGGGTTCAGTGCAACGCCCGCCTTCATTCCTGCGGCGCGAATGGCCTGCAGGGTGCGATGGGTATGGGGCCCGGCCTCGACATGGGCGGTCAGAATATCCGCCCCGGCATCGGCGTAGGCCTGAATATAGGGATCGACCGGGGTGATCATCAGGTGAACATCCATCACCGTTTTGACATGCGGGCGAAACGCTTTGACGGCCGGCGGGCCAAAGGTCAGGTTCGGAACGAAATGGCCGTCCATTACGTCCACGTGGACCCAATCGGCGCCCTGCGCCTCGATCGCCTGAATTTCGGCGCCGAAATTGGCGAAATCGGCGGACAGGATTGACGGTGCAATCTTGATGGTGCGGTCAAAGCTCATGTGTGTCCTCATAAGGAGATACGGTGTCCGTTCCGCATATATCCGCGATATGCAGCCGTGGGTAGGGCCAAGGGACCCAAATATGGGTTTACAAAACTTTCACGCAACCGACACATCTCCGTTGGAGATCGCATTTAGCTGACCGCCAACACTATTGGGGGTGGCACGTGCTGCGAATTGAAAACCTGACGAAACGCTTTGGCGAAAATGTCGCCGTGGATGCGGCCACGCTGGATGTCGACAAGCCGTGCATGATTGGCATCATTGGCCGATCGGGGGCCGGAAAATCGACGCTTCTGCGGATGATCAACCGGCTGACCGATGCCTCCGACGGCCAGATTCTGTTCGAAGGTCGGGACGTTACCAGCCTGAAGGGTCGCGAGAAGCGCGCCTGGCAGGCGGATTGCGCCATGATCTTTCAGCAATTCAATCTGGTGCCGCGCATGGACGTGGTGTCGAACGTGTTGCACGGAACGCTGAACCGCCACTCGACACTGGCAACGATGTTCAACCTGTTCCCGATGGACGAGATACACCGCGCCATCGACATTCTGGATCGGCTGGGCATCGCCGAACACGCGCCCAAACGCGCCGAGGCGCTTTCGGGCGGTCAACAGCAACGCGTCGCCATCGCGCGCGCGCTCATGCAGGACCCCAGCATCATTCTGGCGGATGAACCGATCGCCTCGCTGGACCCGATGAACGCGCAGGTGGTGATGCAGGCGCTGCGCCGCATCCACGAAGAGGATGGCCGCACCGTCATTGCCAACCTGCACACGCTGGACACCGCGCGCCGCTATTGCGACCGCGTCGTCGGCATGCGCGACGGCCGCATCGTGTTCGATGGTCTGCCCGAGCAACTGACCACCGGTGTCGCACGTGAGATCTACGGCGCCGATGCCAGCTTCTCGGAAGAGGCGACCTCGACCGAGATCGACACGCTCGACGCGACCCAAAAGGCATTGATGGAAGCCGAAGCGACCATCTGAGCCGACCCACCCCTTTCATCGACCGGCCGGTGAAAGGCCGGCACAACAAACCGGAGAGAGACAGATGAAAAAACTGATGGCTGCCCTTGTGGCAACAACTGCAATGGCGGCACCTGCCATGGCCGAAGAAATCAGCGAATTCCGCATCGGTATTCTGGGCGGTGAAAACGCTCAGGACCGTCTGAATAACAACGAATGCCTGCGCGAATACACCGAAGAGACGCTGGGCGTGGAAACCAAGCTGTTCGCCCCGGCCGACTATGACGGCGTGATCCAGGGCCTGCTGGGCGGCACCATTGACATGGCGTGGCTGGGCGCGTCGGGCTATGCAAAAACCTATCTGAGCGACCCCGAAGCGGTTGAACCCGTACTGGTAAAGGTAAATCTGGATGGCGGCTACGGCTATTACTCGATCGGTTTTGCCCGCAAGGACAGCGGCATTGCGTCGCTGGAAGACATGAAGGGCAAAACCTTCGGGTTCGGCGACCCGAATTCGACCTCGGGCTACCTGATCCCCTCGATCGAAATCCCTGCCGCGACCGGCGCGACCATGGACTCGGGCGACTATTTTGGTGAGGTGAAGTTCACCGGTGGTCACGAACAAACCATCGTTGCGGTGAACAACGGTGACGTCGATGGCGGTGTGACATGGGCCGACGGTCTGGGCGACTGGGAAGATGGCTTCAACTCAGGCGCCCTGCGCCGTGCGGTTGACGCGGGTCTGATCGACATGAACGACATGGTCATGATCTGGCAGTCGCAGCCGATCCCGGAAGGCCCTGTTGTGCTGCGCAAGGCACTGCCGGCAGAGGTCAAGGCAAAGATGACCGACCTGATGGCAGGTCTGGCCGAGAAAGACCGTGAATGCTTCTACGGGGTTGCGGCGGGTGAGGCCAAGGCATTCGAGCCGATCACCCACGACGCCTACGAAATCATCATCGAAGCGCGCCAGTTGAAGTCGAACTAAGGCGAAACATCCCAATGGTCGGGGTCCGGTGCAAAACCGGACCCCGTTTTCCCCTCAGGAGCATTCCATGACAGACCTGACCGCAGGGTCCTCTGGTATCGACCAGATCCGCGCAGACTATTCCGCGATGACACGCCGCAAACGGGTCTATGGCGGTATTCTCCTGATCCTTTTCGTGGCGCTGATGGCCGCCGGGTTTCGCACCGCTGACAATCGCAACGCGGGCAGCTTCGCGGATGGGTGGCATCGTATTTTCGATTACCCGGCCGAGGTTCTGTCCGAAGCCTGGGACAAGATCGGCGCAATGCCCGAAAATCTGGCGAGGTTTTTTCCGGCGCTGATCGAAACGATCAACATTGCCGCGGCGTCGACCCTGATCGGGACCATTGTGGGTACGTTTCTGGCCCTGATGTCGACACGCGGCATGGCGCTGTGGCCGTCGCTGATTCCGCTGTTCCGGCGCATCGCCGACATTTGCCGGGCAATCCCCGAGATCGTGATCGCCCTGGTTCTGATTTTTGTATTGGGTGGCGGGCCAGTGCCCGCGATGATCGCGATTGCCATCCACACAGCCGGTGCCTTGGGCAAGTTGTTTTCCGAAGTGAACGAGAACGCGTCGTTGAAGCCGGTCGAGGGTCTGCACTCGGTCGGCGCGAACTGGTCGCAGCGGATGTATCTGGGTGTGATTCCGCAGGTCGGTCCGAACTATGTCAGCTATGCGCTGCTGCGGTTCGAAATCAATATCCGCGCTTCGGCCATTCTGGGCTTTGTCGGCGCGGGCGGGCTGGGGTACGAGTTGCGCAATTCCATGTCGTGGGGGCAGGGGCGGTATGACGAAGCCGCGGCCATATTCCTTCTGCTGTTTGTCACTATCGTCGTTGTCGATCAGGTTTCCGGCTTGCTGCGCGAGCGCCTGACCCACGGTTTCGGAAAAGGAGCGCAGGCATGAGTACCTTCGCAACCGATCTTTCTCTGGATGAACTCAAGGCCGAAGCTGATCGCCTGTTCAATCGCAAACGGCTGGTGAATTTCGGTCTGCCTGCGCTGGTGTTGGTCTATCTCGCCTATGTCTTCCTTGCCTTCGACGTACCGGGGCTGGCTGGCCGCGCGAACTGGGAAAATGGCAAAACCCTGGTTGCTGACAGCTACAGCTACAAAACCCATGTCGAACGCGACAACCGCAATGGTGAAGTGTCCGTTGCTATCGAAGGCGAGCGCAAGGGCGCCTACCCCGACGGCGCGGCGCCGGACTGGGTTGTATTGGGTGAAACGACGGTAATTGATCTGGAGGATGGCCACGTCGTGCGTTTCGGCCCCGAGACTGTGGAATATGACATTCCGGGTTACGGCACCGTGCGCGCGACGCCGACGCGTGCGGCCGGTGTTCAGGCTGAACTGCCCACCAAACAGGTTCCGGACTGGATCAATGTGTCCAAGAACCGGATGTCGATCACAACGAATGCTGGCCGTCTGACCGTAACGCGCAACCGGTCCGAAGTGTTCCGCTATTTCACGGGATGGGAGCTGTTCTGGTTCACGCTGGACAGCCCTTATTATGGCAAGTCGTTCTCGGACCTGGTCGGTCTGGCGGCAAAAGGCGAAGCGCCAGAGATCCTGAACGATTTCTGGACCAACAAGATGTGGCGGCATCAGGATGTGGCCTGGGCCATCTTCGAAACGATCCTGATGGCGTTTCTCGGCACCCTTGGGGCCGGAATGGTGGCGTTGCCGCTGGCGTTTCTGGCGACCCGGAATTTCAACCCTCTGAAATCCATCCGCTTTATGACTCGCCGTGTATTCGACTTTGTCCGTGGCGTGGACGCCCTGATCTGGACGGTGGTGCTGGCGCGTGCGTTTGGTCCCGGCCCGCTGACCGGTGCGCTGGCCATTCTGGTGACGGATACCGGCACTTTCGGCAAGATCTTCTCGGAGGCGCTGGAAAATGTCGATCAAAAGCAGATCGAAGGCGTGCAGTCCACAGGTGCCGACGCGCCGCAACGCTACCGCTTTGGCGTGATCCCGCAGGTGACGCCGGTTCTGCTGAGCCAGCTTTTGTATTTTCTTGAATCCAACACCCGCAGCGCGACGGTGATCGGGGCAATCACAGGCGGCGGTATTGGCCTGTTGCTGACGCAGGCGATCATTACGCAGAAAGACTGGGAAGAGGTCGCCTATTACATCGTTCTGATCATCCTGATGGTGATGCTGATGGACTGGTTCTCGGGCTGGTTGCGCAGACGGTTGATTCAGGGTGAGACTGCGCCGAAACGGAAGAAACCAAAGGCTGCGAAGGCGGCCTGATCCATCGGGGACACATAGGTAGTTTCATGACACGTCTTCGTTCGGATCAGCCGTTCATCCACCCCGATTGCGCGATTTCCAACAGCAGTTTCGGTGCGTATGTCGAAATCGGCGCCGGGACCCGCGTGGCGAATTCGGTGTTCGGCGATTATTCCTATTGCGACCGGACCTGTGACATTGCCAATGCCGAGATTGGAAAATTCGCCAATATCGCCAGCTTTACGCGGGTCGGCGCAACCGATCATCCGATGGAGAAGGCATCCCTGCATCACTTCCTCTACCGCTCGGCGGATTATTGGGACGATGCCGAAGACGATGCGGATTTTTTCGCGCATCGCGCGAGTCGGCTGACCAGGATCGGTCACGACACATGGATCGGCCATGCCGCCATCATCAAACCCGAGGTGACAATCGGCCACGGTGCCGTCATCGCTTCGGGGGCGGTCGTGACCCGGGATGTGGCGCCGTATCTGATCGTCGGCGGGGTCACCGCGGAACCAATACGCCGCCGGTATCCCGAGGCGGTGGCAGAGCGAATGATGAATTTGGCCTGGTGGGATTGGGACCATGCGCGGCTTCGCGCGGCTCTGCCCGATTTTCGCACAATGGCAGCGGAAAAGTTTCTGGAAAAATACGAGTAGCCGAAGGCAGATTGCCCAAGCGATTTAGTCCTCGTTCAGCGTTAGGGTGACCCGTTCACCGGCAAAAACCGTGCGACCGTATTCCACCGGGTTGCCTTCAGGATCGGCATTCACGCCCACCGAAAACAGAACCGGCGCGCCTTCGCTGAGATGAAGGTGCAGCGCCTGCGTCGCTGTGGCCGCACGCGCCGTCAGGCGGGTCGAGATGCGGGTGTAGTCCTCAATCCCGCATCGCTGCAGGGCGCGTGTCACAGACTGGGTTTCCGACAGGGCCGTTAATATCTCTGGAAGACGATCCGCCGGGAAGACGCTTTGAAACAGGCCGATGGGCTGTCCGTCGGCCAGTGAAAGCCCGTCATATACGTGTACCGCGTCCCCGGGTGTCAGCCGCAGAGCTTCGGCCTCGGCCTCATCCGCTGCGCGCGTGGTCAGGGACAGGATCTTTTTGCCGGGTATTTTGCCGCTGGCCGAAATGCTCTTGTGGTACCTGACGCGCTTGCCAATCGGATAGTCGGTCGGGCGGGCCGCGACAAAGACGCCGGCGCCGCGCCTTGCATGAACCAGCCCTTGCGCGGCCATTTCGGACAGCGCACGGCGAACCGTGTGCCGATTGACCCCGTATTGCGCCGAAAGCTGCGCCTCGGTCGGCAGGCGGTCACCGGTGTCATATCTCCGCTCGGCAATGTCCGAAGTCAGGCTCAGGGCGATGCTTTTCCAGACCGGCGTTTTGCTCATGTCACCAAACTTTCACAGTGTTGCGGATTGCGAGTCGCCGCGCAGAGGTGTAATATTTGTCTAGTTGTATAGTTCATGTAGACAACCCCGCCAAGAGGCTTTGATGGAAGATCGCTCAAAAAAACCGAACGCCGCGCGTCAGGAATGGATGGGCCTTTTGGCGCGCGCGCCAGAGGAGGCATTGCTGGCGCTGTGGGAGCAGTTTGGGGTTCGGCCGGCCTTTGACTGGCTGCGACGCCCCGAAATCGGCGGCGTCATGGTACGCGGGCGAACCGGGGCGACAGGCGCGCCGTTCAACCTTGGGGAAATGACGGTCACGCGCTGTTCCCTGGTGCTTGAGGACGGCACGGTTGGGCATGGCTACGTGCAGGGCCGCTCGAAACCAAAGGCCGAGGTCGCCGCGCTGATCGACGCGCTGATGCAGACTGAAACTGCCGGGGATCTTCATGCCCGAGTGACAGGGCCGCTCAGTCAGCAGATGCAGGCCGCGAAAACGGCCCGAGCCGCCAAGGCGGCCGCAACCAAGGTGGAATTCTTCACGATGGTCCGGGGAGAGGATTGATGAACGCGCAGACGCAATTCGCTGGCGGTTTCCAAAATGCCCCGATCGAGGCGGCATATGCCTTTCGCGCGGCAATGACCGTTATGGCGCGCCCCGGTGAAATCCGCACTTTGTCGGGCGCTCGACCACCAGAACCCCTGTCGGCGGCGGCGGGGACCTTGCTGCTGACACTGTGCGATCCGGATACAGGAGTGTATCTGGCCGGGGCATTGGATACGGAAGCCATACGACAATGGCTGACCTTCCATACCGGCGCGCCTATCACAACTGCGGATCAGGCTGATTTTGCCGTAGGCACGTGGCAGGCGCTTGGACCTTTGGGTCAATATCGCATCGGGACGGCGGAATATCCTGACCGGTCCGCGACTCTGATTGTTGAGCGTGACGACTTGCAGCAGGTGGGTGCCAGGCTGACAGGGCCGGGGATCAGAACTGCAGCGAACCTGTCGCTGCCGGATGTCCCGGCGCTTCGCGCTAACGCTGCTCAGTACCCGTTGGGGTGTGATTTCTTCTATACCTGCCGCGACAGGGTTGCCGCCTTGCCCCGCAGCACTCAAATCGCGACGGAGGGCTGAAAAAATGTATGTTGCCGTCAAGGGTGGTGAAAAGGCCATCGAAAACGCCCATGCCTGGCTGGCTGAGGAGCGCCGCGGCGCAAAGGATGTTGCCGCGCTGAGCATCGAACAGATCCGGGAACAGCTCAGCCTGGCGGTGAACCGGGTAATGGCCGAGGGGTCGCTATACGACCCCGACCTTGCGGCGCTGGCGATCAAGCAGGCGCGCGGCGATCTGATCGAGGCGATCTTCCTGATCCGCGCTTATCGCACCACCTTGCCCCGGTTTGGGTATTCAAACCCGGTGGTAACAAGCCAGATGTCCTGCGACCGCCGAATTTCAGCAACCTTCAAAGATGCGCCGGGCGGGCAGGTTCTGGGGCCGACCTTCGACTACACGCACCGGCTGCTGGATTTCAAACTGGCCGCTGATGGCGAGGTGCCGGACGCCCCGGAGTGCCCGCCCCGCGAAGGACCGACGCCACATATTACGGAATTCCTGAAGGGCGAGAACATCATTCAGGACGAGCCCGCCAGCGACGTCGCACCAGGCGATCTGACCCGCGAGCCGATGGAATTCCCCGCAGACCGCCCGCTGCGCCTGCAATCGCTGGCGCGAGGTGATGAAGGTTTTGTACTGGGCATGGCCTATTCCACTCAGCGCGGGTACGCCCGCAACCACGCCTTTGTCGGAGAATTGAGGATCGGCAAAGTGGCGGTCGAGATGGACATTCCCGAACTGGGCTTTGCCATCGAGATCGGCGAGGTCGAGCTGACCGAATGTGAGACGGTCAACCAGTTCAAGGGCTCCAAGACCGAACCACCGCAGTTTACCCGTGGCTATGGGCTGGTCTTTGGTCAGTCAGAGCGCAAATCCATTGCCATGGCGCTGGTCGACCGGGCACTGCGCTGGGAGGAGTTGGGCGAGGACAATCTGGGTGCCCCCGCGCAGGATGAGGAATTTGTCCTGAGCCATGCAGATAACATTCAGGCTACCGGGTTCCTCGAACACATCAAGCTGCCGCATTACGTCGATTTCCAGTCTGAACTGGAACTGGTGCGCAAACTTCGGCGTGAGGCCGAGGCTCGGATCACGCCACAGGAGGCTGCGGAATGAAGTTAATCGCCGCCGTCCCCATAATCCGCGCTGTCCCCCAAGCGCGCCTCGTCGATTTGCGAGGCAATTCCGCCAACGCGTCGAGCACGCGGTCGGGGAACGTCGTAATCACCGAGACGCAATTTGATAAGGGTTCTGACCAGAGCAGCCGCAAGCACCAGAAGGACGAGCATTGCGACCGCGCCGATCCAGTTCTCTGTGCTCATTTTGAATCCCTGTCCAAATCATCCGCCAATAACGGGTATCTCTATGTCTGAATACAACTTTGCATATCTGGACGAGCAGACCAAGCGGATGATCCGTCGCGCCATTCTGAAGGGGCTTGCTGTGCCCGGCTATCAGGTGCCGTTTGCGAGTCGCGAGATGCCGATGCCCTATGGCTGGGGCACAGGCGGGGTGCAGGTCTCGGCCGCGACGCTGACACCGGAGGACACGTTCAAGGTGATTGATCAGGGTGCGGACGACACCACAAACGCGGTCTCGATCCGCAAGTTCTTTGAGAACACGGCGGGCGTGGAAACGACCGAGGAAACCGAAAAGGCCACGGTCATCCAGACCCGCCATCGCATCCCCGAAGCCAAGCTGCGGCAGGATCAGATCATCGTCTATCAGGTGCCGATCCCCGAACCGCTGCGTTTTCTGGAACCGCGCGAGACCGAAACCCGCAAGATGCACAGCCTTGAGGAATACGGGCTGATGCATGTGAAGCTGTACGAGGACATCAGCCAGCATGGCGCGATCTCGACCGCATATGCCTATCCGGTGAAGGTATCAGGGCGCTATGTGATGGATCCGTCGCCGATCCCGAAATTTGACAACCCCAAGCTGGAAATGGATGCCATTCAATTGTTCGGAGCCGGGCGCGAGCAGCGAATATACGCGGTGCCACCGCATACCAGGGTCGAGAGCCTCGACTTCGAGGACTATCCGTTCGAAGCCACCAAGGCTGATCATCCCTGTGATCTGTGCGGGGCCGAGGACAGCTATCTGGACGAAGTGATCATGGATGATGCCGGCACCCGGATGTTTGTGTGTTCCGACACGGATTACTGTCGGTCGCGCCGCGCCGAAGGCCACCGGGGGTGTCTGGCCGGGGAGGATGCGGCATGACCCCGCTGTTACAAGTCGAAGGTATCGAAAAGCATTATGGCGCGCGGATTGGGTGCACCGATGTCAGCTTTGACCTCTATACCGGCGAGGTGATGGGGATTGTCGGCGAAAGCGGCTCGGGCAAGTCGACGCTGCTGAACTGTCTGGCCGGGCATCTGACGCCGGATACGGGACGGGTGATCTTTGACACGCGCGCGGACGGTCCGGTGGATACGGTGACTATGTCCGAACTCGCACGCCGGATGCTGGGCCGCACCGACTGGGCCTTTGTGCAGCAGCACGCGCAGGACGGATTGCGCATGTCCGTCAGTGCCGGGGGTAATATCGGTGAACGCCTGATGGCCGTCGGTGACCGGCATTATGGCGCAATCCGTGACCGGGCCATCGACTGGCTGGGCCGGGTCGAGATCGACGCAAGCCGCGTGGATGACCGGCCAACGGCCTTTTCCGGTGGCATGCAGCAGCGTCTGCAGATCGCGCGCAATCTGGTGACAGGCCCAAGACTTGTCTTCATGGATGAACCGACCGGCGGGCTGGATGTATCAGTTCAGGCGCGTCTTCTGGACCTGCTGCGCGGTCTGGTGCGCGAAATGGGGCTGAGCGCCATCATCGTCACCCATGATCTGGCGGTGGTGCGACTGTTGGCGGATCGGTTGATGGTGATGAAGGACGGCCATGTGGTCGAGGCCGGCTTGACCGATCAGGTGCTGGACGACCCGCAGCACGCGTATACGCAACTGCTGGTCTCCAGCGTATTGCAGGTTTGAAGGTGAAGGCGATGATAGAACTCAGGGACGTCAGCAAAAGCTTTACCCTGCACAATCAGGGCGGTGCAGTGATCCCGGTGATGGAAGGCGCGACGCTGAAGGTTTCAGCCGGTGAATGCGTCGCGCTGACAGGAGCGTCGGGGGCCGGGAAGTCGACCCTTATGCGGGTGATCTACGGGAATTATCTGGCTGCGTCGGGGCAGGTTCTGGTCAGCGGGCTGGACGTGGCAAAAGCAGAACCGCGCGAGATTCTGGCGCTGCGGCGCGAAACCCTGGGCTATGTCAGCCAGTTCCTGCACGTCGTTCCGCGCGTCCCGACGCTGGAAGTGGTTGCCGAGCCGCTGCTGAACATTGGATGCGACCGGTCCGCAGCATTGGAAAAGGCCGCTGCCCTGCTGGCCCGGCTGAACATCCCGGAACGTCTGTGGCGGCTCAGCCCGACCACGTTTTCAGGCGGTGAACAGCAGAGGGTGAACATCGCCCGCGGGTTTGCGCATGACTATCCGGCGATGTTGCTGGACGAACCTACCGCCTCTTTGGATGCACAGAACCGGGAAACGGTTCTGACGCTGATCGAAGAGGCCAAGGCGCGCGGTGCCGCGATTGTCGGTATTTTCCACGATGTCGGCGCGCGTGCTCGGGTTTGCGACCGAGAGGTCAACGTGTCGGATTTCACCCCGGGGGTCGCGGCATGAGCCTTGCGCCGGTCATTGCAGTGGTTGGGCCATCGGGCGTCGGCAAGGACAGTGTGATGGAGGCGCTGGCAGCGCGTGTGCCCGGAATTCAGCAGATGCGTCGCGTGATCACACGCCCCGAAGGTGAAGAGGGGGAAGATTTTGACCGCGTGACCGTCGAAACCTTCCGGCAGATGGCAGAGGACGGCGCATTTGCTCTGCATTGGTCTGCGCATGGTCTGCTTTATGGTGTGCCGGGCGGTATCGAAGACCTCAGAAAGACGTCCGACGCGGTTTTGGTGAATCTGTCGCGATCCGTTTTGATGCAGGCCCAAGAGGTGTTCGGCGACCTGATCGTTATCTCCCTGACGGCCGATCCCGAGGTTCTGGAACAGCGCCTGACCGTGCGTGCGCGCGAAGGTGCAAGTGAACAGGCGCGCCGGCTGGCCCGCGCCAACGTGCCTTTGCCCCAGGGGCTGGACCGGGTGTTCGAGATCGACAATTCAGGCCCGCTGGAGATGACAATCGCCGCCATCCTCGCACGGCTTCAGCCGGAAAGGGCATAGCGATGGATCAGGTGAAACCGCCCATCCGCGGCCTCGCCCATCAGGGCCAGATCACCGATCCGAAACGGGTTCGGCATCATGGGGGCAAGGCGTTCCTGCAAGACGGATTGAACCGTCGCCAGAGTGGCCTTGTCCAGCTTGCAGCTGAGGGTGATGTGAAAGCGGAAGGAGTCCAGCACATAAGGGTAACCCCATTGTTCAAGATTGGCCTCCTGCATCCCGGTCAGGCCAGCAGCCCTTCGCCGGTTCAGTTCAGCCTCGGACGCCGGGGCGCGAAAGCTGTCCAGATCGCACACGCAGGCGGCAGCCAGTGCGTTCAGCGCCGTTTCGCTACCCACCGGGCGCAGGGCCAGAAAGCGGCCCAACCGGGCGATTTCCAGCCCGTCAAGCGTGACCGGGGTGCGGGATCCCGCAAGCCGGGCGCAGGCATCTTTCAGGGCCGTCAACGATTGGCCGTGCCGCAATTGAAAGGGTGGCTTCATCGTAGCGTGCAGCCCATATTTTCGCGGAACATCCGTGATTGCGGCGACATCCACCCCGTCAATCACCGGATGCGTGGTTTCCTGACCAGCTTCCATGTCCCAGCCCAGCCAGCTGGTGGCAAACTTTGTCCACCCGGCATGCGCGGGCGGTGCATAGTAGATCGCGTATCGCGTGAATGTCACAATGGCCTCCTATGCGTGGCCTTCCCAATAGCTCAAACCGTGTGAAGTTCAGATGACAGAAGAAATGATCCTTGCCAATGCCACTCTTGTCCTTCCGGATGAGACGGTTACGGGCAACATCCGGGTTGTCGGCGAGGTCATTGCAGACGTTTCGACCGGCGCGGCGGTTCCGGCGGGCGCAGTGGACTGTCAGGGGGATTACGTCTGCCCGGGTCTGGTCGAACTGCACACCGACAATCTGGAACGTCACATTCAGCCAAGACCCAGGGTCGACTGGCCCCATGCAGCGGCCATTCTGGCCCATGACGCCGAACTGGCCAGCACCGGGATCACCACCGTCTTCGATGCCATGCGCGTGGGGTCGATTCCGACCGGACAGGCACGATACCTGAAATACGCGCGCGGTTTGTCCCGCGAACTATGGGAGTTGCGGGAACAGGACGCCCTGAAGATCAGCCACTTTCTGCATTTACGGGCCGAAGTCTGTTCCGAAACGCTTGTTGATGAGCTGGACGAATTCGGACCCGAGGATCGCGTCGGTCTGGTCTCGCTGATGGATCACACGCCTGGGCAGCGGCAGTTCCGCGATATCTCAAAACTTGAGGCCTATCTGAAAGGCAAACACGGGTTTGACGACGACATGTTCATGCAGCATGTCGCGCAGCTCAGGGCGTTGCGTGACCGGAACGGCGACCGGCACGAGGCTGAGACGGTGAAGGCAGCCCAACGGTTTGGCGCGATGCTGGCCAGCCATGACGATACAACGGACGAACAGGTGCGCGTGTCAGCCGGCCACGGCATACGACTGGCCGAATTTCCCACAACGGTCGAGGCTGCGCGCGCCTGCCACCAACATGGCATCAAGGTGATGATGGGGGCCCCGAACGTGATCCGGGGCGGGTCGCATTCCGGCAATGTTGCGGCGCGGGAACTGGCTGATCTGGGGCATCTCGATATTCTTTCCTCGGACTATGTTCCCTCGGCGCTGTTGCTATCCGCGGCGCGGCTGGGTGAGTTATGGGGCGACATGGCGCGGGGTCTGAGGACCGTGACATTGTCGCCGGCGCAGGCGGTCGGGCTGAGTGACCGGGGCCAGTTGCGCGTCGGCAAGCGCGCCGACGTCATCCGCTTTCGGATGCGCGGGGGCGCGCCGGCACTGAACGGGGTGTGGTCCCGCGGGCGGCGCGTCGCCTGATTACGCCCTGTAGAACAGATACCTGTCCGGCGCGATCGTGTCGGGGCCGCTGATCTGCTTGAATCCCTGCAAGGGCTGGCCCGAGATCAGAAACCCTCCTGGCAGCATGACCCGCGCGATCAGCGGGCTGAGACGCGCCGCTTCGGCCACGTCTTCGTCCTTGATGCCACGTCCGAAATCGTAATGGGCCATGGCGATCTTTGGTCCGCCAGCGGCCAGTTTTTTCAGCATGGGCTCTGCCTCACCCTGCAGGAAATCATCGGCCGGTGGGGTGCTGGAGGGGTGGCATTGCAACACCCGGTCCATGACCCAGATACGCCGGTCCGGCATGATTTCCCGCAGGTGGTCATAGGTGCGGCCATTGCCAAGGCCCATGTCCAGAACGTCCCCGGCCAGATCAGAGACCTGGTCCACAGCCCAGTTCAGCCCATCGCGCTGGGCGGTGAGGCGGCGTAGCATCGAATCCAGTCGGCTCATTCGCATCTCCCGGTTGGTTCAGTCACAGGCGCGGCCCAGGCAAAGCCCGGTCCGGCCAGCAGCCTGCGCAGCAAATCTTCGGTAAAGGTCCAGATATCCTCATCATGGACCAGATGGTGGGTCAGCACGCCAAAGGGTTCCGCGTTGTCGGCGCGCCCTTCGCGGCGGTCACGCAACAGCTCTGTGGCCTTGCCGATCAGGTTGTCCGGCGTCATCAGTCCCCGGGTTCCGCGCCAGTCGATCGGATCGAGATGGGTGTTGATCTGGACAAGCCCGGGCGCGGGCATGGCTGCCCCGCGCGGCGTGGCTGTCGAGACAAACTGATACCCGATGCCGGGAAGCTCACGAACAATCTCGGGCGCAATGCGGTTCCAGGGCGGTACAAACATCGGACACAGCTTGTCGCCGAACATCGCCCGCAGGCGCACCAGTCCGTAGTGTGCGTCCGCGCGGATATCCTCAACGGGGCGGTGCAGCCGGAATTCGGATTTTTTCTCGCCTGCCGGGGCGTGATTCAAGTGCGCCCATCCATGCACCACCGGAATCAATTCAGGGTGCCGCCCAACAAAATCCGCCAACTGCGCGTCGGCGTTGCGTGGAATGACCGCCAGATGGACAGGTAAGCCAAGGTCGCGGGACAGGTCTGTCAGCCTTTCCAGTTGTAGCGTCGGAGAAACGGCGTCGTCATCACGCCACCACAGGGGCAGGGCCAGCCCCATGGCCTGCCATGTCGCAAGCTCTGCTTCCAATGGGCGCCAGTCCGCAGTCATGCGCGCTCCACCAGCTTTTCGACAATCGCGACCGATTTCGCGGCCCCGTCAAAGCCATGGGTGGATACCTTGCGCGGACCGTCGGAAATAGCATCCGCCACGGCCTGCGCCAGAGTGTCGCCATTCAGGTCCCGGCTGCGCAGCACTTCGATGGCCGGTTGCTCTGCAAGGCTCTGTGCGCGCAGCCCTTGTTCAACTTCCTTTCCGTCGTCGAACGGGACGAAAACCGCCGGCGTTCCAGACTGAAGGATATCCAGCGCGGTGTTGTAGCCGCACATGCTGACGGACGCCGCCGCGAGGGGCAGCATCTGTCTGAAATCCGGCCGCACCGGTTCCAAAACCACCGGCGCGTCACCAACGGAACGGGCCAATTGGCTGATGCGCGCAGCTGCGTCCTGACCGCCCACCAACAGGCGCCAGCGCCTGTTGGGTATCTTGCGGGCGGCCTCGATGGCCGCGCGAAAGATCGGCTGGCCTACCGATCCGCCGCCTGCACTGACAAGCAACTCTCCCTTGCCCTCGTCATCCGCATGCGCCTTTGGCGCAGCCGGGGCGACAAACCCGGTATAGAACAAGCGTTTTTCAAGCCGCTCTGATACCGGCCAGCTGATGTCCAGTGGGATCACGCTCTGGTCGGAATGGACAAGGACGCCATCGTAGAAGTCATGGATGATCGCTTCCGTAAGCTGGGCCTTTGACGGCTTGGACGGCGGCGCGAGAATATCCCGGACAGAACTCAGAATCACAGGCGCGCGCGGGAGCGTGCGCGCCGCACCCAGAAGCGCATTGAACTCGGCGGTCAGAGAGCGGCGGCCAAAGGGATAAAGTTCGGTGATCAGTACATCGGGCTGAAAACTGCGAATGGCTGCAGTCACAGCTGTTTCACGCGCTTTCAGATAGGATGCGTCGGCAATTTCGCCGGATTGGGTCAGAAGTCGCGTGAAATCCGTGCCGTCCGATCGCAACGGCGGCAGGCCCATCAGGGTCATGCCGGTGCTGTCCAGTTGCGGCGCAGGCATTCCGCCGGACAGGACAAAGGTTTCATGCCCCTTCTGCGCAAAAGCCCGACCCAGTGTCAGCGCACGGCTCAGATGTCCGGTTCCAAGCAAATGTGTGACGACGATCATCACCTTCATTGCGGTGTCTCCGGCCTGATCAGGCGGACAGGGTCCGGCAGGGCGTTCAATGTCGTCATGTCTATGATATACAGGCGGTTGCGTTTGATTTTAAAGGGGGCAGGCCCGTTGAATTGCCACCCCCAGGCCCGGGCCAGAATGACCCGCATGATACCGATGTGGCAGACCGCAACCGTGTCGCCCTCAAGATCACGCAGCCACGGTTGCAGGCGGTCCCAGACCTCTGCCGGGCTTTCGCCGTTTGGTGGCCGGAAATCCCAACCCCAGTCCTCGATATGGCGATACCCGCTGTCCGGGTCGGCGATCAGGTCCGCGCCGCGCTGACCCTCCCAGTCGCCCCAGTGCATTTCCGTCAGCGCGTCCGCGACCAGCGGGTTCCGGCCCGAGACCAGCCGCGCCGTTTCACTGGCCCGGATCAAAGGGCTGGACCATAAGGTTGCTGAGTCCCAGGGCGCAGGCAGTTGCAAAGCCGAAAGGTCGTCCCGCGCGGGGTCATCCAGTGGAATGTCGCTGCGCCCCTGGATGCGGCCCGCACGATTCCAATGCGTATGCCCGTGGCGAAGCAAGGCCAGACGGTTCATGACCGGGCCTCCAACAGGGGTCGTGCCGCTTGCCAAAACCTTTCTGTTGCAGCGGGCATCAGGTGGCGCTGAGAAATGTAGGTGCGCGCCTGCTGCCCCAGTGAGCGACGCAGAGGCAGATCGTTCAGCAAATCCTTAAGCCGCGCCGTCAGGCCCTCGGCTCCGGTTTCGACAGGCGGGTGGTTGGATGGTGCCAGAACGTCCCTTACCCCCGGCCTGTCCTGCGCAACAACCGGTACGCCATGGGCCTGTGCCTCCAGGTAGATCATGCCATAGGCCTCGTTGACGCCGGGCCAGACCAGAAGCGACGCGCGCGCATACTCCTGCTGCAGCGCGTTGCGGTCAAGCTGACCCAGAAAGCGGATTTTGGCGCCAAAGGGCGCCATCAGCGCCTCAACCGCGGACCGCGCGGGACCGTCCCCAGCGATGTTCAGTGACCAGTCGTCGCTAAGGTGTTTCAGCGTCTGCGCGAGGATCTCGTAAGAGGCCAGTTTGTCGCCGTGCCGCATCATACCGACAGTCAGCATCGGACCATCGCAGCCCGACGCCTGCGGCAGTTGCGAGACGGGCAGAAAGGGCGGCAATTCGACCAGGTCCTGATCCCCGAACCTATCACGTTCAAGTGTGATCAGATCATTGGCGGTGTGGTAATAGATCACCTGCGCTGCATCACAGGCGTCATGCGCCGATTTGGCAAACCCCGCCCAGGGCCCCTGCAACCGGCTGGTCGCGCGGGTGCTTTCCAGTTGCAGGTAAGGTATGTTTCGGGCTGCGCATACACGCGGCCCCAGCAGATCCGGAGCTTTGTAATAGTTGTGGTATGTCACCCACAGCGCCGTGTCGGCGGGCAGATCGGCGATCAGGCGTTCCGCCTCGGCCTCGGCCTGAGCGCGCAACGTGTCCTGCACCCGGACATCGCCCGCCTTGTCATAGATGCGCAGGCACGATGCAAGTTCGACGGTATCCCCCTGGGCGGCAATGGCCTGCATCAGGTTGCGGGCCATTTCACGGTCACCCGACGGCACCGGGCTGTCCGGTGACTTCATCGGAGAGAAAAAGGCAATCCGGGCCATCAGTCTTTTTCCGCGCCCAACGCGCTTAACCGTCGGGACAGAAGGGCAATGCCGGGATCCATTCGAAATTCGGCAATCAGCCGGTCATATGCGGCGGCTGCCATGGCCGCTGTTTTGACCGGTTCGGAGGCCAGACGGGCAATGGCTGTCGCCAGCGAGGCCGGGTCGTCCTTTGTCAGCATGCCGTGTTTTCCGGTCTCTATGAATTCCGGTATCGCAGATACGGGTGTCGACAGGATCGGCAAAAGCTGGGACGCGGCTTCCATCAGCACATTGGGCAGCCCGTCACGGTCGCCATCCGCCGCGATCCGGCTGGGCAACACGAACAGGTCGGCGGTTCGCATTGCGGAGATCACTTCGGGCTGGTCGCAGGCCCCTTGCCACGTGATCCGCTGCGACAGGCCGGCGGTTGCCGCCCGGTCGCGCAATTCATCACCCAGGGTGCCGCCGCCGATATGGGTCCAGTGCCAATCCAGGGAGTCCGGCAGCCCGGTAAAGGCATCAATCAGGCGGTCAAAGCCCTTTTTCTCGACCAGGCGGCCAACGGACAGCATGTGAAACGGCGCGTCGGGCAGGCGTGCCGCGCGCTTGGGCGGGTCGGGAAAGCGGGTCAGGTCAAGCCCGTGATAGATCAGTTCGATCCGCGCCGGATCGTCCGCCAGGCTGCGCAGATGGTCCGCCCCGATGGCGGTACAGGTTGCGCCAAATGCCGCGCCATAGGTGTTGGCCTGCAGCTTTTCGGCCTTCTCCCAGTCGGGCGAGGTCCAGATATCTTTGGCATGGGCGGAAAAGCTCCACGGTAGTCCGCGCATGATTGCCGCATAGCGCGCCACGGACGAGGGGGTGTGCAGGAAATGCGCATATAGCGCCCGCGCTGCACCGGGCAACTCGGCTGCCAGCACACAGGCCTGACCGAACCGGCGAATCCGGTTATGGGTCGGGTCGCGGCGCAGATCGGCGCGCCAGACATTATAGGCCTCCGCATAGCCGGGAAGGGTTTGTGCAATGTCACGCGCGGCCCACACACGCTGAGGCTCCTGATACAGGTATTCGGGCAGGTAATGCACCTGACCCCTGAACCGATCATGCAGCGGGTGGCGTTTCTTGTCCGTCGGGTGCCGCAGGGACCAGATATCAAAGCGATGGCCGGCCTCTTGCAAGGCGACCAGTTCCTGCGCGATGAACGTCTCGGACAGGCGCGGCCATCCTTTGACCAGCACCGCCAGTTTCGGCTGTGATGCTGTCATCCGGTGGCTCGTTCCTGTTCCCGGCTCAGCAGCGCATCGATACGGTCGGTCACGTAATCCAGCCCGTCCAGAACGCCATCCTGTATCGCTTCAGACGGTAGCGGCTGGCGTGGCAGGTCGCGGATCGCCTCGATCATGGCATCCGAGGTCAGCCCGTCGCGACGTTCGTCCAGCATCCGGACAAGGCCCAGACCTTCGGCACGCGACGCGCGTATCCATTGTTCCAGCCTCGGTGTCGTGCGCGGCACGATGACCGCGCGTTTGTCGAAAGACAGAACTTCGCAGAAGGTATTATAGCCGCCCATGCAAACCACACCGGCGGCGCCTGCAAACAGGGTCTCGATTTGGGATTCAAAGCCAACAGCCGTCACCCGTCCGTTCAGCGCGGCTACGCGGGTCTCAAACTCCTCGCGCAGTTCGCCGGACAGGAAGGGCCCGTAAACCAGTACCGCGCGCGGCGACAGGTCAGGGTCTTTTTCATAGGCTGACAGGACAAGGTTCACCATCGCCTTGCCGTCGCCCCCGCCACCGGGTGTAATCAGGATGTAGGGCTGTTCGGGCGGTTCGCCGACCGGGCCGAGATCGCGGCGCAGATACCCCGTCCAGTGAATACGCGCCTGCGTAGCGGTGCTGAGCGGCAGGCCCTGCGTCGGGTCATAGATCGAGCGCAACCCATAAACCCAGATTTCGTCGTAATAGGTCTCGGTCGCCGTAACAGCTTCTTTGCGGTCCCACTCGGCGGCCAGAACTTCCGGTTGATCCAGCACGTCGCGCAACCCCAGAACCAGCTTGGTGCGTTGTGATCGAGACAGGTATTCCAATGTTGGCCGCAATTCGCCGCGAAACCCCGTGGGCTCCTTGTCCACGATCAGCACGTCCGGGTCGAACTGCTGCACCGCTGTCTGAATGAGGCCAGAGCGCAGCTCTGTCACCTCTTCGATCCCCATGCCAATCGTGCGCGCGGCGTAAGAGCCATCGGCGCGTTTGGTCACGCCCGGCAGGCGCACATGGTCGACCCGGCGCGGAAAGGTAAATCGCCCCGCCACAGGAGAACCGGTCAGGATCAGGGCCGAAGCCTGCGGATCGGCCTCGGTGATCGCCCCGGCAAGCGCCCGGGACCTGCGCAAATGGCCCAGTCCGAACGTGTCGTGGCTGTAGAACAGGATGCGTGGCGCACGGCCGTTTATGTCGTTATGAATTCCTAGGCTCATGCCTTCGCCTGCTGTTGACTCGATGCAATTCCGCGCGTTCCCACCAGTTACCGTATATTCTTTGTCGCCGCTTGCCAAAGGGGTGGCTGGTATTTTGCAAATTCAAAAGCATTGCGAATTGGCAACATCCTGTCCTCGTTGGCCTTCTGGAATGTCCAGCGGCCCGTATCCGCCGGTTGTTTCCGCATGATCAGTCATCCGTTGGGCGGGTCATATTCAGTTTTCTTCGGCTTGCAAACACTCTTGTCAGGGGCATTGCAACAGGAACACGGCCTGACACGATGTCGCGACGCCGAAAGTTGAACGTTTGTGCACGGCCACGCGCTTCTGTAACCTGCCTTGCAAACTGCGAATTGGATAGAAGACCCGATGAAACTCAGACAGTTAGCTGGAATTGCCCTGATAATGTGGGTGTTTGCGGCGGCCTTCGTCAGCGAAGCGTCCGCGCAGACGTCTCTTATCCCCGGTTATGGTTCGGGTTCCGACACCGCCACCGACAGCAGCGAAGAAGGCGATCTGGCTGCTGCGATCCGCTCTGCGACCGAAGCCGGGGCAAGCGTTATTGTCATCGACAGCGCCGGGCAGATCGTTGCTTCGGGTGAACAGCAGGACGCAGCCAATGCGGCCGCCGGACCGCATGACCCGATGGGTGACGGCTCGCAGCTCATGAAGGCGCAGGAGCGGTTCTCAAAATTTCGCGAGTCGATGCAATCCCGCCTTGAGGCCCTGCCGTATTCGATCTTCGAAGTGCAGTATGTCCTGCGCCAGACCAGCCCGGATGGCCGGATACAGACCTATGTCGAAGTTCTGGTCTGGAACATCCTGTTCCTTATGTTGGGGCGTTGGCTGTCGATAGAAATCTATGGCAAGCGCATTGCCCGGCGGATTGTGGTGGCGCGATCCAAGGAAAACCCGCAGGGCTATCGCGAAAAGATGCCGTTTCTGGTGTTCCGTTTCCTCATGGGGATCGGAGCCACGATCTTTGCCATGCTGATGGCGCTGATTGTCGGGTATGTGATTTTCGGCGAAGCCGAGGACATTTCGATCCAGTTCACTGTGACGGCGATTTTCACGGCCTTCTTCCTGTCCAGAACCGTATCCGATCTGTGGCGGATGGTATTGTCGCCATATCTGAGCCAATACCGCCTGCCGCCCTTTTCCGACCGCGACGCCAAGCGTTTGTATATCTGGGCTTCGGCGCTTGCGACCTACGACATCTCGGTCGTGCTGTTCGCCACATGGGTCGCGGATTTCGGACTGAACTACAACGTCTACGCGTTGGTTTACGGCGGTTTGACCATGTTCGGCGCGCTGGGCAATGTGTTGATGATCCTGTTCAATGCGCGCGCCATTTCGAACGCGATCCGTGGGGGCCGGGCAGCGGACCAGGTATCGTGGATATTGCGCGCGATCTCGCTTGCATGGGCGCCGGTGCTGGTTGTCTATATCGTGTTCAGCTGGTTCAAGCTGGCTGTCGATCTGGTGCTTGAGAACGAAAACTCGGTTCCGATCGTCGCCAGCAGCTATGCGATCTTCATGTCGGTTGTGATTGCCTATGGCGCGATGAACTATCTGCTGGAACGCTATTTTGACCGCAACCGGCAGATCGAAGAACTGAATGCCGAGACCGAAGATGAGGATGAAGGCGAGACCGAAGCTCCGATCGAAACGCCTGAAGCGGAAAAGCGGAAACACTCCATCCTGACCTACGAAGACCTGGCGCGGCGCGTGGCCGGTATTCTGGCCTTTGTCGTTGGCCTCTATGCGCTTGTCGTCATCTGGAACCCGGATGCAAGCTGGAGCGAAGACCTGCCGATCGAACGGGCGCTGGATGTGATGGTCATCCTGTTCATCGGGTATATTCTGTTCCACTTCTTCCGCATCTGGATCGACTCGAAAATCGCCGAAGAGGCCGACGAAGGCGGCGCCGAGGCCGAACTGGGCGATGAAGGCGGCGAAGGCGGCCAAAGCCGTCTGGCCACGCTGCTGCCACTTTTCCGTGGCGCTATTCTTGCCGTTGTCGTCGTTACCATCGTCCTGATCGTCCTGATGGAGTTGGGCATCAATGTCAGCCCGTTGTTTGCCGGTGCGGGCGTTGTCGGGCTGGCCGTGGGTTTTGGGTCGCAGACACTGGTGCGGGATATCTTCTCGGGCGCGTTCTTCCTGATGGATGATGCGTTTCGAAAGGGCGAATATATCGACATCGGGGATGTGAAGGGGACCGTCGAAAAAATCTCGGTCCGGTCGTTCCAGCTGCGCCACCATCTGGGCGCGCTGAACACCATTCCGTTTGGCGAGATCAAGGTGTTGACGAACTATTCCCGCGACTGGGTGATCATGAAACTGCCGTTGCGGGTGACCTATGACACCGACGTCGAAAAGGTGCGCAAGCTGATCAAGAAACTGGGCGTTCAGTTGCTGGACGATCCGGTGATCGGTGAGAATTTCATCCAGCCGCTGAAATCGCAGGGCGTGATCGAGATGCAGGATTCGGCGATGATCATCCGGGTCAAGTTCATGACCAAGCCCGGCGACCAGTGGTTGGTGCGCAAAAAGGTCTATCAGGAAATCCGCGAATTGTTCGCACGAGAGGGCATCCGCTTTGCCCACCGCGAGGTTACCGTGCGGCTGGCCGATGACAAAAGCCCCGAGGACCTGACGCCGAAACAGCGCGAGGCGGTAACCGGTGCGGTTCAGGCGGCGATTGACGAGGATTATCTGGACGATATCGGCCCCGGAGGCGATGACCGCTAGGGTGTGCTCCCGCCACTTTCGGCAGCATCTCTGACGAGACGCAACCCAAAGCGTTGGGCCCCGCCGCGCGTTCCGCGCGGCGGTTGGCTCAGACGGTCAGTGTCGGCCATGTGGGGGGCGAAGTACCCAGCTTTGACGCAGGCAAGGGCCAGGACATCCGGGCGGAACCCACGGTGAGCGCGGGCCTGAGCCGGTGGCCCGAACCCCAACCGGAGGTTTCGAGGCTCTGGTCGAAATCGGCCTGTTTGGTATCCGTAATGCTGACGCTGGTTTCCGTCTTCCCCAGCGCCGCCAGCAATTCGGCCGTGCGGGCCAGAGACATCTGCGCATGCATGATCGAGTTTCCGGATGCGGCTTCGGCCATTGCCGATAGCACCGCGGCCGCCATCAGATATCCTGTGGCGTGATCCAGCGCCTGAACCGGCAGCGGGGTGGGTTTGTCGGCTTTTGCCCATGCGCGGCCAGCCTCCGCTATGCCCGCGCTCATCTGAACAAGACTGTCAAAGCCGCGTCGGGAGGACCACGGCCCCTGCCACCCATAGGCGTTCAGCGTCACCTCGATCCGATTGGGTGCGATTTCATCCCGCACGAGTTTGTTCAGACCCAGCGCATCCAGCGCGCCGGGGCGGTAGCCATGCACGAAGACATCGGCCTCTGACAGCAACTCCTTCAGCTGCGCCAGCCCCGCGGGCGATTTCAGATCGAGAAAGGCGCAATGTTTGCCCAGTGAGATGTCAGGAATGACCCCGGGCTCATCCCAGCCGGGCGGGTCGATGCGCAGAACGTCGGCCCCGAACCCGGCCAGAGTACGGGTCGAAACCGGGCCCGCCAACACACGTGTTAGATCCAGCACATGCAGACCGGCAAGCGGGCGCTCCGGTGTCGCCGCAGGGCGGTCTCGCAACGTGATCTTTCGCGGGCTGTGCCAGCCGATCAGCGGATCGCGCGACACCGCCCGCCCCTGTGGATGATCAAGCCAGTCCACCCGGCTGCGCATTGCCGCCGCAACCCCACCCGCCGCAACAATTGCGGTTTCCAGATCCGCAATGGACCAGTCCCTGAGCGCTTGCGCAACGGCTGTCCGGTCACCGGGTACGTCAAGCACACTCAGCGCGGCGGCCCTGTGATGGGGCAGGTTGGTATGCAGTCTGATCCACCCGTCCGAGGCCTGATAATCGCCGGCCACGGCGTTCCAGAGATTGGGCATGGTCCATCCGTCCGGTTTGAAGGAAAATCCAAACCACAAAGACGCCAGACGGTGATCGACCTGAACTTCGGGTGGTTTCGACGCCAGATTCAGTGCCGACATCAGCCGGGCCAGCTCCTGACCTACGGCGGCAAAGCTGGCGGTGGCGAGTTCGGACACCGCAAATGCGCTGGGACGCGCACCCGATCCGGTTGTTTTGTAACTGCCCGTGGCGGGAAGGGCTGAAATCAGGCTCATTGCTGATACGGGTCGAGGCTGTCGCGCAACCCGTCGCCCAGAAAATTGAACGCCAGCACGACGACGATGATCGGCAACATCGGAATGGCCGTCCACGGGTAGATCTCGATCGAAGCCAGATTCTGCGCGTCATTCAGCATCACGCCCCAGCTGACCGCAGGCGCACGCAGGCCGAGGCCAAGGAAACTGAGCGCCGTTTCCCCAAGGATCATCGCCGGGATCGACAAAGTGGCCGAGGCGATCAGGTGCGACATGAAGTTGGGCAGCAGGTGCTTGCGGATCACGCGGCCCGAACTTGCGCCCATCATCTCGGCCGCGCGCACGTATTCCTCTTCGCGCAGCGACAGGAACTTGGCGCGCACGGATCGGGCCAGACCGGGCCAGTCGAGTATCCCGAGAATGATCGAGATGATGAAGAACACCGCTACCGGGCTCCAGTTCGAGGGCACCGCAGCTGACAGCGCCAGCCAGAGCGGAAGTTCCGGCAAAGAGCGCAGAATTTCGATCACGCGGTTGATGACCCAGTCGATCCTGCCGCCGAAGTATCCGGCTATGGACCCGAACAGGATGCCCAGGAAGAAAGACACCGAAATGCCAATCAGACCCACCGTCAGCGAAAGTTGTGCGCCATAGAGTATGCGGCTGAACACGTCGCGCCCGAGACGGTCAGAGCCCCACAGGAACAGGGTTGCCCCTTCGGGGGCGCAGAACAGATGGGTGTCGGATCTGATGAAACCCGCCAGCTTGTATTCCGAACCCTCGCAGAAAAAGCGGACAGGGCGCGGATCATCGGTGTCGGGCACAAATTTCCACTGGAAGGTCTCAAGGTCGGCTTCGGCTACAATGGGAAACACATGCGGTCCGATAAATTCGCCCTCGAAGAACCAGTTTATGCTTTGCGGCGGAGCGTACAGGTGCTCTCCGTTGCGTTCGTTTGGTCCGTAGGGTGCGATGAAGCCTGCAAAGGGCAGCATCAGGTAGCACAGCAGCAGGAATATGCCCGAAATCAAGCCCAGTTTGTGGGTTTTGAACTTGCGCCAGACCAGAACCCAGTTGGGCGCGTCCAGATCCGCGCGTTCAAGCTGTTGCAGCGCGGCTTCGGGGTCAAATGGGGCATCGTCGACATAACGGCCGTCAGGGTGTTTGGTCATGCCTCGCGCCCCTCATACCGGATGCGCGGGTCGAGCATCACCAGAAGAATGTCGGAAATCATGGTACCGATCAGGGTCAGCAGCGCCACGAACATCAGAATAAAGGCCGACAGGAACTGATCCTGCGTTTTCAGCGCCGTCAACAAGGTCGGACCGATGGTTTGCAGGCCCAGCACGACCGACACCAGAACCGATCCCGACACCATCGAGGGCAGCAGATTGCCGATATCCGCCACAAACGGGTTGAAGGCCACGCGCAACGGATACTTGGTCAGCATGCGCGACGGGGCCATACCCTTGGCAATTGCCGTTTCGACATAAGGCTTACCCAGTTCGTCCAGCATATTGGCGCGCAGCCGCTGCATCATAGCCGAAGCCCCGGATGTGCCGATCACAAATGTCGGAACGATCAGGTGGATCAGTATGGATTTCATTTTTTCCCAGCTCATGGGCAAGCCTTCGAAGGACGGGTCCATCAGGCCGCCAATGGGCAGGTTGAAATAGCGATGGCCGTAATAGAACAGGATCAGCGCCAGCAGAAAGTTCGGTGTGGCCAGACCGAGATACCCGACAAAGGCCGACGTATAGTCGATCCACGTCCGCGACCGGGCAGCGGCGATGACACCCAGAGGCAGCGCAACGGCATAGACGAACAGGATGGCCGCAAGATTGACCACAACGGTCAGCCACAGGGTGTCGCCGACGATTTCGGCGACGGGGCGGTCAAACTCGAAGGACCAGCCGTAGTTGCCCTGCAGCAGACCTTCGAACCCGTGCGGGCCGGGCCAGAAGCCCATCCAGATAAGATATTGCTCCCACATGGGGCGATCCAGCGCATATTCCGTTCGCAGAAACTCGGCCTTGGCGACGCCGGCAGACTGACCCGAAGCCTGCAATTCGGCGATCTGGTTGCTCAGGTAGTCTCCGGGCGGAAGGTTGATGATCACGAAAATCAGGACCGACACCACCAACAGCGTCAGCAGCATCGTGAAAAAGCGATACACTGCATAGCGCAGCATGACCATGTGGCTGCTCCTGTCAGTCGGCGAAGAAGAATTCGTCCGGGCGGTGGATGCCGAAATGCGCGCCGGGCTCCCACGCCCACATGGCCTGTTCGGGTACATTGCGCAAGCGGTTGGAAACCACAACCGGCTGCGGCGCGCCGTTCAGAATCCCGATGGCATAAAGCTGGTCGGCGTGGATTTTCAGCATTTCGGTCCAGACCACCTCGCGTTCTTCGTCTGTCGTCGCGACTTCCCAGTCGTGGGCCAGTTGCATCAGCCGCTCGGCCTCGGGCATGTCCGGCGCTTCGCCGACTTCGCCTCCGGTCTGATAGAATTGTCCCCATTTCGGCCAGGCCAGGAACACCTGATCGGTGGGCGCAAGATAAGCCGGAGACGTATGGGCCTGCGGGATGCCGTCATCCCAGCCGAACCATACCGACGCCATGGTGTTACCCGCAAACACGCGGTTACGAAGGATGTCCCTGTCCAGCGGGCGCATGACGAGATCGACGCCGATCTCGCGCCAGGTGTCGGTCACGATCTGCAACGCATTCTCGACCTCTTGCCGTTCCCCGGCGGTTTCAATCACCAGTTCCATCGGCCGGCCGTCAGGCAGCATGCGAATGCCGTTCTTGTCACGTTCGGTCAGACCGGCCTCATCCAGCAGGCTGTTGGCCATTTTGATGTCGTACCCTGCCCAGGCCTGAGCGTTTTCTTCGCTGTAAAAGGGCGAGGCGGGCAGAACCGACATTGCGCCGGGTTTCGCCAGTTTGAAATAAAGCGCCTGATTGATTGTCTGGCGGTCAATGGCCAGTGACAGTGCGCGGCGCACACGGACGTCGCGCAAAACGTCGCGCCAGGCGTCATCGGCAAAATTGAGGTTGGGGTAGATCGCGATCTGCGACGCCACACCAGTTTTCCAGAGCAACGTCTTGTAATTCCCGCCGGCCTCGCCCTTTTTCAGGATCGATGCGTCACGAAACGCCAGACCGCGCCCTTGCAGGTCGCTTTCCCCGGCATTGGTTTTCGCCGCCACCAAACCGGGGGCGACGATCTCCATCTCGACCACGTCGATATAGGGCAGTTGCACACCTTTGCTGTCGATGCGGTGGTAATAGGGGTTGCGGACGAAGTTATGCCTGATTTTCTTGCCCGAACTGGCATTCAGCCACGGCTGCAGGGTCGGCAATTCGTGATTGTCGAACTTATAGAGGTTGTCCAGCTTGTTATGCAGCGCCGCCCAGCTTTTGACGCGGGCATCCTCGACCTGAAAGGCCAGTTCATCCGCGTCCGCATATTGTTCGTGATATTGCTTGAGAAACTCGGATGGCCTGTAGATGAACGGCGGTCGCGCCTGCGCCAGCGATTGCAGGAAATCGGGGTTCGGGCTCTCCCATTCGAATACGATGGTTGTTTCGTCGGGGAAGGACACGGTGGGCGTTTTGCCTTCGACGATCAGAAAATCAGGTGGACCGGACGGGCTGAGAAGCTCGTTATTGGCCACGTCCTCCCACCAATAGCGGAAATCTTCGGATGTAAACGGCGAACCGTCTGACCATTTATGCCCTTCGCGCAGGTGCAGGGTGAATTTGCGATTGTCTTCGTTTTCAAAGGATTCAAGCAGGTCGGGTACGATTTCGTAACTCTCGTTGAACCCCACCAGCCGCGCGTAGCCGTAGACTACCATCTGGCGGATATCCTTGGACCGCGTGACCATGGTGCGCAACGTGCCGCCGGGCGTTCCGAATTCCCGTCCTTTTGCGGCCAGATCCACGACCAGCGGCTCGGTCGGCAGACGTTCCTGTACGGGGGGAAGGTTGCCGGCATTCACTTCGCTTGCCCAGAATGCGCTTTCCTGCGGGGCGGGCGTTTCGGCCTTGGCGGGCAAGGTCCAGGTGGCGGCCAGCGCGGTGGCCAGCATCAGAGGGCGAGTGATTTTAAACATGGCATCGTACCTTATGGCCGGGCTCCATCTCTACCAGTGAAGGTATCACGGAGTCGGTAAATCGGAAGGCGTCTTCCCAACTGTCTGGCGAACCAGCACCCAAAGCAACCAGTTGCAGGTCGATGGGGCGGTTGATGTCGGGTTCCGGCTGAGCGGCAATCAGCGCCTTGGTGTAGGGGTGGCGGGGGTTGTAGAAAAGGGTTTCGGGCGGGGCTTGTTCGACGACCAGCCCCCGGCGCATGACGGCCACCTCGTCGGCAATGCGCGCCACAACGGCCAGATCGTGAGAGATAAAGAAGTAGGACAGGTTCAGACTGTCCTGCAGATGTTCAAGCAATGTCAGGATCTGTTCCTGCACGGATACGTCCAGTGCCGAGGTCGGCTCGTCACAGACAATAAGCTGCGGGTCCAGCATCATGGCCCGCGCGATGGACAGGCGCTGCCTTTGCCCGCCGGAAAACGCGTGCGGGTAACGTTTCAGCATATCGGCGTTCAGCCCGACGCGCTGTAACATCTCGGCGGCCTTGTCCCTTTGTTCCGCAACTGATCCGATGGCGTGTATCTCCAGCGGCTCGGTCATTGCGTCCTGAATGCGCATGCGCGGGCTGAGCGAACTGTAGGGGTCCTGAAACACCATCTGCGCCTTGCGCTGAAAGGCGGTGCGCTGGGCGCGGGTCATGTGGTGCACGGTAATCGGATCTTCGTCCGGGGACGTCCGGAACAGCACCTGACCACCGGGATCGGGTGGTTCGGCACCAAGCGCGATGCGGGCGGCCGTTGTCTTGCCCGAGCCACTTTCGCCGACGACCGCCAGCGTTTTGCCGCGTGCAAGGTTCAATTCGATGCCGCGGCAGGCGTGAATCAGCCTGTCCCCCTGCCAGCCCCTGCTGGATCGCATCATATAGGTCTTTGAGACGTCCTTCATCTGAAGGATCAGATCCTCGTGCGGCATCGGCAGCCCGACGGATTCCTCGTCCGGGATCGCGGGGGCGGCGTTGAACAATTGCTGCGTATAGGGATGCGCCGGGGCGGTCAGGATCGGCGCCGCGGAACCGGCCTCCATCACGCGGCCCTTGTGCATGACGACGACCTGTTCAGCCATGTTGGCCACAACGCCCAGATCATGCGTCACCAGGATCAGCGCCATCCCGGTTTCGCGCTGGAGTTCCTTGATCAGACCCAGAACCTGCGCTTGTGTCGTTACGTCCAGCGCGGTAGTTGGTTCGTCCGCAATCAGCAATTCCGGCTTGGACACCATCGCCATCGCGATCATGGCGCGCTGACGCATGCCGCCGGACAACTCAAACGGATAAGAATCATAGGCGCGTTGCGGGTCAGGAAAGCCGACGCGTTCGAACTGGTTCAGCACCTCTTTGCGGGCCTGAGACTCGGACGCGCCGCGATGCAGCCACAGAACCTCGCTGACCTGATTGCCGATTTTGTGCAGTGGCGAAAGTGACCGCATCGGCTCTTGAAAAATCATCGAAACGCGGTTGCCGCGAATATCGCGCATCTGGCGTTCGCTGATCCGCGTCAGGTCCTCCATGCCCTTGGAATCATTCAGGGTAATTGTGCCACTGCGAATCTGAGCCGTGCGTGGCAAAATGCGCAGCGCTGCCCGGCACGAGATGGTTTTGCCTGAACCGGACTCGCCGACCAGGGCAAGTGTCTGACCGGCCTCCACGTCGAAACTGACACCCTTGACCACAGATTCGCCCGCACCAAAACCGATGCTGAGGTCTCTGACGGACAACAACGCAGTCATGCGGGTCTTCCACCCGTAAGGCCGTGGTTCGGCATCGGCTTGATCAACTCCCCGTGTTTTTTGATGCAGTTTCGCGCGGTTGGGCCTGACTAGTCAAACCCGTTCTTGGGCTGAAATGTCGCGAAAATGTGAAACTGACGCCAATTTGCCTACACAAAGCCTTGAGGATTTGTCATCAAATGCCAAGTCGGCCGCATCCCGTTCGTCGGCAAATATCAAGGAGAGATTTCCCCGTGTCAGACGACCAAAGCCGACTGGACCTGTTCATTGACCGCATGGTGTCTCAGCGCGCCTGCCTGGATTTCGCCATTGCGCAGACCAGCGGCATGCCGGGTCCGGTCTTTGAACTGGGTTTGGGCAACGGGCGCACTTACCACCACATGGCGCGCTACATAAAGGGCCGAACGGTTTACGTGTTTGAGCGCGCGGTGGCGTCCCATCCGGATTCAACACCACCGGATGATCTGGTGATCTTGGGCGATGTTCGGGAGACCCTGCCGGCCTCGCTGGTTCGGTTTGGGGCCACGGCCAGCCTGATCCACGCGGATCTCGGGGGGCATAACCGGGAAAAGAATGATGCGTTCGCCAGGTTCGTGTCGCCGCTGATCGAACCGCTGTTGGCCGAAGGTGGGCTGATGGTTTCAAGCGACCGGATGTATTTCGATGCGCTGACCGAACTTCCCTTGCCGCCGGGTGCTGTTGAAGGGCGCTGCTTTATCTATCGCCGCTGAAGTTGGCAGGAGAGAATAAGACATGCTGTTTTACGACTGCTCCACTGCGCCCAGCCCCCGTCGGGCCCGCATGTTCATTGCGGAAAAGGGTCTGGACATCGAAACCCGCGAAGTTTCGATCGCCAAGGGCGAACAACTGAGCGACGCGTTCAAGGCGATCAACCCGAATGCGACGGTTCCGGTGCTGGTCACTGATGAGGGCGCTGTACTGACCGAAAATCTCGGCATCGCCGCTTATCTTGAGGCCCGGTTCCCGGAACCGTCGCTGATGGGGCGCAGCCCGGACGAAAAGGGGCTGGTCCTGATGTGGAACAGTATTGTCGAGCAACAGGGCGGTGCCCCCATCGCCGAGACCCTGCGCAACACGCACCCGGCCTTTGCAGACCGGGCAATTCCGGGGCCGGCGAACCATGCCCAGATTCCGGAACTTGCAAAGCGCGGGGCGGAACGGGCCACCCGGTTTTTTGACGTCTTGGAGGAACGCCTGGCCAAAAGTTCCTTTCTTGCTGGCCCGGAATTCACTCTGGCGGATATTTCGGCCTTTGTTTTTGTGGACTTCGCGCGCGTGATCAAGATGCGGATTCCACAAGAAAATTCAGCGACATTGGCCTGGTTCGAGAATATCGGCACACGCCCCAGCGCCCAGCCCTGAGCCTGCTGCTCACGCCCGCCGTTTCGCAGCGACGGGGACTGTACAGAAATGTCTAGACAGAAGTGAACAGTAGGTCTAGCGTCCTGTGCGAGTCATGCAGGAGAGCGCAGGATGAAATCTCAGTATCGCGTTGTGGTCATCGGTGGCGGCGTTGTGGGCGCCTCGGTTCTGTATCATCTGGCCAAGTTCGGCTGGTCGGATGTCGTCATGCTGGAGCGGCGGCGGCTCGCCTCTGGCTCGTCCTGGCACGCGGCCGGTGGCATCCATGCGCTGAATGCCGATCCGAACATGGCGTCGCTGCAGGCTTACACCATCGATCTGCTGAGCGAGATCGAAAAGGAATCCGGTCAGAATATCGGCCTGCATATGACCGGCGGTCTGACGCTGGCAGGCACGCCGGAACGCTGGGAATGGTTGCAGGCGAACTATCGCATCTTCCAGTCCATTGGCATTGACGATTGCGAATTGCTGTCGCCGGAAGAGGCGCAACGCCGCTGCCCGATCATGTCCACCGACGGTGTGCTGGGCGCGATGTGGGCGGATCGCGAAGGCTATATCGACACGACTGGTACGGTGCAGGCTTACGCGACGGCTGCCAAGAAGCGTGGCGCGGAATACTATGAAGAGACCAAGGTCGAAGAACTGATCCAGACCGCCGACGGATGGCAGGTTGTGACCGACAAGGGCACGATTACCTGTGAGCATGTGGTCAATGCGGCGGGTCTCTGGGCAAAACAGGTTGGCCGGATGGCCGGGGTGGAACTGCCGGTCTCGCCGCTGAAGCACCACTATCTGATCACCGACACGGTGCCCGAGGTGGCCGAGGCCGATTTTGAGATGCCGATGACCGTCGATCTTGAAGGTTTCACCTATATGCGGCAGGACCAGAAGGGTGTTCTGGTTGGCATCTACGAGGTCGACCACGAGCACTGGGCCATGGACGGCGCACCGTGGAACTATGGTGAAGAACTGTTTCAGGAACAGTTTGACCGCATTGAGAACGAGCTGACGCTGGGCTTTGAACGCTACCCGTCAATCCAGAACGTGGGCATCAAGACTTGGGTGAACGGCGCATTTACCTTCTCGCCTGACGGCAACCCACTGGTCGGTCCGGTGCCGGGCAAGCGCGGCTACTGGTCGGCCTGTGCGGTGATGGCGGGCTTCCTGCAGGGCGGTGGTGTCGGCAAAACGCTGGCCGAGTGGATGATCCGTGGCGAACCCGAGGCCGATGCGTGGCCGATGGACGTGGCCCGCTATGGCGATTTTGCGCAGAACAAGCGGTATATACGCGAGACCACCGGGCAGTTCTATTCCCGCCGGTTTGTGATGACATATCCGAATGAACAACTGCCCGCAGGCCGCCCGCTGAAAATGGCACCGGCGCATGACGCGATGACCGAGGCCGGGTGCAAATGGGGTGTAAGCTGGGATCTGGAGGTTCCGCTTTACTTTGCGCCGAAAGGGTTTGAGGAAACGCCGACACTCAAGCGTTCGAACGCACATGACATCGTGGCCGAGGAGTGCAAGGCCATCCGCGAAGGTGTTGGTCTGCTGGATATCTCGGGCTTTTCAAGGTTTGAGGTCAGTGGACCGAACGCGGAGGTTTGGCTGGATAAGGTCATGGCCTCAAAACTGCCCGCGCCCGGCCGCGCAAAGCTCGCGCCGATGTTGGGAGAGAACGGGCGACTCAAGGGTGACCTGACCGTGCTGAACTGGGGTGACGGCACATGGTGGATCATGGGCAGCTATTACCTGCGCGCTTGGCACATGCGCTGGTTCGACGACCATATGATGGACGGTGTCGATATTCGCGATCTGGGTGAAGAATATTGCGGCTTTGCCGTCGTGGGCCCGAAATCGCAGGCGGTGGTCGAGAAGCTGGCCGAACAGGACATCTCGGGCCTGAAATTCATGGGCTGCGGCGATTTTGATATCGGCCTTGTCCGCGCGCGCGTTGCCCGCATGTCGGTGACAGGCGAAAAGGGATACGAGATCAACTGCCGCTACGGCGATCACGTCAAACTGCGCCGGATGCTGCTTGAGGCCGGAGCAGATGAGGGCATCCGCGAATGCGGCTTCAACGCCATGCTGTCGACGCGGCTGGAAAAGAGCTTTGGCATCTGGTCGGCAGAGTTCACGCAGCTTTACACGCCGGGCATGACCGGCATGGACCGCTGGATCGACTGGGACAAGGATTTTGTCGGGAAGACGGCCGCAATCGCCGAGCGTGACGGAAATGGCCCGTCACAGGTTCAGGTCACTTTGGAAGTGGACGCTCTGGATGCGGATGCCAGTGGATATGAACCGGTTTGGTCGGGTTCGCAACGCGTGGGGTTTGTCACGTCCGGAGGCTATGGCCATTATACGGGCAAATCTCTGGCGATGGCCTTGGTGAATCCGGACATGGCCGCGCCGGGGACGGAATTGTCGGTTCATGTCGTGGGCGTCGAACGGCCTGCCCGCGTGATAGCGCCTTCGCCTTACGACCCGCAGGGCAAGGTGGTGAGGGCCTGACGATGATCACCCAGAGCAGGGAACGCGGGCGAAGACGCCGCGGCCGGGGCGCAGAAGCCGCCCCGACCGCCGGTCGCGACGTGAATTACCGTCAGCTCAGGAACCCGTTCCCCGTGATGGAGGTGTTCCCGCCGGACCAGATCGCCAATATGCATGAAACCGCCCTGCGCACGCTGGAAGACCTTGGGGTGAAAGTTCTGCTGCCCGAGGCGCGCCGGATTTTTGCCGAAGGCGGAGCACGCGTCGACGAAGCCAGTGAGATGGTCTTTGTCGGACGCGATATGGTCGAGGCTGCGGTGGCGTCTGCCCCGAAATCGGTTGCGTGCCGCGCGGGATCTCGTCATCGGGACTTTACGCTCGAACTGGGCAGTCTTGTGTTTCAGCCCGGCGCCGGGGCCCCCAACGCGACCGATCTGGAGCGTGGGCGCCGCCCGGCGACCGGTCAGGATTATCTGGAGTTCCTGAAGCTCACCCATCATTTCGACGTGTTCCAGATGATCTCGCCTCAGGTCGAACCGCAGGATGTGCCGACACACCTGCGGCACTACTTCACGACGCAGGCGCAGATGGAACTGACGGACAAGTTCCCGTTCTTCTTTTCGCGCGGGACGCCGCAGGTGATGGATTGCTTTGAGATGCTGTCCACGGCCCGCGGGTTGTCCGATGACCAATTTCGGGCCAACGCGCATTGCTATACGATCATAAACACCAACAGCCCGCGTACACTGGATATTCCGATGGCGCAGGGTCTGATCGACTTTGCCCGGCATGGTCAAATGTCGATCATCACCCCGTTCACCCTGATGGGGGCGATGGCGCCGATCACCGTTGCGGGGGCAATCACGTTGTCTCATGCCGAAGTGCTGGCTGCGCTGACGCTGACTCAGCTGACCAGACCCGGTGCGCCGGCCTGCTATGGCACCTTCACCAGCAACGTCGACATGAAATCAGGCGCGCCTGCGTTCGGCACGCCCGCGCATTTTCAGGCGTCGCTGGCGGCGGGACAGTTGGCGCGGCATCTGGGACTGCCGTGGCGTTCCGCGGCCGGGTCGGCTTCGAACATCAACGATGTGCAGGCCGCCAACGAAAACCAGTTCGGCCTGTGGGGCTGTCTGATGGCCGGGGCGACAGTGATCATCCATTCGGCGGGCTGGCTTGAGGGCGGCCTTACCGTTTCCTTCGAAAAGCTGATCTGTGACGCCGAGGTCCTGAATATGGTGGCCGAGCTTTGCGCCGGGGCACAAGCGGGCAGTGCCGAGATCGGGTTCGATACCGCGTTGGCCGAGGTTGAACCCAGCGGTCATTTCTTCGCCACCAGCCAGACCATGGAACGCTATAACACGGCTTTTTATGAACCGCATGTGCATGACTATGCCAATTTCGGCACCTGGAAGGAACGCGGCTCGGTGGATGCCAGTCACCGGGCGACGGGCGTCTGGAAGGACATCCTGGCCAACTTCCGTCCCCCCGCGCAGGACGTTGACCGGCTGGGTGCGCTGCGGGATTTCATCGCCCGACGTACCGAGGAGGGCGGCGCGCCGCCGGAGAGCTGAATGACGACCAAACCTATCCTTCATCGCGACGACCCCGAGGCCGAACCGTTGGTCGGCAACGTCAAGGTCACGCGGGACGACTGGCTGAACGTGGCGATGGATGTCCTGATCTCGGACGGGGTAGACCAGATCAAGGTGCTGAACCTGGCCGAGAGGATGGCAGTGTCGCGATCCTCGTTCTACTGGTATTTCAAGTCGCGTCAGGAATTGCTGGATGCGCTGCTGGCCCGATGGCAGGCCACCAATACCGCGGCGCTGGTTGCACAGGCCGAAGCACCGGCAGACACCATCACCGGTGCGGTCTGCAATGTGCACAGATGTGTGGTGAACACTGATCTGTTCGATACCGCACTGGACTTTGCGGTCCGCGACTGGGCCCGCAAATCGGGCAAGGTCCGGCGCGCGCTGGATCAGTCCGATGCCCGCCGCCTTCAGGCCCTGCACGCCATGTTCGCCCGCTACGGCTATTCCGAGATCGAGGCCGAAACACGCGCGCGGGTGCTGTATTACATGCAGATCGGCTATGATCTGGCGCAACTCAACGAACCCATATCCACGCGGATATCCATGGTTCCGCATTACCTGTATGTCTTCACCGGGGTCGAGCCGAAACCGGAGGAAGTCGAGGAATTCAGCACTTACTCAAGGCGCTGTTGGAAAGGAGACCCATCATGAGCCACCCTGACGCAATCATTATCGGAACCGGCGTGATCGGCGCGGCCATCGCGTTTGAGATGGCCAAGGCGGGCTGGAGAACGCTCTCGCTGGACCGCAACAGTCAGGTCGGCCACGGGTCTACCGCCGGGTCCTGCGCGATCATCCGGATGCATTATTCGACCTTTGACGGAACGGCCTTTGCCTGGGAAGGCTATCACTATTGGCGCGACTGGGCGGATTATCTGGGCCTGCCCGAAGATGCCAATCTTGCGCAATTCCGCGAGACCGGCTGTCTGGTTATGAAAACCGATGCCAACGGGATGCTGGAAAAGCATATGCACAACAGCGCCGAACTGGATTGCCCGTTCGAAGAATGGTCGCCCGAAAAGATTACCGAGCGCCTGCCGGTCTATTCTTTGGACAGTTTTGCCCCGGCGCGGCGTATGGACGACCCGGAATTCGGGCATCCGAACGGGCGCAGGATGCAGGGCGGCGTTTTCTGGCCGAAGGCCGGCTATGTCACTGATCCGGCCTTGTCGGCGCAGAACCTGATGGATGCCGCCAAGCAAAACGGGGCAGCGGTGCGCACCGCTGCCGAGGTTGTGGAAATCCTGACCAGCGAAGGGCGCGTTTCGGGTGTGAAGCTGGCCTCTGGCGAGGAAATCCACGCGAAGGTTGTGGTGAACGTCGCGGGTCCCGGTTCGGCGATCATCAATGGGATGGCTGGTGTGCTGGATGACATGACCATCGAAACCCGCCCCTTGCGGCAAGAGGTGGTCCATGTCCCGGCGCCCGAAGGCTTCGACTTTGAAAACCAGGGCACGATTGTGTCGGACAGCGACATCGCCTGCTATTGCCGGCCCGAACACGGCAACCACATTCTGGTCGGCTCGGAAGATCCCGAATGTGATCCGCATCAATGGTGTGAGGACGACGTGCATTACAATCATGACTTCACCGACCAATGGACCACGCAGGCGATGCGCTATGCCCAGCGCGTGCCCAGCCTTGGCATCCCGTCCAAAACGCGCGGTGTGGTTGACCTGTACGACGCCTCGACCGACTGGATTCCGATCTATGACAAATCCAGCCTGCCCGGGTTCTATATGGCCTGTGGCACCAGCGGGAACCAGTACAAGAACGCGCCGATCGCAGGCAAGATGATGACGGCCCTGATCGGCTATTGCGAGGGTGGGGCGGATCACGACACCCGGCCGCTGCAGTTCGAGTTGCCTTATATCGGGCGCAGGATCGATGTCGGATTCTATTCCCGTAAACGCCCGATCAATGAAGAAAGCAGTTTTTCGGTTCTGGGCTAGCCGGCCGTCCAAAACGCTCTAACCTTCCTGGGAACTGCAATCAGGCGGGGCCCAGGATGACCGAGCCGCACAATCGCGTTCTGATACTTGGAAGCGCCCCAAGCGCGCTTGCGGCGCAGGCATGGGCGCGAGCGCCGTTCACTCACATCGTCGCTGTCAATAATGCGTGGCGCATTCGGTCGGATTGGGATGTGCTGATACATCCCGAGGACTTTCCAGCGTGGAACCGGCCCAGCAACGTCGGAAGCCACCAGAGAATTGTCACCGCAGACGAATATGTGCCGGTTCAAAATAAGTTCGGCGGGTTTGTCTATGCCGGCGGCACGATGGCTTTCACTGCCGGTTACTGGGCACTTGCGGTGCTGAGGCCCTGTGTTTTGGCGTATTTTGGCTGTGACATGATTTACCCCGGGTCCGGCAAGACGCATTTCTATGGCAAGGGTGCAGCGGACCCTTTGCGGGCAGATGTGAGCCTTCGGTCGCTTGAGGCCAAGTCGGCGCGTCTTGCGTTGTTGGGCGCGGCACAAGGGTGCAAAGTCGTCCGGCTTTCAATTGGCGAAAGCCGGTTGCTGTTCCCCTCTGTGAACCCGGACAATCTGTCAGATGGCAGCTTACCTTCAACCAAAGAGATGGCGCCCATTTTGAAAGCTGAAGAAGAGCTGGGGTATTTGGTCCCGTCCGGTCGCTATTGGGAAGTCGAACACACGTTTGATGCGGCCAAAATCGACGCTTTGGACCGGCGATGGCTGTCCGCTTACCGCCCGCAATCGCTGGGCAAAGTGGCTTGAGATACCTTGAATCTTAGGTGGCGAATTCGACCCAAGCCCAGACCATCGCAATGTAGGTCAGATTGTGCAAGCACTGGTCCAACCCGGCGGCGCGCCAGAACGCGGCCTGTGTTGGCATCAGTTGCTTCTTGTCCGAATAGCTGGCCTTGGCGAAGTCGATGTTGAAATGAACGATCCATTCCAGCGCGGCAATGATCAGAATGAAGGACCACGGCGCGCCGAATATTAGGAACACGATAACTGAGCCGACAACGTGCACGCCCGCATGCTGCGCCCGGCCCCAGTGAAAATACTCACCACGGCCCGACAGCATTTTAGGTGTCTGGAGGTAATAATCCGCAAACATATGTTTGATCTGCAATAAGCAGAGCATCAGTAACACTGCGCCTAAACTGGCAGTCAAATTGCTCCTCCCGATAACGTCCTGTTGCGAACTCTAGGGGCTAATTTGTGGTTGCGCAAATGAACTTGTTCACACTCGGCGATTATCTGATCAAATTGGAAACTATTTGCGTCTCTGGCCGCGATTGCGGTAAATTCAGGCTGTTGGATTTGCGACACTTTCGTCAAGATCGGACAGGCGATCCGTAACAGGGGCAGGTTCCATAGAACGTACGATTTTCCGCTTTATCTGGAAGTACTCGAAACGCGACCAGCTGATCCTGCTGGCCGTGACATCGACGCTGTTTCCGCTGCTGTACCTGACGCTGGAACTGCCCAAACGCATCATCAACGACGCAATCGGTGCTGCCAGTCCCGTCGTGGATGTCTGGGGCTTCAGCCTGCCGCAGACGACGTTCCTTGTCGTTCTCTGTTTCGCCTTTCTGATGGCCGTTCTTGCCCATGGTCTGATGAAGATGCGGATCAACACCATGAAAGGCGTGTTGAGCGAGCGGATGCTGCGCCGGTTCCGGTACCAGTTGATCAGCCGTGCACTGCGCTTTCCCCAGCCCTATTTCGAGCGGGTCAGTCAGGGCGAGATGGTGTCGATGATCACCGCCGAAAGCGAACCGATGGGCGGTCTGATGGGCGATGCGATCAGTCAGCCGGTTCTGCAGGCCGGGCAGATGATCACGATCCTGTCCTTCCTGTTTCTGCAAAGCGTCTGGTTTGGTCTGGCCGCGGTGGCGCTGATCCCGCTGCAGGCCTGGCTGATCCCCAAATTGCAGCGCCAGATCAACCTGTTGAACAAGAAACGCATTCAGGAAGTGCGCGTTCTGGCCGCGCAGATCGGCGAGAACGCCGCCGGAGCCTCGACCCTGCGGGCCAATGGCGGCTGGCGGTACCGTCGGGCAATGATCTCGGATCAGCTGGGGCGGCTGTTCGGGATCCGGTTCGAGATTTACCAGAAGAAGTTCTTTATGAAGTTCATCAACAACTTCATTTCGCAGCTGACGCCCTTCATGTTCTATCTGATCGGTGGTCTTCTGGTGCTGCAGGGATCGGTGTCTCTGGGCGCTCTGGTTGCAGCGCTGGCCGCCTATAAGGACCTCAGCTCGCCGTGGAAGGAACTGCTGACTTATTACAACCAGACGCAGGACATGGGGTTGCGCTGGGACGTTGTGATCGAGCGGTTTGCCCCTCCGGGCATGCAGGACGAAAAACTGTTTGAGGGCGAGCCCGAAACACAGCCCCGTCTGGACGGCGACATTGTTCTGGATCAGGTTTCGGTCCGGGATATGGATGGCAATCAGGTGCTGGACGACCTGAACCTGACCTTCCCGGGCGGCAAGACCATCGGTATTGCCGCTCCCAGCGAAGAAGACAGGCGCGCGGTTGCGGAGCTGCTGACCCGAGAGATTCTGCCAAGTTCGGGTCGGGTTGAGGTTGCAGGCAAAAACATGTCGGACCTGCATCAAAGTGTCGTGGCCGCGCGCATCGGATACGCTTCTTCCCGTCCGGTCATGTTTCAGGGGACGCTGGGTGACAACGTCATGATGCCGATGCGGTTCAGACCGTTGTCGACGGGATCGGACGACCCGGACTTTGCCGAAACCCAGCGGGCGGGCAACAGCGCTGATCCGTTCCGGGTGGACTGGCTGGATCCGACCCTGGCCGGGTTGAACAGCCCGGACGCGTTGCGGGACTGGTGGCTGCACCTGATCGACGGGATGGGATCGGGCGCCGCCCTGTTCCAACGTGGTGCCGAACAGGTATTTGACGCACAGGACTATCCGGAGCTTGCGCAAAAGCTGATCGAGCTGCGCCCGCTGGTACAGCAGGCCGTGCAGAAGGCCGGGTTGGGTCAACACGCGCTGATCTTTGATCGGTCCTGTTACAACGCGGCCCTGCCGGTTGTTGAAAACCTGCTGTTCGCCACACCTCGCGTGCCGGTCACGCAAGAGCTATTGGCGGGCCAGACCGTCTTTCTGGGCCAGTTGCGCGAACTGGGGCTGGATGAAACACTGGTCAGCCTGACCCGGGACGTGATCGAAATGCTGCGTCAGATCTTTGGTCTGGACGGCACCGATCACCCGTTGTTCCGCAAGCTTGGGCTGGAAGCGCAGACCTACGAAGCCGCGGTGGAGCTGATTGAACGGACCCGCAACGAGGGCGTGTCCGGGCTGAACGACGACCAGCTTGCCAGCCTGCTGGCGGTTCCGTTCGTGATCTCGGCCGAACAGATCGGCCCCGCGTTCACCGACGAGTTGAAGAACAGGATTCTCGAACTGCGTCACAGCCATTCCGAGAAATTGCTGGAGCGTCTGCACGACGTCTTTGTTCCGCTGCACAAGGACGAATTCGCGCCGGGCCTGACTGTCATGGAAAATGCGCTTTTCGGCAAGGTCAGCCAGATCGGCGGCGCGCGCTCGGACGAGGTGCGCAAGCTGATTGTCGACGTGCTGGATGAAAACGGCGCGCGGCCGCTGGTGGTCGAACTGATCTATGACGTTCCGGTGGCGATCGGCGGTCAGAACCTGCCCGCGCTGTTTGCCGAACCGCTGGCCTTTACCCGCGCAACGATCAAGAAGCCGGACATCCTGATCCTGGAAAACGCGCTGGCAAGCTATGACATGGCGACGCAAGTGGCGGTTTACAAAAACCTGCGTTCACTGTTGCCGGACACAACGGTCATCTATCTGAACGATCAGTTCGAGAATCCGGATGTATTCGACATGTACGTCGAAATCCGGCAGGGTCGGGTGGTGTCGGATGAAGGGCCAACCGAAGTGGAAGAAGACAGCGCAGCATCGGCGGATCTTGCGCGCAAACTGCGCGCGCTGGAACAAACGCCGCTGTTTTCCGGTCTCGACCGCAGACAGCTGCGCCTGCTGGCGTTCGGCGCGCGCTGGTTCGATGCCAAGCCCGGCGAAATCGTCTTTCTGAAAGACGATCAGCCCACCGATGGTGCCTATGTCGTGCTGGAAGGTGAAGCCGGGCTTTACCTTCCGCAACTGACGGGGCCGGATCAGTTGATTGCGAAGGTGGGGCCGGGGGCACTGGTTGGTGAACTGGGGCTGATCCGCAAGGAGCCGCGTGCACTCAGCATGATTGCCGAGACGGACCTGTCCTGTCTGCGGATCGGTGAGGAGGAATTCCTGGCCGTGGTCGAAAATGACGCGGCGACGGCGTTCAAATTGCTGCAGGTAATTGCGGGATACGTTTCGAACTAGCGCTTGGGATTGCCGAACGGTTCAAAATGTAACCCATGAACTGCGACGGGTTCTGAGACCGGCGCGGGGTGCAAACCGTCCCTTTGGACCATAGCGGATGACCCTAGTATGGGCGCGCCGTGTCGTCCTCAACGCTGCGCCCTGTTCTGCAACTAGAGTTTGGTGGCACACGCCCCGATTCAGATAGGGTTGTCACCCCTCGGTCGCCGGCGCGCCGCCCTGAAACGCATTGCCGTTTACATAGTCACACGGCTCTTCCTGCATTTGCAGATGCAACCCATCGCCGGTGTAAGGGTGCGCGCGCGCCATGTCTTCGTCTATTTCGATACCGAGACCAGGCGCGGTCGGGGCCGTAACGAACCCGTTTTCAACACGTAACTTGCCTTTGATCAGTTGATCGTGAAACGGCGTTTCGATGGTTTCCAGCAGCAACAGGTTGGGGATCGACGCGGCCAGATGGATATTGGCTGCCCATTCGACCGGCCCGGCGTAAAGATGTGGGGCCATCTGAGCGTTGAATATCTCGGCCATTGCGGCAACTTTTTTCATTTCCCAGATGCCACCTGCGCGCCCCAGGGCCGGTTGCAGGATTTCGGCCGCACCCGCGCGCAGCACGGCACCGAATTCGGCCTTGGTGGTCATCCGCTCACCCGTTGCGACGGGGATGCGGACATTGCGGGCGACGCGGGCCATATCCTCGATCATATCCGGAGGTGTGGGTTCCTCGAACCACAGCGGAGCGTAAGGTTCCAGCGCCTGCCCCAGACGGATCGCGCCTGCGGTATTGAACTGCCCGTGGGTTCCGAACAACAGATCGGCCTTGTCGCCCACCGCCTCGCGGATGGCCTTGCAGAAGGCCACCGACATCGAGATATCGGACATTGCAGGCATATGCCCGCCACGAATGGTGTAGGGGCCTGCGGGGTCGAATTTCACTGCGGTGAAGCCCCGCCGGACCATTTCCGCCGCGCATTCTCCGGCTTGTTCGGGCGAGGTCCAGAAATCGGTCAGGTTATGCTGGGGCAGGGGGTAAAGGTAGGTATAAGCGCGGATGCGTTCGTTCATCAGGCCGCCCAGCAGGGCATAGACCGGGCGGTCGCGATCCTTGCCCAAAATATCCCAGCAGGCGATTTCCAGGCCGGAAAACGCGCCCATAACCGTCAGGTCCGGGCGCTGAGTGAAGCCGCTGGAATAGGCGCGGCGGAACATCAGTTCGATATTCTCTGGGTTTTCGCCCTGCATGTGCCGTTCGAACACGTCCCGGATGACGTGGCGCATGGCCTCGGGGCCGACGGAGGAGGCATAGCATTCGCCCCAGCCGGTGATCCCGGTATCGGTGGTGACTTTCACCAAGATCCAGTAGCGACCACCCCAGCCCGGAGCAGGTGGCGCGGTGACGATGATGTCAAGGTCCTGCAGTTTCATCCGGTTTTCTCCTGCCGAGCGTTCTCAGCCCTGATTGAACACGATGACGTTGCGCTTTGCCGAACCTGTCTTGGTGTCGGCAATCGCTTCGTTGATCTGCGACAATGCCCACCGGCCCGAGATCAGTTCATCCAGCTTGAGCCGCCCCTGTTCGTACAAATCGATCATCCAGGGAATATCGCGCTGAATGACTACGTCCCCCATCTTGGAGCCTACAAGCCCCTGACCCAGCGCCGCCAGAACAACCGGTTCATAGCTGGCCATATCGCCTGAATGTGGCATCCCGATCATGATGGCCTTGCCGCCCCTGCCCAGATAGCGCGGTGCCTGGTCGTAGGCCGGGATCGCCCCGACGGTGACCAGAACCGCATCGGCCCCTCGGCCACCCAACGCACGGAACGCGGCCTTCCACGGCTCTTTCAGGCTGCCCAGAATGCCGTCTGTGGCACCAAATTCCCGGGCGACTTCAAGCTTTTCTTCGGTCATGTCGACGGCCACAATCCGGCGTGCCCCGGCAATTCGCGCGCCCTGAATGGCGTTCAGACCAACACCCCCTGCACCGATGACGACAACGTCCTGCCCGGCCCGCAGACCTGCCGCGTTCACGGCGGCCCCAACGCCGGTGATCACCCCGCAGGACAGCAGGCTGGCGACATCTTTTGGCATGGATTCGGGAATTTTCACGACCTGTCTGTGGCTGACCACCACTTTTTCCGCAAAAGCGCCGCAGGCCATGGCCTGATCCAGCGGCGCGCCGTCGGCGGTCTGCAACGGGCCTTTGGTTGTGTCGAACGGCGTTTCACATTGCGTGGGCTGGCCACCGGCGCAGGTGGGGCATGACCCGCAGGCGCGGATCAGCGTCACCACAACCGGGTCGCCCACTTGAAACCCGCCGGCGGCCTCACCGGTTGCGGTGATCACCCCTGCGGCTTCATGCCCGTAAACGGCAGGCAAAAAACCACCCCACGCGCCACTGGCGTAAGAGATATCCGAATGGCAGATCGCAACGGCGTCCAGAGTGACTTCGACCTCACCCATCCCCGGTGGGGCAAGCAGAACGTCTTCGATGACCAGAGGTTCGGCGAATGCCCGGCAAACAGCCGCTTTGATGGTTTGCATGGTTTCCCTCATTCCGTTTTTGTCACGGTGACGCGGGAAGATGCGCGCTGCAAGACGGAAACCGTCATGATTGCGTCGTTGTTACGCCACGGCGGGGCGTGAACGCAAAAACAGACCAAATCCGAGGAACATCAGCAGCATGGCCAGAAGGAATGGTGCCCCAGGAAGATAGATCGGCGCTTCGGGTCTTGCGAACTGCGCAAAGACGCCAGTCATCACCAGCGGCGAGATTATCATCGAAAGGGCGTGCAGCGAGGTCAGGACACCCTGTAGCTCGCCCTGTTGCGAGTCGGGCGTCACACGTGACATCAGGGCTTGAAGCGCGGGGGTGACGACAGCGCCCAGTGCGGTGATCGGGATCAGCATCAGGGCGATGAAACCATTGGTCAGAAAAGCCAGCAGCAGAAAACTGACAATCTCGAATGTCATGCCGTAGATGATCGTGACCCGCTCGCCCAGATACCGGGTAGCGGGACGGATCAAACCACCTTGCACGGCGGCCATGCCAATGCCGTAGACACCCAGCGACAGGCCGATCATCTGTGGTGACCAGCCAAACCGTTCGGTGGTGAAATACGCCCAGATCGCGGGATAGACATAGATTGACACCGAGTAGAGGAAATACACCCAAAGCATCGGCCGAATGCCGGGCAGGGCCGCGATTGCACGCAGTGAATTCACGGGGTTGGCGCGTCGCAGGTTGAAGGCTCTGCGTGTTTTGTCGGTCACCGTTTCGGGCATCACCACCAGCCCGGCCAGGAACGTAAGTGCGGACAATACCGCCGCTGCCCAGAAGGGCGCGCGCGTGCCGTATTCGCTCAGCAATCCTCCGATGACGGGTCCAAGCACGAAACCGACTCCAAAGGCAGCTCCGAGCAGCCCGAAATTGGCGGCTTTCTCATGGGGTTTCGAGACATCCGCCATAAACGCCGCCGCGGTAGCGTGGGTCGCGGCCGTGACGCCGCCGACGATGCGCCCGGCCAGCAGCAGCCAGATGCTCCCCGCGACTGCCATCACCACATAGTCCAGAGACATGACGAACAACGACACCAGCAAAACCGTGCGCCGCCCATACGCGTCGGACAGGTTTCCCAGAATGGGCCCAAAGATGAACTGCATGGCGGCAAAGGCCGTGCTCAGCACGCCGCCCCAGATCGCCGCGTTGGCCAGCGTTCCGCCCTGAACTTCGACGATCAGTAGGGGCATGATGGGCAAAACAAGACCGATGCCCATTGCGTCGATCATGACCGTGCCGAGCACAAAAAGAAAAGGCAGACGCATGGCATCCATTCAAGTAATTCGCCGGGACATTACCACGGTCGTCGGAACTGTGAAGAACCCTGTGGGGTATTTACGCGCGCGGCAGCTTTTGTTCCAGATCGTTCAGAATCTCAGCCAGATGCCGGGGTTGCGAAAAGAACGGGGAATGAGAGCTGTCGATCGTGTATCTCAGATTTTCAAGGGCGATATGGCTCATTTGTTCTTCGTATTCGGTGGGGATCGTCCTGTCATCCGTCGCGCGGATATAGGCCTTGGGCACGCGCCCAAAGCGATCGGTCAGCGGCAGCGGCGTTTCCTGCGGCGCAATGGGTTGCGGGCTCAGGCGGGCCAGCGCATATGGCACGGTTTCCGGTGGGCAGTCGTGGTAGAACAGGTCATGCACCTTGTCGGGTCGGACCGTGTAGGACAGGCCATCCGTGGATTTTTCAACAGCGTCACGGATTGTCTGGCGCGGTGACCTCTTGCGCATATCGACCATCGACAACCCGTCCTGCGGGACATAGGCGCACAGGAAAACCAGCGCCCGCATGGCGTCCGGGTTCGCCTCGGCGGCGGCGCTGATGGGATAGCCGCCCCAGGAATGACCGACGATTATGGAACCGGGCGTCGTGGCGGACAGGACCGCATCGCGACAGCTGTCCAGCGTGACATCAGCAACCGGCGTCGGGTCCGAGCCGTGGCTGGGCATGTCAATGGCGCGTACCGTGTGGCCAAAAGCCTCAAGCGCGGGGATCAGGTCACGCCAGCACCAGGCGCCGTGACAGGACCCGTGGACCATCAGAAAATCCGCCAAATTCGCACTCCTTCACACATGTCCGACATCGGTCAGAAAACCCCGCAGCAGCGCCGCGTATTCCGTCGGCTGCTCGACACAGGGCAAGTGTCCGGCCCGGCGCATCAACTCGAACCGCGCACCCGGGATCAGGTCGATGGTTTCACGCACCAGATCCGGCGGGGTCGAGCTGTCCTCGCTGCCGGCGATGCCCAGCGTTGGCAGGCGCAGACCGCTGGTTGGTGTGTAGAAGTCCGTTCCGGATATCGCGGCACAGCACCCCAGAAACCCGTCAACGGGTTGCCGGACCATCATGTTGCGCCAGGGCAGATAGCCCGGTGTTGCGCGAAAGCGTTTGGAAAACCAGCGCTCCATCGTCGCGTCCGCCAGGGCTTCGATCCCGCCCTTGCGAACGGCCTGCATCCGGTCCTGCCACATCGACGGGGTGCCGATCTTGGCCGCCGTATTGGACAGAACCAGCGCCCGCACCTGATCCATGCGCTTTACGGCCAGCCCCTGCGCGATCAGCCCTCCGATGGAGAGGCCGACAAAAACGCAGTCCTGCACTTCAAGATGGTCCAGCAATGCCTCGGCATCGCGGACCAGTGCGCCCATCGAATAGGGCGCAGGAGGCAGCGAGGACAGCCCATGCCCCCTTTTGTCGTATCGGATCAACCGCAACCCGGCCGGAAGATGGGGCAACACCGCATCCCAAAGGCGCAGATCGGTGCCCAGCGAATTGGCAAAGACAACCGGTGCGCCATTCGGATCACCATCGATCCTATAGTGAAGCTGCACGTCCCCAAGGTCCGCGATCTGCATGACTTAATCCCCTGTCGTCACACCCAACCATTGCAAACTGACCCAAAGGTAAACCATTGTCAGGTCAGGAATTCCAGCGCTTTTCCAAAGACTTCGGGGTCGGTGTTTCCCCCCGATGCCACAACGATCACTGTATCGCCCTCAATTTCGTCGCGGCGGAACAGTGCCGAGGCAAGCGATACGGCCCCGCCCGGTTCCAGCACGATTTTCAATCGCAGAAAGGCTTGGGCCATGGCCCGCAGCGCCTCGTCTTCGGTGACCGAAAGACCAGGCCCACAAAGGCGGCGCAGGATCGGAAAGGTGATCTGCCCCGGCTGGGGCGTCAGGATCGCGTCGCAAATATTGCCCGAAGACGCTTTGTTGTTCTGTATCTGTCCGGTCGCCAGAGACCGTTTGACGTCGTCGAACCCTTCCGGTTCGCAGGGGCGCGGGCGCAGACCGGGCGCGTGGGTTTCAAGTGCCAAGGCGATGCCCGATGTCAGCCCTCCGCCGCCGCAACACACAAGCACATCTGCCTGATCGACGCCGGCAGCGGACGCCTGCCGGGCGATCTCCAAACCGGTTGTGCCCTGACCCGCGATCACCTGCGGTTCGTCATAAGGGCGGATCAGGGTCAGGCCGCGTTCTGCGGCCAAAGCCTCGCCGATTTCTTCCCGGCTTTCATTGGCGCGGTCGTACAGAACGACCTCTCCGCCCAATGCGCGCGTGTTGTTGATCTTCAGCACCGGGGCATCCGATGGCATGACGATGACCGACGAAACCCCGTGCTTCGCAGCGGCATAGGCGACGCCCTGCGCGTGGTTGCCGGATGAATACGCGATGACCCCGCGCTGCCGATCCGCATCGTCGAGCGCAGAGATCGCCGACCATGCACCGCGGAATTTGAAACTGCCGGTATGCTGCAGGCATTCGGGTTTTACCAATACCCGCCGTTCCGCCATTTCATCCAGAAACGGCGAGTTCAGCAGCGGGGTTTCCCGCACGTGGCCCTTCAACCGCCCGGCGGCGGCTTCTATCAGTTCCAAAGTGCTCATACGGTATCCAATACCTTGCGAATGAGGTCCAGCGACTGCGGCTCGTTCAAAAAGGGAACATGTCCCCGATCCGGCACTTCCGCAGACATAAGACCGGGATGACGATTTTGCATTTCGATCAGCGTTTCCTTGCCGAGGACATCCGAATTTGCACCGCGAAGGACCCCGGCCGGGATATTGCGCAAGGCGTCGAATATTGGCCACAAGTCGGGGGCGGCACCAGCAGCGGCCTGTTCCAGCAGCGCCTTTCTCAGCGCCGGATCGTAGCGCAGAGCAAGCCCGTTTTGGGTCTGTTCGTACTGGTTTTCCACCTGCCGCCGCCAATGGTCGGGCGTAACGCCGCGAAAATGCGGTTCCATCGTGTGCCGCAGGGCATTTGCGGCCTCATCATAGGTTTTCGAAATCGGTGGTTTGCCGACATAGTCCATGATCTTCGCGATCCCCGCTGGTTCCAGCACCGGACCGACGTCATTCAGGATCACGCCGGCCAATCGATCCGGGTGGCTGGTTGCAAGAACCATGGCAATCAGCCCACCCCGGGAGGTGCCCAGAAGAACCGCCCGGTCCAGTTCCAGATGGTCCAGCAACTCGATCACATCATCGGCTTCGCGGACAACATTGTAATTCGCGTAATCCGGGTCGTAATCCGAGTTGCCGCGCCCGCGATAGTCCATTGCGATCATCCGAAGATCGGCCACATGCGGCGCCAGGAACGAGAAATCGCGGCTGTTGCGGGTCAGCCCGGCCAGGCACAGCAGAGGCAGGCCAGAGCCCTTGTCCTCAAAGAAAATGCGCCGGCCGTCAGACGTTGTGAAGAAAGGCATCAAAGTCCTGCCAACTTGGGAATGGTCGTCAGGTCGGACAGAACATGGGCGGGCTTCCAAGGCAAGCGGTCCATAGGCTCGCCTGCACGATTGACCCAGGCGGTGACGAACCCGTACCCGCTGGCCCCCGCTGCATCCCAACCGTTTGAACTGACGAACAGAACTTCGTTCCGGGTGCCGCCAAACCTCTGCTGCACCAGATCATAGACCAGCGCGTGGGGCTTGAAGACGCCGACGCTTTCCACTGACAGAACGTCATCCAACACTGCACCAATGCCTGCCGATTGCACCGCCCCGTCCAGCATCGGCGGCGATCCGTTGGACAGGATCGCCGTTTGCAGGCCACCCTTTTTCAGCGCGGCCAGCATCGCGGGAACTTCCGGATAAGCCTGCAATTGCCAGTACAGGTCAAGCAGGCGCTGGCGCAGGGTCGGGTCGCCGTCCAGACCTGTCGCCTCAAGCGCCCAGTCCAGACCGTCCTGTGTCACATCCCAAAAGTCGGCATGGGCATCCGCAACCGCGCGCAGCCAGGTATATTGGAGTTGCTTCAGGCGCCAGTGATTGGCCAGTTCAGGCCACTTTTCCTGCAATTGCTCAAAGCCGGGCTCAGCCGCGGCCTGGCGCGCGGCGGCGGCGACATCGAACAATGTTCCATAGGCGTCAAATACGCAGGTTTTGATTGGCATCCAGTCCCCTCCCTCGGTTGCGCGCAGGTTGGCACAAGAGTTGAGAGGGCAAAAGAGGCAAGGGTTTACAATACCGTGTCACACCCTAGGCTTGGCCGCTCAACCCCTTTGAGGCCGGAGGCCACGCATGACCGCAATAAAACAAGGCGACACAGTTCGCATCCATTACACCGGAACGCTGTTGGACGGAAAAGTGTTCGACAGCTCCGAGGGACGCGATCCGCTGGAATTCGTGGTCGGGTCGGGCCAGATCATTCCCGGGCTGGATTCGGCCATTCCCGGCCTTGCCGTTGGTGAGAAAAAGCGTGTCGAGATTGCCTGTGTTGACGCCTATGGCCCGATCAACCCGGCAATGCGTCAGGATATCCCCCGCGAAGGCATTCCGGATGACATCCCTTTGGAACCCGGCACTCAGCTGCAAATGCAAACCCCGGACGGGCAGGCTTTGCCGGTGATCGTTGTCGAGGCGAATGACGCGACAGTGACACTGGACGCAAACCACCCATTGGCGGGGCAGGATCTGATTTTCGAGATTGAGGTCGTCTCGGTCAACTGACGGCCCTGAAATCAGGGTGCCGGGTCAGCCCGTTATCAGGCTGGCCCAGGATTCGAAGGCCGTGCGGACCTCGGGCTGTGTGAAAAACACAAACAGAATCAGCAAGGTGGTCAGGGTCAGCAACGCGATTCGGCCGCGCTGGCCCAGAAATCCGGGCTTGCGCCGGGATCGGGAACCGCGCGCGGCGGTAGCGAGAATTTGGTCTGCTTTGCTCATGCCGCTATCCCTGCCAGCGAAAGATGGTCAAATCTGGGCGCGGGCAGGGAAAGATCGGGTCACATGAAATCGGGCTGTGGCATTCCGAGAACATGGAACCCGCCGTCCACTCGGATGATCTCGCCCGAGGTGCAGGCCCCGGCATCCGATGTCAGGTAAACCGCGGTCCCGCCGACCGCTTCCAGCGTCGCATTGGAACGCATGGGGGCGTTCTGATCGCAGAATTTATACGTCTTGCGCGCGCCACCGATGGCCGCGCCGGCCAGCGTTTTCATCGGGCCGGGTGAGATGGCGTTCACGCGGATACCTTCGGGGCCAAGATCGTTGGCCAGGTAACGCGTTGCCGATTCCAGCGCGGCCTTTGCTACGCCCATCACGTTGTAGTTCGGCACAACCCGGTTTGAACCCTGATAGGTCAGCGTCAGCAGACTGCCGCCATTGTCTTTCATCAGAGGGTAGGCGCGGCGGGCGACCTCGATAAAGGAATAGGCGGATACGTCCATCGAGTGTTTGAAGTTCGCGCGGGTTGTGTTCAGGAACCGACCGGTCAGTTCCGACTTGTCCGAATAGGCAATCGCGTGAACCACGAAATCGATCGTTGGCCAGCGGGCGCCCAGCTCCTCGAACGCGCGGTCCAGCGAGGCGTCGTCGGTGACATCCGCATCGACCATGAAATCGCTGCCAAGGCTTTGGGCCAGCGGTTCCAGCCGCTTGCCAAACGCCTCGCCCTGATAGGTGAATGCCAATTCGGCACCGGCCTCATGCATGGCCTTGGCAATACCCCACGCTATCGAGCGGTCATTGGCCACGCCCATAATCAGGCCGCGTTTGCCCTTTAGAAGATCCGACATCATGTTCACCCGTTATACTTTGACAGAACCATGGACCCGTTTGTGCCACCAAAGCCGAAGCTGTTGGTCATGACACTGTCCAAGCCTGCATTTTCAACTACTTGAGTAGCAATTTCACCGGGCAGGATGCCTTCGGCAAGTGTGTCGACATTGATCGACGGCGTAATGAAATCATGGTGCAACATCAGCAGGCAGAAAATCGCTTCAAGCGCACCGGCCGCGCCTTGCGCGTGACCCGTCATCGATTTGGTTGACGAGATCGGAGGCACGCTGCCTTCACCGAATATGCGGCGCACCGCTTCGACCTCGCCGACATCTCCGACCGGGGTCGAGGTGCCGTGGGCGTTGATGTAATCCACCTTGCGCCCCTCGGGCAGCGTCGCCAGAGCCAGGCGCATCGCGCGCTCGCCGCCTTCACCGGACGGGGCCACCATGTCGTGACCGTCCGAGGTGGCCGCAAAGCCGGTGACCTCCGCATAAATCTTGGCGCCACGGGCCAGGGCATGGTCCAGGTCTTCAAGCACAACGATGCCGCCGCCGCCCGAAATCACGAACCCGTCGCGGTCCTGATCGAATGCGCGCGAGGCTTTTTCCGGCGTGTCATTGTATTTCGAGGACATCGCACCCATCGCGTCGAACAGGCAGGACAGGGTCCAGTCGAGTTCTTCACCGCCACCCGCGAACATGACATCCTGCTTGCCCATCATGATCTGTTCCGCCGCGTTACCGATGCAGTGCAGCGAGGTCGAGCAGGCCGAGGTAATCGAGTAGTTGATGCCTTTGATCTTGAAAGCGGTCGCAAGATTGGCGGAAATCGTCGAGCACATGCATTTCGGCACCGCGAAAGGCCCGATCCGCTTGGTCGCGCCGTTCTTCAGGACAGTCTGATGCGCGGTCAGCATCGCGCTGGTGGATGGCCCACCAGAGCCTGCGACCAGCCCGGTGCGCGGATTCACGACCTGATCTTCGGTCAGACCGGCATCGGCAATTGCCTGGCTCATGGCGATATGGGCGTAAGCCGCGCCGGGACCCATAAAGCGCAGGGTGCGCTTGTCCACATGCTCGGCCACGTCGATCTTGAGCGACCCCGCAATCTGGCTGCGAAAGCCATGTTCGACCATCTGGTCATTGGCCTCGATTCCGGACTTGCCGGCTTTGAGAGAGGCCAGAACCTCTTCGGCATTGTTCCCGATGGAGGAGACGACCCCCAAACCGGTGACAACTACTCGACGCATGTGCGTGCTCCTTATTTCGGGCCGGTCAGGCTCAGGCTTCGGACAGAACGACTTTCATGTCCTTAACGTCGTAAATCAATTCACCGTCGGCTTCGACGATACCATCCGCCACACCCATCGTCAGTCGGCGGGTCTGGATCGCCTTCTTAAAGTCGATTTTGTAAGTCAGCATCTTGCGGTCCGGGCGCACCATTCCGGTCAGCTTGACCTCGCCAACGCCCACGGCCATGCCGCGCCCCTGCCAGCCGCGCCAGCCCAGGTTGAACCCGGTTAGTTGCCACAGCCCGTCCAGCCCCAGACAGCCCGGCATGATCGGGTTGCCGGGGAAGTGGCAGTCAAAGAACCACAGGTCCGGAACAATATCGAATTCCGCCAGCACGTGACCCTTGCCGTGCGCGCCGCCATCAGCCGAAATGTCGGTGATCCGGTCCATCATCAGCATCGGCGGGGCGGGCAACTGCGCGTTTCCGGGGCCGAATAATTCGCCACGGGCGCATTTCAGCAGATCGTCCTTGTCAAAGCTGCTCGGGAATTGGGCCATTCTGCCGCCTCTCCTGCCAGGGGTCCGTTCGTTATATCTGGCCTCACCTAGCACCCGTATGCAAGGTCCTGCAAGAGCACTGGCCCACATCATGTTGTGTTCAGACCATTCTTTGCGAATGAATTTCATTTGAAATTACCTGACCAGCGCACTTATATATAGCTCAGCAACAAACAGGTTTCGGATTCATGACGCCTCAGAGCCAGAACATAGCCACGAATTGGTTGGTGGACGCCGGATTGCGTCCGACGCGCCAGCGGGTGGCGCTTGCCGAGTTGTTGGTGGGTGATGGCCGTCATCGCCACGTAACGGCCGAAAGCCTGTTCGAGGCCGCAAAAAAGAATGGTGATGCGGTGTCGCTGGCGACGGTCTACAACACGCTGCGCGCCTTCTGCGACGCCGGTGTCTTGCAGGAAATCACCGTGGACGGGTCGAAAAGCTATTTCGACACCAACACCCACGATCATCCCCATTTCTTCTGGGAAGATGAGGGCCGGCTTAGCGATGCGCCCTCTGATGAGTTGGTGATACAACGCCTGCCCAAAGCGCCCGAAGGCGTCGAAATCGCGTCGGTCGACGTGGTGATCCGCCTGCGGAAGAAATAGTCCTACGTCATCGATCGGATCAAAACACGTTCTGCCGCCACCGTTTGCGGATCGGCGGGTCCCGTGCCGTGTCGCGCCAGGATCACCGGTTCGGCCGCGAACGGATCAGAGACGGGCAGGCTGATCAGCGGCATTCCGTCATAGCTGAATTCGGCAGGCGTACTGGCATAACTGATTGCGACGCCTTCGTGATTTGCGGCCAGGCTGCGCTGAATTTCCAGCGATGCCGCGCGATGTGCGACGGTCGGTTCTTCGCCGATCTGCCGAAACAGCCCCAGAATATGCTGCGCCGAAAGCCCCTCGGTCGAAAGGATCAGCGGATGGGCGGCCAGATCGCGCAGCGATACACGCTCCTGCATGGCCAGAGAGTGGAATGGCGGCATTAGTGCCTTGGGCGTATTCGTGAACAGCCTGTGGCGGGTAAAGGCCGCATCCATGCTCAGAGCATAGGTCAGCGCAAGATCGATGCGCCCTTCGATCAGGTCGGTGATCAGGCCCTGAAACCCGGCCACCCTGTAGGACACGGCGACATCCGGCAGGGCCTCCTGCAGTTCTCGCAAGGCCCGCGCAAGCAGGAACGGAGCCAGATCTTCAAAACACCCGAGCCGCAGCCGCGCAGAGCCTGCGCTGGGCGCGGACGCATTCTCAAGCCTTGCAGCACTGGCCAGTAACGCCTCGGCATCTTCGATGAACCTGCGGCCCTGCGGTGTCAGCGACAAGGCTGCGCCACGTTTGCGGGCAAACAGGGAATGGCCCAGTTTCTCTTCTACCCGCGTGAGCGCGTTTGACAGCGCCGGTTGCGAGACGTTCAGATTCTGTGCCGCGGCGGACAGGCTGCCGTGGTGCCCGATGGCGCAGACATATTCGTATTGGCGCAGGGAAATATATAACATGAAGTTAAGTCTATATTTGAAAGATATGATTTGAACAGACGTCCTTTCCATGTGCAGATGATCCAATCGCAGGAACGGAGACGGAAATGACGCACTCGCTGGTCACGCAAGAGATGATCGACACCTATCAGGAAGATGGCGTTGTCCTGATCAGAAGGCTGTTCGCCGACCATGTCGAGACCCTGCGCGAAGGCGTCGCCGCGAACATGGCGGAGCCGGGTCCTTATGCCTCGGAAAACAAAAAGCAGGGCGAGACCGGGTTATTCTTTGACGATTACTGCAACTGGTCGCGTATCGATCAGTTCCGTCAGGTGATCGAGACCTCTCCGGTGGCTGAGGTCGCGGCGGATCTGATGCAGTCGCAGACCGTGCAGATGTTTCATGATCATGTTCTGGTCAAGGAACCGGGGACCTCGATGGCGACCCCATGGCACCAGGACGGGCCTTATTATTTTGTCGAAGGGCAGCAGACGATCAGCTTCTGGTCACCCCTCGACCCGGTGAAACAGGCGACGCTGCGTTGCGTGGCCGGATCGCATCGCTGGGACAAAGAGGTCCTGCCGACGCGCTGGGTCTCGGAAGAGGGATTTTTCCCCGATAAGGGTCAGTACATCCCTGTGCCGGACCCTGACGCCGATGGCATGACAATCGTGGAGTTCGAAATGGAGCCGGGCGATGCGGTGGCATTCAATTACCGAACCCTTCATGGTGCGCGCGGCAACCATTCCGACAGCCGCCGCCGGGCGTTTTCGCTGCGTCTGGTCGGGGATGATGCGCGCTATGTAAACCGGCCGGGCCGGACCTCACCGCCGTTTCCGGGGCATGACATGACACCCGGCCAGCGACTGCGCGAGGATTGGTTTCCGGTACTGCTGCGACGGTAAATCGAGGCGCGTCAGAACCACTGGCCCGATTCGATCAGCCCGAGGTCAAGCAACTGCCGCGACGTCCATTCGAACGGAACCGAATTTCGCCAGAGAAAGGTTGGAATGTCGAACGTCGACCCGGCGTTGCTTTTCAGGGCCTTGGCGGCGCGGAACGAACAGATGCCTGCGGTCACGTTGTGATGCCATGGGCAGGAATACGTGTTGTATTCCGGTTCATTGAGCGTGTGATCCGGCAGTAATTGCAGACCCTTGCGGGATCTGAACAAAGCGATCCGGTCGATCCGGCGACGCTCGTACGGGATATGATCCTCGAACCGCCAGCGCAGACCGCCGGACATATCCAGCTGCCGCTCCAGCGGGTGACCTTCGGTGTCGTGGCGGGTATGGGCGTAATAGCCTGTGCTGTCCAGCATCGCGCGATCCGGGGCAACGCCGTTGGGAAAGACGTCCAGATCGTCGGCATAGAGGTCAACAACATGGCTGAGCATCGCGTCCCGACGCTCCTCCGTGTGGAAGGCCAGCAGTTCACCGATGGTCCGGGTTTCGCAGAACGGGAAGAACAGGAACTCGGCATTGTAGCAATAATACATCCACAGGCCGGGCGCGGCCTGTATAACCTTGTTGATTGCGTCGAACACGACCGTGCGTGGTGCGCAGGTCAGTGTGACCCGATGAATTCTGTCCGTCAGGTCGGAATCCAGTTCGAAATCCTGCGGCATGAAGGCGACCAGAGCGGCAAAGCCAAGGTTCAGATGATGGCGGATGGTGCTGTCGACCTCGACGTCATCTTCGGCGAAGACCAGGGCCACCGGACCTCTGGCAAGGGCAGGAACGCCAGAAGAGAGAAATTCATTGAGAGAGTCGTATTGCATGGCCTGTCTGGTTCCACTTTGCTGGAATCTTCGGTCAAAATCGGGTAATCGCCTCGCCATTGCAAGCGGCGTTCGTTGGGTATAGAGGACGCCGATCCCGCGAACGCAAAGGCACCATCCATGTCGGAACCCAAAAAGCTGTACATCAAGACCTATGGTTGTCAGATGAATGTCTATGACAGCGAGCGGATGGCCGAAACGCTGGGTGGTCAGGGCTATGTCGAAACCCAAAGTGCTGACGATGCAGATATGATTCTGCTGAACACCTGCCATATTCGGGAAAAAGCGGCCGAAAAGGTGTATTCCGAACTTGGCCGGTTCAAGGGTCTGAAGGCTGAAAAGCCGGATCTCAAGATTGGTGTCGCCGGGTGTGTTGCACAGGCCGAAGGCGAGGAAATCATGCGTCGCCAGCCATTGGTCGATCTGGTGGTGGGACCGCAAAGCTATCACCGCCTGCCCGAGATGGAGGCAAAGACACGCGAAGGCGCCAAGGCGCTGGATACGGATTTCCCCGAAGAGGATAAGTTCGAGAAACTCAAGAACCGCCCCAAGGCCAAGCGCGGCCCGACGGCATTTCTGACCGTACAGGAAGGCTGTGACAAATTCTGTGCGTTCTGCGTGGTGCCCTATACCCGCGGGGCCGAAGTCAGCCGTCCTGCCGATCGCATACTGCGCGAGGCGCGTGATCTGGTCGAGCGTGGCGTGCGAGAGATCACTCTGCTGGGTCAGAACGTGAATGCCTATCACGGGGCCGGCCCGAACGGTGACATGACGCTGGCCGGACTGATCTGGGAGCTCAACAAGGTCGACGGGCTGGAGCGCATCCGCTTTACCACGTCGCACCCGAATGACATGGGCGAGGACCTGATTGAGGCGCACGGAACCTGCGACAAGCTGATGCCTTACCTGCATCTGCCGGTGCAGTCCGGTTCCGACAGAATTCTCAAGCGCATGAACCGCAGCCACACGGCGGAAAGCTACCTGCGACTGATCGAACGGATCCGGGCGGCGCGTCCGGATATCATGATGTCCGGAGACTTCATTGTTGGCTTCCCCGAAGAGTCCGAAGCCGATTTTCAGGCCACGCTGGATCTGGTGGAAGAGGTCAGATACGGCTATGCCTATTCGTTCAAATATTCGACCCGGCCCGGAACACCCGCAGCCGAGAGGTCTCAGGTTGATCCCGAGGCGGCGGATGACCGCCTACAACGTCTGCAAGCGCTGATCACCCGACATCAGCGCGAAATTCAGGACGCCATGGTTGGCCGCAAGGTGCGCGTTCTGTTTGAAAAAACCGGCCGTCTGCCCGGCCAAATGGTTGGAAAATCTGAGTATCTGCACTCGGTTCACGTATCCGATGCCGACGTCGCAATTGGCGAGCTGAAGGATGTTCTGATCACCGGATCGGGCGCGAATTCACTGGCGGGCGCGCTGGTCTGATCCGGCATTCATGTGCTGTTTGGATACCATAGTTGGTGTTTGTTTCCAAAATTAACCCTTGATTTATTACTTGGAACTATGTTCCGAGAAAGACCAGATTTTTTCGGGGACAGGTTTTCATTCCCGAAATCCAGATCTGTGCTGATCCGGCTGTCGGGTCGGGACGATGGAGGGTGCGAGTGAAAATCCTTAAACGGTACTTTGGATCAACCTTGAAATTTGCCTTGTCCGTTGTGACGGCAACGTCGGTTCTTTCAACCGCGACGGCGGCCGGCAATCTGGATCAGGGCGTTTCAGACCCTCCCGTCGCCAGCCCGAAACGCTTTGGCAGCGATGTAAGCGCGTTTTATCTGGGATTGTCCGGCGGATACGCAACCGGCGGTACCGACAGGTTTGGCCTCAGAACCTCTACGGGCCTCTTTGAAATCGGCGAACTGGATCTGAACGGTTCCTACGGCGGCATCCGGGGTGGCTGGCGCGGTGTTCTTCCGGCCATGGGCGGGCGCAGCTATGTCTACGGGTTCGAGCTCGGGTATGATTTCGGATCGCTTGACGATGATGCTTCGACCCAGATTGGCAGTGTCACCGTCAATGGCGGATCGGAAATCTCGGACGTGCTGTCGCTGCGGTTCCGCAACGGGCTGACCAACAAGCGCGGCACGGTTCTATATTTCGTTTCGGTTGGATATGTACGTGGCGACATCACGACGACAAGCAGCCTGTCCAGCGGGTCGACGGTTCAGCCGTTTGAAGACAGTGATCAACGGGCGGGCTTTTCGGCAAGTATCGGGGCGGAACACAGCCTGAGTGAGAACTGGTCGATCACGGGTGAGTATGAATATGCGCAATTCGACTCGAAGGACGTTGTGTTCGACAACGGGTTTTCGACCAAATCGACGCCACGCTATCGCGGCCTGCGATTTGGCCTGAACTACAAATTCTGACAAGAAACACAGGCAAGGTTCCGTGCCGGAACGGGATTTTTCACCGGTCCGCTTTCGGGGGCTGGCGGTTTTGCCATCCGTCGCGGAAATTTTGAAACTGTGGCTTGCGCCCAACAAGAATTGTTGTCTACGCTCGGGATGAAACGCCAAGACAGGAGAACGGATTGGCCATCGGTGCCCTGACCCCACCGCAAGATGAAATGCCCCAGCGCGAGGCGTTTGTAGAATTCCCTGACAACCGGTTGTTGATTGATCTTTGCGGTGAATATGACCGCAACCTGACCGATATCGAACACAAGCTGTCCGTTCAGATCGTGCGCCGCGGCAACCAGCTGGTGGTGATGGGGGATGAAGACGCCCAGAAACAGGCGATCGAGGTGCTTCAAGCGCTTTACACCCGTCTGGAAGGTGGCCGCGACGTTGAAGCAGCAGATGTGGATCGTGAGCTGCGCATGGGCGGTTCCGAGAAAGGAACCGGCAGCCGTGACGGCGACCAGCTTGAGATGTTCAAGGGCGGCACGGTCGAAATCAAGACCCGCAAAAAGTTGGTTGAACCGCGCACTGATGCGCAGAAGGCGTATGTTCAATCGCTGTTCAACAATGAATTGGCCTTCGGGATCGGGCCGGCGGGCACCGGTAAAACCTATCTGGCCGTGGCCGTCGGGGTGTCGATGTTTATCGGCGGGCATGTGGACCGGATCATTCTCAGCCGCCCCGCCGTCGAAGCGGGTGAAAAACTGGGCTACCTGCCAGGCGACATGAAGGACAAGGTCGATCCCTATATGCAGCCGCTATATGACGCGCTGAACGATTTTCTGCCCGGCAAACAGCTGGCCAAGCTGATCGAAGAGAAACGAATCGAAATCGCGCCGCTGGCGTTTATGCGGGGGCGCACGCTGGCAAACGCCTTTGTCGTTTTGGATGAGGCGCAGAATGCCACCACCATGCAGATGAAGATGTTCCTGACCCGTCTGGGCGAGGGCAGCCGCATGGTCATCACCGGCGACCGCTCGCAGGTCGATCTGCCGCGCGGCGTGCAGTCGGGCCTTGCAGATGCGGAACGGCTGTTGAAAACGATCCCGAATATCAGTTTCAACTATTTCACATCGAAGGATGTCGTGCGTCACCCGCTTGTCGCCGCCATCATCGAAGCGTATGAGGCCGACTCGGGCCGTGAGACGGGATAACGACAGGGTTCCGATACCGGAACTTTGGACATGTTGGCATGAAACTTGAAATAACGATCGAAGAGCCGCGCTGGCAGGGGCTGGAGCCTTTGGCCGAGCGTGCGGTCCGCGCTGTGCTGGCGCATTGCGGTCTGGACCTTGATCTGTGCGAGATCAGCCTGCTGGCCTGTGATGATGCCCGGATCGCTGAACTGAATGCCGAGTTTCGCGAAAAGCCTGCGCCCACAAATGTTCTCAGCTGGCCTGCCGAAGACCTGGCGGCTGAGGTTGCGGGCCAGCCCCCGGCATTGCCCGAGCCGGACTTTACCGGCGAATTCGCATTGGGTGACATCGCGATCTCGTACGAGACATGTGCACGGGAAGCGGCCGAGGCAGGCAAACCCATGGACGATCATGTGACGCATCTGATCGTTCACGGAGTGTTGCATTTGCTGGGATATGATCACATTCGTGACCCCGACGCCACTTTGATGGAGAGCGTCGAAGTCGATATACTTGGCAAATTGGGTATTGATGACCCATATAGTGGTTAGCACGGGCCTTTGAGGCCAGTTATTTGGAACAGGATTATGGGCGAATCAGACGGCAGTTCTATGGCGGCGCATGGCGCGCAACCAAAGGACAGCGGTGAACACGGTAAAGAGAAGGCCGGCTTTTTTTCTCGGCTGATGGACGCATTCTCGTCGCATGACGATGAGGAGGTCGGCGCGGCAAACGGGCATGAAGTCGACATGGCGCAACCACGGGGCATGATCAATCTCAGACGGATGCGGGTCGAGGACGTGGCCATTCCCACGGCCGAGATCGTGTCTGTGCCCTCGACCATCACAAAGGATGAGCTGGCGCAGGTGTTTCGGGACAGCGGCCTTTCCCGAATACCGGTCTATGAGGGGACGCTTGATACGCCTTTGGGGTTCGTGCACCTCAAGGATTTTGCGCTGACCCATGGGTTCAACGGAAAGTCATCAGAGTTTGATCTGGTATCGATGCTACGCACGTTGCTGTTCGTGCCGCCGTCGATGCCGATCGGCGTTCTGCTGACCAAGATGCAGACCGAGCGTCGCCATATGGCGCTGGTGATCGACGAATATGGCGGCGTTGATGGCTTGCTGACGATCGAGGACCTGATCGAACAGGTTGTCGGGGAAATCGCAGATGAGCATGACGCCGATGAAAGCCAGCTTTGGGTTCAGGAAAAGCCCGGCTGCTACGTCGTTCAGGCGCGCATTCCGCTGGAAGAGTTCGAGGCAGAGATCGGGCGCTCGCTGACCAGCCACGAGGATGTCGACGAAGAAGAGATCGACACGCTGGGCGGACTGGTATTCATGTTATCCGGCCGCGTTCCCGCGCGGGGCGAGGTTGTATTGCATCCTGAAGGCCCGGAATTTGAGGTGATGGATGCCGATCCGCGCCGGATCAAACGGCTGCGTGTGATGCTACCGGATCTCGTTGCATGAACCCTGCTCAGGGTTGGCCCTTGTGGCTGAAATTAGTGCTGGCGGCGCTGCTGGGTGCACTGGCGGCGTTTGGTCTGGCACCCTACGGCATTTGGGCCGCCTCGCTGGTGGCTTTGGTGCTGCTGTCGCCGCTGTTTCTGTCAACTGAAACACGGGGTCAGGCGGCCTGGCTGGGCTGGGCTTTTGCAACCGGGTATTTCGCCCACGCTCTGAGCTGGATTATCGAGCCGTTTCTGGTCGATGCGGAACGGCACGCCTGGATGGCGCCGTTTGCGTTAATCTTTATGGCAGGCGGGCTGGCGCTGTTCTGGGCGCTGGCGTTCTGGGTCGCCCGGCGACCGGCCGGTCGCGCGGTGCCGCAGGCCGTGTTTCTGTCGTTGGCGATTGCGCTGGCGGAATTTGCACGGGGATATGTTCTGACGGGATTTCCCTGGGCCGGACTGGCACAGGTTTGGGTGGACAGCCCGGTTGCCCAACTGCTGTCCCTGTTCGGACCGTATGGTCTGGCGGCGCTGACGCTTTTGGCAACCCTGCCCTTAGGGGCCGCACTGGCGCAGCGGCGCGGGTGGGCTCTGCCACTCGGGATGACTGCGGGGTTCGTCGGTCTGGCGCTGGGCTATGCGGCCACGCGTCCGGCCGTTTCCGAGACGGACCACGTTGTTCGCTTGATCCAGCCCAACGCGCCGCAGCACCAGAAATGGCACCCGGACTATGCCCCGTTGTTCTTTGCCCGCCAGATCGAGTTCACCGCCGCGCCACCCAGGCCCGACCTGATCGTGTGGCCCGAAACCTCGGTTCCTGCGTGGCTGGGCAGTGCGCAGCCGTATCTGGACGTGGTGGCGGAAGCTGCACAGGGCACGCCTGTTATCCTTGGCATTCAACGTGGCGACGGGCCGCGCATCTTCAACTCGATGATCTATCTGAACGAAGAGGGCCGGCAACAGGGGCTGTACGACAAGCACCACCTGGCTCCATTCGGCGAATATGTCCCCTTTGGTGAGGCTATGGCGCGGTTTGGCATCTACGGGATGGCAGCGACCACGGGCAACGGGTTCAGCGCGGGACCAGGCGCAGCCCTGATGGATGCGGGCAAGTTGGGCAAGGCGCTGCCGCTGATCTGTTATGAGGCCGTGTTTACGCAGGATGTGCTGTCGGCCCCGGAACGGGCGGATTTCCTGCTGCAAATCACCAATGATGCGTGGTTCGGCACCCGGTCGGGCCCGTATCAGCATCTGGCGCAGGCCCGGATGCGCGCGATCGAGCAGGGGCTGCCGATGATGCGTTCGGCCAATACCGGGGTGTCGGCCATGATCGACCCGTTGGGGCGCGTCACAAAGAAACTGGCCTTGGGGCAGGCCGGGTTCATCGACGCGAAACTACCGGCCCCACTGGACCCGACCTTCTACGCGCGGATTGGTGATTTGCCGGTCTTTGCCGTGCTTCTGACCCTGTTTGCGCTGCTTTGGCGCAACGCCCGGCAACGACGTGTTTAATTACCGATTGACCCCGTCTAACTGCGCGCGTATCCCCTCGGATGCCTGTCACAACGGCTTCCTGGCGTGATGGGGAAATCTTAATGGAGCACATTCATGTCCCGACAGAACTACATTTTCACTTCGGAGTCCGTTTCCGAAGGGCACCCGGATAAGGTTTGCGACCGGATTTCCGATGCCGTCCTTGACGCCTTTCTGAACGAAGAACCCGAAGCACGCGTGGCCTGCGAAACATTTGCAACAACCAACCGTGTTGTGATTGGTGGAGAGGTGGGTCTGTCGGATCAGGACAAACTGCATGATTACATGGGCCGTATCGACGAGATCGCGCGCGCCTGTATCAAGGACATCGGGTACGAGCAGGACAAGTTCCACCACGAAACGGTCGAGGTGACGAACTTGCTGCACGAGCAATCCGCCCATATTGCGCAGGGTGTGGATGCCGCGGACAACAAGGACGAAGGGGCCGGCGATCAGGGCATCATGTTCGGCTACGCGACCACCGAAACGCCCACTCTGATGCCGGCACCGATCCAGTATTCACATGCGATCCTGCGCCGTCTGGCCGAAGTGCGCAAAGACGGAACCGAGCCCGCGCTTGGCCCGGATGCGAAATCTCAGCTCTCGGTGATCTATCAGGACGGCAAGCCCGTCGGTGTCAGCTCGATCGTGCTGTCGACCCAGCATCTGGACGAGGCGCTGACCTCGGATGACATCCGCGACATTGTCGAGCCTTATATTCGTGAGACGCTGCCTGATGGTTGGCTGTCCGCCAATACCGAATGGCATGTGAACCCCACCGGCAAATTCGTCATCGGCGGCCCGGACGGAGATGCGGGCCTGACCGGGCGAAAGATCATCGTGGACACCTATGGCGGCGCGGCACCGCATGGCGGCGGCGCCTTCTCGGGCAAAGACCCGACCAAAGTTGACCGTTCGGCGGCTTATGCGGCGCGCTATCTGGCAAAAAACGTGGTTGCCTCGGGCATGGCAGAACGCTGCACCATTCAGCTGAGTTATGCGATTGGCGTTTCCAAACCGCTGTCGATCTATGCCGATACCTATGGCACCGGTCAGGTTGCGGACGCGGCGATTGAAAAAGCCGTTGGCCAGGTGATGGATCTGACACCGCGCGGCATCCGTCAGCATCTGGAGCTGAACAAGCCAATCTATCAGCGCACGGCGGCATATGGCCATTTCGGCCGCCAGCCAGAGGCCGATGGCGGGTTCAGCTGGGAACGCACCGATCTGGCCGACGCGCTGAAAGCGGCGGTCTGATCTGAACGAAAACCGGGCGCGCCGAAACCGGCGCGCTTTTTCGATCCTGCGCCGGGGTTGCAACGTTGCACCCTGCGCAGTATGGGCACCGCCATGAGCACCCAGACACCACAACGCCCCCGCAGAAACTTCTATGGCCGCTTCAAGGGCAAAGTCCTGAAGCAGAGTCAAAAGACGTATCTGAACGAAGACCTCGACGCGCTGTCACCCGGAGCGGTTGACTGGGACACCAACCCCGAACGTCACCCGCTGGATTTGCAGGCGCTGTTCGGCGGCAAGGACGTCTGGCTTGAGGTCGGTTTTGGCGGCGGCGAGCATCTTGTGCATCAGGCCGCCAGCAACCCCGATATCGGCATCATCGGGGCCGAACCCTATATCAATGGTGTGGCCATGCTGCTGGGCAAGATCCGCAAGGCCGGGGTGGAAAACCTGGCCGTGCATCCCGGGGACGCACGCGACCTGTTTGACGTGCTGCCCAGAGCCAGCATCTCGCGCGCGTTTCTGCTGTATCCCGACCCCTGGCCGAAGACGCGGCACCACCGCCGCCGGTTCGTGACGCCCGAGCATCTGGAACCGCTGGCCCGTGTCCTGAAACCGGGGGCGATATTCCGCGTTGCAACCGACATCCCCGATTATGTCCGCCAGACTCTTGAAGAAGTTCCCCGCGCCGGATTCGAATGGTTGGCCGAGCGCCCGGCAGACTGGCGCGAGCCGTGGGATGACTGGATGTCAACTCGTTACGAACAAAAAGCCCTGCGCGAAGGGCGGACCCCTCATTATCTGACGTTCCGGCGCCTTGGCTAACTGTCGTTCAACGAGGGGAACATGCGCCCCTTGGCAAACCAGGCAATTCCAAAGGCCCACAGCGCGATTGCTTCGAAAAAGAATGTCAGGTTCAGGCTGTTCCACCAGTCAAGGAAACCCGGTCCGCCGATCTTGCTTTTGAGAAACAGCAAGGCAACGCAGGCCAGAATGACCAGACCGCAGATGCTGTATAGTTGGTTGCGCTGGCGCTTGCTTTCGATCAGTACGCCGTTTTTTTCATGCCGTTCCGGAACCACCCGCCGCAGGACAATCAGGCAGTAGAGGCCGAGATAGATGAACAGAATGCCCGCGGCCACCATGTGCCAGTTGCTGGCGGTGCTGAACAGGTTGAAGAACCCCTGATGCGGGGCCTCGGCCACGGTGATCGGGTCGCCATTGGTCACTTGGACAAAGACGCGGGAAAGAAACGTGGCGGGGTTTTCACATCCGGTACCCAATGTCGGGACGGAAGCCACGGTGAAGGCTCCGACACCGGCGACGCTGCTGAGCGAGTCTTCGAAAAAGGTCTCACCGGTATAGGCAATCAGAAACCCGCCCACGAAACACAGCAGGCCAACAAAGACCGCCCCCAGGAACTGCGCATAGTAGAAATGGCTGATGCTGTCGCGAAAGCAGCTTCCTCCGAACACTGCGCCGGCTGCCAGTATGACCGGCAGACCGAAGGCGACCAGACCCACAAGAAATGCCAGTCTTTGTTCGATCTTGCTTTCGGAGCGAAACGGATCCTTGGGGTGAAAAAGCTCTCGGGGCCCTTGGGCCATCAGGGACCAGACATCCGTCATGACGTGTTCCTTCGAATTTTGTTCTTGGACTGAAATATTCAAAACTATTGGCACCATCATACCGCAGCATTGAAGTTGCGCACAGAATAACCCGATAGTTTTTCCAAAGCGGCATGTTGCCGACCCTTTGCCGCTGGACCAACCGGCGCCAATTCGCTAATCGGCTTGAGCACTGATAGCGCAAAAGGAGCCCCCATGTCCGGACACGGCACGCCCATCCCGATGACCTCGCATCCCTGCGGCCCGCTGACCGGCACGGCCGAGGTGCCTGGCGACAAGTCGATCTCGCACCGGTCGCTGATCCTGGGCGCGATGGCAGTGGGTGAGACAAGGATCTCGGGCCTGCTGGAGGGCGAAGACGTTCTGGATACCGCCAAGGCCATGCGCGCCTTTGGGGCCGAGGTCACCGATCACGGCAACGGCGAATGGACCGTGCATGGCGTTGGCGTCGGCGGGTTTGCCGAGCCGGATCAGGTGATTGACTGCGGAAACTCCGGGACCGGCGTGCGGCTGATCATGGGCGCGATGGCGACTTCTCCGATTTTGGCGACGTTTACAGGTGACGCCAGCCTGAACAAACGCCCGATGGCGCGGGTCACCGATCCGCTGGCGCTGTTCGGTACGCAATCGGTCGGCCGTTCGGGCGGGCGCTTGCCGATGACCATCGTCGGCGCTGCTGAACCAGTGTCGGTGCGCTACGAGGTGCCGGTTCCTTCGGCACAGGTGAAATCCGCTGTGCTTCTGGCCGGTCTCAATGCCCCCGGCAAGACCGTGGTGATCGAGAAAGAAGCAACTCGCGACCACTCGGAACGGATGCTGGCCGGGTTCGGTGCGGAGATCACGGTTGAGGATACGGATGAGGGCCGGGTGATCACCCTGACCGGTCGTCCCGAACTGAAACCGCAGGTCATCGCCGTACCACGCGATCCGTCCAGCGCGGCTTTCCCGGTCTGTGCCGCGTTGATCACGCCCGGTTCGGATGTGCTGGTGCCGGGTATCGGCCTGAACCCGACGCGTGCGGGGCTGTTCACCACGCTGCGCGAGATGGGCGCGGATCTGACGTATGAAAACGAACGCGAAGAGGGTGGAGAGCCGGTTGCTGACCTGCGCGCGAAATACTCGCCCAACATGAAGGGGATCAATGTCCCGCCCGAGCGCGCCGCCTCGATGATCGACGAATACCCGGTTTTGTCCGTGGTCGCGGCAAACGCCACCGGCACCACGATGATGGGCGGCGTGAAGGAATTGCGCGTCAAGGAAAGCGACCGGATCGACGCCATGGCGCGCGGGCTGCGCGCCAACGGCGTGGCGGTCGAAGAGGGCGAAGAATGGTGGTCGGTCGAGGGGCTGGGCATCGGCAATGTCCCCGGTGGCGGCACCTGCGAAAGCTTTCTGGATCACCGCATTGCGATGTCGTTCATGGTGATGGGCATGGGCGCGAAATCTCCTGTCGCGGTGGACGACGGCGGCCCGATCGCGACATCCTTCCCGATCTTTGAACCGCTGATGGCGGGGCTGGGTGCCCGGGTCGAGCGTACATGAGTTTTACGGTTGCCATCGACGGTCCTGCGGCCGCAGGCAAGGGTACGATCTCGAAAGCGGTCGCGGCGCATTTCGGATTTGCGCATCTGGACACCGGGCTTTTGTATCGCGCCGTTGGCCGGCGCACGCTGGACGGGATGCAGCCTGTGCAGGCGGCACAGGCACTGACGGCCGAGGAGTTGGAGCAGGGCGACCTGCGAACGGCTGAGATTGCGCAAGCGGCGTCCAAGGTCGCGGTGATCCCCGAGGTGCGCGCGGCGCTGGTGGATTTCCAGCGCGCCTTTGCCCGCCGTGCGGCAGGTGCCGTGCTGGACGGGCGCGATATCGGTACGGTGATTTGCCCGGACGCAGAGGTGAAACTGTTTGTCACGGCCAGCGCCGAGGTTCGGGCCGAGCGCCGGTTTCTTGAACTGACGGGCAAAGGTGCTGACGTGACGCGCGAACAGGTTCTGGCCGATGTGCGTGAGCGTGACGAACGGGATGCCGCGCGCAGTACCGCGCCCATGATACCTGCGGATGATGCGGTGTTGCTGGATACGTCGGAGTTGAGCATCGCAGCAGCCCTAGCGCGGGCGATTGAGGTTATCGAACAGAAGGCACCCGCGGCGCCATAGCGCCGCGGGACTAGAGATTACAGTTCGCCAATGGCGATGGTCTTGATTTTTGCCCACTGATCGTCGGCCGTTTGCGACGTGGCCGCCACGTCCTTCAAGAACGCGGCGCGGGTTTCGGCATTCAGGAACAGATACAGTTTGCCGTCGGAAACCAGATACTGATCCGGGTCGCCGTCAAACTTTTTGCCCACCGACACCCCGAACGAGCAGAACCCGCCATGTTGCGGCAGATAAGCTGCGGGATTGGCCTCGAACGCCTCGCGGTTTGTTGCACTGGTGAAGTAATAGGACGCGCCGTCGTAAGTGGCGGAATGTGTGGCAAACCCTTCGACCGGGTTGCCGTCATTGACCAGCGCAACCAGATCGACGCCATGCGCCGCCAGCGGAGCACCCGCCGCTGAAATGCCGTTCGAGACATTGATCTCGTCCGCGGCAAATGCCGGGGCCGCGATCAGGGGCAGGGTCGCGATCAGGGTGGTCAGGACCAGGGATTTCATTGTTAATTCCTTCCATGTTCAGGTTCGGGTTGGCCGGACTGCCAACCGCTGAAACAAAGTTAGGGGCCAGTGTCTGAACGAGCTATCGCAGGAAGGCCGGTAAACCTTGCAGATCGTTCAAAGATGCGGAGGTGCAGGAGGTAGTCCTCACCAAGCTTTGTTTGGTCAGGGGACAGAAGGGTTCCTATTGTGAACCCGTACCGTGCAGGAGTGATGCCATGATCCGACTAGCCCTGATACTGATATTTCTGGCCGGAGGGCTGGCCGCCCAGGAATCCGAGCCGCCGATGAACTATGAACGTCTGGGCAAGATCCTCTTTGCCCTTGATCCCGACGCGCAGCCAAGCGGCCCGGGCTTTCAACTGACAGTTTCGGATGTTCGGGTCCTGATCATCACGGATTCCAGCGCCGACCGGATGCGCGCCATGGTCCCGATCCGCAGCGCCGAGGGCCTGACCGACGAAGACATGCAACGGATGATGCAGGCCAATTTCGACACCACATTGGATGCGCGCTATGCGATTGCCAACGGGACGGTATGGGCTGCGTTCATTCATCCGCTTTCGCCGTTGAAAAAGGATCAGCTGATCTCGGGGCTGGCTCAAACGGTTAACATCGCCAAGACCTATGGCTCGCTCTACTCCAGCGGCGGTCAGCAATTCGACGGTGGTGACAGTGGCAATCTTCAGCGCGAGCTGATCGAGGAACTGTTGAAAAAGGGCGAGGAAATCTAGCGGGCAGCACGACTGTCAGGACGGGACAGCGACCGGCGTTCGATCACCCAGCAAGTACCGGACGACGTCCACATAGTCGAACGCCAGCGAGATCGCGATGATCAAAAGGATAACCCGGATAATCCACCTGGGTGCCGTCAATATCTCCGGGCGCGCCTGTTGTTTCCAAAGATAGAAGGCCAGCGGGGTCCAGAAAACGATATGCCCAAGGCCCATGAGGCGCACGTAGCCGAGTTGGCTGAAGATCAGCATCACACCTGCCCCTGCCAAAACACTGCTTGCAACGGTCGCAACGGCGACCAGGCGGGTTTGCCGCCAGATCAGCAACGCGATCGGCAACAGGAACGCGCCGAACCCAAGGATATTCAACCAGATCTGAAGCCATTGAGGCTGCTGCGCGACAATGAGATTGAAGTCTTCCATGGCCAAATCGCTCCGGTTCGCTATTGGATTTTAACAGAAGTGCCGTGTCACCCGTACGGGCGCAACATGTCCGGCGCAGGATCAAGCCAACGTGAAGCGGGCAGGATCGGCGGCATTGGGTGTAAAAACTGCTTTCGACTTGCGGGGCAACGACCAACCCGTTATAGAGCACGCGTCTGAACAAGGGCGGTTAACGTCCGGATGACGTATCTGAGCAGGGCCGGGTCACCTCGGCCCTTTGTGTTTGTGTAATCGGATGCGCCCCGGGTCACGCAGTCAGACATCATGAAACAAGACCGGCGGAGACAACCGCTCGGCCAGCAAAAACGTATGTAAAGGAAAACAACGCCACATGGCTAACACATCCATGGAGGAATTCGAAGCCCTCCTGAATGAAAGCTTCGAAATGGACACGCCCGAAGAGGGTTCTGTTGTCAAAGGCAAGGTTCTGGCGATCGAAGCCGGCCAAGCCATCATCGACGTAGGCTACAAAATGGAAGGCCGCGTTGATCTGAAAGAATTCGCAAATCCCGGCGAAGCCCCTGAAATCGCTGTAGGCGACGAGGTCGAAGTTTACCTGCGCGCCGCAGAAAACGCCCGTGGCGAAGCCGTCATCTCGCGCGAGATGGCCCGCCGTGAAGAGGCATGGGACCGTCTGGAAAAAGCATATGCCGACGACCAGCGCGTCGAAGGTGCAATCTTTGGCCGCGTCAAAGGTGGCTTCACCGTCGATCTGGGTGGCGCAGTTGCGTTCCTGCCCGGTTCGCAGGTTGACGTTCGCCCCGTGCGCGACGCTGGCCCGCTGATGGGTCTGAAGCAGCCGTTCCAGATCCTGAAAATGGACCGCCGCCGTGGCAACATCGTTGTCTCGCGCCGCGCAATCCTGGAAGAATCGCGTGCCGAACAGCGTGCCGAAGTCATCGGCAACCTGTCCGAAGGTCAGACCGTCGAGGGTGTCGTCAAGAACATCACCGAATACGGTGCATTCGTTGACCTGGGCGGCGTTGACGGCCTGCTGCACGTCACCGACATGGCATGGCGTCGTGTGAACCACCCGTCCGAGATCCTGACGATCGGCGAAACCATCAAGGTTCAGGTCATCAAGATCAACAAAGAGACCCACCGCATCAGCCTGGGCATGAAGCAGCTGCAGGAAGATCCGTGGGATCTGGTTGCTGCGAAATACCCGCTGGGCTCGGTTCATCAGGGTCGCGTCACCAACATCACCGACTACGGCGCGTTCGTCGAGCTGGAAGCCGGTGTCGAAGGTCTGGTGCACGTGTCCGAGATGTCCTGGACCAAGAAAAACGTCCACCCCGGCAAGATCGTTTCGACCAGCCAGGAAGTCGACGTCATGGTTCTGGAAATCGACGGCGCCAAGCGTCGCGTGTCTCTGGGCTTGAAACAGACTCAGCGCAACCCGTGGGAAGTGTTTGCAGAAACCCACCCCGAGGGCACGCAGGTCGAAGGCGAAGTCAAGAACATCACCGAATTCGGTCTGTTCATTGGCCTCGACGGCGACATCGACGGCATGGTTCACCTGTCGGACCTGTCGTGGGACGAGCGTGGCGAGGATGCGATCCAGAACTACCGCAAAGGCGACATGGTTTCGGCCGTTGTCTCGGAAGTTGACGTGGAAAAAGAGCGTATCTCGCTGTCGATCAAAGCCCTGGGCGGTGACAAGTTCGCCGAAGCCGTGGGCGGCGTGAAGCGTGGCTCGGTCATCACCGTTGAGGTCACCGCGATCGAAGATGGCGGCATCGAGGTCGAGTATGAAGGCATGAAATCCTTCATCCGCCGTTCGGACCTGAGCCGTGACCGTGCCGAACAGCGCCCCGAGCGTTTCTCGGTCGGTGACAAGGTCGACGTCCGCGTCACCAATGTCGACAGCAAGACCCGTCGTCTGGGCCTGTCGATCAAGGCACGCGAGATCGCCGAAGAGAAAGAAGCCGTCGAGCAGTACGGCTCGTCCGACTCGGGCGCATCGCTGGGCGATATCCTGGGTGCTGCGCTGAAATCGGGCGACTAAGTCCCGGGCTTCAGTTAAAGCCGGAATTACGGCCCCGCGCATCAGCGCGGGGCCGTTTTTGTTGCGAATCAATATGTTCCGATTTTTGGGGTTATTGCGGCACAGGCCTGCGCATTAGGCGCGGAAATTACGCCAACAAGCAAAAAATCGCGCGACTTTGCAGGAAAATGAAGGCTTCGCACACAGAGTTTACGTTCCCCCGAACCGAGTTTTTTTCTATACTGTTCAGAATAATAGACATGGTTAACCGGTCGCCTGGGAGGGTAACGCACATGATCCGTTCAGAACTGATTCAGAAAATTGCCGACGAGAACCCGCACCTTTATCAGCGTGACGTCGAACGGATCGTGAATACCGTGTTCGAAGAAGTAACGGATGCGATGGCCCGGGGAGACCGGGTTGAGCTGCGCGGATTTGGCGCCTTTTCGGTAAAACAGCGCGACGCCCGCGTCGGCCGCAATCCCAGAACCGGCGAGACCGTTCAGGTCGAAGAAAAATGCGTTCCGTTTTTCAAGACTGGCAAGTTGCTAAGGGATCGTTTGAACGGTAAAGCCTAAGCCATGATGCGCTACCTTCGATATGCTTTTCTGGCGATCCTCGGAATCGCCCTCATCTCCATCTCGCTTGCCAACCGCGAGTCGGTAGAGCTGAAGCTTATGCCCGACGCGATTGCCGAGCTGCTGGGCTTTAACTTCAACACGACATTGCCTCTGTTCCTTGTTGTGCTGGGCGGCGTGGTTGCGGGGCTGATCATCGGTTTTCTCTGGGAATGGCTGCGCGAGCACAAACACCGCCGCGACGCGACCGCCAAGAAAAGCGAAGTGCGCAAGCTTGAGCGCGAGGTCAAGAAGCTCAAGAAAAAGCAGAACGAAGGGCAGGACGAGGTTCTGGCTCTTCTGGATGAGGCCAGCTGAGGCGCGACAATGCCCCAAGATGTAAACGTAAAGATCTGCGGGCTTACCGCACCTGATCACGTGCGCGCGGCTGCCGATGCAGGCGCGCGCTATGTAGGCTTTGTCTTTTTTCCCAAATCGCCCAGACATCTTGAGGTTCCGGCCGCGACCGAACTGGCCCATCTGGTGCCGGTCGGAATTGCCAAGGTCGCCCTGACGGTGAATGCTACAGATGAAGAACTGGACCGGATCGTTTCGACCGTTCCACTGGACATGTTGCAGTTGCACGGAAAAGAAACCCCGGACCGTGTGGCCGAAATCCGCAGCCGGTTTGGGCTGCCGGTCATGAAGGCAATCGGCATTGCGGAACCCGAAGACCTTGCCGCGATCGACCAGTATTCCGAGGTGGCTGACCAGTTGCTGATCGACGCCAAGCCGCCACGCAGTTCGGAACTTCCGGGTGGAAACGGGCTGGCGTTTGACTGGCGGCTGCTGGCCGGGCGCAAATACTGGCGGCGGCCTTGGATGCTGGCGGGTGGGCTGACACCGGACAATGTGGCCGAGGCGGTGCGCATGACCGGCGCGCGGCAGGTCGATGTCTCATCAGGTGTGGAAAGCGCGCCCGGCATCAAGGATGCGGGGCTAATCAGGGCGTTTATTGAAGCGTCCAATTGATCGTCGGGCGAACACGTTTTGCCATGGCAAATTCTGCGCCTACCTCCTATGAACATCAGGTACGACGATGGAGACACCCATGGCCAACGATCTTTTCAATTCCTTCATGTCCGGCCCCGACGAACAGGGCCGTTTCGGCATTTTCGGTGGACGGTTCGTCAGCGAAACGCTGATGCCCCTGATCCTGTCGTTGGAAGAGGAATATGAGAAGGCCAAGGACGATCCGACCTTCTGGGCCGAGATGGATGATCTGTGGGCGAACTATGTGGGCCGCCCCTCGCCGCTCTACTATGCGGAGCGCCTGACCGAACATCTGGGAGGTGCGAAAATTTATCTGAAGCGCGATGAGCTGAACCATACCGGCGCGCACAAGATCAACAACGTTCTGGGCCAGATTATTCTGGCGCGTCGGATGGGCAAGACCCGGATCATCGCCGAAACCGGGGCGGGGCAGCATGGCGTAGCGACTGCCACCGTCTGTGCCAAGTTCGGCCTGAAATGTGTGGTCTATATGGGCGCGCATGACGTACAGCGTCAGGCCCCGAACGTGTTCCGTATGCGCCTGCTGGGGGCCGAGGTGATCCCGGTGACCAGCGGCAGAGGCACGCTGAAAGACGCGATGAACGACGCGCTGCGGGACTGGGTGACCAATGTGCGCGACACGTTCTACTGCATCGGAACCGTGGCCGGTCCGCACCCGTACCCTGCGATGGTCCGTGATTTCCAGTCGATCATCGGCAAGGAAGCCAAGGAGCAGATGCATAAGGCCGAGGGCCGTCTGCCCGACACGATCATCGCCGCCATCGGTGGTGGATCGAACGCGATGGGCCTGTTCTACCCGTTCCTCGACGATAAATCCGTGAACATCATCGGCGTCGAAGCTGGCGGGAAAGGTGTGAACGAGAAGATGGAGCATTGCGCCTCGCTGACCGGTGGTCGCCCGGGCGTGCTGCACGGCAACCGGACCTATCTGTTGCAGGATGACGACGGACAAATCCTCGAAGGGTATTCGATCTCCGCGGGTCTCGATTACCCCGGTATCGGCCCGGAACATTCGTGGCTGAACGACGTCGGTCGCGCGCAATATGTCTCGATCACCGACAAAGAGGCGCTTGAGGCGTTCCAGCTGTGTTGCGCGACCGAAGGCATCATCCCCGCGCTGGAACCCTGCCACGCGCTGGCCCATGTGATGAAAATCGCGCCGGAATTGCCCGAAGACCACCTGATCTGCATGAACATGTGCGGACGTGGCGACAAGGACGTGCAGACAGTGGCCAAGTATCTGAACTTCGACATGTCGGATACCGAAGGCCGTACCGCGGATTGACCAAGCGGTAAAATTTGAAACTTGTGACAAGAGCGGCGCGCCATTGACGGGTGCGCCGCTTTGTTTTTGGTGCGATACCTTTTCGAATGTTGCGCAACTGGGTAATTTTGTTGCGCACTCGCCACAGGTGCGTTTTAGGGGCGCAAAAATTTATTGAGCGAATCCAGTGCCTTCGCCTAAACCCGCCGCTACCGGTCACAACGGGCCGGACCCTAGCGGGCAGAGGTGATCACTCTCCCGGTGCGGACGGCGCTGCCGAAACCGTATGCCAGGGCCGAAACCGGGGATTGGTAAGCTTTGAAGCTCGGGCGGATAGAGCGGCAGATCCAACTCTGTAGGCGAAGGTTCGACTCCTTCCAAAGCACCAAATGTAGCTCATTCTGGTTAGAGCATTCGACTGCGAATCGATGTGTAGCGGGTTCGAATCCCGTCATTTGAACAAACGCTGTTAGGTCAGCACCGGCCTTCCACGCCGGCCCGTGAAAACGGTCCATAACATTAGGGTCCGGGTGTTCCCCAGCAGGGGTGGCACCGCGCAACGTCAGGCTTTGGCCGGGCGGGGCAGGGGCCTTCGCTGCTCTGGCCTTGGGCCGGAGGGCGGATGACGGTGCCGCCGGATCGGTGCCCCGCTTAGCCCCTTGGGCAAGGCGGCGCATGGGTCCCGCGCCCCTCTCTCTGACCCTCCCGCGCAGGGGCGTGGCGCGGGGGATGCCCGGATCTTTCCCGCCTTCGTCCGAAGGCTACACACCTGTCACCCGTTCGGGGTGCAACCCACTGAAAACATGAAAAGGAGTTCGCATTTGCGACGACGATAGAGCGAGACGAAAAGGAGAGATGACATGACACTGTTCCAAGATCTGATTGACCGGCTGACCGGCCACCGGCGGCTGACCCTGACTGAGACCCAGCGGATGCTGGTCCTGCGCAACGGGGTGTTCGATGCAATCCTCGGCCCCGGTAAACACCGGCTGCCGCGCAAGGATGTGCTGACCGAGTTGCACGATCTGGAATCTCTCTTTTTCGTGTCGCCCTACGAGCGGGCACTCATGCAGAACCGGCCTGAACTTGCCGCCAAGCATCTGACCGAGTTCCGGGCCGGGCCCGACGAAGTTCTGGTTCTGCTGCGGGATGGGGTCCCTGTTCGGGTCCTGAACCCCGAAGCACGGGCGCTGGTCTGGAAAGATGCAGGTCCGTGGGAAGCAGAGCCGCACAGCCTGACCGGGACCATGATCGCCCCCAAACCGGTGGCGCAACGGCTGGTTCGGGCCGGGCTGCGGATCAACCTGACACAGGTTGAGATCGCCGAGGGCCATACCGGTCTGCTGACGGTTGACGGTGTGCTGGTGGATCAGCTGAACCCGGGCGCGCATGCCTTCTGGAAGGCGGGCCGGAACGTCGAGGTCAAGCAAATCGACCTGCGGCAACGGACCCATGAGGTGACCGGGCAGGAGATCCTGACCAGGGACCGGGTGACTATCCGGGTCAACCTCAGCGCCGACTACCGGGTCGTTGATCCGGTCAAGGCGGTGGGGACGGTCAGGGACTTCGATCAGGCCCTGCACCGGGCGCTGCAACTGGCGTTCCGGAAGACCCTGGGCGCGATGACGCTTGACCGGCTGCTGGCCGAGAAAGTGACCGTCGACACCGAGGCCGCCGATCGGGTGCGGACACAGATGGCCGGGATCGGCATCGAAGTGGGTGAGATCGCGTTGAAAGACGTCATCCTGCCCGGTGAGATGCGGGAGATCCTGACTGCCGTGGTCGCCGCCGAAAAACAGGCCGAGGCCAACGTCATCCGGCGGCGGGAAGAAACCAACGCCACGCGGTCCCTGTTGAACACCGCGAAGGTGATGGCGGAAAACCCGGTGATGCTGCGGCTGAAAGAGCTGGAGGCGCTGGAAACCATCGCCGGCAAGGTCGAGCGGCTGACGGTCCACAACGGGACCGAAGGTCTGATGTCCGACCTTGTCAAACTGCGGGAGTGATCCCGAATTAGGGCCGGTCCGGGTGTTCCCGGGCTGGTCTGCTTAGCCGTGAGTGGCGTTATCTTTCAAAAGGCGCAGCGGGACCACGTCCAGCGCCCTTTGATGGGTTGCCTCCAGATGCACCCTGGGTGCGCAACCTTCGTCATGGGCCTGAAGAAAACGCGCAGCGCACAGGCACCAGCTGTCACCGGGTTTCAGACCCGGAAAGTTGAACTCGGGGCGCGGGGTGCTCAGGTCATTGCCGACATATTTGGAAAAGGCCAGAAACTCGGCCGTCATCACGGCACAGACCGTGTGGCTGCCCTGATCCTCGGGGCAGGTATTGCAGGCCCCGTCCCGAAAAAACCCGGTCAACGGGTCGCGCGAGCATGGGGCAAGGACGCCGCCCAATACGTTTATGCTGTCCTGCTTTTGCATGATCCCACCTTACAGGCTTTGGGCGATGCTGCGGAACATTTCTATGTTTGCCTCGTGGACGCCCGGATCGCGAAACCTGCGATCCGCGCCTGTCGTGACGATCAGCACACCGCGCGGCTGATCGAAATAGATGTACTGCCCATAGATGCCACGCGCCAGAAACTCACCCTCATGCGCGCCCACGGGGATCCACCATTGATATCCATAACCGATCTTTCCGGGGCCCGTGGGCGCGTTGGGCAGAACGGATTCGGCAAGCCAATCGGCGGGCACAAGCTGCTGACCATTGTGGGACCCGTTCTGCAGGATCATCTGACCAAATCGGGCAAAATCCCGAGTGGTAAAGTTCAGCCCGCCCAGAACAAAGGCCACCCCGACACCGTCGGTGATGTAATAGCCGTCCTGTTCCAGACCCAAAGGCTGTACGATCCGTTCGGTCAACAGATCCGCAACGCTCCGTCCGGTTGCGCCACGGATGACCATGCCGATGACATGCGTGTCGATTGAAACATATTGCCAGGTGTCGCCGGGCGTGGCGAAACTGTCCTGCAATGAAGCGGCAAAATCGTCCAACTCGCCGCCCAGGGCAACGACGCGACCCATGCGGTTGATGTCTGAGTCATAGTCTAGGTAATCCTCGTCAAAGGTCACGCCACTGGCCATATTCAGGACATTTCGAATAGTCGCGCCGTCATAGGCCGTCCCGGTCAGTTTCGGTGCGTATTTCACAACCGGATCGTCCAGCGAAGCGATCGCCCCTTCGTCCAGCAGAATGCCGAACAGGGCGGACAGATAGCTTTTGGCCACCGACCACGAAATTCGCCGGTCGTCGGGTGTGGTGCCCAGATAGTATTCTTCGAACCGGATCTGACCGTCCTGCATCACCAAAAGGGAAGTGACCGCCCGGTCTTCGATCCAGGTGTCGGTGCCTTTCGGCAGGTCGAACCCGGCCCCGTAGGGCAGGTCCCAGGTCGGGCCGTCGCCACGCGGCAGGTCGACAGACAGGAATGCCTGATCCATGTTCGAGAAGTTGTGAACGATCTTTTCTTCGGAAAACAAAGAGTTCACGGCCATCAGGCGCTGAATCTCTTCGCGTTTCCAGAACCCCACGACTGCTGCGGCCAGCACCAGCATCAGCACGATGCGCAGCGCCCACTTCAACACGGTTCTCATATGACGCCTCCCATTTGCGTGTCGTATTGGAACCTGCCTGGTTGCGTTCCGCAATTGGGACGTGGCGGCAACGTCAGCGACCCTATTTGAACTTGTCCAGCAACTTCTGCATGGCAGAGCGGTTGTCCGGCTCGGGTTCAGGCGCGGGGTTTGCCGCGGGTGCGGGGGCTTTGGCGGGCGATTTCGATGACCGGGGCGGCGCGGTGCGCAAGGCGACGGCATTCATGAATTTGCCGCCCTCGTCCTGGGCAAGGTACGCGGCGCCATCCGACACCCCGCGCAATACGTCATCCAGCCAGTCGGCATCGGCTTTGGCGAAATCTCCCAGCACGTAAGGCGACACCAATTCTTTCCGTCCGGGATGTCCGATCCCCAGCCGCACCCTGTCGTAGGCCGGGCTGATATGTTCGTGGACCGAACGCAGCCCGTTGTGACCGGCATGCCCGCCGCCTGCCTTGACGCGGACCTTGCCGGGGGCGAGGTCCAGTTCGTCATGAAAAACGATCACATCGGTCGAATCGAGCTTGTAGAACCGCATCGCCTCACCCACCGACTGGCCAGAGCGATTCATGAAGGTTTGCGGTTTGATCAGCAAAACCTTTTCCGATCCCAGCCGACCCTCGGCAATGTCCGCCTGAAACTTGGATTTCCACGGACCGAAGCCATGGTCTTCTGCAATCCGATCCACGGCCATAAAGCCGATATTGTGCCGGTTGCGGGCGTATTTGGTCCCCGGATTCCCCAATCCGACAAACAGTTTCATAGCCTCGTCCTTGTGTATGGCGCAAAACGCACAAATGGTTGATTGCACGGAATGCCATCCGTTTTCCAGCCCGCACGCGCAAAGAAAAACGGGGCCCCGTATAGGGCCCCGTTCCATCTTCCGAACAGTTTGGTCCGGATTTATTCTTCTGCTTCTTCCTGACCGACGACTTCAACCTCGTCTGCGGCCACTTCGACCTCTTCGCCTTCTTCGTCGTCGCTGGACGACAGGCCGGTCGGTGCCGAGACGTTCGCGATCACGAAGTCACGGTCGATGGTCGGCTTGGTGCCTGCAGGCAGTTCAACCGACGAAATGGTCACAACGTCGTTGATCTCCATCCCGGTCAGATCAACGGTGATCTTCTCGGGGATGTCACCGGCGGTGCACATCAGTTCGACCTCAGGGCGGACAACGGTCAGAACGCCGCCCTTCTTGATGCCGGGCGCCTCTTCTTCGTTGATGAACTCAACGGGGATGTACAGCGCGATCTTGGTGGTCCGGCGCAGGCGCATCAGGTCCAGGTGGGTCGGCAGGTCTTTGACAACGTCACGCTGAACGTCGCGGCAGATGACGCGGACGTCGTCGTGGCCTTCAACCTTCAGGTTCCACAGGGTCGACTTGAACCGGCCTGCTTTCAGGCGCTTGAACAGGACGTTGAACGGAATCTGAATCGGCAGCGGTTCTTTGTCGCCACCAAAAACAATGCCTGGAACCATGCCGTCGCGGCGTGCCTGACGAGCGGCGCCCTTGCCTGTCCCCGTCCGTTCCAGAGCTACGAGATCAGGAATCTCACCAGCCATGATATATTCTCCAATGTTAGGGCGGGCATCCTCCAAGGCTGTATGCCCGTGTGAAGCCGCGTCCATAGCTTGATTCACCGGAATTGGAAAGGGATTTTTGCCCCCCGTCCGGACAAACGTGGATCAGTCCTGCCAGAGGCCGCCAAAGTCTTCGGGGATCAGCAGGTTATGGCGGCCCAGATCACCCACATTCCGTTCACCGCACAGGGCCATGGTGGTGTCCAGTTCCTTGTGAATGACATCCAGAGCCGTTGTCACGCCCTTTTGTCCCATTGCGCCCAGCCCATACACGAAAGCGCGCCCGATATAGGTTCCCTTGGCCCCCAGGGCCAGCGCCTTGAGAACGTCCTGACCCGACCGGATGCCGCTGTCCAGATGAACCTCGATATCGTCCCCGACCGCATCCATGATTTCCGGCAGCATGCGGATGGAACTGAGCGCACCGTCCAGTTGCCGTCCGCCGTGGTTGGACACGACGATGGCATCCGCGCCAAGCTTTGCCGCCATTTTTGCATCCTCGGCATCCAGAATACCCTTCAGGATTACTTTGCCGCCCCACTGCTCCATCAGCTTTCCGACCTTCTTCCAGTCGAGGCTGGGATCGAACTGCTCGGCCGTCCACGCGCCCAGCGAAGAGGCGTCTGAAATGCTTTCGACATGGCCGACGATATTTCCGAACTCGCGCCGCTTGGCGCGCATCATCTCAATCCCCCAGGACCATTTGGTCATCAGGTTGGCGATGGTCTTCGCTGTCAGTTTCGGCGGGGCAGACAGGCCGTTTTTCAAATCCTTGTGTCGCTGTCCGAGAATTTGCAGGTCCAGAGTTATCACCAGCGCTGCGCATTTCGCGTCTTTCGCCCGCTGGATCAGACGGCTGACATAGTCCTGATCCTTCATCGTATAAAGCTGAAACCAGAAAGGTTTCGAAGTGTGTTCGGCCACGTCCTCGATCGAATTGATCGACATGGTGGACAGGGTGAAAGGAACGCCGAACTCTTCGGCCGCTTTAGCGGCTTTCATCTCGCCGTCGGCATGCTGCATCCCGGTCAGACCGACCGGCGCCAGCGCAACCGGCATGGTGACATCCTGCCCGATCATCTGTGACACTGTTGAGCGCCCGGCCATATCAACGGCAACCCGCTGGCGCAGCCGGATATCTTCAAAATCAGAGCTGTTGTCGCGAAAGGTCTGCTCGGTCCAGCTGCCGCTTTCGGCATAATCGTAAAACATGCGCGGCACGCGACGTTCGTAAATGCGGCGCAGGTCTTCGATGGTTGTGATTACGGGCATATTCCGGCGCTTTCGTCGATCTGGTTGGGTTTTCAAGCCAATTTACTATCACGTCGCGCCATCAGGTCCAGACAGCAAAAAACCGCAGCAGGCGCGCGACCTGCTGCGGTTGACAGACATCAATCCTGACTCGTCCGTCGTTCAGACCGAGTGCGCCCCGTCGGCCAGTGACTTCACAAAGTCCAGAACTTCGGCCACCGGTTTGCCGGCAGCGATCTGGCTGACAATGGCGGACCCCACGACCGCGCCATCGGCGACACTTGCAATTGCCTGGGATTTTTCCGGGGTATTGATGCCAAAGCCAACGATCACGGGCAGGTCTGTTGCCGACTTGATCCGGGCGACCTCGGGACCGACATTTGTGGCCTGTGCTTCGGCCGCGCCGGTAATGCCGGTGATCGAGACATAATAGACGAAGCCCGAAGTGTTTTGCAGCACGCGAGGCAGGCGCTTGTCGTCTGTTGTCGGTGTCGCCAGACGGATAAAATTCAGGCCCGCCGCCTGCGCCGGCAGACAAAGTTCTTCGTCCTCTTCCGGTGGCAGGTCGACGACGATCAGACCGTCGATGCCTGCGTCCTTTGCATCTGCAAGAAAGGCATCGACGCCGCGGCTGTAGATCGGATTGTAATACCCCATGAGGACAATCGGAGTTGTTTCGTCGGTTTCGCGGAATGCACGGGCCAGATCCAGCGTCCGCTGCAGCGTCATGCCGCCGTCCAGCGCCCGTTGACCGGCGGCCTGGATGGTCGGACCATCCGCCATCGGATCGGTGAATGGCAGGCCCAGTTCGATGACATCGACCCCCGCACCAGGCAAACCTCTCACGACCTCCAGCGATGTGTCGAAATCAGGGTCGCCCGCCATGATATAGGCAACAAAGGCCTTTTTCCCTTGGGCGTTCAAGGCGGCGAACTTGGCATCAATACGGGTCATCTGCAGTCCTTGCATTCAGAGTTGAACCTGATGTGCAGAAACTTTCCGCGGAAATCAATCCCGCCGGGTCAGATTGCGTCAAAACCCGTAATGATACCGCAGCAAAAGCGCATTGACGCCGGGGTTGGGACTGTCCGTGCTGGCATTCGATTTATGCGTCAGGGCCAGTGAAACCTTGTTGCCGCTGTTCAGCGAATAGCCGACGCCCAGCAGGCTTCTGATCTGAAAGTCGCCACCCAGATCGTTGTCGTCATCCGAGGCGTTGAAATAGCCCGGCATGACGCTGAACTCGGCGAACCAGCGGTCAGAGAAGGAATAGATTCCGATCAGGCCGGCACCGATATGCGAATTCCCGGCCGCATCCACGGACAGGGCCGCGCCCCAGGTTGCGCTGAACCGTGTCGCCTCGTGAAACGGTCGGTGCTGGTATTCCAGTGAGAACAGCGCCTCGTCGTCCGCTGAACTGTCCGAGTAATCCGCATACCCTGCGCCAAAGATGACGGACTGTGCCTGAACTGCAGTTGCGGCTATCAGCAGAACGGCGGAAACAACTAGTGATTTCATACGCATACTTCGTCGGTTCATGATACGATCAGGTTCAGTTGGTGATGCTGTGCCACCAAAATCAAGAGTTGTGAAAACAAAAGAACTTAACAGATATGTGATGTTGCAATTCGGACTCGGCCGATTTCCGGCATCCGGGTTGCGCATTTCCCCCGACCTGAATAGAAGACGCCGTCGTATCTTCAGGAGGCCATCATGGGCTTTAAAATGGGAATTGTGGGTTTGCCGAATGTTGGCAAGTCGACCCTGTTCAATGCGTTGACCAAGACCGCGGCCGCTCAGGCAGCGAATTTCCCGTTCTGCACCATCGAGCCCAATGTGGGTGATGTCGCTGTGCCTGACGACCGGTTGGACAAGCTGGCCGCGATTGCTTCGTCGAAACAGATCATCCCGACGCGCATGACCTTCGTGGATATCGCGGGTCTGGTCAAAGGTGCCTCAAAAGGCGAAGGGCTGGGCAACCAGTTTCTGGCCAACATCCGTGAAACCGACGCTATCGCCCATGTGCTGCGGTGCTTCGAAGATGGCGACGTGACCCATGTGGATGGCCGGGTCGACCCGGTGGCCGATGCTGACACCATCGAGACCGAGCTGATGCTGGCCGATCTGGAAAGCATCGAAAAGCGCCGCGCCAACCTTGTGCGCAAGCTGAAAGGCAATGACAAAGAGGCGCAGCAGCAGGACCGCCTGCTGGCCGCCGCGCAGCAGATGCTGGAAAGCGGCAAGCCCGCGCGTCTGGTCGAGGTGTCGGACGAGGACTTCAAGGCCTGGAAGATGCTGCAACTGCTGACGACCAAGCCGGTTCTCTATGTCTGCAACGTGTCCGAGGAAGAGGCCGCCGAGGGCAACGAATATTCCACCCGTGTGGCCGAGATGGCCGCCGCGCAGGGCAATGCTCATGTCATCATCAGCGCCAAGATCGAAGAAGAGATCAGCCTGCTGGAAGCGGACGAAGCGCAGATGTTCCTGGAAGAGATGGGTCTGGAAGAACCCGGCCTCGACCGTCTGATCCGCGCCGGTTATGACCTGCTGAAGCTGGAGACCTACTTCACTGTCGGCCCGAAGGAGGCCCGCGCCTGGACCATCCGCACCGGCACCGCCGCGCCGCAGGCCGCAGGCGTGATCCACGGCGATTTCGAAAAGGGTTTCATCCGCGCCGAAACCATCGCCTATGACGACTATATCGCCGCCAATGGCGAGCAGGGGGCGAAAGAAGCAGGTAAAATGCGGGCTGAGGGAAAAGGCTACATCGTCAAGGACGGCGATGTGATGCATTTCCTGTTCAATACCTAGGGCGTACACCAAACCAGTTTTCCACAACCTGGTTCTAGACAAACGCATCTGTGCCGGATCAAAGAGGTTTCTTCATGAACCATCTTGAATGTCCGATAGGTTCGTTTCCGGCCGCGTTGCTGAGCACTCCGAATTCGGAGTATCCAAGCCTTGCGTAAAATGCCCTGGCGCTTGGGCTGGACGTGTCCAGCCAGGAATGGTGGCACCCTAACGCTCTGGCCTGTTCTTCAGCCGCCAGCATCAGACGCGTTCCGATCCCGGTTCGCTTGAGCGTTATGTCAACCCACAGTGTTTTCACCAAAAGCCAGCCATAGGACGTCGCGCCTGTTACGCCGCCGATCAATTTCCCCTCGGGGTTCCTTGCGGACAATACGATTCTGCTGTTGGTCGATTGGGCGCTCTCTTCGGCCAGCGCTCTGAGCAGGTTTTCCTCAATTTCCCGCGACAGGGTTGCGTGCTGGGAATGGGGTTCAATAGAAATGACGGTGTGTGCCATGACGTTCTGCCAACTCGGTTTTTTGATCACCTGAACAAAGAGGGCGAAAAAAGTTTTGGCAAGACCGACTCTGTTGCACAGGCTCAAAACTGGTTTCCTATTCCGCGCAAACCCCCTTAATTTGGCCGTTATCTGTTCGTTTGAGATAATTCCTAATGATCGAAATCCGTGACCTGCAACTTCTCAGCGCCCTTGCGCGGCATCGCCACTTTGCCAAGGCGGCCGAGGAATGCGGGATTTCGCAGCCGGCCTTTTCCATGCGTATCCGCAATCTGGAAGATCGGCTGGGCGTCTCAATTGTGCGCCGCGCCAACCGGTTTCAGGGCCTGACCGAAGAGGGCGAGATGATCGTCCAGCGCGCGCGGCGTATTCTTGACGACACCAAGGCGCTGGAACAACAGGTTCTGGCCGCCCGGGGCGAGATAACCGGAACCCTGATCCTGGGCGTAATCCCAACGGCGATTGCCTTTACCGGGCGGTTGACCAAGCGATTGCGGCAGGCGCATCCGCGGATCGTTACGCGGATCGAAACCATGTCGGCGACGGCCATTCAGCATCGTCTGGATGAAGGCAGCCTGGATGCAGGTATCACGTATGGCGACAGCATTGGCACCGACCTGCGGCAGGTTCAGCCCCTGTATGAAGAGACCTATGTGCTGCTGATCCCTTCTCATATGACGGATCAGGCCGGACCGATCCCCTGGGCGAAAGTTGCCGAATTTCCGCTCAGCCTGCTGGAACCGCAGATGCAGAACCGACGCATCCTTGACCGGATTTTTGCCGAGCAGGGTCTGCACCCGCAGGTGGTTGCGGAAACCAGCGGCTTCACCGCCTCGATGGTCATGGCACGCGAAGGGCTGGCGGCCACGGTCGTGCCACGCGTGCTGGTGCGGGCGCTGGGCGATCTGAAAGGGACAAAGGTTTTGCCGCTGGTCGATCCCGTGGTCAGCAAACCGATTTGCCTGGCGACCCTGACGCGCGCGCCGGAATTGCCAACGGTCGAGGCGTTGCGGAGCGTGGTGACCTCATTGCGGTGATAAGGTGTCGTTATCGTGCGATAGCGATATGCGATTTGACGATATGCTATTCTGATGAGACACGGAGCCTCAATCGGAGGGCATCATGGCACCATTAGACACCAAGCCATCAGGCGCACCCAAGGGCGTCTGGAAGTCAGGTAAAGGCAAAGGGCGGCACACGCCCAAGGGCCGTCAGTTCACGGATGAGGCACAGGCTGAAATTGCACGCCTGCTGGGCGATCGCCCGCGCCGCCGCGATCTGCTGGTCGAATTTCTGCATTTGATTCAGGACGCTCACGGTCATATCAGCGCTGACCACATCGCTGCTCTGGCGGTTGAGATGCGGGTCGGGCAGGCCGAGATCTACGAGACCGCGACGTTCTACGCCCATTTCGATGTGGTGAAAGAGGATGAGGCCCCACCGCCCGCTCTGACGATCCGTGTATGCGATTCCCTGTCCTGCGAGATGGCCGGTTCCCAACGTCTGCAAAAGGCGCTGGAGGATGGGTTGGACCCGTCCGAGGTCCGCGTAGTCCGCGCGCCGTGTATGGGCCGCTGCGACACCGCCCCGGCGCTGGAGATCGGCCACAACCACATCGACCACGCGACCCCCGAAAAGGTGCAGGCTGCGATTGCAGCCGGTGACACACATGCCCATTTGCCCGATTACGAAACCTTTGCCACTTATGAGGCCAACGGCGGCTACGCCAAGCTGAAAGAACTGCGCGTCGGCGGCGATTGGGAAAAGGTGCAGGAGGACATTCTGGCCTCCGGCCTGCGCGGCTTGGGTGGCGCGGGCTTCCCATCCGGCAAGAAATGGGGTTTCGTACGCATGAACGAAGGCCCGCGTTATTTGGCCGTAAATGGCGACGAAGGCGAACCCGGCACCTTCAAGGACCGTTACTATCTGGAACGCACGCCACATGTCTTCCTGGAGGGCATGCTGATCGCCGCATGGGCGGTCGAGGCAGAGACCTGCTTTATCTACATGCGCGACGAATACCCGGCGGTGCTGGAAATTCTGCGCCGCGAGATCGCCGCGCTGGAAGCCGCGGGCATTGTCGAGCCGGGCTATATCGACCTACGCCGGGGTGCCGGTGCCTATATCTGCGGCGAAGAATCCGCGATGATCGAGTCGATTGAGGGCAAAAAGGGCCTTCCGCGTCACCGTCCTCCGTTCGTGGCGCAGGTTGGGGTCTTTAACCGCCCGACCTTGGTGCACAACGTCGAGACCCTCTATTGGGTCACGAAGGTCTGTCGTGAGGGGCCGGAGTGCCTCAACGGCACCGAAAAGAATGGCCGCAAGGGTCTGCGCAGCTTTTCGGTCTCGGGCCGGGTTGCGAAGCCGGGCGTTTATCTGCTGCCTGCGGGGTCAACCATTCTTGACGTGATTGATGCCGCCGGCGGCATGGCCGAGGGTCATGCGTTCAAGGCGTATCAACCGGGCGGGCCGTCGTCGGGTCTTCTCCCCTCCAGCATCGACGACGTCCCGCTAGACTTTGACACGTTGCAACCGCTGGGCACCTTCATTGGTTCCGCCGCCGTAGTTGTCTTGTCCGATCAGGATGCGGCCCGCGATGCGGCGCTGAACATGCTGCGGTTCTTCGAGGATGAAAGCTGTGGCCAGTGCACCCCCTGCCGGGCGGGCTGCGAAAAGGCGGTGAAACTGATGCAAGCCGACAAGTGGGACACCGATCTGTTGGAAGATCTGTGTCAGGTCATGGGCGATGCTTCGATCTGCGGTCTGGGGCAGGCGGCCCCGAACCCGATCCGTCTGGTCATGAAACACTTCGCTGACGAAATCTGAGGGAGACAGAGCCATGCTTGATGCAAGCCCAAACAAGACCGTCACCTTCAACCTGAACGGCGATGACGTCACCGTGCCCGAGGGCACCACGATCTGGGACGCGGCCAATGGCCGTGGACTGGTGATCCCGCATCTGTGCCACAAGCCCGCGCCCGGCTATACACCCGACGGCAACTGCCGGGCCTGTATGGTCGAGGTGGAAGGGGAGCGCACGCTGGTAGCCTCGTGCATCCGCCCGGCGGCGGATGGGATGGTGGTCAAGACCGACACCGACCGCGCCGAGAAGTCGCGCGCGATGGTGATGGAATTGCTGGTGGCCGACCAGCCCGAGCAGCCGCATGACGTGTCCAGCCACTTCTGGGACATGGCCAAGCTGAACGATGTCAGCGACAGCCGTTTCCCGGCGAAAGAGGCCCAGAAAATCCCGCTGCTGGATGACAGTCACGTTGCGATGCGCGTCAATCTGGACGCCTGCATCAACTGCAACCTCTGCGTTCGCGCCTGCCGCGACGTGCAGGTCAACGATGTGATCGGCATGGCCGGTCGTGGCCACACCGCGCAGGTGGTGTTCGACCAGAACGACCCGATGGGGGCGTCGACCTGTGTGGCCTGCGGTGAATGCGTTCAGTCCTGCCCAACCGGGGCACTGATGCCTGCAACCGTTTTGGACGACAAGCAACAGGGTGACAGCAAGGACTATGATTCCGAGACCGAAAGCGTCTGCCCGTTCTGCGGCGTGGGCTGTAAAGTCTCGCTGAAGGTCAAGGACGGCAAGGTCAAATATGTCGAGGGCATCAACGGCCCCGCCAACGAAGGTCGCCTGTGTGTCAAAGGCCGGTTTGGGTTCGATTACATCCACCACCCGCACCGTCTGACCAAACCGCTGATCCGGCGCGAGGATGCGCCTGAGAAGGGGCTGAACGTTGATCCGGGCAACCTCTCGACCCATTTCCGCGAAGCGACCTGGGAAGAGGCGATGGACTTGGCGGCCACCAGGCTGATGACCTTGCGCGACGAAGATCCGCGCAGCGTCGCGGGCTTTGGCTCGGCCAAATGCACCAACGAAGAAGCCTATCTGTTCCAAAAGTTCATCCGTCAGGGGTTCAAGCACAACAATGTCGACCACTGCACCCGTTTGTGCCATGCGTCGTCTGTTGCGGCGCTGATCGAGAACGTGGGCTCGGGCGCCGTGACCGCGACCTTCAACGAGATCGAGAACGCGGATGTGGCGATCATCATCGGGGCGAACCCGATTGAAAACCACCCGGTTGCGGCGACTTATTTCAAGCAGTTCACCAAGCGTGGCGGCAAGCTGATCGTGATGGACCCGCGCGGCGTCGGCATGCGCAAGTTCGCTGATGAAATGCTGCAATTCCGTCCGGGGGCGGATGTCTCGATGCTCAACGCGATCATGAATGTGATCGTCGAAGAGGAACTGTATGACAGCCAATACATCCACCGCTGGACCGAGAACTGGGAGGCCGAGAAAGAGCATCTGCGCCAGTTTACGCCCGAAGCGATGGCCCCGATCTGTGGCATCGAACCCGATCAGCTGCGCCGTGTGGCCCGCACCTTTGCGCAGGCCAAGGCCGGTCTGATCTTCTGGGGTATGGGCGTCAGCCAGCATATCCACGGCACCGATAATTCGCGCTGCCTGATCTCGTTGGCCTTGATGACCGGAAACGTCGGTAAACCCGGCGCGGGTCTGCACCCGCTGCGGGGCCAGAACAACGTGCAGGGGGCCTCGGACGCCGGTCTGATCCCGATGTTCCTGCCCGACTACAAGACGGTCACCGATGACAACATCCGGGCCCAGTTTACCGAGGTTTGGGGCTCGGACGATTTCTCGAACGAGAAGGGCCTGACCGTGACCGAGATCATCGACCAAATCTATGCCAGCAATATCAAGGGTATGTACATTCTGGGCGAAAACCCGGCCATGTCCGACCCCGACGTAAACCACGCGCGGGACGCGCTGGCCAAGCTGGATCTGATGATCGTTCAGGACATCTTCCTGACCGAAACGGCGAATTATGCCGACATCATCCTGCCGGCTTCGGCGCTCTATGAAAAGAACGGCACGGTGTCGAACACCAACCGTCAGGTACAGCGGGTGCGTCCCGCAGTATCGCCTCCGGGTGAAGCGCGCGAGGATTGGAAGATCACCGTCGAACTGGCGCAGCGGATCGGGTTGAACTGGGATTACACCGACGTAAGCCAGGTCTTCAATGAGATGAAACTGACCATGGAGTCGCTCGACAACATCACGTGGGAGCGTCTGGAGACCGAGACGATCACCTACCCGTCGCTGTCCGAGACCGATCCGGGGCAGTCCATCGTATTCGGTGATGGCTTCCCGCGCGCGGGCGGCAAGGCGAAATTCACCCCGGCCAGCGTCATCCCGCCGGATGAGGCCCCGGATGAGGAATATCCGATGATCGCCACCACCGGCCGCCAGCTGGAGCATTGGCACACAGGGTCGATGACCCGTCGCGCCAAGGTGCTGGATGCGGTTGAGCCCGAGGCTAATTGTTCGATGAATCCGCGCACGCTCAAACTGATGGGCATAGAGCCGGGCGAGATGATCCGCCTGACCACCCGTCGCGGCTCGATCGAGATCATGGTACGCGCTGATCGGGCCATTGCCGAGGATATGGTGTTCATCCCGTTTGCCTATGTCGAAGCGGCGGCCAACATCCTGACCAACTCGGCCATCGACCCCTATGGCAAGATCCCCGAGTTCAAATTCTCGGCCATTCGCGTCGAGAAGACCGAAGACGCCATCGCGGCGGAATAGAAAAACGGATCATCAACCTGGAAAGGCGGCCCATCGGGTCGCCTTTTTCTTGCCTTGACAGCGGGTTACTCGCGGCCAACCCTGTCACCGCCATTGATCGAGGAGGTGCACATGGCCCGTCGGTTCGTCGATTTATCCGTTCCCCTGGAAACCGGGATCGTTTCCGACCCGCCGATCATGTTGCCGCAGGTCGAATATCTGACCCATGACCAGACCGCGGAACAGATCATGTCGTTCTTTCCGGGACTGAAGAAAGACGACCTTCCGGGCGGCGAGGGATGGGCCGTCGAACGCCTGCAGATCGCCACGCATAACGGCACCCATCTGGACGCGCCCTACCACCACCATTCAACGATGAACAACGGCGAGCGGGCGATTACCATCGACGAAGTACCGCTGGAATGGTGCATGAACCCCGGCGTGAAACTGGATTTCCGTCACTTCGACGATGGGTATGTCGCAACCGCCGCCGACGTTGAGGCGGAACTGAAACGCATTGGTCACAACCTGCAGCCGCTGGACATCGTTGTCGTGAACACCTCTGCCGGCACGCGGTACGGGCAGGCTGACTACCTGATGAAAGGCTGCGGCATGGGGCGCGAGGCCACGTTGTTCCTGACGGAACGCGGCGTGCGCGTGACCGGAACGGATGCCTGGAGCTGGGATGCGCCCTTTGCGCTGACAGCGCAGGAATACGCCGAAACGCAGGACCCTTCGATCATATGGGAAGGCCACCGCGCCTCGATCGACATCGGATATTGCCATATGGAAAAGCTGACCAACCTCGAAGACCTGCCGCCGACGGGGTTCGAAATCTCTTGCTTTCCGTTCAAGATCAAAGGGGCCTCGGCGGGTTTTGTCCGGGCCGTCGCGATCTTTGACACCGAAGGGGGCGAAGCGGATGAGTAGACCTTTGAGCGGACATGACGGCCCTTATGACGCTCCGGTCGAAATTCGCGGGTTTTCGGTATTGCCCGAATGGATCGACTATAACGGCCACATGAATGTGGGGTTTTACGGCGTTGCGTTTGACATGGCGCTGGAAAAGCTGATGGTTGACCATCTTGGCCTGGGCGAAGTCCAGGTCAGTGCCCTGGGGCAGGGGCCGTACATCCTGCAATCGCACATGAATTTCCTACACGAAGTACAGCAGGACGCGCGGTTCTATTTCCGATTTCGCATGCTGGATGCCGATCAGAAGCGCGGCCACTATTTTGCACAGATGTTGGCCGAAGACGGTAATGCCCTCTGCGCCACGCAAGAGGCACTGTTCATGAATGTCAGCCATGAAACAGGGCGGTCGGTGCCCTATCCGGATTGGGCGACCGCGCGTCTGCAACAGATGGCCCGGGACCACGCGGCACTGAAATCAGAACCTCAGGTGGGGCAACCGATAGGCATACGGCGGACCTGAGCGTGCCTTCAGTAGTCGCGCTCGAAAAATACACCGACACCGGTTTCGCCGCGCCCGTCGACAGTACCGCGCACCGTGAAGTTGTCGGTGACGTCGAGGTTAAGGTTCACCTCGGTATCGCCTTCCGTATTCACGGTGAAATCGGTGTACAGATTATCGCTCAGATAGGCGCCGGCCCCCAGACGTCCGCCGCCGCCTTCCGAGGCGCCGATATCGACCGAATCGACGCCGGTGGTATCCCGTAGACCCTTGGTCGTATCACCGCCCGCACCGCTGAGTTGCGCCAGCGAGGCCGCCATCTGTGCGATCACAAACGGCGACAGTTCCGAAAAACGGTTGCCGAACAGCAGCATGGCCAACGCCTCTTCGGCGGGGCGCTCGGGGTCCGAGAATACATCGACCTCGGGCGCATCCAGCGGGCCGGCGATTTCAATGGTCGCGGACCCGTCCGATGTGCTGGTCGAGGATTCAAACTCGATATACGGCGTCAAATCGCCCTGCAATGTCACAAGCCCCTTGGTCAGGGCCAGCCTGCGCCCCAGAATGTCAAAGGTTCCCCGGATCAATTCTATCTGACCCGAGGGCACAACCGATGTTGTCGTGCCGCCGATGGTCAATCGCCCCCCAAGTTCCGCATTCACGCCCCGGCCGCGCACAAAGACTGCCTTCGGGGCCAGCAGGCTGACGTCCAGCGCGATCCGGGATTCGCTTTTGGATGCATCGTCTTCGGCCACTAGTCGGGCGCGCTGCCGTGTGACATACACTGCCGAGCTTTCGCCGATATGCACGATATCCGGGATCGGAGCGGCACCCACGGCGCCTGCAGCGGCAGCCAGGTTGATATTGGTCTCTTCAAATGTGATCTGCCCGGAAACCGAACTGTTGCCGGCGAGCGCCCCGGCCATGGTGATCTGGCCGCTCAGGATCGTCTCGTACAAAAGCTGATCCGTCAGCACCAGGCTGTTGAGCGTGGTGACGATCTGGGCGTTAAACGGCGGGGTCAGGTCCACCGGCCCGGCAACGGTAAAGTTGCCGCCGGCACGTGTGCCCCCGTTCAGTGAGATCGTGGCCCGGCTTTGCGCCAGATCAACCGTCCCGTTGATACCGGTGATGGTCTGACCCGCCTCCGGGATGGCCAGCGACGTTCCTGAGGTCGTGATCGAACCGCTGAGCGAACTCAGGGCAGGCTTGCCCTTCAGACGCAGATCGTATCGCGCGGTTCCGTTGATCTGATTGGGCGAGATAAAGATATTGGCGATGCCGATATTGACCCCGCCCTGCGCCCGCAGGTCAGCCTCGGCGCTGCTTTCGTCGAACGTGCCGGAGATATCGCTGCTGATCTGGGCCGGTCCCTGGGCCGCGCTGTCTATGGTCCAGACGCCGTTGTCGCGTTTCGCGGTTCCTGTCGCCGCGATTGTTCCGGGGAAATCAGGGGCGAAACGTTCAATTCTGTTCAGCTTCGCGTCGAAGTCGAAGTCCGCGGCACCGTCGCGGTCCACTTCTCCGGTCAGGCTGGCATAGGAACTGTCCGGCCCGCGCAGGTTTGCGGTGCCTTCCAGCCCGGACGCCGTCGGGGCCACACTGCCATCCAGTGTCAATGGTCCCGAAAGTGTACTGGCGATCCGGGACAGATCGTCAAGCTCGACCGAGTAATTCAATCGCCCGTTTTCACCATCGACCTTGCCGGACGCATTGGCACTCAGCGCGGTGCCGTTCAGGCGGAAAGTCCGCACGTTCAGACCCTGATCGCCGTTCTCGGCATCCACCACAAGCGTGGTTTTGCCCTGAACCAGCTTATCGACAAGGTTGATGCCGGTTTGAATGTCACTGGCATTCAGATCGCCCTGAATGTCGAAGAACCGGCTGGCGAGATTTCCGTTGCCCTGCACATCCGCCTCGACCGACCCGCCAAGGTCGCGCCCGGCCAGCGCAGAAAACAGGGACAGATCGGGCGCGTTCATGCGGGCCTGCCCATCTGCAGACAACGCGCCGGTCGGGTCGTCTATTGTCGCCGCGACCTGCGCAGTCAGGGCGCTGCCATTCACGGTAGCGTTCCGTATCTCGATCCGGTCAGCCGTTCTGGCACCGTCCCATGTGATCGTCGTGCGGCCTTTCAGTAACGGGTCGATTTCAGACATTCCTGTCCTGATATCCTGCCCGGTCGCACTGGCCGTGCCGTCGAATTCCAGCGTCTGAACCGTACCGGTGCCGTTCATCTCCGCCTGCAGCGATCCGCCAAGATCCCGCCTGGCCAGGCCGGAAAACACGGTCAGGTCCGGCGCGTTCACGCTGGCCTGACCGTCAAGGGTCAGGTTGCCATCGGGCGTTGTGACCGCGCCGCTGGCCTGTATCTGCGCCGCTTGGCTGTTCAGGTCAAATTCTCGGATGGTGATACCGTCTGCGCCGCGAGCGGCGTCCAGCGTGATCGTGGTTTCACCTTTGATCACCGGGTCGATATCGTCACGCCCGGTCGACAGGTCGCTGCCCTCAACGATCAGCTTGCCGTCAAAACTGCCTTCCAGCGGCGATCCTGTGCCATCGACCCGGGCAGTGGCCTGCCCACCCAGATCCAACCCCGCAAGATCGGAAAAGCGGGCCAGGTCAGACGCTTCAAGCGTAGCCGATCCGTCGACGGACAAGCCGCTGTTCACCCCGTCAATGAGCGCGTCCAGAGCGAGCGTGTAGTCCGTCCCGACCACCTCGAACCCTGACAGGTTCAGCGACTGGTCACTGCCGTAGTCAAAGAGGCCGTCCAGCGTAATGCGCGCGCCCACCGCCCTGTTCAGTGCCGGGTCGCTCAGATCCAGCCCGTCGACAGCGGCCTGAAGATCACCCTGAACATTGACGGTGTCACCTTGTTCCAATGTGCCCTGCGCCGTGATCCGGGCGCTGTCCAGCCGCGCCCGGGGCGACTGGAAGGCGTCCGCGGTCAGGCTTAGATCCCATAGGTCGCCGTTTTGCCTGTCAAACAGCGCCGATATCTGCGCGGCTTCGATGGAGGTATCTCCGCCCGCGACCGGCAGCACGACGCTGTTTCCGTCTGGCGGGGTTATTCTGCCTTGCAGGGCCGCCAGTTGCAGGGTTCCGCCGGTGGCCAAGCGAAGCTCACCATTGAGGTCCAGCGCCTGCGTGGACAGTTCCAGATCCGATACGTCAAGCGCGCCCTGCGGTTGGGTTTGACCATCCACAAAGAGGCGCGTCTTGGCTCCGAAAAACGGGTCAAGGTCGTCGGCCAGAAATGGTGTGAGGTCGCCGCCAAGGTCAGCGGTAAAGGCAATCCCGTCTGCGGCGCCGGTCTCGGCCGCGCGCAGTTCGACCTGCCCTGTCACCCGTGGCTGCTTGTCGCTGCTCAGAGCAATATCGGCCGTGAAGTCGGTCAACGGCCCTGTACCCTTGGCTGACAGGCCGATCGGGGGGCTGTCGGGGATCTTCAGCGCGGTTGAGATCAGCCCGCCAGACGCCTCGTTCACCCGCAAGTCCAGATTGATCTGGCGGCTGGAATTCTGAAACCCGGCGGCAAGCGTGATTTCATCACCGGCGCGATCCAGCCGGGTTATGTCCAGATTGGTGTCCAGCGTCCCGTCGGCCAGCGACAGATTCCCGGTGACGGACAGATCGGCCGCGACACCGATCAAGGGCCTGGCCAGCGACAGCTCATCCACCCTGATTTCACCGATTTCTATGGATACCGGCAACTCTGGCAACTGAAACGGCTGGGTTTCGGCAGATGGCGTTGGCGTGTCTTTTGTTGTGGTCCCGGGCGCGCGGGCGATGTCGATCTCGCGTGCTGTCAGCGCATTGACCGAGAACCGCCCACGGATCAGCGCCAGCCGGTTCCAGTCCAGCTCGGCATCCTTGATGGTCAGCCAGACGCCTTCATCGTCGGAAACGGTGACTTCCTCGATTGTCGCACGCGCACTCAGCGCCCCTTGCAGCCCCTTGACCGTCACGTTCTGGTTGTCGCCTGACAGCGTGTCCTGCAGAAACCGTTCAAGCATGCTGCCGCCGCTGTCCTCCTGCGCGGCCAAAGGTGGCGCGGTCAGGATAAGCGCCGCCGTCAGGGCAGGATATGCGTAACGCCGTATCAAAATGCCTGTCCGATCCCGATATAGAACTGAAGGCCGTTGCCGGTGTCGCCTTGCACCGGTACGGCCAGATCAAGGCGAAGGGGACCGAAGCCGCCCAGATCATACCTGACCCCGAGACCCGCGCCAGAGTGGTATTCGGCTCCACTGCCGATGAAGGACGAGGTGTCCACGACACCATAGTCGTAAAACCCTACCAGCGAAATCGTGTCCGTGACTTTGCCGCGGATTTCCCCGGACAGGCCAAGAAACGACTTGCCCCCGGCCACGCCGCCGTTGACCGGTATGCCGAGGCTTTCGAAGGGCTGCCCGCGGACAGTTCCGGCCCCGCCCGAGAAAAACAGAAAGTCTGGGGTCACGTCGTCCGGGGGCGGGCCGATAACTGATCCCAGCTGCACCCGGCCCGCCAGCACCAGCCGGCCCCCAGTGTTCAGACTGGTATAAGCGCGCCCGTCGAAAAACAGCCGAATGCCGGTATCCGTTTCGGACAGGCCGAAAAAGGGCATAACCTGAGAATCCAGGTAATACCCGCGCGTGGCACTGACCTTGCTGTCGCGTTCGTCCCATTCCGACCGGAACGGAACAATGAAATACCGGAACTTGCGCCTGCTGCCATAGGCGTCATCCGCGTCCGACCACTGGAACCCGGCTGAAGCTTCGGCGTACAGCCGGTCCGAGAAGGTGCGGCGCGCGCCATACGCCAGCGACGCAACCGCGACGTTGTAATTGTCTGTATTGCGACGTTCCAGCAGGGCGCTCCAGAATGTGTTGTCATCTGGACCCAGCCTGTCGGGCTGATCCAGACGCAGCCCGATCCGCCCGTCCAGATCCTCGGACCCGCCGATATTCCGCAACGCGGCCTCGAACCGCAGCCGCTCGGCACGGCGAAAGACGTTGCGGTGGGTCCAGGTGGCGGTCAGGTCGATACCGGCGCGCGAGGCGACCTCGAACCCGAAGGTCAGGCGGCGCTTGGGCAGGTCCTCGAAATAAGCGTCGAAATCCAGCGTCCCGTCCGGGTTGGGGGTATCACGCTCTTCGATCGAGACGACGTTGAACGTTCCGGTGCGCCGCAGTCTGGTTCCGACCTTCTGTATTTTTTCCGGCGAATAGACCTCGCCCGAAGGGAAGCCTGCGATCTTTTCAATCGACCTGTGACGTACGTCGGTGTCGCCCGAGATGATCATTTTGCCAAAGGTCAACCGGGGGCCGGGGGCCAGGTCGATCCGCGCGTCTAGCTGTTTCTGCGCATGACGGGCGATGACTTCCTGATCCTCGACTTCGGCTTTGGCATGGCCTGTGTCGCGCCAGCCCTGAACCCCGGCCGAGGCGGCCTGTTGAATGGCCCCGGTGGTCGCCAGCTTTCCGGGCGCGAATTCTTCCGGCAACACGGTGTCTGGCGCCACGGGCTGAACGATGGCTGTACCGAACGTGAAGGTCGGTCCGGTGTTGACGGTGATGACAGCCCGGTTGATCTGCGCCGGAATATTGAGCGAATTCAGGTCCGCCGCCTCGCGGCCGTCCAGTTTGATGCTGACAACCGGGCTGAAATACCCTTCGTCATAGAGGATCTGAACGATCGTGCGGTAATCCGACAAAGCGGCTGACAGAATCTCCAGCGGCGTGTCCAATCCGCGGGACTCGGCGGTTGCGACAGATGAAGTTTCTTCCAGCCGTTTGATAAGCGCTTTCGGCGCGCCCGGCGCGGTCAGGGTGGTTTCCAGCGCGGCCAGAGGGTTTGGCAGAGCGGATGCGATCACGCCAATCAGGCAGTATCTCACAATAGCGCGCGGCCAGTTCCTCTGCATCGAATGGCTCCAACTGCCTCAAGTCGAAATCAATTTCGCCGCCTTTTGTGTGACAACGGCTGATTACACTCACTAGAGCATCAGTTCCGGCGCAGGGAAAGATTTTTTGATGGGTTCGATGATTTCGCCGCCCGAATGGGCCCGGAATCGGGGTCAGGATCCGGCGTTGCGGAACCACCGGATGATGGCGTCGCGGTCTTCCGGTTCCATATAGGTGACATTGGCCGGGGGCATCGCGTGGCTGACGCCGGCCTGCAGGTAGATTTGCGAGGCATTGCGGGCTATGTCGCCTTCGGTTTCCAGCAGAACGCCTTTGGGTGCCCAAAGGATACCTTCCCACACCGGTTCGCGGGCATGACACATCGAACAACGCCCCAGCACGATGTCATGCGCCTCTTCAAACCCGTCGGCGGACGCGAATTTCTGCTCGTACGGCGTAAGGGGCTGGGCTTCGGCCTCTTCCAGCGGTTTGTACATGGGCGAGGTGGACAGCCACATGATCGCGATGAACAGCAGCGCCGTGACAAGCCAGGTCCAGGTCGGGTCACCAGCACGGGCGTGACGGGTGTTGAAATAATGGCGGATCGTGACGCCCATCAGGAACACCAGCGCGGCGATAATCCAGTTGTATTCGGTCGCAAAGGCCAGCGGGTAGTGGTTCGACAGCATCAGAAACACCACCGGCAGCGTCAGGTAGTTGTTATGGGTCGAACGCAGCTTGGCGATCTTGCCGTATTTGGGGTCGGGGGTGCGGCCGTTTTTCAGGTCGTCCACCACGATGCGCTGGTTCGGCATGATGATGAAGAATACGTTCGCCGTCATGATGGTGGCGGTAAACGCACCCAGATGCAGCATCATCGCACGGCCGGTGAAGATCTGGTTGTACCCCCAGCCCATCACCACAAGCAGAACAAACAGCAGCACCATCAGCAGGGTGGGACGTTCACCCAGTCCGGATTTGCACAGGAAGTCATAGATCAGCCAGCCCACCGTCAGCGACGCAGCCGAGATCAGAATCCCTTGCCACAGCGCCAGATCGGCCTTCTGCGCGTCAATCAGGTACAACTCGCCACCCACCCAGTAGACGATCATCAACAGCGCGGCCCCGCTGAGCCAGGTCGCGTAGCTTTCCCATTTGAACCAGGTCAGATGGTCCGGCATCCGCTCGGGCGCCACCAGATATTTCTGGATGTGGTAAAAGCCGCCGCCATGCACCTGCCATTCCTCGCCATCCGCAGGGCCGGGGATGTCGCGGTTCAGGCCAAGGTCAAGCGCGATGAAATAAAACGATGATCCGATCCAGGCGATGGCGGTGATAACGTGCAGCCAGCGCACGGCAAAGGCCATCCAGTCCCAGAACACGGCGAAGTCGTACATGAAAGGTCTCTCCGATTGGTTGCGGCCACACTAGGCAAACGCGCTTTTCTTCGGTATTCCCGTATATTGTCAAACTGTATCAAAAAAAACGATAAGATGTCCTATCTCGACAATATCCGCACCTTTGTCAGGGTTTACGATCTGGGCAGCATGTCCGCCGCCGGGCGTGATTTGCGGATTTCGCCTGCGGTAACCTCGGCGCGGATTTCTCAGCTTGAGGATCATTTGGGCGTCCGCCTGTTTCAGCGTACCACCCGCAACCTCAGCCCGACCGAGCAGGGGCGGGCTTTCTACCCCGGCGCGGTTGCGGTTCTGGACGCGGTGGACGAGGCCGAGGCGCAGGTCGTCCATCTGACCGAAGCCCCCCGCGGGTCGCTGTTCGTGGCCGCGCCTCTGGGCGTCGGTCGCCGGTTGCTGGCGCCGCATGTACCTGATTTTCTGGCGGAATACCCCGAGATTGATGTGCGTCTGCGCCTGACGGACAGGTCGGTCGACCTGACGACCGAGGGGCTGGATCTGGCGTTCTTCATTGGTCAGCCCGAGGACAGCACCCTGCGCATCCGCAAGATCGCCGATTGCCAGCGTGTGCTGTGTGCGGCACCGGAATACGTAAAACGCCGGGGCATGCCGCAGAACGGCGCTGACCTGATCGCCGACAAGCACGAATGCCTGAACCTGCGCTTTCCGGGGGCCACCGAGTTTCAGTGGCTATTGGAAACGCCTGAAGGTCCCAAACGATATGCCGTTTCGGGGCGTTTCGAATGTGACGATGGCGATGTCCTGACGGATTGGGCCCTGTCCGGGCAGGGGATTGCGATGAAGCCCGCGTTCGAGGTTGCAGAACACCTCAAGGCCGGGCGGCTTGTGGCTGTCGCAATCGACACCCCTCCGGTTTCGGTTCAGATGGCCTGCCTTTACACGCACCGCCGTCATCAGGACCCCAAGGCGCGCCTGTTCATGGATTTCATGATTGCAAGGATTGGGGATGTGGTGCGCACATCCCAGAACCAGACCTAGCTGCCGCGATAGGTTGAATACCCGAATGGCGACAACAAAAGCGGCACGTGGTAATGCGCTGCAGCATCGGACATGCCGAACCGGATCGGCACCTGATCCAGAAACAGCGGCTCTTTGTCGGACTGACCGGTGGCGCGCAGGTAATCTCCGGCAAAGAAAATCAGCTCATATGTGCCAGTTTCAAAGGCATCCTGCGGCAAAATCGGGCTGTTGGTGCGACCGTCAGAATTGGTCTGCGTCTCGGCCAGCTTGTGGCGATCTTCCCCGCTGATCCGGTACAAAACGATCTTCAGCCCTTCGGCCGGGCAGCCGCGGGCTGTGTCCAATACATGGGTCGTCAGATAGCCGGCCACGGGTTTCTCCTTTGATTTGTTTTTGGTTTGCCCCAGTCTGGCGCAAAGTTCAGAACGGTGGAAATGCCGAAAGAACCGGAAACAGCGTTCGGATTAGTTTGATAATCCTGCCCCCGTTTCTGCGCTAAAGCATAGGTATACGCACCAGATCAAGACGGAAGACAGCATGCAGCCCCCTCGATACCCCCGCGACATGATCGGATACGGAGCCAATCCGCCGGATGCCAAATGGCCCGGTGGCGCGAAACTGGCCGTTCAAATCGTGCTGAACTACGAAGAGGGCGGCGAGAATTGCGTGCTGCATGGCGATGCCGCGTCCGAGGCGTTCCTGTCCGAGATCGTCGGCGCGGCGCAGTGGCCCGGCCAGCGCCATTGGAACATGGAGTCGATCTATGAATACGGATCGCGCGCCGGGTTCTGGCGATTGCATCGGTTGATGCAGGACCTGCCGATTACCGTCTACGGTGTGGCAACCGCGCTGGCCCGGTCCCCCGATCAGGTTGCGGCGATGAAGGACGCAGGCTGGGAGATCGCAAGCCACGGGCTAAAATGGGTCGAACACAAGGACATGCCCGAAGGCGAAGAGCGCGCACAGATCGCCGAGGCCATCCGCCTGCACAGCGAGGTTGTGGGCGAGCGCCCGCGCGGGTGGTATACCGGGCGCTGTTCCGAAAACACCGTGCGGCTGGTCGCGGAGGAGGGCGGTTTCGCCTACGTGGCCGACACTTATGCGGATGATTTGCCCTATTGGACGAACACCGCAGGCCGGGATCAGCTGATCGTGCCCTATACGCTGGATTGCAACGACATGCGATTTGCCACGCCGCAGGGGTTCAACTCCGGCGATCAGTTCTATTCCTACCTCAAAGACAGTTTCGACGCGCTTTATGCAGAAGGCGAGGCAGGTGCGCCCAAGATGTTGTCGATCGGTCTTCATTGCCGCCTGATCGGGCGGCCGGGTCGCGTGATGGCGCTGAAGCGGTTTCTGGATTACGCGAGCGGTTTCTCGGATGTGTGGTTCGCTACCCGTCTGCAAATTGCGCAACACTGGGCGGACCAGCATCCGCCGGCCCGGCATCCGCAGCCTTCCCGAATGGAGCGTGACGCGTTCGTCTCGACCTATGGCAGCATCTTTGAGCATTCCGCATGGATTGCAGAACGGGCTTACGATCTGGAACTGGGTCCGGCACATGACACAGCCGGCGGTTTGCACAACGCACTGACGCGCATGTTCCGCTCGGCCTCGCAAGCGGAACGGCTGGGCGTGCTGACGGCGCACCCGGACTTGGCGGGAAAGCTGGCGCAGGCGAAACGGCTGACGCAGGAAAGCACATCCGAACAGGCCTCGGCCGGGCTGGACGCGCTGACGGATGACGAGCGCGCGGCCTTCACCGAACTGAACCGGCGCTATACCGAGAAATTCGGGTTTCCGTTCATCATCGCGGTGCGCGACCACGACAAGGCCTCGATTCTGCAGGCCTTTCAGCGGCGGATAGAGCAGGACCGCGAGACGGAATTTGCCGAAGCCTGTCGTCAGGTCGAACGCATTGCCGAATTCCGCCTGCGGGATCTGTTGCCGTCATGACCCGCCGCATCGTGACTTCCCCCCTGACCGCGCAGGCGTTTGCACCGTTTGGCGACGTGATTGAGGGTGTCGGCGATCCGGACAGGATCATCAATCAGGGCCAGTGCGGTCGCTTTCACGACCGTGCGCAGCTGGATTTCTCGGACGGACGCGCCGGGATCAGCCTGTTCAACGCGAACCCGCGCGCATTGCCCTACGAGCTGGAGATGGTCGAGCGCCACCCCGCGGGCAGCCAGGCCTTCATTCCGATGACGCACCAGCCTTTTCTGGTCATCGTCGCCCCTGATATCAGCGGGCAGCCGGGCGAGCCGGTGGCATTTGTTACCGCGCCCGGCCAGGCGGTGAATTATCACCGCGGAACCTGGCATGGGGTTCTGACACCTCTGCACGGTCCGGGCCTGTTTGCCGTCGTCGACCGGATCGGAGACGGCGCCAATCTTGAAGAATACTGGTTCGACACGCCCTACCAGGTGGTGTCGTGACCGTAGAAGCCGCGGGATAAGCGGCAAGACCCCCGTGAATCTGACAGAGAGGACAGTAACTCATGGCTGACACTTCCATAGGGACCCCAGAACAGCTTCGGGACCCGAATTTTACTCCGCCCCTGCACAAGGCGGTTCCGCTGGGCATTCAACACGTCCTGGCGATGTTTGTCTCGAACGTGACGCCGGCGATCATTGTTGCTGGCGCGGCGGGTTTTGGGTTCGGATCGAACTCGCCCGATTTTCCGGAATTGCTGTATCTGATCCAGATGTCGATGCTGTTCGCGGGCGTGGCGACCCTGTTGCAGACCGTGACGGTCGGCCCGGTTGGCGCGGCGCTGCCGATTGTGCAGGGGACCAGCTTTGCGTTTCTGCCGATCATGATCCCGCTTGTTGCGGGCAAGGGCGTCGACGGTCTGGCGGCGCTGTTCGGCGGCGTGATCCTCGGCGGGGTGTTTCACGCGCTGCTGGGCACCGTAATCGGCAAAATCCGGTTTGCCCTGCCACCGCTGGTCACGGGCCTTGTGGTCACGATGATCGGTCTGGCGCTGGTCAAGGTCGGCATTCAGTACGCCGCGGGCGGAGTACCGGCAATCGGCACGCCGGAATACGGGTCCGCGCTGAACTGGTCGGCCGCACTGGTGGTCATCGTCGTCACGCTTGGCCTGAAATTCTTTACCCGCGGAATGCTCTCGGTCTCTGCGGTGCTGATCGGTCTGGCCGTCGGCTATGTCTATGCCCTGATGGTCGGCATGATCACATTCGAGGCCATCGGCACAAGCTGGAGCCGGGCTTCGGCCTTCGCGCTTCCCGTTCCCTTCAAATACGGGTTCGAGTTCTCGTTCGCGGCGATCATCGGCTTCTGCCTCATGGCGTTTGTGTCGGCCGTTGAAACCGTCGGCGATGTCTCTGGTGTCACCAAGGGCGGCGCCGGGCGCGAAGCCACTGACAAAGAGATTTCCGGCGCGACCTATGCGGACGGCTTTGGCTCGGCGCTGGCCGGGATTTTCGGTGGGCTTCCGAACACGTCGTTCAGCCAGAATGTCGGCCTGATCGCGATGACCGGCGTTATGAGCCGCAACGTCGTCACCATCGGCGCATTGTTCCTGATCCTGTGCGGGCTGGTGCCCAAGGTCGGCGCGATCATCCGCACCGTCCCGATTGAGGTTCTGGGCGGTGGCGTGATCGTCATGTTCGGCATGGTGGTCGCGGCGGGTGTGTCGATGCTGTCCGATGTCGACTGGAACCGGCGCAACATGGTGGTGTTTGCAATCTCGCTGTCGATCGGATTTGGCCTGCAACTGGAACCTGATGCGGTACAGCACCTGCCGGATACTCTGGGCATTCTGATGAAAAGCGGCCTGCTGCCTGCGGCCCTGATCGCCATCGTGCTGAACCTGATCCTGCCCCATGAACTGGCGGGTGAAGCGACCGAGGAAGTTTCGGGCGGCATGTCCGGGCACGGGTCCGGCAGCCTGCCGGGCGAATAAAGACCAAGGATGCGGATCGCAGTTTGCTGCGGTCCGCTCAACCGTTGGCCATAAGGCGTGCAACATCCAGCATGCGCGCGGAAAAGCCCCATTCATTGTCGTACCAGCCAAAGACGCGGACCTGATGTTCGCCAACCATGCGTGTCTCGGGGCCTGCGATCACCAGGGATTCCGGACGTGTGCGCAGATCCGACGAGACCAATGGGTGATCCGTCCACCCCAGCACGCCGGATAGTTGGACGGCAGAACGCAGTTCCGCGTCAAACCTTTCAGCGGACATGCCACGCTCCAGCGATACAACCAGATCCACGGCCGAGACACTGGCCGTTGGCACACGGACAGCCGCGCCCGAGATCCGGCCCGCCAGGTGGGGCATAACCTCGTCGATCAGATGCGTGGCGCTGGTGGTGGTTGGCACCATGGACAGCGCCCCGGCCCGCGACCGGGCCAGATCACCGCGCGGCGCGTCAATCATGGGCTGGCTGTTGGTGTAGCAATGAATGGTTGTCATATGGGCCGAAGCGATGCCGCCTATCCGGTCCAGCACCTTGACCAGAGGCGCAAGCCCGTTGGTCGTGCAGGAGGCGTTCGACACGATCCGCGCATTGCCGAGCTGATCTTCGTTGGCACCCAGCACGATGGTGACTTCGGTTGCCGGCGAGGGGCCCGAGATCAGCACTTTACCCGCCCCGGCAGTCAGGCCCTGACTGGCCACGTCCGATGTGCGCGCAACCCCGGTGCAATCCATCAGAACATCGACGCCGGACAGATCCACCCGCGTCAGGTCTGCGCTGTGCGTCATGGGGATCGGATGGCCGTTGATTGCGATCGTGTTTTCACCCGCATCGACCGTTCCGGGATAGGGGCCGAATGTGCTGTCGAATTTGAAAAGATAGGCGCAGGTTTCAAGCGGTGCGATGTCGTTGATCAGCACCAGCTCGATATCCGAACCCTGCGGCAAGGCCAGAATCTGCCGCAGGATCGTGCGGCCGATACGGCCGAATCCGTTGATCGCAAGTTTCATGCGTTAGCTATGGCAGCGGGATGCGCCGACCTCAATGCCCGTTTCGACCCCGCGTCAGTTGCAGCTGACCTGCGAGAAGAACTGACCCGAGATATTCTGATACATGCTGGCGACGATGGGCCTGCACCCAGTTGCTGCCTGAATGGCCGCGATGGCCTGAATGGTGCGCAGCCGGGGCGGCGGGCCAAAGGGGTTCAGGTTGTTGTTGTCACGGGTGGCGCGATACACGACCGGGGCGTCCGAAACCTGCGTGACAGCCCATGTGCGGCTCATGACGAACACCGATTTGGTTTCTTCCCTGGCGACAACAGGCGTTGCCTCAAACGCCGTCAGGCCAATTATCGCTGCCAGTGCCAGTAGTGATCCGCGCCGTACCATTGAACAATCTCCAGTGCTAAAAACAGGTGTTATTTCACCAGATTCAGGCGCTTCTGTGAACCCCTGCACCGGAAAAAGCTGAATCCTCGTCAGCGTTTAGCCAATGTCAGGGGCATGTGCCTGTTCACATCCTTATAAAGCAGATAGCGGAACCGCCCCGGCCCGCCGGCATAGCAGGCTTGCGGGCAGAACGCGCGCAGCCACATGTAATCGCCGGCCTCAACTTCGACCCAATCCTGATTGAGCCGGTAGACTGCCTTGCCCTCCAACACGTAAAGCCCGTGTTCCATCACATGAGTTTCGGCAAATGGGATAACACCGCCGGGTTCGAAATTGACGATGTTGACATGCATGTCGTGACGCAAGTCCTGCGGGTCGGCGAACCGGGTCGTGGACCAGCGGCCCTGGGTTCCCGGCATCTCGATGGGTTCAACGTCGGTTTCGTTGGTGATGATCGGATCGGGGGCGGGCAGGCCGGAAACAGCCTCATACGCCTTGCGGACCCAATGGAACCGAGCCGTCGTGTCACCGCGGTTGTGCAGGGTCCAGTCGGACCCGGGCGGGACATAGGCATATCCGCCGGTGTCCAGAACGTGTGCGTTTCCGCCCAGCGTCAGCGTTACCGTGCCTTCGACCACAAACAGCACGCCCTGCGCCTGCGCGTCGGTTTCGGGGCGGTCGCTGCCGCCGCCGGGCTGAACTTCCATGATGTACTGGGAAAAGGTCTCGGCAAATCCGCTGAGCGGCCGGGACAGCACCCAAAGGCGGGTGCCCTCCCAGAACGGCAGATAGCTGGTGACGATGTCGCGCATCGTCCCTTTTGGGATCACCGCATAGGCATCGGTGAACATTGCACGGTCGGTCAAAAGGTGGTCCTGACCGGGATGTCCGCCAGTGGGCGCGTAATAGGTCGGGTGTGCCATACAAAGCCTCTGATTGATCTTTTGGGCACTATGCGGGGATTGATCCACCGGTCCTAGCGCCCGAGTTGCAATAGGTTTGTTCGGGATAATTTGAAGGTCGCCTGACAGGGCTTGGCCACCGTTCGCGGCCAGTATAGTCTTGAATGCAAATCTATTTCAGCAAGGCGAGGCGACCATGAAAGCCTGGATTTCTTCCGCAATTACTGCTGTGGCCATTCTGGGCACAGCGACAGCCGTTCCGGCCAAGCCGATTTCCCGAATCATCGCAGAGATGGGGCTGAGCCCGGACGATTTCAAAGTGGTGAACGCGACCGCCGATGCGATGCTGGCCGGCGGTACGCCGCAGGCAGGACAGGAACGGACGTGGGAAAACGAAGAAAGCGGATCGAAGGGTGCGATCCGGGTGCGCGATGTGCGTGACAATTGCGTGCATCTGCAACACTTCATTCAGCCCGAAGGATCAGATCAGACGCGTGAAGTCAGAACGCGCAGATGCCGTGATGCCAGCGGCAACTGGATCCTGACACCCTGATCGGGCGTCAATAGCCGCGAACGCGGTCCACCTCATGCAGCAGACTCGATCCGGCTTTCAGCCGCCGGAAATTCTCGCCCACATCTGCCAGAGCCTCGCCCAGATGCCACCCGGACACGTGCGGTGTGATCGTGACACCCGGATGAGTCCAAAGGGGGCTGTCTGACGGCAGCGGTTCCCTCGATGTGACATCCAGAACCGCTTGCCCCGGCACGCCGCTGTTCAGCGCATTGATCAAGGCGCCCTCGTCAATCAGGTCACCGCGACCGGCGTTCAGCAACTGACTGCCGGGTTTCATCGCCGACAGCATCCCCGTATCGAACAACCCGGTTGTCTGAGGGGTCGATGGCAGGATCGCGCAGACATGGTCGCACTGGCCCAGCATTTCCGGCAACGCCGCATCGCCGTGCATACAGGTAACGCCTTCGATCTGCTTGGGCGACCGGCTCCAGCCCATCACCTGAAACCCGACCGCGCGCAGCATCCCGGCGCTGCGTGCACCGATATGGCCCAGACCCAGCACGCCGACGACAGTATCCGGCGAAAACCCCGGCGCTTTGGGCCGCCATTCCGCACGCTTTTGGGCAGCCTCGTGAAAGGCCATATGCCTCTGATGGCGCAGGATATAGGCGACAAACCATTCGGCGATTCCCTGCGCCGGGGCGTCCGGTTTCAGCCGCGTCACGCGCACATGCGCGGGCAGGTTGGGGTTGCTGACAATCGTTTCGACCCCGGCACCCAGCTTTTGCACCAGTTGCAGGTTCGGCAGGCGCTTTGGGTGATCGTCGCGCAGACCGACCACAGCGACCATCGTGATTTCGGCCGGATCGCCCATCGTTTCCGGGGTCCGGACATCTGCGCCGGGGTAAAGCCGCCGAACGTCGCGGGCAATGTCGTCGTCACTGATCCAGTCGGACAGCCCGGTTTCAATCAACAACGCCATATTCACGCGCTCCCCGCTATTTCATTTTGATTGTATTGACGTTCCGTCACCCAACTGGACATCGTGATGGCAGCTAAGTCATTCTCATGCCAAAGGTAAAGCCCGGTCGCCGGGTCTGAGGAGGAAAATCCATGAACATGTCATTCGGCCTGCGCGATGAAAACCGCGAAACGCTGAAACGTGTGGTCGATATGATCCGCGACGAAATCATGCCGCTGGAAGACGAATACCAGGCCGAGGTGCAAAAGGGCGACCGCTGGCAATACACCGCGCGGCAGGCGGAAATCCTGGAAGGGCTGAAGGCCAGGGCCAAGGCCGCAGGTCTGTGGAATTTCTGGCTGACCGACAGCGAGCGGGGTCTGGGCCTGACCACGGTCGAATACGCCTATTTCGCCGAGGAAATGGGAAAGACGCCGCTTGGGGCCGAGGTGTTCAACTGCTCTGCTCCGGATACCGGCAACATGGAAGTGTTCGAGCGTTACGGCACCCCGAAGATGCAGGAAAAGTGGCTGAAGCCCCTGTTGAACGGCGAAATCCGCTCGGCCTATCTGATGACCGAACCGGATGTCGCGTCGTCGGATGCCACGAATGTTTCGCTCTCCTGCATCCGCGACGGCGACAGCTATGTTCTGAACGGCGAGAAATGGTGGGCGTCCGGCGCCGGTGATCCGCGCTGCAAGGTCTATATCGTGATGGTGAAAACCGCTGGCGAAGAACAGCCAAGGCACAAGCGTCAGTCGATGATCGTTGTGCCTGCTGATACGCCGGGGATCGAGATTCTGCGCCCGATGGAGGTTTATGGCCACGACGACGCGCCGCACGGGCATATGCATATCCGGTTTACAGATGTGCGGGTGCCGGCCGAAAACATCCTGCTGGGCGAAGGGCGTGGGTTCGAGATCGCGCAGGGCCGTCTTGGGCCGGGCCGCATCCATCACTGCATGCGCGCCATCGGGCAGGCCGAGGTCGCGCTGGAGCGGATGTGCAAGCGCGCGATGCAGCGCGAGGCCTTCGGCAAGAAGCTGGCGCAGCTTGGGGCCAATTACGACATCATTGCCGAATGCCGGATGGAGATCGAGATGGCCCGCCTGCTGTGCCTCAAGGCTGCCTGGTACATGGATCAGGGCGATGCGCGGGCGGCAGCCCCGTGGATCAGCCAAATCAAGGTTATCGCGCCCCGGGTTGCGCTGAAGGTGATCGACGAGGCCGTTCAGATGTATGGCGGGCAGGGGATCAGTCAGGATACACCGCTGGCTGCCGCGTGGACGCATGTCCGTACTCTGCGGTTGGCGGATGGCCCGGATGCGGTACACCGCCGTCAGGTCGCACGGGCAGAGCTGAAGAAACACACGCAGGAACAGGTCTGATCCAAACATGACCGACGATCTTGGCCAGATGGCCTATTTCCACCTGCGCCCGGATGGCGCGTTTGTCGGCAACGACCCTGCGCGGGGGCCATGGTCGGCCGACCATTGCCACGCGGGACCGGTCAGCGGGCTGATCGTTCGGGCCGCGGAAACCGAGGTCGGGCCGGACAAGATGCTGACCCGGCTGACGGTTGACCTGTTGCGCCCGCTGCCGTTGGCCGGCCTGCGTGTTGCGGCCGAGACGACGCGCCATACCAAAACGCTGGCCACCACACGGGTCACCGTGCATGATCTGGACGACACGCTGTGCGCCGTCGCCACAACAATGCATCTGGCGCGCCGGGATCTTGGCGCTGTTCCAACCGTCTCGCTCGGGTCGCCGCGGTTCGAGGATACCGTGACCGGCCCGTTCCCAATTGGTGAGACACGTCACAACCTGCCGGGCTTTGCGGATCATTCCGAGGTGCTTTACCCGAAAGGCGGCAATCAGGGTCCTGGTCCCAAAACGGTATGGATGCGCACACCGACGCTGCTTGAGGGTGAGGCGCAGTCGCCGATTCAGGCGCTTTGCCCGCTGGCCGATTGCGGCAACGGAATTTCATGGAACGCCCCGACCACCGAGATGGGGTTCATGAATACCGATCTGACTGTGCAGGTCCATCGGGAACCGGTTTCTTCGTGGCTGGCCTCGGATTCGGTCTGTCACTGGCAGCCTTCGGGGATCGGGATGTCGCAATCGGTACTATTCGATACCGAAGGTCCGGTCGCAACAGCCTTGCAGACATTGGTTCTGTTTCCGCCGGGCTGAATGGTGGCCGGAATCTGCGCGCGCCCCTCGAAACGCATTGCCGGGGGCGGGCCGGCATCCTATCTTTCGCCCATGCGTTGGCTTTTGACCCTTTTGACCTGTTGCCTGCCGATCCCGGCTGTGGCGCACCCGCATGTCTTCATCGACACCGGGCTGGACTTTGTTGTCGATGACGCGGGCCGGTTGACCCATGTGCGCGTGACCTGGGCCTATGACGAGTTTTACTCGCTTCTGGTTCTTGAGGACATGAAACTGGATCAGGACGCTGACGGTATCCTGACGGAAAGCGAACAGCAGTTTCTGGCCGGTTTCGATGCACAATGGGTCGAAGGCTATAACGGCGATCTGGTTGTTTTTTCGGACGGCGCGCCTGTGCCCCTGTCAGGCCCGACCGAGGCTGTGGCGACCACCGAGGACGGGCGGATCGTAACCAGCCACCTGCGCGCGGTCGAAGGCGGGGCGGTTCCTGCCTCGGCGCTGACCGCAAAAGCCTATGACGAAAGCTATTACACCGCTTACGAAGTCACGCGGCCGGTCACCGTCTCGGGGCCTTCGACGTGTCAGATCAACCGGATCGAGCCCGACATCGATGGCCAGCTGGCGCAGATGCAGGCCTTTCTGCTGACGCTGGATGCCGATTACGACCTTGAGGAAAACGACATCCCGATGGTTGGTGAAAACTTTGCGACCGAGATCCGAGTCTCATGTCCAGATACCTGATTGTTCCGGTCGCCATCGCCATTGGTCTGTTGCTGTGGTTCTGGGGCAGCGGCGGGTTTGATCACCTTGCCGCGTGGGCCGCGGGCGAGCAGCGGGAGTTTCAGAACCAGATCGCCCGGTCCCTGCGCGCCGCCCGCGCGCAACAGCCCGAGGCTGTCGCGACCTTGCTGACGGTCTGTTTTGCCTATGGCTTTTTCCATGCCATAGGCCCCGGCCACGGCAAGGTTCTGATCGGCGGTTACGGGCTGGGCCGAAAGGTCGCGTTTCTGCGCCTGTCCGCCATCAGCGTCCTGTCCAGTCTGGGGCAAGCGGTCACCGCCGTTGTGCTGGTCTATGCCGGTGTTCTGGTGTTCCAGATGTCCCGCGAAAGCCTTGTGGGCACGACCGAGCAGGTCATGGCCCCCGTCAGCTATGGAGCCATCGTCGCGATTGGTTTGTGGCTGGTGTTCCGGTCCATTCGCAGCTTCGCGAAACGTCATCGCAGTCAGGCCGCGCATCACCATCATGATCATCATCACGGTCACGAGTCCTGCGCTGAGTGTGGTCATCGCCACGGCCCGACCGCAGATGAGGTGGCGCAGGTCGGCAGTTTGCGCGAGGCTGCGCTGCTGATCGCTGGTATCGCTGCGCGGCCCTGCACCGGAGCGCTGTTTGTACTGATCCTGACGTGGCAAATGGGCATTGCGATGGTCGGCATCGCCGGCGCGTTTGCTATGGCGCTGGGTACGGCGACCGTCACAACCCTGGTCGGCTGGACATCGTTCGGTTTGCGCGGCGGGCTGCTGGCCTCAGCCTCGGCCACGCGGTTTGCCTCGGTTCTTGCGCCGACGATCGAACTGGTGGCGGGTCTGCTGATCGCCGTAATCGCCAGTGGTCTGCTGCTGCGCGCGCTCTAGCCGAAGACCGGATCAGGATAGGCGACGCGCGCCAGATACAGCCCCTGCGGCGGGCAAACCGGCCCGCAGGCCGACCTGTCAGCAGCCTCAAGCGCAATGCGTACATCATCGGGCGTCCAGGCGCCTGCGCCGACCCGTTCCAGTGTTCCGACGAAGCTGCGCACCTGATTGTGCAGGAACGACCGCGCGCGGACATGGAAATGCACTTCGGGGCCGGAAAAGCCCTCGACCTGCTCAACCCGCAACTCGTCCAGCGTTTTCACCGGACTGGCGGCCTGACAGATGGACGACCGGAACGTGGTGAAGTCATGCCGCCCGACCAGCACATCCGCGCCTGCCTGCATCGCGTCGAGGTCGAGCCGGTGGTTGATCCGCCAGACCTGACCCGCGTCATGGGTTGCCGGTGCGCGGCGCATCAGGATGCGGAACAGGTATTGCCGTTCCAGCGCCGAAAACCGCGCGTGCCAGTCGTCGTCAACGCGTGCTGCCCTGACGATGGCCACCGGTTGCGGCTTGAGGTGGTAATTCAGCGCTTCGGACAGGCGAAACGGGTCCCATTCCCGATCCATGTCGCAATGCGCAACCTGTCCCAGCGCATGAACGCCGGCATCGGTCCGACCGGCGGCGGCGATTGTGTGCTCTCCGGGTTGAATGCGTGACAGGGCCTGTTCGATGGCCCCCTGAACGGATGGCAGGTCCTTTTGCCGCTGCCAACCGGCAAACGGCTCCCCTTGGTATTCGACTTTCAGCGCGTATCTGGGCATGGGCTGCTGGTAGCGCGCCGCGCGAAGGTGGGCAAGGGTTGGAAAGCGCTGGTATGTCCGGCGACCTCTACCTATCTTGAGCGAAACGAAAAAAGCGGGGCGGCGGTTTGGTCATCTCAACTCTGGCAGACAGTCTTGTTCGTGGTGTCGAATCCGTCGGTGATCGCGTGTCCGAGGCGTTGTTCGAGCCGGTCATACGGCTGGGTGTCACCGGATTGGCGCGGTCCGGCAAGACGGTGTTTATCACATCATTGGTCGCGAACCTGTTGGATCGCGGGCGGATGCCGGGACTTGTCGCGCAGCAGGAAGGGCGGATCAACGCCGTCTACCTGCAACCGCAGCCCGACGATACGGTGCCGCGTTTCGACTATGAAAACCATCTGGCGGCGCTGACCGGACCACACCCCCATTGGCCGGACAGCACCCGCGCGGTGTCGGAACTGCGCCTGTCCTTCAAGGCTCGTCCTGCGGGTCTGCTGTCTGGTCTGCAGGGACCGCGGACCATCCATCTGGATATCGTGGACTATCCGGGCGAGTGGCTGCTGGATCTGGCCTTGCTGGACAAATCCTATGAGGTCTGGTCCCGCGAAACGCTGGAGCGTATCGGCGGGCGCGGCGAAGCGTCAGATTTTCTTGCGCAGGTCAAAACCGTCGCGCCAGACAGCACACATGATGAGCCGACCGCGCAAAACCTTGCCAAAGCGTTTGCCATGTACCTGAACACGGCCCGCGATGCCGGGTTCTACGACTGCACACCGGGGCGTTTCTTGCTGCCCGGCGATCTGGCAGGTTCGCCGGTTCTGACCTTTGCGCCCTTGCCGGTTGATGGCCCCGCGCCCCGGCGCAGCCTGCACCGCGAGATGACACGGCGGTACGAGGCGTATAAATCGCAGGTTGTAAAACCGTTCTTTCGCGATCACTTTGCCCGGATCGACCGGCAGGTGGTTCTGGTTGACGCGCTCGGCGCGATCCACAAAGGACCGCAGGCTGTCGAGGATATGCGCCGCGCGATGGCTGATATCCTGTCGGCCTTCCGCCCCGGGCGCAACGCCTGGCTCAGCCAGTTGCTGTTGGGCAAGCGGGTCGAGCGTATCCTGTTTGCCGCCACCAAGGCCGATCACCTGCACCACACGCAACATCCACGCCTGACCCACATAATGGAGGCCCTGACCCGCGACGCCCGCGATCGCGCCAGTTTTGCGGGGGCGGAAACGGCGGCATTGTCGCTGGCGGCCTTGCGGGCCACGACTGAAGAAACCCGCACTCATGACGGTGTCGAACTGCCCTGCGTGCGCGGCACTTTGCTGGACGGCAAACAGGCGGCCTTCTATCCCGGTGACCTGCCCGAAGACCCCGCGCATCTGTTGGGGCCTGCGCGCAACGGGGCGGAAAGTTGGCTGGGCAAGGACTTCGGGTTCATGGCTTTTGCCCCTGCCCATCTGACCTTGCGCCCGGGTGATGGCCCGCCGCATATTCGACTGGACCGCGCCACTCAGTTCCTGATCGGAGACCGCCTGTGACAGTGACGCTTCGCCCCGCCCGCAGCACCGACGCCGGCACGACCGGAGAAATCCTGCACGGGTTTTCCCGCGAAATCGACTGGATGCCCGAATTGCATTCACGGGCCGAAACCATCGCTTTCTGCGGCTGGATGATTGATCAGGGCTGGGTCACTGTGGCTGAGACCGAGGGCGGCGTTGTGGGTTTTCTGGCGCTCAACGGGTCCGAAATCCATTCCTTGTACCTGACGCCGGCGGCTTGCGGTCAGGGGATCGGACAGCGCCTGCTGGACACCGCCAAAACCCGCCGGGAACAGCTGTCACTGTTTGCGTTTCAGGCCAACCCGGGTGCGTGCCGGTTCTATGAACGCAACGGTTTTGCTGAAGTGGCCCGCAGCGACGGTGCGGACAATGATGAAAACCTTCCCGACATAAAATATGTCTGGAACCGGAAAGGGGTGGCCGATGGCTAAAGGTCCGGTACTGATCGATCTCGACGCCGAAGAACTTGCCGCCGACGTGGCGCAGGCGCCGCCTGTTCCTGACATCGCGCAGCCGCAAGGGCAGGCGATGCAGGGCGCGGCCCGTTTGGCCGCGCGGCGCCCTTCGGCTCTGGCGCGGTGGTTCTGGGGGCTGGCCCTGGCGGTTATCGGCGCGGTTGTTTCTGTGGCGGCGTGGGACTTTGTCACTTCGCTGCTGCTGCGGGCACCGATACTGGGCTGGATTGTGACCGGATTGCTTGGCGCGCTGGTTCTGGTCGCACTGATCATTGCCCTGCGGGAACTGGCCGCCATTGGTCGCCTGTCCCGCGTGGACGGGATGCGCCGCGCCGCGGATGCCGCGCTGGCCGAGGCTGATCTGGCGCAGGCGCGCGCGGTCACCACCCGTTTGATCTCCTTCTACAAAGGACGCGAGGAAACCCGTTGGGGTCGTGATCGGCTGGCCGAACGGATGGGGGAGCAGTTTGACGCCTCGGGTCTTTTGACTCTGGCCGAGGATGAGCTGCTCGCCCCGCTTGATGCCGCGGCCAGCCGCGAAGTCGAAGCGGCCGCGCGCCAGGTGGCGACCGTGACCGCGCTGGTGCCGCTGGCCTTGGCGGATGTGGCCACGGCGCTGGCGGCTTCGCTGCGGATGATCCGGAAGATCGCCGAAATCTATGGCGGACGCGCGGGCTTCCTTGGCGGCTGGCGGCTGACGCGGGCGGTCTTTGTCCATCTGGTGGCAACCGGTGCCGTGGCGGTGGGCGACGACTTGCTAGAGCCGGTTCTGGGCGGCTCGGTCCTTAGCAAACTGTCCCGCCGCTTTGGCGAGGGGTTGGTCAACGGCGCGCTGAGCGCGCGGGTAGGCGTGGCCGCGATGGAAGTGTGCCGCCCACTGCCTTTTTCCGAACGTCACAAGCCGTCGACGCGCGGGATGATCAAACGGGCGCTGGGCGGGTTGTTTTCGAAGTCTTGACCTGAGGCAAGGCGCTGCGGTCCTGTGATGGGCATATTGGGGTCGGAGCCAGCCATGACAGATCACGGACACAGCCAGCAGGAAATCGCCGCTCGGATCAATGCGCCCCCGGGTCGGGGCGTTCTGCGGGATGTGGTTTACGGTGGCATCGACGGCTCGGTCACGACCTTTGCCATCGTTGCCGGCGTGGCGGGGGCTGGTTTGTCTCCGTTTGTCATTGTCGCGCTGGGTTTGGCGAATGTGCTGGCTGACGGATTTTCGATGGCGGCGGGAAATTACTCGGGCACCAAGGCCGAACTGGACAACATCCGCCGCATTCGCGCCATCGAAGAGCGTCACATATCCCTTTACCCCGACGGTGAACGCCGCGAGGTTCGAGAAATTCTGACGCAAAAGGGCCTGTCGGGCAGCGTTCTGGAAGAGGCCACCGATGCGATTACCGCCAACCACGACAACTGGATCAACCTGATGATCGAGGGCGAATATGGCCTGGGCAGCGTCGATCCCCATCCGCTCAAGGCCGCGACCGCGACGTTTTTTGCCTTTCTCGTGGCGGGTCTGGTCCCGTTGTTACCGTTCCTGTTCTCGGTCGACCGGGCCTTTGCCGTCTCGGCCTGGATGACCATGGGCGTGTTCTTTGCCATCGGCGCGCTGAAAAGCAGATGGTCGTTGTCGCCCTGGTGGCGATCCGGGCTTGAAACGCTGCTTATCGGCGGCGCGGCGGCTCTGATCGCGTACCTTGTTGGGTCTCTGTTTCACCCCTAGCGACTAAGATTGTCGCTGGGCGAGGGGTGGATACTGGCGTCACTGGCGCTTTATGCCCTGGCCGGAATTTTCTGGCTGCCGGTCGTATGGATACAATTCGGGTTGCGGGATCTGGCGCGGACGACTGCGGATCGCGAAGCTGTTTTGCCGGCAGCATATTACCGATTGTTTCGTATTTGGTTTGCCTGTGGATTTCCCTCCTTTGCATCGGTTTTCGTCATTATCTGGTTAATGATCGCCCGGCCGGTGTTTGATGTGATCTAGCAACAACCCGGCAAAGCCCTGAAATTGCCAAGATTCCGGACTGTTACCGCCTGCAAGCCTCGGGTAGCCTGACGAGAAAACCGCCCCGGAGGCCACATTGGAATCTCTGCTTGTTCTTGTCGGATTGATTGTGCTGGCGATTCCGGTGGCTGTGATTGTTCTGCTCGTCGGCCATGTCCGTCTGCGGCGCAGGGTCGAGCAGCTTGAGCAGCAGATCCGGTCCGCTGGGGGCGACATTCCGGCGGCGCAAAAGGCACCAACGCGGTCCGGGCCGCCAAAACCCACCGTTTTGCCCGCCAAAAAAACCGCCCCCGCACCATGGTCAACCGCCAAGGAACCGCAATCGGATGTGACACCCGACGACGCGCAAGCGGTGTCAGAATCGCCGCAATCCCCACCCGCTGCGGTTGTCTTCCGCGAGGATCGCTTTGCCGCCCTGACCACCTGGCTGCGCGAAAACTGGTTTTATGCGGTCTCGGCCCTGTCGTTGGCGCTGGCAGGGATATTCCTTGTTCAGTATGGCGTTGAAAACGGGCTATTACCCCCGTCCGCGCGCGTGACCGCGGCCCTGATCTTTGGCGCGGCGCTGATTTGCGCAGGCGAGATCATCCGGCGCAGATATGGCGACGACGAAAACTCAGCCACGGCGTACCTGCCGTCGGTATTTTCCGGGGCCGGTCTGGTCACGCTGTTCGGTGGAATTCTGGCAGCCCGGCAGCTTTACGATCTGATCGGGCCAGAGGTCGCGTTGGCCGCAATGGTTGCGGTGGCGCTTTTGGCTTTGGTCCTGGGGTGGTTTCACGGTCCCCTGCTGGCCGCGGTCGGCCTGATCGGAGCCTTTGCGGCGCCTTTTGCCGTTGGCGGAGCTTCGGATAACCCAAGCTGGCTTTATGCGTATTTCTTTGTCATCGCGGTGCTTGGTCTGGGGATCGACACGGTGCAGCGCTGGGCGTGGATATCCGTCCTGACACTGTTCGGTGCCTATACCGCGTGCTTGCTGCTGGTGCTTTCGTCGCCACTGACCGAACCGGGATACCTGACCTGTGTCACCGCGCTGGCCGTGATAGGCATCGCCATTCCGGTCCGGAGGATCTGGCCCGATCACGCGGGACCAATGATCGCTGAAATCATTGGACGAAAGAAAGGTGACCCTTGGCCTGAGTTTCCGACACGGCTGGCCTTCGGTTCCGTGGCCGTCAGTTCGGCGATCCTGTCCCTTCACTGGCCGGATTCCGCAGGTGAGTTCTGGCTGGGTATTACTTTGCTGTCGGGACTGGCACTCGCATTGATCTTGTGGGCCAAGGATGCAGTGGCATTGCAGGACGTAACCGTTTTCCCGGCGCTTGGTCTCATCTGGTTCGTCCTGATCCAAGGACTGGATGGCGGTGCGGTCCTGCGCCAGTTCGCAGAAACCTATGCTGAGACACCAGAGGCCGATTACCCATGGACCGTCACTGCCTTGACGGCGCTTGGGGCCGTGGTTTCGGTCCTGGCGGCGTGGCGGTCGATACATGCGTTCCGGTATGCCGCGGTTTGGGCCGCTGGCGCGGCGATCTTCGCACCCGCCCTCGCCATCGGGCTGGAGCTTGGCTGGCGCCCTGCCACGGTGATCGGAGCGTATCCCTGGGCGCTGCACGCAATTGCTCTGGGCGTATTGATGGTCGTCTGTGCCGAGCGGTTCGCGCGCGTCGATGGCGACAACCGGATGCGCCCTGCGCTGGCTACGCTGTCGGCGCTGTCCTGTCTGAGTTTTGCCTGCGTCATCGTACTCAGTTCCTCGGCGCTGACCATCGCTTTGGTCGTGATGGTCGTTGTAGCCGCAGCGCTGGATCGCAAATTCACCTTGCCTCCGATGAGCTGGTTCATCTGGATGGGCGTATTCACCGTCACCGCGCGGCTGGTCCTTAATCCGGGTCTGGTCTGGGCCAGCCTGGCCCCGGTGGCCGAGATAACGTTGGTTTATGGCGCGGCAACCCTTGGGTTCCTGACGGGATGGCTGTTGCTCAGGCCGCTTTACCGGCCGGTTGCGACGTTGTTGCTGGAAAGCGCAGCCTGGGCGACCGGAGGCATTTTGCTGTCATTGCTGCTGGAACGCTGGCTGCAGAGTTTCGGCGACGGCAACGCAACCAACAGCCATTGGGGTCTGGGCCTGTTGGCAATCATCTGGTTGCTGCTGGCCTTCGCGCAGGTTCAGCGGTTCGAATTGGGCGGAAAGCTGAACTACGCGCGGTACCTGCTGGCCGCGTTCTTTGCCGGCCACGGGCTCTGGCGACTGGCGCAGGCGCTGTCTGAGGCGAACCCGCTGTTCAACCCCCTTTCACCACCGGTACTGGGTGCACCTGTGGTCAACACGCTGGCGGTGGCCTATCTGCTGCCTGCGGTCGCAATCGCGTTCTCGGTCTGGCGCATACGCGCGACGCCAACCTGGCTGAGACGGGTCAGTTATGCGGCAGCCTGCGCTCTGGCCGTGTTTTGGCTGGGCCTGATGATCCGCCATGTCTGGCAGGGGGCGGCAGGCATGTACGCAGAGAACGGCGTGACGCAGCCCGAGCTTTACACCTTTACCATGGTCCTGCTGGGGATCGGTGCTGCATTGTTCTATCAGTCGCTGGCGCGCCAGTCGGATCTTATGCGCAAGGCCGGGTTGGCGGTGATCGGTTTGGCGATTGCCAAGGTGTTTCTGATCGATATCTCGGGTCTGGGTGGTCTGATCCGGGTGTTCTCTCTGCTGGCGCTGGGGCTGGCGCTGGCCGGTCTGGCCTGGCTGAACCGCTGGGCGAAACTGCGCCGTTCGCCACAGGGGTCAGAACCACTGGACCATTAGGCGCGGGCGTCCTATAAGCCCGCCATGCATGACCGTTCGGCCATCATTATTCGAATTATATCCCCGGCGCTCTGACCTCCTGAGACGCCGGGCAAAGGTGCTTGAGATATCGCACTGACCGCTTCGATCCATAAGACGACCAGATCATCCAAGGGACGCCCCCAATGTGCGCCGACACGACCCAGACACCTGACTACAAAGACACGCTGAACCTGCCCAAAACCGACTTCCCGATGCGCGCTGGCTTGCCCAAGCGCGAGCCTGCCTGGCTGGAACGTTGGGAGAAAATCGGCGTCTATGACCGCCTGCGCGAGAAAGAGGGGCGCACGCCCTTTACCCTGCACGATGGCCCTCCGTATGCGAACGGCCATCTGCATATCGGTCACGCGCTGAACAAGACCATCAAGGACATGATCGTGCGCAGCCACCAGATGATGGGGTTTGACTCGCGTTATGTGCCGGGCTGGGACTGCCACGGTCTGCCCATCGAATGGAAGATCGAAGAACAGTACCGCAAGAAGGGCAAGAACAAGGACGAGGTGAACGTTGTCGATTTCCGTCAGGAATGCCGCAAGTTCGCCGAAGGCTGGATCGACATCCAGCGCGAAGAGTTCAAGCGTCTGGGCGTCACTGGCAACTGGGTCGATCCCTATATCACCATGGACTACCACGCCGAAGCCGTGATCGCGGATGAGTTCATGAAGTTCCTGATGAACGGCACGCTCTATCAGGGGTCCAAGCCCGTGATGTGGTCGCCGATCGAGAAAACCGCGCTGGCCGAAGCCGAGGTCGAATATCACGACAAGGAGAGCTTCACCATCTGGGTGAAGTTCAAGGTTGTGAATGCGGGCGACCTGGATGACGCCTTTGTGGTTATCTGGACGACGACCCCGTGGACGATACCGTCGAACAAGGCGGTCGTATATGGCAAGGATATCTCCTACGGCCTGTACGAAGTCACCGGCACGCCCGACGAATGCTGGGCTTCGGTAGGTGACAAATTCCTGCTGGCCGACAATCTGGCCGCTGACGTTCTGGGCCGTGCCCGTCTGAATGACGACCAGTGGGCCCGCGTGCGCGACGTGACCACGGCTGAACTGGAAGGCGTACAACTGGCCCACCCGCTGGCCGGGGCCGAAGGTGGCAACGGTGAGTGGGACGACATTCGCGACTTCCGCGCTGCCGAGTTCGTGACCGATACCGAAGGTACCGGGTTCGTCCACTGTGCGCCGTCGCACGGGATGGAGGAATTCGAACTCTACCGCGATCTGGGCATGCTGGAGCAGGTCATCACCTATAACGTGATGGACGACGGCAGCTTCCGCGCCGATCTGCCGTTCTTCGGCGGCAAATTTATCCTGTCCCGCAAGGGCGGGGAGGGTGACGCGAACAAGGCGGTCATCGACAAGCTGGTCGAGGTTGGCGGGCTGCTGGCGCGTGGCAAGATCAAGCACAGCTATCCGCATTCGTGGCGCTCCAAGGCTCCGATCATCTATCGCAACACACCGCAATGGTTTGCATCCGTGGACCGCAAGCTGGATGACGGCATGGGCGAGATGGGTGACACGATCCGCGAACGTGCACTGCGGTCCATCGACGAACTGGTGAAATGGACACCGCGGACCGGCCGCAACCGTCTGTATTCGATGATCGAAACGCGCCCGGACTGGGTGCTGTCGCGCCAGCGCGCCTGGGGCGTGCCGCTGACCTGTTTTACCAGGAAGGACGCTCTGCCCACCGACGCCGACTATCTGCTGCGCAACGAAGAACTCAACGCGCGCATCAAGGCCGCGTTCGAGGAAAATGGCGCGGACATCTGGTACACCGACGACTTCAAAGAAAAGATGCTGGACGGTATCGCCAACCCGGATGACTACGAACAGGTGTTCGATGTGCTGGACGTGTGGTTCGATTCCGGCTCGACCCATGCCTTCGTTTTGCGTGATCGTGACGACGGGACCGAAGACGGCATTGCTGATGTCTACATGGAGGGCACCGACCAGCACCGAGGTTGGTTCCATTCGTCCATGCTGCAGGCCTGCGGCACAAAGGGCCGTGCGCCATACCGTAACGTGATCACGCATGGCATGACCTTGGATGAAAAAGGTCTGAAAATGTCGAAATCCATCGGCAATACCATCGTGCCGGAAGAAGTGATCAAGCAATACGGTGCGGACATCCTGCGCCTATGGGTGGCACAGACCGACTATACCGCCGACCAGCGGATCGGTCCGGAAATCCTGAAAGGTACCGCCGACAGCTATCGCCGCCTGCGCAACACGATGCGGTTCATGCTGGGCTCGCTGGCGGACTTCACCGAGGCTGACCGGGTTGAGCCGCAAGATATGCCGCGCCTGGAACGCTGGGTCCTCAGCCGTCTGGCCGATCTGGATGAGCAGGTTCGCAAGGGCTATGCGTCTTTTGACTTTCAGGGCGTGTTCAGCGCGGTCTTCACCTTTGCGACCGTCGATCTGTCGTCCTTCTATTTCGACGTTCGCAAGGATGCGCTGTATTGCGATGGTGACACCCTGCGCCGCCGTTCTGCGCGCACGGTTCTGGACATCCTGTTCCATCGCCTGACGACCTGGCTGGCCCCGGTTCTGGTTTTCACCATGGAGGAGGTCTGGCTGGAACGCTTCCCGTCGGACGACAGCTCGGTCCATCTGATGGATTTCCCGGAAACGCCGTCCAATTGGCGCGACGTGGAATTGGAAACCAACATGGCCAAGGTTCGCCGTGTCCGTCGCGCGGTGACCGCCGCGCTTGAGGTACAGCGTCAGGACAAGGTGATCGGCTCCAGCCTTGAGGCCGCGCCGATCGTGCATGTCGAGGATGCCGATACGCGTGACCTGCTGGCTACCTTCGACGTGGACGACATGTGCATCACCTCGGGGCTGACTGTCACCGGCGACCCGGCCCCGGCCGAAGCGTTCCGCGTCCCGGAAATCGAAGGTGTCATGGTGCTGTTCGAAAAGGCGGATGGCAACAAGTGTCAGCGTTGCTGGAAAATCCTGCCTGACGTGGGCCGCCACGCCCATGGCGGCGTCTGTGGGCGCTGTGACGAGGCGCTGAGCTAAACATTTAACCCCCGGCCAATCAGCCGGGGGTTTTTACTTTCACCGCTTGCACCACCGCCGGCGATCTGAAACGCTGTGGCCATGCCGATGATCGCCGTTGAAACCCAGTTTGGTCGCCTTGGTGTCGAAGAAACCGACGGGGCCATAACGCGTCTTGTCTGGAACGGTCAGGATGACGGGCCGGACACGCCGCTGCTGCAAGAGGCCGCCGCACAGCTGACCGCTTATGATCAGGGACGGCTGGACCGGTTCGATTTGCCCTATCACATTGCGGGTTCAGAATTTCAGCGGCAGGTTTGTAATCTTATGTTTGCCATTCCGCTGGGCGAAACCCGGACCTATGGGGATATCGCCAAAGAGCTGGGTCAGCCCGCGCAACCGGTGGGTCAGGCCTGTGGTGCCAATCCTATTCCTGTGATCATTCCCTGCCACCGGGTGCTGGCCGCCAGCGGGTTGGGTGGCTTTTCGGGTGCGGGCGGGATCGAAACCAAAGTTGCCCTGTTGCGCCACGAACGCGCCGCCGGTTTGCTGATCTGATCATCCGAAAACTGTTGCAATCCCGTTGGTTGAGGCCCAACTTATATCCGATGCTGAATGTAAAGGACCGCATTGAATGACTGCCCAAACTGACCCGGCTGCCCGGAAGCGGGCAATTATCGACCGATTGATGTCTCTGGAAGCGCAAGAACTGGCGACCGCGCAAGCCCATTATGATGCGTTTCTGAAGGACTCTCAGCTTGATGACCGGGAGGGGCATGACAAGGACGATATTGCTGCTTCGCGCGAAAACGCGGATCTGGCGGCGGCCTTCGATGCGCCCGTGCATGCCCACCACGCCAAGATCGACGTGATCGAAAACACCGATTTCAGCCTGACCGACACCGTACAGCCCGGGGCCGTGGTCAAATTCAACAATCGCCGTTTTGTTGTCTGTGTTTCAACCTCCCGGTTCGAGGTGGACGGAAAAACCTATATGGGCATCTCAACCCAGAGCCCGATCTATCTGGCTATGGTCGGTCTTCAGGAAGGCGACGTTTTCACTCATAACGGCACCGAGTTCGAGGTTCAGGAAGTTCTCTGAGCCTGACTTTTGCGCGGCGGGATTACCTGCTGCGCAATCCCTGCCGAAACCAGATACAGGCTTGTGATCACCAACCCCCAATGGGCCCAGCTTTCGGGGTGAAAATCGACCCAGGCGGCCCAGCCGGCAAAAAAGGTCCAGGCAAACGCCATCGGCAGCGTCAGGCTCCGCCAGCGTTCGGTGCGCACCGGATGCACGAATTTCAGCGGCAGGAACATCGCGACCGACAGCAGCGACACCAGCAGCAGGATGACCCAGAAATTGGGCTCCAGCGCGAATATGACGATCACGAACATGTTCCAGCATCCGGGGAAGCCGGAAAAGGAATTGTCCTTGGTCTTCATCCGCGTGTCGGCAAAATACATCGCGCTGGCGAAGGTGATGACGATGATGGCAAACCAGCCGGTCCAGCCGTCCATCAACCCGGATTTGAACAGGGCAAAGGCCGGAATGAACACGTAAGTCAGATAGTCGATGATCAGATCCAGAAGCACGCCGTCAAATTCGGGCGCATTTTTCTTGACGTGGTAATGACGGGCCAGAGGGCCGTCGATGCCGTCCACGATGAAAGAGACGACCAGCCACAGATACATCAGGCTCCATTTTTCCTCGACAGCGGCCAGCATGGCGAGCATCGCGAAAACGGCACCGGTGGCAGTAAACAAATGGACGAATAGCGCTTTGAATCTAAGTGTCATCCGTGTGTCTTGGACGATGCTTGCGCCAGATGCAAACCAAAAGCCCGTCTTCTTTGAAATGCTTTCCGTCAGGAAGGATTTGGGCGTCAGGCTTTCGGGTGGGCCCGGTTATAGACCTCCATCAACCGTGCCGTGTCAACGGCGGTATATGCCTGCGTGGTCGATAACGAGGCATGCCCCAGCAATTCCTGAATCGCGCGCAGGTCGCCGCCGGCCGACAACAGATGTGTCGCAAAGCTGTGGCGCATGGCGTGCGGCGTGGCTGTTGCCGGCAGGCCAAGCTGCATGCGCGCCTGCGCCATCACGCCCTGTACAGCCCGCGGGTTCAGCGGACCGCCGCGCACGCCGCGAAACAGGGCCTGGTCACCGGATTGCGGGTGCGGGCAAAGCTGAAGATAGCGCGCGACGGCGGCCCGGGCAGCGGGCAGGACCGGGACGATCCTTTCCTTGTCGCCTTTGCCGACAATGCGCAGCGTGTCGGGCAACGGTGCGTCCGCGCCGGTCAGAGACAGGGCCTCGGATATCCGCAGCCCGCAGCCGTAAAGCAGCGTGACAACGGCCACGTCGCGGGCGGACACCCAGTCCCTGGTCGATTGAACCTCAACCGTTTCGATCATGGCGCGGGCGGCGTCCTCGGCCAGCGGGCGCGGCAGCTTTCGGGTGAATTTCGGGGCGCGGGTGGACAGCACGGCAGTGGGTTCAAAGCCCTCACGCTCGGCCAGCCAGCGGTAGAAGCTTTTGACCGCAGACAGCTTGCGGGCCAGCGATCGTGCGCCCACGCCCGATGCGCGCTGATCAGCCATCCAGGCGCGCATGTCCGGCACGGTGATCCGTGCCAGCGCCGCCAATCCCTGCCGGTCCCCGTGATGCAGGGTCATGAAAGACAGGAATTCGGTGACGTCGCCGCGATAGGCTTTCTGCGTATTCTCGGACCGCCCGGCGAGCGCCCCCAGACCATCCAGCCAATGCTGCAAAGCATCGCGGCAGGCTGGGGAAATCAGGCTCACGACAACCAGTGCCGCATCGAACGCTCGAACACGCCTGCGAAGAAGGTCAGCAAATCGGTGCCCAGTTGTGGCGTAAAGTGGTTGGGGTCCCTGGCGCCCATGACAATCATTCCGGGCAAACGGCCTTCACCCAGGTTCAGCCTGAGGCAGGCCTCGGACCGCAACTGGCCGGTATTCGCCCCGAAAATTCCGGGCGTCGGGTGACCGATCTTGCGCAGGACCACGTTGCGGGCCGGGCCGCCGCGGTCCTGACTGAGATAGGCATCAATCGTGCCGGGGGCGACGACGGTCAGAACGCCGCCGAGCTTGTCGATGGCCGGGTCGTCCTGCATCGCGGTGGTTTCCAGAACCAGCGTAATGTGGTCGACGCGCAGGATCTCGGCCACGTCATTGCCAAGCGTGCGCAGGAAATCCTCGAATTCGACCGGTTCCAGCAGCCTCAGGATGGCGCGGTGCACCTGATTGGTACCGGCCAGGTTTTCATAGGCCGCTGCAATGACCGAGCGATGGGTGTCCTCAAGCCGGTCCAGCCGGGCTTCGAGCCGCTGCATCGCTATGCCGCGCAGGTCGATCACGTTGTTGCCACGCGCCTGCTCATTGGCTGCGACCAGCGCCTGCATCAGGTCCTTGTCGTCCAGAACGGCATCTGGTTCGGCCAGAATCGCCGCGCGGAGATTATCCTTGAGTTTGATGTTGCTGCTCATGTCCCGTCCGGTCTTTTTTTGTTGAGCGGCTTATAACATGGCTCGCCGGATTTGCCTTGGGAAAAATGCACGTAAAAGTGGATTTAAAGCTGGATTGTGTCGGATAGGCTCCCGCCTGCAACACCCTGATCAATAGATCAGGTTTTGCCGTTGGGCCGGGCGCGGCGCCGTTCCGGCGCCGCGCGGTCGCAAGGGATGTCAGAGGATTTTCTGACCGGTCTTGGCCCAGTCGGACAGGAAGGCATCCAGCCCCTTGTCGGTCAGCGGGTGGTCGGCCAGTTTCTTGATCACGGCGGGCGGCGCGGTGATGACGTCAGCGCCGATGCGCGCGCTGTCGGTCACGTGGTTCACCGAACGGATCGACGCGGCCAGGATCTCGGTCTCGAACCCGAAATTGTCATAGACCTGACGGATATCCGCGATCAGGTCCATGCCGTCGAGGTTGATATCATCGAGACGGCCGATGAAAGGCGAAATGAAAGTCGCGCCCGCCTTGGCGGCCAGAAGCGCCTGATTGGTCGAGAAGCACAGGGTCACGTTGACCATCTGGCCTTCGTCGGTCAGCGTCTTGCAGGCTTTCAGCCCCGCCCATGTCAGCGGCACTTTGACGGCAATATTGGGGGCGATCTTTGCCAGCTTGCGGCCTTCGGCGATCATGTCGTCCGCCTCGGTGGCGACCACTTCGGCCGAGACCGGACCGTCGACCAGATCGCAGATTTCCTTGGTCACTTCCAGAATGTCGCGGCCCGACTTCAGGATCAGCGACGGGTTTGTGGTTACGCCGTCAACCATGCCCAGATCGTTCAGTTCGGCGATGGCGTCGATCTCGGCTGTGTCTACGAAGAATTTCATGAGGGCAGTCCTTTGATGGGTTGGCCTTGGTCGCGGATGGCTTTACCTCAAAGAGACCCGTGCTGAAACCCCTGCTGAGGAAACACGTGCTTTGAGCGCTCAGGAATACTTTGATCAAGGCGAGCTGGTGGCGGTTCTGACGACGCAGCCGCTGGACCGGACGCTGGATTACAAGGCGCCAGAGGGCGGGTGTTTTCTGGGCGCCTTTGTCGAGGTGCCGTTGGGGCCGCGTAAGGTTCTGGGCGTTGTCTGGGGGCCGGGGCAGGGTGGTTTTGACCTGTCTAAGGCCCGGTCCGTGATCCGGGTGCTTGAGGTCGCGCCGATGCGTGAAGAGATGCGCCTGTTTCTGGGGCGGGTGGCCGATTACACGCTGACGCCGATGCCTGCGATGCTGCGGCTTGCGACGCGTGCGCCGGGGTTGAGCGACCCGCCTTCGATGCGTAAGATTTACCGGCTGGGATCGGGGGAGCCGGACCGGATGACCGACGCGCGGACCCGGGTACTTGAGGTGCTGCGGGATTATGGCGGTCTGGCTTTCACGCTGAAGGAACTGGCCGAGCAGGCGGGCGTGACCTCGTCGGTCGTCAAGGGTTTGGTCAAGCAGGGCGCTGTACGTGAAGAGGACTGCCCAAGGGATCTGCCTTATCCGCATCTTGATCCCGATCTGCCCGGCAAGGACCTGACCGAGGATCAGGCCGCGGCAGTGATGCGCTTGCAGGACGGGCAGCGGACGGGGGACTATGGCACGACGCTGCTGAAAGGCGTGACGGGCTCGGGCAAGACCGAGGTGTATCTGGAGGCCGTGGCCGAAGCGCTGCGGCAGGGGCGGCAGGCATTGGTTTTGCTGCCCGAGATTGCTCTGACAGCCGAGTTTCTGACCCGGGTCGAGGCGCGGTTTGGTGCGCGTCCGGCCGAGTGGCACTCGGGTGCGACCATGACCGAACGTCGCCGGGTCTGGCGTATGGTGGGGCAGGGCGATGCGCAACTGGTGGTCGGTGCGCGTTCGGCGCTGTTCCTTCCGTTTCGCAATTTGGGGCTGGTCGTGGTCGATGAGGAACACGATACATCCTATAAACAAGAGGACGGCGTGCATTACAGCGCCCGGGATATGGCGGTGCTGCGCGCCGCCATTTGCGGGGCGCGGGTGGTTCTGGCCAGCGCGACTCCGTCGCTGGAAAGCTGGGCCAATGCCGAGGCGGGCAAATACCAGCGACTTGACCTCACCGCGCGCTTTGGCGCGGCGGTGCTGCCCGAGATGAAGCCCATCGATATGCGGGCCGAGCAGATGCAGCCGGGGACGTGGATATCTCCGTCGCTGCGGCAGGCGGTGCGGCAACGGATCGAGCGCGGCGAGCAGTCGCTGTTGTTCATCAACCGCCGCGGCTATGCGCCGGTGACGCTGTGCCGGGCCTGTGGGGAACAGATCGCCTGCGACCACTGCGATGCGCGGATGGTCGAACACCGGTTCCTAAAGCGTCTTATGTGCCACCAATGCGGTGAGACCAAACCGATGCCCGAGACCTGTCCGTCCTGCGGGGTCGAAGGCAAACTGGCGCCGGTGGGGCCGGGGATTGAGCGGCTGGCCGAAGAGGCCGAGGCAACCTTCCCCGAGGCCAATATCGCGATGCTCAGTTCCGATTTGTTCGGCTCGGCGCGGGCGCTCAAGGCCAAGATCGAAGAGATCGCCGAAGGCGACGCCGATATCGTGATCGGAACGCAACTGGTGGCCAAAGGGCACAATTTCCCCAAGCTGACGCTTGTCGGGGTGATTGACGCCGACCTCAGCCTGCACGGGGCGGATTTGCGCGCGGCGGAACGGACATTTCAACTGATGCGGCAGGTCGCGGGCCGCGCGGGCCGTGCCGACAAGCCGGGGCAGGCGCTGTTGCAGACATTCCAGCCCGAACATCCGGTGATCCGCGCCATTCTGTCGGGCGATGAGGAAGGTTTCTGGAAAGCCGAGGCGGCCGGGCGGCAGGCCGCCGGGGTGCCGCCTTACGGGCGTATGGCGGGCATTGTTTTGTCCGGCCCGGAGGTCGGTCCGGTTATCGATATCGGCAATGCGATGGCGCGCAACGACGCCCCTCTGCGCCAAGTCGGGGCGCAGGTCTTCGGCCCGGCCCCCGCGCCGATTGCGCGCATCCGTGGACGGCATCGGGTAAGGCTGCTGGTTAAGGCCCCAAAAGGCGCACCGATACAGGATGCCGTCGCACGCTGGATCGCGCCCCTGCGGCTGAAGGGCGATATCCGCCTGACCGTGGATATTGATCCGCAGAGCTTTTATTGACCTCTGCATTCACGCAGACCGGCTGTGCGCGGTCCGCTTCCCTCTCGCCAAACCGCTGAAATGGGCGTAGAGGGAGTCCCATGCTGAAACCCATGCCGCTATCCGAGGCGCAGAGCCTGCCGTTCTGGCGCCGTCCTGTGACGCTTCTGTTCGTGATGGCGCTGACCATGCCCATCGCGTTCAACGCATGGAGCGCGCTGTTGAACAATTTCGTCATCGAAGTGGCGAATTTCGACGGTGCGGATATCGGATTGCTGCATACCGTGCGCGAAATTCCCGGCTTTCTGGCCGTTGGCGTGATCGCCGTGATCCTGTTCGTCCGCGAACAGGTTCTGGCCATGATTTCGCTGATGATGCTGGGCGTTGCGACAGCGGTGACGGCTTGGTTTCCCAGCCTCGGCGGGTTGTTGTTCGTCACCCTCTTCAGCTCGATCGGCTTTCACTATTACGAGACGGTGAACCAGTCCCTGCAACTGCAATGGTTGCCCAAGGACAAGGCGCCGCAGGTGCTTGGATGGCTGGTGGCGATGGGGTCAGCGGCCACGGCGGTGGTCTATGGCCTGATCGTGCTGACCTGGGATCGGTTCGACCTGTCTTACAATTTCGTTTTCATGGCCGCTGGCGGGGCGACAGCCTTGCTCGCGCTGTTCTGTCTGCTTGCCTATCCGCAATTCGACGCCCCCACGCCGCAGACCAAGAAACTGATCCTGCGCAAGCGGTACTGGCTGTATTACGCGCTTCAATTCATGGCGGGTGCGCGGCGACAGATATTCGTGGTCTTTGCCGGCTTTATGATGGTCGAGAAATTCGGGTTCGAAGTGCACGAGTTGACCAGCCTCTATCTGATCAATCTGATGATCAACATGCTGGCCGCCCCTATGCTGGGCAAGGCAGTGGCCCGGTTCGGCGAGCGGCGCACGCTGATCTTCGAATATGCCGGGCTGGCAATTGTCTTTGCAGCCTATGGCGGCATCTACTGGTTTGGCTGGGGCGTGGTTCTGGCAGCGATCCTGTATGTGATCGACCATGTGCTGTTTGCGCTGGCGCTGGCGCTGAAAACCTATTTCCAGAAAATTGCCGATCCCGCAGATATCGCGCCAACGGCGGCCGTTGCATTCACCATCAACCACATCGCGGCCGTGTTCCTGCCTGCGCTGTTGGGCTTGCTGTGGGTGGTCTCTCCGGGTGCCGTCTTTGCGCTGGCCGCTGCTATGGCCATGATATCGCTTTTCCTGTCCCTGCTGATCCCGCGCCATCCCGAACCCGGCAACGAAACCATTCTGGCGAAATACGCGCCCGCACCGGCAGAGTAGGCGCAAGCGCTTGACCTTGGCGGGCCCGCGCCCTAGGCGCTGTGTCAACCGACACAGGAGGCTCCCATGCCCACATTCACCGCGCTTACAACTCTGACCGGCAAGAAGGCCGCCGATGGTCTGGGCGAAGCGATGGAACGTCTGGATCCCGAACCCACCGGTGTCGGCGTGTTCGAGGTCGAGGACGGCTCGGGCCTTTGGGAAGTGGGCGGGTATTTCACAGAAACCCCGGATGAAACCGCGCTGGCGGTTCTGGCCGCCGCATTCGAGGCGAAACCCTTTGTCGTGTCAGAACTGCCCGAAACTGACTGGGTCGCCCATGTGCGCCGCGAACTGGCCCCTGTCGAGGCCGGTCGGTTCTTTGTCTACGGCAGCCACGATGCCGACAAACTGCCCGACGGCCGCATCCCGTTGCTGATCGAGGCCGCAATGGCCTTTGGGACCGGTCACCATGGTACGACTCTCGGCTGCCTCAAGGCGCTGGACCACCTTCTGAACGAGGGATTTACGGCCAACAGGGTGGCGGACATCGGTTGCGGCACAGCCGTTCTGGCCATGGCCGCCGCGCGGGTCTGGGACGGAGATATTATCGCCAGCGATATCGACCAGGTGGCGGTAGATGTCGCCGAGGCCAATCTGAAAGCAAACGGAATGTCCGGTCAGGTCCGCTGTGTCGAGGCCGCCGGTTTTGACCATCCCGACCTGCAGGCGCGCACGCCCTATGATCTGATTTTTGCGAATATTCTCAAGGGGCCACTGGTGGCGCTGTCCCCTGAAATTGCCGCGAATCTGCGGGTTGGCGGTTATGCGATCCTGTCGGGAATCCTGAATGAACAGGCCGATGATGTGGTTTCGGTTTATTCTCAAAACGGGTTCAATCTGGTCCGAAAGGACGAAATTGGTGAATGGACGACGCTAGTCTTAAGCAATCAGGGCTTAAATTAGGCCATTTGCAGGAGTTTTCTGGAGTTTCGCCTCTTTTTTGTCGCAATCTCTAATTACCGTCAGGACGTGGATACGGGGGGCGGTTTTTTGGAGGCTGCCATGACGGGAAAACAACTGGAGTTCGATCAGCGCGTTCATCGCCTGAATAAGAAACACGCCAAGCTGAGCCGCGGTTATCGCGCGACGATGCGCAAGGATGGCCTTGTGGTGATGAAGCCGCAAAGGGTTAGATCTGCGGTTCCGGCCAAGGTGCTGTTGATGTGCCTGTGCGGATTGTTCGCGTTCAAGACGTTCTTGCTGACCAGCCTCGGGGCGTCAGCCTATGAATATCGGGTCGACAGCCTGGCGCAGGGTACGTCTGTCGAAAAGGCGGGCGCTTGGATTATGCAGATTGACCCGGTGTCGGAATTCATGGCGGCCCAGATCAGCCAGTTCATTCACTGAATTTTACGTCTCTCAGACGAGAAACGCCGCGCATCTTACGACGCGCGGCGTTCCGCTTTGCCCCCGAGGGAGGAGAGGGGCGTGTGAGTGGTGGTAGTTAATTCTTACCGACGACCTTCCGCCACGGCGTCAATATCGCCGCGGCACAGACCGATATCTTCCAGTTCGCGATCCGTCAGACCGCTCAGCGCGTTGCGTGTCACGCGGGCGTCGTTCCATTCGACAAAGGCGTTTACAGCCGATGCGAAAATTGCGCCGATACGGCCAACGAGGCCGAACGAGCCAGTGGTGGCGCGGGTGGTATCCAGTGCAGCCATATCCTGTTTCCTTCTGGTTAAAGTTCATGTCCAGATCATCTGATCTGAGCGGCATCTAGTGATGTCAAATAGCCGGTGCAAGTGCGGAATTTGCATGTGTCCTATGCAATTTCTGCAAAGCTCACGGAACCTTAAAACCCCTTAATTTACTGGCCATTTCGCCTTTAGAAACCATGTCGAATTCCGGCCATTGGCGGTCGCAATCGGACCGTCCCGTCGGTGGTGGAACAAAGGTGTCGTTTTCAGACTTCGGGTCAATTCGCTTGGAAAATGTTCTTGTTTCGTGCTAACCCGGGTTAAAGATCAGAAAAACCCGAGCAGGCCGAGGCACAACATGCGAATTCTGGGCATTGATCCGGGGCTCAGGACCCTGGGATGGGGCGTCATCGATTCGCATGGCAGCCGTCTGAGCCACGTTGCCAACGGATTGTGCAAATCGGACGGGGACGATCTGGGCGAGCGTTTGTTGTCCCTGCACAACCAGATTGTTGAGGTCATCGCCGACCACCGGCCCGATCAGGCGGCCATTGAACAGACCTTTGTTAACAAGGACGGGGCGGGTACGCTGAAACTGGGCCAGGCGCGGGGCGTGGCGCTGCTGACACTGGCGCAGGCCGGTCTGCCGGTCGGGGAATATGCGCCCAACAGGGTCAAAAAGACGGTTGTTGGCGTCGGGCATGCCGAAAAAGAGCAGGTTCTTCACATGGTCAAACTGCAACTGCCGGGCTGTCAGCCCAAAGGGGCGGACGCGGCGGATGCGCTGGCGATTGCCATCTGTCATTCCTATTATGGCGCGGTGCCGCAGGCGCGGATGAAAGAGGTGCGTGCATGATCGGAAAACTGACAGGGCGGCTGGATTATCGCGCGGCCGATCACGTGCTGATCGACGTGCGCGGTGTGGGTTACATCGTTTACTGCTCGGATCGGACCATGGCGGCGCTGCCGGGTGTGGGTGAGGCGGTTTCAATCTACACGGATATGGTCGTGCGCGAGGACCTGATGCAGCTTTACGGCTTTCTGTCGCTGATCGAAAAGGAATGGCACCGGCTGCTGTGTTCGGTGCAGGGCGTCGGGGCCAAGGTCTCGCTGGCGATCCTCAGCGCTCTGGGGCCCGATGGCGTCAGCCGTGCAATCGCGTTGGGGGACTGGGGCGCGGTCAAGGCCGCAAAGGGCGTTGGGCCGAAGACCGCGCAGCGGATTGTGCTTGACCTCAAGGACAAGGCGCCGGGCGTGATGGCCATGGGCGGAACCGTAACCGAAGCCATGGATGGCCCGGAACTGGAGGTCGTCGAACTGTCCGAGCCTGCACCTGCCCCCAGACGGGTGGCGCAACCGGCATCCGGCGCAGCAGCGGCATCGGCGGGGGCATTGTCGGCGCTGTCCAATCTGGGGTATGGGCCCTCTGATGCCGCATCGGCCGTGGCTGAAGCGGCGGCGGGCCAGCCGGATGCGGATGAGGCCGATCTGATCCGCGCGGCACTCAGGCTGCTGGCACCGAAAGGGTGAATGAATGGTAGATGCTGACCCCACCCTGCGCCCGGACCCTCTGCCCGAAGACAACGACCGCGCACTGCGCCCGCAGGGGCTGGATGAATTCATTGGTCAGGCCGAGGCGCGAGCGAACCTGCGCATTTTCATCCAATCCGCTCGTCAGCGCGGCGAGGCGATGGATCACACGCTGTTTCACGGTCCTCCGGGGTTGGGTAAAACCACGCTGGCGCAGATCATGGCGCGCGAGCTGGGGGTGAATTTCCGCATGACCTCGGGCCCCGTTTTGGCCAAGGCCGGTGATCTGGCGGCGATCCTGACCAATCTTGAATCCCGCGATGTGTTGTTCATCGACGAAATCCATCGTCTGAACCCGGCGGTGGAAGAGGTGCTCTATCCCGCGATGGAGGATTTCGAACTGGATCTGGTAATCGGCGAAGGCCCCGCGGCACGGACGGTTCGGATCGAGTTGCAGCCCTTTACGCTGGTTGGCGCCACGACACGGATGGGACTGCTTACCACGCCGCTGCGTGACCGGTTCGGCATTCCGACGCGGCTGCAATTCTACACCGTTGACGAGTTGCACGAGATTGTAACCCGAAACGCCCGCAAGCTGGGTGCCCCGGCCGACGATGACGGGGCGCGTGAAATTGCGCGCCGTTCGCGCGGGACGCCACGGATCGCCGGGCGGTTGCTGCGGCGCGTGGTGGATTTTGCCATCGTCGAAGGCGACGGGCGGATCACCCGTGAACTGGCCGATGGCGCGCTGACGCGGCTGGGTGTCGACAACCTTGGGCTGGACGGCGCGGACAGGCGGTATCTGAAACTGATCGCCGAGAACTATGCCGGCGGTCCCGTCGGGATCGAAACCCTGTCGGCGGCGCTGTCGGAAAGCCGGGATTCGCTGGAAGAAGTGATCGAGCCCTTTCTGCTGCAGCAGGGCCTGATCCAACGGACACCGCGGGGACGGATGCTGGCGCAAAAGGCGTGGACCCATCTGGGGATGGCCGCACCAAAAAGGCAAAGCGATCTGTTCGGTTGAAGCTGACCGCCAGAGGTTTTATGCCAGCGACCGGATCACTGATGTAAATATGAAGGATTGCGCGTGACACCGGACGAAATCGAGTCTCTGTTCACCCGCGACAGCGGAGAGTTCCTGTTCGCACGCTGGGGCCGACCCATCGTCCCCATCGTTTTTGGCGTCGAAGACGAAACGCTGGCCACCGTCAAGGGCGCGTTTGAGGCGGTCGTCACTCTCGCCGAACACAAAATGGCCGAGACCGATCCCGAACTTGGCGCAAATTGCATGGTTTTCTTTTTCAGAGAGTGGCAAGAACTGCTGGATGTGCCCGATCTGGGCCGGATGGTCCCGGATCTGGCACCTCTGGTCGCGCGTCTGGTCGCGGCGGATGCCAACCAGTACCGTATATTCCGGTTCGAGCCCGACGGGGCGATCCGCGCGGCGTTCGTGTTCCTGAAAATGGATAGGGAGCTTTCCGAAATCCCGGCCGAGACGCTGGCGCTCAGCCAGGTGGTGCAGACCATATTGTTGTGGTCCGATACGGCATTTCGCACGCAATCGCCGCTGGCCGTGGTCGGTGGCGCAACCATTCTGCGGCCGGATATCGCCGCATTGATCCGCGCCGCCTATGACCCTGTCTTGCCGGGCGCTGCGCAGGATGCCTCGCATGCGTTGCGGCTTTTCGCCCGGTTGCAGCCGCCGCAGTAGGAAAAGGTGGACCGCGCCCACCAGCGCTAGGGTTGGCGATTTCGGTACGCCGTGACCAGATCATTGCCTGTGTCGAAAAAGCCGTCAGGCCCCACCATGTCGCTGACCCCGTAACGGTCCAGCTCTGACCGTACGGCGGGATCGACCTGCAAAAAGACGAGCCTGATGTTTTTGGAGCGCAGCATCCGGATCAAGGCGCGCAGCATATAGCCCGCGGTGTAATCGACATCGTCCACGGCCGACGCTTCAATACAGAACCAGTCTGTGCCGGCCTCGGATTCTGCCACGATCGCGGCAACCTCATCTGACAGGCGCTGAGTATTCGCGTAATACAGGCTGTGCGAGAAACGATAGATCACCAGGCCGGGCATAAACTGGTTCGGAGCCGTGATTGTCTTTGCGTGCCAGCCGCCATCGGCGTTTCTTACGATAACAGAATTCTTGGGCCGGTAGCCTCGGCGCGTGTGATCGATCAGCGAAAGCACCATCGCAAATATGATCCCCTGCTCGACCCCGACGAAAACGACGACAGCAGCGGTGGCTACGGCGATCCAGAACTCTGAACGGGCCTGATGGTAAATCGCAGCAAGTCCGCGCAGGTCGATCAGTTTCAGACCGATCAGGAATACCACGGCAGACAGCGCCGCATTCGGCAGATAGGCCAGCGGTGCGGTCAGGAAAAGAATGACGATCAGCACAATCGCAACTGTCGTCAGTTGGGCAACCTGACTGCGGCCACCGGCGCTGGCCACCATTTCCGTCTTGGTTGGACTGCCATTGACAACGAAGGTGCCCGTCAGCGCCGCGCCGAGATTGGCAAGGCCCAGCCCGGTAAGGTCGGTATTTTCGCTGAATTTCTCGTCATACCGCGCCGCGTAGGCGCGCGATGTCGCAGCGCTTTGGGCCAGAATGACCACAAGGATGGACAGCGCGGTGGGTAACAACTGTTTTAGCAGGGGCCAGCTCCAGTTCACGTCCGGGACAGACAGCGATGGCAATCCGCCCGGAACCGAGCCCAGAACCGCAATACCGAACGCGCTGAACTGGAACGCCCAGCTGCACAGGATGACACCCAGAATGGCGAACAGAGGCCCCGGCAGTTTGCCGGATAATCGCCGACAGCCGAAAACAACGGCCAGAACCGTCAGGGACACGGCCAGCGTCGGACCGCTCATACGATGGAAATGCATCACCACGTCCCGCAGCTTGTCAACGGTGCCGTGCCCCGTGGCTTCAATCCCCAGCATTCCGGGTATCTCACCTGCCGCGACCTGAATGCCGACGCCGGTCAAAAAGCCGACAAGCACGGTGCGCGACAGGAAGTCGGCCAGAAACCCCAGCCCGATAAGGCGCGCGGCAATCAGCAATACCGCAGCCATCAAAGCCAGCAGCGATGCCAGCGCCACATATTCGGAGGTTCCCGAAACCGCCATTCCGGCGAGTGCCGAGGCGGTGATCGCGGCCGTGGCCGAATCCGCCCCGACCACAAGATGCCGGGACGATCCGAACAGGGCGAACAAGGCCATCGGGATCAGAATGGTATAGAGGCCGGTAATAACCGGGGTTCCGGCGATTTTGGTGTAGCCCATGACCTCGGGGATCGCCAGGCAGGCAAAGGTGAGCCCGGCCAGGGCCTCTGTCGGCAGCGCGGATTTGTCGACTGGCAGGACGCCCTGAAGGATGGGAAGGGACGGCCAACCCTTCTTCGGTCCGGTCTTGTCCATTCGGTCACCCATTCAGTATCACATCGTAATCTGGAACACTAGTGGGCAAGCCGCCGAAATTCGATAGCGGCGTCAGCGTCACAAAAAATTTATGGGTCATAGGGGATTGCGGGATCACCGGGGGACATGCATCTGTGTGGGGCAGGGCGTTGCCGCCTGCAGAAAGACCTGTAGCCAATTGAGTGACCGGATCCGCAATCATGGCCGAAAACACGTCAGTGCAGCAAAAGCATGTCTATCCGATCAGGGTCTATTACGAAGACACCGATATGGGTGGCGTCGTCTATCATGCGAATTACCTGAAATTCATCGAACGGGCGCGGTCCGACTATGTGCGTCAGCTGGGGAACGACCAGAACGCGATGCGTGAGGCCGGGATCGTCTGGGTCGTGCGCCGGATCGAAGCCGATTATCTGGCGACGGCAAAGTTCGAAGATCAGCTGACCGTGGAAACGCATGTCGTTTCCCTGTCGGGTGTACGGCTGACGATGGGGCAGGTCGTCAAAAAGGGTGAGGCCGAGCTGTTCCGGGCGACGGTCACCGCGGTCTGCATGAATGCGCAGGGCAAACCTGTCCGGCTTCCGGCAGAGATTCGCGCATTGTTGTAACAAAATGAAGGGCCGGGGTGGTTCTGATGGCAATTCATGACCAACTGCGTTAGCGTCTGGCAAAACAAGGCCAAACAAACGGCCGTCAGGCAAAACAAAGAGCAGGTACATGGAAGCTGAAACGCTGGCGCTGGCGCAGGAGATCGACTTCTCCATGTGGGGGCTGTACGCCCGCGCGACATTTGTCGTCAAACTGGTGATGCTGATGCTTGTGGGCGCATCGATCTGGTCATGGGCGATCATCATTCAGAAACTGATCAACTACCGGTTTGCCCGGCGCGAAGCGCAGGTTTTCGATGAATCCTTCTGGTCGGGTAACCCGCTGGACGAGCTTTTTGAACAGATCGGAACGCAGCCGGATGGCAGTTCAGAAAAGATATTCGCCGCCGGAATGATCGAATGGCGCCGGTCACACCGCACCGATGGCGGTCTGATTGCCGGTGCCACGGCGCGGATTGACCGGTCGATGGATGTGGCCATCGCCAAAGAGGCCGAGACGTTGCAGAAGGGTCTGCCCATTCTGGCAACTGTCGGCTCGACCGCCCCGTTTATCGGCCTGTTCGGTACCGTCTGGGGGATCATGAACGCCTTTATCGAAATCGCCGAGCAGCAGAATACCAACCTGGCCGTTGTGGCACCGGGGATTGCCGAGGCTTTGCTGGCCACAGGGCTGGGTCTTTTGGCTGCGATCCCGGCGGTGATCTTCTACAACAAGCTCAGCGCCGATAGTGACCGGATCGTCGGCGGCTACGAGGCTTTTGCCGACGAGTTCGCGACCATCCTATCGCGCCAGCTGGACGGCTGACATGGGCGCGGCGGTTCAGCAAAATTCGGGTGGAAACGGGCGCAGACGCGGTCGCCGTCGCGGGCGCGCGCAGCCGATGTCCGAGATCAACGTGACGCCATTTGTGGATGTCATGTTAGTGTTGCTGATCATCTTCATGGTGGCCGCACCTCTGCTGACCGTAGGCGTTCCGGTTGATCTGCCAAAGACCGCCGCCAGCGCCTTGCCCGGCGACAACGAAGAACCGCTCACCGTGACGCTGACCGCCGATGGCCGGGTGCAGATCCAGACCACGGACGTTCTGCGCGAGGACTTGATCGGCAAACTGCGCGCCATCGCGGCGGAACGCAGCAGCGACCGGGTGTTCCTGCGCGCCGATGGTGCCATTCCCTATGCGCAGGTGATGCAGGTCATGGGGGCGCTGAACGCGGGCGGGTTTTCCAATGTGGGCCTGGTGACCGATACCGGCGGGCCGACTCTGGACGACGGTTGAGAGTGAGGCCGCGCGGTGGACACCGGCACCAAGATCTCGGCGATTGCCCATGTGGGCCTGATCGGGTGGGCCTTGTTGGGCGGCACTTTCCGGTCCGAACCTCTGCCCATGGCGGTACAGGACGTATCGGTGATTTCGGCTGAACAATTCGCGGCGATGACCGCACAGCGACAAGCCCCTGCTGTGCCGACGCCAACGGCATTGCAACAGCCCGAAGCCCCGACAGAAGAGACCAACACGCCGGAGCCGGTGGAAGAAGAGCAGAACCGCGCGGAAATCGCCACGCCTCCGGAACCGGATCCGGACCCGCTGCCCGTCCCGGTCGAAGCCCCGCCTGAGCCGGAGGTGGTCGAGGAACCTCCGACACTGGAACAGCCGGATACTGAAATTGCGGCCTTGCCGGCGCCTCCGGGCCCAGAGGCGCAACCGCGCCCGGCTGACAAGGTTGCGCCAGAACCGGTCGCGCCGCCGCCGCCCGAAGCGAAGCCGGACGATGTGGAAACACCCGCGGTTTCACTGGATGAGGGGGCAGAAGTTCAGCAGGAACAGCAGGATCAGACCGCCCCGGAAGAGGCCACGGATGAGATTGTGACCGAGGCTGAAGAAGCCAAGGAATACGCGCCGCGCACCTCTCCGCGACCACAGGTGCGGCCCAGCCGGCCCGCGCCCCCGGCGCAGCCCGAAGTGGCCGAGACCGAGGAGCCATCCCAACCCGACACCGAACCCAGCGATGATACCGCGATCAATGATGCATTGGCCGAAGCGCTGGCGCAGGGCGACGAGCCATCCGGCCCGCCGCTGACCAGCGGTGAAAAGGACGCCATGCGTCTGGCGGTGTCGCAGTGCTGGAATGTCGGTTCCCTGTCCACCGACGCGTTGCAGGTGGTCGTGGTTGTCGGCTTTTCGCTGACCCCCGAAGGCAAGGTCGTCGGCGGCAGCCTGCGCCTGCTGGACAGCACCGGTGGGTCTGCCGGGGCCGAAAATCAGGCGTTCGAGGCCGCCAGACGGGCAATTTTGCGCTGTGGGGCCAAAGGATATGATCTGCCTGCTGACAAATACGCTCAGTGGAAAGATATTGAGATTACATTCAATCCCGAGAGGATGCGGATCAAATGATGAAAATTCTGACCAGCCTGTTGCTTGGCCTGACGATTTTGGCAGCGCCGGTATACGCCCAGAACGGACCGCTGCGTCTGGAACTGGATCAGGGGATCATCGAACCCTTGCCCTTTGCGGTGCCGAACTTTGTGCCCGACGGGCCAGCGGCGACACAGTATGCCAACGATATCTCGCGGGTCGTTGCGGCCGACCTGATCGGAACCGGGCTGTTCCGCGAAATCTCGCCGGACGCGTTCATCAGCCGGGTCAGCAGTTTCGAGGCCCCGGTGCAATTCGCGGATTGGAAAGCCATCAACGCCGAGGCACTGGTGACCGGTGCCGTGAATGTCTCGGGCAATCGGCTGACGGTCCGGTTCCGGGTCTGGGACGTGTTTTCGGACAGAGAGCTTGGCGATGGCCTGCAATTCGCGGGCACGACCGAGGGCTGGCGGCGCATGGCGCATAAGGTGGCCGATCAGGTCTATAGCCGGATCACCGGCGAAGGTGCCTATTTCGACAGCCGCGTGGCCTTCGTGTCGGAAAGCGGACCCAAGGATCAGCGGCTGAAACGGCTGGCTATCATGGATTATGATGGTGCCAATGTGCAGTACCTGACCGACAGTGCCGCCATTGTTCTGGCGCCGCGCTTTTCGCCCTCGGGCGACCGGCTGCTTTATACAAGCTATGAAAGCGGCCAGCCGCGTATCTATGTTCTGGATGTCGACCGCGTAAAACGGACCGAACTGAAAACCCAGGACGGCACGATGAGCTTTTCGCCCCGCTTTTCGCCGGATGGCAGGTCGATCGTTTATTCGCTGATTCAGGGCGGCAATACCGATCTTTGGAAGATGGATCTGGCCTCGGGCCAGAGCGTGCGTCTGACCAACACGCCGGCCATCGAAACCGCGCCCAGCTATTCACCGGACGGGACGCAAATCGTGTTTGAAAGTGACCGCTCGGGAACGCCGCAGCTTTACATCATGCCCGCAAACGGGGGCGAGGCTACACGGATCAGCTTTGGCCAGGGCCGGTACGGCACCCCGGTATGGTCGCCGCGCGGTGACTTGATCGCGTTCACAAAGCAAAACAAGGGCCGGTTCCATATCGGCGTGATGCGCACGGATGGCAGCGAAGAACGGCTGCTGACCTCATCCTTCCTGGATGAAGGGCCGACATGGTCGCCCAACGGCCGCGTGATCATGTTCACCCGTGAATCACAGGGCGCAAGCGGTCGGGCAACGCTGTATTCGGTGGATATCTCGGGCCGGAACCTGCGGCCGGTGCGCACGCCCGACGGCGGCAGCGACCCGTCCTGGGGGCCGTTGCAGAATTGATCGGGACAGGCGGTTGGAAAAGTTCACAAAAAAACTGCACTGTGCTACAGAGACGGCAATAAACCGATAAAACAACGAGGCACTCGAAATGAACGTATTGGGCAAAATCCTGGCCTTGGGCACGTTAAGCGTACTGGCCGCATGTTCCAACAATGATCCGTCGGCTCTGGGCGGCGGTTTCGGCAACGGCGCAAATGGCGCCATCGCACCGGGTTCGCCAAGCGATCCGCGATCCCCGGCCTATTTTCAGCAAACCGTTGGCGACCGTGTGTTGTTCGCCGTGGACCAGTCGACGCTGACACCGCAGGCGCAGTCCGTCCTGCAGGGTCAGGCGGACTGGCTGATGGCCAATCCAGACTTTGTGGCCACAATCGAAGGCCACGCGGACGAGCAGGGCACGCGCGAATACAACCTTGCTCTGGGTGCGCGCCGGGCCAATGCGGCCCGCGAGTTTCTGATTTCGCGCGGGGTGGCGGGCAATCGTCTGACGACCGTCAGCTATGGCAAGGAACGCCCGATCGAGATTTGCAGCACCGAGGAATGCTATTCCAAGAACCGCCGCGCGGTGACGGTGCTCACCGGTTCAACCTTGGGGTAAGACGATGAGACTTGCAGGATGGGTTTTGGCCGCGGTCGTCGTGACCGCCGGTGTGGCAAAAGCGCAGGATCAGCAAACCCTGGCGGATATCCGGCAGGAACTGACGGTGCTGCACGTCGAAATTCAGCGCCTCAAGCGCGAGTTTTCGACCACCGGCTCTCCTGCCCCGAACCTGTCCGGCAGTTCCATCCTCGAACGCGTCGATGCGATCGAAGCTGAATTGCAGCGCCTGACGCGCCAGACCGAACAGCTGAACCAGCGGGTGCAGAACGTCGTGACCGATGGCACCAACCGGATCGGGGATCTTGAGTTCCGGCTGGTTGAGCTGGAAGGCGGTGACCTCAGCACGCTGGGCGAAACCTCGACGCTGGGTGGTGAGACTGAGATCACCACGGCGGCACCCGCGACACCAACACCCCCCGATTCAACTGAACAAGGTGAGCTGGCGGTTGGTGAACGTGCGGATTTTGACGCCGCCGCGCAGGCCTTGGCAGATGGGAATTTTCAGGCTGCCGCCGACCAGTTTGCCCAATTCGACACCTCTTATCCCGGCAGCCCCCTGGCACCCGAGGCGCATCTGAAACGCGGGCAGGCCCTGGAGGGGCTGGGCGACACGCGAGAGGCCGCAAGGGCGTTCCTGGCCAGTTTCACGGGTGATTCCGAAGGCACGTTCGCGCCCGAGGCATTGTTCGAACTCGGTGCCGCTCTGGGTCGTTTGGGGCAAACCGATCAGGCCTGTATCACCCTGTCCGAAGTCGGCGTGCGCTTTCCTGCCTCGGCCACGGTGGCCGATGCCACGCAGGAAATGGCGTCTCTGGGCTGTTCTTGACCTCTGACGCCGTAACTCTTCAATCCGAACTCCGCGCGCGGCTGCCTGATCGGTTGCCGCCGCGTCTGGGTGTTGCCGTGTCCGGGGGCGGCGATTCGGTTGCCCTGATGCTTCTGCTGCATGAAATTACACAACGTGACGGAGTTGAACTGCTTGCCGCCACAGTGAATCACGGCCTGCGCCCCGAGGCCGCGGACGAAGCCGCCCATGTGGCGGCACAGGCGGCGCGTCTCGGCATCCTGCATGAAACGCTGGTGTGGCAAGGGTGGGACGGTGCAGGAAACCTGCAGGATCAGGCCCGGCAGGCGCGGTATGGTTTGCTGGCTGACTGGGCCCGTTGCAATGGGGTTGGGGCCATCGCGTTGGGCCACACTGCGGATGATCAGGCCGAAACCGTACTGATGCGGCTGGGGCGCGCGGCGGGCGTGACCGGCCTGTCGGGAATGCCCGCCGCGCGCGAACAAGGCGGGGTGACGTTCCTGCGCCCGATGCTGGGAATCGGCAGGCGGCATCTGCGGGATTATGTGATTCAGACTGGCGCCAGCTGGATCGAAGACCCATCGAATCATGATCAGCGGTTCGACCGGATCAAGGCGCGCGACGCACTGGCAAAGCTCGACACGCTGGGAATTTCCGTCAATTCGCTGGCGCGGGTGGCCGAGAACCTCGCACAAGCGCGTGAGGCGCTGGCGCACTATACGCAGGAATCCGCCCGCAAAGTCACTGTGGTTGACGGCGGCGATATCCGCGTTGGTCGAAGTGGGTTCGAGGCCCTTCCGAGGGAAATCCAAAGACGGCTGGTGGTCGGTATCATTGCGTGGATTTCGGGGCCGGGATACCCACCGCGTCAGTCTGCCGTTGATCAGGCTCTGGCCGCTGTGCAGGACGGCCAACAGCTGACATTGGCGGGCTGCCTGTTGGTTCCGCAAGACGATAAAATGTGGTTTTGCAGGGAGCTAAACGCAGTCGCCGGTGAAACGGTGACGCCGCATGAGGTGTGGGACAACCGTTGGATTCTGACTGGTCCATCAAGGGCGGCAAGGCAGGTGCGCGCCCTGGCTGACGATGGCTTGCCGCAGGTGCCGGATTGGCGCGCCCTGGGCAAACCACGCGCAGCGCTGTTGGCCTCACCTTCGGTTTGGGACGGCCAGCGCCTGCTTGCGGCACCGCTGGCCGGGTATTCCAATGGGTGGAGCGTTGAATTGGTGCCGGAAAGGCCCGAGTTCTACTCTTCGCTTTTATCGCATTGAACCTGCTTGAATCATCTCTATTTTATAGAACAACCCGGCAGACCCCCATCTGCCGAAATCTTTTGGGAGATTTTCCTTGGGCAACGCTCGCAATATCGCCTTCTGGGTCGTTCTGTTTCTGCTGATCCTTGCACTGTTCAATTTGTTCAGCGGACCAGGCGGATCGCTTCAGAGCAATGAAAGAACCTATTCCGATTTTGTCACCGCTGTTGAAGGCGGCGAAGTCAAGAACGTGACGCTGGATGGCGAGCAGATTCGCTATACCACGCAAAGCGGCGCGAACTACGTCACCATCAAGCCCGGCGATGCCGAGGTCACTAAGCTGCTGATCGAGGAAAACATCCCCGTTCGCGCGGAAAAACAGCAGCAATCAGGGTTCCAGTCCTTCCTGATCACATTGCTTCCCTTCCTTCTGCTGATCGGTGTCTGGGTCTATTTCATGAACCGGATGCAGGGCGGCGGCAAAGGCGGTGCGATGGGTTTTGGCAAGTCCAAGGCCAAGATGCTGACCGAGAAACATGGCCGCGTGACTTTTGATGATGTCGCGGGCATCGACGAGGCCAAGGAAGAGCTGGAAGAGATCGTTGAATTCCTGCGCAACCCGCAGAAATTCTCGCGCCTTGGTGGCAAGATTCCCAAAGGTGCTCTTCTGGTCGGCCCTCCGGGTACTGGTAAGACGCTGCTGGCTCGTGCGATTGCGGGTGAAGCGGGTGTGCCGTTCTTCACGATCTCAGGCTCTGACTTCGTTGAGATGTTCGTTGGTGTCGGTGCGAGCCGTGTCCGTGACATGTTCGAGCAGGCCAAGAAGAACGCGCCGTGCATCGTATTCATCGACGAAATCGACGCCGTGGGTCGCCATCGTGGTGCCGGTTATGGCGGCGGCAACGATGAACGCGAGCAGACCCTCAACCAGTTGCTGGTCGAGATGGACGGGTTCGAGGCCAATGAAGGCGTGATCATTCTGGCGGCCACCAACCGCAAGGACGTTCTGGACCCCGCGCTGCTGCGTCCGGGCCGGTTTGACCGCAACGTTACCGTCGGTAATCCCGATATCAAAGGCCGCGAGAAAATTCTGGGCGTTCACGCGCGTAAGACCCCACTGGGCCCCGATGTCGATCTGCGCATCATCGCGCGCGGTACGCCGGGCTTCTCGGGTGCCGATCTGGCCAACCTCGTGAACGAGGCCGCGCTGATGGCGGCTCGGGTCGGCCGTCGCTTTGTCACCATGGAAGATTTCGAGAATGCTAAAGACAAGGTGATGATGGGGGCCGAGCGCCGCTCGATGGTGCTGACCCAGGACCAGAAGGAAAAGACTGCTTATCACGAGGCCGGTCATGCCGTTGTCGGTCTGGAACTGCCGCTGTGCGATCCGGTCTACAAAGCCACGATCATCCCGCGCGGTGGGGCGCTGGGTATGGTTGTCTCGCTGCCCGAAATGGATCGCCTGAACTATCACCGCGATGAATGTGAGCAAAAGCTGGCCATGACCATGGCAGGCAAGGCCGCCGAGGTGATCAAATACGGTGAAGATCACGTTTCGAACGGCCCGGCGGGTGACATCATGCAGGCCAGCCAGTTGGCCCGTGCCATGGTGATGCGCTGGGGCATGTCGGACAAGGTCGGCAATATCGACTATGCCGAGGCGCATGAAGGCTATCAGGGTAATACCGCTGGTTTCTCGGTCTCGGCCCATACCAAAGAGCTGATCGAGGAAGAGGTAAAGCGCCTGATCCAGCAGGGATACGAGCGTGCGCACAAGATCCTGACCGAAAAAACCGAGGAATGGGAGCGCCTGGCACAGGGCCTTCTGGAATACGAAACCCTGACGGGTGACGAGATCAAACGCGTCATGAACGGCGAGTCGCCCGGTGATGGCGACGACGAAGGCGACAGCCCGGATGAGGGCAGCGCGCCCAGCGTGACCGCGATCCCGAAGACCAAGGTCAAGAAAACCCCGCCTGAAGGCGGGATGGAGCCGGAACCCTCGGCCTAGACATTCCAGACCCGGGCATTGACCCGGGTCTTTTTTTTGCCTTTTCATTCGGGGCTTGCTGCCTTTTATTGCTGCCAATTCAACCGCTTTCCAGGGAGAAACAATGCCGGTACTGCGCGAGACCGAATTCAAAGCAAAGGTGGTCTGGCTGGGTCACGTCCCGGCAGGCGGGTCGATCCGGGCAACAGCCGTCGATCTGCTCCACCTTGGGTTTGCCGGGGACCGTGGTGCCCGGCACGAGGGCGAGACCCGAAACTCGTGCGTACGCGTGAGGAACCTGTATCCGCAGGGCACCGAAATTCGGAATGTTCGCCAGCTTTCCGTGCTGTCCGCCGAAGAGATGGAGGCCACGGCAAAGGAAATGGATCTGGACTATCTGGACCCGTCCTATCTGGGGGCCAGCATTGTCCTGCGCGGAATTCCGGATTTTACGCACATCCCGCCTTCTTCGCGGTTGCAGGTCACAGGTGGTGTGACACTTACGGTGGACATGGAAAACCGTCCCTGCGTGCTGCCGGGGCGCGAGGTTGAGGCCGATCTGCCCGGGCACGGGGCCGCGTTCAAACCTGCCGCACAGGGGCGGCGCGGTGTCACAGCCTGGGTCGAACGGCCCGGTGAATTGAAGATTGGTGACCATCTGACTCTGTTCGTGCCTGATCAGCGGGCGTGGGCACCATAAGGGCCAACGGTTTCCGATTAGAAACCGCCGAAGTGACGCTACGCCGTTTCACGGCACAATTATGTCGGAATCCATAGCCATCCGGTTGGTACACAACGGTATGGGTTGCACAGCGCCGGCGCACTGCGTCGGTTTTGCACGGCATTCAATCAGGGACCCTGCCCAATGAGCTATAAATCCGACATCGAAATCGCCCGCGAAGCGAACAAGAAGCCGATTCAGGAAATCGGCGCCAAGCTGGGGATCTCCAGCGACGATCTGCTGCCCTATGGTCACGATAAGGCGAAGGTCAGCCAGGACTTCATCAATTCGGTGCAGGACCGTGAAGATGGCAAGCTGATCCTGGTGACCGCGATCAACCCGACCCCGGCGGGCGAGGGTAAGACCACCACGACCGTTGGTCTGGGCGATGGCCTGAACCGCATCGGCAAGAACGCGATGATCTGTATCCGCGAAGCCTCGCTTGGCCCGAACTTCGGCATGAAGGGCGGCGCCGCGGGTGGCGGTTACGCGCAGGTTGTTCCGATGGAGGAAATGAACCTGCACTTCACCGGTGACTTCCACGCCATCACCAGCGCCCACTCGCTGCTGTCGGCGATGATCGACAACCATATCTACTGGGGTAACGAACAGGAAATCGACACCCGCCGCGTTGCTTGGCGTCGTGTGGTCGACATGAACGACCGCGCTCTGCGTCAGATCACCGCCAGCTTGGGTGGCGTGTCGAACGGTTTCCCGCGGGAAGCGGGCTTTGACATCACCGTGGCGTCCGAAGTTATGGCGATCCTGTGCCTGGCCAACGACCTGAAGGATCTGGAAAAGCGTCTGGGTGATATCATCGTTGCTTACCGCCGTGATAAAACCCCGGTCTATTGCCGCGACATCAAAGCCGAAGGTGCAATGACCGTTCTGCTGAAAGACGCGATGCAGCCGAACCTGGTGCAGACGCTGGAAAACAACCCGGCCTTTGTCCATGGCGGCCCGTTCGCGAACATCGCGCATGGCTGCAACTCAGTCATCGCAACCAAGACAGCGCTGAAAGTGGCTGACTATGTTGTCACCGAAGCTGGTTTTGGTGCCGACCTGGGTGCCGAAAAGTTCATGAACATCAAGTGCCGCAAGGCGGGCATCGCGCCGTCGGCTGTGGTGCTGGTCGCCACGGTGCGCGCGATGAAGATGAATGGCGGCGTGGCCAAGGCAGATCTGGGTGCGGAAAACGTCGACGCGGTGAAATCGGGCTGCGCCAACCTGGGCCGTCACATCGAGAACGTCAAATCCTTCGGTGTTCCGGTTGTCGTCGCGATCAACCACTTTGTCACCGACACCGATGACGAAGTGCAGGCGGTCAAGGACTACTGTGGTGAGCATGGCGTTGAAGCGATCCTGTCGCGTCACTGGGAACTGGGTTCGGATGGCTCCGCGCCGCTGGCCGAGAAAGTTGTCGAAATCGTTGAAGGTGGCGCGGCGAACTTCTCGCCGATCTATCCCGACGAGATGCCGCTGTTCGAGAAGATCGAAACCATCGCCAAGCGCATCTATCGCGCCGATGAGGTTCTGGCTGACAACAAGATCCGCAACCAGTTGAAGGAATGGGAAGCCGCCGGCTATGGCAACCTGCCGGTCTGCATGGCGAAAACCCAGTACTCGTTCTCGACCGATCCGACCCTGCGCGGCGCGCCTACCGGTCACTCGGTTCCGGTGCGTGAGGTCCGCCTGTCGGCCGGTGCTGGCTTCATCGTGGTTGTCTGCGGTGAGATCATGACCATGCCCGGTCTGCCGCGTAAACCGGCTGCGGAGACCATCTGCCTCAATGACGCAGGTGAGATCGAGGGCTTGTTCTAAGCCGCTGAATAAGACATCTCGTGGTCCGGGGAATCCCCGGGCCATGAGGAGACGAACATGCCCACTCTGACACCGCCGCAAGACTGCCATTCCATGCAGGAGTTGCGGGCTCAGATCGACAAGCTAGACCGCCAACTGATCGAGATGTTGGTGACGCGCGCGACCTATATTGACCGCGCGTCCGAGCTGAAACCGGGCGAGGGCTTGCCTGCCCGCATCCCGGATCGTGTTGAAGAGGTGGTGCAGCGTGTGCGCGCAAGTTCCGGCGAACTGGGAATGGATCCCGATCTTGCTGAAGAACTCTGGCGCATATTGATTGACTGGTCGATTGCCCGCGAAGAACGCGTGCTCGGCCCCGACTGAATGACCGGGCGCCCAAGCGCCCGATCCGTTTTTTGAAGGAAGGGATCAAAGGATGGTAGCTCAAGTCATTGACGGCAAGGCCTTTGCGGCCAAGGTCCGCGGGCAAGTGGCCGATCAGGTTGCAAAGCTGAAAGAGGAAAACGGCGTCACACCGGGGCTGGCCGTGGTTCTGGTCGGAGAGGACCCGGCAAGCCAGGTCTATGTACGCTCGAAAGGCAAGATGACCGTCGAGGTCGGCATGAACTCGTACGAGCACAAGCTGGATGCCGACACGTCAGAAGAAGACCTGCTGGCGCTGATCGACAAGCTGAACAATGACCCGGCGGTGCATGGCATTCTGGTGCAATTGCCGCTGCCGAAGCACCTGAACGAGGATCTGGTGATCAACTCCATCGATCCGGCCAAGGATGTCGACGGGTTCCACATCTCGAATGTTGGCCTGCTGGGCACCGGTCAGAAATCGATGGTGCCCTGCACCCCGCTGGGTTGTCTGATGATGCTGCGCGACCACCATGGCTCGTTGTCGGGCATGGACGCGGTTGTAATCGGCCGGTCGAACATCGTGGGCAAACCGATGGCGCAACTGCTGCTGGGCGACAGCTGCACCGTAACCATCGCGCATAGCCGCACCAAGGACCTGCCGGATGTGGTTCGTCGTGCGGACATCGTCGTTGCCGCGGTAGGCCGCCCTGAGATGGTGCCGAGTGACTGGATCAAGGAAGGTGCGACCGTCATCGACGTGGGTATCAACCGGATCGAACGTGACGGCAAGAACAAGCTGGTCGGCGATGTGGATTACGCAAGCGCTGCTGAACGCGCGGGCGCGATCACGCCGGTTCCCGGGGGTGTCGGGCCGATGACCATCGCCTGTCTGCTGGCGAACACGCTGACGGCCTGTTGCCGTGCCAACGGCCTGCCGGAACCCGAAGGTCTGACCGCCTGAACCGCGACGCAGCATGACTTAAGTGACGGGCCAAGAGGTGGGCGCACCTCTTGCCCGATTGTTACGTTACAAATGCATTAATTTTCAAATGTCAGGGTTTGAATGATCCCGGATCGGTGATAAACCTGTTTTTCCAGCCGGTTACGATGTGATAGTTCAGGTCAAGAGGGTATGGGCTGGACCTAATTGACCAACTCTGTTGAGCCGTTATGACAAGAAGCCTTAGCCCGATCCTGTCCGAGTTCACATTGCGCCGTGCGGTTGCGGGCCTCGTTTTCCTACCCTTGCTTGCTTACGTGTTTCAGCCGTTTCCGGATGTCGACCTGTCCTTCCCTCAGCGGCTCGTATTCTGGGTTGGTGTGACAGTTCTGGCTTTGCTTGCCACATGGGCTGCCCGAAAGCTGACGCGACGGTTCTTTGCTGATACCCGTCTGTCGTCCCGCGAATTTGCATTGGTCCTTGTGGTTCTCACGCTGTTTGTGCCGTCCCTGTGGCTGATGTCCTGTCTATTGTTCTCGCTCGGTGGCCAGCAGGTGCCGGGTGTGATGGCTGTCGCGCCCTACGGGGTGCTGTTTGCCACGGGGCTTATGCTGGTGCGCGGGCGCAAGGAAAGTGAGCCGCCCGCAATCGACGCCACGCCAGAGAGGCCGCGGCTGACCAAACGTTTGCCGTGCACGTTTAATGGCCAGATTTACCGCCTGACCGTGCGCGACCATTTTGTGGATGTCGTCACCTCGGAAGGGGTTTTTACCATCCGTTCAAGATTGACCGACGCGATTGCCGAGATGGAGCCGGTGCCCGGCCATTGCACGCACCGATCCCATTGGGTGGCTGACGGTGCCATTGCGAGCGTGGAAAAAAGGGGTGGCAAGACGTTCCTGCGCCTCAGAAACGACGAGCTTGTCCCGGTCAGCCGGAAATACAAACCCTTGTTGGAACAGGACGGCGTGATCTGAACCTCATGTCCTGGGCATGGGTATGATCTGAGGCTGGGGACCGGTCAGAATGGCCAGAGCATCGTCGCCCATCAACGTGTCCAGAACCTGATCCGAACTGCGCAATCCGCCGGTATAGGTGCCAAAGGCGGGCAGGATCAGCCGCGCCTTGTCCACCAGAAAGGCCGGGCGCGAAATCATCCGGCCCCGCAGCCTGAGGCGCGCTTTGGGGTGATAATGCCCGGACACCTCGGCGTGGTTGCCGACCTGCGCAATATGGCGGAAGGTCAATGCGCCGATCCGGCAATCCGACAAATGGGTCCCTCCGAGGTCAATGGGGCCGGGGTCGTGGTTGCCTTCGATCCAGATCCAGCGGCGCCCGGCCTGCAAGGCGGTGATGCTCAGCTTTTCATTGGTGCCCAAGGCTGCTTGCGCGTTCAGATCGTCGAAACTGTCGCCCAGACAGATGATGGTCTCTGCTCCGGTTCTGTCGATATCTGCGGCCAGCCGGGTCAGCGTGTCGCGGCTGTCATAGGGCGGCAACGCCGGTCCGCCGCGCCGCGCCATGCGCTCGGACTTTCCCAGATGCAGGTCGGACACGCACAGCAGGTGGTGATCCGGCCACCACAATGCCCCTGATCCCAGTGCGCGCAGGTATTGACCGGCAAAGGAAAACGCAACTCCGTTCATGATACGTTCTTTGCGTGTTTCACCGTGTGACGCAAGCGGTATCAGTCGGGTGTTAACCCTGCGGCCTGCAACAGGCGGGCGCTTTCCTCGGCCAAAAGCCGTTCCTCCGCAGCCCCCTTGACCGGCACTTTTCCGACTTCAAGGAACAATGGTGCCGCCAGAGGCGAGACACGGTCCAGCCGCAGCAGGTCAATCCGGTCGCCGATCCGGGCGATCATCGCCTCGATTCGTCCGAAATCCACCAGTCCGCGCATGGCTTCTTCACGCGTGATCTGCATCAGCAGATGGTCGGGGTCGTATTTCAGTAGCGTGTCGTAAAGGATGTCCGACGAAAACGTCGCCTGCCGCCCGCTTTTCCGCTGCGCACCGGTGTTCCGTTCGATCAGGCCCGCAATGGATGCTGATGCGCGAAAGGTGCGCTTCATCACGGCGTTCCCGGCCAGCCAGGTTTCAAGCCCGTCGCGCAAGGCTGTCAGTTCGAACAAGGGGCGCGGATCGGTCACCGCATCCAGCCCCCAGATCAGCGTGGCATAATCGGTTGCAACGAAGCCAAGCGGCGCCAGCCCTGTTTCCTCCATCCGCTTTGTCAGCAGCAGGCCCAGCGTTTGCTGCGCGTTTCGCCCGGCGAATCCGTAAACGCACAGATGTTCGCGCCCATCATTGGGAAAGCTCTCGATCAGCAATCTGTCCCGCTGCGGCAGCTGCGACATGCTGCGCTGTAAGGCCAGCCATTCCGCGGTATGCGCCGGCAATTGCGGCCAATCGGGTTGGGCAAACATCCGCAGGATGCGCTCGCTCAGCTGCGTTGACGTTGCGAATTTGGTGCCCGAGAAGGTGGCGATCTTGGGTTTCCGGTCGGCGCGGCGGCTAACCTCGACCACCATCTCGCGTAGCCCCTCATAGCGGACGATCTGGCCGCCGATCAGAAAGGTGTCACCGGGAGTCAGGGACGCCGCGAACGCCTCCTCCACCTCGCCCAGAGGCTTGCCGCCGCGACTGCGCTTCAGGCGTACTTTCAGCGTGTCGGTATCCTGAATGGTGCCCAGGTTCATCCGTATCCGCTGCGCCGCGCGCGGATCGCGCAACTGCCACAACCCGTCCGGGCGTTTCAGCAACCGTTGCCATCGGTCATAGGCGCGCAGGGCATATCCGCCGGTCGCGCAGAACTCTAGACAGTCGTCAAATTCGCGGCGGCTGAGGCCTGCATACGGTCCGGCAGCCGTCATCTCCCGGAACAGGTCCTCGGCGTCGAATGGACCAGCCGAAGCCGCGATCAGGATATGCTGGCACAACACGTCACGCGGACCGGTCCCGCGCGGCTCGCCATCCAGATCATGTGCCTTGGCAGCCTCAAGCGCGGCCACGCATTCAACAACTTCGAACCGGTTCGCCGGGACCAACAGGGCTTTGGAGGGCGCATTGTAGCGATGGTTGGCGCGGCCGATCCGTTGCACCAGCCGCTTGACGTTCTTGGGCGCACCAATCTGGATCACCAGATCGACATCCCCCCAGTCGATCCCCAGATCCAGACTGCCGGTACAGACAATGGCGCGCAGGTCGCCGCGCACCATCGCAGCCTCGACCCGTTCACGTTGCTGCCGGTCCAGGCTGCCGTGATGGATGCCGATGGGCAATCCATCGTCATTGGCCAGCCAGAGATTGTGAAAGTAGATTTCGGCCTGCGCCCGCGTGTTGTGAAAGATCAGGGTCGTTTTGTGCTTCCTGATCTGATCCAGCACGGCAGGGATCGAATAGGCCGCGCCGCCCCCGGACCAGGGCGGCATTTCGCTTGTTTCCAGCATCCGAATATCCGGGTCGGGTCCGGGATCGGCCTGAACGATCTGGCAGGGATCGGGGTGGCGCGCCAGAAAGCGCGCGATGGCATCGGGGTCTTCAACCGTCGCGGACAGCCCCACGCGGCGCAGGTCCGGGCACAGCGATTGCAACCTTGCCAGCGCCAGCATCAACTGATCGCCGCGCTTGCTTTCCGCCAGAGCGTGGATTTCGTCCACGATCACTCGCTGGACACATTCAAACATCTTTGGCGCGTCTTCATACGAGGTCAGCAGGGCCAGGCTTTCGGGTGTCGTCAGCAGGATATGCGGCGGGTCCACGCGTTGTCGCTTTTTCCGCGTGGCCGAAGTGTCGCCCGTTCGATCTTCGATCCGGATCGGCAGGCCGATCTCGTCCGCGGGGCCGCGCAGGTTGCGGCGGATGTCGGCCGCCAGCGCCTTGAGTGGTGATACATAGATCGTATGAAGGCCGGGATGGGTCCGCTCGGCCAATTCAGCCAGCGACGGCAGAAACCCCGCCATGGTCTTGCCGCCACCGGTTGGTGCGATCAGCAAGGTCGCCGGGTCTGCGGCCCGGTTGAACATATCCTGCTGATGCGGGTGGATGGACCAGCCTCTGGCGGCAAACCAGTCAGCGATCCGGGCGGGAATCTGCGTCATGCACGCAGATTACCCGGCCCTGTTCGGAATTGGCACGGCGTTATTTGACGATTGTCTCGTCTTTGACGAACATATTGGCCCAGGCCCGGTCGATCAGATCGGGGCTCATCTGATAGGGGATGCCCTCGAACTCGCAGATCGAGATCATCTGGTCGATCAGGAAGATCGGCTGATAGTTGGCGTAGATGTTGTTGATGGTCGGGTATTTGACCTTCAACAGATGCACCAGCGCGGCCTCGTCCAGCGGCATGCCGCGTTTGCGGGCCACCATGGCAAAGATTTTCAGGAAGTCTTCCTGGTTCGGGCCGCCGATCTTGATCTTGAAGAAGATCCGGCGCAGAGCGGCCTGGTCGAAGATTTCGTTCGGGTGGAAGTTGGTCGAGAAGATCACCAGCGTATCAAAGGGCACTTCGAATTTTTCACCCGATTGCAGGCCCAAGATGTCCTTGCTTTCCTCAAGCGGAACGATCCAGCGGTTGATCAGCGCCTGCGGCGGTTCCTGCTGACGGCCAAGGTCATCGACGATGAAGATGCCGCCGGTCGATTTCAGCTGCAAAGGCGCCTGATAAGTGCGCGCCGTGGGGTTGTAGACAAGGTCCAGCATGCTGAGCGACAATTCACCACCCGTCACAACTGTCGGGCGTTCGCACTGCACATAGCGCGAGTCGAACCGCTTGCGGCGGCGCAGGCTGTTGGGGTCGTCGGCTTCCTGCTCGATGGCGGTGTGAACGATCGGGTCGTAAACCGTGATCACCTGCCCCGCGTATTCGATGGCGCGCGGAACATAGACATTGTCACCCAGCGCGTCGCGAATACCGTTCGAGATCGACGATTTCCCGTTGCCCGGCGGGCCATACATCAGGATCGAACGCCCGGCGCTGACCGCAGGGCCAAGGTGGTCCAGCAGGCTGTCGGGCAGAACCAGATGACCCATTGCCCCGGTCAACTGGTCGCGAGTGACCTGGATGTTGCGGATCGACTGGCGCTTGACCTGTTCGCGATAGACGTCCAGCGGCACCGGCATGGCGCCGAAATATTCCGACTGGCTCAGCGCGTCCAGCGCGCGGGCCTTGCCGGCATCGGTCAGCTGATAACCCATCTCGTTGCCGCTGTTTGCGTTCAGTGTACCGGTCGCCTCAAGCAGCTTTTGTTCGCGCGAGATATCGACCAGTTCCTGGGTGACGGAACCGGGCAGGCAAATCGCCTCGGCGATCTCGGTCACGGTGTCCACATTCTTTCGAAACACCGTTTTCAGCAGAATATCCCGCATCATGACGATGGGTAGCTTCATTTCGCCCAGACCCTTGGGGGCAGGGGGGGCCATAACCGAGGTCGTCTGCATATTCATAAGCGTTACCCGTCTGTCCAGTATTCACGCCAAATGCCCCTTTAAGGGCCACTTTGGGGAAATCTGGCCCCGCTTTGTGTCAGCACCAAGGCAGGGAAAAGGCGGGTTAATGATAGTTTACGAGCCGTAAACAGTACCTAAGATCAGGTAGATGGCCAGGCTGCCGCCCAGCGAAAAACCCATAGGAAACTGCTTGGTTCTGGTCCAGCTTTCCCAATCCGGCGCAATGCTTCGCAACGCCGTATTCCGGGCCAGCCTATGGGTTGCAAAGGCGGCCAGCGTGGTCGACATCAATATGATCATCATCAACATGTAATCTCCCGCCCAGATGTAGGGCGAGGCCGCGGCCAGAAACTTGGCATCTCCGGCGCCCATGACACCGGCCGCATTGAGGATGATGCCCAGGATCAGAACGACCACGATATGCAGCAACTGCCAGAAATAGGGCGGCAGAGAAACCGTCAGCGGACCGATCCGGCCTGCGGTCCAGTCTGTGGACCAGGGCGGAAGCAGGAACAACCCCAGAACAACAAAAACCACGGCCAGCGCGACCACGGCGTGGTTTTTGATCAGCATGTCCCGCATATCCGTGAATGCGACGTAAAAGCAGATTGGCAGAACGAACGGCAGAAACCATGCCGCCGCTTCCGCAGGAACGTTCATGGATCAGGCTTCCTCAAGCGCACGCAGCGACCGGACCGCCTCGTCATAATGCTGCGGGTGGGTTGCGATAGCTTCGCGGAACAGGTTCTTCGCGGTCGTCACGTCACCCTGCTTGACCGCGGAAATTCCCATTGTGTTCAGCAACATGGCGCGTTCCACCTGCGACATCGGGACAACAGGCATGCTGTAATTCCCCTGCGCGGCCCGGGCCAGCACCAGATTGTTCTTGGCGGTGAACAGGGAATTGTCCTGGCGGATCGCCTCGGTGAACAGACGCTCAGCCTCGGCGTATTGACCGCGTGTCAGTTTGGAGTAGCCCCAATTGTTCATGACGCCGCCGGGACGCGTGGTCAGCCCAATCGCAGTTTCGTAGAATTGGTCAGCACGCTTCCACTCCTTGCGTGAGTCTGCCACCACCGCTTCAAGCCTGTAGCGTTTGAAGGTTTCATAGGTGGGAGGAATGGAATCCAGCACTGTTCTGGCCTGGCTCCAGTTGCCCGCGCGCACCAGCGAGTCGGCATATTCGACTCTGTCGATATTCGCCGCCCCTTTCATGGTCGTCACCTTCTTCCACGCGGCGGCCGCTTCGGTCGTGCGTTTGGCGCGCGACAGCGAAATCGCAAGCCCCCGCTGCAGGTCTATCCGACCGGGGTTTTTCGCTGCGGCGCCCTGGAAATAGGTGACGGCTTCGTTCGGGTCCGCGGCGGTCAGCAAAACGTCGTTCAGGTTGGTCTCGTCAATGACGTTCACCTCCTGAAATGTGCGTTCGACTTTTTCTTCCTCGGTTTCTTTCTCGCAGGCGGACAGGATCAGCCCGCACAGCAACAATGACGGAATCAAGAAGTGTTGGCGCATTTTTTGCGTCCCTTACTGCTCTTGCCTTTAGTCCGGGAGCTTGCGCAGCGTGAATTGCCCGTCGCCTTGCTGCTCCAGCGTGTATTCTTGTTCTTCGGGTGTAGTATTAACAGGATTTTCCATTTTTGCGAGCGCTAAGCGAAGATTGTCGCGGATTGCGTCACTTTCGCCATTGTCCAGCGCATAGGCCCGCTGAAAGACTTGGGCTGCCTCGGGATATTCCCCAAGCTCGACCAGCAGAACCCCCAGATTGTTCCATGGGGCAGGCCAGTCGGGCTCGTCCTTGACCGCGCGGCGCAGCAAGGTTTCAGCCTGCCCAAGACGCTTAAGGCCCAGATTGGCCGTGCCCATCGAGGTCAGGATCTGGGGCGTCATCCCCTGTTGCAGCGCGGCACGGGCAAAAGAATCCAGCGCCAGTTCGTATTCACCGGCGGCCATCAACCGGTTGCCGACGGTTATTTCGTCAACGCCCTGTCCGCTGGGATCAAGACCCGGCGCATCCAGATCGTTTGACAGGCCGGTATCCGTGCAAGAGGCCACCGTGGCGATAACCATGGCGGCCCCTAAAGCGCGGCGTATCCTGGATGGGATGCACCTGAGTTTTGTCATTGGGTCTTTAGCCCCCGCCAGGATTTGCAAACTCTGCGATGCCCTTTGCCGAAGGCCCGACCAGAATGACCAGAAGGGGCGGCACCGTCAGCATCATTGTGGCAAGGGTCATTTTGGTTGGCAACTTGTTCGCCGCCTCTTCGGCGCGCATCACGCGTTTGTCACGCATTTCGCTGGCATAAACCCGCAGGGCTTCGGCGATCGAAGTGCCGAATGTTGCCGACTGGATCATCACGGTGACGAAAGAGCTTACATCCTGCACGCCGCAGCGGGTGCCGAAGTCACGCAGAACCGTATCTTTGTCCTTACCGGCCTTAAGCTCGTAAGCCACAACTTCGAATTCCTGCGCGATGTCCGGGTAGGACGCCTTCATCTCGCTTGCGACCCGGACGATAGCCTGATCCAGCGACTGGCCGGCTTCAACACAGACCAGCATTAAGTCAAGCGTGTCGGGAAAGCCTGCCGTGATCGCCTCATGCCGTTCCGCGACGCGTCGTGTGATCCAGTAGCGCGGCAGGAAATATCCGGCGGCGGCCGGGATAAGGACGCGGGTCAGCACCTGCGGGCCGGTGAATTCCTGCCCGCCGGACAGGACCGTCACCAGCAACACACCGATCAGGATGCCGACAATACCCAGCGCAAATTGCGCAAAGTGAAAGAACCGCACCGAATCTTTCGAGTGATACCCCGCCTGGCGCAGCTTGAGCTGCATGGCCGACAATTCTTCTTCGTTCTGCGGCTCAAGGAAGGTGGCGAATTTCTCAAGCTGCTCGTTGCGGCTTGAATTGCGAAGCTTGTCCTTCTTGGCCTTTTTGTCGTTCTTCGGCGCAGCGTTCGAACGCTGAAGCTTTTTCAACGGGTCCTCAGGCTGGTTCAGCATCAGAGGAATGGTGACAAGGATCATGAACAGGCCCAGAACACCGACCACAATTAGTGGCCCGAACTCGCCCAGATGCTGTTTCAGAAGGTCGTTGATTTGGGTCAGAAATTCCATATCGGTGCCCTCAGACCTTGATGTTGGTAAGGATGCGCATGACGATCAGGTTCAGCGTCAGCATGATGCCGACAAAGAAACAGGCCGGAATAAAATAGGGGTGATCAATCACCTCGTCATAATATCCGGGGTCCTTCACCAGGATGAATACCAGGCAGAAAACCGGGAAGCCTGACAGGAACTTGCCTGACCATTGCGCTTCGGCCGTGATGGCTTTCACCCGCCGGAACAGGCGAAAACGAGCGCGGATCACCTGTGCCAGACCGGCGAGGATCTCGGCCAGGTTACCCCCAGATTGCTGCTGAATGCCGACGGCAACGGACAGAAAGCGAAGGTCCTGCATGTCCAGCCGCTCCGCCAGGTCCTTGAGCGATTCGCCGACGTCCCGACCATAGGCGCATTCATCGGCGATCACGCCGAACTCGGTTGCCAGAGGGTCCTGCACTTCGTTCGCGACGATCTGGATGGACGAGACAAAGGGGTTGCCGACGCGCAGCGACCGAACCATCAGTTCCACCGCCTCGGGCAATTGCTCTTCCAGCATGCCCATCCGTTTTTTGGCCTTGTGATTGACCCAGGCATAGACGCCGCCCACGCCGATAGCGATCGAGATTGCCACCCGCAGAATCGTTTCGGTTGCCGTGCCGATGCTCAGCCCGACAAAGGCAAATCCTGACACCAGAATCATGATCAGAATCAGTTGTCGGGGCGAAAAGGCGATGGCCGCCTTTTGCGCCTTGTCCGCCAGCAGCGAATACAGCGGGATGGTCTGCGTCTTCATGTGCTGCTGCATTTCCTTGCGCAGCTGTTCCAGCACCTGTTCGCGGCCGACGCCCTTATCCAGCATCTCAAGCCGGCGATTGACCCGGCTGTTCAGGCTGATGGACTTGCCGAAGGCCACCAGATAGATGCCTTCGACCAGAAACAACACCGCGACGAAGATCACGACATATATGATTGCCTCAACAGGCAGTTGCATATCAGGATCTCCTACACAGTCGTTGGTTCGTAGATGGATGCGGGCAAGTCAAAGCCCCACAGGCGGAAGCGCTCGGAATAGTGGCTGCGCACGCCCGTTGCCGTGAAATGACCGATGATCTTGTTGTCGGGTGTCAGGCCAACCCGTTGGAAACGAAAGATTTCCTGCATCGAAATCACATCGCCTTCCATACCGGTGATTTCGGTGATCGAGGTCATGCGGCGCGAGCCATCCTGCAGACGGCTGGCCTGTACGATCAGGTTCACAGCCGAAGAAATCTGGCTGCGCACGGCCTTGATCGGCATCTCAATCCCGGCCATCGCAATCATGTTTTCCAGACGCGAAATCCCGTCACGGGCCGAGTTGGCGTGGATTGTGGTCATCGATCCGTCGTGGCCGGTGTTCATGGCCTGCAGCATGTCGATCACCTCGGCGCCACGCGTCTCGCCGACGATGATGCGGTCGGGGCGCATACGCAGGGCGTTTTTCAGACAGTCGCGCGGGCTGACCTCGCCCTTGCCTTCGACGTTGGGCGGGCGGCTTTCCATCCGGCCCACATGGGTCTGTTGCAGCTGAAGTTCCGCGGTGTCTTCGATCGTCAGAATGCGTTCGGCGTCGTCGATAAAGCTGGACAGGGCGTTCAGCGTGGTTGTTTTACCGGAACCAGTACCGCCCGAAACGATGATGTTCAAACGCGTGGACACCGCGGCCTGCAGATATGCGGCCATTTCCTCGGTAAAGGCACCGAAATTCACCAGATCGTCGATGCCCAGCTTGTCCTTTTTGAACTTACGAATGGATACCAGCGAACCGTCCACCGCAATCGGCGGCACCATGGCGTTAAAACGCGAGCCGTCTGCCAGACGGGCGTCAACATAGGGGTTGGATTCATCAACGCGGCGACCCACGGCGGATACGATCTTGTCGATGATCCGCATCAGGTGCTTTTCGTCTTTGAAGGTGATGTCGCTGACTTCCAGCTTGCCGTGGCGTTCCACAAAGATCTGTTGTGGCCCGTTGACCAGAATATCGTTGACCGTATCGTCCTGAAGCAGCGCTTCTAGGGGCCCCAGACCGGTAACTTCGTCATAAAGTTCCTTGTTCAACTGCGAACGGTCTTCGCGGTTCAGAACAATATTCCGGGTTTCCAGAACTTCGCTGGCGATTGCGCTGATTTCAGCCCGCAGTTCGGCCTCGCCCGCGTTTTCAAGCGCGGCGAGGTTCAGGTTTTCCAGCAGTTCGCGGTGCAGTTCGACTTTAATCTCGCCCAAACGCTCTTTGCGTTTACGTTCACGGTCGTTGCCGACGGGTTCGGCCGCCTTTTTCTGAACCGGACGGCGCGCTACCGCGTTTGCCGTTGCTGCCTGCTCGGCAGAAGCCGCAGGCGCAGGTGTCGCAGCCGGCGCTGCGGCCGGTGTCTGAACAGGCTGCCCTGCGGGTTGTTTTTTGTATCTTGAAAACAAGGCGGCTCTCCCTTTGGGGCTGTGTTACGCGGCTTCGGCGTTGCTGCTGCCAAGGCTGTGCAGCGATTTTGCGAGTTTCGCGATTTCCCGGCGCAGCGGGTTCTTCGCAGCCGAATTCGCCAGCGGCAGCCCGTGGTCACCGGCTTGCATGACCGGCTTGCCACCGTCGGGCAGTTGCAGGTCGATGGAAATGCCCAGGCTTTCGCCCATGCGTTTGACCCGGCCTTTGCCGTTCAGATCGGTAAATTTCGGAGCGCGGTTCAACGCAAAGCGCAGCTTGTTGAAGGGCAGTTCCTCGGCCTGCAGGGCCCGTTTGAGGCGCAGTGCGTTCTGGGCCGAGCGCATGTCCAGTTCAATCATGGCAAAATACACATGTGCGGCCTGAAGAATGGTCTCGGACCAGTGAACCAGTGTCGACGGCATGTCCACAATCACATAGTCGAAATGCTTACGTGCGGTGTCGATCACGCGTTCAATGTCTTCCGGGTTGATCAGGTCCAGCGGAACCATGTCCGAAGGCGCGGTCAGGACCTGCAGTTTTTCCTCGTAGGTCTGGAGAGCCTGGGAAAATACTTCGTCATCCATCGAAGCGGTGTCAGACAGCATCTCGAACACGGTTTCCCGGCGCGGCAGGTCCAGATAGGTCGAGACCGTGCCGAATTGCAGGTCCAGATCAATCAGGCAGACAGAAGGGGCCTCCTTGTTGGATACGGTCGCAAGCTCCCAGGCCAGATTGACCGCCATGGTGGTGGATCCGACACCGCCGGCCAGCCCGTGGACGACAAACAGCGCGCCTTCCTTCGATTCGCCCTGCGTCAGCGGCGCCGCTGTCGGGGTAACGGCAACCGGTTCGGGTTTGTTCATCCGGTCAATCGCCTCCTGCAACTCTCCTTCGGGAAGAGGGTAGGGGACGAATTCATCCGCGCCCTTGCGCAGCAACTGATGCAGCGATGCCGGCGTGACATCCTCGGCAATCAGCACAATCTTGATCTTCTTTTCTTTCGCCCGGGCGATAATCTCACCCATCATGGTGAGGTTGTCTTCGTCCTCGCCGTCGATTGCCAGGGCGACGAATTGCAGCGAATCGGCATCGGGCTGGCTGAAAAACGCCAGAGCCTCGGCAAAACCGAGATCCCCCCAACGTTCGCCCAATGCGGCTTCCATGTCTTCAATCAGCAAGTCGAAATTCTGGACGTCACGGCTGATCGTGCAGGCCAGGATGGCTGTTTTGTCGTCGTTTGGCGTGGCGCTCGTCATTAACACAATCCTCGTCGTCAGGGCTGTCAAACACAGTGAACCGCACTGGTTCGGCCTGGTTCGCTTTTGCCCCGATGCGGCCAATTTTGGCCGCAGGTCACCTAATTGTTGAAAATGTGTCTTGGAACTTAGGCAAGATTTGGGCGCAAAAGAACCAATTGTAGGGAATTGGGCGACGATGCCGCCCAATCGCTGTTTATTGTTCTGATGTATCGCCCAGCGCGGTCTGACGGCGCAGCCTGCTTACATATGTGGCGCTTTCCACATATTCGCGATAGACAATCTCTGCGTATTTTCCGTCCAGCACCAGCGGATTGCGATCCACAAAGCCTGAAACCTCGGTCACCGTCCGGCGGTTGCGGCGGTCCCGGTTTGGCGTGTCGATCAGCGGGCGGGATTTGCCGAAAGACACCACAGCCTCCAGTCGCGAGCGCGAGATGCCCTGCTGCGTCAGGAACGCAACCGCAGCGTTGGCGCGTCGCTGGCCGAGGCTTTTGTTATAGCCAGTCGAGCCAACCGCGTCGGTGTGGCCGTAGACCCGGAAGCGTGCCTCGGGGAACTGTTTGATCCACGCTGCCTGACGCAACAGAATCCGCTGCGCCGTTTCGTCCAGCTGGGCACTGTCGAAGGCAAAGTTGATCTGCGTCGGAACTTCGGCCGCAAACCGCTGGCCCAGGATCTGCGCATAGGTCAGTTCACCGTTCATGACCTGCACATTGTTCAGGGTGGCATTCCCGAATGCGCCCTGGTCGGCCTCGTATCCGGCCTCACGCGTGCAAGCGGCGACAGCGACCGAAAGACCCAGTGTGATGATCCACTTCTGCATTGGTCCTATCCTCCTAATCAATCCAGGACGTAGCCGTAGGAGCTACCGAAATCCTGTTTGGCGACTTCCGACGCAGCACCGGCACCCACTCGTGTCGTACGCGCTGTCTTGCCGTTCACGAACAGGTCGAATTCACTGGGCGGCTTGACGCGATCAGTCGGCAACGCCAGCGCTTCGCCGCGTGTCGGCGACACCAGATGCGCGGTGATGATGATGACCAGTTCGCTCTGCTGGCGCTGGAATTCCGCGCTGCGGAACAGGGCGCCAAGCACCGGTACATCTCCGATCCATGGGATCTGGCTGTTCAGGTCCGTGAAGTCATCCTGAATCAGACCCGCAATCGCAAAGCTTTCACCATCGCGCAGCTCAACGGTTGTACTGGTCTGACGCGTGATGAAGCTGGGCACCGTGTCACCCTGGATCGTGAAGTCCGAGCTGCCGTCGATGCTGGAAACGGCGGCGGCCAGTTCCAGGTTGATCAGATCGCCATCCACAACCCGCGGGATAAAGTCGATTTCGACACCGAACGCCTTGTATTCAATGGCAATTACGCCATCCTCCTGCGGGACCGGAATGGGCACTTCGCCACCGGCGAGGAACGTCGCTTCCTGACCCGACAAGGCGGACAGGTTGGGCTCCGCAAGGCTGCGCGCCAGACCTTTCGCTTCAAGGGCTTCGAGCAGCAGACGAACCTGCGTCGAACCGGCACCGAAGCCGAACAGGATCGCACCGGTATTTGTCTGCAACGCGGGGATGTTGTTGTTCAGGGCGTTATTCAGTGCGCCGAGGTTGTTCAGAGTGTTGAAACCACCTGACGAGTCACTGCCGGAAAAGCCCAGCGAGGCAGTCAGGCTTTTCGCCACCGAACGGTTCATCTCGGCGAATCGAACTTTCAGCATCACCTGCTGAACGCCACCGACAGACATCAGATTCGATACACGCTCGGGCGCGTAGCGTTCGGCCAGTTCCAGCGCCCGGGCCAGTTTGGCCCCGCTGGACACCGTACCGGAGAGCACGATGCCGTCATTGGCTGTGCGCACTTCGATCGGTTCGGCCGGCAGAATCTGCCGTAGCCTTTCCTTGAATTCGGAAACATCCGGAGATACGCGGACCCGAACATTGGCCAGCAGGTTGCCGGCACCGTCAAACAAGGTCAGCGTGGTCAGGCCGGGCGCCTTGCCCAGCACGTAAATCGTGCGGTCCGAAAGCGACGAGATATCGGCGATGCCCGCGTTTGCGATGCTGAGTTCAGCAAAGGGCTGTTCGCTTTCAACCACAATTGCGCGGTTCATCGGAACGTCCAGCGTTTCCGCTGTACCATTCTTTACGACACGCAGTGTTTCAGCCCAGGCCGTGTTTCCGACCGGACTAACTACAAGCGCCAACCCCATAAGGGTCGCGCCAATCCAGGAACGTATTTTCATGTGACCTGCCTCTCCGATCACGCTTCGTTTTAGGTCTAGTGCCTTATGTGCAGTAACACTGCGCGAATTGAGAATTTATTGCAATAATCAATGGTTTCTGGAATTTTCCTTATGTGGACAATGCGCAACATCCAAAATGAAACAAGCCGCGCAACAAGCGCGGCTTGGGCAGGTAAAGCTCTGATTTAGCGTCAGTTTGTGCAGGGGATTTGCGTTTTCACAATCTCTGCGCCGCGTCGGGTATTAACCGTGCAGACTTTTTCCTCGACTTTCACCGGCGCAGGGGCGGCTTCTTTGATTCCCAACAGCTTTCGCTGGTCCACTTCGACCGCGCTGGCCACCGTGTCGTCCTGCACACCAACCAGCGCCAATGACAGGCGACCGGTATTTTGCGCCTGTGCCAATGCCGCGATCTGCTCGGGCGTCGCAGCTACAGTCACGGTGCGCGCGATTGTTGCGCCGGTCAAATCGGAACCCGCGGTCTGATCCACCGCGATCAGTTCGATATTGGTTTGGATCAGGCGGGTAATTTCGCCATTGCCGCCGTCGATTGCACTGTTCAGCGAGCCGGTCCAGTAGACGTCCACGTTGTCGCCCGGGCGGAGAAAGCCCGAAACGCCGGATGCAACGTCCACGCTGATGGCGAAGGCGCGCTTTCCCTTTTCAATGCGTGACGTCAGGCCGGCGGCCTCACCAGGATTGGTGACCTTGACCTGCAGCAGCGCTTCGTCTTTTTCCATGGCGCGCAGGACGAACCGGTCGCCCTTGGCATTTTCCGGGAACACAACAGCCATATCCACGAAGCTGCCTTCGGGCACAGCTTCCTCGGGCCAGTTTACGATTCGGACATCTTCGTTGGCTAGGCGTTCCCCGTACTTCAGCGAGCGATTGGCCACGACGACGCCCACAGTTGCAACGGTTTTTACATTTGCCAGAGCATCCTGCGTGGCCTGACGTTCCAGCGCAAGCTGGGCCTGGTGCTGTGCGATATAGTCACGCGCCAGATAAACTGCGCCCCCGGCCAATGCCACCCCGACAATCAGGACAAGTCCAAATACTGCACGCATTCGCGTTCCCTCGTACTCAAGTTTTCTGTTCGGTCGTCGTTGGGAATACGACGTCGTTTGGCCCCTATCTAAATGTGAATTGTGTCGAAAAGGGGGACAATCCCATTTTTTTTCCTGCCCGTGTTTTTCCAGCAGGCTGTGGCGTTGCACGCCTTAGTTATAAGTGCCGTAGTCAAATACGACGTCCTGAACTTCCATGTTGGAAAGCGCGTTTCCGGTTTCCGTGTCCACATGTTGAATGGGGCCAGAGAAGTTCAGGAAGACGATGGTGCCAAAGCCGACAAGGCCGGCGGTCAACAGCACCCAGTCAACAGTGACTGCGCCATCTTCGATCTTGGTGAATTTCTTGAAACTGGACATCATGATGCGAATACAGACTTGTTACCGGGTAAAAAGAAGGGGCCACCACTCCTAGAGTGCGGCCCCCTCGGAAACTTGCGGCGGTTAATATTAGCTGCCGCCTGCCGGCGAAATTGCAGTGGTCGGAGTCGCGACCGAAGTTCCGGACAGCGCGCCCTGAACGGTGTCTGCCAGCTGGTTGGTGCCGTCGCCAACCTGAGTGTATGCAACAGCGGCCAGGCCTACGATGGCTGCGGTCAGAACGACCCAGTCAACAGTTACGGCGCCGTCTTCGTCTTTGCGGAAGTTCTTGATGAACTTGATCATGTTACGTCCCTCCTAAAGGATCAAAAAAGTCAATTAAACCTCGGCGTCTTACAGAGCTTCGTCTCTCAGTCCGCTCCCGACCGTCTCGGTATGGCATTATGTTTGACGGGTAGGCATGGCAGGAATTGGGCCAAACGTCGATTTTTTCCCTCGGAGCTTAACTTTTTGGTAGTTTTTTCGATAACATACTGAAAGAAAATGAAAAAAACTTTTACGCCGAAGTTGTCGCTCAGTATTGCCGATGCAAAATTGCGCCAAATGAGGCGAAATTGCCCCAATTCGCTCTGTTTTTCTGGTCTTACGACGGGATTCGAGGTTGAAATCAACCAAAAGAAGAAAGCATGAGGCAGGCATATGAATCTCCGGGACGCAATAACTTGCGCCTGCGCTGTGGCGTTGATGGCAACGGGCCCGCTGCCGGTTGCTGCAAATGAGGTTGAGCCCCGAGGCGTATATAAAAGAGTAAAGGCACCAAAGCCTGGAACCCGGCCCCGTGTGACCGTTCAAATCTCACCGGAAGAACACGCGTCGGCTCCGTTTGCCCCTAGCACCGGTGCGGAAATTGCTGTCCCCGAAATTGTCGCGCGGACAAGGGTCGTGCCGCCGGGGATTCCGGGCGCCGGGGCCGGCAAAAAGCCGACCGGATCGTACAAAGCCTTCTGGGAGAAGATCTCGCCGGAACTGGCAAAGGCCGGATCGGGGCGGCTGCATGACGCGATGAATGCCTTGGCCGCGACCAACGTGGCCTCGCCGCGCCTTCAGACGCTACAGAATATCGCCCAGCAGCAAGGGATCGAGATTCTCCGCTCCACAGTCGGCACGAATGTGTCGCCCGCGCTGGTTCTGGCTGTAATCTCGGTTGAGTCGGCCGGGCGCGTGGACGCGGTCAGTTCCGCCGGCGCGCAGGGCCTGATGCAATTGATGCCAGCCACCGCCAAACGATTCGGCGTTCAGGACAGCATGCAACCGGCTCAGAACATCTCGGGCGGGGTGAGATACCTGAATTGGTTGATGGAAGAATTTGGAAATGACCCCATCCTCGTGCTGGCGGGGTATAATGCAGGCGAAGGCGCGGTGCGCAAACATGGTGGCGTGCCGCCATATGCCGAAACGCGAGACTATGTGCCGAAAGTGCTAGCGGCGTTTCAGATTGCCCGCGCTTTGTGTTCCACGCCGCCTCAGCTTATATCGGACGGCTGCGTGTTTCAGGCGCTGAACTGAAAAGGCCCACGGCATCTCGTGGGCCTCTTCTTTTCACAGGATCAGTTGACGATGTTGGCTTCGGTGGCTCCGCGGATTTCGTCCTCGGTCACGCCTTCTGCCAGTTCAATGATCTTCAGGCCACCCTCGACGACATCCATCACACCCAGATTGGTGATGATGCGGTTCACCACTTTCTTGCCGGTCAGGGGCAGGGTGCATTTCTTCAGCAGCTTGGACTTTCCGTGTTTGTTGGTGTGATCCATCACCACGATCACACGGCCCACGCCCGCGACCAGATCCATCGCGCCGCCCATGCCTTTGACCAGCACGCCGGGGATCATCCAGTTGGCCAGATCACCCTCTTCATCAACCTCCATCGCGCCCAGAACCGCTGCGGCAATCTTGCCGCCCCGGATCATGGCGAATGAGGTCGCGCTGTCGAAATAGGCGGTGCGGGACAATTCGGTGATCGTCTGCTTGCCGGCGTTGATCAGGTCGGGGTCTTCCTCGCCCTCAAAGGGGAAGGGGCCCATGCCCAGCATGCCGTTTTCCGATTGCAGGGTGATGTCCTTGTCACCGACATAGTTCGCCACCAGCGTCGGGATGCCGATGCCGAGGTTCACATACATGCCGTCTTCCAGCTCTTGCGCCGCGCGGGCGGCCATCTGATTGCGGTCCCAGGGCATTATGCATCCTCCTTCTGGCGGGTGGTGCGTTGTTCGATGCGCTTTTCGTGATCACCCTGAATGATGCGGTGCACATAGATGCCGGGCAGGTGGATGGCGTCCGGGTCCAACGAGCCGCGCGGGACGATTTCCTCGACCTCGGCAATGCAGATCTTGCCACACGTCGCGGCGGGCACGTTGAAATTGCGGGCGGTTTTGCGAAAGATCAGGTTGCCGGTGTCGTCGGCCTTCCACGCCTTGATGATAGAGAGATCGGCGAAGATGCCTTCTTCCATGATGTAGGTTTCGCCATTGAAGTCCTTGTGCTCTTTGCCCTCGGCGATGACGGTGCCCACGCCGGTCTTGGTGTAGAAACCGGGGACACCGGCCCCGCCTGCGCGCATACGCTCGGCCAGTGTGCCCTGCGGGTTGAATTCCAGCTCCAGTTCCCCGGCCAGATACTGGCGCATGAATTCCGCGTTTTCACCGACATATGAGCTGATCATCTTTTTGACCTGCTTGGTCTGCAGCAGGATGCCGATGCCGAAATCGTCAACGCCCGCGTTGTTCGATGCAAAGGTCAGGTCCTGTGCACCCGACTCGCGGATCGCCTCAAGCAAAAGTTCGGGAATGCCGCACAGGCCGAACCCGCCCGCGGCAATCAGCATGCCATCCGTCAGCACCCCGTCGAGCGCTTCGGTGGCATTGGAATAGATTTTCTTCATGGAAACTCCCCCAATGACATGGTGATGGGCAGGTTGTGCCGCCACGTCACGGGGAAGTCAATGAAACCAAGAGGGTGGTGGTATTTCTACCTAGCTCGCGGCATTCTTGGTTGTTTTCTTGGTCGTGGCTTTCTTTTTGGGCGCCGCTTTCTTGCGGGTTCCCTTTTTGGCTGCCTTTTCGTTGGCCAACTCGACCGCCATCTCCAGCGTCACATCCTCGGGCTTGATGTCCTTGGGCAAGGTCGCGTTGACCTTTTCCCATTTCACATAGGGCCCATAGCGCCCATCCAGCACCTGAATTGCGCCGCCATCCGGGTGTTCGCCCAGTTCCTTCAGCGGCTTTGCCGCCGCCTGACCCCGCCGTCCGGGGTTGGCGCGTTTCTCGGCCAGCAGTTCAACGGCGCGGTTCATACCGATCTCAAACACGTCGTTGGGGTCCTTGAGATTAGCGTAGACCGGCTTGGCCTCATCCGGCAATTGGTGCATCAGGTAAGGCCCGAACCGGCCGAAATTCGCACTGATCATGCCGCCATCGGGGTGGTCACCGATTTGGCGGGGCAGGGACAGCAGGGTCAGCGCCTTGTCCAGATCCATGTCGTCCTTGCTCCAGCCGCGCGGCAGCGACGCGCGTGGGGGCTTCTTGTTCTCGGGTGTTGGCTCGCCGCGCTGAACGTAAGGTCCAAAACGACCGGATTTCAGCCAGATCTCATCGCCAGCGTCCTCACCCAGAAGGCGTTCATCCCCCTCGGCCCCTTCGCCCGCGATGGGACGGGTATAAGTGCATTCGGGGTAGTTCCCGCAGCCGACAAACCCGCCCGTGCGCGAGGTTTTCAGATGCAGTTGCCCCAAGCCACATTTGGGGCAGATACGCGGGTCGGAACCATCCTCACGCGGCGGATAGAGCTGCGGGGCCAGCGCCTCGTCCAGTTTCGAGAGAACTTCGGATATCCGCAGCTCGGACGTTTCGCCAATCGCAGCCGAGAAATCGCGCCAGAATTTGCCCAGAAGGTCCTTGTAGTCGCGATCACCGGCGCTGACATCGTCCAGCTGTTCTTCCAGATTGGCCGTGAACTCATAGCCCACATATTGGCGGAAGAAGTTAAGCAGGAAGATGGTGACGATCCGACCCTTCTCCTCGGGGATCAGTCGGTTCTTGTCCTTGCGAACATATTCCCGATCCTGAATCGTGGTCACGATCGAGGCATAGGTCGACGGACGCCCGATCCCAAGCTCTTCCATCCGTTTGACCAGGGTGGCCTCGGTATAACGCGGAGGCGGCTGGGTGTGGTGTTGCAGGGCCAGAACGGATTCGTTGTCCGACAGGATCGCTGCTTTGTCGTCGCCGGTTGCCTTGCTGTACTGGTCCCGCAGCGAGGACTTGGCGAAGCGGGCCGGATCGCCCTGCGTGATCTGCGGCAGGCGCTTTTCATCCTCGTCAGCGACGTCATCGCGACCTTCTTCGTAAACGCGCATGAAGCCGTCGAACATCACCACCTGACCGGTGGCGCGCAGGCCGACCTGTCCATCCTCGCTGCCGATTTCCACCGTGGTACGCTCCAGCCGCGCGGCGGCCATCTGGCAGGCGATTGTGCGTTTCCAAATCAGGTCATAGAGCTTGCGCTGATCCTCATCGGTGACCTTGAGCGCCTTGGCATCGCGCGACATGTCCGTGGGGCGGATACATTCGTGCGCTTCCTGCGCGTTCTTGGCCTTGTTCTTGTACATGCGCGGGCTATCCGGAACGTATTCCGCGCCGTATCGGTCAGCAATCACTTCGCGGGTTGAGGCGACGGCCTCGGGTGCCATGTCAATGCCGTCAGTCCGCATATATGTAATGTATCCGGCCTCATAAAGCCGCTGAGCCACCTGCATCGCATGACGCGCACCCATGCCGAACTTGCGGCTGGCCTCCTGCTGTAAAGTCGAGGTCATGAACGGGGCGCTGGGATTGCGGGCTGCGGGCTTGGCCTCGACCGAGGTAACACTCAGCGCGCGGCTGGTGATCGCCTGTACCGCCAGTTCCGCCTGAGTGGAATTCGCCAGATCGTGTTTGTCCAGCTTCTTGCCGGCCAGGGTGACCAGGCGTGCCTCATAGGTCTGACCACGCGGCGTTTCAAACAGGGCGCGGACCGACCAGTATTCTACCGGCTTGAACGCCTCGATCTCCATCTCGCGCTCGACGATCAGGCGCAGGCAGACGGATTGCACCCGGCCTGCGGATTTCGCGCCGGGCAGCTTACGCCACAGCACCGGCGACAGGTTAAAGCCGACCAGATAATCCAGCGCGCGGCGCGCCAGATAGGCCTCGACCAGAGGCATGTCGACTTCGCGCGGGTTCTGCATCGCCTCGGTCACCGCATCTTTGGTAATCGCGTTGAAAGTCACACGGCTGACCGGCGTGTCTTTCTTGATCGAGCGGCGCTTGGTCAGCGCCTCCTGCAGGTGCCAGCTGATCGCCTCACCCTCGCGGTCGGGGTCGGTGGCGAGGATCAGGGCGTTGTCTTCTTTCAGCGCGTCGGCGATGGCTTTGACATGTTTGCGGCTGTCGTTGCCGACCTCCCATTTCATCGAAAATTCATGCTCGGGATCAACCGATCCGTCCTTGGGAGGCAGGTCGCGCACATGGCCGTAGGACGCCAGAACCGTGTAGTCAGGGCCAAGATATTTGTTGATCGTTTTGGCTTTGGCCGGGGATTCTACAACAACTACAGGCATTTAGGGGGAAACCTCGCTCGACGGAATGGGCGCCTTCTATGATCGTGCAAAATGTGGAGGGCAAGAGCGAATTGTCAATGCGTTCCTTTGAACAGAGGAATTTCGCGGTGATTTCAGGCCGATACGGTCTTTGGCACCACCCCCGGTCCGTGCTGCGAATCTGTACCGCCTGCCATCAGGATGTAAGCGACAGCAACCCGCCGGGCTGACGCTGGATTCGGCCGTCAAGCTCCAGATCGACCAGGGCCGGGCCGATCTCTCCGGCCGATGCCGCGATGTCGCGGATCAACTGGTCTTCTGCAATCGGGGACGGTCCCAGCCGGGCCAGAATTTCGCCGTGCAGCGCCGGGCCGTTTGGGCCGGATATTGGTCGCGCTTCAGCGAGCGGCGGCATGTTGTCCTGGAAAAGCTGCATCTGTTGCGCAGGCAGCGCTTCGATCACGTCGTCGGCGGACCGCACCAGAGTTGCGCCGTCGCGGATCAGCAGGTTACACCCGGCAGCGCGGGCGTCGAACGGATGGCCGGGCACGGCCAGAACTTCGCGCCCCTGATCCAGCGCATCCCGCGCGGTGATCAGGCTGCCCGATTTGGCTGCGGCCTCGACCACAACAACGGCTTGCGCGAGGCCCGAGATGATCCGGTTGCGCCGCGGAAAATGCCGCGCCTGCGGTGTCACGCCCATCGGTTGCTCGGACAGCCGCAGTCCCGATTGGGCGATCTTTCCGGCCAGATCCGTGTTCTCGGCTGGGTAAATCACGTCAACACCGCCCGCCATGACTGCCACGGTGCCCGTGTCCAGCGCGGCCATATGCGCAGAAGTGTCAATTCCTCGCGCCAGACCAGACACGATGACATATCCCTGTTTTCCCAGATCGGTTGCCAACCCGCGCGCCATTCGCGCACCCAACGAGGAACAGTTGCGCGCTCCGACCATTGCTATGCAGGGTTTGCGCAGCAATGACACATCACCAATCGCCCATAGCATCGGCGGGGCGTCCGACAGATCGTTCAAAGCATCAGGAAAATCAGCGGACCCAAGGCACAAAAGCTGCGCATTGGCGGCCTTTGCGGCCCTGAGTTCCGCCTCAATCACACCGGGCGGGCAAATTTCATACCCTTCAATTCCGGCAGCGCGCGCCATTTCAGGCAGCGCGGCCAGCGCGTTCTGCGCCGAGCCATGTTCCCGCAGCAGCCGACGAAAGGTCGCCGGACCAACCTTGCGCGAGCGCAACAGACGAAGCCAGGAAAACCGATCCTCTTCCGTGGTGGGTGGGAGTGTGGGGTGATAGGAAGAATGCTGCTCTTCGGTCATCCATTGCTCCGCCTGATTGCAGAACTGGTTTACGGCTGCCGGGGTTAACAGCTTGTGAATCGCGGAAAATTATATGCGATTAATTTGGAATGCGCACTGAGGTGGAGGGTTATGTATTTGAAAATATGTAATAAAGGCAGTTCGCACTTTCTCGGCTCAGGATCTTTGGTGCGCCATAAAAAGACGGCTGAAGGGCACTGTGTTAATCATGTGCCCCCAAAATCCTGCCCTATCCGACTCAGACCGCCGAACCACCGACGGTCAGCCCATCCATCAGAACCGTTGGCTGTCCGACGCCTACCGGTACCCATTGGCCGTCCTTGCCGCAGGTGCCCATGCCCGGGTCCAGCACCATGTCGTTGCCCAGCCCGCGAATGCGTTTCAGTGCCGACGGACCATCACCGATCAGCGTCGCGCCTTTGACCGGCGCGCCGATCTTGCCGTTTTCGACGCGGTAGGCCTCGGTACAGGAAAACACGAATTTACCGTTGGTGATGTCGACTTGACCGCCGCCGAAACCGACGGCCCAGATACCGTCCTTGATATCCGCCACCAGTTCCGCCGGATCGGAATTGCCGCCCAGCATCACCGTATTGGTCATGCGTGGCATCGGCTTATGCGCATAGCTCTGCCTTCGCCCGTTGCCGGTGGGTGAAACACCCATCAGCCGCGCGTTTTGCCGGTCCTGCATATACCCAGTCAGAATACCGTCTTCGATCAGAACCGTCCGGGAACTGGGCGTGCCTTCGTCATCCACAGTGATTGATCCGCGCCGGTCGGCGATCGTGCCGTCATCCACGACGGTGACACCTTTGGAAGCGATCTGCTGACCCATCAGACCGGCAAAGGCCGAACTGCCCTTGCGATTGAAATCCCCCTCCAACCCGTGGCCGATGGCCTCGTGCAGCAGGATACCCGGCCAGCCGGGGCCCAGGGCAACTTCCATCACGCCGGCTGGGGCAGGGACGGCGTCCAGATTGACCAATGCGATCCGCAGCGCTTCGCGCGCTTTGTCCTGCCAGTCGGCCGGATCGATCAGACCGTCCAGCCCGACGCGACCACCGCCACCGGCCGAGCCGCTTTCGCGGCGTCCGTTCTGTTCCACGATGACCGAGATGTTCAGACGGGTCATCGGACGCACGTCGCGCACCTGGACACCGTCGGGGCGCAGGATTTCAACCTCTTGCACCGACGCCGCGATCGAGGCGCTGACCTGCACCACGCGCGGATCCAGATCACGGGCAAAGGCGTCCATCTCGCGCAGGGTTTCGATCTTGACGGGAAAGCTGGCGGATTCGATTGGATCTTCGTCTGTGTAAAGGCGTTTATTCGTTGCGCGGGGCGGTTGCGCCAATGTGCCGCCACCGTCACCAACGGCCAGACGCGCCGTTTCGGCTGCCCGCTTCAGCGCGGGAATCGAAACGTCGGTGGCATGCGCGTACCCGGCCACTTCACCCTGAACCGCACGCAGGCCGAACCCTTCGGACGCATCGTAGGACGCGGTTCGCAGACGGCCGTCGTCAAAGACCAGAGACTCGGATTTCCGGCGCTCGACAAACAGCTCACCGTCTTCGGCCCCGGCGGTGGCGGATTGCAGAACCGCAAGTGCTTCGTCCTGCGGAAGGGCGCTTTCGAAGGGGCGAAACGGGTCATTCGGCATCGGATGGGACCTTTCGGGTTTGATCCAGATCAAAAATAGCGTCTGTTTGACGCAAGCATTTTGCTTTATCTACCCGCAGGAATATGGTTTTTAACGCGGCCAAAGACAACGGGTGAGGTGTGACCGATTCACGCCTTTTCGCCAGGGACGCAAAGATCAAACGATCAGGACAGAACATGAAGAATGCTTTGATGCTTTCGGGGCTTATGACAGCCCTCTCCAGCCTTCCCGCCATGGCTCAGGAGCTTGAAATTATTGGCAAGCCGGTTGCCGGCGGTTTGGGTTTCCAGCCTTCCGCCACCAGCCTTGCCGACGGGATTCACCGGCTGGACGGTATGATTCTGGTGATCATCACCGCGATCTGCCTGTTCGTCGCAGGCCTGCTGATTTATTGCATCGTGCGTTACAACAAACGCGTTAACCCGACACCGGCGCGATTCTCGCATTACACTCCGGTTGAAATCGCATGGACGCTGGGTCCCATCCTGATTCTGGTTTTCATCGGGGCTTTCTCTCTGCCCGTTCTGTTCAAACAGCAGGAAATTCCCGAAGGCGACGTGGTCATCAAGGTGGTCGGCAACCAGTGGTACTGGACCTATGAATATGTGGACCACGATTTTGCGTTCGACAGCTATCTACTGGGCCACCCCGCCACGCTGGACGAAGGTTCCCGCCCTGCAGATGCGGACGTAACCCCGTTCGTTCTGGACGACGCAATGCGCGCCAAGCTGGCCGATGCTGGTTACAGCGACGATGAATGGCTGTTGGCCACCGATACCGCCGTTGTTGTGCCGGTCGGGAAAGTGATTGTCATGCAGGTCACCGCTTCTGACGTGATCCATTCCTGGACCATCCCGTCCTTCGGGGTGAAGCAGGACGGCGTACCGGGCCGTCTGGCCGAGCTGTGGTTCGAAGCTGACAAGGAAGGCATCTATTTCGGTCAGTGCTCGGAACTGTGCGGCAAGGACCACGCTTATATGCCGATCACCGTCAAAGTGGTCAGCGAAGAGGCGTATGAAGAATGGCTGCAGGGCGCTCTGGAAGAGTATGCCGGTCAGCCCGTGACCTATCAGGTTGCCGCGAACTAATCCGGGCTTCGGCCTGTCAGAAAACGATGCAGGCTGCGCGGGTTTCGCGCAGCTTTCGCCCCAGAAGGACCCGACATGAGCGACGCAAGCATCAATGCCAGCACCGTTTCCGCGCAGACCCGCGCGGACGAGGCCAGTTTTGGCGATTATTTCGCCCTGCTGAAGCCGCGGGTGATGTCGCTGGTCGTTTTCACCGCTCTGGTCGGTCTGCTGGCGGCACCGGTATCTGTGCACCCCTTTGTCGGCTTCTGCGCCATCCTGTTCATCGCCATCGGTGGCGGTGCGTCGGGCGCGCTGAACATGTGGTGGGACGCGGATATCGACAAGGTGATGAAACGCACCAAGGGCCGTCCGATCCCGTCCGGCAAGGTCGAAGAGGGCGAAGCCCTTGCGATAGGTCTGACGCTGTCGGGCTTGTCGGTGATCATGCTGGGCCTCGCGACCAACTGGTTCGCCGGAGCCTTCCTGGCCTTCACGATCTTTTTCTATGTCGTCGTCTACACGATGTGGCTGAAACGTTCGACGCCGCAAAACATCGTCATTGGCGGTGCGGCAGGGGCGTTTCCGCCGGTCATCGGCTGGGTCGCAGCCACGGGGACGATGTCAATCGAGCCGTGGCTGATGTTTGCCCTGACCTTCATGTGGACGCCGCCGCATTTCTGGGCGCTGGCGCTGTTCATGCGTTCGGATTATGACGATGCGGGCGTTCCGATGCTGACCGTCACCCATGGTCGCCGCGCGACGCGCTGGCACATTCTGGTCTATACCGGCCTGCTGGCCCTGCTGGCCATCGGCACCGCGTTCTCGGGTATCGGCGGTCCGGTCTACCTGACCGTTGCTGTGGTGATGAATGCCCTGTTCCTGCGGGGCGCCTGGCGGATTTCGCGCCGGACCGAAGAGGATTCGGAGGTGGATAACTTCAAGGTCGAGCGCTCTTTCTTCAAATTGTCGCTGCTCTATCTTTTCCTGCACTTCGGCGCGATTCTGGTTGAAGCGCTGTTGAAGCCCTACGGATTGGGAGGCTGGTCATGAGCCTGCGAAAAAGCCACGAACTGCATCAGCGCCGGTTCAGCCGCAATCTGGGTGTCGGCCTGACACTGGCGGCCTTCATCGTCATCATCTTCGGCCTGACGGTTGTGAAGGTTTCGGGCACGGATTTCGGGATGGCGACGCAAGAGGTGCAAAACTGATGGCGCTGTCGGGGCCTCAGAAGACCGTTGTGCAAACGGTGGGTGTGGTTGTCCTGATGGGCAGCCTCGCCTGGGCGGCCGTGCCGTTTTACGACTGGTTTTGCCGGGTCACCGGATTTGGCGGCACCACGGGCGTGGCCGCACAGGCACCCGAAGATGTTCTGGACCGCACCGTGACCGTCCGCTTTGACGCGTCCAAAGCCAAGGATATGGCGTGGGAATTCAAGCCGGTCGAACGCGAGATGGAAGTGCGCATCGGTGAAACCGGCCTGGCCTTTTACGAGGCATACAACCCGACCGACCGCCCCATTGCAGGGCAGGCGTCCTACAACGTCGCACCCTATTCGGCCGGTGGGTATTTCCAGAAAATCGCCTGTTTCTGCTTTGAAGAACAGGTGCTTGAGCCCGGTGAACGGGTTCAGATGCCGGTAACTTTCTTCGTCGATCCGGAAATGGTCGAAGATCTGGAAGCCAGGTATGTGCATACGATCACTCTGTCGTATACATTCTACGAAATTGACCTGCCCGAGGGGTATGCCGCCCTTGAGACGCAGGCTGATACAAACACGAACTAACGCCTTTAGGTGAGGGACTCTGATGGCACACGCTAAAAACCACGACTACCACATTCTGAACCCCTCGATCTGGCCGCTGATCGGCGCGATCGGCGGCTTCGTGATGCTGTTCGGAGCCGTCCTGTGGATGCACGGCATCACGCCGTACATGTTCTGGGCCGGTCTGGTGGCCGTTCTGTACACCATGTTCGCCTGGTGGTCCGAAGTTGTGGCCGAAAGCCGCGCCGGCGATCATACGCCGGTTGTGCGCATCGGTCTGCGCTATGGTTTCATCCTGTTCGTGATGTCCGAGGTGATGTTCTTCTTTGCCTGGTTCTGGTCGTTCTTCAAACATCGCATGTACCCGATGTACGACTATGCCGGCACCGAGTACATTCAGCCGGACATTCATGCGGTTGATCCGTTCCACCTGCCGCTGATCAACACGCTGGTCCTGCTGCTGTCGGGCTGTGCGATCACCTGGGCGCACCACGCGCTTGTGCATGGCAATGACCGCAAGGCGCTGGTGCAGGGTCTGGCCATCGGTATCGCGCTGGGCATCGCATTTACTGCCCTGCAGGGCTTTGAATACTATGAGCTGCTGGCCCATGAAGGCTGGGTATTTGGCGGCGACCAGTTTTATTCGAATTTCTTCATGGCGACCGGTTTCCACGGCGCGCATGTGATCATCGGGACGATCTTCCTGTCGGTCTGTCTGATCCGAGCGCTGCGCGGGGATTTCACTCCGGAAAAACACGTCGGTTTTGAGGCTGCCGCCTGGTACTGGCACTTCGTCGACGTTGTCTGGCTGTTCCTGTTCTTCGCAGTTTACATCTGGGGCCAGTCCCCGCTGATGTAGTGCCCGTCAGATGATCCAATTGCAAAAGCCGCCCTTTGGGGCGGCTTTTTCACTATCCGGGGCGCAAGATTGCGCCCGATACAATTGCGTGGTTGCAATTTCAGGCACCCGCCCCTTAACAAGACGCCGGTTCCTGCAACGAGGGTTTTCACCACCATGCGCCGCATTCTCTTCCTGCTGATTTTCGGCTTTGCCGGTCTGGGCGTGCTGGTGTCGCTGGGCGTCTGGCAGATGCAGCGGCTGGCATGGAAAGAGGGTATTCTGGCGGATATCGACGCCCGTATCCAGGCCGACCCGGTTGACCTGCCAAAGAGCCTCTCGGTCGAAACCGACAAATACCTGCCGGTCACTGTGTCGGGCGAGATGGAGCCAGGCGAGATCCACGTTCTGGTCTCGGTCAAGCAAGTTGGGGCAGGGTATCGTATTATTCAGTCGTTCAGCACCGATGACCGGACCATTCTGGTGGACCGGGGCTTTGTGCCGACCACCGCGAAACTGGATGTGCGGCAGACCGGGCCGATGGAGGTGACCGGCAATCTGCACTGGCCGGATGAGATCGACGGCTATACGCCCGAACCGGATATCGACGCCAACATCTGGTTCGCCCGCGACGTGCCCAACCTGGCTGCGGCGCTAGGGGCGGAACCGGTTCTGCTAATCGCCCGCTCGCAAACCGATCCGGGCGTGACACCTTTGCCCGTGGATACGGCGGGTATCCCCAACGATCACCTGCAATACGCAGTCACATGGTTTGGTCTGGCTCTGGTCTGGGCCGCGATGACCGGTTATTTCCTGTGGCGCAACCGCGCCCCTTCTGAGAGTGATGAGCAATGAAATACATCTCGACCCGTGGCCAAGCGCCCGAACTGACCTTTGAGGAGGCGATGCTAACCGGACTGGCCCGAGACGGCGGTCTATACCTGCCCGCCGAGATCCCGGTGATGTCGCGGGAAGAGATCGCGGCGCTGGCTGGTCTGTCCTATGAGGAAATCGCGTTCCGCGTGATGTGGCCTTATGTCAGTGGCTCCTTTGCCGAAGACGAGTTCAAGGACATCATCGCCCGAGCTTACGACGGGTTCGGCCACGATGCCCGCGCGCCATTGAAACAGTTGAACGAGAACCACTTCCTGTTGGAGCTGTTCCACGGGCCGACGCTGGCCTTCAAGGACTTTGCCATGCAGCTGATCGGCCAGTTGTTTCAGGTGGCGCTGAAACGGCGCGGGGATCGCGTAACCATCGTGGGCGCGACGAGCGGTGATACCGGCTCGGCAGCCATTGAGGCGTTCCGGGGGCTAGACGCGGTCGACGTGTTCATCCTGTTCCCGCATGGACGTGTGTCCGAAGTACAGCGTCGTCAGATGACGACACCCGCCGACAGCAACGTGCACGCGTTGGCCGTCGATGGCGACTTTGACGATTGTCAGGCCGCACTGAAGGACATGTTCAACGATTTCGACTTCCGGGATGGCGTGAAACTGGCTGGCGTGAACTCGATCAACTTTGCCCGCGTTCTGGCGCAGATCGTTTATTACTTCTCGGCGGCTGTCAGCCTCGGTGCGCCGCATCGCAAGATCAGTTTTACAGTGCCCACGGGCAACTTTGGCGACATTTTCGCGGGCTATCTGGCCAAGCGCATGGGGCTGCCCATCGACCGTCTGGTCGTGGCGACCAACCAGAACGACATCCTGCATCGCTGCCTGTCGGGCGAGGGGTATTTCAAGGGCGACACCATCCCGTCGATCAGCCCGTCGATGGATATTCAGGTCAGCTCGAACTTTGAGCGGGCGCTGTTTTATGCTTATGGCGAGGATGGCGGTGCGGTCGCGCAATTGATGGATGAACTGAAGACCGGCGGCTTTAACGTCAGCCAGGGCGCAATGGAAGCGCTGCGCGAGAGTTTTGACTCGGGCCGCGTGTCCGAAAAGGAAACTCTGGCAACGATCAAACATACGCTGGCCCACAGCGCCGAACTGGTCTGCCCGCACACAGCGGTCGGCATCAAGGTTGCCGAAGAGCATCGCGCCGCTGACGTGCCGATGATCACGTTGGCCACCGCGCATCCCGCGAAATTCCCGGCCGCGGTCGAGAAGGCGAGCGATGTACATCCGCCTCTTCCATCCCGCATGTCTGATCTGTATGAACGTTCGGAACGGGTGACCCGCATTGCCAATGATCTGGGCGCCCTTGAGGATCATATCAAAAGGCACATCGCTGAGTGACTGTCAGACAAGACCAACTGAAGAACGGATTTCGGATCGTCAGTGAACATATGCCGGGGCTGCAATCTGCGGCCATCGGCATCTGGGTGACCGCCGGTGGGCGGCATGAACGGATCGAACAGAACGGCATCGCGCATTTCCTTGAGCATATGGCGTTCAAGGGAACCGAACGGCGTTCTGCGCTGCAAATCGCTGAGGCGATCGAGGATGTGGGCGGCTATATCAACGCCTATACTTCGCGAGAGGTGACCGCCTATTACGCGCGTGTGCTGAAAGACGATGTGGCGCTGGCGATGGATGTGATCGGCGACATCGTTCTGAACCCGGTTTTTGATCCGCGCGAGATCGAGGTTGAACGCGGCGTCATCCTGCAGGAAATCGGTCAGGCCTATGACACGCCCGACGACGTGATCTTTGATTGGTTGCAGGAGCAGAGCTATCACGATCAGCCTCTGGGCCGCACCATATTGGGCCCGACCGAGCGGGTCAGTGCGTTTTCGCGCGAGGATTTGTCAGGCTTTGTGGCTGAACACTACGGCCCCGAGCAGATGATCCTGTCTGCCGCTGGGGCTGTGGATCATGATGCGCTGATGAAAATGGCCGAAGAGATGTTTGGCCATTTGCAGCCGCGCAAAGGTCTGATTGCCGATCCCGCCCGCTTTACCGGCGGCGAGGCCCGGCAGATCAAGGAACTGGAGCAGGCACATTTCGCGCTGGCGCTGGAAAGTCCCGGTTATCGCGACGATGCGATCTACACTGCACAGATCTATTCGACCGCTCTGGGCGGCGGCATGTCATCACGCTTGTTTCAGGAAGTGCGCGAAACGCGCGGGCTCTGCTATACGATATTTGCCCAGACCGGTGCCTATGCGGATACCGGCACGACCACGATCTATGCCGGAACCTCGGCCGATCAGGTCGGCGAGTTGGCGACGATCACCGTGGATGAGATGAAACGTGCCGCCGAGGACATGAGTCCCGAAGAGGTGGCCCGCGCCCGCGCCCAGATGAAGGCCGGAATGCTGATGGGGCTGGAAAGCCCGTCGAACCGGGCCGAACGTCTTGCGCGGCTGGTCCAGATCTGGGGCAAGGTGCCCTCGCTTGAGGACACGGTCGCCCGGATCGATGCGGTCAGCACGGCGGATGTTCGCGCCTTCGCCGAGAAGATGGCGGTGCAAGCCCCGGCGGCGCTGGCCTTGTATGGTCCGGTGTCGGACGCGCCCACGCTGGCCGAAATGCAGGAGAGGCGCGCGGCGTGATGCTGTTGGGCAGACGCAAGCTGAAACTCGAAACCGAGCGGCTGAGCCTGCGCCCGCCCGTCCATTCCGATTTCAATGACTGGGCGGCGCTGCGGCGGGCCTCGCGGGAATACCTGACCCCGTGGGAGCCGGTCTGGGCCAAGGATCACCTCAGCCGGAAGTCCTTTACCAACCGGGTTTACTGGGCGCAGCGCTCCGTGGCGGGCGGAACCGCGATCCCGCTGTTTCTGTTTCGCCGCTCGGACGACGTGCTGGTCGGCGCGATCACGCTGGACAATGTCCGTCGTGGCCCGGCACAGGCCGGAACCCTGGGATATTGGACCGGGCAGGCCTTTGCGCGAAACGGATACATGCGCGAAGCTATCGGCGCCGTTGTCCATCACGCCTTTACCCGCCTGGACCTGAGCCGGATAGAGGCCGCGTGTCTGCCGGAAAACACCGCCTCGCGCGGATTGCTGGAAAGCTCTGGCTTCAAATACGAAGGCGTGGCGCAATCGTATCTGCAGATCAACGGGCGCTGGCGGACGCATGTGCTGTATGCCAGCCTTCGGTCGGACCGGCGCGGAAAGACGGACGCCGGGTAGGCAGCAGGCTCGACCGACGTCTTTGGTCTTCTGAACCTGTGGCTGTCCTTGCGAAGTCGTTTGTCGGTTGAACAAGGGGCATGACTTGTCTGCCTGTTGCGCTACACTCTACGCATGCGCTGGATTTTGGCGGCATTGATGGTGATTTCGGGCGGGGCGGCGGCGCAGGAGCGGCGGCCAAGCCACTGTATTGCCATTGCAGATGCGGCACCGGGGATCGAATTCCTGCACAAAGCGGCCTGGACGGACCCCGTCCCCGAGTTTTCGGTGCGCATCAGCTATATCGCCCATGCTTCCTTTCTGATCCAGACGCGTGGCGGGTTGAACGCCGTGACCGATTTCACCGGCTTTATCGGCAGTGCGGATCTGATCCCCGATGTTGTCACCATGAACCACGCGCACAGCACCCATTGGACCGCGCATCCTGATCCGGCAATTCCGCATGTGCTGCCTGGGTGGGGCGACTTCGGGCAGGGGATCGAGCATCATCTGGATCTCGGCGAGATGCTGGTGCGCAATGTCTCGACCGACATCCGCTCGGCCTATGGCGGGGTCGAAGAACGCGGCAATTCGATCTTTGTTTTCGAGATCGAGGGGCTGTGTATCGGTCATCTGGGACATCTGCACCACGTGCCGTCGGATGAGCAGTTTGCAGCGTTGGGTCGGCTGGATGTGGTCATGGCAGCGGTGGATGGGGGAACGACCATGCCCCTGCCGGACATGATTTCGGTGCTGAAGCGGCTGAAAAGTTCAGTCATCATCCCGATGCACTGGTTTTCAGGCTTTTCACTGGATCGGTTTCTGGTCGATATCCGGAACGATTTTCCGGTAGAGCGGGAAGGCGTTTCGGAAATCACCGTGTCGCTGCGTACACTGCCTGACCGGCCCACCGTTGTCGTGCTGGAGCCGCGCTATCTGATAGAGCTGGAATAGGGCTTGTCGCAGCGCCCCGCCTTGGGCAAGGAATGGGTATGAAACTGAACCCTGCCGACAAAACCCTTGCCGCATCCATCCGCGCAGAACTTGGCGGCGACATTCTGCGCCCGGTCGCCGAACGCTATCTGGAAGAGCCGCGCCGCAGGTTCGCGGGCCACGTCGGGCTCTTGGCATTGCCGCGCAGCGTCGAGGATGTATCGACCCTTGTGCGTTTGGCCGCAGAAGCTCTGGTCCCCGTGCTGCCATATAGCGGCGGTACCGGTCTGGTGGGCGGGCAGGTTATGACCGACGATCCGGCACCCTTGCTGATTTCGCTGGAGCGGATGACGGCCATTCGGGCGGTTTATCCCGCCGAAAACATCCTGATCGCCGAGGCGGGCGCCATTTTGGCCGATGTTCAGGCCGCCGCCGAAGGGGCCAACCGGTTGTTTCCCCTGTCCCTGGCCGCGCAGGGGTCCTGCCGGATCGGCGGGAACCTTGCGACCAATGCGGGCGGGGTCAACGTGCTGCGCTATGGAAACGCCCGGGATCTGTGCCTGGGACTTGAGGCGGTGTTGCCAAACGGTGAAATCTGGCACGGGCTCAGCCGATTGCGGAAAGATAATACCGGCTATGACCTGCGCAATCTGCTGGTCGGGGCCGAAGGGACTTTGGGCATTATCACAGCGGCTTCGCTCAAGCTGTTTCCACGCCCTGCTTCCGTCGGAACCGCGATGATTCAGGTTGCATCACCCGAAGCGGCGGTTGATCTGCTGGCCCTGGCACGGGATCGGGTGGGCGAGGGCGTCAGCACCTTTGAACTGATCCACCGTCAGGGTCTGCAATTCCTGTCCGAGGTTCTGCCGGATGTCCGGCAACCCTTTGATGCGCAACCAGACTGGTGCGTTCTGATTGAACTTGGGCTGTCAGCCGGGCAGTCTGCGTCAGATGCGCTGGAGGAACTATACGTTTTGGCCGACGCGCGCCAACTGGTTGACGATGCTGTCATTGCCCAAAGCGAAGCGCAGCGATCCGAGCTATGGGCGGTGCGTGAGCGTATCCCCGAGGCCAACCGCCTGATCGGATCGGTTTCGAGCCATGACATTTCCGTACCAATCTCGCGCATTCCCGAGTTCATTCGGCGCGGGGCTGAGGTGGTGGCAAGTTTGGGGCCGTTCCGCATCAATTGCTTTGGGCATCTGGGCGACGGAAACCTGCATTACAACGTGTTCCCGCCGCAAGGCCGATACCGGTCCGAGTTTGATGGGCAAAGGCAAACGGTTAAACGAGCGGTTCATGATCTGGTGGCCGAGTTCGATGGTTCGGTCAGCGCGGAACACGGGGTCGGCCGTCTGAAAACTGATGATCTGGAACGCTATGGCGATCCGGCCAAGTTGCAGGCGATGCGGGCGATCAAGGCCGCGCTTGATCCAAAGGGGATCATGAACCCCGGTGCCGTTCTCAAGTAGCAGGCACCCTGTGAAATCACGGGATGCCTTGTTTGGGTTATGAGCCGGGCATGATCACCTTGTCGATGACGTGGATGACGCCGTTTGTGGTCTCGATATCAGCCTGAACGACGTTGGCGTCATTGACCATCACACCGTTATCCAGATCAATCGTGACATCGCCGCCCTGCACGGTTGCCGCGGTCATGTCGTCCGACAGGTCACCTGACATCACTTTGCCCGGAACGACGTGGTAGGTCAGGATCGCCACCAGTTGATCCTTGTTTTCCGGTTTAAGAAGCGTGTCGACCGTGCCCTCGGGCAGCGCTGCGAAAGCCTCGTCCGTAGGGGCGAAAACGGTGAAAGGACCTTCTCCCTTCAGGGTGTCAACCAGTTCGGCGGCCTGAACGGCTGCGACAAGCGTGTTGAAGCTGCCGGCGCCGACCGCGGTGTCCACGATGTCCTTGGCGTGGCCGTCTGCGAATGCGGTCGTGCTGAGCAATAGGGTTGCGGACCCTGCGAATGCGAGTTTGCGAAACATTGCGATAATTCCCTTGCTGGAATGCCTTGGTGGCATCAACAGGGGTACGCGCGGTCAGGGCGGCAAGATCACTGGACATGTCGATATGTGCCACTTGACCCGACTTTGTCCCGCGCTAAGCCCGCGTGGTCCGGAACGTCCACTCACGTTTTTGTGAAGCCGGGGGTTTCAGAGACCTTCGAATTCGCACAGGACATGAACGTCCATGCCCATGTCTTCCAGCACCTTGCGCCCACCCAGTTCGGGCAGGTCGATGATAAACGAACATGACACGATTTCGCCGCCCAGCCGCTCGATCAGCTTGATCCCGGCAGCGGCGGTGCCGCCTGTGGCCAACAGGTCGTCGACCACAAGGATTTTCTCGCCCGGAAGGATGGCGTCATCATGAATTTCGACAATCGCCTCACCGTATTCCAGTTTGTAATCCTGGCTGATCGTTGTGCCGGGCAGCTTGCCCTTCTTGCGGATCGGAACGAAACCAACGCTCAACTGATGCGCAATGGCACCGCCCAGAATAAAGCCGCGCGCCTCAAGGCCGACGACCTTGTCGATGCGTTCACCGGCATAGGGGTGCAGCATCTGATCGATCGCTATGCGGAAACCGCGCGGGTCGGCGAACAGGGTGGTAACGTCCCGGAACATGATCCCCTCATGCGGGAAATCAACGATCGTGCGAATGTAATCTTTGACGGTTTTGTTTCTGGACATGGCCAACCCCTTTTGGCGTCAAAACACGCGGGCGTGTTTGGCCCATCAGGTGCAGTCATGCAAGGAAAGATTGGTGCGGCTTATTTGCGGCGCCCCGGAATTGCGTTCGGCAGTCCGTAATAGCGATACAGCGGGGCAGGCAGCCACGACAGGTGCGGTTTGCGCCAATTGCGCTGATCTCGCAAAAGAAATGCCTGAGCAGCATGAAGGTTCATTGCCATATTCCTTTTTTATTGTTAGTTGCTCGATAACTACAATTTCTATGCGTTGTATATACATTGCATCGCTGAAAGAATCAAGAGTTCGACGGGGAAAAGAACGTGGCAAAGAAAGACGGAAAAGGTTCTACCAAGAAAAACAGTCAGTTGGTCTTGCGTCTGGACAAGGATGAGCGCGACGCCTTTGTCGAACTTTGCAAGGAACTTGATACCTCAGCCGCAAGGGAAATCCGACGGTTCATCCGTGGTTTCATGAAAGAACACGCTGAGGATTGATCCTCAGGCCGGGCGGCGGAGGACGGCGGTCGCAACCCCCATTCCGATCAGAGTCAGCCCTCCAAACCGGGTCATCGCGGTGATGACACCGGCACGTCCGATCATCCGGCGCAGCCTGTCGGCCAGCAGCGCATAGGCCAGCGCGTTCAGCCAGGCGAGGCCGACGAAGGTAGCGATCAGGATGGCGAATTGCGGGCCCAAAGGGTCAGCCGGGCGCAGAAACTGCGGCACGAAGGCAATGAAGAACGCGATGGATTTCGGGTTCAGCGCAGTGACGGCGGCGGCATGGCCAAAGACACTGTGGGCGGTGACGTCGCGGCCGGTTTCCACTGTATGCAATCCGCCCGAGGGCGTACTGCGCAGCAATTTGAGGCCCAGCCAAACCAGATAGGCCGCGCCCACCCATTTCAACACGGAAAACAGCGTCGCCGAGGCCAGTACCAGCGCGCCCAAGCCCAGTAGCGATGCGGTCATGGCAACCAGATCCCCCACCGCGACCCCGGAGGCCGAGGCCACGGCAACGCTGCGCCCTTTGGACAGGGCATAGCTGAGCACCAGCAGTACAGTCGGGCCGGGGATCAGCAGCAAGGCGGTTGATGCAGCCACAAAGGCCAGCCAAAGGTCGATGGACATGGGGGTTCCTGTGTTTGTTTGCTCACCAAGCCCCGTCGCGGTGGCAACGTCAAGCCCTTCACGGATTGCTCAGGTTTTTTTACGTGAACTCAAGGAGAGGATCAGGGTGCGTGTCTAGATGAACCGCCTTAAAAAAGTCCGGGCCGTGTAGGTTAAAGATTGAATTAAGGCTTGTGCATCTTCCTTGAAACACGCACCCGGTTTCCCAAACTAAGAGGCACCAGGGGATCGGAGGCAAAAAATGACGCAGCTACATCCAGATCACATCGGAACATTTTCGAAACCCGCCCGGTCGAGAGCCTGGCCGGTAAGGCGTGCGTTGATCCTCTTGGTCCTGATCGGGGTTGCGCTATACGCCGGGATACTTGGGTATATGTACGCAAACCAGAGCGCACTGCTGTACAAACCGTCCGGGGAGTTGCCCGATCCCAAGGCAGTTGGGTTGGCCGATGTGGATGTGATCTCGGTTCCCATGTCCGACGGCGTAGTGTTGACCGCATGGTCCGCTCCGCCAGCCATCGAGGACGCGCCGACGGTTTTGTTCTTTCATGGTCAAAGCGGCAATCTGGGCGACCGGGCCGATCGTATGCGTGAAGTCCTCAACAGTGGTTTTGGCCTTTTTGCGCCCAGCTATCGCGGTTTCCCGGGCAGCGAGGGCGAGCCCTCGGAATTGGCGCTGATCTCGGATGGGGTGCAGTTGTTTGACCGGTTGGAAGCTGAAGGCGCGGAAATTGTCCTGCACGGCCAGAGCCTGGGGACGGGTGTTGCGGCTGCGGTGGCCGAAGAGCGGCCCAACGCGCAATTGCTGGTGCTTGAGGCGCCATTTACCGCCACCGTGGATGTGGCAGCCGAGCGCTATCCGTTCCTGCCGGTCTCGGCCCTGATGAAGGATCAGTTCGCCACCCGTGACTTGATCGATAGCATCACCGTGCCGACCCTGATTTTCCACGGGACCGAGGACGAAACCATCCCGCTGCATCACGGTAAGGCGCTGGCTGAGATGTCAGGGGACACAGCGCAGTTGCATGTTATCCCCGGCGGAACCCATAACGACCTCTGGTCGCATGGGCTTTGGGCCGAGGTGCAAGGCGCGCTTGGGCAATAGCCGGATCAGAGAATCCGACCGGCAACTGCATCCAATTTGGCCAGCAACGCGGGGTCGCGTTTTTCCGGCGCAGTCAGGATGGCGTATTCCAGCGCGCGGTCGCAGCCATGCGGGCAGGGTGCGCGCTCGGCTCCCAACAGATCGGGCAGGCCTTTAACCAGAGCCCGGCCTTTATCGGCATTGCCGGTCAGGGTGGCAATTATGGCGGCCACGTCGACCTCTCCGTGGTCTGGATGCCAGCTGTCGTAATCGGTGACCATGGCGATCGAGGCATAACAAAGCTCAGCTTCGCGGGCGAGTTTCGCCTCGGGCATGTTGGTCATGCCGATCACGTCGCATCCCCATTGTTCGCGGTACATCTTGGACTCGGCCAAGGATGAGAACTGCGGTCCTTCCATAGCCAGATAGGTTCCGCCCCGGTGAATGGTGATACCTGCCGCCTTGCCTGCGGTTTCACAGGCGTCCGACAGACGTGGGCAGGTTGGATGGGCGACGCTGACATGGGCAACGCAACCGGTGCCGAAAAAGCTCTTTTCGCGGGCAAACGTCCTATCGATGAACTGATCGACGATCACGAAATCCCCCGGTGCCATATGCTCGCGGAATGACCCGCAGGCAGATACCGAGATCACATCCGTTACCCCCAGCCGTTTCAGCGCGTCGATGTTGGCCCGATAGGGCACTTCGGTCGGCGAGTGGACGTGACCGCGCCCATGTCGCGGCAGGAACGCCATGGCCACACCGTTCAGCGACCCGGTCAATATCTGATCCGAGGCGTCGCCCCAGGGTGTTTCAACCGTGACCCATTCCGCATTTTCCAGCCCGTCAATGTCATAAATGCCTGATCCGCCGATGACGGCAATCCTGGTCTGGGTCACTGGGTCTCTCCAATTATGTTGTCCGTTCCGTGTTTTCTGCGGCGCGCTGCAAGATTTGACAAGAGGCAATACCTATTGCGGCGGCGGCAGCAGACCCCGTGCCCTTGATTGTTCCTGAAAGTTGGCAAGCGCGGCATCGAACTGCTGCAGAGGCCAGATCAGGTCCTGCGATTGGCCGTGGCGGTCCCGAAAGACGAAACGATAGGCTTCACCGGCCTGCATCGCCGTAAGAATTTCCTGTGCGCCCGGCCCATCAAATGTGCAGCTTAACCCGGTCAGGCAACCCGGGTGTCGGGTGCGCCACAAAACGCCGTCGTTGCCATCAATGCGAAACCCTGACGGCCAAAACAGGGTGCCCGGTTCGATACCGAATTCGATCTGATAGCCGTCGGGCGCCGGCGTGATGAAGATATATTGCGCGCCAAATTTCGGCCGGTACGAAAAAACTTCGGCCCGACGGATATAGCACCTTTGACGCAGAGATCCGTTCTCCTCGCGCTCGTCGCAGATCGAGTTCCAGATATCGAACGCCTCGTAATGGGTCACGCGCCAGTTCCCGGCGGTGTCATTTCCCTGCAAATCCTGCGCGAGTGCCGGGATCGGGACGAGAAGAAGGAACAAGAAACATCGCATGGCGCAAAGGTGCTTATCGCGGCCCGGGTCTTCAATTCACGAATCTGCGAGGCCGCAGCCATGCGGTAATTGCATATCAGCCTCCCGCCTACTGCGGTGGCTCCGACTCGGGATGACAGGTAGAAAACCCCTTTCGCGCGAACACACCAATCCACAGGACGCCCCATGCCCCGAGCTATGCTGGCAAGCTTTGCCAATCGTATCGTCAAACCCGATCTCCGCTGGGTGCCGGATGAGGGGCTAACCGCCTCGCGCTTGCGGATCGAACTGTTGTCCGGTCTGACCGTTGCGCTGGCTCTGGTGCCCGAGGCGGTGGCGTTTGCCTTCGTCGCCGGGGTTCATCCGCTGGTGGGTTTGTACGCCGCTTTCATGGTGGGGCTGATCACAGCGCTGATCGGCGGCCGCCCGGGCATGATCTCAGGCGCGACCGGTGCGCTGGCGGTGGTCATGGTCGCACTGGTGGCCCAACATGGGGTGGAATACCTGTTCGCCACGGTGGTGCTGATGGGCATCCTTCAGGTGATCGCGGGAGCGATGCACTGGGGGCGCTTTATCCGGCTGGTGCCGCATCCGGTGATGCTGGGCTTTGTGAACGGTCTGGCGATTGTGATTTTTCTGGCGCAGCTGGGCCAGTTCAAGGTGCCCGGCACCATGGAAAACACCGGCCATGGCGTGGGCGGGGGCGAATGGCTCTCGGGGATGCAGCTTTATACCATGCTGGGTCTGGTGGCGCTGACCATGGCGGTGATCTGGGTCATGCCGCGGATCACGCGCATCATCCCGGCGCCGCTGGCCGGGATCGTCGTCGTGGCTGCCCTTGTCATCGGCTTTGGCCTGGATGTGCCGCGCGTCGGCGATCTGGCTTCGATCGAAGGCGGGTTACCGCCGTTCCACATCCCGATGGTGCCACTGAATTGGGAAACCTTCGAGATCATTTTGCCTTACGCCGTCATTCTGGCCGCCATCGGCCTGATCGAATCCTTGCTGACCCTGAACCTTGTTGGCGAAATCACCGGCAAACGCGGCGGTGCCTCGCAGGAATGCATCGCGCAGGGCGTTGCCAACGTGGCCACAGGGTTCTTTGGCGGCATGGGCGGTTGTGCGATGATCGGACAGTCGATGATCAACGTGAAATCCGGCGGTCGCACCCGCATCGCCGGTATCGCGGCGGCGCTGTTCCTGCTGATCTTCATCCTGTTTGCCTCACCCCTGATCGAACGGATCCCGCTGGCCGCTCTGGTCGGTGTGATGTTCATGGTGGTGATCGGCACCTTTGCCTGGAACTCGTTCAAGATCATGCGCAAGGTGCCGCTGATGGATGCCTTCGTGATCGTGCTGGTGACCGTCGTGACCGTGATGGAGGACCTAGCGGTCGCCGTGGTTGTCGGCGTCATCGTCTCGGCGCTGGCCTATGCCTGGAACAATGCCAAGCGCATTCATGCAATTACCCGTGATTCAGTAACCGAAAAAGGCGCGAAGGTTTACGAAATCCAGGGCCCTTTGTTCTTTGGCTCGTCTGAAGGATTTGTCGAACTGTTCGACGTACCGAATGACCCGGATACCGTCATCGTCGACTTTGCCGAAAGCCGTGTCGTGGACCAGTCTGCCTTGCAGGCCATCGAAAACGTGGCCGCCAAATACGAAGTTGCGGGCAAACGCGTTATGCTGCGCCACCTCAGCCGGGATTGCCACAAGCTGCTCAACAAGGCAGGCCACCTGATGGTCGACAGCGATGACGATCCGGATTACGAACTGGCAGTGGACTATTCGGTTCGCACCGGCATTCTGGGTGGCCACTGAGGGTTGCGAGGCTCTGCCTCGCGCTCTGGAACATTTCCGGCCGGATGAACTCAGGACCCGCTGCTTCATCTGGCCAAAAATACCTCGGGGGAGTCGCCCGCAGGGCGGCGGGGGCTGGCCCCCTATCGCCCCGGGGTCAATCGTCTGGACGGTTGAGTGAAAAAAGCTCGGTGACCACCGAATAATCCCGATATCCCAGCCTTGCCAAGGGTTTGAACGAAGTTACGTCAAACTTGCCGTCGCGAATATGGTCATCCTGCAGATGCACCCCGGTCACTTCGCCGAATACGACGCGATTGGCATCGCCCGGCAGGGTGACGATCTGCGTGAGTTTGCATTCCAGGGCGGCCGGGGCGCCCAGTACACGGGCGCAGTTGATCGTCTCGCACTCAACAGGTCTAAGTCCGGCATGGGCGTACTCGTCGACATGTTTCCCCAAACCCGCAGAGCTGGCGTTCATCGCGTCCCGATGGGCATGCGCCACGACATTGACGCAGAACGCGCCTGTCACCTCAATATTGGCGATGCTGTCCTTGCCGCCGTCCTGATCGTGTTTCGATCCGGTGGATGCGAACATGACCTGTGGCGGCGTGTACGCGACCCCGTTGAAAAAGGAATAGGGGGCCAGATTGTTGTGCCCGTCTGCGTCCCGGGTTGAAATCCAGCCGATCGGGCGCGGTGTGATGATGGCGTTGAACGGGTTGTGCGGCAGGCCGTGGCCATCTTCGGGGCGATAGAACATATGGACTCCAAGCGTTTGCCCAAGGCCTAGCGAAGTGCTAGGGCGAATTCCAGCAATGAAATGAGGGTAGGGTGCAGCAGTTCGGGATCAGACCGGAAGAGCCGGACGATTGGTGGGAGGTCGAGGCCCTCTATGACCTGTGCTTTGCGCCCGGGCGCGAGGCGCTGTCATCATACCGTTTGCGCGACGATATCCCCCCGGTTTCCGGCCTGTCGCTGGTGGCGCGTGATGGCCAGGGCATTCTGGCGGGCGCAATCCGGTTCTGGCCGGTCCATATTGGTGATCACGACGCGCTGTTGCTGGGTCCGGTGGCCGTGCACCCGACCCATCAGGGCGAGGGGCTGGGCGGTTATCTGATCCACGCAGGGATCGGGGCGGGCCGTGAAAAAGGCTGGGACAGGGTCATGCTGGTCGGTGATGCGCCTTATTATTCCAGATTTGGATTTGCCCGTCTGAGCGGGGTGGAAATGCCGCCCCCAACGAACCCGGACCGCGTGCTGGGGTTGGAACTGACCCCCGGAGTTTGGGCCGGTGTCCGCGGGGCGGTGACGCGCTGGTCGCGCTGACCTATTGAATCGGCCGCCTGAAATCCCAATGTTTTACGGGCAGGAGGGTGTGCATGCAGGACGTGGTCCTTGTCGAAAAACTGGATGCCGAGGCCGAACTGGACCGGCTGGCAGAGCACTACCGGTCCGCTGGCGGGCCGGGTGTCAGGTTGTTGAACAGCCTGGGCGGATCGGCTGAATCGCTGTTGGAACAGTTGCCAGAACCTGTGCGGCTGGGCCTGACCGGTGCAACGGAACATGCCCTGTGGTTTGCAATGCACGCGGCCGAAGGGTCCCGGCGTGCCGTTCCCGACCAGCAGCCCTGGGTCAACACTGCGCTGACCACTGCCATGGGCGCAGCAGGGGGGATGGGCGGCCTGACCACTGCTTTGATGGAATTGCCCGCGACCACGGCCATGTTGTTGCGCGCCATCCAGGGTGCTGCGGCCCGTGAAGGGTTCGATCCGTCCGAAGAAGGCGTGAAATTCGATTGCGTTCAGGTTTTGTCGGCTGCGGGGCCGCTATCGAATGATGACGGCGCTGATCTCGGGTTCTTTTCAGTACGCCTGACACTGACCGGCCCGGCCATGCAGCGCCTGATTGCGGCGGTGGCGCCACGATTGTCGGTTGTGCTGGGGCAAAAGCTGGCCGCTCAGTCCGTTCCCGTGCTGGGTGCCCTTGCCGGCGGTGGCACGAATTATGTCTACACCCGGTATTATCAGCAGATTGCCCGCGTCCATTTTGGCCTGCGACGTCTGGCGATCGACGCTGATATTCCCCATGACGAACTTGTGCGCAAACTTGCAACACGCATGTAACGCCTGTTCCAAGGCTTGGAGATGAACGCCTCATATGGTATTCGTGTCTTGCCAGCCCGCTAAATAAACGAAAACGAAAGGGTCGGCAGCAGGCACGAATTCCGACTGAAAGGCGATACGGCGTGATTGACGCAGGGCTTTCGCAGCTTACGTTGGCAAACCCCGGACACCTGCCGGTGCTGCGGCAGGCGGCGGCCCTGTGCTACCGCTTTGATCGCGGCCGGCCCGAGGTTTTGCTGATTACAACGCGCAAGTCCCGAAGATGGATCATACCCAAGGGGTGGCTGATCGACGGGCTGACGCCGTCCCAGACGGCACGACAGGAAGCCTGGGAAGAGGCCGGTGTTCGGGGCGAGTGCACCGGGCAGGCCATGGGGTGTTTTTCCTATTTCAAACATCGCGCCAAACGGGGCTCGGTTCTGTGTGCCGTGGATGTCTATCCGATTCTAACACGTTCAACGGCTTCGAAATTTCCCGAGTGCGATCAGCGGCAAAGAAAGTGGCTGCCGCCCAAAAAGGCGGCCGCCCGGGTCAATTCACCGGAACTTGCCTTATTGTTACGCAAGGTTGGGCCTTTCCCACATTAAATGGCCGCTTACAGGGCTTGATATTGCCTTGTCCCTCGGTATCTATTTGGCAACCGACATTTGGACGGAACATGATTCAATACGCGTTGAAATGCAGCGACGGCCATACATTTGACAGTTGGTTTCAATCGGCTGCCGCTTACGACAAACTGGCATCGGCGGGCATGGTGACATGCGCCGTTTGCGGCTGTTCGCAGGTTGAAAAGGCGATCATGACGCCACGCGTCCGCCCCGCCCGCGGCAGCGAAACACGCGCCGAACCGCAGGCCGCAGCGCCCGATCAGATCAGTGTCGCAACCCCGCCGCCAGATGTCGAGAAGGTGTTGGCTGAACTGCGCCGCAAGGTCGAAGAAAACTCTGACTATGTGGGCAAGGATTTTGCCAGCGAGGCGCGCAAGATTCATCTGGGCGACGCGCCGGTTCGCTCGATTTACGGCGAAGCCAAGCCCGAGGACGCGCAGGCGCTGATTGATGACGGCGTGCCGGTTGCGCCCCTGCCTTTTGTTCCCAGTCGAAAGACGAACTGATCCATGCATGTGGTGATCACCGGGGCCAATCGCGGGATTGGAAAAACCCTGGCGGATCGCTATCGCGCACGGGGCGACACCCTGACCGGCACGGCGCGGGATGACAGCGCGCAGGTGGTTCTGGATGTGACCGATCCGGTCCAGCAGGCCGGTATGGCCGCGCAGTTGCGTGACAAACCGGTCGATCTGTTGATCTGCAATGCCGGAGTGTATCTGGACAAAGGGCAGGACATCAGCGGCTATCCGGCCGACATGTGGGCCCAGAGCTTTGCCGCAAATGTGACGGGCGTGTTTCTGACCGTTCAGTCGCTGTTACCGAACTTGCGCGCGGCCAGGGGCAGGATTGCGATAATCTCGTCGCAAATGGCCTCTCACACCCGGGCGCCGGGGGGCAGTTACATCTATCGCGCGTCCAAGGCTGCGGTTTTGAATCTGGGCCGGAATCTGGCTGTTGATTTGCGCAGCGACGGGATTTCCGTTGGTATCTATCACCCCGGCTGGGTGCAGACGGATATGGGCGGGGCGGGGGCAGAGATAACTGCCGAGCAGGCCGCGGACGGCCTGATCGACCGCTTTGACGCGCTTTCACTGGAATCTTCGGGCTGTTTCGAAACCTGGGACGGCCGGCCGCACGCCTACTGAGCGGTCAGCGCCGCCTGCGGGATTTCATACACCTCGCCCGGGTCGATAAAGATCACCATAGTATCGCCGCGCGTTTCATAGCTGAGCGCCGACGGCGAGCTGCTGGAATTCGGCACGCCATCGCGGAAATAGATGCTGCGAACCTCTCCGTTCCCGATCCCAACTGCGAGGGTCGTGGTGCCGTCGTCATGGTGGCGCAATTCCGCGTGGCAGCTGCGCAGTGGCTCGCCGGCTATCGAGGCGCAGGGAACTGTGCCAAGGGAATTCTTGCCGTCGGTTCCGGCCAAAGTGGACGTCTGTGCGAACGCGGATGTGGACAGCAGGGTAAATGCGATGGCTGGGCGGAACATGAAAACCTCGTGGAATATTGGCCGCCTGCAAGCTGACACTGCTGTGATCTGATGTAAAGCGACCCGACACAGTGATCAGGGCGGTATTGAACCCTTGCCCTGACGCCCCCCCTCGCATAAGACGCACGGGACCTGAATTCCAAGGCGCGGAGATACCACCCCCCATGCCCGTACTAGTTATGAAATTCGGTGGCACTTCGGTTGCCAATCTTGACCGCATCCGCCGCGCGGCAAAACGCATCGGCGTCGAGGTTGCCAAGGGCTATGACGTGATCGTCATCGTTTCGGCCATGTCCGGCAAGACAAACGAACTGGTGGGCTGGGTCAATGAAACGTCGCCCCTTTTCGATGCGCGCGAATATGACGCCGTGGTCTCGTCGGGCGAGAATGTAACCGCGGGCCTGATGGCGCTGACGCTTCAGGAAATGGACGTTCCGGCCCGCAGCTGGCAGGGCTGGCAGGTTCCCCTGTTGACCACCAGCGCGCACAGCCAGGCCCGGATTGAGGAAATCCCGACCGATAATATCAATCAGAAATTTGACGAAGGCATGCGGGTTGCCGTTGTCGCCGGTTTTCAGGGTCTCAGCCCCGAAGGGCGGATTACCACGCTGGGCCGGGGCGGGTCAGACACCACCGCCGTGGCCTTTGCCGCCGCGTTCGGTGCCGAACGCTGTGACATCTATACGGACGTGGACGGCGTTTACACGACCGATCCGCGAATCTGCGAAAAAGCCCGCAAGCTGGACAAGATTTCGTTTGAAGAAATGCTGGAACTGGCTTCGCTGGGGGCCAAGGTTCTGCAGACCCGCTCGGTCGAGCTGGCGATGCGCTACAAGGTGCGCCTGCGGGTGCTGTCCAGTTTCGAAGAACAGTCCGACAATGCAGGCACGCTGGTCTGCGACGAGGAGGATATCATGGAATCCAACGTAGTGGCCGGTGTGGCCTATTCCCGCGACGAAGCCAAAATGACCGTCGTTTCGGTGGCGGACCGGCCCGGCATCGCCTCGATCATCTTCACCGCTCTCAGTGATGAGGGTGTGAATGTGGACATGATCGTCCAGAACATCTCGGACGAGGGGCGCACGGACATGACCTTTTCGTGCCCCACCGATCAGGTGGCGCGCGCCGAGCAGGCGTTGCTTGCCATCAAGGAAAAGGGTGAACTGAACTACGCGGAACTGGTCGCGGACGAGGATGTCTGCAAGGTTTCGGTCGTGGGGATCGGTATGCGCTCGCAGTCGGGTGTGGCGGCGAAAATGTTCAAGGTACTCTCGGATGAGGGGATCAACATCAAGGTCATTACAACCTCTGAGATAAAAATTTCCGTGCTTGTCGACAGGAAATACATGGAACTTGCTGTTCAGGCACTGCATGATGCCTTTGAACTGGACAAGGCGGCCTGAGCAATTCAGCCAAGGGTCTCGCCTGACACCGTAATTTGGTTGGGCCATGGCGGACGGCACCGAAACAGAATCCCGCAAGCTGCTGGGACGGCTGCGCGAGGAAATGGCAAGCGAAGCCGCCGGTCAGGAGCGTCTTGACCGGATCACCCACCTGATTGCGGACAGTATCAGGGCCGAGGTTTGCTCGGTCTACCTTTTCCGCGACGAAGAAACGCTTGAGCTTTGCGCGACTGAGGGGCTGTCGCCCGAGGCAGTCCATAAAACCCGCATGCGCATGGGTGAGGGGCTGGTTGGCCGTGTTGCCAGATCGGGCAAGGTGGTCAACACCCCGGATGCGCCCTCCGCCAAGGGTTTCCGGTACATGCCTGAAACGGGTGAGGAGAGGTTCTCTTCCTTCCTGGGCGTTCCGGTTCAGCGACTGGGGGAAAAGCTGGGCGTTCTTGTGGTTCAGTCCCGCGAAGCGCGCAAGTTTTCCGCAGATGAGGTTTATGCGCTGGAAGTGGTGGCGATGGTTTTGGCCGAAATGGCCGAGCTGGGCGCCTTTGTGGGCGAAGGCGCCGCCCTGTCGCCCCGGCACCAGCAATCGGTTCAGCTGACCGGTGGACCCGCGCAGGAAGGCTCGGCCGAAGGGCATGTCTGGTTGCACGAACCCCGGGTGGTCGTCACCAATCCCATCGCCGAAGATCCGCGCCGCGAACGCGAACGCCTGAGCGAGGCGGTGGAAGAATTGCGCGTGGGAGTCGACAAGATGCTCGAAATCTCGCAGGGCGGCGATAAGGAGCAGTTGCAGGTTCTCGAAGCCTACCGGATGTTCGCCAATTCCAAAGGCTGGATGCGCCGGATGGAAGAAGATATCGGCCTGGGCCTCAGCGCCGAGGCCGCGGTCGAGAAAGAGCAATCGCAGGCCCGGGCCCGCATGGGCCAGGTCACAGACCCTTATCTGCGCGAGCGTCTGGCCGATCTCGATGACCTCAGCAACCGGCTGTTGCGGATTCTGACCGGGCAGGGAAAGACGAACGGCGCCGATCTGCCGCCCGATCCGATCCTGGTCGCACGCAATATCGGGCCTGGGGACCTGCTGGAATATGGCCGCTCGCTCAAGGGGATCGTGCTTGAGGAGGGCTCGGTCGGTAGTCACGCCACAATCGTGGCCCGTGCGCTGGCGATTCCGCTGGTTGTTCATGTCGGCCGTATCACGACCGAGGCGCTGAACGGCGATCATATTCTTGTCGACGGGGATCATGGTATCGTGCACCTGCGCCCGGAGGACACCGTCGTCAGCGCCTTCCGCGACAAGATCGCCATGCAGGCCAAGGCGCAGGAGCGCTATGCCTCGATCCGGGAAACGCCGACGGTAACGCGCGACGGTGAACGCATCAACCTGGTGATGAACGCGGGTCTGATGGCAGACTTGCCGTCGCTGAACAACTCAGGGGCCGAAGGGGTGGGCCTGTTTCGGACCGAACTGCAATTCCTGATCCGAAATCAGATGCCGAAACGATCCGAGCTTGTGACGCAATATAAACGGGTTCTGGATGCCGCGGGCGACAAGCGCGTGGTATTCCGCACGCTCGATATCGGCTCGGACAAGGTTCTGCCCTATATGAAGCATGTGGCAGAGCCGAACCCGGCGCTGGGCTGGCGGGCGATCCGCGTGGGTCTGGACAAGCGCGGTGTCATGCGGATGCAGTTGCAGGCGCTGATGCGCGCCGCCAATGGCCGTCCGCTGACGGTGATGTTCCCTTTTGTGGCGCAAGCTGATGAATTCCGCGAGGCCCGCTGGGAAGTCAACAAAACCATCGAGCGCGAAAAACGTCTGGGTCACGCCCTGCCTGAAGCGATCGAAGTCGGTGCTATGCTGGAGACCCCGTCGCTTGCCTTCGCACCGCAGAAGTTCTTTGACGAGGTCGATTTCGTTTCAATCGGTGGCAATGACCTGAAGCAGTTCTTCTTTGCCGCAGACCGGGAAAACGAACTTGTGCGGCGTCGCTATGACACGCTGAACGTCAGCTTCCTGAGCTTTATCGAGCGGATCGTCGAGCGTTGTAATATCTCGAACACACCGCTCAGCTTTTGCGGCGAAGATGCCGGCCGCCCGGTTGAGGCCCTGTGTCTGGCCGCGATGGGTATCCGCACGCTGTCGATGCGCCCGGCCTCGATCGGACCGGTCAAAAGTGTGCTGCTCCGGGCTGACCTGCAGTCCTTGCGCAAGATCATCGCCGACTCGCGGCATCGTGGTGAACAATCAGTGCGGCCTGCCGTCATGGAATGGTTACGAAATCAGGGTTGATTTTCAGGTCGCGGTACCCTAATCAGAACGCGAATGTTAGCGGTAACATCAGATGTACCCCAAGCTCTCTTCGGTTGGGGGCAGATGAAACCGGCAAGATCTGAAGGAGCCTGTCGATGGTTTCACGCGTAATTCCGGTTAACCCGTTTGATCTGGTGTTGTTCGGTGCCACCGGCGATCTGGCTCAGCGCAAAATATTGCCGGGTCTTTATCATCGGTTTGAAGTCGGTCAGATGCCCGAAGACGCCCGGATCATCGGGACGGCACGGTCGAAAATGGACAGCGACGGCTTTCGCGACCAGATCCGCGCCGCGATGAAGGAATTTGCACCCGCGTTCAAACAGGATGTCCTGGACCGGTTTCTGAGCCGAGTGGAATACGTTGCGGTGGACGCGCTGGGCGATGCGGGGTGGCCGGAACTGACCAAAGTGCTGCGCCCGGATGTCGTGCGCGCCTTCTACCTGTCCGTTGGGCCCAAGCTGTTTCCGGGTATCGCTCAAAAGCTGCACGATCAGGGCCTTGCAACGCCGGACAGCCGCATCGTGGTGGAAAAACCCTTTGGCCACGATCTGGCCTCGGCTCAGGCACTGAACAAAGGGCTGCGCGCCTGTTTTGAAGAGCATCAGATTTACCGGATCGACCACTATCTGGGCAAGGAAACGGTGCAGAACCTGATGGCGCTGCGCTTTGCCAATTCCCTGTTCGAACCGCTGTGGAATTCTACCCATATCGACCACGTTCAGATCACTGTGGCGGAAACCGTTGGGGTCGAGGGGCGCGGTGCCTATTACGATCAGTCCGGTGCCATGCGCGATATGATCCAGAACCACCTTGTGCAACTGCTGTGCCTGACCGCGATGGAGCCGCCTTCAAAATTCGCCCCCAACGCGGTGCGCGACGAAAAGGTCAAGGTGATCGAAGCATTGGAACCTGTGGCACCTGCGGATATCGCGCGGGGGCAGTATCGCACGGGTAAGGGCGGTGACGGGTATCTGGACCATGTCGATAACCCGGCCAGCCGCACCGAAAGCTACATCGCGCTCAAGGTGCATCTGGGCAACTGGCGCTGGGCAGGTGTGCCGTTCTACCTGCGGACCGGGAAACGTCTGCGCGCGCGGGAGTCCGAGATCGCCGTGTTTTTCCGCGATCCTCCGCACACGATCTTCCCCAATGTCGGCCCGCTGCATGGCAACGTGCTGGTGATCCGGCTTCAGCCCGACGAAGGCATCACCCTGCGCACCACGATCAAGGATCCCGGGCCGGGCGGTTTCCGCCTGTCGGACGTCGCGCTGGACATGAGCTTCGCCGACGCGCTGGGCGCAGATGCCAGCGCGCCGGACGCCTATGAGAGGCTGGTGATGGACGTGATCCGCGGCGACCAGACCCTTTTCATGCGCGGGGACGAGGCCGAGGCCGCTTGGGCCTGGGTCGATCCCATAATTCGCGATTGGGAAGACCGCGGCGACCGCCCCTCGCGCTATGATCAGGGCAGTTCGGGTCCCGAAGAAGCATTGATGCTGATGCATCGCGACGGGCGCCGCTGGCGCCAGATCGGAGGATAACATGGTTCACGCAGTCATCACCGACGTCACCAAACGGATTATCGACCGAGGCGCGCCTCTGCGGGGTCCACATCTGGAACGGATGGAGCAGGCCCGGTCCAAGGGTCCGGCCCGGGCCCATCTGTCGTGCAGCGGTCAGGCCCACGCCTATGCCGGGGCCGGTGAGGACCAGCAGTCGATGGCCACCGGAACAGCCGGAAATCTGGGCATCGTCACTGCGTATAACGACATGCTTTCTGCTCACCAGCCCTTCGAACGCTACCCCGAACTGATCCGTCAGGCGATCCGCGCCGCGGGTGGAACCGCTCAGGTCGCGGGCGGCGTGCCCGCCATGTGCGACGGCGTCACGCAGGGCGAGGCAGGGATGGAACTGTCCCTGTTCTCGCGCGATGTGATCGCCTTGGCGACCGGTGTTGCGCTGAGCCACAATACCTATGATGCGGCCGTTTTCCTTGGGGTCTGCGACAAGATCGTGCCCGGATTAGTCATCGGCGCGCAGGCGTTCGGCCATCTGCCGGCGGTCTTCCTGCCCGCGGGCCCGATGACCAGCGGTCTGCCCAACGATGAAAAGGCCAAGGTTCGCCAGAAATTCGCTGCCGGAGAAGTGGGCCGCGAAGAACTGATGGCCGCCGAAATGGCCGCCTATCACGGCCCTGGCACCTGCACATTCTACGGTACCGCCAACACCAACCAGATGCTGATGGAATTCATGGGCCTGCACCTGCCGGGCTCCAGCTTCATCAACCCCAACACACCGCTGCGCGATGCCCTGACCGAAGAAGGTGCCCGAAGGGCCCTGTCCCTCAGCGCGCTGGGCAATCATTATACGCCGGTTTGCCAGATTCTGGATGAACGCGCTTTCGTCAACGGCATCGTGGGCCTGATGGCTACGGGTGGTTCGACCAACCTGCTGATCCACCTGATCGCGATGGCGCGGGCGGGTGGCATCGTTCTGGACTGGCAGGATTTTTCCGATATTTCCGCCGTTGTGCCTTTGGTCGCGCGTGTCTATCCGAACGGTCTGGCCGACGTGAACCATTTCCACGCCGCAGGCGGGCTGGGATATTGCATCGGCACTTTGCTGGACGACGGCTTGCTGCATCCCGACACCCTGACCGTCGCGGGGCAGGGGCTGCACAACTACACCAAGGAACCCAAGCTGAAAGACGGGGAGCTGATCTGGGAGGAAGGCGCAGGCCACAGCCTCAACGAAAAGATCGTTCGCTCCGCGAAGGACCCGTTCCAGCCAACCGGCGGCCTGTCACGCCTGACCGGAAATCTGGGCACCGGCGTTATGAAAGTGTCGGCCGTTGCGCCGGAACATCAGGTGGTCGAGGCCCCGGTCCGTGTGTTCCACGATCAGGATGAGGTCAAAGCCGCCTTCAGGGCCGGGGAATTCACCGGCGACACCATCGTTGTCGTTCGTTTTCAGGGACCAAAGGCCAACGGGATGCCCGAACTGCACTCGCTGACTCCGATCCTGTCGATCCTGCAGGGCCGTGGGCAAAAGGTGGCGCTGGTCACCGACGGGCGCATGTCCGGCGCATCGGGCAAGGTTCCCGCCGCCATCCATGTCTGCCCCGAAGCGCTGGACGGCGGCCCGATCGCCTATCTGCGGGACGAGGACCTGATGCGCGTGGACGCCGTTAAGGGCGAGTTGGAGATCCTGACCGAAGGCGTCTTTGACCGCGCCCCCGTGACCGCCGATCTTTCAGCCAATCAACACGGCGTCGGTCGCGATCTCTTTGCCGCATTCCGCGCCAATGTCGGCTCTGCCGATGCCGGTGCCAGCATATTCGGAGCCTGATCCCCATGTCCGTCAAAACCCAATGCACCCGTGAAATTTGCGCGCTCGCGCCTATCGTTCCGGTTCTGGTCGTCGATGACGCCGCACAAGCGCGCCCTTTGGCCGAAGCGCTGGTTGCCGGCGGCCTGCCCGCGCTGGAAGTGACCTTGCGCACCCCGGCGGCACTGGATGCCATTCGCGCCATGGCGCAGGTCCCGGGTGGCGTTGTGGGCGCGGGTACCCTTGTCACACCCGAGGACGTTCGTGCCGCGAAGGAGGCGGGGGCCCAGTTCGGCGTCTCTCCGGGTGCGACCAAAGCTCTGATTGCGGCCTGTGAAGCAGAGGGCCTGCCGCTGCTGCCCGGCGCGGCCACAGCCAGCGAGGCGATGCAATTGCTGGAGCAGGGTTATGACATGCTGAAATTCTTCCCGGCCGAGGCTTCGGGCGGTGCCCCCGCGCTGAAGGCCATTGGTGCCCCTCTGCCGCAGATCAAGTTCTGCCCGACCGGTGGGGTGTCGCCGTCAAACGCGCATGATTACCTGTCGCTGACGAACGTGATCTGCGCCGGCGGCAGCTGGGTTGCACCAAAACAGATGGTGCAGGATGGCGACTGGTCAGGAATAGAATCCCTGGCGCGCGAGGCGTCCCGGCTGACGGATTGACGCCGTCCGATGCTTCGCTAGGGTGGGCGTCAATTCACACAGGTTGACCCCATGACACACCCAATTTCTCTCGCGCAGGGGCGCGAGTATCTGGCCATTCCTGGCCCTTCGGTCATGCCCGACGCGGTATTGCAGGCGATGCACCGCCCGTCGCCCAATATCTACGAAGGCGAACTGATCGGGATGATGCCCGCTCTGACCCGGGATCTGTGCCGCGTGGCCCGAACGGATCATCACGTCGCTATCTATATCTCTAACGGCCACGGCGCGTGGGAGGCCGCCCTGTCCAATGTGATCGCCCCGGGCGAGACTGTACTGGCCCCGGCCTCGGGCCGGTTCACCCACAGCTGGGCCGAAATGGCGGAAGGCATCGGTGCAAAACCCGAACTGATCGATTTCGGCTCGGCCTCAACCTGGGATTTCGACCGCATCGCAGATGTTCTTCGCGCCGATAAGGGGCACCGGATCAAAGCGGTTCTGGCTGTGCATGTGGATACTTCCAGTTCGATCCGCAACGACATTCCAACATTGCGGGCCTTGCTGGACGAACTGAACCACCCGGCGCTTTTGATGGCGGACTGCATTGCCTCACTGGGCTGCGACCGGTACGAAATGGATGCGTGGGGCGTGGATGTCACGGTTGCAGCCTGCCAAAAAGGGTTGATGACCCCGGCCGGTGTCGGTTTTGTGTTCTTCAACGACAAGGCGCAGGCCAAACGCGCCACCATGCCGCGGGTTTCGCAATATTGGGACTGGCAGTCGCGCGCAAACCCCGACCTGTTCTATCAGTACTTTAACGGCACGGCCCCGACCCATCACCTGTACGGGCTGCGCGCCGCGCTGGACATGATCCACGCCGAGGGGATCGAACATGTCTGGGACCGCCACGAGCGCCTCGCAACCGCAATATGGGGCGCCTGCGAAATCTGGGCGCAGGGCGGCGCGTTGCACCTGAATGTAGCAGACCGCGCCCAACGCAGCCACGCGGTCACCGCCCTGCGGCTGACGGACGGGCAGGGCACGCCGCTGCGCAAATTTGCCGAACACCAGCTGGGTCTGACGCTGGGCATCGGTCTCGGGATGGAGGATTGGGATGGCTGTTTCCGCCTCGGTCACATGGGCCATGTGAACGGCCAGATGGTGATGGCGATGCTGGGGGGCGTCGAAACCGCGATGGCCGCGCTGGACATTCCACGGGGCAAGGGCGCGCTCGAAGCCGCCGCCGCCGTTCTGGCCAGCTAAGCGCAACGCAACAGACGCACTGATCCCCCGCTTCATCTGGCCAAAAATACCTTCGGGGGTGAATTGGCCCGCAGGGGCAAGAGGGGGCAGACAGCCCCCTTTTACCGGTTTCCGTTCGTCGCTGCCGCAAGCGCCTTGGGCAACGTTGCCGCAAATGCCTCAAGATCCGCCACTTCACCGCAACTGACGCGGATGCATCGGTTCTGCGGGGCGGCAAAGGGCATTCGCACAAAGATGCCCTGCGCAACCAGCGCCTCCAGAATGGCCCCGGCAAACGCGCCGTCCCGGCCGCAGTCAATTGCCACGAAATTGGTGGCCGACGGCAACGGCATCAAACCGTTTTCCCGTGCAATCTGCCCAATCCCATCGCGGGCTGCGGTAATCTTGTCCTGCACCTGTTCCAGCCACGCGGTGTCCTGTAGTGCCGCAAGCGCGCCGGCCTGCGCGGCCCGGTTCATTCCGAAATGATTGCGCACCTTGTTGAAGGCGGAAATCAGCCCCGGCGCGCCGATCGCGTAACCAACCCGCGCGCCAGCCATGCCGTAAACCTTGGAAAACGTGCGCATCCGGATCACACGCGGGTCATCCGGATCGACCGGGGCCGCAGTGCCTTCGGGCGCGCATTCCACATAGGCCTCATCCAGAACCAGCAGACAGCCGTCCGGCAGAGCTTCCATCGCTGCCACGATATCGGCGCCGGAATGCCAACTGCCCATCGGATTGTCAGGATTGGCCAGATAGACCAGCTTGGCATCAACCTCCGCCGCCCTGGCGAACAGCGCAGCGGGGTTTTCGTGATCGTCGCGATAGGGAACCTTGTGCAGCGTGCCGCCATAACCCGCGACGTGATAATTGAAGGTTGGATAGGCTCCGTCCGATGTCACAACCGCGTCGCCCGACCCGATAAACAGCCGGGCAAGATAGCCCAGCAAACCGTCAATCCCTTCACCAACCACGATGCTTTCGGGCTTTACGCTATGATGATCCGCCAGCGCGTGCCGCAGATCGTGGTTCTCGGGATCGCCATACATCCAGATATCGACGGCTGCCATCGCCTCGACCGCTCTGGGGGAAGGCCCAAAAACACTCTCATTCGCGCCAAGCCGCGCCACAAAAGGCGCGCCGCGCTGGCGCTCCTGCGTCTCAGGCCCGACAAACGGTACGGTTGCGGGCAGGGATTGGGCGAGCGGGGTATAGCGGGGCTCTGTCATGCGCGCAGATAAGCGCATGCCGTGGAATTGGGCAAGCCTCGCTCTGCCACCACCACCCCTGCTTGCAACCTATTTTGTCGCGGGGTCAGTCTGTTTAAGCGGCGGATCCCAGGGTTGCGCCTCTTCCTGAAACACCGTGAACCCAGCCCGGAACACCGACGCATCGTCAAGCGTTGCGGCGTAGAAATAGAGCCGTTCGGGAAAGCGTTCGGTTCGGCTGGTCATGGGCGACCCACAATGCGGACAAAACCCGCTGAAAGTCGCAAAGCCGGTGTCGGCTTTCCCTTTGTATTCCTTGATATCCCCTTCAATCTTCACAGCCTCAGATGGCAACGCAAACGCTGACGCATGCCCTGATCCGGTTGCGTGCTGGCATTTTCTGCAATGGCAGTTGAATGAAAACTCAATTTCAGCGTCACTGGCATAGCGCACGGCGCCGCAGGCGCATCCACCGCTTAATCTACTTTTCACACCACAACCCTCTCAAAGTCATCTAAGCCGCCTTCAATCCACAACCATATTAGCAGATATCAGGGTGACGTATTGGATCAACAACTGACCACCGAACCTCGATGGCCAGAGCGCGCCGGTGATCTGCTCTTGCGTCTGCACCCACTTCCAAAGCAAAGAACCCTGGCCCCGCACTCCGTGGTGTTGGTCTGCCCTCACGTCGCGGTGGAATGGCCGGGCCATTCGGGGCATGGTTGGGCAACAGGAATTTGGGAGGTCCGCATGTCACGCGTTTCCGTCGAATACAAAGATCATATTGCCCACGTCACGCTGACACGTGGCGACAAGATGAACGCGCTGGATGACGCGATGGTCAAAGCCATCCTTTCTGCAGGACAGGAGGTCGCCGCCTCGGACGCCCGTGCCGTGGTTTTGTCGGGCGAGGGCAAGAGCTTCTGCGCCGGGCTGGACATGGCCAGCTTTGCCAAGATGGCGCACATGGACCCCAGCGAATGGCTGATGAGCCGCAGCCACGAGGACGCCAACGAAATGCAGGAACTGGCGCTGGTCTGGCGGCGGGTGTCTGTGCCGGTGATCTGCGCGATTCAGGGCGTCGCTTATGGTGGTGGCCTGCAGATCGCGCTTGGTGCGGATATCCGGATCGCGCATCCCGAAGCCAAACTGGCCGTGATGGAGATGAAGTGGGGCATCATCCCCGATATGGGGGGAATGGTTCTGTTACCCAGGCTGGTCCGCTCGGATGTTCTGCGTTTGCTGACCTACACTGCGCGTCCCATCAGTGCGCAACAGGCGTCTGACTGGGGTCTCGTCACCCGTCTGTCCGACGACCCGCTGAGCGAGGCGCTGGCGCTGGCCGAAGACATCGCAGGTCGCAGCCCCTCGGCTATCCGGGCCGCCAAACGTCTGATCGAAGTCGCCGAAACCAAATCACGCGCCGACGTGCTGCTTGAAGAATCCGCCGAGCAGGTGGAGTTGATCGGCAAACCTGATCAGATGGAAGTCATCGCCGCGCAGATGCAGGGCCGCAAGCCCGAGTTCAAATAGCTATCGCATAAAGGCCCGCCGCGCGTCGCGGGCCATATTGTACCGCATCTCAAGATCGGCAATCCGGGCCATGGCGGCCTTGCGCGCTTCCGGGCCCGTCAGTGAGGCATAGTCCTTGCGGGCGGCATCCAGTTGTTTTTTAATGTCGAATTCCTCGGGCAGGACGCCGGCCTGCGCCATGATCCGGTGCCCGGCCGCAATGGCCGGGTCGCTCTGCGCCTCGCCCGAGCGGTCCGGCAGCGGCTGGCCTTCACCTTCCAATCCCTGCAACTGGCCCTCGGCCTGCGCCTTTTTGATCTGGCGCTCAATCAGTTTTCCAAACGACCCAAACATGATGTGAGTATACCTCGGTTTGATACAGTTTGAGAACCGCTAGCGGTTTCGATTTGTCACCAGATACACAATGCCGCCGGCCAGCAACCCCCAGACCGCAGCTCCCAGCCCAAAGACCGAGATGCCGGAAGCCGTGATGGCGAAAGTCAGGATAGCGGCCTCTCGTTCGGCCGGAACCTCCAGCGCGGCGAAGGTGGCGTTTGCCATCACGCCGATCAGCGCGATGCCTGTCAGTGTCCCCATCAACAGCGGGTCCGCGTGCACGGCGAAGCCGGTGATGGCCACGGCAAAGACGCCGAACAGGCAATAGAACACCCCGCCCATGATCGCCGACCAATAGCGAAGGGCCGGGTCGGGGTGGCTGTCCTCATTCGCGCACATTGCGGCTGTGATGGCGGCAAGGCAGGTGGCAGGGGCCCCGAACGGAGCCGACAGGATGCTGGCCCCACCGACCGAGGAAAACAGCTTGCCGGCGTCCGGCGCGTAACCAAAGCTGCGCATCACGGCAATTCCGGGAATGTTCTGTGTTGCCATGGTCACGATGAACAGCGGGATGCCGATGCCAATGACCGACGCGGCCGAGAATGTGGGCGTGATCCAGACCGGAGCCGCCACCAACTTGTCTGGCACGACTGAAACATCGCCCGCGTTCAGCACAACCACAATCGCCGCCGCAACAACCGCAGCCGGAACCGCAAACAGGCGGTTGAGCCGCCCGGCAATGAACCATGTCAGGATCACCGGCAAGGCTTGCCACGGCATGTCGACCGCGGCCTGAAAAGGTACAATGCACAGCGGCAGCAACACGCCGCCCAGCATTGCCTGCGCGATTGTGGTTGGGATGGAAGCGGCCAAGCGACCCAATGGCCGCCATAACCCGGCCAGCACGGTCAGTGCCCCCGCACACAAAAATGCGCCGACTGCATCGGAAAACCCTGCCGCTGGCGTTGCCGAGACGGCCAGCAAAGCCACGCCCGGCGTCGACCACGCAACCGAGATTGGCTGCCGGTACCACAGGCTGAGGCCAATGGCCGTCAGCCCCATGGCAATGGCCGCTGTCATCAGCGCCGAGGCCGATTGCTGCGCCGATGCCCCCATGGCTGACAGGCCCTGAAGGACGATTGGGAATGAACTGAAGAACCCGACGATCGCCACGACCATCCCGGTCGATGTGGTCTGGATTGGGGGGAATGCGCGCGCCATCTGGTCCTCGGGGTTGTGACCCGCACTTGCTAACAAGGGTCGGGGCAGGGGTACAAGCCGTTTAACTTCAAAAAGAAAACCACGCCGGACCAGCGGCGGGGTTCCGGGTATTGCGTCGAAAGAGCTGCCGATCAGACGATTTCAGACAGTCGGGCCAACGCCTCGTTCAGCTTGGCCTCTTCCTCTTCGCGGGCGGCGAGGTTGGCCTTGGCTTCGGCGACCACCTCTTCCGGGGCCGAAGCCACGAATTTGGGGTTGTTCAGGCGTCCACGCAGACCGCCCAGCTCCTTGGCCAGCTTGCCCTTGGCTTTCTCCAGCCGTTCCTTTTCCGCGCCGATATCGATGATATCCGCCAGCGGCAGGCCGAAAGACGCACCAGGGGCGGCAATCGAAATCGTGCCTTTGGGGAAGGCATCCACTTTGGTCAGGCTGTCGATCCGCGCCAGACGTTTGATCAGCGCCTCGTTCCGGTCCCAGGCAGCCTGCCCAATCGTATCAATCCCGGTCACCAGCATCGGCACGTAAAGGCCGGCCGGAACCCGCATCTGCGCACGGGCCGAACGGGTGTTTTCGATGACCGAGATCACCCAGTTTATCTCACGATCCGCATCGGCGTCTATCAGGTCGGCGGCGGCATAGGACGGCCAGTCGGCATGGACAACCATCTTGGCGCGGTTGCCGGTCAGGCCCCAGAGCTCCTCGGTGATGAAAGGCATGATCGGGTGCAGCAGGACCATGCACTGATCCAGAACCCAGCGCATGGTGGCGCGAGTCTCGGCCTGTGCCTCGGCGTCATCGCCCTGCAGCAGCGGTTTGGAGAGTTCTACGTACCAGTCGCAGACCTTGCCCCAGACAAAGGCATAAAGCCCGTTTGCTGCATCGTTGAACCGATAGTTTTCCAGCGCCGCATCGACCTCTTCCCGCACGCGGGCGGTTTCGCCGATGATCCAGCGGTTTACTGCCGCTTTGGGATTCAGGTCGGCGACATCCAGTTGCGGCACGCTGTCGGTAAAGACCTCGTTCATCTCGGCAAAGCGGACGGCGTTCCACAGCTTGGTGCCGAAGTTGCGGTAGCCGGTAATACGCTCGCGGGACAGTTTCAGCACACCGCCAATTGCCGCCATCGAGGCGTTGGTAAAGCGCAGCGCGTCAGCGCCGAATTCGTCTACGATCTCCAGCGGGTCGATGACGTTGCCGGTGGTCTTGGACATCTTCTTGCCCTTCTCGTCGCGGACGAGCTGGTGCAGGTAGACGGTGTGGAACGGGATCTGATCGACCACGGCCAGCTGCATCATCATCATCCGGGCGACCCAGAAGAACAGGATGTCGAAGCCGGTGATCAGCACATCGGTCGGGAAATAGCGCTCCAGCTCCTCGGTCTGCTCGGGCCAGCCCAGCGTACCGATGGGCCAGAGGCCGGAGGAGAACCAGGTGTCGAGCACGTCGGGGTCGCGCCAGACTGGATAGACCAGCTTGGTCGGGTCCTGCTCGACCGCGAATTGCGCAAGGCTTTCGGCGAATTGATGAATTGCTTCCTGCTTGTCGGCCACTTCTATGACGGTTGCGTGGCTCAGCGGGCTTGGAATGTTGGCATTGTCGTCCAGGAACTTCTCGACTACGGCCTCGAAGTTGGGCGCGCATTCCATGACGTTGCCGCGATGAAGCATTCCGCCTTCGTTCAGCAAACGACCCAGTTGGACCAGATCAAGTTCGCCATCGTTTTTTCCGCCGAGGAAATCATCAGCGGACAGATCGAGCCCGTACCAAACCGGAATCTGGTGTCCCCACCACAACTGGCGCGAGATGCACCAGGGCTCGATGTTCTCCAGCCAGTGGTAATAGGTCTTCTCGCCCGACTCGGGGATGATCTTGACCGTGCCGTCCCTGACCGCGTCCAGCGCGGGGCCAACAACCTTTTCGGCATCGACGAACCACTGATCGGTCAGCATTGGTTCGATAACCACCTTCGAGCGGTCGCCGAAGGGCTGCATGATCGGTTTGGATTCGACCAGCGGCACCGCCTTATCCGCGCCTTCATGCTCGGGCTTCAGCGCGGTCGAGCCCAAGCGCGGGTCATCCGCGCGGGTCATAACGGCCAGACCTTCCGAGGTAATTTCCTCGATCACTTTTGCGCGCGCCTCGAACCGGTCCAGCCCGCGCAGGTGATCGGGGACAAGGTTGATCGCGTCGATCTCACCTTCGGTGAAGGACTGGCCGCGGGCGTATTGCCCGGCTTTGTACGCTTCGTTCGCATAGGGTGCGCCATCGGTTCGCATGTGACCGCGTGTGTCCATCAGGCGATACAGAGGAATGCCGCCGCGCTTGGCAACCTGGTAGTCGTTGAAGTCATGCGCACCGGTGATCTTCACCGCGCCCGAGCCGAAATCGGGATCGGGGTATTCATTGGTGATGATCGGGATCTGGCGGCGATGCTCCTTCGGGCCAACCGGAATCTCACAGAGTTTCCCGACGATTGGCGCGTAACGTTCATCCGATGGGTGAACGGCCACCGCGCCGTCGCCCAGCATGGTCTCGGGCCGGGTTGTAGCGATCGAGATATAGTCACGCTCTTCTTCGAGGATGACGTTTCCGTCCTCGTCCTTTTCGACGTAAGTGTAGGTCGCGCCGCCTGCGAGCGGATATTTGAAGTGCCACATGTGGCCCGCGACTTCGATGTTTTCGACCTCAAGGTCCGAAATCGCCGTTTCGAAATGCGGGTCCCAGTTCACCAGCCGCTTGCCGCGATAGATCAGGCCCTTTTCGTACATGTCGACGAAGACCTTGATGACCGCATCATGGAAGTTGGGCGAGTTTTCGTGCCCCGTGCGCGGATCGCGCGGCGCACCGGCCATGGTAAAGGCGTTGCGCGACCAGTCGCAGGAGGAGCCCAGTCGCTTTAGCTGCTCGATAATGGTGCCGCCATATTCCCCCTTCCATTCCCAGACCTTGTCCAGAAACGCCTCGCGCCCCAATTCGCGCCGCCCCGGCTGCTGGGTGGCGGTCAGCATCTTTTCCACCTGCATCTGCGTGGCGATGCCTGCGTGGTCCTGACCGGGCTGCCACAGCGTGTCGAAGCCGCGCATCCGGTGCCAGCGGGTCAGAATATCCTGCAAGGTGTTGTTGAACGCGTGACCCACATGCAGCGCGCCCGTCACGTTGGGCGGCGGGATCATGATGGTAAAGCTCTCGTCGCGCGATTTGTTCGCGCCTGCCTTGAAGGCTCCGGCCTGTTCCCAGGCCTTGTAGATGCGGGCCTCGGCCTCGGCCGCGTTGAATGTCTTTTCCATCGCCATGGGGTGCGTCCTGCGTCATCAATCTCGGGTCAGCGCTTGCAATAGCGAATGGATAGCCAAAGGGGAAGGGTCTGCGGACGCTCTGGACAATGAACCGCCGCAGCCTAATGTCGCCCCTGAGGCAATGACAGGGGCGTCCCATGGAAAAGTTCGGAAAAAGCCAGTCGGTCAGGCGAACCGAGGATCAGCGTTTTCTGACCGGGCAGGGTCAGTACATGGACGATAACGTGCCCGGGAATGCCTTGTTTGCTGCTTTCTTCCGCAGCCCGGTGGCCCATGGGCGGATCACCGCGCTGGATCTGGACGCCGCGCGGGCGGCCGAAGGGGTGCGTCTGGTCCTGTCGCTGGATGATCTGACAGAGGCCGGGATCGACACGGTGATGAACGCAGCCACGGTGACCAACCGCGACGGCTCGAAAGCCGCGGCGCCGGATCGCCATATGCTGGCTAAGGACCGGGTGCGGTTCGTGGGTGAGCCGGTGGCCGCGGTGATAGCGGACAGCCCGGCGCAGGCCCGCGACGCGGTCGAGTTGATCTGGATGGAGACCGACGATCTGCCCGCCAAGCTGGATGTCGATGCGGGCGGTGAAACCCTGCACCCCGAGGCCCCGGACAACCGCGCCTTTGACTGGGGTCTGGGCGACGAAGCGGCGACCGAGGCGGCGTTTCAGGCCGCTGCGCATACGGTTTCACTGAATGTAGCGGACAATCGGGTGATCATCACCTCGATCGAACCGCGCGGCTGTCAGGCGACCTGGGCCGACGGGCGACTGCACTTTGCCTATGGCGGGCAGGGCGTCTGGGCGATGCGGGGACAATTGGCACAGAAACTGAACCTGGATGCAAAGGCCATCCGCGTCACAACCCCGGATGTGGGCGGCGGGTTCGGCATGAAGGTGATGCCCTACCCGGAATATTTCTGCGTTGCCGTCGCTGCGATGAAACTGGGCCAGCCGGTCCATTGGATGTCCGACCGGTCCGAAGCAATGCTGTCGGATCATCACGGCCGCGACCTGACCTCGCAGGCCGAACTGGCCTTTGACGCCGATTACAGGATCACGGCCTACAGGGTGCACAGCAAGGTCAATCTGGGGGCTTACAACAGCCATTTCGGGCAGGCGATCCAGACCGACCTTTTCAGCAAGGTGCTGATGGGCGTCTATGACGTGCAGACCACCCATTTGCGGGTCGAGGGGTTCTTTACCAATACCACTCAGGTCGATGCTTATCGCGGTGCGGGTCGGCCCGAAGCGATCTATGTCCTTGAGCGCGTCATCGACCGTGCCGCGCGCGAACTGGGCATTGACCCCTGGGAACTGCGGCGCAGGAACTTCATCCGTCCCGAGAATTTCCCGTACAAAAGCGCCACGGGTGAGACCTATGATGTGGGCGATTTCGACATGGTTCTGAACCGCGCCGCGGAACAGACGCAAGGGTTTGCCGCCCGCAAGGCTGCTGATGCGGAGCGCGGGCTGATCCGCGGTCAGGGGCTATGTTATTATATCGAAAGCATTTTGGGCGACCCGTCAGAGAACGCAAAAGTGGAATTCTGCGAAGATGGCACCGTGAACCTGTGTGTCGGAACCCAGTCGAACGGGCAGGGGCACGAGACGGTCTATGCGCAGTTCCTGTCCGACCAGACCGGCATTCCGGTGGATCTGATCAACATAGTGCAGGGCGACAGCGACCGGCTGACACATGGGGGCGGGACCGGTGGGTCCCGTTCGGTCACAGTTCAAAGCACGGCGACATTGGCCACAATCGACGTGATGATCGCCGCATTCACGCCCTATCTGGCCGATAAGATGGGCGCGGAGGAAAACGATGTGAGTTTTGATCACGAGACCTTTCGCGCGCCCGGCTCGAACCTGACACCAACGCTGACCGAGGCCGCCGAGACGGCCCGCGCCGATGGTCGTATCGACCTGTTGCAGCACGAGGCGCGCGCCAATCTGGATGCGCGCAGCTATCCCAATGGCGCGCATGTTGCCGAAATCGTTATCGATTCTTTCACTGGCGAAACCTGGGTCGATCGTTACACAGTAGTCGATGATTTCGGCAACCTTATCAATCCGATGCTGGCCGAAGGTCAGGTGCATGGCGGCGTCGTGCAGGGCATCGGACAGGCGTTGTCAGAGCATGTTGTACATGATGCGCAGGGGCAACTGCTCACGGCTTCGTTGATGGATTACGCCTTGCCCCGCGCGGCTGAGATACCCATGATTAAGTTTACCTCGGCGCCGGTTCCGTCAACTTCCAACCCGATGGGGATGAAAGGATGCGGCGAGGCCGGCACCGTCGGAGCACTGGCCGCAGTGGCAAACGCGGTTCAGGACGCGCTTTGGGATCACGGGGTGCGGCAGGCGGATATGCCTTTCACACCGCATAAAGTATGGGAATTGCTGACGCATGGTTCTGTCGCGGCTGAGTAAAAAGGTACTGGGATGGCTTGGACGGCCCCTACGCTCCGAGCATTCCGCCGAGACGCGCCATCGCGAACCGATCAGCCATGTGATCATTCTGGACGGCACCATGTCGACGCTGGAGCCGGGATATGAAACCCATGCCGGCCGGACCCTGCGCCTGTGCTGCGAAATGGGCAGCAAGGTTTCGGTCTTTTACGAGTCCGGCGTGCAATGGGATAGCTGGAAATCCTCGCTGGACGTGATGATGGGCAGGGGGATCAACCGCCAGATCCGCCGCGCCTACGGGTATCTGGCGTCGCGTTACAAACCCGGCGACCGGATCTATTTCATCGGATATTCACGTGGGGCTTACGGTGTGCGCAGCCTTGCGGGCGTGATCGACATGATCGGTCTGCTCAAGTCGGAACATGCCACCGAGCGCAATATCAAACAGGCCTACAGGCATTATGAATGCAATGCCAATGGTGCAGCGGCAGCGGCTTTCCGCAGTCAGTTCTGCCATGAGGATGTGGCGATCGAAATGGTCGGTGTCTGGGATACCGTTAAGGCGCTGGGTCTGCGCCTGCCCCTGCTGTGGCGCTGGGCCGAAGAACGCCACGCCTTCCACAACCATCAGCTTGGGCCTGCTACGCGCCACGGGTATCACGCCATGGCGCTGGACGAAACGCGCGAGGTTTACGAGCCGGTCCTGTGGAAATGTACGCCCGATTTCAAGGGTCATGTCGAACAGGTCTGGTTCCGGGGCACGCATGGCGATGTCGGCGGGCAACTGAACGGGTTTGAAGAGGCGCGACCGCTGAGCAACATCTCTCTGATCTGGATGCTGGACAAGGCCGAACTGCACGGCCTGCCCCTGCCCGAAGGCTGGCGAGACAGGTTCCCGATCAGCCCTCAGGCGCCGTCTGTCGGTACTTGGCGCGGCTGGGGCAAGATATTCCTGCTGCGAAAGCATCGGAAAGTGGGCAAGGATCGTTCGGAGAAACTGCATGTTTCGGTGTCGCCGGACGATCTGCCGCGCTGGGTGCCAATGCCGGATTTGCCGTCACATCCGGCACAGTAGCTCAGTCAAATACGGTTTGTGCCTGATCCGCGGTCGTTGCGTGAAACGCCGCCGCTATGTCCGAGGCCAATACCCGCACCTGTGAGAGCTCAGGCAACGCATCGGGGGCAAAGAACTTGGCCTCGCTGGTTTCAGCCCCGGCGGTCGGGATGCCCGCGTTTTCCTCGTCGCACAGAAAGAACATCTTGTAGAAATCGCGGGCATCCGGCGGGTAGGGGTGCCGCGCCTTGTGGCGCAGGGCATAAAGCTGCCGTGCACGGACGCGCAATCCGGCCTCTTCCCACACCTCGCGTTCGATGTTTTCGGCAGGGGAGCTGCCGATATCCGCAAATCCGCCCGGCATGGCCCAGCGGCCGTCGCTGCGTTCGCGCACCAGCAGGATACGCCCGTCTCGGATTACCGCGCCGCGAATATCGATACCGGGCGAGGCGTAGCCACCCGCATGTTCAGAGACCAGCCCTTCGATCCGCGACAGGGGCACACGACCCAGATCGGCCAGCATGGCGCGGGCCATGCCGGCGATTTCCTCGTACCGTTCACGGTCGAAAGGATCTTTGGTGAAATGCTGGCCGGTTTCGGACAGCGCCAACAGCCGTTTCGCCCTGGCCAGCCAGGCATCCTCCAAAGCTGTCGGATCCTGGCGCATCAGCGATCAGCGACGCCGATCCCGACGCGAGCTCATCGGCTGGAACGCCACGCCCACATGCGCCTCGCAATAGGGCTTACCCGCCTCAACGGGCAGGCCGCAGAACCAGAAATCCTCGGTCGCCGGGTCGCCCACAGGCCATTTGCAGGTTTTCTCAGTCAGCTCCATCAGCGTCAGCTTCTTGGCCTTTTTCTCGACCTCGTTGACCTTGGCCAGCGCCTCGGGGCTGATTTCGTTGGCCGAGGGTTGCGGCGGCAGCGGCTGACCGGCGGGGATGATCTGACGCCGCGCGGGCATCGCGGGCTTGGCTTCGGCCGCGGGTGCGGGGGCCGGGCGGGCCGGTTCGGTCTTGGGGGCCGGTTTCGGCTTGGCCTCGGCCTTGGGCGCGGGCGCCGGTTTTTCCTTGGGTTCCGCCTTGGCCGGGGCAGCGCCGGTGGCGCGGTTGGACAGGCCCAGCCGGTGTACCTTGCCGATCACGGCGTTGCGGGTCACACCGCCCAGTTCCTTTGCAATCTGGCTGGCCGACTGGCCCTCGCCCCACATCTTTTTCAGCAGTTCTACACGCTCGTCAGTCCAGGACATCATTTGCCTTTCAAAAGCGGAAAGCGGCCTCGGATTCGGGCCGCCTTGGGAAATCGTCTCAGCCCCCTATTTTAATCACTGCAGCCCGAGTTACAAGCTGTCTTCGAATCAGGTTGAGGGCAAAACATGCAGATTCCCGCAGATCAGAACGCGCGCCGCTTTGGAGCGGTCAACTGGATGGGCCTTTATACGCTGGCGCAGCGCGAGACCCTGCGCTTTCTGGCGGTGTGGACCCAGACCCTTCTGGCGCCGCTGGTGACGGCAGGGTTGTTCCTGCTGATCTTCACCATCGCCATCGGGCCTGGCAGGCCCGATGTCATGGGTGTGCCGTTTCTGACCTTTCTTGCGCCGGGCATTATGATGATGACGGTGATCCAGAACGCCTTTGCGAATACCTCGTCCTCGATGGTGATCGCCAAAGTTCAGGGCAATATCGTCGATACGCTGATGCCGCCGCTGTCACCGCTTGAAATTCTCTTGGGTTATCTGGCCGGTGGCATCGCGCGCGGAGTGCTGATCGCCTGCGTGGTTGCCACCGCGCTGGCGGTGGTGCTGGGAATAGTGCCGCAAAATCCGCTGGTCGCTGCCGTTTTTGTCATACTTGGCGGCGCGTTCATGGGCGCGCTGGGGCTGTTTGCCGGAATTTTTGCCAACAAGTTCGACCAGATGGCGGCGATCACCAATTTCATCGTTACGCCATTGGCGTTTCTGTCGGGTACATTTTACTCGGTCGAGGCCCTGCCGCCCGTCCTGAACTGCGTCAGCCATGTGAACCCGGTGTTCTATCTGATCGACGGGTTGCGCTATGGCATGATCGGCGTGTCCGACAGCTCGCCCATTCTGGGGATGGCAGTGTGCACCTTTGCGACGCTGCTGGTTGGCGCGCTGACCTGGCAGATGCTGCGGACGGGCTATCGGCTCAAGGCGTGACGTTGTCGCGCCTCGCGCCAGACCAGGATCAACCCGCCCGTCAGGATGATGGCCGAGCCGACCTGGCTGACCCAGTCCGGGATCACGTCGAATATCAGAAAGTCATAAAACGCAGCAAAGATCAGTGTTGCGTAACTGATCGGAGCCACAAAGGATGCATCCGCCCGTGCCATGCCGTTGACGAAACAGGCCTGCGCACATGCCATCAGTACGCCGATCCCGGCCAGCGCCGCCCATTGCGCGGGGGTTGGCATCTGGAACACGAAGCTGACAGCGACCGAGGCAATCGTCAGACCCATTGCATTGTTGACCAGAAGGATCTGGATCGGGATTTCCCGGCCAGAGAGTTTCTTGATGAAAATCAGTTCCATCCCGATCACAGCCGCCGCGGCCAATGCCAGCAGGGCGGCAGGCTGGAAACTGGCCGGTGTCGGACGCAGCAGGATCAATGCGCCGGACAAGGCCACTGCCGCGGCCAGCCATCGCCACGGGCCGACACCCTCTTTCAGCAGCGGGATCGCCAGAACCATCGCGAAGACCGGGTTCAGGAATGAAATCGCCGTGGCGTCCGCAATCGGGATAAAAGCGACCGAAGCGAACATCAGCGTGATCCCCACCCAGCCAAAGCTTGTCCGCCCGATATGCAACCCCCAATGGGGTCGCCGAAGGGTCGGGCGCAGGATGCCAACCGCGCTGACGATCACCAGAAACGCAAACAAAAACCGCCCGTGGCTGATCTGCATCGGATGCAGTGCAGGCCCCAGCGTGTCCGTCCCCAGCGCCTTGGCCAGCAATGTTGTGCTGGCGATAAAGGCACTGGCCGCGACAATCAGCATAGCGGCGAGGGCAGGGTTCTGGCGTACCGGAGTCATGGCTCACGGGTGCGTCAGCGCCGGAAAAATAGCAAGCGCCAAATACCGGGTGTCAGAGGAGAATTTACCGAAGTCTGCGATTTTCGGGGTTTCCAGAAAGCCCGCGCCCCGCTATACGGCGCGCATGATCAGACCTGCACATATCCTGCGCCTCCGACGCCGACGCATTTTTGCGTAACCGGCCCGTTTGATCCTTTTGCGCTGTCCAATTCCGCGCAATCCCAACCAAATCAGTTGACGAACCCGGCCTTCGTGTATCACTCACGGGGCTTAACCTATCTGAAAAGGATGATCCCATGATCCCGTCCGTCCTGCCGACCTATAACCGCGCGCCTCTGACCTTCGTGAAGGGCGAAGGTGCCTGGCTGACCGAGGCAGATGGCCGACGTTTTCTGGATCTGGGTGCCGGGATCGCCGTCAATGCGCTGGGCCATGCGCACCCGGCGCTGGTGGCCGCGCTCACCGAACAGGCTCATGCGCTGTGGCATGTCTCGAACCTCTATAACATTCCGCAGCAACAATCGCTGGCCGACAAGCTTGTGGAGCATACTTTTGCCGACACGGTGTTTTTCACCAATTCCGGTACCGAAGCCTGCGAGCTGGCCGTGAAAATGGCCCGCAAGCACTTCTACGACAAGGAGCAGCCGGAACGGGTCGAGATTATCACGTTTGACGGATCGTTCCACGGGCGGTCTTCGGCGGGAATCGCCGCCGCCGGGTCCGAGAAAATGACCAAGGGTTTTGGCCCGCTGTTGCCCGGTTTCGTGCATGTCGCCTTCGGCGATCTCGACGGTGTCACTGATGCCATCACCGACAAGACCGCCGCGATCCTGATCGAGCCCATTCAGGGTGAAGGCGGTATCCGTCCGGTGCCCGATGCCGAGCTCAAGGCTCTGCGTCAGATCTGCGACGACAACGGCCTGCTGCTGATCCTGGACGAGGTGCAGTGCGGCGTCGGCCGTACCGGCAAGCTGTTCGCCCATGAATGGGCGGGGATTACCCCCGACATCATGATGGTGGCCAAGGGTATCGGCGGCGGCTTCCCGCTGGGTGCTGTCCTGGCCACCGAAGACGCGGCAAATGGCATGACCGCGGGCACACATGGTTCAACCTATGGCGGCAACCCGCTGGGCTGTGCCGTGGGCTGCGCTGTGATTGATCAGGTGGCCACGCCTGCCTTTTTAGAAGGCGTCAACCGCAAGGCAGGGCTTCTGCGCCAAAAGCTCGAAGGATTGATCGCCGATCACCCTGAGGTCTTTGAAGAGGTGCGCGGGGCCGGCCTGATGCTGGGTCTGAAATGCAAGCCGGCTAATCTGGATGTCGTGAATGCGGGCTATGACAATGAGGTCATCACCGTTCCCGCTGCCGATAACGTCATCCGCCTGTTGCCGCCTCTTACGCTGACCGAGGATGACATCGCGCAGGCGATGATCCGTCTGGAAAAAGCCGCAACGCAGGTCGAAACGCAACACGCCACCGCCTGACGACTGAATATTTCCAAAGTCACCGGGGGCCGATCCCCCGGCGACCGACAGCCAAAAGCGACATGATATGAACCACTTCCTTGATATCCACAAGACCGATGCCGCCGACCTGCGGGCCATGATCGACAAGGCCGGTGCGATGAAACAGGCCCGCCTTGGCCGCCCCAAGGCAGCGCTGGATGATGAACAGCCTCTCAAGGGGCGCATGGTTGCCCTGATCTTTGAAAAGCCGTCCACAAGGACGCGCGTCTCATTCGATGTCGGGGTGCGCCAGATGGGCGGCCAGACCATGGTGCTTTCGGGCAAGGACATGCAGCTGGGCCACGGCGAAACCATTGCCGATACTGCGCGCGTGTTGTCGCGCTATGTCGACATGATCATGATCCGGACCTTCGATGAAACGATCCTGACCGAAATGGCGGAATACTCGGACGTGCCGGTGATCAACGGACTGACCGACCGTACCCATCCCTGCCAGATCATGGCCGACGTGCTGACCTTCGAGGAACATCGCGGTCCCATTGCCGGCAAAAAGGTGGTCTGGACCGGCGATGGCAACAATGTCTGCGCCTCTTTCCTGCACGCGGCGGGGCAGTTCGGGTTCGACCTGACCTTCACCGGCCCTGCGCAGTTCGACCCCGAGGAAGAGTTCATGGGATTCGCCCGTCGCAAGGGCTCGCAAATCGTTGTCGAACGGGATCCGTACAAGGCGGTTAAGGGCGCTGATCTGGTTGTGGCCGATACCTGGGTGTCGATGCATGATTCCCAATCGGCCAAGGAACGTCGCCACAACCTGCTGCGCCCGTATCAGGTAAACACCGACCTGATGTCGCACGCCAAGCCCGACGCGTTGTTCATGCACTGTCTGCCTGCGCATCGCGAGGAAGAGGCGACATCCGAGGTTATGGACGGTCCGAACTCGGTCATTTTTGACGAGGCCGAAAACCGGCTGCACGCGCAAAAAGCGGTGATGCGCTGGTGCCTTGGTGTTTAATCCGCGCGACGCCTGATATCCCACACACGTAATTTGGCGAGCGTTCGCGCGCTCGCCAACAACACCAGCATGCAAAGCGCGGTTTTTGTGATGACCTCCATCGTGCCTTCAATCAGCATGGCGTGAACGACGCTGCCGAGAATGGTCACCGAAGCCAGCCCCGTATGATACAGCCGCCAGACCCGAAACCGCAGGGTCAGGCGCTTGCGAAACAAACCCAGTAAAGCCACGGCAAACGCCACCCACATCGCGATCGCCCCCCATGCCGAAAACGGGGTGGGAGACACGAAAAGCAAGGCGTCAACAACGTCAGGAGGGCTGGTGATCCACAGCCCGCCAACATGGATCAGAATGGCAATCACCAGGCTTAAGCCAATCCACCGATGCAGGCGGCGGCTGGTCATTGGGGCCAGCCCGGGCAAGTCCTTTGCAGCCAAAAGCGGCTGCATCAGCAGCAGCGCCATGCTGATCACCCCGGCGAACCCGGCCAGGATATAGACCGGCTGACGCCAGGCCAGCAAAGGGCTGGTCGCCGCCGCCAACAGCGGCGCGGCAATAACTGCGATCAGCGCCGCCCAGATTACAAACGATCTGCTCACGGAAAGTCAGATGGGCTGCAACACGAAATGCGCGGCCAGCGTCTTATCCCTGGAACTCGGCATGATCGGCCGCAGGAATACGGTTTCGAATTCACCGCTGTCATACGCCAGATGTCCGTGCGGCTGACCAAATGCAGGCACGATCTGCGGCATTTCCAGCCGGAATTCCCCGTTCGCATCGGTCAGCGTTGCGCCGTGGCTTTGCGGCTCGCGCTCGTGCCCTTCGGTCGTATGCGCCCAGATCTGGATACGCTGTCCGGGCAAGGGGGCGCCATCGCCCGCGCGCCGCACTGTGCCGGTCATCCAGAACCCGCCGCCGCCAATCCGTTTCACGATGGGCGCGCCGGGGCGATAGTTGTTGGCCCCGCCGCGCATCGACGGGGTGGGTGCCAGCCCCTTGGCCCGCGCCGGAACCGTCAGGCCAGATGTTGCCGAAACAAGGGCCGCACCGCCAACAAGGACAAGTCTGCGACGCGTAAGAAAAGCGTTGGCCATGAAAACCTCCCCGAAACCGCGCTTGGTTGGCGTTCTGCTGCCGTAATGGCACAGATAATAGCACGATTGATCCCGTTGCCGAGGTCGCAGGCGGGCTATCCCGCCAAATTGTGATTTCCTTTGACGCGAAATGGGCCGGGTGCAATCCTCCCGAACGAAAACAATCGCGTGGAAAACCCATCCTATGACCGCCAATGACCTTGTTACCGCCGAAGACATTGCCGCATTCCGGCGGGACGGTGCGATCGTCCTGCGGGCGAAATTTGCCACCCAATGGATTGAGTTGCTGCGCGCAGGTATCGACGCGGATCTTGCCAATCCAACCGGGAATTTCACCCGCCACACCAAAGATCCGCGCGCCCCGGCCTATTTCGAAGACTACTGGGCCTGGAACAAAATCCCGCAATTTCGCGATTTTGTCCTCAATTCACCCTGCGCCCCGCTGGCCGCCGGCCTGCTTGGTGCACCAAAGATTAATCTGGTCATGGATAACTGGTTTCTGCGCGAGGCCGGGTCGACGTCGCGCCCGCCCTTCCATCAGGACCTGTCCTATTTCGACTTCGAAGGCACGATGTGTGTGTTGTGGCTGCCGCTTGAACCGGTGAGCAGGGATAACGGCATTGCCTTTGTGAAGGGGTCGCATCTGTGGGACAAGCTGTTCATGCGGGTGCGCTTCGCCGACGGGCATCCCAGCTATGAACCGACCGAGGTCGCCGGCCGCACCTATCACCCGCCGCCCGACGTAAATGCCGACCCGCAGTCCTATGACCTGCTGCAATGGGACATGGACCTTGGGGATTGCATCTTTTTCGACATGCGCACGTTGCATGGGGGGCTGTCTTCCATGACCCCGACGGAAACGGTTCGCCGGTTCACGCTCAGGATGACAGGTCCCGACGGGATCATCCGCTATCGCGGCGACTGGGCCAAAGGGGAACGCGCCCAGTTCGAAGCTGCCGGCTATCGGGAGGGCGACCGCCTGGACGGTCCGTTTTTCCCACAATTATGGCCGCGCGGTAGCGCCGGATGACGATGGTCACGGCATGACATAACAGGCGATCTGCACTGTGACTGTGCGGATTTGCGAATGGTTTTGGTAAAAACAGACCTATATCCTGCATCAATGAACCTTGTCTTTGGATCATCGGAGAGCAGGAATGAGCTGGAACCCGTCCCACAACCCAGAATGCCAGTCTGAAAACCCCGCCCTTGAGGCCTTGATCATCCCCCGTGCTCGGGATCTGGGTGGGTTCGAAGTGCGCCGGGCGCTGCCTTCGGTCAAACGTCAGCTGGTTGGCCCGTTTATTTTTTTTGATCAGATGGGCCCCGCCGAATTCATCACCGATGGCGGCATAGACGTTCGCCCGCACCCTCATATCGGGTTGGGGACCGTAACTTATCTGTATCAAGGTGAATTCGAACACCGCGACAGCCTTGGGACCCATCAGATGATTTACCCCGGCGAGGTCAACTGGATGGTGGCCGGGCGCGGCGTGACCCATTCCGAGCGCACCAGCAAGGAAACGCGGGGGAAGAAACACAGCCTGTTCGGCATTCAGACCTGGATCGCACTGCCCGAAGCGCATGAGGACATGGCCCCGGATTTTGAACATCACAAGCAGGGTGCGCTGCCTCATATCGAGGACACCGGCGTCAGTGCCCGGCTTATCCTAGGTAACGCTTATGGGGTGGCCAGCCCGGTGAAGATGTTGTCGGAAACCTTCTATCTGGATGTGCAGCTGGACCCGGGCGCATCGTTCCCGCTGCCTGACGATCATGAGGATCGGGGTGTATATGTCACGCAGGGATCGGTCGAAGTCTCGGGCGATCGGTTCGAAGAGGGGCGCATGATGGTGTTCCGCCCGGGCGATCACCTCTCGGTCAGGGCCGGGGCTCGGGGTGCGCGGCTGATGTTGCTGGGCGGCGCGACGCTGAACGAAGACCGCTATATCTGGTGGAACTTCGTTTCCTCATCAAAGGACAAGATCGAAAACGCGACGCGCGAATGGAAGACGGCGGACTGGGCCAATGGGGCCTTTCACCTGCCACCCGGCGACGATCAGGAGTTTATCCCCATCTCTGAGGATCTGGAACGCATGCGGCCCAGGCTGGCGCGCTGACCAAACGTCAGGGGGCCTTGTCGGCCCTTCTGATCCCGGCAATCCTGCCACCAAGGGAGGAACGCCATGAAAATCGTGATTGCCGGGGCAGGCAGCATCGGGTGTTACTGCGGGGCTTTGCTGGCCAGCGCGGGGCACGAAGTGACCTTGCTGGGCCGTGCTCGCATTCTGGACCCGATCCGTGAACGTGGACTGACGGCCACGGATTTCTCGGGTCTGAGCCGCCATGTCGCCGCCTCTGATCTGACGCTGACCGAGGATGCGGCCTGTCTGCGCGAAGCCGAAATGGTGATCGTGACAATCAAGACAGGGGCGACGGCGCAAATGGCGATCGAGATCGCAAAATATACGCCGGCATCCGCCCTGGTACTGTCCTGGCAGAACGGGATGGAAAACGCCCGTTCCTTGCGCGCGGCACTGCCGGATCATGATGTTAGGGCCGGAATGGTGCCCTTTAACGTGGTGCCGACGGAACCGGCCAGCTTTCACCGCGCCACTTCCGGTGAGATTGTGGTACAGGGCGGGCCCGGCGATCTGGGCTCAGCGCTCAGCAGCGGCGATCTACCCGTCATCGAAAGCGATGAAATTGAAGCTGTGCAATGGGGCAAGCTGGTCATCAATCTAAACAACGCACTGAACGCGTTGTCCGGACTGACCCTGAAAGACCAGTTGCTGGACCGCTCATGGCGTCGCCTGATGGCTGACCAGATGGCCGAGGCGTTGAGAGTGCTGAAATCAGCCGGTCAGCCGGTTGCCTCGACCACACCGCTGCCGGCGGGGATGACCCCATTTATCCTGCGCCTGCCGACGCCGATCTTTACCCGGATTGCGGCGCGGATGCTGACCATCGACCCCAGCGCCCGCACCTCCATGGCCTATGATCTGATGGCGGGCAGGCCGACCGAGATCGACAGCCTGCAAGGTGAAATCATCCGGCTGGGTGCCCAGGTCGGGGTGCCAACGCCGATCTGTAACCGAGTGCGAAAGATGATCGAGCAGGGGCCATCCGCTGCGATGACACCGGAACAGATCGCCCGGTAACGCGCGCTCAGTGAAAGGCGGTCAGCATCCAGAAAATCACGGCGGACATGGTTGCAGCGGCAGGCACCGTAATGACCCAGGCCGCCACGATGGTCATGAAATGGGACCGGCGCACCAGTTTGCGCCTCTGATGTTCTTCTCGGGCCAGCCGCCGCTCGGGCGGGCGCTGCCGGTTCGAGTGCTTCCATCGGCGATCCGAATGCCATTCGCGGTAGAACCCAACCCCGAATACTGCGCCCACAGCGATATGGGTCGAACTGACGGGCAGACCCATCCAACTGGCCACAATCACGGTTATCGCCGCCGACAAAGCCACGCAGAAGGCGCGCATCGGGTTCAGTTTGGTGATCTGGCTGCCCACCATCCGGATCAGCTTGGGACCGAACAGGAACAGACCGAATGAGATCCCGAACGCTCCGATCACCATGACCCAGCTTGGGATCGACACTTTCGAGGCGAAATCGCCGAACTCTGCCGCGTGAACGATGGCCGCCAGCGGCCCGACTGCATTGGCCACGTCATTTGCACCATGGGCAAAACTCAGGAACGTGGCCGAGATCACCAGGGGCAAGCCGAACAGCGTCTTCAGCGACCGCGTGCGGTTCTCCAACCCTTCGGACTTGCGACGGACCCAGGGCACTGTCAGCGACCAGACCAAAAGACCAAAGGCCAGACCGATCAGCAGGGCCACTTCCAGATCGACCTTGACGATCCGCTTCAGGCCCTTGACCGCCAGATAGGTCGCAAATGCGCCCGCCATAAGCGCGACAAGGATCGGAACCCAGCGCTGTGCGGCGGCGATCTTGTCTTCCTGATATTGAATCTTTGCCTTGATCAGGGCCAGAAATCCGGCCGCGATTACACCGCCCAGCACGGGCGAGATCACCCAACTGGCTGCAATAGCGCTCATCGTGCCCCAGCTGACAGCGCTGAGGCCCGCGGCGGCGATGCCCGCGCCCATCACGCCCCCGACGACGGAATGCGTGGTTGAAACCGGTGCGCCGACCCATGTGGCCAGATTGACCCACATTGCAGATGAGATCAGCGCTGCCATCATCGCCCAGATGAACACGTTGCTGTTCTGGACCGAAGCCGGGTCGATGATCCCCTTGGAAATGGTCGAGACCACATCACCACCGGCCAGCAGCGCCCCTGCGCTTTCGGCTATGGCGGCAATGACGATCGCACCGCCCATGGTCAGCGCGTTAGCCCCAACCGCCGGGCCCATGTTGTTGGCAACGTCATTTGCACCGATGTTGATCGCCATATAGGCGCCGAAAGCTGCTGCTGCGACGACGATCAGACCGCCATCCGCGCGCCCGAAAAATACCGCCGCCGACAACCCGGCCAGCGCGATGAACGCAAGCGCAATCCCGGGTGCCAGCATCGGACGCGCCACGTGGACATTCGCGTTTTCAACACGCGAAATGCGGTGCAGGTCGCTGTCCAGAGCCTGCCAGCGGGATTTTATGTTCGAGTTAGACATTGTTTCACATCGGGCGACGTTAATTTGACGCGTGCGGCTATCCGGTTTCCTTGGCGCGGGCAAGCGCCCCGTCATCAAATCTTTGCGAAATTGTTACATCTGGCGCAGCAAAGCGCTCAATTCCGGTTCCTGAACCTGCGTGGCGGCGTCTTCCGGAGTGAACCAGCGCCGTTCACGCTGACCGGCCTCGGGGAATTCATCAGCCAGTTCCCTGACATCCACGCGATAGACGCTGGTGCGAACCGGCAGGGCCGAACCGTCATCCAGAACCTTGTCATAGGTGAAGTGCCCGACCGAGTTCCGATGCAGGTGTTCGGCCCGCACGCCGGCCTCTTCCCAGGCTTCCTGCAGGGCCGTTTCCGCACCGTCCTTGCCGTCCATGGGCCAGCCCTTGGGGATCACCCAGCGTCCGGTGTCGCGGCTGGTGATCAGCAAAACCTCTTTTCCATCCCCGGAGTCGCGCACGCACAGGGCCGCGAACTGCACCCGGCGCGGGCGCAGGAAAAACGGTCGGGCGACCTCTTCCCAGATATTTCGCAGCCATGCGGACATTGTTTGAGTGATTTCGCGCAATTCTTTCCTGAAACCGCCAATTCATACCAATCAAACATATGAGATTCAACGTTTCCGGTAAAATCCCCGGGAAAATGGGTCCGGTTCCAATCTCAACTCCGCCGCTTTGCCCGCAGTGTCGGATCGGCCTGTGTCGGGTCTTCGGGCCAGGGGTGTTTTGGGTATTGCGCACGCATGTCTTTACGCACGTCAGCATAAGACCCGGCCCAGAATCCAGGCAGGTCGCGGGTTATCTGGATCGGGCGCTGGGCCGGGGACAGCAGGGTGATTTTCAGGGCCTCGCCGCCCACCACAGGGTGGTAGGTCACACCGAACAATTCCTGCAACCGGACCGAGATTTCCGGCACCGCGCCGCCATAGTCAATCGGCACCTTCCGTCCCAGCGGGGTGATAAACGATCCCGGCGCACGGCGGTCCAGCTCTTGCGTCTGTCCCCAATCCAGTCGGGTCCGCAGGGCAGGCAAAAGGTCGAACCGTTTCCAGTCTTCGGCGTTGCGCACGCCCGAGAGCATGGGCAGCAGCCAGTCTTCCAGCGTTTCGGTTAGCCCTTCAGTTGAAAAGTCGGGCAAATCCGCGCCTTCGGCCCGGACCAGCTCGACCCGTGCCGCCAGCCGGGCCGCGGCCCCGTCCAGCCGCACCCCCAGATCGCGCACGCCGTCCAGCATGGCCCGTGCCACGGCGTCATCAGGCACATCCCGCCAAATGCGGTCGCCCAAAGTGATCGCGCCGAACCTTTCCTGTTGGCGCGCCACGACGCGGCGCTCGCGTTTCGACCATTCGCAGAAGTCGACCCAGGTGATCTGATCCGCGAACAGATCACGAATTTCCTGTTTCGCAATCTGCACGGCCATCCGCACCCGCGCCTCGCGTGGGTTTCCATCGGTGTCCGTGACCACCAGATACGGTGCGTTTGCCAGCGTGTCGCCGCCGTCCAGCACCACGCCTTTACCGCCGGACAGAACATAGCGCGGGACGTCGCCCTTGCGGCGTTTTCCGATCCGGTCGGGATAGGCCAGCGCAGCCATTGTTGCCGGGCCGAGTTCGCCGGTCCCGCGCTGCGGGCGTAACCGTTTCGCCTCGGCCCGGATCCGGTCCAAAGTTCCCGTATTCACCTGCCAGACCCGGTTGCGCTGAAACGCACGTGGGTCGCGCAGCGCCTCAAGCCGCAGCAACAGATCGGCTGGGGCCCCTTTCAGCGGATCGCGCTCGGCCAGCAAAGCGGCCAAGGGCGCGGCACCCGCGCCGGCATGCTCCAGCATGTGCCCAAGACGCGGATGCAGGGGCAGGGCGGCCAGCGCCCGCCCGTGATCTGTGATCCTGCCTTTGCCATCCAGAGCGCCAAGCATTTTCAGCAACGCGCGGGCCTCGGCCAGCGTTCCCTCGGGCGGCGGTGTCAGGAAGGCCAGATCATCCGGCGCTGCGCCCCACAACGCCAGCTCCAATGCCAGACCGGTCAGGTCTGCCGCTTCGATTTCGGCCGGGGGATAGGCAGCCAGAGCGCCTTCCTCACCCTTGGACCACAGGCGATAGCATACGCCCTCGGCCACGCGACCCGCACGGCCGGCGCGCTGGGTCGCTTCGGCGCGCGTCACCCGTTCTGTCACCAGACGGGACATGCCCGAACCCGGATCGAACCGGGCCCGGCGCGCCTGACCCATATCCACCACGACGCGAATGTCGGGGATGGTCAGCGAGGTTTCGGCGATCGACGTGGCCAGAACCACTTTGCGACCGGTTTCCGCCGGTGCAATGGCCGCGCGTTGGGCGGCAAACGGCATCGCCCCGAACAGAGGCCGCAATTCGCAATTGCCGGGCAACCGGGTGGCCAGCGCGGCCTCGGCCCGACGGATTTCTCCTTCGCCCGGAAGAAACACCAGCACACCGCCGCCGATGTCGCGCGTGTCCCGTTCGGCCCTGACAACCAGATCGACCAGCGCGTCCAGCCGCCGCGCCTGTGCCCCCAACGGGCGATCGAGCCAGCGCGTTTCGACCGCGTAGATGCGCCCTTGCGATGTGACCAGAGGGGCCTGCATCAACCGCCCAACCGGATCGGCATCCAGCGTTGCGGACATCGCCAGCAGGATCAGATCGTCGCGCAGCGCACCTGTCACTTCCAGACATAGTGCCAGCCCAAGATCGGCGTTCAGAGACCGTTCGTGAAACTCGTCGAAAATCACTGCGCCGATTCCGGGCAGGTCGGGATCAGATTGCAGCATCCTTGTCAGGATACCTTCGGTCACGACCTCGATCCGCGTTGCGCCGGAGGTTTTGGCCTCACCGCGCACCCGATAGCCGACGGTTTCGCCTACACGCTGCCCTAATGTTTGCGCCATGCGTTCCGCAGCGGCGCGGGCGGCCAGACGCCGCGGCTCCAGCATCACGATTTTACCTTTGCACAGCCCTGCATCCAGCATGGCCAGAGGCACCCGCGTCGTCTTCCCCGCACCCGGCGGGGCCTGCAAAACAGCGCGGCCCGAGGCTGTCAGAGCCTCAAGCAATTCGGGAATGGCGTCATCAATTGGCAGGCGCGTCGTCATGCGGGCTTTATCCGCCAACTATCCGGGAAGGTCCAGTTTCGCGGTCAGGCCCATATCCCCGGCAACAAGCATTGGAAAGATCGGCGGATCGGTCTGGACAAACCGCCCCTTCGGGCGGCAAGTAGTCGTGCCGCAAATGATTGGGGTCGAGATGGAAACAGGCAGCCTGGGCGACAGGATATTGAAAGGGGATCGGCGCGCGCTGGCCCGTGCGATCACTTTGGTCGAAAGCGGCCGTGCCGATCACAGAGAACAGGCGGCCGGGTTGCTGGCCCAACTGGCCGAGTCCGGGCGGCAATCCCTGCGCATTGGTATGTCGGGCACGCCGGGTGTGGGTAAGTCCACCTTTATCGAAAGCTTTGGCATGATGCTGACCGGGCAGGGGTTGCGTGTGGCGGTTCTGGCCGTCGATCCCAGCTCGACCCGGTCCGGAGGATCGATTCTGGGCGACAAAACCCGGATGGAGCGCCTGAGCCGCGACAAGAACGCCTTTATCCGCCCTTCTCCCAGCCAAAGCCATCTGGGCGGGGTCGCGCGCCGCACCCGCGAGGCCATCGCCCTGTGCGAAGCGGCGGGGTTCGACGTGGTGCTGATCGAAACCGTGGGCGTGGGCCAGTCCGAGACGGTGGTGTCGGAAATGTCCGATCTGTTTCTTTTGCTGCTTGCACCTGCGGGCGGGGATGAGCTGCAGGGCGTCAAGCGCGGTATCATGGAAATGGCGGACATGATCCTGGTCAACAAGGCGGACGGGGACCTGAAGGCCACCGCCACGCGCACCTGTGCCGATTATGCCGGGGCGCTTCGCCTGTTGCGCAAGCGCCCGCAGGACCCCGAAGGGTTTCCCCGGGCGATGACGGTGTCGGCGGTTGAGGAACACGGGCTGGAACAGGCGTGGGACGAGATGCAGTCGCTGACCCGGTGGCGCCGCGACAACGGCCACTGGGACGCGAACCGGGCGGCGCAGGCGCGCTATTGGTTTGATCAGGAAGTGCGCTCGGCCCTGCTGGCGCGGCTGTCCACCCCGCAGGCCCGCGCCGCAATGGAGCAGCTCGGCGCACAGGTAAGCGACGGTCAGATCAGCCCCTCGGCGGCGGCCGAGCGGATGTTGTCGACTCTGGTGTCAGACTGAACAAAGGGCTCCCGGAAGGGCGGGCTGCAATTATAAGTTGTGGCCGGGGCTGACCCGACAGCGATTTGATGTTATGGTCGGACGGCTGGCGCTTGGCGAAACGTTCGGGAACCGTCTGATATGCCCAACATAAATGGGACCAACGGCAACGACGACATTGATGTCACGAACAACAGCGGAACCCTGAATGGAACACCGCAGGGGTCGCCGATTGATAACGTCCGGGGACAGGGCGGTGCCGACGATATCGAGATCATCAACAGCACCGTTTCGGGCGTGGTTGTCGGCAACGCAGGCAGCGACACGATTACGATCACCAGCAGTACGGTGGGCGGGCGCATCGCCGGCGGGTCGGGGGCGGACACGGTCAATGTCAGCGGGTCGTCCGTCAACACGATCCGGCTGGGCAACAGCAACGACACCCTGAATTTCAGCAGCACCAGCGTTTCGGGGGATGTACGCGGCGGCAGCGGCACCGATACGCTGAACCTGCCGGTCGGTACGGTGATCAATGACAATACGTTTGGCACTTTCACGGTTCAGGACGGCGTCAGTTATTCCCTGTCCAGCGGCAGTTTCACGCTGCCGTCGGGGATCACGGTCTCGTATCAGAGTTTTGAAAACGGGTCGGGTGTGCCCTGTTTCACCCGCGATACACGCATCCGCTCGCAGAACGGTTCGGTTCCCATCCAGACCCTGCGCCCCGGTGACCTGATCCACACGCTGGGGGATGGCCTTCAAGCGATCCGCTGGATCGGCCGGCGAAGGTTTGACACCGCTGCGCTGCGGGCCAATCCGCGGCTCTGCCCGGTGCGTATCCTTGCAGGCGCTTTGGGTGAGGGACTGCCACATCGCGACCTGCTGGTGTCGCGTCAGCACCGGATGCTGGTGCAGTCGAGAATTGCCAAGCGGATGTTCGGCGCGACCGAGGTTCTTATCCCCGCAGTCAAACTGACCGAACTGCCGGGTATCTACGTCGATGAAACGGTGGAGGAGGTCGAGTATTTCCACCTGCTGTTTGATCAGCATCAGGTGATCTTTGCCGAGCAGGCTCCGACAGAAAGCCTGTATACCGGGCCGGAGGCGCTGAAATCCCTCAGCTCGGCGGCCCAGCGCGAGATTTTTGAGATTTTCCCCGATTTGGCCCACAATCACCCGGTCGTCGATCCGGCCCGTTTCATCCCCAAAGGGCGGCAACAGGCCCAACTGGTTGCCCGGCATTTAAAGAACAACAAACCTCTGCTACAAGGCCGTTCAGCAGAAGGCGTATAGGAATTTGACCGGTGCGCAAAGATTTCGCGCCACGCACTTGACCCTTCCGGCGATTCCCACTACACGCATCCAACCAGTTTTCGGGCGCGACTTCGGGTTGCGCCCCTTGTGATTTGGCCGAGGGCATCTGCCCGGCCTCCAGAAACAAAGGAAGAAACCATGTCGCGCCGTTGCGAACTGACCGGAAAAGGCCCGATGACTGGCAACAATGTCAGCCACGCCAAAAACAGAACTCGTCGTCGTTTCCTGCCCAACCTGAACGACGTCACCCTGCAGTCGGAAACCCTGGGTCGTGGCGTCAAGCTGCGCATCTCGGCGGCTGCGCTGCGTTCGGTGGACCACCGCGGTGGTCTGGACGCGTTCCTGGCCAAAGCCAAGGACGATGAGCTGTCCGCCAACGCACTGAAAGTGAAAAAGGAAATCGCCAAGGCACAAGCCTCGGCCTAAGCCTTTTTTCAGCGGATTTTCGGGCCCTGTACCTTGCGGTGCGGGGCCTTTTCTTTTGCCTGATCCACAGTTGTTCCCGAATTGGAATTAAATTTCCGATCTGGGTGAAATTGTTCACATACGCTGCGCCCACCCTGCATTATGTTTGTGCATATTCATCTGGTGGAGTTGAGTATTATGTCTTTCAAATCCTTTGATTTTTTCTCCCTGTTGACGGCCTTTATCGGCAAATCATTTGGAACATGTATTCGAATGCAACGTCAGGTGAACAGGCTGCATACCAGCCTGACCAAAGGTTCTGTCAAACGTCCGGGTCTGGACAGCTGACACGAAACTTAAGACTGCGGGCTTCGGGCGCACCTGAATGCGCTTGAAGCCCGCTTTGCGTCCGGCCTATATCGGACGCAGGATGAAACCCGCTCTGAACAGAATTCTGCCTTTGGTGCTTTCTCTGCTCGTCTTTTTGACGGGGCAGGGGATTGCCGCCTCGCGCGGCGTGGACAATGCGGTGGGGCAGATGGTGCTTTGCACCGGCTCGGGGCCGGTGGTCGTCTATATGGATGGTGATGGGCAGCCGACCCAAGCTCCGCATTTCTGCCCTGACTACGCGCTGACCCTGCTGGGAGCGGTTGACATGGCGGCCGTATCCGTTCCGGCTGCGCCGAAGATAGTCCAGCCAGCGCCTGAGCGTGTTGCCGAAAATCTGATTGCCCTGCCGGTTCCGCGCAGGCCGGCCCGTGCCCCTCCGATCGTGATCTGACCCGTTTTCGAAACCTTTCAGATATTTACGAAGGAGAGGCATCATGTCCCTCAAATCCAAACTGCTTGCAACTCTGGCCGCCGCAACCATGGCCACCGCCGCCTTTGCGCAGGATACGATCACCATCGACGATGCTTATGCCCGTTCCTCGGGCAAGTCGGCCAAAGCCGGTGCGGCGTTTATGATGATCCGGAATGCCGGTGAGGCCGACGACCGGCTGGTCGGTGTCGAATCCGATATCGCCGCGCGGGTGGAACTGCATACTCACCTGATCGACGCAAACGGTGTCGCCAAGATGACTCATGTCGAAGAGGGGTTTGTCATCCCCGCCGGAGAGACCCACATGCTGAAGCGCGGCGGTGATCACGTGATGTTCATGGGGCTTTCCGCGCCGTTCGAACAGGGCGCAACGGTTCCCGTGACCCTGATCTTCGAGAACGCAGGTGAGGTTGAGGTCGAAATCCCTGTCGACCTCGAACGTCAGGATACGGGCGGGCACGGATCGCATTCCAACTGAGGCAACGCCTGTCTTCAGGCCGTTTTACGGCCGTCATTCATGCGTCAGGCCGGGCAGAGCCCGGCCTGTTGCCGTTACGAGAACCGGATCAGCGGTTGACCACCCGCATGGCCACGCGGTCATGGGCCCGCTTGAACCGGGCCGTCAGCCAGAACATGACCGCGGCAAAGGCCAGGGCCAGGAATGCGATGGCCCAACCCAGCGCCACCATGCCGCTGCCGGGCCAGAACAGCAGAACCAGCCCGATCAACAGCGCCACGAGACCCGAATTGCGCACCGTTGGCGCGTCCGGGTTCTGGTCCGGCATCTGCCGCCACGCCATCAACGAACCGATGCCGACAATCAGCGCCCAGGCGCCGAGCAGAAAGAATGTCAGGCGGGCCACGCCTTCGGGCCAGATCAGCAGCACCAGCCCGATCAGCAGCGCACCGACCCCGACGCCTCCGATCAGTCCGCGCCGTCCAAAGCCCAGCAGGGTCAGGCCGCCGTCCAGGATCAGCAACAGACCTACAAGGCGCAGCAGCAGCGCGATGCTGTTGGTCGGCCAGAACAACGCAGCAATCCCAAGCGCTCCGGCCAGTATTCCGCGCAACAGGAACGTCCACCACAGGTTCGCCAATTGATCTCCCAGCGCGTCGCGCTGGTCCCGGGCGCCATCATCAAGGATTTCTTCGCGGGGGGATTGGGGGTCAGTCATTGCGGTCTCCGGGCTTGTTACGCCTTCACCATAAACGAAAAAAACGGCCGGTGTCTGCGGGTTTTACCCTCAGCCCCGGGTCAAAAGCGCGTTGACCCAGCGCGGTACGGTTTCTGTGGCCGGACCCAGAATGACCTCGTCAAAGCTTGAGGCCCCGTCCGATGGGGCGAGGTTCAATTCGACCGCTCTGGCGCCCGCCATGATGGCTTCGTGGACGAAAGCTGCGGCGGGGTAGACCTGCCCCGACGTGCCGATGGCCGCAAAAACCGAGGCCGCGGCCAGATGATCGTAAATTTCATCCATCCGATAGGGCATCTCTCCGAACCATACGACGTCCGGACGTGCAGATGGTGCCTGGCAGGCCGGGCAGGGTTCACCTACTGCCATTTCCGGTGGCGCAGGCCAGCGGTGGCCGCAAGCTGCGCAGAGCGCCCCGGCCAAAGTGCCGTGCATGTGAATCACGTCTGTTGCGCCCCCGGCTTCGTGCAGGCTGTCGACGTTTTGCGTGACGATCACGACCTCTCCGGGCCAGTCCTGTTGCAGTCGGGCCAGAGCTTCGTGCGCTGGGTTGGCCTGCGCCTTGGCCGCCTGAGCGCGGCGGGCATTATAAAATCCGTGAACCAGCGCAGGGTTGCGCGCAAAGCCTTCGGGCGTGGCGACATCCTCGATCCGGTGCTGTGCCCACAGGCCGCCTTCGTCGCGAAACGTTCCCAGGCCACTTTCGGCGGAAATTCCGGCCCCTGTCAGAATGACGATCTTTTCCATTTCCGCCCCGCGCGTTACACCTTGACCCATGACCCACCGTATCCTGTTTGTCTGTCTGGGCAATATCTGCCGCTCGCCTGCAGCCGAGGGCGTTTTCCGGGCCCGCGCGCCGCAATACATCACCGACAGCGCCGGAACCTCGGGCTGGCATATCGGCGATCCGCCCTATGGCCCGATGCAAAAGGCCGCGCAGCAGCGCGATATCGACCTGAGTGATCTGCGCGCCCGAAAATTCGTGGCCGAAGATTTCGACCGGTTCGATCTGATCATCGGCATGGACCTGGACAATATTGCCGGGATTGAGGATCTACGGCCGAACGGCAACGATACCCCGGTACGCCTGTTGACCGACTTTGCGCCACATACCGGTTCAGATCATGTGCCAGACCCATATTACACCCGTGATTTCAACGGCGCACTTGACCTGATCGAAGCCGCCGTCGAGGGGCTTGATGCCCATCTGCGCGGCTAGCTGATCACTTTCAGCCGGTCCTGCAGCCACGGCAGCTGCGCCAACGCCGGATCGACGATCTGGCTGCGCATAAGACGGCGGATCATCCCGGCGACCTCTCGCGGAACCTGATCGGACCAGTCGGTGCGGGTGAACAGGGAAATCGTGCGCGAAAACTCTCCGAACGGTGCGGGATGTGCCTGCAGGGCGTCGTGGAACCGCGCCGCCCGCATATAGCCAAGAGGTGTCGTAATCGACCAGCCCAGGCCCCGTGCGACCATCGCCATCAATGCCAGATGGGAACCGATCTCGAACCGTTCTTCGAACTCCATCTGTTGCCGTGCCAGATGACCTTCGATCTGGCGGCTGATCAGTTGTTCTCGGGCATATCGCAGAAAGGGCAGGTCTTGCATGGCGTTCCCGGCGCCCTTGGGTGTGACCAGAATGAACGGATCCTGAACCAAAGGGTATTCGACCACGCCCTCCAGTACCTCACCGCTATGGGCCGATACGGCCAGGTGCAGCCGCTGCGCTGCGAGATCTGCGAACAGGTCCAGGCTGGGCAAGGTGATCAGTTTGAACTTCGACCGCGTCAGACTGTCGGCCAGCAGGGTCGCCAGCCGCGGGGTCAGGTCATTGTCGAAATCGTCGATCAGCCCGATCGACAGCGTCGTCAGATGCCCCAGATCCATCACGGTCAGTTCGCTCTGGGCCATCTGGAGTTCCGCCAGAACCGTCTCGGCACGCGCCAGAAAACTGCGCCCGGCCTGCGTCAGCCGCATCGGTCGCCGCCCGTGATCCACCAACTCGGTGCCCAGAGCGTTTTCCAGATTGCGCAGTTGCTGGGACACTGATGGCTGACTGAGTCCGGTGATCTCGGCGGCCTGCGCCACCGATCCCGTCCGCGCCAGTGCCTCGAACACTTCGAGCCCGCGCAGGGTCAGCCCTTTGATAACCATCAGATATACCTTTCGCTGCGCCTTTCTGCGGCGCAGGGCGGGTCAGGTCAAGGATTGCGAGCGGCTTAGCTGCAGATCGCCTGCGCCATCTGGCCAAAGTTCTGATACCGATCCCAAAGCGCGTCGTCGCGCGCGGACTGTGACATCTTCAGCTCCTGCGCCTGATGCGGATCGCTGAACCACTTGGCAACCGTCTTCTGGTCGCCGCGCGTCAGGGCCTGATTGGCCACCCGCTGAATGCAACTGCACCGCGCCCGTGTCGCCGCTGCGCGGTCAGAGGCCAGACACGCCCGCTTGATCTGCGCGGCCTCGGCCGGTGCCGGGGCCACCGCCGTCAACGACGTGGCGCAAAATGCCATAAGTAGGAACTTTTTCATGCTCGAACCTCGTTTTTGCCTGCCCGGACGGGTCTTCTGCCCCTCTCGGTCTGCGCGGGAGTATGAATCAAACGGGGATGCGGATCAATCATACGTTGTGACAAATGTGATCTTCGGCACCGGATTTGTCGCAACTTTGCGTGCAGACGACCTGCCGAGATGGCGTTTGCTTTGAAAACGCTGCGAAAATGCGAACGTCCAGTTCGTTTTCCATGATTGCCGCTCTTGCGACAACAGCGCGAAAACCCCTCTAAAACGCCCGGTAAGTCTGGTTTTTGGTCAGGGCGTGCCTGGCGAGACGCCCGATCCGACGAAGAACGTGTTACGCTGAAAGTCAAGCTTTTCGGATGCCACGGTCCTGGATTGCAATTCAGCCCGACCCGCCCATCAAACAAAGGCTTTCGGACCGTATCGTCCCACCTTGACCAACGCCCGTTTTCGAACCATATCCCGTCGCTATGACAGACCTCGCTCATATCCGCAATTTCTCCATCGTCGCGCATATCGACCATGGCAAATCCACCCTTGCTGACCGGCTCATTCAAGAGACCGGAACGGTCAAGGATCGCGACATGAAGGAACAGCTGCTCGACAGCATGGATATCGAGCGTGAACGCGGCATCACCATCAAGGCCAACACGGTCCGCATCGACTATACCGCCGACAATGGCGAGGCATACGTGCTGAACCTGATCGACACCCCCGGCCACGTGGACTTTGCCTATGAGGTCAGCCGGTCCATGCGTGCGGTTGAAGGCTCGCTGCTGGTCGTGGACTCGACCCAAGGCGTCGAGGCGCAGACGCTGGCCAATGTGTATCAAGCCATTGATGCCGATCATGAGATCGTGCCGGTGCTGAACAAGATTGACCTGCCCGCATCCGACTGTGACCGCGTGGCCGAACAGATCGAGGATGTGATCGGCATCGACGCGACCGACGCTATCCAGGTCAGCGCCAAAACCGGGCAGGGCATCCACCAAACGCTGGAATCCATCGTCAACCTGCTGCCCGCCCCGCAAGGCACCCTCGACGCCCCACTCAAGGCGATGCTGGTCGACTCGTGGTACGACGCCTATCTCGGCGTCATCGTTCTGGTCCGCATCATGGACGGCACCCTGAAAAAGGGGATGCGGGTCAAGTTCATGTCGAACAACACCCTGCACCATGTCGACCGCGTTGGCGTCTTCCGCCCCGAGATGGAGATGGTCGACAGTCTTGGCCCCGGTGAGATCGGCTTTCTGACGGCTTCGATCAAACAGGTCCGCGACACCCGCGTCGGTGATACAATCACCAATGACCGTAACGGCACCGAGGTCGCCCTGCCGGGCTTCAAACCCGCGCAGCCGGTGGTGTTCTGTGGTCTGTTCCCAGTGGACTCGGCGGAATTCGAAGACCTGCGCGACGCGATCGACAAGCTGGCCCTGAACGACGCCTCGTTCTCGTTCGAAATGGAAACCTCGGCCGCGCTGGGCTTTGGCTTCCGCTGCGGCTTTCTGGGCCTTCTGCACCTTGAGGTCATCCGCGACCGGATCGAACGAGAATATGATATCGAGCTCATCACCACCGCGCCCTCGGTGATCTATCACGTCTACATGAAAGACGGCGAGATGATCGAGCTGCACAACCCCGCCGACATGCCCGATCCCTCGAAGGTCGACCATATCGAAGAGCCGCGCATCAAGGCGACCATTCTGGTGCCCGATGAATACCTCGGCGACGTGCTGAAACTCTGCCAGGACCGCCGCGGCATCCAGCTGGACCTGACCTATGCGGGCAGCCGCGCCATGGTCGTCTATGATCTGCCGCTGAACGAGGTCGTCTTCGATTTCTACGACCGCCTGAAATCGGTGACCAAGGGTTATGCCTCGTTCGACTACCAGATGACCGGCTATACCGAGGACAATCTGGTCAAGATGTCGGTGCTGGTGAATGACGAACCCGTGGACGCGCTGTCAACCATGGTTCACCGCGACCGGGCCGAGATGCGCGGCCGGGCGATGTGCGAAAAGCTCAAGGATCTGATCCCGCGCCACATGTTCAAAATCCCGATCCAGGCCGCCATCGGAGGCAAGGTCATCGCCCGCGAAACCCTCTCGGCCCTGCGCAAGGACGTGACGGCGAAATGCTACGGCGGCGACGCCACGCGGAAACGCAAACTGCTGGACAAGCAGAAGGCGGGTAAGAAGAAGATGCGCCAGTTCGGGAAGGTCGATATCCCGCAGGAGGCGTTTATTTCAGCGTTGAAGATGGATAGCTAGGGCTGTCCATATTAAGTGACGGTGGGCGAAAGCGGTTGGCGTAGCCAACTACGTGCCCACACGGTGGGTCATAGGCCAAGGGTTTGATACTGCGTAGAGTCGAAATTTTTTGACGGGCGCTCGACGTAAGAACACAGCTTCACTTTAAGCCGTCATTCCGACGAATTTGCGATATATTCGGCGGTTTTCTCTATCTCTGGAAACATTGTTTCTTTGCTGATGGTCAAAATGCGAAGCTCGTTTAGTATTCGTTGCTTGTAGACGCCCGAAATATAGACTTCTTGTACCTCAACGTCGTCGACAAAAAAATGTTCTTCAGCGTTAAGACGAAGGCCATGAACTAGAAACTCCCCGTCTTGTGCTGCCATTCTTTCATTTAGCTTCCTAGGTATTACCGCAAAGATGTTCGACACATCTCGCGGATCGATACGAGAAACGAAACCGGGGCGTTCAATAGCTACCAACTGGGCTAAACGCTGAACGTTTTCATTTTGATTAAAGTTGCTAACCCACTTTTTACTGAATTCTTCTTCATCATCTGGTGCCTCTTCGAAAGCCTTCGAGCGGCTCCTCAAAACGTGCTTATGGATATCCTCCCTTTGTTCGTGTGACATTAAACTCAAATTTGATAGACAGCTAATGGTGTCACTGTCGAAATACTTTTGTCTCGCCGGAAGTGGAGAAAAAACAATAACTTCACCTGTCGTTTCCCTCTTAATGGGGTCGGTTTTTGTTTCGCATGCGAAGAACAACGCAACCAGTGGATTCCTAGTTACATCTAGTAACCTCGTTGGCAGTCCATAGTGCTGAGCCCGGACAAGTCTTTCCAATGTTGTGTCGTCTTTATCAAAATCCGCCGGGTGGGACGCGAGTAAGCGTTTCAACATCTCACCTTCACTTTCCGTTCTTTGGGTTGTCCGGAATGCTGACGGTGTCGCGTGATACTTCTTGTCACGATGCCCTCTAAACAAGAGCCGCCGGTCACCGTCGGTGGAGCTTAACGTTGAAACCCACTTAAGATATTCGGCTAAGGATTTAATCAGTGCCATTATGTTTGAAAAGCCAATCTATTGTTCTATTGCGAGTATCTTGTACTCTTTGAGAGTCGCCTTCTAAATTCAAGTCTGAGATGGTATCCGCCCATTAGGATAATGCTCCTTTCGGAAACGAATTGGTTGCGACGTTGTTACCCGCCCGGCGGCACCGCCGGGCCACGTCATGCTGAAAGCATGCCTCCGGCATGACCTGCCCCCGTCAAACCGAAGGTTTGCCTCCGGCAAAACGGGCGGCGCGTTTGCGCCCCGGGGCTCCGCCCGTTCGGCCCTGAAACGGTCCACTGGACCGTTTCCGAGACGGGCCTCACCCCCTCGGGTCGGTCACAACCCTCAGTTCTTCTGATCAACTGACGAAACTCGGCCACGTACCAGAGCCTATCCTGACCCAGATCAAGGACCGATGCCTCCCTAGGCCATAGGATCTGCGGCAAACGAATCCTGAAACGAGGCACCCATGTTTCCCCTGATGCTGATCGTCCATATCTTCCTTGGCTCCACCCTTGCCGGGTCCGCTGTGATCGCGGTTTTGTCGATGGGATACACGTCGGTGACCCCGATCCTGGCCGCAGCGGCCGTTGGCTTTGTGGCGGCTTTCCCGGCCTCTTATCTGGTGGCCCGCAAGATCACGGGATAAGCGCCGGCGCAGTCCATTGTGATCCACCTCACAGCCTTTGCCGCAATGACCTGCTAGGGTGACCTAACGGAACCCTCGGCAGGAGGCCCAGATGTCCATGATCCCCATCATCGCCCTCGGATCGGCCGGTCTCTATTCCGTTGCCATGATCGCGATGAAGTTCTGGTGGAAGGTTCCGGGCGTCGGGCTGGGGTTTTTGATCGTCGCAACCCTGCTGGCCGGGGCGACGCTTGAGCTTGCCGCGCTGCGCGAGGAGCGATTGGGGATCATCTACACCGGTATTCTGGGGGCCGAGGTCATCCTGATCGCCGTCGCCTCGTTCTTTCTGTTCGGCGAGAACTTCTCGCACCGTGAAGCGTTTGGCATCGGTCTGGTCCTGATCGGCACCGCGCTGGCCTGGGCCTGAACGGGCGCTGCGTAACGTCCTTCTAAAGCAATCATGAAGTTTCCCTTAGGTAAGTTGCAACCGGCTCTCCGCCTTCCAATCTGTTCAGCAGGCCAGCAACGGCCCGAAATTTTGGAGGAGAGAGCCAATGACCAGATACATGACTGCCGGAGCAGCCGCTCTGGCCACGACCCTCACCCTTGGGACGGCCGCGCTGGCCGACACCACGCCAGACCTGCGCGGCACCTGGCTGGGAACCTACACAACAGTGTCGCCCAGCCATTTTCACCGCGGCGGGGATCCCCGGTTCAATCAGGCCGAATGGATGCTGGATGTCCAGATTCAGGAAGACAACGTCTTTTGGGGGCCCAGCAAGTGGCGCCGGGACGGTGATACCGAGTGGAACGAATACGAAGCCACAGGAACCATCAGCCTGGATGGGTCAGGCGTGATCGGCATCGTGGAAACCGCCCCTCTGGTGATCGGTGCCAATGCGCTGATCGACGCCCGGTACGAAGACGGCAAGATCTATGCGGATTTCCGTAGCCTGCGGAATGGAACGACCTACAGCACCGTTCTGGAACGGCAGGTGAACTGAAGCGTCCCCGGCCCGGTCGGTCGGTAGGGGGTACTGGCTGCGCTATGATGCAGCGCGTAATTGGTACCGATCGGGTCGGGGCGCTTCGCAAAAACGGAACCAACGTCTCCGCAGGGAGGAGACGGGTCGGGCGGCACCCTAACCGCCTGCGACAGGGTCCGGACAAGCCCGTGCCGGATTGCGGCGTTCCCCCGGCACGGGTCATCCGAACCTCGCGATCCTTCAGCGCGGTGTCCCGTGCGGTGTCGCGGATGCCGCCCGGCCCTGGTTCCATTGTGCCGTTCGTCGGTACTTTGATCACGTCCCACTTGTCCCGCGATCGGGAAAACAAGGAGCCCGGTCGGGCGGGGCATTGGCGAATCTGTGGGTGCTCGATCCGAGAGATTCGTCGGTCTGCCGCTGAACCAGACTGGTAATTTACACTTTCCGACGCACGCGCTGGCCTTTGCACACGCAGAAAAAGCCAGGAATCCGGCCCTGTGCAACGGGCAGGAGTTTTCCATCCTCAACCCTGTGCCGTTGCGGCGATTCTGGAGTTATCCACATTCCTTTCCCAGCGGATATCAACACTTTATCCCCGTCTAATTTTCATGCTGCAGTGCTATTTTCTTGTCGGATTATGACGCGGGTGTAACAGTCACGTTACCGCTTCGGTTCTTAGGAGCCAGGGTGGGACGCAAAGACCTAGGGGGTCAGAGCGGTGAGGGCAGATCTTAGGATTTATGTTGAACCGCAAAGACTTACCGGTGGATGGTTAGCTGATTTGGGTGTCAGACCCGGTTCAGATGACCAGACTCTCAGAAGGTCAATGTGTGCTGCGGAGCGTCTTCGGGTGTTGTGCGGCGGCTGTGACCCTTTCGGGGGCCAGAGCAACTGGACCGGGACGTCCCCTCGGACGTGTCGGCCCGGCAAGGCGTCAGGGGTATCCGCAAGGGTACGTGCAAAGACCGCGTCTGCGCACCTGACGCCTTTTCCTTTTGTCTGACGCGACGAACAAACAAGCTGCCACTTTTCTCAATATTACAATGAGAACGGGGTTCCTGCGGAAACACAGGAACCCCGAAGTTGTGTCAGAATTGCAATGCCGCGTCTATGCACCTGTGCCTGCACTCTATAGTGGATGGCTGCGCACATCAACTACATGTTGCGAGTGCTTGCCCAATATTCGCTACATTCTGATCCGGTTTACAGATTTTGCTGAACGTCGGTCGCCGCGCTCTGAATTGCGTCGCCGGCTTTTTCGATGTCTTTTCCGGCGCCTTTTGCGGTTTCGCAGGCGGTCAGGGTGAACAGGGCCAATCCCATCAGAATTGTGCGGATCATCGGTGTCTCCTTTTGTGCGGGTTTTCAGTTGCGTAGCAGTTTTTCCAAAAGGGAACCAGAGCTTTGCACCGGTGTTAATCGCGGCGGATCAGCGGCCCGAACAAAGCGGTTACAACGAAGGCCAGAGCCGCTGCGCAGACAATGCTGGGGCCGGCCGGTGTGTCCGCGAGATACGCGCCACCCAGCCCTGCCAATGCCGCCAGAGATCCGATCGCGGCTGCAAAAAACGCCATGCTTTCCGGGGTCCTGACCAGGGATCGCGCCGCAGCTGCCGGAATAACCAGCAATGCCGCAATAAGCAGAACGCCAACGACTTTGATTGCAACGGCAACTGCCAGCGCCATGGCCAGCGTCAGCCACATCTCTTCGCGTTTTGGATCAATGCCCGAGGCATAGGCCATATCCGGATTCAGGGTGGCGACCAACAGCGCGGACCATCGCCAGATCATCACTGTCAGGATCAGCAGGCCACCGCCCCAGATCGTGACCAGATCGCTTTTTGAAACTGCGAGAATGTCGCCGAACAGAAACGCGTTCAGGTCCAGCCGGACGTCCGACAACAGAGCAACCGTAACCAGACCGGCAGCCAGCGCCGTGTGGGCAATGACACCCAGCAACGTGTCCATTGCAAACCCCTTGCCGCGCAAAAGGGTTACAGTGATCCCCATCGCCAGCGCCGAGGCGATGATGGCCGGTAAAAGCGGCAGTGAGAACGCCAACGCAAAGGCAACGCCCAGCACCGAAGCGTGCGCTGTTGCTTCGCCCAGATAAGCCATCCGGCGCCAAACCACGAAACAGCCCAATGGGGCTGCCGCAACCGCGACGCCAACCCCGGCAAGGGCGGCGCGAACCATGAAATCGTCCAGCATCAGTGCGTCTTGTCCTGTGCGTGGTGGTGATCGTGATCGTGTGAATGGCTGTGCTGGTGCTGGTACAGAGCCATGGTTCCCTTGGTGCCGCTGCCGAACAGGGCGCGATATTCGGGCGCGTCGGCCACCGTGCGGGGGGATCCTTCACAGCAGATATGGCCGTTCAGGCACAGAACGCGATCCGAAGCCGCCATGACGACATGCAAGTCATGGCTGACCATGACAACCGCGCATCCCATGTCCCGGCGAACCTGTTCAATGCGTTGATAGAAGGCTGCTGCACCAGGTTGGTCGAGGCCCTGAGTCGCCTCGTCCAAAAGCAGAAGTCGAGGGTTTTCCAGCAGGGCACGCGCCAGCAGAACGCGTTGAAACTGACCCCCGGACAGCTTTGTCATCTGCCGGTTGCGCAAATCGGGAACGCCGGCAAGCTCCAGCGCGTTGATTGCATCGCGGGCGGATATACGCCGGGGCAGCCCCAGAAAACGCTGCACGGTCAAAGGAAGGGCCGCGTCCAGCGCCAGCTTTTGAGGCACATAGCCGATGCGCAGGCCCGCAGCGCGCTGGACGTCGCCCGCGGCCGGGGACACCGCTCCAATCATGGCGCGCAGCAGGGTCGATTTACCCGATCCGTTCGGGCCGACAATCGTGACGATCTCGCCTTCGCAAACCGAGGCGTTCACCCGTTCCAGAATGGTTCTGCCGTCCACACGAATGGACATGTCGTTCAGGGATATGAGCGTTTTCTTCACGGTTGTGATCCGACGCATTCGGGGCACAGACCTTCGGCCTCGACAACAACCCGTTCGATCCGAAACCCCGAGGTATTCGCCGCGGCGCCCAGACGGCCCTGAGTCAGCTCGGTCTCGGTTTCCGCGACCGCCTTGCAGGAGCGGCAGATCAGAAAGGCCGGAACGTGGTCGTGGGTTGGGTGCGCGCAGGCGGCGTAGGCGTTGAGCTGTTCGATGCGGTGCACGAATCCATTCTGCACCAGAAAATCCAGGGCGCGGTATGCGACGGGCGGCTGTGAGCCCATGCCTTCGGCGGACAAAACGCTCAGGATGTCATACGCACCCATGGCCCGGTGTTTTTCCAGCAGAATCTCAAGAACGCGCCGCCTGACGGGCGTGAACTGCAACCGCTGCGCTTTGCACTTCGCCTCGGCCTGAGCCAGCGCCGTGTGAACGCAATGCGTGTGGTCGTGTTGTCTGAATCCAACTGTGCTCATAGAGGGCTCCGCGTATTTTGCGCTTGATATGTTATAACGTGGGGCTTATCAAGCGGGCGCATAATGTAATAACATATCATCCCGGAGCGCATATGATACGATCTGCCCTTTGTGTGATTGGCGTCGGTGTCGCCAGCCATGCCGCCGCTGAAACCCCGAACGTCGCCGCCGATATTGCCCCCGTTCATTCGCTGGTCGCCCGGGTCATGTCGGGTGTGGGTGAGCCTGATCTGATCATTCCGCCCGGCGCGTCGCCGCACGATCATGCAATGCGCCCATCCGAGGCGCGCGCGTTGCAATCGGCGGATGTTGTATTCTGGGTTGGCGAGGAACTGACCCCCTGGATGACCAAACCCCTTGGCGCCTTGTCAGCGGATGCTCAGCACGTCGCGTTGCTGGATGCGGATGGAACGGCGCTCTATGAGTTTCGGGACGTGGCCGCGGACGACCATCACGACGAACATGATGAACATGACGACCATGAGGATCATGCCGACCACGAAGATCACGCGGACCACGAGGACCATGCGGATCATGACGGCGACCACAAAGACCACGCCGGTCATGACGACCACGACGATCACGCCGAGGCCGAACACGACGATTCCCATGCGCATGACGATCACGGACATGATCACGAAGGCGTAGACCCTCATGCCTGGCTGGACCCGGAAAACGCGCGCGTTTGGGTTCATGTGATTGCAGATACTCTGGCCAAGGCAGATCCTGAGAACGCTCAGCAATACCGCGACAATGCTCAGGCTGCGGATGCGGAACTGGTTGAACTGCGGGACGAGATTGCCGAAGGCATGAATGGCATGCAGGCGCGCCGCTTTATTACCTTCCACGACGCTTACCAGTATTTCGAAAAGCGGTTCGGGCTGGAAACGTCAGGCTCGGTCAGCCTGGGCGATGCTGCGGCCCCCGGTCCGGCCCGTTTGGCGGCGTTGCAGGAAAAAGTGGCCGAGGACAATATCACCTGCGCATTTGCCGAACCGCAATATGACATGCGGCTTGTGGAAACGGCGATCGAGGGATCCGGCGCGACGATCTTTGAACTGGACCCGATCGGTGTGGACCTTGATCCGGGCGTAGGCCAATACGCGGATTTGTTGCGTGGATTGGCCAACAGTTATCAAAGCTGCGCAAGCGGTTCGTGATTTGGGGACGGGCGGTCAGGCCTCGTCATCGTTGCAGAACAGCTCGTAAACCACTTCGAGCATGCGGCGCGGGCGATCATCGGCCAAACGGTAAAAGATCGCCTTGCCCTCGCGGCGGGGCGTCACCAGACCTTCAAGGCGCAGGCGGGACAGTTGCTGGGAAACGGCCGCCTGCCGGGCGGACAACAGTTCTTCGAGTTCGGTAACGGATTTTTCGCCGGAAACGAGATGACACAGGATCATCAGCCGGCCTTCATGGCTGATGGCCTTTAGAAAATTCGAGGCACGGGTCGCGTTTCCAACCATTTTGTCGAATTGCTCGGGGGACATGTCTTGCGAAAGCTGGGGAAGGGCCATCGTTCTTTCCTTATCAGCCCGGAACCGGGCGCGTGTTTCCGTTGTCGGGTCCGCAATAGCAGTCTTGGCGGTTTCATATTTTGACCATGTATCTCTATATGCATGAATCAAAATGCCGTGATGGGAAAAGGGGAACTTACCATAATTAGTGCCCATAGCGCCATTCTGCCAGTGCAAGGCCAGGATCGCAGACCCGTGATCACGGATGGTCACGTGTTAATGCGCACCGGCAGTGCAGGAAGTAATCGGCCCCCCTTGCAGCCCCCCGGTGGCGACACTAAGACTCGGGTAACGTTTCTTCGGGTAATGTCCCGACCCATCGCAAAACAGGCAGGTTTCTCATGTTCGATCCCGTTGATACATATATGAATACACTTGTTCCCATGGTCGTCGAACAGACCAGCCGGGGCGAACGCGCATATGATATTTTCTCGCGCCTTCTGAAAGAACGGATCATTTTCATCAACGGCCCGATCCATGACGGCATGAGCCATCTGGTCGTCGCCCAGTTGCTGCACCTTGAGGCGGAAAACCCGAACAAGGAAATCTCGATCTATATCAATTCGCCCGGTGGCGTCGTGACCAGCGGCCTGTCGATCTACGACACAATGCAGTACATCAAGCCAAAATGTTCCACATTGGTCATCGGTCAGGCGGCCTCGATGGGGTCTGTCCTGTTGGCCGGCGGTGAAACGGGGATGCGATTCTCGCTGCCCAACAGCCGCATCATGGTTCACCAGCCCAGCGGCGGGTATCAGGGTCAGGCCAGTGACATCATGATTCATGCGGCCGAGACGCAGAAGCTCAAGGATCGTCTGTACGATATTTATGTCCGTCATACCGGCCAGACCAAAAAGGCGGTTGAAAAGGCGCTGGATCGTGACAATTTCATGAGCCCGGAAGAAGCGAAGGAATGGGGTCACATCGACGAAATCGTCGAAAATCGTGCCAAAATGGACGGCGACGACGCCTGAGTTTTAGCCCCCGCGTCAACGGCGCGGGGCGCATTTTGAGATTGTAGCCGTCCCGGTGCTGGCCTAAGCTGCACCAACATGCGGCAAGCGCGGCCCGACCGGGCCGCAGGGAAGAAGCCCGAAAGGTAGAACATGGCGACGAATTCAGGCGGTGACGGCAAGAACACGCTCTACTGTAGCTTCTGCGGCAAGAGCCAGCATGAGGTGCGCAAGCTGATTGCTGGCCCGACCGTGTTCATCTGTGATGAGTGCGTCGAACTGTGTATGGACATCATCCGCGAAGAGACCAAGGCCAGCGGGCTGAAGTCCAGCGACGGGGTGCCGACGCCCAAGGATATCTGCGAAGTTCTGGACGATTATGTGATCGGTCAGGCCACCGCCAAGCGGGTGCTGTCGGTTGCGGTACACAACCACTATAAGCGCCTGAACCACGCCCAAAAGGCGGGCAGCGATATTGAGCTGGCGAAATCGAATATCCTGCTGATCGGCCCGACCGGCTGCGGCAAGACCTTGCTGGCGCAGACGCTGGCGCGGATTCTGGACGTGCCATTCACCATGGCCGACGCAACCACCCTGACCGAAGCCGGTTATGTGGGTGAGGACGTCGAAAACATCATTCTCAAGCTGCTGCAGGCCAGCGAATACAACGTCGAACGCGCGCAGCGCGGCATCGTCTATATCGACGAGGTCGACAAGATCACACGCAAGTCCGAAAACCCCTCGATCACCCGCGACGTATCGGGCGAGGGTGTGCAGCAGGCGCTTCTGAAGCTGATGGAAGGCACCGTGGCCAGCGTTCCGCCGCAGGGCGGGCGCAAGCATCCGCAGCAGGAGTTCCTGCAAGTGGACACGACAAACATCCTGTTCATCTGCGGTGGTGCGTTTGCCGGCCTGGACAAGATCATCGCGCAGCGCGGCAAAGGTTCTGCCATGGGCTTTGGCGCGGACGTGCGGGACAATGATGAACGGGGTGTGGGCGAAATCTTCAAGGACCTGGAGCCCGAAGACCTGCTGAAATTCGGCCTGATCCCGGAATTCGTCGGCCGTCTGCCGGTTCTGGCGACGCTGGAAGATCTGGACGAAGACGCGCTGGTCACCATCCTGACCAAGCCCAAGAACGCTCTGGTCAAGCAGTATCAGCGCTTGTTCGAGCTGGAAGATGCCGAACTGGCCTTTACCGACGATGCGTTGAAGGCGATTGCCAAGAAGGCCATCGAACGGAAGACCGGTGCGCGCGGGCTGCGTTCGATCCTCGAAGACATCCTGTTGGATACCATGTTCGAACTGCCCGGCATGAAGAACGTGACTGAGGTCGTGGTAAACGAAGAGGCAGTGTCCTCTGACAAACAGCCTTTGATCATCTATGCGGATGCAGCGGAATCCGCTTCAGCCGGATAAGATCGGAAAATCTGGAAACATGCGGCGCGGTATCAACCGCGCCGTTTTCTTATGAGGGATGTGATGGCAATCAAACGCATTTCATCGGGCGGCGAATATGAGGCCAAGGTCGGTTATTGCCGAGCTGTGGTTGCAAACGGTTTCGTCTTTGTTGCCGGAACCTGTGCTCAGGGTGATGACATCCCAGACGATATCGTCGGTCAGTGCCAATCGGCGCTTGAGGCAATTGGGAAAGCGTTGGCGGAAGCTGGTGCAAGCTTTGCCGATGTTGTCAGGGTGAACTACTACCTTCCCGATATGAGCGAGTTTGAGGCGTGCTGGCCTTTGCTGGTTGAAGCGTTTGGTGCCAACCCGCCCGCTGCCACGGTGACAGAATGCAATCTTATTACCCCAAAGGATCGCATCGAGATCGAAGTTACCGCAGCTTTGCCCAAATAGTGACTGCGGTCCTTGTGACACTGGACCTTGGCGTGCCTTTGGTCCATATCTGCGGGAACAGAAATGCCGGAGGCAGCCGATGGGTATCCTGAACAGTCTTTTGCGGGCGGTAACCTGGTGGAACGGGGCCACTCTGAACACGCAGTTCTACACCGCGCGCAAGGGCGTCAAGGTCGGTGAGGATGATGAGGGCAATGTGTTCTACCGCACTGCCGATGACAGCAAACGCTGGGTGATTTTCAACGGCGAGGCCGAGGCCAGCCGGATCGACCCGGACTGGCACGGCTGGCTGCACCGCACCTGGGACGAGCCGCCGACAGACAAGCCACTGCCGCATAAATCCTGGGAAAAACCACATCAGGAAAATCTGACGGGCACAGCGCTGGCTTATACGCCCGCGGGGTCCCTGCGTCGTCCCGACCCGGTCGATCGCAAGGATTACGAAGCCTGGAGCCCGGAATAAACGAGGCGAGCAATGTCGACCTATAATGTAACCGAAGTTCTTGTCGGCGGGGCCGTCTTGGCCTGCGCGCTAGCGTTTGGTGTCTATGCAAGCCAGTCCACCGGTTTGTCGCAGAATGGCACGGGGTATGAACTCGGGGCGTCGTTCCGGTCGCTGGAAGGCGTCGGTGTCGGCACGGATGTGCGGCTAGCGGGTGTCAAGATCGGAACCGTCACCGGCGTTACCCTGAACCCTGATACCTATCGCGCGGACACAACGTTTTCGATTTCAGAGGGCATTCTGGTGCCTGATGACAGCGCCATCGTGATCTCTTCCGAAGGTCTGCTGGGCGGTAACTTTGTCGAAGTGATGCCCGGCGGGTCACCATTCTATTTCGAGGCCGGAGATCAGGTCGAAGACACGCAGGGCGCGGTCAGTCTGATTTCGCTGTTGGTCAAATTTGTAGCCGGGGACGGAAGCGAATGAAGCGGCTGGTCCTGATGGCGGCGATTCTGGCCGCGACAGGTGCATCGGCGCAGCAAAAGGTGCAATCCGGTCCCGGCGCGATGCTGCGGGGGCTGGACAAGGTCAATGGTCAGACCGTCGATGTCGAAATGCAGAACGGCGAAACCGGAGAGATTTTCGGCCTGGACGTGGCGCTGGGCGATTGCCGCTATCCGGCAGACAACCCGACGGGAGATGCCTTTGCATATCTGACGATCTGGGAGAAAGGTAAATCAGATCAACTATTTGACGGTTGGATGATCGCCACGTCCCCGGCGTTGAATGCGTTGGACCATGCCCGCTATGACGTCTGGGTGATCCGCTGTATCACGCCCTCGGGCGACTGATCCAGCGGGGCTGCGAAATCCGCGCTGGCGTTGATCGCCTCTTCAAGCTCAATCCGATACTGCGTGCGCGGAATTTCTATCGCGCCCAGCGAAGCCAGATGGGCGGTCAGAAACTGCGTATCAAACAGTTGAAATCCGGTTTCCCGCAGGCGGTCCACAAGGTAGGCCAGAGCAATTTTTGATGCATCCGTCCGGCGCGAGAACATGCTTTCGCCAAAGAACGCAGCGCCAAGCGTCACCCCGTAAACGCCCCCGACCAGGACATCCTGTTCACGCACCTCCAACGAGTGGGCATGACCGGTCTGATGGAGTTGCTGATACAAGTCCCGCAATTCGGAATTGATCCATGTATCCGCGCGATCCGCACAGCCGTCGACCACACCGGAAAAGTCCTGATTGATGGTGACGGAGAACCCGCAATTGCGAATGCGACGTGCCAGACTGCGAGAGACGTGGAAGCCGTCCAGTGGGAATACGCCGCGAAATTTGGGATCGACCCAGAACAGTTCCGGATCGTCGCGATGTTCAGCCATCGGAAAAATTCCGATGGAGTAGCCATGAAGCAAAAGTTCCGGTGAAAGGCTCATCTGGAATGCCCGGGGGTCGAAGAGCGTTTGCCCTTCGACCGTTCCGTATTAATCGGCCATATTCTCCGCAAGCCAGTGCTCCAGCCAGTGGATGTTGTAGTCACCGCTGTGAAGATCGGGTTCTTGCAAAAGGGCATGGAACAGGGGAACCGTGGTGTCGATTCCGTCCACGATCAACTCACCCAAAGCCCGTTCCAGACGCGCCAGCGCCTCGTCCCGGTCGCGGCCCTGCACGATCAGCTTGGCGATCAGTGAGTCGTAATAGGGCGGGATCGAATACCCGTCATAGAGCGCGGAATCCATCCGCACACCCAGACCGCCCGGCGCGTGATAGGCTGAAATCTTACCCGGGCACGGTGAGAAGTTGGGCAGCTTTTCCGCGTTGATCCGCACCTCGATGGCGTGGCCGTTGATCACCAGATCGTCCTGACCGAACGACATGTCCTCGCCCGCGGCCACTAGAATCTGTTCGCGCACAAGGTCGACGCCAAAGATACCTTCGGTCACCGGATGTTCCACTTGCAGGCGTGTATTCATTTCGATGAAATAGAACTCGCCGTTTTCGTACAGGAACTCGATGGTGCCCGCGCCGATATAGTTGATCTTGGCCACAGCGTCGGCGCAGACCTTGCCGATCTTGGCGCGTTCTTCCGGGGTGATGCAGGGACCGGGAGCCTCTTCAAAGACTTTCTGGTGGCGACGTTGCAGCGAACAGTCGCGTTCGCCCAGATGGACCGCCTTGCCTTTGCCGTCGCCAAAGACCTGAATTTCGATGTGGCGCGGCGTGGTCAGGTATTTCTCGATATAGACCTCGTCATTGCCGAAGGCGGCTTTGCCTTCGGCCCGCGCGGTCATGAAGGCGCTTTCCATCTCATCGGCGCTCATCGCGACTTTCATGCCGCGCCCGCCGCCGCCGGCGGTGGCCTTGATGATGACGGGATAGCCGAATTCCTCACCGATGCGCTTGGCCTCGGCCAGCGTGGGAACACCACCGTCCGAGCCCGGAACGCAAGGCACGCCCAGTTCCTTCATCGTGTCCTTGGCGGTGATCTTGTCGCCCATGATGCGGATATGTTCCGCGGTGGGGCCGATAAAGGTGATGCCGTGGTCTTCGACGATCTGCACGAACTCGGCATTTTCGGACAGGAAGCCGTAGCCCGGATGGATCGCCTGCGCACCGGTGATTTCACAGGCTGAAATGATCGCAGGCACAGACAGATAGCTTTGCGGGCTGGGCGGGGGGCCGATGCAGACCGATTCATCCGCCATGCGCACATGCATCGCGTCGCTGTCGGCGGTGGAGTGGACGGCAACCGTCTTAATCCCCATCTCGCGCGCGGCGCGGATCACGCGCAGGGCGATCTCGCCTCGGTTGGCAATCAGGATCTTGTCGAACATGGGCGCGCCTTACTCAACAATGACCAGAGGGGTGCCGAATTCAACCGCGTCGCCGTCACCCACAAGGATACGCTTGATGGTACCCGATTTCGGCGCGTGGATGTGGTTCATGGTTTTCATCGCCTCGACGATCAGCAGCGTGTCGCCTTCGGACACCGACGCCCCGACCGAGATGAACGCGGGCGCGCCCGGTTCGGGCTGCATATAAACCGTGCCGACCATGGGCGAGGTTACGGCACCGGGGTGGCTGGCCGGATCTTCGACGGCGGTAGGCGCTTCGGCCGGAGCGGGGGCAGCAGCAGGTGCCGCCGGCGCGGCAGCAGGTGCCGCCGCAGGAACGGCCACCTGAACCGGAGCAGGCGCGACCTGCGTCATACGGCTGACGCGCACGTTCAGGCTGTCTTCTTCGCCATATTCGCGTTTGACCTGCAACTCTGTCAGGTCGTTTTCGCGCAGCAATTCGGCCAGTGCCTTGATGAATGCCACATCCGCTTCGTGTTTGGTGTCTGTCATGAGTGTCCTCGACGGTTCCCCTTTGGCCCGTCTGTGTCATGCGGGCTTTGGTTTAATTACGCAGCGTTATAAGCCATGCGTCCGGCCATGAAAAGCGCAGTCTCGGGCTGTCAGATGGGGGTTTCACCCAATATTCCTAGGGGCAAATGGCGTTACAGCGGCATTCCGGAAAGTTTCGCCACCAGTTCAGGAAGTTTTCGCGCGCCGAATTTTTCCAGCAGCCGCGCCCGGTAGGCTTCGATCGTGCGATAGCTAAGCCCAAGTTCGGCCCCGATTTCCTTGGCCGACAAGCCCCGGCAGGACAGGATGGCGACCTCGCGCTCGCGCGTTGTGAGTTCGACAAGCGGCCGTTCTTCGGAGATGTCGGAAAAGCTCCAAATCCCATGACGGAACGGGTCATCAGGGGTCAGGGAGCGTCCCCGTGCCCGGCACCAGAAAAGATCGCTGTTTCTGCGCCGCATGACGCGTTCGTCCGTGTAATATCCGGTGTCCCGCATCACCTGCAGGCTGCGCGCGCCGATCCGCTCCCAGTCGGCAACCGACGGGTAAAGATGCAGAAGGGGCATGTTGCGGTAATCCCCGGCCTCGCCGCCAAAAGTGCGCGCAAATTGCAGATTGCAGCGCCGGATGATCCGGTTTTCCAACTCAACAAGTCCGATAGGCGCATATTCAAACGCGGGGTCGCTCATCCGGCCATCGTGCAGGGAATTCGGTGAAAATAGAAGGGGTGGTGCGTAAAATCTGAGCGGCGGGCAGGGACATGGTTCGCGTCGAAGAGGTCTGGGGGCAGTTAAGCTTGTAAAGCGACTATGAAAATCACGGCTTAACCACTAGAAATACAACAGGAGTTCTGAAAACTCGTGGTGATACTCTTAAAGGGTCGCTGCGACAGGAAAGAGGCAAGCAAATGCGCGATACGCTGACAGGCAGCCGAATTCGGGAAAGACGCCAGATCGCCGGCATGCGGCAGGCCGAACTTGCGCGCCGGGTGGAAATATCTGCGTCCTACCTGAACCTGATCGAACATAACCGCCGCAGGATCGGGGGGAAACTGCTGGTCAATATCGCTGCTGCGCTTGAGGTTGAGCCATCCGTTCTGACGCAGGGCATCGAGGCCACGCTGATCTCGGCGCTGCGTGAAGCTGCCGTTGACGCGGTGGGCCAGCAGGCCGAGGTGGACGCGCTTGAGGAATTCGCCGGCCGTTTTCCCGGCTGGGCGGGCGTGCTTGTCCAGATGCACCGACGGGTGGTGTCCCTGGAACGCACGGTCGAGACATTGTCCGACCGGCTGACCCATGACCCCCATCTTGCGGCCTCGATGCACGAAGTTCTGTCAACCGCCGCTGCGATTCGTTCCACCGCGGCGATCCTTGCGGAAACGCAGGAGATTGAGCCCGAATGGCAGGACCGGTTCCATCGCAACCTGCATCAGGATGCCGAACGTCTGGCCGACAGTTCCAAATCTCTGGTCACCTATCTGGATGACAGCGATTCCGCCGACGATCGCCGTGGGGTCCCGCTGGAGGATGTCGAAGCCTTCTTTGACGCGAACGGGCACCATTTTCCCGGAATTGAAGAGGGCGGGCGCGTCGAGGATATCGACCTGACCGAACTTGAATCGCCAACGGCCAGATCCCTGGCCCGCGATTTTCTGGACATCTATGCCGCGGACGCCAGCGCCATGCCTCTGGAAGAGATGAAAGCGACGCTGAACGGGGGTGAGATTGACCCGTTGAAACTGGCCGCAACATTTTCGGTAGATGTCGCGTCGGTCCTGCGCCGGCTTGCCGCGCTGCCCGAGGGCTATTTGTCCCGCCCCACAGGTTTGGTGGTATGCGATGCATCCGGCAGCATCCTGTTCACCAAATCGGCGCCGGGATTTGCAATGCCCCGATTTGGCGAAGCCTGCCCGTTGTGGCCGTTGTTTCAGGCCCTGAACAGGCCGCTGGTCCCGATCCGAAAGCGCATCATACAGCTTGGGCGAACAGCGGCTGTCTTTGATTGTTATGCCTATGCGTGGCCTCAGACCGTCTCGGGCTATGATGACGGGCCAGTGTACCGGTCGGTCATGCTGGTGCGTTCGGTCGAAGACGTCGCGCAGAACGGTCAGGCTCTGGCCAGGGTTGGCCCCAGCTGTCGGGTTTGTCCCAACAGCGATTGCGAAGCCCGTCGCGAGCCTTCGATTCTGAGTGAAGGTTTTTGACAGTTTCCTGACACTGCGCGTAAGCTGGCGGCGACAGGTTGACGGATGGGTGACCCGTCAGGGGAGGAATGCAAATTATGAGCCGCAGGGTTCTGTTGATTGAGGATGAGCCGAACATTGCTGAGGCCATTCGGTTCCTGCTGACGCGTGAGGGTTGGCAGGTCGAGACGCATGCCGAGGGTTCGGATGCGCTGCGGGTCATTCAGGGGGCCAACCCCGATCTTGTTATTCTGGATGTGATGCTGCCGGGGAAAAGCGGGATGGAAATTTTGCGCGACCTGCGCGAATTGGATGACATGCAGGGTCTGCCCGTGTTGATGCTGACTGCCCGGGGCCAGTCGCGAGACCGGGAGATGGCTGAAAACGCCGGTGTCAGCCGCTTTATGACCAAACCGTTTTCCAACGCCGAGATGCTGACAGCGGTGCGCGATCTGCACGCTCAGGCGACGCGGTCATGACGTCGGGCGAGGACCGCAAGCCGCCAGGCATCCGGCCTTCGCTTTTTCTGGAGCGCCAAAGTTACCGCCGCCGCAGGCTGACCGATGCCGCGCGCCTGTTGCCGATACTGGGGGCCGCGCTGATCGCAATTCCGTTGCTGTGGCCGGATGGTCGGAGCAGTCCGGATGGCGTTCCGTTGTCATCGGCGATTTTCTACATCTTTGCCTGTTGGGCGGCCCTGATCGTGGCCAGCCTTATATTCGGATTTGCCGCCAGACGTCTGGCGGCGGGTGACGACTCCGAGCCGGATGCGGAACGATGGCCACGCTGAACGTCCTGATCCTGGTCTGCCTTGGCTATGTGGTGTTGCTGTTCGGCGTCGCCTTTGCCGCAGACAGGATGGCGGCGGCGGGCAGGGGGGCCTGGCTGCGCTCACCACTGATCTACACCCTGTCCCTGTCGATCTATTGCACGGCCTGGACGTTTTACGGCGCCGTGGGAAATGCCGCGCGGTCGGGGCTGGAGTTCGTGACGATCTATCTTGGCCCCACGCTGGTGATGCTCAGCTGGTGGTGGGGTCTGCGTAAGCTGGTGCGCGTCGGGCGCAGTCAGCGCGTGACCTCGATCGCTGACCTGATCTCATCACGCTACGGCAAGTCCAACACGCTGGCGATCTGCGTGACCATTCTGGCGGTGCTTGGGGGAACGCCCTATATCGCGTTGCAGCTGCAATCCATCACCCTTTCCTTTTCGATCTTTGCCGAGGCTGACCCGTCCGGTCTCTACCGCGAAGGCTCCAGCGTGTTCTGGGTGGCGGCCGGGTTGGCGGTTTTTGCGATCCTGTTCGGAACGCGAAACCTGGATGCAAATGAACGCCACCATGGGGTAGTTACCGCCATTGCGGTGGAATCCGTGGTGAAGCTGTTTGCCTTGCTGGCCGTCGGCATTTTCGTCGTCTGGGGGATCGCCGGCGGAATTGGTCCGATGATGGACCGCATTGACGCTTCGGAAATTGGGCAATGGAACGTGGACGCGGGGCGGTGGACGACATTCATCTTTCTGTCCGCGGCGGCCTTCATCTGCCTTCCGCGTATGTTTCAGGTCATGGTCGTGGAAAACGCCGATGAAGCGCATCTGAGAACCGCGGCCTGGGCTTTTCCTCTGTACCTGCTGCTGATGAGCTTGTTCGTCGTTCCGATTGCGGTTGTCGGGCTGGACCTGCTGCCCGAGGGATCAAACCCCGACCTGTTCGTACTGACAGTGCCTTTGTCACAAGGTAACGACTGGCTGGCGATGCTGTCGTTCATTGGCGGCTTCTCCTCGGCCACATCCATGGTCATCGTAACAGCAATGGCGCTGTCGACCATGGTGTCGAACCATTTGGTCATGCCGATCTGGCTGAGCACACAGGAAGGTTCCGGGTCGGTTTCGGGTGACGTGCGTAACGTTGTGCTCGTCGCGCGCAGGGTTTCCATTGCCGTCATCATGGCGCTGGGCTTTTTCTACTACCGCCTGTCCGGGGGCGGTGCCGCGCTGGCATCAATCGGGCTTGTGGCCTTTGCCGGGATTTCCCAGATTCTGCCAGCGCTGGTCGGCGGGCTGTTCTGGCGCGGTGCCACGCGCACCGGCGCGCTGGTTGGCCTGACGGTCGGGTTTCTTCTGTGGATCTACACGTTGCTGCTGCCCGGAATGGGCGGCGTCCTGATGCCCGAAACGGTATTGCAGAACGGCCCCTTCGGCTTGGGTTGGCTGCGCCCGCAGGCTCTGTTCGGGATTGAGGGGATGGACCCCATGGTGCACACGGTGATGTGGTCGCTATCGCTGAACACGGTGGCGTTTTGCGTGGCGTCGCTGCTGAGCTTCCCCAGCCCGCTTGAGCGGTTGCAGGGCGCGCAGTTCGTCAATGTCTTTGATCACTCGATGGCACTGCGTGGCTGGACCGGATCGGTGGCGCAAAGCGAGGATCTGATGATCATGACGCAGCGCATCCTGGGCACGGGCCCGGCGCAGGAGTTCTTTCAGGCCGAGGCGGAACAGCAAGGCGGACGATCCGGCCTGCCCGAGCCTACGCCCGCTTTTCTGGAACGCCTTGAACGTGAGTTGAGCGGCTCGGTCGGGGCGGCGACGGCCCATGCGATGATCGGCCAGATCGTGGGCGGGTCCTCGGTTTCCGTCGAGGACCTGCTGGCCGTTGCCGATGAGTCCGCCCAATTGCTGGAGTATTCCAGCCAGTTGGAAGTCAAATCTGCCGAACTCAGCCGAACCGCCCGCCAATTGCGTGAGGCCAATACCAAGCTGACGCAAATCTCGGAACAGAAAGACAGTTTCCTCAGTCAGGTGAGCCATGAATTGCGCACGCCCATGACCTCAATCCGCGCCTTTTCCGAGATCATGCGCGATTCTGACGGGCTGAGCGACGCAGAGCAAACGCGCTACGCCGCGATTATCCATGACGAGGCCCTGCGCCTGACGCGATTGCTGGACGATCTGCTGGATCTGAGCGTGTTGGAAAGCGGCCGTGTCAGTTTGAATGTCGGGGGCGACACGCTGCGTTCGGTACTGGACCGGGCGGTTTCCAGCGCGTTGGCCGGGTCCAGTCGGGGCCTGACCGTGCGGCGGACAAAGGCGTCGGAACGCATCCCGCTGCACACGGATCTGGACCGGCTTGGTCAGGTCTTTATCAACCTGATCTCGAACGCGCAGAAATATTGCGACGCGGAAGACCCGGTTCTTACAATTTCCGCGCATGATGTCGGCGGGCAGCTTGTCATCGACTTTATCGACAATGGCAGCGGAATACCGCACGAGGCCCGGTCGATGGTGTTCGAAAAATTCGCCCGCGTCGGCGTGGACAAGGCGGGCGGGGCCGGGTTGGGGTTGGCGATCTGCCGCGAGATCATGCAGCGCCTGGGTGGAGAGATCGACTATCTCCCCGGTCAGGGCGGCGCGGCCTTCCGTGTCAGGTTGCCGCTTGCGTATCAGCAGGCGGCACAGTGAGGCGGCTGTAAAGACAATCGTAACCCGAGCCGGGTTAGACCGGATGCCATGTATGGCATTGAATTGTGGTTTCGGGGATGACGCAGACGGGCAGCACAGCTTTGGCGCGTAAGCTTTCCTTCGGGCAGGCTGAGCAGGGCGACAAACCCCGTTCCGCGCTGCGCGCCTTGCGGCTGGCGTTTGCGCGGGCCGCGGGTGATCGGTTGCAGCTTGCCTTGTCGGTCATCGGTGCCAGACAGTCCTGCCGCACTCCTGCGGCCCTGACGGAATCGGTCGGGGAAGACTGGCTGTTCTTGCGGTTCGAAAACGATGATGGTGCCCCGGTCGCCATCTGCATGGATCTTGGCACCGTGTCGGCGATTGTTCAGGTCCAGACAATCGGTGAAATCATGCCGGATACGCCCTTGCCGCGTGGTTTTACCGATACGGATGCCGCCATGGTGGCACCTTTGGCAGAGGATGCTCTGTCGCGGGCAGTTGCGTTGGTTGATGCGCCAGCGGATCGGTCCGGTCTGTCCGGGTGCGAATACGCAGCACGCTTTCCTGACCTGCGGTCCGTGTCACTGGCAATGGTCGAAGACAGCTACCGGGTGTTTGATCTGACCGTGGAACTGGGCGGCGGTCTGCGTCAGGGGCAGATTTCGGTGTTTCTGCCCGAAAGCGCAGCAGAGGTTGAAGAGGCCGACACCGCGCAGGATGCAACCGGTCCGAACCTCGAACACGCATCCGGTGTTTTGCGGGCTGAACTGGATACGGTGATTTGCCGGATGACCCTACCGCTGGCATCGCTGTCGGGCCTTGGGGCAGGGGACGTATTGCCCTTGACCGGGGCCAGGCTGGACCATGCTGAGATCCTGACAATCGACCGCTCCCGAACCGCAGTTGGCCGTTTGGGTCAATGCGGTGGGATGCGCGCCGTTCGGCTGAACGAGTATGCGCCTTTGCCTGCCTTGTCCCAGGACGAGGCGCAGGATTTTCTGGAGGCTCGCTCCGCTTCCTCACCATTCGAAACACCGGACCTGCCCGAACCGGAAGAGCCGATACCGGAGGTGGCAAACTTGGTCCCGACTGATCAGGTCGAATTGGACGGCGGTCTCAACTTCGATGATTCAGAACAGATGGTCGCCGAAATTTCACAGCTTGCAGGTCTGACGCGGCCGGAAGAAGACCGGGAAAGCCCGGTCTAACAGGTGTTTCAGCGAGTGGAGTTCCGAACCTGTTCAAGGGTCGGGCGCAGTGCGTCCAGTGTGTATCCGGCTTTTGTCGTCGCGCTTAGAATGTCGTCAGTGCTCATCTGATCGCACTGGCCCAACGCCCAAACGACCGAGCAGCGGGTGCCCGAGGCGCAGTAAGCCAGAACAGGCCCGTCACAGCTTTCGGACAGTTCCCGCTGACGTGCAACATTTTCGGGCGTCATGGTCTGATGCGTCAGTTCCAGGATTTCATACTCCATTCCAGCCGCGCGTACGGCCTGACCGATCAGATCCGACTGCATATCTGCCGGAACTTCTGAATTTGGCCGGTTGCAGATGACCTTGACAAAGCCGGCTTCCGCGATGGCTGGGACGTCTTCGACCGAGATTTGCGGTGAGACGGCGTAGCGGGGGGTAATTTGTCGAATCTCCATGTCAATTGCTTAGGCCGCGTTGGCGGCTCTGTCCAGTTGCGCACCCAGTGTCGGCGCTGCATACATTCCGGCCATCATGGCCAACAGAAAAACAAGCCCGCCCAATCCTCCGTATGTCAATGACGCGATTGCCGGCCCGGGGCAGAGACCGGCCAGCCCCCAGCCCATTCCGAACATCACAGAACCCAGAATCAGACGCCGGTCCAACTCGGCGCGTGGCGGCTTTGGAAACTGCCCCCCGATCAGGGGACGGCGATTGGCAGTCAGCCGCCAGGCAGCCAGCATGGGAAGGATCGCACCGCCCATCACAAAGGCCAGGGTCGGGTCCCAATCCCCGAATACGTCCAGCCAGCCCTGCACTTTGGTTGTGTCCGTCATGCCAGAAATCAGCAGACCCGCCCCAAATAATGAGCCGGCAATCAGGGAAATGATCACACGCATCAGATCAGCCCCCACACGTTACGCAACAGGGCGAGGGTGACTGCTCCGGCCAGAATATACACGATGGTGGCGACAGTGCCGCGTAGCGAAAAGCGCGATATGCCACAAACCCCATGGCCTGACGTGCACCCGTTGGCAATGCGCGTCCCGATGCCCACCAGCAATCCCGCAACAACCACTACGGCAATGTTGCTGGTCAGATGGGTCTGCGGGGTCTCGGACAGAAAAAGGCTGATGACTAACGGTGCTCCGACCACGCCAGCCAGAAAGCTCAGCCGTTCGACCGAACGATCACTGTTGTCGATCAAACCGCCCAGTATACCGCTGGCCCCCATGATGCGCCCGTTTCCCAAAAGGTAGATCGCGGCGCCCAGCCCGATCATCAGGCCGCCAGCCAGCCCCCACAGCCATTCTGTTTGCATCGTCTCTTCTCCGATTACCCGGTTGTGACGTGTCAGAGTTTGTTGATGGGTAGTTTTAGAAACACGTCGCCCTGCTCGTCAGCGGGCGGCATCTGGCCCGCGCGCATATTGACCTGCAAAGACGGCAGGATCAGCCGCGGCATGGCCAGCGTCGCATCCCGCGCGTCGCGCATTTCGACGAACTCTTCGATTGAGCGGCCCTGTCCGATATGGACGTTCAGCGCCTTCTGCTCTCCCACCGTCGTTTCCCAGGCGAACTCGTCGCGCCCCGGTGCCTTATAGTCATGCCCCACAAAGATGCGCGTTTCATCGGGCAGCGACAGAATCTTCTGGATGGATGCGTACAGCATCTCTGACGATCCGCCCGGGAAATCACAGCGCGCGGTGCCGAAATCCGGCATGAAGAGGGTGTCGCCGACAAAAGCCGCATCCCCGATCACATAGGTCAGACAGGCCGGCGTGTGGCCCGGCGTGTGCAGGACATCGCCGCGCATCTGGCCAACGTGGAAACTGTCGCCTTCACGAAACAGCGCATCGAACTGGCTGCCGTCGCGCTGGAACTCGGTCCCTTCGTTGAAAATTTTGCCAAAGGTTTCCTGGATGGTGACGATCTGATCGCCGATCCCGATCTTGCCGCCCAGTTCCTGTTGCAGGTACGGGGCCGCGGAAAGATGATCGGCGTGAACATGGCTTTCCAGTATCCATTCGACCCTGAGCCCGTTTGACCGAACATAATCAATGATCTGATCAGCCGACCCTGTATTGGTCCGCCCCGAAGCATGGTCGAAATCCAGAACGCTGTCGATGATGGCGCAGGCGACGCCTTCGGGCTCTTGCGCGATATAGGAAACCGTAAAGGTCTCCGGATCAAAAAACGCTTTCACTTTTGGTGTCATCTGGCTCTCCGTCGATGCGCTGCCGAACATATATTATTTACGGAATGTGATCTAATCAACACTGTGTTATTTGATGCCGGTCAAGGCAGGTTAATTCTAAACAGAGTAAAATTTAACCAATCTGCGCGGTACAGCCAAAACCGCAGGCCGGGCAGGCGGGTTTCCGCGTGAAATCGGATTATTCTGTGCAGGTCTTAAAACGGTTACTTATATTCGGAAAAACGAACCGCGTCTGGGAGGAAGCAAATGACAACAGTAAACTTGTACTCCGAAGCCGAACAGCTTGAGAAAAAGCTGAAGGATGCGTGTCTTGATACCCGTCTTGCACTTCAGCCCAGCGTAAGCAAAGTGATCGAGCGTATGCGTCAGCAGGGGATGCACGTGCCATCGCGCCTGCGGCATCTGGATGCGGCATTGTGCGAAGATGCGATGGAAGCGCGTTTCGACAATCTGCCGATCTGACTCGCGCTGTCAGCCGAAGGAAATCCCCACGATCACCACCATCAGGCCGATCACCGACAGGAACAGAGACGCCAGATTCCACGGCAGTACGCTTTGAACCACGGCGCGCAATTCGTCGTCCGACAGACCCGACCTGCGCGCCTTCATAACACGCAGAATGCACCAGACGAGGCCGACAAGCCCGGCAAGGGACAGGGCGGCACCGCCCCAGGTGATGAATTCGAACATGGTTCCCCACATTTGGTTATCAATATCAACTGCGCTTAGCGGATAGGTCCGGTTCACACAAGGCTGCCGGGGATTGTGCGCTTGCGGCCCGGGCGGCGGCGATGTATCCGGCATATTGCCCGCTGTGACAGCATTGGAAATCCACCTCTGGGAGAGATGTAAATGGATGACGTGACCGAAGATCAGGCCTCTGCCAACTACCGCGTGACCGCGGGCGAACTGCGCCAGTTCATCGAACGATTCGAACGTTTGGATGCCGAAAAAAAGGATCTGGCGGAACAGCAAAAGGAAGTCATGGCCGAGGCCAAGGCCCGGGGCTACGACACAAAAGTCATGCGCAAGGTGATTGCGCTGCGAAAGCGTGACAAGGACGACATTGCCGAGGAAGAGGCGGTGCTGGAAATGTACAAGGAAGCGCTGGGCATGAGCTGAGCCCGGCCCTGGCCGATCTGACCACCGCAGATGAGACGCCGGCACCCTGCGGGGTGTTGTCCTGCGTCTCCCTCTGTGCCAAATGCGCACCAGCCTGCTACCGACCGGAGAATTTAACAGGCGGGTAACGCGAGACCTGTATCAATGTATGAAGCAGGTACACTGGCCGTCAGGGCTTCAGCATCCGCACGCCCGGCATCGTCTCCAGCCGCTCCAGATCCTGCTCGTATAATTCGGAAAAGGCATCGACGATTTCGGTGCTCCAGCCCGGCAGGTCCAGTTCCTCTTCTATCTTTTCCGGCTGCGCGTGATCCTCAAGAATACGGGCCAGATCGTTCCGCAGCTGCGCCTTATCTTTCGTGTCGCCCTGTGCGATCACATCCAATGCTGCCTTCCGGCCCGTTTCATCCAGCAGGGATACAAGCAGATCGTATTCGTCATTTAGCCCGGCATCCTCAGGCAGTGCCCCCACCGCGCGCAGGATGTCACCCCAGATCAGCGGCGTGTCTTCGTTGCTCCACAATGTTATTCGCACGCCTGGCGCGAGATCCCGGATGTCTTCCACCATTCCAATCCAGCTGAGGCAACTCAGATCGGTATCGCGGATAATGTCCTTGCGGGTCTCAAGAGGGAGCGACATCAGAAGCTTGGGAATAAAGCTGCCGGGGTTCCGAAGCCCCAGAAACAGCTCAACCTGATGATCCTGAAAGGCTTGCTCCAACAGCGCTATCCGCTTGCCTGCAATTGGGTAAAGCTGCCCCTCCCGAAGCGCCGATGGCGTCTCACCCGCGAAGTTCTCGCTCGAAAAGACGATACGCCCTCCGTCTTGCCCCGCGGGCAATACACCCCTGAGCCGCTGATACGCGCCAATGTCGACGGGTTCGGTGTCCATCCCGTCAAAGGCAGGTTTGAATACCTGCCGGTATCGTCGCGGGCCCACAAACGAGACCCCGTTCTGCGCAAGGATGTCCGCGTTCTTCTGCAGCGAACTCAACAGCCGGCCCTCGTCGGTGAAAGCCGCCCCTGCGTGGATAGCAACCTGCATACTCGGATCTTGTCCTTGCTTTTGTGCCCTGCCTGACGGGTTACAATCTGCGACCCGCACAGTCAAATCCACCCGCCTTTCAACAGCCCGGCCCGTTACACCGACAGGAAAGTTCGTAATCCCTAAGTTCAGATAAAAATATGGGCTTGCAGTCCCGAACAAGAGAAAGTAATCGACACGAAGCGCCCCTATAGCTCAGCTGGTAGAGCAACTGATTTGTAATCAGTAGGTCCGCGGTTCGAGTCCGTGTGGGGGCACCACTTTTCTTTTAATCGACTGTTCATCACATCCAGGAACCGAAGAAGCTGCCCGTCTGCGATGTTCCGTCGAACCAGCGATCCTTCAAATCAGATTCGTCGTCGAACAGCGGCAATCAATAAGGAAGAGTTACTTCCCTCCTTTCCAATCAGTTTTGTTGGCAGTAAGAGTGCCTCAAGCCACCGGATAATCTGATCCGGTGACCAGCGGATGTGGCGAAACTGGTAAACGCAAGGGACTTAAAATCCCTCGTCCTAGGACTTGCGGGTTCGATCCCCGCCATCCGCACCATTAACCCGTCAGATCGGAAAACCCAACTGCCCGATCAGGCGCCAGATGTCTCGGTTCGCAGCTGAAAGCTGGGCCACGATATCCTCGATCTCTTGTATTGCCTTTTCGTCGACAGTGTCCTCGCGCCCAAGTTTGATGTCGGTTTTCCGGTCGGAAATGCGCATCAGGATGGTCTTTGGGTTTCCGCTTTCGGCGTCGAAGGAATAGATGCAGTGATTATACCGGTTTCGAATGGCGGAAAGCTTGCTCAGACGATGGGTGTGCTTGAGGATTGGATCGCGGACATCGGCGGGGCGGCCTTCCATTTTGGCCAGCCGCTCCACCAGGTCGATCCGGGCGCGCGTCGTGTTGAGCGTCAGGAAAATGATGACCGCAACGTCCTTGTTTGTGCCACTCAACCCGGCAATGAGGTGGATCAACAGGCTTTCGGTGTTGGTCCACATGTAGTTCAGCCTGCCAACCAGCAGGATCAGGCGGTCAAACCGGGATTTGAGGTCTTCAGTCAAGTGCCTGGCCGTGTACTTCGTCGGGCGCCACCTCAAAATAGAATTGCGCGGCGGCGGTTCGGTTGCTCACACCGATCTTGCCGGCAACGTTGTGCATATGCAGTTTGACTGTGTGTTCCGTAATTCCAAGGTTTGACGCGATGATCTTGTTGCTTTGACCTTGCGAAACCAGATGCAGCACCTGTTTCTCGCGACGCGTCAACCTTGAATAGATCGGGTGCGGATCTTTCGACTTGGGCGCGCTCTCACTTACCAGGCACGGTTTGCTCTGGCTTTTGACGTTTGACATGCAGTCGGCCAGAAAGCTGGGCAGGTAAAGTTCCTCATGCATCAGCAGACGCAGTATCGAACGCCAAACATCCGGGGCGACGTTCATTGGAAGATAACCGATATCTCCGTGCTGTGACCTGTCCCAGCTTTCGAACAACGCGCGCGCGGCGTCCTCTTTGCGGTAGGCGAAAGCCAGGCAACCTGATCCTGCGGCCTGAGTATAAACCTCCGGCCGGGTCAGCAGGTCGTCCAGCACCATCTGATCGACAACGACGACCTTGCCCGCGCTTGCATCAGATTCAGCAGCTTGGCCCAGATCTGCAACGGCTTCAAACCGATGCGCAGCGACGCCGAATTCGGACTGAACGCTGCGCAGCGTTTGATTTGAGTAGAACAGTTCTTTGCCGATGAAGTTAATCGAGAAATCTTCCGGACAAATTTCAATTTGGGCAAGACTATCCTGCAACGGATTGTTCATTATTCCCCCCTTTGAACCCACGCCACCAAATCTGCGGCGAAATCGTAAAAACACTAGGAACGCTTTTTCAGCAAAACTTAATGATATGTAAACTTCTATTGCCGCCCGACTATACCTGAAAGAGTGATTTTCTTCAATCTTTCGTGTGGTTCTGCCAAATAGACTTAGAACTTTTGGTTAGGTTCGCGATTAACCTTCCCGCAAAAGTAGAGAGAAACTAGGGCTTTACCCGAACAACGCTATTTCCTTTGCGTTTCTGACTTAAGCACCCGGTCTCATCAGTGGGTTTAGGAAATTATACAATAAAATCAGTATGATGCGATATCTAATGCTTTAGGTTAGCTATTCAGACGATTTTCCTGCTGCAACTATGAAGCTGCTTCAATTTGAGGAGCGCAGGTTCCTGGGGTGTCCACGATTCGCGAATTAACGCGGTTTTTCTGATTGGTCACTGTATCGGCTAAGCCGGGAAAGGAGGGTGGTAGACAACTTCGATGAAAAAGTCCGCATTCAGGCGTGGATTTCGCCCGTGTGCTTAAAATTTGTTTCAACCGCGCCTGTGGCCGTTTTGTAGATGAATGACGGTCGGCGCTTAATAAGTGGAAAATTGATATGTCAAAACGCCAACAACCTCATGTTACTGTCGTTGATGAAGTTAACGTCGACAAAGTCTATGCGCCGGTGGATGCCGACGTAGAGGTGCAGCACGCTGAAGTTGATGCGGACTACACCAAGCAGGACAACGAAAACTCTGTCTCGAACGATCAGGGTCAGGGTCAGGAGCAAGGTCAGAAGACCAAGGTCGATAATGAGCAAGGTCAGGGCCAGGATCAGGGTCAGGGCCAGGATCAGGGACAAGGCCAGGATCAGGGACAAGGCCAGGATCAGGGTCAGGGTCAGGATCAGTCGCAGACAAACGGTGGCGACGACAGCAACGATAACTCGAACTCCGTCAACATCGATTTCGGCGGCGGCGAGTGGATCCCGCGCGACGATGACTTTGTAGATGTCGATGTGAGCGAAGGTGGATCGGTCAACGATGTCATCACGGCCGGCAACGACCTGAACTACGATCCGGGTGATGATATGCATCTGGATATTTCGCTGAACGGCGCCGGCAACGATATGTCGTCGATCAACAGCCAGGTTGCAAACCTGCATGACGACGACCATCTGGGCAACGCGTCGGTTTCCAACACCGGTTCCTTCGATCAGAGCGGCAGCGCCCATGGTGGCTCCGCGTATGCCGAAGAAGGCATCCAGACTTCGTCGGATGGTGGTGATTCCGGTAGCGGTGGCTCAACCCAAGGTGGCAACGCTGACGGCGACACCTATGGCAGCAAAGCGCTTGGCGCTGGCGGCTATTCCGGTGATGCAAATGCTGACTCAACTGGTGGAAACGGCGGAGCGTCGGGTGACGCGACAACGCTGGGTCTGGGTGTTGGTAAGGCAGACGCAGACGCCAACGGCAACAGCGATGGCGGCGACAGCGGTGACGCGAACAGCGACTCGGCTGCTGACAACAGCGGGCACTCGGACTCGTCCGATTCTGATGCAACCGGCGGAAACGGCGGCGACGCAGGATCTATCGGTCTTGGTCTGGGGCTGGGTCTGTCAGGCGCCGGCAACGATGGTGATTCCACCGGTGGCGACAGCGACAGCGACGCCAACGCACTTGGTGCTGGCCTGGGCGCAAACGACTCGTCGGCATACGGCGCGGACGGTGGCGACAGTGGTGCCGGTAATCTGGGTCTGGGTCTTGCAGGCAGCCTTGCTGCAGGCGACGCCAGCGGTGACGGCGGCAAAGGCGACGGTGGCGACGGCACCAGCGGTGACGGCGACAACAACGACGCAACTGGCGGCGACGGCACTGGTGGTGACGGTGGCGCGGGCGGTCCCGAACTGTTCGAAGAACTGGCCGGTGGCGGCGGTGACGGCGGTGACGGCACCGGCGGCAACAGCGCAAACGAGAACATGACCGGTGACGGAATTGGCGGCGCGGGCACAGGCGGCTCGGGTGACGGCGGTGACGCGGATGCGGACGCTGATGCTCAGGGCGTTGGCGACCAGACTGCGGACTCCATGGCCGGTGCTGGCGGAACCAACACCACCAACGGCAGTGCCGACGGTACCGGAACCGGTACGTCGATGGCAGATGGTGACGGTGGTGCCGGTGGCGCAATCGACCAGGATGCGACCTCGGACGGAACTGGCACGGGTTCTGCTGATGCGACCAACACCGCAGGTGACGGCGCTGCAGCGGATGTCTTCTCGATGGCGGACACCGACGGTTCTGCAGACAGCATGGCCGAAGCGATTTCGGGCTATGGCGGTGCCGCGGCGACTGACAATGATGCGATGTCGACCGGAACCGGCTCAGCGACCGGAGCATCGGAATCGGGCGTCGGCGGTGGCGGCGGTGCTGCCCAGTCGAATGCCGGATCCAGCGGTGCAGCGTATGGTATGGCAGACGCCGGAAACACCACGGGCGCAGACGTGTCCACTGGCAATACCTCTGGCGCCTATTCGGGTGACGGCGGTAACGGTGGCAACGCCGGAATGTGGGGTTCGAACAATGCTGGCGACGGTATTGTCTCCGGTGAATCCTACGCATCTGCTGCCGCAATCGTTGACACCTCGGCGTTCAACCAGTCGATCGTCATGGGTGCAAACGTTCTGGGCAACTCGGTCGACACGACCATGGTTGGTGGTTCGATGACTTCGAGCTACTCCAGCGACGACAACGACGTGTAACTGATAGCAGAGCCCGGATTACCGGGCTCTGACTCTTTGAAAATGCCGGGGCCGCATCAGGCGGCCTCGGTCCAGCTTCACCTCAACCGGAAATTTTAGGCCGGGGCGGGGAAAGGATAACGATTATGTCGCTCGACAGTATTACGGAACAGATTGCACATTTTTTCGGAGCATTTGAGCTAACTATTGAACAGGCGCGTCTACGGGAACAATACGAAGAGTTCACGGCATTACGGCGGAAAACCGAACTCGAAGAACTGGAAGAAGCGACGAAGATTAATGTTAAAGCGGATTTGAAACTTCCCGAGGGCGAATACGACCCCCTGCCTTACAAATTTGAAACACCACAAGTTTTTATTCCGCCTGCGCCGGTCCCCCCGAGTTCAGTTTCGGACACATCCAGTTTTTATGCGTCGGCGGAGACCCAGGAATACTACGCGCCCGAAGCTCTTCTTTCGGGGCTGAAGATTTCATCCGAAGTGATCATCATTCAGATTGAACCGCAGATCGTGACCGAACTTATTGGTTCGGCCGTGACCTACACGTTCCAGGAAATCATCCTGAACGACAACGACACGATCGGCGAAGGCGATTTCCGCGACAAAGACGTGCTGATGGAAGAGGGCGAGCACGCGATGGAGATTGCGATGTCGCTGCATGCGATCGCTGCCCCGTCGATCCACATTTCAGACTACCTGTCCATCGAAAAGGTCAAGGAGATTGCGGAACAGATGCAATCGCCCCTGGTCACCGAAGTTGACGGGGTTACGATTCATCAATTCCATGGCGAAGATGCCAGCGGCATGATCGTAAACGGCGAATATGTTGATGAAATGCCGGTCTGGAGCGACCTGCTGCCGGATCATCACCAGACCGAAGAGGATGAAGGCGAAGAAGGTGATGCGCCCGATCTGCTGCCGGTGGAATGGGATCAAGGCGACGACTCGGAATTTGAGGACGGCCATTCGGTGATCGCAGGTGGCAACCTGGCCATCAACGAAGTCTCCATAACGGTTGGTTGGGTCGACGCGCCGAACATCGTCGTTGGCGGGCAGGCCATGAACCTGACCGTTATGAGCCAGGTCGCCGTGGTGTCCGACATTGATGAGGGCGAGGCCGGGGCGCAAAGCGATACCCATATTGTCCAGGCCGCCCATATCGGGGTCGAAGCCAGCGAAGCGCCTTGGGTTAAGGACAATGTCGCTGATCCGGGCGAGGACCCGATTGTCGCGATTGACTGGATCGAAGGAGACCTGATCGTCACAAACTTCATCCAGCAGCTCATCGACGCCACAGATATTGACCAGATCAGTACCGAAATCTCGGCATCGTCGACGATGTACACGCTGGGCGATAACGTGATGACCAACGTGGCCGATATTGTCCAGCTGGGCAGCTTCTACGATTTGATCATTGTTGGCGGCAACATGATATCGGTTGATGTCGTGTCCCAGACCATCGTGTTCATGGATGACGACAAAATCTCTGGCACGCTTCCGACCGAAGATGAAGAAAACCTGGTGATGAACCAGGCCACGCTGATGGCCACCGGTGAAGACACGCACGAAGAAATGAGCGACAGTTTCGCCGATATGGTACCGCTGCAGGAGGTGGACACCGACGCGCTTGAGGATGCGTTGCTTAACGATCCCACGTATGCCGGAACGGAGTTGATCCGGGTGCTGAAGATCGAAGGCGATCTGCTGCAGGTCAACATCATCGACCAGGTAACCAAGTTGCAGGACCAGGATGACATCTCGGTTGATGCGACAAAGGGCGAGGTCGCCTCGGCCTTGGGTGCCGGAAACGCCATTCTGAATACCGCCAACGTGAACAAGGTAGGCGTGGATTCGGTCGTGATGGCGCAGGACGGCGAGTATTCTGATCTTCTGCTGCATCAGGCCAGCCTGTTCGATGTTCCGGAAGAGCAGAATCTTGAGATTGCGAACGAAGCCATCGCGTACCTGATGGAAGAAGCCGACGGGCCCGGAAACTCTGAAAACGCGCCCGGCCAGATCAAACTTACACCTTCGGAGACGGCGACCGTCGACGACGGCCTGCAGTCTATGCTAGCATAGTACCTGTTTGTTACGAGTGACCCGAAAGTTTTATCATGTCGATTGTTTTTTCGTCTCGTCCGAGTCGTTACGCTAGCCCATTGGATCGTAACGGGGGCGCCGTTTCAGAAACGCCAGAAGTGACCCGTTCTGACAGTAACGCCAATAAGACACCAAAATTGCGTCTGAGCGCGGACCTGCGCATTGGCGAAGCAGAAAATAAAGTTCAGGACGCGGCCGCAGAACAAACAGCGGGCGCCGACAGAACCGTGAAACAAGACAACGCAAATCAGGGAGAGAGTGAGGAATCGAAACTGCACGCCGGATCTCCCCCCCGGCGTATGCAGCCGCAGCCTGCCGAAGACAGTGACCAACAGGGCAGCGGTGCTGGGGTGGCCGATGCCGAGGACCCCGATCCTGAAACCGTCAGTAAAACGAGCGACCGTATACCCCCCGCGTCGCGCTCGAACGGCGGAGAAGGCATGGGCACCACTATCGAGGCCAAGGCGAACCAACCACTGCTGCGAAGCAATTCGGGCGGTGGTGACGGGAAAGGGCCACCCCAAACATTCCACAAGCGAACTCCGCCAGAGGATTTTCAAAAAACACTGCGCACCTCGTTGCGGGCGATCTACCGCAATCTGGCCTTTGTGCTGATACTGACCTGTGCGACGAACATCCTGATCCTGGCCATTCCGATTTATCTGTTCCAGATCAGCGACCGCGTGCTGACCAGCCGGTCGCTTGATACGCTGATCATGTTGACGGCCATTGTTGCCGGGGCGGTGGTGTTCCAGTCGGCATTTGATGCCGTGCGCCGGTTCATGCTGATGCGCACCGCGGTCGAAGTGGCGGCCCGTCTCGGGGCTCCGGTTCTCAGTGCGGCCGCGCATGCCTCGTTGCATGGGACCGGCCGCGAGTATCAGACGCTGGGCGATTTGCAGCAGGTGCGGGGCTTTCTGGTTTCCGGTACGCTGATTTCCTTCCTGGATGTGCCATTCGCGCCTCTGTTCATCCTGATGATCTTTCTGGTCCACCCGCAGCTTGGGATGATCGTGATCGTCACGGCCCTGTTGCTGATGCTGATCGCGTTGATCAACCAGCGCATGACAGCCAAGCCTTTTGCCGAGGCAAACAAGGCGCAATCCATGGCAAACCAGCATCTGGATTCGATGGCGCGCAACAGCCAGATCATCAATGCGATGGCCATGATCCCCGAAGCCGTTCGCATTTGGGGGCGGGATACGGCGCAGTCGCTGACATGGCAGGTTCGTGCACAGGACCGCAACGTGATCTTCGCCGCCATTTCGCGCGGCGTGCGTCTGCTGACACAGATAGCCATTCTTGGCTGGGGCGCGTTCCTGGCGTTGCAGGGCGAGATTACGGGCGGCATGGTGATCGCAGCCTCGATCATCGCAGGTCGCGCCTTTGCCCCGATCGAAGGTTCGATTGAAGGGTGGAACAGCTTCCTTCTGACGCGTGGCGCTTATGGCCGGATCAACCAATTGCTCTCCAGCTCGGCATTGCAGTTCGAAAAGCTGCGGCTGCCGCGGCCCGAAGGCCGGCTGGATGTCGAGCGTCTGCTGTTTGTCCCCGGTGGCACCAAGCGCGTGGTCCTGAACGGGATCAGCTTTTCGCTGAACCCCGGTGAAACGCTAGCCATCATCGGCAATTCTGGTGCAGGTAAGACCACGCTGGGCAAAACGCTGGTCGGCTCGATACTTCCGACTTCGGGCAGTGTCCGGCTGGACCTGATGGATATCCGCAACTGGGATCCGCGTCAGTTTGGGGAAAGCATCGGCTATCTGCCGCAGGACGTGCAACTGTTCCCGGGCACGATCAAGGACAATATTGGCCGGATGCGGGCAGATGCGACGGACGAGCAAATCCATGATGCCGCCGTTCTGGCCGATGTGCACAACATGATCGCGACTTTGCCGCAGGGCTATGAAACTGTCGTCGCGGCGGATGGTACGCCCTTGTCCGGCGGCCAAAAGCAGCGCATCGCCCTTGCTCGTGCATTTTTCGGCAATCCGCGTATGGTGGTGCTGGACGAGCCGAACTCAAATCTCGACGTCGCCGGTGATCAGGCGCTGGCCCGTGCGATTGCACAGGCCCGGGAAAGCAAGATTACCGTTGTGGTGATTACTCAGAAGCCGACGCTTCTGAACGCTGTCGACAAGATCATGTTGCTGACGGACGGTCGTGTGGCGTTGTTCGGACATCGCGAACAGGTGCTGCAACAACTGAATGCGTCGCGCAGTCAGCAACCCGGAATTCAGAACCAGCAAGGGGGCCCGGCATGAACGACCTCGTACCCGTGAACAATGATCCCAAGGATCCGGCGGTCTGGTATGCCGAGGTTCCGCGTTCGATCAACCGGCTGATTACCATCGGCCTGATCATGCTGGTCGTCTGTTTCGGCGGATTTGGCATCTGGTCGTTCAGCGCGCCGCTGGCTGCGGCGGTGATCGCGCAGGGCAGCTTTGTCGCCACCGGTCGCAACAAGATCGTGCAGCACCTTGAGGGCGGTATTATCCAGGACATCAAGGTTATCGAAGGCCAGACCGTAGAAGCCGGTGAAGTGCTGATGACGCTGGATCAGACTTCGGCCGAGGCGAATGAGCGCGAGCTGTTCATCCGCAAGATTCGCCTGCAAGCCATGTCCGAGCGTCTGAACGCGGAATATGACGAACTTCAGCGGCTGGAGTTTTCGCCCGGTTTGATGGAAGCCTCGGAAGATGTTGAGGTGATGTCGATACTGGACGGTCAGAAAATCAGCTTCGACCTGTCCCGCAAGACCTTGCTGAACGACATCGCCCTGCTTGAGCGGAATATGGAAGCCTTGAAAATCCGGTCCAGCGGGTTCGAAGCGCAACTGGACAGTATGGTGCGACGCGCGGAAATCCTGCAGGAAGAGTATGAAACCAAGGAATCGCTGTTCAAAAAAGGGCTGGTGCGCAAAGGCGAGTTGAACACGATCCGCCGTGTTCAGGCCGAGGCGGAAGGCCAGCAGGCGCGTTTGACGGCCGAAGCGGCCGAGATCAGCCAGATGCTCTTGAAGTACGAAGAACAGATCGAACGCACACGCGCCGCCTATCGTGAGGCCGCGCTGGATGAGCTGAGCGTGATCGCAGCCGATCTGGAAAGTGTCCGCGAAAAAGCCCGCCAGGCCCGCAGCGTTCTGGACCGCGCCGTTGTGCGTGCGCCGGTGTCGGGAACGGTCGTGCGGCTGCATTATCATACGCCCGGCGGCGTGATCGAAACCGGTGAACCCATCGCCGAGATTCTGCCCGCCGATGCGCCTCTGATTATCGAGGCACAAATTCCGCGGACCGAGATCGACAGCGTTGTCACCGGCCAGGATGCGACCGTGCGTCTGGTTGCCTTGAACCAGCGGACGACGCCGGTTCTGAGCGGTCAGGTGTTCTATATCTCGGCCGATGCGCTGGTTGAGGAATCCGGCGGTGCGCCGCAAGAGGTTTATCTTGCCCGGATTTCGCTGGAACCCGACGAAATCAGCCGTGTCAGAGGGTTTATTCCGACGCCCGGCATGCCTGCCGAGATCATGATCCAGACCGAGGAACGGACCTTTGCCGCCTATATCGCCAAGCCTGTCACGGACAGTATGTCCCGGGCGTTCCGCGAACAATAGGGCTGTGCGCCTGACGGCCGGTCTACACCTTCCATTTTACGCATGATAGCATCCTGCGAAACTCACCGGGAGAGCAGCGTATGCCATTGACCGTAAAAGACATGATGGAAGCCGCGAATGCGGTTGTGGATCGCATCGACACTGAAAAAGCCCAAAAGGTGCTGGGCCAGGGCGGGCTGCTGCTGGATGTTCGTGACGCCAACGAATTGCAGAATACCGGCCGCGCCGCCGGAGCCCACCACATCCCACGCGGAATGTTGGAATTCCGCGCCGACGGATCCCTGCAATCCCACGATCCTGAGCTTCGCAAAGATCGCCCCATCGTTCTTTACTGCGCTGCGGGCGGACGGGCCGCTTTGGCAGGTAAGTTGCTGAAAGATATGGGGTATGAGCGGGTCTACAACGTTGGCGGGTTGACCGATTGGGTGAACGGAGGGGGCGCGATCACCACCCCCTAGTGACCGGACCCGCCCTGATCAGGCGTTCAGGAAAGCACGAACGGCGGCCTCGAATTCACGGGGCTTTTCAGCATGCAGCCAATGGCCGGCACCGGGGATTTTGGCGAACCGCGCGGCGGGAAAAAGGGCACGGATTACGCCGCGATGCTCGGGCAGGACATAGTCGGATGCGCCGCCCGACAGGAACAGAACCGGGCCGTCCCAGGTCGTGTCGAACTGGGGAAAACCCATGATTTTTGGCATCTCTGCTGCCAGAGTATCCAGATTGAGCAGCCACCGCTTGCCTTTGATATCAAGGGATTGCGTGAAAAAGCTTTGCAGGGCTTTTTCAACACCCTGATCGGCCAGTTGCCTTTCGGCGTCCGAACGCCGCTCGACCGTGGTCAGGTCGGTGGCGCGCATTGCTTCGATAAACTGTATCTGACTGTGGGTGTAGGTCACCGGCGCAATGTCAGCGACCACCAGTTTCCGCAACAGATGACCATGCCGCAGCGCCAAAGCCATGGCGGCCTTGCCCCCCATCGAATGTCCGACCAGATCGGCCCGGCCTCCGAAATGCTCGATAACCTCGGCCAGATCGTCCGCCAGATCACCATAGTCGTGATGCTCGGTCCATTCGCTATACGCGTGGTTCCGCATATCGACGGCAACGACCTGCCGTTCATCAGACAGACGCCGGGCGATCACCCCCCAGTTGCGGGCCGAGCCATAAAGGCCGTGCGCAATCAGAAGCGGCGGATTGTCGGTGGCGTCGCCATGTATGATCGTATTCAGCATTCTCGTGTGATACCTGCCGGGATGCCAAACAACCAGCCCCATTGTCGCCCTTGCGCAGCGCGGCTAAATTGCACGATCAGGAGGTCGCTTGATGCCACAGGAAACAGATGTTCAGACGCAGATCACGCAAACGGTGCTGATGTTACGCGCCAAGCTGGGCGTCCGGGACAAAACGCTGACGGCCTCGGTCCGCAAGGCCAGGCGCAGGCTGCCCCGGCGCATCTACAAGCAGGCGATGCTGCTGGCGAATGCCGAACAGATGGCGGCCCATCCCAAGCTGCGTCTGTTGCTGGACACGCCCAAGCTGGAGCAGGCGTCGGAAGAGGTTCAGGCCCATCTGCGTCGCATAAATCTCGCCGATCGGCGATGGGGCTGGTTTCTGGGGCTGCTGGGCGGGCTGGCCTTTAATTTGCTGGCCCTGGCTGTACTTCTTTTGGTCTTTCTGCGCTGGCAGGGTCTGATCTGATCACCAGCGCAAAAAAGAACGGCGCCCATAGGCGCCGTTCAGATCAGTGACAGGTGTTTGCCCTACAGGTTCGGATAAAGCGGGAACCGGGCGCACAGCTCGGCCACTTCGGCCTTTACCTTGGCTTCGACCGCGCCGTTGCCCTCTTCGCCATTCGCGGCAAGCCCATCGACAACCTCGATGATCCAGTCGGCGATCTGACGGAATTCGACCTCACCGAACCCACGCGTTGTGCCCGCAGGCGAACCCAGCCGGATACCGCTGGTGATGGTCGGCTTTTCCGGATCAAACGGAACGCCGTTCTTGTTGCAAGTGATATGCGCCCGGCCCAGAGCCTTTTCGGTCGCGTTGCCTTTGACGCCCTTGGGGCGCAGGTCGACCAGAACGACGTGGGTGTCGGTGCCGTGGGTGACCGTGTCCAGACCGCCCTTGATCAGTTGGTCCGACAGCGCCTGTGAATTGACGACAACCTGCTTGATATAGTCCTTGAACGCCGGTTGCAGTGCCTCGCCGAAGGCCACGGCCTTGGCCGCGATTACATGCATCAGCGGGCCGCCCTGAATGCCGGGGAAGATGGCCGAGTTCACTTTCTTGGCGATCTCTTCATCATTGGTCAGGATCATGCCGCCACGCGGACCGCGCAGGGTCTTGTGCGTGGTCGTCGTCGCCACATGCGCATGCGGGAACGGGTTGGGGTGTTCGCCTGCTGCCACCAGCCCTGCGAAATGCGCCATGTCCACATGCAGATAGGCGCCGACCATATCGGCGATCTGGCGAATGCGGGCAAAGTCGATCACGCGCGGGATGGCCGAGCCACCAGCGATGATCAACTTGGGCTGGTGCTCTTTCGCCAGCGCCTCGACCTGATCATAATCCAGCATATTGTCTTCCTTGCGGACGCCGTACTGCACCGCGTGGAACCATTTGCCCGACTGGTTGGGGCGGGCACCGTGGGTCAGGTGACCGCCAGCGTCCAGGCTCATGCCCAGAATGGTGTCGCCGGGTTTGATCAGCGCCTGGAACACACCCTGGTTCGCCTGGCTGCCCGAATTCGGCTGAACATTGGCGAACTCACAACCAAAGAGCTGCTTGGCGCGGTCGATGGCCAGGTTTTCTGCGATATCGACGAATTGACAGCCGCCATAATACCGACGCCCGGGATAACCCTCGGCGTATTTGTTGGTCATGACAGAGCCCTGCGCCTCCATCACGGCGGCGCTGACGATGTTTTCCGAAGCGATCAGTTCGATTTCGTCACGCTGGCGACCCAGTTCGGATGTGATCGAGCCGAACAGCTCGGGGTCACGATCCGCGAGGGACTGAGTGAAAAAACCGGTATCACGAAGATTGGCGTTCATGGGGGCTCCGCATAGCTGGGGATTATCTCGCGGATTTCCTATCGGAAACGGTACATGCGCAAAAGCTGTAAAGCGACGATTTGGCCCGCTGTGGCGTCAAGTCTGGCCTATCGGGGAAAGGTATGCTTGTTTCGGAACCAAATGTGCAACACCGGAAACCGGAAAAGATGATCCAGAGAATCGCCTTTCTCGCCAGCGATGTCCAAGTGGCCCAAACGGCGCGGGATAAGCTGATCGCCCGTTACGGCAACGCGGCGCCACGGGACGCAGATGTGGTGGTTGCGCTGGGCGGTGACGGTTTCATGTTGCACACGCTTCACAACATGCAGCATCTCGACACGCCCGTTTACGGGATGAACCGCGGCACGATCGGCTTCCTAATGAATGAGTTTCATGAGGCGGATCTGATGGAGCGCCTGGACTCGGCCGAGGAAGAGCTCATCAATCCGCTGGCGATGAAGGCCATGGATCAGGCCGGCAAACTGCATGAGGCGCTGGCGATCAATGAGGTTTCGTTGCTGCGCGCGGGTCCGCAGGCGGCACGGCTGAAGATCAGTGTCGATGGGCGCGTGCGGATGGACGAACTGGTCTGTGACGGCGCGTTGTTGTCAACGCCTGCAGGATCGACGGCCTACAATTATTCTGCGCACGGGCCGATTCTGCCCATCGGGTCGGACGTGCTGGCGCTGACAGCGATTGCCGCCTTTCGCCCGCGCCGGTGGCGGGGGGCATTGCTGCCCAAGATCGCCAAAGTGCGTTTCGACGTGCTGGACGCCGACAAACGCCCCGTCATGGCGGACGCCGATTCCGTTTCCTTTGCGGATATCGACTGGGTCGAGATTCGGTCGGAACCGTCCATACAGCACCGCATTCTCTTCGATCCGGGCCACGGTTTGGAAGAGCGGTTGATCTCTGAACAATTCACCTGACGTCTCAATGGCAAACTTTTTTCGGCTTATGTGATCCAGTTCACAGGAGAATGATTCATCCTTTGTTAATCTGAACTTGCCCGGAGAACACGCCAAGGTGGGAGTGAGTGGCCACCAGACGGCGTTGTCGAATGATTGCGCAGTTTTCGCGCTGGCGAGGGTAGGTGGTGCTACGCTCGTTATCAGATTTCCGGGTATATTTTAGCACGCAGGCCCCGGGCACAATAACCCGGGGTCTATTACTTTTGGGGACTGGCTTTGTTGGCCGCTTCTATTTTTTGCCACAGCGGCAGGCACATCTGACCTACGCGCGCCTCGATCGCTTCGGCAGCGTCGACAGCCAAATCCTCGCGCCAGCGCCGGGCAGCAATCTGCACGTTGATCGGTTGCGGGCAGTTGGGTAAATCGGCCAGTCGCGCGGGGACGCAGGCAGCTGGCAGACCAAGGAAATTCATCGCATAGGAATACACCGCGCAGCCCAGAACCTCATGCACACCTTCCGCACCCTCGGTATCGCGGTCGGGGCCGAAGAATGGCTGCGGCAGGAAGGGTGACAGGACCAGCGGGTAGTCCTCCATGAACAGCGACCATTCCCGCGCGTAGTGGCTGCGTTTGGACAGCATCCGGACCAGATCGGTTCCCACGATTGGCGGGAATTCCTGAAAATAGACGTCAAAGATATCGCGAATGGTTTGAGACCCGGCAGCCTCGATATCACTTTTCATCAGGGTCAGAACCTCACCCATAAGGGTGCGGTAACCAGTCCGCCCGCAGTCGAACACATCGGGCGGCGTGATTTCCACGACCTGATAGCCCGCGTCGATCAATGCGTCGCGGGCTGTGTCCAGCGCTTTTTCGACCTCGGGATGCAGGGCATAGCCAAAGGTTTCCTTCGTATAGGCAACCCTGATTGGGCCGCTCACAGGTTCACCGCGCCAGGGCATCGGCACGTGAAACGGGTCGCGCGGGTCAGCGGCGATCAGGCTCGGCATGGACAGGTGCAGATCAGCCGCCGAACGTGTGATCAGCCCCTGCACCGACATGGATTGCGCCAGCAGCCCGCGCTCGGCCTGCTGGCTGGGGTTCCATGCGGGAACGCGGCCGAGGCCCGGCTTGACGGTGACCGCGCCATTCGCGGCGGCCGGAAACCGAAGGCTGCCGCCAATGTCGTTACCATGGGCCAGCGCCCCGATTCCGGCCATGACAGCCGCGCCTGCGCCGCCCGACGACCCGCCGGGCGAGATATGCCGACCCCAGGGATTATGCGTGCGCCCGTGCAGGGGGTTGTCCGTGTCTGCGCGAAAGGAAAACTCGGGCGTGTTCGTCCGTCCGATCACCACAGCCCCGGCATGTAGAAGGTTGCGTACGATGGGCGCGTCGTCAGGCGCGATCACGTCCTTTAACGCCACGACCCCGTTGGATGTCGCGTGACCCTTCTGATCGACATTGATCTTGATAGTCACCGGCACCCCGTGCAGCGGGCCGACCGGCGCGCCCTGCATCCGGGCCTTGTCCAGATCACGCGCCCGATCCAGCGCTTCGGCGCTCAGATCCTCGACCACGGCATTCAGGTCCGGGTTGACCTGATGCATCCGCGCGACGGCATCTTTCACCACGTCTTCGGCGCTTAACTCTCCGCTGTGGGTCAGGGCGGTCAGGTCTGTGGCGCTCAGACGCCAGATGTCGGTTTGTGTCATGGGGCCTCACTGTCTGGGTCAGACAGTAGGGACCCTGTTTCCGGTTGCAAGAGAAAGGCGAGGCCGGGCGGACGTTGTCCGCCCGAACCTGGGTCACTGCGCGTAGCCGATGGATTTCAGCGCAACGGTGATTTCATCCAGAATGACCGGATCGTCGATGGTTGCGGGCATCTTGAACTCTTTGCTGTCGGCAATCGAAACCATTGTCCCGCGCAGGATCTTACCGGATCGGGTCTTGGGCAGACGATCCACCACGACGGCCTGCTTGAAGGCCGCTACGGGACCGATCTTTTCGCGGACCAGCTTCACCACGTCCTGCACGACCTCACCATGATCGCGCGCGCAGCCGGCGTTCAGACACAGGAATCCAACAGGCATTTGCCCTTTCAACTGATCGGTCACACCGATCACCGCGCATTCCGCGACGTCGGGGTGGGCGGCCAGGACCTCTTCCATGCCGCCGGTAGACAGGCGGTGGCCCGCGACGTTGATCACGTCGTCGGTGCGCGCCATGATGTAAAGGTAACCGTCCTCATCAATCATGCCCGCATCGCCGGTTTCGTAATAGCCGGGGAACTGGTTGAGATATGAGCTTTTGAACCGATCCTCCGCGTTCCACAAAGTTGGCAGTGTGCCCGGAGGCAGCGGCAGTTTGACTGCAATCGCACCCAGTTCGCCGGGTTTCATCGGGTGACCGCCTTCGTCCAGAATCTGTACGTCATAGCCCGGCATCGGCTTGGCAGGCGATCCCAGCTTGACCGGCAATTCCTCGATCCCCAGCGGGTTGCCCGCGATGGTCCAGCCGGTTTCGGTCTGCCACCAATGGTCGATCACGGGAACCTTCAGCGCATCCTGCGCCCAGACGATCGTGTCGGGATCGGCGCGCTCACCGGCCAGAAACAGGGCCCGCAGGCTGGACAGGTCGTATTTCACCAGCATTTCCCCCTTGGGGTCTTCGCGTTTAACCGCGCGGATCGCAGTCGGGGCGGTGAAGAAGCTTTTGACCTTGTGCTCAGAAATCACCCGCCAGAACGTGCCCGCATCGGGGGTGCCGACCGGTTTACCTTCGAACACGATGGTGGTGTTGCCGTGGATCAGCGGGGCATAACAGATATAGGAGTGCCCCACGACCCAGCCCACGTCCGAAGCCGCCCAGAACACGTCGCCGGGGTCGACGTCATAGATGTTCTTCATCGTCCAGTTCAGCGCCACCAGATGACCCGCTGTCGGACGCACGACGCCTTTGGGCGCGCCGGTGGTGCCGGATGTGTAAAGAATATAGGCCGGGTCGTTGCCGTCGACCGGGACGCATTCCGCCGGTTCGACCCCGTATTGAAACCCGTGCCAGTTGACATCGCGACCTTCGACAAGCTGCGCCACTTCCTGCTCACGCTGGAAGATCACACAGAACTCGGGCTTGTGGCTGGCCATGTCGATGGCACCGTCCAGCAGCGGTTTGTAATGCACCACGCGGCCCGGCTCCATCCCGCAGGAGGCGGCGATGATCGCCTTGGGTTTCGCGTCGTCGATCCGGACGGCCAGTTCGTTGCTGGCAAAACCGCCAAACACCACCGAATGCACCGCGCCCAGCCGTGCGCAGGCCAGCATCGCCTCAAGCGCTTCGGGGATCATCGGCATGTAGATGATGACCCGGTCGCCCTTTTCGATGCCTTTGGCACGCAGCGCCCCGGCCAGATTGGCCACGCGGTTGCGCAGTTCGACATAAGAGATCTCGCGCTTGGTGTGGGTGATCGGGCTGTCATAGATGATGGCGGTCTGCTCACCCCGTCCGTTTTCGACATGTCGGTCAACCGCGTTCCAGCAGGTGTTCACCTTGGCGTCACAGAACCATTCATAGAGCGGGGCGTTATCATCAAACAGCGCTTTGGTCGGGGGTTGGACCCAATCAATGCCTTTTGCGGCTTCCATCCAGAATGCCTCCGGATCGGATTTCCAGCTCTCGTAAACGTCCTGATAAGCCACGCTGACCTCCTCCAAGAATTCCTCGTGCCGTGTGTAAGGCGGTCAGGGGGCGGCGCACAAGCAAGGGAAATGACGGGGCGTCACTTTATCGCAAAATCTTTGCAGAATTCGGCAGATTGACCTGCAAATTTTTGCAAACCCGTTTCCCGGGGCGGCGTTGAGTAAAACAATTATCGGGTTTTGCAAATCTGCAAATTCTCGGGTGCAAAGAATCACCTATCAAGATCCCGCGGTCAGGTGCCCATTCGGGCACCTGACGCACCGTGTTCGCGGGCATTACCCGTAATGGGCCACCGGGGTGCCGGCAATGGCGGCCATGTTCAGCAGTCCTCGTGCCGTGATTGAAGGCGTCACGATATGCGCCTTGTTGCCCATTCCCATCAGGATCGGTCCGACTTCCAGCCCGTCAGCTTTCATCTTCAGGATATTGCGCACGCCGCTGGCCGCATCGGCATGGGCGAAGATCAGAACGTTGGCTGCCCCCTCAAGCCGCGAGTTGGGGAAAATCCGCGACCGCAGTTCCGGGTCAAGCGCCAGATCAAGGTTCATTTCCCCTTCATATGTGAAGGCTCTCGGCTCGGAATCGAGAATATCCAGCGCGGCCCGCAGCCGTTTTCCGGACCCTTCGGTCTGATTGCCGAACTGCGACTGCGAGCAGAAGGCGATCTTGGGTTCGATCCCGAACCGCCTGACGTGACGGGCTGCCCCCATTGTCGACTCGGCCAGTTCCTCGGGCGTCGGCAGTTGCCGGACATGGGTGTCGGCAATGAACAATGGCCCGTCCTCAAGGATCATCAGAGACAGCGCGCCATGAGGCCGCAGATCACCGTCATCCAGAACCTGTTCGACGTAATTGAGGTGCCAGCGATATTCGCCGAACGTGCCGCAAATCATGCTATCAGCCTCGCCGCGATGCACCATGATGGCTGCAATCGCGGTGTTGTTGGTGCGCATGATCGCTTTGGCCAGATCGGGCGTCACGCCGCGGCGCTGCATGATCTCGTGATACGAGTTCCAATAGTCGTAATACCGCGGGTCGTCCTGCGGGTTCACCATCTGGAAATCGTGCCCGGGCCGGACGGTCAGCCCCAACCTCTCACAGCGGGCATTTATCACATCGGGGCGCCCGATCAGGATGGGCGTTTCCGTGGTTTCCTCTAATATGGCCTGCGCGGCCCGCAGCACCCTTTCGTCTTCACCCTCGGCAAACACGATCCGACGCGACGCGGCGGCGGCAGCCTCGAACACCGGCCGCATCAGCAGCGCGGATTTGAACACGGACTGGTTCAGCCGTTCCTTATAGGCTTCGATGTCCTCGATCGGGCGTTTGGCGACGCCGCTGTCCATGGCGGCCTTTGCCACCGACGAGGACACAACACCCACCAGACGCGGGTCAAAGGGTTTCGGGATCAGGTAATCAGGCCCGAAGGTCAGTTGTTCGCCCTTATATGCCGCAGCGGCTTCGGCGCTGGTGGTGGCGCGGGCCATCTCGGCGATGCCGTCCACGCAGGCGATCTGCATCTCGTCATTGATCTCGGTCGCGCCCACATCCAACGCGCCCCGGAAAATGAAGGGGAAGCACAGGACGTTGTTGACCTGATTGGGGAAATCACTGCGCCCCGTCGCGATGATCGCGTCCGGCGCGACTTCGCGCGCGGCTTGCGGCAGGATTTCCGGCGTCGGATTGGCCAGCGCAAAGATAATCGGGCGCTTGGCCATTTTCTCGACCATTTCAGGCTTGAGAACATTGGGGCCGCTGAGGCCAAGGAACAGGTCGGCATCGCCGATCACGTCATCCAGTGTGCGCAGGTCGGATTTCTGCGCGAACTGGTCCTTGTGGGGGTTCATGTCTTCGGCGCGCCCTTCGTAGACCAGACCGTGAATGTCGCACAGCCAGATGTTTTCGCGTTTGACCCCCAGCTTGACCAGCATCATCAGGCAGGCAATGCCCGCCGCGCCGCCGCCGGTCGAGACGACCTTGATATCCTCGAAATTCTTGCCCGCCACATGCAGCGCGTTCTTTGCGGCCGCGCCGACCACGATGGCGGTTCCATGCTGATCGTCGTGAAAGACCGGGATATTCATCCGCTCGCGGCACAGTTTTTCAACGACGAAACAGTCGGGCGCCTTGATGTCTTCAAGGTTGATCGCCCCAAAGGTTGGTTCAAGCGCGCAGACAATGTCGGCCAGCTTTTCAGGGTCGGGCTGATCGACCTCGATGTCGAAACAGTCGATCCCGGCGAATTTCTTGAACAGGACCGCCTTGCCCTCCATCACCGGTTTCGACGCCAGCGCGCCGATATTGCCAAGGCCCAGAACTGCCGTCCCGTTCGAGACGACGGCCACAAGATTGCCGCGCGCGGTATAGCGTTCGGCGTTCGCGGCGTCGGCCTTGATTTCCAGGCTGGCTTCGGCAACGCCCGGAGAATAGGCGCGGGCCAGGTCACGGCCGTTGGCCATCGGCTTTGTCGCCTTGATCTCAAGCTTTCCGGGCTTTGGATGGGCATGATAGTCAAGCGCGGCCTGCCGCAGGCTGGGTGTGTCAGACATCGGCGATTCAACTCCCTTCCGAAATTTGATTGAGGGGTAAACCATTTCTGGCGGCTTGGCTACGTTGCGTCAATTTGCAACAGTTTCTTGACGCCTCGGCGGCGCCGGTTGAACTTTGTCGCAGAACTATTACATTCCCGCAACTTCGGATTTTGAACGCCTACCGCGAACACGAAAGATTGCCATGAGCTACAAAGATCAGTTTCGGGCCGGGGAAAATTACCCCACCGGTGAATTGTCTTTTGGCACGGACCGATTTGCGTTCCGTGCAGCAATCGTTGGTGTTCTGCTGGTTCTGGCGGCCGTCGTGGTATGGCCGCTTCAGGCATTTGGGCTCAATCAGGAAGGCGGACCGATCGAGACAATCTCGGCCGCGGCACTATTCACTGCCGGGATAGCTGCGTTGTACCGGTTCCCCGGGGTGACCCGGCTGTATATCGGTCTGGTGTGTCTGCTGTTGGCGGAAAGAGAGCTGGAAGCTGACATTTACGCCACTGACAGCCTGCCTTACTGGATTTTGAACGGGCTGGACACGGTGCTGGACATGACGCTGGTGCGGGTTGTTCTGGCGGTGCTTGTTCTGGGCGGGCTTGTCTGGCACGGCGTTCCCAGCGCGTGGCGGGCGTTCCGGCAAAGGGCGCCGTTTCTTCTGGTTTTCTTTCTGGCGGGAATGTCAGCTTTTGTCGCTCAGGTTCTGGAAGAACTCAGCGGCGCGTTCAGTGCGGAGCTGTCCCAGATCATGATGATGCGTTTGTTCGTTCTGGAAGAAACGCTTGAGATGTTCTTTTCGATTGGCATTTTGGCCGCTGTTCTGATCGGATGGCCAAAATCCAAGACCGAAGAGACGCCGGATGACCAACACTCACAATCTGACGCGGGCTGAGATTCGCCTGCCGACGCAGGAACTGCGCGACGACATTCCGTTTTACACCAAAGTTCTGGGCATGCGGATGGACATGATCTATCCCGCGGACGATCCGAGCGTTGCGGTTTTCTCGGGCCATGGGCTGCGGTTGCGCATCGAAAAGGATGCGCCTGAGGCGGCAGGTACACTGCGGATTCTGACCGAAAATCCGGACGAATTCGCCGCTGGTCAGCGCAGTCTTGTCGCCCCGAACGGCACACGGGTTGAGATTGAAGAACTGAACCCGCCGCTGGTCATGCCGGAAACCGTGCATTCCTATGTGGTGCGCAGGCTTAAGGATCAGGCCCCTTGGATCATCGGGCGGGCCGGGATGCATTACCGCGATCTGGTGCCGGACCGGTTGGGCGGGTCGATCATTGCCAGCCATATCCGCATTCCCGATGGTGGTCCGGTGCCGGATATGGTGCATTTCCACAAGGTCGGATTTCAGCTGATCTTCTGCATCCACGGTTGGGTCGACGTGGTCTATGAAGATCAGGGTGATAAGATGCGCCTGACCGCCGGAGATTGCTTTATCCAGCCGCCCGAAATCCGCCATCGCGTGCTTGAAGCGTCCGACAATGTGCAGGTGATCGAGATCGGCGTTCCAGCCGAGCATGTTACCGAAATTGATCATGTGATGGACCTGCCCACGCCCCATTACCGCCCTGATCGTGAATGGCAGGGGCAGCGATTTGTGTACAATCAGGCCGATGGCGCGGAATGGGGGCCGTTCCGTCTGCCGGGCTATGTCTGCCGTGACACGACCATTGCCGAAAACACCAAAGGCGTTGCCGGGGTTCAGGTTGTACGCAAAGGGCAGGGCGATCCGGTCTGGGCCACGCATGACACCGATATCCACTTTACCTTTGTCATGAACGGTGAAGTCACGCTGGAGGGTGAAGGCCGCGATCCGTTCCGGCTGGAACAGGGCGATGCCTTTGTCCTCCCGCCCGGCATGCGGACCCGGCTGGCCGATCCGTCGGATGATGTCGAACTGCTTGAGGTGACCTTGCCCGGCACCTTCAACACAACCCTCGACTAAGTGAAATTTGGCTCAGGAATCTTGCGCGCGGGGCTTCAACTCCCCGGGGCGTTTCATTTAGGGTATGACATTCTGACCAGATGATCAAAAAATGGGGAATCGCCATGACTTTGAAAGATGCAGCCCTGTCTGTCCGGGAAAAAGCCTATGCGCCCTATTCCAACTTCAAGGTAGGAGCGGCGATCCGGTCGACCGGTGGCACTGTCTATTCCGGCTGCAACGTTGAAAACGTGGCCTACCCCGAGGGCACCTGTGCCGAAGCCGGTGCCATCGCCGCCATGGTCGCCGCGGGTGAACAGGAACTGGCTGAGGTCTACGTGGTTGCCTCGTCCCCGCAACCGGTGCCACCTTGTGGTGGTTGCCGCCAGAAGCTGGCCGAATTTGGTAAACGTGAGGTAAAGGTGACATTGGCCACCGTGGACGGGGCCGAGTTTGAAACCACCATCGGTGACCTTTTGCCCGGTGCGTTCGGTGCATCGCATATGGAGGACGTCTAAGGCATGGACGCACGCTCGATCATCGCCAAACTGCGTCGCAACGAAGTCCCCGGCAGAGAGGAACTGAGCTGGTTCGCGCAGGGCCTTGCCGATGGCGGTGTCAGTGACGCTCAGGCCGGGGCATTTGCAATGGCCGTCTGTATGGGTGGCTTGGGCGCGCAGGGGCGCGCCGATCTGACGGTGGCCATGCGCGACAGCGGCGACGTCCTGACCTGGGATGTGGATGGTCCGGTGATCGACAAGCATTCAACGGGCGGCGTTGGCGACAGCGTCAGTCTGGTGCTGGCCCCGGCGCTGGCCGAACTGGGGGCATACGTGCCGATGATCTCGGGACGTGGTCTGGGTCATACCGGAGGTACGCTGGACAAGCTTGAAGCCATCCCCGGCGTCAGCACGCAGATCGGGCAGGACCGTCTGGCGCAGATCCTGCGCGAGACCGGCGCCGCGATTGTCGGCGCGACAGGGCAGATCGCCCCGGCGGACAAGCGGCTGTATGCGATACGGGATGTGACGGCGACGGTGGAAAGCCTGGACCTGATCACCGCATCGATCCTGTCCAAGAAGCTGGCCGCCAGCCCGGATGCGCTGGTGCTGGACGTCAAGGTCGGCAGCGGCGCCTTTATGAAGACCCATGAAGACGCGCGCGGTCTGGCCACGGCGCTGACTGAAACCGCAAATGCGGCGGGGTGTCGGACGACGGCGGTGATCACCGACATGCATCAGCCTCTGGCCCCGGCGCTGGGCAACGCGCTTGAGGTGGATGAGGTGATGAAAGTGCTGACCGGACAGCATGACGCGCCTCTGGCTGAAATCTCGGCGGAACTGGGCGGGGTCCTGCTGGCCGACGCCAGGATGTTCGCCACGGTTGAAGAAGGGCGCGACAAGGTTGCCGAGGTCATCCGCAACGGGCAGGCCGCCGAGCGGTTCGGACGCATGATGGCAGCGGTCGGCGGACCGTTGCAGTTTGTTGATGACTGGCCCCGCTACCTGCCCGAAGCCAGTGTGATCCTTGAAGTTCCGGCCCCCGCCAGCGGTTACGTCGCAGCGATTGATGGCGAGGCGCTGGGCCTTGCCGTTGTTGCCCTGGGCGGTGGGCGGCAGGTTGAGGATGACGTGATTGACCCTGCGGTCGGGTTGTCGGGTATCGTCCGTCTGGGCGGCAGGGTCGACAAGGGCACCCCTTTGGCAGTGGTCCACGCGGCCCGCGAAGATGCGGCGCGGCAAGCGGCCGAGGCGGTTCTGCGGGCCATTGAAATCAGCCCCGATGCGGTTCAGGTTCATGACCTCATCCACGAAAGGATAGCACCGTGACCCGCGCGTTTCTTGTGGTGATGGACTCGGTCGGTATCGGCGGCGCGCCCGATGCAGACAGGTTCTTCAATGGGGACCACCCGGACACGGGTGCAAATACTCTGGCCCATATCGCGCAGACCTGCGCCGAAGGGCGGGCAGAGGAGGGGCGATCCGGCCCCCTGCATCTGCCCAATCTGGATGCGCTGGGTCTTGGGGCGGCGACACGGCTTGCATCGGGAGCGGAAACGCCCGGCCTGATCGCCGATCCGACGGGCCTCTGGGGCTGCGCGCGTGAACATTCGCCGGGCAAGGACACGCCGTCAGGGCACTGGGAACTGGCCGGGTTGCCGGTTCCGTGGGACTGGCACTATTTCCCCGATACTACGCCCTCTTTCCCGTCGGACCTGAGCCGCGCCGCCGCCGAGGCAGCGGGAACCGAAGGCATTTTGGGGGATCGCCACGCTTCGGGCACGACGATCATCGCCGAACTTGGCGCCGAGCATATGCGCACGGGCTGGCCGATCTGCTACACCTCTGCCGACAGTGTGTTCCAGATCGCCGCACATGAGGAGAGCTTTGGCCTCGACCGCCTGCTGGACATGTGCAAAACACTGGCCCCGCGTCTGCATGGGATGAAGGTGGGGCGCGTCATCGCGCGACCATTCATCGGCTCGCCGGAAGATGGTTTCACCCGCACTACCAACCGCAAGGATTTCGCGATCCTGCCGCCCGCGCCGGTTCTGACCAACTGGGCGCAGGATGCCGGGCGCCGCGTGCATGCGGTGGGCAAGATCGGCGACATCTTCTCGATGCAGGGGATCGACACGCTGCGCAAGGGCGCGGATGACGCGCTGATGCGGCACCTGTCTGATCTGGTGGATGAGGCCGAGGAGGGCAGCCTGACTTTCGCCAATTTCGTCGAGTTCGACAGCCTTTATGGCCACCGCCGTGACATCAGCGGCTACGCCCGCGCGTTGGAATGGTTCGACCGCGAGATTGGCGTGATCCTGCAGAAACTGCGCCCCGGCGACCTGATGCTGCTGACGGCTGATCACGGGAATGACCCCAGCTGGATCGGAACCGATCACACACGCGAACAGGTGCCGGTGCTGATCGCGGGGCAGGGCGCAGGGCAGATCGGCGCCGTCAATTTCGCCGATGTCGCGGCCAGTATCGCACACCATCTGAACATTCCGGCGCAAGGACCGGGAAGGACCTTTCTATGACCGTTGCTGATCTGCCCAAGATCGAACTGCATCTGCACCACGAAGGGGCGGCCCCGCCCGCCTTTATCCGTCAACTTGCGCATGAGAAACGCATCGACCTGAGCGGTATTTTCAAGCCGGACGGCAGCTATGATTTCCGCGACTTCGCGCATTTCCTCAGCGTATATGAAGCCGCCTGCGAAGTGTTGAAGTCTCCCGAGGATTTTCGCCGCCTGACGCTGGCGATCCTTGAAGAAAGCGCGGCAAACGGCGTTGTCTACTCCGAAACCTTCCTGAGCCCCGATTTCTGTGGCGGCGGAGATCTGTCCGCGTGGCGGGATTACCTGAGCGCCATTCAGGACGCCGCCGAAGAAGCAGAGCGCAAGTTCGACATTACCCTGCGCGGGGTCGTGACCTGTGTCCGCCATTTCGGGCCAGAGCAGGCAAGGATCAGCGCCCGGTGTGCGGCGGAAACCGCCGGAAACTGGATCACCGGATTCGGCATGGGCGGCAACGAGGGCACGGGCGCGCAGGGCGACTATAAATGGGCTTTTGACTGCGCGCGCGAGGCTGGGTTGCGACTGACCACCCATGCGGGGGAATTCGGCGGCCCGGAAAGCGTTCGGGATGCTGTCCGCGATCTGGGCGTCGAACGGATTGGCCACGGGGTTCGCGCGATCGAAGATACCGATCTTGTCCGGGAACTCGTGGACCGCGAGATCACGCTTGAGGTTTGCCCCGGTTCCAACGTGGTTCTCGGGCTGTATCCCGATTTTGATGCCCACCCGATTGCGAAACTCCGCGACGCGGGTGCCAGGGTCACCGTCTCTACCGATGACCCGCCGTTTTTCCATACCACCATGCGGCGCGAATATGAGATGCTGGCCAAAGCCTTTGGCTGGGATGCCGACGATTTCACCGCCCTGAATGACACGGCCCTGAATGCGGCCTTTTGTGATGAGGACACCCGTGCGCGGGTCAAGAAAAGACTGGAGAGAACATGAGCGAACACCTGACCGTCGTTGACCACCCGCTGGTCCAGCACAAACTGACGCTCATGCGGGACAAGGGCACCTCGACCGCCGGCTTCCGCCAATTGCTGCGCGAGATCACTCTGCTGCTGGCATATGAGGTCACGCGCGAGCTGAAGCTGACCACCCGCCACATCGAAACACCGATGGAAGAAATGGATGCGCCCATTCTGGCCGGTAAGAAGCTGGCGCTGGTCTCGATCCTGCGGGCGGGCAACGGGATGCTGGACGGGGTGCTTGAGCTGATCCCGTCGGCGCGCGTCGGCTTTGTTGGTCTGTATCGCGATGAAAAGACGCTGGAGCCGGTGCAGTACTATTTCAAGGCACCCGAAGGTCTGAAGGATCGTCTGGTGATCGCGGTTGATCCGATGCTGGCCACTGGCAACAGCTCGGCCGCGGCGATAGATCTGCTGAAAGAGGCAGGCGCAACCGATATCCGCTTTCTCTGCCTGCTGGCCGCTCCCGAAGGTGTGGAGCGCATGAAAGAGGCGCATCCAGACGTCAAAATCGTTACCGCGTCGCTGGATCGCGAACTGAATTCCAAGGGTTACATCATGCCCGGTCTGGGGGATGCCGGAGACAGGATGTTCGGAACCAAGTAACCCGGTCTATTCGCCGCAAATGTTCTGAAGCCGGACCCAATCGCGGTCCGGCAATACCTGTTGCAGCGGGCGGCCCGCCATCGGGTCAGCCTCGATCAGACCCAAAACCGCCTCACCCGTGACGTCCTTTGCATAAGCATATGGCGTGGATGGCAGCGCGGCCTGCGCAAAAACCGCAAGCAGGTCTTCATCAGGCACAGACGGGCGCGGCTCTGACAACACCTGTTCGGTATAGGAATCGACAATCTCGGGCGTCAGTTCGCCGGTTGTCAGCAGACGAAAGGCGGTGGTGGCCCCGGTGCGGTCCAACAGGTCGTTCAAAGGGTCCTGACTTGCGGACCGGGCGCGTTCGGCGATGATAAATCCGGCTGCGACGGACGGGTCTTCGTGATCCTCGACCAGCGACCGGTTGAGCAAGACGATCCCGCCGGGCAGGCTGAGGCTGCTTTGCACCCCGGCCGGCAGGATGATGATCTCTTCCACGCCTGTGCGGGTGGCCAGCTTATCCAGTGCGGCCTGGGCGTCTTCGGAAGAGCAGGCCCTGCCGGACACTCGTTCGACCCGTTGCAGGATCGCATCGCCGATATCGTGGCGCTTGATGTCGGGGACTACCGAGACGACGTGGTTCTGCAATGCCGCCGGCATCCAAAGCAACAGCAGGGCTGCAACGGCCGCGACAACGCCGGCAACGCTCAACCACCGCAAACGCCCCGGATGCGGCCGCGCCCGGTCGATGGCGCGTTGCAGACGGTCGATGGCTTCGATCATAGTGGTTTCGGATTCTTCCAGTTCCAGCGTCTCGTCTGGGTCGCCGTCCGGGTTGAAGATCGCCGGATAGCCGCCCGGGTTTTGCCGTTCCAATGCGGCCAGAGACCAATGTGTCAAAGCCTGTTCGTTGAAATCCGAGATCGTCAGAGTCGCCTCGCCAATCGACACCACGACCTCGCGCCGTTGCACATCGGGCGAGGGGCGCCACAGACCGGTGGCTTCGATCCGCTGGAACTGTTTAAGTGCCGTCTTCAAGGTGAGGTATGCTCGTAATTATTTTGCCTCAGCTTAGCATGCTGAAATCCAAAGGCGCAAACCTGTTGCGCCCTGTTCGGAAAATGTGCTGGATATCACGATGCGCGGCTGCCTAGGAGCCCGCGCGCCACTTTGTGACCGGGGCACTGGATGCAGACGAAACCACAGACCTCACCGATATTGGCATCGGTGCTGATGATCTGCGCAATGGCGATCATCGGGGTTGTGGATAACGTGGTGATCCTGTTGGCGGACTCCATCGGATTGTGGCAGTTCCACCTAAGCCGCGCCCTGCTGATGTTGCCACTGATCGGTGGTCTGTCGTTGTTGGGGCTGGGCGGGTTCCGTCCCAAACGGGTTGGCCCAGTCATCCTGCGCAGCGTTCTGATCACGCTGGCGATGCTGTGTTACTTTGCCTCGCTTTCGCTGATGCCAATCGCGCAGGCCCTTGCCGGCCTCTTCACGTCGCCAATCTTTGTTCTGCTGATTTCGGCCGTGGCCATGGGTCAGCAGATCGGGCCGTGGCGTGTTCTGGCGGTGCTGATCGGATTTACAGGGATTCTGCTTGTGTTGCAGCCGAACCCGTATCAGTTCGATGCCCTGACGTTGCTGCCGGTGGCGGGGGGTATGTTCTATGCGCTTGGCGCGGTCATCACGCGCAGCCATTGCGCGCAGGAAAGCACCATCGCGCTGTTGGCTGCCATGGTGATAACTCTGGGCGTAGCAGGCGGCGTCGGGCTGGCGGCCCTCTCGGCGTTTCCGTTACCGGTGCCGGAGGGACCCGACGGTTTTGTGGCGCGCGGATGGGTCTGGCCAATACACGCCGCGCTGCCATGGATCGTGGTACAGGCGGTCGGGTCCACGATTGCGGTGTTTATGCTGATCAAGGCCTACCAGATTGGTGAGCCCTCCTATGTGGCGGTGTTTGAATACTCGGTGATGATTTTCGGCCCGCTCTTTGCCTGGGTGGCGCTGGGGCAGGCGATCGGCGTCATGCAGATCGCGGGGATCGGATTAATCGCCGCGGCCGGCGCCCTGCTGGGTTGGCGGTCCGGTCGTGCGGCAGAGCGGCAGGAGGCGGCGTGATTATCTCGCGCGGCCGTTCGTATGTTTTCGTCCACATCCCCAAGACGGGCGGCACGTCGCTGTCGCTGGCTCTGGAAGATCGCGCGATGAAGGATGACATTCTGCTCGGCGATACGCCCAAAGCTGTGAGGCGACGCAAACGAGCAAAGGCTCTGACGGGCAGGGGGCGTTTGTGGAAGCATTCCTCGCTGGCAGATATCGACGGTGTCTTGTCGCTTGCCGAGTTGCAATCCATGACCGCGTTTACACTGGTGCGCAATCCGTGGGACCGGATCGTAAGCTATTACCACTGGCTGCGCGTTCAGCGTTTTGATCATGCCGCCGTCGCGATGGCGAAAACGTTGCGCTTTGACGACTTCGTTCTGCATCCGCAGACGCTGGCATCCTTCCGGCAGAACCCGGCGCGCCGTTACATGACCCGCGCAGACGGGGTTGAGCAATGCGAATTCTACATCCGGCTTGAGCATTTCGAACAGGATGCTGGGCCGCTTTTCGCGCATCTGGGGTTTCGGGTTGACCTGCCACGGCTTAACCAGTCCGACCGTATTGGCGACTACCGCAGGTATTACGGCCCGGAAACCCGCGCCGCGGTCGCCGAGGCCTGTGCCGAGGACATCCACAGATTCGGATACGCGTTCGATACCGGTGATCCGGCATAGTTTCCAAATGCGTGCCAATACTTGGCCTGGCCGCGGCGTTGTTCGGAAATTCCATTGGTTTCGGGGCTTTAGCGGCGCAAATTGGGCCTAAATATGTCAAAAATAAGTCACATCTGACGATCCTGTGCTAGTCATCCTTAAGTGTTGTTACGAGTTACAGGTGGGTGCGGTTCGTGTTGAAAGTAGAGAGTGTTTCGGGTTTTTCTGAGCGACCTGGTTATCGCGGCAGCGGCGCGGCGCAGGCTGCGGTAAACGCGCGTCGGGGTGGGATTGTGCATGGGACCAAGGTCGCGACCAGTGGCGGCTGGAAGCTGGTCGAGGATATTCAGCCCGGTGACAGGGTGCGGACGCTGGATAACGGGTTCCGGCAGGTTTCGCGCGTTTCGACAGATTGCATCATGGTCCCGGCGGACGAAACCACAGTTGAAAACCTGCCTGTCCGTGTGCCGTCACAGGCCGCGTATAACGGTCGCCCGGTCTGGCTGATGCCGGAGCAGGGCGTTGCCTTGGATCACACCAGATTAGACCGCGATCCGATCAATCTTCCGGCCAACCTGCCTGTGGTGCCCGCAAGAATGCTGAGCGGGATGTTCCGCATCGTCCCGGACGCGCCAGCGTCCTATTTCGATGTCAGCACGCTGTTCTTCGATCAGGACGAAGTGATTTTCATCGAAGGCGGGTTTCGCGCGTTTTGCCCCTCGGGCCGATTTGGAGCACGCAATGTGTCGGATGCGGTCTCTTACGAGGTCGCCAGCGCCGAAACTGCGGCGGAGTTGATCCATCTGACAGCCAATCGCGGTGATGTCGCCATTCTTGCAAGTTCACTGGGCGCACTGCCTGCACCCATTATGGACCATCAGATCGTGCCGGTCAGGCCGGTCAGAGGAACGCGTCGCCCGGGGCGTCCGGGTCGACCGTTGGCGATGATCTGAACGACACAGCGGTCCGGTCAACACCCCAGGTAACGCTGGCGCATGGGGGTATGCGCCAGCGATGTTATTTTCAGGCTGCTTTTACCTCTGGGTCGAAGCGGCCATAGAAGGTCTGGCCTTTCTCGGCCATTTCACGCAGCAGCGGCGGACAGGCAAAGCGGTCGCCGTATTTCGCGGCCAACTGATCGCAGCGTTCCACTGCGTAAGGCGCGCCGATGATATCCAGCCAGCTGAGCGGACCACCCGACCAGGGCGCAAACCCCCAGGCCAGAATCGCACCGACATCGGCCTCACGGATATCTTCGACAACGCCTTCTTCCACCGCGCGAACCGCTTCCAGCACCTGCGCGAACATCAGCCGTTCCTGCACTTCGATCAGATCCGGCTGGTCCTCGGCCAGGGGGTACTGCGCTTGCAGACCTTTCCAGTAGCCCTGACGTTTGCCTTTCTCGTCATAGTCAAAGAAGCCGGCCTTGGACTTGCGGCCCAGACGGCCCTGTTCTTCCATCCAGAAAATCAGATCGTCCGAAGGGCTGTCGGGATAGGCGTCGCCCATCGCGGCCTTGGTCGCGCGGGCAATCTTTGCGCCCAGATCGATCGAGGTTTCGTCAGTGAGCGTGACAGGCCCGACAGGGAAGCCCAGCTGACGCGCGGCGTTGTCGACCAGAACGGGGCTGACGCCCTCGGTGATCATGCGCGCGCCTTCGTTGATATAGGGAATAATGCAGCGGTTGCAGTAGAAGAACCGCGCATCGTTGACCACGATCGGCGTTTTGCGGATCTGGCGCACATAATCCAGCGCTTTGGCAACCGCGCGATCACCGGTTTCCTTGCCCTTGATGATCTCAACCAGGAACATCTTCTCAACTGGTGAGAAGAAGTGGATGCCGATGAACTGATCTGGGCGCGACGAGGCTTTGGCCAGACCGGTGATCGGCAGGGTCGAGGTGTTCGAGGCAAAGATGCAGTCCTCGGGAATGATTGCCTCGACCTTCTGGGTCATGTCCGCCTTGACGCCGGGGTCTTCGAACACCGCTTCGATGATCAGGTCGCAGCCCTTGAGGTGTTCAAGCTCCGGCGTGGCGGTGATCCGACCCAGCATGGCTACCTTTTTCTCTTCGGTCACCTTGCCGCGCTTCATGCCCTTGTCCAGATACGCTTCGGTATAGGCCTTGCCCTTGTCGGCAGCGGCCTGGTCGCGGTCGATCAGAACCACTTTCATCCCGGCCTGCGCGCTGACCAGCGCGATGCCCGCACCCATCATGCCCGCGCCCAGAACGCCGATTTTCTTGACCGACTGGTCTGGAACGCCTGCCGGGCGCACAGCGCCTTTTTCCAGCGCTTCCTTGTTCAGGAACAGCGACCGGATCATCGCGCCCGAGGACGGGTTCATCAGAACGGATGTGAACCAGCGTGCCTCGATCTTCAGCGCGGTGTCGAAATCGACCAGCGCGCCTTCGTAGACCGCGCTCAGCAGGGCCTTGGCGGCCGGGAAGGCGCCTTGGGTCTTGCCGTTCACCATTGCCGAGGCACCGACGAAGTTCATGAAACCAGCGGGGTGGTAGGGGGCGCCGCCGGGCATCTTGTAGCCCTTGGCATCCCAGGGCTTGACCAGGTCGGCGTCCTTGGCGTTCAGAACCCATTCTTTGGCCGCAGCCATCGGGTCAGACGCGATCTCGTCGATATAGCCTGCGCCCTTGGCTTTCTTGACGTCCAGCATCTTGCCTTCCAGCAACAGCGGGGCGGCTGCAATCGCACCGACCTTGCGGACCATGCGCGTCGTCCCGCCAGCACCGGGGAAGATGCCGACCATTATTTCAGGCAAACCGAATTTGGCCTTTGGGTTCTCGGCAGCAAAGATGCGGTGCGTGGACAGCGGCAGTTCCATGCCGATGCCTGCGGCAGTGCCGGGCAGCACGGTGACGATCGGCTTGCCGCCTTTCTTGGTCTTGGCGTCCATGCCGGCCAGTTCGATCTTGCGCAGCAGAGCATGCATGCGCATCGTGCCGTCGAACAGGCCCTTGGCCGGATCATCGCCAGCCTCTTCCTTCATAACCGCCAGCAGGTTCAGGTCCATGCCGCCAGCAAAGGACCCTTCCTTGCCACTGGTAATGATGACACCCTTGATTTCGTCATCCGCCAGCGCCTGATCGATGCAGTCGTTCAGCTGTGCCAGCCCGTCAAAGGACATCACGTTCATCGACTTTCCGGGAACGTCCCAGGTGATGGTTGCAACGCCGTCGGCGTCTTTGGTCAGGGTAAACTCGGTCATCCGTCGTCTCCAATCTGGTCAGCCGTCAGGGGGCTGCCGTCTTTGCGGGTGAAGGCGAATCCGTTTTCATCATCCTTCACCATCATGTCTATGTCGCTGTAATAGCCGGTCTCGGTCGGGGTCCGTGTGCCCACCACCAGAAAGGTCGTGGGCGCATCGGTTTTGTTCACAAGGTGATGGCCGTTGGCCTCACCTGCCGGAAAAGCGGCGCAGTCGCCGGGCTGCATCTCGTGCTCGCCATCGTCATCGATCAGGGTGCAGGTGCCACTGAGGACAATGGCAAATTCATCCTGCTCCTTGTGATAGTGGCGCAACGAGGACATCCCCTGCGGTTCCAGCCGGACAATGTTGACCCCGTACTGGGTCAGCCCGCCTGCATCGCCGACGCGCTGAACGAAGCGACCCGCGGTCGCCTCGGCCAGTTTGCCGGGATAGGCCGAGCCACCCAGAAACGGGATCTGAGAGAGATCCAGCTTGGGCATCAGACGCGCTCGATTATGGTTGCCGCACCCATGCCGGACGCGATGCAGAGCGTGGCCAGACCCATTTCCTTGTCCTGTCGCTCAAGCTCGTCCAGCAGCGTGCCGATGATCATCGCACCGGTTGCGCCCAGCGGGTGACCCATCGCGATCGACCCGCCATTGGGGTTGACCAGCGCCGGATCGACATCGAAAGCCTGCTGAAAGCGCAGCACGACCGAGGCGAAGGCTTCGTTGACCTCGAACAGGTCCAGATCGCTGATCTTCATGCCATTGTCGGCCAGGATCTTCTCGGTCACCGGAACCGGGCCGGTCAGCATGATGGTCGGATCGGTGCCGATTTTGGCGGTTGCCTTGATGCGGGCCCGCGGCTTCAGGCCGTACTTCTCACCGAATTCCTTGTTGCCGATCAGAACAGCCGCCGCACCGTCCACGATGCCCGAGCTGTTGCCCGCGTGGTGGATGTGGTTGATCTTTTCCAGATGCGGGTATTTCAGCATCGCGACCTTGTCGAAGCCGGGCATCTGCTCGCCCATCATCGCAAAGGACGGGTTCAGCGCGCCGAGGCTTTGCATGTCTGTGCCGGGGCGCATGTATTCGTCACGGTCCAGAATGGTCAGGCCGTTCTGGTCCTTGATGGTGATGACCGATTTCTCGAACCGGTTCTCTTCCCATGCCTTCGCGGCCCGTTTCTGCGATTCAACGGCCAGCGCGTCGGCCTGATCGCGGTCGAACCCGTATTCGGTGGCGATGATGTCCGCCGAAATGCCCTGCGGCACGAAATAGGTGTCCATTGCCAGCGAGGGGTCGACGGCAATCGCGGCGCCGTCGCTGCCCATGGCCACGCGGCCCATCATTTCGACGCCGCCCGCTATATAGGCCTGACCCGCGCCGCCCTTGACCTGGTTGGCCGCCAGGTTCACGGCTTCCATGCCCGAGGCGCAGAAACGGTTGATCGCCAGACCGGGGATCGATTCATCCAGATCCGAGGCCAGAACAGCCGAGCGCGCCAGACAGCCGCCTTGTTCCATCACCTGCGTGACGTTGCCCCAGATCACGTCCTCGACGGCGTGGCCTTCCAGATTGTTACGCTCTTTCATTGCGTTCAGGGTCAGGGCGGACAGGCGCACCGAGGTTACCTCGTGCAGGCTGCCATCCTTGCGGCCCTTGCCGCGCGGGGTGCGCAGGGCGTCATAGATATAAGCTTCGGTCATGAGTAGCTCTCCTTAAGCTCGATCCGACAATTTGCCGGGCATCAGGTCATAGGGGTGTTTCCAGCCGGGCTGCTCGCTGAGGCGGGTCAGCCAGGCGTCGATATGGGACCAGTCGGCGCGGTCAAAGCCGAACGGTTCGGGATAGTAGAGGTAACCGCAGCAGCTGAGATCGGCGTTGGTCACTCCGTCGCCAACTATCCAGTCGCGGCCGTCCAGATGGGTGTTCAGAACCTGATAGGCCGCTTTCAGACGACCCTGGTTAAAGGCGATCACGTCCGGGTTGCGATGCTGTTCCGGAAGGAAGTTAATCAGAAAACGGGTCAGCCCGGCCATCGAACTGAGCTTGTGATTGTCCCACAGCACCCATCGAAAAATGTCATAGTTCTCATCGCGGGTCTTGCCGCCGAACTTGCCTGTCTTTTCCGTGACATAGGCCTGAATGGCGCCGGACTGGCTGGTGTGGAAGTCGCCATCCACCAAAACCGGGACCTCGCCCATCTCATTGACGTCGGCGCGGTATTCCGGGGTTCGCGTCACGCCGCCGAAGAAATCTACAAAAACCGGCTCCCACTCCAGCCCCGACATCTCAAGCGCCAGTGCTGCTTTGTAGGCGTTGCCACTTTCTCCGAAGCAGTGAAGTTTGATGGTCATGCAATCGCCCCTCCCAAGGCGCATGGTGCAGGTTGGAAACCGCGTATCTCAAGAAAGGCGAACCGGGTTGGCCAAGTTTGGCTGCCTCCGTGTTCTGGGTTCGTCTTGCTGGAAACACGCATACGCTGATGGCGTCGCGCGGTCTGTCAGCGCTTTCGCGACTCGAGCTCGGAATTGAAGATGCGCAAACGGTGGGTCAAATTCTCCTCATCAATGACGCTGTTGAAGTTTTCGAACAGAAAAGACAGTGCTTCGCCTTCATCCAGACCGGATTCACGGGCAAAACCTTTCAGCTTGCGATAACCATCCTCGGTCATGGCGACCGGAAAGCGGCGGGTCAGGCGAAAGCGTTTCGGCATGTCGTGTCCTTGGAAGAAGAGGTTCCGGGGCGGTGCCCCGGAACCGGTTTTCAATCAGAAGTTCGCGGCCTCCAGTGCCATCACCGTGTCAGCGCCGGTTTGAATGCGCGCCAGGTGCATTGCGGTGGCAGGCAGGCGGCGGGCCATATAGAAACGGCCGGTGTCGATCTTGGTTTCGTAGAACGCCTTGTCCGACGTCCCGCCATCCAGCGCGGCATACGCGGCCTTGGCCATCTGCGCCCACACCAGGCCCAGGCAGACATGGCCGAACATGTGCATGAAGTCATAGGAACCGGACAGGGCGTTGTTCGGGTTCTTCATGCCTTCCTGCATGAAGTACATGCCCGCGGCCTGCAGATCCTTGGACGCTGCTTTCAGCGGCTCGATGAAAGCCTTGTCATAGGCTTCGTTCTGGCCTGCGTTTTCCTTGCAGAAGGTTTTGACCATGTCGAAGAAGGCCATGACGTGCTTGCCGCCATCCTGCGCCAGTTTCCGGCCCACAAGGTCCAGCGCCTGAACGCCGTTTGCGCCTTCGTAGATCATCGCGATACGGGCGTCGCGGGTATATTGCGACATGCCCCATTCCTCGATGTAGCCGTGGCCGCCATAGACCTGCTGCGCCTGAACGGTCATGTCATAGCCTTCGTCGGTCAGGAAGCCTTTGATCACCGGCGTCAGCAACGAGATCAGCCCGTCCGCATCCTTGTCATCCGAACGGTGCGCCTTGTCGATCATGGTCGCGCCCCACAGGATGAACGCACGCGCGCCTTCGGTAAAGCTTTTCTGATCCATCAGGTTCCGGCGGATGTCCGGGTGCACGATCAGCGGATCGGCAGGACCTTCGGGGTTCTTCGCGCCGGTCACGTCGCGGCCCTGCAAGCGATCCTTGGCGTATTCCACCGCATTCTGATAGGCGGCCTCGGCCTGCGCCAGACCCTGCATACCCACACCCAGCCGCGCTTCGTTCATCATGGTGAACATGGCGCGCATGCCCTTGTGCAGATCGCCCAGCAGCCAGCCGGTCGCCTCGTCATAGTTCATGACGCAGGTCGAGTTGCCGTGGATGCCCATTTTCTCTTCGATCTTGCCGACCGAGACGCCGTTGCGCTCGCCCAGCGAACCGTCGTCCTTGACGATGAACTTGGGTACGATGAACAGCGAAACGCCCTTGATGCCCTCGGGGCCACCGGGGATTTTCGCCAGCACAAGGTGGATGATGTTGTCGGCCATGTCGTGATCGCCGGACGAGATAAAGATCTTCTGCCCCGAAATCTTATAGCTGCCGTCATCCTGCGGTTCTGCCTTGGTACGCATCAGGCCCAGATCGGTGCCGCAATGCGGTTCGGTCAGGTTCATGGTGCCGGTCCATTCGCAGCTTACCATGTTCGGCAGGTACTTGTTTTTCTGCTCGTCGGTGCCATGCGCCAGAATGGCCGAAGCCGCGCCATGAGTCAGGCCCTGATACATGGTGAACGCCTGGTTCGAAGCCGAGAACATCTCGCCAACTGCGGTGCCCATGACATAGGGCATGTTCTGGCCGCCGAATTCCTCGGGCATGTCCAGACCTGTCCAGCCGCCTTCCTTGACCTGCTCGAAGGCGTCCTTGAAGCCTGTGGGCGTATAGACAACGCCGTTTTCCAGACGGCAGCCTTCGGTGTCGCCGACCACGTTCAACGGATGCAGAACGTTGGTTGAAATCTTGCCTGCCTCTTCCAGAACAGCGCCGGTGAATTCAGCCTCCAACTCATCGTAACCGGGGATATCAGACCCCGAAACGTTGAGTACTTCGTGCAGAATGAACTGCATGTCTTTGGTAGGCGCGTTGTAAACGGGCATTTGAAGCTCCCTTAAATTCAGATGTCCGGGGATTGAGCCGCCAGGGTTATTCGGCGGCCTTTTTCTCGTGTTTCATCGAGGCGATGACTTTCTCGCCCCAGCGCAACTGTTCCTGCAAGTCGTCAATCGCCTGAGTCAGTTCCTCGCGCCGGGCTTCCATATCAGCCAGACGTTCCCGCGCGATTTCAAACGTGCGGGTCATCTGCGTCATTTGCTGGTCGCCGACGTGGTACAGATCCAGCAATTGCCGAATCTCTTCCAGGCTGAACCCGAAACGCTTGCCGCGCAGGATCAGTTTCAACCGCGCTCGGTCGCGTTTGGTGAACAAACGCTTTTGTCCCTCGCGGATCGGAAACAAAAGTTCCTTTGCCTCGTAAAACCGCAATGTGCGTGGCGTGACATCATATGTCTCGCACATTTCACGTATGGTCATCAGGTCTTCGGTCATGGTTTCAGCACTCTCGTCACTGGCGTCTAGATAAGTCAGTTGCGCAGTCGATGCGCACGTTACAACACGGAGATGACGTTCACGTAATGCAAACGCTACGTCACAAATAAGTTGACGTAACATCCGCTCGCGTCAAGGTGCCGCCTGCTGACATTTTCGGGCGTAACGCAACGGAACTTTGGCCGCGCGCCCCGGGAAATGCGCTTGTCGTTCCGCAGCGTAGCGGCCAAGGACAGAACACCGATACGCATCAACGGCGCTGAACGAACAGAAAACTGGTTACTGGTCCTGCCTGTGAATCAGGTCAGGGACTTGGCGGTCTGGTCGCGCATTTTCTGTAGCGCTTCGATCGCTTCGTCCAGTTGCTGCCTTTGCTTGTGCAACTCGATCATCTGCTGATCGGCCAGTTCGACAAAGGCGGCCATCTGGGCCTGATTGCCCTGATCTTCGTAGATCAGCAGCCACTGCCGGATGTCCTCAAGGGGGAATCCGTATTTGCGGCCGCGCATGATCAGGGTCATCCGCGCACACTCGCGTGGGCCGTAAAACCGCGACCGGCCTTCCCGGTCAGGTTGCAGCAATTCGATGTATTCATAGTAGCGCAGGGTGCGTGGAGTCACGTCGAACTCGGCGCACATCTCTTTGAATGACAAACGATTGTCGGACATTCCTGTTCTCCTCTGAAACAGCCTATGGCTTGTCTTTGGCAAGCGCAACAGGTGGGCTTGCTCTTTTGCGGGCCACAGGCTCATAAAGGGATAAATTGAAGGGACACAGGCACATGGTCGACAAAGCATCTATTGCGCGCCAGTTCATCGAAGCGATTCCGCATGCCCGGGCGCTTGGTATGAAACTGACGGCAATCGGCAATGGAGAGGCAGGAATCACCATGCCTTACAGCAAGGATCTGGTTGGCGATCCCAGAACCGGGGTGATTCATGGCGGGGCGGTTTTTGCCGTGCTGGACACCTGCTGCGGCGCCGCAGTCATGAGCCACCCGTCCGCCCCCGGCGGAACCGCCACGATAGATCTGAGAATCGATTATATGCGCGCAGCCACCCCGGGTCAGAGCATCACGACCCACGCAACCTGCTATCACATCACCCGCAACGTCGCCTTTGTCCGCGCCACCGCGATGGACGAGGATCAGGATCTGCCGGTCGCAACGGCATCGGGGTCCTTCACGGTGGAGGGTCTGTAATGGCGCGTCCCCGTCCCGAACCCATGCAGGTGGTTAAACAACGCCGCGATGCGGCCCTGAAGGCCATCGTCGAAGGCGTGCCGTATATCCGGTTTCTCAACATCGGTTTCGACCGGCGCGGTGACGAGCTGACCGGCGTATTGAACTTCGACGAAAAGCTGATCGGAAACCCGCTGCTGCCTGCGCTGCACGGTGGCGTGACGGCTGCCTTTCTGGAAGTCACGGCCGTCATCACGCTAAGTTGGGAATACTTCTTTCCCGGTATCGAAAGCGGTGAGATCGATGCTGATACGATCGCCGGCGATGAATCGATCCGATTCCCGAAAACCGTCGACTTTACAGTCGATTATCTGCGGTCCGGTCTGCCCCGTGACGCCTATGCCCGGGCCTTCATAAGCCGGTCGGGACGTCGCTATGCCTCGGTGCGTGTCGAAGCGTGGCAGGATCATCATTTGCGTCCCTACGCGCAGGCAACCGGCCATTTCCTGATGCCGCAACCCAAGCCTGAACAGAAGTAAGCCGCCATGCAGCAGGCCACGGCACCCCTTACGCATAAACGGGTGTTGAAGATTGCGGTGCCGATCGTGCTGTCCAACGCCACGGTCCCAATTCTGGGGGCCGTCGATACAGGTGTGGTCGGACAGATGGGGCAGGCCGCCCCGATTGGGGCTGTGGGTATGGGCGCCGTCATTCTGGCGACGATCTATTGGATTTTCGGCTTTCTGCGCATGGGAACCACCGGCCTTGCGGCGCAGGCGCGCGGGGCCGGGGACACGGCGGAAACCGGCGCGTTGCTGATGCGCGGCGTTCTGCTGGGCGGTGCGGCGGGCCTGCTCTTTATCCTGACTCAGGTCTGGCTGTTCTTGGGGGCCTTTGCGCTGTCGCCCGCCAGCCCCGAGGTCGAGGCGCTGACGCGGGATTACCTGCAAATCCGTATCTGGGGGGCTCCTGCGACGATCGCGCTTTATGCGGTGACGGGCTGGCTGATCGCGGTTGAACGGACGCGTGGCGTGTTTGTGCTGCAGGTCTGGATGAATGGGCTGAACATCGTGTTGGACCTGTGGTTCGTGCTCGGCCTCGGCTGGGGGGTGGAAGGCGTTGCCATCGCCACGCTGATTGCCGAATGGACCGGGCTGGCGCTGGGCCTGTGGCTGTGCCGGGCCGCGTTTGGCGGCAATCAGTGGCGCGACTGGCCCCGGATATTCGATGCGGCCCGGTTGCGACGGATGATGCAGGTGAACGGGGATATCATGATCCGCTCGGTCCTGCTGACCGGGGCGTTCACAACGTTTCTTTTTGTCGGCTCGGATCTGGGCGATGTGAACCTTGCCGCCAATCAGGTGTTGCTGCAATTCCTTGAAATCACCGCGTTCGCCCTGGACGGGTTCGCCTTTTCTGCCGAAGCGCTGGTGGGCAGCGCCGTGGGCGCACGGGATCGGCATCAGGTTCGGCGCGCGTCCATCATGGCGTCCCAATGGGGCGTGGGCGGAGCTTTTGCACTGGGGATCGTGTTCTATCTGGCCGGTCCGGCCTTGATCGACCTGATGTCCACCTCGCCCGAAGTGCGGATCGCCGCACGAGAATACCTGATCTGGGCGGCGCTGGCCCCGGCGATTGGCGTGGCAAGCTGGATGTTCGACGGAATCTACATCGGCGCGACCTGGACGCGCGCGATGCGCAGCGCGATGATCCAGTCGGTTGCGATTTACGTGGTGGCGCTTTTCATTCTGGTACCGACGCTGGGAAATCACGGATTGTGGGCTGCGCTGATGGTGCTGAACATCGCGCGTGGCGTCACGTTGGGGTGGCGATACCCGAGGCTTGAGGCTCAGATCGCCTAAAGCAGCATCAGCAGGTTTTCCGGCGGGCGCCCGATGGCAGCCTTGTCACCGGCAATCGCCAGCGGGCGTTCGATCAGGATCGGATTCCCGGCCATGGCGCGGATCAGATCCTCCTCGGGCATGGTTTTGGTCAGACCCAGTTCCCTGAACACTTTTTCGCCGGTGCGCATCATCTCGATGGTCTTGAGGCCCAGCTTGTCACGCACCGCACGCAATTCATCGGCCGAGGGCGCATCTTCCAGATATTTGCGTATTCTGACCTGCGCACAGCTGTCTTCAAGCAGTGCCAGCCCGGCGCGGGATTTCGAACAACGTGGGTTGTGCCAATATTCGATCACAGCCACTCCCCTCGTTTACTTCCAACGGCTTGCGCGACTGAGTTAAATCCGTCTCGCACCAGCAACTCGTCCAGCCCGCGCGCTATCTCTGCCGCCAGAGATATTCCACCGTAGACCATTGCGGTGTAAAGCTGCACTGCGGATGCCCCGGCGCAGATCTTGGAATAGGCTTGCTGGGCGGTGCTGACACCGCCAACGCCGATCAGGGGCATCTTCCCGTCAGTCAACTGGCTGAGGCGGGCCAGAACGCGTGTCGATTTTTCGAACAGAGGCGCGCCTGACAAGCCGCCGGTTTCGTCCTTTTGAGGGCTGCGCAAACCTTCGCGGGACAGGGTGGTGTTGGTGGCAATCACCGCATCCACGTCGGTTTCGGCGGCCACGTCGGCAATATCCTGCACCTCAGCTTCGGTCAGGTCGGGGGCGATTTTCAGGAAAACGGGCAGGTGACGCGGCAACGCGTCCCGGGTTTCGATCACGCCGGACAGCAGCGCACCAAGGGCGGCCTTGCCCTGCAATTCCCGCAGTTTTTCGGTATTGGGGGACGAGACATTGACGGTCGCGAAATCCAGATGCGCGGCGCAATGCGCCAGCACTTTGGCGAAATCACCGGGGCGATCGTCGCTGTCCTTGTTGGCGCCAAGGTTCAGGCCGATCACCGCGTTCTTCGGGCGGTTCTCCAGACGCCGGGCCATGACCTCCATACCTTCGTTGTTGAAGCCAAAGCGATTGATTGCCGCCCGATCTTCGGTCAGGCGAAACAGCCGGGGCTTGGGATTGCCGGGCTGCGGGCGCGGCGTGACGGCACCGACTTCGATAAAGCCGAAACCGGCGCGCGACAGTGGGGTCAGGACTTCGGCGTTCTTGTCAAAGCCTGCGGCCAGCCCCACCGGGTTTGGCAGGTCAATGCCCGCAAGGCGGGTCCGCAGCCTGGGTGACGTAACCGGCCCCGGTGCCGAGGTCAGCCCGGCTTTCAATGCCTTGATCGACATGCCATGGGCGGTTTCCGGGTCCATCCGGTGCAGGACGGCCAACCCCAGTTTTTCCGTCAGTTTCATCCGAACGCCTCACTGCCCTCAGCCGGGGCGCATCGGATCAGGCGTGAGGTTTCCACCGCGGCCTGACGGTGCACGACCGCTTGTTGGTATTCAGGGTCCGTGACCATCTCAAGAAACGCATGTGCGGTTGGATAGCGGGCGATGAAGACCGCGTCCCATATTTCGTCCTGCGGACCGATCAGCGTGGCCTGAAACGCGCCGCGCCATAGAATGGACGCACCAATTCGGGCGATGATCGGCGCGGTCTGGGTTCCATATTTGCGATAAGCCTGCGCGCCTGTCAGTCCCGCACCGGCCAGTTCGTGCCCGGCGGGATAGGCGGCCGAAGCGCGGAATCGCACCAAATTCAGCATTTCGATCGGATGGTCGCGGTCCAGCGCCTTGAACGCCTCGAACTGCGTGCGATCCGGGTCGATGAAGGTGGTCATTCCATCTCCTTGGGGAATTGGTGCGCTTCGCCGTCAAAGGGCAAAGGGCGCGACCACACCACATCAGCCATGCGGATCTGGCGATAGAGATGCGGAAATTTTGCGCCTCCGCGCGAAATTTCCCATTTCAGGTCGTTGCCCATGGCGTCCGCATCACAGGCCAACAGGGTCAGCCCGTCGATGCCCGCAAAATGTTTGGCCGCGGTTTCAGCAGCTTGGGCCGCCGTCGAGAAATGAACATAGCCGTCCGCCACGTCAATGGGTGCCCCGTCCGACGCGCCCAGGGCTTGCAACGTGGCCCACTCCTCGGCCCGGAAAATCTTGTAAATCAGCATAAGGCCGTGATGCCCTGCGCGACCGGCGGAATCAAGACGGATTTCCCCCTTTGACTCTCGGCATTCTACGGCGCAACATCGCGCAAAATAACAAAGGGAGTTTAATTATGTTCACCCGTTTACTGGCTTCTGCGGCCGTTCTTGGCCTAACTGCCGGGATGGCAGCAGCCGAGTACAAGCTGACCATTCTGCACACCAACGATTTCCACGCGCGTTTTGAGCCGATCAACAAATACGACAGCGGTTGCAACGCCGAGGACAACGCCGAAGGCAAGTGTTTCGGCGGATCGGCCCGTCTGGTCACAGCCGTGAACGAGGCGCGCGGCCGTGCCGAAAACTCGATCCTCGTGGATGGCGGCGACCAGTTCCAGGGCTCGCTGTTCTATACCTATTACAAAGGCAAAGTCGCGGCTGAGTTCATGAACAAGCTGGGCTATGACGCAATGACCGTCGGAAACCACGAATTCGACGATGGCCCCGAGGTACTGCGTGGTTTTATTGATTCCGTGGATTTCCCTGTTCTGATGTCGAATGCCAATATCGCCGACGAAGAATTGCTGACCGACAAGATCAAGAAATCGACAGTTATCGAGGTGGGCGGCGAAAAGATCGGCCTGATCGGGCTGACCCCGGAAGATACGCATGAACTGGCCTCGCCCGGGCCGAACATCACTTTCTCGGATCCGGTTCCGGCGGTTCAGGCCGAGGTTGACAGGCTGACGGGCGAAGGTGTGAACAAGATCATCGTGCTCAGCCATTCCGGCTATGGCGTCGATCAGCGCGTTGCGCAGGAAACCACCGGCGTGGATGTCATCGTCGGCGGCCATTCGAATACCTATCTGTCCAACGTGTCGGACAAGGCGGCGGGACCTTACCCGACCGTGGTCAACGGCGTTCAGATCGTTCAGGCGTATGCCTATGGCAAGTTCCTGGGTGAACTGAACGTGACCTTTGACGACGATGGCAACGTGGTCTCGGCAGCGGGCGAACCGCTGATCATGGACAATACGGTGACCGAAGATCAGGCTGCACTGGACCGCATCGCGGAACTGGCGGTTCCTCTGGACGAGATCCGTAACAAGGTCGTCGCAAACGCGGCCGGTGCCATTGAAGGCGACCGCTCGATCTGTCGTGTGCAGGAATGTGAGATGGGCAATCTGGTGGCCGACGCAATGCTGGCGCGGGTTGCGGATCAGGGCGTCAAAATCGCCATTGCAAACTCGGGTGGCTTGCGGGCTTCGATCGATCCGGGCGACGTGACGATGGGTGAGGTGCTGACGGTTCTGCCGTTCCAGAACACCCTGTCCACCTTCGAGATCAGCGGACAGGGCGTCATCGACGCGCTGGAAAACGGTGTCAGTCAGGTGGAAGAGGTCAAAGGGCGCTTTCCGCAGGTCGCCGGCCTGACCTTTACCTGGGACCCCGCAGTCGCACCGAATGAAGGGCGCGTGTCCGAGGTCATGGTTGCGGACGGCGACGGCTTTGCTCCGATTGATCCCGCGGCCACGTACCTTGTTGTCACGAACAATTACGTCCGCAACGGCGGCGACGGGTACAGCATGTTCGAAGGAGACGACAAGAACGCCTATGATTTCGGCCCGGATCTGGCCGACGTGACGGCGGAGTATCTTGCGGCAAACGCACCGTACCAGCCGTACCTGGACGGCCGTATCAAGCAGAAGTAATTCTGTACTGAAAAGGAAAGGCCGCGTCGGGTGATGCGGCCTTTTTAATGGGGTCAATTAGCCCAGATCATATTCCGGCCAAAGCTCCGGGTCGAACCCTTCCAGCATGGGCTGAATATGTCCGGACACGCTCTGCCACCCGCCGATGGACTTGGTTGAGATTTTCTTTCGCACCTGATCGATACTGGCAGTTCTGACCTGCTTGGTGTTTTTCTCGGGGTGCATCATGGTCTCGCTCCACCCGATGTCGCAGAACGCCGCCACCTTCTGGCTATAGGTTTTGGGGTCAGCGACCAGATCTTCGTAGGGGATCGTCAGGATCTTGTCGCCGAACACGGCATCCCAATGGGCCATATAGCGGCGGTACATATTCGCCGAGTGGGCAATTGCCTTGAGGTTCGACGCATAGCGCATCCCACCCGCAGGGAAGCGTCTGATCCATTTAGACAACCCGACATCCCTAGGGTCGCGCAGCATGTTGATAACCTTGGCATTGGGGAATGCCGACAGCAGGAAGCCCACGCGCTGATAATTATGCGGCATCTTGTCGACGAAGGCGACAGAGCCTTCGGGGATCGGAGGCATCAACTTGCGGAATTCCTGTGCGAATGCGGTGGCTTCCTTCACGCCAAATTTTTTGCGCCCTTTTGTGAATTCATGGGAAAGATCCCCACCAAGTGTCAACTCACCGCATCCCGCAATGTTAGGTGCAGAACTCAGCATCATTTCCATCAAAGTCGTGCCAGAGCGTGGTTGACCCAAAACAAAAACCGGAACCGGTGTTTCGCTTATGTCGGCTTTAGGGGGATATGGATCGATTGGGAACAGGCCGGTGATTTTCCGTTGCTTTTCCTCTTCCGCTGCAAAATCGTAAGGATTTGCGTCATGCTGAACTGCGTTCGCCCGCGCGTATTGCGGCAAAGCCGCGCCAAGGCCATTTTGTCTGGAAATCAGTTCAGCTTTGGCGAATTCCAATTCAGAATGTTCAGATTCATTGGCCTCTGCTACTGCCTCAACTGCAACCATCAAGTCAGACGCGTTTTCTTTGGTTGCGATAGTTGACAGTTGAAACAATGTAGCCAAGTGACCCGGGTTTTCGGCAATAATTTCCCTAAGTATCAATTCCGACCCATTTTTGTCTCCGCTTTGGTGAAGATCAATTGCCTTTTGATACGCTGCCTTTTGGTTCCGTGGGGCTAACTCATATGCTCGTGACAGGTCTTGGCTGCTTTCGTCAGTAAAGGCTATCCGGCCAAAAGCCCGCGCTCTGGCCAAGAGCAGATCGACATTGTCAGGATCATTAGCCAGCTTCCGCGTCGTGTACTCGATTATTGTGCGCCAATTGCCGCCTTTTTGCTGAATCTCGTCAATTACGCGCGTTAATTCTTTGTTATTGGGAAATTTTTCCAGGCTGTGTTCAGCGAATTCCAGCGCCTTGGCAATCTGCCCCGTCTGCATCAGCGCGTTCGCAAGATTTTCCACGAATTGCGGATCGTCCGGTTTCATCCGCGAAGCTTCGACAAAATGCGGGATGGATTTCTTGTACTGTTTCATTTCGGTCAGGACGAACCCCGAAATGGCGTGGAAATCCGAGTCCCCGGGGAATTTCTTGATGCCAATCTGTGCCTTTTTCAGCGCCTGCTGCAGCTTGCCCGCATCCAGAGCAGCCACCGCCTTGCCTTTGAGGGTTTTCGCTGATTGATTCTGCATGTGACCTCGTAAGACCCTGTGCCTGTAAGAAACGATTAGTGATGGTTCATTACCCATGTGTGGACGGTTTGCAATAACTCTTCCCAATGACGCCATGGCGCAGCTGTTTTCGGCACGACCCGCGAATACTTTGCCTTCGGTTCCAAACTTCAATGTCTGTCCGACCAATCAGGTCCATGCAGTGCGCGCGGGAGAGGGCGGGCGCAGGCTGGACCCGCTGCGTTGGGGGTTCTTGCCCCATTGGTACAAATCCGAAACGGCCGGACCGCTGCTGATCAATGCGCGGGCCGAAACGCTGGCGGACAAGCCTGCGTTCCGCGCCGCCTGTCGCGAACGGCGGTGCCTGATTGTCGCCACCGGTTTCTTTGAATGGACCAAGACGGAACAGGGCACTCGGCTGCCCTGGTATATCCATCGCAAGGATGGCGCGCCAATAGCCTTTGCCGGGGTCTGGCAGGACTGGGGGAAGGACGACGCACGGCAGGGGACCTGCGCCATTGTGACAACAGCCGCCAACAACCGTCTCAGCGCCGTCCACCACCGAATGCCCTTGATCCTCGAACCCGAAGACTGGCCGCTCTGGCTGGGTGAGGCGGGAAGAGGTGCCGCGCGTCTGATGCGGCCGTGTGCCGAAGAGGTTCTGGACTTTTTCCGCGTTGATCCGGCCGTGAATTCGAACCGGGCCAGCGGGCCGCAGCTGATCGAACCCGCGCCAACCTGACGGCGTGCCTTTTCTTTCCGAACCGCGCAAGATAGACCGCTGGCATGGCTTTGAAATTCACTGACCTGCCCGGCCTTTATGCGCATGATTTCGATACGGTGATCGACGTGCGCAGCCCCGCTGAATTCGCCGAGGACCACTTGCCCGGCGCCATCAACCTGCCGGTTCTGGACAATGAAGAACGCGCGCGCGTGGGCACGATCTATGTTCAGCAAAGCCCATTTCTGGCGCGCAAACTCGGGGCCGCGCTGGTGTTTCGGAACGTCGCCTATCACATCGAGCGCAGCCTATCGCACCACGAAGGCAGCTGGAAGCCATTGGTATATTGTTGGCGCGGCGGACAGCGGTCGGGGTCATTTACGTGGATGCTGCAACAAATCGGCTGGCGGGCTGAGGTAGTCGAAGGTGGATACCGCACCTATCGCCGGCTGGTGAACCGTTACCTGTATGACGATCCTCTGCCGCACCGGCTGATCGCGCTGGATGGGTATACAGGGACGGCCAAAACGGATCTGCTGGCGCATCTGAATGCGCGGGGCGTGCAGGTGCTGGACCTTGAAGGCATCGCCAACCATCGCGGGTCCCTGCTGGGCGAGATGCCGGGCGGACAACCCGGTCAGAAAGCCTTTGAATCCGCGCTGGCGGCTGCGCTCTGCGGTCTGGACACGGCGCGCCCGGTGGTGGTCGAGGCGGAATCGTCCAAGATCGGCTCGTTGATCCTGCCGCCGTCGCTCTGGACCGCGCTGCGCGCCGCGCCGCGCATTCAGATCAATGCACCGATCGGGGCGCGGACGGCCTATCTGGTCAGCGCCTATGACGACATCCTGTCCGATGTCGAGCGTATGCACGACCGCTTGTCTCCGCTGCGATTTCACCGGGGGCATGAGGTGGTGGATGGCTGGCTTGCCCTGCTCGAAGCTGGGAACAAGCAGGCGCTGACACGGGCATTGATGGACCAGCATTATGACCCGGCCTATGACAAATCCAGCCGTAACCGGGCCGCGGATATCCTGGCCCGGGTTGATGCTCCGGCGCTCGACGCGGCGGGTCTGAGCGACACAGCGGCACGGATCGAACGCATTCTGGCTCAGCTTTGAATGCGTATTCCGGGTGTGTTGGTGATCGAACCTATGATGACCGCCGGATAACCCGCGTGCTGCAAATCTTCGCAAACCCTCTGCGCCTGGTCGGCAGCGACGGCTGCCAGCAGACCTCCGGCAGTCTGCGGATCGAACAGCAGATCGGTCTTGTCTCCGGTGGGCAATTCGGGCGCGATTGTGCGGTTGTCGTCAAAAATCGTCGAACGGACGCCGCTTGCGCTCAGATCCAATGCCCCGGCCATCAGCGGGATCGCGTCGAGCTGGAGTGTGGCCCCGCATTCCGACGCTTCGCACATTCCCGCAAGATGTCCGGCCAGACCAAACCCGGTCACGTCGGTCATCGCGTGGGCGTCGGCCAGAACGCGCGACGCGCCGCCCTGTGGCTGCACCATCTGCCGAAAAGTATCGGCAACCCATCCGCCATCAGCTTGGCCGGCCATTTCTGCCGCCATCAGAATACCGCTGCCGATCGGTTTGGTCAGGATCAGCGCGTCTCCGGGTCGGGCGCCGGAGAGGGTGATCGGTTCCCTTTCGCATATGCCGGTCAGGGTAAAGCCGATGGTCATCTCATCACCCATTGAGCTGTGGCCGCCGACGATCTCGGCGCCCGCGGTTCGTATGACGTCGCTGGCGGTTGCCATAATCTCAGACATCGTACGGCGCTGTAGCTCGGGTGACATACGCGGCAGGATGATCGTCGCGGTTGCGGCCTGCGGGCTCGCCCCCATGGCCCAGATATCGCCCAATGCGTGAACGGCCGCGATGCGCGTCATCAAAACGGGATCATTGGTGAAGCTGCGCAGATGGTCCGAGGTCATCACCTGACGAACCGCGCCTGTGATCAGAAGGGCGGCATCGTCCTGCGGCAAGACCACGATGTCAGTGCGATCCGGCGCTGGCAGGGTGTCAAGCGCGGTTCGCAGCGCACCGCGCCCGACCTTGGCGCCGCAGCCGCCGCACATGGGCTTTTTCCCCAGCGCCTGTTCCAGCCCGTCCGCATACAAGCGGGGCAGGGCCGGGCGGGTCATCTGCGGCAGCTCCCGGAATTTGTTCATGAATGCCTGATCAATGTGGTTTTTCCATTTCCACATCAACGGACCGCTGATCGCCGTGCCGAACCGTTCAGCCAGCGCAGATTTGCGGCCCAGCGAAATCAGTTTCAGGTAGTCCGTCTGCGGTTTGTACCGCCGCATCCGACCCGCGCCCAAGGCTGCCCGCAGGTTGTCGAACAGAACCGGGGCTTCGCGAACGGCGTAAACACCGGCCTTGGGTCTTGGGTTTTCCGACAGATGGGCGCAATCACCAGCGGCGAAGATGGCCGGATCGCTGGATTGCAGGTGCGAATTCACGCGAATATAGCCGTCATGCAGATCGACGCCCATCTTCGCCATCCAGTCATAAGGGCGGGCGCCCGCGGCCCCGGTGATGAACGCCGCCTGAACCTCGCGGCCATTGTCCAGTATCACGCGGTCTTCGGCGATGCGCGCGATATTGACGTTTTCGATCACTTCAACGCCCAGCTCCGCCATCGCATTGCGAATGGTTGCAGCTGCCTTGTCGACCGTTGCAGTCAGGGCTGAGGCATTGTCGATCAACGTTATCTGCGCGTGTCTGCCTTTGAGGCGCAAGGCGTGCGCCATCGCCATGATCAGTTCAACCCCCGCGACGCCGCCGCCGATTACTGCGACCGAAGCATCCCCGCTGCCGCCAAGATACTCTGCCCATCTGGCAGCGAACGGGCCCAGCGGCTTTGCGGGAACCGCATGATCGGCGAACCCCGGCAGATAGGGCATATCGGATGTGATCCCCACATTGACCGAGGCGACATCGAACGCCACCGGCGGATGCCCGGGAAGGTGGATTTCACGCCGGTCGGTATCAATCCCGTCGACCGTTCCGAGAATGATCCGCGCACCCGCAAACCGGGCCAGCCGCACCAGATCAATGTCCAGAGCCCTGCGTTCGTAATGCCCGGCGACAAAGCCCGGCAGCATGCCGGAATAGGGCGCAGTGGGGCCGGGGTTGATCACGGTCAAACGCGCGCCGGGCAAGGGGCTCATGCCCCATTTACGCAGCACCAGCGCATGCGTATGGCCGCCGCCAATCAAAACCAGATCGCGGGTCAGGGGCAACGGAGGTTGGTGCATGGTACTCAGGTCTTGCTGTGGTCAGGTACGTCTTCGACCTGCTCGACCGCGTGGGTGGCCCAGAGCTCGTCCTCACCCGCATCCGGCAGATCGTCCGGCTTTTCATGGCGGTGAATGTGCCATTTGGCAATGAACAGGGCCGTGATCGGTGCGGTCAGGAACAGGAAAAGGGTGATCAGCAACTCGTGCAGGGACAGGTGATTTTCGATCACAACCGAGTGGATGATTGACGCGATCAGCACGCCACCAACACCCAGTGTCGTGGCTTTGGTCGGGGCGTGCAGGCGCGACATCGGGTCTTTCAGCTTGATCATTCCAAAGGACCCGACAAAGCCGAATATGCCCGAGACGATCAGAAAGAAGGCGACCAGAAACTCGAAGATGAAACTCATGGCGCCCTCACTCGATAATGTTGCCGCGCAACATGAAGCGCGCATAGGCCACGGTTGAGACGAAGCCCAGCATGGCAATTATCATCGCGGCTTCGAAAAAGATCTCGGTCTCCAACGCCAGACCGTAAAGGATCATCAGGGCGATGGTGTTGATGACCATCGTGTCGAGCGCCAGTACACGCGTGCCGACGCCATCGGCGGTGATGATGCGCCAAAGGCACATCATGATGGCGGCACCGAAACAGGCGAAGGCAAAATAAATCGCAAAGGTGATCATTCGAAAATCTCCTTCAGGCGGCGTTCATAGCGGTGCTTGATCTGGTCGCGCACGGCGTCGGGGTCGGGTGCATCCAGGCAGTGAACCAACAGGTTGTGGCCCTGCGCCGACAGATCGCAGCTGACCGTGCCGGGTGTCATGGTGATGGTTCCGGCCAATACCGTGATCGCCTCGGGGGTGCGCAGTTCCAGCGGGACGCAGATCCAGTTCGGCTGCCTGTCGGAATCGCGCTTGAACAGGATGATCCGCGCGACCGTGATATTGGCCATCACGATATCCCACAGCACCACCAGCATATATTCCACCACCATCGGCCAGTTCCGCAACCGGGGGCGGTCGGGCCAGTAGGGTTGCGTGATGAACGGGATGATGATCCCCAGGATCAGGCCAAATACCAGCGAGTTCAGCGACGGTTCGTTCGCCAGCAATATCCACACCACCGTCAGCAGAAATGTCAGATGGGGGTGGGGGAATATCCGGTGCAGAAGTCTCATCATTCTTCTCCTCCCAGGACGGCTGAAATATAGGTTTGGGGCGTAAACAACTGCTGGGCCGTTTTTTCGGCATAAGACAGGGCTGGTCCCGCAAATAGCGTCAGCATCACAAGACCCAAAACCGCGCCAAAGACGGCGGTGAAAGCTAGGCCGGGTTGCGGCTCGGGCGCGGGCAGGACCGCAACCTCGTCCTCGTCCTCGTCCTCCGGGGCCTGACCAGGGGCTTGCCCGGCGTCGTGGCTTTTCCAGAAGATCAGAGAGCCCGCGCGCGCAAGCCCGACTATGGTAACAAAAGACCCGATCAGGATCACGGCCCAGATCGCGTTTGCGTCCGGCGCGTCGCGCGCTGCGTCCAGCACCAGCAGCTTGCCGACAAACCCCGAAAGCGGCGGCATACCGGCCAGCGCGATGGCCCCCACAAAGAACAGCGCCGAGATCAACCCGCTCTGCGGCATTGGCACCTTGGGCACAATCGCGCCACCGCGGCGTTCCATCACAAGGTCGGCCACCAGAAACATCAGCGCCGTCGCCAGCGTCGAGTGATAGATATAGTAAAGCGCAGCAGCGGTTGCGGTCTCGGTGAACAGCGATATCGCGATCAGCAGCGTGCCCATGGACGTGATGGCGCAGAAGGCGACCATCCGCGCGATGTGCTGTGCCCCCAGAATGCCGATCGCGCCGATCGCCAGCGTCACCAGCGCTGCGGGTTGCAGCCATGCGCCGACAAGACCCTGCGTTGCCGCAAGATCAGGCCCGAAGGTCAGCGTGTACATCCGCAGGATCGAGTAGGCCCCCACCTTGGTCATGATCGCGAACAGTGCCGCCACGGGAAGGGGGGCATTGGCATAGCTGGCCGGCAGCCAGAAATGCAGGGGCAGTACGGCCGCCTTGATGCAGAACACCAGCAGCAGCAGCACGGCCCCCACGCGCAACAGCGCGGTGTCCTCAGCCGGCAGTTCCGCCACACGCACTGCCATATCCGCCATGTTCAACGTGCCGGTCACGGCATAAAGCGTGCCGAGGGCAAACAGGAACAGGGTCGAGCCCAGCAGGTTATACACCACATATTGAACTCCGGCCTTAAGCCGTACGGAACCGCCTCCATGTGTCATCAGGCCATATGAGGCGATCAGCAACACCTCGAAAAACACGAAAAGGTTAAAGGCATCGCCGGTCAGGAAAGCACCGCAGACGCCCATAAGTTGGAAATGGAACAGGGCGTGGAAATGCTTGCCCCTGTCATCCCATCCTGACGCGATGGCGTAAAGCACGATGGGCAGGGCCAGCAGGGCGGTCAGCAGCACCATCATCGCCGACAGGCGATCCAGCACCAGAACGATGCCAAAGGGTGCCGGCCAGTCGCCCAGCTCATATACCTGGATTTCACCGCCGGCAGCCTGTGCCGTGACCGTCAGCGCGATGCCCAGCAGACCCACGACACCGGCGACCGAGAAGATGCGCTGCAGGTCCAGGTGATAGCGCAGGACCATGATGATGAACGGAGCCAGGATCGCGGGCAGGACGATCGGCGCAACGATCCAGTGGTTCATGCGTCTTCTCCTGCCGCGTCCACGCTGTCCTGCGCGGTCATGTCGATATGGTCGTCCTTCGACGACAGGTACGCACTGAGCGCGATCATCACGATCACCGCCGTCATCCCGAACGAGATCACGATGGCCGTCAGCACTAGCGCCTGCGGAAGCGGGTCGGTATAGGTGACCTCTTCGTATTTGTTCAGCACGGCGGGCGCGTCCAGCGCCAGACGCCCCGTGGCGAACAGGAACACGTTGACCGCATAGGTGATCAGGGACAGCCCCAGAATGACGGGAAATGTCCGGCGGCGCAGGATCAGGAAAATCCCGGCTGCGGTCATGACGCCTACGGCGGAGGCTACGAGCGCTTCCATCAGGCCTGCTCCTTCTCTTGGTCTTGGTCCGAGGGGTCATCCCGCAGCGGGTTGATATCCATCGGGAATTCCTGTGCCATACCCGGCTGCCACGCGAACCGCGACAGGCTGTCCAGCGCCAGCATCACCGCGCCCAGAACCGCCAGGAACACGCCTGTATCGAACAGGATGGCTGTGGCCCATTCAAACTCTTCCAGAGGTGGCCAGTGGATATATCCGAAATCGCTGGTCAGGAACGGGCGTTCGTTGAACCAGGCCCCGATCCCGGTTGCGGCAGCGATCAGAACGCCCCAGCCGATTGTCCCGTGGTAATAGAACCTCTGCCGTTCAATGGCCCAGGTATAGCCGCTGGCCATGTACTGCATCAGGAACGCAATCGCGACGATCAGCCCGGCGATGAACCCGCCGCCCGGCTGGTTATGGCCCCGGAAAAAGATATAGGCCCCGACCATCAGCGCGATCGGCATCATCACGCGGGTCGCCACCACCATCATCAACGGGTGTGAATCGCCCGATTGGGGCCAGTGCGGCTTGCGGTTCAGCAGATAGCCGCGGACGTTCGAACTCAGCACGGATTCGGTCAGGGCAAAGATGATCAGGGCGGCGATGCCCAGCACGATGATCTCGCCAAAGGTATCAAAACCCCGGAAGTCCACCAGGATCACGTTGACCACATTGGTGCCGCCGCCGCCCTTGTACGAGTTGGCCAGATGGAAATCCGAGATAGTCGGAAAGGCAAAGTCCCGCATCATCAGCGCGTAGATCAGAGCACCCGAACCGATGCCGGCCACGACCGATATCGCTGCATCCCGCCAGCGCCGCGCCGCGCTGCTGTCCCACGGCGTATCCGTCGGCAGGAAGTTCAGCGACAGCAACAACAGGATCATCGTCACCACCTCGACCGAGATCTGCGTCAGGGCCAGATCCGGGGCCGAGAGGTAGTTGAATGCCATCGAGACGATCAGGCCAACAACGCCGATCAGCACCAGCGACAACAGGCGGTTCCTGTGGAACCACATGATCGCCAGCGTCGCACCGACAAGGCAAATCCAGCCGATGATCGGAATGATCGGGGCAGGCAGCGGTGCCCGCGTTTCCAGACCGATAGAGCCTGTGGAGTAGGCGTAATATCCCAGCCCCACGGTGAACGCGACCATGATAATCGCATAGCGGCTGATGACACCATTGTGCAGCGTGTCGGTGATCCAGCGGCTCAGCGTTGTCAGCGCGCCGATCACGGCGTCGAAAATGACCTTGGCTTCGGGTCTGGGCAGGGCGTTCCATACCAGCTCGCCCCGGCGATGCAGGGCCAACAGGAAAAGCCCGCCCAGCGTGGCCACGACCGACATGTAAAGCGCGGGCGTAAAGCCATGCCACAGTTTCAGCGAATAATAAGGCAGCTTTTCCCCGCCGATGACGGCACTGGATACGACTGCGACCAATGGTCCAACAAGCGCGGCGGAATAAAGGCCGATCAGTACGACCAGCACGACAAGGAAGGCCGGCGCCAGCCACAGCCCGACCGGCGGGTCATGCGGGTGATGGGGATAATCGGTGCGCTGCGGGCCAAGGAAAACGTGGCTGACAAAGCGAAAGGAATACGCCGCCGAAAACAGCGCCGCCAGCAAGGCCAGACCGGGCACCAGATAATGTGAATTCAACCATGTTGTGTGAACGGTCTCCTCCAGCATCATCTCTTTCGACAAAAAGCCGTTCAGTGGCGGCAGGCCCGCCATGGAAAGCGCCGCGATCGTGCCGATGGTAAACGTGATCGGCATCAGATGCCGCAATCCGCCCAGTCGCTTGACGTCGCGCGTGCCGGTTTCGTGATCCACGATCCCGGCGGTCATGAACAGCGCGGCCTTGAAGGTCGCGTGGTTGATGATGTGGAAAATGGCGGCTACGGCGGCGATTTTGGTGCCAAAGCCCAAAAGCATCGTCACCAGACCCAGATGCGAGACGGTGGAAAACGCCAGCAATGCCTTCAGGTCGTCCTTGAACAGCGCGATGCAGGCGCCGATCAGCATCGTCACCAGACCCGTGGTTGCAACGATATAGAACCACGCATCGGTTCCCGCCAGAACCGGCCACATCCGCGCCATCAGGAAAAGCCCGGCTTTCACCATCGTGGCAGAATGCAGATAGGCCGAGACCGGCGTTGGTGCGGCCATCGCGTGCGGCAGCCAGAAATGGAACGGGAACTGTGCCGATTTGGTGAAACAGCCCAGCAGGATCAGGATCAATGCGGGCATGTAATAGGGTGAGGCCTGGATCAGCTCTTTGTTCTGCAGAATGACGCTCAGGTCATAGGACCCTACGATATTGCCCAAAATCAGCATGCCGGCGATCATCGCCAATCCGCCCGAACCGGTCACTGCAAGCGCCATTCGCGCGCCCTGCCGCCCGGCGGGCAGGTGTTTCCAATATCCGATCAAAAGGAATGAGCTTAACGACGTAAGCTCCCAGAAAATAAGCAGAAGAAGGACGTTGTCGGACAGAACGATCCCGACCATCGCGCCCTGAAACAGCAGCAGATAGGAATAAAACTGCCCCATCGGGTCCTCGCGCGACAGATAGAACCGCGCGTAAAGGATGATCAGCAACCCGATACCCAGGATCAGCAGGGCAAACAGAAACCCAAGCCCGTCCAGCATGAAATTCGCGTTCAGGCCCAGGCCCGGTATCCAGTCGAACCGCGCAGTCACCACATCTCCGCGCATGACCGAGGGGATGTGGATCAAAAGCCCCATCAACGCCAGGAAGGTTGTCAGACCTGCCGCCGAGGCTGCTGCGTTTCGTCCCGCCCGGATCAGAAGGGCTGGGAATACAGCTCCGAGAAAGGGAAGGGCCGCGATGAGGAATAGGGACAAGTGCGATACTCCGGTCTGGGCGGTCAAAAGTGGTATTGATTTTGTAAGGATAATTTTCAAACTGTCCAGCTATTGCAAGTTTGCCGGTTGGTTCCATGGCGATGGGACAGGGCCGTTTTCCGGTACGAAATTATGACGCGAACTTGATCTGCGGCGCAAAATTCGGCGCGGAATTGAAACGTGGAATGTGGTAAAAGCACCGCAGCATGTCAGGAGAGTGCAGCGTGTCGAACAAAGTGAACCGAACGCGTCGGTGGGTTCTGTTGGGTGGCGCCGCTGTTGTGGCGGGCGGATTCGCGATCCGTGAATACCGCCTGATTCCACCGGTTTACGCGGGCGGACAGCTGAGCGTCGACGACGCGCACCAACAGGCCCTGTCCGGTCAGGTCGTGTTGATAGATATCCGCACCCCCAAAGAGTGGCAGGCCACTGGAATTGGCCAAGGCGCGCAGCCGCTGGATATGCGCCGCGACGACTTCATAGCGGCACTGGAACAACTCACCGGCGGAAACCGCGCCGCTCCGGTCGCGTTGATCTGCGCACGCGGGGTACGTTCGGCTCGGTTGAGCAACCAGCTGACTGAGGCCGGCTTTACCCAAGTCATCGACGTGCCCGAAGGCATGCTGGGCTCGGCCGCAGGTCCCGGATGGGTGCGCGCGGGATTGCCGATACAGAAAATCAACGGGAGATCGGAATGATCCGAACACTAACTCTGGCCACCGGTTTCGCATTGATCGGGCAGGCCGGTTTTGCCGCATGCGCCGATCAGGAGGGCATGTGCGAAACTGCGTCAGGCGGTTACCACATAGAACTGCCCGCCGCCGAGAACCCGCCGATGGTCGTGTTCCTGCATGGCTATGGCGGCACGGCCACCGGAACGATGAAGAACCGGGGCATGGTCGAGCCTTTGCTGGCGCGGGGCTATGCGGTGATGGCCCCGGAAGGATCAGAGCGCAACGGTCGCCAAAGCTGGAATTTCTTTCCCGGATGGGAAGGGCGGGATGAAACCGCCTTTCTGACCGAAGTGGTTCGGGATGCCTCGGACCGATTTGGCGTCGATGCGGATCGCGTTGTTCTGGGTGGGTTTTCCGCAGGCGCATTCATGGTCTATTACCTCGCCTGTGCGGCACCGGACACGTTTTCGGCCTATGCGCCGGTTTCAGGCGGCTTCTGGCGTCCGCACCCTGTGTCCTGCGACGGGCCGGTGCGCATGTTCCACACCCATGGCTGGACTGACAATGTGGTACCGCTGGAGGGGCGATTGCTGGGCGGCGGCCGCTTCCAGCAAGGGGATATCTATGCCGGCCTGGAAATCTGGCGCGTGGCCAACGGATGTGCCGACCACAAACCCACCGGGTTCAGCACCACGGACCAGTTCCTGCGCCGCAGGTGGACGACCTGCGCCGAAGGTGGCGCGTTGGAATTCGCGCTGTTTCCCGGTGGGCACAACGTACCCAATGGCTGGGCGGACATGATGGTGGATTGGTACGAGGGGTTGCCGGGTGGCTGATCACTCGGCCGGGGTCATGATGCCTTTGCCTTCGATCACCCGCTTCAACTCGTTCCGGTGACGCCGGGCTGAACGGGTGATGGCGGGCTCATGAAAATCCTCTTTCATCCCGACCATGCGTCGCGCGGCCCCGGCTGACACACCGCTGAGCGCCGACAGCGGGATCGCAAAGGCCAGACTGACGGCAATCGGCGCCAGCCAGATCGATACAAGGCCGGACAGGATGCCCGCGCTCAACGCGATGCCGCTGACGGTTTCCAGCATGTGGCACAGGATCAGCGTACGCATGCTGTAGCTGCCGCCGTCGCGCGCCTGAGGGGACCAGCCCCTTTGTACGCCCAGAGCGGTGCGGAACACTGCGATCATCTGCTGCACCATCAGGATCGGCGCATAGAGGATCGACAGGACCACCTCGGCCAGAAAAGACGTCAGGAATTTCCAGCCGCCGCCAAATTCCGCATAGCGCACCCCGCTGAGGGGCAGGGCCAGAACACCCAGCACCTTGGGGGCCAGCAGCATCGCGTACATCACCAGAATGATCAGCACATGGCGGGTTTCCGACATCTCGGGCCATTGCGGAAACAGCGGGTTGTCGGGGCTGAAATAATGCAGGACCGAGGCGTCCTCGCCCTGACCGATCAGCGCCCACATCACCAGCAGGGCGAACCATAGCGGCGACATCAGGTACCCTACGGCACCATGGAACATGTGGAACCGCGAAACGGCGCGAAAACCCGTCGAACCCAGCAGTTTCAGATGTTGCAGGTTGCCCTGACACCAGCGCCGGTCCCGCAGGGCGTGGTCGATCAGCGTGGGCGGGGTTTCCTCATACGATCCGCGGATGCGCGGCAGGAACCGCACAGCCCATCCGGCGCGGCGCATCAGGCCGGCCTCGACGAAATCGTGGCTCATGATCAGCTTTTCCTGACCATTATAAGCTCGCAGTTTTGGCAGACCGGCACTGCTGGCAAAGGCCCGCGTGCGGATGATGGCGTTGTGGCCCCAGTAATTGCCTTCCTGCCCGCACCAGCGCGCCAGACCTTCGGCAAAGGCGATGCCGTAGACGCCGTTGGCGAATTGCTGCATCCGGGCAAAGACCGACTGCGCGCCTATCAGTTGCGGATAGCTCTGGATCAGGCCCGCCCCGGGATCGCGCGCCAGCGCGTCGGTCAGGCGCGCGATGGCGCGGCCGGTCATCAGGCTGTCGGCATCCAGTACCAGCATCGCATCCCAATCCGCACCCCAACGGCTGACCCAGTCTGCAATATTTCCAACCTTGCGGTCCGTATTCTGTGCGCGGCGGCGGTAATACAGTTCCAGCCCGGGGGCGAGGGTGGTGCGCAGCGCCTCGATACTGGCCTGTTCTTGCGCCGCGATCTCTGGGTCACGGGTGTCGGACAGGATGAACATGGCATAGTGGTGCTGTCCGCCCCGCGTGCGCAAGTCCTCAAGCATCGAGCGGGCATTGCCCAGCACGTTCCACGGCACCTCGTTGTAGACCGGCATCAGCAGGGCCACGCGCAAGGGTTGTGGTCGGGTGTCGCGCTTCGGCGCTTCCTGCCGCGACAGGGACACCATGCCCAGCAACACGGTGCAGACCGTGAAGGAAATCCAGAAAAAGTTGAACGAGATCAGCGCCAGCAGGATGCCTTCGATCAGGTTGATCCCCTCGGCCCCGAACCAGTCGCTCATGACCCAGAGCAAACCCAACGTCGCGGCCATTGCGGGTGAAAACGCCAGCGCGCGCCAGAACCCGGCCGAAGCGGGCCTGCCCGCCTGTGGCACCTGCGCATCCCGGAACCCCGCGCTGAAATCCTGCGCAGGCATGGCCAGGGGCGCCTCGGGTGGCATGATATGAAGATCCCGGCTCATGTGGTCCAACGGTAGAGCCAGACCTCTGAGGCCGGCTGTTTGTCCTTCAGCAACTGCGCGCGCAGTTCAACATGGTTCCGGTCGCCCGGCTCGAATGAGAATGCCAGGCGCAGCCCGCCAGTGTCCGGGTTGCGTTGCAGGACGCCATCGGACGTGTCGGCGTGCGGGGAATCCACGAAGATGGTCATCGCCTCGGGGTCTTCGAACAGTTGGCTGGCTTCGAAGTCGATAACGGCAAGACGTCCCTCGCCAAAAGTATTTTCGCCCATTGCGGTGTTGATGACGCGCGGCATGGGCGTGCGCTGCGGTTCTTCACCCCAGATCAGACGGTAGGACAGATCGACCTGACTACCCACCGCGTAAGGTTCCATCGGGCGCCAATAGGCAACGATATTGTCATAGATCTCCTGATCGGCCGGAATTTCGACCAGCGTGACGGTGCCTTTTCCCCAATCGCCATTGGGTTCGACCCAAAGGCCCGGGCGTTTGTGGTAATTTGCCTCAAGGTCGGCATAGTCCGAGAATTCGCGTTTCCGCTGCATCAGTCCAAATCCGCGCGGGTTCATATCGACAAAGGACGAAATCTGCAGCCGCGTCGGGTTGGCCAGCGGTCGCCACAGAACCTCGCCCGCGCCATTGCGGATCATCAATCCGTCGCTGTCATGCACGGCGGGGCGGAAATCGTCAAAGCGGCTGTGGTTGGTCTGATCGAACAGGAACATCGACGTTCCCGGGGCGATCCCCACATGGGTCAGGTCTTCGCGCGGAAACAGCGTCGCCTCGATATCCATCACGCAATCTGCGCCGGCGGTGACGTCGAACCGGTATGCTCCGGTGACACTCGGGCTGTCCATCAGGGCGTGGACCACCATGTTGCGCTGGCCCGGTTCCGGACGTTCCAGCCAAAAGCGGATGAATTCAGGGAATTCCTCGCCATCCGGATCGCCGGTCTTCAGGGCAAGGCCCCGGGCGGACAGGCCATACACCTCATGCAGGCCGATGGCACGGAAATAGCTGGCACCCTGCCAGACGCAGAACTCATCGGTCTTGCCGGGGCGATGCATCTCGGTACGCAGGCGCAGGCCGGAAAAACCCAGCGTGTCGTCGATCGGCAGTTCAGGTACATCTTCGGACTTGTCGAACATTGCCAGATCAAAGGCCACGGGCTTGGTCATCCCGTTTTCAACTGTCGACACTTTGACCGTGCGGGGGAAATACAGGCCGGGGGTGAAGAAATCGACGTTGAAGGGCGTCTCGGTCTCGTACCAAAGCGCGCGGTCCAGTCGGAACCGGATCGAGCGGTATTGCTGATAAGTCAGGTCCTGCCATTCCTGCGGCACCATTTCGCGCTCGGCAAAGGGACGGCTGGCCAGATCACGCGCCAGCGCTATGACGTCGTTGCGGTCAAACGGAACCTCGCCACCTGTGGCAAAAGTCGCCGGAGCGAAGGCCAGTGCCGAGGTTGAGGCTAGGAATGCGCGGCGCGTAAAGTTCATTTCTTCGACTTCCAGGGGTGTGATTTGAACCAAGCGGCCAAATAGGCCACACCGATGATCATGGCAAAGCCAATCATGTTGGCGACGAAAACACTGGCAACATCCCGCCCAGAGAGGTCAAGCCCGACGCCGATAAGCCGTGCTGCTGCCATGGAAAATACGAATACCGCCAGCGATTGCTGCCCGACCTTGGTGATCACCGTCAGCAGGAACTGCCAGACACGTGCCGCCGCGCCATGCCCTGTTGCGATCAGCCTATGGCCATGCTCGCCCGCGACGACCCAGCCCAGATAGGCCAGCGATAGAAAGTGCAGATAGCGGAACAGGCCGAAATCCGTCTTGTCGCGGAATTCCTTCGTCACTGGCCAGACCTTGCGGATTTCACCGGCCAGATCAGGCGCCGCGGCATTGATCCAGGTGAACACTTTCCACGACCCGAAAGGCATGGACAGAATCAGAAACAGCGCCGCTGCCCAGATCAGCGTTTTCGACACCGGAGGGGCCGGTATCCAGCCGCGCATAAAGGCAAAGCCAGTGAAAAACAGCAATTGCCAGCCAAACGGGTTGAAGAACCATTGACGCTCCGACCACGGCTCGGCGGGAAGATCAAGGTAATCGAATTGAGCCACCAGCCAGATCGCGACCGACGTTGCCGCAACGGCCCAGAACCCGATCCGGGACAGGCCCATGAACAGCGGCATCATCGCCAGAACCACCAGATACATCGGCAGGATGTCAAAATAGTTCGGCACGTAGGTCAATGTGAACATCCCAATGATCTGCGGCGCGGGATCATTGAAGAAATGCTGCAGGTTCAGGGACGAGACATAGGTTTTCTCGAACAACCCGGTCTGATCCAGCGCCGCCATGCTCATGGCCACAAAGAAGAACAGACAGATATGCGCCCAGTAGACCTGCCAGATGCGGAAGGCCACGCGGGCGGTGCCCATCCACCAGCCTTTGCGCGCGAATGCGCCGCCAAAGGCAATGGCCGAGGCCATGCCCGAACAGAAAACGAAAATCTCGGTGGCGTCGGAAAACCCGAACCGGGCGGGAATCCATTTGGCCCAGGGATCGTTCGGAATATGCGCGATCAGGATGATGAACATCGCGATACCGCGGTAAAAATCCAGCCGCGGGTCGCGCGTACCTGCAGAGGTGGCCGCCGAAGCCGCCACCGGCGCAAAATCAGAAGCGGGCGATGCAGTCGCCATACGTTTTCTGTCCTTCTTGGTCTTTGTTATTTTTTATTCTGCCGGAACGCTTTGTGCGTCTCCGTCGTCGCGGGCCGCGTCAATCAATGCGCGGCGCGCCAAGGCGTAATTGTCCTCGCCCCCGGCCCGTTTGGCGCGGCGGTCATCCAGAATACGCTCGACAGCGTCCAGACGGCCGGCGCGCAGGCCGGAATCAATGGTGATGCGCTCGAATACATCACGCTGGGCGTGGCTGCCCCCTGCCAGTTGCATGGACCCGCGCGCGGTTGACAAAAAGTCGAATGCCGCGCCGTACAGGCCTTCGCCAAAGGCCTCAAGCCCTTTGGCCGCCGCAACGCCCGGATCGGACATGCGGATCGGAGTGTCCCCCTGATTGCGTTGCGCATCCTTCTGAATACGCTGCAGCATTTTGCCGGTTGCGTTGGTCCGGTTGTCGCCGGTCAGCGCCAGCAGATAGTGAAGATCAGCGAAGATCAGGCACCCGTCCTCGGTTCGTGCGGCGCTGAGATCGGCCAGTTCTTCCCAGCGGTTGCCTACTTCGACGCCTTCCAGTTCAAGCCGCGACAGCAGCGAGGTCGCGTTCGAGATATCGCGGTAATCGTCTGTTTTGTCCTGACGGATATACTGGTCATACAGTTCCATCACCTGATCGATCTGGCCCAGATCCAGATGCATCAGCGCTTTGTGCCACCAGACGTGGTAACGGAAATTGTTGCAATGCGCCCAGGCGTCCTCGCGCCCGGCCAGCCAGTCCAGCCCCATCTGGGCGTTCCCGGTCATCTCGTGCACATGCGCCACAGCATGCAGGCCCCAGGCATCGTCCGACACCATCCACAGTGCCTGACGACCGGCAATCTCGGCCTTTTCATACGCGCCGGTTTCCTCCAGCGCAAAAGAGTGGCATCCCAGCAGATAGCCGCGCCCCGCATGGTCTGGCGCATAGGCAGGCAGAACCCGTTCGATCGATCGCCGCATACCCTGCGCATCGCCCAGCACAAAGCGCGTGGCGTGGCTGAGTTTCATTGCCAGCGTATCCTGCGGATGCGCGCGCAGTATTTCCTCGAACTTCTGGATCGCCTGCGACGGCAGGTCGGCAAGGTAGAGACCCAATGCCTCGACATACAAACGCTCGCGCGGGGATACCGGTTGCCGTTCCATTGCGGCATTGGCCGCAGACAAAGCTTCGACCGCGACCGACATCATTTCGCGCCGCCCCAGCAGGACCATGAACAGGCCCTTGACCGCGTGGCCCAGCGCAAAATCGGGCTCAAGCTCAAGCACGGTAGCCAGATGCTGAGGTGTGATCGCGGCATGCGCCATGAACCCAAGCAGAACACCATCCCACGCCTCGACACTTGCGGGCTGGCTGAGGGTGTTCATTTGTCCAAAAACGTCTTGTTTCATGCGCGGGGTCCAATCCAACTTAGATTTTCTACTATATTCGACTTAGCAGAGACTCCCGCAGGGTCGTATCAGTATCGGCCCTGCTCTCGAATTGGTGAAAACCTGTGTGTGCAAAACGTGAAAAAAATCGCCGATTCAACGGCATGTTTCAGCAACATGCCGCCTAATCAGGCACAGTGTTTCAATCGTCGAACGGGTTGTCGGCGCCAAGAACGGCCACGGTGTCGGCCCCGAAAATGGGAGGCGCCCCACGATATGTTACAGGTGTGCGCGACAGTTTCAGGGGGTTTCCGATCAGCTGGACCGCACCGGGCTGCGCCTGCATCGTGATCTGCATCTGCCGCGCGGCAACCTGATCGGTGGCGAAAACCTGATCCATGGACTGCACCGGACCGACCGGGACCTTGCGGCTTTCAAGCCCGTCAATGACAGCGGCGGTATCCAGCGTCTGCATCGCGGGGCGCAGCACCAAGTTTAGGGCGTCTCGGTGTTCAAGGCGGGCCGGGTTGGTGGCAAATCGCGGGTCATCCGCCAGTTCGGGACGCCCGATAAAGTCGCAGAAGCGCCGGAACTGGCTGTCATTGCCAACCGCCAGAATGACATGGCCATCCGCCGTTTCATAAACCTCGTAGGGTACGATATTGGGGTGCCCGTTGCCGCGCCGCTGGGGCACGTGGCCCGAAGTCAGGTAATTGACGCCTTCGTTGATCAGCCAGGCGACCTGGGCGTCCACCAGCGCCAGATCGATCTGCTGGCCCTCGCCGGTCTGGTCCCGGTGGCGCAGCGCGGCAAGAATGCCCACGGCCGCGTACATTCCGCACATCACATCGGCGATGCCCACGCCCACTTTCATTGGCGCGCCATCCGGGTCACCGGTCAGCGACATGATCCCGCCGTAACCCTGCGCCATCAGATCGTATCCCGGTTTCGCGGCATTGGGTCCGGTCTGGCCGTAGCCCGAGATCGAGCAGTAGACCAGGCTGGGAAATGCCGGCGAAAGGGTCCTATAATCCAGCCCGTATTTCGCAAGCCCGCCGGGTTTGAAGTTTTCGATCAGTATATCGGCGTGCGAGGCCAGACGCCGGATCTCGGCCTGACCTTCCGCGGTCGTGATATCAATGGCGACGGATTTCTTGTTGCGGTTGGCCGACATGAAATAGGCGCTCAGGTCGGACCGGTTGCCTTCGGCATCCGCGACATAGGGCGGGCCCCATTGGCGGGTGTCGTCGCCGCCGGTCGCGGGGTTTTCGATCTTGATGACGCTGGCACCCAGATCGCCCAGCAATTGCGTGCAGGTGGGGCCGGCCAAAATGCGGCTGAGGTCCAGAACCTTGACGCCCTTCAGCGGTCCTTCAGATCCGGCCATCATACCCTCCGCGGTCAATTTCGGCGGCAATCACGGTGAACGTATCGGCTTTCATGGCGTTGTTCAGAGCCGCGCGCAATTCTGTTCGATTGCGAACAGTGTGCCCGTTGCCACCAAATGCGCGGCCGATGGCGGCAAAGTCGTGATGGCCGAAATCCACGCCCATGTTGCCCATCTGGCGCTGGCGCTGTTTCAGCTCGATCAGGGCGAGGCTTGCATCGACAAAGACCAGAAAGATCGTGTTTCCCCCCATCTCGGCAGCGGTCGACAGTTCTCCGGCCACCATCAGGAACCCGGCATCGCCAGAAAAGCTGATGACCGGGCGATCCGGTTCGACCAGCTTCAGGCCAATCGCCATCGGCACCGCGCAACCCATTGTGCACAGGGCCGAGGACTGGATCAGGCCGCGTTCTTCGGTGCAGCCCCACATCTGGCTCAGCAGGATGCGGTGGGCCCCGCTATCGGCGGTGGCCAGAGTATCGGCGGGCAGGGTGGCGCGGGTTTCGGCGATGACGGCGGCCGGACCCCAGTCTTCGTCTGTGGGGAAATCCTGCGCCAATGCCGCCCTGACCTGATCAGGCTCGCCTTTGGGCCATGTCTTTCGGGCCGGGTTGCCCTTGGCGATGGCCTCAAGTGTGGCACCGGTATCGGCCACCAGGTTCAGCCCGGCTTGATGCATATAGTGGTCATTTACCACGGCCGAGATGTCGATGACGCGCTTGTCCTCGGGGTCCCAGATTTCCCGCCAGCCGGGACGCATTTCAATTGGATCATAGCCCAGGCACAACACCAGATCGGATTGTTCGACCAGCGGCACCAGATGTTTGTCTGCCAGAGGTGACAGGCCCGCGCCCCCCAGACACAGGGGATGATCCTCGGGCACGACGCCCTTGGCCTTGTAGGTAGTGACGAAGGGAATGCTGAAATGCTCCAGAAACGCGCGCACGACATTGCGCGAGTCATCATAAAGTACGTCCAGCCCGATGATTGCAAACGGGCGCTCGGCCTCGGCCACCCAGCGGCGGGCCTTTTCGACGCAGTTCCCCTCGGGCGCGACGGCGGCAACCTTGGAACGGCGCCGGCGTTTGACACCGGATACCCGCGTATCCGCAACCGAAATCGGAACGTCGATATGAACCGGGCCGGGGCGGGGCTGGTTGGCCAGTGAAACGGCCTTGTCCGCCACGATATCCGCACCCTGCGCCGTCAATGTGAAGGTTCCCTTGGTGATCGAGCGATAGACCTGCGCATGATCCATAACCTGATGGGTGTAGGTCAGCGCCTCGTCCGCATCGACACATCCGGTCAGCACGATCATCGGCACCCGGTCCTGCAACGCATTGGCAACCACGTTGATCCCGTTCATCGCGCCGGGCCCCAGCGTGGCCACAAGGATGGCGGGCGCGCCGTCGCGGTGATGCACGGCCTCGGCCATGAAACCCGCGGCGTTTTCGTGCTTGGTCAGATGAAAGGTGATACCGGCCTGTTCCAGCGCATTGACCAGCGTCAGCACCTCTCCGCCCGGCATGCCGAAGGCGTGGCGGCACCCGGCCTCGTAAAGTCGTTGGGCCAGAAGGTCAGCCGCGCGGGGGGACAGGTCCTGCATCATGATGCTCCGAAACAATGGTTGCACAGGAGATTGCGGAGGACGCGCCCGGACGCAAGCTGGTTCACGTCAGTGTGACTATTTGACTGCGGATTCCGCCACGGCCTGAAACCTTTCATCCAGTTCTACCGCAATATCGCGCAGGGGTTCGCCGCCCTCTACCGTATAAGGCGCAAACACAAAGCTGGGGGTCTTGTATGACAGGGTTGCGGTGCCGTCGTCGTTTTCAGTGACGTAAAAGCGGATCGGTGCTTCGATCATGGCATTGACCGAGGTTTCTAGAACGCGCACCGCATAATCGTTGTTAAAGGCCCCGATCACCAGATTTCCCGGAATGGTGATGCCGCGCGCAGCGGCGGCCTTGGTCGGCCCGGCCTGCGTGACCACGATCAGCCCGTTTTCCTTTACGGCGGCTTTTGTGTCCGCCACAAGAGCTTCATAGCTTTTGTCAGATGGGAAAACCGCCCATCCGGATAGCGGCTCGTCCGCCCAGACGGGCAGGGCCAGAAAACAGATGAAGCCCCAGAGCGCGCGCATGATGGTGTCTCCCTTGATGTCACAGTTCGATTGATGCCAGAAACCGCCGCACGGCGCACTCACAATCCTGTGCGCAATCGGGATTGCACCGGGCATCGGAAAGCCGCAGTACTGGGGCGGAGCCAAGAAAAGAGGTTTGGTTTGAAACGGATGCGCCTATTGATCTGCAACAGTTGCGCCGGCACGCGTGACCGCGCGGCCGAGCTCAAATCGGTGCATTCCGCGCTGGACGCGGCGGGACTGGGGGAGCGCGTAGAGGTTGCCGAGCACGCCTGTTTCAGCAGTTGCACGGAACCAACCGCGCTGGCGCTGCAATCTGCAGAGCGGGCATCTTACGTGTTCTCAGGGGTCAATGTCGTTGCGGATGCGAAGGATATTGCAGCGACCTGCAAAACCTATCTGGACAGCCCTGGCGGCTGGATCGAAGACGCCCGGCCATGCGGGCGGCTTCGGATGTGTTTGCGTGCGCGAATACCGGCGCTTTAGTCGACCTGCACGGTTACGGCCGAACTGACCGGCACATTATCGACCATCAGCGGGCTGTGGCTGTTGGCGTTCAGCGAGACTGAGACCTCGACCTCTCCCTTCGGCAGATCGGGAATGTGCATCCAGTTGCCGTAGAGACGGGCCAGTTTCACCCCGTCGATGTAAACATGCGCGTGGCCTTCGCCGGGTTTGTCGGCGGTCGACGCGTTTTCCGGCGAGAACCGGAAGTTCTGCGGCATGACGTGAAGGTTCCACCCGGCCATCGGATCTTGCGTCAGGGCAATCGCAACGCTGGGCGCATCCGGCCCCGCCGCAAGGTTAACGGCGGTCGAGTGGTCATGGGCCATAGCCTCGGCATGTGCGCCGCCGTGGTGCGCGGGGTCGCCATGATCGTGGCCGTCAAAAGTGACGCCGTTGGCCGCGGCCAGAACGAATCCGGCACCACCGCCGAACACCAGACCGATTGCAAAAAGGGCAAGTGAGCGTGCCATCTTTCATTTCCTTGAAGACAAAAAGAAACACACCGGGCGGGACCCGGTGTGTTTTGATGTTCGATAATCAGGCCGTCGCTTCGACGCGCTTGCCTTCGCTCTGCCAGAAATACCCGGCAAACGCACCGACCAGAACCCAGGCCACCAGACCGATGCCAAAGGCACGCGCGGCAAATAGGGCGCCGATCTCGGTCGGGACCGGCCCGGTGAAAACTTCCGGTTCGGGCGCACCGATCAGGTGCGGGGCCAGCAGCAGGGCCGCGGCGATGGCGTAGCTGATCAGGTTGCCGCCAAAGGCGATCAGCCAAAGGGCGACGAGCGCGGCTGCAACGGTTGCAAACCACCAGACCTGCCGAGCATAGACGTCGGCCGCGGCTACGCCGGGTACCTCGGGCGCAAGCGTGAAACCGGGGGCAAGATGGAATGCAATAAACCCGGCCAGACCCCACAGAACGCCGGTGCGGCCATCAATCCTGTGTCCCTGACCTTCGGCCACCGACATCAGCGCGACCATCACCAGCGCATAGCCGGTATAGGTCAGCATGGTGAAGATGACGCTCAGCGCGTCACGGGTCAGTTCCGAGAACATACCCGGCAATTCGGGATGGGCGGAAACGGCCTCGGCCCCGAAATGCACCAGTTCACCGGACTCATAAAGCTCGGCGTGCAGCAAAACAGGTTGCACAAAGACCAACTGCAGCAAGGCGGCTATCAGCCCCGCTGCAGCACCAGCGAACAACGCGCTGGTCAGAATACGACTGAACATGGTCTCAGTGGCAGGGGAAGCCGGTCGCGTGACGCACGTCATGAGCCGCATCATGCAGCGCCGCGGCCTGAACGTGACCGGTCAGCGTGATGATACCCAGACCCAGAACCACTGCGAACATGACCGGAACGAAGCCTGTGCGCGCGGCGGATGCTGTTTTTGTTTGTGTTGCCATCATTTGTTCTCCTCTGCCGCCGCACCCGACGGCCGGTGTTTCGTTTTTCGCCTGGCAGGTCTCCTGGCTTGCGGGTCGGTGCCTCTGTTCGCCTTCCCCCTGAAATCAGGAGTGGCTGGTTGAACAGGGGCTCTCCGCTTACAGTCGCGGGGGCGGCTCTGGATTTGACTGCCGGGGCAGCCGCACCAAATTCCCTCTTAGCATCCGGATGTCTCCGGCAGGACCAGACGTTTCCATTTAGCCGTTATGGCGGCGGTGGCGCAATCGTCATTTGCGACCTTTTTGGTCAGTTCCCGCGCTTTTTCAGCAAATAGATATCCATGATCCATCCGTGATCGGATCTCGACCGCGCCCGGGTTTCCAGAATCTGTCCGGCGACCTCGGCCAGCGGGCCTTGGATCAGGATTTCCTCCTGCATGCCCACATAGGCGCCCCACCAGATGTCATAATCCGCCATGTCCAGGTTCTGAAACGAGCATTCGCCATCCAGCATCACAGCCACTTTCGAGGTGCCAACCGGCCAGCCTTCGTCGCGGATGCGGCGGCCTGTCGTGACAATATAGGGCGCGCCTAGATCGTTGATCGGAATCGCATGCGCCGCGGTCAGCGCCTGCAGGGCGGTAATGCCGGGGATCACGCGTGTTTTGGGCTGCGGCTTCAGCCGTGCCGCGATTCGAAGGGAACTGTCATACAGCGACGGGTCGCCCCAGATCAGCAGGGCGACATGACGGGCCTGCGGGTGGTCCGCGATGGCCGCCTGCCAGCGCAGGGCAATCGCATCGTGCCATTCGTCCACGCCGCGCAGATAGCCATCGTCCGAGCGGCGTTTGGGAATGTCGAAATATTCGATCCTGGGCGGCGTATCTGTTACCTCGGCAATGATCTTTTCCCGCAGCCCGGCCAGATCGGCTTTGTTCTCGCCCTTGCGCGGGATCAGGATCAGATCCGCGGACTGGATGGCTTTCGCGCCCTGAAAGGTCACGTGGTCGGGATTGCCGGTGCCGATGCCGATCAGGGTCAGGTCAAACATCGTCAAACTCTGCCAGCGGACCGTAGAGGATCAAGGCCGGGGCCGTACCGACTTCGGCGCTCAGCTTGTCTGACAGCGCCCCAACGGTCGCGCGATGCAGTGTCTGATCGGGGGTCGAGACGGATTCGGCCATCAGCGCGGGCGTCTCCAGCGGCAGGCCATGGGAGTGCAGCGCCGCGACCAGCAAAGGAAACGTGCGTTTGCCCATGAATACCACGGTCGTCGCATCCGGATCTGCCAGAGCGGGCAGATTCAGGTCTTCGGGCAGTTTGCCGCTGACATCATGGCCGGTCACGAACTGCACCCGCCGCGCTGTCAGCCGGCGGGTCAGCGGGATGCCCGCCGCAGCCGCTGCGGCCACAGCCGACGGGATGCCAGGGATGATCTCATACGCGATGTCGGCCGCGCGCAAGGCCACCAGTTCTTCCTCAAGCCGCCCGAACAATCCGCCATCGCCGGACTTCAACCGAACTACGCGGGCACCGGTTCTGGCGTAATCCACCAAAAGTCGGCTGACGTGGTCCTGCTTGGGCGAGGGCCGTCCGGCGCGCTTACCCACACCCACCAGATCGGCGTCGTCGCGCGCATGGCTCAGGATCGGTCCGCTGCTGAGGTCGTCAAACAGCACCGCATCGGCCTTCTGCATCCGATCCACGGCCTTGAGCGTCAGCAATTCCGGGTCACCGGGGCCCGAACCGATGAACGAGACGAAACCGCTCATGCCGAGGCCTCGGCGATCAGGTGAAAAAATGTGCCGGTGACATTGCCGCGCACCGATCCGGTTTGCGGCCCCTCGGCCCCTTCTGCGTCAAACACGCGCGCCAGCGGGGCGTCCGGTTGCTCGACGATCGAGGAATAGTGGAACTCATGCCCGCGCAGGGCAGTATCCGTCGGGTATCCGGGCATTGGCGCCAGCAACTGCGCCCTGCGATAGCCAAGGTTGAACTTGCGCTTTTCGTAAGATGTCACCAGACCCAGAAGCCCGGCCATCTGGTGCCGAACGCCGTTTTTGTCAATCAGCGCTTGCCCCAGGGTCATATAACCTCCGCATTCGCCATGCACCGGCTTGGTTTCGGCATGTTTGAGCAATCCGGTAAGGAATGTCCCAGCAGAGGCCAGCGTGCCAGCGTGCAACTCGGGGTATCCGCCTGGCAACCAGACCAGATCGGCATCCGCCGCCGGGGCTTCGTCGGCCAGGGGTGAAAACGGCAGAATTTCCGCCCCTGCAGCGCGCCACCCTTCCAGCAAATGCGGATAGGTGAACGAAAACGCCGCATCCCGCGCCAACGCGATTCGCTGGGCCGGTGGCCGCGGCAGCGCGGCTGACGATGGCCCATTGGGGCCTGAGGAGGCCGCCTGTTTGATCGCCTCCAGATCCACGTGTTCACGCAGAAACGCCGCATAGCCAACAATCGCGCTTTCCAGATCGGGGTGTTCGACCGCCTGGATCAAACCCAAATGGCGTTCAGGCAGGGTAAGGTCTCCGCGACGCGGTAGCACGCCCAGAACCGGCAGCCCCGCGCGTTCCATCCCCAGCCGGGTCAGGCGTTCGTGCCGGGGGCTGGCGCAGCGATTCAGGATCACGCCGGCAAAGGGCAGGTCGGGGTTGTACATCCGGAACCCCAGCGCCGTGGCCGCCGCCGATTGCGCCTGACCACCCACATCCAGCACCAGAACCACCGGCCAGCCCATGCGCAAGGCGGTCTCGGCGCTGGACCCGTGGCCCAGTTCGCCGGGTTTGGCGACACCGTCGAACAGGCCCATGGAGCCTTCGGCGACAACGATATCGGCGCGTTCGGCCTGCGCCGAAATGGCGTTCAGCAGGGAATCTCCCATCGCCCAACTGTCCAGATTGAACGAGGCGCGCCCGGCCGCCGCAAGGTGAAAGGCCGGGTCGATATAGTCCGGGCCGCTCTTGAACGGCTGCACGGTCAGGCCGTCCTCGGCAAGGGCCCGCAGCAGGCCCAGCATAACCGTAGTTTTTCCGGTGCCCGAAGATGGCGCGGAAATCAGAAGGCCCGGCGGGTTAGTCATCGCCGTGGCTCCAGCTCGACCACGGGCTGTCGGCGCTTTGCGGGCGATAGCGGCGGTCGTAATCTTTTGAATAGAGGCAGCTTTCATCAAAACCTTCACCCGCCAGCGCCGGGCCGACCATGATCAGCGCGGTGCGCGAAATGCTCTCGTCCAGCGCGCCCTTCAAAGTCGCCAATGTCGCGCGGATGATCCGCTCGTCCGGCCAACTGGCGCGGTACACCACGGCGACGGGGCAATCGGCACCGTAAGCTGGAACCAGATCGGCGATCACCTTGTCCAGATTGCCGATCGACAGGTGAATCGCCAGAGTCGCGCCGGTGCGCCCAAAATTTTCCAGCGTCTCGCCCTCGGGCATCGATGATGCGCGCCCGGGTGTTCGGGTCAGAACCACCGACTGCGCCAGTCCGGGCAGGGTCAGTTCCGTACCCAGCGCGGCGGCAGCGGCGGCAAAGGAGGGCACGCCGGGGGTCACGCTGACCGGAATGCCCATCTCTTTCAGGCGGCGGATCTGTTCGCCCATCGCCGACCAGACGGACAGGTCGCCGGAATGCAACCGAGCCACATCCTGTCCGGCCTGATGTGCAGTCTCGATCTCGGCCATGATCTGATCCAGATCCATTGGCGCGGTGTTCACGATTCTTGCGCCCTCGGGGCAATGGCCCAGAATCTCTTCGGGCACCAGCGATCCGGCGTAAAGACAGACCGGGCAGGCGGCGATGATATCGCGCCCGCGCAGGGTCAGCAGGTCGGCAGCACCCGGTCCGGCGCCAATGAAATGAACGGTCATATCTGTCCTCCGATGGCGACGGCGCATGTTGCAAGCCGGTCGTCCGAAATCTGTCTGGGTGCGGTCAGCCGCGCGCCGGGCCCAGCGGCGGCAAGGGCGGTTGCTTCGGCGACGCTGCCGGTGCCATAGGCGGCCCGGCTGCGGTTCGAGCATGTGAGGGTTCGCTGCCCCGCCAGATCAGCGGACGCGATAAAATGGATGGGTAAGGCGGTGACCGATGCGAAATCAATCAGCGCGGAATGGCCTACTTTGTCGGCAACGGTGGCCAGGGCATCCACGCTCTGCCCGGTACTGGCGAGTTCAAAAGCCGCGCGCAGGCTGTCCACTGTGGCCGTCGACGAAAATCCCAGCCCGGCGATGATCATAGGGTCACGCTCCACTGCACCACCGGATAGGCGGATTTCCAACCGCGCCGGGGGCCCAATGCGGAAGCCTGCGCCAATTCGATCCGCAACAGCTCGCCTCCGAGTTTCTCCTGCCATCGCGCCAACAGGGCTTCGCTTTCCAGTGTCACGGCATTGGCAACCAGCCGGGTCCCGCTAGGCAGAGTTGCACGCAGCCATTCGAGCAGATCGGCGCTTAGGCCCCCGCCAATGAATACCACGTCCGGCAAGGGCAGGCCGTTCAGCGCGTCGGGGGCGGTGCCATGCACGACACTCAGTCGATCCTGACCCAGCGCGTCCGCATTGCGGCGAATGCGCTCGGCGCGATCTGAGCGCGGCTCAATCGTGGTTGCGATCAGGGTCGGGTCACACATAAGCCACTCGATACTGATTGATCCCGTGCCGCCGCCGATATCCCACAGATGCTCACCCCTTTGCGGGGCCAGCGCCGAGAGGGTCAGCGCCCGGATCGGCCGTTTGGTGATTTGCCCGTCGTTTTCGAATATTTCGTCCGGCTTGCCCGAAGCCTTGGGAAAGGCCGGTCCGGTGCCGGCGACCTCAAGCCCGACGCAGACGGGGTGATCGAACGAGCCCAGCAGTGCCTCGGTCAGCGAGACGCTGCGCGCCCGTTCCCGAGGGCCGCCAAGGGCTTCCATCACATGCAGCCGGGTGTCGGCAAAACCGGTCTCGGTCAGGTAGCTCGCCAGTTCCGCCACCGCCGCGCCATTGCGCAGCAGCAGGATGGCGCGCAATCCGGGGGCCAGATGCGGGCGCAGCCGCGTCAGAGGCGCCGCGTGCAAACCAAAGGTCTGTGTGCTTTCCAGCGGCCAGCCCAGCCGCGCGGCGGCCAGCGAGAAAGTCGATTGCCCGGGCAGCGCGGTCCATTCGCCCGGCTCGAAATTCCGCGCGATCACCGAGCCTGCGCCGAACCAGAAGGGATCGCCCGAGGCCAGAACAACGGTCGGTCGCCCGCGAAACCCCTGAAGGATCGGCAGTCCGTCGGAAAACGGTACCGGCCACTCGACGCGTTTTGCATCGCTGTCCGGGATCAGCGTCAGGTGGCGCGGCGGACCCATGATGATTTCTGCATGGTCCAGAACTTGACGGCTTGCAGGCGGCAGCCCATCCGGTCCATCTTCGCCCAAGCCCAGAACCGTCAGCCACGGAGTTTCAGACATGACCAACCTCCTGATCCTTGGTGGCACGACCGAGGCCAATGCGCTGGCAAAAGCCGTGGCCGGGCAGGGCATCCCGGCAACCTATTCTTACGCCGGACGTGTGGGAACGCCACGCCCGCAACCGATGCCGGTGCGCGTCGGCGGTTTCGGCGGTGTCGCCGGTCTGGAGCGTTATCTGCAAGATCATGAGGTGACGCATGTGGTCGATGCCACCCACCCCTTTGCCGCGCAGATGAGTGGGAATGCCGTACGCGCCTGTCGTAACGCCGGGGTGCCGCTTGCTGCGCTGACCCGACCGGAGTGGCGCGCGCAGGATGGGGACAACTGGCGCCACGTACCTGACATTGCCGCCGCGGTTAACGCGTTGTCCGGCGCGGCCAGACGTGTCTTTCTGGCCGTGGGCCGGATGCATCTTGAGGATTTTGCCGCTCAACCCCAACACCATTACCTGTTGCGGCTGGTCGATGAGCCGGATGTCTTGCCCTTGCCGCAGTGCGACGTGATCGTGTCGCGCGGGCCGTTCACCGAAGCGGATGACCGGGCATTGATGCAGCGCCACAGATGCGAATTGATCGTGTCCAAGAACGCAGGCGGCACCGGTGCACGCGCCAAGCTGGACGCCGCGCGGGCGCTGGGCTTGCCTTTGCTGATGATCGACCGTCCGGCCCTGCCGCAGCGGACCGAGCTGTCGAGTGTCGCACAGGTTCTGGACTGGCTGGCTCATTCGGGCGTGAACCTCGGGGTGTAGACGATTGGGGCGCTGTCGCGTTCGATCACACGGGTCAGCGAGGAGCCCACGATAACCACCGTCTGCATGTCGGCCATGTCAGGGGTGGCCTCGGCCAGCGTTGAGACGCGGATCACTTCATCCGCGCGTGAAACGGCGCGGGCGAACAGGATCAGCCGTTCGGGCTCGCATTCCTCCCGCAGGATTTCCAGGGTCTTTACAAACCCTTCCGGTCGGGACTTCGAGCGTGGGTTGTAGAATGCCATGGCGAAATCCCCCTGCGCCGCCAGACGCAGGCGTTTTTCGATCAGGGACCATGGCTTGAGATTGTCGCTGAGGTTAATGGCGCAGAAATCATGCCCCAATGGCGCGCCCGCCCGTGCCGACGCCGCCAGCATCGCGGTGATCCCGGGCAGCACGTCGATGTCGATGTCGCGCCAGTCTTCGGGACCGTTCTCCAGCGCCTCGAACACAGCGGCTGCCATGGCGAACACGCCGGGATCGCCCGAGGACACCACGACCACGCGTTTCCCCTCGGACGCCATCTGCAACGCGTGCCGGGACCGGTCGATCTCGACCCGGTTGTCGCTGGCGTGCAGGGTCAGGCCGGGGCGTTCCGCCAAGCGCGCGACATAGGGGAAATAGCCGACCACATCCGTTGCTTCGGCCAGCGCGGCCGAGACTTCGGGCGTTACCAGATCTTCATTGCCCGGTCCCAGCCCTGCAATTTTGACCCAGCCACTCATGGCCGCCGCCCCTGACCATGCACGATGATGATCGAGAAATAGGGGGTTACCTTCGCGCAGGCTTCGGACAGCTTTGTCACTGTCTGGTTCGGCATCTGGGCGAATTCGACAATCCAGGCGCGGTCGTAAAGACCTGCGGTTCTCAACGCCCGTTTCACCTTGTCGATATTGCGTCCGATCTTCATCACCACCAGCGCGTCGGTTTGCGCCATGCGCCGCGCCAGATCGTCTTCGGGCAGAGTGCCGACCAGAACGGTCAGGACGTCATCGCCCCATGTGATCGGGTCACCCGTCGCCGTCCACGCGCCGGACATGCCGGTGATCGCGGGGACAACTTCCACTTCAGCTGCGTTCCGCAAGCGGCTGTAAAGGTGCATGAAAGAGCCGTAGAAAAACGGGTCGCCCTCACACAGAACCACCACGTCCTCACCCTTGTCCGACAGCGCCTTCAGATGCGCGGCGCAGTCTTCGTAAAAGACCGACAGCAGCTGGTTATAGCGCGGATCGGTGACCGGGATTTCCGTGGTGACGGGGTATTCCATCGGGAATTCGACCGCATCACGGGGGATCATGCCATTGACGATCTTGCGCGCCTGACCGCTGCGTCCGGGTTTGCGAAAAAAGGCCACGTGTTTGGCCGCGCGCAGCAGGCGGTCCGCCCGAACGCTCATCAGATCCGGGTCGCCGGGACCAAGGCCCAGGCCATATATCTTGCCCGCGCTCATTCCGCGCGGCTCGCGATTGCGTTGATGGCCGCCACGGTGATGGCGCTGCCGCCGAGGCGACCTTTGACAATGCACGATGGGACCGGCTGCGCTTCCCACAGGGCGTCCTTGGATTCGACCGCGCCGACAAAGCCCACCGGGCAGCCGATGATGGCGGCGGGGCGGGGGCAATCGGGGTCTTCCAGCATGTTCAGCAGGTGGAACAGCGCCGTGGGTGCGTTCCCGATAGCGACCAGCGCGCCCTGCAATTGCGGGCGCCACAGTTCCAATGCTGCGGCCGAGCGGGTGTTGCTCATCTCAGCTGCCAACGGCCGCACGCGGTCGTCATGCAGGGTGCAGATTACCTTGTTATCGGCGGGCAGGCGGAACCGGGTCACGCCCTCGCTGACCATACGGGCGTCGCACAGGATCGGCGCGCCGTTTTCCAGCGCAGTGCGGGCGGCGGCCACGAAACCGGGCGAGAAATGCACGAACTCTTCCAGCCCGACCATGCCGGCCGCATGGATCATGCGAACCGCGACCTGTTCTTCATCGGCGTCAAACCGGGCCAGATCGGCCTCGGACCGAATGGTGGCAAAGCTTTGCTTATAAATCGCCGCGCCATCGGTTTCGTATTCATAGGGCATCAGGTGAAGTCCATGGTCTTTAGTGTTTCGGTGCTCAGCCCGCGTTGACGGGGCTCATCCCCCGCGCGGCCCTGTTTGACAAGATTAAATCGTCCGTTCTGGCCGACCAAAGTGACGTCGGCGGGACCCATCCGTGCACATCCCTTGGCACAGCCGGAAACATGCAGGCTTCCGCGCACGCGCGGGGCCAACACACGCGCGATCTCGCGGGTTTCCGCCTGCGCCTGCGGGCAGAACGGTGCGCCGGGGCAGGCGTCGGTTGTCATCAGCGGATCAGTGCCATCCGAGACAAAGTCCGGGGCAGGTATCGCCGCCCCGCCTTCCAGAAGGAACAGCCGCCACGGGGTAACGCGCAGGGCGGCAGCGCCGCTTTTGTCAATCAGGTTGAACAGCGGTCGCGCGGGCAACTGCCCGAAGGCTGCGCCGTAGAAGATGCCGGGATCGCAGGTGCCGGGCTGAATCGGTGACCCAAAAGGCCCTGCCGTGCTGCCCTGCCATTCCGGCGCAAGCCCTTCCGTCGCGACCACGCGCGCCATGCGGCGGGTCTCGGGCCGGTAGGTGTCTGCGAACCACTTGGCCAGCGCGATCAGGTGATCAATGGCATCCGCCTCGGTCACGCGCCGCCCGGTTTCGGCCCCGTCGGCGCGCAGGATCAGGCCGTCAGGGCCGGTCTCCAGCCGGATATCGGCCGAATCCGCTGCCAGCAGGCGCGCCGGACCAGTGTCGATGGCAAACCCGAACTTGGCGGGCAGGACAGGCAATTCGGCCAGCCGGTCGATCAGTTCCTGAGCCAGCCGCGCGGTTAGATCGCCCGCCTGATAAAGCGGCGAGACCAGAATATTGCGCCGCACCTCAATGCCGGGCTCGGCATCCAGCAGATTCAGTGCTGCAAGTTTGTCGAGCAACGGCTTGTGATCGTTTTCCTGAACCCCACGCAGTTGCAGATTGGCGCGGTTGGTCAGGTCGATGGTGCCGTTTCCGAACTGTTCCGCCAGTTCGCATAAACCCAGCGCCTGCTCAGTGCTCAGCCGGGCGAGACGGGGTCGCACGCGCACCACCAGACCGTCGCCGGACATCATCGGACGGTGTGCGCCGGGGCACCAGCCTTGGACGATGGGCGTGCTCATCCCAGCCCCTCCAGATCGGCGCGGATCGAATTCCGGCGCGTGTTCCAAAGACCAGCCTCCAGCAAAGCGCGGAACCGGTCCTGCATGGCCTGATGCGCCCGTGGGTTGGCGTCTTGCAGGAACGCGTCGACCTGCGGATCGCCCAGCGTGGCGTCGTGGTAGAGGTCGAAGAGATGCGGCGCGACGGTGCCGGAGAGATGCGCGAAGGATGCCATGTGATCCAGCGTTGCCGCGATTTCGGCCGCGCCCCGGAAGCCATGGCGTTGCATCCCCGCGATCCAGCTTGGATTTGCGGCTCGGGCATGCACCACGCGGCTGATTTCTTCGGGCAGCGTCCGGGCGCGCGGGTTTTCCGGATTGGTATTGTCCAGATGGTACAGCTGCGCAGTGCCTCCGGTGATTTTTTTGGCGGCGGCAAAACCGGCTTCATGCGTGGCATAGTCGTTGGCAAGCAACAGGTCGGTCTCGGTCAGGTCCTGCAAATGCACAAAACTGTCGGCATTGGCGACGCGCTGAGTGATACCATCGACATCTTGCGCGATGTGTTCGCCTTCCAGCGCAAAGGAGCTGGCGTCCAGCCACGCCTCGCCCGCCTTTATGCGGGCCTCGTCGGTATAGGTCTCGGACAGGTGGGTCATGTTCAGACCATAGCTGCCGGGTGCGGGGCCAAAGACGCGGGCGGCAGGGGCCTGACCGGCGTAGGGGTTCCAGTCGGGGGCTTCGTCGCGGTCGCACAACGCCCGGACCGCCTGACCATAAAGCGCCGAGAGCGTTGGAAACACGTCCCGGAACAGACCCGAGACGCGCAGGGTCACGTCCAGACGCGGGCGGCTGAGATCGGTGATCGGCAATACCTCGATGCCCGACACCCGTTCCGAGCCTTTGTCCCAGACCGGCTTCACACCCAGCAAGTGCAGCGCCATGGCGAATTCCTCGCCCGCCGTGCGCATGGTGGCCGACCCCCAAAGGTCTACGATCAGCCCCTTGGGATAATCGCCTTCTTCCTGCAAATGCCGCCGCACCAGTTCCTCGGCCAGTTTCACGCCCTGCGTATAAGCGGCGCGCGTGGGTACCGAGCGCGGGTCGGTGGTGTAGAGATTACGACCGGTGGGCAACACATCCGAACGCCCGCGATAGGGGGAGCCCGAAGGACCAGCCTCGATCCGTTTTCCAGCCAGCGCGTCAATCAGAGCGCGGCTTTCGGCATGGGCCGAAGGCGCGGGATCGAAATTGCCCGTCACGTCCGGCACCCGGCCAAAAACGTGCAGCCCGTCGCCGAACTGGCTTTCCTTGATATCGCAGACGAAACGGTCGATCCGGGTGATCGCCTCGGCGGTGCAGGTGGCCTGATTGAGCCCCAGATCGTTTTCCAGACCGATGGCCTGCGCTTCATCCCGGATATCCGATTGCAACCGGTCGCGGCGCCTCGGGTCCAACCCGTCGGCATTCGAGAACTCATCGAGCAGCGATTCCAGCCGCACCATCCGGTCCGGCGTGCCGCTTTCCTTCATCGGCGGCGGGATATGGCCCAGCGTCACCGCCCCGATCCGGCGTTTGGCCTGTGCGGCTTCGCCGGGATCATTGACGATGAACGGGTAGATCACCGGCAGATCACGGATCAGCGCCTCGGGCCAGCAGTTGGCGGACAGCGCCACCGATTTGCCAGGCAGCCATTCCAACGTGCCATGCGCACCGATATGGATCAGCGCATCCGCACCCAGCCCTTTGCGCAGCCACAGGTAGAAGGCGACATAGCTGTGACGCGGCGTGCGCGACAGGTCGTGATACTCATCATCGCGCAACTCGGGCGTGCCGCGTTCGGGTTGCAGGGCGACCAGCGCCTTGCCGCGACGCAGTGCGGTGAAGTGGAACGCGCCATCCGCGAATGCCGGGTCATCCTCGGGATTGCCCCAGACGGTTTGCAGGTCTGCGCGCAGTTGTTCGGGCAGGTCCGACAGTGCGGCCAGGTAGTCCTGCAACGGCCATGACAACCGCGCGTTCAGCAGCGTCTCGGCAATTGGCTCAGCGGGCGCGGTATCATAGCCTTCGCCCTGCAGATCGGACAGCATCGCCTCGGCCGAGGCCAGAGCGTCGAGGCCCACCGCATGGGCCATTTGCCAGTCCTTGCCGGGATAAGTTGACAGCACCAGCGCCGGAACCTTATCAGCCTTGGGCCTGTCACTCAGGTTAAGCCAACCGGTAACCCGGTCGATGATGGCTTCGACCCGCTCAGACTCGGCTCGGTGGGCAAAGCGGGAATATTCCAGATGCGGGTCGCGCTTGCCCGGTTCCTTGAACGAGGCAATGCCTGCTGAAATCCGCCCGTCCACCTCGGGCAGTACCACATGCATGGCGAGGTCGGCGGGGGACAGCCCGCGTTCCGCCTCGGCCCAGGCTTTGCGGCGAGACGTGGCAAGGGCAACCTGAAACACCGGGACATTCGCGGCGTCCAGAGGTGAGGTGCCCGACGCGCCCTTGCCCGAGAATGAAGTAGCGTTGATGATCGCCGACGGCTGCATTTCTACGATGTTTTCGCGCAACCACTCAGCCGCAGCGGGGGCTTTCAACGACGGGGCGAACACGCTCACAGCCTCGAACCCACGCGCGCGCAAGCTGTGGATCAAGGACGCGACCGGGGCGGTGTCCGCTGAGGTCAGATAAGCACGATAAAAGGTCACGAGGATGCGTTTCGCGTCGCCCGCAAACGCCGTGTCCACAGGGATCACGCCGCGATCCGGGCACCAGGCGCCATATTCGGGGATCGTTTTCGCCCCCATGACCGGACCGGCATACAACCCTGCCGCCAGCGCCATCTGCGCCAAAGCCGCCTGTACCGCGACCTCTCCGCCGGTGTCGCACAGATGCGCGAGACGCCGCAGGGTTGAAACGGGCAGGGTGGAATAATCGTCCAGCCGCGTGTCCTCTCGCCCATCGGCGGGCAATACGGCCAAGGCAATGCCCTTGGATTGCGCCAGTGTCAAAACCTGCTGCAACCCATAGGACCAGTAAGGCACGCCGCCGATCAGGCGGATCAGGATGCCTTTGGCCCCCTCCAGCGTCTGTTCGACATAGGTGTCGACAGACAGCGGATGCTTCAGCGCCGTCAGGTTGGCCAGCCGCATCGTCGGCATCCGCCCCTCGGGCCCACCACCGCGATGCCAGCCTGCCGCGAAAGCGCCAAGGTCGCTGTCGGAGAACGACAACACCACCAGATCCGCCGGGCTCTGGCCCAGATCGGTTGGGGTCTCTGTTTCCTCTAACCCGTGGCTTTCGCGGAAGACGACGTGCATGTGCGGTTACTCGGCGGCCTCGGCCACGCCCACAAGGATATCGCGGATCGCTGCCTCGTTGATGTCATCATGCTCGGCAATGACCACCAGACGCGAACGGCGTTCTTCGCCGGGCTCCCACGGGCGGTCATACTGGTGACGCACGCGGGCACCCACGGCCTGCACCAGAAGGCGCATCGGTTTGCCCTGAACGGCGGCATAGCCCTTGACGCGCAGGATGTTCAGTTCTTTGGCGAGACGCTCGATATTCGCAACCAGCGCCGCAGGGTTGGTCTGTTCCGGCAGTTCGACGATGATGCTTTCGAAATCGTCATGCTCGTGGTCGTCATGGCCGTCGTGATGCGACGGGCGCGCGTCCATATCGTCCTCGGCGGCGGCCTCCAGGCCCAGAACCACGCGCACATCCACGACACCTTCGGCAACCTCGACCACGGGCAGCGGGCGGGGCGCTTCGGCGGCGATGACGGCCTTGGCCTTGGCCACACCTTCCGGACCCGCCAGATCGGGCTTGGTCAGCAGGATGATGTCGGCGCAGGAAATCTGATCCTCGAATACCTCGGACAGAGGCGTTTCGTGGTCGATGGAGTCGTCGGCCAGACGCTGGGCGTCTACAGCCTCGACATTCGGCGCAAACCGACCGGCGGCAACAGCCTCGGCATCGGCCAGCGCGATCACGCCATCCACGGTGATTTTCGAACGGATATCGGGCCAGTCGAACGCCTTCAGCAGCGGCTTGGGCAGGGCGAGGCCCGAGGTTTCGATCAGGATATGGTCAGGGCGCGGCTCCAGCGCCATCAGCGCTTCGATCGTCGGGATGAAGTCGTCGGCCACGGTGCAGCAGATGCAGCCATTGGCCAGCTCCATGATGTTTTCCGCCGGGCAGTCGGGAATGGCGCAGGACTTGAGGATGTCGCCATCGACGCCGACGTCGCCAAATTCGTTGACCACGACGGCCAGACGCTTGCCCTGCGGGTTCTGCATCAGGTGCTTGACCAGCGTGGTCTTGCCCGAGCCCAGAAAGCCGGTGATCACAGTGACGGGAAGTTTCTCTAGAGTGCTCATTTCAGGGCTCCAATCGGGGGAATGCGGGCCGCACAGTTTTTGCGGAAATGTTCGGGGCGCTCGCGCCATTTGACCAGACCATCCTGGGTCGCGAGGTACTTGGTGACGCCCTCAACGATGGTTTCGACGTGGTCGGTTTCGTTCAGGTTCTCATAGACAAAGGTCCAGCGTGCGGGGCCACCGCGCAACACGACGGAACAGCCCTGATCGCAGTTCGACAGGCATTCGACCGGTTTCAGCTTTACGCCTTCGGGCAGATCAGCCTGTTCAAGTGCCTTGTGCAGCAGGGTGCCGGGTCGCTGCGCGTCATCTTCGATGGGCAGCCCACGACGGCAAGTGGTGCAGACCAGCAACTCGACAGGTGCGGTCTCGGTCATGTCTCTCATCCCCCCAAATCCTCTTCGCGGGGGACGGGGTTTCATGCGGGCCACGCGTCTGCACATGGACCCGACACCGGAACACCCCGTCCGGTTACATCTTCGGGTGCTGGCAGGTCTCCCGGCTTGCGGATGTCAGAGGCTTCGCTCTGGCAGATGTCCCGCCTTCCCGGCCTTGCGGGCCAGTGGCATTGGGCACCCTCTCCGGTCACGGTCGCGGGGGCGGCTGCGTTTGACGGAGTACCGCTGACGCATTCCCTTTTCATCCTCTTACGAGGACACCAACGCAAGGGACATGCGGCACGGGCAGGGGGGTTGTCAAGCATCAGCAAGGTGTCGAAATGCTCAAGGTCGGAAAAGCGACCTGCCAATGTCAGTCAGCGGCATCCGTACTCAGCCGATCCCGCAACCAGGCGCAAAACAATCCGGCCGCCGCTGTCTGATGCGCAGCCCCCTGTGCGGTGATCAGGTAATGAGACTGGGCAAAGGGAATCGCCGGACCCGCAATCGCGATCGGCGCACCTTGCCGGATTGCATTTCGGGCAAACCGTTCAAGAATCGTGGCGTAGCCCGCGCCCGCCATGACAAGTTGCAGCGCCGCCACCGTTGTATCCACCGAATGCCGGGGTGACCGGTCCGAAGGGGAGATGCCATTGGCCTGGAAATAACGCGCCCAGTTGTCCTCGTATCCCAGGATGTGAATCAGCGGGCCGTCGCCAATCGTGCCGGGGGCAGGAACCCCGGCATCGGCCCGGCACACCGGCACCAGTCTTTCCTCCGTCAGCTTCTCGGATTTTACGCCCGGCCAGTCGCCGTAGCCGAGGCGAATTTCGACGTCCACATCATTGGGCGCGATACTGTCGTTCCAGATATGCGACACCAGCCGAACCGGAATACCCGGGTGCCGGGTGGTGAAGTCCGGCAGTTCCGCCGCGACCCAGTAGGTCGCAGTCGAAATCGCCGCTCTGACCGTCAGCGTCTGACGGGAGGCCGGGCCGAACAGGCTGTTGGTCGACAGGACGATATCCCCAAGCGCGCGCCGCACCGTCATGGAATAGGACTGTCCCAGTTCGGTCAGCTCCAGTCGCCGCGCGTTTCTGGTGAACAGTTTTTGCCCCAGTTCCGCTTCCAGAGACCGTATATGCAAAGACACCGCCGTCTGGGTCAATCCAAGCTCATGCGCCGCGGTTGTAAAATTCAGATGCCGAGCGGCAGATTCAAAACTGCGCAGCCAGGCGGGGTTTGGCAGGCGGTCCATTTATCACCAACTAAACTTGACCATTACCTGCATTATTATTCGTTTTCCTTTCAGAAAGGCAACATGGATACTTGCCGCGAAACAACACAGAACACGCTTCCGGAGGAATAAATGAAAGTCGGTTTTATCGGTTTGGGAAATGTGGGCGCAAAGCTGTCGGGCTCGCTTTTGCGTAACGGTATCGACCTTACCGTTCACGATCTGAACCCGGACCTGGTGGCGGAATTTGTGGCACAGGGCGCCAGGGCGGCTGAGGGACCGGCGCAGTTGATGCGCGACTGCGACGCCGTCATCACCTGCCTGCCCTCGCCTGCGGCTTCGGATGCTGTGATGCAGGAGATGCTGCCAGAAGTCGGTCCGGGAAAAATCTGGATGGAGATGTCGACCACGGATGAGGCCGAGGTCAAACGCCTTGGCGCCCAGGTGATCGCTCGCGGCGGGGCTGCCGTTGACTGCCCCGTGTCCGGAGGGTGCCACCGCGCCGCGACCGGCAATATCTCGATCTTCGCCGGATGCGACCGCGAGACGTTCGAAAACATTCTGTCTTTTCTGACCACGATGGGCCGGCGAGTGCTGCATACGGGCGAATTGGGTTCGGCATCGGTTCTGAAAGTTCTCACCAACTATCTGGCGACAGCCAACCTGATCACCTGTGCCGAGGCGCTGGTCACGGCCAAGGCCGCGGGCATGGACCTTAATACCACTTACGAGGCCATCAAAATCTCGTCCGGCACCTCGTTCGTGCACGAAACGGAAAGCCAGGTCATTCTCAACGGATCCCGTGATATCTCCTTCACCATGGACCTTGTGAAAAAGGATATCGGACTGTTTCAGGAGGTCGCGGACCGCGCAGGCGTGCCATTGGAAATCAACCCGGTGATGATCCGCATCTTCGATGACGCCATCGCCCGGTATGGCGAGCGGGAGCTGTCCCCGAACATTATCAAGAGGTTGGAGGATGCGACGGGGCTGGAAATCCGGGCGCCGGGTTTCCCGACGGAAATGCTGGACGACGAACCCGAGGAGCCCGGCTACGAAGTCATCCCTCAAGGTCGCGCCGACGCGTGATTTCCAGTGCCGGAGGTGAGATTTGATCAGGAGGGTGGAGGCGAGTACCGGAATCGAACCGGTGTACACGGATTTGCAATCCACATTAGGTTGCTGTTTTTACTACATAAACCTGTAAAATACGCCTCTTCCCGCCCACGAAAGATCAATGGTTTAGCAGCAGCGCGTAAAAGGGTTTCATTGGTTTTCTCGAGTGGCCAAGCTGCGGTGCTTCAAAACAAATACGCATGATTGGCCATCAGCACATGGCCAATCGCTGGACAGCCTCAATTGGGCGCAACGGGCAGTCATTGGGTCGGGGTCTCTATAGAAAGCGCCTATTGTCTCTCATGGCGACTGCCCGCTATCAAGCCTTATTCATTCACCTCATCGCCGAGGGCCATCGCCTCCTCCATTCTTGCGTTTGCTGTCCCGCGCCCAGGGTGGTGTGGGGTGCAAAAAAAATCACCCCGATTACCCAAGAAAAGGAGACTAATACGGCCTCTGCCGTTGTCCGGCAGAGAAGGAATAAGGCAAAAAACACCTCATCGGAACCTAAAAGTCACCACAGTCACCACGAACTCACCACAATTTACCCTTCTAAATATTTGAAAATAAAGGATGTGGTGGAGGTGGTGAGGGTGGTGATAGCCCTATTACGCGTGAGAAAATTTATATATACCAAAAAAACTAAAAACATTGAGACGCACTCACCTCCACCACCACGCTCACCAGCCCAAGCCAGAGAACCAGTAGGTTCTTTGAGGCGCGACCTTTCATGGGTAATTCGAGCGCATGTGACGTGTGAAGTTCATTGTTATCTAGTGGCTGTTGCTTTCGGTTGTGGTTGTTGTTTTTTGTCTTACATACCTGCTAAGTGATTTTATGCTCAAAAAATTCCGTAATCGTAGCGAAGATCAAATACGGCGACAAATCCGGGCTGCCGTCGAGCGACACGGAGCTGAATTGCATGAAAAGGTTCGGATCGCGGACCTGATTGATATCCAGAAACTGAACCAACGAAGTCTTGGTACCTACGCGTTGCAAGCGCATTTCGACTTTGCACTCATAGATGAGAAACAAGAGTTGATCGCGGCAATAGAGTTTGATGGTCCGGGGCACGACCCCTTCAACGATGAAAAGAAGGATGCAATTTGTCATAAAGCAAACTTGCCCCTCTTTCGAATATTTGGGTTCGAAGAGGTTCGACAGATAAATGCGATCACGCTGACGCGGTACTTGGTCGAACTTGTTTTTCATGCTCGAGTTTTCTCACAAATGAAGGAAGAGGGAACAATTCCTCAAGACGAGCCATTCATGCTGAGCGGATTTTTGAAAGCTGACGCGAGACACATATTTGATAGCGAATTCGATTTCATAGGGAACGCAAATGGCAAACTTACGGGCGCGCTGGAGAGCGCCGGTCTAACTGACGATGAGCTCCCACACCTCACCGTTAGCCGTCTACAGGTACAAGCCCCAGACGGACGAATTCGCGCGTTTGCTGCCATTAACTCAAACAAGGGTCCAATCATTGGTACAGCAAGCCTTAGAGTTGTGCTGGCGTCTTCTGGTTTTCTCGCCAATGTGGGGACTGTACCCTCAGAAATTGCCCAATTCGCAGATGGAATGGCATCTGACGACCTGTTAGAGAATATCAGCCTTGTTGCGAGCGGGAACGGGCATGTCGTCAGGGAAGCTGGAGAAGTGCTTTCAGAGCTGAAAGCGTTAGGGCCATTGGGTTACAAGTTGCTGATGGGTGGAGGAGGTAGTCGATCCCAAGCTGACTTGATGGCCGCGTTTGCGGCTGGCAAGGGTGGGTCTCTAACTTAGTCAGATTTTAACACAAAAAGGTCAGTTTGGATCCAGACAGCCGAAAGACCAGAAGTCATCCTATCTTGAAAAATTTCTTTAATAAAACAGATGGATGTGTGGATTCAATGTTGTGGTTTCCAATCCACATTGTTGCTGGTAGATGGATCAGTAGATTATCATAACTGTATTTGTGCGGCAATGAACCAAGAAGAATACAATGAAGAACTTCGCTGGCGTCTGGAAGTCCTAAAAACACAATTGGAGGAGGGCAAAGTTCACATTGCTGAACATCTTGCCGACGATCTCGAACAAAGCTTGATGGCCGTCAAATATGGTCAAGATGGTCGCATTGATCTAGCAACCGTCGATGGTCGCATACGAGCAATGGCAATGGCGGCGGCCACGCTTCACAGTCGCCAGCAGGAAAAAGATGCGGCTCCGCTGAGTGACATAACCAAGATGTATTTTAAGTACATCGAAGACAACCTAGGGTTCTTCGTAAAAGAGGCGCAGGAAAAAGGATACGACGCACATAGTTTCGCTTCGGCTGTGTCACGGCAACCGCTTGCCGTAAAAGACATTGCGCCTCAGATTCCTAAATTCCTTGAAGGCCTATCTGAGTTTTGGACGGCCTTGACTGATGCATCCCACTACCACATCCAAGACATGCACGGGACTAAAGCTGTATATGGGGGCGACCTATTCCCGTCTTACCAGCGTAACATCGCGAGCAGTGCAGGCTTATATGTAGATACGATTGTTCTAACCGACCCGTTTTGGCACAGTAAGCACTTATTTGAAAATTTGCCCTCCGAAACCCAAGTCTATTATCTTGTTAAGCACGCAATAAATGTCATCCAATATCGTGATCTGGCTCTCGCTGAACTTGACCAACCTATCATTGTTGTCACGCCCTTCCGCTCCTCTGTCGAGGAGACTGAAATCGAATTTCTCAAACGATCTGCAGAGCCTGACGGTTTAAATCATGCGAGTGCAATATTTGGCCGAGACTTTGAAAGTCTGACCGAGTTGTTTGAATTCACTTCCAATTTGAGTGCCCCCGAGGACGCTATCAAGAAGGTGGTAGATCAGAAAAAGCTTCTTTTTGATGTAGACTGGTCAGGTTCCTCATTGGAGCAGTTGAAGCGGTCACTCGAAGGTGACGGTGCCGCTATGTTGGGTGAGAAGCATGCGGGCAATTTGATCGCGGGACAGTGCATTGGCCGAATGATGCAGGCAACAGATATACTTCTGAAAAGCAGATATCTGATGGGGACACCACTTTTGGATGCTCCAACTTCGTGGAAGTATTTCAATTGGAAGCTTGAGTATAATTCAGCCACATACGAGGAAAATGCGACGCACCTTCACATGGTGCGCGGCCTCCAGCATGCAGCGGCCACTGATATGGAATGGCTTGGGAACATTCCACCCGACGCGTTAATTGAAATGCGCAAGGAAGGCGCGTTTGAGGAAATTCGCAGCATGCTCTCAGCCGGAGTCTCCGAGATAGCAGAAGCTAAACCCGATGCGTTTTTTCGGTCCAGCGACCAAATAGTAGAAAACCTACAAGCAGCGTTTGAAGACCACAAAAAGAGTGTTCGCGAACTTCGAGATAAAGGGTTCAAATTCGCGGGTCACGATTTGGGTACTTGGTTCGTTACCGGAGCTGTAGAAATCGCCGCTATCGCTACTGGTGTGCCGACATTCGGAGCTGCTGCATTTGCCATCAACCAAGTTGTTGATGCTCCCAAGCTGAAGGAAATACCGGAAAGATTCCGAAATCTGAAAAACGCTCACACTGAGCTTAAGAAATCACCCATGGGTCTCCTATTTTTACACAAGTAGCAAGTGGAGTGTGGGGTTGCTCGCATAGATCAATCGAAAGAGATCACTTTGTTAATTAGCTAGGTGGGAAATCATGGCAGGTTCCGGACAACACTTCATCCCGCAGCACTTTCAAAAACCATTCGTCATTCCAGACGGCTCAGATAAGCTTTGGATGTATCGACGTGATCAGACAAAACCCGTCCCTGTCGGACGGAAGGATGCAGCGAAACAACACAATTTCTATTCGAAACCGTCCGTGGGAGACGTTCCCACGCTTGATGATTTGATCACCGACTACGAACACCATGTTTTTGCACTTGTTGACGAACTACGGAGTTTGTCCGTGGGGCAACTAGCGAATGCTGGGATTGTGGCAGAGGTAGCAGCACATCTTTCCATCCGCTCTGCGCATACACGAACCTTCATTGTGGAAGGGGCTAAGAGCATGGCCGAAGTTATCTGGAGGCTGGTTGATCAGCCAAATGAACTCATTGATTTCGAGAGCTTCAATCCCCAAAAAGCTCCCCTCAAGATACAGGAGCTTATCCATGAAGGGGTCGTCAACAACGGCATCGACAGGTTTACTGGAATAAGCGTGGAAACGATTGGCCGCGCGCTATACTTCGAACTTCGAGAGAATGGTGCGCGAATGCTCAAAGATGCCAAAGCATCAATGCTACCTTACATTGAGCAATTCATGTTCAAACCGAGAGAGCTAGCGCGAGCAGCTCATGTAAAGGCTCTTTCGGAGTCTCTGGCACCCGAGGGTGTCATAAAGAAGCTAAAGAAACTTGAATGGAAAATAGTCGATCATAGTTCCAATCCGGCAATTTTACCTGACTGCGTTTGCATCTCTCTCGATAAAATGGAAGGTTGGCAGCCTCTGTTCTTGAGTGGAAAAGACCCGCTGCTAGTTGTCTTTCCACTGGCGCCAGACAGGCTTCTTGTAGGTGCCGGAAGCGGCTGTCAGGAGTTTATAGCCTCCACTTATAACCAAGCTGCTTCCTCAGTTTGTCTGGACTTCTTCCTGTCTTCAGAGCGGTGTGACGAGCTTACCTTTCGTCAGGCTACATTAGGGGACCAACTTCGCATCAAAATCACAGATGTGATCGACGAAAGTCTGGCGATGGCAGTGCAAGACATCCTTCCACAAGATTCTATCGTTATACCTGACGTTGCCGAAACAGTAGATACCGTTGAACCCAACGACAACGAAACTCTGTCTTTCACGTTGTCCTTGCAAGGCTTTGGAAATGACGAGTTCGCCAATGAGCTAGTAGATAGAATTCAGCAGGAAATATTGAGACTACTTCCTCGAGAAGCTTTTCATCGAATTGAAGGATTTACATTCGCTAGTAACTACGAGGAAGCTTTGAATTGTATTGATCGCGGATTTAAGGCGCCCCCTCTAAAAACGATACCAAGCGAATTTGGCACCGGCGTCGCCATGCCGATAACCGTTCGTCGCAATGGTGTAATAAAGACTCACTTCGTGCTGCGGGACTTTTTGGCCCTTCAAATGATGAAAGAGGACCCGCAAGAGAGAGCGCCAGCGTGGGAAATCCTTAGCGATCAACTCGCAAGTACATACTTGCATCATTTGACCTTTCGAAAATTTCCGGAACAGATGCTTTCTCGCCTCGATGACGCGATTGAACAATTTCTGTATCAAGCTGCAAATGGTGTGTTTGACAGCTATTTCAGTGGGAGAATCTGTGCGACGGAGTATTCTGACTTTGATCAAGCTGAAACTCTATTGAACGATCAAATCCATACTGCCAGCGACCAGATTGTTAAAAGAAGAAGACTCTATAGGGATACGGGTGAACTTGATGACTTCATCAGCTACACACTAAGTGCATTGAACTTGGTTATGAAGTCATCTGCTCGCTTGATCGGGATGTACCATTCCTGTGAAAACCCAAAAGCGTTGCCAGAGTATTTGCAAACAACGCTGAAAGACTTGGAGATGATGTCGTGGTACCGGCTCTTTGAGAAAGACCTAGAAGATTTTTTTCTTAATATCAAGAATTGGAGCAAATTTGACGATATTCTTTTTACTAACAGACACTTAGAGAGATGGTTGCTGCGGTTTGGAGTTCTTTTGGATCTCCAAGAAAATGACGGAATCTATATACACGTTCCGCTGAACTCGGACGCTGACTATCTAGCTGCTGTACAGACTATTACATCAAACTAGTGCGGGGAAAACCAAATCGCTTCTTGCTAAAGGCACATAATTTCAACCGACCACTGCCTATGCGTCATCACCGCCTACCACAACGAAGCTTCAGAAGCCCAGTCGCAAATAGCTTTGCATCTTCAACGTCCACCTTCCGCCCTAACCGTTTGTGAACGCGCCCCCACCTTTTGGGGGAAAATTACGATCTGAGTAACAGGTCGAAGCTGACGCAACTCCCGCTAGCTTCATCAAAGGTGCATTTATTGTACCAAATAGTCTGAATAGCCGTTCAGTGGATGCAGCCTAGGTAATTCTCCCCGAACCGTTCCATTGCTGCCGACGCGATTCTTTCATCGACACTGTCGTCTATATGTAAGCCCCATGGGTAAACATCCACGTTTGCTAAGTCGAAATCATCTTTCGGATTCAGCTTGTTTTGGCTTAGAAATGCGTAGCGTATTCCAGCCCACATTTCGAAACCTAACTCAATTTCTAAGCCGTGGTACACCCTGTCATTCGGGGCATTAACGACGACTTTTTTTGTGATGTGACCGAGAGTTTCAAGCAACATCGTACTGCACGTGTGCGCAACAACATCGGCAAGTTGTATACCCATAATTTGTCGTGAATCTTGTTCGAAATGGAACTCGCAGTCCTTTAAAGCCTCATTATCTTCGACCAGAGCTACGGCAGCTTTGGAAGACTGAAACAAACCTTCATCAAAGAATATTAGATGGTCGTGACCAAAAAGGTAGGGATGGGTAAGAGCGTTGTTCAGAAGCTTTAAAGCTGCCGGGCCCAATCTCTTGTCACCGTCTACTACACAAACGGCAATTTTGCATTTCATGCCGATAAAAGCCTTCAAGGCACGCCGGAGCCTTTGAAGAGAGGCGTCACCCTGCATCCTAGCAGATGACTTAAATTCGAACACGTTAGGATCAAAACCAAGGTCTCGAAATATCGAACTAACTTCTTCGGTGGGATCAGTTTCACAGATTACAAATGCTGCCAATGAGAAGCCGAAGTTGTGGTGTTTGCTATCGTCTAAATAAATAAATGCCATGCTGTGTCAGTAACCGTCTCCTTCCCTGACTTGAAGTGGTTGAACCAGAAGACCTTCCAAAAAATGTGAATTCGTGTGGTGAGAAGTAATTGCGCAATTAGTAGCCAGAGATATTTCACCTAACGCCTCAACGCCGAAAATAAACGTGATGCCAACGCCAACAATCGGCCATGAGCGCAGATGAGCCAAGAAACTCTGCAGCAGGGATGACAGAGCTTGCAGCGGCTAGCCGGATTGATCTGCATGGCTTTTAGTCGGAAGCTCAGCAAATTCAAACTTGGTGTTACTTCCAATGTTGCTTGACGCATGAGACGGTCGGAACAGGACTATATCAATCGACGTGTTCCAACATCTGATGGAGGGAAGAATGGTTGCAAAAGGCATCGAATCTGACCTTGTCTTGTATAAACGTGCACTAGCTGGTGCCGCTCAATTGGTTGCGCTGCATGGGGATGAGTTCTTACCTGTTTTTGAGTGTTTGGAAGAAGAAGTTCATCGGATTGAAAGGCTTGCGGAAGTTCGTGAGCGTGCGTTGGATTTGGCGAAACGCTCTAGTTAGTAAGCTCTGATTGAGTTGATGGTGCGCAAAGTTTGCCCTAAACTTAGACAAGGGTAATGATGCGCCAACTAAGGCCGGTATCTTCCGTGCCTCACATTCTGCTTTAGAGATGAAAAGACGCAGTTTACGCGTTCGAAAAGACCTGTTCGCGAACATAGTTGCGCTACGTGGCTTAGAACCTGATCCCTCGTGCGCTAAAACCCTATGGCCACAGCGGAGGATCACAGTTTCGATGCTGACGGCGGTTTATAGATTGCCTCAACGACGCAGCTTTGGATCTCGTACCCGGTTTCAGCGTTAACTTTCGCGACTCGCTCATAAATGTCATTCAACCTCTCAACATCCGTTTCGTTGAAGGCAATGACCAAAAAGCGCCCTAGTTTTACCTCTTCGGCTTGAAGATATTTCGGTAGTTGTTTTTCTAGACCAGACCAAAACTTGGTATTCTTGGCGAGCTTCATTTCTACCAGAGCAGTTAGCTTGGCTCCTTGTGATAGTTTGAAGTCTACCGGGCCAATCCCGATATTAACCTCGGGCGACACGTCGATGTTGTTTGCAAGACAATAGTGCCGGACAATCCCCAAGAACAATCGCTGACATGCGCTTTCGCTTTTTGGTCTGCCGTCGTCATTGTAGATGAGTTCCCACCCGCCTTGGTTTTCGACGTAGTTTTTGAATATCGACAGCAACTTATCTATGAATTGTGGAAAGTCGGATGCATCATTGAAATGCAGTTCTATCGGGTTTTCCTGAACAAATTCCCTAGACTTGTGGTACCATTTGACAAGTCCTTTTGGGTCTTCGTCGAGATCATAGGGCGCTCCGCCGATACGCTCTAGAAACGCTACATATTCTTCTACGCTGTCATAGTCGCCTAGTGCTTTTTCGAGTATCACTTCTTTTTTGACGTTGCGCGTAATTTCCTCACCCAACTCTGTCCGAAGTTCTTGGGCATTCTGATCAAAGCAGTATCCCCAAAAATCATCTGGATTCAGCGTCGGCAACGGTCGCAGATACTGCTTTGGCACGAGCAGGACTTGCTTTTCGCTATATGGGTTGATCGGGGCATCTACGACAATGCGTTCCCACCGCCGTGTGTCTGGATTGAAGCGACCACGGTAGTGTGGGCACGCTTTGGTGAGAACTCCATACCCATCGCAGACGGATTTTGTGTACTCGGCAAACCTGTGTCTGAGAATATTGCCAACAGCGTCACTTACCGTGTCTTCGGCTATACCCTCTTGAAAAAGTTGCACCGTTTCGAAGTGCTTTGGATTGGCAAGCCCGAAAAGTACTGCTTTGTGAAATGCTTCGGCGATGAGCTTTGCTTTTCCGCCTGCGGCGCCTGCACCTCTTGTGCCTGATGCCGTTACTCCCAAGCAAAACTCTTCAACTTCGGGCGTGCCTAAAATGGAGATCGCCTTTTTCCAAGGGCGCTCAGATTTGGTTTCACCAGCTTCGGCGACGAGCTGGAATGCGGCCTCATAAAAACTCACGATTTCTTCATGCGCGCCGACAAAGGGGCCGAACTCGTCCTGAAAGATCAGGAACGGGTCAATGTACAGTTTCGTATCAAGGGTCAACAGAGGATCAAACCAAGGCTCGGTTCCATCTATGGAAATTCCAAATTGCTCTGAAAACAGCAAGCTTTTCTCCAATATTTTTAAGTTCTTGCGAGACCTTATCCAACCTTTCTTTGGGTTGCACCCCCTCAGTTACGTTTCTCTTATTGATTGTGAAGGGGCACATGGTTGAGGACATAAACTGGCGAGGGGCCGACAAAATGGTGCAATGACATTCGTTTTACGAAATGTCGCAAGCAATTCTTGGTCAGCCTTGTTGCGGAGTTCTGTTATTTTGTTCGGTGACATGCAGTTGACGCAACAAAACTCTACCTATGGTAATAAAATAACCATGCCTGTTGTAATTTAATAAGCGTGGAGGTAGCGTTTCCCATGTCGTCCGAGGGGCTATATTTTCCTGCCGATAAGGCACTGATTGCGATGGGGAATACTTCCCGTCGCTGGCAAAACCACTTCGATATGAACAAGGTGTTCGTGCCGGAAGGGGTGAAATCCGTTGCATCAAGAGGACCGGGGCGCGGGAGGCTACGGCAGCTTTCGCTTGAGACCGTTGTGCAAGGGGCCATTGCGTTTGCACTGATCGACTGCGGAGTCGATGTTCGCGAAGCGTATAGGGCGGGGGCTCAGTTCACTTACTATGGTCAGCAATCTAAACCCAATCAAATTCAGGCCAGATCAGCGAACATTCGGGCGCCGGGTAAGTTGTTCGCCCTTGGTGATACATTTCTGATCTTTGTGAGTGAGGGTGTAGAGTGGCAACAAAGCCGGTTGGCGATTGTATCGGACGCTGACCCAATGTTTGATTTGAACAAAGGAGAAAGTGTTCCCGGCGCCGTGATGGGGGCAGTCGAGGGGCGCGGGGCCGCGCCTCGGATCGTGCTAAATCTTTCCACTATTTGCGGTCAGATTGCAGCCTCTCTCGGTCTCAGCTTCACCGCCGTTTTTCTTACGGAGGCCGACAATGGATAACTTCGGCAGCTTCGGTATTGAACTAGTCAAATCGGATGACCTTGCACATCGCCTCGGGTATTCGGGCACGAACGCTGCCTTTCGAGACTGGTGCGCTTCGATGCGTATAACGCCTGTTCCGGGACGAAGAGGGTATTTTGACCCTGCTTTGGTTCGTCGCCGTCTTGATGAAGCTCAAGGGCTTTATTCTTCGGATGGCAGCGAGAATGATAGCTTGGTTTCAGCAAGGAGGGCTCGCCGTGCCGCGCGGTAACTTGCCCCCGGAGGTTCATCGCGTGCGAGCCAAACTCGCAGATGGCTCTGTCTGTTACTATTTCTCGCTTCGTGGTCGGAAAGGAACTGGTTTTTGGAAAGACTCCCGGCCATTTCCGAAAAATGCCGAGTTCTTTGCAGCTTACACCGCATCGATGGCCGCCGCTGCGCCCAAGGTTGATCGGCACATGACTGAGGCTTTAGTTGAAGCGTACCTGCAGTCTGCCGAATTTCAGGCGCTCAAGCCGCGAACGCAAGCTGATTACAAGAAGTGGGCGCTTCGGTTCGCAACTGAATTCAAGAAAGACCCGGTGGCTATGTTTGAAGAGGCCGCATCGCGTGCAGAGGTGAACGAATGGCGCGCACAATGGGCTCACTCGCCGAAACAGTATGACTATGCTGGAACCGTGGTAACCAGAATTCTGAATTGGGCGCGGGATGCCGGAAAACTGGCCGAGCACCATTGCAGTTTCAAAAAAGTGTACCGGTCTGACAGATCCGATGTTGTTTGGGCTCCAGAACACGTTGAGGCTGTCAAAAAGCTAGCGCCGGAATGGGTGGTGCGTATTTTGGTGACCGCCTGTGAAACAGGCATGCGCCCCGGTGATCTAATAAGGCTATCGCGCGCCCACGTTGAGCCAACGCCGAGCGGTCGTCGGATTCGCATAAAAACCAACAAGCGTGGCAAATCTGCGTTTGTGCCGGTCAGTCAAGCAATGGCCCAAGTGATTGACGCAACACCTGATGATCGACTGCTTATCCTAACCAACGCCAGTGGCAAGCCATTGACAGAGCATCGGGCGTCTGAGGGCGTGCGTCAGTGGCGCGACAAGGCAGGGCTAACACCACAAAGCTTAGGCTATGACCTGCGGCTCTACGACGCCCGTGGTACGGCAGCCACGAGGCTTTTGCGGGCGGGTCTATCGCTCTCTCAGATCGCCGGATGCATGGGGTGGTCTCTGCGCACTGCTGCGGCCATGATCGAGCGTTACGCGCAGGTTTCGCCGGGTGAAACTGATGACGTTTTGACGCTTCTAAGTGAGGCCAAGGAGAGCAAAGCGTGAACGGAATTGTAAAATGGATTGTAAAATGCGCTTCGGCAAAAATTGCCAATGCTTCTAACCCATTGAAAAGTAGTGGAGGCGAGTACCGGAATCGAACCGGTGTACACGGATTTGCAATCCGCTGCGTCACCACTCCGCCAACTCGCCTAAGGTGGTGTAAAGCAGGGCTTTAAACGAGTCGCCGGATGGGCGCAATACGATATTCCCAACATTTGCCCAATCCTTCGCGTTCTGGCCTTGTTCTGTTCTTGCGTTTATTTGGCCAGAGAGCTGCAAACAGGGTGACTTTGCAAATACTCGGCTTTCTTGTTGGTCACGGCCGCGGTCCGCGGCTTCAAACCTGTCAAAACGCTGTCCTCCGAAACCTTGACGGGGCAGGCTCTGGTCGTCGTGAGTTTGAGCGCTCGAAGTTCAGGGGACCGCCAACAGCAATTTCAAGCCTCGGGAGGCAAATTACGGCTTGGATAGTCGGGATACGGTCGAAATACTTCCGCATTCCTTCACACCTAGACCAATCAGGTATTCGCCAGAGACAAGCAGAAGCTCGGCGGGTCCTGCAAACCGTGCTGTGGACATGAACCAGCGTCTTACCGGACCCGGGTAGTAGGTGGAAAGCGAAGCGCTCTTTCTGTCGAACTCATCAGCGGTCATTTTCGTCCGCGTTGACCGATAGGGACCATGAAAGCCAAACATTGTTTTAGGTGAGACGCAGACGTCATCCGCGCCAAGCAGCATGGTGCAGCTTGAATGACAATAGTCACCTATGATCCGAACCTGCGTGTTGGTCCTGTTGGCGATTTCGATCTGGACCTTACGATCCAGAATCCGGCCTCCGGGGTCATTGATAACCTGTATTTCTTTTGATGCCGCGGGCAGGCTCATAGAGATGAGCGCCGCCAGGGCCGCAATTGATTTTCTCATTAGGACTGCTCTGCCTGCCGTTTTCCGGCTTCTGACTTTGATACAGGCTATGGTCAGCAAGATTTCCGCGTCAAGTGATTGATATCCATGACGCCATGCCAGAATCAGGTTCTGGCGCAAAAGTCACATACCTTTTTGGCTGCCGCATTCTCACGCTCTCCAGGCGCGCGCAATTCGTCAGCGAATGTTTCCGGGGGCACCAAGTGTATTGAGGCGGGGAACCAAGACGTGGTTGCGCATTGGGCTCCGCCCGTGTCCAAGTTCCTGCGATGAGGCAAAAGTTTCAGCGCCAGAGCCGTTGCCGGTTTCATCCGGATATGGCACAAGCCAAACACCCTTGGGACAAACATGAGCGATCCAATGACAGATTTCGCAACCCGGCGCCGTACGATGGTCGACACTCAGGTCCGCCCGTCTGATGTCACGAAGTTTCCCATCATCGACGCAATGCTCAGCGTCCAGCGTGAGAATTTTGTGCCGGATGCGCAGCGCGAAGCGGCCTATGCCGAAGGCGTGATCGAGCTTGGCGGCGGGCGCTGCATGTTGGAGCCCCGGACCCTGGCCAAGATGTTGGATGCGCTGAATATTTCCAATGACGAGGTGGTATTGGATATCGCTCCGGGACTGGGGTATTCGACCGCGGTTGCGGCGCACATGGCGCAATTGGTGGTCGCCGTGGAAGAAGACGAAGGTTTCGCCGCGGAAGCACAGACCATTCTGATGGAAGCGGATGCCGACAACGCGGTTGTGCATGTCGGGCCGCTGGATCAGGGCGCGACGGAACATGGACCTTACGACGTCATCATGATTCAAGGCGGGGTTGAGCAGGTGCCGGATGCCCTGATCGGTCAGCTCAAGGATCACGGTCGCATTGCATGCCTTTTCGTCGAAGGAGAGCTTGGAACCGTGCGCATCGGGCACAAATCCGGCGACCGGATCACGTGGCGCCACGCGTTCAATGCCAATGCGCCGATATTGCGGGCCTTTTCCGCCGAGTGTGCATTTTCGCTATAGTTGTAGCGCATAAATTTTCGCTGCCTTGATTAGTTGAAAACAAACGCGCAAACTGTCCACAGGGCAGCGTAATTTTGGTTTGAGAAGGATTTCGTTATGCGTTCACGGACGGGGCGGAAGTTAGTTAAGGCATTTGCATTGACGGCGGGCATCGCGCTCAGTGCTATGCCGGGGCAGGCGGTCTGGGCCGATAACCTGACCGACGCATTCATCGGAGCTTACAATACAAGTGGATTGCTGGAACAGAACCGGGCGTTGTTGCGTGCGGCGGATGAAGACGTTGCAATCGCGCTGTCGGCGCTGCGGCCAATCATCAACTGGACGGTGGAAGTCAGCCAGAATTACACCCGGGCCGACACCAGCACCGGTGTCACCAGGAATGAGCCGTCCAACTTTTTCACAGGCCTCACGCTGAGCCAGCTGATCTACGATGGCGGGTTTTCCGTGCTGGGCAAGCAATCTGCGCAGGAAACGGTTCTGTCCACCCGGCAGACCCTGCTGGACATCGAACAAATTGTACTGTTCCGCGCGGCCGAAGCCTATCTGGGCGTTCTGCTGCAGGAAGAAACCGTTGCGATCCGGCTGAACAACGTCGATGTGTCGGCCGAGGAACTCCGGGCCTCTCAGGACCGATTCGAAGTCGGCGAAGTTACGCGGACGGATGTGGCGCTGTCCGAGGCGCAGCTTGCAAGCTCGCAGGCGGATTTGGCGGTCGCGCGTGGTAACCTGAGCATCGCGCAGGCCGAATATGTGAACGCGGTCGGCAAGGCGCCGGGGCGGACGTCAGGCCAGCCGAGGCTGCCGAACCTGCCACGATCCGAGGCCGAGGCGGTAAGCCTGGCGCAGCGCAACCACCCTTCAATTCTGTCCGCGCAGCATCAGGTGCGGGCGCTGGATCTGGTGGTTCAGCAGCAGCGCGCCAATCTGGGTCCGAATGTCACGCTGAACGCCGATGCCGGTATCACCGAAAGCTATGACAACGACGACAATATCGAGGACGCGACCATTGCGCTGCGCTTTAACCAGCCGATTTATGCTGGCGGCCGGCTGGCGGCCAGCGTTCGCCGCGCCATGGCGACGCGGGATGCCTCCCGCGCCAACCTGCTGAATGTTCAGAAGGATATCACCCAGGGGGTCGCCGACGCGTATGCCGCGTTTCAGGCCGCCACTGCCAGCCTGAGGGCGTCGACCGAGCGGGTTCGTGCCTCGCAGGTGGCGTTTGACGGTATCCGGGAAGAGGCCACCCTGGGCGCGCGGACCACGCTGGACGTTCTGAACGCTCAGCAGGATCTGCTGGACGCGCAACTGGCCGAGGTCGCATCGCGCACGGAACGGTCCCGGGCTGCGTATCAGCTATTGCAGGCTCAGGGCCTGTTGACGGCGGAACGTCTGGGGCTGGCGGTGCAGATCTACGATCCGACCCTCTACTACAATCTGGTGAAGAAGGCTCCGGCGCAGGTCAGCCGCCAAAGCCGGGATCTGGATCGCGTCCTCAAAGCATTGCGCCGCGACTAAGGGGCGATACTACCTGTTGTGAGGACCGAATTGTTTGGCTACACTCTACCGTAAGGATAGAGCGGTAGAGAACAATGACGGAAAAAGTCGTAAACTCGGGTATCGAGGACGTCCTGTCCTCGATAAAACGTCTGGTCACCGAAGAGGGTCGGAAAGTCCCCGATCTTGTTGCATCGTCAGTTTCGCGCAAGCCGGGCAGGCTGGTTCTGACCGACGCGTTGAGGGTGGGTGCGCCAGCGGCGGATGACGAAAATACCCGGCCATCGCAAAAGAAACCGGAGTACCGGGCCGAGGATTCGGTCAAGCCGATGATCCTGCGGGCATGTGACATCGTTAAGCACGCGGAGCCGGCGGCGGAACAGCAGACAGACGCAGAACCCGAAAGCGATCCCGCCGTCAGCCTGAGCGCCAAGATCGAAGCGCTGGAAGCCGCGATCGCCCGCACCGAGGATCAGTGGGAACCCGATGGCGACAGCGATGACGCCTATTCCGGCACGCCGACCAAACCGCTTGAATGGCGTCCAAAGGCTGAGTTTGTCGAAGCCGAAGCCGAAGCCGAAGCCGAAGCCGAAGCTGTGGCAACAAGTGGTAATGACGATGAAGGCGGGATCGAGTTGGAGCACACGGAACTCGACGCGACGGCGACGTTTATCCGCGACCCCGACGTCTTTGCGCTGACAAGCACCGAACCCCCGGAAGAACTGGAGCATTTGGTATCTCTGACGATGAGCGAAGAAGCGCTTCGCGAGTTCGTGGCGCAGGTCGTGCGCGAGGAATTGCAGGGCGTATTGGGTGAGCGTATCACGCGCAATGTTCGAAAAATGGTACGGCGGGAAGTGTTCCGCGCGCTGGCCGAGCAAAAGCTGGACTGACCTCTAGGACCGGGTGGGACGGCTGGCGATCGACATTAGCCGATCCAGATCCATGTGCTGTTCCAGATGATCCGCCAATGCGTCCAGCGTGTCCTCGATACCGTCCTCGTATGACAGATTCGACGCGGCGCCCAATTGTTCCAGATAGCTGGCTCTGAATGCGTCGGACGAGAAGATACCGTGAAGGTAACTGCCGCGAATACGGCCCGTGCGGTCAGCGGCGCCCTCTGGCCGGTTTTCGATCTCAAGCCAGGCCCGGTCGCAATCCGGACCCTCGGTCCGGCCCATGTGAATCTCGTATCCCGTCACGGGTTGATCGCCGGGAACCGCGCGCGCGGTGCGCTGTGTGACCTGTTTTTCGCCTGCCATCACGGTGGTCACGTCCAGCAGCCCCAGCCCTTCAACCGCGCCCGGGCGGCCGTCGACGCCGTCAGGGTCATCGATGGTTTTACCCAGCATCTGAAAACCGCCACACAGGCCCAGAACATGCCCGCCGCGCCGGACATGGGCATAGAGGTCAATGTCCCAGCCTTGCGCCCGGAAATAGGCCAGATCGCCGATGGTGGATTTGCTTCCCGGCAGCAGAACAAGATCGGCGTCGCCGGGCAGGGGGCGGCCGGCGGGGATAATCTCGACCGTGACACCGGGTTCGGCTGACAACGGGTCCAGATCGTCGAAATTGGCCATACGCTCCAGTTGCGGTACGACGACTTTGCAGGTGCCGCCGCTGTGAGACCGGATGTCCATCATATCTTCGGCCGGCAGTTTCCAGGCATCGTGGAACCACGGGACCACGCCCAAGCAGGGCCATCCCGTACGCGCGGCAATATCGTCGCGCCCTTCATCAAACAAAGACACATCCCCCTTGAACCGGTTAACCGCAAAGCCCCGGATCATCGCCAGATCACGTTGATCCAGAACCGCCTGCGTCCCGACAATCTGAGCGATCACGCCGCCGCGATGGATATCGCCTACCAGAACTACAGGAACACCGGCGGCGCAGGCAAAGCCCATATTGGCGATGTCACCCTTGCGCAGATTGGTCTCGGCCGGGCTGCCGGCTCCTTCAATCAGCACCAGATCGGCATCGCCGCACAGCCGGTCAAAGCTTTCAAGCGCCGCGCCCAGCAGATTCGATTTGTCCTTGCGATAGTCGCCCGCCTTCATCGTGCCCGCGCGCTGACCCTGAATTATGATCTGTGCCCCGGTGTCGGTTTCGGGTTTCAGAAGAATCGGGTTCATATCCGTGTGCGTGGCGCGTTTGGCTGCACGGGCTTGCAGGGCCTGCGCGCGCCCGATCTCACCGCCGTTTTCCGTCACCGCTGCGTTGTTCGACATGTTCTGCGGTTTGAACGGCGCAACGCGCAGCCCGCGTCGCGTATAGGCCCGCGCCAACCCGGCAACCAAAACCGATTTGCCGACATTGCTGCCGGTGCCCTGAATCATGATGGCGCGAACCATGGCCGTCTCCTATACGTTGGGGCGCAGATGACCTGATTTGAGGCCAAAGGGAAAGCCCCGGATGAACACGCCCGCGCATCTTTTGATCGGTGCCGCCGCATTTGCGCGCCCCGCGAAAGGGTGGGTTCTGTGGGCGGCGGTGATCGGGTCGCTTTTGCCTGATTTGTCGCTGTACCTCATGGCGGGGACGTCCCTGTTCCTTCTGGGCATCCCGCCACAGGTGGTGTTCGGCGAACTTTATTTTTCGTCCGCCTGGCAGACGGTTTTTGCCATCGACAATTCCTTTATCCTGTGGGGGCTGGCGTTGCTGATGGGGCTTTGGCGCGGATGGCGGTTTCTGGCCGTCGCCGCTGCCGCGGGCCTTCTGCATCTGGCCATGGATTTCCTGCTGCATGCGGGTGACGGTCGCCCGCAGTTCTGGCCGCTGAGCGATTGGGTGTTTCACAGCCCAATAAGCTATTGGGACAGCGCGCACCACGCCCTTTGGGTGGCCCCGGCGTCCATCGTGGTTTGCGCAGGATCCTTTGTGGTGCTTTGGCACAGAGGCCTGACGGTTACGGCCAAGCTGTTCTTTGGCGCGCTTCTGGCAGCGGAACTTTGGGTCGCCCGTCAGTGGTTCTTGTTCTTTTGACGTGCCCAAAAGAAAAACGCGCCCCGGTTTCGGGAGCGCGTTTTTTCCTTCAGAGGTCGCCCTGGATCAGGCGGCTTCTGCCTGCTGAGCGGCATTGCGACGCTCGCTTTCTTCACGCGACAGCGCGACCGAGGTCCGCACGCCACGGCCAACGAACTCCATCAGTCCGCTGACAACCCGTTCGTTCGGGTCGATGCCCGCGCAGGACAGCACTTCGCGACCATCGCGCGAACGCGCCCAACGGGCGATTTGTTCCGGGCCGTTGCCGTATTTCTTGTCATCGGCAATGGCGTCATCAAGCGCAGCCAACACAACGGCCGCGAAAAGTTTGCGTGCACGATTGCCTTGCTCATTGTTAAAGGCAGTGCCGTCAACGAAATCTCTCATCTCGTCTTCCTTGTTGTTCTTGCTCTTGCATTTTCGGCGTGACGGTCCTTATGACCTATTAGGTGCGATTCGGATACACCTAAAATGCATAGTTGCGTTGCGTCATTTGCATAGCTTGCTGCAAGTGCAGCACTAGGTGTCGTTGTCTTGCCAGGTGTGATCACGCCAGATATAGGGGCGGCAACTGACGCATCAACCGTTTGTGAAGGATTTATGTAATGCCCAAGATAAATGGGAACGAAATTCGCCCCGGCAACGTGCTTGAGCATAATGACGGGCTGTGGGCGGCGGTCAAAGTGGATCACGTAAAGCCCGGAAAAGGCGGTGCTTTTGCGCAGGTCGAGCTGCGTAACCTGCGCAACGGGTCCAAGCTGAACGAACGGTTTCGGTCCGCCGACAAGGTCGAGCGCGTGCGCCTTGAGCAGAAGGATCAGCAGTTTCTGTACGAATCCGACGGCATGCTGGTGTTCATGGATTCCGAGACTTACGAGCAGATCGAACTGCCCTCGGACCTGCTGGGTGAGCGGCGTCCCTTTCTGCAGGACGGCATGACAATTGTGGTCGAATTCTATGAAAGCGAAGCGCTGAATGCGACGCTGCCGCAGAAAGTGACCTGCAAGATCGTCGAAACCGAGCCGGTGGTCAAAGGACAGACCGCTGCGAACTCGTTCAAACCCGCCGTTCTGGACAATGGCGTAAAGGTCATGGTCCCGCCCTTCATCGGCCAGGATGAGATGATCGTGGTGAACACGGAAACCATGGAATATTCCGAGCGCGCGTGACGCAGCGACCATTCCGGAAATACGAAAGACCGCGCAGGTACCAGCCGCGCGGTCTTTTTAGTTGCGACGTTTCAGGTATCGATACCGTTCGGGATTGGGGCCGAACAGTTCCAGCATCAGTTCGTATTTGATGCGGTTGGCACTGACCTGCCGATAGAAGGCGATCAGAAACGCGGTCGGGCCCTGAATACGGCCGAGACCACTGACGGCGGCCACTACGGTACCGACATCTGTTCTTCCCTGCAGAACCAGCCAGCCACCCAGCATCAGAACCCCGACGGTGCCCGCGCCGTTGATAACACTCAGCAGGAATTTCGCAGACAGTTTCCACAGAAACATCCTGCGTCGCGTTTCGTATATCTTGTCGAACTGGGCATCGATATCGCGCGCTACCGCGTCGATCTCCTCGGTCGTCAGCTTGTCGGTGGAGCTGCGTAATATGCGGACCCGTTCGGCAACAAAGACGTTCACTTTGCGCTGCGATACCAGAACGATCACGATCTGGGGCACGATCATGGAAAAAGCGATCAGGCCCAGCCCCGGTTGGGTGGACGAGATATAGCCGATCACGCTGATCAGCGTGCCGATCTGGACCACCGGATCGGAAAAGGCGCCACCTGCAAACTTGCCCAGTTCCTCGGCTTCGGCGGAAATGGCCGTGGTCATGGTCCCCTTGCGCATCGATTCACCGGTTTCACCGATGTCGGACGAACGGACCAGCAGCCGCTGGCGGATCATCCGGATCATGTCTTCGCCCAGCGTGCCCGCGCGAAACCCCAGCAACCATTTCAGAGCCAGGCTCAGCAGGATAACAGCCATCATACCGGCACCCAGCCGGATCAGCCGTTCAGCGCCGACATCCGTCGAGGTAAGGTGGTTGACGATATCGCGCTGAAATTCCAGGGGCACCGCGGCAAGGGCCGCAATGGCAATGGACAAGATGATCAGGATGATCTGCCGCCCGGCGCTGGCACGCCAGATCGCTCTGTATAACTTAAACATATGCGGATCCGGGTCATTGAACTGAACCCAGTTTGGCAGTGCAATGGACCTTGTCCAAGCGCCGTCGGCTTAACCTGCGGTTCAGTCGTGCCGGATCGGCAACATATCAGTCGTCAAGGGTGACCGTGGCCTCGGCAGCCTGCATGCTAGCCTGCGCGCGGTCAAAACGCAGGTAAGCGATGCCCAGACCCTTCGACTGGGTGAACAAAGTGCCGGCCGGTTTGCCGCCTGACGTTATCTGGGTCCCGACCGGAGCCGCGCCTTCGACCCGAACGCTGCGCAGCCCTTTGCGCAATTCGACCTTATGTTTCATCCGGGCGGTAACTTCCTGCCCGACATAGCAGCCCTTTTTGAAATCAACCCCGTTCAGCACCTCGAACCCAGACTCAAGGATATAGCTGTCCGGGGTCAGTTCGATGCCGGTTTCGGGGATACAGTGGCGCACGCGGATGGCGTCCCAATCCGTGCCGTCGTCGCTTTCCGCAGCGGCCGTGTATACCCGCCAGCCCATATCGGGGTGGCGCGGGTCGGGCAGGGCACCTTCGGGCGCAGGACCCGTGCCGCGTTGCAGGTTCAGGCCGCTGTCCTCGATCTTGACGTCGGCGCGCAGCTTGTACATGCCCAGCCGCTTGACAAAGCCATCAGCGATATCCTCGGCCACGTCCAGCAGGACCGTATCGCCGTCGCGTTTCAGAAAGAAATCCGCCAGGTATTTGCCCTGAGGGGTCAGCAAGGCCGCATAGACCAGCCCGTGATCCAGCCCGCCGATATCGTTGGTGACCAGCCCCTGCAGAAAGCTGTCGGTGTCCGAACCACTCAGGCGCAGAATACGGCGATTGGGCATTGGGTGGTCCTCGTCTTTTCCCTCGGCCCCGTGATATAGGAGTTCGCGCCGACATGACCAGAGGGTATCGCCGTGCCTGCACCAATCAGCATCGTAATCCCTACGCTGAATGCCGGGGGCACTCTGCCTTCGACGCTGCAGGCATTGATGGAGGGGCTGCATTCCGGCCTGATCCGGGAACTGATCATCACGGATGGCGGATCAACCGATCATACCCTTGAAATCGCAGAAGAAGCGGGCGCAGAGATCGTCACCGGCCCGCCCTCTCGCGGCGGGCAGCTGCACCGGGGATGTGTGCGGGCCAGCGGAGAGTGGCTGCTGGTCCTGCATGCCGATACCGTTCTGCGGGAAGGCTGGGGTGACGTGGTCGCAGGGCATTTGTCGACGGGCAGGCCCGCAGCGTTTCGTCTGGCCTTCGATACGCGAGGGTTCGGACCGTCGTGGGTTGCGGGCTGGGCCAATCTGCGCAGCCGCGTGTTCGGTCTGCCCTATGGCGATCAGGGCCTGCTGGTTCCGCGCAGGGCATACCAGAACGCTGGCGGATATCCGAACCAGCCCCTGATGGAGGACGTAGCGCTGGTGCGGGCCTTGCCTTCTGTAACGCTGCTGAACGCCTGTGCGGTTACGCGGGCGGACCGGTACGAGCGGTCGGGCTGGGTGCGCCGGGGGGCTCGGAATCTGTGGACTCTGACGCGCTATTTTCTGGGGGCAGATCCGGAACGGCTGGCGCAGGACTACCGGCGCTGAGTGCAGTGCGCAGTTCAACGATGGACTTGCCCAGCCTGAAGGGCGCGGCAAAGCTGACAAGGCACAATGCGATGATCTGCAACACCAGAATATGCGCATTGGCCTGCAGGTATTCCCATTCGTCTTTCAGTTTGCCAACCTGTTCAACCAGATCATCATAGCTTTGGGCCAGGATCATATAGTCCCCGGCAATAGCGGGCACCTTGCGGCGCATGTTGTCGATGGCGGCCTGCGTTGCGTTGTCCAGCGTCGTGAAGACCAGAAACTGGTCGATATCGAACGCGTCCGCCTTGGCCGCCATGGCACGCATGTCGTCCTTTTCGTCTTTCGCCTGTCGGCCGAACAGAAATTGCAGCCCTTGCAGCGGGGCGACTTCATTGGTCACCGCGATGAACAGGGGCAGGTCCGCGTTGCTGGCGGTTGAGGCGGAAAGAAACTCGACCTTTTCGCACAAAACGGCCGTGTCCGGGTCATAGGCGGGATCACAGAACCTCAGACGGAACCGCGCGGCGTCGCGATCGAAGGCCAGTGTAGCGGCATAGGCCACGTCTATCTGCCGGTCCAGCCGCGAACTGTCCGAGGTGTAAAGCCCCGCAAGCACAGCCACCAACGCACCGATACCGCCCAGCACGACCCAGACCAGATCGGCCAGCTTCCATGCCCGGTGACCGGCCGGTTTGCGAAACAGAAATGCGGTGCCGATCGATCCGATCAGGAAAAACAGGATCAGCAGCGGCAACTGGTTTTCGGTCACAAACGTCATGGCCCCAAAGTGACCGTCCGCCCGCGCGCTGGCAACACTCCTCACGGGCAGTTGTAGCTTTCTTACGGAGAAACACCTTAGGAGCCGGAACTTTGGCCAAATTTCCGGAACAGCTTGGTCCGGTCAAACGCCTGTTCCAGTTCGTCCGTGCGTTCCTTGACCGAATCCCACAGGCGTTCCTGTACTTCGGCGATGACGCATTCCATCAGCATCAAAATGGCCGCCATCGAATCCCACGCAGAAGGAACAGCGATGCGCGCGGCGAAGGTGTGTTTGGCCAGTCGGTGAATGGGCGAGCGCCACTGATCGGTGAACAGCACGATTTCCGCGGCGCGTTCGTGGCACAACTGACCGATCAGCAGGGTAGAGTTCTCGTAGCGGCGCACATCCAAAGCGATCAACACGTCATCCTTGCGGACATCCAGCAGGTCGTGGGTCCACGAGGCGGCGAAAGGCAGCAGGCGCACATCCGGGCGGATCATCTGCAAGTGCAGGTACAGGTATTGCGCCAATGTGCCGGTGATGCGCCCGCCCGTTATGAAAATGCGCCGGTCGGGATCGCATAGCAGGTTGCAGAAACTGTCAAATTCGGCCGGATCAACTTCGTCTATCGTGCGTTTCTGGTTGGCGAGTGTCTGCTGGGAATAGCGGTTCAGGATGTGTCCTTCGGGCAGATCGTTTTGCCATAGGTCGCGTTTGGCGACAGGCCCCGAAATCATTTCTTTGACTTCGCCGCGCAGGGCGGCCTGAAACTGGGGATACCCGCCAAAGCCGGTTTTTTGCAGCATGCGCGCCACGGTCGTCGTGGAAACCGAGGCCGTGCTGGCCAGTTCGGTAATACTGCCAAGGCCCGCCATGGGGTAGTCATCCAGCAAAACGCTGACCAGTTGCCGTTCGGAAGGGGTCATCTTTTCCCGGTGCGCCAGCAGCCTGTCCGTTACCCGCACTCAAGCGTCCTCCTGCTTTGGTTTCCTGCGCAGTGTGAATAATTTTTCAGCGTGATCAAGTGTGGTGAGATTTGTACAGGAAAATTATTGACAGGTGAATGTCTCGTGTGGAAATTTTTCCGCAGGGAGAATTCTTGGAATCGCAGGGCTGAAACTTGGATTTTGGAACGGTTGTTCACACGGATACGGCGGACGGCATGCCTTCGGTGGTGCTGGTGTGCGAACACGCGTCCAGACGGATACCGGAGTATCTGGGGGATATGGGGCTGACGCCTGAAGCGCGGAACAGCCATATAGCCTGGGATCCGGGGGCCCTTGCCGTCGCAAAGCTGATGGCGGCGCGTCTGTCTGCGCCATTGGTCTATGGCGGCGTTTCGCGATTGGTCTACGACTGCAACCGCCCGCCCGAAGCCGCGGGCGCGATGCCTGTCAAAAGTGAAAACTACGCCATCCCTGCCAACGCAGCGTTATCACCAGAGGAACGCAAGTCCCGGATCGATGGCATCTACCAGCCCTTTTCGCAGGCGCTTTCGGCTCAGATCGACCGGCATCGGTCCTCGCTTGAGCTGATGGTCACGATGCACAGTTTCACGCCGGTCTACCATGGCCAGAAGCGAGAGGTTGAACTGGGTCTGCTGCATGGGCGGGACGACAGGTTCGCGCAGGCGATGATGGCAACGGCCCCTGCCGAACTGCCATTCATCACGCGATTGAACGAACCCTATTCGGCCGTGGACGGGGTGGCGCATACGCTGGATACTCAGGCGCTGCCCAACGGGTTGCTGAACGTCATGATCGAGCTGCGCAACGATCTGATCCGCACGCCCGCTCAGCAGATCGCCGCAGCCAAATGTCTTGTGCCCTGGATCAGCAGGACGCTGGCCGGATTTCAGGAAAGGAAAGCGGTGTGATCAGGGCGATGGCGTCATATGTGCGGGTCGTCGATGCGGTCAACTACAGGATCGGCCGGGTGATGATGTGGGGGCTGTTCGCGATGATGGGGATCCTGTTGTGGTCCTCGATCTCGAAAACGTTCTTCCTGCCATCGCTCTGGACGCTGGAAATGGCGCAGTTCGCGATGGTCACCTATTACATCATGGGCGGGCCGTATTCGATCCAGCTGGGCTCGAATGTGCGGATGGATCTGTTCTATCACAACTGGAGCCCACGTAGAAAAGCCTGGTTCGACGCCTTCACCGTCATTTTGCTGATCCTGTATCTGGGTGTTCTGCTCTATGGCGGGCTGGGGTCCACAGCCTATAGCCTCGGGTATTGGGGCGACGCGCCACTGTCCTATTTCACCGGCCTATTGACCGGCAGTGAAGAGATCGGACGTCTGGAACGCTCATCCACCGCATGGCGCCCGTATATCTGGCCGATCAAGGCGATCATGGTGCTCGGCTTTTTCCTGATGCTTTTGCAGGCAATTTCGGAATTCTTCAAAGACATAGCCCGGATCAACGGGCAGGAAATCGGGGTCCAGCGGGCATGAGCCAGGAGTTTATCGCCATCTTCATGTTCGCGCTGATGATGCTGATGCTGTTCACCGGGCAGCGCGTCTTTGGCGCCATTGGAGCTGTGGCAACCATTGCCGCGTTGGCGCTGTGGGGCACAGGCGGGCAAGACATCCCGTTCTCGGCCGCCATGAAGCTGATGAAATGGTATCCGCTGCTAACCCTGCCGATGTTCATCTTCATGGGCTATGTGCTGTCTGAAAGCCGGCTGGCCGATGACCTTTACCGGATGTTCCACGTCTGGATGGGCCCGGTGAACGGGGGGCTGGCAATTGGCACCATTGGTTTGATGGTGCTGGTCTCGGCCATGAACGGGCTGAGTGTCGCGGGCATGGCCATCGGCGCGACCATTGCACTGCCCGAATTGTTGCGGCGCGGGTACGACAAGACCATGGTGACCGGGGTCATTCAGGCAGGATCTAGCCTGGGTATTCTCGTGCCGCCCTCGGTGGTTCTGGTGCTTTATGCGATGATCGCGCGGCAGCCGGTCGGTCAGCTTTGGCTGGCTGGCATTCTTCCGGGTCTGCTGATGGCCGGTCTGTTCATCCTGTACATCTGGATTCGCTGCCGCATTCAGCCCGAACTGGGCCCTGCGATGAAAGACGCGCATGAGGTGCCGCGGGCCGAGAAAATCCGCTTGCTGGGGGCGGGTGCCCTGCCGCTGATTATCTTTGCCGCGATGATGGTGCCATTTGTGAACGGATGGACCTCGCTGGTGGAAAGTTCTGCCATCGGGGCGCTGACCGCGCTGGTCGTTTCGGTCGTCAAACGTCGCATGACGTGGAAGATTTTCGAAGACTGCACCAAGCAGACGATGGCGATTTCCTGCATGTTCATGTGGATCATCCTTGCCGCGCTGGGCTTTGGGGCCGTGTTCGACGGCTTGGGCGCGGTGAAGGCGATTGAGAATCTGTTCACCGAACAGCTGGGCCTTTCGCCCTGGATGATCCTGATCCTGATGCAACTGAGCTTTATCGTCATGGGCACGTTTCTGGACGACACGGCGATGCTGGTCATTGTGGCGCCGCTTTACGTGCCGCTGGTCGGGGCGCTGGGCTTTGATCTGATCTGGTACGGCGTGCTGTATACGATCACCACGCAGATAGCCTATATGACGCCGCCCTTTGGTTACAACCTGTTCCTGATGCGCGCGATGGCCCCGCCCGAGATCAGGCTGAAGGACATCTACCGCTCGATCATTCCGTTTGTCGGCGTGATGGTGTTGGCGCTGATCATTATTATGGTGTTCCCGGAAATCGCGCTTTGGTTGCCCGGCTATGTCTATGGAAATTAACAAGAATGCCTTTCGAATGGGCACGAGTAACTTCAACGGAGAGGAAATTGACATGACGACAAGACGTAAGTTTCTGAAAACGGCCGGGGTAGGTGTGGCCGCTGCGCCTCTGGCCACGCCGGCTCTGGCGCAAAGCACGATCACCTGGCGGATGCAGACCTATGCAGGACCCGCGTTGGCCGAGCATGTGATCGACCCCGCCATCAAGATGTTCAACCAGATTGCGGGCGACCGCATGCAAATCGAACTGTTCTATGCCGATCAGCTGGTTCCCACCGGTGAATTGTTCCGCGCCATGCAGAAAGGCACTATCGACGCGGTTCAGTCGGATGATGACTCGATGGCGTCGCCCACCGAGGTCACTGTATTCGGCGGGTATTTCCCGTTTGCCTCGCGCTATTCGCTGGATGTGCCGGTTCTGTTCAACCAGTACGGCCTGAACGAAATCTGGGACGAGGAATATTCCAAGGTCGGTGTGAAACACATCTCGGCCGGGGCGTGGGACCCGTGCCACTTTGCCACCAAGGACCCGATCAACAGCCTGGCCGATCTTCAGGGCAAACGCGTCTTTACCTTCCCGACGGCGGGCCGGTTCCTGTCGCAATTCGGCGTTGTTCCGGTCACCCTGCCGTGGGAAGACATCGAGGTCGCGGTTCAGACCGGCGAGCTGGACGGCATTGCATGGTCGGGCATCACCGAGGATTACACCGTCGGTTGGGCGGATGTGACCAACTACTTCCTGACCAACAACATCTCGGGCGCGTGGGCCGGGTCGTTCTTCGCCAATATGGACCGCTGGAACGAACTGCCCGAAGACCTGCAAACCCTGTTCCGCGTCTGCTGTGACCAGTCGCATTACTATCGCCAGTGGTGGTACTGGGGCGGCGAAGCCAGCCTGCGGGTCAACGGGACCAAGATGCAGCTGACTTCGATCCCGGATGAAGAATGGGCAACTGTCGAAGCCGCGGCAGTCGCGTTCTGGGACGAGATCGCGGCCGAGTCCGAGACCAAGGCGAAGGTTGTCGAAATCTTCAAGCAATATAATGCCGACATGCTCAAGGCCGGGCGGCCTTATCGCTACGGCTAAGAACCTCAGCCCCGGCGCGCGGTATCTGCCCTGCGCCGGGATTGGACAAACGGAACCGACAATTCGTATGCTGACATCTGTTTTTAAACCAAAATCAAGGCCCCCGGTGCGCTGCGGCGTGATCCGGAGCGGCGAGGTGTAAGCAGATGGCCATTGCAGGTTTTTTGATCGAGATTTTTGCAGCGACCATGTTGCTGCTGTTTGCCGTGCGGCTGGTAAGAACCGGGATCGAACGGCGTTTTGGCGCGCTGTTCCAGTCGATCCTGACGCGCCATTCGAACGGTTTTCTTGCTGGCGGGGCCGGAATGGTGCTGGCCACGATCCTTCAAAGCTCGGCCGCAGTTGCCGTCTTGCTGACCGGATTTGCCGCGGCGGGCATGGTGAGCTTTGGTATCGCACTGGCCGGTGTGCTGGGCGCCGATCTTGGCTCGGCGCTGATCATTCAGGTTCTGTCCTATGATCTGGGCTGGCTGCAACCGGTGCTGCTTGCGCTGGGCGGGTGGCTGTACCTCAAGTCCGACCGGGCCAATGTGCGGTTGATGGGACGGATCATTCTGGGTATCGCCTTCATTCTGATCTCACTTCAGTTCCTGCGCGACGCGGTCGAGCCAATCCGCGAAAGCGCGTTTCTTCCGGCCATCGCCGGTTACTTGGAAAGCGACTATTTCAGCGCTTTCATCGTGGGGGCGGTGCTGGCGTTCGTCATGCACAGCTCGGTTGCGACGATCCTGATGTGCGTGACGCTGGTGCAGATCGGAGCGATCCCGTTTGCGGCCGGATTGTCACTGGTGCTGGGAGCCAATCTGGGTTCGGCCTTTATCCCGATCTGGCTGACGCGTGACCTGACGGTTTCGTCCCGCCGCATTCCGATGGCCAACCTGCTGTTGCGGGGCAGTGCCGCGCTTGTGGTGCTGATTGCGGTCAACGTGAACGGCGCGCAAGGCGCGCTGATGATCACCGGGGCAGGGCAGTCGCTGATCCTTGCACATATCGGGTTCAACCTGGCTGTGTTCCTGCTGGCCACGGGCTTTGTCAACCGGCTGGAGCGGCCGATGGCCCTGTTGCTGCCTGAACCCGAGGTGGAAAAAAAGGCGATGGATCAGTTCTCGGACGCGCTCAGCCCGCTGAGCGATCCCAGCGCGTCGGGGGCAAATGTGGCAATGTCCTCGGTGCGCCACGAATTGCTGCAGATGGTCACCCAGGTCGAGCGGATGTTCCGCCCGGTGCTGGACATTTACGAACAGGACGACAGCGACGCGATCTCGGCCCTGTGGCAGCAGGATGAGCGGGTCAATGCGCAACTGACTGAAATTCGCCGTTTTGTCGCGCGCATGCCACGCCAGAACATGACCAAGGCGCAGATCAAGGCGGCGCGCGGGTTGGTGGAATACGCCATCCGACTGGAGGCCGCGGGCGATGTGGTATCGAACCGCATGACCCGCACCGCTCAGATCAAGCACACGGAGCGCACCGAGTTTTCCGCCCAGGGGTGGAAAGAGCTGAAGGATTTGCACGGTGCGATACTGGAGAGCTTCTCGCTGGCCCGCCACGTGCTGCTGGTGGACGACATGGACTGCGCCCGCCGGCTGGTGCTGGACAAGGCCGAGGTCAAGCGCATGTCGCGAAACAGTCGCAAGGCGCATCTGAAGCGGCTGGAGCGGGGACAGACCGAAAGCTTCCGCTCCAGCGATCTGCATCTTGAAACGCTGCGCGCCATGCGGGACCTGCACGGCCATGTCGCCGCCATCGCCTATCCGATCCTCTACAAGAGCGGGCAGGTGCTGGAGACGCGTCTGGTCATGGAAATGGAAAAGGACGCGTCCGAAGATTGAGGGCCGTCAACTGGGAAAAGAGGCTGGGGTCTCTGAGTGTGACAAAGGATTGACAGATGGGCGATGAACCACGTTTGGCCGATTTGAAGGCCAGGGTCGAAGCGGGCGAGGTGGACACCGTTCTGGTCTGCATGGTGGACATGCAGGGGCGGTTGATGGGCAAGCGTTTCCACGCGGGTCACTTCGTGGCCGGCGCGTGGGAGGAAACGCATTGCTGCAACTACCTTCTGGCCACCGACCTTGAGATGGGCACACCGGACGGTTATGCGGCGACCAGTTGGGAAAGGGGCTATGGCGATTATGTCATGAAGCCGGATCTGGACACGTTACGCCCGGTGCCCTGGCTGGAAGGCACGGTGATGGTGATGTGCGATGTGCTGGATCACCATACGCACGAGGAAGTGCCCCACGCGCCCCGGTCGATCCTGAAGAAGCAGGTCGCCCGTCTGAAAGCCATGGGGTATGACGCGATGACGGCCACCGAACTGGAATTTTTCCTGTTCGAGAAGAGCTTTGATCAGATCCGCAAGGAAGGGTTCCGCAATCTGGAACCGATCTCGGGCTATAACGAAGACTACCACATCCTGCAGACCACCAAGGAAGAACATGTGATGCGCCCGATCCGCAATCATCTGTGGAATGCGGGTATCCCGGTCGAGAATTCGAAGGGCGAGGCTGAGACCGGACAGGAAGAGCTGAACATCAAATACGCATCTGCGATGGAGACGGCCGAGTATCACTCGATCGCCAAGAATGCGGTGAAAGAGATCGCGTGGCAGCATGGCCACGCCGCGACATTCCTGCCGAAATGGCATCATGACAAGGTCGGCAGTTCCAGCCATGTGCACCAGTCGCTGTGGGCGGATGGCAAGCCTGTGTTCTTTGATGCAGAGGACGAGCTGGGCATGTCGGCGCTGATGAAAAGCTATATGGCAGGTCTGCTGAAATACGCCGCCGACTACACATATTTCATGGCCCCTTACATCAACAGCTACAAGCGGTTCATGAAGGGCACATTTGCACCGACACGGATTATCTGGTCGGTAGACAACCGCACCGCCGGCTTCCGTCTGTGCGGCGATGGAACCAAGGCCGTTCGGGTCGAATGCCGGATTCCGGGCTCGGATATGAACCCTTATCTTGCGATGGCCGGAATGCTGGCAGCCGGGATCGCGGGGATCGAAGAGGGGTTGGAGTTGCAACCTCCTACCAAGGGCGATGTGTATCAGGGTGAGACCGGGATGATCCCGGGCAACTTACGTGCAGCGCGGGATGCACTGCATGGTTCGGCCATGTTGCGATCGGCCATGGGGGATGAGGTGGTTGATCACTATTCACGTGCGGCCGAGGTCGAGATCGAGGAATTCGAGCGCGTCGTAACTGATTGGGAAATTGCCCGCGGGTTCGAGCGGGCGTGAGGTCGGATCAGGCTGGGGGCTCTGCCCCCAGACCCCCGAGGTATTTTTTGGCCAGATGAAGCAGGGATCCTGTTTCTTTCGGAAATGGAGTGACTATGGGGCAGATGTTGAAATGTGTCTCACCGATTGACGGGTCGGTATATGCGGAGCGGGACGTGCTGTCGCGGGACGCGGCTTTTGCGGCGGCTGAGCGTGCACGGGCGGCGCTGGTGGACTGGGCGGCACGGCCACTGCAGGAACGCATCGGTCTTGTGATGGCAGGTGTCGCTGCCGTGGGCGCAATGAATGATGAGATCGTACCCGAACTCGCGCATATGATGGGGCGTCCGGTGCGCTATGGCGGGGAGTTCGGCGGGTTCAACGAGCGCGCCGCCTATATGGCCGAGATTGCTGAGACGTCTCTGGCCGATATTGCCGTGGGCGAGGATGAGATGTTCAGGCGCTACATCAAACGCATCCCGCATGGGGTCGTGTTTGTCGTGGCACCCTGGAATTACCCTTATATGACGGCGATCAACACGGTGGCGCCGGCGCTGATCGCGGGCAATACTGTGATGCTGAAACACGCCACACAGACCCTTCTGGTCGGTGAGCGTTTGGCGCAGGCCTTTCAAGCAGCAGGGGTGCCCGAGGATGTGTTCCAGAACGTTTTCCTGAGTCACGACGTGACCAGTGACCTGATCGCGGGCAACGCGTTTGATTTCGTGAACTTCACCGGCTCGGTCGGCGGCGGCCGGGCGATGGAGCGCGCGGCGGCGGGCACTTTTACCGGCGTGGGCACCGAATTGGGCGGCAAGGATCCGGGTTATGTCATGGAGGATGCCGATCTGGATGCCGCCGTCGACACGTTGATCGACGGGGCGATGTTCAACTCGGGGCAGTGTTGCTGTGGGATCGAACGGATTTACGTGCATGAGAGCCTTTATGACGATTTCGTCGCCAAGGCGGTTGAGATTTTGAAGGGTTACAAGCTGGGCGACCCGCTGGACGCCGAAACGACGATTGGCCCGATGGCCAATGTGCGTTTTGCCGACGAGGTGCGCGCGCAGATTGCCGAGGCGGTCGCGTCCGGGGCGGTGGCCCATATCGACACCTTTGCCGAAGATGACGGAGGGGCCTATCTGACCCCCCAAATCCTCACCAACGTCACCCATGACATGCGGGTGATGCGGGAGGAAAGCTTTGGCCCGGTGGTGGGCATCATGAAAGTGTCCTCGGACGAGGAAGCCATCGCGTTGATGAATGACAGCGAGTTTGGCCTGACCGCCAGCCTCTGGACCCGGGACGTGGATCGCGCCGCGCGGGTGGGTGACGCCATCGAAACCGGCACCGTGTTCATGAACCGCGCCGACTATCTGGACCCGGGCCTGTGCTGGACCGGCTGCAAGAATACCGGGCGCGGCGGCGGGCTGTCCGTGATCGGCTACCACAACCTGACACGTCCCAAATCCTATCACCTGAAAAAGGTCACCGGCTGAGGGCGATCTGCCTGCCCCGGAAAGACCCCCTCGCCGGGGCAGGCCACAATTACAAAGGAATCTCTGACATGACACTTGTTGGAAACTGGTCCTATCCGACCGCAATCAAATTCGGTGCCGGGCGCATCAGGGAACTGCCCGAGGCCTGCGCGGCGGCCGGGATGAAGAGGCCGCTGCTGGTCACGGACAAGGGGCTGGCCAATCTGCCGATCACAGCGTCGACGCTGGATATCATGGAGGCTGCGGGTCTGGGGCGCGGCCTGTTTGCGGATGTGGACCCGAACCCCAACGAAAAGAACCTCGACGCCGGGGTTGCGGCCTATAACGCGGGCGGCCATGACGGGGTGATTGCCTTTGGCGGCGGCTCGGGGCTGGATCTGGGCAAGATGGTCGCCTTCATGGCCGGTCAGACGCGCCCCGTCTGGGATTTCGAGGATATCGGCGATTGGTGGACCCGCGCGGATGCCGATGCCATCGCGCCGATCATCGCGGTGCCAACCACCGCCGGAACGGGCTCTGAGGTGGGCCGCGCCAGTGTCATCACCAACTCTGAAACGCACGCCAAGAAGATCATCTTCCATCCCAAGGTATTGCCGACCGTGGTGATTTGTGACCCTGAACTGACCGTGGGCATGCCCGGTTTCATCACGGCGGGCACAGGTCTGGACGCGTTCGCGCATTGCGTCGAGGCGTTTTCCAGCCCGCATTACCACCCGATGTCTCAGGGCATCGCGCTGGAGGGAATGCGGCTGGTCAAGGATTACCTGCCGCGCGCCTTTGCTGACGACACCGATATCGAAGCCCGCGCCCAGATGATGAGCGCGGCGGCGATGGGCGCAACCGCCTTCCAGAAAGGCCTCGGCGCGATCCACGCGATGAGCCACCCCATCGGCGCGGTGTTCAACACCCATCACGGAACCACCAACGCGGTCTGCATGCCCGCCGTGCTGGAGTTCAACGCGCCGGTCATCGCCGACCGCTTCCGAACCGCCGCTGCCTATCTGGGCATCGACGGAGGGTTCAACGGCTTCCGCGAATTTGTGCAGGAATTCAATGACAGCCTTGGTATCCCACGCAGGCTGGCTGATCTGGGTGTGACCGAGGCGTCGATCCCCGAACTGGTGCAGGGGGCGATCATCGACCCGTCCTGCGGCGGCAACCCGATAGAACTGACCGAGGATAACCTGACCGGGTTGTTCAAGGCGGCGCTGTAAGGGCCTTGCCCAAACGCTCCCTCACCTCTCATACTGATCAGAGGTGAGGGAGATTTTCATGACCAAAGAGATTGTTCTGATCCACGGTGCGTTTGCCGGTCCGTGGTGTATGCAGGATTACGCGGCGTTCTTCCGCGACCGGGGCTGGACGGTCCATACGCCGGCGTTGCGCTATCATGGCGGCGACCCCCGGGCTGACCCCGATCCAGGCCTTACCGATACCAGCGTTCTGGATTACGTCGATGACATTGCCGCATATGTGCAGGTGCTGGACAGCAAACCTGTCATTCTGGGCCACGCCATCGCCGGGGTCGTCGCGCAGCAGGTGGCGTCGCGCGGGCTGGCCAGCGCGATTGTCCTGATCAACCCCAACGCGCCGTGGGGCACCTTGCCCGAAACCGATGACGAACGCGCCGTGCCGCGCGCGTTGATGGAGGGCGGGGCCTTCTGGAAACAGCCCATGCGCGTCGATTTCGACCTGATGGCCCCCTTTGCGCTGAACAAGATGCCCGAGGCACAGCAGCATGAGGTGTTCGATCGGCTTGGTGCTGAGAGCGGGCGGGTGATGTTCGAGATGTTCTTCTGGATGTTCGACGACCACCACGCGATGAAGGTGGATATCGACAAGGTCGATTGCCCGGTGCTGATCGTATCCGGCACCGAGGACCGGGCCGTGAACCCAAATACCTGCCGCGCGCTGGCTGAGCTTTATGGAGACCGCGCGACGTTTTTGGCTGCCGAGAACCACGCGCATTTTCTGTTCATGGAGCCAGGGTGGGAGGGTCCAGCGGGGCAGATTGCGGAGTGGTTGGACGGGGTCACTGTGGTGCCGGGCTGAAGCCCGGTCTGCGGGTTGCGGGATCGTCCCGCACTATCCACCCAATGCTTGATGCTTTGCATCAAGCACGCGCCCGACCCGCTCCCATGGGCGGGCGCGAGGATTGTGTAGAGGTAGGATGGGTGTTTATACCCATTTCGAAACGGGCAATTTGATGGGTATGGACACCGATCCTATTCTTACTGTGCAGCTAGAGTCCAACGGACTCCATCGAAGTGTGCATTGGAGTGACCTCGGTGCGAAATAGTTTAAAAACCTGAATTTTGGTTTTGCCCAATTGATTGTCGGAAATTAACGTGAGTTCGTGCTTGCGTTCGAAGTCTTCTTCAGAAGTATCCACGTCAAAATCGACGTGAAACACTACAGTTTCTCCGTCGGACAGCGCACGGAATTCCGTTGGATAAACTTTCTCTAGGTTAGGTGATATGCTCAAGACTACACGAGCAGCAGGTTTTCCGATGTTCGTAATCTTATAATTGTATTGCCTTCTTCGGCCGGTTGTTGACCCTCCGTTTTGAGACACAACCAAGTGAGGCATTTCTGCTTCTTGCCGGACAAACGAGTTTTCTTTGAAAGCGGCTTCATCGATCTCTAGTTGACGTTGTGTAACTCCGACCATTGCTTTTTGCTGTTCTACAGAATTCTTCAGTTCCTCCGCTTGCAGCTTTAATGCTTCGACACTCGCCCTAAGCTCTTTCCCTTGCTGAAAAAAACCCAAAACCAGCCAAAAAATAGCCAGCGGACCAAATGCGCCCGCAAGGAAATCGCCGATCTCATTTAGCTCTAATGGCTTAGACTCGACAAAACCAAAAACTGCGGCCGCTGGAATTCCACCAATCAAAAAGACCAAGTAAATCCAAGTTGCCTTCAAACCAAGCTCGCTTAACGAAGAGCTTGAGAGTTTTTCAGCCATCAAACATCCAACTCCTCCACAAACCGCGCGTTCTCCTGAATGTACTGGAACCGCAGTTCGGGTTTTTTGCCCATCAGGCGCTCGACAAGGTCACCGGTTTCGCCGGGTTCGTCCTCGTCTATGGTGACGCGGATCAGTTTGCGCGAGGCCGGGTCCATTGTGGTCTCTTTCAGGTCCTTGGCGTCCATCTCGCCCAGACCTTTGAAGCGCGAGACGTCGATCTTGCCCTTGCCGCCCAGACCTTTCTCAAGCCATTCGTCGCGCTCGGCCTCGTCCAGACAATAGACGCGTTTGGCGCCCTGGGTCAGGCGATAGAGGGGCGGGCAGGCGAGGTACAGGTGGCCCGCGTCGATCATGGGCCGCATCTGGGTGAAGAAGAATGTCATCAGCAGCGAGGCGATATGCGCCCCGTCCACATCCGCGTCGGTCATGATGATGACCTTGTCATAGCGCAGGTCGTCCACATTGAACTTGGTGCCAAGCCCCACACCCAGCGCCTGGGTCAGGTCGTTGATCTCGGCATTCGTACCCAGCTTGGAACTGGCCGCGCCCAACACGTTCAGGATTTTGCCGCGCAGGGGCAGCAGGGCCTGCGTTTTACGGTCGCGACCCATTTTTGCAGAACCGCCCGCCGAGTCGCCCTCGACGATGAATAATTCCGTGCCATCGCGTGTTGAACTACTACAGTCCACCAACTTGCCGGGGAGACGAAGTTTCTTAGTGGCGGACTTGCGTTGTGTTTCCTTCTCGGCCCGTCGGCGCAGGCGTTCCTCAGCCCGCAGGATGAGGAAGTCCAGTATCGCGCCGGCGGATTTCGTGTCCGCGGCCAGCCAGTTATCGAAATGGTCGCGGACCGAATTTTCCACCAGCCGTTGCGCCTCGACCGTCGCAAGACGGTCTTTGGTCTGGCCGACGAATTCCGGCTCACTGATGAAGCACGACACCAGCGCGCAGCCGCCGGTGATCAGATCGTCACGGGTGATCTGGCCGGCCTTCTTGTTGTTGATCAGTTCCCCATAGGCTTTGATGCCCTTGAGGACAGCGGCCCAGAACCCTGCCACATGGGTGCCGCCCTCGGGCGTGGGGACGGTGTTACAGTAGGACTGGATGAACCCGTCGCGCGAAGGCGTCCAGTTGATCGCCCATTCGACCTTGCCCGGCGTGCCGAATTTTTCATTGAAGTCCACGGTGCCGGCAAAAGGCTGTTCGGCATAGGTCGAGGAGCCGTTCATTGTCTCCTTCAGGTAATCCGACAGGCCGCCTGGGAAGTGAAAGCTGGCCTCGGTCGGCGTCTCACCATCGTCGATGGCGGACTTCCAGCGGATTTCCACGCCCGAAAACAGATAAGCCTTGGAGCGGATGGACTTGAACAGTCGCGCCGGTTTGAAGCGGTGATGGCCGAAGATTTCTTCGTCCGCGTGGAAGGTGACGGTGGTGCCGCGCCGGTTGGGGGCTGCGCCGACCTTTTGCACGGGACCCAGAGGGATACCGCGCGAGAACCGTTGTTCGAACAGCTGCTTGTCCCGCGCCACCTGTACGACCATCGAATCCGACAGCGCGTTGACCACGGATGCACCCACGCCGTGCAAGCCGCCCGAGGTCTGGTAAGCCTTGCCGGAGAATTTACCGCCTGCGTGCAGGGTGCAGAGGATGACCTCAAGCGCCGATTTGTCCGGGAACTTCGGGTGCGGGTCGATCGGGATACCGCGCCCGTTGTCGCGCACGGTCAGGGCGTAGTCAGAGTGCAGCTCGACCTCGATCCGGTTGGCGTGACCGGCGACCGCTTCGTCCATCGAGTTGTCGAGGATTTCGGCCACCATGTGGTGCAAGGCGCGCTCATCGGTGCCACCGATATACATGCCGGGGCGTTTGCGGACCGGTTCCAGACCTTCCAGCACCTCGATGGAAGAGGCGTCATAAGTAGTGGTCGCGCTGGGCGTCAACAGATCGTCGGGCATGGGTGCTGCTCTTGTTTTTAGGTTGGTCCCATTATGGCAGGTGATGTGGTCGGGGGGAAGAGGTCCCCGAGGTGTTGTGTGCGATTGGACGTCAGAATACCGGCCCCTTTCCGGAAGCCGCTGATCAGAAACCGGTTATTGAGGTTTTTCTGCCGTCAGGCGCGCGCCGCCAATTCGCCGCTGCTGAACGTCGTCAACAAATTGCGCGTACATCCGCAGGAATTCGTCGCCTTTGGACGGGTTGCCCGCGCGTTCGGCCTCGGCATCAAGCGCCCGGTACATGCTGAGGCGCCGTGCCAGGATGTCGCCCCATGAGGCCGTGACATCATCCGCGGAAACCACCCGAAAACCAGCCTGTTGCAGCCCGGTTTGATATTCGGGAATGCTGAGCATGGACTGGCAGGCTATTCCCTGACGATATTGTTCCATTTCCTCGTCCGACAGGCGTGTGTGCATCACCCAATCGGTAAAGGCAAAGCGCCCACCGGGGCGCAGGACGCGAAAAACCTCGCGCAGTGCCCGGGGTTTGTCCGGGATATGCAAAAAGGATTCCTGACTAACTGCAGCATCGAACCGGGCGTCGTCGAACGGCAGGGCCATTGCGCTGGCCAGAACCGGATGCACCTGATCCTGCAGCCCGACCAGTGAATTGAGTTCTTTCGCACCGTCGATGCGGTTGGGGCTGATATCGACACCGGTGACCTGAACACCGCGTTCGGTCGCGTACCACCGCGCCGGTCCGCAAAGGCCGGCGCAGACGTCCAGAACGTTGTCGCCGGGCTTCATCTGCGTGTTGTCCGCCAGCCGGGAATTTGCGTCCAGCCCGTCATAGTGGTCCTGATCGTAAGGGTAGAGCTCCTGTGCAGTAACACCGTCAAGGTTTCCCCTGCTGGCAGTCAGCTTGGTCAGGATATGCGGTGCCGAAATCGGGTGGCTGGCATACCATTCGGCGACAGTTTCTTCCGCCTTTTCCATCATTTACTCTCCCCCTTGAATTCCGGAACCTTATCCCGGCATGTTGGGATGATCCAGATTTGTCTCGAAGAATGACGGGATAAAAGTTTGGGTTGAACGTGATGCGCGCAGAACCATGGGGGCCAAATGAGCTGGATAAAAACCGTTCCGTTCGAACAAGCCACAGGCAGGCTGAAGAAACTTTATGAACGGGTGACCGGCCCGGGCAACAATGTAGACAACATAATGATGGTGCATTCGCTGCGGCCGCATTCGATGGAAGGTCACATGGCGCTGTATAAGAACGTGCTGCACCATTCGGCCAACGCCGTCCCCAAATGGTTTCTTGAGGTGCTGGGCGTCTGGGTCAGTTCCCTGAACCAATGCAGCTATTGTGTCGAACATCATTTCAGTGGATTGCAGCGGCTGCTGGACGATGCCGACCGGGGCTTTGCCATTCGCGCCGCGATCGAGGCCAGAACCCTGGAAACCGCGCCTCTGAATGCCGCGCAGATCAGTGCGATGAACTATGCTCGAAAGCTGACCGAAGCACCGGCCGAGATGGTACAGGCGGATATCGGGGCGCTCCGGGATGCCGGATGGGATGACGGCGAGATTCTGGAAATCAATCAGGTCTGTGCGTATTTCGCTTATGCGAACCGGACTGTTCTGGGCTTGGGATGTTCCACGGATGGCGACATTCTGGGCCTGTCACCAAACAATTCCGAGGACCCGGCGGATTGGGGACACAAATAGGCGCTAGCCTGTGTCCCAGTCCAGAATGGCGCGCGCAAGGGCCTCGGGCCTTTGGTGATGCAGCCAGTGGTCCGTGCCGGGAATTTCCATGCGGGTCAGGTCAGGGGCAAATTCCTCCAGCCCCTGTGTTGTCTCCGGTAGCAAGGCCTTGTCTTCGGGGCCCCATAACAGTAGGTGCGGGCAACGGACCATCAGCCGCTCGCGCGGCAGTTCGGGCAGGTCGGTTCGTGGTTCGCTTGGATTTGCCACCACCAAAGGCGAAGCGCGATACCAGTTCAGCATCGCTTCGAGGCGACCGGGTCTGGCCCACTCGGCGCGATATGTGCGCATGCGGCTCTCTGACAGCCAGTCGACGCCCATGCCATGCCGAAAAAATTGTTCGAGTTTGGCGAAATTGTCGGCGGAAAAATACGATGCGGCCTGTGGCGCACGCAAGGCGTTGATATATTGCGACGCTTCCGATTGCGCCCCGCCGGCGGCAAGGGCCCGCTGAAACGGCACCGGATGGACGCCATTGGCTATAATCAGACGCCTGACGAGATCAGGGCGGAACATAGCCAGGCCGTAGGCCACCGACGCCCCCCAGTCATGGCCCAGAACAGTCAGCGGGGCGCCCTTTTGTTCGGCCAGGGCCGCCATGTCGGTCACCAACTGGGACAAAGTGTACTTGCCGGTGCCTTCCGGTGCCCAGCTTTGCCCGTACCCGCGCTGATCCGGCGCGAGACAGTGGTAATGAGCCGACAGAAACGGAGCAAGATCGCCCCACGCGCCACCATATTCGGGAAACCCGTGCAACATCAGAAGCGGCGGCAGGTCCGGCCGCCCCCAGCTGCGCAGAAAGAAGGGATGGCCGTTCAGTTCGACGATGCTTGTGTCCATGGTCTGTTTGTATGTTCTCTTGTGGAATAAGCAACCTGCGGCGGGTCCAAGCCCGGTTTGGTTTGTGAAAGGTGGGCCTTCGAATGCCGGATGCCGGTCTCAATCTGAAATTTCTCAGATCGGCTCTTGTCCAAGCCTTTGGCCGGGCATATGGCTGATGCGATGAACAAGGTGATGACATATCGCGCCCATTTCCGGGCCATTGCAGTGCTGGGCCTGCCCTTGATCGGCGGGCATCTGGCGCAGTTTGCCATCGGTCTTACCGACACGATCATGCTGGGCTGGTACGGGGTCGAGGCCCTGGCCGCTGTCACGCTGGCCAGCAGTTTTTACTTCGTCCTGTTCCTGTTCGGGGGTGGTTTTGGTCTGGCAGTCATGCCGATGGTCGCAACCGCCGCCGCCGAAGAGGATGAAACCAGCATCCGCCGTTCGACGCGGATGGGGCTGTGGCTGTCGCTGCTTTACGGGATGCTGGTGATTCCTTTGCTCTGGTGGTCCTACCCGATCCTGATTGCCACGGATCAGGACCCGCAAGTTGCTGAAACCGCGTCGGAATACCTGCGGGTTGCCGGGTGGGGACTATTCCCGGCGCTGGTGGTCATGGTACTGAAATCCTATCTTGCGGCGCTGGAGCGGACACAGATCGTGCTGTGGATCACGGTCGCTGCGGCGGTGGTCAACGGGCTGACCAACTATGCGCTGATCTTCGGCAATTGGGGCGCGCCGGAACTCGGCGTGATGGGTGCGGCCATAGCCTCGGTTGTGACGCAGACCGTGTCTCTGATCGCGGTGATCGTCTACGCCGTGCGCGTCCTGCCGGAACACAACCTGTTCCAAAGGTTCTGGCGCCCGGATTGGGAGATGTTGTTCAGCGTCCTTCGGCTGGGTGTTCCCATCGGGTTGACCCTGTTGGCCGAAGTGTCACTGTTTGCGATGTCGGCTTTCATGATGGGGTGGATCGGTCAGGTGCCGCTGGCGGCGCATGGTATCGCTCTGAACCTGGCCTCGGCTACGTTCATGGTGCATCTGGGGCTGTCAAACGCGGCCACGATCCGCGCCGGGAACGCCCTTGGCCGCAAGGACAGACCGCATCTTGAAAAGGGTGCGATCGCGGTGACGGCGATGTCGCTGATTGTCTCGGTTTTCACGATTACCCTGTTCCTGACCTGCGCCGAGCCGCTGATCTCGATCTTTGTCGAACCCGACGATCCGCAGCGCCCCGAGATTCTGGCGATCGGTACCGGCTTGCTTGCCATGGCCGCCCTGTTCCAGCTTGTGGACGGGGCGCAGGTGATCGCGCTGGGCCTGTTGCGCGGGTTGCAGGATGCGAAAGTTCCTATGGTGATGGCCGGGCTCAGCTATTGGGTCGTGGGTATACCGGCCTCATATTACTTTGGATTTACGCAGGACCTCGGAGGGATCGGTATCTGGCTGGGCCTCGTGCTGGGTCTTGCCTGCGCAGCGGTCCTGTTGATGGCACGGTTCTGGCTGCGTTCGGTGCGCGCCATTGGGGTGCCCGCAGAATAGCCACCCGGCGGATCAGCCTTTGCCGAGGCGATCCGCCTTTTTGCGCACCAGAACCGTGCGCAGGTCGTGCATGGCCAGCAATAGCCGGTCGGTGATCTCTTCCAGCTGTTCGTCCGTCGCCTTGGATTGCGCCCAATGCGTGGTCAGGTTCAGATAATCGACCGCGCGATGAATGTCGTCGATATCGCGCTGCGCCAGCAGGGTCTTGCGTTCTTCCATCCAGCGGGTGATCGCCTCGCGATCAGAATCGCTCAGAACGCGCTGTCCCTGCGGTTTGACCTCGCCGTTTCGGATGTTGATCACCGCGATCTGATCCATTTCGATCCGGCGCTGGCGGTTCTCGGTGTCGATCCGGAACACAGCCGCACCGTTCTCGCGCACTCGGAAATAGTATTCGGGCAGTTCAGCGGTCATCAGAGGTCTCCGGTTAGTTCAGCGACGCGCAAAAGCGCTGAATACGGGTGCAAGCTTCTGTCAGCGCCTCGTCCGAGGTTGCGTAACTGACACGGAAGTTCGGCGACAGGCCAAAAGCCGCGCCAAACACAACGGCGACGTCTGCCTCTTCGAGCAGCGCGGTGGCAAATGCCTCATCCGAGTCGATCACCGTTCCGGCAGGTGTCGTTTTGCCGATCAGTCCGGCGATAGACGGGTAGACATAGAACGCGCCTTCGGGCGTCGGGCAGGTGATGCCTTCTATGTCGTTCAGCATCCGGACAACCAGATCGCGGCGACGTTTGAACGTATCGTTATTCGGGGCCAGAAATGCCTGCGTGCCGTTCAGCGCCTCAACCGCGGCCCATTGGCTGATCGAACAGGGGTTCGATGTCGACTGAGACTGGATCTTGCGCATCGCGGCGATGATCTCGACGGGACCGGCGGCATAGCCAATGCGCCAGCCTGTCATGGCATAGGCCTTGGACACGCCGTTACAGGTTAGCGTGCGGTCAAACAGGCCGGGCTCAACCTCGGCCGGGGTGCAGAACTCGAACCCGTCATAGGCGAGGTGCTCGTACATATCGTCGGACATGATCCAGACCTGCGGGTGCCGCATCAGCACATCGGTCAGGGCCTTCAGTTCGGCCCGGCTGTACCCCGCGCCCGTGGGGTTGGACGGCGAGTTGAAGATGAACCATTTTGTCTTCGACGTGATCGCCGCCTCAAGCTGATCCGGGGTCAACTTGAAGCTGTTATCCAGCGTCGTTTCAACGACCACCGGAGTACCCCCTGCCAACAACACCATATCGGGATAGCTGACCCAGTAAGGGGCGGGGATAATGACCTCGTCACCTTCGTTCATCGTCGCCATAAGGGCGTTGTACAACGTCTGCTTGCCACCGGTTCCGACCGAGATTTGAGCGGGCGCATAATCCAGACCGTGGTCGCGCTTCATCTTGGCGCAGGCGGCCTGTTTCAGTTCGGGGATGCCGTCAGGGGCGGTATATTTTGTCTTGCCGGCCGCAATTGCGGCAACGGCGGCATCCTTGATGTTCTGCGGCGTGTCGAAATCGGGTTCCCCCGCGCTCAGGCCGATAACGTCGCGTCCCGCGGCCTTCAACTCGGCCGCTTTGGCCGTCATCGCGATCGTAGGCGATGGTTTTACGCGTGACAGTGTCGCAGACAGGAAACTCATGGACGGCCTCGGTTTGTATGTTCAGCCTGTCTGTCATAGGGTGCGCCCGAATGACGATCAAGCGATATGAAGAATGGAATTGGAGAGCCCGATGAACGACGAAAACGACTGGTATGGACCGGACGCAGCCACATTCGGGGATCGCCTGGCAGGCGCCCGCGAAGCGGCCGGTATGACGCAGTCGCAGATGGCCCGTCGTCTGGGCGTCAAGAAGGCAACTATTGCAGCGTGGGAGAATGACCTGTCCGAGCCGCGCGCGAACCGGCTTTCGATGATGGCGGGCATGGTCAACGTTTCCATCATGTGGCTGCTGACCGGTGAGGGCGAGGGCATGGACGCCCCGCAGGAGGCCGATGAAGGCGTTCCCGAACTGGCAGAGGTCGTGGCCGAACTGCGATCCATTCGCGGCGAGATGCGCGCCAGCGCCGAACGTGCGGCTAGGCTGGAAAAAAAGCTGCGCCTGATGCTGGAGAACGGCCAGTGAGCGAACCCCGGGACATACGGGTCAAGCGTCTGAAGATGCGATCTATGCGGCGCGGCATCAAAGAGATGGACCTGATCCTGTCGGCCTATGCCGAACGGCATCTGGCCAATATGGACCCTGCCGGGCTGGATACATACGATGCGTTGCTGCACGAGAATGACCAGGATCTGTATCAGTGGGTGACGGGGCAGGTCCCACCACCCGAAACCTTCGCTGACCTGATTTCCGATATCGCGCAGACGTTTCAAAAATAATGGAAAAACCCGCTTAACCGATTTTTCGGGATTTCGATTCATTCTGCCTGAAACAGCGCGATTGAATCGGAGGATCGGATGAGTATCGAAATGCAGGTCTCCGCGCCCGGAACCAAGGGGTTCATGACCAGCTATCTTGAGGCGCTTGCCCTGGTTGAGCGGCTGCACCGCCTGCTGCTGGACGTTATCAAGGATGAGTTCGAGCGCGTGGGCGTGCTTGAGATCAACGCTGTGCAGGCATTGCTCTTGTTCAATATCGGCGATCACGAGGTCACGGCGGGTGAGTTGAAAAGCCGGGGCTACTATCAGGGCAGCAATGTCAGTTACAACCTCAAGAAACTGGTCGAGATGAGGTATATGCACCACCAGCGATGCGAGATCGACCGACGCTCGGTCCGGGTCAGGTTGACGCCGCGGGGCCGGGAAATCCGCGATATCGTGGCCGAGTTGTTCGCGCGCCATGCCGAAGGGCTGCAAAGCCGCGGTGTGCTGGGGCTGGAAGGGATTGAGGATATCACCACTTCATTGCGCCGGGTCGAACGGTACTGGACCGACCAGATCCGCTATATCTACTGACCGATGACGCTTGGGTCCGCCTTCATAGGACAGGACAGGTCCCTGAAGTTCCCGTAACAGTTTGCGGGCCATCGCGTCCTCATAGGCTTCGAAACCCAGCGCGACCTCGACAAACGCATTCGGACCCAGGATGACCCAGGCGCGGTAATAGGCCGACAGCTCGCCCACCTGCACATAGCGTGTGTCACCATTGTTGGGATCGTCCGCCCCGATTACCAATCCGTTGATAGTGACACCCGACAGCGAGAGTGTGTTTTTAACGTCCCGCGGGTGGGGGCCAAGGTTGTGTTTTCCGTCGCCTGACAAATCCAGCGTGCGTTTCCAGCATGCGGCCTGTTGCGACAGCAACTCAGCCCCGAACAGCATGGCAGATCCAAGCGCGGTTCCCTGCGGCGCGGCGCTGCGTCTTGTGTTGCGCAACATCGCGCCGATCCGTTCCAGATCCTGGATGGATCGCAGATCGGTCCAATTCAGCAATACGCGCTGGTGGCCGGTCTCGCTCCACTCATAGATCGCTAGTCGGATAGGGGCGGCAGCGTTGGACAGGATCAGCTGCGCGACGTCGGGCCGCTGCAGCGCGGCCGCCAGCCCATCCAGTTGCAGGCGGTATTCACCGCTGTCCACCGACCCGGAGACGTCCAGACCCAGCGCCAGCGCCTGCCGGCATTCCGATGCCGCCGAACCTGCGGCCAGGCTGAGGACGAATGCCAGGACCCGTATCATTTCTGCCCATCGCTATGCAGCGCCCCGATTTGCAGACCTTGCAGTTCCCGTTCCAGCTTGCGCCGCATGGCGCGTTCAAAGTCCTCGAACCCCTGCGCGATTTCAAGAAAGGCACCGGGTCCGTGCAGGACGTTGTTTTCGAAGAAGGGGATCAGGAACAGCTCGCCCTCGAAATCGGCGGCATTGATGACCAGCCCGTTGACCACCGTGTTTTCAAACGGAAAGTGCCGATAGGCTGAATCCGGTCCGTAGCCATCATTGTTCGATCCGTCACCGGACAGGTCGATGGTTTGGAACAGACAGCCTGGGGCCTGCTGCATCAGCGTGGCCCCAAAGGCCAGCGCATATCCCATGGCCGTGGCCGAGCCGCTGTCGGACCGCACCGATTGCTGGACGGTTGATGCCGCCAACAGCAGGTCGGCTTCAGAGCGGATCATCGTCCAGTTCAGAATGACACGCTGGGTGGTGCGGCCGCTCCATTCATACACCGCCAGAGCGACGGGCATGGGGGAGGAAAAGAACGCCTCTGTCACCTCGGGCGCGATCAGCGCGGCGGCCAGACCTTGCCGTTGCAGGGTATCCTCGGTCGCGTCCACAGATGTCGAGATATCCATGGCAAGCGCCAGAGCCAGGCGGCAGGTCTCGGCCCGAAGGGGGCTGGCCAGCCCGGCCAAACCCAATGTCATCAGCCAGCGGATCACCAGTGGCCGGTGCTTTCCATGCTGGCCCAGGGTTCGGCGGGTTTCAGCGCCTCGCCGTTCTGCAGCAGCTCGACCGAAATATTGTCGGGGGACCGCACAAAAGCCATGCGCCCGTCCCGCGGCGGGCGGTTGATCACGACGCCGTTGTCCTGCAGGTGTTGGCACATCCCGTAAATGTCATCGACGCCATAGGCGAGGTGTCCGAAATGGCGGCTGTCGCTGGGCAGCGCGTCGTCCCCGTCCCAGTTGTAGGTCAGTTCGATCGGCCGGTCTTCCTGCCCTGGGGGCGCCATGAAGATCAGCGAAAACCGCCCGGCTTCGCTGTCATACCGGCGGGTTTCCTTCAGCCCCAGCAGTTCATAAAACGCCATCGACTTTTCCAGATCCTTCACGCGGATCATGGTGTGAAGATATCTCAGCCCCATTGCGGCTTCCTTTCTGTTCAGGTGACGCGATGCAGCTTAGCGCGCCGGTCAAGGGTGTCGAGAGGCCGCGCGGACACAATTTGGAAATTGCAGAATTCGTCGCACATATCGCGGTTCCGGTCCGAGAATTGCCGAGATATAGTGGCAGGCGACTCATTGCTGGAAAGGAAATTTCATGCCGCTGTCCTCTGACCAACTGGCCGAGATCGAAGCGCAACGGGCGCAGTCGTATCCTACACGCCGCGTTGTGGCTGCGGGGATGGAAGACCACCTGTATTCGGCGCATCAGGTGCTGGACCATGGATTTGTGCGCGTGATCGACTACATGGGCGACGACGCGGCGATTTGCCAGGCGGCGCGGGTGTCCTACGGCAAGGGGACCAAATCGGTTCAAAACGATGAGGGGCTGATCCGCTATCTGATGCGCCACTGGCACTCGACCCCGTTCGAGATGTGCGAAGTCAAGTTGCATGTCAAGCTGCCGGTCTTCGTGGCCCGGCAGTGGATTCGCCACCGCACCGCTAACGTGAACGAATACTCGGCCCGCTATTCGATACTGGACCGCGAATTCTACATCCCGGCGCCGGACCATGTCGCCGCCCAGTCCGAGGTCAACAATCAGGGCCGGGGTTCGGCATTGGAAGGGGAAGAGGCCGCGCGCGTGCTGGACATTCTCAAGGCCGACAGCGCGCGCTGCTATGACAACTACGAAGCGATGATCAGCCAGGACGGCCAGCAGGGGCTGGCGCGGGAACTGGCACGAATGAACCTGCCGGCAAACATCTATACCCAGTGGTACTGGAAGGTCGATCTGCACAACCTGTTCCACTTCCTGCGCCTGCGGGCTGATCCGCACGCTCAGTACGAGATCAGAGTCTATGCCGAAACCATGTGCAGGATCGTCGCCGACTGGGTGCCCTTCGCCTACAAGGCGTTCGAAGATTACCGCCTGGGCGCCGTTAACCTGTCTGCACAAATGGTCGACAGCCTGCGCAGAATGCTGGCCGGAGAGACGGTGACGCAGGAAAACTCCGGTATGACCGCGCGGGAATGGCGCGAGTTCGAGGCCGTTATTCGCGAAGGATAAAAAGCAAAGCGCATATCGTTTGTCTATACGGATTGTCATGAAGATGTTACATTCAACTCATGACAATTTCTGCCGCGACCCGATCCGCTTGCCTTGTCCTGATGCTGGCAGGGCCAGCGGTTGCCAAGTCTCCGATTGCCGAGGTGATCTGCGAGCCGACGCCGCGCATGCACGAGAAACTGACGCGCCAGTTCGGCTCGGAACGCGCTGCAACCGGGGTGCGGGGACCGGAGCAGGTGATGGAGGTCTGGACCAGCAAGTCCGGCGACTGGACAATGGTGGTGACCTACGCCACGGGAACGTCCTGCATCGTGGCGATGGGTCAACACTGGCACATTCATGCCGGGAGCGACCCGGCACGAGGGTAAGGTTTCAAACCTTTGAAAATCGGTCAACGGCCGGAAATTGGCCGTCAACCTGTTTTGGGGCCCCGCGGAAAACGGGGTGATTTACAGTGGCTTCAAATCAGCTGCCATCTGGCGGCCGTCGCGCCCGTCTTGCAACTCATACGAGACTTTCTGATTGTCAGCGAGCCCGGTCAGACCGGATCGTTCTACGGCCGAGATATGAACAAAAACGTCCTTGCCGCCCTCATCAGGGGCGATAAACCCATAGCCTTTGGTGGTATTAAACCATTTCACGGTGCCAGTTGGCATTTCCCGTGTCTCCTTCTACTTACACGTTGTCCCACATAATTGGTGGGGGTAGTGATTGACGCCGCCGCAACACGTCACTGTATCGCCCACACGATACGGCCCGAATTGCGTGTTTCGTCTTTTTCAACATTGCACGGTGAAGTAAAAAATCAAGAATTACCGGAAGACACAGGCAAATTTGCCAAAAATTGCCCCAAAAACAGGAGCTGTCCGAAAATGCGCCTTTATGGTCTGAAGACCTGTGATACTTGCCGTAAGGCTTTGAAATCCCTGCCGGATGCCGAGTTTGTCGACGTTCGAGCGGACGGCGTACCAGAATCCGTTCTGGAACAGGCCCTGGAGGCGTTCGGCGGGGCTTTGCTCAACACGCGCTCTACAACCTGGCGTGGATTGGACGAAGAACAACGCACGCGGCCACCGTTAGAGCTGCTTGTCGAACACCCGACTCTGATGAAGCGGCCTTTGATCGACCAAAGTGGCACGCTGTTTCTGGGCTGGGGGCCTGAAACGCGGGCGGGTCTTGGCGTAGCGTGAACGGGTGCTTATCTGATTTGGCGCAAGAAAGAGGTTTTGAATGCGTAACGCAGCTATGATTCTGGGTGTCATTTCCGGCTTGATCGGAATGATCGTGGGCTTTTTCGGCTATGGCTATGTCGAACTCATCGACCGTTTTGGCGAGATCGAAGGCGTGGCCGAGCAGGTCGACAACGCTCAGCTCATTCAGGCGGCGTCCATCATCGCCCCGTTGCTGGCCATCGCCGGGGGCGCAATGGCCCATGCGCGGGCACTGATCGGTGGGGTATTGCTGCTGATTTCGGCAGCCGGGATGTATTACGCGTTCGGGTTCAATGTCTTCACAATGTTCCCGGTTGCTTTTGCGGCCGTGGCGGGCCTGCTTGGGCTGGCCGCGGGTAAACCGGACGAGCCCAAGGCACATTTCTAGATCATTTGATGCGCAGGATCCGGTCAACCGACAAAGGGCCTGCGCCATTGATCACAATCACCGCAAGCAGAAACGACCACAGCGTCCGATCGTCCAGCAAACTCACGTTGTTGGTAAAGTAGCTACCCAACTCAGTCCCGTGGCCGTTGACATCCACGATGGTCTGCACCCAGACAAAGGCGATCATGCCCAGTGCTGCGAACCGGGACAGAAGACCAATCACAATCAACGCTGGCAGCAGAAATTCCGCCCATGTTCCTGCGACCGCAATGGCCCAATGAAAAATCCCCAGTTGAGAGCTGTCATAGCTGACGGCTTCCATCGCCTTGGGAAAGATCTGCACGTAGGCGCCATCCGACGGAAACAGAAATCCGAAAATGCCGTTGCCGAGCTTGGTCGTTGCCGAATTCCAGTAGTAAATCAGCAGAGTCGCGGCAAAGACCAGTCGGGCCAGAGTGGGCGTCAGCCAGCCGGAGGTCATTTCCAGCCTTCCCAGGGTGTTGTTGTGAAGAGAGATCAGGGCAGTCATGTTGCCAGCCTTTCGATAGTCACAGTGGTTATTGCACCGCCTTGCAAAAGCAGCGCCAGAGTGGCCCCAAGGTCGAATTCGGGGAAATTGGTGGCCGTTTGTTCAAATGCTTCGCCGATGGCTTGCCCGGACCGAAGCCCTTCGATCCAGTCCGCGCCGCCTTCGGGCAGGAGCTGCGGAACTGGATCATAGTCGGGCCGGGTGATCAGGACATCCTCGGGGCCCGGTGCGGGCTTAGGCGCGTCGTCTTCCGTGTTAAAGCGCCAGACGGAAAACACCGGCCATTGCGAGCGCAAAACCTGCATCGACGGCGCAAATTCCAGCTTTGCCCGCATGATATCTTCTGGCGGCACGTCCAGAGCATCGGCGGGCGCGGGCGGGCGGTCCGCCGCGTGGTATGACCGGCGCAATGCAAGTTCCAGCCGCGCGACATCGGCGAGGTAACCCAGATGGGAAAGCTGATCCATCCCGGCCAGGAAGTCGGGAAATTCGTCGCCGTAAAACATCATCAGCGGCGAGGAAGGCGGGTGCTTGCGCAGAAAGATGCCAGCCAGCCCGTCCATGTTCTTGGGGCCCAGCAGCTTGGTGATGACCGGAAAGGCCTGATGCATCGCCTCGGTCAGAGATACTGCGACGTTGTTGCGGTAGACACTGAACCGACGCCCGGCAGGTTGCGCGGCAGCATCCAGAAGGCCCTCGGGTATCGCGGCAGCCGGGTCCAGCAACGCGGCGTGGAAGGTTGATTGCGAAACGCTCATGCCGGAACCCGGTTCAGGGCCGACTGCGCGCGGTCGGCTTCGGCCCGCAAGACAGGCCAGTCGGGTACATCGGTGTCCCATTCGATCAGAACGGGTCTGGGTCCGGACCGCTCCAGCACATAGTCGAGCAGCGCCCAGACCGGATCGACGACTTCGCGCCCGTGGCTGTCGATCAGCAGAGGGTGGCCGTGGTCGTCCTCGTCCTCATCATGGCCGCCAAGGTGGATCTCGCCCACTTTGTCCAGCGGATAGGCGTCGATATAGCTTTGGGGTGAAAAATCCAGATTGGTTGCGGATACGAATACGTTGTTCACGTCCAACAGCAAACCGCACCCGGTCCGCCGTGCGATTTCGCGCAGAAAATCAGGCTCGGACCATGTGCTTTCTTCAAATGCCAGATAGCTGGACGGGTTTTCCAGCAACATCTGCCGCCCCACGGTTTCCTGTACCAGATCGATATGCTCGCAGATGCGGGTCAATGTTGCGTCCGTGTAAGGCAGGGGAAGCAGGTCGTTCAGGAAGTGGCTGTCATGGGTCGACCAGGCCAGATGTTCCGAAAAGCTGGCGGGGTTCAGCCAGCCGACCAGATGTTTCAGACGGGCAAGGTGATCCTTGTCCAGCGGACCTTCGCCCCCGATCGACAGGCCCACACCGTGAACCGAGATTGGAAACTGTTCGGACAGATGGCGCAGTTGTGCGATGGGGCGGCCACCGTCGCCCATGTAGTTTTCCGCATGAATCTCAAGCCATGCCACGGGGTGCGCATGATCGAGAACCTCGGAAAAATGCTGGGGCTTGTAGCCGACGCCCGGCGCGGCGGGCAGTCTGTTCTCTCTGGTTGTGTTGTCCAGCATGTGCGTCTTCCCCAATCACGACAAAGAGGCGGGCGTTATTGCCCGCCCCTTCGGTTTTTGAAAACTCAGGCTTATGCAGGCAGGTCGCGATCCAGCGGCTCAAGCGAACCTTTGCGGGCCGAACCATCGGCTGCTTTGGGCAGGTCGATATCGGCGCAGGTGCCGGCATCCACCAGGGTCCATGCGTTGCCCTGATAGTCAACGGTCGAGGTGCCCGCGCAGGTGGTGCCGGGGCCGGCAGCACAGTCGTTCTGACCGGCCAGCGAAATGCCATAGCATTTCTCTTTGGCCTGTGCGGTGGCTGTTGTGGCTGCACCGGAAACGGCTGCTGCAACTGCGCTTGCGATAACCAGGGTTTTTGCGGTGTTCGACATCTCGGTAATCCTTTTGGTGACTGCGTATGTCTGCTTGTGACAATGACAAAGGTAATGGTTGAACGGCCACAGTTAAATTCACGAGCCCGTGTCTCACAACCCCGTCAGGACATGTCATGCCCCGTTGCAGGTTAACAAATTGTTTTTGAAAAGAAAAAGGGTAATTGTTTCAATCCGGCCCCCAAGCCGGGGCCGGATTTCGGGCAATTTGCCGCCGAATGTTACAGCAGGTCGGGCGGGGTCGCCGCTCTGGACAGCTCATTTGTTACAGCGTCAAGCGACTGAACCTGTGTCTGTTTTTCACCCAGCCTGCGGACGCTGACCGTGCGGTCTTCGACCTCGCGGTGACCAACGGCCAGAATGACCGGCACTTTGCCGACCGAATGCTCGCGAACCTTGTAGTTGATTTTCTCGTTGCGAATATCGGCCTCGGCCCGGACACCGGCTGCCTTCAGGGTTTCGACCACCTCAAGGACGTAATCATCCGCCTCGGACGTGATTGACGCGACAACGACCTGACGCGGGGCCAGCCAGAAGGGCAGCTTACCGGCGTGTTCTTCGATCAGGATACCGATGAACCGCTCGAACGAGCCCAGGCAAGCGCGGTGCAGCATATAGGGGCGCTGTTTGCTGCCATCTGCAGCAATATAGGTCGCGCCCAACCGTTCAGGCAGGTTCGGGTCAACCTGGAAAGTGCCGCATTGCCACACCCGGCCGATCGCGTCCGTCAGGTAGAAGTCCAGCTTGGGTCCGTAAAAGGCACCATCGCCGGGTTCCAGAGTAAAGTCCCGGCCGGTGGCCTTGATCGCAGCTTCCAGCGCGCCTTCGACGTGATCCCAGCTTTCGTCGCTGCCTACGCGCTTTTCAGGCCGGGTGGCGAACTTGATCTCGAACTGTTCGAATCCGAGATCCTGGTAGACGCTTGCCAGGAAATTGATGAACTTCGCGCATTCGGCTTCGATCTGGTCCTCGGTGCAGAAGATATGCGCGTCGTCCTGCGTGAAGCCGCGCACGCGCATGATGCCGTGCAGCGCGCCCGACGGTTCATAGCGCGAGCACGAGCCGAACTCAGCCAGCCGCAGCGGCAGGTCGCGATAGGACTTCAGACCCTGATTGAACACCTGCACATGGCAGGGGCAGTTCATGGGTTTCAGCGCGTTGATCGCCTTTTCCTTGGCATGTTCCTCTTCGACTTCGACGATGAACATGTGTTCCTGATATTTGTCCCAGTGGCCCGAGGCTTCCCACAGCTTGCGGTCGACGACCTGCGGGGTGTTGATCTCGCGATAGCCATCGGCGCGCTGCTTGCGGCGCATGTAGTCCTGAAGCTGCGTGTAGATGGTCCAGCCGTTGGGGTGCCAGAAGATTTGACCCGGGGCCTCTTCCTGCATGTGGAACAGGTCCATCTCGCGCCCCAGCTTGCGGTGGTCGCGCTTGGCGGCTTCTTCCAGCATGTGCAGGTGAGCTTTCAGCTTTTCCTTGCCGGTGAAAGCAACGCCGTAGATGCGCTGAAGCATCGCGCGGCTGCTGTCACCACGCCAATAGGCGCCTGCGATGGACATCAGCTTGAACGCGTCACCCGGCACCTGACCGGTGTGCTGCAGGTGCGGGCCGCGGCACAGGTCCTGCCAGTCGCCATGCCAGTACATGCGCAGCGGCTCGTCGCCCGGAATGGCTTCGATCAGTTCCACCTTATAAGGCTCGTCATTGGCGGTGTAGAAATCGATCGCACGCTGGCGGTCCCAGACCTCGGTGGTCACGGCGTCGCGCTTGTTGATGATTTCCTTCATCTTTTTCTCGATGAGGCCGAGGTCTTCGGGCGTGAACGGTTCGGCGCGGTCAAAATCGTAGTACCAGCCGTTTTCGATCACGGGGCCAATGGTGACCTTGGTATCAGGCCAGATTTCCTGCACGGCGCGGGCCATGATATGGGCCAGGTCGTGGCGGATCAGTTCATTGGCCTGAACCTCGTCCTTCATGGTGTGGATGGCGATTTCGGAATCGGATTCGATGGGCCATTGCAGGTCCCAGTGCTGGCCGTTCACGGTGGCCGAGATGGCCTTTTTCGCCAGCGAGGTCGAGATGTCGGCAGCCACCTGCGCGGGCGTTACGCCTGCGTCATAGGATCGTGCATTGCCATCGGGAAAGGTGAGTGAGACGGATTTTGCATCCAGGGCCATATCGGCTCTCCTCGTCGGTTTGGCGCCCACTGAACGCCCGGTTGCGGGTTATGGTGTCCGGCTGATTTGGCAGGCGGCTGCCTGCGTGTCAAGTACGGAAGCGAGGGGCGCTGCCCCTCGCGCTCCCCGAGGTATTTTTAGCCAGATGAAGCGGGATCCGGGAATTGCACTTGGGGTGGGAGCGTGCATGATGTTGCAAAAGGAAGAGGTTTTCATGGCAGTGGCGGAATTTCTGGAGACACCGCAGGGGCGGCGGCTGGCCTATCACAAAAGCGAAGGTACCGGACCAACCATCGTTTTTCTGGGCGGGCTGAAATCGGACATGGAGGGCACCAAAGCTGTGCATCTGGAGGCCTGGGCGCAGGCGCGCGGGCAGGCGTTTTTGCGGTTCGATTATTCCGGCCATGGCGAAAGCTCGGGCACGTTCGAGGAAGGCTGTATCGGCGACTGGCATCAGGACACGGTGGCGGCGGTTTCGGAACTGACCGAAGGACCGTTGATTGTTGTCGGTTCGTCAATGGGCGGGTGGCAGGCGCTGCTGCTGGCCAGGGCAATACCGGATCGGATCGCCGGTATGGTCACCATCGCTGCCGCGCCGGATTTTACCGAAGACGGGTATTGGGCGTCGTTCAGCGCGGAACAGAAGGCGGCACTGGAGTCCGTTGGCCATGTGGAATTGCCCTCGGATTATATGGAGCCTTACGTCATCACCAAGCGGATGATCGAGGATGGGCGGCAGCAATTGGTTTTGCGGGAGACGCTGACTCTGCCTTTTCCGGTTCGGTTTCTGCAAGGCACGGCGGATACTGCGGTATCCACTGAGACCGCCATTCGGCTGCTGGAACATGCGGGCGGGCCAGACATGCGGTTGCTGCTGGTGAAAGATGCCGATCACCGGTTCTCGGACGGGCCGTGCCTTGGGGTGATCGAAAGCGCGGTACTTGAAGTGATGGGGGCACAATGATCAGAGTTATCGGAAAGGTATTGGGGCGGCTTATTCTGGCGTTGGTGGTCGTGGGCGGGCTGGTCTACTGGTTCGGGCCGCGAGAGGAAGTGAACCTTCATCCGCGCTTTGATCCGGCAAAATTCGGCGAAGGCGTTCAGGTTTACTTTGAAAGCACAGAGTCCGCGTTTGACGACATCGTGCCCGGTGTTGAAAAGCGGGTGATCTGGCAAGACGGATTCCAAGAACGCCGGACACCTGTCTCGATCCTGTATGTGCACGGTTTTTCCGCCTCGTCCGAGGAAATCCGACCGGTTCCCGATCTGGTCGCCGAGGCGCTTGGGGCCAATCTGGTCTATACCCGGTTGCTGGGGCATGGTCGTTCGGGCGACGCGATGGCCGAAGGCACGGCCTCGGGCTGGATGCAGGATCTGGCCGAAGGGTTGGCGGCGGCGCGGGCCGTTGGTGACAAGGTTGTCGTTATCTCAACCTCAACCGGCGGGACGCTGGCCGCCGCGGCAGCGCTGGACGACGAACTCAGCCAGGACGTCGCCGGCATGGTCTTTGTCTCGCCCAACTTTGGCGTCAATGCACCGGGCGCATGGATTCCGGGCCTGCCATGGGCCCGGGACTGGTTGCCTGTGTTGATGGGGAAGGACCGGGATGTATCCGGCCCGGACCCGGAGAAGAACAAATACTGGTCGGCGGTCTACCCGTGGGAGGCCGTTGTGCCGATGACGGTGCTGGTTGACGTGGTCTATGCGCTGGACTTTTCGGGGGCGCAGGTGCCCGCGCTGTTCTGGTTCTCGGACGACGATCAGGTTGTGCGCCCTGACCGAACCCACAAAGTGGCTGAGGTCTGGGGTGCGCCCGCAACGGTCGAACTTGTGACAATGGGATCGGGGGACGATCCCATGGCTCATGTCGTGGCGGGCCGGTTGATGTCACCGGGTCAGACAGAAGCCGCGGTGGCCGGAATTCTCGCCTGGCTTGACGGGCTGGGCGTGCGGTAACAGGGGCGGTCGATGCGCAAACCGGGCAGCATGTGGAGCCTTGAGACGCTTGGCCGCGTGCGCCTGTCCCGGCACTTTTTCATGCGCGATTTTCTGTATTCGGAAATCGGAAATTTCCACATGGTGCAGAACCTCCCCGACAACCCTGACCTTGCCATCGAAACGGGCAGGGCGTTCTGCCAAACCCTGCTTGACCCCTTGGAAGAAACGTTCGGACGGGTGGCGGCCAGGTCAGGGTACCGGTCGGCCTCTCTGAACAGGTTCGGGAATGAGAACCGCCTGAATTGCGCGCGAAACGACAATCCGCTGGAGTGTCATATCTGGGACCGGGGCGAAGGCGACCAGCGGATCGCCGGGGCGTCTATCGTCATCCCCTGGTTTGCGGATCAATACGAGGCCGGGCGGGACTGGCGTGATCTGGCCTGGTGGCTGCATGATCATCTGGACTATTCCGAAATCTGGTTCTTTCCCAAACTCTGCGCCTTCAACCTTGTCTGGCGGCCCATACCCCACCGCCGGATCGATAGTTACATCGCACCTCGGGGTTGCCTGCTGCGCCCCGGCGCAGAACCGGGCGAGGACCTTGGCACCCGGCGCAAACGCTATGCGGACTTTCCGGGTTTTCGGGGGATCGCCTATCCCTGAACTTTCACTTGCCCGCGCATTCAAAACCTCTCATCCTGTTGAAAAAGACGTCCGCCCCAGAGGTCGAATTTTAGGAGGCCCCGCGTGATCGAGCCGCTGGTTTTGCTGCCCGGACTGATGTGTGATGCCCGGCTTTTCGAACCCCAGATTGTCAGCCTGTCGCGACAGCGCGCGGTCACGGTGGCCCCGATATCAAACGGCGAACGGATCGAGGAGATAGCGTCCAGGCTGCTGGATCAACTGCCGCATCGTTTTGCACTGGGCGGCGTGAATATGGGCGGTGGCGTCGCGCTTGAGATCATTCGCCGGGCACCGGATCGGGTGTCGCGCCTGTGCCTGATCGCGACAGATGCACAGGCCGATACGCCTCAGATCGCGGCCTCGCGCGAGGAGTTGATGGTGGGCGCCAAGGCGGGCCGTCTCGAAGATGTCATACGCAGGATGATCGGGTCGGACACTCTGGCCCCCGGACCGCGGCGCATCCCCATTCTCAACACGGTCATTGATATGGCGCTGGATCTGGGGCCGGACGTGTTCGCGCGCCAGATGCGCGCGCTGCAACGCCGGCCTGATCAGCAGGGGGAACTGCGCCGTATCAACGTGCCGACCCTGATCCTGTGCGGGGCGCATGACACGCTGACACCGGTCAGAAAACACACTTTCATGGCAGGGTTGATACCCGGAGCGCAACTGCAAGTGATCGACGAGGCAGGGCACCTGCCGACCCTGGAAACGCCGCAGATCGTGAATGGCGCGCTTGAGGCGTGGCTGACCACCCCCGGGCAAGTGTCTTACGGGTAAAGCGCCGCCCGCTCGGATTTGCTGAGGATGGTAGGGCTTGCCACCGGATCGCCGGTCTGTGGATCGAAAAAGGGGGTCTTTTTCCAGCTTCCGGACAGCCGGGATTTCGCCGTGCGCGTCAGTAACCCATATACCGCGGGCCAGGGTTTCTCATGCGATTGTTTGCCGTCGGGTTTCGGGACAAAACCGCGGGTGGTGACGGGGCCGAGCCCGTCGGGTTCAGGTATCCGTTTGACGATGAACCCGGCAAAAGGGAATTTCGGCGTGCGCGAGGTTGTCGCAATCGGTGCGTTACAGCACGCGGCGTACCATCGAAGCATCCCTTTGGGGCTAAGCTGCATCAGCGCTAGATGTTCCGCCCCGGCGTCGATCTGAATCTCTTCAGGGATCATCTGAAAAATCTCGACCGGGCCGGGGGCCGGATCGGGCTGTCCGAAATACAGCTGGGCGGCGCGGCAATCGTGGCAAAAACACTCAACATGCGTGCCGGTTCGTACGCCATTCGCCGTTATGCGTCCGCGTAGAGACCCGCAATCACAGGAGAATTCGGTTTCCCTTGGTGCCTTTCCTCCCACGGGGTTCAGGCCACTTTGTTCTTGTTGGCTGCCCGGCGAGGCGGTTTGCGCGTGTTGGCGTTCATGAAGTCGATCACCAAAGGCCGGATATTGTCGCGCCAGCTGCGGCCCGCGAAGATACCATAGTGGCCTGCGCCCGGCTCGACATGGCTGGCTTTTTTGGACTCTGGCAACCCGGTGCACAGGTCAAGGGCGGCGATGCACTGACCCGGGGCGGAAATGTCGTCATTTGCGCCTTCGACCGTTTTGACCGCGACATCGGTGATTTTTCCGATATCGACCTTGTGACCGGCCACCACAAACTCGTTGCGTGCGATTTCACGCTTTTTGAACACCCGTTCGACCGTCGACAGATAGAATTCTGCGGTCATGTCCATGACGGCCAGATATTCGTCGTAGAAACGGTTATGCGCATCGTGGTCCGAGGCTTCACCCCGCATGACGCGCTGGATCTGGTCCGAAAACGCCTGCGAGTGGCGGTCAGCGTTCATTGACATAAACGAGGCCAGTTGCAACAGGCCGGGATAGACCATGCGGCCGACGCCTTTGTATTTGAAACCAACGCGCTGGATCATGGTTTCTTCCAGTTGTCCCATTGTCACGCGACGGCCAAAATCGGTTACGTCGGTGGGGGTGGCATCCGGGTCGACCGGACCGCCGATCAGGGTCAGGGTGGTTGGCTGCGCCTTGGGCTCGACCTCGGCCAGATAGGCTGTCGCGGCCAGCGTCAGCGGCGCGGGCTGGCATACCGCAACAACATGCGTATCCGGGCCAAGCGCCTTCATAAAATCGACAAGGTAAAGCGTGTAATCCTCGACATCGAATTTGCCTTCGGACACGGGAATATCACGCGCATTATGCCAGTCGGTAACGTAGACTTCGCAATTGACCAGCAGGCTTTTGACCGTGGATCGCAGCAGGGTCGCATAATGGCCCGACATCGGCGCCACCAGCAGAACCTTGCGGGGCTGTTCCTCGCGGCCGTTCACGCGCACATGGACGAGGTCGCCAAATGGCCGTTCCATCACCGGAACAATCTCAACCAGATGGTCCTTGCCGTCTTCGCAGGTATAGGTGCGAATGCCCCAGTCGGGCTTGACCACCATGCGCTGAAAGGTGCGTTCGGTCACTTCGCCCCATGCGGCCATCATGCTGAACGCGGGGTTGGGAACCATAGAAAACAAGGGGTAAGAGGCCATGGCACTGGCAGTGGCACCCATCCATTGGTTCGTGTTGCGCATGGTTTCCATAAGATCGTAAGTGATCATATAGCGCATAAAATGGGTCTCCTGAGTGTCAGTCTGAAAGTTCGGACCATTCGTCGCTTTGCCCCCCAGCGCCTACGACGTTATTCTGCATAGCAGCAAGGTTAGGGGGGAATTGTTAAAATGACAACAAGCGAAGATCAGACACCTCAGGTACCCGAAGAACATATTGAACGCCTTAAAGAAAACATGACCAAGGTCGAAGAACTGTCAAAAAGGCTGGTCGAAATTCTTGCCGGAAAAAAGACGCATACCCCCGCGCTGGACGGTCCGAATCAAGAATTGTTTGCAAGGGCAGCAACGGCCTATCTGACAGAGGCGTGGCAAAATCCCGCCAAGCTGCTGGAGCAGCAGATCGAATATTGGGGCAAGTCGGTTCTGAACTACGCCGAGGCGCAGCAAGCTTTCACCAAAGGCGAGATTGACGACGGTGACAACAGGCCGTCCGATAAACGGTTCTCCAACCCCATGTGGGACTCCAACCCCTATTTCCGCTTTATCCGACAGCAGTACCAGACCAATGCCGAAGCCATTTCGCAGGCCGTCGCGTCGGTCGAGGATATGGATACCAAGGACAAACAGCGTCTGCAGTTCTTTTCGCAGCAGATCATCGACATGATGTCGCCGACGAATTTTCTGGCAACCAACCCGGACGCGCTGGAAAAGGCGGTCGAGACAGAAGGGCAGTCGCTGATCAAAGGGCTGGAGAACCTCGTCGCAGACCTTGAGGCCAACGACGGCGAGATGGTGGTGCGACTGGCGGACGAAAGCGCGTTCGAGGTTGGCGGCAATATCGCCACAACCCCGGGCGACGTGGTATTCCGCAACCGCCTGATGGAATTGATCCAGTACAAACCGGTAACCGAAACGGTTCACGAAACCCCGATCGTTCTGTTCCCACCCTGGATCAACAAATTCTATATCCTCGACCTCAAGGCGCAGAACAGCCTTATCAAATGGGTGACCGAGCAGGGTTATACTCTGTTTGTCGTCAGCTGGGTTAACGCAGACAATTCGCACGCCGATATCGGCATGGACGATTACGTGCAGGAGGGCTTTCTGACTGCTATCGAAGAAGCCAAGTCCATCTGCAAGGTCAAACAGGTTAATGCGGTAGGGTATTGCATCGCCGGTACAACGCTCGGCCTGACGCTGTCATTGCTGAAACAGCGCGGTGACAAATCCATCAAATCCGCAACCTTCTTCACCGCGCTGACCGATTTCGGCGATCAGGGAGAATTCACGCCCTTCCTGCAGGACGATTTCGTGGACGGCATCGAAGATCAGGTTTCAAAAGACGGGGTGCTCAAGGCCTGGGTTGTCGGACGCACGATGTCCTTCCTTCGCTCGAATGACCTGATCTATGGCCCCGCCATCCGCAGCTATATGATGGGAGAGACGCCGCCCGCATTCGACCTTCTGTTCTGGAACGGGGACGGGGCGAACCTGCCCGGGCGCATGGCGGTCGAGTATCTGCGCGGTCTGTGCCAGCGCAATGATTTCGTGACCGACGGGTTCGATCTTCTGGGGCACAAGCTGCATGTCCGCGACGTCGACGTACCTCTGATGGCCATCACCTGTGAAACCGATCACATCGCGGCCTGGAAATCCTGCTACCGGGGCGTTCAGCAGATGGGCTCGCGCTCGAAGACATTTGTGGTGTCCGAATCCGGTCATATCGCGGGGATCGTCAACCCGCCCAGCAAGAAGAAATATGGCCACTACACTAACGCCGACATGAAACCCGATGCCGACACCTGGCTGAAGGATGCCGACTTCCACCAGGGGTCCTGGTGGCCGCTGTGGGAGGCCTGGCTTAAAAAGCGTTCGGGCAAGCAGATACCCGCCCGCTCGCCCGGCGATTCGGATCATCCCTCGCTGGCGGCGGCACCCGGGACATATGTCCTGGTCAAATCAACCAGTTGATTTCGCGCAATTCCTGAAATTTTTCTGCATTGCAGCAAGAAAAAACTTGCAATGCTGCAATGCAGCAATCATATTGCCCTCAAGCTGATGAAAACCGGGGTGGGCCCGGTTCGGCAACAAGGATTACGACAATGGCAAAGACTCAAGACTTTACCGCGACCCTGAAAGACATGATGGGCGCGTTCCCCGTTGACACCACCGCGCTGGAAGGTGCCTTCAAATCGACCGCGACCCTGAACGAAAAACTGTCGGGCGTTGCTCTGGAAGCAGCAGAAAAATCGGCTGAGATCTCGAACAAATGGACCAAGGACACCCTGGCCAAACTGACCGAGATGTCGAAAGCAAAGGCCGAGCCTGCTGACTATGCAAAAGCCGCAACCGATTTCGCAAGCGCGTCGGCTGAAGTTGCTGCTGAAAACATGGCTGCTTTCGCTGAGATCGCGAAAAAGCTGCAGTCCGAAACCGTCGAGCTGCTGATGGCTGCTGGCAAAGAAGCTGCCGAAGACGCAACTGCTGCCGTCAAGAAGGCCACCAACGACGTGACCGCTGCTGCCAAGAAAGCAACGGCTGCCAAGTAAGAAAAGCCGCGAGGCGCACCCATTCCTCCCAAACGGTGCAATCGCGTGGGGCAGGTCGTTTGACCTGCCCTTTCTTTTTGTTCTGCGCTCGCATAATCTCTGCTGCAACGCATCATCCTTGGGGAGGGTAAACGGTGTCAGAACAAGAAAAACCGCTGTTGATCAAACGTTATGCCAGCCGCCGGCTGTATAACACCGAGACCAGCGACTATGTGACTTTGGAAGATATAGCGACCTTTATTCGCGACGGGCGCGAAGTGCAGATTATCGACCTGAAAACCGGTGATGACCTGACCCGGCAATATCTGTTGCAAATCATCGCCGAACACGAAAGCCGGGGCGAAAATGTCCTCCCGGTCAATGTGCTGAACGATCTGGTCCGCAGCTACATGATTCCGGGCGGAGGGATGATGCCGCAATTCCTGCAAAGCTCGTTCGAAATGCTACGCGAAAGCCAGAGCAAGATGATGGAAAACATGAACGCCATGAACCCGATGTCTCAGATGCCTGGGTTCGAAGCGATGCAGGCGCAGCAACAGGCCTTTCTGAAGGCGATGACCGGCGGTTTGTCCGGCGGATGGTCTGGGCCCGAGAAGGACGAGAAAGACAAGTCTGAATCAAAGGAAGATCTGGATGATATCAAAAAGCAACTGGCCGAGTTGCAGCAAAAACTGTCCAAGCTGAACTGAAGTCATCACCGATGCGTTGGCTGGCCCTGAGCGTCGCGCTGCTTTGGATGCAGCCTGCGATGTCTCAGGGTCTTTATTCCGATACCTGGTCCCCGATTTGTACGCTTGGAGCGGAGGCGCGGTCCGGCTGCGCCGACATTCGCGAACGCGAGATTCTGGATGCGGCAATGCCGCCGTGGCAGGCCATCGGTCGGATCAATTTTGCCAGCAGAGACCAGCGATCGCATTGTACCGGAGTGCTGGTATCAGAGCGTGAGGTTCTGACTGCAGCACATTGTTTATACAACGCTTCTCGGCAACGATGGATTCCTGCATCCAGTATCATCTTTGCGGCCGGATATCAGCGCGGGGCTGCCGTTGCGGTCTCGGCCGTCGACAGGTACCGATTTCATTCCGAACAGGGCGTTGGCGGAGGTTTTGATGATCGGACTGATCTGGATTGGGCCGTTCTGGAGCTCAGCGAACCGCTTGGTCAGGAACTGGGGTTTCTGCCTCTGGCAGACACCGTTGCGGCGAAGCCCTTTGTCGCCGGGTATCCGGCCATTCGCCCGCATGTGCTGAGCAGAACCAGGACCTGCGCGCCGCGTGACCTTGAAGGCGGGATGCTGTTGGCGGTCTGCCCGGTCATGATGGGGGATTCCGGCGCCCCCCTTTTGGTGCAGACGCCAAGCGGACTTCAGGTTGCCGCAGTCCTGTCCCGTGTTGCCGTAACCCCCGAAGGGATTACAGCATTGTTTCTGTCAATCAGGTTGTTTGACCTTGATGCACAATAGACGTCAGGTGCCGTAAACGGGTACGGGACCGGTCACTTCACCCACCGACGCCAGCAGGATATCGGCGATCACATCCAACTCTTCTTTCGTCAGCCGCACGGGCAGGCGTACGTCACAGGCTTTCATCAGCATGTCCCGTGTTTGTGTCAGCTCAGCTTTCTCGGGCAGGAATTGCCAGTTCCAGAAGGCGCGCGCGTTGTCTTCGCTCAGACCGAAGACCTGAACCTTGACGCCACGCACCTCGGCAGCGGCAGCAAAGGCGCGGATTTCCGACTCGTCCAATCCGACCAGGTTGAACTGAATCGAATCCGGCGCGCGGCGTTCAGGCGCCAGCGGGGCCGGGACGTTGATATAGGGGGATGAATTCAGCCGCTCGGCCACGTAGTCGTGATTGGCCAGACCGTCACGCACGCGCCGCGCCAATTCGGGGATCTGCGGCCGGATCACGGCGGCGCTCAGGTTGCTCATCCGCAGGTTATAAAGCGGCAGCCGGTTCTGCCAGCGGGCAAAGGCCTGCTCCAGTTCGGGCGAGTTGTCGCCATGCGGTGTTTTGTGTTTCTTCCAGTTGTGCTCGTAAGCGCCCGACATGATGACAGCGCGGGCAACCAGATCGGCGTCGTCGGTGATCAGGATACCGCCTTCGCCCGCGTTGATCATCTTGTAGGACTGGAACGAGAAACAGCCCACCTTGCCGATGGTACCGATATTGCGGCCGGCCCATGTGGTGCCCAGCGAATGCGCGGCGTCTTCGATCACGGGAATGTCGCGTGCGTCGCACAGCGCCATGATCGCATCCATGTCCGAGGTGTGGCCGCGCATATGGCTGATGATCACAGCCTGCACATCATCCAGCCTGGCTGCGAAATCTTCCATGTCGATGCGGTAGTTCTCGCCCACTTCGCACAGCACCGGAATGCAATCCGCATGCACGACCGAGGAGGGAACCGCGGCAAAGGTGAAACCTGGGATCAGAACCCGCGCATCGCGTGGCAGGCCCAGCGCCTTGAGCGACAGGAACAGCGCAGCCGAACAGGACGAAACGGCCAGCGCATATTTGCTGCCCAGCAGGGCGGCAAACTCGGCCTCAAGCAAAGCGACGGGTGCATCCTGCGGCGCTGTATACCGGAACAGATCGCCGGATTGCATCAGGGCGTCAATGGCTTCTCTGGCGGCTGCGGGGATGGGTTCGGCGTCATGAACGTTTGGTGGAAGCGTCATATTTGATTTTCCCAAATTCTATCTTTGGGAAAGATAAAGCTAAACAAAAAGCGTTCCAAGCCCTCTTTCACCGGGTTGGCGAAATTTCACCAATCTGTCGCAATCTTGGAAGGTCAGATCCCCAACCGGTCGCGCAGGGCAAACCACGTCATCGCCAGAACCAGCAGCGGACTGCGCAGCGCCGGACCGCCAGGAAAGGGCAGGGCGGGTACGCGGGCCATGGTATCGAACCCCTCGGCTTGTCCCTGAATGGCCATTGCCATCAATTGACCGGCATGTGTGGCTGTGCCGACGCCATGTCCGGAATAGCCCGAGGCCGACAGGATGTTGGGCGCAACCCGCGTCAGATATGGCATCCGCCGCATGGTAATGCCCAGAGTTCCACCCCACGCATAGTCGATTTTAACATCCCGCAGATGCGGGAAAATCTCGGTCATCGGTTTCCGGACTTTGGCGGCGATGTCGGTTGGAAAACGGTAGCCATAGCTTTCACCGCCCCCGAACAGAAGGCGGCCATCAGCGCTGAGCCGGAAATAGTTCACCACGAATTTGGTATCAGCGACGGCGACGTCCCGGGACAGGACATTTGCTGTCTCGGACCCCAGCGGTTTTGTCGCGGCAATGAAATTGTTGATCGGCATGACCCGGGCCGCCACCTTGCGGTTCAGATCTCCAAGATAGCCGTTGCAGGCCAGAATTACGTGGTCAGCCCTGACTGCGCCCTTCTCGGTGCGCAGAGTGGCCGGAAAGCCCTCATCAATGGTCGAAACCTCGGTGCTTTCAAAGATGCGAGCGCCCGCCTTTGTCGCGGCCTGCGCCAGCCCAAGGGCAAAGTTCAGCGGGTGCAGATGCGCCGCGCCCATGTCCAGATACCCGCCCTTGTACGCAGGCGAAGGGCAAAGCGCGTGACCCGCGTTTTCGTCTAGCAGTTCGATCTGGTCATAACCATAGCGGTTGGACAGGTGGGCCGCATGGTCATGCAACTCATTCTGTTCACCGGCCGACAATCCCAGCACGGCCACGCCGGGTTTCAGATCACACTCGATCCTGTGTTTTGCGATCAGGGATTTGACCAGCGCCTTGGCATCCTCGGCCAGATCCCAAAGTCTGCCGGCGTTATCATCCCCGACCAACCGTTCGAGGTCTTCCTGATCCATCCGCTGTGCGCTGCCCAGTTGGCCGCCATTGCGACCCGATGCGCCAAAGCCTACGCGATGGGCCTCAAGCAGAACCACGTCGAACCCGGCCTCGGTCAGATGCAACGCTGCCGACAGCCCGGTATACCCGCCGCCGACAATGCACACGTCCGCCTTTATGTCCGCTTCCAGTGGCGGATACCGATCCAATGGATTGGCCGTCGCGGCATACCAACTGTCAGGATACTCGGCCTTGCGGTCGTTGGAATAGAGCAGGTTCATCGCGCGGCTCAGACATTCATCAGAAGGTGCTCGCGCTCCCACGGAGAGATGACTTGCAGAAACTCTTCGTATTCGGCGCGTTTGACGATGCCAAAGACGCGGGCGAATTCGGGTCCGAGCACCTCGTGCAGGGCGGTGGCCTCGTCGAAAAGATCCAGCGCGTTGCCCATGACCTGCGGAATGTCGCCCTCGCCTTCATAAGCATCGCCGTAAAACTGTCGCCGCGGGCGTTCCTGTTGGGTAAGACCCAAAAATCCGCAGGCCAGCGACAGGGCGATACCCAAATACGGGTTACAGTCCATTCCGGCGATCCGGTTTTCGATCCTGCGCGCTTCGGGTCCGGACAGCGGCACCCGAATGCCAGTGGTGCGATTGTCCCGCGCCCATTCCAGGTTAATGGGGGCCGCGTGGTCTTTCACATAGCGGCGGTAGGAGTTGACGTAGGGAGCCATGACGGCCAGACCGGCGGGCAGGTGGTTCTGCAGGCCCGCGATATAGTGGTAGAAGGCGTCCGTTTCACCACCCTGCGGACCGGAAAAGATATTCTGTCCGGTTTCCATGTCGATGATCGAATGGTGGATATGCATGGCCGAGCCGGGCTCATCCTCGATCGGTTTTGCCATGAAGGTGGCAAAGCAATTATGCCGCAAGGCGGCTTCGCGGATCAGACGTTTGAAATAGAAAACCTCATCCGCCAGCTTGACCGGATTGCCGTGCCGCAGGTTGATTTCCAACTGTCCGGCACCGCCTTCCTGCGTGATGCCGTCGATTTCAAACCCCTGATGTTCGGCGAAATCATAAATGTCGTCGATCACCGGGCCGAATTCGTCCACCGCAGTCATCGAATAGGCCTGCCGTGCAGCCGCCGGGCGGCCCGACCGCCCCATCATCGGCTTGATCCCCTGCGCCGGATCGACATTGGGTGCGACCAGATAGAACTCCATCTCGGGGGCGACAACCGGTTTCCAGCCCTTGTCGTGATACATTTGCACGACGCGTTTGAGCACATTGCGCGGGCTGAACGGGATCGGGTTGTCGTCTCGGTCATAGGCGTCATGGATCACCTGCAGCGTCCAATCCCCAGTCCATGGCGCGGCGGACGCGGTCGAGAAGTCGGGCTTCAGGATCATGTCCCGTTCAATAAAGCCGTCTTCGCCCGCGGCTTCACCCCAATCGCCGGTAATGGTCTGGTAAAAGATGCTGTCGGGCAGGTGGAAATAGGACTGGCGTGCGAATTTCGAGGCAGGCACAGCCTTGCCGCGTGCGATCCCCGGCAGGTCCGAGATTATGCATTCGACCTCATCCAGCCGCTGGCCATCAATATAGGTCCGCGCTGCCTCCGGCAGCTGATCTTTCCAGTCGGCCATCAGGCCCTCTCTTTCTTCAGGAATTCCGCCATGTGCCGCGCGATTTTCGGATTGTCGTCGGGGCCGGAGCGGCGGTCGGCGGCGGCTTGCAACAGCGGATCGGGGACCACGCCTTTGCCGCGCGTTTCCATCAGACCCTGAATGAAGGCGTCGCCATATTCCGGGTGCGCCTGAACCGTCCAGATGCTGTCGCCATAGGCCACCATCGCATTGCGGCAGAAGGCGTTTGAGCCGGTCACTCGTGCCCCTGCGGGCAATTCGACCACCTGATCCTGATGCCAGGCGTTCAGCGACACGGTCTGGTCTTCAAAATCATAGTCGGTCCGCCCGACGGACCATCCGCCCTTGAACTTTTCGACTTTGCCGCCAAGCGCTTGCGCGATGATCTGATGCCCGAAGCACACACCAATCAGGGGGCTGCCCCTTTTCTGAATGGCGCGGATCAGATCCTCAAGCGGGGGGATCCACGCGTGATCCTCATACGCGCCGTGACGCGAACCCGTGATGATCCAGCCATCGGCCTGATTTTCGTTCTGGGGGAATTCATTGTCGACCACCGAGAACGTTTCAAACTCAAACCCGTTTCCGTCCAGAAGGGCGCGAAACATGGCGTCGTATTCGCCGAATTGGTCATGCAACTCGTCTGGGGGGTGGCCGGTCAGAAGTATGCCGATTTTCATGGGTCACCAAATTTGATCAAATTTATTCTAGCTCAGCGCAACTGGTCGGGCAAGAGGGGTCATACGGCCTCAAGATAGCTGAGCCAGTGGTCCTCGGGCGGTTGTTCGGCAAAGCGCCGGATTTCCTGGCGCTTTGTCATGGCGAAATTGCGGATCAGATCGGCGGGAAAGATGCGCGCGACCAATGGATCGGTTTCAAACGCCGCAATGGCGGATGACAGATCCGGCGACATCTGGGGCAAGCCTTCGATTTCATATGCGTTGCCCGTGATCGGGGCGGGCGGCTCTGCCTCATCCTCGATTCCGTTCAGCGCGGCACCAAGGACAGCGGCCAGCATCAGGTACGGGTTGATGTCCCCACCGGCGACGCGGTGTTCGATCCGCCGCGCTGCTGGCGCGCCGCCGGGGACGCGCAGGGCGGCGGTGCGGTTTTCATAAGCCCAGCTTGCGCCGGTCGGGGCGTGCGCGCCGGGCAACAGGCGCGTGTAGGAATTTTTGTGCGGGGCGAAAACCAGCGTGCAGCCGGGTATCGCCGCGAGGCATCCCGCCACGGCCCAGCGAAGCAATCCGGTGCCCTCGGGGCCGCCATTGTCGAACACGTTTTGGCCCTGACGGTCCACGACCGAGAAATGCACGTGCATCCCGTTCCCGGCATCATCGGCATAGGGTTTGGCCATAAACGTGGCTGAAAATCCGTGCCTGCGCGCCAGTCCGCGTGTCAACGCCTTGAAAAGCCACGTATCATCGGCACATCGCATCGCGTCCTGATGGTTCAGGTTGATCTCGAACTGACCAATACCGCTTTCGGATATCGCGGTCTGAGCCGGAATGCCCATTGCCGCGCAGCCGTCGTAGAGATCGGTAAAGAAGGCATCGAACGCATCCATTTCTGCCATGGACAGGACCGCCTCATCAACCAGACGACGGCCGGTCACGGGATTAACAGGCGGCTTAGGTTGGGACCCCGAGGCGTCGAGCAACGTGAACTCCAACTCGGTTGCTGCAACCACGGACCAGCCCCGTTCGGCGTACCGGTCGAGTATGGCTGACAACGCGTGCCGGGGATCGCCGGAAAAGGGTCTGCCGTCATCGTCGAACAGGCACATAGGCACCAAAGCCGTTTCGGGGTCCAGCCACGGAACCGGGACAGGGCCGCGATTCGTTGGCCGCAGAACGCCATCGGCGTCGCCGGTTTCGAAAACAAGCGGGCTGCCGTCGATATCCGCACCCCACAGATCGACGTTCAGCGCCGAAAAGGGCATTCGGACCGCACCCCTGTCCAGCTTGTCGGCATAAGCGGGCGGCACACGCTTGCCGCGCATCTGGCCGTTCAGGTCACACGCAGCAACACGAAAGCTGTGCAGGGCGCTCAGGTCCATCGGGTTCTCCATCACCATGGTTCCCCGAGACTTAATCGACGCGGCGCGCCTTGTCACGAAATTTGATCAAATTGCCCCGCGCCCATGACCAGGGGCGCGGGGCAGTTGTGTCACGAGAAGGTGACGCCGTTTTCAGCCATTGGCAGTTCGGCAACGTGCAGGCCCGACAGGGCGCTGATGGCGTTAGCCAGCGCCGGCGCTGACGGGGGTGTTCCGGGCTCGCCCACACCGGTCGGTGCCTCGGCCGATGGCACGATGTGCACATCGATTGCGGCAATGTCACCGATCCGAAGCGGTTCGTAGTCCGGGAAGTTGAACTGATCGACGGCACCGCTGGTCAGCGTGATTTTGTCGCGCATCACATGGCCGATGCCGTATCCGATGCCACCTTCCATCTGGGCGCGCACGATATCCGGGTTCACGGCAATCCCGCAATCCACGGCGCAGGTGACCTTTTCGATCCTGATGCCGGCATCCGGATCGCCCGAAATCTCGACAACCTGGGCCGCGTAGGACCCAAAGGACTTGTGCACCGCGATGCCCTGAGACCGGCCGGCGGGCACATTGCCCCAACCGGCCTTTTCAGCCGCCAGTTTCAGCACATTGGCCTTGCGCTGCTGATCCGGATCGCCCGCATCCGCCAGATGGGAAAGACGGAATTCCACCGGGTCGCGCCCGGCAGCTTTGGCCGCCATATCCATCATGGTCTCCATTGCGTAGGCCGTATGGGTGTGACCCACAGATCGCCACCACAGAACCGAGGTTGCCTTGGGTGTATCCGTCAGCCCAAGCGACATGCCGGGGATCTTGTACGGGCTGTCGGCAATGCCTTCGATCGAGCTGTGATCGACCCCGTCATGCACGGCAAAGGATTCAAACGCCGTGCCCTTCATGATCGATTGTCCGGCCACCTGATGCTGCCAGCCGACGATGTTTCCATCGGCATCCAGCCCTACGCGAACCTTATGCCCGAATGCGGGGCGGTAATAACCGCTGCGGAAATCATCCTCGCGCGTCCAGACCAGTTTAACCGGGCGCGAGCGGTCGGTGACCACAAAGGCCAGCGCGGCCTCGACCTGATAGTCCGCATCCGGCGTTGCGCGACGCCCGAACGAGCCGCCCGCCAGCATCGTGTTGATGTGGATCTTTTCCGGCGGCAGGTTAAAGATCTGCTGATAGGCCATGTGCGGGCCGGTTGGCATCTGGCTGCCATCATGCAGCACGATATCACCGTCAGACGTCTGCTCGATTGTGCAGGTCAGCGGTTCCATCGGCGCGTGGGCCAGCAGCGGGAAGTAGAAGGTGTTTTCGACGACTTTGTCCGCACCGTCAATCGCCGCTGCGACCGCAGCCGCATCGGCCTTGTTCACGTTGTATGTCGGTTCCGCGTCCAGTGCTGCCATGATCTCGGCCCTGATCTGGTCCGAGTGACGGGTTTCGGCATTCGACACATCCCATTCGACCTCAAGCGCGTCCCGCGCCTGTATCGCGGCCCAGGTGTTTTCAGCATAGACTGCGACGCCGGCCTTGTTGGGCAGAACCGCCGAACTGATATAGCCTTTGACCTCCTGCGCGGCGCTGTCATCAAAGCCGGTGGCGATACCGCCGCGCGATTCAGGACGCTTGATCATGGCGACCATCTGGTTTGGCAGGTGAACGTCCATGGCGTACATCGCCTGTCCGTTGCCCTTGATGGCGGAATCCTTGCGGCGCACGGATTCGTTGCCGATCAACCGGAATTCCGACGGATCCTTCAGACGCGGCTCAGTCGGTGCTTCGAGTTGAGAGGCGGCGGCCACGAACTCGGCTATCGGTGCAGACTTGTCGCCTGCCGTGACGATCCCTTCCTCAATGGTGACGGCGGACGCGTCCACGCCCCAGCTTTGGGCAGCGGCGGCGATCAGCATTTCACGCGCAGCCGCGCCAGCCTGACGGTATTGCATCCACGAATTCGCCATCGCGGTCGAACCGCCGGTGCCCTGGAACGGGCCGAACAGCAGGTTGTTATAGACCTGCGGGTTGGATGGTGCGAACTCATATTCGATCTGATCCATACGCAGGCCGATCTCTTCGGCAATCAGCGTTGGCAAGCCGGTCGCGGGACCCTGGCCTTTCTCAAAATGCTTCACGATCGCGGTCACGGTGCCATCGGCATCGATTTTGACGAACGGGTTGAACTGCGCGGTTTCAGAAGATGCAGCCGCCAGCGCGCCGTCAGGACGGGCACCAACCAGCAGCACGACACCGGCTGCAGCGGCGCCTTTCAGAAATCCACGGCGTGATGTGTTAACAGTCATGATCAGGCCTCCAGAATCTCGGATGCGCGCTGGATTCCGGCGCGAATGCGTTGATAGGTGGCGCAGCGGCAGGCGTTGCCGTGCATATATGAGTCAATGTCCTCGGCCGAGGGTTTGGGATTTTCGGACAACAGGCCAACAGCCGACATCACCTGTCCCGACTGGCAATAGCCGCACTGAACCACGTCCAGCTCGACCCAGGCCTGTTGCACGGCCGCTCCGATCTTGCCGTCGCCAATCGCTTCGATTGTGGTGATTTCTGCATCTTCAACGTCTTCGATATAGGTCTGGCACGAGCGCACCGGCTCGCCGTTAAGATGTACGGTGCATGCGCCGCACGAGGCGACGCCGCAGCCGAATTTCGTTCCGGTCAGTTTGAGCTCGTCCCGGATCACCCACAGCAGGGGCGTGCCGGGTTCGGCGTCAACCGTGTGGGTCTCGCCATTCAGTTTCAAAGTCAAAGACATGAGGGGGTCTCCTGTTGGGCTGGTTACCTGAATCGGTAAACTGGCGGGTTTACACTACGCCAAGTTGTTTTGCCTGTAAACCGGAGAGTTTACGTAGTGTTTGACCTTGATCCGTCAATGGGTCTATAGCTGTGAAATATGACGGATTGCAGCGCGCCCAACGCGTCCAAACATACTCAGATCATCGAAGCGGCGGTGGCCGAATTCCAGGAAAAGGGGTTCGCTGCGGCAAGTATGGACCGCATCTCCGCCCGCGCCGAGGTTTCAAAGCGCACACTCTACAAGTATTTTGAAAGCAAGGAAAATTTGTTTCGATCCATTGTGGTCGAGCTGTCCAGCCGTTTCGCGGGCGTGTTGGATATCCGGTACCAAAAAGGCCGGGACATTCGCGAACAGCTGATCGATCTGGCCTGGGCCGAGGGCCGGATTCTGATGCTGCCCGAAGTCATCGCGATGTCGCGGATGGTGATCAGCGAAACATTGCGCAACCCGGTTCTGGCGGCGGCGGCGCAGGGCAAGCTGGACAAGACTCCGATCTTCGTCGCCATGCTGAGGGATGCCGCCAGCGACGGGCAATTGGTGATCAAGGACCCCGAACAGGCCGGCCGCGAGTTTATCGGCCTCATCAAGGCCAGAGCCTTTTGGCCGATGATATTCACCGGAGAAGTCCTGAGCAAAGCCGAGATGACTTCGACCGTCGAAAGCAGCGTCGATATGATCCTCAGCCGATACGGCGCAACTGCCTCCGCTCACGGCTAGATGCCACGGATGCCCCATTTGCTGGTTTGACTCCCGATCGCTTGCGAGCCTCGTACTCCGAAGTTTTTAACGAAAGTGAGTCCGGCTTTGACAGTTGGCCGTATTTGGCGGTGTCCTGTCCCATCAGTTGTGCTACACCATCGCACGCCGGAATCGCAGACCGACGTAAATCCGGAAACTCAACTGGGGACTTCGCGCAACCATGTTGTCCGGTCGTTGCAGAGATATGGAGCTAATGCTTTGAAAAACAACGCACAAAATGCGGCGCGGTTAAGCGTGGCTCCGATGATGGATTTGTGCGACTGAGCGTAGGGTGTTGTTTTTTATGTGTTTGTTAGGGGTGAATTTGGTGCGAAGCATATTTGTAGCATTAGTCCCTGCCTGATGGTGAAGCCGTGCTTCACTTGATTGACGATGCAGCATTTTCGGTAATTCGGCAAGCGACGGGCGGGGAAACGCCGTGCTTCTTCTTTGGCGGGAACTCTAAGAATGATGTGCCTTGGTTAAACCCTCTGGCTGCACAGCCGAAGGCCGGTGACTTTCGCCTCACCGCGTGGCTAGGTGTTCTTCGGGGTTCATGAAGAATTCCCGGAGGAATACTTGATACTGCAAGTCGCGCCCGAACTCACTTTCTCAACTTTCAATAGGAGTTCGTGAGCAGAATCAGAGTTTTCCATTGTCCTTGTGACTTCATCTGACTTTGGTCTCTCATGGCACGGGAATAGGTCACGGGAATTCCGGCCCAAATGTATGTTCCGGCTGCTGTTCGCAAATGATTTCTCACACGTTTTCGGAAGTCGCCCATATGTATCCGACCTACTGATCGACACGCGGGTCGTGGGTGAGCAGCCTCATCTGACTGGTGCAAATTGATTGTTTGTGCATCGTCGGCCTGTGATCCATCGGGATGATGGATTCAGGTGCCGGCGGGCGGTAGCCCAGAACACTGTGGGGACGTTTTGTGTTGTTGTGTTTTCTCGATTGTTCGATCAGAATTTGAGCTTCGCGTAGGCTGTAGAAGATCTCACCGTTGAGCAGTTCGTCCCTGAACCGGCCATTGAAGCTTTCACTGTATCCGTTCTCGCCCGGGCTGTCAGGTTCGATGTAAGCCGTTTTGGCGCCAACGACGGCGATCCAGTCTCGGACAGCTTGGGCGACAATTTCCGGCCCGTTCTCAGAATGTATGAAACTGGGTGTGCCGCGAAGTATGAACAGGTCTGTCAGGATGTCGATTACATCGGTCCAGTTCAGCTTCCGCTCGACCCGGGTAGCCAAATACTACCGACTGTACTCATTAAGGATGTTCAGCTCCCGGAAGGCTTTGCCATCATCGGTTCGGCAATGGACGAAGCTATGCGATCAAACATGGTTGCGATACTCTGGCCGTAGCCGAACGCAAGAGCCGCCATTTGGCCATAACCTACCTTTCTTTGATTGTTTCATTGGCACTTTCAGCCCCTTTCGCCGCCGCTCGCCATTGTGTTCGAACCAATGGTGCATCAATGGCTCTCCGTTCAACCCGCCCATCACTGACGGACCATCCAGCCTCTCAGCGGCGCAGCGATCCTGCGATAACCATATCGGCCATATTGACGGGCCAGCTCGATCATGTCGGTGACCAGTCGGTCCTCGTCTGCGCGGCCTTGTGGGACGCGCCGTTGCGTGGACCGGTGTTGTCCAAGCCGCGACAGCGCGTCTCTCGGAAACGTTCAGCTGTTTGCGTACATGGCTGATGCAGGTACGGTGACGAGCGGCGCTCAGTAGGGCTGCGCGTTCAGGCCTGCAATTCATCCACTGAATGATTTTCTTTTCGGCCTTCATCCTTTGCGGCTTCCGTCAGGATCAGCTTGTCCAACGTCAGATCGGACACCGCACGTTGCTATCGTTCGTTCTCTTTCTGAAGCCGGTTCAGTTCTTTCAACTGATCTACACCCATTCCGCATTCGCAGTTGGGCTCGAACCATTGGCGCCTTCAACGGCTCATTTCTTTCGCCAACGGTAATAGGTTTGTTCAACAACGCCGATCTGCCTGATCGCATCAAGACGGGACATGCCTTGCCCCATCAGAACTTCAACCTGCCGTAACATCGAGACAAACTCTTCGGGCTTCGGTCTCTTGTTTGCCACTCGTGGTCCTCCGTTTCCTAGAGTCGACAAACCCCACAAATCTATCGCTGTATAAGCGCTATGGTTTCCAAGAGATGGGTTTAATCAAAGCCGACCATGCACCACTCCTGTTTCCGATGTTTCGAGCCGCCCAATAGCGATAGATCAAACGGCTGCATTGTCTCGCACAGCAGACCTTGATGCCGCCTGAACCGACTCGATGACCTACTGAAGCCGTCAGATTACCGGTTCGGAGCCCATGGTTGCCGTCGACCGAGCTTCGGACTTTCGCTCCTGCGGAAGGTCGCGAACCGCATTTTCCAAACAATCAGGACTGGATGGCAATTGGTCGCTGAGCGGGACAAGCCCGCCTTCTGCTCACGCGGCTATTGTTAGCGCAGCATCTGTTCGCACTCGCGGTAGTGATCTTGCTGCACAACAGCACAGGTCACCGAAGCGGTCGTTGTTAAGCGGTTTCGGTGGCGTCGTCGGAACCGTCGTTTCACCGCAGGCGGCTTGGACACGAAAAGACGCGGGACATGTCTGCCGTTAAAACGCAGCATAGCAAAGTCCGCCTTCGAACCTGGAGTTCGAATACAGGGATGTAGATTCAAGAGATTGGTATAAACTGTCTGCCAATCCGAAATGAAGGTTTACAACTACCTTCGCTGCCGTTTCGTATCTTTAGCGACTTGAACCACTCAAGTAAGGGCGCAGGAAACAACCACCCGCCTCACACACCTTGAGCTGTGATCAGTTGGAAATGTAGAACCTGTTTTTTCATCAGGTTCTACTTTCCAAAAACTGGCTAACGGTTAGGCAAGCTCACGCGCAATGCTACGTGCCTGGGCCTGAGCTGAGGCGACCGAAGCTTTGTGACGCTCATCGGCGAATTCCTGATACTCGGCCGCAGCTTCGAACATGCGTTCTGCGCCCAGGTACTTGCGCAATGTGCTGATATGCGCAGAAAGGTGACCTGAGTCATTGCGAATTCCACCCTCATCAAAGCCGAATTCGCCAGCCGAGGTCAGCAGCACCAGTGTTTTGCCGGACATGATCGGTTCCAGAGGGAAGTCGCCGCGCGCCAAATCAAACGTAAATGTCTTGTTGATCCGGATGATCTGATCAAACCAAGCCTTCAGGGCTGCGGGCATGCCGTAGTTGTACATGGGTGTCGAAATCAGCAGGATGTCGGAGCGGTCGAGCTCGTCAATCAGCGTATCAGACAAGCTGACCAAAGCGCTCTGTTCAGGAGTGCGTTCCTCTTCCGGTGTAAAGACGGACGCGATCCAGTCGTTGGAAATGAAATCCGGCGGGGTCATTCCGACGTCACGCACAATAACTTCGACGTTCGGATCAACCGTTTCCCATTCTTCCACGAAACTGTCCGCCAAAGCACGGGAAATGGAGTTATAGGCCGCAACAGGGTTGTCGGTGCGGCGCACGCTTGCGTCAATTCTCAGGATTGTGGTCATCTTGTCACCTAGTCAGTTTGCAATGAACCATTCAAAGGTGAAGCCAGAGACGCACAGGTACAAATGAAGAGAATTCTGAACAGAGTGAGCTGACCTCAGCCATCTCTAATCGCTGAAAAAATCTTCTCCAGATGAGACGCCGTCGCAAGTACATCCGCGTCCCTGTTTGCGCCGCCGCTCAAGGATAGGCTGACCCCCGGTCTCCGTTCTCCAAATGGAATGGAAATTGTTGGGGCATTGAGGAAAGCGGCTTTCATCGAGACCGACAGGATACGAGCGTTTTCCCGTGCAAAGACCCCTTTATCGCGGGTCACGGCTTGAACAGACGGCGGGTACGACGGCAATGTCGGGTAAAGCAGCATCTTCCCTGCCAGTTCCCTGCCAAAGTCTGAGATGAGTGCCCGCCGGATTTCCAGCAATGCCTGCAGATCTGTGCCAAGGATTGAAGCCGCCTGAGCAAGGCGATCCTGCACATTTGGGTCCAGTCTGGCCTGCTGGTCTCCGACCAAACTTGGCAGAAGACGAAAGGCTTCGGCACTCACCAGCGTTCCATAGGTTTGGAAGATCTCCGTGACACGAGTGAAACTTCGGATATCAACCCTTTCCAATTCGATGCCATGCTCGGACAAATGCTGCTGGGCCTGTTCGTACATTGTCTTGATTTCCGGGGTAAATCCCACCAGGGCATCTTCCCTCAGGCACAGAAGTTGACGGCAGGCGTGCCTGGTTTTTTTGCAATCCGACAAAACGCGATCCACAGCGCAAATCTGACTGACGTTTAAGGCGAGTGAGCCTGGCGTATCCAAGGAAGGTGCCAGAGGTAAAATCCCGGCGCTTTCATAGCAGTTCATAGTTGGGCGAAACCCCACAAGGCCCTGACAGGCGGCCGGAATGCGCACGGAGCCGGAGGTATCTGTTCCCAAGGCGATGTCGGCCAAGCCCAAGGCAACAGCTGATGCCGATCCGCTCGAGGAACCGCCAGGCACCATTGTACTGTCCAACGCATTCAGAGGGGTGCCGAAATGCGGATTAACTCCGAGCCCGGAGAAGGCGAATTCCGACATGTTCACATGGCCCAAGACGATCGCGCCCGCAGAACGGAGCCTGGCCACGATCGGGGCGTCATTGTCTGCTGGTTGAGGATCGATGGCCAAAGATCCAGCATGGCTTCGGAGCGCTTGCACGTCGATATTGGCCTTTACAGCAAGAAACTGGCCGTCCAACGGGCCAAGCAGCCTCCCTGCGGCCCGCCGCGCGGAGGCGGATCGGGCATCCTCCAACAGTCTTTCTGGCGCAACGCTAAGGAATACCTCGCGATGCGCGTCGAGCGAATCCAGGAAGTCGCGCGCCCGTTGAAGGATATTCATGTCGTCAGGACCGGAGCCTTATAATAAGGCAGTTCTTCAACCCGTACGCTTTGCCGGTCTGCCTCATATTGCGTGCGCACGTGCTGCGCGATCTCTCCGAGAGTGGCGAACCAGACGTCACCCCTGTTCAAGACGGTTTCCATCCAGTCTTCCACCTGCCGCCACCGCGCCAAACGCCCGGTCAGGAAGGGATGCCAAATACCGACCCAGAAGCCACCTTCTTCGTATTGGGCTTCGTATTCCTCCCAAAATGGGGTCAGCCCGGCGCGTGGCCCGGCGACGGGCATCATGTAGCCAATCTCCTCAAAATGGGCGAATTGCGGCCAGTCGTCGGTTCCCCAATGCGATGGTAGTTCGACCAAAGTCCGCCCGCCGGATCGCAAGATATATGGCACATCATCCGCCATCAGCGAACTGTCATAGTCGAATTCATGTTTGTTCAGCAGGTCGATGACGGTTTGCGTCACATTATAAACCGGTGCGCGATAGCCTTTTGGCACATTGCCCAGAACCCGCTTATGCGACTCCAGCGCGCGTTCAAACCAATAGGCTTGTTCAGACGCGCTGTGGTTTGTCGGGTCTTCGTGCAAATAGCCGTGATGGCCGATTTCATGACCATCTTTCAGGATGGCTTGCATAGCATCTGGATATTGCTCCACGACCCATCCGGGTGCGAAAAAGGACTGTTTCAGTTCAAGGCGTTTGTAGGTTTCTAGAATCCGAGGGATGGCAACCGTCGGCCCGTAGCGCCCCAAGGAGATCGGATAGAGGCGATCATGCCCGTCGACCGGCTTTGCGATATGGATCAAGCTGTCCGCATCGATATCAAAGGTGATCGCACAGGCGCATCGCGCGCCGTTTGGCCAGATAATCTTCTTCTGCATGGTCTTGCTCCTCTGTCACAATTGCGGGGCATTGTTCGTCAGCCAATCGTCATACCAGCGCTGCAATGCGGATTTGACGACGGCATATTCACTGGCGCTCAGCCTTTGATCCGCGGCGCGCTGCATGCTGTCGGTGATGTTTTGAAGAATTATCTTTTCGTCGCACTTTTGGGCCTCGCCGTGCGAAACGGCCAGTTGTCCGCCGGTGAAGACGCTCTGGATATCCGTGGATTTTGCAGAGCTGACCAACAGCTCAACCGGATCAATGCCGGGGTTTAACCAGGGACCTTCAAGACGGTCCAGGTGCAGGATCACAAAGTCGGCGCGTTTTCCAACGGACAGGCTTCCGATGCTATGATCCATACCCATCAAACGCGCGCCACCCAAAGTGGCCATGTCGAAAACATCCTTCGCGGTCAGGCTAGGGTTCGCCCGATCACTCGACCAGTAAAGGCTTAGCGCCAGACGCATTTCGGCGAACATATCGTCATCGCCTGCCAGGCTGGTCCCATCCATCCCCAGTGCGAGGTTGATGCCCATCCGCTTCATCAATGGCGCGGGTGCAATGCCGGACCGCAGCCGCAAATTGGAGCTAGGATTGCACACAATATGCGCGCGCGCATCGGCCACTCGCGCCAGATCTTTTTCGTCCGCCCAGACCATATGCGCCAAAGACAAGCCGTCAGTGAGCAGGCCAGCTTTGCCCAATTCTGCGATGGCACCCTGAAAACTCCAGGCTGTAGCCGACAGGTGCCGCAGCCGAGACTCTTCGGCATGGGTGTGAATGCGCTGGCCGCTTTCGCGAACCTCCCTGGCGATGTCGCACAGGGTCTCTCGGCCCGTCCAATGCGGTGCCGTGGGGCCAAACCAAACATCAGCGCATTCAGAAGCCGCGTATTCGCCATACGTCCTGGACAGAAGCCGCACATAGCTCTGCGGTTCAATACGTGCGCGCGCAACGTGCTGGCGTTGCAGTTTGCATCGCAGAACCTCGGGCAAGGTGGTCAGAAACGACTGGCTTTGCCCATATGGATGCACAAGCTGGTTGTGCCATCTCTCGCCCGGCGCGATGGCACAGGACAGGCCAAGCCCATTATATACGGCGATTTTGTCCCTTATCTTCGCTTCGGCAATAGCCGCTGTCTGACCCGCGGTGCAGGCATCCACAACAGCCGTTACCCCATTCTTCAGCAAGCGCATTGCCGCGTATTCGGTGGCGAGGCGCGGCGCAACGTCAGCTGCGCCGGCGGAGGCGAAAATCCAAGGCTCTAACAGGTCATCCCGTATCCCTTGGTTGATCAGGTTCACCCCACAGCAATGGTGATGCGCATTCACAAACCCGGGCAGGATCGCCGTGTTTGTGTCCGAGTGCACCCTTGCACTGGGATAACGTGACTTTAATACTGCCCGAGGCGCCAAGCCACCTATTCTGCCGTCTAGAACATACAGCGCGAAGTCGTTGTGACTATGGAAAGCATCTTCGATGATCCAACGGGCAGAAAATATGTCGCCGCCATTAGCCGTCATGAACAACAAATTCCAGCGCGCTGGGTTTGCCTTCGTCCCCATTGACTGGAGTGATATCTTGCGGGCAGGCCGACATCACGGCGTAGACTCGCATCTCAGCTTTGAATGTCATGCTATCCCCCGCCTTTGACACCGGCGCAGCCCAGGCAAGGCTGCCATCAGGGTGAACTGGGACGTTCATCCACAGATTGAAGGGCGCTGGCACATGCGGTGCTTTTTTCCCGATAGCAAGCAAGGCCTGCCTCAAGTTGTCGGCGCAATTGTCGTGGTAATCAGTAACGCCCAATTGCTTGTACCGGTTGGCATCGCAAGCGGCGACCGTTGTGTCATGCACACCCGGCGATGTGTCTTGGGTCAGCGTCAGAAGAGGATTGCGCAGATTGCTGACCAACCTGTCACCGACCTTTGGGAAAACAGACAGAAGATCCGTATGCACATGCGGCATAGACAAATATTCATGCAGCTCTGCCGCATTGAACGCCCAGAAATCGCAGACTTGCCAGCCGGTCGGATTGGTGATGGTCAATGTCTGTCCGGCTGTCAAACGCACCGCGACACCGCAACGTGCTGGCACTGTATACCGTTGTGCAATGACCGGGACGCCGTCGGCAGAGACCGTGCTGTTCAGAGTTTGATTGAAACCATGGGGTTGGGAAGGGTCAAAACTTTGCATGTGCAAGAACTCCTGGTTAGGGATTCAGAAACGCATGCTTCTCGGCAATTTAGAAATGACAAAAATTCAAGCGACGGATTAGATCGTTGCGGACGCGCTAATCTTCAAAAAACCGTTGACCGACGGCGCTGTCGCGAAACTCATCTGCTTGGTCCAATAGCCATTCCCGGAACACACGAACGCGTGCACGATTGGCGTAAGTTTCCGGGCAGACGAGAAAATAGCTCTTGTTCTTCAATGCCGTATCAAAGGGGGCGACCAGCATATTACGTTCCAAAAAACGCGCGGCGGCCAAAAGGCTGACCAGGGCCACACCATGACCATCGCTTGCCGTCAGCAAGCAGATGTGTTCCTCGGAATAGGTGACATAGGGCTCGACATCACCTATCTGCAAGCCAGCCGCGTCCATCCAGCGCTCCCAACTCGGATCCGCACCGGAAAACCCGCTCCATTTGTATTCGATCAGACGCGACTTCAGAAGATCTTGGGGGAAGCTCAGTAACTTCGCCTTTTCCACGCTGCAGACAGGGGCCACCCAGTCATTCAAGACCCAAGCCACATTGCTGTCAGGATAATCGCCAAAGCCATACCGAATGGCCACATCCACATCGCTGGATTTGAAATCCACCAGTTGATCGCTAGACAGAACCCTTACCGAAATCTCCGGGTATTTCTCGTAAAAACTTCGCAGCCGCGGGCTAAGCCAGTTGGCGGCAAAGGACCCGGTTGTTGAGATTGTCAATGTGCCCGCAAGGTCGTCTTCCTCCAGCGCGAGAGAGGCGGCTTCGATGTTCTTGAAAGCCTCAATGATGTGGGGCGCGTAGTTGGCCCCATCTTCCGTCAGTTTCAAGGCGCGGGTCAGCCGGTGAAACAGGGGCACCCCAAGTTGATCCTCCAGCGATTTGATCTGATGGGAAATGGCAGTCGGAGTGACGCACAATTCATCTGCGGCATCCTTGAAACTCAGATGCCGGCAGGCTGCTTCGAAGGCCTGAATGCTTTTCAACGACGGTATCTTCGCCATGACGCGCGGCTTTGCTCTCCTGATGCGATGCTATTTCGTCGCTCCACTCTAACCCGATTGCCAGTTCACATGTGGGCAAAATTCTCAGCTGTGAGGTGAAAACATCTAATTTGAGAAGATAGGGCTTTCTCTCTTGAATTTGTGTGAAAGTTGGGAGGTTGTCTTGGATCCATTTTTGAAAGTCACTGGCATCGACAAGTCGTTTGGCGCCGTTCGTGCATTGCACAACGTCAATCTGCTGGCCTCGAAGGGCGAGTGCATTGCGATTCTGGGCGAGAATGGAGCGGGGAAAACCACGTTCGCGAGCGTTTTGATTGGTCTGTATCAGCCCGATAACGGCGAAATCAAACTGGGCGGAACACCTGTTTCGGTGACCAGCCCAGCAAAAGCTATTGAGCATGGGATCGGCATGATCCACCAGCATTTCAGCCTGGTCGGCGCAATGACTGCCGAAGAGAACATTCTGATCGGCTTGCCCAGCACAAAGAGGGGTGCCGAAGCGCGGGCGCGCATTCGGCAGCTTTGCAACGACTTTGACTTTAACGTCGATTTCGACATCCGCGTCACGGAAATGCCTGTGGGCATGAAGCAAAGGGTGGAAATCCTTAAGGCGCTGTTTCGCGATGTATCGATCTTGATCCTGGATGAACCCACCAGCGTTCTTGCCCCGACCGAGGTCGCGCCGTTTCTCAAAGGTGTGCGCAAGCTGGTCGCCAACGGCTGCCGAGTAATTTTCATCAGCCACTAGCTTGATGAAATCCGCGAAATTTCCGATCGCGTCATGATTATGCGCGATAGGTGTGTCGAAATTATGCGCGATAGGTGTGTCGAATGAGTTCTTCCTGTCGCGACCACGCCCATGACCCAGATGTCAGCGCTTATGATGGGAGAAAAGTCGACCGGCGAAACGGTCGAGACGCCCAAGGCCAAAAAGGCGCGCAACGACACCAGATCAGCACCGGACGCTTTGGTTGTCTCTGATGTCTGCCTTCGGGGCTGGAAAACCTTGACAGTCCACCTACGAAAACTAGGCCACACAGCATGATCAGCGCCGTGTTCATTTGGGGAAAAGTCAGGGCGCCAAGGACATAACTGAGCCCGATTGCGGTCCAAACGCCATCAAGAAAACGAAAGTGGATGTCCTGCACATTGAAGTCGCCCTGATTGGCAATCTCTACAATGTTCGGTGGCCCCAGCCATCCCAGCGTGCGGATGCCACCAAAGGCAATGTCGATGCCAGACCAGGCAATGACGAGACCTAGAAGCGCAAGAATGCACCGAAGCAGCAGAGTTTGTTTTTCATAGGTCTGTGCCTCCAGAAATTTTGATAGAAGGGTCGGCGCGGTTTTTGGACTTAACAGCTTGTTAACGGCGGCGTAAAAACCGGCACTGGGGCGGAGCGCTCTCCGCCGTCGGAATGCCGGCCTCGCCATTCGATTTCGAGAAGGGGCGGGAAGCCGGCCAATTGGGGCATGACGTATTGGTCGCACTGTTCTCGGATGAGTACGAGGAAATTGTCGACACTAGCCCTTTCGGTATGCCCTACTGTCTGGATCATCCGTCCCAGGGGGTGACGGTTATGCATTTTGGCTGGATGGATGGCCAGCCAATCAGTTCGCATTGGAGGATACGGGACGGTCAGTACTGTCATCGCTCGAAGGCGGTCCATGTCGGTCGCGAAGAATGTGGCAACGTTTAAATCGACCAAAAAAGTCGACTGACGCAGTCAAATACGTCGCGAATGCCAATACTTTCGGTGTATTTGAGTCCGAATTCCGGCGCCGGGTAGACTAGGCGGCGCTATCCAGATGTTGCATGGTCTCTAGCCAAGTGGAGCTACTGGGAGTTCAACCAGGTTCTTACTTTACACTTGCCGTAAGTGTCCGCAAAGCGGGCTGCGCCCGCTGCATTTCAGGATCCGGGCTAAGATCCGGTCTGGGCTGGACCTAATATTCGCTTACTGCACATAAATTAGTCGCAGTATGCTTCATGCGATCTAAAAATTTAGCAAACAGATCACCAACGTCAAACGAACTAGACCCTTTATGCTAGATGACACTAAAGTTTTCGATGGCAGATTTGGCCTTAATTCATCGTCAACCTCGGGGGCATGAAGATGAGCATTAGAGTTTTTCCAATCGCCACTGTTCTTTTGATCGTCCTCTCCGGCGTTCTTACGGCTCAGCAGGGTCCTCCACCCGTGACAGTCGCTAAACCGGTTGTGAAGCCCATAGTGGAAGATGATGAATTTGTCGGTCGCTTTGGTGCTGCGGCTGACGTAGATATCCGAGCGCGGGTTTCTGGTTTTCTTGACCAGGTGCATTTCAAGGACGGAAGTCTCGTCGAAGAGGGTCAGTTGCTTTTTACGATTGACCAGCGCCAATTTCGCACTGCTTTGAGACAAGCCCGGGCGCAGATCAGTATTGCTGAAGCCACAAGCGCCTTCACGACGGATCAACTCGAACGCGCCGAGACTTTGATCAGAAACGGTAACATCGCAGAGAGCGTGGTGGACCAACGTCGCGAAGCGTTTCTCGCGGCGCAAGGCGCGTTGGAACAAGCACGCGCTGCACTGGAATTGGCCGAACTTGATCTGGAGTACTCGGAAATCCGTGCTCCAATGTCGGGGCGCATCGACCAGGCTCGGGTTGATCCTGGAAACCTGATCATCGCCCAAGACACCCTGTTGACATCGATCGTCTCGACCGACCCGATCTATTTTTATTTCGACATAGATGAACGTTATTTTCTAGCATATGCGAGGGACGCTCGTGCGCGGGGTTCCGTTTTGCAAGAAGGCGCGGACAACCTTCAAGTTCAGGTCACAGTGGCTGACCGAAGTATACCGCCCCAGAACGGAATACTGGATTTCTCTGAAAATCGCATTGACGACGAAACCGGAACCATGCGCGTACGCGCGGTTCTGCGCAACCCGGATGAGCTTTTGACACCCGGTTTGTTCGGACGCGTCAATGTTCCGGGGTCGCTTCCCTATGAGGGCATCCTGATCCCGGATGAGGCGATTGCTTCGGATCAGAACCGGAGACTGGTGATGACAGTGGATGCTGAAGGCAACGTCATACCAAAGGAAATCCGACCGGGCCCCAGAATTGACGGTTACAGGGTCGTGCGTGAAGGTTTGGATGGGTCAGAGACGCTGGTGATCGAAGGTCTTGTTCGCGCCCGCCCGGGCAGTGTCGTTGCCGCGGAATTGATCGAACTGCCGCTGGTCGCAGAAAACTGATATGGGACGTTTTTTTGTCACCCGCCCCATCTTTGCGATTGTGGTCGCGGTTGTAACAACCATCGTTGGGTTGATCGCGTATTTCGAACTTCCAGTTGAGCAGTACCCGGAAATTGCCCCTCCATCGATTGTGGTCAGGGCGAGTTATCCCGGAGCGGACGCTGAAACAATCGCCGCCACGGTCGCGACACCTCTTGAACAAGAGATTAACGGTGTTGAGGGCATGCTCTACATGTCGTCATACTCGACGGCTGACGGGTCTATGTCGCTGACGATTACGTTTGAACTGGGCACCAATCTTGACGCTGCCCAGGTTCTTGTCCAGAACCGCGTTTCTATCGCTGAACCGCGCCTTCCACAGGAGGTTAGAGCGCTCGGCGTCACGACTAACAAGTCTTCACCCGATCTCATGATGGTCATCCATATGCTCTCGCCCGATGAGACCTTTGACCAGCTTTATGTATCCAACTACGCCCGTTCGCGTGTCAGAGATCGCCTTGTGCGTCTTGATGGTGTTGGCGATCTGATTATTTTCGGCGAGCGAGAGTTTTCGGCGCGCGTCTGGTTGGACCCGGATCGGCTTGGATCACTAGGGCTGACGTCCGGAGATGTCGTCGCGGCGCTCCGCGAACAAAACGTACAGGTTTCGGGCGGGTCGCTGGGATCGCCACCCAATGCGACGGGCAGCGCCTTTCAAGTGACGCTCACAACGCAAGGGCGATTGGAAGATCCACGCCAGTTCGGTCGCGTTATCGTCAAGTCGACTGACGACGGGCGCGTCGTTCGGGTCAGGGACGTGGCGCGGGTTGAAATCGGTGCGCGCTCTTACGTGACCAACTCGTACCTGAACAACAAACCAGCCGTGGCGCTCGGTATTTTTCAGCGACCGGGCTCGAACGCATTGGCTTCGGCGGATGAGATTTTGGCCGTTGTCGAAGAGCTGTCTCAGGATTTCCCATCCGGGCTTGAATATCAGGTGGTCTACAACCCTACAGAATTCATCGAAACCTCGGTGAACGCAGTCTATAGAACTTTGTTCGAAGCGGTATTGCTGGTTGTTGTCGTTATCGTTGTTTTTCTTCAGAGCTGGCGAACGGCCATCATACCGTTGATCGCCATTCCGGTATCGCTTATTGGGGCATTTGCTGTGATGCTGGTGCTTGGGTACTCGTTGAACTTGCTGACGCTTTTCGGGCTCATTCTCGCTATAGGAATTGTAGTAGATGATGCGATTGTCGTCGTCGAAAACGTCGAACGAAACATCAAAAATGGGATGTCTCCTAGGGATGCGTCTGCGCGCACCATGGACGAGGTGCAAAATGCGATCATCGGGACGACACTGGTTCTGATCGCGGTCTTTGTGCCGGCCGCTTTGGTTCCCGGCATTACCGGACAATTCTACAGGCAATTTGCTGTGACTATTTCCGTCGCAACAATTATTTCGACCGTCAACTCACTCAGCCTTTCACCGGCGATGGCTGCTGTGATCTTGAGGCCAAACTCCAGTGCACCAACACGAAACCCGCTGGCCTTTGTCACCGAACCGATCAGCAATGGGTTCAATAGGGGGTTTGATGCGTTGGCGTCCGCCTATGGTCAGGGCGTGCGGGTATTGTCCAGTACAACTGGGATGCGCAGCATCTTCCTTTTGGTATTTGCCGGATTGATGGGCGGAACATACTGGATCACGACCAAGGTGCCGACCGGGTTCATCCCGGAAATGGACCAGGGATACGCCATCGTCGTGGTGCAACTGCCAGACGGTGCAGCACTGGACCGGACCGACGATATCATCAGGCAAGCAACTGAGATAGCATTGGAAACACCTGGGGTCACAAACGCAGTAGCATTTGCGGGCTTTTCCGGAGCGACCTTTACCAATGCAAGCAATCAAGGTGTGATTTTCACTACCTTTGAGAGTTTTGATGACCGGCAGGAAAGCGGGCTGACTGCTGGTGCCATTGTGGGCCAGCTTTTTGGCCGGATGCAGGCCCTGCGCGAAGCCTTTATCATAGCCATTGCGCCCCCGGCTGTCCGCGGGGTTGGTACTGGTGGCGGATTCAAGCTTCAGCTTCAGGAACTTGAAAGCGCGGACATGTCCCGCGTGTTGCAATCCGCCTATGCCATCATGGGCAGCGCCAGCCAGTCGGATAAGGTTCAGGGCGTGTTCACAACCTTTTCCTCAGGATCACCGCAGCTTTATCTTGAGATCAATCGCGTTCGGGCGCAAATGCTCAACGTCCCGATTGGTGAGATATTCGAAGCACTCTCAATCAACCTCGGGTCTGCCTATGTGAACGACTTTAATGCTTTCGGGCGTCTTTTTCAGGTGCGCGCGCAAGCGGACGAACCATTCCGTCTGAACCAAAGTGATATTCGAAGTCTGCGAGTTCGTTCCGCAACAGGAGCCTTGGTTCCGTTGGGCACCCTAGTTACCGTCCGTGAAACCGCCGGCCCCGCCTTGGTTCAGCGCTACAATCAACAGGTGTCTGTGCCGGTTCAGGGGTCGCCAGCGCCCGGTGTGTCGACGGGGCAGGCATTGCTTGAAATGGAAGCCCTTGCAGAGGCAGTCATGCCACCCGGTCTGGAATACGAGTGGACCGAACTCGCCCTTCAGGAACGCAATCAGGGCAATACGGCAGCATACATATTCGCCTTTTCGGTGCTGTTTGCCTTTCTGTTTCTCGCCGCGCTCTACGAAAGCTGGACGCTTCCGATGGTCATTATTTTGATCGTACCTCTCGCTGTTTTAGGCGCGATGCTGGGGGTGATGTTTCGAGGTATGGACAACAATATTCTAACGCAGGTTGGATTGATTGTTCTTGTGGGGCTTGCCGCAAAGAATGCCATTCTTATCGTGGAGTTCGCCAAACAAGCGCAGGAAGAACGTGGGTTGTCAGCTATTGATGCCGCCGTCGAAGCCAGCCAATTGCGCTTGCGGCCAATACTGATGACTGCATTCGCGTTCATTCTCGGCGTTGTGCCCTTGATGATCGCAGTCGGCCCCGGTTCTGAGATGCGACAGGCGCTTGGAACGGCGGTGTTTTTTGGCATGTCCGGCGTAACTCTGCTCGGGCTGTTCTTTACACCTGTTTTCTACGTTGCCATGCGCACGCTATTCCCGATGCGACAAGCCACGACGTAAGCCAATGGTGCAGTGACAGACGCATTTGAAACGTTCAGTGCGCGGGAAGCAGGATACAAACGTCCGCAGGTCTCTGGCGGAAGCGTTAGTGCAGAGTGAATGGGTGAAAATCTCGAAATAGCCGCTAGGTCTTGTAACAGCGCCGATCATTAGGAGAACTGCACATGGAAAGCCTAGCTGCCGATCTTCGCGAAATGACGCGAACGCCTTTGCACCAGAGCCATGTCGAAACCTTGAAAGCACTAGGCACTGAAGTGGGTTTTGAGTCAGGCCAAATGATCGCTGAGGTTGGCGATCCTATGGACCACTTTATCTACATTGTGACCGGTCGGGTTGAGGTAATTGATCCACAAACGCGTGAGGCTTACCTACCGACGTCTCTTGGGCCGACGCAGTTTCTGGGAGAAATCGCGTTTCTCAGCGGCGGGGTTTACTCGCTGCCGATGCGGGCGCGAGAGGACACGCACGCTATCTCTGTGCCGCGCGAGAAGATGCTGGATGCAATGTCGCGCATTCCGGAAATGTCAGATATCATCATCACTGTCTTTTCCGCACGTCGCCGACGTCAAATCGAAGACAACGACAGCTCTTTGAAACTGATTGGCGCTGACCTGAGTCGCAATATCCGTCAAATCGAAGAGTTTGCTATCCGAAACAAGATTCCGTTCCAAACGATGGATCTGGGTTCTGAGACTGCATGTAAGGTCGCGCAGGCCTGTCACCTGACAGGCCATCAGCCGGCGGTAATCTTTGGCGACAGCCTGGTGGTCGACAACCCGACTCCAGCCAAAGTCGCCCGATTGCTCGGGCTCGAACAGTCTTACGATTGTCGAGAGGTCATAGATGTTTTGGTTGTTGGAGGTGGTCCGGCCGGGGTCGCGGCTGCGGTCTACGCTGGCGCGGAAGGGCTGTCTGCGATTGTTGTCGAGGACCTGGCGGTTGGGGGACAGGCTGGGACATCCAGTCGGATCGAGAATTACATGGGCTTTCCTACAGGCATATCGGGTGCCGACCTTGTATGGCGAGGGGAGGTCCAAGCCATGAAGTTTGGCACCCGATTTGTTCGCCCAAAGCGGGCCACTCAGTTGCGACGTCAATCCGATGGCGTGTTTTGTGTAACGCTGGATGATGGGCAAAAGCTAAGGACACGCTCGGTAGTAGTCGCCACGGGGGTCCAGTACCGGCGTCTGCCGTTGGACAGACTGAAGGACTTTGAGGGTTTGGGCATCTACTATGCCGCGACCGAGATGGAAGCGCGCTATTGCAAGGGCACCGATGTCGTCGTGGTTGGGGGCGGAAACTCTGCGGGGCAGGCAGCGATGTACCTGTCGCGATCAGCAAAACATGTCCATGTGCTGGTGCGAGGAGACAGCTTGGCTGCATCGATGTCCGATTACCTGCTGTCAAGGTTAGAGGCGGATCCGGCGGTCACCATCCACTACAAGTCCCAGCTAAAGACACTCCTCGGGGAAGAAGCCATGTCCAGGGTCATCATTGAGCGTGACGGATCAGACTGGCCACTCGACTGCAGCGCCGCCTTTATCATGGTTGGGGCTGCGCCCAACACTGAATGGCTGTCGCTGAGCTGCCAACTGGACGCACGCGGCTTTGTAGTTACGGGCAACGAGGCCAACGCCGGATCATCTTTCGCAACGTCTTGTCCCGGGATTTTTGCCGTAGGCGATGTACGCGCAGGGTCGGTCAAGCGCGTGGCCTCTGCGGTGGGTGAAGGATCTGTCGTGATCTCTCAAGTATGGGAGTATTTGCATGACTAGATATTTTTTCTCCGCATAAAGGCTACTTCGTTGCAATTCCATGACTAGCTCGTTCAAAAGCAGACAGAGGCATTTCTTCGTCAACACGGTCAAGACTAACGCCGGTTTTTTGCTAGATTGTTTTTGTCCTCAGAGGATGTTGGGTCAAAATGGGTGCGAGTTATCGCCGTTTTCTCAAGTTGGTCAGGAAGGCCGGAAATTCCAGTAACGAGATATTTGGATGTCGTTCAAACCAGAAACAATAGCCTCGGTGACCTGTGATGGCAGTATTTGATATAACTCCCATTCGGCGGAGCCAGATTTGACCGAAATCGACGCGCAAAAATTCGCAATGGAGGCCGAAAGAAGACTCACAAAGGCCGAACAGCGCGGACTACGCCTGGCGATTGCCTGTCGCACCTTCATTACCGCTGCAGCGTTTTTCTGGTACTTGGGGTCAACATTATTGTTTCCTGAGTTCAGTACACGCCAAGTCACGACTTTCGTGTTATTCGCGTTCACCGCAATTGGCGTCGCCCATCTCGTGTTGATTGGCACCAGCTATGACAGGGCCTGGATCAAGTATGCCGTTTACGCACTGGATTCACTGGCGATCTGTTCACTTTTTGCGCTCGTCCCCATCAGCAGGGCCGACGACGTGCCGCAGATCATCGCGTTCCGCGCTTATGGAATATACTACCTCTTTCCGATTGTCGCTTTATCGTGCCTCAGCCTTTCCTGGCGTCTTGTGCTCTGGACCGGCGGCCTTTGCGTGCTTGGATGGTGGGCGGCATTCATTTGGGTCACGTTGCCGATGGAGCGGACGCTGTCATGGGCAGATATGTCTGCGATGGCCACCCGCGAAACCTATGAGGCTGTGTTTCTTTCCATTGACTTCATTGGTCGTGGCAATCGCATCGAGGAAACCGGAATGCTGCTGTTTGCAACATGCATATTAGCAGTTGCTGTATTCAGGGGCCGAGCAATCTTCTTTGCGCAAGTTGAAGCTGATCTGCTGCGCAGTCGCGAACGGGCGAAAAGACAACATGTTTCGGATCTTCTAGGCAAATACTTGCCGGAGGAAATTGCGCAGAGGCTCATTGACAACGTCGCTCCGCTAGGACCCCAGAAATCATTTGGTACGGCACTAGTGATGGACATTGCAGAGTTTACAAGATTTTCCTCGCAACACTCTCCGGACGAAGTGATCAAACGTCTGGATGTCTTTCTCACGGACGCGACGCAGGATGTTTCAGCCGAAAATGGGATCGTGATCTCCTACCTCGGCGATGGTTTTCTTGTCACATATAACGCACCGGTCAAAGTAGAAACGCCCGCGGACGCTGCGAAAAGAACTGCAGAAGCCTTGCACGCGACCGCCGCAAGGCATGGGTTTTCAATCCGTATAGGTATTGCCAGCGGAGAGCTCGTCACAGGCACGATTGGGTCAGACACACGTCAGTCTTTCACGGTGTACGGAGATCCCGTTAATCTTGCAGCTAGGTTAGAGGCCAAATGCAAATCGCTCAGTGCAGCGACTCTTTTAGACCCCGCAACCTATGACACGCTGTCGGAAACCGATCGACTGCAAAGCTTTGGTTCAAGTGAAATCAGTGGTCTGGCCGAACCTGTCGCTGTGTTCGGCACAGAGAGACAATGATTGGTGCCTAAAAGGGGAAGCCCTCCGGAAATGAACGGTAAGCACACAAAACTAAGGTCCCGTTTCTTCTCTGAGTTCTTCGGCAACAGCCTGTATGTTCAGCGCCAACAGGGTCGGGATTTCTGCGACGATCTGTCGGTCTTGGTACTGCGCTTCAAACGCTTTCTTGATATTTTCAATATCTTCATCCGAGAGCTTTCCATCCGCAATGCGGGCTCCAGTCATTTCTCTGAGATCGACCAACCATTGCGGCTGATCGCCCAAAAGTGAGATGAATGATCCCGCGTCACCGTGGCCAGGATAGATCCTGGGCTCTGCTGCTTGATACGACGTAGCGATCCGGTCGATCTGCGCAATCCAGGCGGAAGAGCGGCCTTCAAACACAAAACTGGTCATATCGTTAGCGACTAGATCGCCGGAAAAAAGCGCGTTGACACCTGGTGCATAGAACATGCTCATCGCTTCGGATTCACTTGGTCCGATTTCGGGTACGACGAGCTCAATTGTGCCCAACATGAGTGTCGCTCCATCCGAAAACGTATGATCGGGCGCAGGAAACTCTCGCGGGTTGTCCTGCGGGATAGCATTGCGCGTTGCGACCTGAAGTCCGATTGAATCTGTTTCAATGACCTTTTGCGTTTGTGGCGACGCATAAACCGGGGTGCCCGGAAATGCCTCAAGCACAGTGGCCAATCCGCCGAAACGGTCCGGGTGTGAGTGCGTGATGAGCACGGCCCTGAGCGGTTTATCGATGGCTTGTGTGGCTGCAACGACCTCCCGTCCAGCGGACAAGGTCCGCTGCGCATCAATCAGAACACACCCGACTTGTCTTCGACAAGCCAGGATTTCACTGATCCTGCCCCCGGTTGTGTCATCCGGGTAATTTTGATTTCATTTGTCATGACTTTCTCCAATTCCGGGTCGGCCGAGCAGAGAAATACGCACCATGCACATTGGTTCGTTAATCGTCACTTTGACCGATGTTAGGCGAATTTGCTGTCCAGGCGCTCGCCTCCAGCCAAATCCAGGTCGCGCGGTCACTGACACTCCGGGCGAATTGGCAGGTTGAGATGTGTAGGCCCCGATGAACCAGAAAGCCTCCGTCGCTCAAAACTAAAAATCTGTCCTTTAGGCGCCGACCTCAGACGGCCTGCTCTTGATGTCTAATTCACCTCACTCTTGCCAGCATCATCGGACTATGAGACGCGAAAGTACTCGGCATGAAGTTACCCAGGCACTTTTATGATTTAGTCAGAACAGTGTCACCGCAGAATTGATTGAACCAGATCGCTATCGATTGTGTCGATGAGCGGTTGCAAATGCTTCTCGAACCGGCGCCATTTCTCTATTGACGTAGCATAAAGTGGCTGGCGGACCTGATGGACGCTTGCCGTACGAACGCGGCGTTTTCCAGAATAGAACTCAAGACAATCCTCGGTCCAGTCCAACCCACAATAGTCGATGATGCCTCGCGCGACCGTGTCGATATCATCTACCAACTCTTCATACCGGATCGAGTGGAATGCCCCTTGCGGTAGAGTGTCGTGCCAATGCTTCATAATTCGGGCATAGTTATTGTAATAGTTTCCAAGCTCGACCAGATCATAGCTGTGCAATTGGCTGCGTTCGAACAATCGGGTGTAGCAAGACAGGCAGATGTCCAAGGGGTCTCGGGTGATGTGGACGATCCGTGCGTTTGGCATCAAACCATGAATCAGACCGATCATCTGAAAGTTTGCAGGCATTTTGTCTACTACGTGCGGGGCGTCACCGCCGAGACGCGAAAGAACAGAAACATAATCCTCGGCCCGTCTTGCAAGCTGATCGCCGGACGAAGACGACATTGCATGCGGTATGCTCGTGCAACCATCGCTCGTGCGACCGAAGATGCTATGCAGATCATTCAGTTCTCCGGCACCGAATACTTTCGGGTGCGCGTCAAGAATGGACTCCGTCAACGTTGTTCCCGAGCGCGGCATGCCGACGACGAATACAGGTTTTTCGCTAGGAATCGCATGTTGGCGCAGCCGCTTGATCATTTCTGGACTAAAAGTTGAAATCAGATCCTCTGTAAGCTTGTCCGCCTCAGCCGGGTCGTATGTAATCAGAGACCGTTTGAGATCTGCACCTATTTTGAACTGCTCAAAAGCTTCGTCATGGCGTTTCAGTTTTTCGTAGCAATCACCCAGGGCAAAACGATAGGAAACAGCTTTTTGGGGCAGCATCTGTTCGGCCGAGGGCAATGCGGCTTCAAGCGCCTGAAAAACCGGACTGTCTACGGTTATCTTGTCCAGCCGTGCCAGTGCGATCTGAGCGCTGAGAGGGTCGTCGGCTGAGGCTGCTGCCGTGTTGAATAATTGGCGCGCCAAGTTGAAATCGCCCTGTTCCATGGCTAGGTGCCCAAGGGCTAGTCGGCTTGCCGTCAGTTCGGGTTTGATTTCAATCGCTTTGGTGTAAAATGCCTGCGCTGACTCGGTGTCACCCAAATGCGCCTTGACCAGCGCCATCTGGTGGCAGACCGAAGCATTCTCGGGCTCAAGACGCAGAGCGTGTTCTGCTTCGATAAGAGCCAGTTTCGGATGGTTTTTTTCGAATAGTACCTGAGACAAGCCCACGTAACTTTCTGCTTTTTTGCTGTTCAGAGAAATCGCATTGCGGAACGCGTTTTCCGACTGGTCCAAATCATATTCCAACATGAATATCCGACCAAAGTTGCGGTGCAGTTCCGCATCGCGCGGCGCGCTTTTGGCATGGAATTCCGCAACCGACCGGGCTGCTGCGATGTTCTCGGCTTCGATCAGAACCGAGATCAAGTTGTTTGCGGTTTCAGACGAGTCAGGGTTGATCCGCAGCGCTTGTTGATACAGGTAAGCGGCCTTTTCGCGATCGCCCTGATCGCGCGCGATGCTACCCAAGTTATTAAGAGCCCGGTCAAAGTCGGGTGACAGCGCAAGCGCGCGTTCCTGCGCAACTCGGGCGAGGTCCAGCTCTTTAAGATCGTAGTGGACAAGCCCCAGATTCGAATGGGCCGCAGCGTGGCCGGGGGCCAACCGTACCGCTCGCTCGCCGGTCGCGCGGGCCCGGTGCAATTGCCCGGCTGTACGCAGGATTTCAGTGAAATTGGTTAGAAAATTAACGTTCTCTGGCTGCAATTCAACGGCCCGCCCGACGGCCTTCACAGCGGGATCTGTTTGTGCTGTCTGAAAAGCAATGAGGCCCAGCAAATGGTGTGAGTCTGCATGTCCAGGTGCAGCTTTGACGATTTCGGATAACAGGCCGACGGCTTGCTTATACTGCGCTTGTCCATAATGCGACATCGCGCGGGCGTATGCTTCTTGTACTGAAATTTGTTGCTGCTCTGCCATAAGAACGCCTCCTGTTGACCAGCGCAAATCTGCCTGAAACCCGAATTTCTTTTTTGCTGGCGAGGCAGTCGTAGAGCATTCCAAGTCCTTCGTCCATCCAATGGTTGGATAACACATTCCCAAGTATCAATGCGATATCTTGTGTATCCGGAGTGCAATGCCACGAAATATTCGAAAATTTTCCAAGTTGCCACAATTGCGCCCAGCTTCATTTCTATGCACCAACGCGAACCAAAAAAGTTAACAAGTAATATCCTAAGGAAGGGACTTCTTAAATGAGTGGTTGTGCAAATGGGCGCACACGGGAACGTGTGGCGCGCGGCGGTCGTGTTCTCAAATGGAAAGGGCAGGTGGCCAGTGTCGCGCCTTCGCTATTCCTTGCATCGGTGTCAGTGGCGGCATTGTCAGTAGGATTCGCAGCAGCAGAAGTCGTTTCAACACCTCAGACAACTCGGCAGGTGTTTCTGAACGACGAAGACAACACGATCACAGCGACAGGCGCGGTAAACCTGACCACTTCGGGAGGTCCAGCAGTTGTTATCGATACCGACTATTCCAGCACATTCACTAATAACGGAACCATCTCGGGTCCGTCCGCGTCCAGCGCCACTGGATTTGGCGTACTGCTGAACGGCAACCTGTCGGCGGATGGGCAGATCATCAACAACGGCACGATAGGCGTCGATGTAAATTCCTCGTCCTTCGGGGCGGCTCTTGGTTTCCTGATGGGTGGAAACTTTGCCGGTGATTTTGTGAACACCGGGACTGTGACCGCGCAAGCTGCGGCGACGTCCAGTGCCGCTACCGCCCTAGGAGCCATTTTTACCGGAGGAATCGATACATCCGGGTCGGTGTCCAATTCCGGCACGATCACGGCAAAGGCCAGTGGGGTCGGTGCCTCGAACGCAACTGCCATTGGGTTACTTTCCGTCGGAAATGCGGACACGAATATCGTCAACAGTGGCACGATTGCCGCAAACGCTAACGGTGCATCTACTCTGGAAGCAGTCGGGATTCTGGTCGCCAACGACTTGAATGGTAATATTGACAATACCGGCACGATCAGGGCGTCGGCTTCCGGAACATCCGGAGATGCCGAAGCTGTTGGTGTTCGCGTATCGAACAATGTGAATGGTGCCTTGAACAACGGCGGAACCATTGTCGCCAGGGCCCAAGGGTCGGCAGATGACGCAATAGCCTGGGCCTATCACGTCGAAGGCGACCAAACCGCGGATCTCTCCAACAACGGTACGATCCGTGCAATTGCCGATACTACATCCGGTAGCGCTGACGGTGCAGCTGTTTATGTTCAAGGAAACGTGACAGGCAACATAACCAATAGCGGGACTATCGTCGCCCAGGGTAACGCGACCGATTCCGCTTCTGGATCGGGCTACTACTTGTCTGGCGACCTGAACGGCCACTTCAACAACTCCGGAACAATCTCGGTCACGGCGAACTCGACCGATGAAGAAGCCGAAGCATTTGGGCTGTACCTGAGCGGTACAATGACCGGCAATATCAGCAACATTGGTCATATTACGGTTCAGGCGTACGGAGCGTCTTCGGCGACCGCTGCCGCATTCGACATTAACGGCGATCTCAACGGCAATTTTGAAAACAGCGGAACGATAACTGTTCAGGCCACGGACGCGGTCGATGACGAAGCTGAAGCCTACGTGCTGGATCTAAGCGGCGACATGAACGGGAATATTTCGAATACTGGCACGATAGACATCCGGGCTGATGGTTATTCGTCGGGAACCGCTGTTGCGTTTGAAATTTCGGGAAGCCTGGTCGGCGATTTCACCAACAACGGTACGATCATGGCCCACGCGACGGACCAGACCGAAGAAGCTGAAGCATACGGTTTGTATGTTCGTGGGGGGATGACAGGCAACATCACCAACAATGGCACCATCAACGTCCGCGGCGACGGTGAAACATCGGCGACCGTTTCAGCATTTTATGTGCGCAGTGGCCTGGACGGCGATTTTATCAATACCGGTACCATTACTGCCATCGCTACCGATCAGACTGAAGAGGCTGAAGCTTATGGTCTTGATGTGAGCGGTGGGATGACGGGCAATATCACCAATTCTGGGACAATCATGGTGAAAGGTGTCGGTTATTCTTCTGCTACTGTTTATGCGTTTGACATTTCAGGAGGCTTGGAAGGGGACTTCACGAATTCAGGCACGATCACAGCGATCGCGACCGATCAGACCGATGAAGCTGAAGCCTATGGATTTTACGTTAGCAGCGGTATGGAGGGTGATGTTCTTAACAGCGGTTCCATCGACATCACAGCTCATGGGGACACAGAAGGCACAGGAGCAGGTATCTATATATCCGGCGGCCTGGACGGCAACTTCACAAATTCTGGCTCGATTACAGTACTTGTTACCGATAACACCAGTTCAGCCGAAGCCTACGGGTTTTACGCGAGCGGCACGACAACAGGTGACGCGTTGAACAGTGGCACCATTCAGGTTACAGCCCGCGGTGAGACCAGCGCCGATGCAACTGCCTACGGCCTCACTGTCTCGGATCTTGGCGGGACACTGTCGAATTCCGGTGTGATTACCGTGACCGCCACCTCGGAAACTGAAGGGGCAGAAGCGCGCGGTGTCTATGTACGCAACGGATCAGGCGGCACGATCGTGAATAGCGAACGAGTTTCCACCATTGCGACAGGTTCAACTGAAGCAGAAGCGCAGGCGGTATTTCTGGATGACGTGTTCACCGGCAGTTTCACAAATACGGGCACTCTGAACGCTTCTGCAACAATTACCAACGACACGGACTTCTTTCAGGGAACTGCGATCGGAGTCCAAGCGGATGACATGCAGGGTACGTTTTCGAACAGCGGTGTCATCACAGCAGATGCGTCCGGCGCGGCGGAATCCAATGCTTATGGCCTCTATTTCGAAAACTTCGACGGTGTGATCGCGGAAGTTGGCGAAATAACCGCCAGTTCCGACACCGGTGACGCCTATGCGATATACTTGGGGACAGGCGCAGGGACATTGAATCTGGTCAGCTCGGACAAGGTCGGAGGCTTGATCCGCGTTCAGGATCACGACGTCAATCTGAATGCAACTGGCGGCAGCGTTATTTTTGAGTTCGAAGATGCAGCCGCCGGGTCCGGAGTTTATACTACGACGGTATCTGATGGCCGCTCAGCCTGGTTTGTGCAGGACGAGGGCGGTTCTGCCCCGATCTACGCTACTGTGGACTCCGCTGAGCTTCTGACTTCAGGCGATGTCGTTGCCTTCTATGGCAGCGCTGTTAGTGGTTCGACACGTGCACTGAGTTATGGATCGCAAGCTCAGGTTTCGCGCAACTCGACTACAGGCCGCGTCTCGGGCGTGACTTTCGGGCCGTTTCGTCCCTACGTGATCGTAGATGCCGCGGCGCGCCAATTCGAAAACGTGCCCGGGGTCGATACTGACGTCGCAATATTCAATGGCAGCGCTGGATATTCCGGGCAGCTGGACAACGGTCTGGCGATGGCGTTGGGACTGGGTGTGTTCCGGTCCGACGGCGACACCGACACTACCAATTTCGACACTGATGGCTTTTACCTGGACGCCTCACTGGGCCGCCAATTTGGATCCTACACGATCGAAGCTGGACTTGGGTATGGCTGGTTGTCGACTGATCGGTCGCGTGAAATTATCGGAAGCGCAGATGCCAATGCCGATTATGACAGCACACTTTTTACAGCATATCTCGGCGTAGAACGGGCCTTCGAGGTTGGTGACACAATCGGAATGTCGGGTTTCGGCGACATACGTTATACCCGCCAGGATGATGAAGGCTATACAGAGTCTGGCTCCTCTTCGAACGCAACAGTCGGCGACAGTACCACCGAAGTGATCGAGGCCCGCCTAGGTGTCGAGGCTGATAAGGCGTTGAACAATGGCGGTGTTCTGATCGGTCAACTGTCAGGAGTTTTGCGGCGTGACCTTGGGGATTCCGAAACTACTGTGACGGTATTTTCGACCATACAATCTCTGTCGTTCCCGTCTACGGATTTTACCGGTGCCAGTGTTATGATCGGGTATGAGCACGAATTCGTCCCCAACATGTTGTTCGAAGCCAATGCCGAACAGGAAATTGGCGATGACGCACAGGGGCCATTTGTGCAAGTCGGCCTGAAGTGGTCGTTCTGACTCAGAGGCGTCGCTTGTGAAGGCAGTATCTTCGGGCCGGAGTGAGAAAACTTCGGCCCGAATTTTGTCAAAGCAGCTAACCTTGCCTCGAAAATCCTCATCTCGTACCTAGCGGCATATTGTATGATTAGCAGCTCGTATCAGCGGTTCCGGACTCTGATCACGCAGTGGCGCTTTTGGGACTTATTCTAATCCTCACTCTGAGATGATTACGATGAGCCTGCAATCCTCCCTTACGCAATCAGCCCATTGTTCCATGGGTGCCAATGTCAGATATTGTGTTTCCACGGTTGTTCTTTCGATCCGCCATGCCCGCCAAAAACAAAACCCGATGTTGACATAACATCGCTTCACAAAATGCTTGGCTACCTCCAAAGTCGGTTCTGGGCCCGTTTTAGATGATTTCTGCTTTTCCCTAATGACAGGAAGATCTAACCTTCCGCGGTTTCGATCTTCCACGCTTCAAGAAGTTTGGGAAGCGCGACGTTCCAATCCAAAACACCCGTCTTCTGTGCCCAACTTTCGTATTGCTTGATTAGCTTCGCTTCTAATTTGGCATTGCTGCCCCGCAAATTCGTCAGCTCTGTTCGGTCCGCTTCGATATCGTAGAGCTCCCAATCCCGACCGTGCTGCCTGACAAGTTTGAAGTGTCCTAGCCTGATTGCGGAATTGCCCTCATGTTCAAAAAAGATAGGTTCTTCTCGGACCCAATCCTTGCCGCGAAAGACGTCCATCAACGATTGGCCTTGCATGGGCTGAATTGCGTGACCACCCACTTCGCTTTGATAGGTGCATCCCGTGGCCTCCAATATGGTCGGCAGGATGTCAACAACGTGACAGGCCGCATGCGCGTTGGAAGCCGGTACAATCCCTTTTGGCCAATGGGCAATCAGCGGGGTCGAGATACCGCCCTCATGGACATAATGCTTAAACAGCCGAAACGGAGCATTCGAGACATTCGCCCATGGTTTGTCATAGCTTTGATACGTCAGTGCATCGCCCGGCATCACGTCCGCCCGGTTTCCCATCGTAATTTGCCGCCCATCCTGCGTCGTGTCGGGAAAGAATTTGGCCCATCCGTCTTCGGCCATGAACTCCGCGCAGCCTCCGTTGTCCGATAAAAACATGATCAGCGTGTTCTCGAACTGACCCATGCGTTTCAACTCTGCAACCAATCTGCCGATGGATTGATCCATGCGGTCCACCATGGCCGCATAGGTCGCCATTTTGCGTGCCTCCCAATCGGTGTTTTCCTCACTGGCCCATGGATGCACATCTGCGTCGCGAGGTGAAATGTCCCAGTTCGTTTGAAATACATCCATCCCGTTCATGCTCTCATGTCGGGCTGTGCGCGTCGCATCCCAGCCCTTGGAATACACGCCGTCATAGCGCGCGATATCTTCTGGATGGGCATGCAAGGGCCAATGCGGTGCGGTGTGCGCGAGGTAAAGAAAGAAGGGCTGATTGTCTGGTGTTTCTTCGATCATCCCTATGGCTTTGTCGGTGATTGCATCTGTGAAATAGAAATCATCCGGGAAGGTTTCGACACGGCTGTCATCTTCAAGCATGTAGTGGGGCGAGAAGAAATGTGTGACCCCGTCAACGATCCCGTAGAACCGATCGAACCCGCGCTGACGTGGTGTTGGATGCTCCAGATCTCCGACGCGCCAACTGTCGACCTCTCTGGCCATGAAATCCCCGGCAACATGCCATTTGCCTGACATAAGGGTCCGGTAACCGTTTGCTCTCAGGTGTTCCGCAATCGTGGCGCTGTCGTTGCGTAGAAACCCCTGATAAGCGGGCGTACCAAGATTGGCACCCATATGACCAACGCCCGCGTCGTGCGGATAAAGCCCGGTCAAAAGGGAGGCACGCGTCGGACAACATCTGGCGCAGTTGTACATTGAAGTCAGCAGCACGCCATTGTGTGCGAGCGCGTCGAGGTTGGGGGTGCGTATTTCTGATCCGGTGACCCCCAAATCTGCAAAGCCCATGTCATCGGCCAAGATTAGAATGACATTCGGTCGACTTCCGACTTCCATGCTAGGGCTCCGTCTGTGAGTTTGAGAAAACCTTTACAGATCAACTGATCTTGTCACGAAAAAATACTTGGGTTGAAGCCGAAAGGTATCAAAGATGCTGAGGAGAGTGCGCCAAAAAGCAGACGTTGATGTCCACGCGGCGAATGTTCATTTTTGTTCCCGCGATGTGTGAGTTCTTGTGGCTCAGAACTTTGCGTCTGCACCGAACGACAGATTCGGTGGGGCCGCGATGCAGCATCGCAGGTCTGCGTTGGATGGCTTCATTTGCCCGAGCCATCATGACGCGACAGCAAATGCGTGAAATCTTAGCAATGGCGGCTCAGGGCTCTGACCGCCAGTCGATGCGAGCCGCAGGGAACGGCGGGAGAGAGCCCAAACCTACCAAATGCTGCAACTTGTAACGACGTCCGCTTCCGCCTAGGGCTCCCGGTTGGCCCTCAAACATATTGCTTTGCGACATTTAATGCCCGTTTCAATTAGATCCATGCAAATATATCCAAGCCATTCACTCGAACTGCCTCCCTGTTTTAGCCATGACCGCCGAGCTGTGTTGGTCTAATTCGCCGGAACAATATCCGGAACACGGTAGGCTCGAAATTCTTTGACATCCGGTCGATATGCCCGAAGCAGTAGGTTCCAACCGTCTTTAGGAGTGAAGGCGAAGTTAGGTGCAAGTGCGCGACAATCCTCGCCACCGAATGCAACGTCAAACGAGCCATCGTCGTTGCTCACAACGCCCTGGTTTGAGCTGACGATGTTGTCTGCATCCGACATGAGGTATTTCTGCGGACCGTACACTGTGATGGAAAAGAATGCATCGACCGGCACTTTCGGGAAAGTTGCTGTGTAGCAAGCGCTTCCCACAGCGTCTGCAGGTCCACCGATAGCGTACATTGCGTTTTCGTCCGCCGACAATCCCCAGGCACCTGCCGTGACATAGGTGAAGTACTCCCAGTCCTCGACATCGGCGACCCGCTTTTGCATCGCACCGAACGACGAAGGCAGCTTGGAATACTCTGCCAGCAGGGCGGCGCGCACCCGTTCAAGTGCCTCCGCGTCAAAGCCCGGCAGATCATCCTCTGGTGCGGCACCTGAAATCGCATATTGCGGCTGCAGTTCTTCCGTCACCACACGCACGTCGTCGGCCGTGGCATCGGTTCCGGTTCGAATACCTACGGCGACGAAATCGGTCTCGAATTCTTCGGCCGAGAAAGTGTACCGCCCGTCGCCGTACAGGTAGAACGGCGTCATGTGGTCCTCGGTTATGATTTGGATCGATAGAAACCGGTCGCCCACATCAGGCACATCGAGCGTGAACCCCTGTCGCGCATTAACAATCGCAATCGAATAGATAGTGTCGTTATTGGGCGAGACGACCCAGCGGTCGTCTGCGGTAGACAAGTTCGTGAAGTGAAAGAATTGGTTAATGCCAGAGCGACCCATGAAGTTCGCGAAGAATGCCCGGCTATCTGCGTTGATGTATTCGGCGGCGCTCATCCCGTAATCGTTCGGATCTGTTGACCAGCCAGAACTGTCTATGTCCGGAATATCCGCGCGCGCGGTTGGTGCGATCAGAGTGCTGCACAACAGGGCAGCTACAATTTTGTCGAACGTGCTAGATGCATTTTTCATTTTGTTTCGACCTCGACTGTCAAATCTGCGCCGGGAACCGGAACATAGGCACGAAGAACACCATAAAACGGCGTTCCGGTCGGAATGCCGTTCTGCCCCTCGCCGGACGGGCTGAGGGTCACGGTATAGGTGCCGTCTTCATTCGGCTCTGCTGTATAGCTGGTTTGATCGTAGATGCCCTTGTCGTTCGGGATCAGCAACTTGTTGGCGGACGCGTAGACCGTAACGGAGAAATAACCGCCTTCTTCGACGATGTTTGCAGGCACGGTCAGAACGTATGTGTCATCACCATTAAAAGGCTGGCCGTTTTCGTCAAACGCCAGTAGGCCGTACCTCACCACGTTGGACGGCGTGCCAAGCTGTCCCTGAAACACGCCGACCGCGGCGTGAATTTCGCCCACGTCACCGGAAACGGACCCGAAAATCTTGTCGGTATCCACCAGCGGCACTGCTGTCTCAATCAGCTTCAGCGCCGCCGCCTCTGTATCGGGCGAGAACCGCTGCACGTCGCGGTCCATGTCGCCCTGGCCGCCTTCCATCACAATCTCACCGCTCAGCGTCATGACCTCGTCAAGATTGTCGACGACGACCATGCGGGTGAAGGCAAGCCCTTGGTCGGTCTCAAGGGCCAGTTTGTGAAAGTCGCCCTCGGGCAGGGTTTGCCCGGGCCGGTACAGCAGGATCGGCAAATCCGGGTTCACGATGACGCCCGGTATGTTGTGCTTCATGTCAAAAATCGACACCGAGAAGTAGCGGTCGTATTGCGGAGCGCGGATGATCGCCGGGCCCTCGGACAGGCTGAACCAGTTATAGCCATAATTCACCGTCGCCTGCGGCGTGATCACCGTGTCATCGGTAGGGTCGACGAGCCCTGTGAACTGAAAGCGGCCCGGCTCATTGGTTTCAAGCCAGCGCTGCATCATGCGCACCTGTTCCTGGTTGGGATACTCGCGGATATAGTTTTCGATTGTATCCTGAGCGTGTGCAGGAACAGAAAAGAATGGCAGAAAAAGGATCAGATTGCACAGCTTGCGTATCAACATTTCGGTCAACGCCTTATTGGAAATATAGGTTTTGGATGTGTGTTTACGAGCTTATCCGTTAACTGGTTTGAAGCAAGCTCCAACGGACGGTGCACTCCCTTGACGCACAACTTAGGCGACAAATGACCAAAGTTGGCAAACGATTGATTTCGGCGTGGTTAAAACCCCTTCAACAACCAGCCTTTGTCTCCCAAAGTCTCGATTTTATTGTTGATCACATACTCCCACCTTCGGCTGGCAACCCCAAAGCGGTCATCGGCGAACTTGCGGCGAATGGCAGTTTCGTCCGCCGTTCCGTCATCCACGGGTCTTGCAGCTAAGGTCCGCGATATGAGCCTTGTTGCAATTTTCGGCATCGCAGCATCAAGTGCATTGAAAGTCATCGAGCCACGGAAGGGGAATTGATTTGAGTCGTAGGTTTGTTCTGCTGACAGGGTGCTCTGGCGGCGGAAAATCGACTCTGCTGAAGACCTTGGAAGAGCGCGGGTTCCCGACGGTCCAAGAGCCCGGCCGACGCATCGTTTCAGATGAACTGGCCAGACAAGGCATGGCTCTGCCATGGGTGGATATGAAGGCGTTCGCACTGCGCACAGTTGAGTTGGCCAAGTCCGACTTACAGGTCGCGAAACACATTGATGGCATTGTGTTCTTTGATCGTGGCTTGATCGACGCGGCTGTCGCTTTGGCACATTCTGGCGGCCAAACAATGGAAGAGACACTTGGTGACACTCAAGCATACTGGAAGCGCGTTTTTGTGGTCCCGCCCTGGAGGGAACTGTTTGCCAATGACGCTGAACGTCGGCACAAATTCGATGCAGCAGTGCAGGAACATCTCCGCATCGTGGAAGCTTTGGATGCGCTCGGCTACATCAGAATTGAGTTACCCAAGGTGCCGGTTCAAGAACGAGTCGAAATCGTGTTGGGGGAGTGCGGTGCACTTTAGCTCGGAGGTCCGCTTCGTCCGCTCCTGACCAGTTCGTTTGCGCTTAGGTTGCCACTGAAGATCGCGACTTATGAGCAGGCAGCAATTTTTCGCAATTAACGGCGCACCAACTGAGCACGTATGCCTGCAATACCTAGTAGACCGTTTCGCCGATCTTGCGAAAACTCCCGGTAGCAATTCAGTCACAGGCTGCCGTCACAATCATTTCAACCTTCAACACACTACGGGCAAGTTTGGACTCTCCACAGGCGCGGGCTGGAGCGTGGCCTTCTGGTACCCAGGCGTCCCAAACGGCATTCATTTCAGCAAAATCTGCCATGTCAGCAAGCCATATTTCGCATTTCAGAATACGGGTCTTGTCGCTGCCGGCTTTTGTCAAAAGGTCTTCAACCTTGGCTAAGATGTCGCGTGTTTGTTTAGCTACGGTAGATGCGTCCGATGTCTGGCCGCAAAGATAGGCAACGCCGTTGTGTTTGACGATCCGGCTCATGCGTTGGCCTGTTTCGATCCGGGTAATGGTCATGTTTCGAGATAATCCTGTTAGTGAATTTTATGGTGGTTTGGGTGGAATTAGGATTGGTTATCTACCAACTCGTTTTGGTACCCAAAGAGAGCAGGCAACCCACCTGTGTGCACCATGACTACTTTCTGCCCGGGTTGGATTTCTCCTGCACTTACCAAATGCAACAGTCCAGCGAAAGTTTTCGCAGAATAGACGGGATCAAGAAATATTCCTTCGGTACGAGCCATCTTTTCCAATGCAGTCCGTGTCCCTTCACTGAGTTTCCCGTAGCCGGGAGGCAGCATGTCATCCATAATGTTAACCCTGTCATGCAAAGGCGCTGGGTCGATATCCAACAAATCCGCCAGTTTCTGCAGAACGGCGTTCATTCGGACCATTTGCTTATCGCTATCCCGGCGTACGCAGACGCCAAACACAGAAGCGGCGTTGTTTTCCAAGGCAACTCCCGTCAACAAGCCTCCATGTGTGGCTCCACTACCTGAGGGTACGACAACCGCATCGATATCAGGCATCTGCTGACACAATTCTTGTCCGGCGACGACATAGCCCAAAGCACCCAAAGGCGGATGGTTTAATCCCAGATGAATGACATAAGGTTTGCGCCCTTGCGCCTTCAGTTCGTCCGCACGCGCGTGCAACGCAGCGTCCGCACCGGCTTCGTCCTCGCCCTCGGGGTAGGTCATGTGTTCGGCACCCAGAATTTGTGCCAACAACACATTCCCAGAGCTGTAGTAGGCCTCGCCCATATCCGACACACGCTCTTCCAGTTGCAGAACAGATTGCATGCCCAGTTTTGCTGCGGCGGCTGCAGCGGACCGAACAAAGTTTGACTGAACTGCGCCGGTGATCAGAATGGTATCGGCACCTTTCTGCAGGGCATCACCGAAATAGAACTCAAGCTGCCGCGTTTTGTTTCCGCCAAACCCAAGCCCTGTTAGGTCATCGCGTTTCAGCCAGAGGTCGATGCCCAATTCCGAAGACAACCTGTCCAGCCGCTCCAATGGGGTTGGGCCTGACATGAGTTGGGCACGAGGAAATCCGTCCAATTTGTTGTCTTGCGTCATCGTCTGCCCTTCGAGTTTACGCGATCGCAAACGCGCGATGAAAGAGAACGCCGCAGGCTATCAGAGAAACCACGCGGATCGCCGTTGTGACCAAAGTCTGAGGCAAATGGGGGCCCACTGCACGACCAAAAAGGCTGCCGATCAGTGTGAGCGCCACGAAGCCCCATAGCTGCGGGCCATAGGCAAAGGTTTGCGTCTCGGACAGGCTGTGCAATAGGAATGCGATGCCGTACGCCACCAGCGCAATGGGTTGTACCAACTTGGCAACCTCTTTGGCTGGGCGGCCTTTCGCAATCAACCCGAAAACCATTAGCGGGCCGGGCGTCGCGGCCCAAACAGTCGCCAGCCCGGACAAGCCGGAAACGGTCGAAAACCCTGCTGCTCCAATTGAGCGACGCGGGGGCAGCAAGGTCGTCACAAGCCCGATCAGCAACAGGCTGGCTGTTAGGGCAAGGACAAACGCCTCGCTCAGCCAGGGGTACACGACAAGGCCAGCGACCACTCCGACGAGGCATCCGATGATTGCCGTGCGAATGGTCTGTCGGTCGGCCTTCAGCACCTGCCGGTCTGTCGCGACCGCTGAAACGATGGTATTCAACAGCAGCAGAATTGGAACAGCCGTTGATGTACCAAGCAGGATCATCATCGGCGGTCCGGCAAGGATGCTAAACCCGATGCCGACGCCGACTTGCAGCATTGCGCCAAGGCCGATGGCAACCAACAGGATGGTTAGGTCAACGGACACTTAAATCCCCCAAGTACCACGCTATACTTCAGTTCCTTTAGGTCCAGGGCATAATGCCAACATAGGATTTGCGCGTCGCAACGGTATGCGCCATCTGCGCCAGTGTCGTCAAATCGAAGACGGGAAGCTGCAACTCGTCCTGAAGGCGCGCCGCATAAGGCGGCAAATCGGTACATTCCAACACCAGGGACCGTATGTCCGGCGTTTGGTGTTTTAGTCGCCGCGCCGCCTCAAGGACTTCAACCTCAATTAGATCGGTGTCCATGCGGGTTCGCGTATTCCGTAAGATCACTTCAGCGAATTCGCTGGTGCCCTCCAACCCTTGTACTGCGACGGGAATACCACCTGCTCCGACACCTTCGAAATGCTTCGGCGTCAGAGCAGATGCATCTGCGGTCAACACGCCCACCGGGGCATTCGCCCCGGTCATGTGAAAGGCCAGAGGCACCTGTATCAAGCTGGATGCAAAGACGGGTACGGACACTGCCGCAGCCAGTTCCTTTTGAAATAAAGCCAGAAATCCGCAGCTACCCGTGATGGCCCGAACGCCCTCGGCCTCGAGCCGTTGTGCACCCTTGATAAAGGGGGCCAGCAACTCGGGCGTTGGGTTGTTCAGCAGGGTCGGGACGGTGATTCCGTCGATCATTTCGTAGAGAACGGGAAAAGGAAGGCTGGACGGATTCTTGATGTGCCCGGGCGGTTTGGGGAAATAGCTTTCAAGGCACAAAACCCCGATCGAAGCCCCACAGATGTTTTGGCCGCCTTCGTAAATTGGCATGGTGCTCAGGTCCTTTCGAATAGGGGATTTAGAAACGGGCCAGCGAGAACGGGTCCAGGTTGATATTCGGGCTGCGTCCGGACACCAGATCCGCCACAAGCTCTCCGGTCTTTGGCGCCATCATCAGCCCGTAGTGAGAATGGCCGAACGCGGCAAAAAGCCCGTCCTTTCCGTTCAGTGGCCCAATCGCTGGCAGGCTATCGGGAAAAGAGGGGCGCCGACCCATCCAGAACTGTGCCTCGCCAGTATTGAGGTCCGGCACCAAGGATTTTGCCTGATCGGTCAGTATCTTTTCTTTTCGCGGATCGGCTGGGGCATCGACACTGCCAAACTCGGCCGTACCGGCGACCCTCAGACCGCCCTGCATCGAACTTGCGACGACCTTTGCGTCCACATCCATGACCGAGTTATTCAGCACAGCCGAAGGGGCCGGAAATTCAACGTGGTAACCCCGTTCGGCCACCAACGGCACAGGTATGCCAAGGGGTTTAAGCAGGTCGGCGGACCACACTCCGGCCGCAAGGACAATATTGGGTGCGTGCAGCGTGTCACGTGACGTGGCAAGCTGCCAAATTCCGCCTTCGGTGTGGCTCAGCCTGGTGACTTCGGTCCGCACAAACTCGGCCCCTTGCGCACGGGCTTTTTCGGCCAATACAGCGCCCAAACGCCCGGGAGAAGTAGCGCGGGCCTGACCTTTGATCACAATCGCAGCCTTGAGGTCTTTTGACAGCGCCGGTTCCAGGCGCCGCAATTCAGCGCCGTCGACACGCTCCAACTCACCGCCTTTTTCCCGGCGGATCAGATAGCCGAGATCATCCAGTTTGGCCTGTTCAGGGTTGCGAAATGCGTGGATGTAGTAACTGTCCGCGATTAGCGCTTCGTGACCCGTGCCCTGCAGGTGCCGACGGTACAGATCAATGGACGGGCGGCATAAAAGCTCCATCGCATCTGAGATTTCGCGAACCGTCTTTTCGCCAGACTTACCCAGAAAGCGCAGCCCCCACGGGATCATCTTCGGCCAGAAGGATGCCCGGACTGAAAGCGCGCTTTTCGGGTCCAACAGCATCTGGGGCAGCTTTTTCCAAATGCCCGGAACGGCCTGCGGAATGATCGACCAGGGTGACACAACCCCGGCATTGCCGAAAGAGGTTTCCTGTCCAGGGTCGCTCCGGTCGATGAGACGGACCGGGATGCCTCGGTCTTGCAGCGACAGGGCGCAACAAATGCCGACGATCCCTGCGCCGATGATGGTCACTTGTTCTGTCATCGCATCAGGCCGCGGAATGGCTGCGATTGCGCGCGATCAGTTGGCTGACAATGACAGGCGAGGCGACAGCAAGCGCTATCAGGTCAGCCGTCAGGCTCGGCGCAACAAAGATCACCCCTGCGATAGCCATCAGGATACGCGACGCAATGTTCAGCGGTTTTAGCCAGTATCCGACCACAGCTGCGGACAGGGCGATGACCCCGGCGATACAACTGGTGGCGGTGTAGGTGAATTCCCACAGGTTGAATCCGGTTGAGGACACGAACAATAGGACCGGCGCATAAACGAAGGCCATTGGCGCGATCACCTTGCCCAACCCAAGGGTAAAGGCAGAGAGACCAGTTCGGAACGGGTTGGAGTTTGCAATGGCCGCCGCCGCATAGGCCGAGGTGCAGACGGGCGGCGTGATCTCGGACACCACACCGTAGTAGAGTACGAACAAGTGGCTTGCGATCGGCGGGACACCCAGCTGCGCCAGCGCGGGCTGTGCGACCGAGACCAGCATAATGTAAAGCGCTGTGGTCGGGATGCCTGCGCCCATCAGGATGCAAACGATGGCAATGAAGACCAGCGAGATGAACAGTTGCAGGTCTTCCATCGCAAACAGCTGCCAGCTGCCGAACGAGATCATATTGTACAGGTCTGAGGCCAGATTGCCTGCACCTTGAGTGACCATGAACCCGATACGGAAGCCAATGCCGGTTGTGTTGATAACACCGACAACGATGCCGACGGCGGCAGCGGCGGCACCCACGGCCAGCGAGTATTTCACTCCCAACTCAACCGCTTGCAGCATCTCGGGTACTTCGATGCGTTTCTGCGGGTTCAGCGTGGCGATTACCGATAAAGCACACAGGATCGCCGTCATCGTCAGATCGAACCCGCCATCCGAGAATTTCCACAGCACGAAGGCCAGGAATGCCGCGGCATAGATCAGCGTGGGCGGCTGTTTGATGCGCGACATGCCTGCGATCACTGCCAGAGAAATACCGCAGAAGGCGGACATGAACGGCGTGTAGCCGGTAAACAGCACAACCAGCAGACCGATCAGAGGCACGATGTTGGCCCAACCTTCGGCCCAGACGGCCTTGAGTTGCGGCAGTTGCTCTTTAGCCAAGCCTTGCAGGTTCAGCTTGCGTGCCATCAGGTGCACCACTGCGAAAACTCCGACGTAGTGAAGGATCGCGGGGAAGATCGCAGCGATGACGATGGTGGTGTAGGGCACCTCAAGGAACTCGGCCATGATGAAGGCCGCTGCCCCCATGATCGGCGGTGTGATCTGACCACCGGCCGAGGATGCGGCTTCGACGCCGCCTGCAAAATGGCCGGGGTACCCAAGGCGCTTCATGTTGGGAATTGTCAGCGCGCCGGTCGAAACGGTGTTGGCCACCGAAGAGCCCGAGATCGTGCCGAAGAACGCCGAGGATACCACCGACACTTTTGCCGGCCCGCCGGTATAGCGGCCCGCCAAAATGGTTGCGTTGTCGATGAAGAGTTGCCCCAACCCCGTGCGCTGCGCGATCACACCGAACAGGACGAAATGGAACACGATGGTCGAGACGACCCAGAGGGTGACGCCGTAGATGCCTTCCTGCGGGAAATACATTGACGACACGAAGGTTTTGAAGTTCACGCCCGGATGCTGCAGCAAGCCGGGGAAATACGGCCCCAGCAAAGCGTAAGAGATAAACACGCAGATGATCAGCGGCAGAACCCAGCCCAGCGTGCGGCGTGCGATGTCCAGAACCAGCAGGATGATGATTACGCCCAAAACCACGTCATAGGTGTTCGGGTTGCCCATTCGGAACGTCTGTTCCTCGACACCCAGAAACGGAATGCCGCGCCATGCGACCCCAACATACAAGGCTGCGATGATTCCCAGCGCCATAAAGACCAAGTCGTACAGAGGGATGTTGCCGATGCGGAACCGGCTGACCTTGAGCGCATAGAGGTTTTTGGAGCCGAAAATCGGAATTGTCGCATAGACCAGAATGAACAGCAGCGACAGATAGATACCCATGTGCCAATGGTCGGCGGGCAGGCCAAAACCGGCTGTGAAGAATTCGTAGAACGCAAGAATCAGGGCGACAATGCGCAGCACCTTGCCCGCGGCGGGCGTGACCTGCCGGACGGCGGCACCTTCGTCGAATTGTTCTTCGATGGCGGCCAGTTCCTCTGCCGTCAATTCGTGGTCATCAAGTTTCTGGGTCTCGGACATGATGGCCCCCCGATTTCGCATAATTCCAGAGTGCGGTGCCCCGCACAGGGGCACCGACGACAGGTGTCAGTAAGGTACGGTTACTGAAGCAGACCGGCTTCTTTATAGAATTTCTCGGCTCCCGGATGCAGCGGCACACCCAGCGCCTCGACACCATCCAACGCCGTATCGGGCGTGATCTGCTTGCCCTTGGCGTGGCCATTGTCCAGCAGCTTGCGGGTATTGTCGTTCCACAGTGCCTTGGTCAGGCCATAGACTAATTCGTCGGACAATTCCGAAGACACAACCAGCATAGCGCTGACCGCCGGGGTCTTGGTTTCACCGTCGATGCCTTCATAAACCCCGCCTGGAATGGTCGAGGGGATATAGGCCGGGATGATCTCATTGATCTTGGCCATGTCTTCGTCGGTGAAAGAATGCAGGTTCATGCCTTTGGTCGAGGACAGCTGTACCATCGCGGCAACCGGCCAGCCTGCAGCATAGAAATAGGCGTCAAGCTGACCGTCGGCCAGACGCTCGGCGCTCTGGCTGTTGTTCAGCTCGGCCTCGTCCATGTTGTCGCGGTTGACGCCCCAGGCGTCCAGCATCTGCAACACGGCGACCTGCGTGCCGGAACCGGCTTGCGCGATACCGACGCGCTTGCCTTCCAGATCGCTCAGGTCGTTGATCGTCTGACCGGCTGGCAGCACCAGATGCAGGTCTTCGGGGAACAGGTTTGCGACGATGCGCAGGTTGGGGTGGGGTTTGCCTTCGAACTTACCCTCACCCAGATACATCGAGCGGGTCACGTCGGCGGCGGCAAGACCGGCCTCAAGCTCGCCATTCTGGACGGCGGCGTTGTTGAAGACCGACGCGGTGGTGGATTGCGCGATGGCGATCAGGCCCGGCACGCCGCACTGGCCGCCTTCTTCGCAGGGGCGCGAGCCAGGAGGGGCGGAGATTCCATTTGCGATGGTGCCGCCGATGGGGAAGTAAGTTCCGCCTGCGCCGCCTGTGCCGATGCGGAAAAAAGTTGGATCCTGTGCCAGCGCCGGGGCGGCAAGCGCACTTGCCAGGGCCAGTCCCGTCAAACATTTCACAAATTTCATCATCATCTCCCTTGTTGGATCGTCGGATTCGGTTTGGCCGAATTTCGATCCCGCAAGCGTAGTGGCAATTATCATAAATACAAATTTGTTATATTTCACAAAACTAAGATTTAGTTTATATATTTACCATGAACCTGATGCAGTTGACCGTTTTTCGTGAGGTGATGGAGACCGGCTCTATCTCTCAAACCGCCAAGAAACTGAACCGCACTCAGCCTGCGATCAGTCTGGCCTTGAAGAACCTTGAAAAGACACTTGGCCTGACACTGTTCGAGCGTAAGGGACGGCGATTGGTCCCTGTTCCCGAAGCGCGTTACCTTTTGGCCGAAACCACGGGTATTCTGGACCGCCTAGCGACGATTTCGAGGACAATGGAAGGGTTGATAAAAGGGCATTCCGGCAGCCTGAATATCGCTACAATGCCGGGCCCATCCGCATTCTTGTTCCCGCGTTTCATCAGCCAATCAGTCGGCGAGAACCCCGAGATACGTATCACATTGTCTACACGCAGTTCGCCTCAGATTATGGAGCTTGCGGGTACACAGAATATTGACTTCGGCTTCGCAGACTTCGAGCATTCAACCAGGAAGGAGCCTCAGTATTCAACAGAACTGATCCAGGCAGATTGTTTTTGCGCCGTTGATCGTGACAGCCCGCTTGCTTCGCGCAGGACTGTATCCATTTCTGATCTCGACGGGGCCCCTATGGGGGGATTGCATGCCACGCATCCGTTCCAGCGCAAAATTCGACAAGAGTTTCAAGATGTTTCAGCTAACTACAACCCAACAGTGACCTGTCAGTACTTTCTACCCTTGATACCATTTGTGAGCTCAGGTCAGTGTTATTCGATCGTGGATCCGTTGACCGTAGCGACTGAACGAGAACTAAACCTGTCCAACGGAAAAGTCGCGTTCGTGCCCTTCAAAATACCGCACAGATATGAATATGCGCTCCTTGAGCCCGTTCACCGGCCACCGTCTCAATTGGCGTTAAAGATCAAGGCGGGCTGGAAAGCGGAAGTGTTAAAGATGTTGTCAGCGGTGAAAGCCAACCCTCATGCAATTGAGATAGATGAAGCAGGAAGCGAGCAAAGCTGAATAACAGTGTTTTACAAACAGAAAACCGATGGGAGGGAATGTCCATTTGGATCGACTTGCGACAAGTAGGCGAATGTCAGCTATGGGACCAGGAACTCCAGTTTCTTGGATCGGACCGAAGGTTGGCTTTGTCCGCGGACTGTGGGTTCGGCTTGGCCCCGGTTTTGCGCCCGCAGCGAAGGTCTGATCTGATGGGCCGCACCGCAGCGGAGTTAGGGCACGGCCAATGTCCGGAAAGGGCCGCTCGACACTTGTGAGAGTGGGTGATTCCCTGTCGTTCGCTGTGCCAGAACTGATCGTCCGCTCCCGTCTTTAATCGGCAGTTGCGCATGGTTTCTTTCAGACAGGAGCACATACCCGCAAGGCATCGAGAATTGCGGCGTGTATGTTTCGGCTTGTAACTGCGTCGCCTATGCGGGCCAAATAGAATTGGCCGCTCCGATTGGTGTCAACAAATGTAAACGTCCCGCCAATGAGCGCTTTGTGTTCAACCTGCCCAAGGTTGCGCGAGATTGGTTTGAGGTCGTGATAGAGTTCGGCCATCGGGGACAGACCATGTTCAATGACCACATAATCGACAAGACGTTCAGTTACGTTTCCCGTCAACGCATGACGGAGGCTGGCGCGAACCCGACGGCCTTCGCGGGCGAGAGATGCGAGCTCCTGTAGGCAGGTGAATGCGACTCCGTTGGTGGCCAGATCGCGCAATGCGACAGCAGAGTTCGTTGGGCCAAGGTCATGCAGAAGGGACCGGTCTGGCGTAACAAGGTCGACACTGCAACCGGTGCCTGCCAGCGTGTCAGCCGTGACAGCTGCAGGGTGGTCGCCGACTTCGTCAAACAACAGCACCTTGCCCGAGACACGCGCCTCACCGGACAGCACTTCCCAACTGGAGATCGCCAGGTCACCTCCGGGGATGGCTACTGTTTCGGGCCAGCCACCTGTCGCAATTATCACGACATCAGGAGCTTCGGACAGAACGTCATTGGCTTCGGCATAGGTGTTCAAGCGGATATCGACCCCAAGCGCCGTAACTTCGGAAAGCAACCAATCAGCAACGCCCCAGACTTGCCGGCGCGTCATCCCCTTGGCGGCCAAGACCAACTGCCCGCCCAGGCGATCCGAGGCCTCGAACAGCACGACGTCGTGGCCGCGTGAGGCGCAGACCCGCGCGGCCTCCAGACCGCCGGGTCCGCCACCGACGATAACCACTTTTTTGCGAGTGTCGCTGGGGGTGATGATATGAGGCAAGGTCTGCTCCCGCCCCGTCGCAGCATTGTGTCCGCAAACGGCAGGTTTGCCCTGATTGACCCGGTCCACGCAGTAGCCCAAGCCAACACAGGGGCGGATGCGCTTTTCTTCCCCGCGTGCGAGTTTTTGCACCAAATAGGGATCGGCCATGTGTGCGCGAGTCATGCCCACCAGGTCAACATGGCCGCCAGAGATCGCGTGGCGGGCTGTAGCAATATCCGCAATCCCTCCGGCGTGCAGGATCGGCAGATCGACGGCATCTCGGATGCGCCCGGCCACAGTGATATGCGGGGCCGCGGGCAGGCCCATGGGGCGTACCCATTCGGCCAGGCCAAGATCATCATAGGGCGCGCCGGCAAGGATGTTGAGCAGGTCGACATGTCCGGAATTTTCCAGCATCCGGGCAGCGGCAATGCAATCTTCGGCGCTCAGTCCCCCCTCGGTCAGTTCATCGCCGGTAATGCGCACCGACAGAATGAACTCGGTGCCGACTTCAGCGCGCACCGCGTCAAGCACCTGCAGGGTCAGGCGCATGCGGTTTTCCAGCGTTCCGCCATAGTCATCGTCACGTTTGTTCGTCAGCGGGGACAGGAATTGCCCCAGAAGATGTGAGTGGGAAAGGAGCTCAATCCCGTCGAAACCGCCCTGCTGACAGCGACGCGCAGCAGCTGCGAAATCGCCAATCACGCGGCCGATGTCCTCTTGTTCCATAGCTTTGGGAAAGGCGCGGTGAGCGCGTTCGCGGATACCAGATGGGGCCAGAACCGGCAGCCAATGCCCATCATCCCAGGCTGTGCGGCGTCCCATATGGGTGATTTGGCACATGATGGCGGCACCATGTTCGTGAACACCATCCGTCAGTTTCCGGAACCATGGGACAATACTGTCATCACCGGCATAAAGCTGGCCAAACACCGATGGGCTGTCAGGGGAGATATTGGTCGACCCGCCGACCATTGTCAGGGCGACCCCGCCCTTTGCCTTTTCCTCGTGATACAACCTGTAACGGTCCCGCGGATGGCCATTTTCGACAAAATTCGGTGCATGGGATGTGCTTACAATACGGTTGCGCAATGTCAGGTGTTTCAATTGAAACGGATCGAGTAGGTTCGCCACTTTCGTGTCCCTTCGGCCAAATCGGCTGTTCAAAAAACGCCCAGATCGGGCCCGCTCGTCAGATTCAATACCTGATGCGGTTCGTTGTCGAAGGTATGTTACTTGGGAAGCTAAGCGTAAGAATTCACTGCTTCCGACATGGCTGTTGAAAAAGACGACCCAACCACGAAACCCACATGTGGAACATTCATGAGCAGCGACGGGAACCTGACAGGTGCCGCTCGATCCACCAAGGCCTGCAGCAGGTCGCGAGCGCGTGCAATCTTAGATTGGAGGTGCTGCGCGTTCTGTAACCAACTGTCTGGCCACAACCCTTTCGCGGTGTATCATGTACAGCCCCGCACTGATGATGATGGCGATACCAAGCAAGCTAAGCGTGTTCGGAAAGTCGCTAAAGACAAGATAACCGAACAGGGTCGCTACCGGCAGTTCGAAATACTGCAGAGGGGCCAATGTGGCGGACGGGGCAAAAGAAAGTGCATAGGTCATCATGATGTGGCTCACTGTCGCAAAAAAACCAGCTCCGAAAAGCCACAGCAACGCGATGTCTGCCGGCCAAACGGGATCGAAAAGCTCCGAGCCTGAACCTTGCGCAACAATTAAGGTTGGAATGCAAAACAGACTGGCAATCAGGCCAGTGTGGAATTGAAGCGCCACGGGGTGCATCCGACGCGATAATCCCCGGGTCACAAGAATGTAGAAAGCAAACGCAACTGCAGTACCAAGCGGAATTATTGCAACCGCGCCGAAGGCTGCGAAACTGGGCTGGATGACGAGTAATACCCCAACAAACCCCACAAGAGCTGCCCCGACGCGACGAGGGCCGACATCTTCACCAAGGTAAAACTTGCCGACCAACAGGACAATGAACGGTGCCACAAACACGATTGCCAGCGCATCGGCAAGCGGCATCACACGGATTGCCGAAATGAAGCAAAACGTCGCGAACAGCAAAAGCAATGAGCGGAATACGAGTACCAACAAATCACCTCGCGCCACACGCAACGACAGCCCCATTGTCCAGACAAACGGCGCCATCAACGCGCACTGCACGACAAAGCGAGCAGCAGTTATCTGACCAACTGGCACACTGGCCGATGCGAGTTTCGCAGCTACATCCAGCAACGGAGCAGTCAGGCAAAATCCAAGCATCAGTGCAACGCCTGCAAGGATGCGATCCGTAGATTGAGATATGGAATCAGCGGAAGTCATCCCATTATGTAGAAATGTCGCGGAGTGGGTGTCTGTTCTTAATGCGACGCCAGGAAAAAGTCCCGATACTCCCGAGTACGGGCTGAGTTGAAACTTGCACCCGCAGCGAACGGTGGCAATAATCGGTTGATCCGGACGTTTAGTTCGCGTGCGCATTGCGTATACTTGTCTCAATCGGGATGTCCCCGACGACATGACCAAGTGGAAGGTTTGCCAGCAAGGCTCATCCTTGGCGACGTAAGATGCGCGCCACGTCGCCGGCATTAATTCATGCTGTTGCGCACGTTTCACACCGCCTGCAAGCTTGACGTTCGTCTCATTCCGACACCCAATTATGATCGAAGGTATTGGAGGGGTCCGTATGAAATGGCGCCGAGTTCTTCCAACGATCCGCCTTGGCACCGAACGCTATCCAGAGAAGATCGCGCGGCGGCTCCGCGTGGTGAACGCGACCGCATTTGCGCTGGTGGCGATCTCCTTGGGATTTGTCGTCGCCCATATGATCAACCCCAACCCCGGCCTGTGGCCGCCGTCGCTCGTCCATCTCGGCGCCGCGCTCGGTTTTAGCGCCGTCCCGTTGATGCATCGGTGGGGGCCGTCGCTGGGAGCGTCCCTGCTTATCGCGGTCGGGTTGGCCGACATTTCCGGACTATGTTTGATCTTTGGAACAGGATCAGGTTTGCACTTCTGGGCCCTGCTGGTTCCGGCGCTTCTCATTCCGTTCTACGGAGAGATACGCCTCCCAGTTGCAGTCGCACTGGTCGTTTTGGCCGCGACGGTCACGATCGTTCTGGAGGCCGTGACGCCGGTGAACACAGGGCTGCGGCCACCGCACCAGGTTTTCGTTGCGAATTTCATTCCCTCTGTCGTTCTGAGCTTTGCGATCCTGTTTTCGATCGTACTATATGCGATGCGTCAGATCGCGCACGCCGAGGCGGCGGCTGAGCATGAATTCGAGCGTTCCGAGGCATTGATCGCGAACATCCTGCCTGTCAGTGTGGCTGCACGTCTCAAGGAGAGTGGCGGCGAAGTAGTTGCAGACCGATACGATCAAGCCTCTGTCCTTTTTGCCGACATGGGAGGGTTCACCGCACTGGCAAGCGACACGGAGCCGGAGGATCTCGTTCGATTTCTCAACGACGTCTTCAGCGATCTTGACACGCTCGTCGAGAAGCATGGTCTCGAGAAGATCAAAACCACCGGCGATGCTTACATGGTTGTGAGTGGCGTGCCCGAGCCGCGGCCAGACCAAGTTGAGGCACTCTCAGATCTCGCACTTGAGATGCGCGACGCGCTCGCTGACCTTGTTGATCCGAAAGGACGTGCGGTGCCGATTCGCATCGGTATCGCCAGCGGTCCGGTCGTCGCCGGAGTCGTAGGCAGGCAAAAGTTCTTCTACGACGTTTGGGGCGACGCAGTTAACATGGCGGCGCGCATGGAGCAAACCGGCGAGCCTGGTCAAATCCAGGTGACTTCGGACGTTCATGAACGCCTCAAGAACCAATTCATCTTCGTCGAACGCGGTTTTATTGAAGTTCGAGGCAAAGGCATGACACGCACCTGGTTGCTGAAAAGGAGGAAGAGTGGATGAACGGACAGGAAGAGCGAACTACTCCAGCATAGGTCTTTGTCTAAAAGACCAAACTGTCATTGTGTCCGTTCCTGGCACGAGGTCAGGTTAGCCCCAAGGGCAACAATAACAGGGCTGGACCGGACCTTCGGGACATTGTGCTAATACACCGATGTCGCGACTTTCGAAGGCAGCCGACCGCCCAACGCCGAAATAACGGCGTCATGGTCGCGAAACACTGATGTGAGGAACACAGGGTTACAATCCTAGTGCTTGCGACTGATTCCGGAAATTAACCTCGTCTAGTCAGAACATTGGCTAATCGTTCTACCAAAGCCCGTTGGACGATAGCAAATCTCGGAGTTTGCGAGATTTCTTCAAGTGTTGCGACCCAGAGCGGAACGTCGATTTTGGGGTCTACGTTGTGTGACCTTTTAAGCCGGGAATCCGCGTCGCCAAAAAACGTGGGCAAAAACGTTTTGCCAACTCCCGCAGCGGCCATTTGCTGTAGGACCAAAAAACTGTCCGCCCCGTTTGTCATTTCGTCAGCACTCACATTCTCTGCCAGCCATTTGGCAGGAAGTGAACGGCTCAACGCTCCGTCAAGCCTCATCCACTTGCGATTGGGTAAACCATCATCAAAGACGCCGAAGGACAGCGTTCCTGCGCGCTGCCCGATTAACCCTTCTCCGAGCTTAATCGATGGGCGCACAGCAATGTCTGCTGTCAATCGGAATAGATCATGGTGGCTGTTTCCGCTTAGTAAAGTCAGTTTCAGGCCTGGGTACAGGAGTGAGATCTCGCTTAGGATGCGAGGGAGAACGATCTGGCAAAGACTATCGGTGGACGTAATGCGTACGTGACCCATTGGGGAACGATTTGACCCGACAACCGCCCGCTCCACCGACAGTACCGCGTCCTCAACGCTTTCCATGGCCGTAACAATCGAGCTGGCTTCTGGGAGAACGGAATATCCTGACGGGCTTTTTTGAAAAACCCGGCAGCCATAGCGCCCTTCGAATGCGGCCACCCTGCGCAGGACTGTTGCGTGCGTGACGCCCATGGCCGTCGCCGCAGCGTTCAATGAGCCGAATTTGCTTACGGCTAGCGCGTACCGGATGTCATCCCAGTTTTCGTTGTTCATAAATTAACAAGTAGCGGTCATTAACAAACAATTACAAGCAAATTTGTTCAAGCTAACATTCGCCATGTTGAACAGGGAGAAACATCATGATCAAGAAGTTCTCAATCTTCGCGGCAGGTCTATTGTCAGTTGCCGTTATTGGCGCAGCCATCGCCCATGAAAGTGAAAACCCGGCCGTGAAAGCGCGAACCTCGATCATGCAACTCTATGCATTCAATCTGGGTGCACTTGGCGGAATGGCCAAGGGAGAGATTGACTATGATTCAGGGGCCGCTACACGGGCCGCAAATAACCTTGTTGTTCTGACGCAGATTGATCAATCTGCGATGTGGCCTGCTGGATCGGATAATGTGTCTGACCATTCCACACGCGCTCTGCCTGCAATCTGGGAAAACTTCCCCGATGTTGGTGCCAAAGGACAGGCCCTGGCGGACGCTGCTGTTGCGATGCAGGCCGCTGCCGGGCAAGATGTTGACGCCGTGAAAGCGGCAATGGGCGATCTTGGTGGAAGCTGTTCGGCATGTCACAAAGCGTACAGAGCGCCGAAAGACTAATTGGTAGATAGCCGTGAAGCGGTTTTTTCTTTTCACCGCTTTCGCTGCGCTTTTGGTTGGGTGGGCAGTATTGATGCTGACCCGACCGCAAGGAGTGGATCAGGCTCTTTTCGAAGGCGCAACTTCCGATCTCGCCAGAGGTGAGATCGTTTTCTACGCAGCGGGATGTGCCTCTTGCCACTCAGCGCCGGATGCGGTTGGTGAAGACAAGCTCATGCTCTCCGGTGGTCGCCGGTTTGAAACAGAGTTCGGCACGTTCATTGCTCCGAACATATCCAGTGACCTGGAAGTTGGTATTGGGTCCTGGTCTGCCCTCGATCTGGCCAATGCTCTGATCCATGGAACCGGACCCGAAGGGCAACACTATTACCCGGCGTTTCCCTATACGTCCTACGCCAATATGACGTCAGAGGATGTTGTTTCGCTCCATGCATTCCTCAGCACTTTGCCAGCGGTCGCGGTCGACAGCAAAGCGCACGAGGTTGGCTTCCCCTTCACCGTCAGGCGCGGACTGGGGGGATGGAAGAAATTGTATTTGGCGTCGGGTTGGGTTGTTGATGGTAATTTGACCGAACAACAAACTCGTGGGCGCTATTTGGTCGAAGCGCTTGGGCACTGCGCAGAATGCCACACGCCGCGAAACGGGTTAGGGGGCCTGAAACGTGATCTCTGGCTAACAGGTGCACCAAATCCAAACGGGAAAGGTCGCATTCCCGGCCTGACCTCGGACCAGCTCGACTGGTCCGAGGCTGACATTGCCGAATACCTGAACTCTGGCTTCACACCGGATTATGACAGTGCAGGTGGTGAGATGGTGGAGGTTATCGAGAACACATCTCGCCTCACGGATGAGGACCGTTTGGCGATAGCTGCCTATCTAAAAGCTGTTCCCGCGTCGTCGACTGGGCCTCCCTCGGAGTAACAGCCGTTTGGTGCCATGCCGCGTATGCCAGATGCTGTAACCGGTTGTGAGCAGGAAGCCGTTAGACCTATTTCCTTTTCACCAAACACCTGTTTTACGTTTTGAACATCGGAGCTCACCAATCGCCCGAGTTTCCGTTCATGATTGATTTAGGGCCGTGGCCGAATGACACAAAAAATCGCTCTTTGGTCCATTCCCATATCCATCGCGGTGTTGGCCCTGAAACTGTTGGCTTGGTGGCTAACCGGCTCGGTGGCGTTATTGTCGGACGCAATGGAATCAACCGTGAATGTCGTCGCGGCGCTGCTGGCGTATTTTGCGGTTCGGGTTGCCAATAAACCTCCTGATGAAAACCACCCCTTTGGTCACAAGAAAGCCGAGTATCTATCCGCCGTCGTTGAGGGCGTGCTTATTGTGCTGGCAGCGTTCCTGATCATCAGAGAAGCCGTGCAGGCCCTTCCCAATCCGCAACTTGACGATGCGCCACTGCTTGGAATTGCCATCAATATCGTTGCCACGGGCGTGAACGGTGCATGGGCCTACCTATTGCTTACGATCGGCAGACGCGAGGGGTCGCCCGCCCTGGAAGCAAGCTCCCGGCACATTTTTACGGATGTCATGACCTCAGTTGGTGTCATCGCGGGACTTATTCTCGCCCTTGTCACCGGATGGTTGATCCTGGACCCGGTTCTGGCAATTCTTGTTGCATTGAACATCTTGTGGGAAGGATGGAAAGTTATCCGGGCTTCAGTCGATGGTCTGATGGATGTGAGCCTTTCCGATCATGACTTGCAGACTGTTTCTAGTGCAATCGAAGCAAATCTCGGCGCAGCCTTAGAGTACCACGATCTCAAGGGGCGCAGATCCGCAAATGTTATTTTCGTGGAGTTTCATCTTGTTGTGGACGGCACAATGCCGGTCAGCGCAGCGCACGACATATGCAATGACATCGAAGAAGCATTGGAGCGTATGTATCCGGGGTCTGTCTTTGTCATTCACCTTGAACCTGATGACGAGTTGAAGGGCGACGGAGTTAGTTCCCACTAAACTGGTAATAGGGCTTTTCTAAACCAAACTCGGTTGGTCTTGCTTTTTGACTACGACGTTCGGCTTGAATTTCGTCAGACCTAAGCCCGATGTGGGCAAGCCAGACCAGAGTTAGTCTGCCTCCAATGTCATAAAACGTGGCGATCAGAATTGGAGGCGAAAATGAAAATTCAAAGAAAGCTTGGTCAACTTCTTAGTACTGCGGCCTTGGCTTCGTTGATTGTAGCGACGCCTTACGTACCAGCGTTTGACGCCGATGGTCGCCTACATTTTGAACCGTCATATGCCTTTGCCAAGAGCGGCAAGGGGAAAGACGGGGATGGTCGCGACGATGATCGCGACGACGATCGGGATGATGATCGTGATGACGATAGGGACGATGATCGCGACGATGACAGAGATGATGATCGTGACGACAATTCAGGATCAGGCAAAGGTGGTCGCGACGACGATGATGATGACGACGACGATGACTCCAAACGCTCCAATAGAGGCAGCGGAAAGAAAGATCGCTCTCAAACTGGGGGCAAGCCGTCGGGTTCGGCTGGGGTAACAAAGGTCGAAACAAACGCTAACGGCATTGAAGTGCGTTACGCCGACGGAACCAAGGAAGAGATCGAAAACGGGCGGTATGAGAGAAAAAATGCTCAGAACCGAACCGTTGAAGAACGCCCCGCGACCGGTGCTGACGTCTCAAGGCTGCGGTCTTTGGCGAATGGTATTTCAATCGATAGCGTACGCTCTGCTGGGCAAGGCGGCACTGCTGGTAGCCGTCCCACGAAAATTGAACGCCAGGGCAACAATATCGAAGTAAACTATGCCAATGGCTGGAAAGAAGAGATTGAGTTTGGGCGCTACGAGTTGAAAGACCCGTTCAACCGGACTGTTGTTGAACGAAACGCAACAGCCTCTGATCGCCGGAGGTTACAGGCGGTTGCCAACTGAACAACAGCTTCAGTCGATGATCCGTTGGCGGCTTTTCTTGGCGAGGGGCCGTCAGCGTCGTCATAGAGACCGCAGTTAGTCCTCCTTATTCCAAACATCATGGGCAATGAGGGCGGCTTCTACCCGATTTCGCGCATGAAGCTTGGACAGGATTGCTGTCATGTAATGCTTCACGGTCTTTTCCTGAAGGTCCAATTCCTCAGCGATTTCCCGATTGCTAAATCCTTTGGCCACACGTCGAAGAATTTCTTCCTCTCGATGCGTGAGGTCATCGAGAATGCTGCTGTTCTTAGATGTGGCGGTGTCAGTCCTTATTTGAAGCAGTACACGCGAGGCCAAGCCCGGAGAAACGAACCCTTCACCCTCGGCGATGCTGCGCAGGGAAGCTGTCAATTCGCTCGCCGTCACTCCTTTCACGATGTACCCTATCGCGCCCGCCTCCAATGCGTCCGCGACATCGCTGCTGTTCTCCGAGACCGTCAAGATTGCGATGAAGGGCGGATTTGCCATTGCCGCGATTTCTCGCGTGGCTTTTATCCCACCGCCGGGCATCGAAAGGTCAAGAACAGCTATGTCGGGCTGGTGCGCATCGACCAGCGACACTGCTTCTTCAGCGCTGGACCCGGCAGCCAAAACTTCGAATCCTTCAGCTTCATCCAATGTGCGTTGCAAACCATCCCTGAAAATTGGATGATCATCGGCTATCACAACAGATGTAGTCATGATGCACCCAGCTTTCTGGGAAAGAGTGTCATGGCAATGGTGGTGCCTTCACCGGGTCTCGACGCGACTTCGAACCTGCCACCAATACTTTCGACCCGATCTCGCAAGCCCATAAGCCCCTGGCCGCCATCGTCACGCAACGCGGTTTCTTCCGACCTGTCAAATCCAGGTCCGTCATCTTTGACCTTTACAACTATGCTGTCGTTTTGCGCCTCAGAGATAACAGTGCAGTTGGAAGCCGGGGCATATCTCGCGGCATTGGAAAGCGTCTCCTGAAGAAACCGAAAAACACACAGTTTGTCTGATAATGACAACTCCGGGACCTGGCTACCCCGGAACGAAACATCTGGCCGCAACGGGCTGTGTTCGGCGTGATCCTCTACGGCTCTCTTCACAACATCGACGAGTGACAAGCTGTCGATATCCGGGGCCGAAAGCCCTCGTGATATAGCACGAATTTCAGCCAGAGATTTTTGCAAAGATTGCTGAATTTCCTCTGCCTCTTTAGGCCTTTCGGGCCCTTTGGAAAACGCCGCCTCCAGTCTAAGGGCGGCCAGCGACAGGTATTGTGCCGGACCATCATGTAGCTCTGCACCAAGTTTCTTGAGGAACCGATCTGTTTGCGTGGCATACCTTTCTGACGCCTCGACCACACGCGACCGCAGCAAGGCATTTTGCTCCGCCATCCTCTCACTTTCTGTCAGGCGCTGTTTAAGTAGAGACCCCTGTCGTCGAATAGTTTTGTCGCCAATTGCGACGATGGAATACAGAACAATCGTACTTGCCAGAAATGCGGAACCGACGACCAGCCAACTTGTTCGCCTGGCCTTGGCCAAGTCTAACTCCAGCTGATCGGCCCTTTCGTAGAACTCCGCAACCGCGATGATTTCGCCGGACCAGAGTTCGCGGATGGGGCTGTAAACTTCAAGTAACGGTATACCCAATGCCGCCTCGGCGGCGCTCTCGGCATGATCAAGCTCTTCGAAAGAGCCGGAGATATCACCGTTCCATGCCCGCCTTAAGTCGTCCGTTGGATTGAAACGGTTTCCAATGATGTCTGTATCCGAGGCATGTGCAATCACACCGCCTTGCTTCCAGAATTTGTAGGAGACAATGCGGTCACGCATCGGCTGGCTCATGAAAATCTCGTCCAGCGCCAGGCTCGCCTGCTCAGAAAGGCGGTCGCCATGTGCCAATTCCTGGCTGAGCGGAGAAACAACGCTTTCCATATACAGCGCCGCGGAATTGGCGGAGTTCTGCACGACTGCGTTCTGAATTCGATTTGACACCCAGATCCCGACTATTGCCGTAGCAGCGCCCATCACGAAGATGCTGGCCGCAAGAAAGACTCGCGACAACGACCAATTTCCAATCGTCAGGTCATCTATTTTCGCTCTCATCGTGAAATCGACTATGAACTACAACCTGTTATCGCACCACAGACCTTGGTCTGACGTGATCTGGCAATATCTCAGACACTGAGCTTCGGCACAGTGACCAGAGTCAGATTTCATCCATCGTTCTCAAGCTTTGCAGCATCGGGCAGTGAACGTTTCCGCTATTGCAATTGGCCGTAAGCTCGCTCAAGGCGCGTTCCAGGCGTCTGAGCTCATCAATCTTGCTTCGAACGCTGGCAATGTGTGCCTCGGCCAGTTCTCTCACTGATCGGCAGTCTTCAGCACTTCCTTCTGACAGCTCCAAAAGCGCCTTTGCGTCTGAAAGAGGAAACCCCAGGTCACGGCACTTCTTCAAAAATCGCAGTCTTCCCACCTCGCTTGCTGAATAGAGGCGACGGTTGTTCAGCGCTCGTGCGGGTTTTGGTACGATACCTTCGCGTTCGTAGTAGCGGATGGTTTCTATTCCGACCCCGCTTTGCCGAGAAGCCTCACCTATCGCAATCACGCGAAGTGCCCCCTCTTGATCCTGTAGCCGCTACAGGAGTTATACACCCTGAATGTCGACGCCTCAACACAATCAAATCGAGTATCTTGGGGAGCGAAAGGTGAAGAAATATGTGACCCTCAGCTACCTGGGATCGGTTTCCGCTCTGGGGGTTGCTACATGCTGTGTACTTCCAATGGTCATGATGTTGCTCGGCTTGGGTGGCAGTTGGTTGGCGGTATTCGGACAAATTGCGGCGGCAAGCTATTATGTTCTCGCCGCCTCAACAGCGCTGGTCGCTGTTTCGTGGTTCGTATCGCATCGAAACGGGACGTTGGTAAATCTGAAATGGTGGCTTGTCGGAAGCACGGCAATCACCGTGCTGGCATGGGCTATCGTGTTCAATGAGGTTCAAATCAACGACTATCTAATCATGCAGATGTGAAACAATGACAAATCAAACTGTGGTGCTCGATAGCACTTTGACCTGCCCTCAGTGTGGGCACGTTGAAACCGAAAGAATGCCAACCGACTCGTGCCAATGGTTTTATGAATGCAGATCATGCAAGGCGGTTTTGAAGCCCCTAGAAGGCGATTGCTGTGTTTTCTGTTCGTACGCAACGGTTCCGTGTCCGCCAATTCAGTTGGGGAACTGCTGTTGTGGATAGGTCTTTCGATGGGCTGTCCTCTTCGACGGCCGGTAAAACCGAATGAACACAGGATCAAAAACTTTAGGCTCACAACGGCTGTTCGGTGCGTGATTCTTGATTGACTGGCGTGGGTGCCTTGAAAACGGTCAGTGCCGGCTTCCAGCATTTCGCGGCTGTTCGTGCAAGGTACAGCATGTGGAAATAAGGGCTCTTCCCAGCCATTGGAGGCGGCGCAGCATTCGTTTTGCTGTGTGGTTCTGCCACCTTCAAGGATGGCCCGTTTCGGACCTTCGGCGTGGTGCCCTGATGCTGCGATGCTCTTGTCGAACCTGCCATTCGATGCAATTGCAGATTCCTTAGTTGAGTGAATTTTCGGTCTACGCAACGAAGCCGCCGCTCACAGAGCTCGGTTTTAGTTCCACTTTGAAGTCAACTTGCCTGATCACGATCGAATTGCATTCTAAATTGTCTGACTTCATCCATCTGTTCATGAGACCAGAAGACGAGTGGCTTTAGCATCTCAAGTAAGCTGCGACCCAAAGGTGTCAATTCATAGGATACAGCGACCGGGGGTCCGGGATCTACGGTGCGGGTCAAGTAACCATCGCGCTGCAATCCGCGCAGATTTTCGGTGAGCACACTTTGCGTGATGTCTCCGATGCAGCGCTTGAGGTCGCCAAATCGTTTTGGCTCATCCTCCAGCGCGAGGATGATGATCATCCGCCACTTTCCGGTGACGTTGGATAGTACGGAACGGATGGAGCAGCTGGAGGCTTCTGCTTTGTTGGCAACACCTATCGGTAGCATATCAGTCTCTGGTATTGTTATGAAACTACGGGCACCATAGCCATGCCTTGGCTATTTCACAACAACTTGATCTATATGGCAGTAGCGTTGAACATACCAAGTCAGTTCAAAGTACGTAATTGCAATGTGGTATGGTTTTGCTACCACGTATCGAGAGGATACGAATCAAAGGATAAAGCCATGTCTCCCAAAGAACTTGTAATCGCGCTCTTCACCGCTGCATTTGCTGATCACGACCCGGAAGCTGCGCGGCAGTTGGTTACTCCGGATTACATACAGCACAACCCCAAGATCCCGACCGGGGCTGAGGGTTTGATAGGCTTGATACCCTTGGTCGAGCAATCCGGAATGACCGCAACCACCCATAGGGTCATCACCGAAGGTGATTTGGTGGTACTGCACAGCACTTTTGATAACGCAGACGCCTTTGGTGCACCGACCCTTGCCGCTTTCGACATATTCCGGGTGGAGGACGGCAAAGTTGCCGAGCATTGGGACAATCTTCAGCCAGTTCCAGAAACGACCGTGTCCGGCCGTGGTATGACCGATGGAGCGACGGAGATCACTGATCTCGACAAGACCGAAGAGAACAAGGCGTTGGTTTTAGGATTTGTGCGCGACGTCTTGGGCGGTGCCGCGCCAGAGAAAGCTTATGAGTATTCTGACGTCTACATGCAGCACAATCCAATGCTTGCCGATGGGATCGATGGTTTGATGGAAGGCACCAAAGCCTGGGCTGAACAGGGCAACGTCATAACAAAATTCGAGCCGCAGATCGTTGTGGCAGAGGGCAACTTTGTCTTTGTCGCCTCAGATGCGACAGTCAGCGAAAAACCCTGGGCTTTCTTTGACCTTTGGCGTGTTGAGGACGGAAAGATAGTCGAGCATTGGGACGTTGTATCGCCCACTCCGACGGAAATGGCGCATGGGAACGGCAAGTTCTGAATTTTGATGAGGGCCGGCGGGTCAGAAGTAACTGACCCGCCGCCTTGGACCGGACAAACGAACTGAGAACAGAATAAAGCAAGCTGGGTTCAAAGCCGACTTCGAGAGCTGCGCGGCATTTTGGCCCAGCACACCCAACTGGTTCTGAAAGGACGGCCCAGAGCTGCAATCTAGCTTGGGTCAGTGATGCTGCGCTTACAGCCCGTAATCCCTACAATTGCGGCATGTACAAAAATCTAGAACCGGTCGACAGGTCGCTTTGTAGACAAATCAGCGTAGTGAATCTGCGGTGGAGTCGGCATCAGCGCCGTGCCGGAATATCTCAGGTGCTCGACTTCGACGCCTTCCGGATCGCAGCTATGCTGAACCGAGTACCGGCTAGAGCCGGGCTGCTGGTCTCGCCGGCATTGAATTGGCTTAAGTTCAGTTTCGCTCAGGACGACCCATTCGCAAACTTTTTGGGCTGCTTAGCGGGCTTCGATTTGCCGGTTTCCTGTACGAAAATACGTTCGCCCTGCTCGTCAATCACCTGCTTCGCCTTGGCGATGCTGGAGCTTTCGGCCTGATCCCGGACTTCAAAGACATCCGCTCGGATCACCACATAGGTCTTGTGTTCGCCGTCGAAAGTCCTTTCGATACGGGGCGGCAGACAGTACTTGCCGACCTCCGCCATTAGGTCAGGAAAGATGTTGAACCCCTTGTACAGGACCGGATCAGGATCCGACTTTTCGCCGCCACCGAAGAGTATTAAGAAGAGTTACACGGAGCGGTTCCTTGCTGTGTTGCTCGTATCTGAGACTAGCGCTGCTCAAGGCAGGGTAGAAGCGTGTTGTGCTGTCAATTCTCAGATTCCTCCATCCAAAATCACTCTCCATGCATGGTCTGAATGTCCCGATCCGCGGTGAAGGACCGGACCCCAGAATAAGCGTTTCGGACACGGGGGCCTCCATATCGTGTCAGACCGGCAGTTACGGCGACTTACGCGGATGCCGCTTGGCTCAATTGGGTTCACATGCAATGCTCCAACTACAGAACGACAAAAGGGGAGTTGTCAGATGAAACACCACCTGCTTGCGCTGACTTTTGGTCTAACGGCCACCATTGGTTCGGCCGATGAATGGCGCTTCAACAACTTCTTGCCCGAAACTCGACCGGAATCCGCCGAACTGTCGCAGTTTGTCGACGAGGTGAATGCTGCAGACACTGGCACCACGCTAAAGATTTACAGCGGCGGATCGCTCGGGCTTCCAAATACGGACGTGTTGCGCTTTGTGCCCAAGGGCGCCGTCGAGATGAGCCTGATGTGGGCGAACTACCTTGGCCGCGACGCGCCAGAACTCAGCTCGGTCGTGGTTCAGGGTACCATTGCGTCGGTTGAAGAATTCAAGCAGGCACTGCCTGTCGTGCGGGAGATTTATGCCGAAGCCTATTCGGATTGGGGCATTACATCCGTGGGCTATGCGGCCATCCCGATGCTGTCGGTATCGGTCTTTTGCAGGGACGAGCCGGTGAACACACTGGAGCAACTGAAGACGAAAAAGTTGCGCGTCTGGGCGCGCGATCAGGTAGAGGCCTTTACCCGGCTTGGCGTAGCAGCACAGATCATTCCGCAGGAAGAGATGTATGTGGCAATGAAAACCGGCGTTGTGGATTGCGCCCTCTATCCGGCGCTCTACGCGCATACCGTGTCGCTGCAGGAAGTGTCGAAATATGGGTCATTCCTTTATCCGATGGCGTCTGGCCCTTATGTAATTGGCGTTTCGAACGACCAGTGGGATGCGGCGGATGATGCTTTCAAGGCTGCCGTTTCCTCCGCCGCTGATGGCCTGTGGGAACGAACCAACCAATACGACGACGATCTCGAACGAGAGATGGCGGCCCGTGAAACACTGGTCGAGCAGGGCATTGTCTGGGGCGAGGACTTTCCCGAGGCGGACCGAGACGCATTTGTTGGAGCCGTGACGGGCATTTGGGCCGAATTGGCTGAGGAAGCAGGCGGCAAGGCCCCACAATACCGTCAGCGTGTATTGGACGCTCTGGGTCGCTAGTTGCGCGTCCAGAACTCAATCGCGTGGCTGCTTGAAAAAGTGGCCCTCGCTTGCGCAGGGCTGGCCGCGTTCGGGATCGTGACGATCATCGGTTTTATTGCCACCAGCGTCGTACTGAGAAAATTCGCGAATTCACCGTTGCATATGACCGAAGAGGTCGTAGGCCTGTTGCTTAGCGTCAGTCTCCTGATGGGACTGCCGATGGTCACGCTGAGATCCGAACATGTGAAAGTGTCACTGCTGACGAGCGCTCTTGGTCCCGTTGCGGGCAAATGGGTAGCGGCGGCTGGAGCGGTGCTGAGCATAGTTTTCTTTGGATGGTTGTTGGTTGAATCCTATGAGTGGTTCGAGTTTGCCTACCAACGGAACTTGAAAACGCTGACTTCCCGGATCTTGCTTTATCCGTGGATGGCGATGCTGCCTATATCCTTGATAATTTGCACAATGATCCTGCTTGCCAGGCTCGCGGGAATCCTACCCGAACCCGCGCAGCGCTCATGAGCCTGTGGACCGCCTTGATCGGCGTGCTGGTCGCCACTGCAAGCACCGGTATGGCCCTTGGAGCAGCGTTAGGTTTGACCGGGATGGTCATTCTGTACTTCTATTCCAACGGGGCGACCTCACTGGCTATTGACGCCATCTGGAACGTCTTCAACTCGTTCACGCTCAGCGCCGTGCCGGTGTTTATCCTGCTGGGCGAGATTCTATTGCGCAGTGGCATCAGCAAACGCGCTTATGCCGCGTTCTCCCTGATTTTCCGCCGCGTTCCCGGGGGTCTATTGCATACCAATATTGCCGTTTGCACACTGTTTGGCGCGGTCAGCGGTTCAAGCCTGTCGACTGCCGCCGCCGTCGGGTCGGTCGCCTATCCTGAAATGACGCGTCGCGGCTACGACAAGGATATGATCGTCGGCAGCCTTGCTGGAGGCGGCACACTGGGACTGCTGATCCCGCCGAGCCTCTCGTTCCTGATCTACGGTGCTCTTACCGAAACATCCATAGGACGCCTGTTTGCTGCCGGGATTGTACCTGGATTGATGGTCGGTTTGATGTTCATGACGTACATTCTGATCCGCAGCCTGCGAACACCTTCTCTGGCTCCGCGCACAGCCGAGGCAACGGATCTGTGGCAAGTCATCATGGGCTTTCGCGAAATCTGGCCCATCCTAGTATTGATCATGGCCGTCATAGGTACCATCGTGGGTGGGATCGCCACCCCGACCGAGGCTGCGGGGCTGGGCGTTGTGATTGCCATAATAATCTCTTCGGTGTGCGGAGATCTGACGCTGCGCAAGCTGAAAGATGCTGTCTTCAATTCGGTGCTGTTATTTTCCTCCATCGGGTTTCTGGTGTTGGGTGCCACGATACTTGCTCTATCGGTCAGCGTGCTGGGGGTCCCTCAGAAAATCCTTGAGACAGTGGCGCATTCGGGTTTGGGCCCCTATGCCGTTCTGGCAGTGGTTCTGCTGACTTACCTGATCCTCGGCTGTTTCTTCGACGGTTTGTCGCTGATGATCATGACGTTGCCCGTCGTGTTTCCGCTTTTGACCGGGCTTGGGTTCGACCCAATATGGGTTGGCGTCATCATCACGATTGTGATCGAGATCGGTCAGGTGACACCACCTGTGGGGTTGAATCTGTCCGTGTTGACATCGCTTACGCGCGGCGAGGTGCCTTTGGGACGGGTTGCGATCGCTACGGTGCCTTATTGGCTCATCCATCTGCTGGCAATCTTCCTGCTGGTTTTGTTCCCAGCAATAGCTCTCTTTGTGCCGGACGCATTGTTTTAGCGGGAAGGGAGTTCGGGGCCATTCTGTTTTGCAATCGCACCGGTTATTCATTTCAACTCTTCGGAGCTATTTAGATTAGACTGAGAATGTGTAGTTCCTCGGGTGCCTGAAATACTCGCCTTCGATTAGTGCAGGTGCACATGTCAGGTTCTGTCCAATGCGCAAGCCGCCATCGCCAACGGACCAATCCGGACTCTCAGCGCAACCCCTCAATGCTGCGATCGCACCCCGCTTTCCGGCTATTCGCTGCGCCCGCAAACTCATCAGCGGAGCAGATGATAGATGTGGCAACGCTAAAATAGATGCTACAGAAGAAATTCTGAGACCCAGTTCAAGAAAGAAGCAGACCAAAGGATACAAGCCGCGTCGAGCCCAAGCCACTAACCGTCTTCGAGATCCTTCTACGCTACCCAAGCCGAACCGTAGGTTTTGCTCACTATTTTGCAAGCCGAAGGAATCGCACCCAACGCTGAATTGATTATCAAACCCACACCCAGATCATTCGGAAAAGCCGCGCAGGCGGTAACTTTTTTCGGCCTTGATGGCTCCAGGTGTCTTGATGCATGTGATAGGATCTGAAACTTCCTCTGGCATAAGCGTATCGAAAGGGATCGGCAAAACCCAAGAATACGGTGATCATGATTGTGCGCACCTCGTCTGAAAGCAAAGCCTCTGTGCTGACGAGTTGCGACATCACATGGGCCATCTTTGTGGCGACTATGAATATACCAACGCCGCGACAACTCCGAAGTTTTGGAGGGTCTTCGTACCCGGATGTTCCGTAGTCAGGAAACCTGTATTGTAATATGGGCTCAGGATCTCTTGAGACGCAACTTAGCTCAACTCCGATTGGCCGATATACCACTTCGAGAGCGTTCAAAATGCTGCAACAACGGCGGATTCTTAGGAGACTAGAATTTCTGCAGTCGAAACGTCTAACCCGGAAAGCCGTGGCGGCAGCACTCGCATCAATCCGAAGCTTGCATTGATGTATTTCCAATTTGTGGTTTCGACATCGTTCTCTACAGCGGCTCGGAGCTGTGAATTCTATTCCGAGCAGAGATTTGGCCAAACCCTGAACTGTGCGTCATGAGGTCAGCAAAACTGAGAGCATCGAACCCTTCGCCGGGCTACCAACCACTCGGCAAGAACGGCGCGACGGAATCAAACGGGCTCTTACCAAGGTTTTGGAGGAGCCGCAGGGTGGCAATCGCCGTAAATGTTTGGCTTGCGCTGGCGACATTGCTCTCTTTGTTCACAGCTTGCGGTCGTTCTGGAAGATCGGAAGATGTTCGGGCAATGCCTTCAGCAATTCCGTTCCCGGTTCCACGTACCTCGCAAGCAAAGGCGCTGTGTGCTGTCGTTGAGATTGGTCTCGGAATACATCTCATCTCGGTTTCGGTGATGGGGATGTCGGCTCGAATACCCAAATTTTTTTTGGGTTTGATAGCCGATTTCCGGGAGGGCGACGGAAAGAAGGGAATTGGGGTGCCCGGCTCAGAAACCAGCAGCATTAGGGCCGCTGTTTGTGTTCTCCGGATGTGCTACACCGTAGCACGTTCGAATCGAAAAACCCAAGAAACACCGCGAAATCAGATGAAATCGTGCTACACGACATTTAGATGCGATTGGAGTTAACGCTTTGAAAAACAACGCACAAAATGCGGCCCGGTTGAGCGTGGCTCCGATGATGGACTGGACTGACAGGCATTGTCGGTTTCTGCATCGGCTGCTCAGCGCGCAGGTGCTGTTGTATACCGAGATGGTGACCGCACCGGCACTGGTGCGGGGTAGGGCGTTGCATCTGCTGGACCATAACCCGCAGGAGTATCCCGTGGCCTTGCAACTGGGCGGTTCGGATGCGGGCGAGTTGGCGCAGGCGGCGCGGATGGGTGCCGAGGCAGGGTATGATGAGATCAACCTGAATTGTGGATGCCCGTCAGATCGCGTGCAGTCAGGCACCTTCGGCGCGGTGTTGATGAAAGACCCGGCCCGCGTGGCCGAATGTGTCGCCGCGATGCGTGACGCTGTCGATGTCGATGTCACCGTGAAATGTCGTATCGGAGTAGACGAGCAGGAACCCAAAGACGTTCTGCCCAAGTTTTTGGAAGATATTCGTTCCGCAGGTTGCCAGCGCGTTACGATCCACGCGCGCAAGGCCTGGCTTCAGGGGCTCAGCCCCAAGGAAAACCGGGATATTCCGCCTTTGGATTACGGTCTGGTCCATCGAATGAAGACCGCGTTTCCGGATCTGCACATCTCGATCAACGGTGGCATCACATCGCTGGAGCAGGCGCGCACGCATCTTGAGGCCGGTCTGGACGGCGTCATGATCGGACGTGCCGCGTACCACCAGCCGACCGACATTCTGGCCGGGGCCGATCCGCAAGTATTCGGGGCGGGTCAGACGGCCGATCCGATTGATGTGGTTCAAAAAATGGTGCCTTATGTCGAACGGCATCTTGCCGACGGCGGGCGGTTGCACCAGATCACCCGTCATATGCTGGGTCTTTTCGCGGGCCGTCCCGGTGCGCGAGCGTGGCGGCGGGCTTTGTCGGAAGGCGCGGTGCATGACGGCGCCGGACCCGAAGTGATGTTGCAGGCGTTGGAGCGCGTGGCGCCTCTAGCTGAGGTTTGAACGGAATAAGATACGGCCAAAGGCCGGTATGGGGGAAGAATGCCCGAGACGATGTTGCTGGCCCAGATGCTGGGCCTTTTACTTGTGATCGGGGCACTGGCCGGAGTGCTGGCCGGGTTGCTGGGGGTCGGCGGGGGCATCGTGCTGGTGCCCGCTTTTTTCTATGCGTTCCAGACACTTGGCTATGGCGGCCCGCAACTGATGCAGCTGTGTCTGGCAACGTCGCTGGCGACGATCATAGTGACCTCGATCCGATCAGTTCTGGCGCATAACAAGAAGGGTGCCGTGGACTGGGACATCCTGCGCGGCTGGGGGCCGGGGATTGCGATTGGCGCGGTTTTGGGCGTATTGGCCGCCTCGGCGCTGCGAACCGAAGCGTTGCAGGCCCTGTTCGGCCTGCTGGGAATGGCCATCGGGGCCTATCTTGGGCTTGGCCGGTCCGAATGGCGGCTGGGCGATGCCATGCCCAAAGGGGTCCTGCGGGCCGCTTTGTCGCCTTCGGTCGGTTTCCTATCGGTCCTGATGGGAATCGGGGGCGGCAGCTTTGGTGTCCCGCTGATGAGCCTGTTCAACACGCCCATTCACCGCGCCGTAGCAACCGCTGCCGGCTTTGGTGTCATCATCGCGGTGCCCTCGGTTCTGGGCTTTCTGTTTCTGGATATCCCTGCCGAACATCGTCCGCCGCTGACAATCGGCGCGGTCAATCTGGTGGCCTTTGCCATCGTTGTAGCCATGACGATGATCACCGCGCCCTGGGGCGTAAAGCTGGCGCATGCGATGGACCCGAAACCGTTGAAACGGGTCTTTGCGGTGTTTCTAACCCTTGTGGCTCTGAACATGTTGCGAAAGGCGCTGGGATTTTGACCGTGTTCCACGACAAGGGCTGGATCAAGTTTCCCAACGATCCGGCAATCGCTGATTGGGTGAAGCATGCATTGCCGGTTGCCCGCGCCTCGGTCACGGATCCGGCTCATGCCGAGTGGCTGGAATGCGAAGGCACATGGTTCATCGGTGTGGATGCGCTGGACAACGATCCGGCGGGCCGGGTTGGGCGTTCGGGCGCGTTGTCGGGGCAGGCGATGGCGTTCATTGCCGAACATTATGGTCAACTGCCGCTACATAAGGGGCAGGTCTCGGTGATCTATCCCGGCTATCCGCGCCCGCGGAAAGGTGAGGGTGAGGGCGCGGCGCGGTATCGGTTGAACCGCGACGCTGCCCATGTGGACGGGTTGCGGCCGATGGGCCCGGATCGCCGTCGACGGGTGGATGAACCGCATGCCTGGATTCTGGGCATTCCGTTGAACGAGGCCAGCGCAGACGCCGCCCCGATGGTGCTGTGGGAGGGCAGTCACAAGGTTCTGCGCGCAGCGTTCGAACGCGCGCTGTCCGGACACCCTCGCGACAGGCTGCATGAGGTTGACGTGACAGACATCTATCACGCCGCCCGGCGTGAGGTGTTCGAGACCTGCCCGCGTATCGAGCTGCCGGCAAAACCCGGCGAGGCCTATCTGCTGCACCGCCACTGCCTGCACGGGGTCGCGCCATGGGGGCAGGACGCCTCTGCCGGACCTGATGGACGCATGATCGTTTATTTCCGCCCGGAATGCGCCGGGGGTGTAGCCGAATGGATCGAATCCGCCTAACGTCCCGCCATTGTTAAGGTTTGGAGGTTTGTTCGATGATTACGGTCCATACGAATTCCGACGGGACATTGATCGAGGTCGAGTTGTCCGGCGAGGTTACAAGCACCGATTACAGCCAATCTCTGGTTCCCGCGATTGAGGCGGCGTTGGAGGAACATGACACAGTGCGCCTGCTGGCGGTCGTTCAGCCGGAATTCAAAGGGTATGATCTGGGCGCGGCCTGGGCCGATACCAAACTGGGTCTCAGTCACTGGCGCGGGTTTGACCGAATCGCGGTGGCGGCCGATCAGGGCTGGGTTCAGACCAGTATCCGGTTGGCGGCCCCGATCCTGCCTTGCCCGGTACAGGTATTTGAGCTGTCTGATCTGGAAGCCGCCCGCCGCTGGATGCGCGAATCTCTGGGCGCCATTCACGTCACCGATCTGGGTGGCCCATGTGTTCAGATTAGCCTGATGGGGAAACTGGACCCCGAGGAATACAAACAGGCCGAACAGGATCTGGACAGCCTGCTTGCGGGCAAAGATGGGTTCCGGCTGCTGATCGATCTGCGCGAGTTTGACGGCTGGCAGGGCCTGACGGCCCTGGCGGCGCATTTCCGTCTGGCGCGGGGGCATATGGGGCTGTTGGACCGTGCCGCCATTGTCGGAAACAAATCCTGGCAGCATATGGCGCAACGGGTAGCCCGGCACATTCTGGGTGCACGGACCGAGTTTTTCCCCTCGGAGGAGATCGAAAACGCCAAGTCATGGCTTGCGGCAGGGTAGGCCCGTTTCACCTGTTTCAGCTGTGGGTTCGAGTGGCCGTTTGACGCTTACGTGAAGTCAGCCCGAAACGGCCACAGTTTTTCTTGATCGATTGGTCAAAAAAGAATTAGACAGGTACTGTTCCTTCGGCAAATCACTTCGGAAGAACATACGAACCGGAGCGCGCCGCTGTGGGTTGCCACTCACTCACTGATTGTCTTCGAACTTGACCCCCTCGGAGTTCAGACCAGCCTGCAGCGGCGCAGGCTCAGCCCCCAACGTCTTGGAAAATCATCGTCACGAATTGTTCATACGTGCGGCACGGCCGCCGCGGCGTTTGCTCAGCCGGGGTTTGCGCGATGGCAGGTCTTCCATGATCTCGGCGCGTTCGGTGCTGTCCATTCTGGACCAGCGCGAGATTTCGTCCAGCGTGCGGTAGCAGCCGGTGCAGATGCGTTCAGTCGGGTGCACGACACAGATCTGGACGCAAGGGCTTTCGACCTCGTTCCTTTTCCAAACCATGTTCGTCATTCGCGTACCCCGTCGCATCTAAAGAAAGCGCAGCCTGTCCAGCGCTCCTTGCAGAATATAGCCGGCGGCAACATGGTCGATAACCTGTCCGCGACGTTTTCGTGTCGTATCCGCCTCAAGCAGTGCCTTTTCTGCCGCAACGGTGCTGAGGCGTTCGTCCCAGAAACCAATCGAAATGTCGCTGAGACGGGAAAGATTTCGGGCAAACGCACGGGTGGACTGGCAACGCGGACCTTCGGTGCCATCCATGTTTTTCGGCAACCCCAGAAGGATGCCGCCAATCTCTCGGTCTGCGACGATCTCAAGCAATCGGGCAGAGTCCTGCGTGAACTTCTTACGCCGCACCGTCTCCAGCGGGCTCGCGACCGAGCGCATCCGGTCGGAAACCGCCACGCCAATGGTCTTTTCGCCAAGGTCCAGTCCCATGAGGGCCGTCATCGGGGCAAGCGAGCCTGCGAATTCTTCAAAAACGTCGTGGATCATTCGGAAATCCCCGCCTGACGTGCTGCGTTCGCCAGAACCTCAAGGGCGGGTTCATTGCCGGCAAATACGGCTACGGCCTCGCTGTAGATGCCCGTTGCCTGTTCATGATCGCCCACAACGCCCAAGGCTGCGATCAGGCGCGCCCATTCCTCTGGCGCGCCGCCTTCGGTCGCCAGCCGGTCAGACAGCTGATTGATCATGCCAAGGATCATGTCCTGCCGTTCCTCGGGGCTCAGCGATGCTGCTGCGTCGATGTCATCCTGATCGGGGCCGGGGGCGGGTTGAGCGTCCGGAATCTCCGGTGCGTTGAACACGCCCGCGCGAAAGGCGACCTCGTCCAGTTGTGCGCGGATGGCCTCGGCCCAGGGTGCCCCGGCAGGGGCAGTGCGCAAGGCGTCGACCCATACGCGATACCCGATATCCGGGCGTCCGATCTGCACCATCATCTGTCCCAGATAATACTGTGCCGGTCCGTGGTGCGGGTCACGACGTAGCGCCTGACGCAGCGCCTCTTCGGCCTCGGGTGAGACATAGCCGTTGGCCGCCAGAACCATCATCTCGGCCAGATGCGAATAGGCGTCTGCCGGAGCAGTGTCGCCTGACAATTCGATCACGCGCTGCTGTGCTTTGTAAGCGGCGGGAAAGTTTCCCGCATTCGCTTCGTGCTGAGCCAGCAGGATATGCCCTTGCAAGTCGTCGGGGCGCGCGGCAACCGTATTGCGCAGCTGGGCCAGAAGGTCCGCATAGCTTTCGTCCAGTTGCGGCAATGGCGCAGCCGGTGCGGCAGCTTCGGCCTCGGCCTGACCCGGGCGCTCGGCGCGCAGAGTTTCCGCCATTTCGAGCCGCAGCGACAAAGGCTGATCCGGAAGCCCGGCCGCGCCCATCTGGCGATACATCCAGACACCTCCGCCCACCAGCACACCCACCAGAGACGCGACCGCCACGGCGCTGACCCAGAAAGGCGGCCCGGACTGAACGGTCTGAGATTGCATCTGCGCGTCCGCGGCCAAAATACGGCGCGAGATTTCCGTGCGCACCCGGTCCGCGTCCGCTGCGCCGATGACGCCCCGGGCCAGATCGCGGTCCACCCCGGCCAGCTGCTCGCGATAGACTCGCAGATCATATGCCGCGGCAGGCTCGCGCGTTTTGCGTCCGCGCAGCATGGAATAGCCCAGGAACACCGCGATCAGCAGTGCCGTTACTATGGTCAGGCCCCAGAATGTCATGGCTTCTCCGATATGACTGCCCTGACTTAGACCTCCCGGCGCGGGGAAAAAAGGGACAAATGGCCGCGAGCGGGCGTCATGTCGCATTAATGGGGGCTATGTCGCAATAGTGCGATATTACGGCGTTGCACGGCAGGGGTAACCTGTCGTTACGCGGCATATCTTCGCCCAATCACCGAACCGGATGGATTCGCTTATGAAACACTATTCAGCCTTTGCTGTAGCGCGCGAAGCGCTGCGCTATCACACCGGGTGGGAGCGCGCCTGGCGTTCGCCCGAGCCCAAGAAACGCTATGACGTCATCATCATCGGTGCCGGTGGCCATGGGCTGGCGACGGCGTATTACCTGGGCAAAAACTATGGCATTCAGAATGTCGCCGTGATCGAAAAAGGCTGGTTGGGCGGTGGCAACACCGGCCGGAACACGACCATCATCCGGTCGAACTATCTGCAGGACCCGTCGGCGGCGATCTATGAAAAAGCGCGCGGTCTGTATGAGGATCTGAGCCAGGATCTGAACTACAACGTCATGTTCAGCCCCCGCGGCGTGATGATGCTGGCGCAGACCCAGCACGAGATTCGCGGCTATCAACGCACCGCGCATGCCAACGCGCTGCAGGGAGTGAAGACCGAATGGATTGGCCCCGACCGGGTCAAGCAACTGGTGCCGATCATCAATATCGATGGACCGCGCTATCCGGTTCTGGGCGCGCTGTGGCAGGAACGCGGTGGCACCGCACGTCACGACGCCGTGGCCTGGGGCTATGCGCGCGCCTGTTCGGCCATGGGCATGGACATCATCCAGCAATGCGAGGTCAACGGCATTCGGTCGGAAAACGGCCGCGTTGCCGGCGTGGACACCACCAAAGGGGCAATCGACTGCGACAAGCTGGGTATTGTCGTAGCAGGTCATTCGGGCCAGTTGGCCGAGATGGCGGGTTTCCGTCTGCCGCTTGAGGCGATTGCGCTTCAGGCCCTGGTGTCCGAGCCGATCAAACCCTGCATGGACGTCGTGGTCATGGCCAACACGGTGCACGGCTACATGTCACAATCCGACAAGGGCGAGATGGTGATCGGTGGCGGTACCGACGGATTCAACAACTTCACCCAGCGCGGCAGCTTCCACCATATTGAGGAAACCGTCCGCGCTCTGGTCGAGACCTTCCCGATGATCTCGCGCCTGAAGATGCTGCGCCAGTGGGGCGGGATCGTGGACATGACCGGTGACCGCTCGCCCATCCTGTCCGCGACGCCTCTGGGCAACTGCTTTATCAACGGCGGTTGGGGCACGGGCGGCTTCAAGGCGATCCCGGGGTCCGGTTGGGGCATGGCGCAACTGATGGCCACGGGCCATTCGCCGCTGACCGAAGCGTTCACGCTGGACCGCTTCAAAGAGGGTCGCTTCATCGACGAAAGCGTCGCCGCCGGGGTGGCGCACTAAGGGCTCTGCCCGAGGTGGCCAGCTAACAGATTTCAGGCCGGCACAAGTGCCGACCGACCGCCAAAAAGGATGACCATATGCTGATCCTGAACTGCCCGTATTGCGGCGTTGACGCCGAAGAAACCGAACTGGCCGCTGGTGGCGAGGCGCACCTGAAGCGTTTCGGGCCGGGGTCGTCGGATGACGACTTCCACGACTACCTGTTCATGCGTGAGAACCCCAAAGGTGTTCACTTTGAACGCTGGCGCCACAGCAATGGCTGCGGCAAGTGGTTCCACGCCGCGCGCTGCACCAGCACGCTGGAAGTGTTCGGGACCTATTCGGCCCAGACCACCGAGCCGCCGAAAGAAATCCGCGAGGCGATCACTGCCAAGCGCCCCGGCTGGACGTGGAGAGAATACGAATGATCCGCGCCACCACCCGTAATTCCGCCTGCGAAAGGTCCGCAACATGAGCACCCGTCTCGCAAAACAAGGCCGGCTGATTGACCGGTCGAAACAGGTCACCTTTACCTTCAACGGTACGTCGATGCAGGGGTACGAAGGCGACACGCTTGCCTCGGCCCTGCTGGCCAATGACCAGATGATGATGGGGCGGTCGTTCAAATACCACCGTCCGCGCGGCGTCGTCGCCAGCGGCGCGGAAGAACCGAACGCCCTTGTCGGACTGGGGCAGGGCAACCGGTTCGAGCCAAACCAGCGCGCCACCACGACCGAGCTGTTCAATGGGCTGACTTCAGTTTCGCAGAACCACTGGCCGAATCTGGAATTCGACATCGGCGCAGTTAACACCGCGCTGGCGCGGTTCCTGCCGGCCGGCTTCTACTACAAGACGTTCATCCATCCCAAACCGTTCTGGAAGCATGTCTACGAGCCCTTCATCCGCCAGTCTGCTGGTCTGGGCAAGGCGCCCGACAAGGACAGCCGCGACGCGGATACGTATGAGCATTTCTATGCGTTCACCGATGTACTGGTGATCGGCGGCGGCGTGGCGGGCCTTCAGGCCGCCAAGACGGCGGCGCAATCCGGCGCCAAAGTCATGCTGATCGAACAGACCGCACATTGGGGCGGTCGCGCTCCGGTTGATGGCGGAACCATCAATGACGAGCCTGTGGATAAGTTCGTGGAACAAACTGTTTCCAATTTGGAAGCAATGGACAACGTTACCATGCGCACGCGCTGCATGGGCGCGGGCGTCTATGACCACGGATATGTGCTGGGGTACGAGCGTCTGACCGACCACAAACCGGGCACGCAAGGCCCGCGCCACCGCCTGTGGCGTATCCGCGCCAGGCAGGTCGTGACGGCAACCGGCGCGATCGAGCGTCCGCTGTCCTTTGCGGGTAATGACGTGCCGGGGGTGATGCTGGCCTCGGCCATGCGCGACTATGTTGTGAACTGGGGCGTGACACCCGGCGAACGTGTGATTGTCGCCACCAACAATGACGACGCTTACCGCACTGCGATCATTCTGAAACAGGCAGGCGTTGACGTATTGCGTGTGGTCGATGCCCGCGCCTCGGCCGGGCCGTTGGCGGAAGAGGCGCGCCAGCTTGGTATCCGGGTCGATCCCGGCAAGGCGATCGCCAAGGTCAAAGGCGGCAAGCGCGTCAAGAAGGTCGCGCTTTGTAATCAGGAAGGGATCGGGGGCGCTCGCGAGGAAGTTGAGTGCGACGCGGTTGCCATGTCGGGCGGTTGGTCTCCGGTCGTTCACATGTGGTCGCATTGCGGCGGCAAGCTGATCTGGGATGACGTCAACGCCCATTTCCGCCCCGATCCGTTGCGGCCGCCGCTGGGCGCGGATGGCGAAGGCTTTGTACTGGCCGCAGGTGCCTCGAACGGACCGCTGGCGCTGGGTGATGTGCTGGCCGATGCTTATACGGCTGGAAAGAACGCGGCCAAGGCCGCCGGGTTCAAGCCCAAAAGCACCAAGGCCCCGGTCGGCGAAACCACAGCCGAAGCCGCGATGCAGGCGGTCTGGCTGATGCCCGCAAACGCCGAAGTCCAGCTTCGGATGAAGTCCTGGCTCGACTTCCAGAACGACGTCAAAGTGTCCGACGTTCAACTGGCAGCGCGCGAGGGTTACGAGAGCGTGGAGCACACCAAGCGTTACACCACTTTGGGTATGGCGACCGACCAAGGTAAACTGAGCAACATCAACGGCTTGGCGATTCTTGCTGATGCGCTGGAATCGGAAATTCCCAAGGTTGGCACCACGACATTCCGTCCGCCCTATACACCGATTTCGCTGGCCTCCATCGGCGGTGAAGCGCGTGGCGATGTGTTCCAGCCGATCCGTCAGACGCCGATGCATGACTGGCATGACAGGAACGGCGCCGATTGGGAACCGGTCGGCCATTGGCGCCGAACCTATGCCTATGTCCGTCCCGGAGAATCCGTGCATGACGCGGTCAATCGTGAGGTGAAAAACACACGCGAAAACCTGGGCCTTCTGGACGCCTCGACGCTGGGCAAGCTGATTGTCAAAGGCCCGGATGCCGGCAAATTCCTCGACATGATGTACACCAACATGATGTCCACTCTGAAGGTTGGCAAATGCCGTTATGGCCTGATGTGTTCAGAAAACGGATTTCTGATCGACGACGGCGTTGTCGCCCGGATCGACGAGGATACCTGGCTGTGTCACACAACCACGGGTGGAGCGGAACGTATCCACGGCCATATGGAAGAGTGGCTGCAAACCGAGTGGTGGGACTGGAAAGTCTACGTTGCCAATGTCACCGAGCAATACGCGCAGGTCGCTGTTGTCGGCCCCAACGCCCGTAAGGTGCTTGAGAAGCTGGGCGGCATGGATGTCAGCAAAGAGGCGCTGCCGTTCATGGAATGGCGCGACGGCAGGATCGGTGAGTTCGACTGCCGCGCTTACCGAATCTCGTTCTCGGGCGAGCTGTCCTATGAAATCGCCGTTCCGGCCAGCCAGGGGCAGGCATTCTGGAACGCTCTGATGGAAGCCGGGAAAGAGTTCGGCGTGATGCCCTATGGCACCGAATGTCTGCACATCCTGCGGGCGGAAAAGGGCTTTATCATGATCGGGGACGAAACCGACGGCACCGTGATCCCGCAGGATCTGGGGCTGCACTGGGCGCTGTCGAAAAAGAAGGAAGACTACCTCGGCAAGCGTGCCCATTCGCGCAGCCATATGGCCGATCCGGACCGCTGGAAACTGGTCGGACTCGAGACTGTGGATGGTTCCGTCATCCCCGACGGAGCTTACGCAGTGGGCGAGGGCGTCAACGCTAACGGTCAGCGCAACATGATCGGGCGCGTGACCTCGACCTACTACTCGGCCAATCTGGACAAAGGCATCGCCATGGGCCTGATCAAGCACGGTCCGGACCGGATGGGCGAGATTGTCGAGTTCCCGGGTATCGACGGCAAATCGTACAAAGCAAAGATCGTGGACCCGATCTTCTTCGACAAGGACGGGGAGAAGCAGAATGTCTGAACCCATAAGCGCACTGAACCACGCAAGCTTCGACGGCGTCGCCAAGGCCGAGGAATGCGGCCTGCAGGGCATGATCACCCTACGCGGCGATCTGTCCGACAAGGTGCTGGCCAAGGCCGTCAAAGATGCCACCGGTCAGAAAGTGCCCGGTCAGCGCGAGGTACTGGTCGACGGCGATACCGGTGTCTGCTGGATGTCGACCGATGAATTGCTGGTGCTGGTGCCATATGCTGAAGTTGAGGCCAAGCTGGCCGCAATGACCAATGCACTCAGCGGCACGCATGCGCTGGCGGTCAACGTCTCGGATGCCCGCGCGGTGTTCCGCATTTCGGGCAGCAGCGCGCGCGAGGTTCTGGGCAAGCTTGCCCCGGTTGATCTGTCTTCAGAAGCGTTCCAGCCCGGCCAGATCCGCCGCTCGCGTCTGGCGCAGGTGGCGGGCGCGTTCTGGATGGATGATGCCGAGACATTCCGCGTGGTCTGTTTCAGATCCGCAGCAGATTACGTGTTCAAACTTCTCAAAATTGCGGCACAGCCGGGCAGCGAGGTTGGGGTCTACTGACCTCGGCCTCAGTGCTGAACTTAATAGGCCGTCCGGGTAGATCGGGCGGCTTTTTTTATAATGTCGGGGCTTCTAAAGCGTCGGCTGATTTGTCGCTTTATTTGGCGATAAAACCGGGTGGTCTACCCGCACACTTCATATTATGACGAAATTACAGGTTTTCTCGCATTGCGAGAATTTATAACTGATCTAAGCACTTCAAAGCTTGGACAAAAACAGCAGGGGCACAATCACTAAAATGAGGATGTCGAAGACGTTGGCGATCTGTCTCGCGGCGCTGTCCGCTGCGCCCGGTGTGGCCATCGCCGAGACCTATTCGGAGACGTTGGAGTGCGTCTTTGAAAGAGGGCTTGCCAACAGACCTACGCCGAGCCGCATTCTGCTTTCGTTGGACGAATTTGGGCGATCTGCATTGCTTCATGAAGTTGATATACCGGAAATCGAAACCTCGACCGGGTCTGCAAGCGTTCTCAGAAACAGTTACCGCGTCCCTTCGATCGCTTGGCCGGGGAAGGAATACTCGTACCGTCGCAACGACAAGACGGCGCGTACCTATGTAGGCGCGCCCGAAGGCGCCGATTTACATAAGCTGGAGTTTCGCGTTTTTCTGGACCGAACCACGATGAAAGCGATCGCGCGTTCAAGATCGACCTGCCAACGCATGCGACCGGGCGAAGCCGCCGGGCGCTGTAAGGCGCATGCTTCTCCCTTCAAATAAAAATCCTAAGAAAGTACGGAAATGAAGAATATTTTTGCCGCTGTGATTTTGGCTTTGTCCGCATCCGCTGCTGTGGCCGACGTTGTAACTTACGACTGTTCGCTTCACAGGTTGGAGCAGGGATGGATTTCCGAGCGCGTGATCCTGAGCGTGGATGCCGAGGAAAAGCGCGCACGCGCTTACGACGCGTATATTCACGACATCGGTGCAAGGCCGAAAGACGTCAAATTCAAGACAACCCGCATGGGTGAGTACAGAATGCTCTGGAAGATGAAAGTCACGGCAAGCAACGGTCAGCGGGTATATGTCACCTATACGGCGACGCTGAACCCGGAGACACGGCAGCTCAATCTGATTGCGAGGTTTCCGCAGGTAAACGCAACCAACCGCCCCAAAGGCATCGGGCCCTGCAAGATCCTGCGCGGCGAGTCCCTTTACGCGTCGTAAGACAAAAGGCCGGACCTTATTCGGTCAATGGCGAAGTATCCCCGGGCAAGCCGGGGATATTCGTTACTCGGTTTCACATTTGCCAGTGCCATAAGGTTTGTTCGCGGCACCCACGTTAACGAACGCCATCCGAACTTTGATACTGTTGTCCTTCGGGTCGAGATTTGCCTGATATCTGACACGGACGTTCGGCCCCTCTGTCGTTTTGGACGTCAGATTCCAGGACATCCGATATCCTTTGGCGCCGCGGTTCTTGAAGCGTGCGTCGATCCATTCAGGCTTATCGACAACTTGCGCAGTTCCCTTCTCGCTATCGACCTGAAACAGGTAAACCGGGGCGATCCATCCCCGGCCGTCGACCTTTGTCATCTTGCAAACATAGTTGACCGGGCTGGCCGATGCGGCCTGTGCAGCCAAAGACAAAGCAAATGCGGCTGCAAGTTTGATTCTCATAATTCTTTCCTTCGTAAACTGTCTTCCCGGCAAATCATCTCAACCCCTGACGGAGCTCAAGCTGAATACTGGGGATAAAGAGGAAATCGCCCGCGGCTCGCGGCAATTCTGCCGCAGTTTACCCCTGTAAGAGGATCGTTTGAAACTGCGAAAGGTTGTGCGATGCAAGCACCGCCTTATCGTCAAGGGCGCGCCCGTTTTCGTCACAAAGCTTGGAATAGAATGACAAGGCATTTAGCAAATCAGACGTTTTGGAAACCTGATCTTCTGCGGGCAGTAACGGAGAGTGAAGCGACAGAAGCAGCGCCGGGCGGTATTTCTTCAAAAACGCAACGAGGGTGGGCAAAACCGCATATTCGGCGCCTTCGATGTCCATTTTGACCAGAGAAACGGCTGACAGGTCGTTCACGGCCTCAAACTGACCCCAGCCGATCGTCAGTGCATCCGACCCATGCTCACCGTCATGCAACAAGGAACTGGTAGAGTCTCCCGGCTCGCCGCGAACCGACGCCATGCGCGCGACGCCGAACCGGTCCGACAGCGCCACACCAAAGGCCGAGACGTTGCGGATTTCGTTCAGGTCCAGATTCCAGGCCAGATGACGGAATGCGGTGGGGTCGGGTTCGAAACACCAGACATGGCGGGCCCTGCGCGCACCGTAAAGGACCGTGGGGCCGATCCACGCACCGATGTCGAGGTAGTCACTGTCAGGTGACAGGTATTTGTCCAGCACGGCGAAGGTTTCCGGCTCCCACGCGCCGGCCGATGCCTTGCGCCAGAATTTCGAATGATAGGGATCCAATCGGAACGGTTCGCCGTTCAGGTTGCCGGCATAGTATCCGCGGGCGCGGTAAAACATCTTGCGCGCCTGCGTCAGCATCGCGGACCTCCGGGTTTTGTGATCTCGGCCCTTGACCTGCGGCACTTGCCAAAGCATGTAACCTTGGGAACCGCAACTTACATTTAACAGGGGGCCGAGATGGCTTTTGAACTTCCTGATCTTCCTTATGCACATGACGCGCTGGCAGCCAAGGGTATGTCCGCGGAAACATTGGAATATCACCACGACCTGCACCACAAAGCCTATGTCGACAACGGCAACAAGCTGATCGCGGGCACCGAGTGGGACGGCAAGTCGCTGGAAGAGATCATCGTTGGCACCTACGATGCAAACGCCGTGGCACAGAACGGTATCTTCAACAACATCAGCCAGCTATGGAACCACAACCAGTTCTGGGAGATGATGGGCCCTGACGGCAACGCCATGCCAGGTGAGCTTGAGAAGGCTCTGACCGAAAGCTTCGGCTCGGTCGACGAGTTCAAATCGCAGTTCAGCGCCGCCGGTGCCGGTCAGTTCGGCTCGGGCTGGGCGTGGCTGGTCAAGAATGCGGACGGTTCGCTGGCCGTGACCAAGACCGAGAACGGCGTAAACCCGCTGTGCTTTGGTCAGACCGCGCTCTTGGGTTGCGATGTGTGGGAGCACAGCTATTACATTGATTTCCGCAACAAGCGTCCGGCTTATCTGTCGAACTTCCTCGACAATCTGGTGAACTGGGAAAACGTCGCGTCGCGGATGTAATTCTTGACCAGACGAAAATTCATAACGGGCCTGCTGGCGACAACGCTGGCAGGACTTTTTATCGCCGCTTACGCGTTCTTTATCGAGCCGTCGGTGCGATTGCGTGTGCGCAAGTGGCGGGTGCGGCGTAAGGATTGGACAGCACCGCCGTTGCGGATTGCCGTTCTTTCGGACCTGCATGTCGGCGAACCCTATGTCAGTCTGGACCGGATCAGGCAGGTGGTTCGGCGCACCAATGCGTTGGCCCCGGACCTGATCCTGCTGCTTGGCGATTACGCTGGGCATCGCAAGGTCACCACTGAACCTGTCGAAGCCAGTGATCTGGCCCCGGTCCTTGCCAAGCTTGAGGCGCGCAGCGGTGTTTACGCCGTCATGGGCAATCACGACTGGTGGGAAGACCGGAACGCCCAAAGGCGGGGCGGGGGGCCAAACAAATTCGCGGACGCGTTTCAGCAAAACGGCATCAGGGTCCTGTCCAACGAGGCCATTCGACTGAACGATCTGGGCATCTGGCTTGCCGGGCTGGAGGATCAGCTTGCGTTCCGGCGCAACGGAAGGCTTGTGGGCCTGGATGATTTGCCGGGAACTCTGGCGCAGGTCACCGATGACGCGCCGGTCGTCATGATGGCGCACGAACCCGATATCTTCCCCAAAATACCCGATACCGTTGCCCTCACGCTTTCGGGGCATACGCATGGGGGTCAGGTGCGGTTGTTCGGATGGTCGCCTGTCGTGCCGTCGAAATACGGCAATCGCTATGCTTATGGCCATGTCCGTGAAGGCAAGCGCGATCTGGTTGTCTCAGGCGGGATCGGCTGTTCGATCATGCCGGTACGTTTTGGCGTGGCACCCGAGATCACCGTTATCGAGATGTCGGCCTGACAGGTGAAAACCTGCCGATGAAAAAAGTTTCATATTGAGATGGGATTGCACGCCGCTCCGCAGTGCTTACGTTAGGTGAGCGGAGGGAGAAAACCGCCAACCAATTGAAAAACAAGCAGGCAACGCGGCGGGAAATGCCCGGCGCGTAACGGATAACCTGCGCCTGCCGGATGAGGGATGGCCACAACAGCCATAACAGGAGAGCACGATGGTCGCACTTGAACAGGGAACATGGGTTGTCATTGCCGACGGGGAAAAGGCGTTGTTTGTTGAAAACATCACTGACGCCGAAGATCCCAATCTGGTCGTTGTTTCGGTCGAGGAACAGGAAGCGACCAACCGACCCACTGACCGGGCGGGGCGGCGGTTCGATTCCGGGCCAAACCAGAAATCGGCGGTGGAAGAGCCGAATTGGAAAATGCACGCGAAAGCCCTGTTCGTGCAGGATGTTGCCAATCTGCTGAACCGAAAGGGCCTGAAGGGCGCGTTCAACCGGCTTGTGCTGGTCGCCAGCCCGCATGTTCTGGGGTTGTTGCGCCGGCGGCTTCACAGCGAAGTTCTGGCCAAGGTTGTGGCCGAGGTCGACAAAACCCTGACCAATCATCCGTTGCACAAGGTCGAAAAGGTTCTGGCGAACCGGCTGAAGCCGGCGGTCTGAGCGCTGCGGTCAATGCGGGCGGTCATGGCCGCCCGTGTACGGCAGTTACGTCAGAAGCAGCCGCAAAGTGGCGATGGCCGTTTCGGGCGTGTCGACCCAGGTCACAAACTCAGCCAGTGACGGCTCGGCAAAACCTTGCCCAATGACCTGCTGCAACAGGTCGTGCAAGGCGTCCCAATACCCGTCGATATTCATCACCAGAATGGGTTTGTCATGCAGGCCAAGCTGCCGCCATGTCAGCGCCTCGAACAATTCATCCAGCGAACCCGGCCCACCTGGCAGCACAACAACCGCGTCGGCATTCATGATCATGACTTTCTTGCGCTCGTGCATGGTTTCCGTGACCACAAAGCGGGTCAGGTCGGTTTTTCCAACCTCGCGCTTTAACAGGTGAACGGGGATCACGCCAAACGTGTCGCCCTTGGCGGACTGTGCCGCACGCGCAACTTCACCCATCAGGCCCACATCCCCGGCACCGTAGACCAGACGCCAGCCTTCGCCGGCCAACAGGGTGCCAAAGGTCCGAGCGGCCTCGGCATAGGCGGAATTCGCGCCATTCCGTGACCCGCAATACACACAGACAGATTTCTGAGACATCCGACGGCCTCTCCGGGGTTGTGCCTTGGGTTTTGACCCCTGATAGCGGGATTGATAGATTGGCTCAACCGTCAGGCAGAAGGTGTTAGGATCAAAGCACTTGCGCTGCGGAGTGAAAGGAAAAGAATGAACGCCGAGTCGGGAAGCGGAAGCTCCGGAACTTTCATCTGGGGGGTGATCGCCGGTATCGCAGTTTTGGTCGGGGCAGGTGGATATTACCTGTTCGGCACTCCACAGGAAGAACCGGAAGACAACGTACCGCCGACTGAGGTTGCGGTTCCGTCCACCGAAGACAGCACAGACAGCTCTGACAGCGCATCTTCCGAAGCGACGGACGAGGCAGCACCTACAGACACCGCAAGCGATCAGGCAGTGGAACCCGCGTCTTCGGCCCCGGCCGAAGACAGCGAAGATACGGCCGAAACGTCATCGCAACCGATGCCTCCGGTGTTGGATCAGATTTTTGTCGAACCGGATGGCAACGCCGTTCTGTCCGGCAACGCCGAGCCGGGTACGGATGTCCGCGTTTTGCTGGACGGTGAACTGGTGCACAGTTTCACCGTAGACGACAGCGGCCAGTTCGCCGAGTTCGTTCTGATACCGTTTTCCGAATCTGCGCGTGGCCTGACGCTTGAAACGGGCGGTGATCAGCCTTTGCAGTCTGACGACTATGTCATCGCGGCTTTGCCTGCGCCGGAACCCGTAGCGGAAGCCGCCGCGGAAGTAGCAGCGGCGGATAGCGACGCCACTGAACCAGCGGTGGCTGATGCCGAAACCGCGCAACAGGACGAGGCTGAGGCACCAGCGCCCGAGGTCGAAACCGCGGACGCGACGCCTCAGACGTCTCAGGCAGAAGACCAGCAGGTCGCAGATGCGTCGAACGATGAGGCGGCGCAGGACGCGCAGGTTGCCGATGCGACAAACCAAGAGGCGGCTCAGGACACCGAAGATCAGCAGATCGCAATTCTGCGCTCTGGTGAAGACGGGGTGGAACTTGTTCAATCGCCCACCGTACAACCACAGGCGCCCGAACAGGTGGCCATTGATACAATCGGCTACTCGAAATCGGGCGACGTGCAACTGACCGGCCGGGTTCCGGACGGGTCAGTGGTACGCCTGTATCTGGACAACCGTCTTGTGGCCGATCTGGCCCCGGCTGACGATGGAAAATGGCGCAGCGAGCTGGAGGGGATTGATCCCGGCGTCTATACCTTGCGCGTCGATGAAGTGGCGGCAGATGGCACCGTGGTGAGCCGTCTGGAAACGCCCTTCAAGCGCGAGCCGGTGGAAGTGTTGCGCGCCGCTGACGCCGTCACAACGTCCGGAGATGAACCGGAAGCACCCACGATCCGTTCGGTGACCGTCCAGAAAGGTGACACGCTTTGGGCCATTTCGCGCGATCGGTTCGGCGAAGGGATCCTTTACGTAAGGCTGTTCGAAGCCAACCGGGACTCGATCCGCGATCCTGACCTGATTTACCCCGGTCAGATATTCACGATCCCCGAATAAACTTTTGCCTCTGGCCCATTCCGGGGCAGGGGCTATCTCTGACCGCAGATCAGGTACGTGATGAGACGGACAGCCCCGATGACCTCAGAAGACATGCCCCAAAGCGACGAACGCCGGTCTGGCTGGCGCACCATCCGCAAAGTTGCGCCGTACCTGTGGCCCGAGGACGAAGCCTGGGTCAAACGCCGGGTGGTTCTGGCCATGGGCATGCTGGTGCTGGCCAAGCTGATCGCGGTCTACACACCGATCCTGTACAAAGGCGCAGTTGACGGCCTTGCAGGCGAGGGGGTTCCACCGCTGGCGCTGGGCGCCGTGGGCCTGACCGTGGCTTATGGCGTCGCGCGCATGATGACCGTGGGCTTTCAGCAGTTGCGCGATGCGGCCTTTGCCCCGGTCGGGCAGCGGGCCTTGCGCGCTCTGGCGCTTGAGACATTCCGGCACATTCACCAGCTATCGATGCGTTACCACGTGACCCGCCGCACCGGCGGGCTCAGCCGGATCATCGAGCGCGGTGTGAAAGGCGTGGAGTTCCTGCTGCGCTTTTTGCTGTTTTCCATCGGACCGCTGATCCTGGAATTGTTGCTGGTTGCGATCATCCTGATGTGGCTGTTCGATGTCTGGTATCTGGTCGTCGTGGCCGTCACCATTGCGCTTTATATCTGGTTCACATTCGCCGTGACCGAGTGGCGCGTGAAGCTACGGCGCGAGATGAACGATCAGGATACCGAGGCCAACCAGCGTGCCATCGACAGCCTTCTGAACTTTGAAACTGTCAAGTATTTCAATGCGGAAACGCGCGAAGCTGAACGGTACGACGTGTCCATGAAAGCCTATGCCGGGGCGGCGCTGAAAACGGCATACTCGCTGGCTTTCCTGAATTTCGGGCAATCCTTCCTGATCACGTGCGGCCTGATCGGCGTAATGGTTCTGGCCGCGCTCGGTGTGCAGAGCGGGACGCTGACGGTCGGCGATTTCGTCATGGTCAACGCCTATATGATACAGATCACTGTTCCGCTGAATTTTCTGGGCACGGTCTATCGCGAGATTCGCCAGTCTCTGGTGGATATGGGGCAGATGTTTGACCTGCTGGAACAACCGGCCGAAGTAACGGATAAGCCCGGCGCGCAGGACCTCGTGGTCAACGGGGGCGAGGTGACATTGGACAATGTCCACTTTGGCTATGACGCGGACCGCGAAATCCTCAAAGGCGTTTCGCTGACTGTTCCCGCCGGGCAGACCGTTGCCATCGTCGGGGCCACGGGGTCAGGCAAATCCACAATCGGGCGACTGCTGTTCCGGTTCTATGATGTGACCGGGGGCGCATTGAAGATTGACGGGCAGGATGTGCGCGACGTCAATCAGTCCAGCCTGCACGCGGCCATCGGTGTTGTGCCGCAGGATACGGTGCTGTTCAACGACACCATCCGCTATAACATCGCCTACGGCCGCGACGGCGCCACGCAGGATGATGTGGAAGCCGCCGCGAAGGCCGCTCAGATTCACGATTTCATCGTCACGCTGCCCGAGGGGTACGACACGAAAGTTGGCGAACGCGGTCTGAAACTGTCCGGTGGTGAAAAGCAACGCGTCGGCATCGCGCGCACCCTTCTGAAGAACCCGCCGATCCTGCTGCTGGACGAGGCGACCTCGGCCCTGGATACCGATACCGAGCAGGACATCAAGGATGCGTTGGCCCGTGCGGGCGAGGGGCGGACCGTTCTGACGATTGCGCACCGTCTGAGCACCATTGCCGAGGCGGACCGCATCGTGGTTCTGGAGCGTGGCGAAATTCTGGAACAGGGCACCCATGAAGAGCTGTTGCAGCGCGAGGGGCGTTATGCCCAACTCTGGAACCGCCAGCAGGCGGATGCGCAGGCGGCTTGACCGTTCCAGCGGTGCGTCGGGATGTGCTACACTGCCGGGGATCAGTCGGAGGTGGTTTAATGCATAAACTCATACGACATATTGTTATTCCTGCAGTCCTGATGTTGACCCCGGCGCTGGCCGCCAGTGATCCGATCGTCGGTGTCTGGAAAACCGAACCGGATCGCAAGGACCTGATTTCACATATCAAAATCACGGCATGTGGGGACAAGTTCTGTGGTCAGATCCAGTCTGCCTATGATGCGTCCGGCAAAGAGGTTCAGACCAAGAACATCGGGAAAAAGCTGTTTTGGGATGTCTCAAACGAAGGTGGCGGGAAATACGGCGGGGGTGAATTCTGGGTTCCCCTTGTCAATGTAGAAGCTGTCCCGCAAATGACCCTTCAGGGCAATACGCTTAAGGTCAAGGGCTGCGCGCATCACGTCTGCGGCCACCAGTCGTGGACGCGCCTGCAATAAAAAAAGGGCCCGGAAATCCCGGCCCCTTTCTTTGCTATTCAGCAGCTTTCAGCGGCGGACCAGTCGGATGGTCCGTGTCCTCCGCCTCTTCCGAGGTTGGGGGTACCGGCTGACGTTCGTCGCCCCAGACAACCTCGGTTGCCTGCGCCTGCCGGACGGCCTTGCCAATGGCCATATCCTGCGCGACCTGGCTGGACCTGCCGGCCGTTGCGCGGGCCAGCAGCCTGCCCAGCCACACAGCATAGGTGGTGACCCACACCCGCAGCGCCAGGAACGAAGGCGTCACGATCAGGGTCAGAACCGTCGCGATGCCAAGCCCGAAGACAACGGCAGTGGCCAACTGTTTCCACCACAGGGCGGTCGGGCTGTTGATGGAATAGCCACCGTTGATGAAGTCCAGCGACAGCCCGAACATCATCGGGGTCAGGCCCGCCATGGTGGTCAGCGTGGTCAGCAGAACCGGCCGGATGCGGGCCTCGGCCGTGCGGATGATGGCTTCGATCCGCGGCATATAGCGGCTGTATTCCTGATAGGTGTCGATCAGAACAATGTTGTTGTTCACCACGATCCCCGCCAGCGCCACGATGCCGGTGCCGGTCATGATGATCGAAAACGGCTGCTGCATCACCAGCATCCCGATCAGAACACCGGTCGTCGACAACACGACCGCCAGCAGAACCAGAACCGAGTTGTAGAACGAGTTGAACTGCGCCAGCAGGATCACGAACATCAGCCCAAGAGCACCGGCAAAGGCGTTGACAAGGAACGCGCCCGATTCCTCCTGATCTTCCTGATCACCGGTCCATTCCCAGCTGATGGTATTGCCGAACGGGCCCGTTTCCAGCCACTCGGTCAGGACCACAATGCGTTCGTTCGGGTTGATCAGCGAAAAGCGCGCATCGCCGGCTTCGACCGCGGTGCGCAAATCCTCGACCGAGTCTGATCCGGTCAGAAGAACAAGCTCGAACTCGGAACCGCCCGGACCAGTGAACGCTGCGCCGGTCGGCTCAGCACCTTCGGCTACTTCGCGCACAACGGCCAGCCTCTGTTCGGTTCCGTCCGGTGCATCGGTGACAATCTTGCTCAGGCCCGGCTCTACGTCGGCCTTCACGTCGAAATACCGTTCCTGATCAACGCGGTTGATCTCGGCCAGTTTTGCCACGGGTTTGCGCGAAACGAAGTTGGACAGCGGCACCAGCCCGTCCGGAGTTCTGACCTTCAGCGTGTCGAGCGTGGACAGAACCCGATCTACGTCGGGCAGGCGAACGCGGATTTCGATCTCTTCGTCAACATTGTCCGGGCGCATTTCGCCCAGCAACAGGCCGCGCGTGACCAGTTGCACCATCGCGCCCACTGTCGCGACGTCTGCGCCAAAACGGCCCGCCTTGGCCACGTCGACATCAATCTGCCAGTCGATACCGGGCAGGGGCAGGGTGTCCTCGGTCTTGATCAGGCCCGGGGTGGCGTCGAACACCTCGCGGGCGGCGAGTGTTGCTGACGTCAACTCGTCCCAGCTGTCGCCCTTGATCCGCAGGTGAACGGGCTTGGCCGAGGCCGGACCCTGTTCCAGCGGCAGAATCTCGACAACAATTCCGGGGATCGTCGCCAATTCGGCATTCAACTGATCCAGTACAAAATCGCCGTCAAAATCCGGCGCAACGGTTTCACGGTCCAGCAATCCGCCCAGGATGGGTTCAGAAACGTTCGGGCGATCTTCCCATGGGATGATCTCGAACTGTACCCGGCCAACCGTATCAGCCGGTGCCTGCGCGCCGCCGTTGTTCTGGTTCAGACCACCTTCGCCCGCAAAGGCAAAGACATTGATCACGGCAGGGTGCGTGCTGATGATCTCTTCGGCGGCCAGAACCATTGCATCCTTTTCAGCCAGAGAGATGTTGCCGCGCGCGCGGACATAGGCGGTGGCCTGTTCCGGCTCGCTTTCGACGAAGAACTCGACACCCCGGTTGTTGGCTCCGTAGATCGCCATGACCTGAAAGACGGCAAAGCCAACGGCCAGGATCGAGACGATCGGCATGATCGGATTGCCAACCAGAAACTTGATGACATGACCGAAAAGCGTGTGTTCGCGTGCCGTATGCACGTGCTGGTCCGGCGCGCGCTCGATCCTGGCCGCGCTCAGCGTCACGGACCCGGCAAAGGCACCGAGCAGGAACAGGAACGCGCCAAAGAACACGCCGCCGGGCGCATCCGCAGGCATCAGATAGGTCGGGTTCAGCATCTGCATCGCGCCCAGAAAAATCATGTAGACCGAAGGCGGAACCATCACGGCCCGGACCCACCACGGCGTGCGGGCCCGCAACCAGTTGGATGTCCGGTCGAATACCCGGCTCAACCGTCCCGAAACACCGCCCATGACCGGCAGGTAGATCAGCGCAACGATCAGCGAGGCCGACAGAACAAATATCAGCGTGACGGGCAGCATGCCCATGAACTCACCCGGAACACCGGGCCAGAACAGCATCGGCAGGAAGGCGCATAGGGTCGTGGCCGTGGACGACACGATCGGCCAGAACATCCGCTGCGCGGCTTCTACATAGGCGTGCATCGGGCCCACGCCTTCCTTGATGCGCTTGTCGGCGTATTCGACGACAACGATGGCCCCGTCGACCAGCATCCCGACGGCCAGGATCAGCCCGAACATCACGATGTTCGAAATGCTGACACCCATGACGGCAAGGAACGCAAAACACAAAAGGAACGAGGTCGGGATGGCAAAACCCACAAGCAACGCGGCGCGCGTCCCCAGCGAGGCCAGCACCACGATCATCACCAGCGCAATGGCCGTCAGAACCGATCCTTCCAGCTGACTGACCATCGACCCCACAATACGGCTTTGATCATTCGAAGTTCCCAGTTCGATGGCAGCCTGCATCTCGGGCGGCCATTTTGTCCGCGCCTCAGCAATGGTCGTTTTCACATCCTCAACCGTGTCGATCAGGTTGAAGCCCTTGCGCTTGACCACTTGCAGGGCGACCGTCGGTTCCCCGTTAAAGCGGGCGGTGCCTTCGCGGTCCTCGAACGTATAGTTGATCTGGGCCAGCTCGCCGAGCGTGACCACGCGGTCGCCGTTGACCTTGACGGGCAGGTCATACACGTCCTGCGCGGTTTTGAACGATGATGGGATCTTGACCGAGAAGGTGCCCTGTTCGGTTTCGACCTCACCCGCCGCGATCAGTTGGTTGTTGTTCTGAACGACGTTGATCAGTTCCGCCGCGGTGACGTTATAAGCCTCAAGGCGCAGGGGATTGATGATCACCTCAAGCATTTCGTCGCGATTGCCCGCGATACCGGCTTCCAGAACGGAATCCATCGCTTCCAGATCGTCCTGCAAGTCCTTGGCCACGCGCGCCATCGTGCGTTCCGGCACGGCCCCCGTTAGGTTGACGATGACGATGGGGAACTCCGAAAAGTTGATTTCCGTCAGCGAATACTGTTCCGCCCCTTCCGGGAACTCGGCCTGCGCACTGTTCATGGCGTCGCGCACATCAGCCATGATCGCCGTCTTGTCCCAGCCGAAATCAAACTCCAGCGCGACACCGGCATACCCTTCGGCAGCGGTCGAGGTCATCTCTTTCAGACCATCCAGATCCGCCAGTTCGGTTTCCATCGGTTTGACCAGAAGGTTTTCCGAATCTTCCGCCGAGATGCCCGGAAACTGAACCGACACAAACAGCGCCGGAATTTCGATGTCCGGCTCACCTTCCTTGGGCAGGCCGACATAAGCAAACCCGCCGACGACCAGCGAGATCGCGATGAAGGCCAGAACCATTCGGGCCCGGCCGGCGGCCCAGCTTACGATACCGGTCATTGTTCAGCTTCCAGATAGGTGGGCTTGACCATGACGCCCTGCGTCACGAATTCTTGCCCGACAACGATGATGTTTACCGTTTCCGGCAACCCGTCGACCCAGACGCCCTGTGCCGTATCCCGCAACAGGCGGATTGGCCTGAAGTCGACGACATTGCCTTCGCCAACGGTGCGTACGCCAACTTGCCCTTCATTGTTCAGGGTCATGGCGGATTGCGGCAGCAGATGCGCCTTTGTGCCTTCGGCAGCGATGCGGATATCGGCGGTCTGACCGTCACGAATGGCCAGTTCGGGGTTTGGAACGGTGATCTCGACCTCGAAAGTACGCGTGGTTTCATCGGCCGAACGGCTCAGAAACGTGACACGGCCTGCGACCTGCAGACCTGTGACCAACTGCGCCGACGCCTCTGAGCCGACGATGACGCGGTTGACCTCGGCCTCGGGCACAAAACCGACCAGCTTGATCGGATTAAGCTGAATTACCGTCGCGCAGAGCGACCCGGGCTGCATCAGGCTGCCCAATTCGGCGGTATCGCTTTCAAGCAATCCCTTGAACGGGGCTTCGATGGTCTGGCGGTCGATCTCGCGCTGCGCGGCCTCGACCTCGGCCGTGGCGGCCTCGATACCGGCGCGCGTGGCCTCCAGCCCGGCTTCGGCGGTCTTTACGCCGGCTTCGGCCGCTTTCATTGCGGCCTCGCTGGAAATTCTGCGGGTTTCCGACCCAAATCCGGTTTCCGACAATTTGCTTGCCGCCGTCAGGTTGATTTCCGCCTCGGCCACAAGGGCGTGGGCTTCTTCCAGACGGGCTTCGGCCTCAGGCACGCGGCTTTCGGCCTCAAGCTTGCCGGCCAATGCTTCGGCCAGGCTGGCCGGACGCGTGCCGGGGTCAAGTTCGCACAGCAGATCGCCGGCCTCGACAAACGCGCCCTTGCGCTTGGGTTCCGAGATGACGGTCGAGGTCGTCTCGGCCAGAACTTCGACCTGACGATTGGCCTTTGTCTGACCGCGCAACAGCACCGCGCTGTCGATTTCGCGCGCCACGGATCTCACTGCAACGACGCCCATAACCGACTGATCCGAGGGCGATTCACCGGCTGATTCCGCGCTTGCGGCTGCGTCGGCGTCGCCATCACCCCGGCCAGCGAAGGCAAACAGCGCGTCCCGCTCGAAAACAAGATAGAACAGCGCAACAACAACCAGAAACGCATTCACGAATGAAATCAAGCGCATACAAAACTTCTCCCAGAATTCTCAGCCGATTATCCGTCGGCGTGCATGCCTGAAAATGGGGTCGGTCACGCACTATTTCTACGCTAAACTGAATAGTTCGGTTCATTTTTTTGCGCAAGGGTTGTGTGCCGCTGCGGAAATGAGCGAATTCCGACCCTTGGCTTGGCAAAGGCACCGGGGTATGACATGGCGCTATACAGTGGGACACAGCCCGGGGAGCAGGGATGAGCGACGTCGACAGTTTTATTGATGAGGTGACCGAAGAGGTCCGCCGCGACCGTCTTTTCCTGCTGTTGCGCCGTTGGGGTTGGGTTGGCGTCCTGACGGTTATTCTGATCGTTGGCGGCGCGGCGTTCAATGAAATTCGCAAGGCGCGCGCCACCAGCCAGGCCGAGAATCTGGGCGATGCGATTCTGACAGCCCTGGCACAGAACGACTCGGCCGAGCGTGCGACCAGCCTTGCCGAAATTCAGGCGGCAACGCCCGGCGGCGATGCGGTTCTGAACATGCTCCTGTCTTCTTCGCAGGTCGAGGCCGAGTCGCGGCAGCAGGCGGTGGACAGCCTGAACGCGATTTCAGTTCAGGGCGATCTGCCGGAAATCTATCGCGCGATTGCCACGTTCAAGGCGCTGCTTCTGCAGACGGAGACTTTGCCGGTCGCTGATCGTCGTCAGCAGTTTGAGGCTCTGGCCGCGCCCGGTGCGCCACTGCGATTGCTGGCCGAGGAGCAATTGGCATTGATCGATGTGTCGGAAGGAAACGTGGATGCCGCGATCGAACGTTTGCAGGCGTTGCGTCAGGACGCAGAGATTGGCGTGGACCTTCAGCAGCGCGCGGCGCAACTGATTGTTGCGCTTGGCGGCGAACCGGAACCGCTGGTGGCCCGGCAGGGCTGACACGGCGGCCGAAACAATAACAGGCGAGTTCGGAGTAACATGGTGACAAGTCTTTTCCCCCGCACAGGATTGTCGATTGCGGCTGTTTCATTGGTTGCGCTGGCCGCCTGCCAGGAACCCGAAGTCATCCTGCCCGGTGCACGCGAAGACATCCGGCCTGCATCTGACACGGAAACCGTGGAAACCCGTGGCGCCAAGCCCATCCGCCTTCCGTCGCAAAAGGCAAATGCCAACTGGCCGCAAAGCGCAGGAACTGCCGCGTACCGGACAACCAACGCGGCATTGCGCGCAACACCGCAACGCGTCTGGTCCACATCGATCGGCAATGGCGATTCCCGCAAACAGCGGATTACGGCGGAACCCGTTGTGGCCGGTGGCCTGATCTACACACTGGATTCCGGGGCAACCGTCTCAGCCGTTTCACCGCAGGGGCAGGTCGCGTGGAGCCAAAACCTCATTCCCCCGAATGACGGAGATTCAGACGCCACAGGCGGCGGCATGGCCTATTCCAACGGGGTTCTTTACGTCTCGTCCGGGTTTGGCCGGCTGACGGCGCTGGACGCGAAAACCGGCGCGATCAAATGGCAAAAGCGCCTGAATGCCACCGGCAGCGGCGCACCACTGGTCAATGACGGCCTGTTGTATCTGGTGGCCGGTGATGAAACCGGCTGGGCCATTGACACCAAGGATGGCCGCATCGCCTGGCAAATTCAGGGAACCCCAAGCGTCGGGAACGTGCTGGGTGCACCGGCACCTGTCATCGCGTCAGATCTGGCCGTCTTTGCCTTCGGCTCGGGCGATATCGCCGCAACCTTCCGTCGGGGCGGAATTCGCCGCTGGAACGCTTCGGTCGCGGGCGGGCGTCGCGGGCGCGCTGCCGCTCAGATCGTGGACGTGACCGGTGGGCCGATGGTCGTCGGTGACACCATCTATATCGGCAACCATTCTGGCCGCACCGTTGCGTTCGACTCGGGCTCGGGCGAGCGGAAATGGACCGCCGATGAAGGGGCGGTTGATACGGTCTGGCCTGCGGGCAATGGCATCTTCCTGATCAGTGACCGCAGTCAACTGGTGCGGCTGGACAGCGCGGACGGGTCGGTTGTCTGGGCGCAGGATCTACCGGGTTTTGTCAAGGACAAGCCCGGACGTCGCGGACCGATCTATGCCCATTACGGCCCGGTTTTGGCGGGCGGGCGCATCGTCATCGCCTCGAATGACGGGTTTCTGCGGTTCTTCAACCCGGTTGATGGAACGCTGCTCCACACGGTCGAAGTGCCGGGCGGCGCGACCACGGCACCCATTGTGGCGGGGCAAACGCTGTACGTTGTGTCGACCAAGGGCGAACTGCACGCTTTCCGTTGACGACAAGATGCGCTAAAGGGCGCGTCTGAGTCTTGAAAGTTGAGTATCATGTCGCTGACCCTCGCCATCGTGGGGCGCCCGAATGTGGGCAAATCCACCCTGTTCAACCGCCTTGTGGGCAAACGTCTGGCTCTGGTCGACGACCAGCCCGGCGTGACGCGCGACCTGCGTGAAGGCGAAGGGCGTTTGGGCGATCTGCGCTTTACGGTGATCGACACGGCGGGGCTGGAAGATGCGACCGACGATAGCCTGCAGGGCCGGATGCGTCGTCTGACCGAGCGTGCGGTGGACATGGCCGATGTCTGCCTGTTCATGATCGATGCGCGCGTGGGGCTGACGCCGACCGATGAGATGTTTGCCGAGATTCTGCGCAAACGCTCCAAGCATGTGATCCTGGCAGCCAATAAGGCCGAGGGCAGCGCTGCAGATGCCGGTGTGCTTGAGGCCTATAACCTGGGTCTGGGCGAACCGGTCCGCCTGTCCGGCGAGCACGGCGAAGGGATGACCGACCTTTATGCGCAACTGATGCCGCTGGCTGATGCCGCCGAGGAAAAGGCCGAGGACGACGCGCCGGAAACCGACATCGAACTGGATGAGGATGGTGAGGGGGAAACTCCGCTGATCACTTCGGCCAAGCCGTTGCAGGTGGCTGTTGTGGGGCGTCCGAATGCCGGTAAATCCACCCTGATCAATAAGATCATGGGCGAAGATCGCCTGCTGACGGGGCCCGAGGCCGGGATCACCCGCGATGCTATCAGTTTGCGGGTCGACTGGGCCGATCCGGACGGTGGCAGCACGCCTATGCGCATTTTCGATACCGCAGGGATGCGCAAAAAGGCCAAGGTGCAGGAGAAGCTTGAAAAGCTCTCGGTCTCGGACGGTTTGCGCGCGGTCAAATTTGCCGAGGTCGTGGTGGTCCTGCTGGATGCCGCCATCCCGTTTGAACAACAGGATCTGCGCATCGCCGATCTGGCCGAGCGCGAAGGCCGCGCCGTCGTCGTTGCCGTCAACAAGTGGGACGTGGAAGAGAACAAACAGGAAAAGCTGCGCGATCTGAAAGAGTCGTTTGACCGCCTGCTGCCGCAACTGCGCGGCGCGCCTCTGGTCACCGTTTCGGCCAAGACGGGTCGGGGGCTGGAGCGTTTGCGGGCCGCGATCCTGCGCGCCCATGACGTGTGGAACCGCCGTGTGCCCACCGCAGCGCTGAACCGCTGGCTTACAGCCATGCTGGAGCAGCACCCGCCGCCAGCCCCGCAGGGTCGCCGGATCAAGCTGCGCTATATGACCCAGGCCAAGACCCGCCCGCCGGGGTTTGTCGTCATGTGTTCGCACCCGGACAAGATGCCGGACAGCTATACGCGCTATCTGGTCAACGGTCTGCGCGAGGATTTCGACATGCCAGGAACGCCCATCCGTCTGACCTTGCGCGGGCAGGGTGACAAGAACCCCTATAAGGGGCGGCGTAAGAAAAACGCGGGCGCGTTGGCCAAACATCTCAAGGGTCGCGCGTAACTGCGCCAATTTTCAGCATTTTCAGCCGGGGGGCGTGACAGGCCCCTGACTGCGCGCTAGCATTCTATGGCGCGCATCTGTTCTCGCGTGCAGCCTTGTGCGCGGACCGTCCGCGCCTATTTTTGAAACGACATTGAACCGGGCCATCGTAGGGAGCGGACTTGATGGATCTGAGGGAATACACTCGACACTACGCGGTACAGGACAACAGGTTGGCCGCGCTCAGCTATTTCGGAACCTTTGCGGTGTATTTCGCATCGCTGGCCTTGGCGATCATTTATGTCGATCGCTGGTACATCATGGTCCCCGCCGGAATCGTGTTCGCGTTTTCCGCCGTGCGCCTTTATGTGCTGCAACATGATTGCGGACATCATTCTCTGTTCGAGACACGCGCCCAGAACGAATGGGCGGGTCACGGGCTGTCGCCCTTCACCTTCGCGCCATTCGAGGTGATGAAGCAGAACCACAACCTGCATCACGCGGGTATCGGCAATCTGGAACACCGTGAAACCGGTGAAATCCATACGATGACCCTGCGTGAATGGAATAAAGCCGACTGGAAAACCCGTCTGTTTTATCGCCTGTACCGCAATCCGTTCATTCTGGTGCCGGTCGGCGCGCTGTTCACCTATTTCATCCGATACCGCTGGCCCAAGAACACGGTTCGTTTTGGTGTGACGGGCGTTCTTCTGCACAACCTGTCCATCGTGGTCTTTCTGGGGCTGCTGTATCTGATTGCCGGAGCCACGGGCATTCTCGTCTGGCTGGTCTTCTCGCTGCTTGGCGGCATGCTTGGCGTCTTCCTTGTCTACCTTCAGCACAATTTTGAAGACACGTATTGGGACCGCCGCCCCGATCTGGATCCGAAACTGGCGGCGCTGCAGGGCTCGTCCGCTCTGGACTTCGGGTGGTGGTTCGACAATGCGGTGGCTTGCATCACCCTGCACGACATCCACCATTTCAATGCGCGCATACCGTCTTACCGGCTGCGGACCTGCCACTATAACCTGCCGCCCGAATACACGCCGCGCCGGATCAAATTCCCCGAAGCGGTTGCGGCGCTGAACCTCAAACTCTGGGACGAGGACGCAAAGCGCCTCGTACCTTTCCCCAAGAAAGATCAAACCGGTAACCTGGCCCACAGCAACTGACGCAATAAGTCTGCGCGCTTCGGGTTGCAGTCATGTATATCTTTTGTATATACGTAAGCCGGGGAGACACAGAAAGGACGAGTAATGACCGAAGTGACCGACGTTAAGGGTGTGGGAGAAGCGCTGGGACAGGCGCTGATCGCGAATGGTTTCAAGACCGCGGAAGCCATCGCCAAGGCAACCCCCGCAGACCTGGTCAAAGTCCCCCGGATTGGAACGGCGCGCGCGCATGTATTGATTGCCGCCGCTAACGAAGCCATCGCGGCCAAGCCAGCGACGGCAAAACCCGCAATTCGTCGCACAACTGCCCGCAAGCCAGCGCGCCGACCGGCCACGCGCAAAACCGTTGCTGCTGCCGCGGCCGAAAAGCGGGCAGAAGAGGCAGCCCGCAAAGCCGCCGAAGAAAAAGCAGCCGCCGAGGCGGCCGAAGCCAAGGCCCGCAAGAAAGCGAAAGCCAAGGCAAAAGCTGAAAAAGCCGCCAAAAAGCTGCAAGAGATGGAAGCCGCGTTTTCCAAGGCCAAGGACAAGGTGAAAGCCAAGGCCAAGAAAGACAAAAAGTCCAAGAAGGACGACAAGAAAAAAGACCAAAAGAAGAAAGACGGCAAAAAGAAAGACAAGAAGAAGGACAAGAAAAAGACGAAGAAGTAATACCTCTTCGCCTTTGGGTCTTGTAGAATCGGCGCTTCGCCTGGCGTGCGCCGGTTTTTCTTAGGCCAGTGTCCCGTCCAGTTGCAGGGTCAGTTTGCCGCCCAGATACGGGGCCAGAACTTCGGGCAATGTGACGGTGCCGTCTGCGTTCTGACCATTCTCCAGCACCGCGATCAGGCAACGCCCCACAGCCAGCCCGGACCCGTTCAGGGTATGAACGTATTCCGGTTTGCCACCTCCTTCGGGGCGGAACCGGGCGTTCATGCGGCGGGCCTGGAAGTCGCCGCAGGTCGAGACAGAGCTGATTTCGCGATAAGTGTCCTGACCCGGCAACCAGGCCTCGATGTCATAGGTGCGGCGCGCGCCAAAGCCCATGTCGCCGGTGCACAGTATCACGGTGCGATAGGGGATGCCCAACTGTTCCAGAATGCCCTCGGCACAGCGCAGCATACGCTTTTGTTCCTCATCCGATTTTTCCGGGTGGGTGACCGAGACCATCTCGACCTTTTCGAACTGGTGCTGGCGCAACATCCCGCGGGTGTCCTTACCGGCGCTACCGGCCTCGGATCGGAAACACAGGGAATGCGCGGTGTAACGGCGGGGTAGGTAACTTTCCTCGATCATCGTGTCGTTCACGATATTGGTCAGCGACACCTCGGACGTCGGGATCAGCCACCATCCCTCGCGGGTCTGATAGCTGTCTTCGCCGAATTTCGGCAGTTGGCCGGTGCCTTGCATCATTTCGGACAAGACCAGAACCGGGGCGTTCACTTCGGTCAGGCCGTTTTCATTGATATGCGTGTCCAGCATGAACTGTGCCAGCGCCCGATGAATGCGGGCGACCCCGCCGGACAGCAGTACAAAGCGCGAGCCGGACAGTTTGGCCGCCGTTTCGAAATCCATCCCGTTCTGAACGGCTTCGATCTCGAAATGCTCCTTGGGCGCGAAATCCAGTGCGCGCGGAGTTCCCCAGCGATTGACCTCGACATTGTCGTCTTCGTCGGTCCCATCGGGCACGTCCTCGGCCGGCAGGTTGGCGATGCGGATCAGTTGATCAGTCAGCAACGCGTCCAGATCCTTGGCCTCGGTCTGCATTTGGGCGATTTCGGCCTTTTTCTCGGCCACCAACGCGCGCAGGCGTTCGAACTCGGCTTCGTCGCCGCGCCCTTTGGCGGCACCGACCTCTTTGGATGCCTTGTTCTGTTCGGCCTGCGCCGTTTCCGCGGCCAGAATCTTGGCCCGGCGACTTTCGTCCAGTCTCAGCAAATCTGACGACACCGGCGCGTCCCCACGGCGCGCGATGGCGGCGTCGAAGGCGGCTGGGTTTTCGCGAATGGCGCGGATGTCGTGCATGGTTCAGATCCTTGAATGTGTGAATCACTGCGGTCGCTTATGCACCATCTGACAGGCGGGGTGTAGCGCCGCATTGGATTTTGCGGCGTGTTTTCCGTCAGATCCCCGGATTCATGCGCCAGATGGCCAGCCTAGTGTTCGGCGGGAGTCTCTAGCTCGGGCGGATCCGCCATGTACGAGGGTGTCGTGATCCGGACGTTGTTTTCGTTGAACACGGTCGGGAAATAGCGATGCAAGTCTGAACGGATTTCAGAAATGATGCTGCCGCATGTCGCATTCCAGTTGACCTGATAGGTGATCGCGTAATCTGCCAGAGCGGTCCACAGAGCGAAGGCCCGGGCGTGGTATTGACCCCCCGGCTGCGCCAGGCCGCTTCGATCATCATCGCCTTGACCTTACGTCTGGATTAATTGCGTCATTGCTCCTCATCTCGGTCAACAAAACCCAGGCAATCTTATCTTCCCGGTGAGTAACTTTACGCGCCTGCCAAGTCCCGGAAAAAGCAAACCTGATGCTTTAGGTGGCCGCGTGTTTCAAAGATTGACATCTTGTGCCACCTGTCCTTGCAAACAGGCATTCCAAAGAATAGGTTCTCGCCAAATTTGTGGAGCCTATTCGCAATACCAAAACAAAAGGAATATCCCATGGAAGGTGGCGCAATCGCCCAGTTTCTCCCGCTGATCCTGATCTTCGCGATCATGTATTTTCTGCTGATCCGTCCGCAGCAGAAGAAGATGAAAGAGCATCAGGCCATGGTCGAGGCCGTGCGCCGGGGCGATCAGATTGTCACCCAGGGCGGATTGATCGGCAAGGTGTCGAAGGTCAAGGATGGCGAAAACGAGATCGAGGTTGAACTCGCCGAGAACGTCAAGGTCCGTGTGGTAAAATCGACTATTGCGCAGGTTCTGAACAAAACCGAACCGGCGAAGTAACTTCGCGCGACAATTCCTTGAAAAGGCAGGGTAATGCTGCAAATTGATACCTGGAAGCGGGTTCTGATCTGGTCGGTCTGCGTGATCGGCCTGCTGATGGCCCTGCCGAATGCGTTCTACACGCGCGTCGAGCAATCCAACGATGCCAAGGCTGCGATCGAGCTTGGCATCGACACCCCCGAAATGCAGGCCGTGGCGGCGCAGTGGCCGAATTGGCTGCCGTCCTCGCTGGTCAATCTGGGTCTGGATCTGCGCGGCGGCGCGCATCTTCTGGCCGAGGTCAAAGTAGAAGATGTCTATGAAGCCCGGATGGAGGCGATGTGGCCGGAAATCCGCGACGCGCTGCGTGATGAACGCGCAACCGTCGGCACGATCCGCAAACAGGACTCGGCCCCGGATGAGATTCGCGTACGCATCAGCCAGCCCGAAGGGATGTCCCGCGCGCTGGAGGTCGTGCGCGGTCTGGCCCGTCAGGTGCAGACCCTGACCGGAGTGGGGGCCACCGATATTGAGGCCCGCGCCGAAGGCGATACCATCGTCGTGCAACTGTCAGAGGCTGAGAAACTCGCCTCGGACGACCGTACCGTGCGTCAGGCGCTTGAGATTATCCGCCGCCGGATCGACGAAGTGGGCACCCGTGAACCCACCATTCAGCGTCAGGGCGCGGACCGCATTCTGATCCAGGTGCCCGGCATCGGCAGCGCCGGAGAGTTGAAGGGGATCATCGGCACCACGGCGCAGCTGACCTTCAATCCTGTCGTGAGCCGCGGAACAGACCCGGATGCCATTCCGGGTGTCGGGGAAAAGGTCGTTCCCTCGATTGATGAAGACGGCGTGTATTACATCATCGAATCCGTCCCGGTCGTGACCGGCGAGGAACTGGTGGATGCGCAACCCTCGTTCGACCAGAACGGCCGCCCTGCGGTCAGCTTCCGGTTCAACACCTCTGGCGCACGCAAATTCGGCGATTATACGCTTGAAAACATTGGCGCGCCTTTCGCCATCGTTCTGGATGACGAAGTGATCTCGGCCCCTGTGATCCAAAGCCACATACCCGGCGGCTCCGGCATCATCACCGGCAACTTCACTGTAGAAGAGAGCACAAATCTGGCCGTTCTGCTGCGTGCCGGTGCGCTGCCTGCGGGGCTGGAGTTCCTGGAAGAACGTACCATTGGCCCGGAACTGGGGCAGGACAGCATCGACGCCGGCAAGGTGGCAACTATGGTGGCCTTTGTCGCCGTGCTGGTTTTCATGGCGCTCAGCTATGGCCTGTTCGGGGTTTTTGCCAACATTGCGCTGATCATTAACGTGGGGCTGTTGTTCGGCATTCTCTCGCTGATCGGCGCCACGCTGACCCTGCCGGGGATTGCGGGTATCGTTCTGACGGTAGGTATGGCGGTGGACGCGAACGTTCTGATCTTTGAACGTATCCGCGAGGAACTGAAATCCGCTAAGGGCCCGGCCCGCGCCATCGAACTGGGCTATGAAAAGGCGCTGTCAGCCATTCTGGACGCGAACGTGACCACCTTCATCACGGCGACGATCCTGTTTGCCATGGGCAGCGGACCGGTGCGCGGGTTCGCCATCACTCTGGGTCTGGGTATCCTCACGTCGGTCTTCACTGCGATCTTCGTGACGCGCCTGATGATCGTGATGTGGTTCGAGCGCCGCCGTCCGAAAATGATCGAGGTTTGACATGAGACTGAAACTCGTACCGCAGAATACCTCGTTCGATTTCTTCAGCCGCTGGAAAATCTGGCTGGGCATTTCGGGCTTGATGATGGTGATCGCCTTCACATCCTTCATGCTGCAGGGCCTGAACTTTGGCATCGACTTCCGCGGCGGAACCACGATCCGCACGCAAAGCGCGCAGGAGATCGACGTGGGCGCCTATCGCGACGCGATCACACCGCTGGATCTGGGCGACGTTTCGATCACCGAGGTGTTCGATCCGACCTTCGGGCCGGACGAAAACGTCGCCATGATCCGCATTCAGGCGCAGGCCGATGCCGAAGCTGTCTCGGCGGCAACGGTTACCGCAGTTGAGGAAGCCTTGAAGGTCGCCGCGCCGGATATCCAGTTCGTGTCCGTCGAATCCGTTGGCCCCAAAGTCTCGGGCGAATTGATCCAGACAGCGGTCATCGCAGTAGTCCTCGCCATCGGTGCAGTCCTTGTCTACATCTGGCTGCGCTTCGAATGGCAATTTGCGCTGGGGGCAGTGGCCGCACTGGTGCATGACGTGATCCTGACCATCGGGATCTTCTCGGAGCTGCAAATCCGCTTCGACCTGGCAATTATCGCGGCGCTGCTGACCATCGTGGGCTATTCGCTGAACGATACCGTGGTGGTTTTCGACCGGGTCCGCGAGAACCTGCGAAAGTACAAGAAGAAAGACCTCAAAGAGGTCCTGAACATCTCGATCAACGAGACGCTCAGCCGGACGGTGATGACCTCGGTCACCACGCTGCTGGCACTGATCTCGCTCTATGTGTTGGGCGGGGATGTGATCCGCGGCTTCGTGTTCGCGATGATCTGGGGCGTGATCGTCGGAACCTATTCTTCGGTCTTCGTGGCGTCGACCATCCTGCTGTGGCTGGGGGTCAAGCGCGACTGGTCCAAGCCGTCGAACACGGCGGGCAACCAGTTTGCCAATATTGATGCCTGATTATTTTGGCCAGTCCCCCACGGGGCTGGCCATCATCCTGTTTGCCGCTTTCCTCGGTGGCGTGGTGCGCGGGTTTTCCGGTTTTGGAACCGCGTTGATTTTCCTGCCCATCGCTACGCCCTATCTTGGCCCGTTCGGGGCGCTGATCGGGCTGACCATCATGGATATCTTCGGCCCGCTTCCGAATCTGCGGCGCGCCTGGCGCGACGTGGATCGCGGCGATCTGGTGCGATTGGGCGTGGGATGCGCCCTGATGCTGCCGGTGGGGCTGTGGGTGCTGACACAAGTCGCGCCAGAGGTCTTTCGCTATGCGGTCAGCACGCTGGCGATTTTCATGCTCGTCATATTGATCCTCGGTTTGCGGTATCACGGGCATGTTGGTCGAAGCATGGTCACCGGCATCGGCGCAGCCGCTGGTTTTCTGGGCGGCGTTGCCGGCCTGCCGGGGCCCGCGGTGATCCTGTTCTATATGTCGCGCCCTCTGCCGGTCGAAGTGATCCGCGCCACGATCCTGTTGTTCTTGTTCGTGTTTGATTTTCTCATTTTGGGATACCTGACCGGCATGGGGCAGGTGTCCGGGACCGCCGCGGCGTTGGGTCTGGTTCTGGCTGTTCCCAATTTGCTGGGCAACTGGCTTGGCGGCCGGCTGTTCCGGCCCGAACGCGAACAGCTTTATCGCGCCGCCGCCTATCTGGTGATTGCGGCTGCGGCCTTGTCGGGCCTGCCGCTTTGGGGCTAGAACACCTTCATGCGCCTGAACGAGATTACCTATAACAATGCAGTACCCGTAGATGGCTACGGTCCGGGTTTTTTTCGGATCGGAGGGCACGTCTACGAAGGTTCTGTTCTGACTGGCCCTACCGGCACATCAAACTGGGGCGGGTTCGCGGACGACGCACCGCTTTTGGCGCTGTCCGAGATGGTGGATGTACTGCTGATCGGTACCGGTGCCGCAATGTCCCATATCCCGCCCGAACTGCGCGCGACTTTGGAAAGCGCCGGAATAGGGGTCGAAATCATGAACTCCCCTGCCGCCTGCCGCACATATAACGTGCTGCTGTCGGAAGGCCGCCGGATCGCGCTGGCCCTGATCGCCGTGTAAAGGGATCACGCTTCATCTGGCTAAAAATACCTCGGGGAGCGCGAGCGGCTGGCCCCTCGCAGCCGCGACACCCACAGGCGCACCGACCGGCGGGCTGCGGCAAATCTCACCTTTTGCCTCTGACGGCAATGAGATAAGCGGAACGCATGACTCTGACTGTGACCGACCTGACCATCACCCGTGGCGGCGTTCCCGTGCTGGAAGGGCTGAGCTTTGCGCTGCAACCGGGCAAGGCGCTGATTCTGCGCGGCCCGAACGGGATCGGAAAAACGACCCTGCTGCGAACGCTGGCCGGGTTGCAGCCCCCGCTGGCGGGGCGGATCGACGGGGCCGAGGATCAGATTGCCTATGCCTCGCATTCCGACGGGCTGAAACCGACCCTGACGGTGGTTGAAAACCTGAGTTTCTGGGCGTCCGTATTCGGAACCCATGCTATCCAGGCCGCGCTGGACGCATTTGCGCTGAACGAACTGTCGGATCGTCACGCGGGCAATCTGTCAGCGGGCCAGAAGCGGCGGCTGGGCCTGGCGCGAATGCTGGTGACCGGCCGACCGATCTGGATGCTGGATGAGCCCACCGTGTCGCTGGACCGCAGCGCGGTGCAGATGTTCGCTGACGCTGTGCGCGCGCATCTGGGGCAGGGCGGATCGGCCCTGATCGCCACCCATATCGACCTCGGCCTGGATGGCGAGGTTCTGGATGTTGGCCCCAACAAGGCCAAACCGAAACCGATCGACGATTTCGACGGAGGGTTCCTGTGATCGCCCTGTTGCTGCGCGACCTGAAACTGGCCTTCCGCGCGGGTGGCGGCTTTGGTCTTGGGCTGGCGTTTTTCCTGATCGTAACGGTTCTGGTTCCGTTTTCGGTGGGGCCGCAATCCTCATTGCTGTCCACCATAGCGCCCGGGGTTCTCTGGCTGGGCGCGCTGCTGGCCTGCCTGCTGTCGCTTGACCGTCTGTTGGCGCTGGATTGGGAAGACGGCTCGCTGGACCTTTTGGCCACAGCACCCTTGCCACTGGAATCCGTGGTGACGATCAAGGCACTTGCCCATTGGTTGACCACCGGTCTGCCGCTGGTTCTGGCCGCCCCGTTTCTGGGCGTGCTGCTGAACCTGCCGGTGCCGGGGTTCTTCTGGCTGGTCATCTCGCTGCTGATCGGCACCCCGGCCATGAGCGTCATCGGCACCTTTGGCGCGGCTCTGACCGTGGGACTCAAGCGCGGCGGGTTGCTGCTGTCGCTGCTGGTTCTGCCGCTCTATGTTCCGACGCTGATCTTCGGGGCCGAAGTTGCACGGCGTGGTGCCACAGGGATGGAAACACAGACGCCGCTGCTAATGCTGGCGGGGATCACCGCCGCGACAATTGCCCTGCTGCCCTTTGCCAGCGCTGCCGTGCTGCGCATCAACCTAAGGTGACCGGGTTAAACTTTGACCAATGTCAATTGAGAACGAACCCGACTCGGACTAGATAAGGCCCATGTCTATCGCAGCCAAAGCCAACGCCCTTTGGGAATACGCCAACCCGCGCAAATTCCTTGCCATCAGCGAACGGGTGATGCCGTTTTTCTGGATCACTTCGGCTGTCTGCATTGTTGTGGGGCTGGTGTGGGGGTTCTTCTTCACACCTGATGACTACAAACAGGGCTCGACCGTCAAGATCATCTATCTGCACGTGCCCGCTGCGCTGATGGCCATCAATTGCTGGCTGATGATGCTGGCAACCTCGCTGGTCTGGCTGGTGCGTCGTCACCATGTCAGCGCGCTGGCTGCCCGTGCCGCAGCGCCGGTTGGCATCGTGATGACGCTGATCGCGCTGGCCACCGGCGCGATCTGGGGGCAGCCGATGTGGGGAACCTGGTGGGCCTGGGACCCGCGCCTGACCTCGTTCCTGATCCTGTTCCTGTTCTATCTGGGCTATGTCGCCTTGTGGGAAGCCATCGAAGACCCGGACACGGCGGCGGATCTGACCGCGGTCCTGTGTCTGGTGGGATCGGTCTTTGCGATCCTCAGCCGCTATGCGGTGAATTTCTGGAACCAGGGCTTGCATCAGGGCGCGTCGGTAATGCGCGCGGCCGCGGTGACCGGGACGGATACCGAAGAGAAGGTCAGCAATATCTATTTTTACCCGCTGTTGCTGTGCATCATCGGTTTCGTGCTTCTGTTCATCGCACTGGTTCTGTATCGCACCGGGACAGAAATCCGGGCACGGCGGATCAAGGCGCTGCTGGCGCGGGAAAGGGTAAACGGATGATGCCGGATCTTGGAAAATATGCCGATACGGTCCTGTGGTCCTATGCGGCGTCGATCGTGCTGCTGGCACTGTTGATTGTGTTCAGCGTCCTGCGCGGACGCAAGGTCCGGGCCGAGATGGAAAAGGTCGAACAAAGGATGATGCGCAATGGCTAAAATCTCGCCCCTGATGATTGCGCCGCCACTGATCTTTGGCGCGTTTGCGGTGCTGGCCGGGATCGGAATGTTCCGCGACGATCCGAATGCGCTGCCATCTGCCCGCGAAGGCCAGCCCGCGCCGCCGGTCGTACTGACAGATTTTGCCGGAAAGCCTGGGTTCGACGACGCCACCCTGCGCGATGGGCAGGTTAAGCTGGTGAACTACTGGGCCAGCTGGTGCGCGCCATGCCGGGTTGAACATCCCAACCTTCAGGCCCTGTCGGACGAAGGCATCCCCGTCTATGGCATCAACTACAAAGACCAGCTGTCCAATGCCGAGGCTTTTCTGGCCGAGCTGGGCGATCCCTACAGCGGTATCGGGCGCGACGAACAGGGGCGCATGGGGCTGGATTGGGGCGTTTACGGCGTGCCGGAAACCTATGTGATTGATGGCGAAGGCACGATTATCCTGCGTTTTGCGGGGCCCGTCACCCAACGCGTGATCGAAAAGACGATCCGCCCGGCACTGGAAAAGGCGCAAGCCAATTAGGCCCGCTGGGCAACTGGGAGAGTGATGGACAACGCGGAGTTTTTGAACGACGTCGTCACGATTACCCGCCTCGGGGCGGTCACCGTCCTTTTGTGGTTCGGCACCCGCATGTGGGAACTGTGGCGCAAAACCCGACAAAGACAGGAAGACCGTGACGCATTGTTGCGCGCATTATTCGCCGAGGTGGATTTCAACACCGAAGACCTGACCCGGTTTCTGGACAACGCGCCGGAACTGACCCTGTTTGAAAAACTCTTCCAAAAGAAGGGCTATATCCCTCATGTCACCGATGCGCGCCACACCGAAGTGTACAAGTCGCGCATCAAAGAACTGCATTTTCTCGAAGATGATCTGATATCCGATTTCGTGAAATTCTACGGAGGGCTCGAAAAGGTCAGGTCACAGATCGAGGGGCTGCACAACGCCAGCTTTCTGGAGATATCGGTTGCGGGCAAAGTCGGCACGATCCGCAATTTGTACAAAACCTGCGAAGCCTGCGAGAATTTTGGCTACAGCATCCTTGGGCGGATGGAGGGACGGTTCACGGACTTAAAATTAAAAAGGCGCCCTAAACAGATGTTCGGGCACCATCAAAGCAATGAGGATGAGCTTTCACACAGGATGAAAGCCTTAACGTCAAACTTGGATCGGATCAGGTCCAAAAGTCATGATTCATAGTCTCCTCTGATACACCCCAAATATAGGCGTCGCGCCCCTTACTTTCAAGTAAATGCAGCGGTCCGGGCGGGAAGGCCGCAGAGATGTTGCATTCGATCCTTCAGGCAGCTCTCGGTTCAGATGAGAAATAGCCCAAAAGTGGCAGATTTCAAAGTGATTTCCCGGTTCGTCCGTACTTGGAAACGCCCCCGTTCTAAGAGCGGATTACCCGGCAAAACCACGAAAAAAAGGCGCCCCGGGGCGGGACGCCTTTGATTTTCAGCATTCAACGGCCATCAGCCTGCTTTGGCCAGGTTCCGCAGCACATATTGCAGCACGCCACCGTTTTCGATGTATTCGATCTCGGGTGCGGTATCGATACGGCACTTCAGGGTGATGGTCTTCTCGGTCCCGTCACCATAGACGATGGTGCAGGGCACTTCCTGCAGCGGCTCAACCGAGTCCAGACCCTGGATCGAGACGGTTTCGTCGCCCTTCAGGCCCAGCGACTTGCGGGTGTCGCCGCCGGTGAATTCGAACGGAATCACGCCCATGCCAACCAGGTTCGAGCGGTGGATACGCTCAAAGCTTTCGGCGATCACGGCTTTGACGCCCAGAAGCGCGGTGCCCTTGGCCGCCCAGTCACGCGAGGAACCCGCGCCGTACTGTTCGCCGCCAAAGACGACCAGCGGGGTACCCTGTTCCTGATAGGCCATTGACGCCTCGTAAACCGAGGTTTGCTGGCCGTCGGGACCCTTGGTATATCCACCCTCGACGCCATCCAGCATCTCGTTCTTGACGCGGATATTGGCGAAGGTGCCGCGCATCATGATCTCGTGGTTGCCACGGCGCGACCCGTACGAGTTGAACTCGCGCGGCTGAACCTGACGGTCGGTCAGATACTTGCCGGCCGGTGTGGTCGTCGCGAAGGACCCCGCGGGCGAGATGTGGTCGGTGGTGATCATGTCACCCAGGATCAGCAGAACCTTGGCGCCGTCGATGTTCGAGATGGTGCCCGGCTCAGCCCCCATGCCCTGGAAATAGGGCGGGTTCTGGATGTAGGTCGATGTCGCAGGCCAGTCATAGGTCTCTTGCTGCGGAACATCGACGCCCTGCCACTTTTCGTCACCTTTGAAGACGTCGGCATACTTCGACTGGAACGCTTCGCGGGTCACGGTCTGTTCGACCAGTTCCGCGACTTCCTGCGCCGAGGGCCAGATGTCTTTCATGAAGACGTCGTTGCCGTCCTTGTCCTGACCGATCGGTTCCGAGGTCAGGTCGATATCCAGCGTGCCGGCCAGCGCATAGACCACAACCAGCGGCGGTGAGGCCAGATAGTTGGCGCGCACATCAGGGCTGATCCGGCCTTCGAAGTTCCGGTTGCCCGACAGGACCGAAGTGGCGACCAGATCGCCTTCGGCGATGGCTTCCGAAATTTCCTGCTGGATCGGACCCGAGTTGCCGATACAGGTCGTGCAGCCGTAGCCCACGAGGTTGAAGCCGATCTTGTCCAAATCGTCCTGCAGGCCGGCGGCCTCAAGATAGGCGGACACGACCTGCGAGCCCGGTGCCAGCGAGGTTTTGACCCAGGGCTTGCGATCCAGACCCAATGCGGCGGCTTTGCGCGCCACCAGACCCGCGCCGATCATCACGTAAGGGTTCGAGGTGTTGGTGCAGGAGGTGATCGAGGCGATCACCACCTTGCCCGATTCCATGGTGTAATCTTCGCCTTTGACGGCGACTTCCTTGCCCATCGGGCGCTTGAAAGTCTCTTCCATCTCCCTGGTGAAAGCGGCCTTGGCGTCGGTCAGGGCAACATAGTCCTGCGGGCGTTTCGGACCCGAGATCGCGGGAACGATGGTGCCCATATCCAGCGAGAGGGTGTCGGTGTAGATCGGCGCATAGTCCGCGCCGCGCCAGAAACCGTTTTCCTTGGCATAGGCTTCGACCAGCGCGATGCGGTCTTCGTCGCGGCCGGTGTTGCGCAGATAGCGCAGGGTTTCGTTGTCGATCGGGAAGAAGCCACAGGTCGCACCATATTCCGGCGCCATGTTGGCGATGGTTGCGCGGTCGGCCAGCGGCAGACGGTCCAGACCGCTCCCGTAGAATTCGACGAACTTGCCGACTACGCCTTTTTCGCGCAGCATCTCGACAACTTTCAGAACAAGGTCGGTGCCGGTGGTGCCTTCGACCAGATCACCGGTCAGTTCAAAGCCCACAACCTCGGGGATCAGCATCGAGATCGGCTGACCCAGCATTGCGGCCTCGGCCTCGATCCCGCCGACGCCCCAGCCCAGAACTGCCATGCCGTTGACCATGGTGGTGTGGCTGTCGGTGCCGACCAGCGTGTCGGGATAGGCGACCTCGTCCCCGTTCTGATCGGTGTCGGTCCAGACGGTCTGGGCTAGATATTCCAGGTTCACCTGGTGGCAGATACCGGTTCCGGGGGGCACAACGCGGAAGTTGTTGAAGGCGTTCTGGCCCCATTTCAGGAACTGGTAGCGCTCCATGTTGCGCTCATACTCGCGGTCCACGTTCATCTGGAAAGCACGCGGATTGCCGAACTCGTCGATCATGACCGAGTGGTCGATGACCAGATCGACCGGGTTCAGCGGGTTGATCTTTTGCGCGTCACCGCCCAGACCCTTGATCCCGTCGCGCATCGCGGCCAGATCGACCACAGCCGGCACGCCGGTAAAGTCCTGCATCAGCACGCGGGCCGGGCGATAAGCGATCTCGCGCGGGTTTTTACCGCCACTTGCGCCCCATTCGGCGAAGGCCTTGATGTCGTCAACCGAGACCGAGAAACCGTCATCCTCGAACCGCAGCATGTTTTCCAGCACCACTTTCAGCGCCGCCGGCAGTTTCGAGAAATCACCCAGACCGGCCTCTTGCGCGGCGGGGATCGAATAATAGGAGATGGACTTACCATTCACGCTCAGGCTGCGGCGTGTCTTGGCGGTATCCTGTCCGACTTTGATGGGCATCTAATGGCCTCCCTCTCAAATGACGTGGATTTTGGGATTCGCTGATGGCTATCTGCATCACCGGGGCGCGCGGTTCAAGGTCCAAGACGCCGGGTGCGGCATTTTTTGTATACCATTGCACACATTTTTGCGATTTTGCGATGTCCGACGTCTCAAGAAACCTTGATTGGAGGTTGAACCGCATTCCGTCTAAACCTGTGAGGCACCCGACGATACCCGAGATTCAATATGTTCAGATCCGTTGCAGCGACCACACTTGTTTCCCTTTTTCTATGTACCGCTGCGGTGGCCGAAGACGATCCGGTCGTTGTGGAGCTGTTTACGTCACAGGGGTGTTCGTCCTGCCCGCCCGCGGATCGTATCATGCATGACCTAGCCAAGCGGGACGATGTCATCGGTCTGGCCTTGCATGTGGATTATTGGGACTACATCGGCTGGAAAGATGAATATGCCGACCCCGATCACACCTTGCGCCAGCGCGCCTATGCGCGGCAGGGCGGACGGTCGATGATCTACACGCCACAGATGGTGGTGAACGGCCAGCAGGATGTCGTGGGTGCTCAATCGCGTGAGCTGGATCGTCTGATCAACGCTCATCTGAAAGCCGCGCCCGAGGCTTCGGTGACCGCAACCCGATCCGGCGATGACGTGACCGTGAATGTGGTTCCTGTCGCCCTTTCTGCCGGAGAAACCTATGACATCCGGGTCGTGCAGTATTCGCCCATGCGCCATGCCTCAATCCGCCGTGGAGAGTTGGCGGGGCATGAGCTGGACTATGCCAATGTCGTGGAATCCTGGCAGGTTGCCGGGCAATGGAACGGGGCAGACGCGCAGCAGTATGCGGCTGAACTGACGTCGGACCTACCGGCCGTCGTAATGGTGCAAAGGGCAGGGCATGGCCCCATCATCGCGGCCGCCAGGGTCAAGTGATCAGGGCATATCCTCGGGCTGTACGCCCAGTCCGTTCCAGGCTTTCCAGCGCCGGTGAATCCAAAACCACTGGCCCATGTGCTGACGAACCATCGTCTCAAGATCGTCATTGGTGAACTGCGTCATGGTTTTGGGGTCGGTATGCGGTACCGGGTCATGCAGAACGATTTCGAAATCTATGCCATTGGGCTGGCGCACCGCGTAACAGGGAATGAGGACCGCATTGTATTTCATTGCCAGTTCCGCATTCAGAACCGATGTCACAGCCGGCTTGCCAAAGAACATCAACTCTTCGCCGCCATGGGCGTGCAGGTCCGAGACGATGGCGATAATCCCGCCTTTCTTGAGCGCGCGGACCATTTCAACCATGCCACGGCGGCCCTGTTCGAACATGGGCGCACCGGTCTTGTAGAAGGCATCGACATACATGTCGTTGAAATACGGATTGGCCATCCGCCGATACAGGCAGCCAATCGGCTGACCGCTGCGGGCCTGCAAAGCGATCCGCGCGGCCAGATAATGGCCGAAATGCGCGGTGATCATCATCACCGGACGCCCGGCGGCCACGGCCTCGTCAAAGGCGGCAACACCAGGGCCGGACAGTTTGGCGCCGCGCTGACGTTCGGTGAACCCTTCGGGCGAGAAATGCTCCATGATGGCGCGGCCCGCATTGTCGGGCACCGCCTTGCAGATACGGCGCACTTCGCTGTCGGGCAGATCCGGGCAGGTGAGTTTCAGGTTGCTGCGCACCCGTTTGGTGAAGCCCACCAAGGGCGCGAGGCCGCGAACGATGGCGCCCATGGCACCGATGCGCCGTTCGTATGGCAGCAGGCGCATTGCACCAATAACACCTTTCAGAAACAGGCCGGTAACATAGTATTTTCCAAGCTCTACGCGGCTTAGTTCCGACTTTTCGACGGGCATATGTAAGTCTCACCGGCTGTTGCGATTTGCCGGGCCAGACATACAAGGTGCACCCTTCAACCACAAGCGTTCCGATGCGCGGCGATTGGCAGTGGGTTCGAAACCCCCCACGCATCATTCTTCGCCGTCTTCTTCGACAAGGGAAATTGTGCCGTCGTCTACCAGCGTGCGAATGGCGCCGACTATTTGTGTCATCGCGTCCTCGGCATCCGATTGCCTGACCTTGCCGCGCTCTGCGATTTCTTCGCGCAGGTTCTCGGCCATGCGGGACGACATGCTGGACAGCAGAAACTCAGCTGTGGCTTTGTCGTCTTCCGTCGACGCTCCGGCCAGCGCGGTGACCAGATCAGCCTGATCCACACCGCGAAGCAGCACGGGCACGTCGCGGGGCAAAATCCGCGCGGGAATGTGGGCGAAGGTAAAAATCGACTGGCGCACGACACTGGCGAAATCCGAATCCTCTTCGTCCAGAGCCGTCAAAAGGCCATCGCGGGTCGATGCGGCGGACTGGTTCAGGATTGCGCCCACACGTGCGCCGGGGTTTTCCGAGAAGGCCTGCGAGGGGCGCTGATCCAGTTGCGCTGCCAGCGACCAGCCTATGCGTTCCACCGCCTCAGGCGTGACATTACCGGTTTTCGACACGGCATAGGTGATCCTTCGGGCGATCGGGCCGGGCAGATGCCCCAGCAATTGCGCGGCCTTTGCCGTTTCCAGTTTCGACAACATCACGGCCGCGACTTCGGTGCTTTCGGCCTGCGCCATTCCGGCCAGGTCCTCGGCCGGGATTTCACGCAGGCGCTGCCAGGGATCACCAATCTGACGCACGCCGGCCACCTTGCGCAAGCGAGCCGCTGTAGCCGGCGCGATCTTGCCGTTCACGGCATCCAGCGCACCTGCAAGACCATGCGGGAAAGACAGGCCGACGCTGTCCAAAGCCGCGGCAAATTCCTGTGCGACGGCATCCAGCGTGATGCGGTCCACAAGACCCATCTGACCCAATTGATGGGTCAGTTTCTCCTGCAAGGCGTCGGGAAGGTCTTCCAGCGGGATATCCGCGCCTTCGTTCAACAGAAGGCGCACGACAACGGCGGCTTTTTGTCGGCTGCTGAGGGTGCGCGGCACGACCCGGGGCGCGTCGTCTGTTTTGTCGGCACCCGGAGCTGGCGCCCCCGGTGCAACCTGTACCAAAGAGTGTGTGTCCTGCATCTGCCTGCGGTGCCAATATTTCGTTCCGCAGGCAGGTTACGAAGAATCAGGTAAAGAAAGGTTGAAGCCTAGTAGCTGTAGGTCAGGCCGGTGCGGATGGCTTCGCGCAGGGATGCCTCGGCCCAGGTGCCGTCACCGCCACGCGCCTTGATTTCGCGCCATTGCTCGATCGCCAGATCGGTTTTTCCTTCGGCCACAAAACCCTGACCCATATAGCTGCGGGCCAGAATGTTATCCGGATTTGCCTCGATGGCGTTGTTGTAGAAAACATTCGCCAGTTCCAGTTCGCCCATCTTACGGTAGGTGAAGCCCCAGTAGGTCAGAACGCGGTCATCCCGCTGATCCATGATGCGCAGAATGTCCTGGGCGTTTTCGTACTGCCCGTCATAGGCCAGTTCACGCACGGCATCATACAGCTGATCTTCGGTAAAATTGGTCTTGTTCGGTTTGACGCAACGCCCGGCATCCTTGTCATAGACGCGCCCGAACAGGCATTTCTTGGTTGTATTCGTTGGCTTGGGGGCAGTGCTGCCACCGCCGCCTGCGGCAAATGCAACAGGTGCGAAGACAAAAGCCTGAAGGGCAATAGCTGAAACTAATACAAGGCGCATTTTCCTACTCCGTTCTCTGGGCTGCTCTGATCAAGCATAGCGCGATCTGATAAAAAGCTAACAACCGCCGGCTCGCTTTTATTCACAAGTAGGAAAACTATTTCTCAGCTGTTCACGATTTTGGCGCAGGTTTGGCTGGCCGTGTCCCAATAGCTTCCGGGTGCGCAGGATTGGGTTTGTTTGGAATGGCCGCTGCAGGCCAGTGCAACCGAGGCTGAACAGCTAAGCGCAAGAGCGCAAATAAGGGTGCGGATCATCGTGTCTCTCCCGTTCGGACAACACGCACAGCATAGCCGATTTTGCGTCATCTGGCAAAAGAACAGGACCCGGAACGCGTTATGCGAACCGGGCCCTCTGAACCACTTGATCGAACTGGGATTATTCGCCGAAGACGCGGGCGAAAATCGTATCGACGTGTTTTGTGTGGTAGCCGAGGTCGAACTTTTCCTCGATCTCTTCCGCGCTCAGCGCAGCGGTCACCTCGGCGTCGCCCAGCAGTTCGGTTTTAAAGTCCTTGCCTTCCTCCCAGACCTTCATCGCATTGCGCTGCACCAGGCGATACGCGTCTTCGCGGCTGACGCCGGCCTGGGTCAGGGCCAGCAGTACGCGCTGGCTCATCACCAGACCGCGGAACTTGTTCATGTTGGCCAGCATGTTTTCAGGATAGACAACCAGCTTGTCGATGACGCTTGTCAGGCGCGACAGGGCAAAATCCAGCGTGACGGTGGCGTCAGGGCCGATGTTGCGCTCGACTGACGAGTGCGAGATGTCACGCTCGTGCCATAGCGCCACATTCTCCATCGCCGGAACCACGGCCATGCGCACCAGGCGGGCGAGACCGGTCAGGTTCTCGGTCAGCACCGGGTTGCGCTTGTGCGGCATCGCGGACGAGCCCTTTTGACCTTTCGAGAAGAACTCTTCGGCCTCCAAAACTTCGGTCCGCTGCATGTGGCGGATTTCGATGGCGATGTTTTCAATGCTGCTGGCGATGACGCCCAGCGTGGCAAAGAAAGCCGCGTGACGGTCGCGCGGAATGACCTGCGTGCTGATCGGCTCGGGCACCAGACCTAGTTGGTCGCAAACATGTTCTTCGACCCGAGGATCGATATTGGCAAAGGTGCCGACCGCGCCGCTGATCGCACCGGTGGCGATTTCCGCGCGGGCGTCGCGCATGCGGGACAGGTTGCGGTCCATTTCGGCGTAGAAACGCGCAAAGGTCAGGCCCATTGTCGTCGGCTCGGCATGGATGCCGTGGCTGCGACCGATACGAACCGTTTCCTTATGCTCAAAAGCGCGACGCTTCAGGGCGGCCAGCAGACCTTCGAGATCGGCGATGAGGATATCGGCGGCGCGGGTCAGTTGCACGTTGAAACAGGTATCCAGCACGTCGGAACTGGTCATGCCCTGATGTACGAAACGCGCCTCGTCACTGCCAACATGCTCAGCCAGATGAGTGAGGAAGGCGATGACATCGTGCTTGGTGACGGCCTCGATCTCGTCAATGCGGGCCACATCGAATTCCACGTCTTTGGCCTTCCACACAGCCTCTGCGTTTTCGCGCGGGATCACGCCCAGATCGGCCATGGCGTCGCAGGCATGCGCTTCGATCTCGTACCAGATGCGGAACTTGGTCTCGGGCGACCAGATGGCGACCATATCGGGGCGTGAATAACGTGGAATCATTGGCAACAGCACCTTTTTGTGTTTTGGCATGAGGCGATGCGGCGGGGTTTAAACCCACCCGCACAAGGGAACAAGGCGCGAGTGCTGGGATGAGACGGTTTGCCCTGATTTTGATCCTTTGGCCCGGACTTTTGCTTGCGGACGGGTTCCGCCAATTGTCCGGCGACGAGATCCTGGTTGCTCTGACCGGCAAGAAACTGGGTTACGGCGACGGCATCTGGCAGACCTTCGACAGTTCCATGTCGACGCATTATTTCTCGGGACGTCCAAGCACCGGTCGCTGGGCGGTGCGCAAAGACCGGTATTGCTCAATTTGGCCGCCATCGGATTTATGGGCCTGCTACGATGTTCACCAAAAGGGCGACGTGATCCGCTTTGTCGATGACAACGGGGGGTTCACCGATGGAACCTATTCTGAATGAATCTGCCTCACAGTCTTTCCGATTTTGAAGGTCACTGGACCCTGACCCGCACCATCCGCGACGCGCGGGCTGGTCAGGTCGTGCAGGCCGACGGCGTGGCCCAATTCTACCGTGCTGACGGTGGGTTGATCTATGACGAAGAGGTCACGCTGCGTATCCCGGGCCAGCCTGAAATGAAGGGCACGCGCAGATATCTGTGGCGCGATACGGGCGGTGCGGTTGCGGTCAGCTTCGATGACGGGCGCTACTTTCATTCGCTGAAACTGGGTTCGCCCCAGGCGGCGGATCACCACGATTGCCCCCCGGACAGCTACGATGCCCTTTATGATTTCACCGGCTGGCCGCGCTGGAATGTCCGGTGGACGGTGGCGGGGCCCAGAAAATCCTATGAAATGGACACGGAATACACTTTGCGATAGCGTAATCATCTTGCAGCGAAGGCCCTGACAGGGCATTGCTGTCCCAGAATCTCGGTCCGAATTGGGAGAAGTGAAGATGAATGCAAACGTTCTGGCCAACGCGATTGGCCCGCGTGAGGGAACGGCGCTGCGCGTCAAGCAGGTGGTTCTGGTTGCGCTGGGCATCGTTGCGCTGGCAATCGCCGCGAAAATCAAAGTGCCGATGTGGCCGGTTCCGATCACCATGGGCACATTTGCCGTTCTGACCATCGGCACCGCCTATGGCGCGCGTCTGGGTCTGGTCACCATGCTGGGCTATCTGCTGGTTGGTGCGCTGGGCTTTGACGTATTCGCCGGGTCGTCGGCCGAGAAGTTCGGTCTAACCTATATGATGGGTGGCACCGGCGGCTATCTGGTCGGTTATCTGCTGGCAACCGTTCTGCTGGGCGCGCTGGCGGCGCGTGGCTGGGATCGCTCGGTCGGCAAGCTGGCTTTGGCGCTGGTTCTGGCAAACGTCCTGATCTACGTTCCCGGCCTGCTGTGGCTGGGTCAGCTTTATGGCTGGGACAAGCCGATCCTGGAATGGGGTCTGACACCGTTCCTGCTGGGTGATGCGATCAAACTGGTGCTGGCCGCGCTGCTGATCCCCGGCCTGTGGAAACTGGTGGGCAACGCCCGCACCTGATTTCCGGCAAACCTGAACAGACAGACCCGCGCGCGGACACGTCCACGCGCGGGTTTTTTTATGGCCTTCGCGGAAGATGCCGTGTGCGCGGGGTCAGGTCAGCAGTTCGGTCGTGATGCGGGCGGACCCTTCGAGGGTTCTGTGCACCGGGCATTTGTCGGCGATCTCCAGCAGCCGGGCGCGCTGTTCCTGATCCAGCGGTCCTTCCAGACGGATCTTGCGCCGGAATTGGTCGACCTTGCCGTCCCCGGCCAGTCCGGCGTCTTGCGCATGAACCTTGTCGTGGCACACATCGACGGAAATGCCCGTCAGCGGCCACCGCTTGCGCCGCGCATACATCCGGATTGTCATCGAGGTGCACGCGCCCAGCCCGGATGAGACGAACCCGTAAGGTGACATGCCGCGGTCGCTGCCACCATAAGAGGCGGGTTCATCCGCAACGGCGTGATGCCGCGGCCCCGACTGAATATCCTGCAGGAACCCGGCCGGGTCAGCCTCGGTCACGCGAACCACCCCTTCGGGCGCGCCGGGGGGCGGTGCGGGCGGGCAAAGGGCGACATATTTCGTGACCCATGCCGCGATAACGTCAGCGGCGTAATCCGCATCGGCTGCACGGGTGATCAGGTGGTCGGCATCGTCGAGCGTCACAAAGCTCTTGGGGTGTTTGGCGGCCAGAAAGATCGAACTGGCATTGTCGATGCTCACGGTATCGTCCCGCGGCGCATGCAGGATCAGCAGCGCGGCTTTCAGATCGGCAATCGCCGGGGTCAGTGCAGCCTCGGAGATATCATCCACGAATGCCCGGCCAATGCGAAAGGGACGCCCGCCCAATGTCACCTCGGCCGATCCGTCCTGTTGGATCTGTGGCAGGGCGTCTTCAAAGTGATGCGCCACATGCCCGGGATCGGCGGGCGCGCCAAGAGTAACGACGGCCTTGACACTTGGAATGCCGGCACGCGCCCTCAGGACGGCGGCACCGCCCAGCGAGTGGCCGATCAGCAGAGCCGGGGCCATGTTGCGCCCGGCCAGAAAGTGCGAAGCCGCGATCAGGTCTTCGACGTTCGAGGAAAAGGTCGTGTTGGCAAACTCGCCGCCCGAATGGCCCAGCCCGGTAAAATCAAAACGCAGAACGGCGATACCCATCGCCGCAAGACGCGCCGCAATCCGGCGTGCGGCGGGAATGTCCTTGGAACAGGTAAAGCAATGCGCAAACAATGCGGTTGCCAGCACCGGTCCTTCGGGCAAATCCAGGCGCGCAGCCAATTGGTTGCCGTCATGACCGGCAAAGGTAATGCGTTCGGTGGGCATATCAGGTCCTTACATATCGGGATGGGACCAATACTGTGTGCAAGCGGCTGGTGGCTCAACCCTTATGTAAGAAGCGTCACGGGAAGGTGACGGACGGATAGGAGCCCGCGTCGGGCGCTTGCGATAAGCGCGAATTTGTATTGTTCAATTTTTGTGATGCAAGTTCGATCAAATATTCGTTTCAATAAAGCTTCCCGCATCCTCATGTTGTGCCTGTGAAAGCAAATCAGCCAAGGAGGCTCAAATGGCACATACCGCATCCGCGCCGCGTGGCGCTGCTCTTCGTTCGGATATTTTAGTGATCATCGCCCTTACAGGGCTCATCGGATTTTCGATCGGTCAGAACTGGCCGGTAACCGCTGCACCGGCACCCGCAGCAACTGAAACCACGACCGAAGACTGGCACGGCAATGTCCGGCGGTCGACCTGGCCGAACTGATGCGTCAGTTCAGCCCCATGAGTTGCGGGTCGAACGGGTAGGTGGTGAGGTTTTCGAACCCGTCCTCGGTAATCAGAACCTGGTCTTCCAGTTTGATCGAGAAATCACCGCCGACCTCGCCGACTGCCGCTTCGACACACAGCACCATGCCGGGCTCCAGCGGATAGTCGTAGGCGCCCGGCACGGCCTTGTCCGGATAGGCGACCAGCGGCCATTCATCACATAGCCCGACACCGTGCATCAGGCAGCCGTATTTCTGAGCCTGAAACTTGTCGTCCAGCCGATGGCAGTTTGCGGTCAGTTCGGGGATCATCACACCGGGCTTCAGCATCTCCATATTGGTCATGATGTGTTCATGCGCATGCTGCATGGCATAGACCATGTCGGGGCGAGGCTTTTCGTCGCCGATCCACCACGTCCGGGAAATGTCGACGCAAATACCGTAAGAACCGATCAGGTCTGTATCAAAGGCAATGATCTCATTCTTCTGGGTGATCCGGGGGCCGCATTCCTGAAACCACGGATTGGTGCGCTGTCCCGACGTCAGCAGCCGGGTTTCGATCCACTCGCCCCCGCGCCGGATGTTTTCGGCATGCAGCACGGCCCAGATATCATCCTCGGACGTCTTTCCGTCGCCGACATTGGCGCGGGCAAACCTCTCCATCTCGGCCACTGCGGTTTCGCAGGCATGGCTGGCGCAGCGCATGGCCAATATCTCGTCCGGTCCCTTCACCGCGCGGGCCTTTTCGGTGACCTCTTCGCCTTCCATGATCTCAAAGCCCTGTGCTTCGAGCGCGCGCAGGCCGTGCAGCATGATCTTATCGACCGCCAGACGCCTGTTGCCGCCACCATGCGCGTCGATCAACACCCGCACCTCGTTCGAGAACACGTCAGCGGCCACATCCACCTTGTCGCCCCGATCGAAATAGAACAGGTCCGCCCCGGATCGCTGTTCGCGTACCAGCGGGTTGAACGTCGACAGGAACGGAGAGTTCTTGTAGTCCCAGATCACCATATACCCGTCGGCGCACAGCAACAGGGCGCGGAACGGGTTGTGCGTGTTCCACAACTGCATGTTGGTGCTGTCGGTGGCGTACCGGATGTTGAGCGGGTCGAACATCAAAAGACCGCCATAATCGCGATCGACAATCGCTTTGGTCAGGCGTTTCCATCTGTATTCGCGCATCTGCGCCAGGTTGGGCAGGGTCAGGCCGGCCGTTTCCCATTCCGAGAACGCCAGCTGTGTCGGGCCGATTTCGATGCGGTCCATATCGTTGGGTGTACCGTCCCCAAGTGTCGCGCCTTTGGTCGGGTCGATCTTGCGACTGTCGCGGTAGTGCTGGTTCATCTTGGGCCTCCCTGCCTGTTTTTAGCGTGGAGAATCATTTGGATGGCGTCTGAAATGTTTGCGACGGCCTTTTCGTCGCTTTTTGACCGACAAGGAAACGCACAGGTGATAGGTCGGTTTCATGACGACCATACTGCAGAATTCGATCCCCTACGATCCGCTGAAACCCCGTCCCTTGCCCGGCATCCAGCCCGCCAGCATGGAAACGTGGCTGCACCGCGACGATGCGTTCGCCGCGCAGATGCAGCGCCGCGAGGATTTGCTGGCTGAACGCCGTGCCGAGGTGCTGGCGCTGGATCAAGGCGCGGAACCGGCAGCGCAGGAGGTGCTGGATCTGGTCCTGCACCAAGCCTATCCGGGACATGGCGCGCACGTGACCCGCCCGGACAGGCAGGAGGTTCGGATCGACCGCGCACGTCCGATGGATACGCTGTGCAGACTGGTGCAGGAGGATATCTGCATCCTGCAAAAGCACGGGGACGAACACGTGCTGACCGGCGCAATCCTGTGCTTTCCCGCCAGTTGGCGCCTTTCCGAAAAGTTCACGCGCCCGCTGGTCGACATTCATGGGCCGGTCGCAAGTTATGACAGGGACATAGCGCGCCGGGTTCAACGCCTATTCGACGGAATTCAGCCCGGTCGCCCGCTGTGGCGGTTCAACGCGTTATGGTACGAGGATGCAGAACTCTATCAGCCGCGCAGCGCCAGCGAACCGCGCGATGTCAGAGACCGGGGGGCGGCAAATTTCCTGCGTACCGAACGCCAGACGCTTTTACGTCTGCCGCGGACACAGGCCGTGATCTTTTCGATCCATACATATGTCGTCAAAGCCGACAGCCTGCCCAAAATGGAAAACCCCGCCTGACGGCGGGGCCTCCAAGGAGGGTCTTTGTGTTGTCGTGTTACATGCCCAACGCGTTGGCGACACCGGCGAATGCACCGCTTGTGCTGAGAGCGGAGATCGCGACAGTATAGGCAAGCACCTGAGTATTAAGGCGAAAGTCTTCGCCCCTGATCAGGTTCACGGCGGCCATGGAGGCCGCGATGGGAACCGACACACTGGCCACGGCGCCCGTCAATCCCCAACTGGTCAGTCGCAGAATGTCACTGGGTCGTTCGTGGTCGAGGGGGCGTGTGTCGTCCCCATCCGTAGGCTGCTCGATTGGGTCTGTCCGAAAAGCGATGCTGAGCAACTGCTCATCCGACAACTGGATCGGCCGGGCTGCTGGTTTCAGCGCCTGTTTTTGTGCCTCATCCTGATCTTCTTCTGCTGGGATATCCATGCCCGCGAACGGGCCGGACACTGCCTCGAATATTTGTTTCCTGTCCCTCTGTTTGGTCGGGGTCAGTGTGTCAAAAGCGCTCATGAATTGCTCAATAGTCAGGACGGTGTTGGGGGACAGCCATTCAACGCGTTGTGTCGCGCAGATATCGACCATCCGATACAGGATCACCACCAGCATCAGTTCGGAGATTTCGCTGTCGTCCAGCAGCGTCGACACCGGAGAGACCGTGATCGTCAGCCGGTTCTTCGGCACAGTCACCAGAGGCTTTTGAATCGTCTTCAATCCGGCCGCCCGGTTCATGCGTTCGAACCGATCCTCATTTTCGGCCACACGGGTGTCCAGGGTAAGGCGCACGAGGTATTGGCTGGACACGATGCTGGCCTCGGTCGTGCTGAGCACGGTCTTGCGTTCAACCAGATGACCATAGTCCTGCAGGGTCATCGCAACGATCTTGCTGAACCGTTCGATCGAGCCTTCGGTCTCGCCGTTGAATTGCAGACCACCATGATAGCTGTGCTTGGGAGTCACTGCCCTGTCCTTCGTCGCATCCTGATTAGGAAACAATTTAACAATCGATATGGGGCAGATTTTGGCAAAAATGGAAAAAAAACAAAAATCCACGGGATTGATTACGCTATGGAAACCAAGGCATTTTGAGGGCTGATTAATGTCTGTGGCAACAATGTGGCCGGATTTGGGTGGGTCAGAATAGGTTCCGCGCCGGTCTCAACCGTCGATTCGGGCCGCCATTATGGCGATGGATTGCTGATAGACCGAGGCGGCGTTCCACTGTTGAATCACGGCGAAATTCGGCTGCCCCGGCTGATAACCCCGCCCCGGTTTCCACCCCTTTTTGCGTAGAAAATTGGCAGTTGAGGCCAGAGAGTCCGTCATGTTGTAGAAATCCACCCTGCCGTCGCCGGTGGCATCGACCCCGTAGGTGATGGCGTTTCCAGGCAGGAATTGCGTGTGCCCAAGTTCGCCATGTTTCGCCCCTTTTGTGGCTGTCGTAATGCTGCCTTGATCAACCAGTTTCAGTGCCCCGATCGCATGGGGGATAAAGAACTCGGACCGGCGACAATCGTAGGCCAGTGTTGTGATTGCGGAAACAACCTGGCTGTCACCCATGAAATTGCCAAACCCGGTTTCCATTCCGTGAATGGCAATCAGGACACCGGCGGGCACGCCATACTGGCGCTCCAGCGCGGCGTAGAACTGCGGGTTGCGGGCCTTGCGCTTGCGCCCCTGCGCAACAATCGTATCGGCGCCACGCACCTGCATGAATTTGTCCAGAGAATATTTGAAACTCTTCTGATTGCGGTCCGCGGCAATCGTGCGCGTTGCGTATTGAGTCTGCGCCAGCGCCTGCAACCCTTTCTTTTTTACCCCTGCGCGGCGGGCCTGTTTGGCAAAATCCTGTTTCCAGGCCTTGAACCCTGCGCTGGTGTTGCCGCAGGGTGCCGCAGCTGCGAAGGTCGGCAGAGCAAGAGAAAGGGCCAGGACAAAACGGAGCATGAGTGTAATCCAATATGAAAAGCAATTATCCCTCAGGCTACGCTGCCATCGGAATTCCGAAAAGGGGTTTAGTACAGGTCCAGTTCTCCGGTGCCTTTCAGGCTTTCAAACCATTCGTCGGGGGTTTTGTTGATCTTTGCGTGTTTCACCATCATCGCGTTCATGTTTGGCAGATCAGAGGAATCTGGCCAGTTTTCCGGCTGCCACAGATTGGCTCGGATGACGCATTTCGGGCAATGGGCAAATGCCGTGTCGACATGGATCAAAAGGGCCAGTTTGGGCGGATGGTCGTTGACCGCCATACCCTGCAACAAGTCGGGATCGGCGCAAATGCGGGCCGTTCCGCGGATACGCAGCGTTTCCATCTTGCCGGGAACAAAGAAGATCACACTGACGCGCGGGTCCTGCAAAACGTTGTGAAACGTATCCACACGCTTGTTGCCGGGTCTGTCTGGAATGGCGATCAACCTGTCCGAGATTACCTGAACGAACCCCTCAGGATCGCCGCGTGGCGAGATATCAAGATACCCGGTCGGATTGGCCGAAGCGATCAGGCAGAACGTAGACTTGTCGATAAAGTCGCGGCACATCTGATCCAGGGCCGTCAGTTCCTTGGCGATGATCTGGGGCAGGGGCGCTCCGGTTATGCGTTCCAAATCCTCAGCCGATGTCACGAAGTTTGAGAACTGCGAGAATTGTGTGTCAGACGACATGCGATCTCTCCTAACCGTGTGGTCCAAGTGTGAAAGATCGTGCCAGATGAAACAAGGGCGCCCGACCGGACGCCCTTGCTGATGTAACCCTGTGCCGGATCAGCAGCTGTAATACATGCCGTATTCAACCGGGTGCGGCGTGTGCTCGTAGGTTTCGACCTCTTCCATCTTCAACGCGATATAGCCGTCGATCTGGTCTTTGGTGAACACGTCGCCCTGCAACAGGAAGTCGTGATCGGCCGCCAGAGCTTCCAGAGCCTCACGCAGCGAGCCGCAAACGGTCTCGATACCGGCCAGTTCCTCGGCGGGCAGGTCGTAGAGGTTCTTGTCCATGGCTTCGCCCGGATCGATCTTGTTCTTGATGCCGTCCAGGCCGGCCATCAGCAGGGCGGCAAAGGCCAGGTAGGGGTTAGCGGCCGGATCGGGGAAACGGGCCTCGACGCGCTTGGCTTTCGGGCTTTCGGTCCACGGAATACGGACACAACCCGAACGGTTGCGGGCCGAATAGGCGCGCAGAACGGGGGCCTCGAAGCCCGGGATCAGGCGCTTGTAGCTGTTGGTCGACGGGTTGGTGAAAGCGTTAAGGGTCTTGGCATGCTTCAGAACACCACCGATGAACCACAGCGCCTCATCCGACAGATCGGCATATTTGTCGCCCGCGAACAGCGGCTTGCCGTCTTTCCAGATCGACATGTTCACGTGCATGCCGGTGCCGTTGTCGCCCGCGATGGGCTTCGGCATGAAAGTGGCCGATTTGCCATAGGCGTGGGCGACATTGTGGATGACGTATTTGTATTTCTGCAGCTCGTCGGCCTGTTTGGTCAGGCTGTCGAAGATCAGGCCCAGCTCATGCTGACACGAGGCAACCTCGTGGTGGTGCTTGTCCACTTTCATGCCCAGACGCTTCATGGTCGACAGCATTTCCGAACGCAGGTCCTGCGCTTCATCAACGGGGTTGACCGGGAAGTAGCCGCCCTTGACGCCGGGACGGTGGCCCATGTTGCCCATCTCGTATTCGGTGTCGGTGTTCCACGACGCGTCGGTTGCATCAACTTCGTAGGATACCTTGTTGATGCTGTTCGAAAAACGGACGTCGTCGAACAGGAAGAATTCAGCCTCGGGACCCATATAGGCAACGTCACCAATACCCGAGGATTTCAGGTATGCTTCGGCTTTCTGGGCAGTGCCGCGCGGGTCACGCTCATAGGCTTCACCGGTGTCGGGTTCCACGACCGAGCAGTGCAGGCAGATGGTCTTTTCCGCGTAGAACGGATCGACATAGGCGCTGTCGGTGTCGGGCATCAGTTTCATGTCCGATGCTTCGATCGACTTCCAGCCGGCGATGGACGAACCGTCGAACATGAAGCCCTCTTCCAGGAAGTCCTCATCAACCTGATCGGACATGATGGTCACATGCTGAAGCTTGCCGCGCGGGTCGGTAAAGCGGATGTCGACGTATTCGGCGTCTTCATCCCGGATCAGCTGAAGAACTGCGTCCTTGCTCATACTCTCTATTCCTCTGATTTGAGATTGTTCGATTACAGTGCTTCCGAGCCGGTCTCGCCGGTCCGGATGCGAATGGCTTGTTCGACGGGCGACACAAAGATCTTGCCGTCACCGATCTTGTCGGTCTTTGCGGCTGCAACGATGGCGTCGATGGCAGCATCGACCTGATCGTCGTCCAGAACGACCTCGACCTTTACCTTGGGCAGAAAGTCGACCACGTATTCCGCGCCGCGATACAGTTCGGTGTGACCTTTCTGACGGCCAAATCCCTTGACCTCGATCACGCTGAGGCCCTGAACGCCCACGTCCTGCAGCGCCTCTTTCACTTCGTCCAGTTTGAACGGTTTGATGATCGCTTCGATCTTCTTCATCCCGGGCTCCCTATACCTCTTGTCAGGATGGCAGTGACCACGTCTAAGATCGGTCGGCAATGTGATTGCGGAATTGCCCCCGTCCGGGCGCTTAGAAAGCAGGCGGTAGGTGAAATTTTGGTCAACTTGCCTAAAAAGTAATCGAAAATGAATCGCCGGGGGATTTGAGATGACGGAATTGCTGACAGCTGCGCAAATGCGGGCCATCGAATTGGCGGCCATCGACTCCGGTCAAGTGACCGGGCTGGAACTGATGGAACGCGCCGGGCGCGGGGTTGTCGAAGCGATTTTTGAAGAATGGCCGGAACTGGCAAAATCGCCTGGCCGGGCTGTGGTTCTGTGCGGGCCGGGGAACAATGGCGGCGATGGGTTTGTTGTGGCGCGTCTGTTGCGCGGCCAGGATTGGAAGGTCGAAGTTTTTCTGTACGGCGATCCGGAAAAGCTACCGCCGGATGCGCGGGTGAATTACGATTGGTGGCTGGGTTTGGGGGAGGTTTTACCGCTGACGGAACAGGACTTGCGCAAGGGTGGTTCTGCCGACCTTTACGTTGACGCTCTGTTCGGGACGGGACTAAAACGTGGTTTGGATGGTGAGCTGTTTAAAGTCGTTCGGCATCTTTCTGGTGTGAACGGGGACCATTACGCCGACCGTATGGTCAGCATTGACGCGCCATCCGGCTTGTGTTTGGACAGCGGGCGGGTGCTGCATCAAGAGCCATTGAATTTATGGCCTCCCGAGTTGCTGGAAAGTGTTCCTGCCGAGATGCGGAACAAGGTTGTCCGTGCGGGCGGCGCACGAGCTTTGCATGAACGTTTTGCGTGGTTGACCGTGTGTTTCGACAGCCCAAAGCCCGGGCATTTTCTGGCACAAGGGCCGGATTTGTGTGGCAAGCTTGTTGTGAAGGACATCGGTATTTCCATGCAGCGTTGCCGCTTTAACGGTGAACCGTATGACAGTGCCTTCACATGTGGCCCAACGGCTTCTCGCAGGGGAAGCCGCCCTGCATTCCTGACCCTTGCCGAGACACCGGGTCGCGTGAAAGATGAGCGAACATGGGGTGGGTTGCCACTCTATCTCTTGCCCAAATACAAACAGCATCACAAGTTCAACCACGGCCATGCCCTCATCCTCTCCGGCGGTACCACGAAAACCGGGGCCGCGCGGCTGGCGGCGCGGGGGGCTTTGCGCATAGGGGCAGGGTTGGTGACAATGGCGGTGCCTCCGGCCGCTCAGATGGAGGTCGCGGCGCAGGTGACCGCGATCATGTTGCAGCGGGTTGAGGGCGCGGATGGCTTGACAGACGTGCTGAAGGATGAGCGGCTGAACGCTCTTTGTCTTGGTCCGGGATTGGGCATAGATCGCGCGCGGGAGCTCGTGCCGGCTGCCCTTACGGCCCGACGTGCAACGGTTCTGGACGCCGACGCGCTGACGGCGTTTGCGGATGATCCGGCCGCGTTGTTCTCTCAACTCCACGAAAACTGTGTTCTGACGCCCCATGGCGGAGAGTTTTCGCGGCTGTTCCCGGATATTGCCGAGAAGCTGGCAGCAATACCAACCAAAGGCCCGGCTTTTTCCAAGGTGGATGCCACTCGAGAGGCTGCAAAAAGGGCAGGGTGTGTCGTGTTGTTCAAAGGGCCGGATACGGTAATCGCTGCCCCGGATGGGCGATGTTCGATCAACGCGGCTTTCTACGAACGCGCCGCTCCGTGGCTGGCAACCGCAGGATCGGGCGATGTGCTGGCCGGGTTCATCACCGGCTTGCTGGCCCGCGGGTTCGAACCAATGCAGGCGGCGGAAACGGCGGCGTGGCTGCACGTGGAATGCGCGCGTTCATTCGGGCCGGGCCTGATCGCCGAGGACTTGCCCGAGCAATTGCCTAAGGTTCTTAAAGAACTGAATATTTGATTGGTTGAGCGGGATTTGGCCGACGATCTGTCATGTCGGCGACAAATGGCCTATGGCGCCACCAGCCAGCCAAAGCGAGTGTTTGCCAGACGCGAGGCCGAGCGTCAGACTTTGTTTGGAGTATGCCTCCGGCTGCGAGGGACTCGCGGATAACAAATTGATAAGAATAGGAAATAAAACCGGATTTTCGTGACCTGATTGCTTGGATTTTGTCCCTGAAACGATTGGCGATTGCCACGGAAATCTCAGTGCCCGGTGCGCAAAAGGGCAGTATCAGAAACCGGAATTTTTCATGGTGAGTGAAATGACCCAGAAACTAAAACTTTGTTCGTTGGCCGCGGCTTTCGCCGCGACGACAGCAATCCCTGCTGTGGCCGAACTGAAATACGAAAACAACAGCGGCGGCTACGTGTTGCTTTATGGCCAGTTGCACCCGGCGCTGATCTCGGTCGATGACGGGCAGGATACGGATACACGGGTGCTGGACAACGATCTGTCGAACAGCCGGGTGGGGCTGCGTCTGTTGCAGCCCTTTGGCACCAACGAGTTCACCTTCCGTTTTGAAACGGCGCTGGGCCTGCCGAATTCGACCGAATGGAACCAGCTGGGCACGGATTTCAGCGGGTGGACGCGTACGGATATCCGCCATGTCGACTTTGCGCTGAAGGGGGACTATGGCAAATTCTCGGCCGGACAGGGAAGCATGGTGTCCGATGGTGCGGCTGAAACCGACCTGTCCTATGTGGGAACCGCGCTGTATTCATTTACCAATGACGAAAACTCGAGCTTCTTTTACCGGGGGACCGATGGTGTTCTGAGCACCATCACCGTCGGAGACAGCAGCAGCAACTTTGATGGCTCCCGCCGGGGGCGCATCCGTTATGATACACCGGATTTCAACGGGTTCTCGGCCGGGCTGGCCTATGGCAAGAACATCCTGTCCAGCAGCGATGACGATACCTATTACGACATTGGCGTGTTCTACAAAAACACCTTTGCCGGTGGTGTGGAATTTGCTGCAAGTGTCGCTTACGCCGTGCGCGACTTCGACGGTCAGTCGGGGGAAAGAAAGGATACTATCGGGTCCGCATCCGTTCTGTTGCCCAGCGGGTTCAGCTTTACCACAGCGCTGGGGTCGCGCGACGACACCGCAACTGGGGCGACCGACCCCGACTACTGGTACGCGAAGGTCGCCTATGAGGATGACTGGGTTTCGTGGGGCAAAACCGGCGTGGGCATCGACTATTTCGATGGATCGGATTTCGAAAACGACGGTTCCAGCACCAAGTCCTGGGGCATCGCGGTCGTCCAGCGGATCGACAGCATCAACACCGATGCCTACCTGAAATATCGCAACCATGATTTCGACGATACGGTTGATTTCGACGAAAACGAGGCCTGGGTACTGGGCGCGCGCTGGAAATTCTGATCCGGCGCGGTCGCAAGGCAAACGGCGTCCCGGCCTTGTCCGGGGCGCTTTTTTTGTCCAATTCGGCGGCAAAACAAGACCGATCCCGGCTTTGCCCCCTTGCACGCGGACGGCAGGGCAAATAGAAGGCGTCAAATTTGCCTGGCGCGCCCTTTTTGCGCGCCCCGAATCCTATGGGGACTACCATAATGCAGGTTACCGAGACGCTGAACGAAGGTCTGAAACGCGGCTATAACATCGTCGTATCCGCAGCTGAGCTGGACGACAAAGTGAACGAGAAACTGGTCGAAGCGCAGCCAGAAATCGAGATGAAGGGTTTCCGCAAAGGCAAGGTGCCGATGGCGCTGCTGAAAAAGCAGTTTGGCCAGCGCCTGCTGGGTGAAGCAATGCAGGAAAGCATCGATGGCGCGATGAACCAGCACTTTGAGGACAGTGGCGACCGTCCGGCTCTGCAGCCCGAGGTCAAGATGACCAACGACGACTGGAAAGAAGGCGACGACGTCCATGTCGAGATGTCCTACGAAGCACTGCCTGCGATCCCCGAAGTTGACCTGAAATCGGTCGAACTGGAAAAGCTGGTTGTCAAGGCGGACGACGCGGCCATCGAAGAAGCGCTGAACAACCTGGCCGAGACTGCGCAGGACTTCAAAGCGCGCCGCAAAGGTTCCAAAGCCAAGGACGGCGATCAGGTTGTGATCGACTTCGTCGGTAAGGTTGACGGTGAGGAATTCGAAGGCGGTTCGGCCGAAGATTATCCGCTGGTTCTGGGTTCCAACAGCTTCATTCCCGGCTTCGAAGAACAGCTGGTCGGCGCGAAAGCCGAAGAAGAAAAAGACGTCAACGTCACCTTCCCGGAAGAATACGGTGCCGAGCATCTGGCCGGTAAGGACGCCGTTTTCACCTGCACCGTGAAAGAGGTGAAGGAACCTGTTGCCGCCGAAGTCAACGACGAGCTTGCCACGAAATTCGGCGCAGAAGACCTGGCCGGGCTGAAGACCCAGATCGCCGAGCGTCTGGAGGCCGAGTACAGCGGCGCCTCGCGCGCTGTGATGAAGCGGGCTTTGCTGGACGCGCTGGACAAGAAGGTCTCGTTTGACCTGCCGCCGTCGCTGGTCGAAGCAGAAGCCAAGCAAATCGCGCATTCGCTGTGGCATGAGGAGAACCCCGAGGTTGAAGGTCATGACCACGGTGAGGTCGAACCCACTGACGAGCACAACAAGCTGGCCGAGCGCCGCGTGCGTCTGGGCCTGCTGCTGGCAGAGCTGGGTCAGAAGGCCGAGGTCGAAGTCTCCGATGCCGAGATGACTCAGGCGATCATGAACCAGGCGCGCCAGTACCCGGGTCAGGAACGTCAGTTCTTTGAGTTCGTGCAGCAGAACGCTCAGATGCAGCAGCAGCTGCGTGCGCCGATCTTCGAAGACAAGGTCATCGACTACATCGTCGAACTGGCTCAGGTCGCGGACAAGGAAGTCAGCAAGGACGACCTGCAGAAAGCCGTTGAGGCACTGGAAGAGGAGTAATCCTCTTCCGCCCACATCACCCGGTGGGCAAAAAAAACGGAGCCGTCTTTAAGAAGACGGCTCCGCGTGGGTGGCTTTGTACTATGAGGTGAGGGGGTCAGGCCTCATGAGCAAAAGCACGGGGGGTACCTAGCAGAGCGTTCTTCTGCTCTGGAGTGAAGGCGTCGGAAAGCGCCTCGATCAATTTCAGCACGTCACTGCGTTCGTCTTCGTTGCGTGCGGCGCTCATCTGCTCGACAAAGTACTTTTCGAGATCGGTGAGCGGTTTGTGGTCACGGTTCGCCACGCCCTGTTTCGCAGCTTTCTTAGCCGCAAACATCTCCAGGACTTTTTCTTCTTCGATGAACACATCGTCATGGATGCCCGCGAATTCGCGCAGACCGGCGATACGTTCTTCGGTACAGTCGAGCAAAGCGGCCAGTGCCGGGACTTTACCCATCGGAACCGTTTTTCCGACATAGTCGTATGGGGCACAGTTCGACCGTTTCAGAACGCGATCCATGACCGGGTCAATCACGGTGATGATGTCCTGGATGCCCGAGTTGCGGGCATATTCCAGCGATCCGATCATCAGTTCGCACGTGGCATAGGATACCGAGTTTTTCTCTTTCCCGCGGGTCAGACGTTGCGTGTCGACACAGAACCGCGTGGATTCCCACATGGTTGCGCTGCGCAGGGGCGCTTCGCCGCAAAGAATTGCAGAGAAGACGTCAGCCAGCATATGTGGTCCGGTGGTCTGAAGGGCACGCACGGCTGCGACGACATTCCCCCCGTCGTCGAGGCCGATCACATATGCCGGATCCAGATGGTCGAAATCGTCAATCTCTTTGCCATCTTCGATATTGACGTCCCATCCTAGGCGACCGCCAAACACGCGCGCTCTCAACTCGAACATTTCATCAAGAACTTCGCTGAACAGATGCCTGTTCAGTCCATCAACTACGATGATCATTTCTTCCCCCTTCGAGTGGTTGTTCGGTAAACTAGACGTTACCGCCTCGAGGTGGATTTACTATTGGGGGATTCCCGTATTTTGGCAGAATTATGCGATTTTTTTGATTAACCTGGGGTAATTAGGCCAATCGCGATCGCCCGTCCGACGGCCTGAGGCGTTGTCAGGGCAGCCAGTTTTTCGCGACTCGATCGCAGGTGAACCTCGACCGTGCGATGCGAGATCGACAGGATGTCGCCGATATCCTGCTGTGATTTCCCCGCTGCGACCCATTGCAGGATCTCGGCTTCGCGGGTGGACAGGGTGGGGTGGTACAGCGCGCTGGTCTGAACATCCGCCGTCACCACATTGTCATGAATGTGGACCGCCATCGCTTGCAGATCGCTGATTACATTCGGGATCAGCTTGCGCCACTCGTCCTTGCTGCAGTCCCGGGTCGCACTGAGTAGGCCGATATCCCCGTACGGCCCACGTACCGGGATCGTAATACCTTGATCGGAAAGGCCAAAATCACGGGCATCCCGGAACACCTGCTGAAATTCCTTGTTGTGTTCCAACCGACTCCAATCCACCGGCGCAATACTGCGTCGCGCCGTGTTGATAGTGGGGTCGATCATGATCAGGCCCTGGCTCTGGTAATGCTCTTTCCAGTCGTCACCATAGGTTACATGCCCGGTGACCGTTCCTGCGGCCGGGTTCATTCCCGCGTAAGCGGCATGATCCATTTCATGCTGTTCGCAGACCTGCTTCAAAAACTCGGTATACCGAGCTTCTGACTCTGGTAGGGTGCTCAGATCTACAATCTTCATATGGCGCCTACTGGCTGCGGCCCATCTTGCGACTTGATGGTGTGGTCAAGCCGGCTTTTTTAGTCAGAGTGGAACCCAGTTTACCTTTTGCCCAACAGAACATCATAGTTTTTCAAACATGACAAGACGATGCACATAATGTCTGCGCAATTCAAAACGGGGTGCGAAAAACTACGGCATTTTTGCCACTGTTTAGTCAGAACGCCTATTAAGTATGCTCAACTAGGGGATGTTCCCGTCATTGCGCCGGAACAAGTCCGGTTTCGACCAGCATACCGCGCGCCTTGGCTTCGGGATAGTACCCTTTTGCGTATAAAAAGATGGCACGCTGCTGGTCTCCGTCAGACAATAACCAGGCGCCGCGCAGGTATTTTCCGGCAAATTCCAGGTTGGTGTCCGCATCCAGCAGACCATTCGCATCACCGCTGTAACCCATCGACCGGGCGGTAGCGGGCAGGATTTGCAACAGCCCGTAATAGGGGCGGTTGACTGCCCAGGGGCGGTGCGTGCTTTCACGGATGGCGAGCTTGTGCACAAGCTCGCGGGGCAGTTCGTAGTGGTCCGCCCATTTGTTTATCGATGCGCGCAATTCAGGCGTTTCGTTGGGATAAAGGGGGGGATCAATGGCGGTTTTGGTTGGTGTGTCCGGTCCGCCGCATGCGGCAAAGGGGGCAATAAGCAACATGGCCAAAACGCTGCGGCGCAAGAGATTTGTCATCTGTGAACTCCGAATTTCTGGGCGCGATGATATGCGACGATAATCTGGCCGCAAGCTCAGGAAGGGATCCCGGCTGAATTCTGCCCGCTACGCGTGAGCACAAAAAAAGGCCGCGCGAACCGCACGGCCTTCTTCGATACTTGCTTCAGCCGGTTCAGGCTTTGGCTTCGTCTTCTTCAGCCGGGGCTTCTTCAACAACCAGCTCTTCGTCTTCGGAAGCGGCGGAACCGATATCGTCGAACAGTTCGGCGATTTCGAATTCAGCGGCTTCTTCTTCTTCCGCGGCCAGTTCCTGGATCGTCTTGCCAGACGCCTGCAGTTCGGCTTCTTCTTCCGAACGGGCGACATTCATCTTGATCTCGACTTCGACCTCGGGGTGCAGTCTGACTGCCAGCGCGTGCAGACCCAGTTCCTTGATCGGTGCGATCAGGGCGATCTGTTTCTTGTCGACGGTGAAGCCTGCTTCGGTGGCTGCGTCTGCGGCGTCACGCGGGGTGACCGAGCCGTACAGAGCGCCGGCGTCCGATGCCGAGCGAATCACGATGAACTGCTGACCGTCCAGCTTTTCAGCCAGTGCTTCAGCTTCTTTCTTGGTTTCCAGGTTGCGGGCCTCAAGCTGCGCTTTCTGGGCTTCGAACGACGCGATGTTCGACTCGGACGCGCTCAGCGCCTTGCCTTGGGGCAGCAGATAGTTGCGGGCGTAGCCGGGCTTGACGTCAACGACGTCGCCCATTTGACCCAGTTTCGCAACGCGTTCCAGAAGGATAACTTGCATGTCAGTCTCTCCTTACTTCACGGCGTAGGGCAGCAGGGCGAGGAAGCGCGCGCGTTTGATAGCACGGGCCAGTTCACGCTGCTTTTTCGCCGAAACGGCGGTGATACGCGAAGGTACGATCTTGCCACGCTCAGAGATGTAGCGTTGCAGCAGACGGGTGTCTTTGTAGTCGATTTTCGGCGCGTTCTCACCCGAGAACGGGCAGACCTTGCGGCGGCGGAAAAATGGTTTTGCGGCCATGGTTTATGTCCTTTCGTCAGGCGTTGATCAGCGGCGCTCGCGGCGGCCTTCGCGCTCGTCGCGCTTCTGCATCTGGACCGAGGGGCCCTCGGCATGCTCGTCGACCTTGATGGTCAGAACGCGCATGACGTCTTCATGCAGGCGCATCAGGCGTTCCATTTCCTGAACGGCGCCGGCGGGGGCGTCGGTCTTCAGAAAGGAATAGTGGCCCTTGCGGTTCTTGTTGATCTTGTAGGCCATCGTCTTGACACCCCAGTACTCGCTTTCGACGACGTTGCCGCCGTTGTCAGCCAGAACGGTGCCGAAATGTTCGACGAGGCTTTCTGCCTGCGCGTTGGACAGGTCCTGACGCGCGATCATTACATGCTCATACAGTGGCATGTGAACTCCTGTTTCTATCAAGGCGCATTTCATAGGCGGGGCCATTTGGTCCTTCGCGACCCTGCCACGAGAGGCTGCGCGATTCATGTGTCTTGCGAAGGATGGCCCCGTATACACGTTTGCGCGCCAAGGGCAAGGGCCGCCACACATGCCATTGTGAAGTCGTGCTATTTCCATTGCGCCGCCCAATTCCTGACGCTTTTCGGCTCAAAGTTGTTTTGCATACCGGGGACTAACCGAACCCAGAACGGCAACCTGAACGACAGGGTGAGAGTAATGAGCGCGATTAACACGAATACATTCGAACAGTCCGCAAACAGCGCGAACTATGAGAAATCCGTACCAGTTCTGATCGCGTTTGCGCCGAACTGGAAAGTGCGGATGGTTCTGGCCCGGGTTGTCGGCGCCTTTCTGGTCATCATGGCGTTTTCGATGTGGCTGGTGCCGGGGTCGGCAATGGCCGCCGAGGTTTGGCCAATCAAGCTGGCCGCGTCCCTGATGTTTCTGATGGTCGGCGTCAGCCTGCTGACCATCCAGCTTCTGGATGCCCGTCCCGACGCCTATTTCGATCCGATCCGTCGCGAGGTTCGGGTTCTGCAAAAGAACGAAAACGGGCGTCCTCAAACGGTTCTCCGCCGCAGCTACGACACCCTGGGCGGTGCGCGTTTCGCCGATGATCAGGTCGAACTGTTCGACGTCGATGGCAGCCTGCTGATGAAGCTGCCGCTGCAGTCGGCGGATGTCAGCCGAGCGCTCAAAGGGCAGCTCAGCGGAAGTGTAACAATCTTCGCGTGATTTTTATTCTGTTCATATAGGAACAGAAGTTGTGAGAGAATAAAGCTTGTGTGCCGCCCTTGGGCGGCACATTTTTGTTACCGAGCAACCCAATTGGTTTGCATCCACAAAATTGCGGAGTTTGTCATGAAATTCACCCTTCTTGCTGCTGCTTTGGCCGTATCTGCGACATCGGCATTTGCCAGTGCAGAAAAATACCTTCTGGACCCCAGCCACAGCCAGGTCGTGTTCAGCTATAACCACCTGGGTTTTTCCACCACCCACGGCATGTTCTCGGGCTTTGAAGGCGAGATCATGTTTGATCAGGAAGACCCGGCTGCATCCAGCGTAAACGTTTCGATGCCGGTTGTTGAGATGATCACCGGGTGGAAGCCGCGCGAAGACCATTTCATGACCGAAGACTTTTTCGGCGTGACCGAGGGCGACCTGATCACCTTTACCTCGACCGGCATCGAAGTGACCGGTGAAAACACAGCCAACATCACCGGCGACCTGACCATGAACGGCGTTACAAAATCCGTTGTTCTGGACGCCAAGCTGAACCAGGTTGGCGATCACCCGATGGCGAACAAGCCGTGGGCCGGTTTTGACGCGACAACCACCCTGGTCCGCAGCGATTTCGATCTAGGCCAGTTCGCGCCGTTCGTCGGCGATGAGGTCGAGGTTCAGATTTCGGTTGAGGCTCAGAAAGCTGACTAAGCTAGTGTTACTGGGCTGAAGTTAGGCCGCCGGGGATATCCCCGGCGGCTTTATCATTCCCCGCGCTGCGCGGTCAGGCTTGCCGAGACGGTCACGCCAAATCCCAGCGACTCTTCGGTGGGTTGCGACGTTCCGACGTCGAAATCCAGACGGTTCAGTTCCAACTCGCCAGACATGGTGGCAGTGTTGTCCTGCAGGTCGAGCGTGAAAGGCAGCACGACATCCAGCGATTTGTCCCGGATGGTCAGGGGACCGCGCGCTTCGTAGCCGGTGTCTGTTTTGTAAAGGTCGGCTTTGAACTGCGCGGTCGGGAACTGCGTGCCGTCGAAAAAATCCTTTCCCAGAGCCTGATCGGTGACGGTTCCCAGGCTCAAGGAGGTGATCGCGATGGTCACATCCACCGATCCGGCAAGGCCCGGCTCGGACGGGTCCTCAAAGGCGATGGCGGCGGTCCAGTCGGCGAAGCTGCCGGTCACGGGGTTGCCCAGCTGTGTTATGGTGATCGAGAGCGAACCGTCCTGCACCTGCCAATCCGACTGTACTTCGGTCAGCTCCGCCGTTTCCGTGCGGGCTGCGGAATGATCGGCAAAGACGCCAATGAACCAGCCCCCGGCCAGAACCGCGCCCCACACGGCCAGCGCCGCGACCGCCGGAACGGGTGAATGGTGCTGTGCCGGTGGTTCAGGGGCGTCCAACCGGCCGGGCAACATCCGGCGCAGCGTGCTGTCCCTGTCCACAACGTGGTGCTTCAGCGCGCCAGCGATATGCAGCGCCAGAGACCCGACCAGAACCCAGATGAACATCCAGTGCAGCCCAGCGGTTACCTCGGCCAGGTACGGGGATTTCGGAACAAAAGGCAGGTTTTGACCAAACGGCCACAAGATCGGGGCAAAGCCTTCTGCCGCGGCGTGGTGGGTCCAGCCGGTCAGCGGCACCAGCACAAGCGCGCCATAAAGCATCCAGTGAACAGTTTCGGCAGCGAATGCTTCGGGTTTGTTTTCGGCGTTGAGCAGTCCCGGTTTGGCCTGCGTGATTGCCCAGAGGATGCGTGCCAGCGCGACGAAAAAGATCGTGACGCCCACGGTCTTGTGCATGGAAAACAGGCGCGCGGCCCGCGCGATGTCATCTTCGGTCGTCGGAACGGATGGATCATAGATCGAATGGGCCAGATCGTTGGCAATCCAGCCCAGCGGCAACGCCGTGAAGATCAACAGGGCCGTCAGCCAGTGAAAAGCCTTGGCCACGCTGCCGTAGCTGGAGAATGTGTTGGTCGTGGACATTGAACGCTCCGGGACGGGATGGTTGGGATCAACCTATAGGCATGGATACAGGACTCAATAGCCTGATGCGCACAGCCACGGTGCCTGCGTGCAGAGATCAGGCAATGCTTGTGCCGCGTGTCCACACGGTTTACACCCCGCCGCAACCTAACGTCACTCAAGAGGTCGCAATGACACGCGCATTTGTTTTTCCGGGGCAGGGTGCCCAAACCATCGGAATGGGCAAAGCCCTGGCCGAGGCTAACCCGGCCGCTCAGGCCGTCTTCGACGAGGTCGACGAGGCGCTGGGTCAAAAGCTGAGCGCCCTGATCTGGGAAGGTGATATTGCGGACCTCACGCTGACGCAGAACGCACAACCGGCACTGATGGCGACCTCGATGGCTGCGATGCGCGCGCTGGAGGCTGAGGGTGTTTCAGTGACGGACGCAGCATTTGTCGCCGGGCATTCCTTGGGTGAATATTCCGCACTGGCGGCGGCCGGGGCGTTGTCGGTTGCGGACACCGCGCGCCTGCTGCGGACACGCGGGCAGGCGATGCAGAGCGCGGTTCCGGTTGGCGAAGGCGCGATGGCCGCCATCCTGGGGCTGGACCTTGATGCGGTGCGGGCGGTTGCAGACGAGGCCGCCCAGGGCGAGGTGTGTCAGGCCGCCAATGACAATGACCCGACGCAGGTTGTCGTTTCGGGCGCGAAGGCCGCTGTTGAGCGGGCCGCCGAAATTGCCAAGGAAAAAGGTGCGAAGCGCGCGGTGATGCTGCCGGTCAGCGCGCCATTCCATTGTGCGCTGATGCAGCCTGCCGCTGACGCGATGGCCGAAGCGCTGGCTTCGGTGGAAATCAAGGCACCTGCGGTTCCGTTGGTGGCCAATGTGCGCGCCGAGGCTGTCGAGGACCCTGACCTGATCCGCCAATTGCTGGTCGAGCAGGTCACCGGTTCGGTTCGCTGGCGGGAAAGCGTGCAGTACATGGCCGCCCAGGGCGTGACAGAGACATGGGAGATCGGCGCCGGGAAAGCTCTGACTGGTATGATCCGAAAAATCGACCGTGCGATTGCCGGCAAAGCCGTTGGCACGCCGGATGACGTGCAGAATGCAATTCAGTCCGAATCGTAGAAGAAACGTGCGTTTGAAGTGACGTACCAAGAGGGAAGCCGAATGTTTGATTTGACAGGTAAGAATGCGTTGATCACCGGAGCATCGGGTGGGATCGGCGGCGAGATCGCCCGTGTGCTGCACGGGGCCGGAGCAACTGTCGCGCTGTCGGGGACGCGGGTCGAGCCGTTGCAGGCGCTTGCGGACGAATTGGGCGAGCGTGCCCATGTGCTGCCATGCAACCTGAGCGACGCCGAGGCTGTTGCGGCGCTTCCGAAACAGGCGGCTGATGCGATGGGATCCGTCGATATCCTGGTCAACAATGCGGGCATCACGCGCGACAACCTGTTCATGCGCATGTCGGACGATGAGTGGCAGAGCGTGATCGACGTCAACATGACCTCGACCGCCAGACTGTGCAAAGGCGTGCTGCGCGGCATGATGAAGGTGCGCTGGGGCCGGATCGTCAACGTCTCGTCCGTCGTCGGGGCCATCGGCAATCCAGGTCAGGCGAACTATGCGGCATCGAAAGCGGGCATGGTTGGCATGACAAAGTCGCTGGCCTACGAAGTCGCAAGCCGCGGGATCACGGCCAACGCGGTTGCGCCCGGATTTATCACGACCGCCATGACGGAAAAGCTGACCGATGACCAGAAAACCGGTCTTTTGGCGCAGGTTCCGGCCGGGCGAATGGGGACTCCGTCGGAAATTGCGGCCGCAGTTTTGTTTCTCGCCAGCCCCGAAGCAGCATATGTTACCGGAACCACCTTGCATGTGAACGGCGGGATGGCCATGTTGTGAGCGCGGATCAAGGCGGGCGCGAAAGCGTTTGCCTTGGGCGTTGTCTGTGCTATAGGCGGCGCATGAATGCAGGGGTCGGCCAAACGGTCGGCCTTCTACTTTCCCGGTAATCGGGGACCCAAACCGCCCAGACCGGGCATATCGAAGCCAGCCTGAGCGGGCAAGGGCAGAACCGGGCACTACGCCCTGAAATGAAATGAGGAATAGACATGAGCGACGTCGCAGATCGCGTTAAAAAGATCGTTGTTGAGCACCTGGGTGTCGAAGAAGACAAAGTGGCGGAAAACGCTTCCTTCATCGACGATCTGGGCGCAGACAGCCTGGACACCGTTGAGCTGGTTATGGCTTTCGAAGAAGAGTTCGGCATCGAGATCCCTGATGACGCAGCCGAAACCATCCAGACCTTTGGCGACGCCGTCAAATTTATCTCGGAAGCCTCCTAAGAGCTTCGAAATCGTTTAAAAGCGGCGCTTCCGGGCAACGGAGGCGCCGTTTTTTTGTGACCGGTCGGATTTCGCGCTTGCCAGGCGGAGAATTCGTTCGCAACCTTCCCCGCGAGGCCTAAAAATTCCGAGCGGGCAGGGCATGATACGATCCACCCCGATGATAAACACGGCACGCTTGACGCTCTGCGCGATGCGGCCCGAGGATTTCAACCGGTTCGCCGAGATCTGGCGCAACCCCTGTATCGTGCGCCATATCGGTGGCAAGCCGCGTTCGCGGGGTGAAGCCTGGGATTCCTTTCTGCGCAATGCGGGTCACTGGCAAATGGCCGGGTTCGGGCAATGGGCGGTGGTCCAACAGTCGAATCGGCAGATGATCGGCCAGGCCGGTTTTTTCTATGGCAACCGCGCTATTGGCGAGGACTTCGACAGCTTCCCCGAAGCGGGCTGGGTGCTTGTGCCCGAAGCGCAGGGGCAGGGGCTGGGTCTGGAAGCGGCGCAGGCAGCGCATGAGTGGTTCGACCGAATAATGCCCGGCCCGTTGGTTGCAATGGTGAACTCTGCCAATTCGGCCTCGCAAAAGCTGGCGGAAAAGCTGGGCTACGTCACGATGCGCGAAAGCGAGTACAACGACGCCCCGGTCCAGCTGATGCGCCGCAACGGTCCGCCGGCCCGCGCCTAGAAATCAACTCTGCTGCAATGCCGCAAATTGTCCGTAGTTTGCCGAAACTGGTAAATCCGAAACCGACTCGGTGTGTATGTTAGGGTGGATCAACAAGGCGATTGAGCGGAGGAACAGGCTCATGAGGATTTACCCCACTATGGAACTGCAAAACGGCCGGTGTGTGACGCTGGACAAGGGCCGTTTGGACGAGGCCATGATCTGGCATGTGAATCCCGTTGAAACGGCGCGTAGCTGGTCGGCGGCGAATGCTGAATGGATGCACCTGACCGACTTTGATGCAATCGAAGGGCGCGACACAAACGCGGAACTGGTTGAAGAGATCATTCGATCGGCCGAAATTCCCGTCCAGCTTGCCGGCGGTATGCGCACCCGTGAACATGTCGAATACTGGATCGACAAGGGCGCGGGCCGGATTGTTATCGGAACATTGGCAGCCTGGGATCCAAATCTGGTCAAGGAACTGGCCAAACTGTATCCGGATCAGATCGTGCTGGCGGTTGATGTCTGGCAGGGCCATGTCATGACCGAAGGCTGGCGCAGCCAGAGCGCCTTTACGCCCGAAGCCTTTATCGAAGCGTTCGAAGGGACCCCGTTTGCGGCGATTCTGGTGACTGATATCGACAGCGACATCGAGGATGTTGACGCTCAACTGGGTCTGATTTCCGGTCTGGCCGAAAAGTCACGCACCCCGGTTATCGCCAGCGGTGTGGTGCGTACGGCGGACGATATCTCTCGTCTGGCATATGTTCCGAATATCGCGGGCGCGCTGGTCGGGCGGGCCTTGTTCCGCAAGACGATTGACCTGTCAGACGCATTGGCGGTAGCTGCCGCAGCGCACGAGCCTGTCGCCGAGTTCCAGTAACACGTTACAAAGGCATAATTTTCCGCCTCTTCCCGTCGTGGGGAGGGGGCGGTTTTTTGAGATCGGCTGTGATCCAAAATTTCTGTCGCGGCTCGTGAAACGCGAATTGCCGCCGATGGATGCCGGTGCGGAATGCGCCCTTGCTCTTGCCCCCGGACCCCGGGCCGGGGTATGAGCGTTTCTCAAACAGGAAGCAGGCAAGAGGCATTTCATGCGCAGAGTCGTTGTAACCGGTCTGGGGTTGGTCACTCCGTTGGCCAGTGGGGTCGAGGAAACCTGGTCACGGCTGCTGGACGGAGAATCCGGTGCTGGCCCGATCACTCAGTTCGATGCTGAGGCAAGCGGGGTCACGACGACCTATGCCTGCGAAGTGCCGCGCGGTGACGGGTCTGACGGGACGTTCAATCCCGATGACTGGATGCCGCCGAAAGAGCAGCGCAAGATCGAAGACTTTATCCTGTATTCCATCGCCGCGGCCGACATGGCCTGTCAGGATGCTGGCTGGATGCCCGAAGACGAAGAGGCGCGCCTGCGTACTGGTGTTCTGATCGGCTCCGGTATCGGGGGGCTGGGTTCGATAGCAGATACCGCCAACCTGATCCGCGACAAGGGCCCGCGCCGTGTGTCGCCCTTCTTTATTCCCGGTGCGCTGATCAACCTGGCCTCTGGTCAGGTGTCAATCCGTCATGGGTTCAAGGGTCCGAACCATTCGGTTGTGACCGCCTGTTCAACCGGTGCGCACGCCATCGGCGATGCAAGCCGCATTATCCGGGCCGGTGACGCGGATGTCATGATTGCCGGAGGCGGCGAAGGCTGCATCTGCGAGATCGGTATAGCCGGTTTTAACGCATGCAAGGCGCTGTCGACCAAGTATGCCGACGATCCCAAGAAAGCCAGCCGTCCCTATGACGTGGATCGCGACGGCTTTGTCATGGGCGAGGGCGCAGGCATCGTTGTGCTGGAAGACTACGACCACGCCGTTGCACGCGGTGCGAAAATCTACGCCGAGGTTCTGGGCTACGGCATGTCGGGTGACGCCTATCACATCACCGCTCCGAGCGAGGATGGCGATGGTGCGGAGCGTTCGATGAAAGCCGCGCTGCGCAGCGCCGGGCTGGAGCCGAAGGATCTGGACTATATCAACGCGCATGGCACCTCGACCATGGCGGACACGATTGAGCTGGGCGCGGTGGAGCGTCTGCTGGGCGAACATGCCGGCTCCGCAACCATGACCTCGACCAAATCCGCCACTGGACACCTGTTGGGGGCCGCGGGCGCGATTGAGGCGATCTTCTCGATTCTGGCGATCCGGGACCAAATTGCACCGCCGACCATCAATCTGGACAACCCGGCAGTCGAAACGCCGATTGATCTGGCGCCTAACGCCAAGCGTGAGCGTGAGATCAATGTGGCGCTTTCGAACTCGTTCGGGTTCGGCGGCACCAATGCCAGCGTGATCTTCGGAAAGGTCAGTTAAATGTGGCGGGCCTTAGCATCGAACGCGCTGACCATCCTGGTGGTCGGCCTGTTTCTGATGGGCGGTCTGATCCTGTGGGGGCAGACGCAGTATAAGGCCCAAGGCCCGCTGGAATCCGCCATGTGCCTGCAGGTCAAAAGCGGTTCGAACATGACACGGGTCAGCCAGCAGCTTGAAGATGACGGTGCCATCAGCAGCGCGATGATCTTCCGGATGGCGGCGGATTACACGGACAAGGCGCAGCAGTTGAAGGCCGGCAGCTTTTTGGTGCGCGAAGGCGCGTCGATGGAGCAGATCATTGACGAGATTACCAGCAGCGGTGCCAGCACTTGCGGGTCTGAAATCGAATACCGCATTGGCGTCACCCGCGTTCAGACACGCGTGCGCGAACTGGACCCGGCCACACTGGACTTTGTTGAGATCGCCAGCTTTGAGGCCGCTGAAGAAGAGGTGCCCGCCGCCTATTCTGAAAAACGTCAGGATGCGGATACGCGCTATCGCGTCTCAGTGGCCGAGGGCGTGACATCGTGGCAGGTGGTTGAAGCGCTGAAAGGTATCGATGCGCTGACGGGTGACGTGACCGACCTTCCTGCCGAAGGGATGTTGGCACCCGACAGTTATGAGCTGACACCCGGCGATGATCGGAACGCTGTTCTGCAGGATATGCAGAGCAAGCAACAGTTGCGGATCAATGCTGTATGGGAAAGCCGGCAGGACAATCTGCCAATCAGCAGTCCCGAAGAGATGCTGATCCTGGCTTCGATCATCGAAAAGGAAACCGGGGTTCCGCATGAGCGCGGTCAGGTTGCCAGCGTCTTCGTCAACCGGTTGGAGCAGGGGATGAAGCTGCAGACGGACCCGACGGTGATTTACGGTGTCACAAAGGGTCAGGGCGTGCTGGGCCGCGGATTGCGCCGAAGTGAGCTGCGCCGGGCAACGCCCTGGAATACCTATGTGATTGATGGTTTGCCGCCTACGCCAATTGCCAATCCCGGGCTGGCAAGCCTTGAGGCCGCCGTTGCGCCCGACGAAACCAGCTTTGTGTTCTTCGTCGCGGACGGCACAGGCGGGCACGCATTTGCGGAGACCTTGCAGGAGCACAATCGCAACGTGGCCAAGTGGCGCGAGATTGAGGCCGAGCGACAAGGCTCTGGCAATTGATACAAAACGGGCCGCGTTGTGAGACGCGGCCCGATGTTTTTTGTCTTATGCAGCAGGACGACGGCGTGGCCGGCGGCGTTTGGACGAAGCAGGTCTTGCACCGTTATTCGCCGCTTGCGGTTTTGAACCGCGTCCCCGGAAACCGCCGCGACCACGTGATTTCTTGGGTTCCGCAGCTTCCGGCATCGTGCCGCTGGCGACCGGAATCTCGATCTTCATCAGCTTCTGAATCTGACGCAGCTGGTCCAGTTCGTCCGGCGCGCAGAAGGCGATAGCCTCGCCCTCGCGTCCTGCCCGTGCGGTACGGCCGATGCGGTGGACATAGTTATCGGGCACCTCGGGCAGGTCATAGTTGATCACGTACGCCACGCCCGGGATGTCGATACCGCGTGCCGCGACGTCAGTGGCAACCAGCACATCGACTTCACCGGCCCGGAACGCCTTGATCGCACGGTCCCGCTGCCCCTGGCTTTTGTTGCCGTGGATCGAGGCCGCGTTGTATCCGTCAGCCACGAGGTCTTTCATCAGTTTCTCGGCACCGTGTTTGGTGCGCGCAAAAACCAGCGTCAGGGCACCTGCGTCCGCGGACAGAATCTCGCGCAGTTTCTTCGGCTTTTCCGGCCTGCTGACAAAGTGCACGGATTGGGTGATCTTGTCGGCGGCTTTGCCTGGGGGCGAGACCTGAACCCTTTGCGGGTTGGTCAGGTAGGATTGGCTGAGCTCCTCCATCTGTTTCGGCATGGTGGCCGAGAACAGCATGGTCTGGCGCGGTGTACCCAATGCCGGCGCGATTTTGCGCAGGGCATGGATAAAGCCCATATCCAGCATCTGATCGGCCTCATCCAGAACCAGATGGCGTACCGAGCTGAGATCAACGGCTCCACGCTCCATCAAATCGATCAGGCGACCGGGCGTGGCGACCAGAATGTCTGTGCCGCGCGACAGGAACGAAATCTGCTTGCCGATGGATTGCCCGCCGACGACGGTCGCAACCCGCAACTTGGTCTTTTTCGTCAGGTTGCGCAGGCTTTCGGCGATCTGATTCACCAGCTCACGGGTCGGGGCCAGGATCAGGGCTTTGACCGTTTTTGGTGCGGGTTTGCCCGGTTGCGCCAGAAGGTGGTCGATCAGCGGCAGGCCGAATGCCAGGGTCTTACCGGTACCGGTTTGTGCCAGCCCAAGAATGTCGTGACCTTGCAGGGCCAGCGGAATCGCCTGGTTCTGGATCGGGGTGGGTTGCGTAAAGTTGGCGCGTTGGAGCGCATCATTCAGGGCCGGGGCCAGGCCCAGCATATCAAAGTCGAACACGTATTATTCCTTTTTCCGTGGCGACATGTCGGCCACGGACAAGAGTTACTGGCCACGCAATCGGCGCGACCGGCAGGGGTTTAGCGAAACCTCGGGACCCACAGGCGAGTCCTGCGGTATCTGGCTGTCGCTTCAAGAACCCTGCGTGAAGGGGAACTGGAGAGTGTAGTGGCGCTGTGGACCGGTTCTGCCGGCGTGTACTCACGCATCAGCGCTATGCGGCGGCAATGACGTTTTGCAAAGGGAATGTCAAGCGTTGCCGTACGCGTCGCCGGTCGCACCCTTCCTTACGGTACTGGATTTGATCGTCTGTCAGCCATGTGGTCCGCTTAGCGGCATCATTCAGGTGCGGTTACCTGCGCAGGCACTGGAATGAGATAATGCCCTCACCATCCCAAAAGACGTCCAACAGGTCGGCATCGCGGTGGCACTTGAGCTCGATGCGGTCTCGTCCGCAAAACCACATGACCGGCTCGCCTCTCGGGATTTCCAGAATGTCGCCCTCGTTGCGAAAGATCGTAACGCGATCATATTCGCCCCAGACCTCAACTTCGAAATCCAGACAACGAAAAGTCTGTTCCCCCAAAAAATCCTGAGCCGCCGCCGAAGTCGTGAACGCCAACAGTCCGCCACTCAGAGCAAAGATGAATTTCAGGACAGTGTTTCTCATCTAGTTTGTTTCCTCTGATGCGGTGTCAGGTTCCTGGGCGACACAATTCACGCGTATTCGGCCGGCGCTTCGCCAATCAACGGCGGCAGAGGCCCCGTCGCATTCAAACTCTTGCGCCCAGGCGACCTTGGCGCTGGTTGCGCTGGGGCGCAGGCATAGCAAGGTAAATTTGTTACGCGCAACTGGCTCGATTATGCCGACTGAGGGGAATAATTCCTGGTCTACCGTGCGTACCACCAGCAGTTCGTTGACCGGGTTGCACCGTTCTGCGGCAAAGTTCGCCAGCGCGGCGGCAGGTGAGGCGGTGATTAACACAAGTGATATGGCAAATCTGCTTTGGCCGTTCATGTACAAAGTTCCTCGAACGTAGTTTGGCTTTCGTCACCAAATTCGCGGACAACGCGGTTTCGGTCGCCAAAAACAGGTGCCCCGGTCGCATATTCGGCGGCGCGGCAGGCGTGTTTTCGTGCTTCTGCCATGTCGCCTTTTTCTTTCATGAGTTTCGCCAAACCGGACAGGGACTGAAACAATATCAGGCGATCATTGTTGTACTGGCCGACCCGCACGGCCTCGTCATAAGCGGTCTGAGCGGCTTCAAGATCGAAAACTTCGGGAAGTTCCCGCCGCACGCGTATGTTTCCGATGGTTTTTTGTATCCGCGACAAGCGGTCGAAATTCTGCGCGGCTTTGTAATACTCGGCGGCTTTTTCGTATCTTTCGATTGCCGAAGGGAATTTCAGATTATTTTGGTAGATGTTGCCGATAGCCTGATACACATCTCCTTTGAGGGATGCATCGACCCCATCCAGACTGCTGACAGCGCGGACTTCCAGCGTAATCAACGCGTCGGTAAACAGACCCTGGTCGCTTTCTGTGCTGGCCCTTTGCAGAAGTACGTTCAGGTAGTCAGCATTGCTGACTTTACGGGCTTTTTCTTCGGCGTCGTTGAACAGGCTTCGCGCCAGTTGCACCTCATTATTGAACGCCCTGTTTATCGCCAGTTGAACCGTGGCAAAGACGGCCAATGTCGTGTAGTTCTGTTTGTCGGCAAATTCCAGAATTGCCTTGTAAAAACCGGCGGTTTCATTGTCGAACGGATCAAGTGTATTCCCGAAATTGATGGCGATGATATCGGTCTGCTTTCGGATGAAGCCGTCCAATTGGTCCTGAACACGCTCGGTTTCTTGCTCGATTTCGGTGAACGTATTGTCGAGCTTGGAGAAATCGACCTTTAGTTCCTGAAAGTCCTCAAGCAAAGGCGTCAATTCCTGCTCAAGCTCTGTGACCCGTTTTTGGAAAGCAGCAAGATCGCCTTGTGCCGCGGTAACGTCTTCCGAAAGTTCCTTTAGGCTGGATTGCACTTCCTCGCGGGCCCGCTCGACGAAGTCGTACCCAAAAAAGGCAGCTACCGAGAGCAAAATCGCAAAGATCGTCCCGTAGCGATACTTGAGCGTCGTCTCGACACGCGATCTGACCTGATCGGACAAGCGCCGCTCAAGCAATTCGAAAGCATCGTCATCATGCAACGTAGGATGCGGCTCTTCGTCCGCCATGTCAGATAAGTCCTCAAATTCAAAAACAAGTTAATGACGTGTAGACTAGCCAATTGTTTACGTTTTTTCCACAAAACAAAATTCTACTGTTGACCGGTGCCGGCGAAATGGGCGCAACAATTTCTTGGCAACCATTCGACAAGGGGCTTTGCAACTGCGCGGGTCAAACCACGTTCAGAAGAGAACGTTGTGTTTTCCTGAGTGCCAAACGGTATTGGGGAAACAAAGCCAGGCTACGAAATTGATCTGGGTTCGATATTTGCCGGCGCGGTCCAGATGTGTTAATTTTTCTATATTTTTGAGTGCGTTGGGTGTTTCTGGCGTTGCGTATTTTCTTGACTCCACGCGCGATTTCTCGTATAGGTTGTGTCATGCTAGAAGAGGTGGGCAACGGCCCCGGGGCGACCCGGTGGCCGTTTTTCGTTTCTCTCGTGCGGAGAAAACTCACGCATGAGGTCACAGGCAAACATGACTTTGATTACCCCGGAGGAGCGGATTTCTCAGACGGCAGATTTGTTGCAGTCGCTTGAGAGGTCCATTCGCGATTTGCGCAAAGCAGCAGAAGAACTGCGCAGGCAGATCGGAGCCGGGGAGGATGCAGATCTTGCTGGTTCAGCACGGCAACTCGGTCAGCTAGAGGGGCTGATCCGAACCTGCCAGAAAGTGGAGGCGAATTTTGTCGAACAACATCACAGACAAGCCGGAATTGCCCAAGGAGGGTATGCGCTCGACCTTGAGCGCGCTCGATTTGAAATCGGGTGCAGGCTGGCTCGCCTCCGTCGATGCCGAGGTGCGGGAGAGATTTCTGAGTGAGATCGGGGAGGGGGGGCTGTGCGCCCTCCCTTTCCTGTTCGAGTTCTGGGCGCTGCCGCATCAGTTGCCGCCCGAAGGGGACTGGCGGTCTTGGGTGATCATGGGCGGGCGCGGCGCGGGGAAGACGCGCGCCGGGTCCGAGTGGTTGCGGTCAATGGTTGAAGGTTCGAAACCGTTGGACCGTGGTGAGGCCAGTCGCGTGGCTTTGGTTGGCGAGACCTTCGATCAGGTGCGCGATGTGATGATTTTCGGCGATAGCGGGATTTTGCAGTGCTCGCCGCCGGATCGGCTTCCGGTGTGGAAAGCATCCGAGCGCAAGTTGATCTGGCCGAACGGGGCCGAGGCACAGGCGTTTTCGGCGCATGATCCTGAAGGGCTGAGGGGTCCTCAGTTCGACGCGGCCTGGGTAGATGAACTGGCCAAGTGGAAGAAGGCCGGCGACACTTGGGATATGCTGCAATTTGCCTTGCGGTTGGGGGAGCGGCCGCGGGTCTGTGTGACGACCACACCACGCAATGTGAAGGTTTTGAAAGAGTTGCTGGCGTCTCCGTCCACCGTTCAAACCCATGCGCCGACTGAGGCGAACCGGGCCAATCTGGCGGGCTCGTTTCTGGACGAGGTTCGCGCGCGTTATGCGGGTACCCGGCTTGGGCGGCAGGAATTGGACGGGGTGCTGTTGTCGGATGCCGAGGGAGCGCTGTGGACGGGCTCGATTCTGGAGGCGGCGCGGTGCGGGCATGTGCCTGCGTTGCATCGCATCGTCGTGGCGCTGGACCCGGCGGTAACGCCTGGTTTAGGCGCGGATGCCTGCGGGATCGTGGTCGTGGGGGCTCAGCTGCAGGGGCCGCCTGAGGACTGGCGCGCCTATGTGCTGGCCGATCGAACGGTTCAGGGCGTTGGTCCGGCGGGCTGGGCCCAGGCGGCGATTGACGCGATGGATGAGTTCGGGGCCGAACGGCTGGTGGCCGAGGTCAATCAGGGCGGGCAACTGGTGGAAGAGGTGATGCGACAGGTGGACCCTCTGGTCCCTTATCGCGCGGTGCGGGCCTCACGCGGCAAGGTCGCGCGAGCCGAGCCTGTGGCGGCCCTGTACGAGCAAGGGCGGGTGCACCATGTGGCCGGGATGGATGCGCTGGAGGAACAGATGTGCCAGATGACCGCGCGAGGGTTCGAGGGGCAAGCCTCACCCGACCGCGTCGACGCGTTGGTCTGGGCACTGCATGAGTTGGTTGTGGGGCCTGCGGGCGCGTATCGGCGGCCGAGGGTAAGGGCGTTGTGAGGGCTTTGGAGAGTCCGTCTCGTCGCGGCTTGACTTGGCGAGGCGTTCGGATTTGTCAGCTTTGGTATTCTTACCGAACGATAAGCTAAGTCTTTGATACACTTGGATTGATCAGAAAAACGCCGCCACTTATGACACAAGCCCAAAACAAATGTGTTTTCAGAGAATACATGTCGATTCCGGCATCCAAGTAAGAATTGGCCGCCCATCCGACGAACGAAGGCAACGAAAGAAACCCGAGCGCCGACAGTGATCGGGTAAGCCTTTGTTCGATCTCGGGCTTACGTCGGAACAATTTCTTGCTCAAACGATTCGCCGCAAACCCACCCACTGCAACTCCTAACGGCATGCTGGCCAAATAGGCTATACCTGCAATACCAAGGAGGCCTTCTCCGACAATCATCGCGCAAACTAAGAAAATTAGGATTGGAGTTAACTCGATCCATGGCAACCACTTCGAATTGCCGACTCTTTCAAAGAACTCAGTCAACATGTTAGTTTGATACAGAATTTCCGGCATTTATATAACGTCTTTTTACCATCTTTGGTAAATCGTCGTAACCACACGAAAATGCCACCGTTGCCCAACCCCCGTACGCCCCATTCCCAAGCCTTAAACTTCTTTCCGACATAACTCCTTTCAACAAGCCGGGCAGAGCGGCGGCAGAAAGGAGCACAGATGGTATTCGATTTCTTGCGTCGTGGATCGGCTGGGGACGCGCCAGAGGCGAAGGCGAGCGCGGCGGGGCCTGTGGTGGCGTGGCAGACGGGCGGACGCGTAGCGTGGAGCCCTCGGGATGCGGTGTCTCTGACGCGGACGGGGTTTTCGGGGAACCCGGTGGGGTTTCGCTCGGTCAAGCTGATTGCTGAGGCGGCGGCGGCTCTGCCTCTGGTGTTGCAGGATCAAGCGCAGCGGTTTGATACTCATCCGATCCTGTCGCTGATGCGCCGACCGAATGCGGCGCAGGGACGGGCAGAGTTGATGGAGGCGCTGTTCGGGCAGTTGCTGCTGTCGGGCAATGCTTATGTTGAGGCAGTTCAGGCCGAGGAAGGGTTGCCGGTTGAGCTGCACGTGTTGCGCTCAGACCGGATGAGCGTGGTGCCGGGGGCGGATGGGTGGCCCAAGGCCTATGACTATGCGGTCGGTGGCAAGAAGCATCGGTTTGCGGCAGAAAACATCTGCCACATCAAGTCGTTTCACCCGCAGGACGATCACTATGGGTTCTCGCCGATGCAGGCGGCGGCGATGGCGATTGATGTGCATAACAGCGCGTCTCGGTGGTCGAAATCGCTGTTGGACAATGCGGCGCGGCCTTCGGGGGCACTGGTGTGGAAGGGTGATGGCCATGGGGTGATGGCCGAGGATCAGTTCCGCCGCCTGTCCGATGAGATCGAGCAGAACTATCGCGGGGCGCGGAATGCTGGCCGCCCGATGGTTCTGGAAGGGGGCTTGGATTGGAAACCGATGGGGTTCTCTCCGTCCGACATGGAGTTTCAAAAGACCAAGGAAGCCGCCGCCCGCGAGATCGCGCTGGCCTTTGGGGTCCCGCCAATGCTGCTGGGGATACAAGGCGACGCGACCTATTCGAACTATCAGGAGGCCAATCGGGCGTTTTATCGCCTGACCGTGCTGCCCCTGGTGACGCGGGTGGCGGCGGCGGTGTCGGAGTGGCTGGCGGGCTTTACCGGCGAGGATTTGATGCTGAAGCCCGATCTGGATCAGGTGCCCGCGCTATCGGCGGAACGCGATGCGCAATGGGCGCGGGTCAGCGGGGCTGAGTTCCTGACAGATGCCGAGAAACGCGCGCTGTTGGGGCTGCCGGAGCGTGCGGATGTCTGACGGGTATCCCCCGTTCGATTGCGCGCCGGGCCTGCGCCTGGCCGCGCATGAGCGGGTGGCCGAGATCCAGCACGCGCATTTGTGCAGGCGGTTGGATCAGATCGAAGAGATGATGGAACGACTGGAAAAGCGGTTGTGGCTGACGGTCTACGGCGTGGTCGCGGTGATTCTGGCGCAGGCGTTTCAATCTCTGTTGGTGGTAACGCCATGAGTTCAGTGACTTACATGGAGAAGTTCATGGATTTGGAGCATAAGTTCGCGCGCTTTGGGGACGGGTTGTCCGTTACAGAAGACGCGGTGATCGAAGGTTACGCAAGCCTGTTTGGGCAAGTTGATCAGGGCAGCGATGTGGTGCAGCGGGGGGCGTATCAAGCCTCACTTGACGGGCTCGTCAAGGCGGGCCAACGAGTCAAGATGCTGTGGCAGCACGACCCGGCACAGCCCATTGGAGTCTGGGACGAGGTGCGTGAGGACGACAAGGGCCTGTGGGTCAAAGGGCGCTTGCTGGAGAGCACGCAAAAGGGTCGAGAGGCGGCGGAGCTGATCCGGGCGGGCGCGATGGACGGGTTGTCGATTGGCTATCGCACCAAGCGGGCTGTGAAGAATGACAAGGGCCAGCGGGTCCTGACCGAACTGGAGCTGTGGGAGGTGTCTTTGGTGACATTCCCGATGCTGCCCAGTGCGCGGGTGGCGGCAAAGGGCTCTGTGCCCGGGTCCGAGGACACCTGGCGCAGTATTGCTGAGGTGTTCAACGACGCCCGGCAGGAGCTGGCGCGGACCTAGCGCGCCTTAGACCCACCGAAAGACAGGACATGCTGATGAGCAAGACCGAGATCCCGGCCTTGACCGGAGAGGGTGCGCCCCTGGTTCAGGAGGTGAAGCAGGCGATGGCTGGCTTCGTGAATGAATTCAAGGGCCTGAAGGCTGAAGTTAAAAATCAACTACAACAGACGGAAGAGCGACTGACCATGCTGGATCGAAAAACAACTATCGCGGCGCGCCCGCATCTTGCGGCGTCTATCGAAGACGGTGCGCCGCATCAGAGGGCGTTCGACGCATATGTGCGTTCGGGCGATGATGACGGCCTGCGCGGGCTGGAGATTGAGGCCAAATCGCTGACAAGCGCGGTGAACAGTGACGGCGGGTACCTGGTCGATCCGCAGACGGCCGAGGTCATCAAATCGGTGCTGAAATCCACCGCCTCGATCCGTTCGATTGCGTCCGTCGTGAATGTCGAAGCGAATTCGTTCGATGTGTTGATCGACCATACCGATGTCGGCGCTGGCTGGGCGGATGAGGCGTCGGCCGCGACTGAAACGGCAACGCCCTCGATCGACCGGATTTCGATCGCGCTGCACGAGTTGAGCGCGCTGCCGAAAGCCTCGCAACGTCTGCTGGATGACAGTGCCTTTGACGTCGAAGGATGGCTGGCCGGTCGCATCGCGGACAAGTTCGCCCGCGCCGAAGCTTCGGCCTTTATCAGTGGCGATGGCGTCGACAAGCCAAAGGGGATCTTGGACCACGCCAAGGTTGACAACGACGTCTGGGCCTGGGGCAATATCGGATATGTGCCAACCGGCATCGATGGCGGTGTTGACGCGGATTCTATCGTCGATGCGGTCTATGCGCTGGGTGCGCAATACCGGGTCAACGGCACTTTCGTGATGAACTCGAAAACCGCGGGTCTGATCCGCAAGCTGAAGGACAGCGATGGGCGCTTCCTGTGGTCCGATGGTCTGGCGGCGGGCGAACCGGCGCGCCTGATGGGCTATCCGGTGCTGATCGCCGAGGACATGCCGGACGCGGGCACCGACAGTTACTCGATTGCGTTTGGTGATTTCCAGGCTGGTTACACCATCGCCGAACGCCCCGATCTGCGCGTCCTGCGCGATCCCTTCAGCGCCAAGCCGCATGTCCTGTTCTACGCGACCAAGCGCGTGGGCGGTGATGTGAGCGATTTTGCAGCAATCAAGCTGGTGAAATTCGGCATCGCCTAAGCGGTGGCGAATCCCGGGGGGCGGGCAACCGACCCCCGGGACGGCGGGCGCGGGCCGGGGTGAGATCCCCTGCGTTGTCTAGCTGCTCCCCTCCGTCCGAGCAACGTGGGGCGGCGCGTGCCCGTCAAGTCCTGAGAATGCGGGCCCGGAGCGGTCCGAGATTGCGGAGTGAATGGATGATGTTGATCGAAGAAACCGCCATCGCAGATGCGGCGCTGCCGGTGGATCAGTTCAAAGCGCATCTGCGGCTGGGCACGGGGTTTGCCGAAGACAGCGTGCAGGACGAGGTGCTGAAAGGTTTTCTGCGGGCGGCGATCGCAGCAATCGAGGCACGCACCGGCAAGGTGCTGATCGCGAGGGGCTTCTCGTGGGGTCTGAACGGCTGGCGCGATGCGGCGGGTGAGGTGTTACCGGTGACCCCTGTTACCGCAATTAATGCAGTGACTGTGATCGACGCGGTAGGGGCCGATACGATTGTGGACAGCGGCCGGTATCGCCTGGCCGAAGACAGCCAGCGCCCACGTCTTTGCCCAGCGGAAGCATATTTGCCGGTCATTCCCACAGGCGGGTCGGTCAGGATAGATATTGCGGCTGGGATGGCTGCGGATTGGGGCGGATTGCCTGCCGATCTGGGGCAGGCGGTTCTGCTGCTGGCCGCACATTACTATGAATACCGCCACGAAACCGCTCTGGGCGCAGGGTGCATGCCGTTTGGCGTCACCAGTCTGATCCAGAGATACCGAGTGGTTCGTTTCGGTGCCGGGGTGGCGCAATGAAGACGCCGCGATTGAACCGAAAGCTGACCTTGGAAGCCCCAGTCCGCGTCGCCGATGGCGCGGGAGGGTACACCGAGACCTGGCGGCCGCTGGGTGCGGTCTGGGTCGAGGTCACGGCGCGCAGCGGATCCGAACGCCAGGTGGCCGGGGTGCCGGTTTCCCGTGTCGGGTATCGCATTGTAGTGCGTGGCGCGCCCGAAGGGTCTGTGATGCGCCCTTCGCCGGATCAGCGCTTTGCCGACGGCACGCGCCGGTTTGTCATCCGCGCGGTGGCCGAGCGTGACCCGCGCGGCCAGTACCTGACCTGTTTCGCAGATGAAGAGGTGGTGGCATGAGCTATGGCGTTTCGGCCGCCCTGCAAGCGGCTGTGTTTCAGCAGATTTCCGGCGACACGCAGGTCAGCGCGCTTGCGAACGGCGCGGTCTATGACGCGGTGCCGGCGGGATCGGTGCCCCAGACCTATGTGACGCTGGGGCCGGAGGAAGTGCGCGACGCCTCGGACCATTCCGGCAGCGGGGCTGTGCATCGGTTCACGGTGTCAGTGGTGTCCGAAGCGGCCGGGTTCGGGTCCGCCAAGACGTTGGCCGGGGCGGTGTGCGACGCGCTGGAAGGCGCTGCGCTGACCCTAGACCGGGGGCGGTTGGTGGGTCTGTGGTTCGAGCGCGCTTCGGCCCGCCGTACAGGAACCGGCGGCGCGATCCGCCAGATCGACCTGCGTTTTCGCGCCCGCGTGGAAGACGATTAAGCAATCAACGGAGAGAGCATATGCCTGCCCAGAACGGAAAAGACCTGTTGGTCAAAGTGGATATGAACGGCTCGGGCCTGTTTGAGACCATTGCGGGGCTGCGCGCCACGCGGGTCAGTTTCAATGCGGAAAGCGTGGATGTCACCAGTCTGGAAAGCCAGGGCGGCTGGCGCGAACTTCTGTCCGGGGCGGGGGTTAAATCCGCCGCAATCTCGGGTTCGGGCGTGTTCAAGGACGCCGATACGGATGAGCGCGCGCGGCAGCTGTTCTTTGATGGCGAGACGCCGAATTTTCAGGTGATCATCCCTGATTTCGGCATTGTCGAGGGTGCGTTTCAGGTGACGGGTATCGAATATGCGGGCTCGCACAATGGTGAAGCGACCTATGAGATGAGCCTGGCCAGCGCCGGTGCTCTGGCCTTCACAGCGCTGTAATCCAATGGCCAATCCGTGGACGGGCGAGGTGGCGTTGACCATCGATGGGGAGCGCCGGGTGCTCAAGCTTACGCTGGGTGCCTTGGCGGGGTTGGAACAGGACTTGGGCACCGGGTCCCTGGTGGAATTGGTGCAGCGGTTCGAAGGCGGGTCGTATTCCAGTGGTGATGTGCTCGCCCTGATCGTAGCAGGGCTGCGGGGCGGTGGGGTTGATGTGACCGGCGCCGACTTGCTGGTCGCTGAAATTGAAGGCGGCCCGTTGGCGGGCGTGTGCGCGGCTGCTGAACTGCTGGCGCGGGCCTTCATGGTGCCGGGTGAATCATGAGCGGGTTCGACTGGCCCGCGCTTATGCGGGCCGGGTTTGTCGTGTTGCGTCTGTCGCCGGATCAATTCTGGCGGCTGACGCCCGCCGAATTGCGGCTGATGCTGGGACAGGGCGCAGGGTTGCCGGCATTGAACCGCGCCGGTCTGGACGCGCTTCTGGCGGCCTATCCGGACAAGGAACAAGGAGAGCGTGATGACGGATCGTGACGGGTTTGACGACCTGCAGGAACGGGGCGAGGCGCTGGGCGACTCGCTGGGGGATGCGGCCTCGATGGCGGCAGCGTTTGACAGCCAGATGAAGCGGATCAGTGCGGCCTTCGAGGAGACCGGCAAGGACGTCGCTACATTGGAGCGCGGCATGTCTGGTGGCTTGCGCAAGGCGTTTGACGGCGTGGTTCTGGATGGGATGAACCTGTCAGATGCTCTGGACGTGCTGAAGAATTCGATGATCCGAACGGCCTATTCGGCGGCTATCAAACCGGTCACGGATCATTTTGGCGGGATGCTGGCCAACACGGTTGGCGGTCTGGTGCAGGGGATGCTGCCTTTCGCGGATGGGGGCAGCTTTTCGCAGGGCCGGGTGATGCCGTTTGCCAATGGCGGCGTGGTCAGCGGCCCCACAACCTTTCCCATGCGTGGCGGCACCGGATTGATGGGCGAGGCTGGCCCCGAGGCGATCATGCCTCTGGCGCGCGGACCTGACGGAAAGCTGGGGGTGCGGACCTCTGGAGGCGGTCGCGCCGTGAATGTGGTGATGAACATCACAACTCCGGACGTGCAGGGATTCCGTCGCAGTCAGGGCCAGATCGCCGCTCAGATGAGCCGGGCGCTGGGCCGCGGCAATCGCAACAGGTAATGACAGGAGCAGGTCATGAATTTCCATGAGGTGAGATTTCCCGCCAGCCTGAGCTTTGGCTCGGTCGGCGGTCCCGAACGGCGCACGGATATCGTGACGCTGGCCAACGGGTTCGAGGAGCGCAACACGCCCTGGGCACATTCAAGGCGACGCTATGATGCCGGTCTGGGGATGCGGTCTCTGGATGACATCGAAACGCTGGTGTCCTTTTTCGAAGCCAGGCAGGGCCAGATGTTTGGGTTCCGCTGGAAGGACTGGTCTGATTACAAGTCGGGCGCGGCCACCGCGGATGTCGATAAGGGTGATCAGGTCATTGCGCGGGGGGACGGCGTACAGACGGCGTTTCAACTGGTGAAGACTTACAGATCCGGTGAATTCACCTATGTCCGGCCGATCATCAAGCCGGTGCTTGGGTCGGTAAAGCTCGGGCTTGAACAGGACGAAATGCGCGAAGGTGTCGACTTCGAAGTCGACCTTGCACGGGGGGTGGTAACTTTTTCAGCACCGCCGCCTGAACAGGTGGAGATCACCGCAGGTTTCGAATTCGACGTTCCGGTTCGGTTCGATACCGACAAGATTCAAACCAGCGTTGCCAGTTTTCAGGCCGGCGACGTGCCGAATGTCCCGGTTGTCGAGGTGCGCGTGTGATGAGTGGCGACAAGCAGGGATTGCTGGACCATTTGCAGAGCGGGCTGACCACGACTTGCAGGTGCTGGGCGATCACACGCTCGGACGGGCAGGTTTATGGGTTCACCGACCACGATATGGCGTTGAGCTTTGATGGTCTGGAGTTCAAGGCCAGCACCGGCCTGACCGCGACCGCGATCGAACAGGCCACCGGTCTGTCCATCGACAATTCTGAGGCCATGGGCGCGCTGTCTGATGCCGCCGTGACCGAAGAAGACATCGAAGCCGGCCGGTTCGATGGGGCCGAGGTGCGTGCCTGGCTGGTCAACTGGGCGGCACCCGAGCAACGCATGCTGCAGTTTCGGGGCTCGATTGGCGAGCTTCGCCGCGCCGGCGGAGCCTTCTACGCCGAACTGCGCGGCCTGACGGACCTGTTGAACCGCCCCATGGGCAGAATTTATCAGAAACCATGTACTGCCGTGTTGGGTGACGCGGCCTGCAATTTCGATCTGAAGGCTCCGGGCTTTGCGGCGACGGCGGAAGTCGTCGGTCTGACCGGTCTCAGCGTATTGCAGTTGAAAGGCGCAGAAGCTCCGGCCGCGGCATGGTTCGAACGCGGCAGGCTGGACGTTTTGTCGGGGCGTGCGGCTGGACTATGGGCATCCATCAAGCTGGACCGGAAAATTGCCGGCGGCCGGAATGTTACTTTGTGGTCCGGGCTGAGCGGCGGTCTGGCGGTCGGCGATCAGGTCAGGCTGGCGGCAGGATGTAACAAAAGCATGAGCGCCTGCCGCAAAAAGTTCAACAATCTGATCAACTTTCAGGGATTTCCTGATCTTCCGGGCGAAGATTGGGTGATGGCTGTTCCCAAGCAAGGCAACCCGAACAAAGGGGGGAGCATTCGATGAGCGTGCGTCGGCAGGACATTGTTGATGAAGCCCGCAGCTGGCTGGGTACGCCTTATGTGCACCAGGCGTCGGTCAAGGGCGCGGGCACCGATTGTCTGGGCTTGCTGCGAGGCGTGTGGCGGGCCCAATTCGGACAGGAACCGGAACTGGTTCCGACCTATAGCATGGACTGGTCCGAGCCGCAGGGCGAGGAGCGGATGTGGGCCGCCGCGCAACGACACCTGATCGAGAAGAACTCGAATGCCCCAGCCATCGGGGATATTTTGCTTTTCCGCATGCGGGAAGGCCGGGTCGCCAAGCATGTGGGCATTGTCAGCGACGTTGGTGCAGTGCCCCGGTTTATTCACGCCTATTCCGGATATGGCGTTGTCGAGAACGCTCTGAGCGCGCCCTGGTGCCGCCGGATCGTTGCCCGTTTTGAATTTCCGCTGGAGGATATGTGAATGGCTACAATTGTTCTTTCCGCGGCAGGGGCTGCGATTGGCGGGGCGGTTGGCGGAACTGTCGCGGGCCTGTCGTCTGCGGTGATCGGACGAGCGATCGGCGCGACACTGGGCCGTGTCATCGACCAACGGCTGATGAGCCAGTCGGTGATGGGCGGCGGCAGCGAAGTTGTTGAGACAGGACGTCTGGATCGGTTTCGCCTTACCGAATCCGGTGAGGGGGCACCGGTTGCTACTGTCTTCGGGCGCATGCGGGTGGGCGGTCAGGTGATCTGGGCTTCGGATTTTCTGGAAACCAAAAGCACGAGCACCGCCACTCAGTCCGGTGGGGGCGGTGGCAAGGGGTCTCCCAAAACCCCCGAAGTCACTACCACCACCCACAGCTACAGCTACTCGATTTCTCTGGCCATTGCCGTTGGCGCGGGACGTATTGCCGACGTGCCGCGCGTATGGGCAGACGGAGAGGAACTGGAACGCGCCGGGCTGAACATGCGCATTTACCGCGGTTCGGACAGTCAACTGCCGGACCCACTGATCGAGTCCATTGAGGGAACAGGAAACGTTCCGGCCTATCGCGGAACAGCCTATGTTGTAATCGAAGACCTGCAACTGGGCGCGTTCGGAAATCGCGTTCCGCAGTTTTCTTTTGAGGTTGTACGCCAGGAACAGGCCGGAATGCCTGACACACCGGATGCCTTGTCCAGAACCATCCGGGGCGTCGCCCTGATGCCTGGCACAGGAGAATATGCGCTGGCCTCGACACAGGTGAATTACTCAAAGGGGCAGGGGCGAAGCTGGGCCGCGAATGTTAATTCAGCATCCGGCAAGCCGGACCTTGTGACCGCCACACGCGCACTGAACACTGAATTGCCCGCATGTGATGCCACGTCCTTGATCGTTTCGTGGTTTGGCGATGACCTGCGGTGCGGGCAATGCCAGATCCAGCCCAAGGTTTTGCATAAAGATATCGAAGGCAAGGGCATGCCCTGGCGCGTGGCCGGTGTGCACAGAAACGCGGCACAACGGGTGCGGCAGGACGGGGACCGCCCGGTTTACGGCGCAACTCCGACAGACGAGTCCGTGGTGCAGGCTATCCGGCACCTGAAGGATGCAGGCAATCGCGTCATGTTTTATCCGTTTATCCTGATGGACCAGTTGCGTGACAACGGCCTGCCGGACCCCTGGTCCGAGGCCGGCAGTCAGCCGCACTTGCCCTGGCGAGGTCGGATTACGCTAAGCACCGCTCCGGGGCGGGAAGGGTCGCCGGACCAGACGGCGGCTGCGGATACACAGGTGGGAACGTTCTTCGGGCAAACCCGTGCAAGTGACTTTGCGGTTGGTGACGGCACCGTTTCCTATAGCGGGCCGCAGGAATGGGGATTGCGCAGGTTCATCCTGCATTACGCGGCTTTGTGCAAAGCCGCCGGAGGCGTTGAATCGTTCTGCATATCGTCGGAAATGCGCGGGCTGACGCAGATCCGCGGCCTGACCGGGTTTCCTGCCGTTCGCCAACTGCAGGATCTTGCCGCCGAGGTGCGCAAGATATTGGGGCCGGGTACAAAAATCGGATACGCGGCCGACTGGAGCGAATATTTCGGGTATCAGCCCAACGACGGGTCAGGCGACCGCTACTTTCATCTCGACCCGCTGTGGGCCGATGACAACATCGACTTTGTCGGCATCGACAATTACATGCCGCTGTCGGACTGGCGCGCGGGCGAAGATCATCTGGATGCCAAATCCGGCGCGGACGCGATCTACGACATCGACTATTTGCGCAGCAATATCGAAGGTGGCGAAGGCTATGACTGGTACTACGCCTCGCCCGAGGAGGCTAAGGCCCAGATCCGCAGCCCCATCCAGGACAGCGAGTATGACGAGGCCTGGATTTGGCGATACAAGGACTTGCGCAACTGGTGGTCGCAACCGCATCACGAGCGGATTGGAGGGGTGCGCCAAGTCAACCGGACAGATTGGGTGCCGGGGTCAAAACCGATCTGGTTCACCGAACTTGGCTGTGCCGCAATCGACAAGGGCACCAATCAACCGAACAAGTTTTTGGATCCGAAGTCGTCGGAATCCAGCCTGCCGCGCTATTCTGACGGACAGCGCGACGATTTCATTCAGGTGCAATATCTGAAAGCAATGTTGGGGTACTGGTCCGACTCGGATACGAACCCGGCTTCCGATGTTTATGACGGACGAATGATCGACCTGTCGAACGCTTATGTCTGGGCCTGGGACGCGCGCCCTTACCCCACATTCCCGAACCTGCGCAGCCAGTGGAGCGATGGCGCGAACTATGCGCGCGGGCACTGGTTGAACGGACGGTCCGGGTCACGGACGCTGGCCTCTGTCGTAACTGAAATCTGTTACGGGGCCGGCGTAACGGACATAGACGTCTCGCGCCTTTACGGTGTTGTCCGGGGATACGCGATTGAGGATGTCACCAGCGCCCGCGCGGCGTTGCAACCCTTGATGTTGCGCTATGGGTTCGATGCGATCGAACGGGATGGCGTGTTGCAATTCCGGATGCGCAATGGCGACAGCGCCATTGATCTGAACACCGACACGCTCGCCGACATTTCGGATATCGAAGGACGGGTCGAATATCGGCGCGAAGCCGAAGCGGAGATGACGGGCCGCGTGCGCCTGCGTTTTGTGCAATCGGATGCCGATCATGACATCGTGTCCGAAGAGGCGGTCCTGCCGGACACCCGCACACACTCGGTTTCGGTGAACGAGATGCCGCTGTCGATGACGCGCGCCGAAGGCAGGCAAACCGCCGAACGTTGGCTGAGCGAGGCCCGGGTGTCCCGCGAAACGGCCCGGTTCGCGCTGCCGCCGTCGCTGCTGAACGTCGGTGCTGGGGACGTGATCCGCCTGAACGGGGATGGAGAAGGCGCGAGATATCGCATCGACCGTCTGGAACAGGCCGAAATGCAACTGGCAGAGGCCGTTCGCATCGAACCCGGCGTCTATGCGCCCACAGACCTGCCCGATGACGCGGTGACCGCAAAACCCTTTGTGGCTCCTGTTCCCGTATTGCCGGTGTTCATGGATTTGCCCTTGATCACCGGTTCCGAACAGCCGCACGCGCCGTATCTGGCTGTATCCGCCAACCCTTGGCCGGGCAGCGTCGCCGTCTATTCGGCTGCAAGCGATGAGGACTATGCCTTGCAAGAGGTGATTTCGGCCCAGGCCGTCATAGGATTTACCGAAACGCCCCTGATGCGGGCAAGTGCCGGGCTTTGGGATGAGGCAGCCCCCTTGCGGGTTAATCTGGTTGACGGGCTGCTGGAGTCCCGCCCGCGCGAAGCTTTGCTGAACGGGGCAAATCTGGCCGCGATTGGGGACGGAACGCCGAACAACTGGGAAGTGTTTCAGTTCGCGGACGCTGACCTTCAGGAAACAGGAATCTATAACCTGTCCGGGCGGTTGCGCGGCCAGCTGGGAACAGATGCGATCATGCCCGAGGTCTGGCCGGAAGGGTCGATGTTCGTGCTGCTTGACCAGCGCGTCTACCAGACCGGGTTGCGAAGGTCGGAGCGACGGGTCAGCAAGCATTACCGGATCGGTCCTGGCGCACGGGGGTATGATGATCCGTCCTTTACTCATCTTGTGGAAGCTTTTGATGGCAATGGGCTTCGACCCTACGCACCAGCGCATTTGGCGGTAACCGCATCACCCGCAGGTGATCATGTCTCGTGGATCCGCCGCACCCGGATTGACGGAGATGATTGGGCCGGACTTGAGGTGCCGCTGGGCGAGGAAAGCGAATCCTACCTGGTTCAGATTTGGGTTAACGGTGCCCGGGTACGTGAAGACGTCGTCCAGGCGCCCGGAATTCATTACCCCGCCGCAATGAAACAAGATGATGGATCAACTGGGTCCTATGAGGTGCGCGTTGCGCAGGTGTCAGCCAGCTATGGGCCGGGATCATTCGCAAGACTGACGGTCGGATAGGCAATACCATGCGCCCTGTTTTGCACGGTGATGTCAGCGCCGCGGCGCGGGTCTTGCTGACCGCGCCGACAGCGGATCGCGATCGCCTCTGCCTGCGAATGATCCACGAAGCCGAACTGGCCGACGCACATGTCGGTCAGACCGGCAAACTACACCCGCATTTCGGCAACGGTTCGCTGATGGCAGCCGCGCGCAACCGGCTGCTGGCGGATGAGCCCGGGTTCGACGACATTCAATATTGTCAGTGTTTCGAACAGGTTCTGCGTCACCTGATCCAATTTCTGGTCAAGAAGACGCGCAGCTGACGCATTTGCTGGCGGCGAGGTCCAGATTAAGCCGGCCCGCAGGTATTTCGTCGCCGCAATCTTCGCAATAGCCAAACTCGCCGTCCTGAATTCGGCTTAGGGCGGCTGTCAGCCTTCGAACTTCCAGATCGCGGTTTGCCTGTTGGGCCTTGGCCATAGCCTGATTCTGCAAGGCGTCCATTCTGCTCAGGCGGCCCACGGCTTGCTGATCCAGTTCGACAATGGCCTGCGCCTTTTTCCCCGAAGCCGATTGTTCGGCCAGTTCTGCCAGCCGGGCACGGATCAATCCTTCAAATTCTGACAGCGCATTTTCATTCATTTTCGTTAACCTGCCGATCACGGGTTTGCGTTTGGCGATTTTGCCACTAAATGGCATTCTAGGCGCAGCAAAGGATCAAAAGCCATGTTGGAAAAGCGCAGTCAGGTCACTCCCGTCGATCCGGTTTGGGATCGCATCACGACCGAGGCCCAGGCGGCCGTCGAAAGTGAACCCCTGATGGGGGGGCTGGTTCACGCCTGTATCCTGCACCATCGCAGCCTTGAGCGGGCGCTTTCGTATCGGGTTTCCGCAAAGCTGTGTTCGAATGAAATGTCGATGATGGTTCTGCGTGAAATCGTGGACGAAGCCTATGCCGATGACGCAACCCTGATCGAAGCGGCGCGTGCCGACCTGATGGCGGTTTACGAGCGTGACCCCGCCTGCCATCGGTTGTTGCAGCCGGTCCTTTACTTCAAGGGATACCAGGCGATGCAGGCTTATCGCGTGGCGCATTGGCTGTGGCGCAAGGGGCGGTATGACCTGGCCTATTTCTTCCAGATGCGCTCATCCGAAATATTCGGGATCGACATCCACCCGGCCGCGAAAATCGGCAAGGGTATCATGATCGACCATGCGCATTCGATCGTGATCGGTGAAACGGCGGTGGTTGGCGACAATGTCTCGATGCTGCATTCCGTAACGCTGGGCGGAACCGGGAAGGAAGAAGAGGATCGTCATCCGAAAATCGGTGACGGCGTTCTGATCGGTGCCGGCGCTAAGGTGCTGGGCAATATCGAAGTTGGTCCATGCAGCCGCATCGCAGCGGGGTCTGTGGTTCTGCAAGAGGTTCCGGCCTGCAAGACCGTCGCCGGTATTCCCGCAAAGATCGTGGGCGAGGCCGGGTGCGATCAACCATCGATCTCGATGGATCACATGCTGGGCAAAGACCAGTAAAAAACTTCAGTTCGGGCGGTTGTTCTTTCTGTTCAACCGCTTGAGCCGTTTTTCCTCACGTCGCTTTTTCCGGTCTTCGACCCGTTTGGCACGTTCAGCCTTGCGTTTTGCAACTTCGGCAGGGTCGGGCTGATAGGTCGAATTTTCGCCTGGATAGCTGTTGGGTTTCGCAACCGTGCCAGTTGGCATGGCAGTCGCCAGAACCGACAAGATCAGTAGGGATTTGGCCGTATTCACAAGGGTCATGGCGCACCTTTGCATCGGGGAACTTGATGCAATCAAGGTGAGCAGCCACATGGGCTGCGGCAATGGCTGCTACGGTCACAGCCTTTCACAACACGGCAAGGGTCACTGCAGCCGCGCCGGGTAAGTCACCCGACGCGGCGAAAACTCTGCCGACGATCAGGCCAGCATAACCATCGGGTTTTCCAGATTGTCGACAATCGCCTGCAGCAGTTCCGCCCCCAGCGCGCCGTCGATGACGCGGTGGTCGACCGACATGGTGACCGACATGACAGTGGCCACGGTCAGTTCGCCATCATCGCCGACAACCGGTTTCTTGACGCCGGTGCCCACGGCCAGAATGCCCGCATGCGGCGGGTTCACGATGGCGTCGAAATTGTCGATACCGAACATTCCCAGATTCGAGACCGCAAAGGTCCCGCCCTGATACTCATGCGGGGCCAGTTTGCGCTCGCGGGCGCGGGCGGCGAGATCCTTCATCTCGGTCGACAGGGCAGACAGAGATTTGGTGTCGGCGTCCTGCAGGACCGGGGTGAACAGACCGCCCTCGATGGCGACCGCCACAGCCACGTCCGACGGTTTTAGCTGCAACACTCGGTCACCTGCCCAGACCGCGTTGCAGGCAGGCACCTGTTGCAGCGCGTTGGCGACGGCCTTGATGATGAAGTCATTGACGCTGAGTTTGACGCCCCTTCCTTCCAACTGCTTGTTCAACTGGCCGCGGAATTTCAGCAGCGCATCCAGCCTGATGTCGCGGCGCAGATAGAAATGCGGGATGGTCTGCTTGGCCTCGGACAGCCGCGCAGCAATGGTTTTGCGCATGCCGTCGAGCTTGATTTCCTCGTAATCCCGCCCTTCGTACATCCGGGCGACGGCATCGGCCGAGGGGCCAGCCGGGGCTGCTGCGGCAGGGGCCGCTGCGGCTGCGGCAGGGGCGGCGGCGGTTGCAGTCGCACCTTCGACATCGGCTTTGACGATGCGCCCATGGGGACCGGAGCCGCTGATCAACGCCAGATCGAGACTTTTCTGTGCAGCGATCCGGCGGGCCAGGGGGGACGCGAAGATACGCCCGCCATCGGCCTTGACCGGAGCCGCCGGAGCGGGGGCAGCCGCCTCGGACGCCGCTGGCGCGGCGGCCTCGTTGCCTGCGGCCGCTGCGGGCGCAGCCGCCGGGGCTGCGGCAGGTGTGGACGCGATATCATCGGCGCTTTCACCATCTTCCAGCAGAACCGCGATGGCGGTGTTGACCTTGACCCCTTCGGTGCCCTCGGGGATCAGGATCTTGCCGATCGTGCCTTCGTCAACGGCCTCGAACTCCATCGTGGCCTTGTCGGTTTCGATCTCTGCCAGCAGGTCGCCGGAGGAGACGGTGTCGCCTTCCTTCACCAGCCATTTTGCAAGTGTGCCTTCCTCCATCGTCGGGGACAGGGCAGGCATAAGGATTTCGGTGGGCATCTCAGCGCTCCTCAATCAAAGTAATTTGGTCATAGGGCGCCTTGGGGCGCCCCGTGCCACGTGCGAGCGTCGCAATCGCGGCTTCGATTTTATTCTTGTTCTCGGCCATCCAGACATATGCCGTCTGATGAGAAGGGCGCGCGCCGGTCAAACCGGTATCCGCAACCAGACGCTCGGGAACCAGCGCCCGTACGATGCGGTTGTCGACGTCGATTTCGACACGGTAGCATTCGGTTGCTGGATCGCGGCCCCTGATCTCCATCATCTTACCGGTAGGTCACCTGTTTGACCGCTGCGATCACCTCATCCGTGGTGACCAGAGCCAGTTTTTCCAGGTTCGCAGCATAGGGCATCGGAACGTCCTTGCCGGTGCAGTTGATGACTGGCGCGTCGAGGTAGTCGAACGCCTCCTGCATCACCACGGAGGAAATGTAGCTGCCGACCGAGCCTTGCGGCCAGCCTTCCTCGACGGTCACCAGACGGTTGGTTTTCATCACCGAGTTGATGATCGCGCCGGTGTCCATCGGGCGGATGGTGCGCAGGTCGATCACCTCGGCATTGATGCCTTCCTCGGCCAGCTTATCAGCGGCTTCCAGAGCGAACTGCATGCCGATGCCAAAGCTGACGATGGTCACATCGGACCCTTCGCGCCAGATGCGGGCTTTGCCCAGCGGGATGGTCAGATCATCCACCTGCGGCACGTCGAATGAGCGGCCATAAAGGATCTCGTTTTCAAGGAACACCACCGGATTGGGATCGCGAATGGCCGATTTCAGCAGGCCTTTGGCATCGGCGGCTGAATAGGGCATCACCACTTTCAGGCCAGGAACCTGCATGTACCAGGCGGCATAGTCCTGGCTGTGTTGCGCCCCCACGCGTGCCGCCGCACCGTTGGGACCGCGGAACACGATGGGACAGCCCATCTGGCCGCCGGACATGTAAAGCGTCTTGGCCGCCGAGTTGATGATCTGGTCAATCGCCTGCATGGCGAAATTGAAGGTCATGAACTCGACAATCGGTTTCAGCCCGCCAAAGGCCGACCCGACGGCAATGCCGGTGAAGCCATGCTCGGTGATCGGGGTGTCGATCACCCGCTTGGAGCCGAATTCGTCCAGAAGACCCTGGCTGACCTTATACGCGCCCTGATATTCGGCGACTTCTTCGCCCATCAGGAGCACATCTTCGTTGTTGCGCATCTCTTCGGCCATCGCGTCGCGCAGGGCTTCCCGCACCGTGTGCTGCGCCATTTCCGCGTCGGCGGGCCAGTCGGGCGAGTGATCGACCACCGGGGCCGCAGGCGCCGTCGCCGCAGGAGCGGGCGCCTCAACCGCCGCGGGGGAGGCCTCGGCCACCGCTGCTGTAGCGGGCAGGGCAGAGGCGTCTTCGCCTTCCTCAACCAGGATCGCAATGGGGGTGTTGACCTTGACCCCTTCTGTGCCTTCCGCGATCAGGATCTTGCCGACGATGCCTTCGTCGACGGCCTCGAACTCCATTGTCGCCTTGTCGGTTTCAATCTCGGCCATGATATCGCCGGAGGAGACGGTGTCGCCTTCCTTGACCAGCCACTTGGCCAGCGTGCCCTCTTCCATCGTGGGCGAGAGTGCGGGCATGAGAATTTCGGTTGCCATGTCTCAGTTTCCTTCCGCGGCCGGGGTGATCATCCCGACGATGTTTCCTTGTCCGTCTTCCACATAGGCACAACGACCAATGCCGGGGTAGTCGGTTGGCGGCAAGGCCTCAGCGCCTCCGTTGGCCAACGCCCAGGCAAAACGCTCATCGCAGTCGCCGACCTCAAAGGTCATTGTACCGCCGCGCACGGGGCTACCCGCGGTAGGCGCGTCGCCGATGCGCTGCATCAGGCCGCCGGTCAGCGGCGAGCCGCCAATCTGGTCGCCGTCGATCAGGTGATATCCAACTTCCTCACCGCCGGGCATCGGCGTGAAGCCCCATCCGAACAGGCCTGAATAGAACGTTTTGGCCTGCTCGACGTCGCTGGCGTGAATCTCAAAATGCGGCATCTGTCAGGCCTCGGCGTAGATGTCAGTCCAAAGCTCGTCCAGCGACGGCTCGGGGCTTTCTTTCGAGAATTCGGCGGCCTGGTTCACGACCTCTTTGATCTCTTTGTCGATCGCCTTCAGGTCGTCTTCGGTCGCGTGCTTGCCAGCCAGCAGCAGTTCGCGCACATGTTCAATCGGGTCGCTCTGCTCGCGGACCTTCTGAACTTCTTCGCGGGTGCGGTATTTGGCCGGGTCCGACATCGAATGGCCACGATAGCGATAGGTTTTGATTTCCAGGATATAAGGCCCCTTGCCGGCGCGGCAGTGGGCGACCGCCTTTTCACCGGCTTCCTTGACGGCCAGCACATCCATGCCGTTGACGATCTCACCCGGGATGCCAAAGGCCTCGCCCCGGTGGTAGATGTCCTTGGTCGAGGTGGAGCGGGCCTGAGCGGTACCCATGGCGTATTGGTTGTTCTCGATCACGAAGACGACCGGCAGGGCCCACAGGGCGGCCATGTTGAACGTCTCATAGACCTGACCCTGGTTTGCGGCACCGTCGCCGAAATAGGTGAAGGTCACGCGGCCATTCTCTTTGTATTTGTCGGCGAAGGCCAGACCGGCGCCCAGCGGCACCTGCGCACCGACAATGCCATGACCACCGTAGAAATGCTTTTCTTTCGAGAACATGTGCATCGAGCCGCCCTTGCCCTTGGACAAGCCCCCGATACGCCCCGTCAGTTCGGCCATCACGCCGCCCGGGTCCATCCCGCAGGCCAGCATGTGACCATGATCGCGGTACGATGTGATGCGCTTGTCACCTTCCTCGGCGGCGGCTTCAAGACCGACAACAACAGCCTCCTGACCGATATAGAGGTGGCAGAAACCGCCGATCAGGCCCATTCCGTATAGCTGCCCTGCCTTTTCCTCGAATCGGCGGATCAGCAACATCTCGCGGTAATAGGTGGTAAGCTCTTCTGCAGAAACATTTGGTTTCTTTGCGGTTTTTCGCGCAGCCATAGCGGCAATCTCCCCCTCTCGGCAGATAGTTTAGCGTTAAACTATCTCATAAAGCATTTCCTGCTTTCTGGCGAGTGGAAATGTGACGCAGCGTCGGATCGCGCGCAATTCGGCGCATGTCACCGGGGCTGCGTTGAGAAGATAAAGGTTTTGGGGCTGCGTCGCGGGTCAGCGAATGACGATCTCATCCGCGCGGATCATGCCCAGAACGCTTCGGGTTTGCTGATCCAGCAGATCCAGATCCAGATAGGTATCGGACAGGCGTCGCGTCAGATTTTCCATTTCGGCAATCTCGGATTCCAGCTGTGCCAGATCGCGCGACAGGGCGTCCCGTTCCGCCGCAATCTCGACCCGTCGGAACAGGCCATAGTCTCCCTGCACGGCGGCAAAGGTGAAATAGACACCCAGCATGAAAGCCACCATGAAGAAAACAACTGCGCCCAAACCGGGCCGATGGGAACGGGACACTCTGTTTACCGCCGTATGAAGTCTGCCTCAAAAACGTGCCCTTTGCGGGCCTCTGTTCGCACTATGTCACAGGTGATTCGGCTTGTGAATCCCCTGATTCGCAATTTTCCGTGCCTGGTAGTGAAAAGTTCAAACGGCCAAACTTTGCGCGGTGTCTCAACGGAAAGCGCGTGTTTTCAACGCCAGGCCGTCAGCTCGTGATTGCGCCTAAGTGTTTGTTCTTCCATGCATGACCAGTAAAACATGGCATCGGCGCTGCCGCCTGCGGTTAGTTCCTGTTCACAGGTAGCATCGCGCGTTTTCAGCCAGGCGCGCTGTTCATTCAGCAACGCCTGCCCATCGCCGCGCGCATCCGCTGCGGGTTTGATTTCCTTCCACAACCGGTTCAGTTCACGGTCCGCGATTTCCCAATTCTCCTTCGCGCAGAAATTGATTTCCAGCTGCGTCTGGCCGCCACAATGAGACTGGGCAAAGGATGAACAGGGGATCAGGACAAGCGCGAGGACCGCAATGGCTTTCATGGCAAATCTCCTGATTAAAAGAAGATTTTACCACGATCCCCAACGGTCGGCCACAAGTGACGGAGGTAGATTATTGTTCCAATGCGGCAACGCCGGGCAGGGTTTTGCCTTCCATCCACTCCAGAAACGCGCCCCCTGCGGTGGAGATGTAGGAAAAGTCCTTTGCCGCGCCGGATGCGTTCAACGCGGCCACCGTGTCGCCACCGCCTGCGACCGAAATCAGCTGACCGGCCCGTGTCAGGGCCGCGGCCTTGAGCGCGGCCGCGTTGGTTGCGGCGTCGAACGGCTCAAGCTCGAACGCGCCCAGCGGACCGTTCCAGATCAGGGTCTGGCTTTGTTCAAAGATGTCGGTGATCGCGGCGACGCTTTCGGGACCGGCATCCAGAATCATGCTGTCAGGGGGGCACTGATCGGCAGGCAGAACCTGATGCGGGGCCTTGGCCTCGAATTTCTCGGCAACCACGATGTCGCGCGGCAGGACGATCTGACAGCCGGAGGCGCCGGCCTTCGCCATGATCTCAGCGGCGGTGTTCTTCATCGCATGTTCGGCCAAGGACTTGCCCACATCCTGACCCCGGGCCACAAGGAACGTGTTTGCCATGCCGCCACCAATGACCAGATAGTCGACTTTGTCGATCAGGTTGCCCAGCAGATCCAGCTTGGTCGAAACCTTGGCACCACCCACAACCGCTGTGACCGGGCGTTTTGGCGATCCCAGCGCATTTTCAAGCGCACTCAACTCCTGTTGCATCAGACGGCCCGCGCAACAGGGCAGCAGGCGCGCAAGCGCTTCGGTCGAGCTGTGCGCGCGGTGCGCGGCGGAAAAGGCGTCGTTGCAATAGATGTCGCCCAGCCTGGCCATCCCGGCCGCCAGATCGGGGTCGTTCTTGGTTTCAGCCGCGTGAAAGCGCGTGTTTTCCAGCAGCAGCACCTGACCGGGCTGCAGGGTGTCGGCGGCCAGCTCGGCCTCGGTGCCGACGCAATCGGCGGCGAACAGGACACTGGCACCAAGCGCCGCCTCCAGCGTCGGAACCAACTGCTTCAGCGACAGGTTTTCGCGCCGCTCGCCACCTGGACGCCCGAAATGGGCCAGCAGAATGGGTTTGCCCCCGGCCGACAGAATATCCTGCACGGTCGGCACGATGCGCTGAATGCGCGTCGCGTCGGTCACAACGCCGTCCACAACCGGTACATTGATATCCACCCGCACCAATACGCGTTTGCCGTTCAGGTCCATATCGTCCAGCGTTTTCCAGCCCATGGTGCAATCCTCAGTAATAAAAACCGGTTTAGGCGGTTCTTTTCCTGCATTTTGCCCTCAGGTCAATGCGTCACTTGGCATTCACGCGCCCGGCGCATAGGTATTTGCGCAAGACAAATCGACAGGAGGGCCTCATGGCCGAGATCAAGGATCCCGAAAACACAATCATCATCGAACTGAAAGGTGGCAATGTCATCATCGAATTGTTGCCGGACGTGGCCCCGCAGCACAGTGCGCGGATGAAAGAGCTGGCGCGCAGTGGTGAATATGACAACGTGGCCTTTCACCGAGTGATCGACGGGTTCATGGCTCAGACAGGTGATGTGCAGCACGGTGATATGGAAGACGGGTTCAACCTGCGCATGGCGGGCACAGGCGGTTCGTCGCTGCCGAACGTACCGGCCGAGTTTTCCAAGCTGCCCCATGATCGCGGCACGCTGGGCGCTGCCCGGTCGCAGAATCCGGATTCCGCGAACTCGCAGTTCTTCATCAATTTCAAGGACAACCACTTTCTGAACGGCCAGTATACCGTTTACGGTCGCGTCATCGACGGGATGGAGCATGTGGACGCCATTGTACGCGGCGAGCCGCCAGCGAACCCCGACCGCATGATCAGCGTGAAGGTTGCAGCCGATGCATAAGCTGGCCGCCGCATTCGCTCTGCTGGCCAGCCCCGCGCTGGCCACGGGCCTTGAGATCGAGATCGAGGGTGAGGGGGCCAACGGCACCGTCACCGTTGATCTGTTCGAGGACCTTGCCCCGAAACATGTCGAACAAATCAGTGCCTTGGCCGCTGAAGGCAAATATGACGGCGTTGTTTTTCACCGCGTGATTGACGGGTTCATGGCTCAGACCGGCGATGTCGAACATGGTCGGATGGGCAGTGATCTGCGCCGGGCCGGAACCGGCGGGTCGGACCGGCCGGATCTGCCTGCCGAATTTTCGGACTACAACTATGATCGCGGTGTCCTCGGCATGGCGCGGGCGCAGGACCCCAACAGTGCCAATTCGCAGTTCTTCATCATGTTCGAACCGGGCCCCTTCCTGAACGGGCAATACACTGTGGTCGGTCAGGTGACCGATGGGATGGATGTGGTCGATGCGATCAAGCGGGGCGAAGGCCCCAATGGCGCTGTGATCGGCCAGCCCGATGTTATGAAAAAGGTCACAGTGACCGAGTAAGACACAGCCCCGGCGCCGAATGACGCCGGGGCACTTTTTGAATATTTGTGGGCCTAGTCGTCGCCCATAGCCGCCCAGATCAGCGCCCCGATGGCGGCACCGATCAGCGGGGCAATCCAGAACAGCCAGAGCTGTGCAAGTGCCGGACCATCGGCAAACAGGGCCACACCAGTCGACCGCGCCGGATTGACCGATGTGTTTGTCACCGGGATCGAGATCAGGTGGATCAGCGTCAGGCACAGACCGATGGCGATCGGAGCAAACCCGTCCGGAGCCCAGTTCGAGGTTGCGCCCAAAATGACCACGATGAAGAACGCGGTCATCACGATCTCGGTCACCAAAGCGGAGGTCATCGAATAGCCCCCGGGTGAGGCGTCGCCATAGCCGTTCGAAGCAAACCCACCAACGCCCTCGAACCCCGGTGCGCCGCTAACGATCAGATACAGGACGGCCGCGGCGGCAATGGCTCCGATCACCTGCGCGATCCAGTAAGGGACAAGGTCCTTTGCCGGGAACCTGCCGCCGATCATCAGGCCAAGGCTGACAGCCGGGTTGAAATGCCCGCCCGAGATATGCCCGACCGCATAGGCCATTGTCAGCACGGTCAGGCCGAAGGCAAAGGAAACGCCCAGCCAGCCAATACCGACATCCGCAACGCCCGCCGCCAGAACCGCGCTGCCACAGCCCCCCAGTACCAGCCAGAACGTGCCGAAGAATTCAGCCAAAAGTTTTTGAAACATGAAATGCCCTCCTGAAAACAATGGGTTTCAGTGTAAGGCAAAAACGGATTTTGCGAAATGGACACCGGGGCGGTGGTTGTGCGGCGCAGTGCAGAGCACGGCCTCAGAGGCGAGGGCCCGTCCACGAAGCCGGGTCCAGCCGAAACAGTTTGGCCAGTTGATCATAAACGTCCGGCACCTCGGCTTTCAGTTCTCGGGGCTGTTCGAAAAAGACCTCGACGGAGACGGCAAAGAACTCTTCATGACCCACCGCGCCATAAGCGTCGATGAGAGTGTGGCGGCCGCTTTCAACGGCGCGGACATGGGCGTCATAGGCGGTCAGAAAGACGTGTTCCCACTCGGCGAAACTCTGCCCGTCACTCAGGATCGGGACGCCGTTTGTCCCGCCGGACAAATCGTCGATCTGGTGGGCGAACTCGTGCAGAACGACGTTCTGCCCATCCCTGTCATTCATCGCCCCCTGCCTGCTGTGCGACCATGACAGGATCACCGGGCCGCGATCCCAGCTTTCACCGGTGCGCACGATTTCCTTTTCGCTGACGACATAGCCATCCTGCCTGCGCTGCCGTGATTTGAACGCCGTCGGGTAGATCAGGATCGTCGTCAGGTGGTCGTACCAGAGGTCACTGTTGACGACCAGCAGACAGGCCTGTGCCGCAATGGCAAGCCGCATCTCATCCGTGACGTCCAGACCGTCGCAGCCGTGAAAGCGGACCTGATCCAGAAAAAGGTTCACCTTGCCGTCGAGTTTGGTGCGCAGATTGGCAGGAAGCCGGCGAACCAACGGCACCTGCCGTTCAATGATGATCCGCTGCTGTTCCGTCAGAGGCGTGGCCAAAAGCTTCTGCCGGGATTGGGACCGGGACCAGTGGTGATAAACAAACAAGCCCGCGATCAACAGCAGGATGGCAAAAAAGAACAACATCCAAAAAGCTTATACGGAGCCCCGACAGCAGGAAACCGGAATTTCCGGGGCCACGGCATCGCCAAACGAAAAACGCCGCGGGGGGCCCGCGGCGTTCCACCAATTCGTTGCCGGTCAGTGTTACTGCTTGACTTCGGCGGCCGGGTTGGCGCCCGATTTGCCGCTGCGGCCCGGGTTCAGCGGGTCGTCCTGACGCTGCACCGAACCTTCGAAATGCGCACCGCTTTCGATGGCGATGGTCTTGTGGATGATGTCGCCTTCGACGCGTGCGGTCGAGGTCAGGCGCACCTTCAGGCCACGCACCCGGCCAACGATGCGGCCGTTGATCACGACGTCATCGGCAGTGACTTCGCCCTTAATGGTCGCGGTCTCGCCAATGGTCAGCAGATGCGCGCGGATGTCGCCTTCGACCGTGCCTTCGACCTGAATGTCGCCAGACGTCTTCAGGTTGCCGGTGATGTGCAGGTCCGAGGACAGAACCGATGCCGGCGGCTTGGGCTTGGGGGCCGTGCTGGCTTTGGTTTCGGTTGGTGCAGGGGCCGCTGGTGTGGCCGGAGCGGCAGGTTTAGCCGTCTCGGGCGCATTGGATGCGGGTTCGTTGATTTTGCTCTTAGAAAACATTTCTCGCAGCCTTGATGTAAGTCATTGGGTTTACAGGTTTTCCGTTTACACGCACCTCATAGTGCAGATGCGTGCCGGTAGACCGTCCGGTGCTACCCATATCAGCAATATGATCCCCGCGCGAGACCCTTTGGCCAACCTTGACCCGGATCTTGGTGTTATGAGCGTAAAGTGTCTCAATCCCGAAGGCGTGGCGGATCTTGACCAGCCGGCCGAACCCGGACTGCCAGCCGGCATGAGTGACAACACCATCGGCGGTTGCAAGGATGTCCGTCCCGTGCGCGCCGGCGAAATCTGCACCGTTATGCATGCGGCGGCCACCGGTCTTGGGGTCGCGGCGGGTTCCGAAACCGCTGGTGAAACGCACGACCGAGTTCACCGGGCTGGCGAACGGGGCCTTTTCGGCCGCGATGCGATACAGATTCAGCTGGTCCATTTGCTGCAACAGCGTGTTCGCGCGGATCTGGTCGGGGGTCAGTTCCTCACCGCGTGTGCTGAAGGATAAAGGGGTCAGCGGACCGCCCATACCGCTATATCCGCGCCGGACCTCTTCGATGATGCGGTCGGTGGGCATACCGGCCTGACGGAACATCTTGTCCAGCGGCTCGACCGAGATCACCATCGCCTCTTCCAGCTGGCGGAAAATCTCGTCGCTGCGTTCCTGCATCAGCTGGATTTCCAGTTCCAGCTCGTCCCGCTGATCCAGGGCATGCTTGGCGTCCGCCGCAATCTTGTCGCGCTCCTGCGCGGTGCGGGTCAGCGCCTGGGTCATGAAATTCATCTGCTCGGGGTCGGACAGGGCCGCCATGTAGACGCCATCAACCTCCGGACCGTGCTGCATTTCGGCCAGCTCGGTGCGGGCCTCTTCGCGCTGCTTCATCGTTGCGCGCAGAGTGGTCTGGATGACTTCGATCCCGGTTTCCAGTTCTCGGCGGCGGTTTTCCGAGGCCAGCAATTCGGATTGCATGGCCGAAATCTGTTCCAGCGCCGCGTTGAACCTGTCCTGCGCTGCCAGCGCCTCCTGCGCCCGGACGTCGCGTTCTGCGGACAGAATGTTCAGGCGCTCCTGATAGGTCGCCTGATCGCGTTTCGCCTGTTCCCGGAAATTACCCGACCCGATGCTGTCCATCAGCAGGATCGCCGTGGCAACCGCCGTCCATCCGACGATCACCGCAACACCGGCGACGGCGACAATCTGCGTTTCCGAGCTGAGCCGGATGAACCGCGTGTCGTTGTCAGATTTCAAGAAAACCCGGCGCTCCGGGAAATGCCGTTCGAGTAGTGAGTGTAGTTTTATTGCCAGACGTGTTCGCACGCGTCTTCCCTCTCATCCCCAAAATTCGGGACCGGTCGTGAGTGATAGCCGTCCCTTGGGCGAATTGCATAGAGGGCGCATCGGATTTGGGCAAGTTTGTTAACCAGTTTACCCTACGTAGCAGGGCATTCCGGCCCATTCTCGGCGGGAAATTGCCGATAACGTCAACTTGAGCGGGCTTATTGCGACTGTCCGGGGGCTGGCAGGTCTTCGGTCAGTGGCCAGTAGAAATCTGGTGGCAATCCGGCTTCGGCGCGCTTTTCCTCGTTAAACGGAGGTTTCAGAACGCCGTGGAAATAGCGGCGGACAAGCTGGTGAAAAACGTCCTTCGGATCCGCGTTTTCGCGCCCGCACAGAGATTTGTTATACCAACCAAAACCGATTTTTTTTCGTATCGATCAGCGAAATCGCCTTGAAACACTCAATGCATGGAGCCGAAAAACTTCCACTTCAAAAAGTTCCACGCGCATTATGGAACTTTTTCGCCTTAAAACCCGTTCAAAAGTTCCATGCACTTGAGTTCCAATCTTGATTGAATCCAGGACAGAAGCGGCAAACGGGAAGAGAAACGGGTTTGGCTTCGGCAATTCTTCTGCTTTGCTTGGACGAAATCCCGCTTGCCGAAGCGGTTTCGCCGTCGGTGCGCCGGAACTGCCGCCTCGTGAATAGGCGCGCAGGTGACTACTTGAAGTACGAGGTCCGCAAGCAAAACGCTTCAGTGGCGCGGGCAAATGCCAACATACTCAGCGAACATAAGGTGGAAGCTCCTCAACGAGCGGCCAATAAAAATCAGGTGGCAATCCGGCATCTGCGCGTTTTTCTTCGTTGAACGGCGGCTTCAAACCTCCTTTGAAATAGTGCTTCACTAGCGCATGGAATACTTCTTTTGGATCATTGTTTTCCCTGCCACAGCCGAAGTTAAACCATTTCGCCCCATACGCCACGTGGCTGACTTCCTCGCTGTAGATGGTTTTGAGGCTTTCAACAGCCGCGGTCTCGCCGGCTTTCTCGAAAATTTCTATCATTCCTGGCGTTACATCTAGCCCTCGTGCCTCCAATACCATTGGAACGATAGCTAACCGCCCTTGTAGGTCGTTTGCAGTATCTGTTGCCGCGCGCCACATTCCATCATGAGCGGGCAGGGCTCCGTAATAGCTTCCCATCCTTTCCAGGCAATCACATATCAGATTGAAGTGTTTTGCTTCGTCGTCTGCAGCTTTCACCCAGTCGTCATAAAATCCCATCGGCATCGGTACGTGGGCGAAGCGTGAGATAATATCCCAGTGCAGATCGACTGCATTGAGTTCGATATGAGCGACGGCATGCAGCAGCGCTATTCTCCCTGCTGGAGATCCTGGCTTGCGCTTTGGTACGTCGCGGGGACTAAGCAACTCCGGGTGCTGCGGGCGAGCAGGATGATCTGGTGGAATAGAACGCCCGAGTTCAATGACTTCACCCGTAGTCCGCGCAGTTTTCCAAACAGAAGCGTAGGCTCGTGATTTGGCTGTTTTTGCGCGACCATCCGCCGTGGAGAGCACATCGACTGCCATTGCAGTCAGCGTAGTCGGACGCTGTGTTTCAGCGTCTTTTTCAGTGCGGCTAGACAAAGTGTAACTTGCTCCCGGTTCGGTGGAATTAGCAGAGCTTGGCCTTAAACCAGATGTCGCATTAAACATTTTAAGGTTGCCCGCCACGCCTACTATAGGTCGCAGCCTGCGTCCAGATTTCAGGTTGCTGTGTGGTCTGAGCCATCATGCGCTCCCAATACTACGGCCATCTGTCAGTTAGAGCGCATATTGAATGAACGGTTAATTGGAAGATCGGACGGTCGATGAGCGGACTGACTCTGAGTCGATAAGCCCGCCTTTTGGCTCAGAATACTTGGGCATGGATTGGAGAGTGGGGCTGGTGAACTAGACGAAGCGAGACACCGCACTGCCATCTGGGGCGGCGACCTCAATCATCGCAGCCCTAGATTGTGGCATGGTTGTCTTTGACAAATCCCATTAAGTATTTGAATTTAATAATCTTTTATACTTCCGTGCCTGTGCGGAGCATTAAGCTGTTCGGCATATGACCTTCTTCCACTACCAACCTAACCGTGTTGCTCGAAAATTTGGCGTAAATGGGTGAAGAACTTACCGTACTGGAGGTTGTTGGCTTGTGCGGTCATTTTGAACCAAGCCGCATCTTCTTCCAAAATCGATAGATGCAATTGCGCAACGTATTGAGACCTAGGCCTTCCGCTGGTTCGAGTCGGTTTTTCACCTGAAGCAATGCTCGGTTTGACAAAAGTCTTGTGTTCTTTGTCGAGAGACAGTCGCTCCAAGAAGCGCATCTCCAGTCTGTTCAGTATTTCAATCATCTGGGTTTCTGTCAGATGAACTCTTTCCGCCATTTAACGGCCCCCGCTTTATTGCCAAACCTTGGTGCAGTTGGAATTTACTCTGAGATTCAAAGTATACTGTATAGACGACTAGCGTTGCGTGGGCGATTTGTCAAAACATGGCGAACGCACCAGAAGACCAATTACTAGCAGCATTTTCCAGAGTTTTGCGTCGCCACAGACTCGCCAAGAAGCTATCGCAACAAGAGCTCGCCACCCGGGCTAACCGAAGCATGCAGTACATTTCACTTCTGGAATCCGGGCACCACCAACCAACACTCGGAACCCTACAACTTCTCAGTGGCGCACTGGGGCTTACTTTGACCAAATTGGTTTCTGAAATTGAAAAAGAGGCTGAGTAGTATCCAGGCTCAAGATTCATAGCCAAAGTAAGACTAATGCTGCGAGGACGATTGCAGATAGGAAAACCTCTTGCGTGACTATCTTCGCTAGGCATCGCCCGCAATAGTCACAGCTCATCTCTGGCCTTTGAGGCCTTCGCTGCTTGGTAGATGGTCCACAACCGCTTCACCTCATCGCGCGGATCGTCAGATATCCGCTTGTGAACCTTCAGCTGCTGTTTCATCGCTCGACGAGATGCTTCATCTTGCATGATTTGGTCCGCACGAAGTACGTCGACTTTGTGTAGATGCCCAACCTTTGCTTCGGCTAATAGACGCTCCAACAATCCTGAGGTTGCTGAAGAATCCGAGTAGATCCTTCCGGCTTCACAGAACTCGATGAGATCGAGTGTTTGGTTTGCTACTTCCACAGCGGCCGGAGCCGTGGACAGGTCGATTGGAGACGCATCCAGAACCTGTTGTGGCCATGATCGGGCTGGGTAAATGGGCGAACCCCAAATGTGTGGCTTGTCATCGATCACCCTCAAAACCGCGATCTCAATCGGGTAAAAGCTGTCTTGGAGGGCGACGATCCTTAAGTCGCAGAATAGGTGGCTGACGGTTGGTTCCGGGAGTCCAAGGTCTTGATAGACGCTACCAGATCCTTCTGTGATTTTGTCTTTTTCGGTCATTTTTGGCCACTTATTCTCTTTAATCCAGATGTCTGTCCATTCTGCTGGTCCATCAGCTGGAGCAGCGTCCACGATGTGTTCTTGTACAGTCGTCAAAAGTGCCGGCCATGCATCTGAATCCTTTTTCAGACGTGCTTTCAGCTCATCAATCAGGTCATCCAGGGGGATGGACTCCAACGGACGTCCAAAGATCTCTTCATCGGAAAGCTCATCACTCATCGAAGGGATTCCAATCGCCTTGCTCCTGACAGTGCGCGCACAGGGCAGTTGCCTTGTTCTTCTTCCGTACGATATCCCCCACATGACCACATCTTGCACATGTGCGCTTGCTGTCCAGTACGAGACGTTTGAGCGGGAGATCCAGGCATTGATCGTACCGACGGAAGATGATCTGGATTGAACCGTCTGAGCCCGTCGTCACATCCGATATCTGCACTTGAATCGGTGTCTCAGAGGTCTCTCGAACCAGATGCTCCGCCTCTGTGAGGAACCGGCCAAGCAAGACCAGCCTACCCGGACCAATGCTTGGCCATAGTGAGGCAGTATCAGCGCTCACCAGGTCTGGAAAGCGATCTGCTATGTTGAGCTCAAGATCCGTTGGCCACATCGCCTCAGCGCCTTCAAATCGATCTTCGAGGTAGCGGTTGTCGCACCAGCAGCAAAGGGTGACTAAATATCCCCTGACGTTTTGGATTTCGGCAGAATTTCCGCATCTCTCACACGTCTTCTCGATCTTTTCGACACGCGTCTCCAGCTCGTCGAAGATGTTTCGATTGCATTCTCGTGTGTAGACACGAAGGCCTCCCAGTTTTTGCTTGATCTGTACGATCACCGGCAACTCATCCCCAAAGACATCGGGGTGTTGCGCAACACTGCGCTTCACATCTTCCAACTCTAGTGCGAGCTGATCAGCCCAACCCACACGATGCTCTCCAAGGGCTTTCTGTACGCTTGTATGGATGTCATTCCAGTCGACAACCGGTTTCACATTACCCATCCTTCAGCTGCGCCAGCGCGTCAGCTTTCTCATGAACAACACGCCTGATTTCTTCGTCCGTCAGATCTTCGATACCTTCGAAATCGGCAGGCGAGATTGGGACCACAACACTGCTTTCACTGTCGTGAACCGCAATCGTCATCTTCAGGAGCCTCGGATCTTCAGTTTTCGAGCAAACTGGCTCAATTGTCTTGGTCATCGTTATAACCTGATCGACGTCTGTGCTTTTCAACGTGCTCGGCTAGGTCTCCAACGAGGTTTCCAGCAGCGATGTCTTTCTCCAAAAGCTCAAGGAAGGCGTCGAGGGCTGGATCTGTGTGTTCGTCCTGGTCATCGCCATTCTCCTCTTTAGCGATGCGCTCATCCAGCTCGCGAATGCTCGCCCGAATCTGTGAAAGCAATTCGTTGCCTTCTTCATCTACCTTGCGCGCTCTGATTTCATCTGCGGAAATCGGACCAGACAGCTTTGCCTGGCCCAATGCCAACGCCGCTTCTTGCAGTGCTAAAAGAGCTCGGGTCAGTGGATCAATCTCTAGGTCAGCAATGAGCGCGTCGAACTCCTCTGCGCTGCTGATCGGATCAGACAGCGATGCTTGTCCGGCGAGAAACTTGGTCTTTTTCAGCTTCAGGAATGCGCGCGTCACCTCATCAGCCTTGGTGCGGGGCTCTCGCGCACCGGTCTTCTCCAGCCACATGGCAGCGATCTTCTCAACGAGTGTCCACACCGTCTGCTCGCGATTATGCTGCGAGATAACGAAGCGTACTGCTTTCTCTTCGATACCGAACTGCTCGGACTCTCGCTCATTCACGCGCACTTCGTAGTCGCTGAGACCATCGGTGTCATCGCTGACGTTTCCAGCATGTGCCCGTGCGACTTCGTTCTCATTCACGTAGACAACGATTTTAAGCATCGTTCACCAGCCTTTCGCTACACAAGCAGCGCAACGACCGCGATCATCCGTTCGGTCGATCTGACCGAAATAGCCACAAACTGAGCAGGTCATTCGATCCCGAACTGGCTTTTTCCGAACACCAAAAAGCCTCTTCCGTTCAGGATGGCGTTTGCGCGCGACATCATGCGCGCACCAACAACACAGGGTCGTGTACCAGCCGTCCAACAGCTGGGTCTCGGCAGCGTTTGAGCATCGCTCACAGGTACGATTTGCTCGCGCAATCGTCGCAGCGATCATCGACTGGATGAGTCGATCATCACTACGATGATAGATGCGGAGTTCGCCGAATTTCTCTTTGATCTGGAGGATGAAGGGGTAGGTGGCATCCCTCAGTTCGCAGTATCCCTTAACCTCTGTGAAGAGCTTTGTGGCCAAGCCGGACCAGCCTTCGGGCGTGCGGCCGAGGCTCCGTTCGACAGATTGCTCGATATCGTTGAAGTCAATTGTGTTCGTAACATCGTCCGCCATGTCGGACTCCTCCAGGGGATGGTAGGAGGCGTCGGAATCGAACCGACTCGTGCACTCTAATCTGGAGCAATTACAAGGATATAAGCCTCGCCCGCATACCAATGCTGCCTCCCACGGATTTCGCGTGGGTTATCGACCTCAGGTCGATATTCGTTGGCAGTGGATGCGTGTGTACGTCATGACCGGAAGCTGAACCAGTTCGGGCCACCGTGTCAAGTCGAAGTGCGCGGCAGCCTCAGATTCACCGCGTAGTTCCGGGAACCTTCTTGCCTGGGTTGTGTGAATTACTGCCTGCCGACCGTATGTGGTGCACGTATTTCCTGCTCGAACCAATCAGTGGTTAGTGTCAGTTGATCATCTACGCAGAGCTGATGTGCGGTAGTTAACACGGTCATATCTCAAACATCAGAAAACCCGGCTTTTTTTCAAAACTTTTGACGCGAGAAACCGAGAGGCAAGCATTGTTTGGGCTTCATTAAGTTTCGACTCGAAATTTAATCTTGCAGACTCATCTTGCCTCAAATAAGTAGCGACTCGCTACTAACTGAAATGAGGAAGTCTCATGAAAAATCTCGCTCTTGCCCTTAGTGTTTCCGTCTCAATCGCAAGTGTTGCGTTTGCCGGCGGTGATCACGGGATCATATCCGACGTCGACTCCACTAAAGTTGCCGACTTCGACATCGTCGCAGCGGAAGTTGAACTGAATGGACGTTATGCAACATTCACGATGTCCACAGCAGGACACGCAGGTGAAACCACCCCGGAAGCGACCGGAAACGGCGCCCCTGGGTCAGCGATCTGGGCATATGTCTGGCCAACATCGCTTGATCCGTCAGCAGTAGGGTTCGGAGAAGGAACTGGAATTCTCGCTCTTGCAGCAACCAATCACCCGGACTTCGACGACACTCCTCTTTTCGACGAAAACGTTGACGGCGACACTGGCAACGACGGTGGTCATTGGCACAGCCACTGGGTGGTTTTGACCCCCAATGAGGAATGTGGTCCTGGCGCTCTTTCCGTTCGGGATGTTGCGGAGGGTGAAAGCCCTGTAATGCCAGCAACTTGGCCGGGTGTTCCGTTCTATCTCGATAGCCCAGGCTTCACTCCTGTGTTCGATGGTCCAACCATCACGATCAACGCAGTGCTCGCAAACTCTGACGCCGGTGCACTTAAGGGAGTGCAATACGACGGTGTAACCACAGCCCTGCGTGTGGACGCCGATTTCCACGCTCCTCATGTGTGCGTTGAAAATGTGTTTGACATTGCATCAGGTGATCTGAGCTTGCCTGGTCGCGTCGACTAAACAGATGCGAGGCGGCGCAACCGCCGCCTCGTCACTCCGCAGTACGTTTTCAGATTTAGCTCTGACGCCTCATGCCAACCGTACCGCGCAAAGCGGAAACGAGACAGGTGGCACCATCAACCTTTGTAAATTTTGCTGAAAGGTCAAAGACTATGGCACGAATTTTACCCACACTAGCAGTTGTCGCCATGGCCCTGCCAAATGTGCTTGTGGCCGCAGATCCATTCGAAACAGCAGAGCGCGCAATACCAGTGTTCGAAAACCTGTTCGGGATCACAGAAGGCAAACGCAGAAACCACACCAAGGGATTTTGTTTCACAGGAGAGTTTTCAGTCTCAGGTCAGCAGATATTGAACTATTCTTCCAGCCCAATCTTCCGAGAAACTTCGACTGTGATAGGCCGCGTGTCTCACAAAGGTGGAAACAACGACGCTGCAGATAACAAACCTGGGCACTACGGTCTGGCCTTTGAGCTCACAACGAACTCTGGTGATGTTCACATAATGAATATGAACACAGAAGACTTCTTTCCAGTTCCTACGGCTGAAGAGTTTCTGGACCTGTTGAGGGCTCTGACTGAAGGCAATGAAGCAGTTGCACACTTCGCCTCAAACAGCCCGGAGTTCAGAGCCTACAAGGCTCACCACAAGAACCGAGGTCAGGAACTTACTTCGTATGAGGGTGCCACTTACAACAGCGTGAATAGTTTTTATCTGGTAGGCGATGATGGGAAACGGACTGCCATACGTTGGTCATTTATCCCGTCAGGTGCACACTCGGTACTTCTTGCGCCCAAGAAAGACTTTTTCTTCGAGAACATGCAGCAGAACTTGTCGATTGGATCCGTATCCTGGGACATGATTGTCACGATTGCCAATGCTGATGACAACATTTCTGATCCATCAAAACCTTGGACGGGACCACATCAGCAGATCAACGCTGCCAGGCTCACCGTGAAAGAGGTCATGAGTGAAGCAGATGGCGAATGCGATGATCTAAACTTTGATCCCCTCATACTGTCGGATGGGTTCGCGCCCAGCGAAGACCCGATGCTTCAAGTTCGCTCGGCGATATATGCAATTGGTGCGTCTAAACGGCTCTCGGAAAAGTAGTGCCAATGTTAGTCGTGTTCGTCGGGGACCGCTCCATTTCCCAGCGACCGGCTCAAAACAGAAGCTGTTGGTGCAAAGTGCGCATAGTGAGCCCCCGAGAGGTCAATGGCCACTCTTTGGGGGCTTTTCTAACGCCGGTTCACAGATCAAGGGTAATAGATCGCCCCGTACACCCTGAGACACAAGGTGTCAGGAACCGCGATTTCTGGTCCTTTGGAAGCATAATGTCACGGTGGATTGGCTCGCCGTCAGTATATCTTGTCACGCACTCCAAACAGATGCCCGCTTCGCAGGACGATGGCACCACGACGTTGGCAAGGCGCAAGGCTTCCAACATTGTTTGGCCTTCAACGACATGTACAGTTTTCTGTGATCGGAGAAGATTCACATCGTAGGCAACTTCGGCAGAATTAGGGTTTGCGCCAAACACTTCGACGTGAGTGCGATCCCTAAGAGATGATGTATGTTCAAGGACTTCTTCAATCATACTGACCGGACCACAGCAGTACAAATGATCTTCACTTTTTAGGCCGTCGACAACGCTGGAAACGTCAAGTCTCTCTTTCTGTTCACTGAAATAACATTGAACGCTGCTCCCGAAGGCCTTCGTAATCTCTTTTTCAAAAGCGGCACGTTCTCTGCTCTTTGCTGCGTAGTGTAACTTGAAACTGCGACCTGTACGGAGCAACTCAATCATCATCGGTACGAACGGTGTTATTCCAATTCCGCCGGCAACAAAAACTACGTGAGAAGAGTCGACCAACGGCATCATGTTGCGGGGTAGGGACAACAGTAGTTCGGCGCCGACATTGAGCTTGTGCATCTCCTCAGAGCCGCCGCGCCCATTCGTGTCGAGATGAACTGCAATAGAGTAACTTGTTCGGTCGTCAGGATCACCACACAGAGAATACTGCCGGATCAATCCGCTGGGCATGTGAACATCCACATGAGCTCCGGGAGAGAAGGGCGGCAGTTCCCAGCCGTCGGGATCAGCTAGTTCGAACAACGCAACAGATTGAGCCAACTGTTTTTTCTGACGGATCACCGTAGAAACTCGATGGATCGGTTTAACAATCATTGACCTACGCCGCCTCAATCTTGTCGGATGTTCTGATAGTGCCACCCCTTAAAATACGAGCATGCAATCCTGCCCGGTGCAGCATTGGTTCAAAAACACTTTTTCCAGTGATTTGTTCGATATGCCGACACGGAGTGGAAAGCCTGGTGGCTTCCAATAGCGTATCTCCAATGCAAAATTTCTTCCCAACCAAATGGTTCAATGGAACGCCTCGAGTGGTCACATTGCGTCTATGCTCATTTGGCTGCAACGAAATCGAGTAGTCTCTTTCGATTGCCTCCAACGCTTCAATTTCTATGAGCGTGATTTGGCGCCCTTCTTCCGGCCGATCTGAGTAAAATCCGCTTTCTTTTGAGTACCTGTCTCCTTCTACGCCGATGCCGGAGATCAAGTTGAGGCTCGATACATCGCGCATTGGCAAGAAGGACCTGGGAGCAAAATGCAACCCAACTACAAAACCTGACCATGACATGCGATTCCCCCCTCATTGGTGACGAGGTCATGCATTGCAGATTTAATTTTTGTTGTCTACAGGACAACTTTTGAGTGCTTGCGTCTAGTTGAAAATCACGAGCAGCACTTCGCTATTGACTTTGGAACCTCGCAGGAAATGAAATTGACTAGCCTCAAACTCGACATAGTCCCCTAAGCCCAAATGGATTGGCTGATTACCAATTGTCAGTGTTAATTCGCCCTTTGTCACGAATAGGCCTTCTCTACCGCTGTGGTGTGCCGGATCGGCGGTCTCGTAATGTGCCGGGACAGTTAGCAGAAGTGTCTGAGGCGAACCGTCATCAGGTCGGCTGCTAAGGATCGCGAATTTCGGACCATCGGAAGACTCTGTAATTGGATGGTATTCTAGATCCTTGGATAGCCGAACGATAGTTTTTTTGCGCGTCGGTTCATCTCCGAGAATTGTCCCGATACTCACCTCCAGAGCATCACACAGACGCAACAACGCAGCTACAGAAAGGGTTTTCTGGCCCCTTTCGAACCTCGAAAGATGACCTTTGCTAAGTCCGGTAGCCTTGGCCAGAGCTTCGAGAGTCAGCCCAGCTTTTATTCTTGCCGACTTGGCGGACTCACCTACGCGAGTTTCATCGTTTCTAGCCACTACACTCTCGAATACAAGGTTCTACGCTAGCAGGAGTATTGCGTTCGAAAAAACACAAATTCAATGCTCCGCGTTCACAGCGCGACAGACAGCGCCAGCCTATTTATTTGTCGCCCATTTGGCGCAATTGGTTTCGACTGACTACATGCCAAACTGCAACCGACGTCAAAACTTGCGCACTTAATGCTAGGTGACTCTTGTCGCTTGAAACACTTCATTCCTTTCGACCGACCGCAAGATGCTTGGGCAAGTCATAGGTGTTCTTAAATAATTGGATTTGCCTCCCCGCTTTAGCGCTGAACGCAATGGGAAAGGCCATGTGACCAGCGCCCGTTCAATGACCATCCTCTTTGCCGCCTAAATGGCCGTGTTTTTATTTGAAACTCAGCCCGGACAGGATGACGAGGGTCGCGGATGGCCTGCAAAAATTTACGGCTGTTTTTCTATCGAACCCAGCAAAACGAGTTAATGCGCAAGAAACGGGCTGACCCAGGACCGCTAGAGCTCCAAAACTCTGAGAATGGAAATAATTGCTCAACTAATTCACAGGAGTTGAAAGGAAACAATGTCAAAGGTTTGCGATAAGCTAAGTTTCTACCGTTTTGAGATCAATTTGGGCAAAGCGGTTGTGGCCTGGGATTCCAAGGGAGTCCGGGCACTATGCCTGGGTGACACTTATGAAAGCGCCATCGATGATCTGAAGCAGAGATTTGAACAATCTACTTTAAGCGAGAGCCCGGAATACAGCGGCGATTTAGAGAACCTCAAGTCTGCCCTTGCTGGCACTGCAGAGTTTTCCGGGCGATTGGCCCCGGTGGGAACCCAATTTCAGGCTGCGGTTTGGACAGCTTTGCGAAACATAAGCCGCGGTCGCACACTTACGTACTCGCAATTAGCCCGCAGCCTTAATTGCCCAAACTCTGTGCGCGCCGTTGCGAACGCCTGTGGCGCAAATCCAATTGCGGTGTTGATCCCATGCCACAGAGTCGTTCGGTCAGATGGCGGGCATGGAGGTTATCGATGGGGTATGGAGGTGAAAAAAGAACTTCTTTCAAGGGAAGCAGGAGAGCCGGATGCCGCCTAAGCTGAACATTGACTGGACTGATGTTTCGAACAAGTTGAATGCTGACGGACATGCGGATCTCGGCCGCGTTCTCACATCAGAGGAAACAAAAAAAATTGCAGACAGCTACGATAATGACCAGAATTTCAGGTCCCATATTAAGATGCGCCGGCACGGTTTCGGCGAAGGTGAATACAAGTACTACTGCTATCCGTTGCCCAGTGAAATCCAGACACTTCGAGATGAGATTTTTCCTGGGTTAGCCTCAATTGCCAATGAGTGGAACGTGAAGCTTGGCATCGAAAATCGCTTTCCAACGACCCATCAGGAATTCATCGACGTATGTCATCGCCAAGGTCAGACACGTCCGACACCGTTGTTGCTGAGATACAAAACAGGAGACTATAACTGCCTTCACCAAGACTTATACGGGGATGTATGGTTCCCTTTCCAAGTCGTAATCTTGTTGTCAAACCCTGAACATTACACTGGCGGGGAATTTGTCATTACCGAACAGCGACCGAGAATGCAGTCAAAGGCTGAAGTTGTTCCACTTCTGCAAGGTCACGCAATTGCATTTGCCGTTAACGACCGCCCCAAGCAAGGTTCTCGCGGTTACTATCGTGTCAAACAGCGCCATGGCGTGAGTGCTGTCCGATCAGGTAGTCGGTCCACGCTTGGGATAATCTTCCACGACGCAAAGTAGTCATTTCCATCCGAGCTTGGAACTTATCGGCCTTGCAGTTCAAATTGTCATTGTGAGTTGTTTGGCTTTGATCGATCAAAGCAACTATTCATGTCGACGTCATCCCGGTGGAAAGTTCTACAACGAACTGAGCAACTTAATTTTGTTGTGGTCCAGGCAAGGTGCCCAGGAAAACGAAACTCGCGAAAACTAGCTTCAATTTCGGCTTCCTATAGAAACTGGCGACCCCAACTCCCCTCAGTGGGATCCGGGGAAGCTGGGATCAAAGCGAACCAATCAGGACGTAGTTGGGTTCACCAACGTGCGAGAGCAACTATTGCTTCGAACCGGATAGGCGTTTGCTGGTATCTTCATCTCTGTCTCCAGTTGCCATGCGCTCGAACGCTTGCTTCCAACCTTCAGCCAGTTCTGGCATCGTTGCCAAAACGCTGGCGTCTTCAGGCGAAGCGTTTCGGCGTAATCGGGCGTTGGTGACTCGCGCGACTGTCCAATCTGGTTGAGGGCGCTCGATGAGGAAAATACCGTCACCAACAGCGGCCCGCCCTGGCTCCAAAACTCTATAGTACCATCCTGTTCTCGAAGTCTTTTGGAACAGGTACGCCATCTTTTTATTTTCGGTGTATTCGCTGACTTTCCAACAGGGTTGGCGGCCTTGACTGATTTGTAAGACCGCTGTTCCAAACCGCAGTTTATCACCAATGCACATATCCAATTCGGTCATACCCAATGTAGAAACATTCTCTCCGAATGCGGCGGGTACTGTACCGGGCGGCATATGCCCTTCCTGAATCCAGCTAATATAGTGGTCCAATGCGTAGTGATGTATCGCCTTGTCTTTTCCCCCATGGTTTTCAAGGTCGGCTTGCTCATCAGTCAGAAACCCTACTTCATCAATTTCCAGCGGGCCTTCCTTTGGTTCTTTATGAATTGCTGATGGTGGGCGACCTTCCCAGCGGTTTGACACTTTTCCGACGAAGATTTGTTCAATGTGACTAAGCGCTTCAGTGTGCATTGCGTGCATCCTGTTCATGGCAGATTTGGTTCGTCTCTTCCGGGGATAGGACCTCTGACAAAAGTGCACAGTAGCCAGCCGATCCTTTAGCGGAGAAATGCTGACACGACTTGCATACTCCGAAAGGCCGCCCTCCATTGACCTTAAGGAGACCTTTAAAAAGACTGTCTAAGACTGCTTGCAGGTCACTTTGAGCATTGTCGTCCAACTCAGCCACTGCCGCCGCTACAGAATTGGGCAGCCTCGCGACCCGACGTCCTTTGGCGGTCAGATCGAAGCTGATAGCCCGCTTGTCTTTTTCGGACTTTCGTTCCGAAACATATCCTTTTTGTAGAAGTGACTTTAGCGTCTGGGACACGGTGCCTCGGGTTGTGCCAAGGTAATCAGAGACATGCGATGGGCTCCGCGAAAAGCGGTTCGCACGGTACAAATAATCCAATACGGCGCTTTGCGTAGGATTCAGGTCACCCTCCCAACCCTGCAACGCATCAATTCTCGCAAGGCGATTGATCAGCTCTCGAATTTTCAATCCTTGTTCCATGAAATTTTCATATCGACTCGAAATAAAACTTGCAATAGTTTCGACTCGAAATTAACTGTGATACATCGCTAATCGAAGGATCGTCACAATGAAAAAGAGTTTTTTTATTGCCGCAGCAGCTTCTACTCTGTTGGCTGGGCAAGTACTGGCAGATGCCAATCATGATCACGCAAGCCATGCGATTAATCAGGAAGGAGCTGTTAAGTCGGCGTCGGACAGCAGCAAAGTTGCTTCATTCGACATTTTGGCAGCGCACGTACACCGCAAAGGGAATACTGTAACCTTCCATATGACAACCAACGGTGTTGCTGGCGCGGACAAACCTGAAGCAACCGGCAATGTGGGTGGATCACATGTTTGGTCTTACGTTTGGCCGACGTCACTTGATCCATCGGTCGTAGGATTTGATGAAGAAGCGGGTATTCTCGCGATGGTTGCTACAAGCCATCCAGACTTCGACGATACGCCACTGTACGACGAGGATCTGAATGGGAATCCAGGCGATGACGGTGGAATTTGGCACAGCCACTGGGTTGTTCTTGCTCCGACTGAAGCGTGCGGACCCGGAGCTCTTGCTGTAAAGGACATTCCGGAGGGTGCAACACCAAACCTGCCGGCGACTTGGCCAGGATTTCCTATCCTCCTGGATAGCCCCGGATTTACGCCCGTATTCGACGGGCCAGAAATCGTCATCAATGCGGCGGTTGCGGGAGGTGCCGAAGGAGCATCCTACGATGGAGTCACTTCTGCACTTCGCGTGAACGAAAGTGTGCATGCGCCACTGCTGTGCGTGACAGATGTCTTTGATGTCGCTTCTGGTGATCTGAGTCTGCCCGGAAAAATCAACTAATCGAGCTACCACTCGCAAGGGGTCGCTAGGTTGTAGATCTAGCGATCCCACAACAATTGAAGGATTCAACCAGATGCTGGCTCCAGAGCTTGAAGTTTCACAGTGGTTCAATACCGCCGACCCAATAACACTCGCTGGTCTTCACGGTAAGGTGGTCGTAATCGAAGCATTCCAAATGCTGTGCCCAGGTTGCGTCATCCACGGCCTGCCATTGGCGCAAAAAATCCAACAAGCCTTCCCCAAAGACAGTGTGGAGGTGTTAGGGCTTCACACGGTATTCGAACATCACGACGCGATGACACCAGTATCACTTGAAGCGTTCTTGCATGAGTACCGTATCAGTTTTCCTGTTGGTGTGGACATGCCGGGGAGGGGAGCTATGCCCAAAACAATGGAAGCTTATCATATGAGAGGAACGCCTAGTCTCATTCTGATTGACAAGAATGGTGTTCTGCGAGCCAACCACCTTGGCGATATTTCAGAGCTACGTCTGGGCGCAGAGATTGCGACCTTATTGGGCGAAGAAACTCAAATACCTGCGGCTGAACCAGCTGCTGGGAAGGTCTGCGCAGTAGACGGCTGCTCATGAGTATTGTGATTGGGACGAGTAAAGTTTGTCCCAATCAGCGTCGTCCCAATACCCAAGCACAACAGATTATGCTGCTCAGCTCTGATATGGCATTGTCATTCTTTTGCGGCAGGGAGTTCTTCCAGAGCTTCGCGTGGACATCGTTCCACAGATCCTTGCATCAAACATAGTTTGGTTAGAATGACAGGTGGGTGTTCAAGCGTCCCTAGAAAGTTTTGACTCAAAACTAACTTGCTTTGACTTGGAGCAAATCTTAAAAGGAAGCTGAGATTCAGGTTGGAGAGATTCGATGAAACCCGCAGGGCTCGCAGTCATTATATCTTCAAGATTGCGTTGGTCTAAGCAATCAACTGGATACGCGGTCTGGCGAAACTGGATGGGACTAAAAACACTCTGCCAAGTCTTCGAAACTAGAAAATATCGGATCTCAATTCCTGAAATGCACATCAAGTTAGATGACAATGATCCCAGAAAACTAGGATAGGCAGTATGAGCGCTTCTTGGCTACCCACCCTTCAGACTGAAAACCCCCAACAAGGGTATGAACTCGCAATAAAGCTGTCCCGTATGGCCGTTAAACTAACGCAGCCTGATGAGCAAATACGCGGAGAACTTAGAACTGTTTACGAAAGAGACGCTGCAGCCTTGGTAGAGGTGTCTGGTGTAGTTGCTGTCAACTTCCAAACAATTGCGGCTGCTAATGCGTATTGGCGGGAGTGATTTAGGCAGTCAGAAAATCTAAGGCACAATAGCCTCTGCAGTACTCTTTGAATTGAATGGCGTCTGCAAGGGGGGCTTGGGAAGGTAAAGGAGCGCGGCTTGGCGGTTCTCAATAAGTTCTCAGCCGCGCGATGGCAAAAGAGACCACTGCCAGAAAGCCGATAACTCACATAAAAGCAGAAAGATCTCCTGAATCGACCGACGCCACCACTCACTCAAATCGGTCTGCCCCCTCATTCAGAGTGTCTGCTTCCCGGACCTGGTGTGAATTCCGCAGATCCGTTTACCAGGAGCCCAGACGAAACTCCGCAATTGTTCTGGGCTCCTGAGCTTCCTCCCCTATAACCCATCTGTCCTAGGTTGCATGAGCATTTCCAGTATTGGCAACAAGTTACGTTCGTCGGCGCAGTGGAATGGGGAACCCGTGAATCTCAAAGGTGCCGGGGCAACGTGACGTAGGTGCCTGCAACTCAGCATGTATGTTTCGGTTGGAAACTGCGGCTGCGCGCCAAAACAAAGAAGAAGCAATTGGTAGTGCCCTGGACATGATGTCGAACGACATCGGTATGGGTCCCCGAGTATTTTTCAGGCGCAAGTCGTTTCAAATTTGGCAACGTTCGAAACAACAATTGACAAGTTTTCCGATGACCCTCGCTTCTGAACAGCGCTTGTAAATTGCGAAGAACAACTCTTCGCAGCGTTACCCAAGCCGATACGAAGTAAACTTTCAACGGCATTGCAATGAGTGTGACTCAATAGGAAATCTTCAGATGTCCTGACCTGCCCCCCGAAACTTCCCTCGTTCTGATGTAGAGTTTGCTCAACCTTTTGAAGGAGCAAACGAATGCGAAAGAGCCGTTTCACGGAAGCTCAGATCATTGGGATGATCAAAGAACAGGAAGCCGGGATGCCGAATGCGGAGGTACTGCGTCGAGCAGGACTCAGCGAAGGCTATCTACGAAACAAACGACACAAGGAACTTGAGAACAAAGTAAAAGACTGGCGGAAAAATCAGAAGCGGGCATCAGCGAGAACCAAAAGTGAAGCAAGAAAGGTCAAGCGAGACACTATTTCTTGTTTGGAACTGGCCCTCAATAAGGCTTCTTCCGAGGTTCAAGCTTTGTTAGTTGAGAATAATGAATTGCGAAAAGAAATCAACGGCTTGAAGTCTGACATTAGCGCGGTGCGAGGTGACGGCAACGTCGTCGGCATAACGTCTAGGAACGTTGAATGACCAAAAACAATTTTTTCACTGGCAGTTGAGTGAGAGACTGTTTGTTTCTTTTTAGTATTCCTGACGCCTACCATGACAGCACTGTGTTCATGCGTTTGGTCACAAGGGTTGCTATCTTGGTTCGCGTCGAATGGTCGGTTGGTCTTATTGGTTGCATCAAAAATTCAGGCCGATTTGGTCTTAATGGGCAACTACTCTGAGGCGCAGATCTGCTTTCAGAATAGTTACCTTGATGAGTCACCTGCGAGACATTTGTCGTCATGTCGTTTATGGTGCAGATTTTCTCATTGCCACCATTGGACACTGCAATGTCAGTGAGACGGTTTTATGAACGTTCCGTTATTTAGCTCGGAGAATGCTCGTTCTAGTTCGGCACGGGTGTTCATGACAATAGGGCCATGCCAAGCTACTGGTTCTTGAATTGGCGCTCCAGAAATCAACAAGAAGCGAACGCCATCTGGACCCGCCTGAACTGTCACCTCGTCTCCTGTTCCAAAGCGGATCAAAGTTCGATCACCGGACATGTCGCGAATATTCAACTCATGACCTGCCACTTCTTTCTCCAACAGAACGCCCTGTGGAGCAGAGGCATCCACAAATGCTCCGGCACCTTCAAAGACATAGGCAAAGGCACGGCGGTACGTGTCGATTTTGAAAGTCTTTTTTACACCAGCAGGAACATAGACATCAAGGTATTGTGGATCTGCGGCGATGCCATCCACAGGACCTGTTTTGCCCCAGAATTCACCCACTATGACTTTTACCCAAGTGCCGTCATCGTCAATGACTTCCGGGATTTCAGTCCCTCGGACGTCCTGATATCGTGGAGCAGTCATTTTTAGTGAGCTGGGTAGGTTACCCCAAAGCTGGAAGCCGTGCATTTGGCCTCTAGCATTACCTGTTGGCATTTCCTGGTGGATGATCCCTGAACCGGCCGTCATCCACTGGACGTCGCCGGCGCCAAGTTTGCCCTTGTTACCTAGGCTGTCCCCATGATCGACGTTACCTGACAACACATAGGTAATTGTCTCAATACCACGGTGAGGATGCCAGGGGAAACCGGCAAGATATTCCTCTGGAATATCGTTTCGAAAGTCGTCTAGCAAAAGGAAGGGATCCAACTCACTCGGGTCTTGGAAGCCGAAAGCACGGTGTAATTTGACACCAGCCCCTTCCATCGTGGGTTGTGCCTGACGAGTCTCTAGAATGGGACGAAAGGACATAATTTTCTCTCTTTTAGTTGTCACTTGTTGGCTGACACATAGTCAGATCATGAGCGCGCAATAATCCTTCAAATGCGAACGTTAGCTGTGCAAGGGTGCGCGGTTATTTATCCGATGCAGAATGAAACTGGGCTTCCCAGAACGCTCTGTTTTCGTGCGGTTTTCTTGTTTGGTGTTGCTGACGCGGATCCGTCGAACATTGAATTCATGCGGTTGGTGACGAGCGTGTTTAGAACTCGCTTACACAGTTGTTTGGCCGTCGGCGTCTGGCTTGTCGTTTAAATGGTCGATCAGACTGAGGCAGGTCTCGGCACACTGGATCGCTTCTAAGAGCAATGCCCGCCGAGCGGGCTGTTCGCCGATACTCTCAATTTCTTCATTCGCGTAAGCTCTCGCCATTTTGAGTTCTGTTTGGGCCAACAGCAAGCAATCTTGTACTTGTTCGGAGAACTCGAACTTTGGCATATCGGTTTGATCATCTGGCTCGCCAAAAACATCGCCCAGCCCATGCTTTTGATACACCTCTCGCAGCACGTGGCTGAAGTCCACCGCGGGTGCTCTGCTCAAAGCATTCTCGGCGAGCAAATCCCTTATCTCAACGCCCGCGCTGGCCATCGCTGAGAATTGGCGTAGTGAGTTTCCAAGTGATTTGAGATCTAGAGTTTTCATGTCAGCTCCTTACTCAGCCGATTTCGTTGTTGTGGGGTGAAGAAAGTCGTTTTGAAGGTTTGGTGGTATGGCAACGGTGCCGAACCCAGAATCTCAGAGCCATAGGGTCAGAATGGAAACCATCAGCAGAACGGCCATCAAAACATTGAACACGCGCCATTGCAGATCGGTCTTCAGAAGTTTCCCTAACAAGCTGCCGAGTTGTGCCCAGAGCGTCAGCGAAAGAGCCGCGCAAATAAAGAACACACTCCCGAACAGCGAAACGACTACGACGCCATTGTCGGAAATCGAGGAGAACGAGGCTGCGACGCCAACTGCCATTGCCCATGCTTTTGGGTTGATGATGAGGAGCAATGCTCCCGCAACGAAGCCGAAAGGGACGTCCCTCTTGCCGCCATTTCCTTCAGGTTTTCCCGCTCTGGCAATCATAAACGCCAGCGCGACCAAATAGGCGGAACCGAGAAGTTTCAGGATCAATTCCAAGGAAGGGAATGCATACATAAGTGCAGACAGACCACCTCCGGAAAATGAAACCAGCGCGGCCAATGCAGTGGCAATGCCGAAAATCAGTGGCAAACTGCGCCGATAGCCAAACCTCGCGCCTGAGGCCGTTGCCAACGAGGTTGCTCCCCCAGGTGAACCGGTTGCCACCAGGGCGAAACTTATCAATGCGATGAGTTGGTTTTCCATCGAGAGCCGTCCTTCCTCTGCTCGGTTCCAGAGCAACGAGTTTCTTCGCGCCGCTCGGGCTCAAGCAAAAAATTAATGATCTCTAGTCACAGGCGATTCCAGACTGATTGAGTGAAATGCGCCCCTAAGTGAGAGAGCGGGGCAGACCAGACAATTGCGTGTTGGACTGCCCAATATGCCCAGAGCAGGGCCGTTTACTGGGTTCCCGAATGCAGCTGTCGGCCAGCAACTATGTCCGAAGTGACACTCGCGACGTGGCGACCCTGGAAGCGCGCCAGTTCCAGTTCCTTTGCACTTGGCTGCCGACTTCCGTCAGGACCGGCCAGTGTTCCCGCACCCAACGGTGAACCTCCCCGTACTTCTGACAGGTCGGTAAGACCAGCAGCGCTGTATGGCAGGCCCACAACAATCATACCGTGATGGAAGAGAGTTGTGTGAAACGAAGTAATCGTAGTCTCGCTTCCTCCGCCTGTTCCTGTCGAGACAAACACGCTGGCAACTTTTCCGATCAATCCGCCGTTCATCCAAATGCCGCCAGTTTGGTCAAGAAAGTTGCGCATTTGGGCAGCCATGTTGCCGAAGCGCGTGGGAGTGCCGAAGATCACAGCATCATAGTCAGCCAGTTCCTCGGGGCTCGCTATGTCAGTATCGGTGTCAATAGCTGCGCCGGCACTTTTGGCTACTTCGGCTGACATTAGTTCCGGCACGCGTTTGACAGTGACTTCAGTGTTGTCAATTTCTCGCGCGCCTTCAGCGATGGCCTTGGCCAACTGCCCAATATGCCCGTACATTGAATAGTGCAAGACAAGCACTTTCGACATCTTTGAAACTCCTTTTCGAGGTTTGGTCACATGCAAACAGCGAACGCTACCGATCCCCAAAATTCATTGAAAATCAGGTATATATCGGCTGCTGCGATGGATGTCATGACAGTAATTATTCCGACCTAAGGAGTGTAGGTGCCTAATTTCGAAATGATTGTTCGGAATTGTGGAACGACCTTGGGTAGGCATGACTTGAGTGCATTTCAGCGGCCGTGTTCGAAGCCACCTTATGGAAACTGCATTGCCATTTTCACAATACCAGCACCAACTCCGTCTCAATCAACTTGATCTAAGCACTCGAAAACAAACACGCCGTGTTTGGCAGGACCAATTTGGCATCCAAAATTGATTGTGCTCGGTTGGTTGTTTCCATAGTTCTTCGATCTGTTTTTACACAGGTTGAACTTTTGATCACTCGGTGGAGTCTCTGGGCTAAGGCTTTTTGCGCCTTACTGATCCCAGTACGGCGGATCGCCAAATGCCGAACGTAAATGGTCGATTAAGGCCCTGACCTTAGTCGTTAGATGCAGATTTGGTGGGTAAACCGCATAGACTGTGTCTTCGGCCGGTTCAACTTCAAGTTGCGCCTCAATAAGGCGCCCTTCCTTGACTGCCTCACTCGAAATGAAAGTCGGTAAAATGGCTATTCCAAGACCTGCCGCGACCGCCTCGCGCTGCACGTCCCCATTGTTCGCCTGCAAGGTGTTTTTGACACGTACAGTTTTAGTCTGACCGTCCACACCAAACAGCCATTCGTCATAAATGCGCCTATTGGTGTATGTAATCGCCTTGTGCTTTTCTAAGTCGGACAACGTTTTTGGTGTTCCATGCTCTTCCGCGTACTCTGGGCTCATCACTACAGAACGCCTGCTTCTGCACAACTTTCGTGAAATTAGGCTTGAGTCTGCCAACCGGCCAATGCGTATTGCCATGTCAAACCCCTCACCAACGATGTCGATCATTCTGTCGTTCAGATCGAGTGAAAGATTGACGCGTGGATAGCGCTTGAGAAACGGAAAGATCGCAGGGCCTAGATGCATTGCACCGAAGCTCATCGGTGCAGCAACTCTAAGTGGTCCAGCAAGGTCTCCGACACGTTCAGCAATTGCTTCAGTTGCTTCAGACAACTCATGCGATATTCTTGCGGCCGTTTCAAAAAATGCCGCACCTTCGTCAGTGAGAGTGAGTTTGCGGGTCGAACGAAGGAGAAGGCGAGCGCCGAGATGTGCCTCTAGGTCTGTTAGACGGCCACTTACAACGGACTTAGAAAGCGAAAGGCGTCTTGCTGCTTCACTGATGGAGCCCGCTTGAACGATTGCGACGAATGTTTCCATACCTTCTAATTTCAACATCGTTCGAATACTCCGAACAATCTTTGCGAAAAACTAGCGTTTAAGCGGGTATGGTAGAACATTAGACAGCAGATATGAAACATTGCAAATGAGTTAAACTTGCCGCTTTTCTGAGGTAGTGCTTTAACCCGATCACGAAATCCACGGTCTGCCGTGGTTTGGCAAACATGTCCTAGCCAAAAGTTCACAAACTGAGTTAGCCGCCGCCTTGACATATTAAAGCAACTCCTTTCGCTTGAGCTAATTGATCAACATCTCGCTTTCCGAGCCAGCATCATGGCTGCATCGGACGCAACCGACCCCCAAATGCGTCCAACAAAATGTCCTTCAGTCGCGAAGTCGCCGCAGTCAAGTCGCCGCCTCGCTTGTGTAGTTTGACATAAACACTGAGTAGGCTTGGCAATCCCTCTCTCTCGCTCGAGATCCGGAGGTTCTTTGGAACATACATTGATGTTCTGACGACGATGCCAAGTCCTGCTTCAATATCAGTCCACAGGCCGCTGAGGCCGGTGCTGGCCATTGAAACATAGTGGTCAATTCCTGATTCAGTTAGGTTTTCCGCGGCAATTTCCCTGAATATACAAGGCTGCCCGAAAGCTACCAACTGGACGGGATCTGACACAGTCAGTTGATATCTGTTCGGGTCAATACAGACAGATTGGAGTTCAGCGATTATGTCTGCAGAGCCGTCACTCTTTGTTTCAATTGTCAATGCCAAGTCAACATGTCCCCGTGGTGTGGCTTCACGCAGTTCTACGTTGCGTTCGACAAACGCAGATTATCGTACAGATGGATGCGATCTAGTAAATGATCCAAGAATATCCGGAAGGAACGTTTCAGCGAAACCTTGAGGCATCCCTATCCTCACATCGCTGTCTACTCCATATCCGTCTATCGCCCTAAGGGCTCGGTCTTTTGCCTCCAGGATCGACTTGGCGTGTGGCAAAAATCGTGGCCAACTTCAGTTAGTGAGACACCATGCCTTGCTCTCATCAAAAGCGTCCGACCAAACATTTGTTCAAGCTTTTGCATTTGCATAGGCATTTTGAGCATTCGGGTTGAACGGTGCTATTGAGTATTGAGGCGCAGTGACGTTGGTTTCCAAGTCGAATTTCATTGCTGAAACGATGGATAAAACGATGTCCCCTCGGGTGCGTTGGTATCGTCCAACTGTCCCGATAACTCGGGTTTTCACCATGACAACTCCCTCGGCGATGATTTCTATTACTTGAACCAGTTTGGTTCGGAGTGAAGTGCGACAACCAAATCCACTTGGCTGCTGGTGCTCGTCTTTCCAAATACGGTCTTCAATTGCGTCCTGACAGTGTGAATACTACGTCGCCGGGCATCTGAGATTTCTTTAAGGTTATGGCCATTCGCGAGATCACAAGCGACTTCTGCCTCTGCTCGCGTCAGGTTGTACAACGAGCACAGCATCTCAACGGGCGGCGTTACCGGGTCCGGCGCCTTTAGCAATACCAGAACACACGCATCCTCTGGGAAACTGAGTTGGCTGTCACATCGAGTTTGCAATGGCGAAACAAAGACCTGCAAGGGTAACGCTCCCTCGCAATCAAGTCGTAGGCAGACACCAGCAGTCAATATGTCGTTTCCACGGCCAGTTTGCGCTGCCTCTAAGATAAAACGTCTCAACCGTTGCGTGTCACGTTCGCGAGGGCAAACAATACCATTTCTCGTCAAGTTATATGATGGGCGGGCTCTCAACAGGTCCTCGGCTACAGGGTTAGCATAGAGGACGTGGCCCAGTTCGTTGCACAACACGGCACCCATCCTGATTCGTTGCAGCGTTTCATGCCAGGATTGTGCCTGAGCTCGCAGTGATGCAAGTTGACGGCCAAGAATTTGCGCCCGTCGAATGTGAGGGATTAACTCGTCGATTTTGCGCAAATCATTACTGGTGAACGGACCCTGTGCCGCAGAACGTTGGATGGTGAATGCTGATCCGTATGGATTACCAGCATCTAGTAGTACGGCTGCGCAATGCTTTATGTCTTGGGGGCTGAGCCAATCATTGACGATTTCTCTTCCGACTCTGCTCTCAAAGTCCTTTTGACTTGAAAAACCGGAAGTGTCTGAAACCATTTTATCACTTCCGATTTCGAGAAGTGTTTGAATGGTTCTGTCAACGTTTGAGAAATGTGTCACATGCTGCTCTAACCAGTGAGGTTCGATGCCGTGGATTTCCATATAGCTTAACGGATCGTTCCGGTCTGGCTGATATGCGAGTGCGGTTGAGCGAGCATTGGTTGAACGTACAAGCTCGTCAAGGAAAGCTGGCCACTTCGAAGGATCAACTCCCGCCTCGTAAGCCAGCCCTACCAATCTGATCTGCGACCCGCGGTTCACCGTGAGATTACCCCCCTTCAGATCGGCGTTGTGTCGCTGCAAGAATATTACACTAAAGCCAGATTCTGCGCAATTTTAGGTCGAGAGTTGTGCTCGAGACAGGGCGGCCACTTGGTTCCAAAATGCCGGCCGGAGAAGCGAAACAAAAAATACACCAAATGAGTGATGACGCATCCAAGCGGATCAATACTCTGGTTTCAGTTGTGCCCAGAACTGTCAATTTCACTGAGGAGTACACCATGAGGCGTCCAACCATCTTTTCGCTACTCTTGCTCACCGCTAGTCCGGTTTTTGGTCATGAAATCGTAAGCTCGGTCGATCCAAGTAAAACCCCTGCTTTTGACATTACCATGGGCGCGGCAACGACAGACGGGCGGCTCACGACCTTCATTATGGAGGTGGCTGGTGTCGCGGGAAGTAAAAAACCTTCAGCCGTCGGTCAGGTGGCCGGCTCCAAAGTAGAGGCCTATGTGTGGCCCACTAGTCTCGACCCCGCCGTTGTTGGATTTGACCCTCAGTCTGGGATACTAGCGCTTGCCATCACAGCCCACCCCGATTTCGACGACACGCCTCTCTTTGACGAAAACGCCGATGGAGATCCAAACAACGATGGTGCCGACTGGCACTCACATTGGGTCGTCCTTGTAGAGGAGGAAGGGTGCGGTGCAGGACTGAAGGTGCGCGATGTCTCTCCCGGCGTTGACCTGCTCCCTGCAACCGCCCCATTATTCCCGATTGCTCTCGACAGCCCTGGTATGAGTCCAATTCTTGACGGCAAAATGGCTATCGTGACGGTTCCAGTTGGTGACACCAGTAGTATCTCGTTCGATGCCGTAACAGCTGAACTACAGGTCAACGAAAGTGAGGAAGTACCACTACTTTGCGTGACTGGTGTTCATGACGTCGCATCCGGTGACTTGTCGCTTCCAGGGCGTGTAAGGGCCGAGAAATGATGGGTGTCAATCAATCGTTGGCAAACCTTTTGTTGCTAAGTTCAATCGCGTTTGGCAGCTCGGCTTTTTCAGGTGAAATGAGCACCAAGAGTTCTCAAGGCCGAGCCAAGCCGTTCACTGACCATTTCAAGGGTGAGTTGATCAACTCAAACGGTGTAGTGATTGGTGAAGTGAGGGCAAAAGCCGGTCCCAAGGGCATGCTTCTGCAAGTTCGCGCGACAACTTTGCCGGTTGGGTTTCACGCTGTTCACATACATGCTGTTGGCGATTGCACAGATCACGACACCTTTGAGTTGGCAGGTGGCCACGTTGCTCATGACGATGACTCATTAAGTCACTCGCATGCCACAGACCTCCCCCGTGGCGACCTGCCAAACCTGTACGCCCACAAAGACGGGACGGCGAACGCCGACTATTTCGCAGGACAGCTCCAATCGGACGATTTCCGTGACGCAGATGGTGCTGCTTTGATCATACACGCGCAACCCGACAACCATTGGTCGGAGCAAAGCGGGAGTGCAGGACCGCGTATTGCTTGTGCCACGTTCAAACCTTGCGAAGCAGAAGAACAATGTCAGTGGAGAAATACCATGAATGAGACCCCCTCGGTTTTCCCCGAAAGCCTCGTAACTGAGACGCCGCATGATGGTTTCGAGCTTGCAATCAAGTTATCCCGCCTTGCCGTCAAGGCAGCTCAGTCAGACGTCGAGGTACTGCAAAAACTTCGACCGGTGTACTCCACAGACGCGGGTAATCTGATCGCCAGCAGTCATGTCGTTGCGGTTCACTTTCAGACAATAGCAGCAGCGAATGACCACTGGCGAGATCGACAACTCGGACAACATCACTGACAGAGGAAATGCCAATGAGCGCGTTCTTTCTTTTTGACAATGTGGGAATCCATAACCCTCAAACCTTAGTGAAGTATGTCGAAAAGCTTGCCCCGGTTGTCGCTCAACATGGCGGTAAGTACCGGATAGTTGGTGGCAAAGTCATAGTCTTGGAAGGACAATGGCAGCCAACCTATCCAGTGTTGATCGAGTTCAATACCTTCCAGGAAGCCAAAGCCTGGTATCACTCGGAAGACTACGCGCCTTTGAGACGTTTCCGCCATTCCACGGAGGAGAACAACGCTGTGCTCATCGAGGGCTTAGCGAACGCATAGTGCTGCGAAAACTCACGGACATTGGTGTCGAGGAAGAAAATTAATCGGTCATCAATTCTCTGCGCCAAGCAACCGAACGACCAGGAGATCATCATGCAAGCGAGAGAACGAACAGTTGAGAAGCTCAGCGTCTTGCTAGCAAGTAGCTATTCGCTCGCATTGAAGACGCAGCACTATCACTGGAACGTGGCGGACCCAAGTTTCATCAATCTGCACAGTCTCTTTGAAGCACAATATGCAGCGCTCACAGGCGCAGTGGATGAATTGGCTGAGCGCATCCGAGCACTGGGCGCACGTACTCCCACGAGTTACTCAGAGTGTGCGCAGTTGACTCTGGTAGAAGAGGACAGAACAGGTCCAGCAGCGCCAGTTATGCTTGAAGTTCTTGCGGGTGACCACGCAACACTTGCTGTGACAGCGCAGGAACTATTGCGAGCGGCTTCGGTATATTGCGACGATGCGACTGCTGATCTTGCAACACGTCGACTAAGCGAACATGAGAAGGACGTGTGGTATCTTCGAAGTCACCTAAAGTCGCCAATGTCTCTCATGTCTGCATCGACAAGCCACTAGGTTCTGTCATTTGGAGAACACCCTAGAAATCAATGAGGACTTGAAAATCGGAAAGGAATGAGAGTGCAAAGCAGTTCACATGCGGGCGTCTTCTTTGCCAACCAAATAGCAGAAGTGGTTTTGGTAGACCCAGCGGGACGGAGCGGCGGCTAAATCGCGAATAGCACCAACCTTCAATCAGCAGGTGCGATCAAATCTGGCAGCATAAATGTCCTTTTTGTCAGCGACAAAGACAGGGGCTGCCGTGGAAACGACACAACAACTAAAAATGGACGATCATCAATATGACTAGAGCTACTCTCTATCTTTTAAGGACAGGATTTACCGACTCTGTTGCCGGCGACGGAGAATTCTTTTGCCCCCATTGCATAGAGGTTGAGGGAATGATGGCTGCTTTCCCAGTCATTCGTCAAAATCTCGATGTGAATTACGTTGGCTTTCAAAAACCCCGTGGATCTCTGGCACAGTATGTCGGCGACGCGAGTCAGTCTTGTCCTCAGTTGATCTTACTAGATGGGGATGACGAATTTTCTCACGGCTTGTCCCATCAAGGTATTGGAAATTCGAAAAAAATCGAGGGCGCTACGGAGATACAGGAATATCTGATCCAGAGGTTCGATCTTCCGCGACGTCACCCTTAGCACACTGGTCGAACGCGGGTGGGCGCAATCGTCGCACTGTCAAATAAATAATTAGTATTTTATATGCTAATTAAAGAAACGCTCGTCAGGCTGGGTGAAGAAAATGATTGGAACTGAAGCGAACAGAATCGTAGGACGAAATGCCGACACCTACCGGGCAAGAAATTGGTCGAAGGTAGAGCCACTTGTCGCAACTTGCCTATTGATTTGGGCGGGTGTGGCAATTGGCGGAGATATGATCGCAGCTCCGGCCAAATTTCAGGTTCAATCGCTCGAGCTTGGGGAATTGTTGAAAGTAGGTCGTGCCCAGTTTGCGTGGCTTGCGGTGGCAGAGTGGCTTCTTCTTTCTGCGTCAGCTGCTCTGTTAGCGGTCACCAGGCGGGTGCTTCCGATTTCCTTTGTTTTGATCGCGGTCATTTTTCTGGCACAGCAACTTTGGTTGCAGCCTTTGCTTGAGGATCGCAGTGACTTGATCATTGCCGGAAAGGAACCAACGTCCGCTAATCTCCATCTGACTTTCATAGCGTTGGAAACCTTGAAGATCTGTCTCCTGATTTTTGTGGGATTTCGCTCAATGCCCGCGAAAGGGGCGAGAGCATGAAACACTCCAATCTGACAGCACACCAAATTGAAACACTTGTGGCAGCTTTTTACGAGAAAGTGCGGAGCCATGAGATTCTAGGTCCAATTTTCACATCTGTAATCGGGACTGAAGCTTCAGAGTGGCGGGTGCATGAGGCAAAAATCGCAGCATTTTGGAGAAACGCTGTCGGTATCGACAAGAGCTACTCCGGAAACCCAATGATCAAACACAGTACAAACCCAAAAATCCAAAAAGATCATTTTCCTGTTTGGTTGGCTCTGTTTAGGGAGACGGCAATGTCCAATCTTCCACCCAGTGCAGCCGCCGAAATCGCTGATCTAGCAGATCGCATAGGCCAAAGCCTTTCTTTCGGAATTGATCAGTTTCGGAGCCGTGTCAATCAACCACCGAAGTTAACCTAAAATGGGTGAGGGCGCGATGAACACCGAATACTTGAGGCAAAGAGCTAGAGTTTCTGATGAGGCTGCCGGCGTTGTTATCACACGTTGGTTGCGCTTGGCGTGTTCGGACTTTCGCTCTCACCTCTGGGTCTCTTTAGCTTATGGGTTCGGGTTGGTTGTTGTTGGCTGGGTCATCATTCTATTTCTACTTCGGTTTGGGCTAGGTTGGATGATCCTTCCGTTAATTTCGGGCGCAATGTTGCTTGGCCCGGTCGTCACAGTGGGTCTGTACCGATTGAGCAGAAGGTCAAAAGAACGCCTTGTTGAAGACGTTTCGACCTCAGGGCAGGTCTTTCTCGTGGGCGTGGTCATGATGGTTTTGGTTCTTGCCTGGATACGTGCAGCCACGCTTCTCTTTGCTGTGTTCTTTGGTCTCCACCCTTTCGCTGGTTTTCTACAGACCACCGTAACACTGCTTTCAACGAATGAAGGCATTACCTTGGTAGTGTTGGGGTCTCTCGTCGGCGGGCTGTTTGCTTCATTCGGATACGCGATATCTGTGTTTGCTCTGCCGATGCTCGTTGATCGCGAGATCGATGGGTTTTCGGCTATGGGCCTTAGCTTCAACGCCACTATTCGGAACTTTAATTTGATGGTGGCGTGGGGGTTTTGTTTGACCGTCCTGTTCGCAATAGGCGTCGCGACCGGTTTTTTGGCGTTGATCGTCCTGTTTCCAATCCTGGGCTTTGCCACGTGGCATGCCTATGAGGATTTATTCGAGATGCCTGCCAATGCTTAAGAAGAACATCGCTCGCCCAAAGCAAATTCCAACGCGCATTGCGGACGAAAACTGCAAGCGATTGGTGCCTTGGGTGAAAACAAACTTCAAAGTGAGAGCTTCCTAATGAAACCCATCATAGAGCACTTGACCCTCCTGATCGCTCTGTTGGCTGTGATGGTGCTGGGCATCTGTATCCTCGGTTTTGGGCGAGATGCGGGATATGTTCTTCATGGTTGGCTGATTGCCATTTGTGCTGCAATCGGAGCTTTTCATCTCATCAACCGGATGACAGACCCCGAACCTGAGATACCGCTCGAATACAAGGACGACGTCATAAAATGGGGTGTTCTGGCTTGTTTTGCTTGGGGCGTAGTTGGCTTCACCATAGGTGACGTTTTGGCGTGGCAGCTTGCTATTCCGAGCCTGAACGGCGACCTTCCCTGGAGTAATTTTGGTAGAATCCGTCCCATCCACACAACGGCTGTAGTCTTTGGTTTTGGTGGAAACGCACTAATTGCAACGTCTTTCTACGTTGTTCAACGAACAACCAGAGCACGCCTGGCGAGTGAAACTATGCCGTGGATTGTTTTGGTCGGCTTCAACGTGTTCGTCATTCTTGCGGTCACGGGATACCCGTTGGGAATAACACAATCAAAAGAATACGCTGAGCCAGAGTGGTACGCGGATATCGTTTTGCTGGTCACGTGGGTCATATACTTCTGGCTCTACATGAAGACCCTGGCGCGCCGATCTGAGCCACACATCTATGTCGCAAATTGGTACTATCTGGCATTCATTGTGGTGATTGCAATGCTCCACACTGTAAACAATTTGGCTGTGCCAACATCTCTGACATACCCCAAAAGCTACTCCCTGTTTTCCGGTGTCCAAGACGCTATGACGCAATGGTGGTACGGCCACAACGCAGTGGGATTCCTGCTGACAGCAGGGTTCCTTGGAATGATGTACTACTTCCTGCCCAAAGCAGTGGAGCGGCCGATCTACAGCTACAGACTGTCCATTCTCGGCTTTTGGGGAATCACCTTCCTGTACCTTTGGGCTGGGTCACATCACTTGCATTACACCGCCCTTCCAGATTGGGTGCAGTACCTCGGCATGACCATGTCAATTATCCTCCTGGTGCCAAGCTGGGGAACGGTTTTCAATGGCGTCCTGACGCTGAATGGGGCTTGGGACAAGGTTAGAACTGATCCCGCAGTTCGGTTCATGTTGGTTGCCATCCTCTTTTATGGGCTCGCAACATTTGAAGGATCGTTCCTGGCAATCCGGCCAGTCAACACGCTCAGTCACTACACGGATTGGACGGTCGGTCATGTTCATGCCGGTGCATTGGGTTGGGTCGCGTTCATTACTTTCGGCGCGATGTACAAAATGGTGCCGTGGATATGGAGGCGTCAGGGAACCTACTCTCTTAAGCTTGAAAGCTGGCACTTCTGGCTCGCGCTAACTGGCACCCTCATCTACGTCGGCGCCATGTGGAACAGCGGGATCACCCAGTCTCTGATGTGGCAAACATATGAGCCAAACGGGGCCTTTACTTACTCTTTCATGGATACAGTAGACGCGATGAGGCCTTACTACACAGCGCGGGCCATTGGTGGGTTCCTCTATCTGCTTGGAGCGCTAATCGGGGCTTTCAACATCTACATGACGGTCAAAGGGAAGAGCGCCAAGGCAATCTCGGTGGACGCTCACCCTGTCCCGAGAGCAACAGGCTAGATCGATGAATACGCAACACCAAAAACTTGAGAGAAACGGGATCGTGTTCGCGATGGCAATTCTCTTTGTCGCATCACTTGGCGGGATATTTGAAATCGCTCCGTTATTCACAATTGAAAACACCGTGGAAGAAGTCGAGGGGATGCGACCATACACTCCATTGGAACTCGCCGGCAGGGATATCTACGTACGAGAAGGTTGTTACGCATGCCACAGTCAGATGATCCGTACTCTAAGGTCGGACGTGGATCGGTACGGGCATTTCAGTCTGGCAGCTGAATCGATGTATGACCACCCACATCAATGGGGCTCAAAGCGAACCGGCCCAGATCTCGCAAGGGTCGGGACGAAGTACTCCGATGATTGGCATGTTGCCCATCTCATCGCGCCTCGGGAAGTTGTGCCCGGGTCAGTAATGCCTGGGTACGCTTTTCTTGCTGAGCGCCGATTGGACACCGGCTCACTACCAGCTTCGATGAAAGCCCTCTCCTACGCTGGGGTGCCGTATTCGGCTGAGCAAATCAAATACGCAGAACGCGATGCCCTGTCTCAGGCAAGCCTCGATGGCGAATACGTTGATGAGCTTTTCGAACGATACGGCGAAAAGGTTCAGGCACGTTACTTTGATGGAAATCCCCGTCGGCTAAGTGAAATGGATGCGCTCGTAGCGTATCTGCAAGTGCTTGGAACTTTGGCAGAGCTGGATCAACTAAACATCGAGGAAATAGCGCGATGACACACGATGCTGTCCTGGTGTTTTCCAAGACATGGGGTGCGATTTACCTTCTTGTCGTATTTCTAGTGGCTGCGATTTGGACTTATTGGCCAGGAAGAAAGTCCATCTACGACAAAGCGTCGTTAAGCCCTCTTACTGAAGAGGAAATACAACGGTGACACATGAACAAGACGACCCTCTCCAAGAGAACACTACGGGTCATGAGTGGAATGGAATACGTGAGCTAAAAAACCCCGTGCCCAGAGCTTTTCGGATTTGGCTTTGGGTGTCGATCTTGGTTTGTGTACTGATGTGGGTTCTCTACCCTGCTTGGCCATTAATTGAGGGCTATTCTCGAGGTCTACTGGGATATTCGTCTCGAGTTGCCGTAAAACAGGAAGTGCGCTTGGCGAGCGCCCAGCAGGCAGTGAACTTCGAGCCGTTTGTTGCGCGTGATGTCGCCGCTCTGGCTCAAGACGAGACGCTTAGGGATCGTTTCGAGAAGTCAATTTCTGTACTTTTTGATGACAACTGCGCAGCTTGTCACGGCAAAGACCTGATGGGACAAAGGAAGTTCCCAAACTTGGCGGACGATCATTGGCTTTGGTCCGGCTCGCCTGAGGAAATCGAATACACAATTCAGTTTGGCATCAATTCACAACATGATGATTCACGCTATGCGGAAATGCCCGCATTTGGGCGCGATGAGCTTCTGACGAAAGCAGAACTCGATGACGTAATCGAGTTCATTCTGAAAATCTCCTCCCAAGGCCATGATAAGGAAATGGCAGGCCGAGGAGAAGTGATCTTCTCAGACAGCTGTGCGTCCTGTCATTCTGAGGGAGGTGTTGGAGGTTTGGAAAACGGTGCACCTAGCCTTGTTGATGAGGCGTGGATTTACGGATCTGATCGTCAGGATCTGAAGGAAACGTTATGGTACGGGCGCGCTGGAGTCATGCCTCACTGGTCGGGTCGTTTGACACCCGCTGAGATCCGGCAACTCACCATATACGTTGTTTGGGCGGGGATGGTCGACCGTGACAAGTAACCGTGAGAGACAGTGCAAACATATGATTGTGCTCATTATTGCCGTGCTACTGTTGAGCTATGTCGGAATGAAATTTTGGCATGTCCGGTTGGCCATTAATGCCTACGAAGGCCAACCGTTGTCAGTCGGTACTCTAGAGGTAGGCCAGTAGGGGTTCTTCAAACTGTTGCGCTTATCGATCTCGCAATAATGAGAAGATGAGCAGCTCTCGACTACGTTCTCAAAAACGTTGCTAGAGCACAAGATCGAGTGCGCAAAGCCGGGGCAGCGTGAACTCTTGAACCCAAATTGGAGCCTGCATTCAACAGACTCCAATCGAGCGTTACTCAACAAAGTTCTAGTGTCCCGTTCAAATCAAGCCGTTCAATATTCATTTGTCGGGCATCAGATCTCGCGTCGGTGTTCCGGCCGCAACCCAGTACCCAAGACCCATTATCACCGCACCGGCAACGGCATTTCCTACGGTGACAAAAAACAAGTTTCGCAATGCGCCTGCCAAGTTCAGACTTTCTGAGTATTCGGCGAATAGAGCGACGGAAAACACGGTCATGTTAGCGACCGAGTGCTCAAACCCTGCCGCAATGAAAGCATAAAGGCAGAACCAAATTATGGCTAACTTCGCCATGTCGTTTTGAGAATTCGAGCTTGCCCATATTGCTAGGCAAACCAACCAATTGCAAAGGACACCCTTCAGAAAAAGCTCATGCGGAGAGCCGCTTATTTTCTTGGCGGCGACTTCCATTATCAAGTTGTCTTGCTGACCGGCCAACACCAAGCCACCACCACTTTGGACAAAAATAAACCCCAGCAGTACGGCGCCAGCCAAATTTCCGATCCAACTGTAGACCCAACAGATCGTCAAATCGTTCAAGGTTGTTCGACGCGTTAGCAGGCCATGCGTCATGTACATGGTGTGGCCAGTGAACAGTTCGGATCCGGCAAAAATCACAAGCGTTAACGCTAAGCCAAAGCTAGCCCCCATAACAATTGGACGCAGGCTTATGTCGACCCCTTGCCCAACTGAAAAAATCAGCAAAATACCCAAGCCGACGTAAGCTCCTGCCATCATTGCGAGAACCAAAAACCCAATAGGATTCTTTGACAGATACGCTCGCTTCTGCGCGGCGGTTTCAGCGAATTTAGTTACAGTGGCGCGGTAGTCCATTGCGCGGTTCCCTAATAGAAGCTGTGGTTTGTCCGACGAACGCGGGAGTGATCCAAAATACGACCAATGCTGCGGCAACAATAACGAAGCCGATGCCTAGCCGGTATTGATCACCTAACAAGTAAGAGTTGCATATTCTGATTGGCGCGTGCGTGTAGAGAAATCCCAGAAAAAGCAGCATGGAAACGGACTGCGCCTTCAGTATTCCTCGTAATACAGGACCCAAACCGGGCCATGACACACCGAGTGGTAGACCCACCAACAAAGGCAGCGAAACGAATTTCGCCAAATGCCAGGTGTCGGACGAAAGCGCAGCATCTAGAGACCGCGGGAGCATCCAAATTGCCCCGGCAAAGAGCGCGACAAGCAGCATAGGCGCTCTCGCGTGGCCTGAAGATTTTTGTGAGTTTGAAAGCAGATACCCGGCAGCCGCCAACAATGGAAACTGCACAAGAACATGCACAACCGGATCACTCGCCACCCAAGCTTGTACGACGATTGCCAGTGTGAAGCACGTGGTCGATGCCAACAGACGCGTCATTACAGCTCTGCTCGGATCGCATCCTGGATTTCATCAAAGGAACGCGTGTCAAACGCCCCAGCAAATTTCCCTGTACGATTGATCAAGAGAACAGCGATGTTGTGCTGATAACCTCCCCATTCATCGGGGATCACTGTGACTTGGAAAACTTCGAGCAGTTTTTCCAAATCCGCTTGGTTGGGTCGTGCTACCGTCCAAGGCGAACCGGTCGCAGTATGCAGCTCCGCATATCCTTGCATGGCGTCCACATCGTCAACTTCCGGATCGAAGCTAATTGAGTACATCGGAACAGATAAACCCGTCGATGCAAGGTGGTCTCTGAGTTCAGCAAAGTCACCGCCCGAAGCTTGGCAGACTGTGGGGCATGTCGTGTAGATGAACTCCACCAAGGCAGGACTATCTGATGGCAGTTGCTTCCAACTGCCATCCATTGTCTCAAGTGCGACGTTGGGAACGGGCTTGGGATTTTCAGCAATTGTTATCCGACGCGCGCCTTCAGCAGTGATTGCACGAAACCCGTCGGTCGCTTCGCTGACGGCAAGACAACCTAGCGCTAGTGTGCCGATGGCAAGCGCGACCTCGGTATTCATCGCGCTTTCCTCAACATTTCGATTGCAAAACGAGCCACGAGTCCTGCCGTTGCCAATACGACGATAATCGCAAAGAGGCTCGCGAGTTGACTTTGGAGTTGCCATTCTTCGTAGTGTTCAGCCCACCGCCTTGGAATTGAGCTAGCTCCAGACCACAGGAAGATCAGGCAGAAACCGATGGCGCCGAAAACATATGAGCGGAAGACAAGCTTATCGAGCGTGCTCATCCCAACATTCAGGCCGTTACGCACGAGCCAAACGGAGAAACCGAATGCCATGGCGACTTCGCCTAGCAAAAGGTAAATGTGGAAATGACCGGGGACCCACTGCGTATTGTGCATTACTTTGTTCACAGCAACCATGCCGTCGATAACCGCAGGAATTGAGCCCAGTCCCCAACCAATGACGCCAAGAGCCAATAGGCTAGCTGGAAGGTCCCACTTTATTCCTGATCCTCTGATATACGCGCATAAGGAAAACACGGTGATCCCAATGAGCGGAACTCCAGAGGCATAGGACACAATCTGCCCGACTGCCATCGTCCAGGCAGGCATGTTTACGTCTTGAAGTAGGTGGTGGAAGTAGACAGCCTGGACAAAAACAACCACCGCGGCCCAGCCGGCAACCAACAGACGTGTGGATTTCCACGGCCTGCCAGTGTAGCTCGGGATTATTTCGTAAACAGCGGTAACAGCCATGTAGATGGTGGCATTGATGAACACATGTCCGAAGAAGTAAATTGCGTTCTTTGCAAGCAATGGATCAACTTCGAACTCGGGGAAGATCAAGTTCACGATGCTTGCGGCCAAGACAGCAGCACCGAATACGATGCCGATTGTATTAAATACCAGTACAGAAGACGCCGCGACTATTGTTGGCGGGGGAACATTGTCCGCGTCTCCAGTAAACAAATAGCGCCAGCCAAGTCCTCCAAACAGGCCGCGGTACTTTCGCGATATTTTCAAGCCAACTTCAAAGTAGTACAGCAGGAATCCGACACCGATGGCTAGATAACCAAAGCAAAATGTCACAGCTGCACCTGCTTCCCAAGCTCCACCAGACAGTGCCGGCAGTGGAAAGAGAAACGTCCATGCTCCTCCGTATCCTCCGACAAAAATAGAACCCAGGATTAGGGCTACACCCAAAAGAAAAAGCCCTAGGAAGGTTACGTAAATCGCTGGTCTAAGGTCTACATAGCGAGCGCAAAGGAACCACATTATTGCGGCACCAGAGAGTGCTGCGGTTCCTACCATGCCAGCCCCATGTGCAGTCAGCAGCAGGTAGAAAATTGCTGGATCGAGTTCAATTGTACCGCCTTGAGCCATTCTCATTGCGAGACCGAAGATCATCATAAGGAGAAAAACGATGCCACTTACGAGCATTGTGAGCTTGACGAACTGGGTGTTCGCAAGAGTTGTCTGAGGCGTGTGATGGTCAGTTATCGAGGTCATTGGGCTTTTTCCACAACTTCAAATTCATAGGTCATGGCGTGATGGGCAACGCCGCAGAACTCCATGCAAAGAATGGAGTAGGTGCCAGTTTCTTCAAAAGTATGGACGACCTTGTTTGTGTAAGTTGGCATGGCTTGCACCTGCACAACCAAACGTGAGCTTGGGTCATAGATCCCTAAGCCGTGGTTCACATCTTCGGAAGTCACTCGAAATTCCACCTCCTGGCCCAGTGGGATTTCTGTTGTGTCAGTGTCCCACCACCATTGGCCGCTGGAGATGTTCACAATCAGCGCATCGCTGCTTGCGCTTCGATTGGGCCAGTCGCGCAGAGAGGCAATGGACACGACTATTCCGAGTGTTACTAAAAACCAAAGAAGTGCCGAGCGCGTATTATTGACAACACGCTGGCTGCCAGCGTTTTCGGTGGCCCATATTGTGCGCAGGCAGGCGGCCGCGAGAAACGCCATCAGCGCCAACGTCACCATAAAAACTGTCGATTGCATAACTGTCTCATTTGTTGCGAGTCGATACTTGATAGATAATTAGCATTGTAAATGTCAATTTAAAATCGCACTTGAGATGCGTATTATGGGGTGGCACAATGGCACACATGCTCCTATCAAAATTCTCGGACTATGCTCTTCGAATCCTCGTTCATTTAGCCGCCTCACCGGATAAGTTGTTGACCACACGTCAAATCGCTGAACTTCATCAGGCAAAGTACAATCACTTCACAAAGGTGACGGTCTGGTTAGCACAGGAGGGCTATGCAGATTCACTTCGCGGTAGGGGAGGTGGGCTCCGTCTTGCAAAAGACCCGACTGAAATTGTTCTGGGAGAAATTCTTCGAAAACTGGAAGCTGACAGGCCGCTAGTTGAGTGTTTTGGACCAGAAGGCGGAACATGCCGTCTGTCACCTGCCTGTGGCCTGGCGACAGCCTTGGAGGCAGCGCAGAACGCCTTCTTTGACGAACTCGACAAGTATACTCTGGCCGATACGATTAAATTGGCTCCAGGCATGGCCAGCCTATTGTCTTCCCTGGAGGCGAGTATGATCCAAAATTCAGAGTTATGAACCTACCCTTGGTTGGCTGAGGAGCATCAATCTTACCCGATAGGCGCACATAGCTCTCGTGACCGGAATGCCTAACGAAAATGGCCATTTATGGTATTGAACAAATAGCTTTTGACTCGATACATTGCCGGTATGAACACCGATACACGACTTCACATCCTGCTCGAACGTATGGGGCGCGTTTTACAGAACGACGGGTTTTCACAAGGGCTAAAACCGGTTCAATGGGAGGTGTTGCGGTACTTGGAAAAGGCGAACCGGTTTTCAAGAAGCCATTCTGCTTTGACCAGTTATCTCGGAACCACAAAAGGGACTGTATCTCAAACTCTAAAGTCCCTTGAGTCTAAAGGTTTGATTGAAAGAAACATTGATGAAAAGGATCGGCGCGGACTGCGATTGTCCCTAACGGCCGCTGGTTTCGAACAGCTTAAGGAGGATCCATTCATCTTACTGCAGAAGGCTGTCGAAAAGCTTCCGGTTGAAGTCGAACAACAAACTTCGGATACAATTCTTAAACTGCTGAGTGAAATCGTTCAGCAGCAAGACTGGAAGCCTTTTGGAGTTTGCCAAACCTGCAAGTTCTTTCAGCAACGTCACGAGCAAGGATCTCCAAGTTTTTGTCGGTTGCTTTCAGAACCGCTAACTATCGGAGACTCGCAAGCAATATGCGCAGAACACACATCAGATCTGAGATAAGTTCTGAATTCTAGCCACATTTTCTATGCTTCAGATCTTCCAAATTAGCTAGAGACTTATTGACACTGTCTAGAACTGCAAGAAGACCTGAACGCTTCGACAGTGAAGTGATTTGTTGAGCCTGTAGACTCTTTAGCTCTTCCTCAGCGGAAGCTCGAGCGAGCTTCAATTCTGTCTCAGCAATTTCGAGGCAGTCGCGGATCTGCTCTGCAAATTGGTAGGAGTTCGCGGAACCTGCCTGGTCTTCGTCCTCAAATACCTCCGCCAAGCCATGACGGGCATAAACCGTCCTAAGAACCTGACTGAAATCTGTTGAAGGAAGCGGTTTCAGCGCATTTGATCTCAAGTAGTCACGAATATCCGAACCCGCTCGTGCCATTGCCAGGAACTCTCGAAGAGCTTTTATCGGCAGTTCGAGAAAGCGCATGTCCTTCACTCACCTTATTCGTTTCGATACGAAACTAAATAGAGTGAGTCTGGCGGAAAACCAAGGGTCCTATGGCAACAAAACTTCGACTTGCGTGGCAAGAGTTGTAAACGGCGCCGTCGTAAGTTCTGTATGGGCGTCGGGGTTTGTGTTTCGAACAACGGGATTCGAGGTTTTGAAGCAGGTTCAGTTTGGTAGGCGGGTTGTCCGTCCTGTCGGATGCTTGGATATAGTCTTAGCTTTGCCTAAGGTCGGCACAGTTTTTATTTTGGCAGCTTTTGAGTGCGAGGCAATCCGTTCAGATTTGAATTTAGGGTTCCATTTTTGAATCCAAAGTTCTTTTGAGTAGTGCCCGCACCGCCAGCAAGGCCAGCAGGGCAATTGCGGCAAAGAACAAAAACATCCAAAAAGCAGAATTTTGCAATCGAGAGATGTTCGAATACTCTTGAAAGCCAGTCAGGTTTCCGATGAACCCAGAAAATGCAGCCCCGATTGCCACGGCAAACATTTGTACAGTAGACATCGCTGACGCTGCCTGATCCCTTTCTTTTTCTGAAGTGAATTGAAAGGCCATGGTATTGAGGTGAGGCCAGCCCACTCCTATTCCGGCCCCCAATGAAATCAATACGACCGCCAAGACAACGACAAACATCGTATTGGCATGAGAAAGTGGAATTAGCGGCGCCAAGGTCAAAGAAGAAGCGCAGATTAGGCAAGGCCCAAGAAGCAAGATTGTCGGCACCAATTGCTTCCGAGTTTTTGCCGAGATCACTTCAGACGCGGCCCAACCAATAGATACCAATGCAGCAAGGTAACCCGCGGATATGGGCTGAAAGCCGTGCACTTTTTGGAGAAAATAGGGTAGAAAGAACTCGGCATTGATGCAGACAATTAACAGTGCCATGGCGGCAATTGCCCAAAACAGTGGATTGTCAAAATTCATTGCCCCAGTGGGAAAGAGCTTTGGCTCTTTGGCTCTTTCACGCGTGACCAGAACGGTGATCAGCATTCCGGCACCAAGTAGCGACACACCCGACGTAATGGGATTGTGGCTCGCTCCTCCAATTGAAACTGCTAAAACCGATGCGGCAAGCAGTGCCAACTGAATGAATGCGATCTTTGTACCGGACGTGCCAGTCGGTTCTTTGTTGGGTAACACCACGTTGACAAGAATGACAAAAACAGCCGTTGCAGGAAGCATGGCTCCAAAGCCGAGGCGCCAGGCGTCAAACTGCGCGAACATCCCTCCAATTGCTGGACCAAACAACATCGTAACACCCCAGGTGCCAGACAACAGGGCTAGGGCTAGTGGCCAAAGCCGCTCGGGATAAAGAAGAACAATCATCGAGTAGCAAAGGGTGAATAGGATGCCACCACCAGCCCCTTGGACAATTCGTCCGGCCAGCAGGTTAAACATATTTGGCGCTGTGGCAGCTAACAAACACCCGATAGAAAAGAGGAGCCCTGCGACTGCGAAGCTCCGTTTAATGCCAACCCAACGCATAAACTTACCGGTAATTGCGGCGCTGATAATAGCAGCGACAGTGGCAAGCGACGACGTCCAAGAATAGAGATGTTGGCCTCCAATATCAGTAACGATTGAAGGTAGCATAGTCGCGGTGATCGTAAGATTTACTGCATGCAACGCTATTCCACCAGCTAGAACCAGTGAAATTGCAGAGTACGGTCCTCCAATGAGTTCACGCCAAGACACCTCGTCAGTGCCAACATTTACTTTAGCGTCCGAAAAAGACATAGCTCACCCAATTTGTAGCGATTCGAAACTTATTTTCTTCTTAAGTGCTCAACCTAACTTGAGGTCAATACAGATTTTTCGTCACGTCGCTGAGCGGCGTCGAGCTCGAAATACTCGGATGGTACATAGCGATTAAGCTTGCTTTAAGCCGTTTCTACAAAAGGCTGACAGCTGTTTTGGCCTGTGTCAGTGGCCTCCAGCGGTGAGAGAAAAAATTGTTTGTAAGTTAAAAAATAAACGAAAAAACTAAAATACGCATAATATTTTGTTCCTGACTGCGCATCCAATTGTCGTTTGTCCGAGGTTGCCGCCTGCGCCAGATTTACCGCAGGCGTTAACTCGACGGCACCGGATGGAATTATGAACCAAAGATCTCAAATTGACCTTCTACTTGATGACAGCGCCAAAGCAGCTGCAACAGTTATGCTTGAAAAAGTCGTAAGTAGCTTTCGACGCAGTTCTGAATCTAAAGCTACGATTGATGTTCAAAATCCGAGCACTGGCGAAGTGATAGGAGCTGTAGCTAACGAGGGTGCTGTCGGCGTTGCAGAGGCCGTCAGTAAGGCAAGCGAAGCGCTTGGCGCTTGGTCGGAACTTCTGCCCAGAGAGCGTGGCGCAATTATGATGCGCTGGCATCGCCTCATTCAAAAAAACTCGAATTCACTCGCTGCGATGATGACATTGGAGCAAGGAAAGCCAGTAGCTGATGCACAAGGCGAAATTGCCTACGCGGCTAGTTTTATTGAATGGTTCGCTGAAGAGGGAAACCGGCTTTACGCGGACACGATTCCTAGCCACCTGCCAGGTAAGTCAATGAAAGTAACTCACCAACCTGTTGGAGTGGTTGGAGCCATTACGCCTTGGAATTTTCCATCTGCGATGCTCACCCGTAAGGCAGCTGCAGCCATGGCCGCTGGGTGCACCGTTGTTTCGATACCATCCAAAGTTACCCCATTTTCCGCAATGGCGCTGGAAATGCTGGCTCGCGAAGCAGGTGTTCCCGAAGGTGTATTCCGGGTTGTGACAGGCCACGCGAGGGAACTTGTGTCAGAGTTGTGTGCCCATACCGAAGTGCGGGCCGTGTCCTATACAGGGTCAACCGAAGTTGGTCGCAATATCATGGAGCAATGTTCAGCGACGGTGAAACGTGTATCGCTGGAACTGGGTGGACACGCTCCGTTTATCGTATTTAGCGACGCTGATCTTGAGGCCGCCGTTCAGGGGGCGATTTCTGCCAAATATCAAACAGGTGGCCAAGACTGTCTGGCTGCCAATCGAATTTTTGTGGCTCGCAGCCTCTATGATCAATTCGTCACCCGCTTCACCGAAGAAGCCAATAAGTTGGTAGTGGGTGACGGGTTTGATACGGCAGTAGATATTGGTCCGCTAGCGTCCAATCCAACACTGCGCAAATCAATGGAGCATGTTGAGGACGCCGTCAAAAAAGGTGCCCGACTGATGTGCGGAGGTGAGCAGCCCGAACAGGGCGGTCTTTATTTCAAGCCGACAGTGTTAGCAGACGTAACTCCGGACATGAAAATCACCTATGAGGAAACGTTCGGACCCGTCGCGGCCTTAATGCCGTTCGACAATGAAGAAGCCGTAGTAAAGGCGGCCAATGACACTGAATATGGCTTGGTCGCATATGCTTACACCAACGATGTAACGCGGGTTCAAACACTACCGTCCAAGCTAGAGTACGGAATGGTGGCTGTGAACACTGCAAAGCTGACCGGCGCACCCATTCCTTTCGGTGGTGTCAAACAGTCCGGCAATGGCCGAGAAGGCTCACGTCTGGGAATCCTTGAATTCACTGAACCGCAGTATGTCTGCATTCAAGCCTGAAACTTCTAGCTCGGGAATAAAACCAATGACAAAGAAAGTGGCTCAAACTGTAATTGAAGGTCTGCGTGATCGTGGGGTTAAGCATGTCTTCGGCGTTCCAAGCGGTGGCTGGGTGGATTTCATGGAGGCGATCCGCAATACCGACGGGATTGATTTCGTATTGACGGCCCATGAAGGCGGTGCGGGTTTCATGGCTGATGTTGCAGGGCGCCTAACGGGTGTTCCTGGTGTCTGTTTTGCTACATTCGGCCCTGGCGCCACGAACCTCGCGACCGGCGTTGGTTCCGCCCAATTGGATCGCTCACCGCTTATTGCACTCACAGACGAAATGTCTGCGGCCAACCGTGATCGCGTGGTGCAGATGAACATCGACCATCAGGCGTTGATGGAACCGATTACCAAAATGACGACTCGTTTAACCACCGACAATGTAACTGAAACGTTGGACAAAGCCTTTGAAGTCGCAACTACTGGTCGCCCGGGTGCGGTTCATATTGGCATGCCGGTTGATCTAACCGCTCAACCCGCCACGCTGACTGAAGCCACTTCCAAGCCCGCTTTAGTGCCCATGAAGGCTTCGAGCGAGGTGATCAATGCAGCAAAGTCGGCCTTTTCTAAAGCGCGTAAACCTGCAATGGTTCTCGGCTTGGGCGCGGTTCGCGCGGGCCTTCAAGAAGATATCCTGAACTTTGCAGAAAGACACAACATCCCTGTCGTTTTAACGCCAATGGCCAAGGGAATGATTCCTGAATCTCATCGGTCCTATGCCGGCGTGGTGTTCCACGCCTTGAGTGACAAAGTCGGCGAAATCCATGCTCAAGCAGACTTGATGATTGCCATTGGCTACGATCCTGTCGAGTTCAACTACGAAAATTGGCTTCATCCGATGACGCTGATCAACATTGATGATGCGCCTCTGGACATTGATAAGTCGATTTACACGGACACCCTTCATGTGGGTGGTGATATAGCGTCCAATTTCCGCGCTTTGGCGAAAGTTGAAAATACAGATAACGATTGGGACATGGACGACGTTCGTAGTCGCATGGATGCAATTTTTGCTCAGATGCGCCCCGGAAACGAAGAGTTTGGTCCATGCGCTGTGTTGGATACCCTGCGTGAAGTTTTACCAGATGACGGCATTATGGCGTGCGATGTGGGGGCGCATACCCATTTGATTGGCCAAAAATGGGAAACCCGCGCGCCTATGACCCAGTTAATGACAAATGGATGGTCAGCTATGGGGTTTGGGCTGCCGGCAGCGATTGCAGCTAAACTCTGCCGTCCCGAAACTCCGGTTTGCGCGGTACTGGGTGACGGTGGGTTTCTGATGACCGCAGGAGAGCTTTCAACAGCTGTTCGGGAAAACCTTAATATTGTCATCGTGATTTTGACCGACAACGATCTTGCCCTCATCCGTATCAAACAGCAACGCAAGGGCAACCCGATTTTCGGTACGCCGGTTCGCGGTCGTGAAGGAAACATCGGTGGCGACAACCTCTTCGGTGTACCTGTGATGCAAGCAAAAGATCCAGCCGAACTGCAAGTGCAGCTGGAAGAGGGATTCAAGATGGAAGGCCCAGTAATTATCGAAGCGCTGGTAAGCAGCGCAGAGTACGACAAGCTGGTCTTGTTCAAGGATAAATAGACCCCTAAATAACACTCCCCCAGTACCTGGCCGGCGCCGAAACGCGTCGGCCTTTTTTTAAATTAGAGAAGAGAAAACATCTATTTACATTCAGACTATTACACGGTTCTGGAGGTGTATCGTCTTTGACCGTTAGACCATGCCCTTAGACTCAAACAGTGTCGGATCAGCGTTCGCCAAATACATTAGTTGGGCAGGGTCTAATTAACATTCGGTTGAGGCTTAATGATGCCACGACGGCATATTCACTAAGAAAAGTCTTAGCTAAAGCTGTCACGAAGTACCGCATCAAGTTCGCATGCGAGCTTGAGCAACTCGTAGTCAGAACCGAATTTCCCAACAACTTGAACAGCAGCGGGAACTAAGTCATCTCCAGAAACCGGGATGCTGATGGACGGTAGACCAAGTAAGTTGACCCATCGGTTCAGTGACAAAAGCTCAAGCGACAGTTTCCCGATGGCCTGCAGATCACCGTCGGCGCCCCATTCAGAGACTGTAAGGCCGTCGCGGTTGATCACTGGCGCAAGTATCCAGTCGCAATAAGCAAAGATGCTGCGGTCGACGTGTTCAACACAAGTTGCCCTGTTGGCTTGCGCGATTTCATACGTTGTGTTTGGCACAGCTAAGCCAACCATGAGGCGTTTTAGCACGGAGGTGGGGTATTGTTCTGGGTACTTGGCTATGCGCGGTGCATGAAAGATTCCCGCCTCGTACCCAGTTATGAGCCCTGCGGTCGCGTTCATTCGTTCCAGGTCCAGTTCGGCGACTTCACCGCATTCTAGTCCAAGTTGACGCAAGGCTACTGTTATACCGTTAAGCCCCATTTTCGTATTCGGACTGGCTTGCGTAAAAAGCTCGTTTGGTATCCCAGCAATTGATTTTTCTCGAAGTATAGCGGTCTTTTCGGGTTGCGTTGCAAGTACCTCGAAGGTTGACTGGATGCTCACTGGGGATTTCGCAATTAGTCCAATGGTGTCTTGGGTTTCTCCTAGTGGCACCGAGCCCTGTACTGGAATAGCACCGCGACTTGGTTTGAAGCCATATACACCACACAATGCGGCTGGAATTCGGATCGATCCGCCAGTGTCGCTGCCAATTCCAATTTGGACCGCTCCGGATGCAACTGCGACTGCAGAACCACTGGAGGAACCTCCAACAAGGAGGCCGTCGCCTAGGGGGTTGCGTGGTGGCGGAACTTGCTCATTCAGCTCAATTGGGAGGTAGCACCAAGCTGACAGTTTGGTTGTAGCTGCAATATGCGCACCTGCGGTACGCAGCCTTGAAATCAGAGGCGATTCTGGCAAGTCCAGATCTTCTGGCGGGTTTGCCAAACCGGCGGTTGGGTGGTGACCTCCAAATCTAAAAATGTCCTTGACCGCAACATGCATCATATTCGGCGATTTTGGCGGATCGAAGACCGAGCGAAAGCACCCGGTCTCCTTTTGCGCTTGCTCGAACGTGATTTCGGGCGTTACAGCCACATTGAGAAGCAGATCCTGAACGGCCTCTTTGGCAAAGCCAGCATTTTGGGTCTTTTCAGTTTCTGTGGCGGATTTTGCATCCGGGTTCAGCTTCTGAAATTGAGCCACCACGGACGAGGCCGCTGCTTCTTTATCTGCATGGCTGAGCGTGATCCCAAATTGATCAAGGTTATGGTCCAGATGCGCGCGCGCCTCTTTGAGGATATCGCTCTGCATTGTATGAACCTCCGTCTGCCAAGTGTTTCAGTCACTTGTCGTTTGCAGGGAACAACCCAGCATAGTGATTTGCGATTTCGCCGGCTGTTGCAAACCAAATGTCATCAGAATGTTGGTTGAGAAAATCAAGTACACGACGGAACTGGCGGATGCGAAAGGGCTGTCCCACAATGAAAGAATGTATGGTGATACCGCACGCCAGTGATTGACTTTTGGATTGTTCGAGCATCTCAGCAACATTGTCTATGCACATGTCCGCAAATGCCGTCGCTGTTCCGTCATGGAGTACTACCATCGGCACATCGTTAACTTCATGTGGGTATGGAACGCTTAGCAGTGGACCATTCTTTGTCGTCATCCAAGTCGGCTGATCGTCAATCGGCCAGTCCAGCGTGTATTTGTAACCGAATTCAACCAACAGTTCTTCTGTTACTGCGCTTGGATGGGCACCGGGACTCATCCAACCCTGAGGTTGAACTCCGCTATGCTTTTTGATGATTTCGGTGACTTGTTTGATCATTTCGCGCTCTTCAGCAGGCGAAAGATGGTTGGGGTGTTCCGAATTTGTGTGCCCATGCGCGACGATTTCGTCTCCTCGCGCGGCATAGGCCTGGATTAACTCGGGGCAATGCTCGTAACAGCCGGAGTTCAGCAGAACGCTCATCGGCAGTTGATATTCATTGTAGAGCTCTAAGAGCCGCCAACCACCGACGCGGTTGCCGTATTCACGCCAACCCCAGTTGTAGGAATTTGGATGCTCCAAGCCGGGTGAATAGGGCAACCCACCACCGGTCCCATAAGAAAAGTGTTCAACGCATAGGGCTGTGTACACCGCCATTCTCTTTCCGCCCGGCCACGAAAAATCAGGGCGATCTGTGATAGCGCTATAAGGAAATCTGTTATTAGGCTCGATTTTCATAAGTGGCTCTCAGTTCTGTGTAGTGGTCCCAGCCATGTACGCGGGAGAGGGGGGATAAAATCTGCTTTCTAACGCGACACGGTAACGCCAATTGCGCGACGTACATAAATTTTCCACCATCTACTCGGCTTGTACAAAGCAGAATTCATGCTATTATGCATTACTTTAAGTTATTTGTCATTGAGGTTGAGATGGCGCGCCGGTTTCCTTCGCTCAATGCCCTGCGGACGTTTGAGGCGGCCGCTCGGCATCTCAGTTTCTCGGCAGCTTCAGATGAGCTAAATGTGACCCAGGCCGCTGTGTCACGCCAAATACGAGCCCTAGAAGATGATCTTGGAGTCAAACTTTTTAAACGTATGACCCGAGCAGTAGAGTTGACTGAAGAGGGAATTCTTCTGTTTCCTCCCTTACGGGATGCACTTGATCAAATAGAACGGGCTACAAACAGGATCTGGGGGAACAAAGGCAGCGGAATACTCACTATCTCGGTCCTTCCCACGTTTTCAGTTAAATGGCTTATGCCACGCTTGCTGGATTTCTCAGAAAAGCACCCGGACATTGAAGTGCACCTGGTTAATTCAATCAAACCAGTTGATTTTGAAAAAGAAGAAATTGACCTTGCAATTCGTGTTGGGACAGTCGAGGCCGAACTAAACACAGAAGGAAGGCCGCGAATTGACCTGGTGATGGCTAAGGCTTGGGCACAACTCCAGGTTGCTCCTCTGTTACCCGACGAACTGATAGCAGTTGCTTCTCCTGGTTATGTTGAACGGTATGGTGAGATAACTGACGAGGCGCAGGTCGGCAGCGTGACACTGATCAACATGGCGACGAGACCCAATGCTTGGAGCGATTTCTTCAAGGCTATACGCTGGGAAGTAGATATGCGGCAGCATGAAATCTCCTATGGCCATTTCTTCATGACAATTCAGGCGGCGATTGAAGGGCGGGGAATTGCATTGGTTCCGCAGGTGCTAGCACAAAGAGATATTGCCGCAGGCTTGCTTGTGCCTGCAATGCACCGCCGCATTTCCAGCGACGGCCGTTACTTCCTGATCGGGCGAAAACGCTCGTGGGATCAAGGTAAAGTCAGGATTTTCAAAGAGTGGTTGCTTAACGAGGTGCGGGCATCTTCTGGAGGCCGCCAGGTTGAGAGTCACGAATGAAATCTGCTTTATGGACTGATGCCCTAATGGGCATGGATTAGATCGGAAGTAGTCGCTCCAATTCAGCCGGATCCATAAGTCCCTCGCTGGATATAACCTCCCTTAAAGACAATCCCTGTCTCAGCGCAGCCTTTGCCGCGAAGGCTGCCTTTTCATAACCGATCACAGGCACCAGAGATGTAGCTTGTGTCACACTTTTCTTCAGGAGCTCCGAGCATCGTTCTTCGTCAGCTTTAATTTCTGCTACACATTTTTCATTTAACATTTTTGCTGCCCGGGTCAGAAGGCGGGTTGAGTTGAGGATGCTGTAAAAAATAATTGGTTCCATAGCGTTTAGCTGCAGTTGTCCTGCTTCTGCCGCCATAGTCACAGTGACGTCTCGTCCAATGATCTCGTAGGCAACTTGATTCACGGCCTCAGGGATTACTGGGTTAACTTTTCCTGGCATGATCGATGATCCCGCTTGAACGGGCGGTAAATGGATTTCTCCAATTCCGGCTAGAGGGCCACTGCTTAGCAGTCGTAGGTCATTGCTGATTTTCGAAAGCTTCACTGCGATGCGCTTTAGGACTCCTGAGTAAGTGACGAATGCGCTTTGGTCGTACGACGCAGCCAACAGGTTTTCATGGGCGGAGAGAGGTTCTCCAAATATCTGAGAAAGATGCGAAACAGCCCGGTTTTGGTAACCATCGGGCGCATTCACCCCGGTTCCGACTGCGGTGCCGCCAAGGTTGATCTCCTTCAGGACTTCGGAAAGCTGCAGCAAACGTTCAATGTCGTTGCATATCGCATCGGAAAAGGCTTTGAATTCTTCGCCAAGGGAAATGGGGACTGCATCCTGAAGCTGGGTGCGCCCAACTTTCTGAATGTGAGCAAACTCCGTAGCCTTGGTATCAAAGGAGTGACGCAAGCTCTGGAGTTCAGCAACTAACGGTGCACATTGGCTGATCAAAGCCAACCGCATCGCGGTGGGGTAGACGTCATTGGTGGATTGAGAGCAATTCACGGTGTCGTTAGGGTGAATTTCGCTGTAGTCCCCTAGCACTAAACCAAGCTTCGAAGACGCGAGATTAGCGATTACTTCGTTCGCATTCATGTTTGTGGACGTGCCTGCACCGCCTTGAATGACATCCACTACAAAGGCGTGGTGGTGCTGTCCGTCGATTATTTCATCACACACTGCAATAATTGCATCAGCGGCTCTTTTGGGAATTGCTCCTAACTCGCAATTCGAGAGTGCTGCCGCTTTTTTGACCATGGCTAGCGAGCGTACGATTTCAGGAAAGTCGCTCAGTTTGACGCCCGACAGGGCGAAGTTATCCCGTGCACGAGCAGATTGAATACCATAGAGCGCATCGGCGGGTATCTTCAAGGTGCCGATGCTATCGTTTTCGGTGCGATACTCGCGGTTCATAATTGCCTACTCCAACTTGAGCTTTCGTGACCGAATTGGCTTATCTCGCGGGAAAGGCTCCACATAGTGAGAGATCCTTCAATAGACTTTTGGTCGCTTTGCCGAAGTTAAGCCCAAAAAATAGCCTGATTGACGGCGTCACATAACTTTTTGTTCCTTTAGTGCTTGGTTAAATGTCATGGGTGCCGGTATGAGCGCTCTAAGGTTTGGCAGGCGACCAGACCAAACCGTTCTCTTTAAATGAAACACGAGCAAGCAGGGCAGCCTTGACCAGGGTGCCATCGTGAAAGAGTGCCTAAAAACCATAAAGGTAGAGCTTTGACAGTATCATGCATAACAAAAAGTAAATCATTCCGGTATCAATAGTCGGTTGTGATTTCAGCAGACCACCGACCTACTAGAACGAACAGTTGCACCATCGGGAGTTGGATAATGGCGAGCGCCAGCGCAAAGAACACTTTGATCTCGCTGACGGGTATAAGCAAGGTCTACCCAGGTGCGGTAGCGCTGTCCGGTGTCGATTTTGATCTTCGCCAAGGTGAAATACACGCTTTGGTGGGAGAAAATGGAGCGGGGAAATCATCGCTGATCAAAATCTTATCCGGCGATACACTTGCCAGCGCCGGTAAGATTAATGTCGGCGGGTCGTCGGTGCATTTCACTTCCCCTCAGGATGCTAGAGAAGCTGGTATCGTAACGGTATTTCAAGAGCTTACAGTAATTCCGAGCCTTTCGGTCGCGGAGAACGTCGTACTTGGGAACTTGCCGATGACTGGACCAATGGCTTCAGTTTATTCGCGCAAAGCGGCACGGGAAACGGCCCAGAGAATATTTGAACGTATGGGGATTGATTTAGACCCAGACGCAAGGGCCGAAACGCTGTCAACAGGTGAAATGCAATTGGTTGAGATTGCTCGAGGTTTGGTTCTGGACCCGCCGGTTTTGATCTTAGATGAACCGACGGCTTCACTGTCCGACGTCGAAGCAGAACAGCTTTTGGGCATCATGAAGCAGTTGCGTGAATCCGGCCACAGCATGATTTTCGTGTCCCACCGCCTCGATGAGGTTTTGGACGTATCAGATCGTATCACCATTTTGCGCAATGGCGAATTGATTGAAGTTCGTGACCGCAAAGACGTCCGCGACACCAATGAACTCGTTAGCATGATGGTTGGGGGTGTGCTGGAAAAACTGTTCCCAAAGGTCAATGACAATATTGGGAGCGTTCATTTTCGGGCCGAAGGTCTGACCCGCGCAGGCGTGTTCGACGACGTTTCCTTTGAAGTGCGGTCAGGTGAAATTGTCGGTTTCAGCGGTCTTGTCGGAGCGGGCAGGACTGAGGTGATGCGCTCAATCATAGGCGCGGATCCTCTGGATAGTGGCAGCATCGTGAAAAACGGCGTGCATTTCAGGGCGCGCAATCCGAGGCATGCGATTGAAGCGGGCATATCCTACCTGTCCGAAGACCGGAAAGGTTCCGGCGTGGTGTTGTCCATGTCCGGTTACGAAAATGTCGTGATGTCGGCAATGCCCCGCATCTTCCCATCGGGATTCATCAAGTGGAAACAGGTTCGCTCCATCGCGGAGGAAATTTCAACCAGGATGCGTTTTCGTGGGCAATTGTCCAATGACACTTCGACGTATTCAGGCGGTAACCAGCAGAAGATTGCTATTGGCAAGTTGATCCTATCCGGGGCGGATCTTCTCATTCTGGATGAGCCGACAAGAGGTGTTGATGTCGGAGCAAAAGCTGAAATCTACCAACTGATCCATGAGGCCGCCGAAGACGGCGCTGCGGTTGTCGTTGTTTCATCTGAACTGCCAGAACTCGTGAACGTTTGCCATCGCATAGTCACGATGTCGGCAGGCAAAATTATCAAGGAATTCTCGCGGGAGGATTTCGACGAAAACCAAATCCTGCAAGCCGCTTTTGCGGGTCACGCAACCGGGCATGGGGCGGCGGTATGACAGCCTAAGGACGTCTTTAAAGACAGGGAACAAAACAATGACGCAAGAGACAGCGACTATGCCTACCGGACTAACCAGTAATACAAAGCTCAAAGACACGCTTATGAATAGGGCTCGAGAATTTGGGATGCCGGTGGCACTCATCCTTCTCGTTATCTACTTTTCTGCAAGTTCGGACGTTTTTTTGACCGGCGCAAACATGCGGAATGTCGCCTTGCAAGCCGCAGCCCTCGCGGCAGTGGCAATAGGACAGACCTTTGTTGTCCTAAATGCAGATCTGGACCTGTCCGTTGGGTCCATCGTTGCGCTAGTTAGTGTCGTCGCCAGCATGGCAATGGCGGCCTACGGTGCTCCGGTCGGTATTTTCGTCGGCTTAATAACTGGTGCGCTGGTCGGTTTGATCAACGGATTAGTGGTGACTAGACTCCGCGTGATGGCCTTTATTGCCACATTGGCAATGCTGTCTATTGCGCAGGGCGTGGCTTTGAATATCAGCAAGGGCATTCCGATTACGGGTGTACCCGGCAGCTTTGCTGATATCGCGTTTGCACGCCTCATGGGAGTGCCAGTACCATTCCTAATCTCATTGGTGCTGTTTGTTTCAGCCGCAATCACTCTTCACTACACGCGACTAGGTCGCAACATCTACGCAGTTGGCGGTAATTCAGCGGCAGCGCGCCTGTCCGGCATTCCGGTACGTAAGACACAGACCTGGGCTTATGTAATATCCGGCGTTTGCGCTGCGGTTGCCTCTCTGATCCTTACGGCGCGAGTAGGTTCCGGCCAGCCCACTTTGGGGTCTTCGCTAGCGCTTGAATCCGTGGCAGCGGTTGTGCTCGGTGGTGTTTCACTTTTTGGCGGTAGGGGATCAATCATTGGCGTAGGTATCGGCGTCGCCTTTGTCTCCATTTTGTCCAACGGACTGAATTTGCTGAACGTTTCTTCGTACACCCAACTGATGATCGTCGGTATCGCGCTGATCGCAGCGGTAGCTGTCGACCAGGCAATGTCCAAACAGAAATAGCCAAAAAAAACACCTAACAGCCGGAGGAAGTACTATGTCCGAATCTCGTAAACACATCACGAAGCTGAAGGGGAAGAGCTCCCTAGCAGCGTGCACATTGACAGCACTATCTCTGTCAGCTCCCGTCGCCGCAGATGAAAAGATCGGTATTGCCATGCCGACCAATGCCGGTGCCTTTTATTCGGCCGTACTTTATGGCGCGATGGATGAAGCCGAAGCGCTTGGCTATGATGTGGTGGTACTGGATGCAGGCGGTTTCACACACCCTGAAACCCAGATCGACCACATCTCCAACCTAGTGGTTCAGGGCGTCGGCGCTATTTTGACCGACCCGATAGACCCGGCGACTCTGAATGGTGCGATACGCGAAGCGCGGGGTGCCAGTATTCCGGTCGTGGGTCTGGGTTCACCGGTGGTCGCCACCGATGTCGAAGCAGACGCCGCGTCGACGTCTAGTCAGTGCGATCTTGGTAAGATGATGGCAGAAGGTGCTCGGTCAGTTCTTCCAGATGGAGGTTCCGTTGTCAGCCTTGCAGGCCCGCCCGGTGCCTATTGGGCCAACGAGCGTTATCGCTGCTTCAAGGAGAGCATTGAAGGCACAAACATTGAGATTATCAGTGAGCGCCACAGTGACGGAGACGCGGCAACTGCCCTGTCCATAACAAATGACTTCCTGCAGCGTTTCCCAGACGCAGATTTGGTTTACGCCGCAGATGACACGCTAGGTGTAGGAGCGAGCCGCGCCGTCCAGCAGGCCAACCAATGCGGGACCGTTAACGTATTAATGGCAGGTTACGGCGAGGCTGCAGAAGAAATGCTGTCGGCCGGCTGTGCACAGTACATCGTTGCCCAACAAACAGTTTTGATCGGTCGAACAGCAGTTCGTTTAGCCGACGAGTTGATAAAGGGCGGAACGCTCGACGAGAAAGTTGTGCAAGTTCCCTTCCTGCCGGTCACTTCTGAAACTGCTTCCCAAGTGAACGTTGCGGACATTCGGCAGCCAGCCGACTGGAAGCCTTAACCTATCAAGAGGTCACAATCCATGTCAGACACCATCAAACGATTTGTAAACGACGATCCGGCACTGACGCCGTACCAGTCTAAGGCACCCTGGGCTGAAGCCGTGGAAGTTCCACCGAACGCCAAGCTGTTGTTCGTGAGCGGCCAAGTTCCACCGATCATCGACGAGACTGCTAATCCTGAAGACAGGGCAGCATACGGTGACACGAAAGTTCAAACTGCGGGTGTTCTCAAAACTATCGAACAGATCGTGACCGATAAGGGCTACGAGATGGGAGATATCGTAAAGATGGTCGCTTACCTTTGCCCGGATCCGGACAAAGGTGGCGAAATCGATCTGGATGGGTTCGGTGAATCTTACCGAGAATATTTCAAGATCGATGGACCCCTTCCAGCTCGTACCCGTGTGCAGGTCGTACAGTTGATGAGCTCAGCATGGTTGGTCGAGATCGAAGTGATCCTCGCGAAGACATGACCTCCGATTCAACAAGTCAAACACAACAAGGAGGAAGATTATGATGGAAATTTGGAAGTCCTTTCTGAGGCGCACAAGTGTGGCTGCCGCTGCACTGCTCATGACTGCAACGGCGACGCTCGCTGATGAGAAGAAATTAGGTGTTTCGATGCCTGTTTTGGCGGGGCCGTGGTATACCGCTATCCTATACGGGATCGAGACAAAGGCAGAAGAACTCGGCTACGAAATCGTTGTATTGGATGCCGGTGGCTATTCCAATGTTGACCGTCAGTTGTCACAGGTTCAGAACCTAATCACGCAACAGGTCGACGCGATCTTAGTGGACCCAGCTAACCCAAGTGCATTCAATGGCGTGGCCCGCGAAGCTCGCGGTGCCGGGGTCCCATTGATAGGGGTTTCTAGCCCTATTGTAGCGACCGACGTGCCGCCTGATGGAGCTGTATCCTCTAGTCATTGCACTTTGGGTGAAATGATGGCTGCTGGCGCAAACGAAATCCTGCCAGACGGTGGAAAAATTGGCGTTCTGGCCGGTCCTGGCGGTGCATTCTGGGCTGAAGAGCGGCTTCGCTGTTTCAAGGAAAATGTGGCAGAGTCCGATATCGAGATTATTGCCTCTCAATCCACTGATCAGGACGTGGCAATTGCCCTGACGACTGCCAATGATATCATTCAGCGGTTCCCTGACGTTAATATGCTTTACGCCGCTGATGACACCTATGGCATCGGCGCGGCGAGGGCGGTTCAACAGGCAGGAAAATGTGGTGAGATCAAAGTACTCTTCGCGGTTCTCGGTGAAGCGGCTCAAGACCTGATGGAGCAGGGTTGTGTCGACTACGTTGTAGCACAAAAACCCGTCACAATTGGCTCACAGTCCGTAGAACTTGCCGACAAACTGATTGCAGGCAATGCCGAGCAGGGCGAGGTACGGACGATTTCTCCAGTGGCAGTTTTTCCTGAAAACCTTCCGGAGATTGATTTGACCGAAATCCGTCAACCGAAGGGGTGGCGCCCAACGAACTAAAGCTGGGCCGGGGTGGGTCGAGTTTGCTGCCCTGGCCTAATGCCTTTTCGCGCTTTCGCAAACAGGAGCGCGTCAGCTGAAACGAACAGGATGTTTGGAAACTTCGCTATGGCGAACCAAGTGGTGATCAAAATGACCAAAGAAAACAAAAAAATCAAAGTGGCCGTCGGTGGGTTCGGAGCCATAGGTAAATTCGTCGCCAAGGCGCTTGACGAAGGCATCGATGGGTTGGAGTTGGCCGCGGTGTCAGCGAACAATGTTGCCAACGCTGAGGCATACATTGCAGAAAACTTCGCTCAGCACTACGACGTTCTCGCTCTTGCGGAGTTGGCAGATGTGGCGGACGTTGTCGTTGAATGTTGCCCCGCAAAATTTCTTTCGGACGTCGCATCGCCAGCGTTGAAGCAGGGAAAAACGGTCGTAGTTATCAGTGCAGGTGCGCTATTGTCGAACCCGCACCTTGAACAATTAGCGCGCGAACACGGCGGTCGTATCCTTGTGCCATCAGGAGCGCTACTAGGCTTGGACGCAGTTCAATCTGTAGGGCAGGGGAAAATACATGAAATCAATATGGTAACCCAAAAGCCTCCTCTTGGTCTAACCGGTGCGCCTGCTCTGGTAGAAAAGGGCTTCGACCCTGCCGCTGTCAAAGAACCAACAAAAGTGTTTGACGGCACCGCCGAAGAAGCGATTGTTGGTTTTCCTGCTAATCTTAATGTGGCGGTAGCTCTCGGGTTGGCCGGTTCTGGTGTCCAAAATACCCACCTTGAAATCTGGGCCGATCCGACTGTCGTGCGCAACACTCATACGATTACCGTTAAGTCTGATAGTGCGGACCTAACGTTAAAGATTGAGAACATTCCAACGGAGGAAAATCCGAAGACGGGTAAAATCACCCCTCTTAGCGTTATCTCAACACTGCGTAGGCTATCCGCTCCGGTTGTGATTGGTGCCTGACCATGGAGCTTGAGGGCTCGAGACAATCAGCAATCTTGGTCCGTCTGCAGGTAGTTAAATATTGTCCTGTATCGGTTATCCAACCTCCCGCAAACGGACCTTGCATTGGTTATCGTAGCTTCGTTTAAGGTGACTTCTAACCTCAGTATCTCTCTTCTCTTATACAAAACTTTCGGACGGCTTTAGGAGGTAGGGCGAACAGATCAGCAAAAGTGACTGACATCAATCATTGGCTGGAGCGGATCAATCACAACCGTTCAGACCGGGCCCTCAAAATGCGTTCTCTAGTGCTGTAAACGTCAGCAGAGAAACGCCAATTCAGTGGCCATGAAACACAGAGCAGGACAGCCAACTCGACAATCGAGAAACCCATTTAGACGCGATTCTTCTATGCAATCTAGATAGGTAGGGTTTGTCACCGTTGACGCGGCGCTTTTTCATCGTTCGAGGATTCCTGCTTGATTCAAAGAGTTCATCGATCAAACGACTTCGTTAGCCGGTGCTCTTTTCCAATCCGACCAGAAAAAATCGGCCCACTGTCTTCCATGCCAAATCCTCGATAAAGTGCCAATGCGCTCGCGTTGTCTGCATCAACTGCAAGAATCAAACTTCTTGCTTCTGGCCACACAGTGGCTGCCGCATCAGTCGCTAGCTTCAAAGCTTCTTTACCCAAGCCTTGGCCTTGATACCATTGGTCTATTTTCAGGCCATGTAGTGACACTGCGTCGGGTGGAACCCATTCCGGTGACGTTGGTGGTCGCTTGAGGATAACAATGCCGACAACGTTTCTTTGCTTGAAGAAGCAGTATCCGCGTAGAGTAGAGCTGCGCTCAGTGATCGCAGAACCCAAGGAATTCTCAAACGTGCCGCCGAATTCCATTTGCTGCTGAGAAACACTCAGAGAACGGAGTTGTTCTAGCTCATGTTTATCTAGTTCATAGCAATCTCGAATTTCCAGAGTCATATTCTCCTCCAATTTCTCGATTAACGATGGGTCAAGTTCGAGCAATAGGTTGTTTGGTGTTGCTGACGCAGACCCGACGGGCATTGTTTTTTGCGGTTGGTGACGAGCGTGTTTAGAACTCGCTTACACAGTTGTTTGGCCGTCGGCGTCTGGCTTGTCGTTTAAATGGTCGATCAGACTGAGGCAGGTCTCGGCGCACTGGATCGCTTCTAAGAGCAATGCCCGCCGAGCGGGCTGTTCGCCGATACTCTCAATTTCTTCATTCGCGTAAGCTCTCGCCATTTTGAGTTCTGTTTGGGCCAACAGCAAGCAATCTTGTACTTGTTCGGAGAACTCGAACTTTGGCATATCGGTTTGATCATCTGGCTCGCCAAAAACATCGCCCAGCCCATGCTTTTGATACACCTCTCGCAGCACGTGGCTGAAGTCCACCGCGGGTGCTCTGCTCAAAGCATTCTCGGCGAGCAAATCCCTTATCTCAACGCCCGCGCTGGCCATCGCTGAGAATTGGCGTAGTGAGTTTCCAAGTGATTTGAGATCTAGAGTTTTCATGTCAGCTCCTTACTCAGCAGATTTCGTTGTTGTGGAGTGAAGAAAGTCGTTTTGAAGGTTTGGTGGCGTGGCAACGGTGCCGAACCCAGAATCTCAGAGCCATAGGGTCAGAATGGAAACCATCAGCAGAACGGCCATCAGAACATTGAACACGCGCCATTGCAGATCGGTCTTTAGCAGTTTCCCTAGCAAGCTGCCGAGTTGTGCCCAGAGCGTCAGCGAAAGAGCCGCGCAAATAAAGAACACACTCCCGAACAGCGAGACGATTACGGCGCCATTGTCGGAAATCGAGGAGAACGAGGCTGCGACGCCAACTGCCATTGCCCATGCTTTTGGGTTGATGATGAGGAGCAATGCTCCTGCAACGAAGCCGAAAGGGACGTCCCTCTTACCGCCGTTTCCTTCCGGCTTTCCCGCTCTGGCAATCATTATCGCCAGCGTGACCAGATAGGCGGAACCGAGAAGCTTCAGGATCAGTTCCAAGGAAGGGAATGCGTACATAAGTGCGGACAGACCGCCTCCAGAAAATGAAACCAGCGCGGCCAATGCAGTGGCAATTCCGAAAATCAGTGGCAAACTGCGCCGATAGCCAAACCTGGCGCCTGAGGCAGTTGCCAACGAGGTTGCTCCCCCAGGTGAACCGGTTGCCACCAGGGCGAAACTTATCAATGCGATGAGTTGGTTTTCCATTGAGAGCCATCCTTCCTCTACTCAGTTCCATAGCAACGAGTTTCCTGGCGTTGCTTGGGCTCAAGCAAAAAACTAAAGATCTCTAGTCACAGGCGATTCCAGACTGATTGAGTGAAATGCGCCCTTTGAGTGAGAGAGCTGGGCAGACCAGACAATTGCGTGTTGGACTGCCCAATATGCCCAGAGCAGGGCCGTTTAGTTCGCGGGCCGAGCAACGCCAGGCGCGCGGACTAAATTAAAGGCCTTCAAACAGAGTGCCGTTGCACTTCACGGCGCTCTGACGCAGCGCTTTAAAGGGCTGGTACTCCTCAGAGTTGTACCATGCCAAGGCTTTTTCCTTGCTTTCGAACTCTATCACTACGGGGTAGGTGGGTTGCCAATCGCCTTCTAGGATTTCGGTTCCGCCGCCGATGACACGATACTTGCCACCGAACTTTTCGACGACCGGGCCAACAGTTTCTACATAAGTTCCCAGTTTTTCTGGGTCGGTCACTTCGATGTTGTCGAACAAAAAGAAAGCACTCATCTTCTCAGCTCCTATGATTGATTGTGTTACCAAGCTAAAGGCTGCTCGAGTTTCCGAAAAGATGGACAACGTCGTCAGATTCGTTCAATATTTCGGACGATGGATGTAAACTCAATTGTGACCTTTGTACAAATCGCCCACGCGCCAAGCCTTAGCTCTGGCGCAAGAGACATTGGGAAGGCAAAATCCACAGTCAGTTCTCAGATAGCCTCCCTTGAAGCACGCCTAGGCTTTTTCCTTTTCAGGCGAACTACGCGAAAACTGGTCCTTACGAGGGAGGGGAGGGAGTACCTTGAAGCAGTCAAGCCATCTGTTGAAATGCTGCTTTCCAATGACCAGCGGTTGGCAAACATACACAGCGGCCTAGCAGGGCGTTTACGGGTGGTTGCTCCTTCGGAGATTCCACTTACGCCAATTGCGCAAGCAATCGGAGAATTTACACAAAAGCATCCGGACGTTCAGATCGATTTTCGATTGTCAAACGAGATCGTTGATTTCGCGGACGGTGATGTAGATATCGCGGTTCGAGGCGGTTCTCCCACAAGCCAGGATACGGTAGTGAAAAAACTTGGTGGTATTGAGTTTGCGTTTTGCGCATCACCAACATTCCTTTCGAAACACCAACATGTTTCGGAACCCTCATCGCTTTCTGTCAGTGAGCACATTGGGTTCGCAGTGGAGTTTTCAGAACAGCGTTCAATTCATCTTCAACAACCAACAACAGTTTCTAGAAATGAAGCGGCAATTATGTCTAACAGCATGTTGTTCAACTTGAGAGTGGCTCTGACAGGAGCTGGCGTTGCTCAAGTTCCGTTATATTTGGCTAAGGAAGCTATTGAAGCCGGAGACCTAGTCGAGTTGCACTACACGGAGAACCGACCTCGCTCATTGTTGTCTATTCAGTTTCCGTCCAGAAGAGAGGCAAACCCCTTAGTTCGGGCGCTTGCTAGGAGCTTAGAAAGAGCAATAAGAAACAGCTCAATCCTCTGTAACGACTAAGTGAAAGAACAGTTAAACTAGTTCAGGCTGAAACAATAGTCGTTTCGTTGTCTTGAGTCCGTGCGGGGGGGCAGAATTTGCTTGGTGTGCTTGGCTGGCGCTACCTTGATAACCGGGGTGGGTCAAACGAGGCAGACAAGTGCCACGAACTGTAAATAGGGAGTTACCTCAATGATAATGGAGAAGATGAACCTTATTAGACAGCTCCTAGCGAATGAAGGGCCTACCAAATCCACACTTCGAAAAATCGAGAAGGAGTTACTGTCTTTGGCATCTGACGGAGACTTCAGTCAGTACCGTCGTGCTGCGCCGGGAGAGGAAGTCACACATATGCTGGATATAGCCCACGATGGCGGTGCCTCTTTATACTTAGTATCGGATGGTCATGGTGTTGTTACACTACCTCATCGACATGAAACCTGGGCGGTGATTGTTGGCATCGAAGGCAGAGAAATGAACCAAAGGTACAGTCGCAAATCAATGACAAGCAATGAGGTGGAGCAAATTGGGATTTCGACGATTGGACCAAAAGACTCCATCATCATGAACCACGATGAAATTCACGGTACTGTTTCAATTGGGCCCGATGCTACATTCCATTTGCATTTGTATGGTGTTGATCTGGCATCGCTTCCTTCGATATCCCAACGAACATACCGGGCCGTTCCACTGAATACGTAAAACACGTCAAAAACATCATTTCACTTGGGAACAAACACAAGGTCTAGGGAGATCAAACATCCCTTGCACTTCGTTTTATCGAGATCTCTATCCGCAAGAAACGGGTCGTTCCGACAGTGATTCACGCTTATCTCCCAGTCGAGAATTCAATTCTGGAGAGATTATGCTACTTGAGAACAAGACCGTGATCATCACAGGTGCGAGCAGTGGAATTGGTGAGGCAGCGGCAATCATTTTCGCCGAAAACGGCGCCAATGTCGTGCTTGGTGCACGACGGGAAAGCCGCTTGGCGAGTCTGGGCAACCAAATCCTCGAAAGAGGTGGAAAAGCAGTCTATTTGGCCGGAGATGTCTCTGATGAGACCTACGCGGAAGAGTTAGTCGAATTAGCGGAAGCTGAATTCGGCGGGCTTGATGCAGCCTTCAATAATGCTGGCGTTATGGGAGATATGGGGCCGGTTACGGATATGACGAACGCCAATTGGGACAGTGTCATTAAGACTAACTTGACCAGTGGCTTTCATGCAGCCAAGCACCAAATCCCGGCGATGAACAAGCGGGGTGGTGGCTCAATCGTGTTCACTTCAACATTTGTTGGGCACACTATCGGTCTGCCAGGTATGGCGGCTTACGCAGCCTCCAAAGCGGGTCTTATTGGTCTGACGCAAGTTCTGGCCGTTGAACATGGTGCCGAGAACATTCGTGTGAATGCTCTCTTGCCAGGCGGAACCAAAACCGAGATGGCGGGCGACGATTCCAAGGCGCACGAGTGGGTCGCCAGCATTCATGCTCTCAAACGTATGGCGGAGGCAGAGGAAATTGCGAAGGCCGCCCTGTTCCTGATCTCAGATCAGTCCTCGTTCGTGACGGATAGTGCAATGACTGCTGACGGTGGCAACTCAGTAACGAAGGGTTAAAAGCACGATCCACGGCTCGTTTTTGAGCGTGCCGTGTATGGACGCCCAAAGGCCAAGCAAATTCAAGTACTGTCCTGGCTCACGCCGCAGTTCAAATATCTGGAAACACATGCAAGACGACCTTTTCTCATTTTTAGACGGCAGCTCCAAAAACCTTCTTCCCAAAGACGGTGAGGTGTACTTCTACGGTCGGGTTTTTGATAACAGTATATCTGACCACTATTTAGCTAAACTTGAGGCTCACGTGGATTGGAAGCACGATGAAGCGATAATTTTTGGCAAGCGCGTGCAAACAAAGCGAAAGGTCGCGTGGTATGCGGATCACGCTTTCTCGTACACATACTCGAAGGTGACAAAAACGGCGATGCCGTGGCCATCCTTGCTATTGGAATTGAAGGCCTTGGTGGAAGAGCGGTGTTGCGAGAAATTTAACTCTTGTCTGCTCAACCGCTATGCTGACGGTGGCGAAGGTATGGCCTGGCACAGCGATGCAGAGAGAGATCTAGTCAAGCACGGTACAATCGCGTCGCTAAGTTTTGGTGCGGAGCGCAAGTTTTCCTTTAAGCACAAGTCGAACAAGGAAACGGTGTCGGTCAATCTGCAACACGGTAGCTTGCTGACAATGAAGGGCGAGACTCAAGATCACTGGCTACATAGCATTCCAAAGTCGAAACGGGTTCTCGAGCCACGCATCAGTTTGACTTTTCGTCAGATCAAGGTGCCTAAAGTTGGTTAGGTAATGCTCCTGACGTTGCTGAAGGCAAGGCGTCGAACTAAGCGACCGTGAGGCTCCACCCGCCAGTGTCCTTCAATACGATTTTCATGTGCCCGTGCTGGTCGGTACGTTTTATTTTGTTGCCATTATTTGAGCCTGTGCTCATCTGCTCGTAAAACTTGAGAGCGGTTTGATCCGGATGGCCGTACCCATTTTTTCCGACCGAGATCAACGTCATCGCAGGTTTAATGCTATGCACGTGGTCGAGATAGTAGTTAATTTCATCAACTGGATCATCGAAGAAGCCGAGCGCACCGTGGTGACCGGCCATAAGTAGATCTGATTTCAACTCACGGGAGTCGTAGTCGCATTCGATGCCATAGCGCCATGTAGCTGCGTCGCTGTCCGCCGGAAGCATAATGCTCCCTCGCACCACGTCTATGTCAGGAGAACGGTGCTCTACCTTGATGACAATGCCTTGCGCGTTGGCATTATCAGCCAAGCGTGGGTCTTGAGCACTGAGGAAGCGGAGACGCGTCGACCCAAAATCGCTGCGTGTTTTCTTCTTTATTTCGCTATACCCGATCTCTCGGCGGAGGCGCATGTAAGCCCGATAGTCTGGCGACGTTGTGGAAGTACCGGGATAGCCACTGTCTTTGATGACCTGGATGGGAAAGTGTTGGTGAAGCGTGGAGATGCCACGGATGTGGTCATTGTCCCGATGCGAGCAGATGAATTCGTCGATGGTCAGCCCAGATCCACTGTGCTCGTACATGTAACCAAGCACGTCGATTTCATTGTCGTCAGTGATGTTGCAATCAAAGATGATATCTTTGCCGTTGGCCGTGCGGATCCACACCATATTTCCTTGGCCAACATTTAGGATGTGGACGACTGTATTCATGTTTCTTCTAAACTCTGTAAAACAATGACACTTCGGATTTTCACTCTACTTTCTCCGAGATGCTCTGAGTTACAAGGCTGGTAAGTCGATTCCTATGCAATCATTTCAGATCACTTTGTCCATCTGCCGGGCTCTGGGGCATGACACGAAGTGGTTCCGCTTCTCTCATCCCGGCACTCTTGGCTCATAGACCGATTTGGGCTGATCGTCCTTGTTCACAGCTCCTGGCGCGACCTGCAGCAATGGGCTGCCCGCTGTTACCTGCTGAGGTACACGCACCCGACCGTGATTCTCCCGGGGGGCAATCCAAATGCCGCGTTGCCGCATTGTCAACCGGCATTCAACTTTGGATCTGGCGTATGATCAGTGGCCACCATCCCAATTGTGCATTCCGTTGCCGCCGCAATTTTGAGAGGTTAGGACTTCGGCGATCAACTGAATAGGGAGCCAATAAGTGGAAGAAGAGGGCAAGGGCAAGGGCAATGCGGATCCGCACAAAACCATCGGAATAGCTCTATCTGGTGGCGGCTCAAGGGCTATTGCGTTTCATCTCGGTTGCCTGCGAACGCTCCACAAACATGGAATTCTTAACGATTGCGCCGTCTTGTCGTGTGTCTCTGGTGGCAGCGTCATTGGTGCCGCGTACGTGACACATCAGGGTTCATTCGAGAGCTTCGAACAGAAGATAACGGGCTTTCTCCGATCCGGCCTGTTTTTGCCCACTATCAGGACCGCCTTCACATCAACTGAAGGCGGAAAGGTGGTTTTCAGCTTTATCATCCACCTGTTGGCGTTTGTTTGGAGGCTTCTAACCGCCCTTCCTCTCTGGCTTTACGCAGAGGCAATGCGCAGAGTATTTGGTGCAGTCGAGGGAAAACAAGGGGCCAGGCGAATGCCGCGCCGGTTCGCCAGCCGTACGACACTGATTGCACGGACGCTCGACCGAACACTGTTTGCAGGAGCCACACTAAAGGATCTGGAAGACAAAACGCCCAAGTTTGTTGCGACGGCCGCCGAGCTGCGAACTGGGGCCGCTTTCTACTTTAGCCCCGTTGAAAGCGGCTGTTGGCGGTTTGGCAAAGTGAACCCTGACAAAATCCCTCTTTCGACGGCGGTAACGGCGTCTGCGGCATACCCGCTTTTCTTGCCTGCGCTCGATGAGGTGTTCACGTTTAATTGCTCTGATGGAAGCGAGCGTAGTGACCGAGTGACGCTCACTGACGGTGGAGTATACGATAATCTGGGCCTGGCCCCTCTCTGGCCTGATCGCGATCCCAAAATCTCGGTTCAGGTTCCCACTCTGGACACTATTATTGCTTGCCGAGCCGGGTATGGACTAAGGCTGGATCAGCCGAGCCTGTTTTGGATCGCTCGGATGAAGGCGAGCTTTTTCACAACCTTTGACAGGGCGCAGAATGCAGCCATGAAACGCTTGTTTGATCTCAAAGCCGACGGACGGTTGAAACGCTTTATTCTGCCCTATCTCGGCCAGTCTGATCAGCGCCTTGCAAAACCGCCAAAAAACCTGGTGCGGCGCGAAGAAGTTGATGGCTACCCAACTGATTTCTTTGCCATGAATGATGACTGGATTGCAAAGCTCTCAAAGCGTGGAGAGCAGGTCACGTTGGCCGTCTTGAAGGAGCATCATCCGGAGCTCTTGAAGGATTAGAACTTTTTGTGAACATCCCCTTGCATCTCACGTGTTCGTTACCAAGTAAATGAAAAGATAAAATTCGAGGTACAGAGCATGACACAGATTACATTTTTTCCAATTGGCAATGCAGATACGAACCTCGTAGAGCTGAATGACGGGCGGCGCATGCTCATCGATTTTGCGGACACGAAAGATCGTAACGCAAACAACAAGGACAAGAAGTGTGATTTGCCGAAATTACTCAGCGAAGATCTCGAGGGATCCGATTTCGACAGCTATCACATTGTGGCCTTCACCCACTTGGATGATGACCATTGTCGGAAGGCTCCGGAATATTTTTGGCTCGAACACGCTTCCAAATACCAGTCCAAGGATCGCAAGAAGATCGACACGCTCTGGGTTCCCGCAGCGGCGATCACGGAAGAGGGCATGAAGAATGATGGCCGCGTGATCCGACAGGAGGCGAGGCATCGGCTAAAAAAGGGTAAGGGGATCAAAGTTTTCTCGCGCCCGGAACGGTTGAAAGACTGGCTTGAGGACAATGGTCTGACTATCGAAGATCGAAAAGACTGCTTTGTTGACGCAGGTCAGCTGGTTCCCCAGTTGACCCTCGACGGTGACAAAGTCGAAGTTTTTGTTCATTCGCCCCACGCCACACGAACGGACCAAAATGGAGTAGAAGACCGCAACGGGGACTCCTTGGTATTCCAGATGCGGTTCGAAGAGGGTGGATATCACACAGACGTGCTTTTCGCGGCGGATGTGCCTCATGACGTGTTGTCAGAAATTGTCGATATCACAAAGAAAAAGAAGAATGATGACCGGTTGCACTGGAATATCTTCAAATTGCCACACCACTGCTCGTATCTCTCTCTCTCGGATACAAAAGGGACTGACAAGACAACCCCTGTAGATCAGGTGAAATGGCTGTTTGAAACTCAAGGTGAAAGCGGTGGGTACGTCGTGTCATCCAGCAAGCCGGTCCCCGTCAAAGGTTCTGCCGAAGATAATGATGTGCAGCCACCGCACCGACAGGCCGCCAACTACTACAAGGAGGATGTCGTGAGTAAAAACCATCTCCTTGTGACGATGGAACAACCAAATAAGACGAATCCAAAGCCAGTTGTTCTAGAAATTGGCAGGCGGGGTGCTTCACTGAAAGCCTTTGGTGCGCCCGCGGCCGCGATGCTTACCGGCGGTGCTGCTCCGCGGGCCGGCGATGGGAATTGATGCTGAGTGGCTGGCGGCACAAGCCGAAGCTGCAATCTCACCAGAAGATTTGTCTGACCCTGGCCTCAGGGCACTCACTGCCTTGGTCCAGAGGGACGATTACACGGGCGCAAATTTTCTGGAGGCACGTCGGAGTTCTTCGGGTGAAACCGAAGTTGTTCTTCTAGAGGCATATGCTGCGCTTGGCCAAAAACCAGTCGCCAACGATGTTAGGCACGCTGAGCCGATGGCTGTGGTCTTCGTCTCAGGTTGTCAAATACCCAGTGTCTATCCGATCAGGTGTGACTTCCCTCAAACTTTGCCTCATATGAACCTGGGTTATCCTGGCAATCGTCGCTCTCTCTGCTTGTTTGATGCTAAAGCAAGTGACATAGCACATATTTACAGCCCCGATCTCCTTGTTGAACGTATCAGATGGTGGCTGGCTGAGACCGCGCATGGAGAACTTCATGGCGAAGAACAGCCTCTTGATCCTGCTATCGCCCCGAGTATTTGCGAGCTAATCCTACCCGCCGATTTCGACCCAGAAATTCAACAGCAATATTTTGCAATCAGGTCTTCTGATAGGATGCTACCTCCGGTCTTGCTTGTACCCGCGGTGTCAAATCCAGAGAACTGGCAAGAAAGTTACGGCGCTACTGTTCTGCTAACAGATCCCGTTCCTCACGGATCAATGCTGGACCTTCCGCAGAATATGGCTGAGCTCCTCGAAACCTACAGCCAGATTGGCATCGATCTCAAAGCGCGACTGAAAGCGGAATTTCACGGGGATCTCGAAAAGGGAGCCAAAAAAGTTCAGGTAAGAAGCGGGCTGCTGCTTATTATTATCACGCCCTTGCTCCGAGAAGACGGTTCTGTTGGAGCCCGAACTACGCGTGCATACCTTAGCAGCAATACTAACCTTTTGCACGTTGGTCTGAACCTCGGACTTATTCATGCGGAGGGTGATACGGTAGGGCTACTGTTGAAGGAAGAACCAATAGACTTCGGTGCATTAGCTGGCATCAGTGTTTTGCCTCTCAATGTGGTCACGGGATTTAGCCCAGACCAGGCGCGTATTTCGTCCGGCTTGGTGCCCGGAGAACAAGATGGCCTTGTAGCAATCGGTGCCGGCGCACTTGGATCTCAGGTGATCAACAATTGTGCCCGTATGGGCTCTAGTGATTGGATTGTCGTCGACAATGATTTCGTGCTTCCTCACAATCTAGCAAGACACAATGTCCCTGGTTGGCTGATGGGTCAGTCGAAATCTGATATTGCTAAAGGCAACATTGACAACCTTTTCGGCTCTGAGCACGCCGTTTCTCTTCATGAGAGTGTGGGTGCGCCTGACGAGAGCGAAGCACTCCAAGACGCCTTGGCCAGTGATCGGCGTATCGTGGATCTGAGTGCTTCCCTTGATGTTAGCCGGAACTTGGCAATGAGGAAGAATTTCAAGAACCCGCTGGTGAGTTATTTTGTCAATCCCTCTGGTTCATCCCTAATTGAGTTCGGCGAAGGTCGAGACCGGCATGTCCATCTCACTGACATTGAGATGGAGTACTATTGGTCGATCTTTGCCCGCTCTGAGTTGAACGACCATTTGGCTGTCGGGGACACGGTGCATATTGGCAGTTGCCGGGATGCGAGCGTGACTATTCCGCAGCATCGAATGGGTTTGTTCGCAGCAATCGCGTCCGGGCAGATCATCGATCCGGTCCAAAAAACTGAGAATGGGCAGATCAAGATTTGGGTAACGCAGCCCGACGGCGGGGTTTCGGTATTGAAACATGACGTTCCCCCATTCGTGAAAGTGGGTTTGGGAGATTGGAGCGTGTCGGTATCGGCGGCTGTCCAGGCCACTGTTTCCGAGGCCCGGATTGCCTCAGGCCGCTTGGAAACGGGTGGTGTACTTCTTGGATCCTGTGATCGAACAAACCGCTGCATTTACATTACAGGTGCATTACAGGCCCCAGCTGATAGTCTTGCTGGGGCAAGCTATTTCGAGCGCGGCGGGCACAAAGTCGAAAAGACGATAATGTCGGCCGAACGCATGACAATGAACCATCTGACATACATCGGTGAATGGCACACCCACCCATTGGGAATGCACAACGAGCCAAGCTTAAATGACGAAAAATTGCTGGACTGGATCACAGAACGGAGAGAGCTCTATGTCATGCCTGGCGTCATGCTCATCATGGGTGAAAACGGCTTGCGAGTCCGCACACGCACCGCAGGCGATACCTGGGAAACCGTAATTTGATCCGGAGATCAGCCAAGGTGTAGCGCGACGGTTAGGTGGTGAATGGTTCTTAGGGGTCGTCCGCTAGATTTTGCAAAGTTCGCTTCCTGCACATCGCTGACCTTGGTGCGCTGTGACGCTGCAGGCATCAGCCCTCAACGAGGTGTTCGACACCCGCAAGTCAGCAATCTTCTTCTCAAGCTCTGAGACACGCTGCTGTACGTCTTTGAGCTTCTTCTGGGGCACCATATCTGTGGGATCAGACTCCAATACTCCAACGATTTCTTGAGTTGGGGCAACTCTGCCTTTCCTGCTGTATGCCAGCCCCTTCTCCTTTGCGTACTCAGCGAGGAGAGGGCGGACATCTTCTTTGCGATACAGAGTTTTCCAGTTCAGTTTCGCCTGTTCCAAAATTAGTTGCGAGCTCAAGGCACGATGCGAATTTGGTGACAAATAATAGTCTTCTTTAGTTTTTCTGATCACCACCTCAAGCGTGGTAATAGCTTCCGCATTCTTGCTGCGACTCATTTTTTGCGCCCCTCTGGGTACGTATTCCCAAGTCTGGAGACGTTAAGCGGTTGCTTCATCAAGCGAGGATCTACCCCTTGCGCGACGGCATTTGACAAGATCACGTCCAATTTCTCTTCGAGTTGAGAGATCTTTTTCTGCTGTTCTTCCATTATTGCAGCGGCGTTTTTTGGTGCCTTTCGGGCTTTCTTACCTTTAGCCGTTTCTCTTTTGCGCGAGAAGGCTGCCGCTTTGTCTAGGTAGGCCGCATGGATGTGAGGGTGTTTGAATAGCTGCTTAGATGAGATTTTGACAACCTTGGATTCAACTTTATCGTGTATTTTTCTCTGGGTGATTTCGCCCCTCATTTGACCAATCAGGACCAAAATTTTATCCACTTTTTCGGGCGTAAGCTTCACGTCAAGTTCCCTGTGATTTGAGACGTTTCAAGCTCTGCCAGCTTTTTTTCGATGATCCGTTCAGCATGGCTGAACTCGATCAATGGGCCAAGGTCGGTATTGCGGATCAGAGTCCCTTCGTTTGCTGGATCCATAATGGCCTCAGCGAGTGCTTGGCTACGAGCGTGACTATGTTCGATAGCCTCTATGGTTGTTTCATTGACCCGCATTCCTTTAGCCTGGCGAGCCCGCAGGGTTTCAAGCGAATTTTGATCTCTTTCCGCCTTCCTAAGGAGCTGATCAGCGGCTCTTTTGGAACCGCCTAGGCATACCAGCCTAGTGCATGTTCTACAGGCACCAGCTCGGTCGCACGGCTCTTGATTGAAGCGGCGGTTGCAGTACCCGAACGCTGTTGAATGCATGTGCATTTTGCGATTGGCCGACGCGTAGGACGCGTTTTCTACATTCGAGTCATCCACGACCCTGATCGTCGGCAAGTTCTCGTCCTCATCGCCGCGCTTGATTTGTTCGACTTGATACAGCTTGTCTGTGTGGTCGTAGTACGGGTTTTGCATAGTACTCGCGCGCCCAGACCAAAATGCGATATGGGCTTGTGGTACGTTTGCACGTTGAGCCATCGTGTTTAAGTAATGGCGCATCTGGTGTGTTGTCACCTTGGGGTATTCACCATTTCGCAGACGGATATCTAAGCGCTCGAAGATCGAAGGCGTAGCGCTATGAGTGTAGCCATCTTTTCTTGTGCGTTCTGGCCTTCCAGCCAAGACCAGATCGATAATATCAGTGCTTATTGCTTCGACCATGTAAGGCCTAGAGTTTGCACCGCTGTCAAACTGAGCCTTGAGACAGATACATAAGGCACTATCGTATTTCACAGATGATAAATCGCTAAGCACGGGCCAGTCGATTGGCAGTTCGTCAAGGCAGGCTCGCTCAATTTTTGAGAAACTGTAGACGGCATAATGTCGCCCAGTACCTCCGTTTACTTGGAGCCTTTCGTGATTGATTGACCTGTGGCCCAGCCAGTTTTGAACCGCACGTTGCGATGCGTTTAGAAGCTTACCAATCTGTTGCTTTGTGATTTCACCGGAAACTCGCGTTTCTTCCAGCTCAGGTGGGAGATAAACTCTTCCTGGCTTCTCAATCATCCATTTTGCTACTTTTCTAGCATCTTCACTATGGGTGCGAAGCCTCTCCAGCGCCAACTGAGCAACAGGCAACATCTCCTTCGGAACGAACTTGATCATCGGCTTCCCGCCCTTGACGGGCCACCATCTGAGGCCAGCATTGAACCGACAGTCTTGGTGGAAAGGTACGTCCGGATCGACGTAGCCCCCGCCTGGATTTTCCAGTACCTCGGCCTGAGCGGGCAAGATGAAGACTTCCTCTTTTCGAGAAGGTGCACACATCAAAAGGGCAACGATGCTCATAGCAACCTGATCTCGTGGAACTTCTGCACGATGGAAGGCTTCTCCCAAGCATGATACTTCCTCCTCAGTCAGATTTTTTCGGAGAAAATTCTCATTCACTCTGCTCCGAAAACGGCAGTCCTGGAGTTCTGGATGCCACCAGTTCTTTAAGTCACGCGCGATACCCACTTCCTCCAGTACTCTCGCAATAGATCGCATGGTTTCAGCAGCCTTCCGCTTATGCGATTTGCTGGCGATCTCGACGACTTTGTTCAGGTCTGACTTTGCTATAAGGTCTGCGCGGCCGGGAAGTCCTCGGCTTTCGAGAACGCGGTCTAAGATGCGGCAGAACTTCACCTTGTGGCCAAAGACATTGGATTTTCTAAATTTTCCTGTTTTTGTGGCGTTTTCATTGAGTTGAAAGGCGAAGTATGCCTTTGCAAAGTCACCAAATGGCAGGTTCATCGCGAACTTGGGATCATTCGCGCGGGACCGCAATCGATCCGCATGATGGAAACCAATCGTTTCTCCCTTGGAATTCCTTGTCCGCTTTACAAAAGCAGTTATGTCCCAAGTGGCACTGTCCCATACGACATGCCCCTCGACACGAGGATCAAGGATCGACAGCTTCTTAGCCCTTGCGATGTATTCCTCGACTGAGATCTGTTGTTTTGACTTGAAATGCAAAGTCATGCGTTGCTCTCTCGCTCTTTGCGCGCCTGGCGCTGCAATTTCTTTGCAGCGAAAACCGCAGCAATGTGCCGATTAAGTTCCCGAGAGTATTCGTCATCGCCATGCATCTTAGCGTCTGCCTTTCTGCCAGCCAGAAGGTGCAGTAACGGGTCAAGCTCGGAATCAATTGAGAGATTGAAATGGCGGCAGAGAAAGCATGCATATGGCGCTGCGAGGCTTTCCAGCGCACTGCAACCTCCGGAAGCGCATGTACCAAGATCAGGAGCACCTTCAGCTTCGGTCGCTGTGATTATAGAACCGACCTCGAAGTCATCAGGGTTATCTTCGATCACTTGGCCCAAGAACCTACCGGCGACATGCACCATCTTACCGTCAAGGAGGCTACTCATAAGCTGATGATGTCGCGAAGCTAGTTCGATGTAGGCCTCGCAGCTTGCAGGGCTTGTATGATGTAGCCATGCCGCGATTTCTTCCGCTGTACACCCTCGCATTGCCATAATTGTCGCGATTGTGTGCCTTTCTCTCAATTGGTTAAACACCATTGGCTCACCTGTACGAGGGCTGATAATGCGCAAACTGGCTAGGATAGTTTGATACCGTGCTCTAGCCCTGTCGGCTGTCATGTGGGCTTCGTATCCCACTGCAGTTTGCCCCTTAATCTTCGTGGAATTTCGAATGTCGTTTGCATGTCTCCTAGTCAAGAAGACATCTGTCTTTGCCCAAAATAGCGGTTGACCTTCATCCCACTCAGAAGCAGGAGTTTCCCCTGTCAATTCGTCTAAATAGGCTTCTAATGCGTGCGTAAACAACATCGGCGCAGGGCGCTTTGGGCCAAACCTTTGGGCTTGGCTCCGTTTCTGTTTCAGTATTTCGAATCTAACCGAGGTTTCCTCGCCATGATGTTTCGGGGTCTTAACGTCCCTGAGTTTCAGGTTCGCCACCATGCTTGATCGCTGCCCATAGAGCCGAAACATCTGAACCAACACATACTGAGCATTGTTGATTTCACCCGTTTCGTACGCGACTTGCAGTTCGCGATCCACAATTGCGATTTCGCCATCCAGATATGGTCCGGATACCGGATCAAGAGTTAGAATGTGAGTTTTCTCTTTACTTTGTGGGGGTATTTTGTGAATAAAATCAGAGGCTTCTTTGTTGATACCTGTGAATCCAAGTTCGAGCCACGTGGCAACAAGGTTCCTCATCGAATAATCGTTGTTAGTTCCGCCGTCCAAACGATACGCCAACACATCTTCTAAACTGATGTTGGTCACTGAACTATTTGTTTGAGCTTGGATCCAGAGGCATGGCCGTTTAAAGGCTGTTAACTCTCCACTAATCGTCGAAGCAAGATTGGATTCAAGCCGATAAGCCACCACTTCCTTGAGCGCGTTTTTCATCAACGGCGACAATACCTCAGTACACCATTCAAAATTGAAGGTAGCAACGCTACCAGTTGCGCTCACTTCCCAATAATTAGAAGTGATATCGAAAGTTTCACCATTGGCAGCTCGGCGGATATTGGTTGGGCGCAGTGCTGGAATGCCGTGAGAGCACGGTTTGTGCTTGTTCATTTCTTATCTTTCTTCTTTGTCGCGGCTTCTTCGGCCAACTTTTCGCGGTGATCGAGCAGGCTAATGTACTCACTTGTTTCTGAGCCAATTATGTTGAGGAATTCCGTATCTTTGGCAGCGGCTCGAGCCTCCTGTTCCGCCCAGATTGTTCGCATGCTTTTCGCGGCGCCAAGATCGGACTCTCCTCCGAGATAGCGAGAGATCATCTTGGACGTTTCCGACCATCCAAAGTGATAAGTGAAGACTTTTCGAGCTTCTTCGCCGCTGGTTCCAAGTTCGTTTAGAAGCTTGGCCATTTCTCGAGCCTTTTTGTGTCGCATTGGGTGCGGGGTCAGTGTTCGAACTCCAGCTGCTCTGGAGGCGTCTCTGAACACATTGTCAATTGCGGTCTTGGACATAGGCTTGCCATACTCAGTGGGATCACGAGCCAAGTTGACAAACATGAAGGAGTTTGAGTTTCTGCCGCTTTGAAAATCGATGTCGTCCCTCACATCCATCCATTCATCGAGGGTCTCGATCAGCAACGGCGACGCTTTCAAACTGATTTTTCGGTCGAAGGTCTTTGCGTTTGGCTGACGTTTCCTAGGGTCTTCTGGGTCATTGTGGCGGCGGACGACCTCGATCAAATCATCTTCGCTCTTATAATCTTCGGTCTTCAATTGACCCAACTCGCCAGCGCGCAAGCCAAGGTCGGAAAACATCAATAAAATTAGGTAGTTTCGTAAAGCTCGAACTCGATTCTTGGGCCAAACATCATACGGATTACAGATCGCTAACCATAGGGCAAAGCGGTCAGCAGCTTCCTCATGATCGTATGCCTTGATCCGGCTTTGCGGCATACCTTTACGTACCTTTCGAAAGTAGTGCGCATAGCTGCCCGGCACTGTGTGATAGCCGCCCTCACGTAGCTTGATCGTTGGTTCCAGGAGTTGTTTGCGGCGGCACAGTTTCCGTTCGGATTCTGGGCTTGGCTTTTTTTGAAGCAAACGATTGCCGTACTCGCCGAGCCACAGGAGGTATTCTTCAATACCAATCTGCCGTTGGATTATTGTGCCAGCTTGAACGCTTCGCTCTTCCAGGCACCTGGTAAGAAACTTCTGCTCATTCATGGGCAAAACCCACGCCAGCTTACGCAAATCCTGGATTTGAAAATTCAGGAAATAGTTTAAGTCTGCTACTTGCTCTAAGCTCAGGCATTCTCCGTCTAGCATTATGTTGTAAAGGTCGACACCTCGGTGAATTGCCCAAAGTTCGAGAATGGTGATGTGAGATAGTCGAGTGGAAATAGTATCCGGGGTGTAGTTGCGCTGACGTGTCTCGCTGACAACCCAAGCCCAAGGCCACAGAGCGATGCTGCCATCTTCCCGGTAGATCGAAAATCGGGTTTCGCCAGCTCGAGTTTGAGTGTGTTTCACAGGTTGCCGGCCTAGTGTTGAAATGGGCTTCAAGGGTTTCTCCGAGGCAGTGGGTGGTCTCCAAACGATACTCGAATGGAGGCCAATCTTCAACAGTCTCAGGCTTGGTGCGATCTTAAATAATTAGCAAGAACAAATGCTTACGCTGTTCTTGCCCCCCAATGGATAGATGAGGGACTGTTCTTGGATTTCAAGGATAGAAGAAGAGTAGGGAGGCAATGGTGCTCTACGATTGGCTATTCTTGCCAATGAGAGCCCTAAGATTTTTTTTCCCAGTCTAACGCGTTTTGAGCTTTGTCGGTGCCAGTTTTGACCAGCGCTGCGAATCACCGGAGAAGCCCGCAACTGCAAATGATCGAAGGTAACAACCTCGACAGCCAAACCAACTTGGTGATACGGATCCACGCGGCCTCACCAGGCTGCACATTTTCAACGATCATCGGCAACAAGGCTTGTACCTGTCACGGTATGATATCTTTGACCGGAGCCTTTCTCAACAGGCTTACCCATCATGTCAGAATTCTTAAGTTGAACGGTGAAAGCTAGAGCCTGACGCAAAGCAGGGCAAAACAGCTCAAAGACAACTCTTGAAATGGAATTTTGATTGGTCCTGGCGGACCAAGGCACCTCGGCACACGCCAGCTATTTGGAGAGCGCGCGTGCCAAGGTGCCAGTCACTCTGAAATGGCCGGGTATTGCGCCTCTCAGTGGTCGGAAAACATACCGCTGTTGGCATTTAAATAATGAAAACGTCTGAAGTAGTTGAGACCATCTGTGTCTCCGTCCGTGACTGTAAGTCAAATCCAGTCAGCAACGTGCACCAAACTACGTGGCATTGGGTGCTGTCGGTCATTTTTGTTCCCAGAACGCCCAATCTTTTAAAGCTCTGTGATAATTGGATTTTTGTGGGTCTTGCGTGTGTGTACGTGGGAACATTTCGAAAGTTCCGTCCAGAAAATACTTGTTCCGTAACACCAAGTGATGACGCAAGTCTTTTGAAGGGGGAATCTGACCTGATGAAAAAATTTTTGTTAATTTACAAATATTTAAGTGCTCGAGGCTTCCTCTGGAACGAAATGGTTGGCATATAAATGGAACCATTTCGACCCATAGGCCACGTGGCCGACTTCCTCGGCATAGATAACCTCAAGCGCGGCAACGGCCTGCTGGTCCTGCGCCTTGCGGAAGATGTCGATCATGCCGGGCGTCACGTCCAGCCCGCGCGCTTCAAGCACCATGGGAACCACCGCCAGCCGACCCATGAGATCATTGGCGGTATCCTCGGCGGCGCGCCACATCCCGGCGTGGGCGGGTAGGGCACCATAGTGGCTGCTCATCCGCGTCAGGCAATCGCAGACCATCTCGAAATGCCGCGATTCCTCTTCGGCGCATTTGACCCAGTCGTCATAGAACCCAATGGGCATGGGCACGTGACCGAAGCGCGCGATGATGTCCCAATGCAGGTCCACCGCGTTCAGTTCGATATGGGCAACCGCATGCAGCAATGCGATGCGGCCCGCCTCGGTGCCCGGTTTCCGCTTTGGAACCTCGCGCGGAGACAGCAATTCGGGCCGATCCGGCCGAGCCGGGTTCAGTGGCGGGGTCGCTGTGCCGATCCCGATCGCCGGGGCCTCACCCTTGCGCGACGCAAACCATGCGGCGGCATGGCGTTTGGACAGGGCGGTCTTTTCGCGCCCGTCCGCGGTGGTCAGAACTTCGGTCGCCATCTGGGTCAGTGTTTTCGACACTGGATCTCTCCGCTTAATCAGATGTGCGGGTCATAAATCGGATGACGACCGTGGTCGAGAGGGTTCACAGCGCCCGAACCGCCTCCAGCACTTCCTCCACGTGACCGGGCACTTTGACCTTCCGCCAAACCCTTGCGACCTTGCCATCGGCATCAATAAGGAACGTCGAACGCTCGATACCCATCGACTTGCGCCCGTACATGTTCTTTTCGACCCACACGCCGTAATCCTCGCAGACCGAGGACGCCTCATCCGACAGCAGCGGCGTCGTCAGGCTGTGCTTGGCGACGAATTTGTCGTGCTTGGCCACACTGTCCCGCGAAATGCCGTAAACGTGAGCGCCCGCATCGGCAAACGCTTGAAGTTGTTCCGAGAAACCGATGGATTCCTTGGTGCAGCCCGGCGTATCATCGCGGGGGTAGAAGAACAGGACGACGGCGCCGCCGCGCAGGTCCGACAACGTGACCTCGCCGCCTCCGTCGCGGGGCAAAGTGAAATCAGGGGCGATGTCTGAAACGTCGGGCATTGGAAACTCCGCTAAAGGTTCTTAAAGGCTGCCCGACATCATAGGGCGGACCGAGCGGGTTGAAAGGCGTGGATAGGAAATTGGTGCAGCTCGAAGACAAAAGTGCGTCGCAGACGGAGGCCCCTCCGCGCCGCCGGTCGCGCCGCCATGTCGCTGCGCGCTGGTCTCTCTGGACTGTCCTGTCGCTGGGATTGCTGGTTTTTGCCGGGTGGTTTTTTCTGTTTGGACAGAACCTGCATGCGCCGGAATGGGTGCGCAAACAGGTCGAACAAAGGCTGGAGCGCAGCCTTGGAGGCCTGAAATTCCGCTTTGGCGATGCAAGTTTCATCGTCAATGAGGAATGGCGCCCCCGGCTGCGGCTGACCGACGTGACAATCAGCGATGCCGCCGGGCAACAGATCGCGCAGGTCGCGGATATGCGGACGCGCCTTTCCATGCGCGGCCTGTTGCGGGGGCGGATCCGACCGCGCCGGATCACGTTGCAGGATGCGCAGATTGCACTGACGCGCGGCCTTGACGGAGCCTTGTCGCTGACCGTCGGGTCCGGCAGCGCCCCGGTGCAGGAAGCGCCCACTTTGGCGCAGCTGATCGAGGAGTCGGACGATGTATTCCTGTCGCCGATCCTGTCCGGCCTTCGGTCCGTCGAATTGGAATCCCTGACACTGGACTATCAGGACCTGCGCCTCGGGCGAGCCTGGATCTTTGACGGCGGCCACATCTCGGTGGTGCGCAGCGGCGATGAAATGCGCCTTTCCACCGGGTTCTCCGTTTTGACAGGGCGCGACTACGCCAGCTCGATCGAAGCGAATTATACCAGCGTGCTGGGCACGCCGCAGGCCGAGTTCGGCGTGACGATCAACGACTTGCCGGCGATAGATATCGCCAGTCAGAACCTCGCGTTTTCCTGGTTGCAGGTCCTCGATGCGCCGATTTCCGGCGCCTTGCGCGGCAGTGTGGATGACAACGCGGCACTGGGTCCGCTGTTCGCCACGCTGAACCTGGGTGAAGGGGTGGTTCAGCCCACGCAGGAAACACGCCCCATCCCGTTCGAATCCGCCCGGACCTATTTCACCTATGAGCCGCGCCAGCAGGTGCTGGATTTCAACGAAGTGTCGGTCGTATCCGCGTGGGGGGCAGTTCAGGCCGAAGGCAAAGCCTTTCTGCTGGGTCTGGAAAGCGGCGCGCTGGAAAGCCTGACCTCGCAACTGCGGCTAAGCAGTATCAAAATCAACCCCGCCGGTCTGTTTCCCGAGCCGCTGGAACTGGCGCGGGCTGATCTGGACCTGCAAATGAAACTGAACCCGTTCGGGCTGCGGCTGGGGCAGATGACGGTCGAGGATGCCAGCCACAGGTTGCGGGCCACAGGGAACTTGCTGGGCAAGCCCGATGGCTGGGCGGTCGAGCTGGACGCGCATCTGGACAGTATGGGGTCGGACCAGTTGCTGAACTATTGGCCCGAACTGCTGGCGCCGAAGCCGCGGGAATGGGTGGCGGAAAACCTTTATGAAGGTCAATTCTCAAAAGTGGACTTCGCTCTGCGCCTGCAACCGGGCGGGAAACCTGACATTTATCTGGATTTCGGGTTTGACGAGGCAAAGATCCGGTTCGCCAAGACATTGCCCCCCATCGAGAACGCGCAGGGGCAGGCCAGCCTGATCAACCGAAGGTTCACTGCCACCGCCGAATCCGGGAGTGTTTTGGCCCGGCTTGGCGGGGCCATCGATGCGTCGGGAACCTCGTTCATTATTCCGGACACGAGCATCAAGAAACTGTCCCCGTCGATCACGCGGATCACCGCCAGCGGCAGCACGACGGCCGCCTTGTCGCTGCTGGACCGGCCGCCATTGTCCTTGTTGTCCAAGGCGGGGTTGCCGGTCGATCTGGCTTCGGGCCAGGTCAACCTGTCCGGGACGCTGGCCCTGCCCATGAAGAAAGGTCTGAAATTCGGTGACACTGAGTTTCATTTTACTGGTGAGATCGATGACGTTCAAAGCGACAGGCTGGTGCCGGGATTCTCTGTCAGCGCGGACCGTCTGAACCTTCAGGGCGATCAGACGGCGGTTCAGATCGACGGCGAAGGGCTGTTCGGCGATGTTCCGATACAGGCGGCGTGGCGTCAGCCCATTGGCGGCACCGAACCGCAGCGCAGCGAACTGACCGGGCAAATCGAACTGTCGCCCCGGCTGATGGCCGAACTCAAGGCCGGGTTACCGCAGGGCATGCTGACCGGGCAGGGATCAGCCGATATCGCGCTAGGCATCGGTGCGGGCGAGCCGCCGAAACTGTCGGCGACATCCGATCTGGCCGGTGTGGTCCTGTCCATTCCCGAACTGGGCTGGCGCAAGGGCGGCGGCACAACGGGGTCGTTGACGGTCGAGGCGACGCTGGGCGAACAGCTGCGCGTCGACCAGCTCAACCTGGACGCGGCGGGCTTGCGCACTTCGGCTTCGATTGCGTTCAAGGAAGGTGGAGCGTTGGACCGCGTTCGGTTCAGCTCCTTCGATCTGGGCAACTGGCTGGCCGTTCCGGCAGAGCTGATCAGCCGGGGCGCGGCGGTGCCGGACATTCGCGTATTGGGCGGGGTCATGAATCTGGGGCGCGCGACATTCGGTTCAGGCAGTGGGGGCGGCTCCGGACCCGGGCCGAAGCTGGACGTCACTCTGGACCGGCTGCAGGTGACTGAAACGATTGCCCTGACCGGGTTCAAGGGCGCGTTTCAGACCACCGGAGGCGTCAACGGCGCCTTCACGGCCAGTCTGAACGGAGGTGCGTCGGTGCGCGGGCAGGTTACGCCCCGCGCGGGGCGCAGCGCAGTGAATCTGACGTCCGGCGATGCCGGGGCGGCGTTGCGGTCGGCCGGGGTGATCACGCAGGCGCGCGGCGGGTCGATGGACCTGCAACTGGAACCTGTTGCGGGACCCGGCAATTACGATGTCATCCTGAAAATCGCCAACACGCGCATTCAGGACGCTCCGGCCATGGCAGCGCTTCTGAACGCCATCAGTCTGGTTGGCCTGCTGGATGAAATGGCCGGGCAAGGCATCTTTTTCTCGACCATCGACAGCCGGATGCGGATCACCCCGACCGAAATCAAAGTGCTGAGCGGCAGCGCGGTCGGCCCTTCGATGGGGCTGTCCTTCGACGGCATGATCAACACGGTTGCGGGCACGCTGAACCTGCGCGGGGCGATCTCGCCGATTTATCTGGTGAATGCCATCGGCAGCGTCTTTACCAAAAAAGGCGAGGGGGTAATCGGCTTCAACTACACGCTGACCGGCCCGCTGAAGCAACCGAAAGTGTCGGTGAACCCGCTGTCCGGACTGGCGCCTCTGTTCCTGCGCAATCTGCTGCGCACTCCGGCCCCCACCGTATCCGACGGTCCCAATGCCCGGCCCGCAAAACCGGATGAGCCGAAACGCACCTATGGGGCGCCGCCATCCGACCGCTGAAATTGGGATGTGGCCGAATCTGACGCGGCATTGTAAGGCGCGCTCATGAAACTCAGCGATTTTGATTTCCACCTGCCCGAAGACCTGATTGCCACGCGCCCCGCCAGCCCGCGGTCTTCTGCCCGTATGCTGGTGGCGGACGGCGACGCCCTATCGGATGCGCATGTCTTTGACCTGCCCGACTGGTTGCAGCCCGGAGATCGCCTGGTGCTGAACGACACCCGTGTCATCCCCGCGCGGCTGAATGGCCGCCGCCACCGCGACAGCGCGCAGGGGCCGGTCTCTGCCGCGATCGAGGTCACGCTGCTGGACCCGCAGGCCGACGGCACCTGGGCGGCCCTGATCAAGCCGCTCAAGAAAGTCAGACAAGGCGAGGAGATCCGGTTTTCCGACGATCTCAGCGCCACTTTGGATCGGGCCGAAGAAGGGCAGGCTTATCTGCGGTTCAACATGACGGGCGAGGATTTCGATGCGGCGCTGGAGCAGGCCGGAGCGATGCCGCTGCCGCCCTATATCGCCGCCAAACGTCCGGCGGATGATCAGGATAAAACCGATTACCAGACGATCTGGGCCCGAAACTCGGGCGCGGTTGCGGCCCCGACCGCTTCACTGCATTTCGACGAAGCCCTTATGCAGGCGCTTGAATCGCGCGGTGTCGCGCTCAGCCACGTGACCCTACATGTGGGCGCGGGCACGTTCCTGCCGGTCAAGGTCGAGGATGTGACGACGCACAAGATGCACGCCGAATGGGGCCGGGTCAGCGCCACAGCTGCCCGCGAAATCAGCGCCACCAAGGCGGCAGGCGGGCGCGTTATCCCGGTCGGGACAACCGCGCTGCGGCTGATCGAAAGCGCGGCCCGGTCCGGACAGATCCAGCCGTGGGAGGGGGAAACCGATATTTTCATCTATCCCGGATTCCGGTTCCACGTCACCGATGCGCTGATGACCAATTTCCACTTGCCGAAATCCACATTGCTGATGCTGGTGTCCGCCCTGATGGGGCAGGACCGGATGCGGGACGTCTATGCGCATGCGATTGAACGGAAATACAGGTTCTTTTCCTATGGGGACGCGTCGCTTTTGATCCCATAAGGGCCGCGATGTCGGGATCGAATCCCTGCAATGTCGTAGACAAGCATGACCAGAGCCGCTTTTCATAGGAAAACGGCGACACAGTTAAGGTCGGCAGATTTCGGAGGCCCCAATGATTCAGGTCCTGTCCAGCGCATGGGCGCTTCTTCTTGGAATGGGCCTGCTTATGGTCGGCAACGGCCTACAGGGTACGATTCTGGGTGTCCGGGGCGAAATCGAGGGGTTCTCGACCCTTCAGATGTCCTTTGTCATGTCCGCGTATTTCCTGGGTTTCCTGGGCGGTTCGCGCCTCGCGCCCGAAATGATCCGCAGGGTCGGACATGTGCGGGTCTTCGCGGCTCTGGCCTCGTTCATTTCCGCGGTGATGATCATGTACCCGATGCTGACCAACCCGGTCGCATGGATTTTGGGGCGTGTGATCATCGGGTTTTGCTTTTCCGGGGTGTATGTCACCGCGGAAAGCTGGCTGAACAACGCCGCCAGCAATGAAAACCGGGGACAGGCGCTGTCGCTGTACATGATCGTGCAGATGACCGGGATTATCAGCGCGCAGGCGCTGATGTTGCTGGGCGATCCGTCGGGCTATGAGACTTTTGTGATCGCCTCGATCCTTGTTTCGGTGTCCTTCGCGCCGATCTTGCTGTCCATTTCACCGACACCCGCCTTCGATACCACCAAACCGATGACCCTGCGCGAACTGATGGGGAAATCGCCGCTCGGCTGCGTCGGCATGTTCCTGCTGGGCGGCGTATTCTCGGCGCAGTTCGGGATGGCCTCGGTCTATGGCGCGCGCGCCGGTCTGACGCTGGTGGAAATCTCGACCTTCGTGGCGGCCTTCTATATCGGTGCGGTCTTGCTGCAATATCCGCTGGGATGGATGTCCGACCGCATGGATCGCCGCTTTCTGATCATGCTGGTCGCGATTGTCGGGGCAGGCGGGTCGCTTGCCGGGATGCTGTTCGGGGTGACGTTTCCGATCCTGCTGATCTCGGCCTTCGTGATCGGCGGCATGTCGAACCCGCTTTATTCCCTGCTGATCGCCCACGCGAATGACTTTCTGGAACACGAGGATATGGCCGCCGCCTCGGGCGGGCTGGTATTCATCAACGGCATGGGCGCAATTGCCGGTCCGTTGATCACCGGTTGGCTGATGGGGGACGCCGTCTTTGGCCCGCCGGGCTTTTTCCTGTTCATCGCCGCCCTGCTGATCGCAATGGCGGGATATGCGCTGTACCGCACGACTCAGCGGGCCGCGATCCCTGTGGACGAGACCGGGACGATGTCGCCGGTCTATCCGACCGCATCGCCAATTGCGCTGGAAGTGGCGCAGGAGGTCGCGATCGAAGCCGCCGAAGCCGAGGCCGAGACGCAAGATGTTGCCTAGGACACGAAATTATGTCGCAAGTGTTGCAATTTTTTACTGTAACAAATCTGTAAAACTGCCTTAAATGACGTTACGTCCCTGGGGAGGGCAACACGACGGAGTTAGGGCAATGGCAGGGCCTGAAGACGTATTGAGTTATTGGTTAGATGAGGTCGGTCCCAAGGGTTGGTATCTGCAGGACGACGCATTGGATGCAGACATTCGCGAGCGGTTTTTGGCCACCTGGGAAGCCGCGAATGAAGGCAGGTTTTCTCTTTGGTTGACATATCCAAGCGGGTCGCTGGCCTATATCATTTTGATGGACCAGTTTCCACGCAACATGTTCCGGGGCAGCGCCAGGGCGTTTGCCTCTGACCGTGCGGCCCTCTCGGCCGCCAAATGCGCGGTGGACAAAGGCTGGGACCTGAAGATCGACGAACCCGCACGGCAGTTCTTTTACCTGCCGATGATGCATTCGGAAAACCTGTGTGATCAGGAACGCTGTGTGCGCCTGATGTGCCAGAACATGACCGACAAGGACTCGGGCAATCTGCTGCACGCACGCGCGCATCGCGAGGTGATCCGCAAGTTCGGACGGTTCCCTTACAGGAACGAAGCGCTCTCGCGCCCAATGACCGAGCATGAGGCGGCCTATGTCGACATGGGCGGCTACGGCACGACGGTCCGAGAGTTGCAGGCCGCGGGCTAGGAGGCCGGCACACACCCGCGAATGGCAATAACCCGGTCGGCGACCACGCCGGCCGATGTTTCTATGGCCGTTTCAATCAGCGCGTCCGGCGACGCAGCCAGGTCCGTGATCCGGGCCTGAGTGGCCTGCATCTTTTGTTCCAAAGCCTCCAACCTGATCAGGGCGTCGGAAATCCACCCTTCGGCGGCAGCGTTCCCTGCGGTGTCACCGGAACGCATCGAGGCAAGTTCGCTCCGCAGCGCCGAAAGCTCTCCGCGCACACCCAGAAGCTCATCCTTCAACGGGGCCACGATCTGGACCTTTTCGGCAAAGGCAGAGGTCACACCCTCCACCGATGACGCCAGCTTCCACCCCAGAAACAGGCACAATGCCACCAGGATGAGCGTCGCGTTCAGCAGTGCAAGCAACAGATCTTTGAACGTACTGGCCATGGTAAGCCTTTCGAATAACTTGGGTTCCTGAATAGCCGAGGGTAGCCGGTTTCTATGTTCTAGCCATTGAGCCATGTGCGGTATAGGCTGAAAGCCGCTCGTTACCCGCCAATTGACCCAGCGTCGCTTTTGTCGCGGTGAGAGTGTGTTGAAGCGCTTTGAAAAATAGTTTAATGGTAAACTAAATTTCAATCGACCTGTGCCGAGAGGGAAACATGGCTGCACAATCTTTTGATCTGATCGTAATCGGCGCCGGTCCCGGCGGCTATGTGGCGGCCATCCGAGCGGCACAGCTGGGGCTGAAGACCGCCGTTGTCGAGCGTGAGCATCTGGGCGGTATCTGTCTGAACTGGGGCTGTATCCCGACCAAGGCGCTGCTGCGGTCGTCCGAGGTTTTTCACCTGATGGAACGCGCCAAGGATTTTGGGCTGAGCGCGGATAAGGTCGGGTATGATCTGGACGCGGTCGTCAAACGCTCGCGCGGGGTCGCAAAACAGCTGACCAGCGGGGTCGGGCATCTGCTCAAGAAGAACAAGGTAACCGTGATCATGGGTGAAGCCACGATCCCGGCCAAGGGCAAAGTGAGCGTCACAACAGACAAGGGTCAGGAAGACCTGACCGCCAGGAATATCATTCTGGCCACTGGCGCGCGTGCGCGCGAACTGCCCGGGCTTGAGGCCGACGGTGATCTGGTCTGGACCTATAAGCACGCCCTGATGCCGCCGCGCATGCCCAAAAAGCTGCTGGTGATCGGATCAGGTGCAATTGGCATCGAATTCGCAAGCTTCTACAACACGCTGGGCGCGGAAACGACCGTGGTCGAAGTGATGGATCGCGTGCTTCCGGTGGAAGATGCAGAGATCAGCGCATTTGCCAAGAAGGCATTCACCAAACAGGGCATGACCATCATGGAAAAGGCGATGGTCAAGCAGCTGGATCGTGCCAAGGGCAAGGTCACGGCACATATCGAGACCGGCGGCAAAGTGGAAAAGCATGACTTTGACACCGTCATCTCGGCCGTTGGCATCGTCGGCAACGTCGAAAACCTGGGGCTGGAGGCGCTGGGTGTGAAAATCGACCGGACCCACGTGGTGACGGACGAGTTTTGCCGTACCGGGGTCGACGGACTTTACGCCATCGGCGATATCGCAGGTGCACCGTGGCTGGCGCACAAGGCCAGCCACGAGGGCGTCATGGTCGCCGAACTGATCGCGGGACAACATGCGCACCCGGTAAAACCCGAAAGCATTGCGGGCTGCACTTATTGTCAGCCTCAGGTGGCGTCAGTCGGGTATTCCGAAGCAAAAGCCAAGGAACTGGGCTATGACGTCAAGGTTGGCCGCTTTCCCTTTATCGGCAACGGCAAAGCCATCGCTCTGGGCGAACCTGATGGGCTGATCAAAACGGTCTTTGACGCCAAGACCGGGGAATTGCTTGGGGCGCACATGATCGGCGCCGAAGTGACCGAACTCATTCAGGGGTATGTCGTGGGCCGTCAGTTGGAGACCACGGAAGAGGACCTGATGAACACCGTCTTCCCGCACCCGACGCTGTCGGAAATGATGCATGAAAGCGTGCTGGATGCCTACGGGCGCGTGATCCACATGTAAGGGATGGGGGCTCTGCCCCCGCCGCGGCAAGCCGCGACTCCCCCTAGGTATTTATCGCCAGATGAAGCATGGGATCCCTTCTTCATCTGGCCGAAAATACCGCGGAGCGCGAGGCAGAGCCTCGCAGAATCCAAGTTTAGTTTCTGGTCAGCGCATCCAGAATGCGAGCCCAGGACCGGATGCCCTTGTGGAAGCTTTTGACGTCGTATTTCTCGTTCGGCGAGTGAATGGCGTCGTCATCATTGGCAAAACCGACCAGCATCGAATCCATTCCAAGTTCCGTGTTGAAATACCCGACAACCGGGATTGATCCGCCCATGCCGGTGAACACCGCCTCGCGGCCCCATTCGTCAGACAGCGCGCCGCGGGCGGCCTCGAATTCCGGCCGGTCCAGGTTCATGACCGAGGCCGGCGACCCCTCCAGGTCATTGTCCCACTCGACCTTCGCATCCGGCGACAAACGGTCTTCGACATGTTTGCGGATCTTGTCGCGCAGGGCGTCCGGGTCCATGTCGCCGACAAGGCGGCAGGTGATCTTGCAATGCGCCTGCGACGGGATAACCGTTTTCGAACCGGCGCCGTTGTAGCCGCCCCACAGACCGTTCACTTCCAAAGTCGGGCGCGCCCATTGCTGTTCAAGCGTCGAATAGCCCTTTTCACCATGAGGTTGCGAGTATCCGACTGAGTTCAGGTAATCGGCCTCGTCAAACCCGCAGTTTTCCCATTGGCGCAACTGCTCGGACGGAACCTCGTGCACGCCTTCGTAGAATCCTTCGACCGCAACGCGGCCGGTTTCGTCGTCGTAGAACGAGGCGACGATTTTCGAAAGTTCGCGCAGCGGGTTCAGACCGGGACCGCCGTAATGGCCCGAGTGCAGGTCGATGCGGGGGCCGATAATGGTGAACTCATCCTTGAGCATGCCGCGCAGTTGCGACGCGATCGACGGCACGCCGCGCGACACCATCGAGGTGTCGCAGACCAGCGCCAGATCAGCTTTCAGTTCGGCTGCGTTTTCACGCAGGAACGGGACCAGAGAAGGCGACCCCGATTCTTCCTCGCCTTCGAAGAAAAAGGTAATGCGGCAGGGCAGGGTGCCATGAACGGCTTTCCAGGCGCGACAGGCCTCGACGAAGGTCATCAACTGCCCTTTGTCATCCGACGACCCGCGACCACGGATAACGGGGCCGAAATCGGTATCCTCGATGGCCGGATCAAACGGATCGCGGTTCCACAGCTTCAGCGGATCGACCGGCTGAACGTCGTAATGCCCGTAGAACAGAACATGCGGTGCGGTGCTGTCTTCACCGATATGTCCCACGACCATCGGATGACCGGTGGTTTCACGATTTTCCGCAGCGATGCCAATGCTTTGCAGGTCGGAAACCAGCCAGTAGGCGGCCTGGCTGACCTGCGCATCATATGCCGGGTCCGTCGATATGGACGGAATGCGCAGCAGTTCCATCAGACGGTCGATTGAGGTTTGCAGATCGGTGTCGATGCGGTTCAGAACGGCGTCCAGCGACATGAAGGGCTCCTGCTTGAATGAAATTTGGCCGAACCCTATCAGCGCCACCGGCGCCGTCCAGTGTGCATTGCGGTCAATATGGTATAATATCGGAAACATACCGAAATGCCGGATGGCGCCTGCGTCGTTTCCTCGCGTCTGATGGCCGTAACTTTACTTGTCGGCACTGATGCAAGCGGATATTTGATGCAAATCAATTCCGCGGTCTCAGGGTCATTTATATGGTTGTGGCTCAAGGGAACGCATCGGCGCCAATACGGACGGGTCCGTCAACGGTGCCACAGAAGACGTCCGGTCGATGCGAACATGGCCGGGCAGGTAAGGAGAAACCGGTGGACTATACTGCTCAGCTCGATTCAGCGATTGCCAGGCTGCACGAAGAAGGACGCTACCGGACCTTCATCGACATCGAACGTCGCAATGGTCATTTCCCGCATGCGGTGCGGACGCGCCCGGACGGGTCGCAGCAGAATATCACCGTGTGGTGCGGCAATGACTATCTGGGCATGGGCCAGCACCCGGTCGTTCTGAACGCCATGCACGAGGCGGTGGATGCCGCCGGAGCAGGTTCGGGCGGCACACGCAACATCTCGGGCACCACCGTCTATCACAAACGGCTGGAGGCTGAACTGGCCGACCTGCATGGTAAAGAAGCCGCGCTGCTGTTCACCAGCGCGTATATCGCAAATGACGCCACGCTGAGCACGCTGCCCAAGCTGTTTCCCGGCCTGATCATCTATTCCGACGCACTGAACCATGCCTCGATGATCGAAGGTGTTCGCCGCAATGGCGGCGCCAAGCGTGTTTTCCGTCACAATGACGTCGCACATCTGCGAGAGCTGCTTGAAGCGGACGACCCTGCGGCGCCCAAGCTGATCGCGTTTGAATCCGTGTATTCCATGGATGGCGATTTCGGTCCGATCGAGGCGATCTGTGATCTGGCGGATGAGTTTGGCGCCCTCACTTATATTGACGAGGTGCACGCGGTCGGCATGTACGGCCCGCGTGGCGGTGGTGTGACCGAACGCGACCGGCTGGCGCATCGTATTGACATCATCAACGGCACGCTTGCCAAGGCGTTTGGCGTGATGGGTGGCTATATCGCGGCCAGTGCCAAAATGTGCGACGCCGTACGCTCTTATGCGCCGGGGTTCATTTTCACCACATCGCTGCCGCCCGCGGTTGCGGCCGGTGCTGCGGCTTCGGTGGCCTACCTGAAAGAGGCGGCGGACCTGCGCGCGCTGCACCAGACTCAGGCCAAGATCCTCAAGCTGCGCCTCAAGGGGATGGGCCTTCCGCTGATCGATCATGGCAGCCATATTGTGCCGGTGATCGTAGGCAACCCGGTGCACACCAAAAAGCTGAGCGACATGTTGCTGGACGACTATGGAATCTACGTTCAGCCGATCAATTTCCCGACCGTGCCACGCGGAACCGAGCGTCTGCGATTCACCCCGTCGCCGGTCCATGGGCCTGACGAAATGAACCGTCTGGTACAAGCTATGGACGAACTTTGGTCACATTGTGCGCTAAATCGCGCCGAACTTGCCGGTTAACCTCACGCCAAAGTGTGCAACGCGTTTGTCGCGTGTTAAGATTACGCTAACAAAAGATACGGACGAATCGTTATAGGAATGATTCGCCGTCGGCGTGAAACACGCATAGGCAGAATGGGGCAGCAGGGATGATTGGGCGCAGATCTCAGCGCGAATCCGAAGATGATACTGACGTCAGGCCAAAGGGCTATGACGATTATGAGGTACGGCTTGGCGATATGATGCGCGGTGAGCGCGCAACGATGGGCAAGTCTCTTCTGGATGTTCAGCGCGAACTGCGGATCAAGGCCAACTACATCGCAGCCATAGAAGACGCGGATCCAGATGCGTTCGATACACCCGGCTTTATCGCCGGGTATGTGCGTTCTTATGCCCGGTATCTGGGGATGAACCCGGACGAAACCTTTGCCGCCTTCTGCAAGGAAAGCGGGTTTGAAGTCGCCCATGGCATGTCGGCCGAGGCGTCGGTCGTCCGCAAGCCTTCGGTCGGGGTACCTGCGCGCGGTCCGATGGGCCGTGATCCCTTTATCTCGCCGAACACTCCCTTTGTTCCGGGTCGGGAATCCCTGGTCAGCCAGATTGAACCACGCGCTATCGGATCCTCGCTGGTCCTGGTCGCCGTCATCTGTGGCATCGGCTATGGCGGCTGGTCAGTTCTGAACAAGATCCAACAAGTGCAGGTCAGCCCGGTCGAACAGGCACCGGTGGTCCTGTCCGATCTCGATCCGCTGGATGCCGCGCGCAACGTGCCAGAGGCTGAAGTTGCGGCCGTAGAATCCCCAAGTGCCGAGGCGCTGGACCGGTTGTACCGTCCGCAGGCGCTGGACGTTCCGGTTCTGGTCGCGCGCGACGCGCCGATCTCGACACTTGATCCGCGCACCGTCGGCACATTCCTTCCGCAGGAACTGCCCGCAGTGGAAATTGCAGAGGTTCACACTGTTGTACGCCCGGCCTTGCCGCAGGTGGTCGAGCAGATTGATACAACGCTCAAGATCGTGGCCGTTGATCCTGCGTGGATGCGGGTGACGGCCGCTGACGGCAGCGTGATCTTCGAAGGCACGCTGGGCACCGTCGAACAAGGCAGCGTGTTCGAAGTCCCGCTGACAGAAGAACCCCCGCTGCTGCGCGCCGGTGCGTCGGGGTCGGTGTTCTTTTTGATGAATGGCGAACATTACGGGCCGGCAGGCGCCCCTGGAACCGTTGCCAAGGGTGTCGTTCTGTCCAAGGACGCTGTTGCCGAGGCTTTTGCCGTGGCCGATCTCGAAGCTGAACAAAACAGCGCGCTCAAACAACTGGTGGCCGAACTTCAGGCCCAGGTGGACGACGCCCCGGCCGAGTGATCTAGCCATTGCGGTGATCGGGCAGGCGAACTATCTAAAGACGCAACTCAGACTGTCCCGGACCCGTCCTCATGTCCCTCAATCACGTTCGCCCGTGGCGCAATATCTACCGCCGCAAATCCCGTCAGATCATGGTTGGCAATGTCGCCGTCGGGGGGGATGCGCCGATTGCCGTTCAGACAATGACGAATACCCTGACAACGGATGTGTCGGCGACGGTCGCGCAGGTGCAGGCCGTGGCCGAAGCGGGCGCGGATATCGTGCGGATATCGGTGCCGGATGAGGCGTCCTCGAAAGCGTTGAAGGAGATCGTGCGCGAAAGCCCGGTGCCCATCGTCGCGGATATCCATTTCCACTATCGCCGCGGAATCGAAGCGGCCGAGGCCGGTGCGGCCTGCCTGCGGATCAACCCCGGCAATATCGGTGACGAAAAGCGGGTGAAAGAGGTCATCAGGGCCGCCCGCGACCACAATTGTTCGATCCGCATCGGGGTGAACGCGGGGTCGTTGGAAAAGCATCTGCTTGAGAAGTATGGCGAGCCGTGCCCCGAAGCGATGGTTGAAAGCGGGTTGGAACATATCCGCATCCTTGAGGACAACGACTTTCACAACTTCAAGATCAGCGTGAAGGCCAGCGACGTCTTCCTGTCGGCGGCTGCCTATCAGGGTATTGCCGAGGCGACCGACGCGCCGATTCATCTGGGCATCACCGAGGCCGGAGGTCTGGTCAGCGGCACGATCAAATCGGCCATCGGTCTGGGCAACCTGCTGTGGATGGGGATCGGCGACACGATCCGCGTCAGCCTGTCCGCGGACCCGGTCGAAGAGGTCAAGGTCGGCTATGAAATCCTGAAATCTCTGGGCCTGCGCCACCGGGGCGTGAACATCATCTCATGCCCGTCCTGCGCGCGGCAGGGGTTCGATGTGATCAAGACGGTCGAAGCTTTGGAACAACGGCTGGAACACATCAAGACACCGATGAGCCTGTCCATCATCGGCTGTGTTGTAAACGGCCCGGGCGAGGCGCTGATGACCGACGTGGGCTTTACCGGCGGCGGAGCAGGGTCCGGCATGGTTTATCTGGCGGGCAAGGCCAGCCACAAGATGTCCAACGACCAGATGATCGACCATATCGTGGAAGAGGTCGAGAAGAAGGCCGCCGAACTGGATGCGGTGGCTGAAGCGGCCGAGTAGAATTTCGACCGGGGTTCTTCAATACTCAGCGCTGCGCCATGATGTGGCCTGAATTGCCGTTATTAGTGGCGGCAAAGACCTGAATGTCCGGAGCAGTGAACAGTGAAACTCAATACACTTTGCGCGGGGCTGCTGGCCGCCGTGCTGGCCGCCTGCAGCGCCCCGTCAAATGACTATGACAAACGTCCGAGTTATTTTCACGTTCCGGTTCCTCCTACACAGGGCACGCAGCTTGGATATTTGTCCGTCAATGTATCGGGGTGGAGCCAGAACGGGACCACAACTCGAACCGATGTGCGGATTAGTTCGGGTGGCAGAGGTAAGCCTAAGGGAAGCCTGACGCCGGTTATGACGGCCGATCCGCAACTGACCTCTCGCGTTGCCTTGTCATTGCGCGACGGTCGCGACTCGAAGGCGGCCTTTGCATTTGCGCAACAGATTGCGCGTGCCACTTATTGCCCGTCGGGTCCGATCACCGAAAACACCGGAATCCGGAAATATTCCAACCCCCAGGACTTGCAGGCGATTCTGGCGGAAAGTCAGCGGCAGGGGCGTGATGTCATTCCTGCCGGCATCAGGGGCGAAGCAATTCCCGCGACCCATTTCAGGACAGACGGCTCTCCGACCTGGGTCGTGTCGATGAAATGTGACGCCCCTTACCCCTACGATTAGAATGCATTCGGGGCAGGCTTGGCCGCCCCGATTCACTAGCCCTGTTCCGCGCGCACGCCGTTTGCGATCTGCTGCATCTGGTCTGCGGTCAGATACCCGCGCAGCATCTCGGTGCCCAGAACGAAGGACGGTGTTCCGGATATCTGCATCCGGCGTGCCAGTTCTCGGGTCTGGTTGATCTCTTCGGTGACCTGATCGCTGTCCATGGCCGCCAGAATCGCGTCGCTGTCCAGCCCGAGGCCGTCAGAGATTCGGCGCAGGGTGACATCCGAAGGTTCTCCGCTGAACTCCAGAAGCGCATCATGCACCTGCTTATAGGCGTCGTCGCCCGCGACATGTTTGGTCGCCACGGCAAAGCGGGCCGACAGAACCGAGGCTTCGCCCAGGATCGGGAATTCCTTGATGACCAGCCGAATATTGCCGTCTTCGGCCAGCAGGCCGGCCACTTCGGGCACCGCGCGGCGGCAATAGCCACAGCGGTAATCCATGAATTCAACTAGCGTGATATCACCGTCGGGATTGCCGCCAACCCAGCTGTACCCGTCATTGAACAGTTCGTCCGCATTGGCTGCGACCAGTTCCTTGTCGGCGGCGGCCTCAGCCGCGGCATTGCGCTGTTCAAGAATGTTGATCGCCTCAATGATCACTTCGGGGTTTTCCAGCAGGTATTCGCGGACCTGAGCGCCAAACTCTGCCTTTTCGGCATCGCTCAAGGCGTTCAGGTCCAGCGCCTGCGCGGGCCCCGTGATCAGGGAAAGCCCCAGAAGGGCCGGTGCAGCATGTCTGAGGATCATTTCCGTTTCCTTTTCTTTTTCTCTGCTTGTTCCGAGGCAATCATCACATCTTGAGCGCGTTGCCAACCCGGTGAGCCTTCGGGCAACAGCCGAAGGGCGCGTTTTGCGTGAATTCCGGCGTCGTCCAGCCGCCCCTGAAGGGCGTACCGCTCTGCCGTTACCGCAGAGGCCATGCCGTTATTTCCCGCACGGGCATAGGCCACGCTGAGATCCTGCATCAGGCGCGCATCTCGATAATCCCTTGCTCGCGCTTTTTCAAGCACTTGCAGGGCGTTCTTCGTCTTGCCCTGTGCCAACAGGGCCCGGCCATGGCCGGCCAGGATCAGGGCATCGTTCGGGGCCATTTCGACGGCCAACCCATAAGCAGCCACGGCCTCCTGAACCTGTCTGTTTTCCAGCAATATCTGACCTTTGAGCTCATAGTAGAACGGATCGTCGGGGCGAATGGCCAGCGCGCCGTCGATGGCGGCACGCGCTTTGGATAGGTTGCGGTTCTGGTGATGGGCGGCGGCCTCACGCATCAGGCGAATATCGGCGGCACTTTCTTCTTTCGCGCGCCGCAGGGTCCAGCCCGGCGATCTGAGAAACGCCGACAGTTTGCCTTTGACACGGGCGAACCAGTAATCGGCGTTTGGATTGGGTTGCGCCTGATCCCCGAACTCGGCCAGAAACGCCTCGGCCGCGCGCAAACGTTCGCGATCGGTCGGGTGCGACCGCATATAGGGGTCCTGATTGGCGATGTTCAGCAATTCCTGTCCGGCGAATTTGCGATGCAGGGCGACCATGCCGCTGGGCGAAATGCCGGCCAGGCGGAGGTAGCTGGCGGCGCTTCGGTCGGCCGAAGATTCCTCGGCGCGCGTATGTCCAAGAAAGCTGCGCAGGGCAGCCGAGTTGGTGCCGGCGGCAATCCCTGCCGCAGCTTCGCCGCCCCCGGCCGCAGCGGCAACAAGCGCCAGCGCCGTGCCAAGCTGCGCCTTGCGCTGCGCCGCCCGCAGATTCTCGGTCCGGCGCGCCAGATGTCCGTTGGCGATATGGGCGGCTTCGTGGGCGATGACAGCCTGCAACATCTCGGGGTTTTCGACGGTCAGGATCAGCCCGTAATTCAGGTAAATCGCGTTGTAGTCGATGACAAACGCGTTGAACGTGCTGTCATTGACCACGATTATCCGAACCCGGTTGGTGTTCAGCCCGGCCGCGCGCAGAACGGGAAAGGCCAGTTCGCGCAGGCCATATTCGATATCAGGGTCGCGGATCAGGCTTTGCGCGCTGGTCTGAACGGCGCTTGCCATCCATGTCGCCGCCAGCAGCAACAGGGCCGGGATTGACGCCAGCCTGGATACGCGTTCAAAAGCCATGGCAGCAACATGGGAGATGGGCATGAGAAACTCAACCCGGTCCGGGGTCGATCCCTTCATCGTGATGGACGTGATGGAGGCCGCGCGCCGCGCCGAAGAGGCCGGGCGCCACATCATCCACATGGAAGTCGGCCAGCCCGGCACCGGCGCGCCCAAGGGTGCCGTTCAGGCACTGGCGAAAGCGATGGAACAGGGGCCGTTGGGCTATACGGTGGCATTGGGGCTGCCGGCGCTGCGGCAGCGGATCGCGCGGCTGTATGGCGAGTGGTACAATGTCGACCTTAACCCCGAGCGAGTGGTGATCACACCGGGGTCATCCGGCGGCTTTCTGCTGACCTTCACCGCCCTGTTCGACAGTGGCGACCGCGTGGGTATCGGCGCGCCGGGCTATCCGTCCTACCGGCAGATCCTGAAAGCGTTGGGGCTGGTGCCCGTTGATCTGCCAACCGCCCCGGAAAACCGCCTGCAACCGGTGCCGACGGACTTTGCGGGACTGGACTTGCAAGCGCTGATGGTGGCGTCCCCGGCCAACCCGACGGGCACCATGCTGGATCACGCGGCCATGGGATCACTGATCGAAGCCGCGCACGGGCAGGGTGCCTCGTTCATCAGCGACGAAATCTATCACGGGCTGGAATACGAGGCCAAGGCTGTCACCGCGCTGGAACTGACGGATGAATGCTATGTGATCAACTCGTTCTCGAAATATTTCTCGATGACCGGGTGGCGCGTGGGCTGGATGGTGGTGCCCGAGGATCAGGTGCGCGTGGTCGAGCGGATCGCGCAGAACATGTTTATCTGCGCACCCCATGCCAGCCAGGTGGCGGCGCTGGCGGCGATGGATTGCGAAGACGAGTTGCAGGGCAATCTGGATGTTTACCGCCGCAACCGCGCCCTGATGCTGGACGGGCTGCCCAAGGCGGGTTTCACCAATATCGCACCGCCGGACGGCGCGTTTTACGTCTATGCGGACGTGTCCGAACTGACCGATGACAGCCGCGCATTCGCGGCCGAAATTCTGGATCAGGCCGGGGTCGCCGTCACGCCGGGGTTGGATTTTGACCCGCTGCGCGGTCACAGAACGCTGCGGTTTTCCTATGCTCGGTCGACCGCGGATATCGAAGAAGGTCTGAGCCGGTTGCGTCGTTTCATGGCCGAACGTGGCGCAGTGGCCGAGCCGGTCTGAAGCGTTCACAAATCCGCACGGTTGGGATAGGCTGGCATTCAAACGATCTCGGGAAAACTTGAGGCCATGAGCAGGATTTTCTACGCATTCGCGCTGATCTGGGCGCTGACCGGTGCTGCCGTCGCGCATGATTTCAGCGCGCTTGCACGTGTGTTGCCCGAACACAGCCGCATCACCGATGACGGCCGCGCCGGGGTCCGGCTCGATCTTGGTCTGAGTCAGGGTGTGCCCTACCGGGTGTTCACCCTGCGCGATCCCTACCGCATGGTTCTGGACTTTCAGGAGGTCGACTGGACCGGGCTCGATCGGGATGCGTTCCTGCAAACCGACCGGATCAGCGGCGTTCAGTTCGGCACTTACGTTCCGGGATGGTCGCGGCTGGTCTTGGAACTTGGCGCACCTCTGGCCGTGGAAGCAGCGGATCTGCGGGTCGATGAGGATACCGGCACGGCGCAACTGTCGCTCCGGCTGCGCGGGACCGATTTCGACAGATTTGCCGCAGGGGCCGGTGCGCCGCGCCAGCCGGGCTGGGACCTGCCCGAACCGGCGGTAACGCCCGCCAGACCGGGCCGGGACGGAACGCGCCCGTTGCTGGTGATGCTGGACCCCGGCCATGGCGGCATTGATCCGGGGGCCGAGGTTGAGGGCGCCGACGAAAAAACGCTGATGCTGACATTCGCCCGCGAACTGCGCGAAACGCTGCTGCGGGCAGGCGGGTATCAGGTCGTGCTGACCCGCGTCGACGATCAGTTCGTCAGTCTGGAACGGCGCATCGCGTTGGCGCACCGGGCAGGCGCGGATGTTTTTATCTCATTGCATGCGGATTCGCTGTCCGAGGGGCGCGCGCATGGGGCTGCGGTCTATACGCTGTCGGAAGACGCATCGGATGTGGCCAGCCACAAATTGGCTGAACGGCATGACCGGGGTGACCTGATTTCCGGTGTCGATCTGAGCGGGTCAGACGATCAGGTGGCCGATGTTCTGCTGGATATCGCCCGGCAAGAGACCAAACCGCGCACCGACGCGCTGGCGCGGGCGTTGGCGGCCGGCATGACCCAGCAAGGCGGGCCGATGAACAGCCGGCCGATCCGCACGGCGTCCTTCTCGGTGCTGAAGGCGGCCGATATCCCTTCGGTTCTGGTAGAGCTTGGGTTTCTGTCCAGCCCCAGGGATTTGGAAAACATACAAAATCCCGAATGGCGCAAGGGGATGGCGCGCGGCATCCTCAACGGGCTGGAGCAATGGCGACAGGACGATCTGGTCAAACGGTCCCTGATTGGCCAGTGACCCCACGGCGCAAACAGGCTATTATTGGCCACCGGGTTTTGACCCTGCGCCGGGGCATCCCTATATAGGCGTCACCGCGAGTAAAAGGCAGTAACGTGATCCGTTTCATTCTTTCGTTTTTCGGGGCGATCTTCAGCCTCGTTACCCTGGGTATTTTCATGGCCGCGCTGGTCGTCGGCGCGATCTTCTGGATGTATGGCCGCGACCTGCCCAGCCATGAATCGCTGGCGCAGTACAAGCCGCCCACGATCAGCCGGATTTATTCGGGCGAAGGCCAACTGATCGACGAATTCGCGCAGGAACGCCGCCTGTTTACCCCGTCCGAGGAAATCCCCGACCTGGTGAAACAGGCGTTCATCTCGGCGGAAGACAAGAACTTTTACTCCCATCAGGGCTATGACCCGCGCGGTATTATCGCGGCCGGGGTCGAGGCGGTGAAATCCAAGGGGGAAAATGTTCGCGGTGCGTCCACGATCACCCAGCAGGTGATGAAGAACTTCCTGCTGTCGGGCGACCGCCGGGCCGAGCGCAAGATCAAGGAAATCATCCTCGCCACTCGGCTTGAGGATACGCTGGACAAGGAACAGATCCTCGAACTCTATATGAATGAGATCTTTCTGGGCCAGAACTCTTACGGAGTTACAGCCGCCGCGCAGACCTATTTCAACAAGACCCTGCAAGAACTGACCCCGCATGAGGCCGCGACGCTGGCGGCGATGCCCAAGGCCCCGTCGGATTATCACCCGGTCCGGCAAAAAGACCGGTTGCTGGCGCGCAGAAACTATGTGCTGCGCGAGATGCAGCAGAACGGCTATATCGATCAGGCGACCTATGAGGCCGAGGTCGAGATGCCCCTGCGTTCGGTCCAGAATGGCGATTTCGAAAGCTTCCGCACCGCTCTGCCGCCGCGCGACTATTTCACCGATGAAATCCGCCGCCAGCTGAGCGAGGATTTTGGCGAGGGTGAGTTCTTTACCGGCGGCTTCACCGTCCGCGCCTCGGTGGACGAGGAGATGCAGGTCGAAGCGGCCCGCGCGCTGCGTGAGGCGTTGCAGAAATACGACCGCTCGCGCGGGAAATGGCGTGGTACCGGCGAAGTGATCCCGGAAGACAAACTGTCGGACGAGGCGCAGTGGCGCGAGGCGCTGGCGATCATGGAAATTCCCCGTGACGTCGTGCTACCGACACAATGGTACCCGGCTGTGGTTCTGAACGTCGCGGATCAATCCCTGACCGTGGGGATCGAGGATGGACCGGCAGAGGGTGTTGTTCCGCGCTCGGACATCAAATGGATGCAGGGTGATTTTGCCGCCAACTTCAAACGCGGCGACGTCATTCTTGTGATGGCTGGGGAAGAGGGCCAATGGTCTGCCCGTCAGGTGCCCGAAGTGCAGGGCGGTTTCGTGGCGATGGACGTGAACTCGGGCCGCGTTCTGGCGATGCAGGGCGGGTTCTCGTACCAGGATTCAGTCTTCAACCGCGCCACACAGGCACAGCGCCAGCCGGGGTCCAGCTTTAAGCCTTTCGTCTATGCCGCCGCGCTGGACAGCGGCTATAGCCCCGCCACCATCGTCGTGGACGCACCGATCGAGGTGAACACGCCGCAGGGTTTGTGGCGACCCAAGAACTCGTCGAACAAGTTCTACGGGCCCACGCCGTTGCGCACCGGGATCGAGCAGTCGCGGAACCTGATGACCATCCGTCTGGCGCAAGAGGTCACGATGCCCGTTGTGGCAGGCTATGCCGAACGGTTCGGCGTCTATGACCGGATGGGCGCGTTTCTGGCCAATTCCCTGGGGTCCGAGGAAACCACGCTGTACAAGATGGTCGCCGCCTATGCGATGTTTGCCAACGGGGGCGAACGGGTCGAACCCACTCTGGTCGACCGCATTCAGGACCGGTTCGGCAAGACGATCTATCGCCATGACGACCGGCGGTGTCTGGACTGCAGCTCTGGCTGGCTGGAACCGGACGAGTCCCCGACCATCGAGACCAACCGCTCTCAGGTCATGGACGCGATCACTGCCTATCAGTTGACCTCAATGATGAAGGGCGTGGTGGATCGTGGCACAGCGTCGTCCTATGTCAGTCTTCCGGTGCCGACAGCGGGCAAGACCGGGACCACCAACGAATCCAAGGATGCGTGGTTCATCGGCTTCACTTCGAACATCGTGGCCGGTTGCTATATCGGGTACGACCGTCCGCGCCCGATGGGGCGGGGTGCTTACGGTGGCACGATGTGCGGCCCAGTATTCCAGAGCTTTATGGAAAAAGCCGTCGAAAAGTACGGCGGTGGCCCGTTCGAAGTGCCGCCGGGCGGCCAGTTCATCAAGATTGACCGGTTCAGCGGTGCGCGCCTGCCGGCGGATGCAACCGGTGACTATGTCGTGGCCGAGTATTTCCGCGACGGCGTCGACGGCTTTATTGATCGCATCTATGACGGTGGCTTTGCGATGGGGTCGGACCTGCCGCTGTTTGAAGAAGCCAGTTCGGGCCGCCAGGTCACCACGTCGACCGGCAACACGATTACCGTCGGTCCAAATGCCAGCCAGGGCGATCTGCAGGGTGGCGGTCTTTACTGAGCCGCCGCTTGTTGCAGGAAAAGGTTCAGGAGGTCGGCTTCGCTGTCCTCCGTGATCCGACCCCGTGATCGCCAGCAGATCGACAGCGCGCATTTCGCAGCAACCCATTTGGCAAGGCGTTCGGGCGAAACCGCCATTGCCTTTGCGTAAAGCGACAGGCAGCGCGACCTCTGCGATGGATCACGCACGAGTTCCGGCATCCCCTTGGGGTGCCGAAGGGCATTCGCAAGCTCAAAGGCCGGATCACCAATGTACCCCTTGGCATCAATCACTCTGGGGCCGGCATCGGTCAGGATGACATTGTCGGTATGCAGATCGCCATGCAGCGGAACCTGTACCGGCTGACTGGCCAGCAAGTCCCGGGCCAAAGCCATGGCTTGTTTCATGTCGTGCTTCAGGTTCCGATCACAGGCCACCGAAAACTGGCAATCAAACAGGGGTGCGAACACCTGATCCAACCCTTTGAGATCGGAAACCGGCGGGCATGGCGGACGGTGCAGTCTGGATGCGGTCTGTGCCAGCAGCATTACGGCAGTGTCCGGGTCACCACTGCGGGCAATACCCCCAAGCGACGGTCCGTCCAGCCATTCCATCAGAACGGCATTTGCTACCTCATCGAATATGCGGACCGCGCCGCAATCTTGCCAGGCGGACAACAGCCGCGCACCCGGCGCTTCGTTGCCGCGATCCACGCGCCAGTATACCTTGAGGGCCGCAGTTAAGCTGTCGGTTTCAACCTTCCAGACGCGGGCCAGACCGGTCTCCGCCACCGGTCCAACGACGGTCAGGCCCCATCTGTCCAGAAACTCGTCCGGCGCATCGTTCATTCGCGTCTCACTTGGCTTGTGGTGGCTCGCACCTCTTGCTATCACGCAGGCCTGATTGAGCAAGTTGGGAACAGACCATGCGCGCCGAAACCCAGAACATCGTGGCGGAAATCCAAAAATCGCTGGAGCTGCTGGCGCAGCGTATGGACTATGAGACCGCCCCCCATCGCCTTGAAGAGTTCAATGCGCGTGTCGAGGATCCCAACCTGTGGGACAACCCCGAGAACGCGCAGAAACTGATGCGCGAGCGGCAGATGCTGGTCGATGCGATCGAGACATACGAGTCCATCAAAACCGATCTGAACGACAATATCGAACTGATCGAACTGGGCGAGATGGAAGAGGACGATGAGGTCGTCACAGACGCCGAAGAGGCCATCAAAAAGCTGCAAACCAAGGCCGCAAAGAAAGAGCTTGAGGCGCTGCTGGATGGTGAGGCCGACGGTAATGACACCTTCCTTGAGATCAACTCGGGCGCGGGCGGAACCGAAAGCTGCGACTGGGCCTCGATGCTGGCGCGGATGTATGTGCGCTGGGCCGAGAAGAAGGGCTATAAGGTCGAGCTGCAATCCGAAACCGCAGGGGAAGAGGCGGGGATCAAATCCGCCGCCTACAAGATTTCCGGCCATAACGCCTATGGCTGGCTGAAGTCGGAAAGCGGTGTGCACCGTCTGGTGCGGATCTCGCCCTATGACTCGGCGGCGAAACGGCACACGTCGTTCAGTTCGGTCTGGGTTTATCCGGTGGTGGACGACAATATCGAGATCGAAGTGAACCCCTCGGAAATCCGCATCGACACCTACCGGTCTTCGGGTGCCGGCGGACAGCACGTGAACACGACGGATTCGGCAGTGCGGATCACACATATTCCGACCGGGATCGTGGTGACCAGCTCTGAGAAATCGCAGCACCAGAACCGTGATATCGCGATGAAGGCGCTGAAATCGCGCCTGTATCAGCAGGAACTGGATCGCCGCAACGCCGATATCAATGCCGCGCATGAGGCCAAGGGCGACGCGGGCTGGGGCAACCAGATCCGGTCTTACGTATTGCAGCCCTACCAGATGGTAAAGGACCTGCGAACCAACTTTGAGACCTCGGATACCAAAGGTGTGCTGGACGGCGATCTGGACGGGTTCATGGCGGCCACGCTGGCATTGAATGTCGCGGGCAAAAGCCGGTCTGAGGCGCAGGGCGAATAAGTCGGGCAGGGGGCTCGGCCTCCGTTTTCGCAGGTGGAAATGCACCGGGGATATTTCGGGCCGGATGAATCAGATCGCGGTTCTGCGCGGGACCGGAAAAGATACATCAAAACAGTGGGTTTAAATGGGGGTGTGCCCCGGCTAGGCTGATCCTGAACAAAGGGATGAGCCCGGAATGGATCTGAGCCAGACAACCGCAATTGACCTGCTGAACGCGATCTCTGCCGGGCGTTTGTCGGCGGCGGAACTGATGCGTGCCATGCTGGACCGGATTTCCGCGATTAACGGCAGGCTGAACGCGATTGTTGCACTACGCGACGAAGACGACCTGATGGCCGAGGCGCGGGCCCTGGATGACGGGCCGCGCCGGGGGCCGCTGCACGGGTTGCCCATTGCGGTCAAGGATCTGGTTAACGTGGCCGGGATCGCCTCGACGCAGGGGTCTCCGATTTTTCGGGACCACGTGCCGCAGGATGATGATCTGATAGCAGCGCGGATGCGGTCGGCGGGGGCGATCCTGATCGGAAAAACCAACACGCCGGAGTTTGGGCTGGGGTCTCATACCTTCAACCCGGTCTATGGCGCGACGCGCAATCCGTATGATCCGGAGCGGACCTGTGGCGGCTCGTCCGGCGGGGCAGCGGTGGCGCTGGCGACCGGCATGGTGGCGCTTGCGGATGGGTCCGACATGATGGGCAGCCTGCGCAACCCGGCGGCGTGGAACAACGTCTATGGATTTCGCCCGAGCTGGGGGCGCGTCCCCTCCGAACCCGTCGGGGACGGATTTCTGCATCAGCTTTCAACGCTGGGCCCGATGGCGCGGAGCCCCGAAGACCTGGGTGTGTTGCTCGACGTGATTTCAGGACCTGACCCGCGACAGCCACACGGGACGGCCAGTTCTCCGGTGTCACCTGTGCAGGCCGCCGATTTGACCGGCCTGCGCATCGGCTGGCTGGACGATTGGGGCGGGGCGTTCCCGTTCGAAGACGGCATTCGTGATCTGTGCCACAGCGCGCTGTCGGTGTTCAGCCAAATGGGCGCAGTGGTCGAACCGGTTGCGCCCCCGTTCGCGGCAGACCGGATGTGGGACAGCTGGGCGGACCTGAGATCGTGGAGCATCGCGGCAAGCCTGTTGCCGTTGACCGAGCACCGGGCGGATCTGAAGGACACCGCGCAGTGGGAGCTTGATCGCGGTCTGGCCATGTCGGCGATGCAGGTGCACCGCGCAAGTGTTGCTCGTTCGGAGTGGTTTCGGTGTGCGGCCGAGTTGTTTGCGGACTACGACGCGCTGATCCTGCCATCGGCGCAGGTCTGGCCCTTTGATGCCGAACTGCCCTTCCCCACAGAGATTGCCGGGAAAAGAATGGATACCTATCACCGATGGATGCAGGTGGTTGTACCGGTCAGCCTGATCGGTCTGCCCTGTCTGTCGGTGCCGGTCGGGTTCGGGCCGGAAGGGTTGCCGATGGGGATGCAGATATTTGGCCCGCGCGGGTCTGACGCCCGCATTCTGTCGATCGGGTCAGCCTATCACGCCGCCACCGGGTGGCCACAAAAACGGCAGGCCTGACGAGCGCGCCGATACGGGAGGAGGACAGGATATGGAAAAGCAGTTTGGCGTTCCAGATATGGGGCCTGTGGATGTCGGCATGGTGCGCGAGGCACTGCGCCGCGCCTGGGCGGATTTCCGGCGGGCGCCAATCTTTGGACTGTTGTTTGCGTGTTTTTACGTGCTAGCGGGATGGGTGATGGCCTGGATTACGATACAGTCCGGCACGTCCTATTGGCTGGTTCTGGCGGCCATCGGCTTCCCTTTGCTCGGGCCTTTTGCCGCTGTGGGGCTGTATGAAGTGTCACATCGGATTGAGCAGAATGAACCGCTGGATTTCAAAGCCATCTTCGGTGTGGTCCTTCAGCAAAGCCGCCGTCAGCTTCCGTCGATCTGCGCGATCATCGTGGTGATGTTTCTGTTCTGGTTCTTTCTGGGTCACATGATCTTTGCCCTGTTCATGGGCCTGTCGACGATGACCAACGTGTCGTCTTCGCTTGAGGTTTTCCTGACACCCAACGGGTTGACGATGCTGGGTGTCGGAACGGTCGTCGGCGCGATTTTTGCAACCGTTCTGTACATGATCACGGTGCTGTCGATTCCGATGCTGCTGGATCGCGAACTGGATTTTGTGACCGCGATGATAGCCAGCTTTGGCTATGTCAGGGCCAACCCCCGGATCATGCTGGGATGGGGGGTGTTCATCGCCGTGTTGACCTTTGTGGCCATGGTTCCGTGGTTTCTGGGGCTGTTGGTTGTCCTGCCCCTTCTGGGGCACGCAAGCTGGCATCTATACCGGCTGATCACGCAGGCACGCAGCGAAAACACAGGCTAGCCGGGCAACAGATACGGCAGTTCGCGCTACCTGACGGCATGCGCGAGCGGGCGCTCGGACCGGCGGGCCGTCCGAGCGGCGGCCAGCACCGCCGTCGGGTCTTCGCCAAGGTGGCGCAACAGGATGCGCCGCGTGGTGGCCGCGTTGGCCGTGGTTTTCGACAGGCAGATCGCCACGCCGCGCCACCGGTCCGCCTGATCGTTCGATCCGCGCGTCACAAGATAAATCCGGCTGTTCTGAGAGGCCCGGCAGGACATCAGGATGTAAATCTGCCGGCCGGCGCAGGCCGCGATGCCCTGCACCTCGCGGTCTGCCGGGGGAAGCCCGGGCATCACCGGGCGCGGCTCGTACCCCCGAACCAAAGTGCATTGCGGCAATCTGCGCGCATGAAACAGCCTGTGCCGGGACGGCTGCGGTTCGTTCAACTCGGTCTCGGTCGCATAATAGAAGCCCGCCGGAAACAGGTTCTCGGTCAGTGTGGTAGGGCCCGACCCCAGAAAATCGGTCAGGGCAGATGCGGCCGGATGCGCGGGGGCGCGGTCGATCTCGTCCAGAGGCCGCAGCAAAATGCGGGCGTCAACTTCGAAAAACCGGCAGATACGATCCAGAACGTCCGGGCGCGGAAAGCTTTCGCCGCCAAGATAACGGTTGAACTGGGTGCGGTTGATCCCAAGCTGACGGCAAAGTTCTGAAACGGATGAATATTGCTGTGCAAGACGCCTGAGGTTGGCGCCGAACATCCTGCGCAAATCAGCAGGTTTGCGGGTGTCTTTGGTCATTTTCGTCCCAGGTTCTTGCGACTCGAATTCCAGAAACGCACCAACCACCGACCCACAGGTCGACCATGCGCCAAAATCGTACAGATAACCCCAACGCGCGCATCCCGACGCCACGTCACCTTCCGAGGCTAACGCCCAATCCGGCAATGGCAATAGGCTTTATTTTATTTTGCGTGATCTTTTTGGGCAGGTGTTACCCAGGGACCAATGCGCCGGGTGCCTTGCAGCACCCGGTAACGCCCTTCCTGGCCAATATTCCCCACCCTTAACGCCTGTTGCGCAAGGGTGGAGCATGCGTCATTCGCCGCGCAACAGCGCAGCGACCCCCGTGCGGGCCACTTCGACCAGACCCAGCGGGCGCATCAGGTCGGCGAAGGCGTCGATCTTGTCCGGTACTCCGGTAATCTCGAAGATGAATGAGTTCAGTGTGCTGTCCACAACATTGGCGCGGAAGATATCCGCCAGACGCAGCGCCTCGACCCGCTTGTCGCCCGCCCCGACGACCTTGATGATCGCCAGCTCACGCTCAACCGAGGGGCCTTCGACGGTCAGGTCATGCACATCATGAACGGTGACAATCCGGCCAAGCTGCGCCTTGATCTGTTCGATCACCTGCGGCGTTCCGGTGGTGACGATGGTGATGCGGCTGAGGTGACCAGTGTGATCCACCTCGGCCACCGTCAGGCTTTCGATGTTGTAACCGCGGCCCGAGAACAACCCGATCACCCGGGCCAGAACGCCCGGCTCGTTCTCGACCAGAACCGCGATCGTGTGGCGTTCCTGAACGTCCGAGAAGGTGGGCCGTAGGTTATAGGCCGAATGGCGAGTGGAGCCTTTTTTGATATGTAGGGCAGACATTTATGTCCCTTTCATCATCCTTATGGTGCCGGGCGCGTAAGCGGCACCCGGCAAAATCCGTCAAATTTTTCAGACCAGAACCGAGCCTTTGCTGTCGATCACGCCCTGCGTCTCGGCTTCGCCCAGCAGCATCTCATTATGGGCTTTGCCCGACGGGATCATGGGGAAGCAGTTCTCGTGCTTTTCAACCAGACAGTCGAAGATCACCGGGCCGTCATAATTGATCATTTCCATGATCGCATCATCCAGATCGACGGGGTCGGAACACAGAATGCCCTTGGCCCCGAAGGCTTCGGCAAGCTTGACGAAATCAGGCAGGGCCTCGGACCAGGAATGCGAATACCGCTCACCATGCAGCAATTCCTGCCACTGGCGGACCATGCCCAGACGTTCATTGTTCAGGATGAACTGCTTCACCGGCAGACGGTACTGCGCGGCGGTGCCCATCTCCTGCATGTTCATCAGCCACGACGCCTCGCCGGCGACGTTGATGACCAGCGCCTCGGGATGCGCCATCTGCACGCCGATCGAGGCGGGGAAGCCATAGCCCATCGTGCCCAGACCGCCTGACGTCATCCAGCGGTTGGGGTCTTCGAACCCAAGATACTGGGCCGCCCACATCTGGTGCTGGCCGACCTCGGTGGTGATGTAACGGTCGTGGTCCTTGGTCAGTTCCTCAAGCCGTTGCAGCGCGTATTGCGGTTTGATGGTCTTTTCGCTGTTGGTGTAGGCAAGGCAGTTGACCTTGCGCCACTCACTGATCTGCGCCTGCCACTGCTTCACGTTCGCCGCATCGGTCTTGCGCCCGCGTGCCTTCCAGATTTTAAGAATATCCTCAAGCACATGCGCAACGTCGCCGACAATCGGGATGTCGACGCGGATCACCTTATTGATCGAAGACGGATCGATATCGACATGCGCCTTTTTCGAGTTTGGCGAGAACGCATCTATCCGCCCGGTGATCCGGTCATCAAAACGGGCCCCGACATTGATCATCAGGTCACAGTCATGCATGGCTAGATTGGCCTCGTACAATCCGTGCATGCCCAGCATTCCCAGCCAGTTTTTGCCCGAAGCGGGGTAGGCGCCCAGCCCCATCAGGGTCGAGGTGATCGGAAATCCGGTTGCATCCACCAATTCACGCAGCAGCTGGCTGGCGGCCGGTCCGGAATTGATGACGCCGCCACCGGTGTAGAACACCGGCTTTTTCGCCGTTTCCATGGCTGCAACCAGTTCGGTAATCTCTTCCAGATCGCCTTTCAGCACCGGTTGGTAATGCGAGGTCGAAGGTTTCGGCGCGCGGTATTCACCGGACGCGAACTGAACGTCCTTGGGGATGTCGATCAGCACCGGGCCGGGGCGGCCAGATGTGGCGACGTGGAACGCCTCGTGCATGGTCTCGGACAGCGAATCCGTGTCCTTGACCAGCCAGTTATGCTTGGTGCAGGGGCGGGTGATGCCAACGGTATCGGCCTCCTGAAAGGCGTCTGATCCGATCATGAAGGTCGGAACCTGGCCGGTCAGAACCACTATCGGGATCGAATCCAGCAACGCGTCCGTCAACCCGGTCACCGCATTGGTCGCACCGGGGCCGGACGTCACCAGCGCAACGCCGGGCTTGCCGGTCGAGCGGGCGTAGCCTTCGGCCGCGTGCACCGCGCCCTGTTCGTGGCGCACCAGAATGTGGCGAATGTCGTTTTGCAGAAAGATCTCGTCATAGATCGGCAGGACGGCGCCGCCGGGATACCCGAATACCGTGTCCACGCCCTGATCCTTGAGGGCCTGAACAACCATTTTTGCGCCGGTCATCTCACGTGTCATCTGCTTTGCTCCGTTCGCGACATGTGTCTTGCGTTTCGCATAAAAAAAGCCCCCGAGATTTTCGGAGGCGCATGGGTTCGATTATGGCTTACCGTTACCGGCCCATGCGCTTGGTTCCCACGATTACGACTAGCGTTTTCATCGCCAGAGGCTCCTTTTTTGCGTGCATGGACCTTATGGGCGGGGGAAAGAGGCGTCAACAGGCAATTGCACCAATTTTCTAACTTGCAGGCGGGAATTTGCGACATTTTCTTGCGCAGATTGACGCATGTCCGGAACTTACGTGAATTTCGACCCGATGACAGGGTGTTGCGCCCGTTTGCCGACTTGTCTGAAAGCGTCAGGGCGATGTCCGAAACGGGCATGATGGGCCTGTTCGAGTAGGGCACGCTGGTCCTGACATAGCAGGTAAGTGAGGTGGAAAATGCTGCAGGATCTGGTTGATCTGGGGCGCTACCCGATCGATCGCCCGGACTCGCGCGCCTATGATCAGATGATCGCCGATGTGCGCCGCGAACTTGATCAGGATGGATGCGCCATTTTGCCCGGCTTCGTTCACCCAGAGGGTCTGACGCAATTACTGGCCGAAGCAGATGCCGTGGCGCCAAACGCTCATCGTTCTTTCAGTCGCACGAACGCCTATTTCACCCAGGACGATCCGCGATTTGGGGCGGCTCATCCGGTCCGCCGTTTCTACGACCGTTCCAACGCATTTGTGCCTGCCGACAATTTCCGCAAATCCGGCCCGCTGCGTAGGATTTATGAGTTTGAGGGGTTTCTGCCCTTTATCCGTGACACGCTGAACGAACCCGAGGATCGGTTTTTTCGCTATGATGACCCGCTGGCGGATGTCATCGTCAATGTGGTCGAGGAGGGGCAGGGCTTTCCCTGGCATTTCGACACCAACAATTACACGGTGACGCTGGCCATCCAGAACGGTGAAGAGGGCGGCGCTTTCGAATATGTCCCCAATCTGCGCAGCGCCGAGGACGAGAACTTTCAGACCGTCGGCGCGGTTCTGGACGGCGACAGGGCGCGGGTCCGGCAACTGGAGTTGCAGCCCGGAGACCTGCAGATTTTCAAAGGCCGGTACTCCTTGCATCGGGTTGCGCCGGTGAAAGGAGCGGTCAGCCGGTATGTCGGTATCTTTTCCTTTGTCGAAGCCAAAGGAATGTGCGGCGGGGTCGAACGCACCCGGCAGCTTTACGGGCGCGTGTTGCCGCATCACCATGAACGCGAGGGGGTGCGAAAAGACCGGTTGCTGGACTGAACTGTGTTAGGCTGACACCGGAGACGATTTCAAAAGCCGGAGGGTCTGGTGCCTCGTGTTTTACAACTTACGCCATTTGTCTTGTGTTCTTCCCTGCAACAGCAGATCGACTTCTATTGTGACCGGCTGGGGTTCTCGTGCGGGTTCAGGCAAGAGAATTACGCATATCTGTCGCGGGGCACGGTGGCCATCCGGTTGCTGGAATGCCCGCCGCGCGAGGATGGGCGGCCGCTGGGCGACAATCAGTCCTTCTATATAGATGTCGAAGGCATCGACGATCTGTATGCGACCATGCGCGCGGGGTTGGCGGACCTGCCCGAAGGGCGCGTGCGCCCGCCTTTCGACCAACCCTATCAGCAGCGCGAGTTTCACGTTCTGGACGAGGATGGAACGCTGGTGTTCTTTGGCGAGGATATCCGGCCCAGATCATAAGCCCTCCCGCCCGTTGTCGATGCGCCTGCGGCGCATCTCCACCGGTTGGGCTTGGCAGCGCTGCGCGCTGCGGATGGTGCTTAAAAGCCGGGGCTGGTGCCCTGCAGAACACCGTGTTCCAGCGCATAGCGGGTCAGACCCGCGGTCGAGGAAATGCCCAGCTTGCGTTTGATGTTCTTGCGGTGCGTTTCCACGGTGCGGACTGAAATCTCAAGAGTTTGCGCGACTTCCTTGTTCGACTTGCCCTGCGCAAGTTCCAGCAGGATCGTCTGTTCCCGGCCGGTCAGGGCTTCGCGGGTGCTGTCGCCCTTGGGCTGCAACGAGCCACTGGCCCCGGTGCAAAGATATTGTTCGCCCCGCATCACCGCGTCGATGGCCTGTTTGATCTCTTCGGTTTGCACGTCCTTGAGCACATACCCCTTGGCCCCATGGCTGAGCGCGGTCGAGATGTATTCCGGACTGTCATGCATCGACAGGATCAGAATACGGGTTTCCGGCAGACGTTCGAGAATGATTTCGGTGGCGCTGAGCCCGCCCAGACCGGGCATGTTCAGGTCCATCAGGATGACATCGGGCAGCAACGTCCCGGCCTGATCCACCGCTTCCTGACCGCTGCCAAGCGTCCCGACCACCTCGATGTCAGCATAGCTTTCAAGGATCGACTGGATCCCTTCGGCCACCATCGGGTGGTCGTCCACGATAAGGACCCGGATCGTCTGTGCGCTCATGTGCCGGCCTTTCGGTTCGGTGTTGCGTCTTCCTGCGGCGGCAGCAAGTGGCTCAGCGGCAGGCTGGCTTCGATCACCGTGCCGCTGCGTGGCCCGCGTGATGACAGAATACGCAACGATCCGTCAAGCTGTGCGATGCGTTCCTCCATATTGCGCAGCCCGATCCCGGTGCTGACCGGATCGGATCCGCCGGGCAATCCGCTGCCGTTATCGGTAATGCGCATGGTCGCGCCTTTTTTGTGACCGCGCAGGTCGATGGTTACGCGGGTTGCGCCGGAATGACGTTCGATATTGGTCAGGGCCTCCTGCGCGATGCGGTAGAGGGCAATCTTGCTGTCCTGATCCAGCCGGTTGCGGAACACGACGGTGGAAAACTCGGTCTCGATCCCGGTGCGTTCGCGAAAATCATCCGTCAGGGCCTTGAGGGCCGGCCCGAGGCCCAGATCGTCCAGCACGCCGGGACGCAGATCGCGGCTGATGCGGCGGACCTCGGTGATGGCGGTGCCAAGGTGATCGATCCCCTTGCCCAACGGGTCGCGGGCACCGTCATCATCCCCGCGGTCCAGCCGTCGCCGCGCATTGTCGAGCGCGTAGCGCACGCCCACCAGAATCTGGCTGATCCCGTCATGCAACTCGCGCGCCACGCGGCCGCGTTCCTCTTCCTGCGCATCGAACACACGCTGGGTCAGTTCCTTGAGCTTGGCGTCGGCCAGACGCCGTTCGCGGACATTCAGCAACATGCCCGAGGCGAACACGATCAGCACGGCGGCCAGGACAATGCCGCCGATATACATAAAGGTCCGCTGTACGCGGGCCTCGACCTCGGCGCGGGCGTTGGCGACAGTGGCCACGATGTCGTCGATGAAGACACCGGTGCCGACCGCCCACCGCCAGTCCTGCAGGCCGACGACATAGGCGATCATTTGTGCCTCTTCCCCGGTGGACGGCTTTTGCCACATGAAGCTGTGCCAGCCTGCGCCCTGCCGGGCGAGGCTGATGAACTCTTCCACGATCGGGGTGCCGTCGCTATCGGTCAGACCTTCCCAGTTGCGGTTGATGAATTCGGTCTGGCGCGGGCTGACAAGGTTGTTGCCATCATAGTCATAGACGAAGAAGAACCCGTCCTTGCCGTAGATCATCGCCGACAGGATCTGTGTCACCAGATTCTTGGCAACACGATCATCCGGAGAGGCGCGGCCATAGATATAGGCGAACCCGTTCCGGGCCTGTGTCACATAGTTCCGCAGTTCCTCTTTCTTGGCCTCGATCAGCCGACGCTCCAGCGCCTGTATCTCGCGCTCGGCCGTCGCGCGGGATTCATAGGCAACCAGCACCGCAATCGCCGCCACCGCCACGACCAGCGGTATCGCGGCGACCAGCGAAAGTTTCTGGCCATAGGTCAGCGAGATCAGGTTGCGAAATCCCCTCATGTTCGAATCGATACGCAAGCGCGCGGGAAATTGCAAAATTTTTGGCCCCTGGCGCTGCTGGCCGGTCAGAATTCGAAAAAATCGTGTCATTTGCAGAGGTTTTGACCTCCACGCCGCCCAAAAACACCACCGTCTACGCAGTAGTAGGTATTCACATTCAAAACCTGCCCATTAATCTCACGCGCACTGAAAACGACTGCGCCTGGCGAATTGCCGGGCTTTGAATATGCAGGGGAGGAACACTCATATGGATCGTCGTTCATTTCTGAAAACATCTGCTCTGGGCGGCTCGGCTGCTGCGGCCACCACGCTGGCCGCACCGGCTTATGCGCAGGGTAAGCGCACGCTCACCATGGTCACCTCGTGGGGCCGTGGTCTGGCGGGCGTCTTCGACAGCGCACAGCGTTGCGCAGACAGCATCACCACCATGTCCGACGGCAACCTGACCGTTGACATCAAGGCCGCCGGCGAACTGGTCGGCGCGTTCGAAGTGTTTGACGCCGTTTCGTCCGGTCAGGCCGACATGTATCACGCGGCTGACTATTACTTTGTCGGTCAGCACCCGGGCTATGCCTTCTTCACCGCCGTGCCGTTCGGCATGACCGCTCAGGAACTGGTGAACTGGTACTATCACGACGGCGGCATGGAGCTGCATGACGAGCTGGGCCAGATCTTTGGTCTGAAATCCTTCCTGGCCGGCAACACCGGCGCGCAGGCCGGCGGCTGGTACTCGAAAGAGATCAACAGCCCCGAAGATTTCAACGGCCTAAAGTTCCGTATGCCGGGTCTGGGCGGCAAGGCGCTGGGTAAACTGGGCGCATCCGTGCAGAACATTCCGGGTTCGGAAGTGTATCAGGCGCTGTCCTCGGGTGCCATCGACGGGACCGAGTGGATCGGTCCCTGGGCCGACGAAAAGGCCGGTTTCCAGGAAATCACCAAGACCTACTACACCGCGGGCTTCCACGAGCCGGGCGCCGGCCTGTCGCTGGCAACCAACCGCGACGTGTTCGACAGCCTGACACCGGCCCAGCAGAAGATCATCGAGATCGCGGCCGCCGAGTGCCACCAGTGGAACCTGGCGCAATTCTTGGCCAACAACGGTGCGGCGCTGCAGCGTCTGCAGTCGGGTGGCGTCAAGGTCATGGAATTCCCGGATGCCGTCTGGGATGCCTTCGGTCAGGCCAGCCAGGAAGTGCTGGACGAAAACATGGGTGACGAGCTGTTCAAGCGCATCCACGACAGCGCCATGGAATCAATGGCGGCCTCGTCGGCCTGGAACAACCTGTCGTCGGGTGTCTACACCGCACAGCGCGACCGCGTTCGCGGCTAAACGTACCGATTACAATCAAATGGTTTCCCCGCCCCGTGCGGGGAAACCTTTCCCGTTGCACATGCGCGGTTCGGACAAGCCAGCAATAAACAGCAGTGCAACTGACGCGACCCGGGGACAACATGCAGGACGATAACGGTTTCTCGTTTTTCGGCGCTTTGTGGAATGGACTGATCTGGTTCGTTCAGAACATTGCCGAAGCTTTCTACAATTTCGGATACGCCATCACGCATCCGCAGCTTTGGCTGAACTGGTCGGACAAAGAAGCCATCATGCGCTTTGTCTACTATGGCGGGTCGGTTGAGTTCTTCTTTGTGATCTTCACGATCTTCCTCGTCCTGACAGCCATCGGCCTGTATTTCCGTGGCTTCATGTGGGGAATGGTGCGGGGTCTGGAAGGGTTCGCCAACGTCACCGGGCGATTCTTTGCCTGGGCGGGCCTGCTGATGGTCATCCAGCAGATTGTCATCGTGTTCATGCAGCGGGTTTTCGCGCGACCCGACATGGCCTTTGGTCTGGGGATCCCGTTCCAGATGGACATCAGCTGGTACGCCGAAGAGCTGAAGCTTTACAACGCCATGGTGGTCTGCCTGTGCTGCACCTACACTTTCGTGCAGGGCGGCCACGTGCGCGTTGACCTGATCTATGCCGGCATCAGCCATCGCGCCAAACGCGTTGTCGACATGCTGGGCGCGTTACTGTTCATGATGCCGATGGCCGTTCTGACCTGGATGTATGGCTGGTACTTCATGTGGCGGCACCTGATCGTCCCGAAACCTTCGGCCAGTGACACGCTTGACCGTCTGCTGGCCAAGTCGCGCGCGCTGCGCTGGAACGTGGAAACCATCGGGTTCAGCCCGAACGGATTCAACGCCTACTTCCTGTTCAAAATCCTGCTGGTCGCATTTGCAGCCATGGTGTTCCTGCATGCGATCGCGTTCCTGTACCGCTCGTATCTGGAATATGTGGAAGGGCCGGAAAGCACTGGAAAATACCTCGACAAGGACAGCCTTGGTGAGGGTGAAGAAGCCTACGAAGGCGCACATTAAGGACGGAGACCAAGACAATGCTATTCGGACTTGATGGCGTCGAGATAGGCCTCATTATCGTATTCTTCTGCCTTTTCGGAGGCATCCTGTCCGGGTTCCCGGTGGCCTTTGCCATCGGCGGGGCCGGGATCATTTCCTTTGGGATCATCGCGGCGCTGGACAGTGCCGGGCTGCTGGTGCACCAGGCGATTGATACCGGATCGCAGGCCTATCGGGACGTTGTGAATTCGGGTGTCAAACCGGATGTCATATCCGTGTTCCGATATCCGGACCTGCCAAGGATCGCCGAACCGGTCTTTGTACAGGGCTGGGAAACGGCGCTGGACCGCAACGTATCCTTCATCGTGAACCGCATGAACGAGCGTGTTCTGGCGGGTCAATCCATCGAAACCTTGCTGGCCGTGCTGATGTTCGTCCTGATGGGCATCACGCTGGAGCGGTCCAAGATCGCCAACGATCTTCTGACCACGATGGCGCGTGTCTTTGGCCCGCTTCCGGGCGGTCTGGCCGTGTCGATCGTGGTTGTGGGCGCGTTTTTGGCCGCCTCGACCGGTATCGTCGGCGCGACTGTGGTGACCATGGGCCTGTTGGCGCTGCCGACCATGCTTCGCAATAACTATTCGCCGGAACTTGCAACCGGGGTGATTGCAGCCTCGGGGACGCTGGGGCAGATCATTCCGCCTTCAATCGTGATCGTTCTGCTGGGAACGCTGGCGGGGGACCTCTATTCGACCGCGCAGGAAACCCGCGCGGTTGAAGCGGGCTGCACCGACGCGCTGACCTATCTGGGGGAACCGGCGGTGGTTTCGGTTGGCACGCTGTTTCAGGCCGCGCTGCTGCCCGGGATCATGCTGGCCCTGCTTTATGCGATCTACGCCTTTGGCTACGCGTTGCTGAACCCGGAAAAAGCCCCGGCCGTTGAGATGTCGGGCGGCAGTGGCGAGGCGATCACACGGGGCGAAGGCCTGACCTGGTTGCTGGGTGCGCCGGTCGCGCTGATCGTCGGGGCCGTCCTGCTGAGCAGCGCGGGCGTGATCGGCAGCCAGAATGTCGCGGTCTCGGCGTTTTCGGATGTTGGGGCAGGGGCGTCGCTGCGCACCAACGTGTCCGAAGAGTGCAAAGTGTCGATGATCGAACTGCATGGCCAGTCTGCCTGGGATCAGGCCGTGGCCGAGCAGGAATCCATCGACGCCGCCGGGGGTGCCGCCGAGGCGCAGCGCCTGTCCGAGGAAGAGCTGACAGCCGCCCGCGAAGCCAAGATCGCCGCAGCCGCGCCGATCGGAACCGGCGTGGCCGTGATCGTTGTGCTGTTGGGTCTGACGCTGGTTCTGGGCCGGGGCATCGCACCGTCGAAGCCGTCGCAACCGCTGATCCTTGGGGCCATCGGTCTGCTGCTGATGCTGTTGGTAGACGTGCTGTTCATATCGCCCACAACTTCGTCCGGCTGGAGCTTTGTGCGACTGGCGATTCCGTTTGCGCTGGCGATTTACGGCTGCAGGGAGGCCGCGGCGCGCTGTGCGACGAATGACCTGATCCGGGTCGTCTTCCCGCCACTGGTCCTGATCATCGCGGTTCTGGGCTCGATCCTGGGGGGTGTCACCAACCCGACGCCCGCTGCGGCGCTGGGTGCGGGCGGCGCGATCATGCTGGCGGCGTATCGCAAGCTGCAGGATCAGGGCCGGTCCGGCAGGGTGATCATCTGGTCGACCTTCGCCGTCATCATCTGTTTGCTGCTGGGCGTGAATTTTGACCTGCGCATCAATCAAGGCAGCGTGACGTTTGAAACCTGGGTTGCGTTTATTCTGGCCTATGCCACCTATATCTACGCTCTGTTTGGCCTTCTGTTCGGGTGCTGGGTGCTGTTTACCAGCGGGGTACTGACGCCGGTGGTGCGCGAGACGGCCAAGGTGACCTCGATGGTGTTCACCATCCTGATCGGGTCACAGTTGTTGAACCTTGTGGTGATCTCATTCGGGGGCGAGCATTACATCCAGCAGTTCCTGAAGAGCTTCGACAACGAGTTCACGGTCTTCCTGATTGTGATGCTGGTGTTGTTCATCCTGGGCTTTGTTCTGGACTTCCTCGAAATCATCTACATCGTGATCCCGATCGTGGGCCCGGTGATCTATGGCGGGTCGTTCGACCCGAAATGGGTGACGATCATGGTGGCGGTGAACCTGCAGACCTCGTTCCTGACGCCACCGTTCGGATTTGCGTTGTTCTATCTGAGGGGCGTCGCGCCGAAAGAGGTCACGACGGGCCATATCTATCGCGGGATCATTCCGTTCGTGATCATCCAGGTGGTGGGCATCGCCATCCTGTGGTTCTTCCCGTCGATCGTGACGATTGTTCCGGACCTGATCCCGAATTGACGAGATGTAGCAGTCAAATGGAAAAGGGGGCCGAATGGCCCCCTTTGCTTGTTAGTTCGGGGAAGGGGCCAGCCCCTTCTTGGCCTTTGGCCAATTCAACCCCGAGGTATTTTCGGCCAGATGAAGGACGGATCAGGTAAACTGGATCAGGTCCCAGCGGTTACCGAATGGATCGCGCCAGACCGCAACAATTCCATAGGGTTCGTAACGCGGGGATTCCTCGAAATGGACGCCGGCGGACTGCATTGCCGTATGATCGCGCACGAAATCATCGGTCTCCAGAAAGAAGCCGACGCGCCCGCCGGTCTGGTTTCCGATTGCCGCCGCCTGTTGGGGCCCATCCGCGCGGGCCAGCAGCAGCGACCCGGAGCCCGTCCCCGGGGGCGATACCCGCACCCAGCGTTTGCCGTCACCCAGGTCAATGTCCTGCAAGAGGGTGAACCGCAGTGTTTGAGTGTAAAACGCAATTGCGACATCGTAATCGGGCACCACAAGGGTGACCGCGTGAAGGTTCTGCTGCATGAAATCCTAGCCTTTGGTGGGGTGGCGGTCCGGTAACTGGATGCTGGCGACCTGTTCGGCGATGGGCGCTGTCGACAGGGGGTGGTGGCTGGAGTCTGCGAGTTCCGAAGGATCGCCAACGCGGGTCCAGTTGCCCTGGATATACGCTTCGAGACCGGAAAACCGGGCTTTGTATCCCATCTTGGGACTGCCCGGCACCCAATACCCCAGATACACATAGGGCAGGCCCGCTTCGCGCGCGATGTCGATGTGATCGAGGATCATATAGGTGCCCAGAGAATTCTGCGGCTGTTCCGGGTCGTAGAAGGAATACACCATGCTAAGCCCGTCATCCAGAACATCGGTCAGGCTGACGGCGATCAGGCCGCCGGTCTCTGGGTCAGCATATTCCACCACACGGCTGCGGATCGGTGTTTCTTCGATCATCGCGGCAAACTCGAACACGTCCATGTCGGCCATGCCGCCGTCAGCGTGGCGTGTATCCAGGTAACGGCGGAACAGGTCATATTGCTCGTCTGTTGCCCAGGGGGAATTGGCCCGGCGCTGCAGATACGCGTTGCGTCTGACGGCGCGGCGCTGGCTTTTGCTGGCCTGAAAGGCCGAGACGTCGATCCGGGCCGACAGACAGGCGGCGCAATCGGTGCATGAGGGTCGGTACAGCACGTTCTGGGACCGGCGAAACCCCTGCTGCGACAGAGAGTTATTCAACTGGTCGGCGCCTTCGCCCTGCAGCGCCGTGAACAGCTTGCGTTCCATCCGGCCCTCAAGATAAGGGCAGGGCTGGGGTGCCGTCACATAGAATTGTGGCGCTATTGGCAGCGTGTGTCGCATGAAGGTCCCGTATCTCCTGAGACCGGATGATAACAACGGTTCCGCAAGCCGCCAAGTGATTCACGGCGCTGATTATTTTACGCGCGTTGATTGATCATTGCGGTCCCGAGGAACGCGTCGGTCAGGCCCTGACAGCGTGCGCTGGTCAGCATCATGATGACCGAGATGATCTGCAAAACCGGGAAGGCCATGCTGACGAAATAGCCAGCGGTATGGGCCAGCGCCTTGCCAGTATCCATTCGCGCGCCGAACGCGTCGCGCAGTTCGATGCCCATGAAACGCATGCCCAGCGTGGCCGACCCGTTGGAAATGGTGACAACGCGGTAGACGAAGCTGACCACGCCATAGATCAGGGCAAGAAAGAACAGGCCGATAAAGGCGGTCAGCAGGATGGCCACTGTGCACAGCAGAGAAATAAACACGACATCGAACAGCCATGCCACAAAGCGTTTGGTTGCTACGGACCTGTAGAACTCGGGCTGGCTGTCTGGATCGGGCAGGTGGGTCATGTGGTCAAATCCGAAAATTGGGCAATGGTCACCCTGTCCCGAAAGCCGGGACAGGGCAAGGACGGATCAGGCGCGGTCGCCGTTTTCATCGTCCTCGCGGTTTTCGCTGGCGCGTTCTTCCATGAACTGGTCGAACTCGGCCTTGTCCTTGGCATCGCGCAGGCGGCGCAGAAAGGCCTCAAAATCCTGTTGCTCGCGTTCCAGCCGGGCCAGGGTGTCGGCCTTGTAGGCGTCGAAGGCGCTGTTGCCCGACGGCTTCATCGCGCTCATGTGGCTGTGCCAGGATTTGCGGCGGCTGCAGGACTTGCTGAACATGCGTTTGCTCCAGATCATATAGGCCAGAAGGGCCAGGCCAACGGGCCAGAAGAAAATGAAACCAAGGACCATGACGGCGATCCAGGCCCCTTTGCCCTTGTCGTCAAGCCAGGCTTCGGCACGGTAAAGCCATCCCGGATTTTCAGGAACGGCGTGGTCGGACAATGCGGTCATTTGGGTTCTCCGGGTTGATGTAAATTGCTTTCACATTGTCTAGATGGGGTGGCGCTGGCCGGTTGCAAGGGGTCGATGTGAAAAAGATTTACATTTCTGAAATCGCGGCGGTTGACCTTGCCCCGTAACGGGCGCACTTTCCGCCTATGCAACATGTTGAAAACACGCCTCCGCCAACGCTTGATGACATTCTGAGCCTTGAAAGGCAGGTCTGGCAGGCTTTGATCGATGGCAACAGCGCAGCGGATCGCGCGTTGCTGAGTGCGGATTTTCTGGGCGTTTATCCAACTGGGTTCGCCAATCGGGACGAACATGTTGGGCAATTCGCGGATGCGCCCACAATGGCGCAGTACGAACTGAGCGAGGCGCGGCTGCGGGTACTGACCCCGGATATCGTTCTTTTGTCCTACCGCGCGGATTTTCAGCGCCCCGGTACCGACATGTGGGAGGCGATGCTGATATCCTCTTTGTGGGAATGTCGTCACGATGTCTGGGTGAACAGTTTCAGTCAGGACACGCCGCTGGAGGGCAAATGACCGGGCCCCTTACCGTTCATCGCATGCCGCGCGCCTTCGATCCGTCTTTGGGAGCAGAATCGCGCGCTGCGGTGCCTGACATCCCGTCGGAACAGGGCGAGTTGATTGCCGGTGCCGCAGGTTCCAGCCCTTATCTCAAAAGCCTGATCGACCGTGAGAAGGAGTGGTTGGCGCAGGCGCTGAGCCAACCGGATCAGGCGCTGGCCGAAGTGATGGCGGCGGCCGGTGAATTGCCGCCCGATCAGTTGAAACCCGGATTGCGGCAGGCCAAGCGTCGGCTGGCCTTGCTGACGGCTCTGGCCGATCTGGCGGGCGCGTGGCCGCTGGAAAAGGTGACCGCGGCGCTGACGGATTTCGGCGCGCTGGCCGCGGATCAGGCCGCCAAGGCCGAGATTGCCGCCCTGATCCGGCGCGACAAACTGCCGGGGATGGAGCCCGAAGATGTGGAGACCGCCGCCGGGATGATCATTCTGGCGATGGGCAAGATGGGCGCGCACGAGTTGAACTATAGCTCGGATATCGACCTGATCGTTCTGTTTGACGAGACCCGGTTTGACCCCGCGCATTTCTACGAGGCGCGGCAGGGCATGGTGCGGGCCACGCGCAATTTCTGTGCAACACTCAGCGACAAGACGTCGGATGGCTACGTGTTCCGCACCGATCTGCGCCTGCGTCCCGATCCGGCGGTCACCCCGGTCTGCATGGCGGCCGAAGCGGCCGAGCGTTACTATGAAAGCCTTGGCCGGACGTGGGAGCGCGCGGCCTATATCAAAGCGCGGCCTTGCGCCGGCGATATCGCTGCCGGACAGCGGTTTCTGGATACGTTGCGTCCGTTCGTGTGGCGCAGGCATCTGGATTTCGCGGCCATTCAGGACGCTCATGACATGCGTCTGCGTATCCGCGAAAACAAGGGCACCGGTGGCGCGCTGACCATTCCGGGCCACGACATGAAACTGGGGCAGGGCGGGATACGTGAGATCGAGTTTTTCACGCAGACCCGGCAACTGATTGCAGGCGGTCGCGACCCGGATCTGCGGGTCCGGGGCACCGTGCCCGGACTGGCGGCGTTGGCTGAAAAGGGTTGGGTGCCGCAGGACGTGGCCGACAAGCTGTCCGACCATTACCGTGCCCACCGCGAGGTCGAGCACCGCATCCAGATGGTGCATGATGCCCAGACCCACAAGATACCGCAATCGCCCGACGGAATCGCCCGTGTCGCCTGTCTGATGGGCATCGACAGCGCTGACCTGACGCGCGACCTGACCCGCCGCCTGACCGAGGTTCACGACCTGACCGAGGGCTTCTTTGCGCCGGGCGCCTCGCCGCGAAAGCCGATGGCAGAGGTGAATTTCGACCAGAGCGTTCTGGCGCGATGGCCCACATATCCTGCGTTGCGATCCCAACGCGGCGCCCGGATTTTCGAGCGTCTGAAGCCTGAGCTTCTGTCGCGCCTTGCCACGACCGCGCAGCCCGACGAGGCCCTGCAGGCGCTGGACGGATTCCTGTCGGGCCTGCCGGCGGGCGTTCAACTGTTTTCCCTGTTCGAAGCCAACCCCCACCTTATCGACCTGCTGGTCGATATCGTCGGAACTTCGCACGCGCTGGCGGCCCATCTGTCGCGCAACGCCTCCGTGTTTGACGCGGTGATCGGCGGTAGCTTCTTCATCGATTGGCCGGGGCAGGGGACGTTGCAGGCCGAGTTGGAACAAGCGCTTTCGCAAGAGGCGGATTACGAAACACAGCTCGATTTTGCGCGGCGCTGGTGCAAGGAATGGCATTTCCGCATCGGCGTTCATCATCTGCGCGGGTTGATCGACGGGGCGCAGGCCGGACGGCAATACGCCGAACTGGCGCGCGCGGTGATCGCCGCCATCCTGCCCTGCGTGGCCGATCAGTTCGCCCGCAAGCACGGTCCGGCCCCGGGGCGTGGGGCTGCCGTATTGGGGATGGGCTCGCTTGGGGCCGGGCGCATCAATTCGCAATCCGATCTCGACATGATCGTGATCTACGACCCGCTGGATCAGGATATGTCCGACGGACCGCGCCCTCTGGCCACGCGCACCTATTACGCGCGGTTCACGCAGGCGCTGATCACCGCGCTGTCGGCACCGATGTCGCAAGGGCGGCTCTACGAGGTCGATATGCGCCTGCGCCCTTCGGGCAATCAGGGGCCGGTGGCGACCAGCTGGGCCAGTTTCACCAATTATCAGCAGAACGAAGCCTGGGTGTGGGAACATCTGGCACTGACCCGCGCCTGCGTGGTTGCCGGTGACGCCGGGCTGGCGCAGGACATCGAAGCCTTCCGCGCCGATTTTCTGTCGCAGACCCAGGATCGTCAAAAGGTGCTGCGCGAAGTCGCCGACATGCGTGCCCGGCTGGCCACCGCAAAAGCGCCCGCAGGCATCTGGGACGCCAAGAACGGCCCGGGTCGGATGATGGATGTTGAACTGGTGGCGGAAACCGGGGCCCTGTTGTCCGGCGAAACCCGGCGCGACGTTCATGCCGGGCTGGAGGGCGCTGTCGCAGCCGACTTGCTGAAGGTCGCTCAGGCGCAAACGCTGAAGGGCTGCTACGATCTATTCTGGTCGGCGCAATGCGCAGCGCGGTTGCTGTCCGGCAAAGCCATCGAGGCCGATAAGATCGGCGAGGGCGGTGCGGCCTTTCTGTGCCGTGCCACCGGGTTCGAGCAGGTCGAACAGTTGCAGGCAGCGTTGCAGGAAAGCTATTCAACCGCTGCCGGGATCATCGGCCAGGTGATAAAAGGGGACGAAAATGGCGCGCAGTGACGACCCGAACGACCACAAGGGCCTGATCCGCGAGGCGTATCGGATCGACGGTATCACGCTGCCCGAATGCCGCAGCATCTTTCTGGACTGGGCGCTCAGCCTGCCTGCCGAGCGGGATCAGGCGCAGGCGCTGACCGAGTTGCACGCATCTTATGCCGCGCAAGAGGCCGATCACCCGATGACCCGCGTCCTGGCCGAGGGCCTGCAATCCGCGCAGTCACCGAAACGGCGCGGCGGCTGGCGATCGCGCCCGCGCTAGGGCTTTCCCCCCGGCGCGTTCGCCACTATGAGGGCGTCATGACCCAAGCCACCGATCGCCCCCGTATCCGACTGAAGCCCAAAGCCAACGCGCGCGGCCTGCGCCACGGCTTCCCCTGGGTCTATGCAAACGACATCGTCACCGACCGGCGGACGCGCAAGATCCCGGCCGGGGCGCTGGCGGTGCTTGAGGATGACAAACGCGCACCCATCGCGCTGGTCGCGGTCAATCCCGACTCGAAGATCATGTGCCGCGTGCTGGACCGCGATCCTGACGCGCTGTTGAACCCCGCGTGGTTCGAATCTCGCCTGCGCCGCGCCGTTGAGATGCGCGAACGCCTGTTTGACGCGCCGTATTACCGTCTGATCCATGCCGAAGCCGACGGTTTCCCCGGCGTGATCATCGACCGCTTTGGTGATGCCTGTGTGATTCAGCCCAATGCGGTCTGGGCCGAGGCACATCTGGATACCCTGACCGACGCGCTGGTCGCTGTCACCGGCGTAACGAACGTGCTGAAAAACGCTTCGGGTCGGACGCGGGGTCTTGAGGGACTGGATGACGTCAATCAGACCCTGCGCGGCACCACCCCCGATGCGCCGCTACCGGTTCCAATGAACGGTGCGACCTATATGGCCGACCTGACCGGCGGGCAGAAAACCGGCCTGTTCTACGACCAGCGCCCCAACCACGCCTTCGCCGCGCGGCTGGTTCAGCCCGGCGCGCAGGTTTTGGATGTATTCAGCCATGTGGGCGGGTTCGGACTGGCGATGCTGGCCGGTGGCGCGGGGCAGGCGCTGTCGGTGGACGGATCTGCACCTGCACTTGAACTCGCCACGCAAGGCGCGCAGGCTTCGGGCTTTGCCGAAAGGTTCCAAACCCGACAGGGCGACGCGTTCGAGTTATTGACGCAATTGGCCGAGGAAGGCGTACGGTACGATGTCGTCATCTGCGACCCGCCGGCCTTTGCGCCATCGAAACAGGCGCTGGATGCAGGGCTGCGCGCCTATGAACGGATCGCGCGGCTGGCGGCACCGCTGGTCAAGCAGGGCGGCTACCTGGGTCTGTGCTCCTGTTCGCACGCGGCTGATCTGGGCCGCTTCCGCGATGCGTCCTCGCGCGGGATTGGCCGGGCAGGGCGGCAGGCTCAGCTCATCCATACGGGCTTCGCCGGTCCCGACCATCCGCAACTGCCGCAACTGGCCGAAAGCGGCTATCTCAAAGCCGTGTTCTACCGGTTGTGAAGGCGGTCCTTGACACCTGCGTCATCTATCCCACGGTGATGCGAGAGATGTTGCTGGGCGCCGCCCGGATGGGCCACTTCACGCCCGTATGGTCCGCCCGTATTCTGGAAGAATGGGCCCGCGCCGCCCGCAAACTGGGCCCGGAAGGCGAGGCGCAGGCGCGGGCCGAAATCGCATTGACACGGGCACAGTGGCCGGACGCAGAATGTCCCGCCGCGCCGGGTGTTGAACAACCGCTGTGGCTGCCCGACAGCGCGGATATCCACGTCCTTGCCACCGCCGTCGCGACTTCGGCCGACATCATCGTCACCGTCAACGCCAGGGATTTCCCCAGAAATATCCTTTCCGAAGAGGGGCTGGACCGTCGCGATCCCGACAGCCTGCTGCACGGGTTCTGGCAGGTCGACCCTGACGGTATAGCGGGCACGGCCAACCGGGTTCTGACCGAGGCCAACCGGTTGTCCGGCGACCAATGGTCCCTGCGCGCCCTGATGAAAAAGGCCCGCCTGCCGCGTCTGGGCAAAGCCCTCACGACCTGAACCCGGATCCTCTTCATCTGGCTGAAAATACCTCGGGGAGCGCGAGGGGCTGGCCCCTCGCTGCGCGCCTTACCCGTCAGCGCCCCAACGCTGCTCCAGCGCCTCCAGCGCCGCGATGCGCTCGCCGGTCTTTGGGTGGCTCATCAACCATGCGGGCACAACCCCTGCGCGTTGCTGGGTCAGGTCTTCAAGCTTGTGAAACAGCGATTTCTGTGGCCCTATCCCGATCCCGGCCTTGGTCAGCAACGCGGCGGCGTATTCATCCGCCTCATACTCATCCCCCCGCGACAGGCGCGACGCCAGTAGGTGGGTCAGCATATTGGCGATCCAGGCGCCGATGAAGGGAATAAACCGGTTCAGCAACATCATCAGCGCCGCCCGCAGGGCATTCTGCCCCGAGAAATCAATCATCCGCCGCCGCGCGTGCCCCAGCGCCACATGACCCAGTTCATGCGCGATGACGCTGGCCATTTCCTCGGCCGAAACCTCTCCGTTCAGAAACTTGCGATAGAATCCGCGCGTGATGAAAATCCGACCATCCGGCGCGGCCAGTCCGTTCACCGGGTCGATCTCGTAGATATAGACCGGCACCCGATCGATCCCGAGCGCTGCCGCCAGCCGGTCGGTCATGCGTTTCAGCGCCGGATCCGCCAGCTCGGTCGATTTCGCATCCAACTCCCGATGCGTGCGCCAGACGGAAATCCGGTACATCGCAAAAGCATAAAGCACGGCCAGCAGGATCGGTGTAATTCGGAGCATAGACCAAATATGGGAACGCTTCTCTTCGAGAGCAAGCAAAGGTTCAAAGTCTACTGTGGGGACAATGCTGCCATTGGTTCTATTCTGATTTATTGACCATGTTTTGTCGGCTGCGTAGCTACTAGGCGGAGAATAGACAAAAGCGGGATACATTAAGAGTGAGCCCCGTAAATAGCTAGATGCTTAACTACCGAAAGAAGATGTTAGATGAAATTTGGAGTATTGTTCGCGAAATTCGTAGGAGTTTTCTCGGGACTATTACTCATCAGTTGCGCGATAACGCCGAACAACGTCAGCAAGACGCTATTGCACGATAAGGTTTTAGCGTCGGTCGAATCTTGCAGCCCGGATTTCGAAGCATGGAAGTCTGTCCATCAAACCGGTAGCTACACACTAAAACAAAATCCGTCGCACAGCACATCGAGACAAATCGAATATGCGGTGGTTTTCGATGAAAGTCAGTGTGTTATCGCATTTTCCCATCGTCAGACTGTAAGTAGCTCAGGCAAGACCTATAGTCACGCGCCGGATTTAGCACGCATTTCGCAGTCAACGGCCCCACCAGAACTCTTGAAAGCCAATGGGGTAGTTTTTGAACGCTTCATGGCAGAAGACCAGCTTTCTACTGAAATTGCGCAGGCGCTGTTGGCTGAATGCAAGTTGGCAGTCGACAGTGAAGAATGTGTGGAACGTGCTAAAGAAAAGACAAAAACTGATGCGGCCCTCCTACGATATAGGTTCGGGGAAGACCTCGTAACTCTGAGTCTATTTGAAACAGACGCATATTTTAAGTTGAATAAAGTCAACTGATCTTAAAGGTCAACGTCCAGTAGGGGCTCGAAAGCCGACGCGCTGGCTACCGCGTCAGTTCCCGCATGCCCTGTTCCAGCCCGGCCAGTGTCATCGGCACCATCCGGTCCTCGAAAATCTCCTGAATCATGCCGATCGAATGGGTGTATTCCCAGTATTTCTCGGGCACCGGGTTGATCCACAGGTTTGACGACCACTGATCGCGGGCGCGTTGCAGCCAGGTCTGACCGGCCTCCTGGTTCCAGTGCTCGTTGGCGCCGCCGGGATAGGCAATCTCGTAGGGGCTCATCGAGGCATCGCCGACAAAGATGCATTTGTAATCCGGGCCATAGGTGCGCAGCACTTCGTGGGTCGAGGTCTGCTGATCCCAGCGGCGACGGTTGTCGCGCCAGACGCCCTCATACAGGCAATTGTGGAAGTAGTAATATTCCAGATGCTTGAACTCGGACCGCGCGGCCGAGAACAACTCTTCGACCACCTTGATATGCGGGTCCATCGAGCCGCCAACGTCCAGAAACAGCAGCACCTTGACCGCGTTGTGACGCTCGGGGCGCGTTTGTACGTCCAGATAGCCGTGTTCGGCCGTGGCGCGGATGGTGCCGTCAAGATCCAGTTCTTCCGCCGCACCCTCGCGCGCCCAGCGTCGCAGGCGTTTCAGCGCCACTTTGATGTTGCGCGTACCCAGTTCAACGGTGTCGTCCAGGTTCCTGAATTCGCGCTTATCCCAGACCTTCACCGCCCGTTGATGGCGGCTTTCCTTCTGGCCTATGCGCACGCCCTCGGGGTTATAGCCATAAGCCCCGAAAGGCGAGGTTCCGGCGGTGCCGATCCATTTGTTGCCGCCCTGATGACGACCTTGCTGCTCTTTCAACCGTTCGCGCAGCGTTTCCATCAGCTTGTCAAAGCCGCCAAGCGCTTCGATCTCGGCCTTTTCTTCTGCCGTCAGGTGCTTTTCCGCCATCTTTGCCAGCCAGTCAGCGGGGATATCGACAGCTTCCAGAACCTGATCAAAGCTGATTTCGTCCAACCCTTCGAAACTGGCGGCAAAGGCCCGGTCGAACTTGTCGATATTGCGCTCATCCTTCACCATCGACACGCGGGCGAGGTAATAGAACGCCTCGACATCATAAGTGGCCAGACCCTGTTTCATCCCCTCCAGGAAAGTCAGGAACTCGCGCAGGGATACGGGAATGCCAGCTTTGCGAAGGTTGTCGAAAAAGGGCAGGAACATGGTTCAGGCCACCAGACGGACAAGGATCAGAGACAGCACCAGCCCAACCAGCGCAAATGCGATACCGTACCCTGCCGCGTATTGGGCCATGTCAGCCCCGCTGCCGTTGCGCTTGCGTGCGGTAAGTGCACCGAGGATCGCCCCCAATAATGCCATTCCCAGAACTACGACCATGCGTCACCCGCCTCTGTTGTTGTTGGACGGGCCTTCCGCGACATCCTGCATAAGCGACCGGGCCACCGTTTCCGAGCCAAACCCGTATCGCGCCCATCCCAGACTGTCCAGCCTGACGGAACGTGCCTGTTCGGTGCGCCCCGCCTGATTGAGAGCTTCGGATTTCAACAGCAGGAGCGTCGCCAGTTGCGAGGCGTTTTCGGCCCGCGTCATCACGCCGATGGCGCTGTCCAGCTCGGGCAGAATCTGAGGGCCGGCGCCCTGGGCCAGAGCGTAGGATGCCGTTTGGGTCGTAATATAGGCCTGATGTACTTCGGTGTTGGGGGCGGCGCGCAGATATTGCATGGCGATCTGGTAGTGCCACAGCGCCTCCTGCGGTTTGTCGAACTGATTCATCCGCCCCAGCACATAGTGCGGATAAGCGCGGCGGTGGTCGGTCCAGCCCTGCTGCGCACCGATCCGCACGGCCCTTTGCGCATCCCGCAGACGCCGCTGCTTTCCGCGTCCGGGGCGCAGGGATTTCTGGATGGCCCGAATCCAGTCGCGGGACGTCTCGGAAGCCGGCTGCGCGGGCAGGGCTTCACCGCGCGGGTTCAGGCGGCTGAGAACGCCGGGGATCGCGGCCTCGACCTCTTCGCGGCTCATGCCGCTGCGCAGTTCGGGCGCGTAGGCGGCGCGTAGAATCAGCATGTCGAACCCGGTCAGGACGGTGTGGATGTTGTCGTCATTGAACACCGAATCCGGCAGGTGATACAGATCGTTGAGCGGCCCCAGCGCCTGCGCGATTTCTTCGTGCAAACAGTCGCGTTTTTCCTGCGGGCTGACATCATAGGGGATGAAGATGCCCAGACGTTCGCGTTTGCGCAGGCGGGTCCAGCTGCTTTTCTGCTTGCGCCGGTCGCTGCGGTATTCCTCGAAGCTGGAAGAGTTGGGCACGACGAAACAGGCCGCCTGCGGCAGTATCTCGTGTATCTGCTCCTGACTGACGGCTTCGATGGTGATGTTGGCCAGACCGTCGGAAATCTGGCTGATGTCGATTCCGGCCTCGCGCCGCAGGCGGGACAGCAAACGGGTCAGGTCCCGTTGCATAGACGGTGTGGGGGTGCCAGTCAGGCGCACGGTGACGGGTGTTTCGAACCTTGTGAACACCGGCAGCTTTGCGCCGCCCTCCAGCGCGAAATGCAGCGCGACAAAGTCGCGGGCAAGGTTTTCGTTGGAGCGTGACGCAGGCGTCGGAAAGGAACGGGTGAAGGCTTTGGGCGGGGGCAGTGTCTCTTCGATTGCCTGTACTCTGGTCGGAACTTCGGTCGGCTCGACCGAGGCGCATCCGGCCAGCGCCACACTCACAAGGATCACGGCCCAGCGCATCATTGGCGCTGATACCGGATGAAGGGTGTTTGTTTGCCGATGCGGTCGTATAGCTTTCGCGCGGTATGGTTGAAGTCCTGTGTCAGCCAGTAGACCGACGGCGCGCCCTGGCGGTCCGCCTCGTCATAGACGGCCTGGATCAGAGCCCGCCCGACACCGGTTCCGCGTGCCTCGGGGCGGGCGAACAGATCCTGCAGGTAGCACACCGACTCGACCTTCCAGGCGTGGCGGTGAAACAGGTAATGGGTCAGGCCGACAAGGTGCCCGCCGGTTTCGGCGACAAAACAGGAAAAGTCATGCGGGTCATCCCCAAGCAGGCGCGCGAAGGTGCTGTCATAAACCTCGTCCGGAACCGTTGTTTCGTAGAAGGCCAGATAGGCGCGCCACATGTCGGACCATTCGGCCCGGTCGTCGCGTCGCAACGCGCGGATCGTCAGAGTGTCAGCCAATCTCAGAGCCCCATCGTTCCAGGTCCGAAAACACCCGGACGGCACCGGGCTGCCCTACAATGCTGACATCCGGCCCCCTTTTAGGCAAGCAGTGATCACGCGGTGTTCAGCGTTTGCTGCGCGCCATGAAGGCAAGACGTTCGAACAGATGCACATCCTGCTCGTTCTTCAGCAGCGCGCCGTGCAGCTTGGGCAGAGCGTTGGCACCGTTCCGCTTGAGGTCTTCGGCAGTCAGATCCTCGGCCAGCAACAGCTTGAGCCAGTCCAGCACTTCCGAGGTCGACGGCTTTTTCTTCAGCCCCTGTGTCGCGCGGATTTCGTAGAACTGTGTCAGGGCGGTGGTCAGCAGCGCGTCCTTGATGCCGGGATGGTGCACCTCGACGATACGGCGCATCGTGGCTTCGTCGGGGAAGCGGATATAATGGAAGAAACAGCGGCGCAGAAACGCGTCCGGCAGTTCCTTTTCGTTGTTCGAGGTGATGATCACGATAGGGCGGTGGCGGGCGCGGATCGTCTCGCCGGTCTCGTAGACGTGGAACTCCATCTTATCGAGTTCCTGCAACAGGTCGTTTGGAAACTCGATATCGGCCTTGTCGATCTCGTCGATCAGCAGGACGACCTTTTCGTCCGCTTCAAACGCCTGCCAAAGCTTGCCCTTGCGGATGTAGTTGGACACGTCATGAACGCGTGCGTCACCCAACTGGCTGTCGCGCAACCGGCTGACCGCGTCATATTCGTACAGGCCCTGCTGCGCGCGGGTGGTGGACTTGACGTTCCACTCGATCATCTTCAGCCCCAGCGCGCCGGCGACCTGTTTGGCCAGCTCGGTCTTGCCGGTGCCCGGTTCGCCCTTGACCAGAAGCGGGCGTTCCAACGTCACGGCGGCATTGACTGCAATGGTCAGGTCGTCTGTGGCAACATATTCTGCTGTCCCTTGGAATCGTGCGGTCATCGGCCCCTCATGAAGTGTCGCGCGGCATGTGCCCATGGGGTTATCGCGAGGCGCAAAAATTGACAAGCCGGGCCGCTGCGTCGCCGAACGCGAATTTACCGATTAACTACAATGCCTTTGGTTGATTCGATTGACACGGCCGATCACAATTTTTTTGCCGTGCCCCAAAAATGCCTGCTAAAACGCACAGAAAAACAAGGTTTTGTTGTTTGAAATGACTTATCTGGACGCCCCGATATGGCCCGCAACCAGGGCGTCGTTTGCATAGTGACATTCTCCGCGCTGTCGGATAAACGCTCCGCAGAAGGGGATTGCCGCATGTCAGGTGAAGATAGAGTGACCGGCGTTGCAGGCCACACCGAGGGAGCAAAAATGAAGCAGGAAGTATTTCTGCCCGAGGATTATCGTCCGGCCGAAGACGAACCATTTATGAATGACAGGCAGCTAGAGTATTTTCGTCGTAAGCTGCTGGACTGGAAGAACGAACTTTTGGCAGGCAGCCGCGACACGATCGAAGGGCTGCAAGACAACACCCGTAACATTCCGGACGTCGCTGACCGCGCAAGCGAGGAAACCGATCGCGCGCTGGAACTGCGCACCCGCGATCGCCAGCGCAAGCTTGTGGCCAAGATCGACTCGGCCCTGCGCCGGATTGACGAGGGCGAGTACGGCTATTGCGAAATGACGGGCGATCCGATTTCGCTGAAACGTCTGGACGCACGTCCGATCGCGACCATGACCCTTGAAGCGCAGGAGCGTCACGAGCGCCGCGAGAAGGTACACCGCGACGATTGATCGCTGGAAAATCTGGAAAATTCCGACGCCGGGGCCTGTTGCTCCGGCGTTTTTGCGTTAAGCCATGGCCATGAAATTGGACGGTCTGAAATTCTGTGTCATCGGCGGCGGTATCGGCGGGCTGGCCGCCGCTTTGGCCTTGCAGCAGCGCGGGGCCAGAGTGACAGTTCTTGAACAGGCGCCGGCGCTGACCGAAGTGGGTGCCGGTTTGCAGATCAGTGCCAATGGCATGGCGGTCCTGCGCGCCCTGAAAGTCGAAGGACGTGAACCCGAGGCCGGGCAGTTGTCCTGCGGGACGATCCTGCGCGATTACCGCAATGGCCGCGTTATCAGCGAAATTCCTGCCCCGTCTGCCGGTCCGACCTATTACTACCACCGGGCCGATCTGCTGAATCTGCTGCACCGTGCGGCGGTAGCTGCCGGTGTCGACATCCGGCTGGACGCAATGGTGTCCGAAGTCCGGAAGCATCCGGGTGAAGCCGAGGTGATTCTGGAGAACGGTGACCGCCTGTGCTGCGCATGCGCCATTGCCGCGGATGGCGGCCGAAGCGCGATCCGCCCGGTTCTGAATGGCATCGAGGCACCCCGATTCACGCATCAGATCGCCTGGCGGGCAACTATTCCCTGGTTTCAGCGCCAAGAACGGCCGCGCGCCGCGCTGACGATGGGACCGGGCCGCCATGTGGTGACCTATCCGCTGCGCGACCAGAAGCTGATGAACGTGGTCGCGATCGAAGAACGCTCGGACTGGCAGGAGGAAGGCTGGCGTCTTCAAGGCGACCCGCAGGACCTGCGTGCAAGATTCGCAGATTTCGGTGGACCTGTCCGCGACATCCTGGCCGAAGTGCAGGAAACCCATCTGTGGGCGCTGTTCCTGCGGCCCGTTGCGCAATCCTGGCAGAACGGCAGGCTGGCGCTGTTGGGCGACGCGGCGCATCCCACGCTGCCATTCATGGCGCAGGGGGCCTGTCTGGCGCTCGAAGACGCGTGGATTCTGGTCAGGTCCTTCGAAGAGCAATCCGGTGTGAAACAAGCCCTTGCTGCCTATGAGGCCCGTCGCCGTCCCCGGGCACAACGCGTGGTCGCCGCCGCAGGTGCGAACGCACGAAATTTCCATCTGCGTGGTCCCATGCGGCTGGCGGCTCAGGCCGCCCTGATGGTTGCCGGTTCGCGGCTGGCGCAGAAATACGAGTGGATTTACAGCTTCGACGCGACTGCCTGACGGGTCACAGGTCCAGGTCAACCCAGACCGGAACGTGGTCCGAGGGTTTTTCCTGTCCGCGCGCCTCGGAATCGATCCTGCAATCACGCATCAGGTCCGCGGCCTGAGGGGTCAGCAGAAAGTGGTCGATCCGAATGCCATCATTCCGGTTCCACGCCCCGGCCTGATAGTCCCAGAAAGAATAATGTCCGGGGCCTTGCGTGCGAGCGCGGAAGGCTTCGGTAAAACCAATGTTCAGGATCTTTCGATAGGCGGCTCGGCTTTCCGGCCGGAACAGAGCGTCCTCGCGCCAGGCATCGGGGCGGGCGGCATCTTCGGCCTGTGGTATAATGTTGTAATCGCCGGCCATTAACGCAGGTTCTTCAGTCGCCATCAGATCGCGGGCGCGGTCATACAGCCGCTCCATCCAGGCCAGCTTGTAGTCGTATTTCGGGCCGGGAACCGGGTTGCCGTTCGGCAAGTACAAACCGCAAACACGAAGCGCCTGCTTGCCGATCACAGTGGCTTCGATCCAGCGCGCCTGTTCGTCCGAGTCATCACCGGGCAGACCGCGAGAGACATCCTCAAGCGGCAGTTTTGACAGGATCGCGACGCCGTTGAAGCTCTTTTGCCCGTGCGTTTCAACGTTATAGCCCCGCTCCTCGAACAGCTCGCGGGGGAAGTTTTCGTCTATCGACTTAATCTCTTGCAGCAAAACCACATCGGGTTGCGCGTCATCCAGCCAGCGTGGCAAAGCCTCGGCCCGCGCCTTGATGCCGTTGATGTTGAACGTGGCGATTTTCATGCGCGATCCTCCGAAGCCCCCGGCAACCTATCGCGCATTCAGAACCCAGCGGCAAGTGGTGGCGGGTTTGCGAGGCTCTGCCTCGCGCTCCGAGGTATTATTGGCCAGATGAAGAAACGGATCCTTAACCATTTTCGTCGAAAAGAGTTGGGCGGTACAGGCGGAGGCGCCGATGACCGCGCCAGGTGAAGCTCTCCGGCGGATGGTCGGAGAGCGGATCCCTGCTTCATCTGGCTGAAAATACCTTGGGGGTGTGGGGGCAAAGCCCCCACCGGCGATTACATGGAGAATGACGTGCCACATCCACAGGAGGAGGTGGCGTTTGGATTTTCGATCACAAAACGCGCACCGATCAATTCCTGCGAAAAGTCGATAACCGCGTTTTCGAGAAATGGCAGCGAGATTGAGTCGACAATCACCTTCTGCCCTTTGCCCTCAAGCACGAGGTCGTCCTCTTTTGGTTCGTCCAGCGCGATTTCGTATTGAAAACCGGAACATCCGCCGCCTTCAACCGCGACGCGCAGGGCCTGACCCTGATCCGCGGCACCAATTTCGGCCAGGCGATCAAAGGCGCGTTCCGTGACTGTTGGGGGCAGATTCATGCCGGTCTCCAAAGGTTTATTTCCCGTTCGCCTTACAATATAGAAAGTGCAAGGACAGGCGACAAGGACAAGACCTTTGGACAGAGCGGGTTTTGCCTCGGATCCAGGCCGCGCGCGGGGGCGGCTGGTGCCGGAGGAGGAAAGCAGTTTCCGGTCATGCTTTCAGCGCGACCGGGACCGGATCATTCACGCCAGCGCGTTTCGACGGCTCAAGCACAAGACGCAGGTGTTTGTTGAACATGAGGGCGACAGCTATCGCACGCGCCTGACCCACTCCATCGAAGTCGCGCAGGTGGCACGGACAATCGCCGGGGCGTTGGGGTTGAACCCGGAACTGACAGAGGCCGTGGCGCTTGCCCATGACCTGGGTCACACCCCGTTCGGGCATACGGGCGAGGACGCGCTTCACGCGCTCATGGAACCTTATGGCGGGTTTGACCATAACGCGCAGGCCATTCGGATCGTGACCGAGCTGGAGCGGCATTACGCCGAGTTCGATGGCTGCAACCTGACCTGGGAATGCCTGGAAGGGATCGCCAAGCACAACGGGCCGGTCGCAGGTGAACTGCCCTGGGCGCTGGCCGAGTGCAACGAGGGTTTTGATCTGGAGCTTCACACCCATGCCAGCGCCGAGGCGCAGGTGGCGGCGCTGTCCGATGACATCGCTTATAACAACCACGATCTTTTAGATGGCCTGCGCGCCAACCTGTTTGCGGATGACGAAATCCGCGAATTGCCGATCGTGGGTGCGTGTTATGCCGAGGTGGATCGCAAGTATCCCGGGCTGGACCCGTATCGTCGCCGGCATGAGGCTTTGCGGCGGGTCTTTGGTGTCATGGTTTCGGATGTGATTGAAACGTCACGCACGTTGATCGCCGGTTCAGGCGCGCAATCCGTCGAAGATATCCGACATCTGGGTTACCCGGTGATCCGGTTTTCGAGCGGTCTTTGGACGCAGCTCAAGGAAATTCGGGCGTTTTTGTTCGCTCAGATGTACCGCGCGCCCAGCGTGATGCACGTGCGGGAGGAGGTCAGCAGGGTGGTGGAGGATCTGTTTCCGATCTACCTGAGCGACCCCCGGCAAATGCCTGTGCGCTGGCACCGCGACATTGAGGCCGCCGGTGACGAAACGGCGCTGGCGCGGATCGTGTCGGATTATATTGCCGGAATGACCGACCGGTTTGCCTTGCAGGACCACAAGAGGCTTACGGGCGGGTAATCACTCGACCCCGATATAGGCCAGGGCCCAGACCTGCTGCCCGGCCTGTTCCTGCGCAAGATCCAGATCGTCGGTTGGCGGGAAAACGATCATTGTGGGGCCATAGCCGCCAATTCCCATTGGTGAACCGTCCGCGTGGGTGGCCACGATAGGCTGGTGCGCTGCGATGCTGTCCCATGGAATTTCAGACTGGTACCCATCCATCGCCATCGGCCGCGCCACTTTGCCTTGGGCGCCGGCCATGATCATGATATCCGACAGGCGTGGTCCGGAAAACGAGATCTCGCGCTGATGACCTTCGGGGCCATAGGGTATGGTGATCTCGACCTGTTCCAACCCGTCCAGCATCGGCGCGTCAAAGCCCGCGGCCCCGTCGTGCCGGACTTCGAGGAAGCCCAGCAAACCTCCGTCATTCTCGCCACGCGCCGGAAGATTGGTTTCGGTCACCGCCCCGCCAAGGGTCAGAAGGACATGGCCCTGTGGGGCCGGCATATCGGCCCAGACCGGCAGCGCGGTGGTCAGAGCAATGGCAAAGGGCAGGGCTAGGCGCATAATGTGATCTCCTGTCGGTGGATTTTTCACCGACCTTAGTCCGGTTTGCGGCCAAACCAAGCTGAAATTTTAGGCGTGCATTGACGTTGCCGTGTTGCGTGGTAAACCGCCGGGCAAGCAAAAGGACATCCAAATGAACCTGTTTTCCGAGATCCGCGACCTCGTACTGGACGCGCTGGCGCAGATGCAGTCCGAAGGCGCGCTGCCCGAGGGGCTGAGCTTTGACAACGTGGCTGTTGAACCGCCGCGAGACGCCGCGCATGGCGACATGGCGACCAACGCGGCGATGGTGCTTGCGAAACCGGCGAAAAAGAAGCCGCGCGACATTGCCGATGTACTGGCCGGGAAACTGGCCGCCGATGACCGGATCACCAGCGCCGAAGTGGCGGGGCCGGGCTTTTTGAACCTGCGACTGGCTTCGTCGATGTGGCAGGGCGTGCTGGCGGCCGTACTGGCGAAGGGCACGGATTACGGTCGTTCGACCATGGGGCAGGGGCAGAAAGTCAACGTTGAATACGTGTCTGCCAACCCGACCGGCCCTCTGCACGTGGGTCATACGCGGGGGGCTGTGTTCGGCGATGCTCTGGCAAGCCTGCTGGCCTATTCGGGCCATGACGTAACCCGTGAGTATTACATCAACGATGGTGGCGCGCAGGTGGATGTTCTGGCGCGTTCAGCCTACGAGCGGTATCGCGAGGCCAACGGGCTGAGCCCCGAGATTGCCGAGGGTCTCTATCCCGGCGACTACCTGATCCCGATCGGCGAGGCGCTGAAAGAGAAGTATGGCGAAAGCCTGATCGACAAGCCCGAAAGCGATTGGCTGGAAGAGCTACGCGAGTTCTCGACCGACGCGATGATGGACCTGATCCGTGCTGACCTGAAGGCGTTGGGCGTCGAGATGGACGTGTTCTTCTCAGAAAAATCGCTCTATGGCACAGGGCGGATCGAAGCAGCTCTGCAATCGCTGACCGACAAGGGCCTGATTTATGAGGGCGTTCTGGAGCCGCCCAAGGGCAAAAAGCCCGAGGATTGGGAGCCGCGCGAGCAGACGCTGTTCAAATCGACCGAGCATGGCGATGATGTCGATCGTCCGGTTAAAAAATCGGACGGGAGCTGGACCTATTTCGCCCCGGATATCGCTTATCACTATGACAAGGTGACCCGTGGCTTTGATGCACTGATCGACGTGTTCGGCGCGGATCATGGCGGCTATGTCAAACGGATGAAGGCGGCCGTCTCCGCGCTGTCCGATGGCAAGGTGCCGCTGGATATCAAGCTGACGCAGCTGGTGAAGCTGTGGAAGAATGGCGAACCCTTCAAGATGTCGAAACGGGCAGGGAACTTTGTCACCCTGCGCGATGTGGTCGGTCAGGTGGGCCCGGATGTGACCCGTTTCGTGATGCTGACCCGCAAGAACGACGCGCCTTTGGATTTCGACTTTGACAAGGTGCTGGAGCAGAGCCGCGAGAACCCGGTGTTCTACGTGCAATACGCCCATGCCCGCGTGATGAGCGTTCTGCGCCGCGCGGCTGAGGCCGGGATTGCGGCGGATGACGCAACCCTTGCCGGCGCTGACCTCAGAAGGAACGATCATGCGTCCGAACTGACCGTGGCCAAGAAGCTGGCCGAATGGCCGCGTCTGGTCGAAATCGCCGCGCGCACCAATGAGCCGCACCGCGTTGCCTTTTACCTGTATGAGCTTGCCGGGGATTTCCACGCGCTTTGGAACAAGGGCAATGACGAAACCCAACTGCGCTTTATTCAGGATGGCGATGTTGCCACAAGCCAGTCGAAAATCGCACTGGCGCGGGCTGTTTCTGTTGTGATTTCAGCGGGCTTGGGTATTCTTGGCGTCACTCCGGCGCAGGAGATGCGGTAACAAACACCGCCCGAAGCACCGGTTTGAGGTAGGCAAGAAATGACCCGCACGCCTTGTTTTCCGGCGTGAATCGGGCGGTGAGGCGGAAATGGCAAGTTACGATTACTCGGGGCAGATGCGCCCCGAGCAGATGCATTACACGAATCAGCCACATCCACAGGATGGGTACGCGTATTCAGATGAAATGCAGGGGTATGAGGAAGCGCCGTGGACCTCGGGTCTGGGGCGTATTGTCAACGCAATGGGGGCTTTCGCTTCACTGGCGCTGGTCGCCGGGATCGGGCTCTGGGGTTACAAGCTGGTAATGCGGGACGTGAGCGGTGTGCCTGTGGTGCGCGCCATCGAGGGTCCGATGCGCATACAGCCCGAAAACCCTGGCGGAACACCTGCCGATCATCAGGGTCTGGCTGTTAACGCCGTTGCAGCGGTTGGGACCGCTGCGCCGCCGGCGGATCGCCTGATCCTTGCGCCGCGGCCGGTCTCTCTGACGGATGAAGACACGCCGGTTGAACCCCTGAAGCCGACCAAAGCTGTCCATGTGGTCGAAGAAGAGATATCCGATCAGGAAGCCGCCGAACTCCGGCAGGGCGCGGTTGATGCGCTGGTCGCTGAACTGGCCGGCGAGGCCGCCGGGATTGAGGACCCTGCCGCGCAGGGTGTGCAACTGCCCGCACTCTCCACACCCGAGGAAGAGCCCGCGATTGATCCTGCTGATCTGGCCGCGCAACTGCCGGATCCGGAGCTTGCCGCGCTGCCGGGGGTGCGCCGGTCCTTACGCCCGATCACACGTCCGGCGCGGGCGACGCCCAGCGGGGTTGCATCGAACAGCAACACCGAAGCCGCAATCAACGCCGCGGTCAAAGCTGCCGTAGGTCTGGATATCGACCCCAACGCATTGCCCAAAGGTACGCGTATGGCGCAGCTTGGTGCTTATGAAAGCGCGGATGTGGCGCGTGCGGAATGGGATCGTCTGAACGGACGGTTCGGCGAATATATGGATGGAAAACAGCGCGTTATCCAGAAAACTTCAAGCGGCGGACGCACCTTTTACCGTCTGCGCGTTCTTGGGTTCGCAGATCTGAGTGACTCGCGTCAGTTCTGCGCAGCGCTGGTGGCGCAGGGGGCTGACTGTATCCCGGTTGCCGTGCGGTGACATTCGGTGCCGCGATCACCGATGCCGAAGGGCTGCGCCTGACGGACGGGGAAAAGAAGCTGTTCCGTGAAATGAACCCGTTTGGGTTCATTTTGTTCGCCCGCAATATCGAAAGCTCGGATCAGGTCCGCGCCCTGTGCGATGACTTCCGCGAGGCGGTGGGCCGCAACTGCCCGATCACCATCGATCAGGAGGGCGGCCGGGTTCAGCGCCTGCGCGCCCCGCTGGCGCGCGAGTGGATGCCGCCGCTGGATCATGCCGCGCGTGCGGGGGATCAGGCCGAGCGCGCCATGTATCTGCGCTATCGCCTGATCGCAAATGAACTGTTCGAGCTGGGCATCGACAGCAACTGTGCGCCGATGGTGGATCTGGCACGGCAGGAGACGCACCCGTTTCTCAGGAACCGTTGCTATGGCGCAGATCCGCTTAAGGTTTCCGGGATTGGCCGCGCGGTTGCGAACGGGCATCTAGACGGCGGTGTGCTGCCTATTATCAAACATATGCCGGGGCACGGGCTGTCCACGCTGGACAGCCATCACGACCTGCCCCATGTCGACCTGACGCCGGACGCGCTCGAACAGGCTGATTTCGCACCGTTCCGCGCCCTGAACGATCTGCCGATGGGGATGACCGCGCATCTGGTTTACGACCGGATCGATCCGCAGCCTGCCACGATCTCGGCCACGATGATCGGTTTGATCCGCGAGAATATCGGCTTCGACGGTCTGATCATGACCGATGATATCTCGATGAAGGCGCTGAGCGGCGCGCCTGACGAGATTGCCCGTCTGGCGCTGACCGCAGGATGCGACGTGGTTTTGCATTGCAACGGATCGTTCGAGGCGCGCGCAAGGGTACTGGAGGCTGCCGGCGAAATGTCGGATCAGGCGCAGTCCCGCGCAGAACGGGCACTGGCCATGCGCAATGCCCCGCAGGAACTTGACATCCCTGCGGCCGAGGCGGAACTATCTGCCCTAATGGGCGGGCAGGTGTATGAACGATAACCTTTTCAGCGAAGACCCGGTCTCGGTCGCGGATCGTCTTGCGGCCGAAGCCTTGATCGTGGATGTCGACGGGTTCGAAGGCCCGCTCGATGTGCTGTTGATGCTGTCGCGCACGCAAAAGGTCGACCTGCGGAAAATTTCGGTTCTGGCACTGGCACAGCAATATCTGGCCTTTGTCGAAAAGGCCCGGGCGCTGAGGATTGAACTGGCGGCGGACTATCTGGTCATGGCCGCCTGGCTGGCGTTCCTGAAATCCCGTCTGCTGCTGCCACCTGACCCGGATGACGAAGGCCCGTCGGGCGAGGAACTGGCCGCGCATCTGGCCTTCCAGCTGGAACGCCTTCAGGCCATGCGCGATGCCGCTGCGCGTCTGATGGCACGCGACCAGTTGGGGCGCGATTTCTTCAAGCGCGGGCAGGGTGAGGATATCACCCGCATCCGTACCGTGACTTATTCAGCGACCCTGCTGGATCTGATGCAGGGTTATGCCCGCATTCGAACCCGCGACGAATTCCGCCCCTTTGTGATGGACCGCGACGCCGTGTTTACCATGGAGCAGGCGCTGGAGCGGATGCGCCCTCTGATCGGGTTTGCGGGCACCTGGACCGATATGGAGACCTATTTGCCCGACGGTTGGGATGCCGACCCGGTGCGCCGCAGGTCGGCCACGGCGGCGACCTTTGCGGCCTCGCTAGAACTGGTGAAAGAAGGACATATGGAGATCAAGCAGAGCGAGACCTTTGCCCCGATCCATCTGCGCAAGAGGACCGACACACGTGACTGACGCCCCCCAAGACGAAGGCACCGGCACCCTGTTCGAGGCGCCGCCGATGGCGGAACAGGAACGCATGGTCGAGGCTGTTTTGTTCGCCAGTGCCGAACCGGTGACGATCACCGACCTGGAGGCGCGGATGCCCCATGGCAGCGACGCGGCGCAAGCGGTTGAAATGCTTCAGAAACGCTATGAAGGGCGCGGTGTGCGCGTGGTCCGTGTGGGCGAAGCCTGGGCCATTCGCACCGCGCCGGATCTGGGGTTCCTGATGCAAAAGGAAACGGTCGAGACCCGAAAACTCAGCCGCGCCGCGATCGAAACGCTGGCCATCGTCGCCTATCATCAGCCCTGCACCCGGGCCGAGATCGAGGAAATTCGCGGTGTCTCGGTATCGCGCGGAACCATCGACCAGTTGCTGGAGATGGAATGGATCCGTCTGGGCCGCCGTCGCATGACGCCCGGCCGTCCGGTGACTTTTGTGGTAACGCCGCAATTTCTGGATCACTTCGGACTGGAAAACGCCCGCGATCTGCCGGGTCTCAAGGAATTGCGCGCGGCCGGATTGCTGGAAAACCGACCACCGCCGGGCACGATCCCGTTGGGCGAGGGGCAGGAAGACGAAAACGACGAAGACCAGACAGAACTGTTCGAGGAAGAGTGATCGCGCGGCCCTTTTGTAGCCGCAAATTTCACGTATGTTGAGGTCAGGAAACGGAGTTGTGCAATGAATGCCAATCGGATCATCGACATGATTGTGCGTCAGGTCATGCGGCGTCTTGTGACAAAGGGTGTCGACAAGGGCTTTGACATGGCGAGCCGCATGGGGCGCAAATCGGACACGAATGCGCCTGCGTCCAGCCCTTCTGACGCGGAACAACGCAATACGGGCCACCACGCCCCAAGCATGAAGCAGGCGCAGCGGATGACCCGCCAGATGCGCCGGTTCATGAAATTCTGATCAGCCGACCGCTTTGAAATGCTTGGACAGTTTCAGCCCCTGTCCCTGATAGTTCGACGCGATGCCCGCGCCATATAGCTGCGTGGGCATTTCGGCCATCTTCTCATAGACTAGCCGTCCGACGACCTGACCGTGCTCCAGCACAAAGGGTGCCTCGTGGCAGCGAACCTCCAGCACGCCGCGCGAGCCGGCGCCGCCGGCCTCTGCATGGCCGAAACCGGGATCGAAAAAGCCGGCGTAGTGAACCCGGAATTCGCCGACCATTGCCAGATAGGGGGCCATTTCGGCCGCGTACATGGGCGGGATATGCACCGCTTCACGGCTGACCAGAATATAGAACGCGCCGGGGTCCAGAATGATGCGGCCGTCGGTGGTGCGCACCTCTTCCCAGTATTCCTGTGGGTCGTATTCGCCAATCCGGTCCAGATCGATCACGCCGGTATGTGGTTTTGCGCGATAGCCGACAAGGTCGGTGTCGGGCAGTTGCAGATCGACCGAAAACCCAAGCCCGTCCTGAATGACGGCGGGGCCATCGACCAGCGGCGACTGGGAATGCAGCGCGGTGAGTTCGCCATCGCTGAGAACAGCCTGACCCTGCCGGAACCTGATCTGGTTCAGCCGCATCCCTGGACGGACCAGCACCGAGAAGGAACGCGGGCAGATTTCGGCATAAAGCGGGCCGGTATAGCCTGCGGGCACCCGGTCGAACTCGGTTCCGCCATCGGTGATCGTGCGGGTCAGCAGATCGAGCCGCCCGGTTGAGCTTTTGGCATTGGCCACGGCAGTCACGCTGTTCGGCAGGGCGAGCGATTCCATCAGCGGCACCAGATAGACGCAACCCTTCTCCAGAACCGCGCCATCGGTGATGTCGATGCGGTGCATCTCAAACTCGGCCAGACGATCCGCGACCGACCGGCTTTCGCCCGCCAGAAACGACGCGCGCACCCGGTAAGCCACTGTACCCAGACGCAAATCAAGGCTGGCAGGCTGAACCTGTGCGGGGATGATTTCGGGGCTGGCGGTGATCTCACCGCGTGCAATCATGCCTTCGATCTGCTGGTTCGGGCATACGCCGGTCATTCCGATCCCCCATGATGCCAGAGCGGGATCTGGCCTGTGTGCCATAAACGTCGGTGTGATTTGGTCGGGCTAGCAGGACTCGAACCTGCGACCTTCCGTCCCCCAGACGGACGCGCTACCAGGCTGCGCCATAGCCCGACGTTGGAGTGTTCATAAAGACTTTCCCGGCGGGGGCAAGAGGAAATCATCGCCTTTTTTCTTATCCCGCCGTTCGGTTTTCGATCCGGTCAAGAACGGCGCGCAGGTCTTTTGCCACCGGCGCAATCTGCCGCAGCAACTGGTCGTCAAAATCGGTCCGGTTCCAGGCTTGCGTGGCGATTCCGCCCAGCAAGGGGCTTTCGTCCAGGTATTCCGGTTCTGGGCTTTGTGGCGCGGCCGGTGCGGCCACTGGCTTGGCTTCACCCAGGTCCAGATCAATCTGTTCACTTGCAGGGGCAGGCTTGGCCGAAAACGGCACAACCACACTGTCATTTGGCGACGGAGCAGGCTCGGCCGCGTCCTCAAGGCTCTGCGACAGCGAGGCGACATGCGCCACGCCCTGCTCGCGCAGGATGCGTTGGACCCCTTTGATCGTGATGCCATCTTCGTGCAGCAGTTTCTTGATGCCGCCCAGCAAGCGCATGTCGTTGGGCCGGTAATATCGCCGGCCGCCGGCGCGTTTCACAGGTTTGACCTGACTGAACCGGCTTTCCCAGAATCGCAGCACATGAGCCTGAACGCCCAGCCAATCCGCTACTTCACTGATCGTGCGAAAGGCGTCGGGGGACTTGCTCATGACCGTGCCGTCCTGATCTTACTTGCGGTTCCCTGCGGCGACGCGATCCTTCATCAGATGCGACGGGCGGAAGGTCAGAACCCGGCGGGGTTGAATCGGAACCTCTTCGCCGGTCTTGGGGTTACGGCCGATACGGGCGGTTTTGTCACGAACACTGAAGGTCCCAAAAGAAGAAATCTTGACCTGTTCGCCACGAACCAGCGCGTCCGACATATGGTTCAGAACGCTTTCAACCAGCTGCGCGCTTTCGTTGCGTGACAGGCCAACCTCACGAAAGACGGCCTCGCTCAGATCCATTCTGGTCAGTGTTTTATCGCCCATGCCATTTCCCCTGTTGATACCAGAGCATATGGTGGCGGGAAATTCGCTGTCAATATCAATGAATTGCGGCTGTGTGTGTAAGCCGAATTGCGCCGGTTACCAGCGCAGGACAACCGAGCCCCAGGCCAACCCGCCACCGATGGCTTCGGTCACGATCAGGTCGCCCTGTTTGATCTGACCACGCTGTTTGGCAACGGACAGGGCGAGCGGAATGGATGCGGCCGAGGTATTGCCGTGATCCTGAACGGTGACCACCACGTTTTCCATCGGCAGGCCCATTTTCTTGGCAGTGCCCTGAATAATACGGATATTTGCCTGATGTGGCACGATCCAGTCCACATCGGCACTGGTCAAGCCCGCGTTCTGCAAGGCAGTTTCCGCCGTTTTGGTAAGCTTTTCAACCGCATGGCGGAAGACCTGATTGCCCTGCATCCGCAGATGGCCGGTCGACTGGGTCGAGACGCCCCCATCCACATAGAGAAGGTCCTTATACCGCCCGTCCGAGTTCAGGTCGGTCGCCAGGATGCCGCGATCCTGCGCGGTGCCTTCACCGTCCTGTCCCTCGAGCACCAGCGCGCCGGCCCCGTCACCGAACAGTACGCATGTGGATCGGTCCGACCAGTCCATGATTCGCGAGAATGTTTCGGCCCCGATAACCAGAACGCGTTTGGCCTGACCGGACAGGATCAGCGCATTTGCGTTGCTCAGCGCGAAAACGAACCCGGCGCAAACGGCTTGTACGTCAAAGGCGAAGCCTTTCGTCATGCCCAGACGCGCCTGAACCATTGTCGCGGCAGAAGGGAAGGTCAGATCAGCGGTCGACGTTGCCAGAACAATGGCGTCGATGTCTTCCGACGTCAGCCCCGCATCGGCCAGCGCGGCCTCGGCCGCGTTCGTGGCCAGATCCGACGTGGTTTCCCCGTCGGCTGCAAAATGGCGCCGTTCGATACCCGAGCGGGTTCTGATCCACTCATCCGACGTATCGAGCGTCTTTTCAAACTCAGCATTCGGAACGATGCGCTCTGGCAAATAATGTCCGACACCTACTACAACTGAACGGCCTGCCATGCTGGGGTACTGCCTTTTTGTTATTCGCCCGCCTTTGGCGGCGCGTGGGCGGCATCTTGTGCAAGCTCGGCTGTCGATGCAACCCGTGCCGCCAATTTTTCGGCAAATCCCGACTGGGCCAGGGTAAAGGCCAGCTTGACTGCCGCTGAAACTCCGGTCGCGTCGGCGCCGCCATGCGATTTGACGACGGTGCCGTTGAGGCCAAGGAAAACCCCGCCGTTAACACGGCGCGGGTCGATGCGTTTTTTCAGGCGCTGCAACGATGTGATCGCAAGAACCGAGGCAAGACGGGACAGAGGCGAATACTTGAACGCCTCACGTAACAGGTCCCCGATCAGGCTGGCGGTGCCTTCGCCGGTCTTGATGGCGACATTGCCGGTAAACCCATCGGTAACAATGACATCGGCCTTGTCGCCGGGAATATCGCTGCCTTCGACGAACCCGACAAAATCGAAATTCGCAGGCTCCGCGAAATCCGCGATCATCGCGTGGGCTTCTTTAAGCTCGGCGCGGCCCTTGTGTTCTTCGGTGCCGACATTCAGCAGACCGATACGCGGACGTTCCAGCGCCATACCGTTACGGGCATAGGACGCACCCATCAGCGCAAATTGCAGCAGGTCCTTGGCGTCGGCGCGCACATCCGCGCCCACGTCCAGCATCACGTTGAACCCCTGCGGGTTGCGTGACGGCCACAGAATCGCAATCGCCGGGCGGTTCACACCCGGCAATTTGCGCAACCGCATCATCGACAGCGCCATCAGCGCGCCGGTGTTGCCGCAGGAAACGGCGCCATGCGCTTCGCCCTGACGCACCGATTCCAGCGCCGACCACATCGAGGTCTGCTTGCCGCTGCGGACAACCTGGCTGGGCTTGTCCTCCATCGTGACCACGTCGGGGCAATCACGAAAAACGACGCGCCCCTGCAGGACACGCCGTTTGGCGACAAGTTTGCTCAGTATCTGTTCAGGCCCGTGCAGGATGAACGCGATGTCGGGGTTCTTGTTTGCCGATTTGGCAATGCCCGCCACAACAGTAGCGGGCCCCGAATCTCCGCCCATAGCGTCAACCGAAATTGTAATCCGTCCGGTTTGCGTGGGCTGTTCTGTCATGCCTGGCCTGCGCTTTTAAAGGCTTAGGCCGCGTCTTCGTCCAGGTCGATTTCGTCGGCCTGAGCGACGACTTCGCGGTCATCATAGTGGCCGCAGGCTGCGCAGACGTGGTGCGGGCGCTTCAGCTCGCCGCAGTTCGGGCATTCGTTCGGGTTTGCAGCAACCAGAGCGTCGTGTGCGCGGCGGTTGTTGCGACGCGACTTGGAAACTTTGTTCTGTTGGACGGCCATGGTCTCAACCTTTGTCTACTAAGGGCCAGCAGATTCGCTGCCAGCCGGGTTTCATTCTTCGTTTTTCTCGTGGTTTGACGCGCGTTTAGGGGACGAGCCCCGCAATGTCCAACCCAAATTCCGATGAGCGCGCGAAAATACTGCGATTCTCGACATGTTCAAGCGATTTTTCTGAGCGCCTGCTATGACAGGAAAACAGACCTATGTCACTCGTCTTTTTTCAGCGCGTCGCGCAATCCTGCCAGCCCGGCGAACGGCTTGACGTCTTCGTCCGTCATCGCCTGCTTTCCCGGTTCGGTATAGTCAGCCTGACCCAGTTCCGCCCCGTCCTTGCGCGGATATTGCGGCAGGGCCAGCGACAGCGCCTCGGTCATGACAAGGGCGGGGTCGATCTCCGCGCCAAGCTTTTCGGTCTCGTCTCCCTCGGGGATTTCGAACTCGGGCTCATCGGGGTCCTGCCAATTGGCCAGAAAGACCCGGGTCACCGGGATGTCGATCCGCGTGGTGACCGGTTCCAGCGTCACGACGCAGGGCTGAATCACCGTGGCCCCCAGTTTGCCCTTCAATATCCAGTCGCGCTTGCCTTGTGCCCTTACGTCACCCACAAAGCTGAGCTTGCGCAGACCCAGAAGGTCCAGATCCGCTCTGATTGCGTCCAGGCCCTTGGCATCAGGGCGCAGATCGAAGGGTGTCGGCGCGTTTTGGGGCAGGTCGGCCACCCGCAGAGATGTCTGGTTGCTCATTCGTGACCCTTTCCTGTGTTGAACCGGGGCTGCGGTTTCTGTAATCGGATAGGGGCCGCAAGGGTCCAAGGCAAGAGGGTGTAAATGTTGAAGGTTGTGAACGGGTTGAAACCAGCGTCGAAAACGCTTGTCTTTGCGGCCTGTCTGGCAGTTGCCGCCGCGTGCTCGCCGGTCTTCAAGAATCACGGATATGTCCCGACGCCCGAGGATCTGGCCGAGATCAAGGTGGGCGTCGATACCCGCGACACCGTGGTTGAAGCCGTTGGCGCGCCCAGTTCCTCTGGCGTGGTGCGCGATTCCGGGTTCTATTACGTGCGCTCGCGCATTCGCCATTATGGCCCCAAACGGCCCGAAGTGGTCTCGCGCGAGCTGGTCGCGATCAGCTTTGATGACCGCGGGGTCGTGCGCAATATCGAAAGGTTTGGTCTTGAGGACGGCGTGGTCGTGCAGCTGGATCGCCGGGTGACCGAGTCGACGATCGAAAATCAGGGCTTCCTGCGTCAGATCCTTGGTAATATCGGCAACTTCAACCCGGCCAATATCCCCGGCGCCAATTAATTTTTAGCCAGATCTTGTTATGGTCACAGGACAGTCACACGTCTTGTGGTAGGAACACGGCAAGATGACTCGGGTCAGCAACCCCGGAGGATGCGACCATGGCACTATTGCTTGGCAAAGGCCGATATCGCGCGCGGCTGGCGCGGACGCCACAGGATGTCGTGTCTGCACAACGGCTGCGGACGCTGGCGTTTGGAACGGAACAGACCGATCAGGACGAATTCGACCCGGTCTGCGCTCATATTCTGGTCGAAGATATGCGCGAAGGTGGGCGGTTGGTCTGCTGTTTCCGGATGCTGACGATGGAGAACGGCGGTGAAATCGGCCGCAGCTACTCGGCCCAGTTCTATGATCTTTCGGCGCTGGAGGATTTCGGCGGGCGGATGGTTGAGATGGGACGGTTCTGCGTGCACCCGGACTGGACAGACCCGGACATTCTGCGCGTCGCTTGGGGCGCCATGACCTCATACGTGGATCAGAACGGCGTTGAAATGCTGTTTGGCTGTTCGTCTTTCGCGGGGACCGAGACGTCGGAATATCTGGACGCGTTTGCAATGCTGAAGCACAGGCATCTTGCCCCCAAACGCTGGTTACCACGGGTCAAGGCACCAGACGTATTTCGGTTTGCGGCCCGTTTGCGCCGCCGGCCTGACGCCAAAAAGGCGATGCTGCGGATGCCGCCCTTGCTGCGCACCTATCTGATGATGGGGGGCTGGGTCAGCGACCATGCGGTGGTCGACCGCCACATGAACACGCTGCATGTGTTCACCGGGTTGGAGATCGGGGCAATTCCCCCTGCGCGCAAACGGCTGTTGCGGTCTGTGGCCGGGTAATCGCCGTTGACGCCCTGCGCCTGCCGGTTTAGCTGGCGGGCATGGCGAGAATTCCTTTGTTGCAGATGTCCGGCATTTCCCTGACCTTCGGGGGTGATCCGGTGTTCTCCGAGCTGGATCTGGTGGTGCAGCCGGGTGACCGCGTTGCGCTGGTTGGGCGCAACGGCTCGGGCAAATCCACCTTGATGAAAGTGATGGCCGGGCTGGTTGAGCCCGATCATAGCGACATCGTTGTTCCGCCTGGAAAGTCAGTAGGTTACATGGAGCAGGACCCCGGAATGGAGGGGTTTGCCACACTGGGCGACTATGCTTCGAGCGGGTTGGAGCCGGGCGAGCTCTATAAGGTCGAGCGGGCCGGCGAAGGGCTGAAATTCGACCCGTCCCGCGCGGTCGAGACGGCCTCGGGCGGGGAACGGCGGCGCGCGGCGCTCGCCAAGCTGATGGCCGAGGCGCCCGACCTGATGCTGCTGGACGAGCCGACCAACCATCTGGATATCGAGGCCATCGCCTGGTTGGAACGAGAGTTGGGGGCCACACGGGCGGCCTTTGTGCTGATCTCACATGACCGCGCCTTTCTGCGTGCCCTGACGCGCGCGACGCTGTGGATCGACCGCGGCGCGGTGCGTCGGCAGGAGCAGGGGTTCGCAGCGTTCGAAACCTGGCGCGACAAAGTTTGGGAAGAAGAAGATCAGCAGAGGCATAAGCTGAACCGCCTGATCAAGTCCGAGGCCCGGTGGGCGGTGGAAGGTATCAGCGCGCGCCGCAAGCGCAATCAGGGGCGGGTGCGCGCTTTGCAGGCGTTGCGGGCGGAGAAAGCGGCGCAAATCAAACGTCAGGGTTCGGCCGCCATGGCGCTGGAGTCCGGCCCGAAATCCGGGCGAAAAGTGATTGAGGCCAAGGGTTTGTCAAAGTCCTTTGATGCACAGCAGATCGTGCGAAACTTCGATCTTTTGGCGCAGCGCGGTGACCGGGTGGCCTTTGTCGGCCCGAATGGTGTCGGCAAGACCACGTTGCTGAAGATGCTTCTGGGGCAGGTCGAACCGGACGAAGGCACGGTAACGCTGGGCACCAACCTCGAAATCGCGGTCTTTGACCAGAGCCGCGCGCAACTGGACCCCGAGATGTCCCTGTGGGACAGCCTGACCGGAGACCCCGAGATGCGGGTGTCGGGCAAGGCGGATCAGGTGATGGTCGGGGGCCAGCCCAAGCACGTGGTCGGATACCTCAAGGAGTTTCTGTTCGACGAGCGTCAGGCAAGAGCGGCGGTCAAGTCCCTGTCCGGCGGGGAAAAAGCGCGGCTGCTGCTGGCCAAGCTGATGGCCAGACCCTCGAACCTTCTGGTGCTGGACGAACCTACGAATGACCTCGATGTCGAGACGCTGGACCTCTTGCAGGAGTTGCTGGACGACTATGACGGCACCGTTCTGCTGGTCAGTCACGACCGCGATTTTCTGGATCGCGTTGCCACGACGACCATTGCGATGGAAGGCAATGGCCGCGCGACCGTCTATGCAGGCGGATGGTCTGACTACATCGCCCAGCGGGGCGATTTGGCGAAAAATAATGTCGAAAAGACAAAGTCTTCTAAGCCGAAAGTAAAGCACGAAAGCCAATCGAAGCCGGGCCTTTCCTTCTCGGAAAAACACCGTCTGGATAAGCTGCCCGCCGAAATTGCACGCCTTGAAGCGGAAATCGGCAAGCTGGAAGAGCTAATGTCCGATCCGGATTTGTTCACCCGCGAGCCGGTCAAGTTTCAGAAGGCGACAGAAGCCTTGGTTGAACGACAGGAGAAACTGACCGCGGCCGAGGAAGAATGGCTGACGCTAGAGGAAAAGGCCGAGGGCGGCTGATTGCGCTTCCGCAGTCGCGGCGGCGGTTCCGCCCTCGGGCCGACAAGTTACCCGATGCCCGACATCTCATTCAGCGTGAATGCAGCAACCGCGCCGTCGGTGGCTTCCATATAGGCGGCCAGGTGAGGCGCGTTCATGTGGGTTTGCCACAATTCGCGGTTCCGCCAGTTCTCATAGAAAACAAAGAAGCCGGGGTTGGAGTTGTCGACATGCAGGTCGTATTGCAGGCAACCTTCTTCAGCGCGGGTAATCGGGATAAGCTTTTCCAACTCGGCGCGCACAAGGTCTTCCTTGCCGGGTTCGGCGGTGATCTGGGCGAGGATGGTCAGGATCATGGTCTGTCCTTCGGGGTTCAGATTGCGATGACCCCGGATATGTGACATAGCTGTAATTCACGCAAGTACGCACTATTTGTGCCATTACACATCATTTGTATACTGTCCAAATGGGGGCGTCTGATGGATCGGTTCGACAGGTATGACTGCAGCGGCGGATGTCCGGTCGAGGCCGGTCTGGAACAGATTGCAGGCAAGTGGAAAGGTCTGGTGATCTACCACCTTCTGGGCGGAACGATGCGGTTCAACGCCCTGTCGCGGGCGCTGGGAACAGTGACCCAGCGCAGCCTGACCAAACAGCTTCGCGAACTTGAAGCGGACGGAATCGTTTATCGAAAGGTCTATCCCGAGGTGCCGCCCAAGGTCGAATACAGCCTTACAGATAAGGGGCTGGCGCTGCGCCCGGTGATCGAAGCGCTGGGGGAATGGGGGCAGACCCGGGTCATGGGCGCGGCTGAATAGGGCGGGCCGGATTGCCGACAACTGTTTCACCGGGCGCGACGTCCCTGGTGACGATGCTGCCGGCGCCAACGATGACATGATCGCCGATGGTAACACCCGGCATGAGGATCGCACCGCCCCCGATCCAGACATTATTCCCGATCGTTACCGGATGCGCGACCTCAAGTCCCTGCGCGCGCAAGGTCGGGTCCTTGGCATGTTCGGCGCAGTAGATTTGCACCGTCGGGCCAAGCATCGTGTCGCTGCCGATGCGCACCGGTGCCGTGTCCAGCACCACGCAACCCGCGTTAAGATAGACCCGGTCACCCAGCGACAGGTTCAGCCCATAGGCGCAGTGAAACGGGGCCTCGACAAAACAATCCCGTCCGATGTCGGCAAGCAGCGCCGCCAGTTCAGGCGCGATTTGCCCCCGGTCATCTGGCGGGCAGGTGTTATGGGCGTGAACGGCACGGCGCGCCTGCGCGCGCAGCGCATCCAGTTCGGGATCAAGGCAGCAATACCACTCGCCGGCTTTCATCTTCTCGCGCTCGGTCATGGGCAAGGTCTAGCGCATGCGCAGGGCACCGTCGATCCGGATGACCTCTCCGTTCAGATATCCCATTTCGACGATGAACCCGGCCAAACGCCCGTATTCGTTCGGATCGCCAAGGCGGGCCGGGTTGGGAACGTCGGCGGCCAGTTGCTGCTGAACTTCTTCCGGCAGACCGGCCAGCATCGGGGTCATGAAAATTCCGGGCGCAATCGCCATAACCCGGATACCGGTCGAGGCCAGATCACGGGCCATTGGCAGGGTCATGCCCACCACACCGCCTTTTGACGCCGCATAGGCCGCCTGGCCTTTTTGTCCATCGAAGGCGGCGATCGAGGCGGTGTTGATGATCACCCCGCGCGCACCGTCGGGTTCCGGTTCGTTTTTTGCCATTTCGGCCGCCGCCAGGCGTGACACGTTGAACGTGCCGACCAGGTTGATGTCGATGGTGCGCTGAAACGCGTCCAGCGGGTGTGGGCCGTCCTTGCCCACCGTTTTGATGCCATAAGCGATCCCGGCGCAGTTCACGGTGGCGGTAATCCGGCCCATCCTGTCCATCGCATGCGCGATGGCCGCCTTCACCGACTCCTCGTTTGTCACATCCGTTTGCGCGAAATGGCCGCCGATATCCGCGGCAACCTGTGCGCCGCGCTCGGCGTCGCGATCGAGGATGGTAACCTGCGCGCCCTGGTCGGCAAAATGGCGGGCAGTGGCTTCGCCCAGACCCGACGCGCCGCCGGTTATGACCGCAGCAGTGGTGGTGAGTTGCATGGCGGGCTCCTTCTTTCCGGGATATGAACGTGTGTTCATTTAATCCGGAAGTTGCGATCCTGTCCACAAAATTGACACGCGATAATGGGGGCCAATGCCGTTTCTCAAGGTTTTCTCAGGTGATCTTCAGCGTTGCTTAATGCGCAGGTCTCACATCGATACCAGTGATTTGACGCGTCTCACAGACGCCGGACAAGGAGAGAAATGGTATGGTCAAGAGTGTCAAAGTTGGATTTCCCGCGTTGGTCGCAGCGCCCGTTCTGGCGATAGTGACGGCCGGTGGGGCCGCTGCTTCTGCGCCCGAGATATGTAACTGGAAAACCGCGCGGGACGCCGCAAATCGCGGCGATTACGCAACGATGTGCGAATGCACCCACGTAACCCCAAGCTTTTTGGAGCGGCTGCAAAGCAGGTCGGATTTCGCGACGACACTGCGCAATACCAGCGCGCAATGCCCCGGATTGGCCGCGCTGCTGACAGATCAGCCGACCGGGTCAATCAGCACGTCGGGAACGCCCGGAGAAAACCGCAGCAGCGAGCAGCTTTCGCAGGTCGATCCGGGTAACGGAGGCGGATCGGGCTCTGGTGGCGGCAGCGGTGGCGGCGGAGGTGGAAACCCCGGTGACGGTGGTGGCGGTCCCAGTGACGGCGGCGGCGACCCCGGTGACGGTGGTGGTCCTGGTGATGGTGGCGGCGACCCTGGTAACGGTGGTGGTGGCGACCCCGGAAATGGAGGCGGTCCTGGCGATGGCGGCGGTGGTCCCGGTAACGGGGGCGGCGGACCGGGCAACGGCGATGGCAATGGCGGCAACAATGGCGGCCCGGGCAATGGAAACGGAAACGGTGGGAATAACGGAAACGGCGGCGGCAACAACGGCGGATCGGGTCCGGGCACCGGAAACGGCGGAGGAAATAACGGTCACGGCAACGGCTCTGGCAACGGCGGCGGCGGCCACGGAAACGGCGGCAGTAATGGCGACGGCAAAGGCGACGGAAAAGGCGGCGGCAAGGGCGGCGACGGTAAAGGTGGCGGCAAGGGCGGCGACGGAAAGGGTGGTCACGGTGGCGGCAAAGGCGGCAAGCGGTAAACCCAGCGCGCCGCGCCGGCACAGCGTCAGAAAGGAAATCGGCCACCCAATCGGGTGGCCGTCAGCGTATTGATCGGGTGTTTGCTAGCCTAACTGAACCAGAGCGTGGCGCTTTTTCCCGGCGCTCAGTTTTATTGGTGAGGACAGCGCGCCTGCGTCGATCATCAGCCCCGCATCTGTCAGCGGTGCATCGTCCAGTCTGGCGCCATTCTCGGCAATCAGGCGCTTGGCCTCTTTGCCGGATTTTGCCAGACCCGTTTTGACAATCAGCTGAACGATCGAGGCCGGCAGGTCATCCACAGACAGGGTCACGGTCGGAAGATCGCCCCCAACACCGCCTTTTTCAAAGACTTCGCGGGCGGTGGCTTCGGCCGTAGTCGCGGCTTCGGCCCCGTGCAGCAGGGCAGTGACCTCGTTGGCGAGGCGGATTTTGGCCTCGTTGATCTCGGACCCTTGCAGCGCGGCCAGACGGTCGCATTCATCGACGGGCAGTTCAGTGAAAATCTTCAGGAACCGGCCGACATCGGGGTCAGTCGTGTTGCGCCAGAACTGCCAGAATTCATAGGGGCTCAGCATGTCGCCGTTCAGCCAGACCGCACCGCCCTGAGATTTGCCCATCTTGCGCCCGTCGCTGGTGGTCAGCAGCGGCGTCGTCAAGCCGTAGACCTCGTGTTCCAGCACGCGCCGGGTCAGATCGACGCCGTTGACGATATTGCCCCACTGGTCCGACCCCCCCATCTGCAGCGCGCAGCCATAGCGACGGTTCAGCTCCAGGAAGTCATACGCCTGCAGGATCATGTAGTTGAATTCGAGGAAACTCAGCGACTGTTCCCGATCCAGCCGCGATTTCACGGATTCGAACGACAACATCCGGTTGACCGAGAAATGCCGCCCGATATCGCGCAGGAAATCGAGGTAGTTCAGGCTGTCCAGCCACTCGGCATTGTTCAGCATCAGCGCGCCGGTGTCACCGTCATCATAGGACAGGTAATTGGCAAAGACCTTCTGCATGCCGGCGATATTGGCGGCAATCTGGTCGGGGCCCAGCAGGGGGCGCTCGTCCGACCGGAACGAGGGGTCACCCACCTTGGTCGTTCCGCCGCCCATCAGTGTGATCGGCTTGTGGCCGGTTTTCTGCAGCCAGCGCAGCACCATGATGTTCATCAGGTGACCCACATGCAGCGACTGCGCCGTGGCGTCATAGCCGATATAAGCCGTCTGCACCCCGCTGATCAGCGCGTCGTCAAGGCCCTGATAATCGGTGCAGTCGGCAAGAAAGCCGCGCTCGATCATCGTGGCGATGAAATCCGATTTGGGGTGGTAGGTCATATCGTGCCCTTTGGGTTGATGTTGCGGGGCACTGTATAGGCGGCGGGCCGGGTAAGGAAAAGCCACCTTAATCAAGAAAAATGCGCAAGTTTCAGCTTTTGGTCGGTGGCATGCGGAACGCGAAAAGCATGGCAAGCAGGTTCAGGGCCGCAAGGGCGAAAATCGGTGTCACCGGATCGTGCAGATGCGCCACCGCGCCAAGGATCGCGGCAAAGACCATGCCCACCAGACCGGCGCTGACATCGCCAAGCGCAACAAGATAGGGGCGTTCTTTTTTCGACGTCATTTCGATGACGTAGAGGTAGCGGCCATAGATCACCCCGTTGCCCCCCAGTGACAGCAGCAGGATGACCAGCGCGTAAAGCCATACGTCCTGCGCGTAGCCAAGCAGAGTGAAGACCAGCGCCAGAACCGCAGACAGGGTCGAGATCAGGCATCCCAGCCACATTACCGGTTTGACCGAGATACGCCCGCTGAGCCAACCCCACAGGACGGACCCGATCACCATCCCAAGGCTGGCCGCGATAACGAAATAGCTGAGGGAGTGTTTGGTGCCCACGTGGAACGTGGCCGCGTGGATCGTGTAGAACGGCATGGCCAGTTCCACCGAAACAAAGATCAGGCGCGCCATCAGAAATTTTCGGTACCAGGAATAGGCCATACCGGTTTTGAAGCCGGTTGCCAGTTCCGCCAGCGGTCTGGGTTTCTGTTTCGGGCCGGGGGTGCGGGCCTGTTCCTCTTCCAGCAGGCGGACGCCGGCAAAGCTTATGCCGGCGGCAAACATGGCAAAGACACCGCACCACAGAACGACAATGTGGCGCTGTATGGGCTGGTCCGAGGCCAGCAGGTCGCGCGTGATCCAGACGACAAGAATGGCCAGAATGCCGGAAATAGTGGCCTGCGCGAACACCATCCGGTTGCGCTTTTCCTCGGGGATGGAAATGCCGTAGATCTGGCTGGTGCCCAGGCTGGTGATCCCCTGACACAGCCCCATGATCACTGCCGTCATCAGGAACAACAGCACAATCATCACCTTGGGCAGGCCGGTCGCGAAAAGGGCGACCACAGCCAAAATCGCAGCCGTTAGAATATTGGGGATGTAGACCGCCAGCTTTGCCCGTGTCACGCGGTTGACGAAGGGCGACATGAAAATCTCGGCAATCAGGCGCGAGCCTGTCACGAAAGGCAGCAACATGCCGGCGAAGAATGTCGGTGCCCCCAGGGCAAGGTACAGGAACGGCAGCACCAGATTCGGGTTCACCAGTTGCGAACCGATCGTCGCCAGCGAGCCGGACCAGAAGATCAGTTGATAGTTGCGGCCGTCCGAGGGCTGCTTTTGTGTTCTGGTTTCCGTCATGGCCGTTTTGGGTTGCGCCTGATTTTCGCGGGTGGGATTGGGGTAATGGTTACTCAGGCAGCGATTTCGCGCAACTGTCGCGAACAGCACAGTGCAAAGCTCCTGTGGTTTCATGCGCGCAATCGGCGCCAAAATACGCCCCGGTTGCGCGATGTGGCTTGCGTTGCCACCGGTTGTAAGGGCAGGTTTGGCGCGCCGTACCGGTTGAGCCGGGCGGCAGTACACAAGACAAATGAGGTAAGCGTGAACCGGGCCAGCAGGAAAGTCGGGGCGATCAGAGCCTTGGGAACAATGTCCGGTACGTCAATGGACGGTGTGGATGCAGCCGTGGTCGAGACCGACGGGCACAGGATCATCCGATTTGGCCCCACCGCCTATCGCGCCTATTCCGATGCCGAACGCGCTGATCTGCGCGACGCGCAGGGGCAGTGGCACGGCAGCGCCGTAGACAAGGCCGCCGAACTGGTCACCTTTGCCCATGCCGAAGTGTTGTCCGAATTCGAAGATATCGATCTGATCGGCTGTCACGGCCAGACCCTTGCGCATGATCCGCGCGGGCGTGGCACGTTGCAGGTGGGCGACGGCAAGGGGCTGGCGCAGGCGCTGGGCATTCCCGTCGTCTGGGATTTCCGCAGCGATGACGTGGCCATGGGCGGCGAGGGCGCGCCGCTGGCGCCGTTCTTTCATTTTGCCTGCGCCAAATGGATCGGGGCCGACGCGCCGCTGTGTTTCCTGAACCTCGGCGGCGTGGGGAACCTGACCTATGTTGACCCCAGCTATAACGGCCCCGAAGCGCCCGGTGCGCTGCTGGCATTCGACACCGGTCCCGCCAATGCACCCGTCGACGACCTGATGCAGGCGCGGCTGGGTCTGCCGATGGACCGCGACGGTGCGGTCGCGCGGGGCGGTACGGTCGAAACCGGTGCGCTGGAGTTATTTCTGGCCGAACCCTTCTTTACCCGGATGCCGCCCAAATCTTTGGACCGCAACGACTTTGCCGAGATGATCGGACTGGTCCGGGAACTGGGCAATGCCGACGCGGTCGCCACGCTGACCGGTATGTGCGCGGCAGGTGTGGTGCAGGGGATGGAGCATTGCCCCAAGCCGCCGTCGCGCGTGCTGGTCACCGGCGGTGGGCGCCGCAATCCGGTTTTGATGGAGATGCTGCGCGTGGCGCTGGACTGCCCGGTTGAGCCGGTCGAGGTGGTCGGGCTGGATGGCGATATGCTGGAAGCGCAGGCGTTTGCCTATCTCGCGGTCCGCGTGGCGCGCGGGTTGCCGACCTCTTGCCCCGGTACGACAGGGGTGAAGGCGCTGGTCGGCGGCGGCGTGATCAGTGATCCAGCGACCGCACATAGTCTGCCGTAAACCCGGAATACCCCTCTGACGTGGATTTCAGATGCGCCCGGGTCCAGCGGTGCAGCGCCGGCAGCTGGTGAAAGGGCACATTGGGAAAGGCGTGATGCTCGGCGTGATAGGGCATGTTCCAGGCCAGAAACCGGACGATTCGATTGGTGGAGGTCGTGCGTGAGTTTTCCAGCATATTGGCGACGGGTGGGCAAAGTCCGTGTTCCGCCAACAGGTAAAGCCGGAGGAAGGGTTGGCCCACAAGCACCGGTATCAGCCAGAGCCAGAGCAGAAGCGGCGAATAGAACAGGCTGACCGCGGCGACCGCGTATGCGATCAGCAAGGCGCGCGCTTCCCATCGCATCGCGCGGTGTTGCCGTCCAGGCAGATACGGCGCGTCAATCACGCCGAAGGCATTGCGCAGCAGGACGCGGAGGTTACCGCCCCAATAGGACAAACCGCTGAGATAGACCAGCAGCGCGGGCCAGTGGTCGGGTCTGGGCTTGCCGTCCAGTTCCGGGTCGTTTTGCGGATGATTGGTCCATTTGTGATGGGCCAGGTGAAAATACCGGAACCAAACAAAGGGCAGGGCAATCGGGACCCCGGCCAGATGCCCGACCGCGTCATTCAGCCATGCGGTGCGAAACGGGGTCTTGTGAGTGCATTCATGGCTGAGCGTGAACAGAAAGACCAACAATATGCCCTGCGGCAACAGGAACAGGGGCCAAAGCGGAACCCGGGCGACGATGCAGGCGCTGGTCACCGCAAGCGCAGCGCCAAAAAGCGCCAGATGCCCGAGCCCGGCTGTATCTGACCGGGTTTGCAGGCGGTCCTTCGCTTCGGGTGGAAGCGAAGCGATGAGGGTGCGATGATCCATGCCTCACCCTTGCACAATTCCCATGCCCGTCCCAGCCGGTTTCAGCGATGGTCAACTCGTGCCGGATACCCCGGCTCATTCAGGCAAAGAAATAGATAATACCAACCGCAATAACCGCGGCGACGGCGTTGATGCCCAATATGGCCAGACGCAGTGAGCGACGTTTCTTTTCTGCCAGCGCGACCTCTTCCTCTTCGGGCAGGTCGGTTGGTCCGGCTTCGGGGGTCATCCAGTTATACAGCATCAGACCCGCAAATGCGGCGTATGGGGTCAGGACAAGAAATAGCCCGGTGGCGTTGTATCCATCGGGCCCGGGCGTCAGCACCTTGAAAAGATATCCGCTTCCAAGAAATTTGATCATCAGCAGATGCAGCAAAACGAACCCGCCGATCGTCACGACAACAAGGTGCCTTCTGTTGCTGCGGCCAAGGCGGTCGTTCCGGCGCATGCGGTTTTCAACAAGTTTCGACAGGCTGAGGGTGAACAGGTCGATCAGGCCGAGGATCAGGACAATCAGGGGAATGAATGAGATGAAAACATAGGCGCCCGCTTCGCTGCCGATATTGTCGTTGCTCAGAAAGAAATACCCGACAGTGACCAGTAACCCAACGGTGCCCAGACCGAGTTTCAGCCACATGAATATCTTTTGCACGTCGCGGTTTGCACGCATTCCGACGTAATTCAGATGATGCTCGCGGTGGTTCGGTTCCGTCATCGCGGGAAGGTCCAAATGATTGAAATAATGCCTGGTCAGGCTGGCACGCATTCCGCACCAGCGTAACCGGCCGGGTTTGGCGCGGTAAAAAATTGTGGTTTATCTGCCATAGGTTGCGGGCTTACCCGCGCGGAATATCAAAGCCCGGTTCGGCCAGTTCGAACCCCTCGAACTCGAACCCCGGTGAGACGGTACAACTGACCAGCGTATACTCTCCGGTCGAACGCGCCGCTTGCCAGTGATCGCGCGGCACGATCAGCTGCGGTGCGCCCTCAGTCAGATCGGGGGTGAGCAGATGATCGCGGGCAGGGCCCTGTTCCGTGGCGCTTAACGACAGGATCAGCGTGGCCCCGGCATGATAAAGCCAGATCTCGGTCGCGTCGACGCGGTGCCAGTGGCTGCACTCGTCGGCCTGCAGCAGGAAATAGATGCAGGTGCCGGTGGCGCGGCCCTCGTTATCGGCGCGCCATGTTTCACGGAACCAGCCGCCTTCGGGATGGCGCTGAAGATTCAGGTGATCGATGATCTCTTGTGCGGTCATAGGCCCCTCGTGGATTTCGGGTGATTATGCACGGGGCCGCGCGATCCGCTATGGTATTCGTGTGGATGAGGAATATGTTTGCCACATGACCCTGATGATCCCGTTTGACAACAGCTACGCCCGCCTGCCCGACAGCTTTTTTGCGCGACAGGCCCCGGTTCCCGTGTGCGCGCCGCGACTGATTGCGTTCAACGATGATCTGGCACGGATCTTGCGCGTCACTCCGGGCGACGTGCACGAGATGGCCGACGCCTTCGCCGGGAACGCGCTGCCCGAAGGGGCCGAACCGATTGCGCAGCTGTACTCGGGTCATCAGTTCGGCAGCTATAACCCGCAGCTTGGGGACGGGCGCGCCGTTCTGCTGGGCGAAACGGTCGGGGCTGATGGTATCCGGCGGGATATTCAGTTGAAAGGTTCCGGACCGACACCGTTTTCCCGGCAGGGTGACGGGCGCGCATGGCTGGGTCCGGTGCTGCGCGAATATGTGGTCTCCGAAGCAATGCACGCGCTGGGCATCCCGACCACACGGGCGCTGGCCGCCGTCGAAACCGGCGAGAGCGTTCTGCGCGAGGGGCCGCTACCCGGTGCCGTGCTGACCCGCGTCGCCCAGAGCCATCTGCGCGTCGGCACGTTTCAGGTCTTTGCCGCGCGCGGGCAAATGGACAGCCTGCGCCGCCTGACGGATTACGCCATCGCGCGCCACTATCCCGGTGTCGAAGGACCAATGGGCCTGCTGCGCGCGGTGGTCGAGGCGCAATCGCGGCTGATTGCGCAGTGGATGAGCGTGGGGTTCATTCACGGGGTGATGAACACGGACAATTGCTCGATTGCCGGAGAAACCATTGATTACGGCCCCTGCGCATTTATGGACAGCTATCACCCCAACACGGTCTACAGCTCAATCGACCGGATGGGGCGGTATGCCTATTCCAACCAGCCTGACATCGCAGTGTGGAACGCGGCGCAACTGGCCACAGCGCTGATCCAGCAGATGGATGACAAAGAAGCAGCCGTGGAAGAAGCGACCGAGATCGTGCACGCCATGCCCGACTTGCTGCAGGAAAACTGGCTGGCGCGGTTCCGGGCGAAGCTCGGGCTTTTGCAAGAGGAAGAGGGCGATTCCGAGCTGATCTCGGACCTGCTGGTGCGAATGGCCCGGAATCAGGCCGATTTCACCAACACGTTCCGTGCGCTGGGCAAGGACAGCGCGCGGGATCAGTTCACCGACCCGGAGGCGTTTGATGGCTGGGCGGAGGGCTGGAACGCGCGTCTGACGCGCGAGGATGATCCAGCCTGCGTTCTGGCATCGGCCAACCCGGCCTTCATTCCCCGCAATCACCGGGTCGAGCAGATGATACAGGCTGCAGTTCTGGGGGATTACGAACCGTTCCACCGGCTGAACGCGGTATTGTCGCGCCCCTATGAGGACCAGCCCGACGCCGCAGACCTGACGCGCCCCCCGACACAGAACGAAGTTGTTCATGCGACATTTTGCGGGACATAAGGCTGACGCTGGTCGTTCGAAGTGTCCGCTATGCGCGCATAATCTCCAGCACTGCGGCGCTGACGATCAGGATGGCGCCCAGCAACTCTCGTAACCCGAAGGGTTCGCCTGACAGCGCCGCGGCTGAGGCCAAGCCGACGATCACCTCGCTCATCAGCAGCAACCCGACGCGGGCCGGGGACAGCCTGGTCGCCGGCCAGATCGTCATGAACACCATCGGCAGGATGTAGAGGGCGGACAAGGCGACGAATTGCAGAACCCAAAGATACTGCGCCTCGTCAATCTCGGGCAGAACAGGTCCGCGTAAAAAGGCCAGACCGAACAGAGACAGGATCAGCGCGCCGAGGACAAAAGCAAAGACCTGACCTGAGACCGATATATTGCCGGCCCTGTACAGACCCAGCGTCCCAAGCGCCCAGCAAACCCCCGATGCCAGCGCCAGCCAGTCGCCTGTGTTTTGTGGCCAGGGCACGAACCCCGCGCCACCCAGAACGACGAACAACCCTCCGATCCCGCAAATCAGCCCGGCGATGCGGCCGACGCTCAGACGCTCGCCCAGAAACAGCACGCCCAGAATCGTTCCCCAGATCGGGGTCAGGTAAAACAGCAGGATCGAGCGGACGACCTCGGTGTAGACCAGGCTGATCGAATAGAGGCTGAAGGCCGCCCCCGTGAACATCCCGCTGATCATCAGGTCGCGCCACTGAAGGGCCAATGACAGCCGGTCGCGCCAGATCAGCGGAACAAGCACGATCAGTGCCGATGTGTACATCGCGATCCCCGGCCAGGGGCCGGTCAGCCCGAGGTCAAGAAAGAACCGGACCGGAATCCAGTAGAGGCCCCACATCATACCGCCGATCACCAGGGTGATGCTGGCCCAGGTGCCGCTGTCCGATCGTGCTTCGTTCGTTGCCATTGTTGCTCCGTTACAGGCGGCACGCGGTTCCGGGATAGAGCGTTCGGGCACCGGCGATCAAGCGAAACCACCCCGCACAACCGCCGCGCGCGTTTCCTGCCCACTTCCTGAGCGCAGAGGTTGCAGAACGCGACAACTTCGGAGATTGCACCGCCTTGCTGCGCGAAATGGGGTTGCGCCTCGTGGCGAGCATGGCACTTTTACTGCCAATCGTCTGTCCGGAACCCAATGAAACCAAACTCGACCCTGCGCATTGCCAGCTACAACATTCAGAAATGCGTCGGGCTTGATTTCCGGCGGCAGCCGCAGCGCATATTGCAGGTGATCGAAAGCATGCAGGCCGATATCGTTGTGCTGCAGGAGGCCGACAAGCGCCTGCCGCCGCGTCCCGCTGCCCTGCCGCATTTCATGCTGGACGAGGCAGGGTGGCAAATCGTCGATCTGGGCGGCGCGGGCAGTCTGGGCTGGCATGGAAACGCGGTGATCTGGCGGGGCGACCCGATCCGCGTGCGGCAAACCGGGCATCATGATCTGCCGGGGCTCGAACCCCGGGGGGCTGTGCGGGTCGAGTTTGACACGCAGATCGGCCCCCTTCGGGTGATGGGAATGCATCTGGGTCTGCTGCCCGCATCGCGGCGTCAGCAGATCACGCATATCCGGCGTTGCGACGCCGACCTTGATCACATGCCCACGGTGTGGGCCGGGGATTTCAACGAATGGTCGCGGCAACCGGTTCTGGATCACCTTGCCCCGGACATGCGGTTCCTGCCGCCGATGCCCAGTTATCCGGCGGCGCAGCCCCTGGGCGCGCTGGACCGGATCGCGCTGGGCACCGGGCTTGAGGCGGTGGTCCATGGCGTGCACGACGCGCGTCCGGCGCATATCGCCTCGGACCATCTGCCGGTCTGGGCGGACCTGCGTCGGGTCGCCTGAGAGGCAATTCCCCTGTGGCGCCAGCCGCACAGACGTATTAAGACAGAGAACCGAACCAAGCCGAGGGTCACTTATGTCCGACACGATCATCGCTCGTTGCGAAGCCAAAGGTCTGCGCATGACGGGACAGCGCCGCACAATCGCGCAGGTGTTGCAGCAGAGCGAGGATCACCCGGACGTTGAAGAACTGTATGCCCGCGCCTCGGAAGTGGATTCCGGGATTTCCATCGCCACCGTCTATCGCACCGTGAAACTGTTCGAAGAGGCCGGGATTCTTGAGCGACTGGAATTCGGCGACGGGCGCGCGCGCTATGAAGACGCCGAGCGCGACCACCATGACCACCTGATCGACATGCAGTCCGGAGAGGTGATCGAATTCGTCGATCCCGAGATCGAGGCGTTGCAGGAAAAGATCGCCGCCAAGCTGGGATACAAGCTAAAGGGCCACCGGCTGGAACTGTACGGCGTTCCGCTGGAACAGGACTGACCCATCACAAAACGCGAACGGCTATCGCACGGGAAATCATGTTTCCTGCGTTCAAAACGCTTGCCAGATCGGGCGACTTCCGCTTTTGGTGCGGGTTAGTGGCGGCAATTCGGGCCGCGGGATTCAACGGACACGACCATGAACAACGTAAACGGCATTTTGCTGGTCGTCGGCGCGATGGCGGCTTTTGCGCTTGAGGATATGTTCATCAAGCACCTGTCGGTCAGCATTCCGACCGGTCAGATCATGGTTGTGCTGGGCCTGGTATGCGGCTTGATCTTCGCGGTCATGGCCGTAGCCACGCGCAAACGCATTTTTGATGCCGCCGCCTGGCAGACTCTGCCGCTGATCCGCGCCGCCTGCGAAGGTGTGGGTGCCGTGGCCTTTGTCACCGCGCTGGCTCTGGTCGACCTGTCGACCGTTGCGGCGGTGTTTCAGGCCATGCCGCTGGCCGTGACCATGGGCGCGGCGCTATTTCTGGGCGAGCAGGTCGGCTGGCGACGGTGGAGCGCCATCGGCGTCGGCTTTGTCGGCGTTCTGATGATCATTCGACCGGGGCTCGACGGATTCCAGCCCGAAACCCTGTTTGTGGTCGCCAGCGTCGTCGCCATCGCCGCACGTGACCTGATCACGCGCCGGCTGGACGCGCGCGTGGCTTCGGCTGTCGTGGCCCTGCAGGCCTATGGGGCCGTTACGCTGGCCGGGCTGGCGCTGATCGTCTTCAACGCGCAACCGCTGGTCGCGTTCGGTACCGGGCAGATTGGGCCGCTGATCGGCGCAATCGGGTTCGGGGTTCTGGGCTATTACGGGATCGTCAGCGCGATGCGGGTTGGGGATGCCTCGGCCCTGACCCCGTTCCGCTATACGCGGCTGGTCTTTTCGATTGCGGCAGGCATGATGATGTTCGGCGAACGCCCGGATCAGATGACACTGGCCGGCGCGACTCTGATCATCGGTTCAGGGCTTTACACCTTTCTGCGCGAACGGCGACTGGCGCAACAGATGGCGGTTGCCGCGACCTGACGGATCGTCGCAGGTTGGCGCAAACACGCGCCCTGTAACGTGTTAGCGATAACATCAGCGGTTTACTTTTTGCCCGTTGATGCTATGAGGCATGCAACCGAATGCAGCCACAGGGACGGGCATCATGAGCACCATCATCGACATCCACGCACGCGAAATTCTGGACAGCCGGGGCAATCCGACGGTCGAAGTTGATGTGATCCTGGAAGACGGCACCATGGGCCGTGCGGCTGTGCCTTCGGGCGCATCCACGGGCGCTTACGAAGCAGTGGAAAAGCGTGACGGTGACAAAGCGCGTTACATGGGCAAGGGCGTGCTTGAGGCCGTGGCCGCCGTGAACGGCGAGATCGCCGAGGAACTGGTGGGCTTTGACGCGACCGAGCAGGTCGCCATCGACGAGGCGATGATCGAACTGGACGGGACCGAGAACAAGGGCCGTCTGGGCGCAAATGCCATTCTGGGTGTCTCGCTGGCCACCGCCAAGGCCGCCGCGGATTTCACCACGCAGCCGCTGTTCCGCTACGTTGGCGGCACCTCGGCCCGCGTCCTGCCGGTGCCGATGATGAACATCATCAATGGCGGGGAACACGCCGACAACCCGATCGACATTCAGGAATTCATGATCATGCCCGTCTCGGCCGCGAACATCCGCGAGGCGGTCCGCATGGGATCCGAAGTGTTCCATACACTGAAAAAGGAACTGTCGGCCGCCGGTCTGGCCACCGGTGTGGGTGACGAGGGCGGCTTTGCCCCCAATATCGCCAGCACCCGCGAGGCATTGGATTTCATCCTGAAGTCCATCGAAAAAGCGGGCTACAAGCCGGGCGAGGAAATCCACCTCGCACTCGATTGCGCCGCAACCGAATACTACAAAGACGGCAAATACGTTCTGTCGGGCGAAGGCAAAAGCCTGACGTCGGAGGAAAACGCGGCCTATCTGGCGGCGCTGGTCGACGATTATCCGATCATCTCGATCGAAGACGGCATGTCCGAGGATGACTGGGACGGCTGGCGCGCTTTGACCGATGCCATCGGGGACAAGGTGCAGCTGGTCGGCGACGACCTGTTCGTCACCAATCCTGAACGTCTGGCCCAGGGGATCAAGAACGGCTGCGCCAACTCGATGCTGGTCAAGGTCAATCAGATCGGGTCGCTGACCGAAACCCTGCGCGCCGTCGATATGGCCCACCGCGCGCGTTACACCAACGTGATGTCGCACCGCTCGGGCGAGACCGAAGACGCCACCATTGCCGATCTGGCCGTGGCAACCAATTGCGGTCAGATCAAAACCGGCTCGCTGGCGCGGTCGGACCGGTTGGCCAAGTACAACCAGCTGATCCGTATCGAGGAATCGCTGGGCGAAGTTGCAGAATATGCAGGGGCTTCGATCCTGAAGCGCTAAATGGTATCCTGATCCCCGGATTTATTTGAGGATCAGGTTTTGATTAGTGTCATAGAGCCAGAAACGCCGGAGCATTTCGATGCGATCCGGCGTTTGTGCTGGGATTACCGGGAATTCCTGTTGTCGCTGGATTCCAAGTCGCAGCGGATCGTACGCACGATCTATCCGCGTGACAAATACGCCCGCGTGATGGACGCCATCGAAGCAGAGCATACCCCGCCGAACGGTGGTGCGCGGCTGGTGTTGAAAGATGAGCAGCCTGTCGGGTGCGGCATGTTCCATACACTGGAACCCGGTATCGCCGAGATCAAGCGGGTGTATGTGCACGAGGATGCGCGCGGCTCGGGGGCGGGTTTCGCGATCATGCAGGCTCTGGTCGAAGCCTGCCGAAATCAGGGGTTTGACTATATCCGGATGGACACCGGAATACCCCTGCAAAAGGCAATTCGCCTGTACCTGTCGATGGGATTTGAGCTGCGGGACGCCTATGCGGAAATTCCCGATTTTGCCGAAGGTCACCTGCTGTTTTTCGAGATGTCCCTGCGTCCGGAACCGGCGGGATAGCAAAAGTCCGAAATAAATTTGCAGCGTTACCCCTTGTAATCGTTTCGGAAAATGAAATAAGCCGAAAAAATTCTGCATAAACGCACTTTTGTGTGAACTTTTACCTATTTGTCAGCTTTGGATGTCTCGTACCCTGTCGACAGGACAGAAAAGGAGAATACCATGACTGGTTCAAGATTCCTTCTCGTAGCGTCGGTAATCAGCACAGTATTTCTGGCGGCCTGTGCGGGCCCGGATACATATCCGATAACCGGAGATCCGGTGTCTTCATCCGACCCGGTTCGGAACATGGAATCGGCCACATACATTTATCGTGGCGAAGCCCGGTAAGGGGATACGCATTGGGGGCACGGGCTGAAACGCCCGTGTACTGTTTCAGGATCAGAGCTTTTTGCTCATCAGCATATACCGATCCCGCTGTTTGAAGCCCGTACGCAGATACAATCTCTGCGTCGCTTCGTGCGAGCGGTCGACCTCAAGGTGAAGGGCGGTCAGACCGGCCCCGGCCAGCGCCTTGGGCAGGTCCATCAGCACCTCGGTGGCGATACCGCGGCCGCGGACAGCGGGACGAATGTAAATCTCATCGACAAAGCCGTCCATGCCACCAAACTCGACCGACCAGCCAAAAGTCAGGATGATATAGCCCAGCGGCGCGCGGCCCGGGCCAATCAGATAGACACACCCATGTGGAATGCCTTCCAGCAGCGGCAGCAGGGCTTCGCGGCGCTGGTCGGAATCCTGCGTGATGCCTGCCTCGGCATGAAACGAGGCGACCAGACCCATCAGGCGGTCCAGATCCTCGGGGCGGGCAAGTCTCAGCGCGGCGCTCATAGCCGGGCCAGCCGTTCGGTCAGCAGGGCAAAGAACCCGTCGGCATCCACTTCACCCATGAACATCGCATTGGGCGCGTGGTCGGTGACACGCCACCAGTCTGCGACGGTCATTCCCAGCGTCAGGTCGGATTGGGTTTCGATCTGCACGTTGATGTGGCGGCCGGTGAAAAGATCGGGGCGGATCAGGTAGGCGGTGACGCAAGGGTCATGCAGCGGCGCACCTTCCGAGCCATATTTCTCGATATCGAAACGTTCGAAAAAATCTGTCATCTCGGCCACAGCATGACCGACTTTGCTGTCGAGTGCGCGGAAGGCGTCGTTGCGCTGTTTCGTGACCAGCGCGTCATGGGTGACATCCAGCGGCATAACCACGATGTGAACGCCGGATTTGAACACGATATCAGCCGCTTCGGGATCGACGTAAATGTTGAACTCGGCAGCGGGTGTGATGTTGCCGACCTCGAAATATGCGCCACCCATCAGCACGATTTCCTGAACCCGGTCGACGATATCGGGGGCTTTCTGGAATGCCGTGGCAATGTTGGTCAGCGGCCCCAACGGGCAGAGCGTTACCGTGCCCGGTTCGTGCGCGCGCAGCGTGTCGATGATGAAATCGACACCGTGACCGTCGGCCAGCTGCATTTCCGGATCGGGCAGGACCGGGCCGTCCAGCCCGGTTTTGCCATGGACATGTTCTGCCGTGACCAGAGGCCGGCTGAGCGGGCGGTCACATCCGGCATAGACCGGGATATGCGTGTGCCCGGCCAGTTCGCACACAATGCGCGCATTCTTGGCGGTCAGCGCCAGCGGCACGTTTCCGGCAACGGCTGTGATGCCCAACACCTCAATCTCTTCGGGGCTGGCCAGCGCCAAAAGGATGGCGACGGCGTCGTCCTGTCCGGGGTCAGTGTCGATGATGATCTTACGGGGGGGCATGGTCGTCTCCGGGGGTCGTGAAGGTGGGACACTCGCAACTGTCACCGCGCTTGTCTAGCCGAATTTCGCGTCAGCCGCTGCATCCACAGGCGGGAGTTTGCCATTGGCGCGGTGTTCCTCGGTTTTGACCTCGTCCCACAGCGCGTCCATCTCCTCCAGGGTGCTTTGGGACGGCGTTTTTCCCCGGTCGGCCAGCCGCGCCTCGACCTGTTCAAACCGGCGGGTGAACTTGGCGTTGGTGCGGCGCAGGGCGGCCTCGGGCTCGATGCCCAGGTGGCGGCCCAGATTGACTATGACGAACAGCAGATCGCCGAATTCGTCCTCCAGCGCGTCGGCATCCTTGCTGTTGCGGGCCTCTTCCAGTTCGGCGGCCTCTTCCGTGATCTTGGCCAGCACGTGGCTGGCGTCCGGCCAGTCGAACCCGACACGCGCCGCGCGTTTCTGCAGCTTGTGCGCCCGCAGCAGGGCGGGCAGGTTGGCGGCAACCCCGTCCAGCGCGCCTTTCTGCGCCTTGCCCGCGCGCTCGGCAGCTTTGATGGTTTCCCAGTCCAGCGTCTGCTGTTCGGCGGACTTGTCTCGGGATTCGTCACCGAAGACATGCGGGTGACGGTCAACCATCTTGTCCGACATGGTGCGCACCACGTCCTGAAAGGTGAAATGCCCGGCCTCTTGCGCCATTTGCGCGTGGAACACGGATTGGAACAGCAGATCGCCCAACTCGCCCTTCAGTTCGTCCCAGGCCTGGCGCTCGATGGCGTCGGCGACCTCATAGGCTTCTTCGATGGTATAAGGGGCGATGGTGCCGAAATCCTGTTCGATATCCCACGGGCAGCCCGATTTCGGGTCGCGCAGGCGGCGCATGATTTCCAGCAGCCGCTCGATACCCGCGTCGCTGTCATGGATCAGAGGATTTTCGGCCATTGCGAACCCTTTCGTTCCGGTGTCAGATGCATCCATCCCGCAGTCCTGATCAGGAGTCCACCCCAGATGCCCGTCGTCAACCGAATTGCCGATTACTCAGCCGATATGGCCGCATGGCGCCAACATTTGCATTCGATCCCCGAGCTTGAGTTCGAATGCTACGAAACGGCGGCGTTTGTCGCGGACCGGCTGCGCGAGTTCGGCGTCGACGAGTTGCACGAAGGCATTGCCACGACCGGGATCGTGGCGATCATCAACGGGCAGAGCGCGGGGCCGACAATCGGATTGCGCGCCGATATGGACGCGCTGCCGATCCCCGAGGAAACGGGTGTTTCCTATGCTTCGAAAAACGCCGGCAAGATGCATGCCTGCGGCCATGACGGCCACACGACAATGCTGTTGGGGGCGGCGCGCTATCTGGCCGAGACGCGGAATTTCGCGGGCCGCGTGGCGTTGATCTTTCAGCCCGCCGAGGAAGAGGGCGGTGGCGCCGGCGTGATGGTGGACGAGGGGATCATGGACCGGTTCGACATTGCGCAGGTCTACGCGCTGCACAATGCGCCGGGTCTGGCCGAAGGCGCGTTTCATACCACGCCGGGGCCGATCATGGCCGCAGTCGATACGTTCGAAATCCACATTCAGGGCGTCGGCGGCCACGGGGCCATGCCGCATGAAACCCGCGATCCGGTGATGGCGGCCTGCGGCATCGCGCAGGCAATCCAGACGATTGTCAGCCGCAACCATTACGCGCTGGACGATCTGGTGGTGTCGGTCACGCAGATCCACACCGGTACGGTGAACAACGTGATCCCGGATACCGCATTCATCAACGGAACCGTGCGTACCTTCGATCCGAAGGTGCAGCAGATGGTGATCGAACGGATGCAGCAGATCGTGCAGGGGCAGGCGACCTCTTACGGGGTCGAGGCGCGGCTGGACTATCAGAAAAACTATCCCGCAACGATCAATGACGGCGACAAGGCCGACTTTGCTGCCGCCGTGGCCCGGGACGTGTCCGGTGCCGGGCGTGTGGTCGACAATATGGGCCGCGAGATGGGGGCCGAGGATTTCTCGTACATGCTGCAGTCGCGGCCCGGCGCCTATCTTTTCCTCGGGCAGGGCGAAGGGGCCGGGTTGCATCATCCGAAATACAATTTCAACGACGACATCGCGCCGGTGGGGGCTTCGTTCTTTGCGCGGATCGTCGAAAAAGCGCAGCCGCTGGGCTGACGGGGGAAAGCGATGGCACTGGAAGACGCAAAGACGCAGGTGGACGAAGCTTTCACCAACCCGGATCTGAAGGGGCTGTCTTACGAAAACACGTTTGGCGGGGCCACGTCGTTCCTGCGGCGGCTCTATACCAAGGACCTGAATGGCGTCGATATCGCCGTGACCGGGGTGCCCTTTGATCAGGCGGTGACCAACCGCCCCGGCACCCGTCTGGGACCGCGCGCGATCCGTGAGGCCAGCGCGCTACAGTCCCCCGATGCGCCCTATGGATGGCCGTTCGATGCGCTGAGCGAACTGGCCATCGTAGATTACGGTGATATGGCCTATGACTATGCCAATATCCCGGCCTTTCCCGATACGCTGACTGATCACATCCGCACCATTCTGGCGGCTGACGTGGCCTCGGTCACGCTGGGCGGGGATCACTATATCAGCTTCCCGATTCTCAAGGCCTATGCCGAGAAATACGGGCCGATGTCGCTGTTGCAATTCGATGCCCATACGGACACCTGGGCCGATGACGACATGAGCCGCGTCGATCACGGGACAATGTTCTACAAGGCGGTGAAATCAGGGATCGTCGACCCCAAACGCTCGGTTCAGGTGGGGATACGCACCACCAACGAGGACACGCTGGGCGTCAACATCATCGACGCGCGCGAGGTCTATGAATCCGGTCCTGCCGCGGCGGCGCAAAAGATCAAAGGCATTCTGGGCGACAGCCCGGTTTACCTGAGCTTTGACATCGACGGGCTGGACCCGGCTTTCGCACCGGGCACCGGAACACCTGTTTGGGGCGGGCTGACCTCGATCCAGGCGCAGATCATCTTACGGGATATTGCCGGGATCAACATCAAGGGCGGGGATGTGGTCGAAGTTTCGCCGCCGTTTGATACATCCGGCGCCACGGCGATTGCTGGAGCGCATGTCGCGACACAGATCATCTGTCTGCTTGGGTGGAACAAGCTGGTAAAGCCTTAACTATTGATTAGGCATAATCCCGGTATGTGCTTGATGAAGGACCGGACGGGAGAAATACAGGCATGGACAAGTTCAATCAACCGATCAGCGGCAATGATCTGGCGCGGTTTTCCGGGCCGAACACGTTCATGCGTTTGCCGCAGGCCGAGTCTCTGGTCGGGCTGGACGTCGCCGTGCTGGGGATTCCGATGGATATCGGCACTTCCTGGCGGTCGGGCACGCGGTTTGGGCCAAAACAAATCCGCAGCGAAAGCGCGATGATCCGGCCTTATAACATGGCCACATTCGCGGCGCCGTTCGACAGTCTGCAGATCGCGGATATCGGTGATCTTGCGATCAATACGTTCTCATTGTCCGACAGTCTGAAAATCATCAGGGAAAGCTATGACGCCATTCTGGCGCAGGGGGTGACCCCGGTGGCGATGGGGGGCGATCATTCGATCACCCTGCCGATCCTGCGCGCGATCGCCGCCAAACACGGGCCGGTGGCGCTGGTGCATGTGGATGCCCATGCGGACGTCAATGACGAGATGTTTGGTGAGCGTGAGACCCACGGCACCGTTTTCCGCCGGGCCTACGAAGAGGGCCTGATCGTCCCGGACAAGACGTTTCAGATCGGCATCCGGGGCTCTGGCTATGCAGCGTCGGATTTCACCGAAGCCAAGGGCTGGGGGTTCCGCCAGTTCCCCGCGTGGGAGCTGTGGCAACAGAACCTGACCGTCATCGGCGCGCAGATCCGCAAGGATATCGGCGAACACCCGGTATACGTAACCTACGATATCGACAGCCTTGATCCGTCCTTTGCGCCGGGCACCGGCACGCCCGAGATTGGCGGCCTGACGACGCCGCAAGCGCTGCAATTGATTCATGCGCTGAGGGGGATGAACGTGGTGGGCTGCGATCTGGTCGAGGTGTCCCCGCCCTATGACCCCTCGGGCAATACGGCGTTGACAGCGGCGAACCTGCTGTTCGAATTGCTGTGCATCCTGCCCGGCGTGACGTCACGGTAGGCGGCAGCGCATCTTGTCGACCTTCCCGATCCGAATATGGTTGGCCGCGAATTTGGCGCGGGGATGAGGAAGATGGTGCTTTGGTCGATTGTTTGTCTGCTGGCCCTGTTTGCCGGTTATATCCGCCTGGCCCCGACAGACCCTGCCCATTGGCATGTGGCCCCCAAGGCTGACACCGACCGCGACATGAAGGGCGGCGTGATCCGCGTGGTCGAATCCGGCGCGGACGGGTTGGAAAGGCTGCACGCGGTGGCCAGTGCGACACCGCGCACGTCAGTTCTGGCCGGATCGGTCGAAGAAGGGATGATTACCTACGTCACCCGAACCAAAGCACTCGGCTTTCCGGACTACACGACGGCCCAGCAGGACGGCGATTTATTGCGCGTCCATGGTCGGTTACGATTTGGCAGGAAAGACTTTGGTGTCAATCGGAAACGGGTCGACGGGTGGCTGGCTCTGCTGCAGCCCTGACGACAAACACCCCTCCTGCACCTCGCGCCACATCGGCACGTTCAGCGACATCTGGCATTGCGCCATGAACATGCGGCCATCGACCTGCAGGCAGATCATCTCGCCCAGTTCGACCCGCGTGCCGGATTTGTCGGTGCAATAACAGTCCTGCACTTTGCCGCCGGGGCCGACCACATCGGCCACGGCAGGCATAGCGCACAGCGTAAAAACAAGAACCAACCGTTTCATGTGCAGAATCTTAGCACAGGGACAGCCCTTGACCAAAGCCCCGGATTAAGAGACACCGCGCGGATGATCCCCGAAGAACGCCTTGAACAGATAACCCAGCGATTCCAGTACCTCGAAGCGGCCATGGCAGATGGCGCCTCGGGCGGGGATATCGCGGCGCTGGCCAAGGAGTATTCCGACCTCAAACCGGTGGTCGATCAGATCATGGCCTGGCGGCAGTTGGTGGCCGATCTGGCCGAGGCCGAGGCGATGCTGACCGACCCGGACATGAAGGAACTGGCCGAGGAGGAAATCCCGGGGCTTCAGGCCCGCATCCCCGAGGCTGAACATGCACTGCAACTGGCGCTTTTGCCCAAGGACGCGGCGGATGCGCGGCCGGCAATGCTGGAAATCCGGCCCGGTACGGGCGGGGATGAGGCCGCCCTGTTCGCGGGCGATCTGCTGCGCATGTATCAGCGCTATGCCGAAGCGCGGGGGTGGCGGTTCGAGATTATCGAAGAACAGGCCTCGGACCTGGGCGGCATCAAAGAGGTCGTGGCCCATATCAAGGGCGAGGGTGTCTTTGCCCGCATGAAATACGAATCCGGTGTGCATCGGGTGCAACGGGTGCCGGAAACCGAAAGCGGCGGGCGTATCCATACCTCGGCGGCAACCGTGGCGGTTCTGCCCGAGGCCGAGGATGTGGACATCCAGATCGACGCAAATGACATCCGTATCGACACCATGCGCAGTTCCGGCGCGGGCGGGCAGCACGTGAACACCACCGACTCGGCCGTGCGGATCACGCACCTGCCCAGCGGGATCGTCGTGACCAGTTCCGAGAAATCCCAGCACCGCAATCGCGAGATCGCCATGCAGGTGCTGAAGACGCGGCTCTATGATCTGGAACGCCAGCGCATCGACAGCGAACGGTCGGCGGACAGGGCCAGTCAGGTCGGGTCGGGGGATCGGTCCGAACGTATCCGGACCTACAACTTTCCGCAGGGCCGCATGACCGATCACCGCATCAACCTGACCCTGTATAAGCTGGATCAGGTAATGCAGGGCGATCTGGACGAGGTGATCGACGCACTGACCGCTGATGATCAGGCGCGGCTGCTGGCAGAGTTGGCGCAATGATTGCGGCACAGACGGCAGCACAGGCGATGGTCGCCGCAACCGCACGCCTGCGGGCCGCCGGCATCGCCGATCCGGCGCGAGATGCGCGGGTCCTGCTGGCCCACGCGGCACGAATCGAGGCCAGCAGGGTTACCCTGATCGCGCCCGAGGAACTGTCGCCGGAAATTGCCGAACGCTATGATCAGCTGATTTCATTGCGGGCCATCCGGGTACCGGTCTCGCATTTGCTGGGCGAGCGCGAATTCTACGGCCGCAGGTTCCGCGTCAGCCGGGACGTGCTGGACCCGCGCCCGGAAACCGAGACGCTGATCGAGGCCGCGCTCAGCGAGCCTTTTGACCATGTGCTGGATCTGGGCGTTGGGTCAGGCTGTATCCTGATCACGCTGCTGGCCGAACGCGGCAGCGCCACAGGCGTGGGGGCAGATCTGAGCGAAGCGGCCTGCCTTCAGGCCAGCGCCAATGCGGTGCAGCATCAGGTGCAGGAGAGGGTCGAGATTCTCCGTTCAGACTGGTTTGAGGACATTCAGGGCCAGTTCGACCTGATTGTTTCGAATCCGCCCTATATTTCGCTGTCCGAGATCGGGGACCTGTCCCCGGAAGTGCGCGAGCACGAGCCGCGCATGGCCTTGACGGACGAGGGCGACGGGCTGGGTGCCTACCGCAGGATCGCGGCCTCGGCCCCCGATTTTCTGATGCCGGGCGGGCGTTTACTGGTCGAGATTGGACCAACGCAGGGCAAAAGCGTCTCAGCACTTTTTGATGCGGCGGGTCTGATCGAAACGCGGATCATTCCCGATCTGGATGGCCGTGACCGCGTCGTTGTCGCCAGAATGCCGCAGTAACGGCGTGTTCTGAGGCCGAAAAGCGCCGATTGATGTAAAAAAGCTGCGATTTTTTGGACAAACCCCTTGTCTGTACGCGCAGGACATGTTTACTCAGGATTAGTCGGCGAGGTTGACGCTGTTACAGCGCACCCCTGACGCCAAGCCCAAAAAAGTCGATGACGCGTTACGGCACAAGCCACTGAGCAGCGTAAGGTACGGGTTGATCGACAGTGAATTGATAAGGCTGACGTAAAGTAAGATGAGATCTTCCAAATCCCGCTCGCGGGCCAAGAACAACCGCAATCGTCCTTCTGGCGGCAATGTCGTAAACCGGGTTTTTGACAGCTCGGGCCCCGAGGGCAAGGTGCGTGGCACTCCGCAGCAGATCATTGACAAATACAACCAGTTGGCGCGCGACGCCCAGCTGTCGAACGACCGCGTGGCGGCTGAGAACTTTCAGCAGCATGCCGAGCACTATCTGCGGATGCTGAGCGAAGCGCAGCGCGAGATCGAAGCGCGCCGCGAAGAGCAGGAGCGCCAGAACCGCGAGCGTCAGGCCGAGCGCGACCGCGAACGCGCCGAGCGTCAGGAACGTGAAACGGCCCGTCAGGCGGACCCGGCCGAAGCGCCGCAACCCGATGTCATGGACTTCGGGGCTGAGCCTGCGGCACCGGAATCCGGTCTGGTCGAAACGCCGGAAAGCAAAGACGGTGCCGAAGCAGCCGAGAAGCGAGAAAAACCTGCACGTCGCCCGCGCACTCGCAAGCCCAAGGCCGCGCCCGCGACGGCTGAGGATGCCCCCAAGACAGGTGGCGACGCGCCGGAGGCGGCTGAGTAAGCCAGCACTACAGCAAGATTGTGAAACACCCCGGGCTCCCGCCCGGGGTTTTCTTTTGGGGCGTCAGTTTTTCTGAACTTCGCGCGCCAGTGCGCAAAACGCCTCAAGCGGAATTTGCTCGGCGCGTTCCGTCGGTTTTATCCCGGCAGCCACAAGACGGTCCTCGATATCCGGGGCGACGCCCTTCAGCGAGGCGCGCAGCATCTTGCGGCGCTGGTTGAAGGCGGCGGCAACAACCCGGGACAGGGTTGCGGCGTCGGCGGGATAGCGTGGCTGGGGCAGGGCGGTCAGGTGGACCACCGCGCTGGAGACCTTGGGCGGTGGGGTAAATGCGCCAGGGGGCAGGGACAAAGCAATGCGCGCCTCGGCCCGCCACTGGGCAAGGATGGCGAGGCGGCCATAAGCTTTGCTGCCGGGCTGGGCGACGATGCGCTCGGCGACCTCGCGCTGGAACATCAGCGTCAGGCTCTGCCAGAAGGGCGGCCATTCGGCCGGGGTCAACCAGCGCACCAGAAGCTCGGTGCCGACATTGTAAGGCAGGTTTGACGCGATGCGGATCGGCGGGGTCAGGTGCGCCAGCGGGTCGATTTCCAAGGCGTCGCCATTTATGACCTCAAGCCGTCCGGGATAGGCTGCGGCGATCTCGGACAGGGCGGCGATACAGCGTGTGTCTTTTTCCACCGCCACGACCCTGCGCGCGCCTTCGGACAGCAATCCGCGTGTCAGGCCCCCGGGGCCGGGGCCAATTTCCAGTACGTCGCATTCCGTCAGATCACCGGCCTGACGGGCGATCTTTGCCGTCAGGTTCAGGTCCAGCAGAAAGTTCTGGCCCAGAGATTTGCGCGCCGAAAGCTGATGTTTCGCGATGACCTCGCGCAGAGGGGGAAGGGTGTCGATTGCGCTCATGATACGGTTACCGTGGCGCGAGGCAGGGTCGCAGCGCCAGAGATTTATTGCCTTTGGCGGGGATATTTCCAGCCAGATGCAGGATCAAGTGCTTTGTGCCATGCGTTGCGCCAGTTTCAGGGCTTCGATCAGGCTGGTGGGGTTGGCGATGCCTTTGCCCGCGATGTCCAGCGCGGTGCCGTGATCAGGCGAGGTGCGGATGAAAGGAAGCCCGAGCGTCACGTTTACGCCACGGTCGAAATCCAGCGTCTTGATCGGGATCAGCGCCTGATCGTGATACATCGCAATGGCCGCGTCATAGTGCGCGCGCGCCGCCGCGTGAAACAGAGTGTCCGCAGGGTGGGGTCCGGTGACCGTATAGGCATCGGTCGGCAAACCGGCGATCAGCGGCGCGATCCACTCCAGTTCTTCCTGTCCCATTTTCCCGCCTTCGCCGGCATGCGGGTTCAGCCCGGCAACCGCGATGCGCGGATGGTTGATGCCGAACCGGTCGCGCAAACCCTCGGCAGTGATGTTGATCGTGTCGCGCAACAGGTCCGGGGTCAGGGCCGAGGGCACTTCGGACAAGGCGATATGGATGGTTGCCGGCACCACGCGCAATTGTTCGCTGGCCAGCATCATAACAACCCGGTCGCACCCAGCCAGCGCGGCCAGAAACTCGGTATGCCCGGGAAAGGCGAACCCGGCACCATCGATCAGCGCCTTTTTGTGGATCGGTGCGGTACAGAGCGCCGAGGCCGCCCCGGATTGTACCAGCGATACGCCCCGTTCAATGGCGGCAACGACCGATGGCGCATTGCCCGGATCGGGCTGTCCGGGGACGTTCGGGGCCGGGAAATCCACCTGCAGCACCGGAAGGGCCGAGGTGCTGGCTTCGAGGGCCTCAGACGGCTGGGATATACGCACGACAGGGGTGTCCTGCGGCAGGTGACCTGCGTCGCCGATGTAGAAGAACGGGCAGGTGTTTCGTAGTTCCGACCACGCTTTGGCTGCCAGTTCGGGCCCTATTCCGGCAGGGTCACCGCAGCTGAGCGCGATCGGGGTCGTCATTGCTCGACAATGGTTGCGTCGGCCCGCAGCTGTTGCAGCAGGCTTTCGGCAAATGCCTGAAGACGCTGCTGGGTAAGTGCATTGGCCACGTCCGCGCGCGAGGTTTCCTCGCCGCGATCAATGGTCCGGGTGCAGAGCATCAGGAACACCAGCGTCTGACCGTTGTTGCGGGTCAGCGCGGTCGACACTTCGTTCAGGTCCAGCTTGGCCAGTTCCAGCGCGACGTCGCGGGGAATCTCGGAAGGGCTGGCTTCGATCCGGTCCAGCACCTCGGGCGGCTGATCCTTGGCGATTCCATAGAGGTCTTCGCAGGTGTCGACGTTTTCCTGAAGCCTGGCGGCCTGCGCTAGCGTTTCAGCGCTGCGCCCACCGGGCAGGTAGTACATGGCGTAGTCGACATTGGAATAGCGCGGTGCGCCTGACGCCACTTCGCGCAGACCACGCATCTGGAACAGGGCGATGGCGTTGGGAAGGGCCAGAGGCTGAGTGATATCGCCGTTCTGCAGGCCGAGGATCACCGGTTGCAGGGCCGGGGGCAGGTTTGTCAGGTTCAGCCAGTCCAGCCGGCCGCCATTGTCGCGGGTGCCTGCGGCCGAGTATTGCGTCGCGGCGGCGGAAAACGCCTCAAAACCTTCGATCTGTGCAATCTCGTCCGCCAGAAGCTGGGCCTGGGCCAGGGTTTGCTGATTCACCGGGATGATGATCTCGGACAACAGCACCTGCAGGCCACCACCACCGGCCTGTCCCAGTGCGCGGTTGATCTCCTCCTCGCTCGGGCGGGCCTGCGACAGGAAACGCGCGCTGATATAGTCGCGCCATGACAGCTGATCGGCGACAAAATCGCGGACGGTTTCCCGATCGACGCCTTCCTCGGCCAGCAATTGCAGGAACTGGTCGGTCGAAAGCTGACCGCGCGTTGCAAACTCATCGATGCCGAGCTGAATATCTTCAGGCGCCACCTCTATACCCGCCTCGCGCATGGCCTGTTTGCGCAGGCGATCGTCGATCAGGGACTGGCGCACTTCGTCTTCGGATGCGCCTGGCGCGCCGAGGGCGGACAGAAACTGCAGCCGCTGGTCCAGTTCGTACCAGGTGACGATGTCCTGATTCACCTTGATCGCGGGCGAAAACGGACTTTGCGCGCTCGACTGCTGGGCCATCATTGACAGCGCCACGGCGCTGAGTGCCGACACAACCGGCTTAAGCCGGCCGGGACGAATGAAACGGGAGAAACCTGAAATCAACTGCATCTTCTCTTGTACTTTTGACCGCCACTTTCAACGGAGTATCCTGTCAGGGCTACGGTAAAGCCGAATTCGGTCGAAGGCTCAATACTTGATGAAGAAGTAAAGCGCCTGCTGACGGTCATGTTAACCTGAACACATTCATTCTGATACGTCACGCCCAGCCCGTATCGCAACGGTTCGGATTCACTCAGGTCATAGCGCGCCGAGGCGCGCGTCAGCCAGTTCTGATCTACGGCGTAGCGCCCTGTCAGCCGGATTTCCGAAATCTCGTCATCGACGTTTTCCGCGGGATCGGGTTCCTGCCAGACGTAGCTGCCTGTCAGGCCCACATCCTCTTGCCGCCAGGCTGCGGCCACTTCCGCTTTGGCAAAGCTGAAATCGCCGTTCATCAGGCCACGGCCTGCCAGAGACCAGCCATTGGCCGTTTTCAACTGACCGGCAAGCAATATGTCCGAGGCCGTCCCCTGCAGTCCCGAAGTCAGGTTGAAATTGGGGTCTGCATCCGCCCGAAACACCTGTCCGATCGTGGCGAGGGCGCGCCAACCTTTGGGTCCGTATCTGGACCAGTTGACGCCAATGACACCGGTCAGGCTGTCTTCGCGGCGGTCCGGTGCGGGAAAGCGGGAAAGGGACAGAAGGTTGCCCTGATCGAATTCCTGAAAGGTGCTTTCGTCGTTCGGAACATCGGTATCGGTCACATGGGTCCAGCCGACCTGTGCGATCGGCTCCAGGATCTGGGTTGCCCCGGTCTTCTCCCGCCGCCGCATCGGGTATCGCAAGGTCAAAGCGGCGCGAGGCGTGGCGCGGGTGACCTGATCCGGAAATGCGCTGTCGTGGCGTATGTTGAACGTGTCCACCGCCGCGCCAGCACGCGCCTCAGCCCGCAGCCCCGAAGCAAAGGTCCAACTGCGCAACCATTCCGCGTCGAAAGTCGCGCGGGCAATATCGCGGCCGACAATATCATCGTCGCTGGTGCGCTCATGGGCATGCGTGATGAAGCCAAGCCTGACTTCGCCACCCAATGCCTGCGGAAAGTACCGTTTTTGATAGTACAGGTCGAAAATACGCGACGGGATTTCGTCCTGCTCCTCACTGTCGCGCAGCGTCTTGTAATGGATGAAACTGGTTCGGAAGGCGGTATCCCGCTTGATCCTTTCCAGCGCGACCTCGCTGCGCAGGCGGTCAAAATCGGGCAGGCCATAGTCGGCCAGATAGGCGTCGTCGGATGTTGTCTTGAAATCAAACGTCAAACGAAAGTCGTTCTTAAGGTTGAACCAGCCGTTTGCGAACAGATAGCCGCGATCTTCACCCTTTTCGAGGTCGTCGCGGGTAAAGGCGCCCTCGAATTGAATGCGCCCCCGCTTGAAGGCCTGCCGGTATCGGTAGCCCAGGGTTCGTGTCTTGGACGAGACATAAGGCGTCAGAGTCAGGTCTTTGTGGTCACCCAGTTTAAAGAAATACGGCACCTGAACGCCGGTTCCCAGTTGCGACGTGGTCCGTATCGACGGAACCAGAAAGCCGGTTGCCCGGTCCAGCGTCGGATCCGGAAGACGCAGATAGGGCAGATAGAAAACCGGCACGTCCAGCACACGGAACTGGGCGCCTTCGAAATAGAGCTGACGCTCCAGTTGGTCATGCGTGACCTTTCGGGCGCGGATTTGCCAGAGCGGCGGCTTGCCGTTGGCGCAGACATGGCACGAAGTGGCGGACACCTTGCTGAATTGCGTGTACCGGCCTGCCGCGCGCGTGGCCTGAACCGATCCGATCTGAACCTGCTGGTCAAAAACCATACGGGCGCCGATCAGAAGCCCGTTCTGAATTCCTTCATCCAGTTCCGCCGAATCCGCCAATAAGGTCGTCTCACCGCCCTGATCTATGCGGACAGGCCCCTCCAGACTCAGTTGTCCAGTATCCCGATCATAACTGATACGGTCGGCAGTGATTTTGATATCGCCCTGAAAGGCTTCGACATTGCCTTCCGCCACCAGCACGTTGTCGGGAGTGATGAACACAGTGTCCGCAACCAGCAAGGCGGGCAGGTCTTCCTGATCCGTTGATTGGGCCGGACCCGCGGCGGGCCTTTTCTGAGCCTGGCCAGCAGACGGCAGTGCCAGTGCCACAGCGCCGGACAGCAACAGGCAGGCGATCAATCGCATTAACCGTCCTCCGCGTGCAGCAAGAGGCCGAGCGACAGCAGGATGGCTGCAAAGGGCGGGGCCCAGGCCGCGACGAAGATTGGCAATTGACCGTTTTCCCCCAGAATTTGGGCAAAGTTGCGTACGAAATAGATGGAAAACCCCAGAAGAACTGCGGTCAATACTGCAATCCCGGTGCCGCCAAATCTTACGTGGCGCATGGTAAAGGCGGCGCCGATCAGAACCATCGCCATCAGGAAGAATGGCCGCGCCAGTTGAACCTGTAGCCAGACTTCGTATTGCTTGGTGGAAAACCCGGCTTCGCGCAGGTCGCGGATCAGCTCCGGCAGATCATAGACTGACACGGAGTTCTGCTGGCCCAGCGTGTCCAAAATGCGCTGACGCGTCAGCGTCGTGGGGACCTCGATGCGCTTGTGCTCGACAGCGTTGACCTCTGGGTTCACATCATCTTCCAGCGGCCAGATTTTGGCGTCGTCAAGCACCCAGTTGCCATTCTTGAGTTCCGCCCTTCTGGCATAGATCTGCTGTGTCGGTCTGCCATCGCGAGAGAAAGTGGTGATCGTCACACGATTCAGCTGCAGCGTGTCGCCGTTCCTGGTGCCACGGGCATGGATCACGGACTGACCATTTTCCGAGCCCTGCCGCAGCCACAGCCCCTCGCTGCTGATCGACAGGGCCGAGCCGCCGTCATTGCGGTAGGAATCCGCCAGTCGCTGATATTCTTCAGAGGTGGCGGCGGCGATCGGGTTCAGCAGCGTCACCGCCAGGGCACCGATGATCAGGGCAAGCGTCACCGGGGCCAGCAGGGCGCGTATGCCCGAGCGGCCGATGGCGCGGGTTACCACCAGTTCGGAGCTGCGTGCCAGACCCACAAACAGCGCAATCGTGGACAGGATGACAAGCAAAGGCAGCATTTCGCTGATGGCGGCTGGCGTGTTGAGCAAGGTCAGGTGCAACACCCGGCCAAAGGACAGGTCCACCGAGTCGAAACGGCGCGCCTGTTCGATAAGATCGATCAGAATCAGCAAAGTCAGAAAGATGCCGCCAATGACCAGAAAGCTCTGGATGAATCGGCGGGCGAAATAGCGGTCGAGGATCACGAAGTTCCCTCCGCCCCGACCCGGCAAAGATGGGCAGGGGTGGTGCGCAGGCCAGAATCACTGCTGCCTGCGCCGCTGCGCAATGGCTTATGCCTGCCCTGTCTCGCCAATTCGTTCTCCCCCGATCCTGCCGGAATTTTTCCGGGACTGTAATGCAATTGGTGGGCGGGGAAAACTGCTATCTGGTCAAGCCGCGCGGTGCGGGCTAGGTCTTGGGGAACAGATTTTGAGGAGTTTGCAATGAGCAGTCTTGTACCGATCAGCTTTCAGGCCTTTGACGTGGACGCAATGGCGCAGGTCGAAGGGCGCGTCGCCATCATCATTCCGTCGGACGGCAAGATGAGCCCGGCCGCGCGCCGGGCCAATCGCCTGACCCGCGGCGCTGTGGCGCGGCTGGTTGAAAGCGAGCGGTTCGAAAAGGTGAAGACCGGCGACGTGATCTCGCTGGCATGGCCGGGTGGCATGGCGGCCGAGGCGCTGGATATTCTGGTCCTGCCGCGCCGCCCCGAACCGGCGGAGGCCCGCAAAGGGGGCGCCGCGCTGGCCAAGCTGGCCGGACGCAAAAGCTTGCTGGTGATGGCGGGCAATCAGGTCAGAACCGAGGATCTGGCCATGGGCATCGCCCTGCGCAGCTATGATTTCGACGCCCATAAAACCAAGGAGTCCGATGAGGCCGGGGCCATGACCATCAGCCATCAGAAGGCGGACGAGGTCGAAGCGGCCTTTGCCCCGCATTATGCCGTGGCAGATGGCGTGCGGATGACGCGCGATCTGACCAACGAGCCTGCGAATGTGCTGACCACCACCGAATTCGCCGACCGGCTGGACGAGATGAAATCGCTGGGGCTTGAGGTCGAGGTTCTGGAAGAAGACAAGCTGGCCGAGTTGGGCATGCGGACGCTGCTGAGCGTCGGGCAGGGCTCGGACAGCCCGTCGAAAGTGGTCGTGATGCAGTGGAAGGGCGGCGACAAGGACGAGGCTCCGCTGGCTCTGATCGGGAAGGGTGTGGTGTTCGATACCGGTGGCATCTCGCTGAAACCCGCCGGTGGCATGGAAGACATGACCATGGATATGGGCGGCGCAGGCGTCGTCGCGGGCACCATGCGCGCGCTGGCCAAACGCAAGGCCAAGGCCAATGTCGTGGGTCTGGTTGGGCTGGTCGAGAACATGCCCTCAGGCAACGCCACCCGTCCCGGCGATGTGGTAAAGTCGATGAAAGGCGATACCGTCGAGATCATCAACACCGACGCCGAGGGCCGTTTGGTTCTGTGCGACGTGATGTGGTACGCGCAAGAGCGGTTCCAGCCCGTCGGTATGATCGATCTGGCCACCCTGACCGGCGCGGTCATTGTCGGGCTGGGGCATGAGAACGCCGGGGTCTTTTCGAACAATGACACATTCTGCGAGGCGTTTCTGAAGGCGGCAAAGGCCGAGGATGAAGGCGCATGGCGGATGCCGCTGGGCAAAGCCTATGACGATCTGCTGAAATCGCGCATTGCCGACATGAAGAATGTCGGCGGACGCCCGGCAGGGTCGATCACGGCCGCGCAGTTCCTGCAGCGCTTTGTCAAAGAGGAGACCCCCTGGATTCACCTGGATATCGCGGGTGTCGCCTCGGTTTCGACGGAAACATCGTATGCGCCCAAAGGTGCAACCGGATGGGGCGTTCGTGCGCTGAGCCGGCTGGTGCAGGACAATTTCGAGTAAACCCATGGGGGCTGTCTATTTCTATCACCTGACCCGTCAACCGCTTGAGCAGACCCTGCCCGTTCTGCTCGACAAGGCGCGGCAAGCCGGGTGGAAGATCGCCGTGCGGGGCACTGATCCTGCACGGATGGACTGGCTGGATGAAAAACTATGGCTGGGACCCGATGACGGGTTCCTGCCACATGGTCGCGCAGGGGGCGCGCATGACGCGGCGCAACCAATTCTACTGACGACCGAGGCTCTGGCCGCTAATGAGCCCGCCTGCGTCATGGCGGTGGACGGGGCACTTGTCGACCCGGATGAGGTCGCGGCGCTGGAGCGGGTCTGTATCCTGTTCGACGGAAATGACGGCGCGGCCGTGCAGCACGCGCGACAGCAATGGAAAACGCTGACCGGCGCAGGCTGCACCGCGCAATACTGGTCCGAGGAATCGGGCCGTTGGGAAAAGAAGGCCGAGGCATAGCCGCTGCCTTCTAAGCATATCTCAGGAGGGTGAAGGATGGAGCTGAAGCCGTTGGGCCGCACCGGTATCATGGTGACGGACCTGTGTTTGGGCACGATGACCTTTGGCACGCAAACGTCCCAGGCGGATGCGCATGTGCAAATGGACATGGCGCTGGAGGCCGGGATCAATTTCGTCGATGCCGCCGAGATGTATCCGGTAAACCCGATCTCGAAAGAAACCGTGGGCCGGACCGAGGAAATTCTGGGCAACTGGAATGCCGCAAACCAGGCGCGACGGGGCGATTACGTGCTGGCGACCAAGCATTCGGGAGCCGGGTTCATGCATGCGCGCGACGGCGCGCCGATTTCAGCACAGACGATACCCGATGCGGTCGAGGGATCGCTGCGGCGACTGCGGACGGATTGCATCGACCTTTATCAGTTCCACTGGCCGAACCGCGGCAGCTATATGTTCCGGCAGAACTGGACCTATGCGCCATCCGGGCACAACACCGACGAAGTTCTGGACAATATGCAGGAATGTCTGGAGGCCCTGAAGACGCAGGTGGACAAGGGCAATATCCGCGCCTTTGGCCTGTCGAACGAAAGCGCGTGGGGCACGGCGCAGTGGTTGCGACTGGCAGAGGCCGGCAATGCCCCAAGGGTAGCCTCGGTGCAGAACGAATACTCGCTGCTGTGCCGTCATTTCGATACGGATATGGCGGAACTCAGCGTTCATGAGGATGTGGGCCTGATGGCCTTTTCGCCATTGGCCGCCGGTTTTCTGACCGGGAAATATCAGGGCGGGGCGGTGCCTGCGGGGTCGCGGATGTCGCTGGTTCCGGAAATGGGCGGGCGCAAATATGTGCGCGTGTTCGACGCGGTCGCGGCCTATCTCGAAATTGCTGCGCGTCACGATCTGGACCCGGTCCACATGGCGCTGGCCTGGTGCCGGACGAGGCCATTCATGATGTCGTCGATCTTTGGTGCAACTACCGTGGGGCAGTTGGAGCATATTCTGGCCGGAAAGGATCTGCGGTTACCTGCCGATGTTCTGGCCGAGATCGGTGAGGCGCATCGCGCCCATCCGATGCCATTTTAGGGGGCTCTGCCCCCGCCGTGCGCTGCACGGCTCCCCCGAGGTATTTTTTTGGCCAGATGAAGGATCCGGTCAGTGATGGGTGGGGTGTGCCCTGTCCTGACGCAGGTCGCGGGCGGACAGGCCGTGCGCGGTGCGGAAGGCGCGGGCAAAGCTGGATTGTGAGGCAAAGCCGGTGGCCAGTGCCACGTCCATCAGCGGCATCTCGGTGTCGGTGACCAGCCGTCGCGCTTCGGCCAGCCGCAGTTGCAGGTAGTGATCCTGCGGCGTGGTATTCAGGCGCAGGCGGAATTGCTGCTGCAGGGTGCGCGGGCTGGTGCCCAGCGCATCGGCGATGTCTGCCAGTGGCAGAGGGTCGTCCAGAGAGGACTCCATCAGCGTGTTGGCCTTCGCCGTCAGCGCCGTATGGCGGTGCGGTGCACCGGTGCGGCTTTGCGGTTTGGACGGCGCGGGCGCGCCATCATAGAGGAACAGTCCCGCCACCCGCGCGGCGAAACCCGCGCCATGGCGCGCGGCGATAATCTGCAGCATCATTTCCACGGCCGGGATCGCCCCGCCCGAAGTCAGGCGGTTACCGGAGACGGTAAAGCGATCGGGGCGCACGTCCACCTCGGGGAAACGGGCGGCGAAATTGTCGAGGTCTTCCCAATGGGTGGTGGCGGCGTGGCCGTTCAACAGACCGGCCTCGGCCAGCAACCAGGGCCCGCCGTCGATCCCGGCCATGGTGGCACCTGTGGCCGCGATGCGGCGCAGACCGGCCAACAGGCTGGGGGTGGCGTGGCGCGCCAGTTGGAACCCGGCCACAACGATCATCAGGTCGCACCCTTGCAGACGGGCCAGCGGAATGCCGGGAACGCGCAAGGCGCTGGTCAGCATGGCCGGTTCCGCGGCGGCGGTCACATAGTCCCAGTCAAACGCCGGACGGTCCGCCAGACGGTTGGCCGCGCGCATCGGGTCGACGGCGGACGCAAAGCTGAGCGTGTTGCAGTCATCCAGCACCAGAACCGCCGTTTTCAGGGCGCGATGTTCGGGCTGAAGTATGTTTTTTGCGGATTTCATCAAGTCTGATTCGTATTCTGGCAAGTGTTTCCCCAAGGCTGCGTCAGAGTCCGGTTGGAAAGCAAATCGGAATCCGTGGAGAAGCCTGGGGAAAACCCAGGGCGAAACCGGGTATAACTTGGGGAAAACACGATGCCTCTAGAAATGAACCGCGACGTCTTCATTACCTGTGCTGTTACAGGGTCGGGCAGCACGCAGGATCGCAGCCCGCATGTGCCGCGCTCGCCGCAGCGGATTGCCGACAGCGCGATTGCAGCCGCCAAGGCAGGGGCGGCCGTGGTGCACTGCCATGTGCGCGACCCCGAGACCGGCGCGCCAAGCCGTCGGCTGGACCTGTACCGCGAAGTAACCGAGCGCATTCGTGAGGCTGAGGTGGATGTCGTGCTGAACCTGACCGCAGGGATGGGCGGAGATATGGTGTTTGGCCCGACCGAGTCGCCTCTGCCTCTGCGCGAGGACGGCACGGACATGATCGGCGCGGCGGCGCGGGTCGAGCATGTGGCGGAATGTTTGCCCGAGATTTGCACCCTTGACTGCGGCACGATGAACTTTGCCGAGGCCGATTATGTCATGACCAACACACCGGGCATGTTGCAGGCGATGGGACGGATGATGACCCATATGGGTGTGAAGCCCGAGATCGAGGCCTTTGACACCGGGCATCTGTGGTATGCCAAACAACTAGTGAAGGACGGGGTGCTGGACAGCCCGGCGCTGGTGCAACTGTGCATGGGCGTGCCCTGGGGCGCGCCGGACGACCTGAACACTTTCATGGCGATGGTGAACAACGTACCGGATGACTGGACCTTCAGCGCGTTCTCGCTGGGGCGCAACCAGATGGCCTATGTGGCGGCCTCGGTGCTGGCGGGCGGCAACGTGCGCGTGGGGTTGGAGGACAACCTGTGGCTGGGCAAAGGCGTGCTGGCCGAGAACTGGCAACTTGTGGAACGCGCCGGGACGATCATTGAGAATATGGGCGCTCGGGTGATTGGTCCGCAGGAGGTGCGTGAAAAGCTGGGTCTGGTGAAACGCGCGCCAGTTGCGAAGTAAGTGAAGCGCAGGAGCCGTATTCAACCTTTTGGGACAATGCCTGCCGCCGCGCAGCGCGGCCCGGTCCGGAATACGGACCGGACACAGACAGTTTGAGGTCAGGACATGAAGACAGCAGCGATCATTGGTGGTGGCGTAATCGGCGGTGGATGGGCCGCGCGATTTCTGCTGAACGGCTGGGATGTAAGGGTGTTCGACCCGGACCCGGAAGCCGGGCGAAAGATTGGTGAGGTTCTGGACAACGCACGTCGTTCTCTGCCGGGGCTGAGCGATGTGCCCCTGCCGCCCGAGGGGGCTCTGACTTTCCATGCAGACATGGCCGAGGCGGTTCAAGGTGCTGTGTGGATACAGGAAAGTGTGCCCGAACGTCTGGACCTGAAACTGAAGGTTTACAAAGGGTTGCAGGCGGCCTGCGATCCCGGCGCGATCATCGGTTCGTCGACGAGCGGATTCAAACCCTCGGAACTGCAAGAGGGCGCCTTGCGACCGGAACAGATCGTCGTGACGCATCCGTTCAATCCGGTTTACCTGTTGCCGCTGATTGAGCTGGTGCCCACGGACAAGAACCCGCCCGAGCTTGTAGAGCGCGCAAGGGACCTGTTGAAGTCGGTCGGGTTTTTCCCGCTGCACGTCCGGAAAGAGATCGACGCCCATATTGCTGACAGGTTTCTTGAGGCTGTCTGGCGCGAGGCGTTATGGCTGGTCAAGGACGGGATTGCGACGACAGAAGAGGTCGACGAAGCCATCCGGATGGGGTTCGGGATTCGCTGGGCGCAGATGGGTTTGTTCGAGACCTATCGCGTGGCCGGCGGCGAAGCCGGAATGCGGCACTTCATGGCGCAATTCGGGCCGGCGCTGAAATGGCCGTGGACCAAGCTGATGGATGTTCCCGAATTCACTGATGAACTGGTGGACATGATTGCCGATCAGTCCGATGCGCAGTCGGGGATGCATTCGATTCGCGAGCTTGAGCGCATCCGCGACAACAACCTTGTTGGCATGATGCGCGCGCTCAAGGCGCAGGATTATGGCGCGGGGGCTGTGCTGAACCAGCATGATGCGCTGTTGAAACCCGGTGCCTTGCCGACATTGGAACAGGCAGACCTGAGCCAGCCGATCCTGACGCAGTCCCGGGCCGTACCGTTGGACTGGACCGACTATAATGGCCATATGAACGAGGCGAAATATGTCGAGGCATTCGCCGCAGCAACCGACCGGTTCATGGAAATCATCGGCTGCGATGCGGATTACATTGCCTCGGGTGGCAGCTATTTCACGGCCGAAAACCACATCCGTTATGTTGACGAGGTACACGCAGGCGCAAAGATCGAGGTGCGGACGCAGATGTTACTGGGGCAGGGGAAGAAACTGCACGTCTTCCACAGCATGTATGAGGGCGACAAGCTGCTGGCGACCGGCGAAAGCTTTCTGCTGCATGTCAGTCTGGAGACGCGCCGGCCCAGTGCGCCGTCCCCTGAAATCGAGGCGGCGATGGCCCGGATCGCCAAGGCGCAAGCCGGGTTGCCGTATCCGGATGGCGCGGGTGCCGCCATCCGTAAACCGGCATGAGCGGGCGCGTTCTGATCACCGCCGGGGCTTCGGGCCTTGGGCGGGCGATGGCCGACGCCTTTGATGCGTCCGGGGCAAAGGTCTGGGTGGCCGATGTCGATGAGGCGGCGCTGTCGGGCTGTCCGGACCATTGGCGACGATCCGCGGTGAACGTCACCGACGAGGGTGCCGTGGCTGAGTTGTTCCGGGATGTTGAGGCCCACTGGGGAGGGCTGGACACTCTGTGCGCAAATGCCGGCACCGCGGGCCCCACGGCATTGATCGAGGATGTGGCGCTGTCGGATTGGCAAAGCTGCCTTGCGGTCAATCTGGAAGGCGCGTTCCTATGTTCGAAACACGCCGCGCCGATCCTGAAACGACAACGCAGCGGTGTGGTTCTGATCACCTCGTCCACCGCCGGGCAATACGGCTATCCCAACCGCGCGCCTTATGCGGCGGCGAAATGGGGGGTGATCGGGCTGGGCAAAACGCTGGCGATGGAGCTTGGCGCATTTGGGGTGCGCTGCAACGTGATCTGCCCCGGCGCCGTGGAAGGCCCGCGGATGGAAGGCGTGCTGTCCCGCGAGGCGGCCGCCAAGGGCATGACGCGGGAACAGGTTTATGAAGGTTATGCCGCCGGCACCTCGATGGGGCGCTTTGTCGAAGGGCGGGACATCGCCAATATGGCCGTATTCCTCGCCTCGGACGCGGCGCGGCTGGTATCGGGTCAGGTGATCGCCGTGGACGGCCATACCGTGAATCCTGACCCGAAAATCTAGGCGCAATCAGCCCTGATTTGGCCCCCGGATCTGGCGGATGGTTTGACGGACCGCCTGCCAGTCCTGAGCTTGCTGCATATTCCCGGCGGCTTCGCATTCACGCATTTTCTGCGCGGCTTCCGCCTCGGCCCGGTCGCCATGAGCGGTATACAGGGCGCGTGCGTATTGAGCGGTTTGTAGTGCGTCCATTCCTATCGTCCTCCGTCTGTGATCGGAACGCCCGAAGGTTCGCGCCGGACGACGATAGCACAAGATGGGTCGGTGCGCATACTCAACTCTGCGACTGGCCGGAAATTGCTTGTCGCACCGTTTGCAGATGGTCCGTGAAGTCCCGCGCGGTCAGATCGGCCTCGCGCACAAGGCGGTCGAAATGGCGGGTGAAGGTTTCGATTCTGTCCCGGTCGCGAAAGGCCATGTAGTGACTGCCCGCATAGAATACGCATAGCAGCGGGCCGAAAATCGTCACCGGGGCGGAATACAGGCGTTTTGCGTCGAACAGATAGATGCGCAGGCGGGGATAAAGCTGCTGGCAAAGCTCCAGCAGGTGGTCGATCTGTTCCAGTCGCGTGGCGAGGCTCAGCCCCTCATAATACCCTGTGGCATGGGCAAAGCTGTCGAATTCGTAAAGCGGCATAGCGATTTCATAGTCGGATTGCGCCGCGCGCATCCATGTCAACCGGTCGGCCGAGGCGCCGATGGCCTGGTTCGCCGTTCGACCCAGATGCAATGAATATTCCCATTCCAGCACCGCGCGGGTCTTTAACATGTCGGGCAAAGTCGCTGGAACATAACGGATTTTGTATCCTGCGGCCTCCTGATGCCATTCGAAAATACGTTCATCCACAAGGGCGCGGGGCGCCTCGGTCATGGTCAGCGAGCTGGCCAGCAATTCGGCGGCGCTTTCCGGGCGATCCGACAGGCTGAGCAGCCAGTCCGCTGACACACCCAGCGCCGAAGCGCAGCTGCCCACCACATGGGCATTTGGCAGGCGCGCGCCGTCATCGGTCAGAAGTTGGGATACGGTCGAGCGGTCCACGCCCACGCGTCGCGCCAGCGCGCTTTGGCTGACATTCCTGTCTTCCATCGCGCGGGCAAGTCGAAAGCGAAACTGGGCGGCGCGGTCACGTTTGTCGATTTTTTCCTGCATCTGGTGATCTTTATCACAGATGATGAATTTTGTTAATCATATTCAGAATTTTCAACCCGTCCTGAATCCGCAATTCTTAAAACATAACAATAATATGGGTGACGGAATGGAGACACGGCGCAGATCGGTCGTGAAAGCGGTGCTGTGGAATGCGATGGGCCTGGTCGTAATGACCGTGGTGGGCCTGATCGCCACGGGTTCCGCTGCGATTGGCGGGACACTGGCAGTTACAAATACAGTAATCGGACTGACCTTATACCTCGTTTACGAACGGATCTGGGCAGGGATCTCGTGGGGTCGAAATGTCTGAGCGTGCAGGTCCCGAGTGGGGCACGTTCGCCCTGATTCTGGCCTGTTACGGCGCTTGGGTGGCAGTGATCTTCACGCTGCCGGTCTGGCTGGCGGTACCTGCGATGGGGCTGGTCGCGGCCATGCATTCCTCATTGACGCATGAGGTGTTGCACGGGCACCCGTTCCGCCGGCAATGGCTGAACGAGGCGTTGATGGCATTGCCGTTGACACTTTTCATCCCGTTTAACCGGTTTCGGGACCTGCATCTGGCGCATCACCGCGATGCAACCCTGACCGACCCTTATGATGATCCGGAATCAAACTATTTCGACCCCAAGGTCTGGAATCGTCTGCCGGGCTGGCAACGGCAATTGCTGGCGATGAACAACACGCTGATGGGGCGCATCCTGCTGGGCCCTGCGATAAGTCAGGTCCTCTTTCTGCGAACCGAGCTGCGCGGAGCCTTGCGGGGAAACCGAGATATCCTGCTGGCATGGGCGCTGCACCTGCCCGGTGTAGTCGCTGTACTATGGATCGTGTCGCAGTCTGCCATGCCGGTCTGGGCCTATGTCGTCGCTGCGTATATCGGGCTGGGGCTGGTCAAGATCAGGACCTTCCTTGAACATCGCGCGCATGACAAATCCCGGGCCCGAACGGTCATTGTGGAAGACCGCGGACCTTTGGCATTTTTGTTTCTGAACAACAACCTGCACGTCGTTCATCACATGAATCCCTCGGCGCCGTGGTATCGGTTGCCAGCGCTCTATCGTGCAGGAAAAGATCGGTATCTGGCCACCAACGAGGCTTATGTTTACCGGTCCTACGCGCAGATATTCCGCGCCTATTTCTGGCGGGCCAAAGACCCGGTGGCGCATCCGCTCTGGCCAAAAAGGTGATTTGGCGACACAAGTGACCGCATGAGTTTGTGGATTCCCGTCACCATTGCCGCCGCCTCGTTCCAGACGGTGCGGTTCATGCTGCAAAAGTCGCTCAGTACCACGCGGTTGACCGCCGCCGGAGCGACATTTGCAAGATTTGCCTATTCGATGCCTCTGGCGGTATGCGCGCTGCTGGTTGCCCTTCAACTGACCGGATTCAGCCTGCCGGTGCTGACTGGGTGGTTTTGGGTGTACGCGATCATCGGCGGCACAACCCAAATCCTGGCAACGATCTGCGTTGTTGCCCTGTTCAAGCAACGCAACTTTGCCGTCGGGATCACCTTCAAAAAGACCGAGGTCATACAGACCGCGATCGTCGGCTTTCTGGTGCTGGGCGATCAGGTATCAAGCGGCGCTTTGGCGGCCATTATACTGGGACTGGTGGCGGTGTTGCTGTTGTCGAAGAATCCCGGAGGCGACGGGATCTGGTGGAAACACCTGACCAACCGCGCATCCCGGCTGGGACTGGGTTCGGGGGTTCTGTTCGCCTTTTCCTCGGTCGGGTATCGCGGCGCGTCGCTGGAGCTGGGTGACGGCGACGCCTGGTTTCGCGCATTGGTTACGCTGGCCGTGGTCGTTACCTTCCAGTTCCTCAGCATGGCCCTGTGGCTGTTGTGGCGGGACCGGGCCGAGCTGCGCGCGGTGTGGGACACCCGGTGCACGGGTGTCTTCGTGGGTGTGACCAGCCTGTGCGGATCGTTCTGCTGGTTCTTCGCGTTCACGTTGCAGAACGCCGCCTATGTGAAGGCGTTGGGGCAGATCGAATTGATTTTCAGCCTCGTGGCCTCGATCCTGTTCTTCCGCGAGGCAATCACCCGGCGAGAGATCGCCGGGATGGCCATGCTTGGTGCGTCCATTCTGGCGCTGGTGTTGGCGATTTAGCCCGCTCGGCGCTCATCAAAGCTGAGAGCGATAAAACTGGGCAGGTGATCACCCATTCCCACAACGGCAGGACCGTTGTCATCGCGACGGCCGCGGCCCTTGGACTCCTTGTCCTTGCGGCGGTCGCCTTTTTTGCCTTCGTTCTTTCTGCTGTCCGACGGTCTGGACTTTTTCTCGGGCCTCGGTGTCTCGGCCTTGGGCTCGTCCTTGACCGGGTTTTCGATCCGCGGAATTTCCTTCTGGATCAGCTTTTCGATCGCATCCAGAGCCTTTTCATCGCGACCAGAGCAGATCGTGATTGCCTTGCCCTCGCGTCCCGCACGACCGGTGCGGCCGATGCGGTGAACGTAATCCTCGGCATGGCCTGGAACGTCGAAGTTGAACACATGGCTGACGGAGGGAATGTCCAGGCCCCGCGCGGCCACGTCCGAGGCGACCAGCAGGCGCAGTGAGCCGTCGCGGAAGCCGTCCAGCGTTTTCATGCGCTGCGACTGATCCAGATCACCATGAATGGCGGCTGCGTTATAGCCGTATTTCTTCAGCGACTTCGCGCAGATATCCACATCCGTCTTGCGGTTGCAGAAGATGATCGCGTTGGTGCACTTTTCGCCCTCGGCGTCGATCAGCGCGCGCAGAACATTGCGTTTGTTGCTGGCCTCACGGTCGCGGCGACCGCCTTTGAACATGACCACGCCCTGTTCGATGGTCTCGGACGCGGTGGCCTGACGCGCAACCTCGATCCGGGCAGGGGCGGACAGGAAAGTGTCGGTGATCCGCTCGATCTCGGACGCCATGGTGGCCGAGAAAAACAGGGTCTGGCGGGTGAAAGGCGTCAGCGAGAAGATGCGTTCGATATCGGGTATGAACCCCATATCCAGCATCCGGTCGGCCTCATCCACCACCATGATCTGCACGCCGGTCAGCAACAGCTTGCCACGTTCGAAATGGTCGAGCAGACGGCCCGGCGTAGCGATCAGCACGTCGACACCCCGGTCGATCAGTGCATCTTGTTCCTTGAAGCTGACGCCGCCGATCAACAGCGCCTTGGTCAGCTTTACATTTTTGGCATAGGTGTCGAAGTTTTCGGCCACCTGCGCGGCCAGTTCCCGCGTCGGGCACAGCACCAGCGAACGGGGCATGCGCGCCCGCGCGCGACCGCGCGCCAGCAGCGTGATCATCGGCAGCGTGAAGCTGGCGGTTTTGCCGGTGCCGGTCTGCGCAATACCCAGCACGTCGCGGCCTTCAAGCGCAGGCGGGATGGCACCTTCCTGGATCGGAGTAGGGGTTTCGTATCCGGCTTCCTCAATGGCTTTGAGGACCTTCGGGTTCAGGTTCAGTTCGTTAAATTTTGTCATGTATGTCCGGTTCATGCGGACACTAGACCTGGCCCGCGCGTCAGAGGTTTGCCGGGCCCGGATGGCCATGCGGTGTTATGCGCATTGCGGCTTGGACGGGGACATAACAAAATCGTTGGTCGGGGTCAAATGAAGACACTTTAACCTGACCCCGGTCCGGTGAACTGGAGATTTTGCGCAACAATTCAGACACTTCCGGGAAAGTGTTTCCTGAGTTTCCGGTCCAGTTCCAAAGGGCGGTGCCGGATCATGCCCAGATCCATGAGGCGCGCATGCACGTTTGGGTCCGCCCCGCTTAACTCATCGAAAAACGCGCGCAGGCCGTCCATGCCATCTTCTGCCTCGATCCAGCTGAGCAGTTCGTTCATGTTCATTCCACCATGTTCACGCGGAACATTGGGGGACATGCCGGGTTGATACGATCCGCGCTCAAGGCGGAACCGATAATGGCTCAACCAGTGTTCCCAATCCGTGGCGTGCCGATGGCAAAGGTCGACGTCAGAGAGCTCGACTTTGCAGGGCAGCAGCTCTCCGCTTTGAAAGATGTTGTGAATGCGGAAGTTTATTTTCGGCAATCCTGTGCGCACAAACAACTTGCCCTGCACATGACTGAAGAACCCACCCAGCACAAAGGCGCCGTAGTTGGGATAGAGCGACTGCACGATCTTGTCGCGGTCCTTCCCGGTTGGAATATAGGCCTTATACAAGTCCGCATTTCCAGCCATCGCTTCAATCGGTCGGACACGAACGCCTGGAATATGGTCGGGGATTTCGGCCAGCAGGTCCGCGATTGGGGTTTCCGTCCAAAGAAATTCGTCCAGATCAATATGCGCAAGCCAGTCTACATCTGCCTTGCGATACGTGAAAGTGGCATTCGCGGTTTGGCGAACCTGATGCCGTTCTGGCTTTTCCCGCTTTCGATTGGCCCAGAACCCGTCGTCGCAATTTCGGACCTCAACCTTCGGGTGCTTGTTAAGCGTATTGAAGGCTTTGGGGTTGGGTTCGTCCAGATAGATGTAAACCCTGTCGACCCCGATATCGAGATGATGGGCCACAAAACTCAGGATGTCCGGGGCGGAACCCCGGACCGTCGAAACGATGCCCCAGGTTGGAGGCCTATCCGCCATTCGCGGCTTTGAGGTCAATCACGTCATCATCTCTTTGGTCGCCGTCAGGTTCAACTCGGGGTAATCGCGCACGACCCGGTCGATATCCCATTGCAGGCGCGTCAGATAGACGATGTCGCCGTCGTGATCATGGGCGATGTGCTGCTTGTTGGCGTTGACGAACTTGTCGACCTCAACCTTGTCGCCACTGACCCAGCGGGCCGAGGTGAATTGCGAGGCTTCGAATCGGACCGGCAGGCCGTATTCCATCTCAATCCGGCTGGCGAGCACTTCGAATTGCAGCGCGCCGACAACGCCGACGATAAAGCCTGACCCGATGGAGGGTTTGAACACCTTCGCCGCACCTTCTTCGGCAAACTGCATCAGCGCTTTTTCCAGATGCTTGGCTTTCATCGGATCACCCGCCCGGACCCCTTGAAGCAATTCCGGCGCGAAAGAGGGGATGCCGGTCACGCGCAGCGCTTCGCCCTCGGTCAGCGTGTCGCCGATACGCAACTGACCGTGGTTGGGAATGCCGATGATGTCACCGGCCCAGGCTTCTTCGGCCAGTTCCCGGTCGGAGGCGAGGAACAACACCGGGTTCGATATTGCCATCGGCTTTTTCGACCGCACATGGGTCAGCTTCATGCCACGCTTGAAATGGCCCGACGCCATGCGGACAAAGGCCACCCGGTCGCGGTGCTTGGGGTCCATATTGGCCTGCACTTTGAAGACGAACCCGGCGACCTTTTTCTCATCCGGCGCGATCTGGCGCGGCTGCGCCGATTGAACCTGCGGCTGCGGGCCATAAGCGCCGATACCCTCCATCAGTTCTTTCACACCGAAGGAGTTGATCGCCGAGCCGAACCAGATCGGGGTCATATGCCCCTCAAGCACCGCCTGCGGGTCCAGCGCGGGCAACAGCTCGCGTGCCATCTCGACCTCTTCCAGCAGTTTCTCCAGTAGGTGTTCCGGCACGTGTTCGGCCAGTTTCGGGTCGTCCAGACCGTTGATCTGAATGCTTTCGGCCACCTTGTTGCGGTCGGCGCGGTCCATCAGTTCCAGCCGGTCGCGCAGCATGTCATAGCAGCCGATGAAATCCCGGCCCACACCAATCGGCCACGCGGCGGGCGTGACGTCAATGGCCAGCATTTCCTGAATTTCGTCGATGATCTCGAACGTATCGCGGCTTTCGCGATCCATTTTGTTACAGAAGGTCAGGATCGGCAGATCGCGCAGGCGGCAAACCTCGAACAGTTTCTGCGTCTGGCTTTCAACACCTTTCGCACCGTCGATCACCATCACGGCGGCATCTACGGCGGTCAGCGTGCGATAGGTATCTTCCGAGAAATCGCTGTGACCGGGCGTGTCCACCAGGTTGAAGCGGAAGTTGCGATAATCGAACGACATTGCCGAGGCGGAGACCGAAATGCCGCGATCCTTCTCCATCTGCATGAAGTCCGAGCGCGTCCGCCGCGCCTCACCCTTGGCGCGCACCTGACCGGCCATCTGAATCGCGCCGCCATACAGCAGGAACTTTTCAGTCAGCGTCGTCTTGCCCGCATCCGGGTGCGAGATGATGGCGAAGGTCCGGCGCCGGGCAATCTCGGGCGGCAAGGAGGGTTGGTTCGAGGCGGTATCAAGCATGAACGCGCGTATAGGCGGGGAATCCTGCCGAGGCAAGACAAAGGGGGTGTTCAGAATCGCCATGCTATGGCAATAAGAACATAAAGTGAACAAAAGGTGGAGTAGATCGATGAATTTGAGAGAAATTGCAGATGAATTGGTCGCCGGATGCCGGGAGAACCGGGCCAAGGAAAACCTGGCCAAACTTTACGCGCCCGATGCCGTATCGGTCGAGGCGATGGAGATGGAAGGAATGGGGCGCGAAACCCACGGTTTGGACGCCATTCGGGGCAAGCACGAATGGTGGGAAGGCGCGCATGAAGTGTCCGGCGCATCGGTCAGCGATCCGTTTCCTCATGGCGATGACCGCTTTGCCGTGATCTTCGAAGTGCAGGGCAAGGTAAAGGAAACCGGCGAGGCGTTCGATATGCGCGAGGTCGGCGTCTACCACGTCGCAAACGGCAAGATCGTGCGCGAGGAGTTCTTTTATTAACCCGTCATCGCCATTCTGGTCTTCTCCGTCTGGCCGGTGCTAGACATGCGGACAACAACGGATGGAGGGGATCAGATGGATTTGGGAATTCAGGGAAAACGCGCGCTGGTCTGTGCCAGCAGCAAAGGTCTGGGACTGGGTTGCGCCGAGGCGCTGGCCGCCGCAGGTGTTGATCTGGTGATGAACGCGCGCGGTAACGAGGCGCTGGAGGCTGAGGCCGCGCGATTGCGGTCGGAATTCGGTGTCAAAGTGCAGACCGTTGCCTGTGATGTGACCGCAGCAGACGGTCAGGCGCAGGTGATCGAAGCCGCGCAGGGTGTTGATATCCTTGTGACAAATGCCGGTGGGCCGCCGCCGGGGCTGTGGCTGGACTGGGATCGTGAGGATTTCATCAAGGCGCTGGACGCCAATATGCTAACGCCGATTGCGTTCATGAAGGCGCTGCTGCCGGGCATGATGGACAAGGGCTGGGGCCGGGTTGTGAATATCACCTCGCAATCCGTGCGGGCGCCGATCCCTGCACTGGGTCTGTCGAACGCAGCGCGGACCGGGTTGACCGGCTATGTCGCAGGGACCTCGCGGCAAGTGGCGCCGCATGGTGTGACGATCAACAACCTTCTGCCCGGAATTCACGCAACGGATCGCGCAGATTCACTGGACGGTGGCGTGGCGGCGCAAAAGGGGATTTCGATGGACGAAGCCCGGGCTGAGCGCGCAGCCACAATCCCGGCGCGACGCTATGGCACGCGCGCCGAATTCGGCGCAGCCTGCGCCTTCCTGTGTTCACAGCATGCCGGGTTCATTGTCGGTCAGAACATCCTGCTGGACGGCGGCGGCACCAATTTGACGATGTAAGATGGCACAGAATTTCTCACTGAAAGATCAGTTGTTTAACGCCGAAAAGACCCGCTATCTGGCGGGGCTTTTTGCCGCTGCGGACCCGTCCTTTGACGCCGCGGCATTTGAGGGCAAGGTCCTGTCGCGCCTGACGGAACTGGAGCTGAAACAGCGGATGGCCTGGATCGCCGAATGCCTGCAGCAGGCGGTGCCCGGAGATTTGCCTGCCATTGCGCCGATCCTGTTGCGCGCCCTGCCGCCGCCGCTGGACCCGGGAAAGTCGGACGACGATTTTGGCGATTTCATCTTTGCCCCGCTGGGTGACTGGGTTGTGGCGGTGGGTCTGAACCATCCCGATCTGGCGTTGGACGTGCTTGAGGAACTGACCCAACGGTTCTCGATGGAATGGGCCATTCGCCCGTTCCTCAACCGGTACCCGGATCAGGTGTTGACGCGGATGGAGGCCTGGTGCGCGCATGACAGCTATCACGTGCGCCGTCTGGTCAGCGAAGGAACGCGGCCGCGCCTGCCTTGGGGGCAGGCGGTCGGGTTGGAACTGTCCGACCCTCTGCCATTGCTGGACCGGCTGCACGCCGACGGAACGCGCTATGTTACGAGGTCGGTCGCCAACCACCTGAACGACATCACCAAGAAAGACCCCGATCTGGTGCTGGATCGGCTGCAGAACTGGAGCCGCGCCGGATTGCAGGACCGGGCCGAACTGGACTGGATGACCACCCACACGCTGCGGGGATTGGTAAAGTCGGGCCATCGCCGGGCGATGAAGATGCTAGGCTATGATCCCGATATCGACATCTCGGTTTCGGTTCAGGTCAAGGGTGAGGCGCGGATCGGTGAGGCGATTGACTTTGACGTCGTGCTGAAAGGACCCGGAAAGCAGCCTGTGCTGGTTGACTATATCGTCCATTTTCAAAGGCCTGGCGGCAAAACCTCGGCCAAGGTGCACAAGCTGAAGCAGACCGTCCTGCAAGATGGTGCGCTGAGCCTGAGCAAAAAGCACAAGCTGAAGGGTGATGCGACGACTTTCAGGCTTGTTCCCGGCGCGCACCGGCTTGAAGTTCAGGTCAACGGTCAGGTGCATGCGGGCACCGACTTTGAGCTGCTCGGCCAGCATCCGTAACGCTCACGCTTTCGTCAGATTTCCAGCGCCCGGATTGCGCCCAACGATGGGCTGTATTAGCTGCGGAGCAGCCAGATAGGAAAGGGAACGCAGCAATGAAGCATGAAGCGGTGCAGAACTACTATGGCGAGGTGCTTCAGGGCAGCGCGGATTTGCAGACAAACGCCTGTTGCACGCCCGATGACATGCCGGACCACGTCAAAGGAATCCTGTCGCAAATTCATGATGATGTGCTGACCCGTTACTATGGCTGCGGGCTGATCGCGCCGCTGGACCTTGAGGGCATGCGCATTCTCGATCTGGGTTGCGGTGCCGGGCGTGATGTCTACGCCCTGTCTGCGATGGTCGGTGAAAAGGGACGCGTTGTCGGGGTCGACATGACCCCCGAACAGCTGGACGTGGCGCGCGCGCATCAGGATTTTCACGCCGCGGCCTTCGGGCATTCGGCAAGCAATGTCGAATTTCACCACGGATATATCGAGAAACTGGATGAGCTGGATCTGGAACCGGGGTCCTTCGATATCATCGTGTCAAACTGCGTCATCAACCTGGCCACGGATAAAGAGGCCGTACTGCGCGGCGCGCATCGTCTGCTGAAAGAGGGCGGAGAGATGTATTTCTCGGACGTCTATGCCGACCGCCGCATTCCGCAGGCGATGGCCGAGGATGAGGTGCTGTACGGCGAATGCCTCTCGGGCGCACTGTATTGGAACGATTTTCTGTCAATGTCGCGTAAGGCCGGTTTCGGCGATCCGCGCCGGGTCACGCACCGGCCGCTGACCATCGAGAATCCGGTGCTGGAGGCGCGCGTTGCGCCGCTCAGCTTCCTTTCAGCCACCTATCGACTGTTCAAATTGCCCGGGCTGGAACCCGCCTGTGAAGACTATGGACAGGCGGTGATCTACAAGGGCACGATCCCCAACGCCCCGCATCTGTTTGAACTGGACGATCACCATGCGATCGAGACCGGCAAGGTCTTTCCGGTCTGCGGCAACACCTGGATGATGCTGAAAGACACACGTTTTGCCCGCCATTTCGACTTCATCGGCGATTTCTCGACCCATTATGGAATCTTCGAGGGCTGCGGCGGCGAAAGCCCGTTTGAAGCCAGTGGTCAAGCCGCGTCGGGCGGCTGTTGCTGATCCCTTGCGCCTGACGGGCGGGGTTGCTATCCCCGCCCAAGCCCGATGAATTTGATCGGGAAAGGCAACGGGGTCCATCGGTGACAGGTAACGCAACTCCTCCTCGTCTGGAAATCCGCAATCTGATCGCCCGGTACGAGGGGCGCGTCGTCGTAGATGACGTCTCGTTGACAGTGCAGGCGGGGCAGGTGACCTGCCTGCTGGGACCATCGGGTTGCGGCAAATCCACCACGCTTCGGATGATCGCCGGGGTCGAGATGCAGGAATCAGGTGAAATCTATGTCGACGGAAAGCTGATCTGCGACACGGTTTTTCGTGTTCCGCCAGAGCGGCGCGAGATTGGTCTGATGTTTCAGGACTTCGCTCTGTTCCCGCATCTGAGCGTCGCCGACAACGTGGCCTTTGGTCTGAAGGGTCACAGGGACGAGAAACGCGCCCGCGTCGAGGAGCTGCTGACCAAGGTTGACCTGATGCGGTTTGCCGACAATTTCCCGCATCACCTGTCCGGCGGCGAACAACAGCGCGTGGCACTGGCCCGCGCGCTGGCGCCGCGCCCGCGCATCATGCTGATGGACGAGCCTTTCTCGGGTCTCGACAACCGTTTGCGCGACGGAATCCGGGATGAAACGCTGTCGATCCTAAAAGAAGAGGACGCCGCCGTAGTGTTGGTGACGCACGAGCCGGAAGAGGCGATGCGCATGGCCGACGAAATCGCCCTGATGCGTCGGGGCAAGATCGTTCAGCAGGGCGCGCCATACAATGTCTACACCCGGCCGGCGGATAAGGCGGCAGTTGCATTTTTCAGCGATGTCAACGTGTTGCGGGCGCAAGTTAACGGAGCTTTGGCGGATACGCCCTTTGGGCAGTTCCTGGCCCCGGGCGTGCCGGACGGCACCGATGTCGAGATTGTTTTCCGGCCGCAACACCTTCGTCTGGACTTTGACCGCAACGGCAAGGGGCCGCTGCCGACGGCCACCGACGGTGTCGCTGCGCGCGGTGTGGTTCAAAGAGCGCGGTTTCTGGGCAATGAAAGCCTGGTCGAATTCCGGATGGATCATAACGGATCGGTCCTGAAGGCCACGGTGCCGAATGTCTTCGTCCCCAGTCCCGGACGGGTCATGTGGCTGACCATTCGCCGGGATCGGTGCTTTGTTTTCCCGGTTTAGGGTCTGAACGTACAGTTTAGCCGCAAGTGGTGCGCGAAAGCCGCAGATTGCGAACGCCCGTCGCTTGCCGCCACGCGGGGGCGGGTCTATCAAGGGCAAAACGCGGGGGTGGACCGGGCAAATGCGTATTCTTCTGACCAATGATGACGGCATCAACGCGCCGGGGCTGATCGCGCTTGAGGCGATTGCCGCCGATCTGGCCGGCCCGGATGGCGAGGTCTGGGTGGTCGCGCCTGCTTTCGAACAGTCGGGCGTTGGCCATTGCATCAGCTATACGCACCCGATGATGGTGGCCAAACTGGGCGAGCGTCGCTTTGCCGCCGAGGGCTCGCCGGCCGACTGCGTACTGGCCGGGTTGCACGACATGATGAAGGATGCGCCGCCCGATCTGGTGTTGTCGGGGGTGAACCGGGGCAACAACTCGGCAGAGAATACGCTGTATTCCGGCACAATCGGCGGCGCGATGGAGGCCGCGTTGCAAGGTGTTCCGGCCATCGCGCTGTCGCAGTATTTCGGCCCGCGCAATCTGGGTCTGGAGGACCCGTTCGAAACCGCGACCCGCTTCGGGGCCGATCTGGTGCGGAAGATCCTGGACGCGACACCGGCGGATCAGGGCGATTACCGCCTGTTTTACAACGTGAATTTCCCGCCCGTGCCTGCGGATGAGGTACTGGGCACGCGGGTTGCGCCGCAAGGGTACCGCCGCGACACGCGGTTTTCTGTCGAACCGCACAGCTCGCCTTCCGGGCGGCGGTTTCTGTGGATCAAAGGGGGCTATCAGCACAACCCGACGGCCCCGGGCACGGATGCGGCGGTGAATCTGGCGGGGTATATCTCGGTCACCCCGATGCGGGCCGACCTGACGGCCTATGATACGCTGGAGGCACTGAAGTCAATCGAATGAGCGGACTGAACCCCGAAACCACAATGCAGTTCCTGTTTGCCCTGCGATCCCGTGGGGTGACGGACGCGCGCGTTCTGGCCGCGATGGAACAGATCGACCGGGGGCGCTTTGTCACGGGTCTGTTCGCGGAACGCGCCTATGAGGATACGCCACTGCCGATTGCCTGTGGTCAGACGATCAGCCAACCTTCGGTCGTGGGTCTGATGACGCAGGCGCTGGAGGTAAGCCCAAGGGACACGGTTCTGGAGGTCGGGACCGGCTCGGGCTATCAGGCGGCGATCCTGTCGAAGCTGGCGCGCCGGGTCTATACGGTCGAGCGCCACAAGCGGCTGGTCCGCGAAACCGGACAGCTGTTCCGCGAGATGGGCCTGACCAATGTCACCGCGATGTTGTCTGACGGGTCGTTCGGCCTGCCCGAGCAGGCACCGTTCGACCGGATCATCGTGACCGCCGCCGCCGAGGACCCGCCCGGGCCGCTCTTGGCGCAGCTTAAAATCGGCGGTATCATGGTCTTGCCGGTGGGACAGTCGGATGCGGTTCAGACCCTGATCAGGGTCAGGCGGACCGAGACCGGCCTGGACTATGACGAATTGTTGCCCGTCCGTTTCGTGCCCTTGTTGGAAGGGCTTGGAAAAGACGGGGCGTAAAGGAATATTCTGCAAATGCGCCGGAACCCCGGGGAACAGGGGCAGGTGTTGAGGACAGTTAAAATGAGAGCAGTTTCCAAATCAGCGATGCGCCGCTGCGCGACAGGGGTGGCAGCTTTGGCAATTCTGGCCGGGTGCGAAGGCCCGCTGGACTATGATCTGCGCGGGCAGGTTGGCGGGTTTTCGACCGCTGACGCCGTGCAATCCGCGACCGCCAACCGGCCGTCGCCGGACGCGCGCGGTGTAATCACCTATCCGACCTATCAGGTGGCGGTTGCGCGCAGGGGGGACTCGGTCAGCGATGTGGCGGCCCGTGTTGGCCTGCCTGCCGGGGAACTGGCCAGGTTCAACGGCCTGCAACCCTCGGACACACTGCGCGACGGCGAGGTGATCGCATTGCCCCGCGCGGTCGGTGCCGCAAGCAGTGTCGACATTGCGACCATCGCCGGTACTGCAATTGACGAAGCGCCTGCGGATGGCGGGGTCCGGACATCGGCGCTGGAGCCTGCGCAGCCTGCGGCCGCGACCGCTCCGGCACCTGCCCCGGCGCCCACCGGCCCCGAGCCGATCCGGCACAAGGTCAAGCGGGGCGAGACAGCCTATACCATCTCGCGTCTGTACGACGTGCCGGTCGATGCGCTGGCGGACTGGAACGGCCTGGGGCCGGACTTTACGGTTCGGGAAGGTCAGTTCCTGCTGATCCCGGTCAAGAACCAGCCCGCGCCGCAGCAGGCTGCAGTTCCCGCCGGCAACGTGACACAGCCGGGCCAGGGGTCGCCGACCCCGACCCCGCCCAGTGCGACCCAACCGCTGCCGGACGAGGTGATTGCACCAGCCACACCGGCACCGGACGTCACCGCCGAAGCCCCCACCAATCAGGGCAGTTCGCCCCTGGGCCTGCCGGTGACCGGAACGATCATCCGGACCTATGACAAGGGCAAAAACGAGGGCATCGACATCGCCGCCGCCCCGGGCAGCGCAGTCAATGCAGCCGAGGCCGGGACTATTGCGGCCATCACCGCCGACGCCGATCAGGTTCCGATCATTGTGGTCAAGCACAACAGCGACCTGCTGACGGTCTATGCCAATGTCGACAAGATCACGGTCAAAAAGGGCGACCGAGTGCGTCGCGGGCAGCAGATCGCGTCTTTGCGGGGCGGCGACAATGCCTATGTCCATTTCGAGGTGCGCAAGGGGTTCGAATCCGTCGATCCCGAACCCTATCTCAAGTGACCGAAATGGCCCTTGACGGGCCATGCCTCCGGCGGAGGTATTTTCAGCCAGGTGAAGCGGCGGGTCAGGCGTGGGGGTCGTAGTCGCTGAGCCGTTTGCCGGGCTCGTCAGCGAAGATTTCCGGCAAGGGTGAGACGGCTTCGATCAGGTCGATCCGAAAAACGCGGAACCCCTCGCGCAGTTCGCACCATGACGTCAGGGTCCAGACACGACCCCAATATTCCATGTGCAGCGGGCGGATGGTGCGCTCGGTCAGAACGCCATCGATGCGACGGTAGGACAGACGCAGTTTCTGGCGCGATTTGATGGCGGCGCGGATCGGGGCCATATGCGCCAGTCCGCGGGCGGCGTCGGCAAAGGGGTAGACGGCGAATTTCCAGCTATCGGCCTCGGCCACGACCTGCGTTGGCAGCACGGCGTCGATCTTGTCGGCAAGCGTTTCAGCGGCGGCTTTCAGATCGGGGTCGGCGGCTTCGGCCACAATGGCCATGCCGAGATTCAGCGCCTCAAGCTCTGCCGGGGTCAGGTTCAGCGGGGGCAGGGTGATCTGCTCGCGCACCATATAGCCCACGCCGCGCTCACCCTCGACCGGGACACCCGAGGCGGCCAGCGTATCCATGTCGCGATAGATGGTGCGGACCGACACTTCTAGCCGGTCCGCGATATCCTGCGCGCGGTGCAGTTTGCCGTCGCGCAGGATCTGGATAATGTCGAACAGGCGGTCAGTGCGGCGCATGACCTGCCGTCCCGACCCGCATCAGGCGATCATGTTCCATAGCACATTCTCGTGACGCATCTGGATGCTTTCAGGGTTGATGGCGGCCATCAGGCCGGCGCAGAACTCCTGCTGCGGGAATTGGGCAGCGGCGTCCTTTGCAGCCTTCATGTCCGTCCAGACGACATAATCGGTCCAACGTCCATCTTCGCCCTGGCTCAACTGGCGATGGGCAAATCCGGGGGCTGACCGCACAAACGCCTCTGACGCCTGGCTGAGCTTTACGAATTCCTCTGCCGTGGTGCCGTTGGCGAGGGTGAAGGTGACGATTTCTGCAACATGGGTCATTTGAATCTCCGTAGACCAGGTTTCGATACCCCCTGATTATCGCCCACCAACTGACATAAACCTGTCAGTTGGAAATGGCCAGCCTGCAAAAATCGCGTGATCCGTTCACATTTCGGCGCGAAACCAGCCTGCCTGACTTTTGCGCGCGGTTCTGCGGGCGTAGACACGGACGCAGATCGTATTCCCGGCGCACCGCGCCGATGTAAGAGGAGAAAAGACATGCTCAACAATATTGGCCTTCCCGGCCTTCTGCTGATTGCCGTTGTGGTACTGGTGCTGTTCGGCCGCGGCAAGATCAGCTCGCTGATGGGCGAAGTGGGCAAAGGCATCACCTCGTTCAAGAAAGGCGTGCGCGAAGGCGCGGACGAGCTGGAGCAGGACGCTGCCGAGGTTGCCAAGGACGTCACGCCCGAGACCGACAAAGACAAGGTCTAAGCGCAGATGTTTGATCTGGGCTGGACCGAGCTTCTGGTCATCGGCGTTGTTGCCCTGATCGTCGTGGGGCCAAAGGACCTGCCGGTGCTGTTTCGCAATGTCGGTCGTTTCGTCGGCAAAGCCCGTGGCATGGCGCGCGAGTTCTCAAGCGCGATGAACGAAGCGGCGGATCAGGCGGGGGTGAACGAGATCAAGAAGGGTCTGAACGCGGCCGCCAACCCTGTCGGCAGCGCCATGGACGGCGTAAAAGAAGCCGCGCAGGAAATGGCAAAGAGCATTGATCCGACCAAGTTCGATCCCGACAGCGAAACCGGCAAACTGGCGGCCGAGCGGGCAGAGCAGGCCAAGAAGATTCAGGCCACAAGTGCCCGGGCCACTGCTGAACGCAAGGCAAAGGAAGCCGCGGAAGCGCTGGCCAGGGCCGAAGAGGCCGAAGCCGCGCTGAAAACCGAAAGCAAGACATGACCAAGACTGACGAGATCGAAGATACCTCGGCCCCATTGATCGAGCATCTGGCTGAGCTGCGCACGCGGCTGATTCACTGTGTCGTGGCGTTTCTGGTCGGGATGATCATCTGTTTTACGGTTGCCACACCGCTTTTCAACTTCCTGACTAACCCATTGTGCGAGGTTTTGGCCGAGCGCGGGCAAGATTGCGGGCTGATCTTCATTTCACCGCAGGAAGGGTTCTTTGTCGCCATCAAGGTTTCGCTGCTGGGCGGATTCATTCTGGCCTTCCCCTATATCGGGATGCAGATGTGGCGGTTTGTGGCACCCGGGCTGTACCGGTCGGAAAAGAACGCGTTTCTGCCGTTCATGCTGGCCTCGCCCTTCATGTTCCTGCTGGGCGCGAGCTTTGCCTTCTATGTGGTGACACCGCTGGCCTATGACTTCTTTCTGGGCTTCCAGCAGTTCGGCGCCGAAGGAGAGGCCGTGACCGATGGCACAACGGCCGCACCGCTGAGCGTGGTGTTTCAGGGCTCGGCGCAGGAATACCTGAACCTGACCATCAAGTTCATCGTGGCCTTTGGCCTGTGTTTCCAGCTTCCGGTTCTGCTGACCCTGATGGGCAAAGCCGGACTGGTCACGGCAGAAGGGCTGGGCAGCGTGCGCAAATACGCCGTGGTCGCTATTCTGGTGCTGGCCGCGCTTGTCACCCCGCCAGATGTTATCACGCAAGTCATCTTGTTCGTTGTGGTCTATGGCCTTTACGAGGTGTCGATCTTCCTGGTCGCCCGCGTCGAGAAGAAGCGCGAAGAACAACTGCGCGCCGATGGCTATTATGATGACGACGAGGAAGAAGCGGATGAAGAGATCGTTCGCGAAGAAGACGGCAAGTAATACCGCTGTACGCTAAGGAACAGGCGCGCCCGCTCGTGGCGCGCCTTTTTCGTGCGCGACCCTTGTTGCGCCGGGCGGAACATGGTTTGAAACCTGCAAGACACCGCCGGAGGAACCAATGGACGACCAAGCCCTGAACCGTATCGCCGATGCGCTGGAACGGATGGCACCGGCGCCTCTGGCCGCGCCCGATTTCGGGGCCGCACCGGCCTTCGTCTGGCATGTGGAGCCGGACCGGCTGGAGCCTGTCACGCGGATCAACCGTGTCGATCTGGATCTGCTGGTCGGCATCAACCGCTCGCGCGACACGCTGCTCGACAATACGCGCCGGTTTGCGGAAGGGTACAAGGCCAATAACGCGCTGCTCTGGGGCGCACGGGGCATGGGCAAGTCCAGCCTCGTCAAGGCAGTCCACGGCACGCTGTTAACGGAGTACCCCGACCTGAAACTGGTTGAGCTTCAGCGTGAGGATATGGGCTCGGTCGCGCGCCTGCTGAACCACCTGCGCGCGTCTTCGCACCGGTTCATCCTGTTCTGTGATGATCTGTCGTTCAGCCACGATGACCAGCATTACAAATCGCTCAAGGCGGTTCTGGACGGTGGCATCGAAGGCCGGCCTGAAAACGTGGTGTTCTATGCCACCTCGAACCGCCGCCATCTGATGCCGCGGGACATGATCGAAAACGAACGCTCCAGCGCCATCAACCCGTCCGAGGCGGTCGAGGAAAAGGTCTCGCTATCCGACCGGTTCGGTCTGTGGCTGGGTTTCCACCCCTGCGATCAGGACGAATATCTGGCGATGATCGACCGATACTGTGCGGCTTATGGCGTTTCTGTAGACGCAGACACCCTGCGCGCCGAAGCGATCGAATGGCAGGCCACGCGCGGCGCACGGTCGGGCCGCGTGGCGTGGCAGTTCTTCGTCGATCTGGCTGGGCGCAGCGGTGTGCATATCGCCTGATCCGCCCGGTTCGTCTGGCTGAAATAATCGCAGCCGCTGGTCTGGCCCGACACGGGCCATTCTTACAGCTGCGCCAGTATCCGCGCAGCTTCATCCGTTGTGCTTGTCAACGCTTCCCTGTCCTCGCCGGGATGGAACCGGGCGCGTACAGCGGTTGGCATCGGCGCAGGTTCGACAATCGACACACGCGGACCGGTGCGTTCCGTCTCGGCGGCCCAGCTGCGGGCCAGAGCCATCTGTGCGGCTTTTGTCGCGCCATAGATGCCATAGAATTTCTCGCCCGCCTTGGGGTCGTCGAAAAACACCGCATGCCCGGTTTCGCCCAGTAAGGGGGCGATATAGGGGATCAGAACCGATGTGGCGGTGGCGTTGATGTTGCTGGCCTTGGTCCACTCTTTGGAGTCGACGAAATGCGCTGGCGTCAGGGCCGAGGTGTGAACCGCAGTGTGCATCCACAGGTCCACCTTGCCCCAGCGGTCATGGATGCCCCGGCACAGGGTTGCCATGGCGTTCGGGTCGGCGATGTCCATCGGGGCAAGGGTCGCCGCGCCGCCTTTGGCCTTGATGCGGTCGTCCAGTTCTTCCAGCCCGCCGGTGGTGCGGGCGACGGCAACGATGTGATACTCGGGCGCCAGCGCCTCGGCCAGGGCGGCGCCCAGCCCGCGCGAAGCCCCGGTGATTAGGGCAATTTTGGTCTGATCGGTCATGACAGCGGTTTGAACCCCTGCGCGCAGGGCGTCAAGACAGATTAGCTGCCGGGGATCACGATCCGCTTGGTCTGGCCGCTTTGTCGCAGTATGACGCCTTCGGCATCAATCGCGACCACTGTGCCCGAGGAAACGCGGCTGCCCAGCTTGACCTCTTTCACACGACCCGATGACATCCGCACCAGCGCGCGCATGTCGGCTTTGGGCCCAAAGACCCCAAGGACCGAGACGGAGTTCTTCTTCAGCGCGCCCTTCTGCGTGGCCGCGCTTTTGACGGTTGCGTTTGACATGTAATGCGGTCGGGCAAAATCGCCCCGACCCCTTGTTGTGAGTGGTTGGAAGTCAGCGGCCTACCAAACCAAAGACCAGAGTAAAAGCCCGACCCGGCGTCGCAATTCCCGCCATCCGGTGCGCCTCGACGAACCCCTTGCGATTACATTTTCTTCGCCGCTGGGTTGTGGGCGAAATCTTACCGAGCGGATGCGACAACCGGCTAACGCAAGGCCCGCTTCGCGTCTGCAAAACGGGCCTTGCGCGGGTATTGATTCGGCTCTTGGACCGTTCGGATTGCGGATCAGCCAGACGCCAGTTTGGCCGCGTTCCACGATCCCCCGGGAACCTGCATATCCTGTCGCTTTTTGCTAACGCGCGAGCTGTTTTCCAGGCTGTCCAGATAGTCGTCGCTGACGCTGCCCGTGATGTAGTCTCCGTCAAAACACGAGCAATCAAAGGCTCCGATGTCGGGATTGCCTTCCTTGGCCGCCCAGATCAGATCGTCCAGATGCTGATAGAACAGGGCATCCGCGCCCAGTTCCTGACGGATCTCTTCGATGTCCTTACCGTTTGCGATCAGCTCATGCTTGGTCGGCATGTCGATCCCGTAGACATTGGGAAACTTCACCGGCGGCGAGGCGCTGGCGACAAATACCTTGCGGGCACCGGCGTCGCGGCACATCTGGACGATCTTCTTGATCGTGTTGCCGCGTACGATCGAATCGTCGATCAGCAGGACGTTGTGACCCTTGAACTCCAGCGGCACCGCATTCAGCTTGCGGCGCACGGATTTCTGCCGTTCTTCCTGACCGGGCATGATGAATGTCCGCCCGACATAGCGGTTTTTGACCAGACCTTCGCGGTACGGAATTCCGGTGGCCTTGGCCACCTCAAGCGCAACGGGGCGGGCGCTGTCGGGCACCGGGATGATCCGGTCGATATCCAGACCGGCGGATTCGATCTGCCGCGCCAGGGTCTGGCCCATGCGCATCTGCGTTTTATAAACCGAAACCCCGTCCAGCATGGAATCCGGGCGGGCAAGGTAGACATATTCGAATATACAGGGGGTCAGCTTGCCCTCGACGGCCTGGAAGGTGTGCATGTTGCCTTCAAGGTCGATCAGAATGGCCTCGCCGGGATCGAGATCGCGCAGCTTTTCGAACCCGTTGATGCCAAAGGCCACGTCTTCCGAGGCAAAGGCATAATCGTCGCCGTCGCCCGTGGCCGCGCGCATCGCCACCGACAGCGGGCGAATGCCGTAGGGGTCGCGGAATGCCAGCATGCCCACACCGGCGATCAGGCAGATGACGGAATAAGCGCCCTGAACACGCTCCATCGTCATCTTCACACCGGCAAAGATGTTCCGGATCGGATCAACGGTTCCGTTGACCTTGATGGCGTCAGAAACCTTGTCGGCCAGCACGTTCAGCAGAATTTCGGAATCCGACGTGGTGCGCAGGTGACGGCTGTATTTACCGGTGACCTTCTCGCGCTGCTCGGCCGTGTTGGTGATATTGCCGTTATGGACCAGGTAAATGCCATAAGGGGCATTCACAAAAAACGGCTGTGCCTCAGCCGCGCTGAGCGACCCGGCGGTGGGATAGCGGACATGGCCGATCCCGACCTTGCCCAGAAGGGTTTCGGCGTCCTGTACGTTAAAGACGTCCTTGACCAGACCGTTCGCCTTCTTCTCGCGGAAGAACTCGCCGTTATAGGTGACGATGCCCGAGGCGTCCTGACCCCGGTGCTGCAACATCAGCAGCCCGTCATAGATTTCCGCAAAGACATCATGTGTCCTGCTTGCGATCCCCAAAATCCCACACATGCACGGGCTCCAATTTCTATGACGTTTTTTCGTTGATCAGGGTTTCGGTGCGGAATGTCTGCACGTCTGCATCTGAATACATCTTCAACCATCCAGACGGTGGCTGTTACGCGCGGCATCACCGGGGGCGGGCGCGAAAGTACACAGATACAGCAAGATCGGCAGCTCCGATTCCATGTCAGTTCGGCATTCACATAAAGCCTAACGATGGCTGTGTCATCAAAGGATCACATCTGCGATTTGACGCAGGTGGATTTTGCTGTGAAACGCATGAAAAGGTGACATCGGCAAAGCCTTATGCTGTCATAGAGAAAGCAAAAGGTGTTCCGGACGCCCGCGATTTAATCGGAAGTCAGCCATGAGGCCACACAAGCAAGCCGTAAAGAAGGAAGAGCCCGTGAAACGCCGGTGCCACCGCTGCCGGGGGATGGGTCGCGCGCCCTGTCAGATCTGCAACGGGTCCGGTGAGGTGATCAAAAGCCGGGATATCCACGGAAAACCGGTCCTCAGCCGTTGTGACGGGTGTTTCGGTCTCAAGAACATCAGATGCACTGTGTGCGGCGGCGAGGGGTTCGTCTGAAACCCGCCTGCTGATACTTGCGCCTTGAAAAAAGCCCGGTCGGAACCGGGCTTTCTTGTTACTCGGTGGTCGTTGGGGCCGTCTGTTCACCGGACGCTTCAGAGCCTGCGCCACAGCTTGCCACCAGTTCTTCGTACTGACGGGTTACCCAGCCCAGGGCCTGTTCCGGGTTCTGTTCTTCGATCCGGTCGCTGAACTGCTCGAACACCTTGGCAGAGCGGCTTTCGTCAACGATTGTATAGGATTGGCCGGTCATCACGGTGTCATAGACGAAAAACGCGATGGCGACCAACAGGATGCCGCGCGCGATGCCGAAAAAGAACCCCAGCGCCTGATCCAGCCCGCCAAGCGCCGAGCGCTGGACGATCGACGAGAACAACGGAGTAAAGATGCTGACCACGATCAGCGCGATGGCAAAGACGGCGGCAAAGCCGGTGATGACCGAAAGCTCGCAACTGTCGCGCAGAAAGTCGCCGACCACCGGGATCTCTTTCACCAGCGGCACGGCCTGGGGCGCAAAGATAAAGGCCAGCACGGCGGCCGCAACCCAGCCTGCAATCGCCAGAACCTCGCGCAGCAAGCCACGAGAATAGGCCAGCAAGCCCGACACGACGATGATCAGGGCGACCACCCCGTCAATGATTGTAAAACCTTCCATGGCCCTCGCCCGTAATTTTTTCTGCCTCTCAAGGCGTTACCTTAACCTGCTCCGAAGGTTTCGCCAACAAACCCGACCAAATCAGAGGGTCGGGTGAGTGTCAGACCTGCCACAGTGCCGGTTTTGCCGCCTGCCGGAGCGATTGCCGATGTGAAACCAAGTTTTTGCGCTTCTTTCAACCTGTTTTCGGTCTGCGGCGCCGGTCTAAGTGCCCCGGATAACGAGATTTCTCCGAAAACGACCGTATCAGCGGGCAGGGCGGTGTCTTCACGCGCGCTCAGTAACGCTGCGGCAACGGCCAGATCGGCCGCGGGTTCGCTCACTTTCAGCCCGCCGGCGACGTTCAGGTAGACGTCGAGCCCCGCGAAGGGGATGCCGCAGCGCGCTTCTAACACGGCGAGGATCATCGCCAGTCGACCGCTGTCCCATCCGACAACGGTGCGGCGCGGCTGCGAATGGGGCGAGGGGGCGACCAGCGCCTGCAACTCGACCAAGACGGGCCGGGTGCCCTCAATGCCTGCAAACACCGCTGATCCGGGGCTGGGCGTGCCGCGCTCCGACAGGAACAACGCCGAAGGGTTGGTGACCTGTGCCAGCCCCTTGCCCGTCATTTCGAACACGCCGATCTCATCTGCGGGGCCAAAGCGGTTTTTGACGGCGCGCAGGATGCGGAACTGATGGCCGCGCTCGCCTTCGAAATAGAGAACGGTATCGACCATATGCTCGACCACACGGGGACCGGCGATCTGACCTTCCTTGGTGACGTGGCCGACCATTATGATCGACACGCCATGGCGTTTGGCAAAGGTGGTCAGTTCGTGGGCGGCGGCACGCACCTGGCTGACGGATCCCGGCGCGCTGTCCACATTGTCGGCCCACATGGTCTGGATCGAGTCGATGATCGCAAGACCGGGCTTTTCGGCCTCAAGCGTTGTGAGAATATTGCGCAGGTTGGTCTCCGCCGCCAGCTGAACCGGCGCGTCCTCAAGCCCCAGACGGCGCGCGCGCATGCGGACTTGTGCGCTGGCTTCTTCGCCCGAGACATAGATGGTTTTCACACCCGCGCGGGAAAAGCGTGCTGCGGCCTGCAGCAACAGAGTGGATTTTCCGATGCCGGGGTCGCCGCCCACCAGCAGGGCCGAGGCGGGGACAAGGCCGCCGCCCAGCACACGATCCAGTTCCTCGACCCCGCAGAGGGTGCGGGGCGGGGGTGTTTCCTCGGTGGACAGGTCCGTGAGTGCGATGGACTGGCCGCGCTTGCCGCCGAGGGATTTCTTTGCGGGGCCCGCCGAAAGGGGGACGTCCTGGGTGATCGTGTTCCACTCACCGCATCCGTCACAGCGCCCGGTCCAGCGCGAATGCGACGCGCCACAGGCCGAGCAGGAAAAAGTCGTCTTTGCCATGCGGCCCTTGGTGCCCGAGGTCGGGCGGTTCTTCAAGCCCTGACAGGGCTTTCATCTCCGCCGGGGCGGGCCGCGTCCTCAGGCCCGGCGGGCCATCGTCCACGGCGGGCGCTGACGCGCCTATTCCGCAGCGCGGGGCGGTGACATCGCGATGACGCTGGACGCCTTGGACTTGCGGTCGTCGGATGGCGCCTGCAACTGCGCCGACAATTCCGGCAACAGCTCGAACAACTCATCGCGCAGACGGGTCAGCTGAGACTTGGCGATGGATTCCTCGATCTCGATGTCCCGGGTCCATTGGCGCAGCTCGTGCTGGATGGTCTGGGCGTCCTCGATCCGCCGCTGAAACTGTTCGATCTCTTCCTGACGCTGTTGCAGGAACATGCGGGCGCGGGACACTTTGGCATCGCCATAGGTTTCGGCCAGTTCGTGGCTGATCTGGCTCATCTGTGCGGCCAGTTCCAGTATCTCGGGCTCCAGCGATTGCAAATCGGGGTGGTGGCGCAGAAAGGCGATGCGTTCCTTTACCGCATCAAACTCGGACGACAACATGAACGTGTCGGCACGATCCGCCGCGTGCGCCATCTGATAAGCCGCCGAAATGTCCTGCATGTTCAGCGCGAATTTGCGATGGGCATTTTCCAGCGCCATCATCCGGGCATTGGCCGGCAGGTAAAAGGCCAGCATCAGAATCAGCGCGGTCAGGCCGATCTGGACAAACATCCCGGCATCCGTAACCGGCCCGCCGCCAAACCCGGCCTGCATCGAAAGCCAGGGCAGCACGCCAAACGCGGAAAGAAGGGTTGCAGTAACGGTAAACAGCGCCGCGGCGCAGATGAGGAAAAAGGTCAGGCGTAAAAAGACATTCTGAAATTGCAACGTAATGTTGTGGAGGGCGGTCATGATCGACGATCTCCTTCTCAAACCGGTAAACACCGAGCCCAAGCGGATGTCATCCAAAATACACAGATTGGTCCGCCACGGACCCGCAAACACAAATTTTACTGCTCTAAATATAAAGATGATACTCAGATGATCGTTTTCAATCAATTAGCTCTGAGGATTTCGTGAACTGGATGTCATTTCGGTAATGTGGCCCAGTGCGATCGAGGCCAGAATGCAGGCGGTGAACAGGTAAAGACCCCAAGCAGTCTCGATAGTCGCGTAGGAAATGCCCTTGGCCAGCGTGATGTAGAGCGCGATCAGGAAGATGTCGGCCATGGCCAGTTTCCCGAGAAAGTTGAGCGCGGGCTGGACACGTGCATCCAGCAGGTCCCATTGGATCAGGGCGGTTCCGATGGTTTTGATGTAGGGTGCAAACAGGGCGAAAACGGTGACGATCAGCGCCAGAAAGACGTCCGATTTCCACAGCGATTGCAGACCGGTGATAACGCTGATTTCGCTGAGGCCGAAGATCGGGAGGAGACCGGCGCGCATCAGCGGGGCGAACCACGCGATAGGGTAGAGGATCAGGAGAGAGAGGGTGATGAGGCGGAGGGTCATCGCACTAGTCGCGATGCCACGTTAGTTTTTCTTCACGCAACCTGAGCTGAATGGCTTGGATAACGATCATAAGTGCCTCAATGTCGGGTGCGGCATGGCTTCCGAGGTATGGATACCGAGAAACGTATGGGCGGTCGTACACCCGATCAAGCAGATCTACGTGTATTCCCAGTGTCCGGTACAATTTGGCAAGTTCATCCGCTTCTAGGTGCTCGTTTACCTCAACTAGCTCTTCCGGCAGTTCGACGTTTTGAAGAAGAGCTGAAATCTCGGCCTCAAGGTTAGGGTCGTCAAGGATTTCAAAGAGCTTAGATATACTGTGTGACTTGCTGTTATCGATGCCGCGACACGCTATTAGCCCCTTGAGGCTAGTTTCGAGAGAAACGCCCACCAATTGCGAAAGGGGGCGCAGAATTAGTAGTTTGTCCCAATAGAAGCGATGCCGATTAGCGAACTCAGCTTCCCAAATAATCTTCGCTGCTTGTAAGTATTTCTCAGAGATTTGAGCGAACAAGTGGGGGCTCATTGACTCCCGTTCATCTAAGAACTTTGTCACCGCACGGCCTCAATCGGTCCCTCGGCGCTCCCGCTGATGAATTGCTCCACATAGGGATCGCCCGAGGCGTCCATCTGGCTCACCGGGCCGGTCCACTGGATCACCCCGCCATGCAGCATGGCGACGTTGTCGGCAATGGCGCGGACGGAACTCATGTCGTGGGTGATAGTCATGGCGGTGGCGCCCATCTCGGTCACGATTTCGCGGATCAGGTCGTTGATGACGCCGGACATGATCGGGTCCAACCCCGTGGTGGGCTCGTCGAAGAAAATGATCTCGGGTTCGGCGGCGATGGCGCGGGCGAGGCCCACGCGTTTCTGCATCCCGCCGGACAGTTCCGAGGGAAAGCGGTCGGCCACATCCGATTTCAGACCGACGCGGCGCAGTTTCTCGATTGCGATTTCGCGGGCGTATTCCGGCGGGCGCTTCAGCGGGCCGCGCAGCAGGCGAAAGGATACGTTTTGCCAGACGGGCAGCGAGTCAAACAGCGCCGCGCCCTGAAACAGCATTCCGAACCGGGCCAGAAACTTGTCGCGGTCGCCTTTGGTTGCGTCCTTGCCGTCGACATAGACCATGCCGCTGTCGGGCTTGATCAGCCCGAGAATACATTTCAGCGCAACGGATTTTCCGGTGCCCGAACCGCCGATGATGACCATCGAGGTGCCCTTGGGGATCTCCAGGTTCATACCCTGCAGGACATGATTGTCCCCGAAGGTCTTATGTACGTTCTCCAGCCGGATCATATCGAGAAGAACACCCCTGTCAGAATGAAGTTGGCCGCCAGAATCATGATGGCGGCGGATTCGACCGAGGATTTGGTGGCCCGGCCCACGCCCTGCGCACCACGGCCCGAGTTCATGCCGTAGTAACAACCCATCAGGGCCGCGATCAGCCCGAAAGCCGCGCCTTTGACCAGCGAGGAAACAATGTCGCGCGCTTCCAGGAAATTGACCGTATTCAGCAGGTAGGTCGCCGCGTTGAAGCCCAGGTTCTGGGTCGCGACCACATAGCCGCCCGCGATTCCGATGATATCTCCGATCCCAACCAGCAACGGCACAGTGATCAGCGCGGCCAGAACACGCGGCGCGGTCAGGTATTTCATCGGATGGGTGGACAGGGTGACCAGCGCGTCGATCTGCTCGGTCACTTTCATCGTGGCAATCTCGGCCGCGATGGACGAGGTCACGCGCGCGGCGATCATCAGGCCGACCAGAACGGGACCCAATTCGCGCACCATGCCGATGGCGACGATCTGCGGCACCACGGCCTCGGCATTGAAACGAGCGCCGCCTGCATAGATTTGCAGAGCCAGCGCGCCGCCGGTGAAAATGGCCGTCAGGCCAACCACGGGCAGCGACAGCCAGCCGATATTCATCAGCGCCACGGCAAACTCACGCGGGTAATAGGGCGGGCGGAAGATATGCGAAACCGCATCCAGCGAGAACAGCGCGACTTTACCAAAAGTGGCAAGCAGGGTCAGGACAGCACGGCCCAGCCCGCCCAGCAGAGCAAGCGGGTTCATTCCACGTAACCCCGGGAATAGCGCGCGCCAAGCGACGTGAGGATTTCATACCCGATGGTGCCCGCGGCCTCGGCCAGATCGTCGACGGTCTGATGGCCGTTCAGGATGCGCAGGCGTTCAGGGTCTTTCGGCAGGTCGGTCACATCGACTGTGATCAGGTCCATCGAAATGCGGCCAACGACCGGACAGGGCTGATCGCCGGCAAAGGCGTCGATGCCGCCACCGATGGCGCGGTGCAAGCCATCGGCATACCCGGCAGCGACGGTTGCAATGCGCGAAGGGCGCCGCGCCGCCCAGCTGTTGCCATAGCCCACGGTTTCCCCAACCGCGACCGGGCGCACCTGAATGACCGGCAGATCGACAGTCACAACAGGTTTTGCGCCGGCAAAGGGCATACCGCCATAGATGCCCACACCGGGGCGGCAGAATTCAAAGTGGAATTCGGGGCCCAGCAGGATCCCTCCGGTCGCGGCGAGGGACCGGGGGGCCGCAACGCCGTCCGTCATCTCGCGGAACGTCTGCAACTGTTGGCGGTTCATCCTGTGGTCGGGTTCGTCCGAGCAGGCCAGATGGGACATGACGACAACGGGGTTCAGGGCTTCGGCCGCCGGGCGCAGTTCGGCCCAATCCGCCGGCTCCAGCCCCAGACGGTTCATGCCGCTGTCCAGTTGGATGCCAAATGGCTGGTCGGGCAGCGCCTGCTGATGCCGGACGAACTGTTCCGGCGAATTGATCAGCGGTGTCAGATCGTGATCGCGCAGCAGGTCGGTGTCGCCTTCCATGTGCCCTGAGAACACGCCGATCATCGGGCCCGGACCAATCGCCTTGCGCACGGCAACGCCTTCTTCGGCCGCGGCGACAAAGAATTTGCGAACGCCTTCCTCGGCCAGAGTCGCGGAAACGGGCCCGGCCCCAAGGCCATAGGCATCCGCTTTGACCACGGCGCCGGTCTCGACATTTGTTTTGGCGCCGAGCGCCCGCCAGTTGCTGGCCAGCGCCTGTAGGTTGATCGTTAAACGTGCAGTACTCATGGTGCTGTTCATGACATTGGATTGCGGCAGGTCAAGGGGGAATGCGGCGAATCTGGTTAAGTTCGGGCGGATCATGGGCAGCTTCTGGCCGGGATCACAAGGCATTGGCAAAAAAAGCGTTGTTGGCCGTGTAAGCAGGTTGTCGTCATTGTGTCCGGCCTGTGATCAACTATGGGCGTCAGGTGGTGATCGTTGATGGCCTGCAGAGGGAAGAAAAGGAATGTGCTGATGAAACTGACGGCCAGATTTAAGGACCAGACGCCGACGCTGCCCGGATTTTTCAAAGACGTTTTTGCGGCTTCGGAAGGCGAAGAAGAAGGCAACGCGATTGGTGCGCTGGTCACGGATTTGCTGGCAACCACCCCCGAGAGCGATCTGTTGGGGGTCGTTGCGCTTGATCAGGACGCATTGCTTGGTTGCATTCTGTTCTCGCGGCTGCGTTATGATCAGGACCCGCAACAGGTGTTTCTGATGTCACCGGTGGCTGTGCGCACCGATCGGCAGAAATCGGGAATTGGCCAGAGGCTGATCGGTTTCGGGCTGGATGAACTGCGCCGCCACAGCGTTGATATCGCTGTCACTTATGGCGATCCGTCCTATTACGGCAAAGCCGGGTTTCAACCCGTCAGCGAAGATACCGCCAGGGCGCCGATGCCGCTGAGCATGCCTCATGGTTGGCTTGGGCAGTCGCTTGCAGGTGATAAGATGACGCCCATTGCGGGTCCGTCCCGCTGCGTCAGCGCGTTCAACAGGCCCGAGCTTTGGTAGGGGTCAGTAGCCCTCGATCTGACCGTCCTGCTGCCAGGGTTTGACCAGGTTGCCGAACCGGGTGAACTGTGCCTCGAAGGACAGCTCGACCGTACCGATGGGACCGTGGCGCTGCTTGCCGACGATGACTTCGGCCTTGCCGTGCAGGCGGTCCATGGCCTGCTTCCACTCTTCCATCTTTTCCAGCTCGTGATCACCGGGCTTTTCGCGTTCCTTGTAGTATTCCTCGCGGAACACGAACATCACCACATCGGCGTCCTGTTCGATCGAGCCGGATTCGCGCAGGTCAGACAGCTGCGGGCGCTTGTCGTCGCGGCTTTCAACCTGACGGCTGAGCTGCGACAGGGCAATGACCGGGATGTTCAACTCTTTGGCGATGGCCTTCATGCCCATCGAAATCTCGGCGATCTCGTTGACGCGGTTATCGGCCATACCCCGGCAGAGCTGGAGATAGTCAATCACCAGCAGGTCAAGCCCGTGGGTCCGTTTCAACCGCCGCGCACGCGCAGCAAGCTGCGAAATCGGCAGGGCCGGTGTGTCGTCGATGAACAGGGGGCAGGCTTCCAGTTCTTTCGCCGCGTCCACGAAACGGCGGAACTCCGCCTCGGTCATGTCACCCTGACGGATCTTGTGCGACGAAATTTCAGAAGCTTCGGCCAGAACACGTCCAGCCAACTGCTCGGCGCTCATTTCCAGTGAGAAGAAACCCACGACACCGCCATCAATCGCGCCCTCAGACCCGTCCGGCTTGGTGCCACGCTTGTAAGCCTTGGCCACGTTGAACGCCACGTTGGTCGCCAATGAGGTTTTCCCCATCGACGGACGACCGGCCAGAATGATCAGGTCGGACGGGTGCAGCCCGCCAAGCTGTTTGTCCAAGTCGGCCAGACCGGTGGAAATTCCCGCCATGCCGCCACCGCGTTGATACGCCTCGTTGGTGACATTGACGGCTTCTGTGACCGCCTTGAGGAAGGATTGGAAACCCTGTTCGGTCTGGCCCTGCTCGGAAAGCTGATAAAGTTGTTGCTCGGCCTCGACGATCTGTTCTTTCGGCTCGCTGCTGACCTCGACCCGCGCCGCCTTGTCCGAGATGTCCCGGCCCAGCCGGATCAACTCGCGCCGGATGGCGAGGTCATAGATCATCTGGGCATAGTCATGCACGGCGAAGGCGCTGATCGACGCCCCCGCCAGCTTGACCAGATAAGCGGGGCCGCCCAGTTCCTTCAGCCCCTCGTCCTCGGCCATGAAAGATTTCAGCGTCACGGGGGAGGCCAGCGCATTCTTGGCGATGCGTGCGGCCGCCACCTCGTAAATCCGGGCGTGGACCGGGTCGTAGAAATGCTCGGCCCCGATGATCGAGGCGACCCGGTCATAAAGGTCGTTATTGGTCAGGATCGCGCCCAGAAGCTGCTGCTCGGCCTCAATCGAATGCGGCATGGTTTCGGCGTTCTGAATCTGCGCCGCCGCCTGCTCGATACTGCTTATCTCGTTCATTTTGTCCCCGCTGCCCGTTCGGAGGTTCTACACGCGAAACACCACCACAATCTATCTGGAAATAGCTGTGGCTAACTTGGGGTAAGGCCTTGGGATAACTTTCCCAGCGGTTTGGATACCCGTGTATGCGTAGCTTATTATGTAGGAATTGTGGCGAAAGTCACCAGATATCGTTGCGCGCAGGCCGATTCTTCGATGCTTATCCCCAGTCCATCCACAAGAGGTTTACGTGGGTTTATTGGCTTCCTGCCATCCGCGCGGGTCGTTCAGGAAGGCCTCGACCGCGTCAAGTGTTTCCGGATCAAAGGCTTTCTGCGCCTTGGCCTCGGCCAGAACATCCCACCATGTGCAAAGGTGATGCAACCGCACGCCGTGGTCGCCCAGCGTTTTCTCGGTATCGGGGAAAATACTATAGTAGAAGATAACAGCCGTGTGCCCGCAGGTCGCGCCGGTGTCGCGGATCGCGTCCACAAAGGACAGTTTCGATCCGCCATCGGTGGTCAGGTCCTCGACCAGCAGAACGCGCTCGCCTTCGCCCATGGCACCTTCGATGCGGGCATTGCGGCCATAGCCCTTGGGTTTCTTGCGCACATAGGTCATCGGCAGGGCCATGCGTTCGGCGACCATGGCGGCAAAGGGGATGCCGGCCGTTTCGCCACCCGCGATATTGTCGAAGGCTTCGAACCCGGCGTCGCGCATCACGGTCACCGTCAGGAAATCCATCAGGGTCGAGCGGATGCGCGGGTACGAGATCAGCTTGCGACAGTCGATATAGGTCGGGCTGGGCAAGCCGCTCGCCAGCGTGAAGGGCTCGCGCGAATTGAAATGGACGGCCTTGATCTCCAGCAGCATCCGCGCAGTCAGGCGGGCGATTTCGGTGCTGTCGGGAAATGAACTGGGGATCATGGCGGGACCTCGGCAAACTATGTGACTCTGCGGGCTGATAGCCTGTCCGCCGGGCCAGAGTCGAGGGGGCCGGGGCGCAAAAGAAAAGCGGACCCTCAAGAGGTCCGCTTTTGCCCTTGCGGGCGAGTGGCAGCCAAGGTGGGCTTAGCTGCTCATGTCATAGGCGCGTTCACCGTGTACCGACAGATCGAGCCCGTTTGTTTCGGTCTCTGCGTCTACGCGAAGCGCAGTGATCAGCGCAACCACCTTGATCAACACAAATGTGACAACTGACGTAAAGACACCCACGATCACAAGCCCGCCCAGCTGCGCGGTCCAGGCGCCGAGGCCAAAGACAGCGATCATGAGTGTGCCAAAGATACCGCCCACGCCGTGTACCGCAAAGACGTCCAGCGTATCGTCGATATGCAGTACGTTGCGGATCACGTTCACCGCCTCCTGACACAGGACACCTGCCACGGCACCGATGATCAGCGCCTGAACCGGGTCGACATAGCCCGAAGCCGGGGTGATTGAGGCCAGGCCGGCAATGGTGCCTGTGACCAGACCCACCATCGAAGCCTTGCCATACTTGATCCGCTCATACAGCGCCCATGTCAGCGAAGCAGTCGCTGCCGAGATATGGGTGACGGTCATCGCCATCGCAGCGCCGCCATCGGCTGCAAGCTGCGAACCGCCGTTGAAGCCGAACCAGCCGACCCACAGCATCGCAGCGCCAACCATGACATAACCGGGGTTGTGCGGCGGTGTCGTGCGGTTGCGGCGCGGCCCAAGCACAACCGCTATGATCAGCGCGGCCAGACCCGCGGTTTCATGCACTACGATGCCGCCGGCGAAATCGCGTACACCGACCTCACCCAGAATACCGCCGTCGGTCAAAATGCCGCCGCCCCAGATCCAGTGCACCACCGGCGCATAACACAGCAGCATCCACAGGGCCGAAAATGTCAGGACAAAGCCATAGCCCACACGCTCGACATAAGCGCCGACGATCAGGGCCGGGGTGATGATGGCAAAGGTCATCTGGAAGGCAAAAAACAGGATCTCGGGCAGGGTGCCCGACAGGCTGTCGGCGTCGACACCGGTCAGAAAGGCTTTGCCCAGACCGCCCCACAGGCCCGAACCGGCGTCGCCGAAGGCGATCGAATAGCCTGCGACCAGCCACAGGATGCTCATCAGGCATGCGATGCTAAAGCAATGCATGAATACGCTCAGCACGTTGCGGGCGCGCACGAGGCCACCGTAAAACAGCGCCAGGCCGGGTAATGTCATGAACAGGACCAGGGCGGTTGCCACTATGATCCAGGCGGTGTCGGCTCCATTCATCGGCCGGTCTCCTCTCAGCGTCCTCAACTTGCGAGGGGCGTTGAAGCGGAGGGAGGGCGGGGAAAAAAGAGGCAGGACGCAATTTAGCCGCCTGTTTTAAGGGCTTTTTGCCAACCGGTGACGAATTGAGCGTCAAAAAGCGCAACGCGCCTTAATTTTGTGCAAGAGTGAAAAGTCCCTGCGACAGCAACGCCAGCGCATGGTCCCGCGCTGCGCGGCGCACGTTGTCGCGGCCCTGTGCGCCGAACTCGACGGTTTCCGTCACGGTCGGCTGGCCATCGACGGCCAGTCCGAAACAGACGCGCCCCTCGGGTTTGAACTCGGACCCGCCAGGGCCCGCGATCCCGGTAACGGACACCGCAAGCTGCGCCCCGGAGTTCCGCAGCGCGCCGTCCGCCATCTCACGGGCCACCTGTTCCGACACGGCGCCATGCGCATTCAGCGTTTCGGCGCGCACGCCCAGCATCTGCTGCTTGGCGATATTGGTATAGGTGACAAAACCGCGCTCAACCACGACGGAGCTGCCCGGAATATCCGTCAGCGCAGCCGCAACCAAACCGCCTGTGCAGCTTTCGGCGGTGGCGATCATCACCCCCTGCGCCTTGGCGCGGTCCAGCAGGCCAGCCACAGTCACAGGCCCAGCGCCCCGTGCGAGAGGCCCGCAAGGATCAGCACGCCGATCCCGGCAAATACGCCCGCAATTACATCGTCCAGCATCACGCCCAGCGGGTCACCACGGCGGTCGGCCCAGCCGACCGGCCCGGGTTTGGTGATGTCGAACAGGCGGAACAGCAGGAAACCCGCCACCCAGCCGGGCCAGAGCGCTGTGATCTCGATCCCGTGTGCCCAGGAGGGGTAAGAGATTGCCCACAAGGCGATGAACTGCCCCGCGACCTCATCAATCACGATTTCGGAAGGGTCGTGATCATCCATGCCCGCGGTCATGACGCGGGTGGCCCAGAGCCCGCCGAAAAAGACCGCGACAGTGGCGATCACCAGCAACGGAAAACCGCCAAGAACATGCAGCAGCCAGGCCAGGGGCAGGGCGGCCAGTGAACCCCATGTGCCCGGCGCGGGGCGCAGATAGCCGACACCGCAGACGGTTCCAATCAGCCGCGCCGCGTTCATGATTTCACCAGGCAAGCGGTCGCCAGTGAGGCAATGCCCTCGGCGCGTCCGGTAAAGCCTAGCCGCTCGGACGTGGTTGCCTTGACCGAGACCTGATCGGCCTGCAAGCCCATGATCCGCGCCATTTCTTCGCGCATGACCCCGGCGTGCGGGCCGATCTTTGGGTATTCGCAGACCAGCGTGCAATCGACATTGGAAATCCGGTACCCCATCTGCCCGGCCAGTTCGACCGCGTGGCGCAGGAATATCTCGCTGGCCGCGCCCTTCCATTGCGGGTCCGAGGGCGGGAAGTGCTGCCCGATATCACCCCGCGCCAACGCGCCGTAGATCGCGTCAGTGACGGCATGCATCCCGACATCCGCGTCCGAATGGCCCTGCAACCCTCGGCCATGGGGCACCCTGACACCGCAGAGGATCACATAATCCCCGTCGCCAAACCGATGCACGTCGTATCCGTTGCCCAGCCTTACATCCATGTCCATTCCCAATATGCGTTCCGCCCGGGCAAAATCCTCGGGCCGTGTGATTTTCAGATTGTCCGGATCGCCCGGTACGATGGCTACATCCAGCCCCGCGGCGCGGGCAACTTCGACATCATCCGCCGCACCGCCGGGATGCGCCGCATGCGCCGCGACGATGGCGTCGTAGTGAAATCCCTGCGGGGTTTGGGCCGCGAACAACCCGTCGCGGTCCTGGGTGCCGGTCACGACCGCCCCGTCCCCGGTCCAGAGCGCATCGGTCACCGCCAGACCCGGTGCGGCGCCGGGGTGGGTGTCCAGCGCGGTCAAGACGTCCTGAATGGTCTGACGGCGGACGCAGGGCCGGGCCACGTCATGGATGAGAACCCGCTGCACCTGCCGACCTACCAGCGCCTCAAGCCCGTTGCGCACCGATCCGGCGCGGTCGCTGCCGCCCCGGGCCAGCAGCAATCCGCTGTCGCTGAACTCGTCCCACGCATCTATGTCATCCGGCGACAGCACAAGCACGGTATGGTCGACCTGTCCTTGGAACCGGTCAATGGTCCAGTCGGCGACGCGACGTCCGGCTAGCGGGCGCCATTGCTTTGGAATACCCCCTCCTGCGCGCAATCCGCGTCCTGCGGCAACGATGATGGCGGCGGTGGTCATGGGGTGAATTCTCCGGTGGTTTGACGCTTTGTTTAGGGTGCGGTGAATGCAGAGGCAATCACCTGCGTCAAGCTGCCTAAAAATTAGGCAAGTGATGATTTTGCAGGCTTGATGGCCGCCGTTTTGTTGTTCATATGCGTTCAATTCGATATCAAATCCGCAACTGCCCAAGGATTAAGCACGTTGACCCTGCACCTCGTCGACAAGGAACTGAACCCGCCGGTCATGCTGGCGCCGATGGCCGGAATTACCGACCGGCCTTTTCGCGATCTGGTGATGCGCTTTGGCGCTGGCATGGTTGTCAGCGAAATGGTGGCGAGCCAGGAAATGGTGCAGGCAAAGCCGGGCGTGCGCGAGCGCGCGGAACTGTCGGCAGATGTCGAAAACACCGCCGTTCAACTGGCGGGACGCGAGGCGCACTGGATGGCCGAAGCCGCCCGGCAGGTCGCTGACCGAGGGGCGCGGGTGATCGACATCAACATGGGTTGCCCGGCCAAAAAGGTGACGAACGGGTATTCAGGGTCAGCCCTGCTGAAAACTCCCGACCACGCGCTGACGCTGATCGAAGCGGTGGTGAACGCAGTGGACGTGCCAGTGACGCTGAAAACCCGTCTGGGATGGGATGATAAGCTGCTGAACGCGCCCGACGTTGCCCGGCGGGCGCAGGATGCGGGTATCTGTATGGTCACGATTCACGGGCGCACCCGCTGTCAATTCTACAAAGGTCACGCGAATTGGGGGGCGATCAGAGCGGTGAAAGAGGCGGTCTCGATCCCGGTTATCGCCAATGGCGATATCGTGGATTCAAAGGCCGCGCGCGCAGCGTTGAACCAGTCTGGCGCGGACGGTGTCATGGTCGGGCGCGGGGCGCAGGGCAAGCCGTGGCTGTTGGCGCAGATCTGTCACGACCTGTATGGCGCGGACGCTCCTGTTATTCCCGCAGGCACGGACCTGAGCGATATGGTAGGTGCCCATTATCAGGCAATGCTCAGCTTTTACGGGGCGGAACTGGGGCTGCGTGTCGCGCGCAAACATCTGGGCTGGTACATGGACGAAGCCGGAACGCCTGCCACGCTGCGCCGGGCGGTGCTGACGTCCCGCGATTCCGATGAGGTCCTGCGCCTGCTGGGCGACGCGCTGAACGGCGATGCGGAGGCCGCGGCATGACCTCGGACCAGTTCATTTGGAACTCGCTGCCGGTCCCGGCTTTCATCATTGACGTCGAAGACCGGATCGCGGATGTGAACTCGGCCGGCGAAGGCTTTCTGAACGCGTCGCGAAAGGCCGTGGTCGGGCATCCCGTATGGGATCAGATCGCTGTCGACGCACCGCTGGAAGAGGCGTTTCTGCGGGCGCGCCAACAGGGGACACCGCTGTTCGTCAACGATGTCGATGTCGGGTCCGGCAACCGGGCACCGCTGCAATGCGCGCTGCAGATCGCGCCGCTTGTCGGGCATCCGGGGTTGATGATCATGATCATTTCGCCGCGAGAACTGGCGGGTCGGATGACGCGCGGCAACACGGTGAAATCTGCGGCGCAATCCGCCATCGGCATGGCCGAAATGCTGGCGCACGAGATCAAGAACCCGCTGGCGGGCATTACCGGTGCGGCGCAATTGTTGAGCATGAATATCCCGCAGCAAGATCTTGAACTTACAGACTTAATTGTCGAGGAAAGCCGACGCATCGTAAAGCTGCTTGAACAGGTCGAGCAATTCGGCAATCTCTCGCAGCCGGATTTCAGACCGATCAACATTCACGACGTTCTGGACCGCGCGCGCCGGTCGGCGCTGCTGGGGTTCGGCGCGCATATGACGATCATCGAGGATTATGACCCATCCCTGCCGCTGGCTTATGGCGATCCGGATCAGTTCCTTCAGGTGGTGTTGAACCTTCTCAGGAACGCTTCGGAAGCCGCTGATCCCAAGGGCGGAACCATCCGGCTGCGGACGTATTTCGAGCACTCGTTTCGCCTGCGGCGCAGCGACGGATCTGGCCACTCCCTGCCGCTGCAAATCGAGATCATCGATGATGGCCCAGGACTGCCCGAAGACATCCGCAGCGACATTTTCGACCCGTTCGTATCGGGCAAGGAAAACGGCACCGGCCTTGGGCTGGCACTGGTCAGCAAGATCATCTCGGACCACAACGGCTGGATTTCGGCCGACTCGGTTCCGGGGCGCACGGTCTTTCGTCTGTCCCTGCGACGGGCACCGCGTGACGAAACATGAAACAGCCCCGCCGAAAAGAGCAAAGGTAAGGAGAGCACCCGATGGATGGCACAGTACTGGTCGCAGATGACGACCGCACGATCCGAACCGTTCTGACTCAGGCCCTGACGCGGGCGGGGTGCAAGGTACACGCGACCTCGTCGCTGACCACGCTGATGCGCTGGGTTGGTGAGGGGAAAGGGGATGTGGTGATCTCGGACGTGGTGATGCCGGACGGGAACGGGCTTGAGATGTTGCCGAAGATCGCACAGGACCGGCCCGGTCTGCCGGTCATCGTCATCTCGGCCCAGAACACGATCATGACCGCAATTCAGGCGGCCGAGGCGGATGCTTATGACTATCTGCCAAAGCCGTTCGACCTGCCCGACCTGATGAAGCGCACCGCGCGGGCGCTGGAACAGAAGCAGCGCATTCTGACCGATGTGGCGGTCGCAACAGAAGACCGCCCCGAAGAGTTGCCTCTGGTCGGGCGCACGTCCGTGATGCAGGCCCTGTACCGCCTTGTGGCGCGGGTGATGAACACGGATCTGTCGGTGATGATTTCGGGCGAAAGCGGGACAGGCAAATCCTTGATCGCCCGCGCCATTCATGACTTCTCGGACCGGCGCACGCTGCCTTTTGTGACAGCGACGGCAGCCGATCTGCGTGATCTGGAAGGCCCGGCGCGCGTGATGGCGCGGGTGCGGGGCGGGACGCTGCTGATCGACGAGATCGCTGATATCGAGGACGAGCTTCAGGCCCGCATCGTGCGTATGATGGACACGCCCGGCGATCACGTGCCGCGTTTCATGGCGACCAGCCAGTCGGACCTGACCGAGGCGATGGAAAGCGGTCGGGTACGGCAGGACCTCTACTATCGTCTGTGCGGGGCGACCGTCCACGTACCGGCCCTGCGCGAGCGGGTGGACGATATCACTCTGCTGGCCGACCATTTTCTGGCACGGGAAGAGCGTGACCATGGCACCAAGCGCTGGCTCAGCCCGGACGCCGTGGAACTGGTGCGCCGGTATTCCTGGCCCGGCAATGTGCGGCAGCTTGAGAACGCGATCCGGCGGCTGAGCCTGACCAGCCGCGCGGATGAGATAACCAAGACCGAGGTTGAGATGGTTCTGGGCAGCCAGCCTGAGGCCGAACCGGTTCTGGGCGACGGCGAGCGCGAGAAACTCTCTGCCTCCGTCGCGCGGCATTTGCGCCGTTATTTCGACCTGCACGGCAACCTGCTGCCGCCCCCTGGATTGTATCAGCGTATCCTGCGCGAAGTTGAGGCCCCGCTGATCGAACTGGCGCTGGATGCAACGGGCGGAAATCAGGCGAAATGCGCCGATCTTCTGGGGATCAACAGAAATACGTTGCGGAAAAAAATCACTGACCTCGATATTCAGGTGACACGCCGCCGCAAACTGATGTAATATCGCCACACAAACCGTGGCATCCGGGTTCGGACCCGGCAAAGACCACGATATATGGCGGTACGTCGCGCAAGCGACACATCAGGATGAGGGCAGACGGTGGCAACCCGGGCACAGAGCGGGCTGATCCTATCGATCAACCGGTGGCGGAAATCCCGAAAACTGCGCAATTTCGGCACTTTGGGGCTGGTTCTTCTGGGCCCTGCGCTGGCGCTGGCCACGTATCTTGTCATTGGGCCTTTTGATCTGGGGGCAACCGCGCCGACGTTGCGGCTGATCCTTCTTGCTGATCTTGTCTACGTGCTGGTGGTTGCGGGGCTTGTGCTGGGGCAGGTCGGCACATTGATCGCGGCCCGCCGTGCGAAATCCGCCGGGTCCCGCCTGCACCTGAGATTGATCGGCGCCTTCACGCTGCTGGCTTTGGTGCCAACCGTGACCGTTGCGATCTTTGCCGGGCTGACGGTGAATATCGGGCTTGAGGGTTGGTTTTCGGACCGCGTGCGCGAGGTTGTGGGCTCGTCCCTGACAGCAGCAGAAGCCTATGAGCAGGAACACCGCGAGGGTCTGACACAGGACGCGACGGTTCTGGCCCTGTTTCTGGATAACGCCCGCGCGCGGGATTACTACATCTCGGACGCGGAACTGCGCGAGGTTCTGGCGCAGGGGCAATCGCAGATTCAGCGCGGATTGCGCGAAGCCTATGTCATTGACGGCAGTGGCGAAATCCGGTCGCGCGGCGACCGGTCCTACCTTTTCAATTTTGAGCCTCCGACGCCGGAGCAGATGGTTCAGGCCACAGATACCGGTCTGCTAATCATCGCCGACTGGCAAAACAGCGAGTTCCGCGCGCTGGTGCCGTTGCAGGCGTACTTGGACCGGTATCTCTATGTCAGTCGCGAGGTGGACGGACAGTTGCTGACGCTGTTGGATGATACCAAGGAAACGGTGCAGTTCTATCAGCAACTGGAAAGCGAACGGGGCAGGGTGCTGTTTGAGTTCGGGCTTTTGTATCTGGGCTTTGCGGTGATCCTTATTCTGGCCGCCATGTCGCTGGGCATGTGGTTTGCCGAACGGCTGTCGCGGCCCGTTGGCCGACTGACCACGGCGGCGCAGCGTGTGGGGGCGGGGGACCTGAGCGTGCAGGTCATCGAAGAAGCCAGCGATGACGAGATCGCGATGTTGGGCCGTTATTTCAACCAGATGACGCGACAACTTAAAGGGCAGCGCGATACGCTGCTGGAAAACACCCGCCAGATCGAGCGTCGACGCCGCCTGTTCGATTCGGTGCTAAGCTCGGTGACCTCGGGCGTGGTCGGGGTTGATTCCGAGGGGTACGTGACTTTCGTGAACCGCTCGGCCGAACGTTTGCTCGACTGGTCGCGGGGTGAAGAGCATCTGGTCATCGGTGTCGCGGTGCCGGAATTCCTGCCGCTATTCGAAACCCTCAAGGACAGCGGTCAGGAGGCTGTTCAGGGTGAGATTAAGGTCACCCGAAAAGGCCGGTTGGAAAACCTGCTGGTCCGCATGGCAACCCGTCGCGGCGAAGATGGCGGGCTTGAGGGCTATGTGGTGGCCTTTGACGATGTCACCGATCTGGTCAGTGCGCAACGGATGGCCGCGTGGGGAGATGTCGCCCGGCGGATCGCGCATGAGATCAAGAATCCGCTAACCCCGATCCAGCTGAGCGCCGAACGGATCAAACGCAAGTTCTCGCGGAAGCTGGATGAAGAAGACTGCGGCAGCCTGGAATCCATGACCGACGTCATCGTGCGGCAGACCAACGACCTGCGGCGGATCGTCGACGAGTTTTCGAAATTCGCACGGATGCCGGAACCTGACCGCAACGAGGAAGACATTGTCGGTCTGGTGCGCGAGGCGGTTCTGCTGCAACAGGCCGGACAGCCGGAGGTTCAGATCGACGCCACTTTGCCGGATCAGCCAATCTGGACCGATGTGGACGCCACGATGCTGAATCAGGCGCTGACCAACCTGATCAAGAACGCAGGCGAGGCGATTGAAACGCTTAAGAAAAAAGGCCCGCCTGAAAACCTGAAGCCACAGATCAAGGTGGACGTGACCCGGGATGACGCGGGTACGGTGATTACCATTGCCGACAACGGCATCGGCCTGCCCGAAGACCGGGCGCGCCTGTTCGAGCCGTATGTCACCACACGCGACGAAGGGACCGGGCTGGGCCTGCCCATCGTCAAGAAGATAATCGAAGAACACGGTGGCGCGCTTACTTTGGAAGACGCGCCCATATTCGACGGTCAGGACCATTTTGGCGCAATGGCCGTGATCCGTTTGCCCGGGGGCAATTTAACCCCGACCGCAGCGCCGCAAAAGCAGGCAATCAATATAAACAAACTGAAAGCAGGCCAAAGATGAGCGACATTCTGATCGTAGATGACGAACGCGATATTCGCGAACTGGTGTCCGACATTCTGGAGGACGAAGGCTATTCAACCCGGCTGGCTGGTAACTCGGACGAGTGCATGGCCGCCATCAATTCCGAACCCCCGGGGCTGCTGATCCTGGATATCTGGCTGAAAGACAGCCGCATGGACGGGATCGACATCCTCAAGGCGGTCAAACGCGACAACCCGGACGTGCCGGTGGTGATCATTTCCGGCCACGGCAACATCGAAATCGCGGTGGCCGCGATCAAGCAGGGGGCGTATGACTTCATCGAAAAGCCCTTTAACATTGACCAGCTGATGGTGGTGATCCGCCGCGCGATGGAAACCTCTCGCCTGCGCCGCGAGAATGCCTCGCTGAAGCGCAAGGAAGTCACCAACTCCGACATGATCGGCAAATCAGCCGCATTTCGCGCGATGCAAAGTCAGTTGGACAAGGTCACCAAGTCGAACGGCCGCGTGATGCTGAGCGGCCCGGCAGGGTCAGGCAAGGAAATCGCGGCACGCTATATTCACGCGCATTCCAACCGCGCAAATGCGCCGTTTGTCACGGTGAACTGTGCGGGCATTGAGCCGGAACGCGTCGAAGAGGTGCTGTTCGGGCGTGAATCCTCAGAGCGTGGGATCGAATCCGGACTGCTGGAAGAGGCGCATGGTGGCGTGGTCTATTTCGACGAGGTCGCGGATATGCCTCTGGGTACGCAGTCCAAGATCCTGCGGGTGCTGGTCGATCAGCAGTTCCAGCGGGTTGGCGGGTCTGACAAAGTGCGGGTGGACCTGCGAGTGATCTCGTCCACCAACCGCGATCTTGAGACCGAAATCGCCGCCGACCGGTTCCGCGAAGAACTGTATCATCGCCTGAACGTGGTGCCGATTGCGGTGCCTTCTCTGGAAGAGCGCCGCGAGGATATTCCGGTTCTGGCCCAGCATTTCATAGAAATGTGCAATGAAACCCAGGGATTGACGATACGCGACATTTCGGAAGAGGCCGTTGCCCTGTTGCAGACGATGACCTGGCCGGGGAATGTGCGGCAGCTGAAGAACCTGATCGAGCGTGTGCTGATCCTTGGCGATGGCTCAGGGCCGATCGAGGCGAAGGAACTGCCGACCGAGGAGGAAAAAGCAGACGATTCCGGCCGTGTTGTTCTGTCGGGCGCCCTTGCGACGCTGCCGCTGCGCGAGGCACGCGAAGCGTTCGAGCGGGAGTACCTGCTGACCCAGATCAACCGGTTTGGCGGCAATATCAGCCGCACCGCCAGCTTTGTCGGAATGGAGCGCAGCGCGCTGCATCGCAAGCTGAAATCGCTGGGTGTCGTGACTTCGAACAAATCGGGCGCACGGGTGGCGCAACTGGACGAGCCGGAACCGGCGGAGTAATCCGCCGGGAACCTACCCGGTCTGACCGGGTGAGATGATCTGGATAGTCCCGTTGTCGAATTTCACAAAGCAGGATTGGGTCGTTAGCGGCGGTAGATTCGTCGTGGGTGCCGCAGGGACCTGAGATTTCACGCTTTGCCTGCAAGGCGGCAGGCTGACCGGGCGAAACCCCTTTTTCGCCATGCATTGCGTTTCGACCTCATTCCGGAGGCCTTGGTTGACGTCCACCGTATAGACGCGGCCCGGCTGCCACCATCCGGGCGAGCGATAGCAATGCCCCTTGCCGTCGCAATAGGTGCGACCCGGCCAGTAGGTCGGCGGGCTCTGTCGCACCTGATTGGCAACCGGCACCTGATTGACGGCCTGAACCTGACACTGTGTGGTCTCGGACTGCATGCGCGATACACTCTCGCCTTCGCGGTAATACAGCGACAGCGGGCCGCTGCATGCGGACAGGACAGTCAGGGGAATGAGCAAACGAAGCACTGTTTTCATATGCTTACCTTGCCTTAGCCGCGCGTATATGACAATTCAATTGACCGCTATGGGGGCATCTGTCATTCAAAGATTTCAGGCAGAAGGGCCAATAACATGAAGGTCATCATTTGCGGTGCCGGTCAGGTTGGCTGGCAGATTGCACGGCACCTGTCGGGCGAACTGAATGACGTCACCGTGGTGGACAACAACCCCGATCTGGTGCGCCGGGCGACGGAAACGCTGGATGTTCAGGGGATTGCCGGGTTCGCCAGTTATCCCGACGTGCTGAACCGGGCAGGGGCGCGCGATGCGGACATGATCATCGCCGCGACCCATTCGGACGAGGTGAACATGGTCACCTGTCAGATGGCGCATTCGGTGTTCTCCATTCAGCGCAAGATCGCCCGCCTGCGCTCGAAATCGTATCTTGAGGCGATCCATTCCGATCTCTACCGCCGCGACCACCTGCCCATCGACGTGGTGATCAGCCCCGAGAGAGAGGTCGCCGCCGCCGCGATGCGCCGCCTGTCCGCGCCCTCGGCCTTTGACACCGAGATGTTCATGGACAGCAAGGCCCAGTTGCTGGGCATTCGCATCGAAGAAGACTGCCCCATCGTCAACACCCCGCTGCGGCAGCTGACGGATCTGTTTTCGACCCTCAGTTCGATTGTCGTCGGCGTGCGGCGGGAAGGGACCCTGTTTGCGCCGGAATCCGAAGATCAGCTGTTTGTCGGCGACGAATGCTATGTCTTTACCAACGTCAAAGACGTGGATCGCACGATGGAGGTCTTTGGCAAGACCCAGAAGAAACAGGATCGCGTGGTCATCGTGGGCGGCGGCAATGTCGGGCTTGAGGTCGCGCGCACACTGGAAGAACGTGAAAGCCGGGTGCGGGCCAAGATCATCGAGCGCGACCGCCGCTGCGCCGAACTGGCCGCTGAGGCGCTGGAACGGACAATTGTTCTGAACGGCGACGGGTTGGATGCAGCGCTGTTGCGTGAGGCCGGGATCGAACGGGCAGACGCGATGCTGGCGGTAACCGATGACGACCGCGCCAACATGCTGGCTGCGGTGCGCGCCAAGGCCGAAGGCTGTGCGCTGGCGATTGCGCTGATCAACGACCCCAGCATGGTGGCGCTGATGGGTCCACTGGGGATCGACGCCTATATCAACCCGCGGGCAACGACGGTCAGTTCGATCCTGCGCCACATTCGTCACGGGCGGGTGCGTCAGGTCTATTCCATTGGCGATGCCGAAGCTGAGGTGATCGAGGCCGAAGTTCTGTCTACCTCACCCATGGCCGGGCAACGGCTGCGCGATATCGACTTCCCCGAAGGCGTTCTGGTCGGCGCGGTTCGCAAGGGTGACGAATTGCTGCGCCCGACCGGCAGTCTGCGGATCGAAGAAAAGGACGTAGTGGCAATTTTTGCCATGGCCAAGGACGTGCCCGAGGTCGAACGGTTGATGCAGGTTTCGATCGATTTCTTCTGATGGCACGCGCGCGGACACAACAGGTCGGGCTTCTGAGGCGACTGCCTCTGTTTCTGCTGATCTGGGGCATTGTCGCGCTGTCGATGTGGATTCCGGCGATCTATGCGCTGGCATTGGATGATCACGATACGTCGCGGTCGTTTTTCTATTCCGGATTGCTGGGGCTGTTCGTGGTGGCGACAATCGCGCTGGCAACCTCGAACCGGCAACCGCGCCGGGGCACGTTGGGTCAGTTGGCGGTTTTGTTGGGCTGTTTCACGGTATTGCCGTTGTTCCTTGCCATCCCGCTGCACGATGCGCTGGGGAATACCACTTACCTGAACGCGTATTTCGATATGGTCAGTGCCCTGTCGACGACCGGGGCTGATATGTTCCCCGATCCGAACCGCCTGTCCGCGCCGTTGCATTTATGGCGGGCTCTGGTGGGGTGGATCGGCGGCCTGCTGATGTGGATATCGGCTGCGGCCATTCTGGCGCCGCTGTCGCTGGGCGGGTTCGAAGTAACGGCGCGCGGCCAACCCGGGCGCCCGGTGTCGGGCGTGGCGCAAAGCGAAAAGGTTGACCCGCGCGGGCGGCTGATCCGGGTGACCCGCGCGCTGACGCCGATCTACGCAGGTCTGACAGCGGTGATCTGGTTGCTGCTGCTGATTGCCGGCGAAGACGGGCTGACGGCGGTGTGTCATGCGATGTCCACGATGGCCACATCCGGCATTTCCCCGGTTGGTGGCCTCGAAGGGGCAAAGGCGGGCATCACGGGCGAGGCGATCCTGTTCCTTTTCCTGTTCTTTGCCTTGTCCCGGCTGACTTTTTCTACGGATACCGCGACAACCGGGTATTCGCGGCTGGACAAGGACCCCGAATTTCGCATTGGTCTGATGATCGTGGCCGGCGTTGCCCTGTTGCTGTTCTTCCGGGTTCTGGCCGGGGTTCAGGAAATCGGTGGACAAGTCCAGCCGCTTCAGGCGCTGCACGTCATCTGGGGCATGGGTTTTACAGTGCTGTCGTTTCTGACCACGGCCGGGTTTGAAAGCGCCAACTGGAATGACGCGCAGCAATTGTCGGGCTTGGGAACGCCGGGGCTGATCCTGATGGGCCTGGCCCTGATCGGCGGCGGCGTAGCGACAACTGCGGGCGGGGTGAAACTGTTGCGCGTATTTGCGCTGTACCTGAACGGCGCGCGCGAGATTGACCGGCTGATCTATCCGTCCTCTGTCAGCGGCGCGGGCGGCGGCAACCGACGGATCCAAAGCGACGGCGCGTTCATCGCGTGGATCTTCCTGATGATGTTTGCGTTGACTGCGGCCGTGTTCAACGTCCTTCTTGCAGCCATGGGGGCGGGGTTCGAAGAGGCCATGGTGCTTAGCGTTGCGGCGCTGAGCACGACCGGCCCGCTGATCGAACTGGCCACCGATGTTCCCATCCGGCTGGTTGATCTGTCCGCGGGCGCAAAGCTGACCATGTGCGCGGCGATGGTGATTGGCCGGTTGGAAACATTGGCGATCATCGCGCTGATTACACCGACACTCTGGCGGGATTGAGGGCCAACATGCGCGAATTGACTGATTTTTCATCTGGAAACTCGGTTAACGACACTCCATACTCACCCGGAGGGAGCGCGTTGGTCCGCAGCGCGTAGCAAGAACAATGGCGAGATTATAAAAATATGGCTTCGGACAGACAGAATCTGCAGGACGCGTTCCTGAATAATGTACGGAAAGCAAAAGTCCCGGTCACGATTTTCCTGATCAACGGCGTGAAATTGCAGGGTGTGATCACCTGGTTCGACAATTTCTGTGTATTGTTGCGCCGCGACGGACAGTCGCAGCTGGTCTACAAACACGCGATTTCGACCATCATGCCGTCGCAGCCGATCAACCTGTATGAGGGCGAAGACGCCTCTTGATGGAACATGAACGGATGCACACCCGGGCTTGGGTGCTGCATCCTGAAATCAAATCAGATGAACAGCGCCGTGTCCCTGAACCGGCGCTGGAAGAGGCGGTGGCACTGGCTGCCGCCTTGCCCGATCTGGATGTGATCGGGTCCGAAATCGTGCGCCTTCCGCGCGCCCAGCCCGGGCTGCTGTTCGGCAGCGGCAAGATCGAAGAACTTGCTGCACGGCTGCATGACAACAAGATCGAGCTGGTTCTGATCGACGGGCCGGTGACCCCCGTTCAACAGCGCAACCTGGAAAAGGCGTGGAAGGTCAAAATCCTTGATCGCACCGGCCTGATTCTTGAGATTTTCAGCGATCGCGCCCGCACCCGCGAGGGTGTGTTGCAGGTGGAAATGGCCGCGCTGAGTTATCAGCGCACGCGTCTGGTGCGCGCCTGGACCCACCTTGAGCGTCAGCGGGGCGGATTGGGGTTTGTCGGTGGTCCCGGTGAAACCCAGATCGAGGCTGACCGCCGCGCGATTGACGAACAACTGGTGCGTCTGCGCCGACAACTGCAAAAGGTGGTCAAGACGCGCACCCTTCACCGGGCGGCTCGGGCCAAGGAGCCTTATCCGATTGTGGCCCTGGTGGGGTATACAAACGCCGGCAAATCCACTCTGTTCAATCACCTGACCGGGGCCGAGGTGATGGCCAAGGACATGCTGTTTGCCACGCTGGACCCGACCATGCGCCGGGTGGAACTGCAGGACGGCCCCGAGGTGATCCTGTCAGATACTGTGGGGTTCATCTCGAACCTGCCAACCGAACTGGTCGCGGCGTTTCGCGCCACGCTCGAAGAGGTGCTGGGCGCGGATATCGTTGTTCATGTGCGCGACATCAGCCACGAGGAATCCGAGGCGCAGGCACAGGATGTCGAGGCCATCCTGACCTCGCTGGGCGTGGATGAAAACCGGCCACGGCTGGAAGTCTGGAACAAGATCGACCTGCTGAACCCGGACGAGCGCGAGGCCGCATTGGCACGCGCCGACCGGGACCCGTCGATCTTTGCCATCTCGGCGGTGACGGGCGAGGGTGTCGAACCTCTGCTTTCCGATATCGCGACACGGTTGCAGGGCGCGCGCCATGAAACGACGCTGAGTTTGGGGTTTGCCGACGGCAACAAGCGCGCGTGGCTGTTCCGGCAGGATGTTGTGCGTTCGGAAAAGCAGACAGAAGACGGGTTTGAGATCACCGTTCTTTGGACGGACAAACAAGCAGCGCAATTTGCGACAATCTGATCTGACCGGAGGAGGTTTGCCCTTGGCGACGGAGGACAGCGGCAAGGTGTATTTGCATGGGCGCATCCTTGTGCCTGCCGACCGGCTGGCGCAGGTTCGGGCCGCGTTGCCGAAACATATCGCGCTGACGCGGGCCGAGCCGGGTTGTGTTTCCTTTGAGGTCGCAGAGGACGCAGATATTCCCGGGCAATTCAACGTCAGCGAAATTTTTGAAAGCCAGGCCGCCTTCGACGCGCATCAGGCACGCACGCAGGCATCCCAGTGGTTCGCGGTGACCCAAGGCATCCCGCGCGAGTACACCATTACCAAAGGCTAGGTCGCTCGGCTTACTTTCCGTCGATCTGCCGCTGATAGTCGTCGGCGTCAAACCAGCCCAGCGACGACTGGACCTTGTGATCTGCCGTCAATTCCCACTCTTCCCAGCCGCGTGTGACCACGTGATAGCCGGTCTGCGCGTGATGGCCTTCAAAGGTCCAGACAAAGATCGCGTGGCTGCCGGCCCATCGCATCATATCGCAACGCAATTCCAGATCGGGGAAGTCTGATTGAAACCCGCGCGCCATCTCGGCGATCGCCGCGCGACCCTGCAACGTTTCCGTTCGGTTCATGATCATCTGCCCGTCGGGTGCAAAGAATTCGGCGACAGCGTCTGCATCACCCGAGCTCCAGGCGATTGCATAGTCCCGAGCGAGATTGTTCAGCCTATCCCGAATACTAGCCATTTTTGCTCCCCGGTCCAAGATCGTCGGCCTACAGATCGTAGGCGAAAACACCGGTGGTCGTCCACGGCGGGTTGAAAAAGGGGCAAGGTCCTGCCGAGCCGGCGAAGTCAGCGCGGGATCAGGTTCGTCACGCCAACGGCAGCCGCGCGGGCCAGATCAAGGTCAAGCGACATGGGGATGTACTCACCCCGCCGCCAAAGCTGCGCCTGATCGTCATAATAGCGTGACAGGAAATGGCCCGACTGGCCGGTGGCGGTGATGAACACCGAACTGTCCGGGTCGGCAAAGTCATAGACGCCGCGATACCCTGCACCGTGTACATTTTGGAACGGATCGGGACCTTCGCCCGACGTGCGCCCGCGCAGCAGAGTGTTGTCTCCGCCGCTGGTCGATTGCCGGATGTTGACAAAGAAGCGCAGCACCGGAACCGAACCCAGAACCGGGTGGTCATGCGTGGCCTGATGCGCGTCGCCCCAGCGCAGGGATTCCAACGCGCCGCCAAAGTGCTCGGAAATCCAGATCAGCGCGTCATCCAGTGCCAGCCTCGCCATGTCGGTGCAGGTCTCGGACGGGGCGCTCTGGCGGACGTCACACCAGACCGAGGCGCCGTCGATGTCGCGGTAGACGCGTTCGATGAACAGCGGCTCGACATGTTTGTATTCCGCCGCCAGTGGACCAAGCTCATCCGAGATCAGTCGGATTTGCAGCGCGCGCAGCCAGGCGGCATAGATCAGCGGCTCGGGCAAATGTTCGTTCATTTCGCCGTTCCACTCGGCCAGCAGGGACAACGCTACCTGTCGGCGGCGCTCAGGCGTTCCTTCGGGCGCGGAAGCTCCGGTAAACCACAGGTCCGCACCGATCAGCGGCAGCAGCGAGCGGGCGGTGAAGCTGACGGTGTCAAGCTGCGCTTCGATGAAGCTGTCGCGGGTATGCACCTCGCGCGATTGCATCAGGCGTTCCCAGCGGTGTACGCGCTGGGTGTCGCCCCATTCATAGGACACGTGTTCGGGGAAGGGGCGGTCGATGACCTTGTTGTTGGTGTTGCCCAAAATTCCGCCTGCGGGTGCCACGAATTCAGGGTTGTCGGCATAAGGCAGGCGGCCTTGCCAGAGGTTTTCGGCCAGCCAGCCGGGGGTTGGAATCCGGCCCCGGCTCTGATTGCGCAGGTCCCGCTTGGGCATGGCACCGATCAGCTTCATGCCTATGGTGTCCCTGTCGACCAGCGACAGGTTCTGTGACGGAGAGATGAAGTCTTCGCCGGCCGCGATGGCCTGCCGGACGGTGTCCGAGTTCATCAGCGCCATCGACGCCGTCATCGACGTATCGCGGGGGCTGAGGGCGGTCCATGACAGGGACGCGACATGGCCGGGCGGAGTGATCGTTTCCAGATCATAGTGGCTGCCGGGCAGGACAGGGCCGTTTTCCGTCCAGCGCAGCGTCAGCGTGATAGGCGCCTCGTCCTTGATCTCGATGATCGAAGGGCGGGTGCGGAACTGTTTGAAACCGTCAGGGGTCAGGTATTCTTCGGGATTGTCGGGGTTCAGCCATTCGATATGCACGTCCTGATCGTCCAGATACGAGGATGTCAGACCCCAGCCCAACCGGTCGCTGCGCCCGGTCATGACCGCAGGGATGCCCGGAATGGTCGCACCGATGACGCCCCCTTTGGCCAGTTCCAGCCTTGCCAGATACCAGACCCCCGGCGCGGTAAAGCCCAGATGCGGGTCATTGGCCAGCAAAGTGCCGCCGCTGGCCGAGCGTGTCGGCGCGGCGGTCCAGGCGTTCGACGCACCGGCCAGACCGCGTTTCGGGAAGGGTGACAACGGGCTGTCGGGCATTGGCGTGCCCCGCGCAAAGCGGGGCAGGTTGGGGAACAGGGCGGCGTATTCCGGCAGGGCTGCAATGCCGGGGCCCGGTACATTGGGCAGAATGTCGGCCAGCCTGACCGGGTCGTTCAGCATAAGCGACGTTCGGGCGCGCAGCACTTCGTCCTGCAGATGGCCGGACAGTTGCAGGCCCATCAGTTTGATCACCGCGATGCTGTCGCCGGGTTGCCACGGAGACACGGGCGCGTTGAAAAGAAACATCTCGGGCGCGCCGCGGCCCAGGGCCATCTCGTTGATCTCATCCAGCCGCGCATTCACCCCGGCAGAGTAGGCGCGTAACGCGGCCTTGGTGTAATCGTCCTGCACCTCGACCGAGCGATGGGCCAGCCCGTACAGGTCCAGCCGGCGCAGCAGTTTGTCGATATGGACGGTTCGTGCGCCGAACACCTCGGACAGGCGACCCTGCGCGGTGCGGCGCATAACGGTCATCTGCCAAAGCCGGTCCTGAGCATGCGCATAGCCCAGACCAAAGAATACATCGGGGTCGTTCCCGGCCAGAATATGGGGTACATTTGCGGTGTCGCGGATGATCTCGACCGGGGCGCGCAGATCTTTGACTTCGACGGTCTGGTCATAGTCGGGCAGGGACTGGCTGGCCAGAAAGTAAATCAGGGCCACGGCGGCCAGCGCCAGCAGGATCAGGCCCGAGGTTATACGCACAAGCCAGCGAAATACGAATCCCATTTGTGGCCACAATCCTGATCTAATTCCGGTTGCGCCAAGACTAGTGGATGGCCGTGCCGACCGAAAGAGGAACAGCCCCGGAATATTCATGTTTACAGCGCCATAAACGAAAAACCCCGCCACAGTCGGAACTTGTGGCGGGGCCGTGAGCGAGGGTGTGGTAATCCGGTGTTACGGAATGATCCGTGTGTATTTGGTGCCTTCGACCGTCGCGCCGAATTTCAGGCCGGCCTGGCCGAAGACAGCCGCCAGAACCGGTGAACGCAGGGTTGTCGTGTCGGTCGACAGCGACTCGCCCGTTGCATCGACGACGTAGCCGATATCGGCCCCGGCGGTCCAACCGTTGGACCGGCGGAAATCGTTGAGTGCGTCCTGCGTCATGAAAAACAGGACATGCGCATATTGCTGGGCACCGATCTGCAGCCCGGCGCTGCCGGATACCGCTGAGTAATAATCGACCGTCGCGCCCTGTATGCGCAGCGCGCCCTGACCATAGGCGCCACCGAAGATAAACCCGGCCTCGGTGATCAGCGGCATGACCAGCATGCCATTGGCCTTGTTGGCGATCTCGACCGTGTTGGGGTACGAGCTGTACATCTCGGTCAGCGTGGCGTCGACGCGGGCGTCGATCGTGGCCGCATTGGAATTGCCGACGCCGTTGCCGCAGGCCGCGGTGACGGTCAGACCAGCCATGCCAAATGCAAAGCCACGCCGGCTCAGTCGGGGGGAATTGGAACTGCTCATGTTTTTTCTCTGTATAACTGCCTGAAGTGCCGGGTGATCCCGATCTTATGTGCAAGAATACGCCGATTGCGCCCCTGTGTCACGGGAAAGCTGCGGACGCGCTGATCACAATCGGCGAAAAATTGCGACAATATCGGGTTTTAGCCCTGCAGGATTCGGGCGACCTGCGGGGCGAAATAGGTCAGGATGCCATCACATCCCGCGCGTTTGAATGCCAGCAGGCTTTCCAGCATCACCTTTTCTCCGTCGATCCAGCCGTTCTGTGCCGCGGCCTGCACCATCGCGTATTCGCCCGACACCTGATAGGCATAGGTCGGCGCGCCAAAGGTGTCTTTCACGCGACGGCAGATATCCAGATAGGGCATGCCGGGCTTGATCATCACCATATCGGCGCCTTCGGTCAGGTCGCGTTCGATCAGGCGCAGCGCCTCGTTCGAATTGGCCGGATCCATCTGATAGGTCTTCTTGTCACCGGTCAGCGCGCCGGACGCGCCAACCGCGTCGCGGAACGGACCGTAAAAGGCACTGGCGTATTTCGCGGCATAGCTGAGGATCATCACGTTCCGGTGCCCCGCTGATTCCAGTGCCTGACGCATTGCGCCGATCCGGCCGTCCATCATGTCCGAGGGGCCGATGATGTCGGCCCCGGCCTCGGCCTGTGCGAGTGTCATCTTGACCAGCGCTTCGAGGGTCTGGTCGTTCACAATCTCGCCATCGACGACATATCCGTCATGGCCATTGATGTTGTAAGGGTCCAGCGCGACATCGGTCATCACCGCAATGTCCGGCGCGGCCGCCTTGACCGCGCGAATGGCGCGGTTGGACAGGTTGTCGGGGTTCCAGGCCTCGGCGCAATCCTCGGTTTTCAGGCTGGCGTCGGTATAGGGAAAGATGCAGATCGCCGGGATGCCAAGGGCCTGAGCTTCAACGGCTGCCGTGGCGATCAGGTCAACCGACCGGCGCATGACGCCGGGCATCGACGGCACCGGCTCTTCCACGCCTTCGCCGTCCCGCACAAAGACCGGCCAGATCAGATCATCCGGCGTCAGTGTGTTTTCCCGAACAAGGCCCCGAACGGCCTGCGACTGACGCGCCCTGCGGAAGCGAGCCATGGGATAGGGGGCAATGGTCGGTTTCATGTCGCGCTCTCCTTGAATATTCGCGCATTGGGTGGCATGAATTCCCGGTGTTCTCAAGGGTAACGATGGACGCGGCTGCGCAAAGAAGGCCCCTCAGGACAGTGAATAAAGGGCTGACGCTTGGACTTATACTCTTCGATTTTCGAAATCATCGACATGCGCAGCTTTTCGAATCTGTGGTACTGGATCGTGCTGGCGGTTCTGTGGTCGTCAGCCAGCCACTGGGCGATGGGGGTGCCTTATGATCTGGTTGTGCGCGCCCGGCGCGTTGGCGGGCAGGCCGAACAGGACCTGATGGATATCGTACGCATCAACGGAAACCGCCTGCTGTACATTGCCAATGTCGCCGGGCTGGCCATTCTGGGGCTGAGTTGTTTCTTCTTCACCGGTCTGGCAACCCTTGGGTTCTATTACGGGGTCGAGTTTGCGCAGGCGGTGTTTCTGTTGTTGTTTCCGGTGTGTCTGGTGATGCTGATCAACCTGTCCGCTGCGCGAAAGCTGCGGCATTGCGACGGGACGCTGGACATCGTGAGCAAAATTCTGACGCGCTGTCGGATTTATACGCAAATCATAGGTATGATCTCGATTTTGATCACGTCGCTTTGGGGCATGTACCAGAACTTTTCCATTGGTGCTCTGGGTTAGAAAATTCGGAAAGGCAAAGTTATGACGGCTCCGAACCACGTAACTGTCGGCGGCGCCCCCGAGGGGTTTGACGCACAGCTGGTCCTGAACGAGGTCGCCCGGTCCGGCGGGCCGGTCTGTCATGTCGCGCGGGATGACAAGCGGATGGAGGCGATGCGCGCCGCGCTGGCCTTCTTTGCGCCGGACATGCCGGTGTTCGTGTTCCCCGGCTGGGATTGTCTGCCTTATGATCGGGTTTCGCCCAATGCGGACATTGCAGCGGCACGGGTGGCCACGCTGGCGGCGCTGGTGCACCAGATGCCGGATCGCTTTGTGTTGCTGACCACCTTGAACGCCGCGACCCAGCGGGTTCCGGCGCGCGAGGTGTTGAAAGAGGCCGCATTTACCGCCCGCGTAAACCATCGCGTCGATGAAACCGCGCTGCGGAATTTTCTGGTGCGCATGGGCTTTACCCAAAGTCCGACCGTGATGGAGCCGGGTGATTACGCGATTCGCGGCGGGATCATCGATATCTTCCCCCCGGGCGAGTCCGGACCGGTGCGTCTGGACCTGTTCGGCGATGTGCTGGACGGTGCCCGGCGGTTTGATCCGGTATCGCAACGCACGACCGAAAAGCTTGATCTGGTGGAACTCGCCCCTGTGTCCGAGGTCATTCTGGACGAAGCGGCCATCACACGGTTCCGGCAAAACTACCGCATAGAATTCGGTGCCGCCGGTACCGACGATCCGCTCTACGAAGCCGTCAGCGCAGGGCGCAAGCATCAGGGTATCGAACACTGGTTGCCGTTCTTCCATGACAGGCTTGAGACGCTGTTTGACTATCTTCCCGGGGCCGCGATTTCGCTGGATGATCAGGTCACACCCGCGCGGCTGGCCCGATGGGACAGCATCGAGGATCAGTACGAAACGCGACGGCTGGCGCTGGAAAACCGCTCGCGCATGGATACGGTCTACAAGCCCACGCCGCCCGGGTTGCTGTATCTCGACGATGCCGCTTGGGACCAGGCGGTGGGTGAACGGCGGGTGCTGCAATTCAGCCCCTTGCCGCAGGCCAGCGGCCCCGGCGTGATAGATGCGGGCGGGCGGATCGGACGCAATTTTGCCCCTGAGCGTCAGCAGGAGAGCATCAGTCTGTTCGGCGCGCTCGCCAGTCATATCACCGACAAGATGGCTAAGGGGCCGGTTCTGATCGCGTCTTATTCCGAAGGCGCGCGGGAACGTCTGACCGGGCTGATCGAAGATGAGGGGCTGGCCGAAGCCATCCCTGTCAGGGACGGCACGCGCATCGGTAAACGCGGGTTGCATCTGGCGGTCTGGGCGCTGGAACACGGGTTCGAAACGCCCGGCCTGACTGTGATTGCCGAGCAGGACGTTCTGGGCGACCGCCTGATCCGCCAGCCCAAGAAACGCCGCAAGGCCGAGAACTTCCTGACCGAAACCCAATCGCTCAGCCCCGGTGATCTGGTGGTCCATGTGGATCACGGGATCGGCCGCTATCAGGGGATGGAGGTCGTGACCGCCGCAGGCGCGGCGCATGAGTGCCTGCTGCTGGAATATGCCGAACAGGCCAAGCTGTATCTGCCGGTCGAGAATATCGAACTGCTGTCCAAATACGGTCACGACGATGGTCTGCTGGATCGTCTGGGCGGCGGCGCGTGGCAGGCCAAAAAGGCCAAGCTGAAAGAGCGCATCCGCGAGATGGCGGACAAGCTGATCCGCATCGCCGCTGAACGCGCCCTGCGCAAAGCGCCGGTCATGGACCCGCCGCCCCACGCGTGGGAAGAGTTCAGCGCCCGCTTTCCCTATCAGGAAACCGACGATCAGTTGCGCGCAATCTCGGAAGTGATGGACGACATGCATTCCGGCGCGCCGATGGATCGTCTGATCTGCGGTGACGTAGGGTTTGGCAAGACCGAGGTCGCCATGCGCGCGGCCTTCGTCGCCGCCATGTCCGGGGTGCAGGTTGCCGTCGTCGCGCCAACCACATTGCTGGCTCGGCAGCACGCGGCGTCTTTCCGGGACAGGTTCCGGGGGTTCCCTCTGGAGGTTCGGCAATTGTCGCGGTTTGTCTCGGGCAAAGAGGCACAACAGACCCGGGATGGTTTGGCGCGCGGCACGGTGGATATCGTGATCGGGACCCATGCGCTGCTGGCCAAGGGCATCCGGTTCAACAATCTGGGCCTGCTGATCATCGACGAGGAACAGCATTTCGGCGTGGCGCATAAGGAACGCCTGAAACAGCTGCGCTCGGACGTTCATGTCCTGACCCTGACCGCAACACCGATCCCGCGAACCCTGCAACTGAGCCTGACAGGCGTGCGGGATCTGTCGATCATCGGTACGCCGCCCATCGACCGGCTGGCGATCCGCACCTATGTCAGCGAGTTCGATGCGGTTACGATCCGCGAGGCGCTGTTGCGCGAACACTATCGCGGCGGGCAGAGTTTCTATGTCGTCCCCCGTATCTCGGACCTGCCAGACATCGAAGAATTCCTTAAGGATCAGCTGCCGGAACTGACTTATGTCGTGGCGCATGGCCAGATGGCGGCAGGAGAGCTCGACGACCGGATGAACGCGTTCTACGACGGCAAGTATGATGTATTGCTGGCCACGACGATTGTGGAAAGCGGGCTGGATATCCCGACGGCGAACACGATGGTCGTGCACCGGGCGGATATGTTCGGCCTCGCACAACTCTATCAGATCAGGGGTCGGGTAGGGCGGTCGAAAACGCGCGCCTATGCCTATTTGACCACCAAGCCGCGCCAGAAACTGACGGCGACAGCCGAGAAACGCCTGCGCGTTCTGGGCTCGCTCGATACGCTCGGGGCCGGGTTCACTCTGGCGTCGCAGGATCTGGACATTCGTGGCGCGGGCAATCTGCTGGGCGAAGAACAATCCGGCCAGATGCGCGACGTGGGCTATGAACTGTATCAGTCGATGCTGGAAGAGGCGATTGCCAAGATCAAGGCGGGCGAGATGGAGGGGCTGTCGGATGCCGACGATCAATGGGCGCCGCAGATCAATCTGGGCGTGCCGGTGCTGATCCCCGAGGAATACGTGCCCGACCTTGACGTGCGCCTTGGCCTCTATCGTCGCCTCTCGTCGCTTTCGACCAAGGTCGAGCTGGAAGGGTTCGCAGCCGAGCTGATCGACCGTTTTGGCGCGCTGCCAAAAGAGGTGAACACGCTGATGCTGGTCGTTCGCATCAAAGCCATGTGCAAACGGGCCGGGATTGCAAAGCTGGATGGTGGCCCCAAGGGCGCGACGATCCAGTTCCACAATGACAAGTTTGCCTCACCTCAGGGGCTGGTTGAATTCATCCAGAACCAGCGCGGGCTGGCCAAGGTCAAGGACAACAAGATCGTCGTGCGCCGCGACTGGAAAAAGGACAGCGACAAGATCAAGGGCGCGTTTGCCATCGCCCGTGATCTGGCCGAGAAAGTCGTGGCCGAAAAGAAAAAGGCGAAAACCTAATCGCCGCTGACAAAGGTACAAAGCTGCCACGCGCCCGCTTCTGATTTCACCAGCGCGGCGCGGTGGCCGACCATGGACCACAGAAAATCGCTGTGCATGAAGCCCTGGGTGCCGTCCGTCAGAATGACACCCTGATAGTCGGCGGCTTCCTGATAGTCGGGTATGATGACGACTTCGTGGCTGATCAAGGCCAGAATCGGCGCACCGCGATCCGCGGATCGGCGCAGGGTCACATCCTTGCCGGTCACAAAAAAGGCCGTGAAAGGGTCCAGTGAGGCGGGCAGGGTGACCCGCCACTGATGCGGCATCCAGAACTCGCCCTCGTCATCAAAATACCCGGGCTGCGAGAGCGTGTGTTCAAGCGCCGCCCAGAAGTCCTGATAGCCGTGCGTGTTTTGCCGATCCTGTTCGGTTAGGGTTTCGGGGTTTGCAGTCAGGTATTCGCGCAACTCCGCTGGGCCACCGTTGCCGCCGTGGCTCAGGTAGATGTCAGGGCACGCAGATGCAACGACCGCTTCGACGTCCCGCGCCGCCACGTTGGCAAGCAACTCAGCGCGAAAGGCCACAAGCGACGGGTCGCGCCCGGCCTCGTCGGCGGGCGGAAAGGTCTGGCGGTCCGCCAGAGCGGGCGCTGCCAGAACAGCCGCCGCGAACAGAAGATATTTCATTCAGCGGCCCTCATCGCGGCCTGCGCGCAGAAACAGGATGCGCCGACTGCCCGGTCGGCCCGGGCCAGCGCCAGATCCAGCCTTTGTTCGACCTGCCGGATTTCAACCGTGTCGCCGCGCGATTTCAGACAGTCATAGAGCCCCTTCAGGCTCCACACATTGTCGGGGTGGATCGAGGCCCGGCTGAGTGTGCCGCCCAGGCCCAGATCCTCGCGATAGACCGCCTCGGCCTCGGCCACATGCCCCTGCTCGAACAGCAGCGCCCCCAGCGCGTGACGGGTGGGCTGCATCCAGCCCCAGGGTTCGTCATACGGCAATGTGTCATCCAGTTCGACCGAACGGCGCAGGTGGCCGAAGGCCAGTTCAAAATTGCCTTTGCGGTATTCGATCTCACCACGCAGCATTTCCCTGGCGATTTCCAGAAGGTCGATGACACGGTTGTTGTGCAGCAGCCGGGTTTCGGGCACGCAGGCCATGGCGGACAGGAATAGCTGTTCTTCCGCTTCGGCCTCGGCCACCAGACCGGTGGCCGCAAGCGCAACCGCACGGGCGTAATGCGTTGTTGCGGTCAGGGTGCGGTAAAGGTCGGGGTCATCTGGCACCTGCAGCGCCTTGGCCTCTTCCCACCGGCCAAATCGGATCAGGATGTGGGGACCCATGGACATGTAGCTTTCGAAATAATCGGCCATCGGCGGGCTTTCGACCCGCAGCATATCCTCGGGTGTGGTGTCCCACAGGCCCTGATTGGCGCGCAGGGCGGGTTCCATCTGGCCTAGAAACAACGCGCCATAGATGACAAAGTGATAATCGTGCTGGCGATAGCCCGTATAGATGTTGAAGGCGCCTTCGCGCTCGTAATATTTCAGGTCGGCTTCGATGGCCTTTTCGTTCCAGTAAACGACGTTGTGATAGTGACCACAGAGCACGTCGATATGGGTGGGCATATGCACCAGGTGGCCGGCATCGGGCACCAGAGTGCGCAATACGTTCCCGGCTTTCAGCGCCTTTTCCGGGGTCGGCGACATCTCCATCAGGTGAACGTATAGGTGGAGCAGACCGGGATGTGTCATCGCGGCCGGATCATTGGCCATCGCGTCTTCCAGCGCCTCTTGGGCCTCTTGCGTTGCGGCACCTTCGGCGGGTTGGCCGGTTCTCAGGTCCCACATCTGCCAGGGTGTCAGGTTCATCAGCGACTCGACATAGATGGTGCGCAGGTCCAGATGATCGGGCTGTGCCGCAAAGGCGGCCCGCATGGCGTCGGCGAAGTCATAGTCCCAGCCGTGCATGTCCGGGATCGGGTCACGCTGCGGATAGCGGGCGGGCAGGGCACGGATCAGGGCCTGCTCGGCAGGGGTGCAGCCGTCGGCCAGTGCCAGCGCTTGATGGGTGGCATCGAAAGCCTGTGCCAGCGATGTCTGCTGTCCGCGTTCATCGCGCAGGTTCCAGGGCAGGTTGTAGTTCGGGCCGCTGGCGTAGGCGACGCCCCAGTGGGCCATCGCACAGCCAGGGTCGAATTCCAGCGCGCGCTGAAAACAGACGACCGCTTCGTCGTGGTTGTAACCATAGGTCCAGACCAAGCCCCGATCGAACCACAGCTGAGCGTCGGTCGAAGATGTGGTGACCGGACAGGAATAGGTGCCCAGATCGTAATAGTCGCTCATAGAAAACCTCCCCTCGGCTCGCGGAGAGATTAGCGTGATTCACCCGGTCTGCACAGATCAGGCAGGCAGTCTGCTTTCGATCCGGCCCATATGCAGCATCAGACCGAAGCCGAGGGTGCACATGGTCAGAATACCGGCCGCGAGTGGAGTGATTGAGCCGTCGAACAGAAGGCCGATTGGCGCGGCAATCGCGGCGGCCAATACGGTCGACACCGCACCGATCACCGACGCCGCCATGCCGGCGATGTGGCCCATCGGCTCCATCGCGATGGCGTTCAGATTGCCCATGGTCATGCCTGCCATGAAAAAGACGGTGGTCTGCCAGCCGACGAACACGGCGAAGGACAGGGCCGGCGACAGGTCCAGTGCGTTCAAGGCAAGGACCGAGGACGTAAAGACCATCTGCGCACCCAGTGCCCAGGTGACGATCCGGCGCATACCCAGCCTGACCACCAGGGCGGCGTTCAACAGGCTGGCCGATCCGGCCATAAGGGCCACGAAGCCGAACCAGAACGGGAAGCTGTCGGCGCTGTCGTAAATGACATCATAAACCGGCTGCACCATGGTCAGCATGGTGAAAAGCATCCCCAGGCACAGCGTTTGCACCATAATCGAAACCCGGACCGTTGGGTGTGCGAACATCTGACGCGCCGCATCCAGCATCAGCGGCAGGCGCAGCGGGCGGCGGTTTTCGGGCGCAAGCGGCTCGGGCAGGCGCAGCCCCATCCAGACAATCGTGATCAGCGAAAACAGCATGAAGGACACAAAGATGCCCCGCCAACCGGTCAGGGCGATAACCCCGGCGCCCATCATGGGCGCGATGGCGGGCACCAGCGTAAAGATCATCATGGCGATGGACACGATGCGGGCCATTTCCCGACCTGAATACAGGTCGCGGATGATCGCCATGGCAACCACGCGGGGGGCCGCGCTGCCGACGCCCTGAAAGATGCGCGCAACCAGCAGCATCTCAAGCGAGGAACTTGCCCAGGCCACCGCGGCGGCAAGAATGTAAAGTGCCGAACCGGCATAGATCACCGGCTTGCGCCCGAAAGCGTCGGACAAAGGTCCGGTGAAGAACGTGCCGATGCCCATTCCCAGCACGAAGGAGGTCAGAATCAATTGCGCCTTGTTGACGTCACCGGGGCTCAGCTGCGCGCCGATTTCAGGCAGGGCCGGCAGCATCGAGTCGATGGAAAACGCAATTGTCGCAAACATCATTGCGATAAGCGCGACGAATTCACCCCGAGACATGCGATTGGCCATAGTGCCCTCCTGACCTGATCGCGCTATCACGGCAGGTCAGTCGGCGCTAGGGATCAAAATGCACAGATGGCTGTGCTAATTTGCAGGGGAAGCGTCAAGTTGAGACATGATCTCGCCGATCACCTTTTCCCACATTTCAGGGGGTTGCGCGCCAGGCACCGCATGCTGGTTCGCAACAATGAAGGTCGGGACCGAGTTCACGCCCATCTCACGCGAATGGGTGTCGCGGCTGCGGATATCGTCGCGGTCAGCGTCGGATTTCAGCAGCTTCATAACAACCGCCGCATCCATGCCCTGGCTGTCGGCAATGTCGGCCAGAACCTCGTGATCTCCGATATCGCGGGCCTGAACGAAATAGGCATCGAACAGGGCGTCGACGACGGCGCTCTGCTTGCCCTCGATCCCGGCCCAGTGGATCAGGCGATGCGCGTCCAGCGTGTTCGGGGTGCGCTTCATTCCTTCGAAATCTATGCTCAGCCCTGCCTTTTCCGCGTGTTCCACCACCGGCGCATAGGCGCGCACCGCGCCTTCCTTGCCGCCGAACTTGCGTTCAAGGTATTCCCGCCGGTCCATCCCTGCGTCCGGCATATCCGGGTTCAGCTGAAACGGATGCCATTCGATGACTAGCGGGTGATCCGGAATGGCGGCCAGCGCCTTGTCCAGATGGGTCTTGCCGATATAGCACCAGGGGCAAATCGGATCGGACATGATGTCAAGTTTGACGGTCTGGGTCATTCGTTGGTCGCCTTGAAATAGGCCGGCAGCGCCCGGCGCAGGAGTTTGCCGTTGCCGCCGGTCGGCAATTCGGACAGGTGGATGAACGCGCGCGGTTGTTTGTACCGCGCCAGATTTGCTTCGACATAGGTGCGCAGGGCGGCCTCGTCCAGTTTTTCCGGCCCTGTATAGAAGGCGGCGATGACAAAGGTGTCCCGTTTGACCTCAACCGCGGCCGCGCCCACCTGCGCAATGCCCGGAAAGCGGGACAGGGCGGCTTCGACCTCGACCGGCGACACGCGGTAGCCGCCCGCATTCATCATATCGTCGTCGCGACCCAGATAGGTGATCTGCCCGTCGACGGCCATGGCACCCTGATCTCCGGTCAGAAACCAGTCACCCTGCATGCGGGCCGCCGCCTCGTCGGGGGCGTTCAGATAGGTCAGCATCAGCCCGGGGTCCCTACGGTGAATGGCGATGGTACCCTCCTGGCCCTGCGGTACCGGTCCGTCGGGCCCGAGTATGGCCACCCGGCGCCCCGGCTGCGGTTGCCCCAACGCCTCGCCCCTTGCCGGATGTGCGGGGCTGGACGAGATAAATGTCGAACACTCGGACATTCCATAAGCCTCGTACAGCTCGGTCCCAGTGGAGCGAACCCATTGCTCGTGCAAATGTCGCGACAGCTTTTCACCGGCGCATAACCCATGTCTCAGATCGGGCAGACGGGCGGAGCCTGGTGTCCGAAGCATCCTGCGGTACACACCAGGGGCCGCGGCAAAGATCGTGGCGCGATGTTGGCGCAGCAGGTCGGTCAGGTCGTTCGGGTCGGTGCCGGGGGCCGGGATAAGGGCCGTTGCGCCGATGGTCCATGGGTCCATCAACCCGGTGCCCAGCGTATAAGTCCAATTGAATGCCCCGGCATGGCACAGCCGATCGGTCTGACGCAGCCCATACCAGCCTTCCACCATCATCTGGCGGGCCCAGATCGCGCGGTGGGCATGGGCCACGGCGCGCGGGTTACCGGAGGTGCCGGATGTATAGACCACGTAGGCCAGCGTCTCGGGGTCGCCCATCCGAAATTGCGCCCGGGGCAGGTCCTGCATCCGCTTCAATTCCGTCAGTTTGATCTGAAACGGGTGGTCGGCACAGTCTACGGCCGGGTCCCGGAATATGACCGCCGGGTTCAGGTCCTGAATGATCCGCGCGGTTTCCGGGATTGTCAGTTGCGAAGACGTGGGGACGGGCACGATGCCGACTGCAATCGCGGCAAGATAGGCAATTGGAAAGTCGACCGTGTTTCCCAACCGCATCAGGGCAATGTCCCCCGGTTCAAGCCCGGCCTGTAACAACCCGGTGGCCGTTCCCAGAACGGCGGAGCGCAGGGCGCTGTAGGTCCAGTCCTCGGTACCGTCGGGCCGCAGAACCGAAAGAGTGATCTTGTCAGGGTTCTGGTCGACGCGACGCAATACATGCGCGGCCAGATTGAACGGCGATGGACAGGCCGGAGGCGGGCCCTGATCGAATACAGAAAGCATGACGTCTGGCTAACCTTGTGCCTGCCGCGTTGCAAGCGGGACGGGCTGGGCCTATAGATTGGCGTATGAGCACCCAAGAACAGACATCGCTGATCCGTATCGCCCGGGATTCCGGTGACCACACCGAACCCGAGCCGCTGGATCTGGGCGCGCGCGTGCGGGAATTGCGCAAGGCACGGAACTGGACGCTGGAACAGGCGGCCACACAGGCGGGTCTGGCACGGTCGACGCTCAGCAAGATCGAAAATGGCCAGATGTCCCCGACCTATGACGCGTTGAAAAAGCTGGCGACAGGGTTGGAGATTTCGGTGCCGCAACTGTTCACGCCGCCGCAACGCGATCAGGTCATCGGGCGAATGGCCGTGACCCGAATGGGCGCCGGCACCGCCCACGCCACGGCCACCTACGAACATGAACTGCTGGCGGAGACGCTGACGAAAAAGCAGATGCTGCCCTATCGCGCCCGCGTGCGCGCCCGCTCTATGGACGAGTTCGATGGCTGGGTGCGCCACGATGGCGAAGAGTTTCTGTATGTGCTGACCGGGGTCGTGCGGCTGTTTACCGAGTTCTATGAACCTGTCGAAATGCGCCGCGGAGACAGCGCCTATTACGATGGCAGCATGGGGCACAACGTAATTTCTGTCAGCGACGAGGACGCGACCATCTTATGGGTTACGTCACTTACTTAAGGACCGGCTGAACTCGCGGTTCAGCCCTTCGGTGAACAGAAAGTCCTCAAGTTCCTCATGCGCCTCGTTCACGGTCAGGTGGTGGCGTTCGGCCAGGTAAGCTTCGAACCGCTTCCGGTCCTTGCCAAGCCGCACCTTGTCCTGATCGCGAAGATTTGGAAAACGCCGCTTTGCGCGCGAATACATGGCATCCCAGTCTTGCGTCAGATCGGTCCAGTTCAACATCTGCTAGGTTTCCGTAATTCGGGTTTCACCGCTGCCCGGCCCTCATTACAGGGTACGGAGGGCACGGTTGTGCGTGCGCATGACAAAATGTCGCACCGGTATCGCGCTGACGTAAGGTCAAAATAGCCCGCTGCGGGCGAACCGCAACGGGCCGACGGACCTGAGTTTGGAGTGAGTGGAGGCCGGTCCGTGAATCCTTGGTTTATGGCGCCCGATCAAAAGCTATCTAATGAAATTTGCTGTATTAATCCGGTCAGGCACTACGTTGAATTGCCCGCAGGCTATACCGCGCGGACAGTTTACGTAAAGCCCCTTGTGGCAGTTTATTTGGATTCTCCTGAAATTTGGCTCTCGATCAAGTTGTGGCGGAAGCGGATGGGAGAGCTACAATATTTGGTGTAATCCGAAGAATGTGCCGAATTCCGCCGACATCGCGACCCCGCTGGGTACGCAAGTGCGCGGCGTGAAACGCGGGTAACGGAACGGATGGGCGCACCAAAGGGCACAGAAGGAAGGGGCTGTTCCGGGGGCTTCGGATCAATCCTCTTCGTACCACCAGACCTGCGGCATGTACTCTGGCCCGTCGCCATAGATTGGCAGGGTTTGTGGCCCCTTCAGCTCTTTGGCATGGGCAATTCGCCCGACATCAAAGTTCCAGATCGGGATCACATAGCGCCCGGCGGTCAAGACACGGTCCAGTGCCCGCGTGGCGGCGACAAAATCTTCACGGCTTTCTGAGGCCAGCATGGCGTCAATCATCCCGTCCACGGCGGGCGAGGCGACGCCCATCAGGTTGCGCGTGCCCGGGGTGTCCGCGTTTTCGCTGCCCCAATACAGCCGCTGTTCGTTGCCCGGCGACAGCGACAGCGCCCTGCGAAAAAAGGTCATGTCAAAATCCAGTTCCGCGTTACGGGCCGAAAACTGCGCCGCGTCGACCTGCTCGGTCGAGACCTGAACGCCCAGCCGTTCCAGCGCGCGGGAAAACATCTCGATGGCGGTTTCGCTTTCGCTGTCGCCCTGTTGCAATAGGACGTTCAGCGTGAAGGCATCACCCGCCTGATTGCGCAGTACGCCGTCCTGAATGGTCCAGCCCGCGTCGCCCAGCAGCTTGGCCGCCTTTCGGATATTGGCCCGGTTGCGGGCCGTTCCGTCGCCTTCGGGCAGGGTATAGCCTTCGAGCGCGCCGGGCGGCAGGTCGTCCTTGAAGGCCAGCAACAATTCCTCGACGCGACCCGAGGCCGGACCGGAGCGCATCGCAAGATCGGAACCCGAGTAGTATGAAGTGATCCGCGGCTGCGCGCCGCCGGTGATCGTGTCATTGATGAATTCGAAATTGAACGCCAGCATCAGCGCCTCGCGCACGCGCCAGTCATCCAGCGGCGGCTTGCGGGTGTTCATGACAAAGCCCGTCATTCCGGACGGCTTGCGATGCGGAATTTCGGTCTTGATCACATCGCCGCGCTGAACGGCGGGAAAGCTATATTGCGTGTTCCATTTGTCGGCGTTGAATTCGCGGACGGCGGTCAGTTCGCCCGCCTTGAAAGCTTCGAACAGCACGGTTCCGTCGCCGTAAAACTCGATCCGCATCTCGTCCAGGTTCATCGTGCCGCGGCGAAACGGAACGTCCTTGCCCCAATAGTCGGGATTGCGGCGCAGGTTCACATAGCGCCCGGCTTCGTAATCCTCGATGATATACGGGCCGGTTCCGATTGGTACGTCGTGAAGTTCAGCATCGGCGAAGTCTTTCCCTTCCCACTGGGCCTTTTGCAGGATCGGGCGCAACCCGGCGATCAGTGCGAGTTCGCGGTCGGGCTCGTTAAAGGTGATCCGAACCGAACGGGGACCGGTTTGTTCGATGCTGTCGATCTTGCCCCACAACCCGCGATATCGCAGGTGCCCTTCGGTGCCCAAAGTCTCATACGACCAGATGACGTCGTCGATTGTGACGGGCGTGCCATCGGAAAATCGCGCGTTTTCACGCAGGGTGAATTCCACCCACGAGCGGTTCGGTGCGGTGTCGACTGATTCGGCCAACAGGCCGTAAAGAGTGAAAGGTTCGTCCCAGGACCGGCCCATCAGGCCTTCGTGGGTCCAAAACCTAAGTTGCCACGGAGAGGTGCCTTTTTGCACAAACGGGTTCAAGCTGTTATAGCCGCCCGTGTTTCCGAAAACGACTTTGCCGCCCTTGGGTGCATCCGGGTTGGCATAGGGCAGCGACACAAAATCCGGTGGTAGGGCAGGGTCGCCGTACATAGCTATGCCATGAGCCGATTCTGCGTGGGCGATTGCAGCGGCAAAAACCGCAGCGATTCCCGCGAGCACTGGACGAACGGGGCGTAGAAAATCGGGGCGCATTTTGGAAACAATCCTGCTCTGGCCTTATTTTGTTGGGATTCACCGTACCGATGATTTTTCCTATTATCAAACTTTTAGCTTGGATGAACGCAAGGAATTGCTTATAAAGGACGCACTGCTCGATAGGTTTCTTGCCTGTATGAAACCTGCCTCAATAACTTAACGCCCGCTTCGTGCGGGCGTTTTTTTGTGCTTAGTTTCCCGTGGCGGACAGAGGCTGGTGTTTCCCCGTTTCCTTTGCAACTGCAGCATGGCACTGTGCGGTCGAACTGGTTTTTGAGGGAGAGAGTTCATGAGCCTGTCTGGAAAAACGGCGATCATCACCGGGTCGAATTCAGGGATCGGTTTGGGCGTGGCGCGGGAACTGGCCAAGGCCGGGGCTGACGTGGTACTGAACTCATTCACCGACCGGGATGAGGATCACGCGCTGGCCGCCGAAATCGCGCAGCAGACCGGGACCAATGCGCGCTACATCAAGGCCGACATGTCCAAGGGCGACGAATGCCGCGCGCTGATCGAACAGGCCGGCGCCTGCGACATCCTGGTGAACAACGCGGGCATTCAGCATGTCGCGCCCATCGATCAGTTTCCGGCCGACAAATGGGACGCGATCATAGCGATCAACATGAACTCGACCTATCACACCATGGCGGCGGCGTTGCCGATGATGCGCGCGTCCGGCTGGGGGCGGATCGTGAATATCGCCTCGGCGCACGGTCTGACGGCATCCCCCTTCAAGGCAGCTTACGTGGCCGCGAAACACGGCGTGGTCGGCATGACCAAAACCGTGGCACTGGAAACCGCACAGGAGCCGATCACCTGCAACGCGATCTGTCCGGGTTACGTGCTGACACCTCTGGTCGAGGCGCAGATCCCGAACACCATGAAGGAATACGACATGAGCCGTGAGGATGTCGTGAAGAACGTCCTGCTGGAACGTCAGCCTTCCAAGGAGTTCGCCACCGTCGAACAACTGGGCGGTACAACGATCTTCCTGTGCTCGGATGCGGCGGCGCAGATCACCGGCACGACGATTTCCGTGGACGGGGGCTGGACGGCGCTTTGATGTAGGAGGCCCGCAATGAAACGGATCAATCTGGCTTTGCAGGGCGGCGGGGCGCATGGTGCCTTTACCTGGGGTGTTCTGGACCGGCTGCTGGATGAGGACGATATCGAGGTTGCGGCGATCACCGGAACCTCGGCCGGAGCGCTGAACGGGGCGGCGTACAAGTCGGGGATGGTGCGCGCGGGCCGTGACGGTGCACGGGCCAGTCTGAACGATTTGTGGTCACGCATGGGCGCGGTGGGCGACATGCGCCTTGCCAACTGGATGCAGGCCATCGAACCTGCGCAGATCGCCCAGGCGATGGAATATTCCCTGCCGTTTTCCGTCGGCGACGCGTGGTCGCGTCTGGTGTCGCCCTATGCTTACGGCCCGTTCTACCGCAATCCGCTGGAGCCGGTGGTGGACCGGTTCAACTTCGACGAAATCTGCGCAGATGAAGGCCCGCGCCTGCATGTCTGTGCGACCTGCGTACGCAGTGGCAAGATCCGGGTATTTACAGGCGAAGATATCTCGACCGACGCCATTCTGGCTTCGGCCTGCCTGCCCAATCTGTTCCAGGCGGTTGAGATTTTCGATCCCAGGTCCGGCCGTACCGAGGCGTATTGGGATGGCGGCTATACTGGCAATCCGGCGCTGTACCCCTTGTTCAACAACGACCTGCCCGATGATGTGGTTATCGTGAATATCAACCCGCTGGAGCGGGACGAGGTGCCAAAGACACCGCAGCAGATCCAGAACCGGATCAACGAGATCAGCTTTAATTCCTCACTGTTTCGCGAGTTGCGCGCGATCAGTTTTGTTCAGCGTCTGCTGGCCGAGGGTAAGCTGAATGCCGGTGAGATGAGCCGCGTTCTGGTGCATATGATCGCCGATGACGAACTGATGAACGACCTGTCGGTGGCGACCAAGACGGTTCCGAACCCGGTGGTTCTGCACAAGCTGAAACAGGCGGGCCGTGCGGCGGCAGATCGGTTCCTGTCCGATCACAAAGGCGATCTGGGCAGCCGCAGCACCGTCAACCTGCCCGAGATGTTCAGCTAATCATTCGGGCGGCTGGGTCGGGTCCTTGTCGTTGGGGTAAACAAGACCCGCGGAAATGACCAGTTTGGCGGCGTCTTCGATCGACATGTCCAGCAGGATCACATCTTCGGCCGGGAAGAACAGCAGGAACCCCGAGGTCGGGTTTGGTGTCGTGGGCACAAAGACGCTGAGCAATCCGCCGGTCGTTTCGGCGCGTTCGCTGACTTCGCCCTTGGCGGTGGTGGAGACAAAGCCAATCGCCCAGATGCCGCGACGTGGATACTGGATCAGACAGGCTTTTTCGAATGAGCGTTCGGTCTGGGCAAACACCGTTTCCGAGATTTGCTTGATTCCCGAATAAACCGACCGGACCACCGGCATCCGGTTGACCAGGCTTTCGGCGAAATGGATCAGCGACCGCCCCAGAATGCCCTTTGCGATCCAGCCCACGATGACGGTGAAGGTCAGGAAAATGACTACCCCGACACCGCGTAGGTTTATCCCGACATATTCCTGCGGTTGAAAGCGTTGTGGGATCAGCGGCAGAACCGCGCTGTCGATCCAGCCCACGACCGACCAGATCAGCCAGATCGTCAACCAAACAGGCGCAATGACAACGATGCCCGTCAGGAACGACGCGCGCAGCCGAGACAAAAGGCCCGGGCGGCGATGGGGTTCTTCGTCAAACGGCGTGTTCATTGCGGTCCTGAGTGGTTTGCGGATTTAGTTAAGCAGTCCGGGGCTTTGGTACAATAGCTTTATGTCATTCGGTTCCCTGGGACAGGGCGCGCGCAATGCCTGCCGCCAACCGGGCGTTGTTGCGCACCAGTGCGATATTGGCGATCAGCGAGCGGCCCTCGGTCTGTTCGTAAATCCGTTGCAGCAGGTAAGGGGTGACGCCCTTGCCGGTGATGCGGTGCGCATCCGCGTCGGATTGAGCCGAGGCGATGATTGTGGCCAGTTCCTCAGCCGGGATCTGATCTGCCGCCGGGATCGGATTGGCGACCAGTTGACCGCCGGGCAGACCAAGCGCGCGGCGGGTGGCGTGGGCCCGGGCAATGTCTTCGGCACTGTCCATCCGCAGCGGGGCGGCAAAGGGCGATTTCGCGGACCAGAATGCCGGAAACTCGTCCTGACCATACGCGATGACCGGAACACCCAATGTTTCCAGAACCTCAAGCGTTTTGGCGAGGTCTAGGATGGCCTTGGCTCCGGCGGCCACGACCGTCACGGGAGTCTGGGCCAGTTCGTGCAGGTCCGCGGAAATGTCGAACGAGGTTTCAGCCCCCTGATGCACGCCGCCGATACCGCCGGTGGCAAAGACTTCGATCCCGGCATAGCGGGCGGCGATCATGGTCGCGGCTACCGTTGTCGCGCCGGTTCCGCCTGACGCCATGCAGACCGCCATATCCGCGCGGGATATTTTGGCGACGCCCTGCGCCTGTCCCAGCGACTGCAGCTCATCCGATTCCAGACCCACATGCAGCTTGCCCTTGATCACGGCCATGGTTGCAGGAACGGCCCCGGCGTCGCGGATGTCCTGTTCGACCTGCGCAGCAACTTCAATGTTCTGCGGGTAGGGCATCCCGTGGGTGATGATGGTGCTTTCCAGCGCAACGATGGGTTTGCCGGCCTCTTTGGCGGCGCGAACTTCGGCAGAGTATTGGATGTCGATCACAGTGGGGTTTCTCCGGAAACATAAGTTGCAGCAGCGTGCAGGGCGCGGGTCAGTGCCTCGTCGCTGGGCGCGCCACCTGCCTCTGAGGCAATGTGGGCGGCCATGAAGGTATCTCCCGCGCCGGTCACGCGGGTGACCAGAACGGATGGGGGTTTCTGTGTCAGGATTTCGTCTGCGTTACCGACGGTGGCAGAGTTGCCGCCATCGGTGACCAGAACCCGCAGCGCGCCGCGATCCAGCAGGCCCCTGGCCGCGCTTTCCGAGTCCCTGAACTCTCGCTGGCACAGGATACCTGCCTCTTCGAGGTTCACATAAAGCGTCGCGCGGGCGTGTTTCAGGAACGGCAGCAGTCGTTCAGCCTTACCCGGCGAGGCCGGGGCGACGCGCAGATCGGCGCGAGCAAAGGCGGGGCTTTGGGCGATTTCTTCCAGCAGCGTCAGCGTCAGGTTGCCGTCCAGCGCAATCGGCCCCTCGAACGGCGCATTGTCATACCCAAGCGGTCCCTGCATCAGTGGGCGCAGTATCTTGGCGCCGGCGGCCTCAAGCGAATGCGCGTCGGCGATGGCTGCGATCAGGCCGTTGGCCCCCTCGACAGCCATATAGCGGTCGGTCGGCAGATCCTGCGAACGGTAAATATGATCCGTCACCATCCCAAGCCGGGCGCAGGCGTTGACCAGTTCGTCGCCCTCGGGGTCGCGGCCGATGGCCGTCAGCAGGGTGGGGGTCATGCCGAACCGCACCAGCGTCATGGCAATGTTCATGGCCACACCGCCGGGCAGGCGGGTGATCCGCCCCGGCACGTCCGATCCCTGCCGCATGGCACTGGCAGATCGCCCGATCACGTCCCAGAGGACCGAGCCGATACACAGGATTTCGCTGTTCTGAGTCATGTCGTCGTCATGCCGCAGCCCCGGCGCAGGCGCAAGGGGTATCGCGCGGACGGGTCAGCGCATGGCGGCGGTCAGCGCCGTCAGCGCGGCCAGCGGATCATCCTGCGCCCAGATCTCGTCCCCGATGCCGAAAAAGTCGGTGCAAGGCGCAAGATCGCGGATCAGGTCCGGGGTCAGCCCGCCTTCGGCCACGACCGGAACCTCGATCATTTCGGACCACCATTGGAACAGGTCGCGTTCGGCTGTGCTACCGTCGCCCAGATCGGACGCGCCGACCGGGCCGAAGGCAACGTAATCTGCGCCCGCCTCACCAGCAGTCATACCGTCATGGCTGGAGACGCCGCAAAAACTGCCGACGATGGCGTCGGCCCCCAGTTCCTTGCGCGCCGCACGGACCGAGCGTGCCGCATCGTCCAGATGCACCCCGTCCAACCCCAGACGTTGCGCCAGCAGAACATGGTTCGAGATCACCAGCGCCACATCGCGCGTATGGGCCACCTCGCGGCAGGCGTCGGCGGCGCGGGCGATGGTGTCCTCGTCACTGCCCGCCAGCGCCAGCCGGATACAGGCAATGTCCGCCCCGTCGAGAACGCGGCCCAACTGTTCGGGAAAAGTGCTCAGCGAGATCGTCGGCGGGGTGATCAGGTAAATCTGTGGCTGCTCGGGGGTGTCCATTGGCGCGTCCTTCGCTTTCAGTCTTTTGCGCGGTTTAGCGGATTGCGGCGGGGAAGCAAACTTTTATGGCCCGTCGCGGCGGAATTGCGGCGGCTACGCCTTGCCCTGCGCATGCGTGCCGATTAGAGCAGGCGCAGTTTTCGGAGACAGCCATGCCCAGCGACAAATCCCAGCCTTCCTTCGTGCTCGTGCGCCCGCAGATGGGCGAAAACATCGGTGCCGCCGCGCGGGCGATGTGGAATTTCGGGCTGGACCGGATGCGGATCGTGGCGCCGCGTGATGGCTGGCCGAACCCCAGGGCCGTGGCGATGTCCAGCGGGGCCGGGCGGCTGCTGGATGAGGCGCAGCTGTTCGATGATCTGGCCGGAGCACTGGCGGACAGCACCTTTGTCTTTGCCACCACGGCGCGGCAGCGCGGGCTGACCAAACCGGTCTACAGCCCGGAACGGGCCATGCAGATTGCGTCCGAAAAGGTAGCGGCTGGCGAGAAGGTCTCGGTCCTCTTCGGCCCCGAACGGGCAGGGCTTGAGAATGAGGACATCGCCAAGGCCAATGCCATCATCTCGGTGCCGGTGAATCCTGAATATGCTTCGCTGAACCTCGGCCAATGTGTGTTGCTGACCGCCTATGAGTGGATGCGCCAGACCGGCGATGTGGTGCACGAGGCCACCGATCTGGGCAAGGGCGACTGGGCGACGGGGATCGAGGTTGAAAAGCTGGTCGAACATTACGAGGACCGGTTGGACGAGGCCGGGTTCTTCTACCCGCCCGAAAAGGCCGAAGGAATGAAGACCAATCTTCGCAACCTGTGGTCGCGGATGCGGATGACGCGGGCGGATGTGCAGATGCTGCACGGGATCATGCGGCAGATGGTCCGCTGGAAGGACAAGGGCTGAGGCTGGACCTCAGCCCCCCTTGGCCCTAGCTTGCGACGAAATTCAGGACATGAGGACAGCATGAGCGGCAAGCGCAGCATCTTCGAAGAAGTCTCGGACACCGAAAAACAAAAGGCGGTGCAGCCGGGCATGATCGACCGGGGCCGGGGCGGCGCGCGTGGCGCGATCCGTGTCTGGTTGATGATCCTGTTTGCGCTGGTCGTGGTGATGATCGCCGTGGGCGGGCTGACCCGCCTGACCGACAGCGGCCTGTCGATCACCGAATGGCGTCCGATCACCGGGGCCATCCCGCCGATGACCGAAGCCGATTGGCAGGCCGAGTTCGACAAGTACAAAGAGATTGACCAGTGGCGCATTCAGAACCAATGGATGGAGTTGAGTGATTTCCAATTTATCTACTGGTGGGAATGGGGCCACCGCCAACTGGGCCGGGTGATCGGTCTGGTCTGGGCGATCGGGTTCTTCGGGTTCCTTGTGGCACGCAAAATCCCGACGGGCTGGGCCGGCAAGCTGCTGATCCCCGGTGTTCTGGGCGGCGTACAGGGTGCCGTCGGCTGGTGGATGGTCGCGTCGGGCGTGACGCAGGGCGAGGGGATGACGGCCGTGGCCAGTTACCGTCTGGCCGTGCATCTAGGGCTGGCCTTCGTGATCCTCGGTTTCCTGGCGTGGTATATCTTTGAACTGGGCCGGGAAGAGCGTGACCTGATGCAGGCGCGGCGCGCAAAAGAGGTCAGGTTGTTCTCGCTGTCGACCGGGTTGATGCAATTCGCCTTTCTTCAGATTCTGATCGGCGCGCTGGTGGCGGGGATAGATGCCGGGCGGTCCTATACCGACTGGCCCCTGATCGGCGGGCAGATTCTGCCGCCCGATGCCACCATGCTGGAGCCGATGTGGCGCAATTTCTTTGAGAGCCCGGGATTGGTGCAGTTCATCCATCGCTGCGCGGGCTACCTGCTGTTTGCTTTTGGTGTCGTCGTCTGGCGTCGCGGCGGCACCAGCGCCCATCCGCAGACGCGCTTTGCCTTCAACGCGGCCTTTGCGGCGCTGTCGTTGCAGGTGGTCATCGGTATCGTCACCGTGGTCTACGCTGCCCCCTGGCAGATCGCCATTCTGCACCAGTTCATGGCCGTCGTCGTCTGGACGCTGATCCTGCGCGCTCGGTTCCTGACCGCATACCCAATCGCAACTTCGATCCGCGGAGCCTGACCCCGATGACAGCTTTCGACGACCTGATGGCGTTCCAACGCGAAACCTCGGCGCTGGGACAGATAGCCGGGCGGCTGGGCTGGGACCAGGAAACGGTGATGCCGCGCGGAGCCGCCCCGCAGCGGGCCGAGGAAATGGCCGCGATCGAGGCGGTTCTTCACGCCCGCCGATCCGATCCGCGTGTGGCTGAGTGGCTGGAAAAAGCAGACCCGCAGGACGAGGTGGCGCGGGCTCAGATCCGTGAAATCCGCCGTTCCTATGAGCGGACTGTCAAAGTACCGGCCGATCTGGCCAAGGCCATTGCGCGCGTAACTTCCGCCGCGCAGGGCACCTGGGCGCAGGCCCGCGCGGACGAGGACGTGGCCGCCTTTCTGCCCGTTCTGCAAGAGGTCGTAGCCCTGAAACGGGAAGAAGGCGCGGCGCTGGCGCAGGGCGGCGACGTCTATGACGCCATGGTCGAAGATTATGAGCCCTATACCACCGGCAGCCAGATCGCCGCGATATTCGACCAGATGCGCCCGCGCCTGGTGGCCTTGCGGGCCGCTGTTCTTGATCGGGCCGCGCCCAAAGCACTGACGGGTACATTTGACGAGCTGGCGCAGATGCGCCTGTCGCAGAAGCTGGCCACCACCTTTGGCTATGACCTGAATACGGGGCGCGTGGACAAGGCGGTACACCCGTTCAGCTCGGGCAGCGGGCTGGACGTGCGGATCACCACCCGCACCAGCGAGACGGACCCGTTCAACTGCTTCTACTCGACCATTCACGAGGTCGGACACGCGGCCTATGAACAGGGGATCGACCCGTCTTACACCCTGACACCGCTGGGCAGCGGCGTGTCGATGGGCGTGCATGAAAGCCAAAGCCGGATCTACGAAAATCAGATTGGCCGCTCCCGTGCCTTTACCGGCTGGCTGTATGATCAGATGACGGATGTGTTCGGCGATTTCGGCGTCGCAGATGCGGATACTTTTTACGCCACCGTCAACGCCGTCCATAACGGCTATATCCGGACTGAGGCGGACGAGGTGCAATACAACCTGCACATCATGCTGCGTTTTGATCTGGAACGTGCCCTGATGTCCGGCGATCTTCAGGTCAGTGATCTTGAGGCCGCGTGGAACGACCGCTTTGAGGCTGATTTCGGCTATGCGGTCGATAAACCGTCGAACGGGTGCCTTCAGGATGTGCACTGGTCGGTTGGCCTGTTCGGCTATTTCCCGACCTATTCATTGGGCAACGTCTATGCAGGGTGTCTCTATCAGGCACTGCGGGCCGCCGTACCGGGGCTGGAAGGGCAATTGGCCAATGGGGACACTTCGGGTGCAACGGGTTGGCTGCGCGAGACCGTGCAGCAGTACGGTGGCCTTTTCATGCCGCGCGAAACCATCACGCGCGCCAGCGGAATGGAGCCGGGGCCGGAACCCCTGTTGGCGTATCTGGAGGACAAGTTCGGGGCGCTGTACGGGCTTTGAACCTCATTCGTCGGGCACAGCCTTGGCCTCAGGCGGGGCTTGACGGCAACATCTCGATACGCAGGGCGACGGCGGCAAAGAACAGGCCGCTTCCGGCCAGAACGAACACATGCCAGATTGTATTGTGATAGGGTAGCCACTCTAACAGGTAGAAGATCACGCCTGCGGTGTAGATGAGGCCCCCGGCGAACATCAGCGTCAATGTGACAGGCGAGAGTTCGGCCAACATGGACTGACCAGCCCACACAGCTGCCCAACCCATCAGCAGGTAAAGCGCCAGTCCGAACCAGCGGAACCGGTTCGGGTCGATCATCTTCAGGACCGAGCCCAACGTTGCAGAAAACCACAAGCCCAGCAACAAACCCAGCGACTGTGAGGCCGAGAGGAGCACGAAGGGCGTGTAGGTTCCGGCGATTTTTATGTAGATGCCCGAATGATCGAGGCGACGCAGAAATTCGCCCCATTCGTCATGCTCAATCATGTTGTACAGCGCCGAGAAGGTCAGCATCAGAACCAACGTCACGCCATAGATCGTCGCGCCCAATACCGCTGCGGGGTCAGAGCGGTAAAAGACTGTCATGATGATCAGCATGGGAACAGCAATCGCCGCCGAAGACACGCCGAGCACGTGAACGATGCCGTCACTTATACGTTCTGAACGGCTATAGGCAGGGCGGATATGGGCAAATGACCACATGAAAAAAAGTTAGGCACGTGGCGGGTTTCGGGCAAGCCTGTCTGCCGGAGAGGTGGCGGGAACGTGATCCGGAACGGCAAAACGCCCGCAGAACGGGCGCTTTGTTACACTTCTGTAGTGCTTTGTTATTCTTCGGCTTCTTCGTCGCCCTGATCCGCGATCCAGGCAACGCTAACAACCTCTTCCCCCTTGCCGGTGTTGAAGACGCGCACGCCACCCGCGCTGCGTGAGCGGAATGAGATACCGTCGACCGGCACCCGGATCGACTGGCCCTTGGAGGTGGCCAGCATGATCTGGTCGTCGATCTCAACCGGGAACGAGGCCACAAGTTCACCGCCGCGCATTGCCTTATCCATGGCCGCGACGCCCATACCGCCGCGCCCGCGCACAGGGTAGTCGTGGCTGGAGCTGAGCTTACCGGCACCGCCCTTCGTGATGGTCAGGATCAGGTTCTCGGCAGCGGACATTTCGGCGTAGCGCTCCTGCGGCAACACGCTGTCGGCATTGCCTTCCTCCTCGTCCCCTTCGGCCTCATCCGTGACACCGGCCATCAGGCGGCGCATTTTCAGATAGGCCGCGCGTTCGTCCGGTCCGGCTTCGAAATGGCGGATCACAGACATCGACACCACGCGGTCACCATTGGTGAGCCTGATCCCCCGAACGCCGGTGGATTCGCGCGAGTTGAAGACGCGGACATCCGTGGTGCGGAAGCGGATCGCCCGGCCCGAATTGGTGACCAACATCACGTCTTCATCCTCGGAGCAGATGCGCGCGTTTACCAGTTCCACATCCTCGGGCAGCTTCATCGCGATCTTGCCGTTGCGGCGGACATTGGTGAAGTCCGACAGACGGTTGCGGCGCACATCGCCGGCGCTGGTGGCAAAGACGATCTGCAGGTTCTCCCATTCTTCATCCGGCACATCCACAGGCATGATCGCGGCGATCGAAACACCAGTCGGGATCGGCAGGATGTTCACAATGGCCTTGCCCTTGCCGGTGCGGCTGGATTGGGGCAGGCGCCATGTCTTGAGCTTGTAGACCATGCCTTCGGTGGTGAAGAACAAGAGCTGCGTGTGGGTATTCGCCACGAAGAGGTTGGTGACAACATCCTCTTCCTTGGTCTGCATCCCAGACAGACCCTTGCCGCCGCGCTTCTGCGCCCGGAAATCGGCCAGTGGCGTGCGCTTGATGTAACCGCCAGAGGTGACGGTCACGACCATGTCTTCACGCTCGATCAGGTCCTCGTCTTCCATGTCGCCGGACCAGTCGACAATCTCGGTGCGGCGGTCCACGGCGAATTGTTCGCGGACGTCGCGCAACTCCTCGGCGATGATCGACATGATGCGCTCGCGCGAGGACAGAATATCCAGATATTCCTTGATCTTGGCGGCCAGGCTTTCCAACTCGTCCGTGACTTCCTTGACGCCTAGTTGGGTCAGACGTTGCAGACGCAGTTCGAGGATTGCGCGGGCCTGAACTTCGGTCAGGTTATAGGTGCCGTCGTCGTTCATCTTGGACAGAGGATCGTCGATAAGGCGCAGATAGCCTTCGATCTCGGCCGCAGGCCAGCGGCGGGTCATCAGCTTTTCGCGCGCCTCTGCGGCATCTGCTGACGACCGGATCGTCGCGACCACTTCGTCGACATTCGAGACCGCAACGGCCAGACCACAGAGGATATGGCTGCGTTCGCGTGCCTTGCGCAGATCATAGGCGGTGCGACGTGCAACGACATCTTCGCGGAAGTCGATGAATGAGGTCAGGAAGCGGCGCAGGGTCAGTTGCTCGGGCCGGCCACCGTTCAGCGCCAGCATGTTGCAACCGAACGAGGTCTGCATCGGCGAGAAACGATAAAGCTGGTTCAGCACCACTTCGGGCGTTGCGTCACGTTTCAGTTCGACGACAACGCGTACACCGTTGCGGTCGGATTCGTCCTGTACATGGGCCACGCCCTCAATACGTTTCTCGCGCACCGCTTCGGCGATCTTTTCGATCATCGCGGCCTTGTTCACCTGATAGGGGATTTCGTCCACGACGATGGCGTAGCGGTCTTTGCGCAGTTCCTCGACCCGTGTCTTGGCACGGATGATGACACTGCCGCGGCCCTCCAGATACGCCTTGCGCGCACCGGACCGGCCCAGCATCACACCTCCGGTCGGGAAATCGGGGCCGGGAACGTATTCGATCAGCTGCTCGGACGTCAGATCCGGATCGTCGATCAGCGCCAGCGTGGCATCGACCACTTCGCCCAGATTGTGCGGCGGGATGTTGGTCGCCATGCCGACAGCGATACCGCCGGCACCATTGACCAGCATGTTCGGGAAACGGGCGGGCAGGACGGTTGGTTCTTTGTCCTTGCCGTCATAATTGTCCTGAAAATCGACCGTCTCTTTTTCGATATCAGCCAAAAGGGACGCGGCGGGCTTGTCCATCCGAACTTCGGTGTAACGCATGGCCGCCGGGTTATCGCCGTCCATCGAACCAAAGTTGCCCTGACCATCCAGCAGCGGCAGCGACATCGAAAAATCCTGCGCCATCCGCACCAGCGCATCATAGATCGCGCTGTCGCCATGCGGGTGGTATTTACCCATCACATCGCCGACCGGACGGGCCGATTTGCGGTACGACTTGTCATGGGTATTTCCGGTTTCGTGCATGGCATACAGGATGCGCCGGTGCACCGGTTTCAGCCCGTCGCGCAGATCGGGGATCGCGCGGCTGACGATGACCGACATCGCATAGTCCAGATAGGAGGTGCGCATCTCGGATTCGATGGACACCGTCGGACCGTCATAAACGGGGCGCTCGGGCGGGGTTTCGTCCATGTTTTCGGGGATTTCTGGCGTATCGCTCACGTAAACTGCCCGTGTATTGTTCTGGGTCTATATCTTGTGGATGCACCTTATCAGACCCGGCACATAAGGTGCAAGCAAGCAACCATTTCACCTGCGAAAAACCCCGGTAACATCAGAGTAACATATTGTTAACTAAGGGTTAGGTGGTTTTCGTGCTATGCTGAAGAGACCTTGCAAGAAATTGGAGGTCTGCATGGAGCAAAGCGAAACGGAATTAATGCTCAAGGGGTATGGGCTGACGACGGCGGAATTCTTCTATCACATGCCCGACTATATTCACGTACTCAACACATTCATTTGGCAGGATTACGATCTGGCACCGGATCATCCAAAACTGTTTGATTTCATCGACTTCTGGCAGCGCGAGATTGAAGGGCCGCTACATTCGGTTCGGTTTACACACCGCAAGATGATTGCACCCGGCGAATGGCGCAATGTTGTGGGTGAGTTCCGGGTAAACTGAAAATCCGGACTTCAATCGTTTGACGTGCGTTATTTTTCGGGCCGCGTGATGTAGTGTGGCGCCAAGCCTTCGGTCACACACGGAATCGCGCGATGCACAAAATCCTGATCTTAACCACCGCTTTAGTCCTGAGCGGACCTGTTTTCGCCGAAGGCGTTCTGGACAAAATCAAGAAGGGTGCGGAAAACACCGCCGATGCCATCGGGCGCGGGGCCGAGACCGTGGGCGATACCGTCCAGAAAGGCGCAAGCGCGGTTGATGACACCATCGCATCCACGACCGATCTGGTGACCAACGAAGCCACGCCCGAGGAAACACGCGCCAAGCTGGACGTCATGGCTGACGACGTTCTGGCACAGCTTTTTGCCGAAAACCCCGATGCACAGGCGCTTTATGAAACAAGCGCGGGTTACGCGGTATTCGACTCGCGCAAGGTGACGGTGTTTCCGGTTTCGGCGGGCTATGGGCGCGGCGTGGCAGTTTCGAAAGACACCGGCCAGCATACCTATATGAACATGGGATCGGGTGGTGTCGGTGCGGCCGTCGGCATTGGCGGGTTCGAGACTAAATTCGTGATCCTGTTCGAAACGCCCGCCGACCTGCAGGCGTTCATAGACCACGGTTATGATGCAACGGCGGAAACCGGGGCCATGTATGGTGACGACAGCACCGGCGACACCGTTCACTTCACCGACGGCCGGTCCTTTTTTGCACTCAGCAAGAAAGGCTGGCGGGTTGCGGCCGGGGCGTCCGGTACGAAATTCTGGAAATCGCCCGAGTTGAACTGATCAGCCCGAACAACTGGCCCCGCCCAGAACGCAGAACTTGGCGCAGTGCGGATGGTTCAGATGCACGTCCGCTTCGGCCTCGGCCAGTGAATGGCCCATCTCAAACTCCGGCTCATAAGGCAGCAGGGTGCAGGCCAGAACGGCAGGGCGTTTCGCGCCTTTGCGTTTGACGACCATGCGGGCGCTGGCGCACATCACCGCGTCGGGGGATTTGTTCAGGATGCCCCAGCATGCGGTGGTGATTTCCGGAACCTCGACAGTTTCGTCCATCTCGGGGAACAATACCGTCTCACCCGGATTCTGCGCGTCGATGTCAAAGCCATGCCGGGCATAAAAGGCGGCATATCCGGCGCGGCTCTCGGCTTCGCTGTCACCCCAGAGGGTGCGCCCGGCCACGGCCATTTTGAACCCGTTGTCGCGCAGCCATTCCATCCCGGCGATCGTCTTGTCAAAGCTGCCCTTGCCGCGTTCTTCATCATGCAGGTTCGGGCGAAAGTGATCCACAGAAACCCGCAATGTCAGCCTGTGACCAAAGTCGCGTAACAGGCCAAGCAGGCCCTCGCGCATCCCGCGGCGCATCATCGGCTGCATCGCGTTGGTCAGGATCAGAACCTCATACCCGCGCTCCAGCGCTGCGCGTGTCATGTCGATCATCTCGGGGTTCATAAAGGGTTCGCCCCCGGTGAACCCAATCTCGCGCACGGGCCAGTTGCGTTCCTCAATCTGATCCAGATAATCCCGCACCTCGTCTGCCGTTATATAGACAAGCGCATCGTTGGTCGGGCTGCTGGCGATATAGCAATTGACGCATTCGATATTGCACAGGGTTCCGGTATTGAACCAAAGCGTCTGCGGGCTGCTGAGCGACACGGAGGCCCGCGTTTGCCCGTCTGCTGTCACCAATTTGTTCTGAAACTTGCCAATATTGGCGCTTTGAGGGGCGTTGTCTTTCATTCCCGTATCCGGTTCTTTGAAGTCTACACACCGACTTAGCCCTTCACCGCGGGATAGTTAAGGGCACAGCCCGGGAACTGACAGAGTTTTGATGAGGGGAAATCCGCTTGATTGATTGCGCTAACATTGGACATGACCCCGGGGGCAAGGTAAGGAAAATGCATGGTTTCTCGTGTAATCCCTGTTGATCCGTTCGATCTGGTCATTTTCGGCGGTACCGGCGATCTTGCGCAGCGCAAGATTCTTCCGACGCTGTTCCGACGTTTTTGTGCAGGTCAATGGCCCGAGGACGCCCAGATCATCGGTGCGGCGAGGGCTGAATACAGCCGGGACGACTTTCGCGACATGGTCGCCGAATCCATGCGCAGCCACATGCCCGCCGCCAGTCAGGACGCCGATGCGCTTGGCGCGTTTCTGCAACGGGTTGACTACGTTCCACTGGACGCCTTGTCGGGTGCCGGCTTGGACCAGCTTGCCGGAAAGCTGAATGCCGGGCGCGTCCGGGCCTTCTATTTTTCCGTGGGCCCGCAACTGTTCGGGGCGCTGGCTGAACAAATCAAGTCCCACGGTCTGGCGACGACACAAACCAGGGTTGTGGTCGAAAAGCCCTTTGGGCATGACCTCGACAGCGCACGGGCACTGAACGGCACTCTGGCGGCGCATTTTTCAGAAGGTCAAATTTACCGGATCGACCACTATCTGGGCAAGGAAACGGTTCAGAACCTGATGGCGGTCCGGTTTGGGAACATGCTGTTTGAACCGCTGTGGAACAGCCAATATGTCGACCATATCCAGATCACGGTTGCTGAATCCGTAGGCATCGACGGGCGCGAAGAATATTATGATCACGCCGGTGCGATGCGTGACATGATGCAGAACCACCTGATGCAGCTGCTGTGTCTGATCGCGATGGAGCCTCCGGCCAAGTTCGACCCCGACGCGGTCCGTGACGAAAAGCTCAAAGTCATTCGTGCGCTGGATCCGGTCGAACCGCACCACATCGTGCGCGGTCAGTTCGAAGGCGGGTCCAGCGGGCCGGGTTATCGGCAGGTTGTGGGCAAGCCGCGATCGACGACAGAAAGCTATGTCGCCCTGCGGGCGCATGTCAGCAACTGGCGGTGGGCGGGCACGCCGTTCTATTTGCGCACCGGCAAGCGGTTGGTGGCCCGGTCCTCCGTGATCAACGTGCTGTTCAAAGACGCGCCGCATTCGATCTTTGGCGCCGACGCGGGGCGACACGCCAATGCGTTGTCCATCCGTCTGCAACCGAACGAAGGCATTACCCTGAAAGTGACCATCAAAGAGCCGGGCCCGGGCGGCATGCGTCTGGTCGACGTGCCGCTGGACATGAGCTTTGCCGAAGCGCTGGGGCCGGAAAATCAGGACCCGCCGGGCGCTTATGAGAGGTTGGTGATGGATGTTATAAGGGGCAATCAGACCCTGTTCATGCGGGGGGATGAGGTCGAGGCCGCATGGGCCTGGACCGATCCGATCATCGCAGGCTGGCAGGCGCGCGGCGACGTGCCCAAACCTTATGAAAGCGGCAGCACAGGACCGGGCGACGCCGAGCTGCTGATGAAACGGGACGGTCGCCGCTGGCAAGGAATAAACCCATGAATATTCAGGAATATGCCGACCGGGACATGCTGGCCATCGACGTCGCGAACGCGCTGGCCGGAGAGCTTGAGTCGGCGCTGCTGCACCATGACGTGGTCTCGTTTGCGGTGCCGGGCGGCACGACGCCGGGTCTGGTTTTCGACGGGCTGTGCGCGGCGGATCTGGAATGGGATCGGGTGCGGGTTCTGCCCACAGACGAGAGATGCGTGCCTGGAGATCATGAGCGTTCGAACGAGCGTCTGATCCGCGCGCGCCTGCTGACCAATCGCGCCTCGGTGGCGCAGTACATTCCGCTGTACGTGCCCGGCAAGGAACCCGAAGAAGTTCTGCCCGAGATCGAAAGCCTGATCGCTCCGATCCGGCCCTTGTCGGTTCTTGTGCTGGGCATGGGCGAAGACATGCATACGGCCTCTCTGTTTCCCGGCATGGACGGGCTTGAGGATGCTCTGGACAGCCACGCGCGCCCATTGGCAGTGGCGCGCACGGATGTTCAACCCGAACCACGTATCACCCTGACCGCGCCCGTGCTGGATGGCGCGTTGTCGAAACACCTGATCATCTATGGCGGCGCCAAGCGCGACGCCCTTGAACGCGCAATGTCACTGCCGCCGGAAGATGCCCCGATCGCAGCAGTGCTGAGCGGCATGACAGTCCACTGGGCGGAGTAACGAAGATGCAACTGGATAAACTCAAGGCGCTGGCCACAGACCGCGACGACAGGACCATCCTGGAATTGTTCGAATCCGACGCAGACCGGGCAGCGGGGTTTTCGGCATCGACCGGCGACCTGTTGTTTGATTACTCGAAAACGCAGATCGACACCGATGTCAGGAACGCCCTGATCGACCTGTGCGATCAGGCCGGTCTGGCCGAGCGCCGCGAGGCGATGTTTTCGGGCGCAAGGATCAACGAAACAGAAGACCGCGCGGTATTGCACACCGCACTGCGCAATCTGGACGGAGGTCCTGTCGAGGTTGATGGTCTGGACGTCATGCCCGACGTCCTCGACACGCTGCAACGGATGCGGGTCTTCGCCGAAGAGGTGCGCGGCGGCGCGGTGACCGGGGCAGGGGGCAGTTTCACCGACGTGGTGAATATCGGCATCGGCGGGTCCGATCTGGGCCCGGTGATGGCCACGCATGCGCTGGCCCCGTATCACGACGGGCCCAGGCTGCACTATGTGTCCAACGTGGACGGGGCGCATATCGCGGACACGCTGCGCCAGCTTGATCCGATGCGGACGCTGATCATCGTTGCGTCCAAGACCTTTACGACCATCGAAACCATGACCAACGCCCGTACGGCGCGGGCATGGATGACGGATGGCGGTGGGGATCCGACAAAGCAATTCGCTGCTGTGTCCAGCGCGCTGGACAAAACGCAGGCCTTCGGTATCCCTGAAAACCGTGTTTTCGGGTTCGCCGATTGGGTCGGCGGGCGTTATTCGGTTTGGGGGCCGGTGGGTCTGCCGGTCATGATCGCGGTCGGCTCGAACGCGTTTGACGCGTTCCTGCGGGGTGGTCAGGCGATGGACGTGCATTTCCAGGCCGCCGACTGGGCCGAGAATATGCCGGTTATGCTGGCTCTGGTCGGTGTCTGGCATCGTCAGGTTCTGGGCCATGCCAGCCGCGCGGTTCTGCCATACGATCAACGGTTGCTGCGCCTGCCGGCCTATTTCCAGCAGCTTGAGATGGAATCGAACGGTAAATCCGTCGCCATGGACGGCAGTTCGCTGAGCGTCCCCTCTGGCCCGGTTGTGTGGGGCGAGCCCGGCACCAATGGGCAGCACGCCTTTTATCAGTTGATCCACCAGGGCACTGACGTAATCCCCTGCGAATTCATGGTTGCCGCCGAGGGGCACGAACCCGAGCTTACGCACCACCAGCGGTTGTTGCTGGCCAATTGTCTGGCTCAATCCGAGGCATTGATGCGGGGGCGTTCGCTGGACGAAGCGCGGCGGCGCATGGCCGACAAGGGCCTTCAGGGCGACGAACTGGAGCGACAGGCGCGTCACCGTGTATTTCCGGGCAATCGGCCGTCCTCGACCCTGATCTATCCAAAGCTGACACCGTTTGTGCTGGGCCAGATCGTTGCCCTGTATGAACACCGGGTCTTTGTCGAAGGGGTGCTCCTGGGGATCAACTCGTTCGACCAGTGGGGTGTTGAACTGGGCAAAGAGCTTGCGACCTCGCTGGGACCCATCGTGGACGGAGAGGTCAGTGCTGACGGCAAGGACGGGTCAACCGCCGCGCTGGTCGCCTACGCGATGCGCCACCGGGGCTAGGTACCGCGCAAAAACGGGCCTGCCGCCGCGGCAGGCCGCATTCTCTTATTGTCAGACAATTAAATGATTGGCAGGGTTCCATATGAGGAAACGCCACGAAACCTGAACCGGGCCGGTGCCTTCGGGATTTCGTGCAAAGAACAGGTGTGGCCAAGCTGAAGCCGCGCCGCCATAGGGAGGATGTCCATGCTGGGACAGATGATGGCGCAGCCTTTGCTGATCTCGTCGCTGATTGAACACGCCGATCAATATCATGGCCAGACCGAGATCATTTCGGTCGAAACCGATGGCTCGGTGACGGAAACCAACTGGGCGCGGATTGCGGAAAGCGCCCGGAAACTGGCTTCCGCGTTGTCCCGGCTGGGGCTGGAACCACAAGCCCGGATCGGGACGCTGGCCTGGAACAACCGCCGACACCTTGAGATCTACTATGCCGCCTCGGGGGCAGGTTTCGTGTGTCATACGGTCAATCCGCGTCTGTTTCCCGAACAGCTGACCTATATCATCAACCACGCGCAGGACCGGGTTCTGTTCTTTGACGCCACCTTCATCCCCTTGGTGGCTGCGCTGAAGGAACACCTGACCGAAGTTCAGCATTTCGTCCTGATGGGCGCCCGGAACGAGGACGCCATTTCCCAGATACCCGGTGTCCAGTTCTACGACGAATTGATCGAGACCGGAGCCCCCGGATTCCAATGGCCTGGCTTTGATGAAAACACGGCCTCAAGCCTGTGCTACACTTCGGGCACAACCGGCAATCCCAAGGGCGTGCTCTATTCCCATCGCTCGACCGTCCTGCACAGCTTCGCGTCGAATACCCGCGATGTGATCGGGTTTTCCGCCATGGACGTGGTGCTGCCGGTGGTTCCGATGTTCCATGTGAATGCGTGGGGTTCGCCTTATTCCTGCGCCATGTCCGGATCGCGCATGGTGTTGCCGGGGCCGGACCTGCACGGCGAGGCGCTGGTAAATCTGATCGACACCTATGGGGTGACACTGGCGATGGGGGTTCCCACGATCTGGCAGGGGTTGCTGGCCTACGCCGCGCAATCCGGCAGCAAGCTGGCAAGCCTTGAGCGTACTGTAATCGGCGGGGCAGCCTGTCCCCCGTCGATGATCGAGACGTTCCGTGAGACCTATGGCGTCGATACCGTCCACGCCTGGGGCATGAGCGAAATGAGCCCCCTGGGTACGGCCAATCACCCGCTGGCCAAACACCTGACCCTGCCCAAGGACGAGCAGCACAGGCTGCGGGAAAGCCAGGGCCGCCCCTGTTACGGCGTACAGTTGAAGATCGTCGACGATGCCGGTAGCGATCTGCCCCATGACGGTGAAACGCAGGGCGACCTGATGGTGCGCGGCTACTGGGTTCTGGACAGCTATTTCCAGATGCAGGATCAAGGCCTGTTGCAGGATGGCTGGTTCGCAACCGGGGATGTCGCCACTCTGGACGCGGATGGGTACATGACCATTCGCGACCGCTCAAAAGACATCATCAAGTCCGGCGGGGAATGGATCAGCTCGGTGGAACTGGAAAACATCGCCGTCGCGCACCCCAAACTGGCGACGGCCGCTGTTGTCGGCGTACCGCATCCCAAATGGGACGAACGGCCAATACTGGTTGCGGTCAAGGCTGAGGGAGAAAATCCGACCGAGGAAGAGCTGCTGGCGTTCTTCGACGGCAAGATCGCCAATTGGCAGGTGCCGGACAAGGTGGTTTTCGTCGACGCCCTGCCGCTGAACGCCACCGGAAAAGTCCTGAAACGCAACCTGCGGGCGGATTTTGAAGGCGCTTTAACAGGTTGACGAACTGAAGGTAAAATTGGCTCCGGCGGTAGGGATCGAACCTACGACCAATTGATTAACAGTCAACTGCTCTACCGCTGAGCTACGCCGGAACTGAGCCGCGTGTATCAACAGGCAATGCGGACGTCCAGACGAAAAAGACGATTTTTGGGGAGGCGGGCACAAGCCCCTTCAAAACCTGTAGCTGCTCGAAGCCAACTTCTTTGATTGGTGCAGGTGGAGGTATCGTTGAACCCAAAGAGGACTTAGCAAAACACCCGTCAATTATTGCCTAGCCGGCGCCTTGACGGCCCGGCTACTCCGTCCGTCCTCAGGACTGACGGCGCGCGCCGGATAGATCATCCCTCGGCTGGTGATACGGCGCGCTGATAGAGGTGCCAGGTGGCGTGGCCAAGGATCGGCAATGTAAAGATCAGGCCCAGAAACGCCGGGACCATCGACAACAGCATCGTGACCGAGATGATCGCGGCCCAGCTGAGCATGACCACCGGGTTTTCCGTGACGACGCGAATGGACGTCAACATTGCGGAAACGAAATTGGTTTCCCGGTCCAGCAGCATGGGCATGGCAACGACGGTCACAGCGAACAGAACAGCCGACAGAAACGCGCCGACGCAGGTGCCAACTGCAAGGAAGGTCCAGCCCTGAGGAGTGAAGAACACGATGTTTAGAAACCCTTCAAAATCCGAGAAGGACGCGTTCTGCAGGATGATCGCCAGCCAAAGCCGAATTTGGTAAATCCACACCCAGAAAATGAACAGCGTAACAAAGGCCATCCAGCCCAACTCGCGTTTGCGCTGATTGGCCATGACGGTGAGGATTTCAGACCAGCCGAAGCTCTCGCCTTTCTGCAACCGGCGCGACATCTCATATAACCCGGCGGCAGCGAAAGGCGCGACCAGCGGAAAGCCAACAATGGCAGGAATGATCATCCAGATCTTACCGAGCCAGACCAGGCTCCAGACAAGCAGGATTCCGAAAACTGCATAAAACAGGCCGAAAAAACCGCTCATAAGGGGGCGCGCCAGAAAGTCGGAAAACCCGGCCTTCAGCGACGCGGTGATATCAGCCGCAGTCACCTTGTTCACCTTGGGCATGGCCTGATTCTGCGGCGTCAGATTGTCCGGTGGTGTGGAACCTGCGGTCTTGGATGGCATGACACACTCCTTCCAACGAATGTTGCCGCGCTGGTCCGTTTTCCAACCAACCAGGCAGTGAAACAGACATCCCTCTTCCACATGCAAGTTTGCGTCAGGTAGGGCAATTGAGCAAGGGGAAGTGTGGTGGCCACCCACACGGCGATCCGTCATTCCGGCCAAAGAACAAGGCCGATTCTCAACGAGCCCAGGCCCACGAAAAGGGGCAGCGAGCTTCAGCTTTGCGTCCGACGCAACCGGTAGAGCTCGAATCAAATGGTGTTAGGGCGGTCATTCCTGAAAAATGTCTGAAAAACAGACCCTTGATGGCGGGATGAGCAAGCAAGCCTGGTTTCCTTCGCAAATCTTGGCGCAAACCATTTTCTCAAACTAGGTTGCCAAATGGCGCGATCCGGTCGTCTCAAAGACGAGTGAACGCTCTGCAAGGTGTTGAATTATTGGGGAAATTTGGCTCCGGCGGTAGGGATCGAACCTACGACCAATTGATTAACAGTCAACTGCTCTACCGCTGAGCTACGCCGGAACTGAGGGGCGTATAGCAACCCGCATTTTCGCCGTCCAGAGGGGAACGACAGGAATTTGCAAAAAAGTTCTGCGGCTCTAAAAAGACCGGACGAACCGGGCGTTGACGGACAGTTTTCCGTCGGGTTCGACCTTTGATTTTCCAGCCAGATCAACCAGATGGGCGAATACGTTGCGCTCTGCCGCTGGAAGAAGCGCGGCGGGTGTGTCCGTGTAAATCCGTGCGGCCAGGTCCCGGGCCGTGCCGGGATTGATCTCCAGGGCGGCCAGAATCTGGGCCTCACGTTCCATGCGGTGATTGATCAGCCAGTCCAGCCGGCCGGCAGGGTTTGTGATCGGGGCCCCGTGTCCGGCATGAAACACTGACCAGTCACGCGCCCGCAGGCGGTGGCAGGCGCTCATGAAATCTGTCAGATCGCCGTCCGGAGGTGATACCAGCGAACTGGCCCAGCCCATGACGTGATCGGCCGTGAAGCAGGTGTCGCCCCAGGCCAGCGCGATGTGGTTGCCCAAATGGCCGGGCGTGTGGATCACCTCAAGCTGCCACCCGTCGCCCGAGATAATGTCGCCGTCTGCAACTTCGACATCGGGCTGGAAGGCCGTGTCGATCCCTTCGCCGCCCCCGGCAAGCCCGTCCCGGGCCAGTTCCGACATGACCGCGCTGCGCCCGGCCTCAGGCCCGCCAAAGGCGAGGACCGGAGCGCCCGTTCGTTCGGCCAGCGGTGCTGCAAGCGGGGAATGATCAAGATGGCTGTGGGTGACGACGATATGGCTGATACGCTGGTCGGGCTGTACAGCGGCCAGTATGGCATCCAGATGTGCGTCGCTGAGCGGGCCGGGGTCGATCACGGCCAGGTCGCGGCATCCAAGCAGATAGGTGTTGGTGCCCCGGTATGTCATCGGTGACGGATTCGGTGCCAGGATGCGCCGTAGGTCCGGTTGCAACTCAACGGCCGGGCCGGCGGGCGGGTTGAAATCATCGGGGGCCTGCATTCTGCACTCTTTCTCTTGTCGTAACAGCCCGTTAGGTTTAGCGCATGTCCGCGCGATGGCTCAAACCCTATATGCCGCGCAGCCTCTATGCCCGTGCTGCGCTGATCCTGGTTCTGCCGGTGATTGTCCTGCTGTTGGTGGTGGGCGTCGCGTTCCTGCAAAAACACCTTGAGGACGTGACCGCGCAGATGACACGCGCGGCATCGCGCGAGGTGACATTGGTGACTGACGTCATGCAGGACGCCGAGACCCAGCAACAGGCGCTGGCAGCCGTGCGCCCGGATTTGCTGGCTTTGGATATGCGGGCGCGGTTTCTGGGCATCAACGAGAAACCGGTCATCGGCCCCCGCCGATGGTATGATTTCATCGCGCCGCAGGTTGAAACCGATCTGCATGCGCTGCTGCCGGAACTGGTCACGGTCGCCTTGCCCAGCGGTCAGGAGGCGCGGCTGTACCTCCGTACACATCTGGGGATGCTGCAACTGACCTTTGATCGCCGCAGGTTGTCGCCTGCCGCGCCGCATCAGTTGATCGTTACGATGGTGTTTTTCGCCGTCATCATGACCTCGATTTCGTTTCTGTATATGCGAAACCAGTTGCGTCCGATTACGCGTCTGGCCGATGCCGCGCAGGCGTTCGGGCGTGGCAGAGTGGTGCCGTATTCGCCCGGTGGCGCCATCGAAGTCCGTGCCGCCGGCAGCGCGTTTCTGGATATGCGCGCCCGGATCGAGCGGCAGATGGAACAGCGCACGATGATGTTGTCCGGTGTCAGCCATGATCTGCGCACCCCACTGACCCGCCTGAAACTGGGCCTGTCGATGCTGCCCGAGGATGAGGCCGCGCCGCTTCAGCAGGACGTTGATGAGATGCAGTTGCTGCTGGATGCCTTCCTCGATTTCTCGCGCGGGGCGGCGGAAGGATCGCCGGAAACCGTCGATCCCGAAACGCTGTTGCGCCAGATCGTCAAGGATGCGCGCCGGGCCGGTCATGACGCAAATCTGGTTTCGGTCGAAGGTGCGGGTGCTGTTACCCTGCGCCCCACGGCCATTCGCCGTGCCGTTGAAAACCTGATCGGCAACGCCGTCCGATACGGCAATTGCGCCGAGGTCAGCCTGTCGGTTTCTCCCAAATCCCTGCGCATCCGGGTCGAAGATGACGGGCCGGGCATTCCGCCCGAGCAACGCACCGAGGCCGTCAAGCCATTCTCGCGCCTCGATCCGGCACGCAACCAGAATCGGGGCAGCAGCGTCGGGCTGGGTCTGGCCATCGTTGCCGACATTGCCCGCGCGCATGGCGGCGTGCTGCGGCTGGGCAAAAGCGAACGGCTGGGCGGGCTGTGCGCAGACATCATCATCGGTCGGTAACGGGTCCCTGGTACATGCGACGCATCACCAGTGGAGTCAGGTACATCGGTATCTGATATGCGCCGATGAACACCATGATCGGCGCCGTGACCTCTGGTGACAGGGCGACAAAGAACAGGGCGATGTTCCGGTTTGCAGCGATCAGAGATACGGCGGTTGTCCTTGCCGGGGACAGTCGCGACCGGGTCAGATAGAAAAAGGCGATCTGTGTGCCGAAATTGGCGGCGCAGGCGAAGGCAATCCAGAAAATTGCGCGCATGGTTTCGGTCAGAATCGCCTCGCTGACCGATGGCATCAGGCCGATGACAAAGATCGCCAGCGTGACATTTGCGATGCCTTCAAGGCTCTGCTCTGAGCTCGGCGACGGACGGCGCAGAAACGTCATACGCAAGGCGATCGCCGTGAGCGTTGACAAGAGGATCGTGGCCAGAAGCTTTGCCGCGGCCCACAATACGGCACCGAACCCACCAAACTCGGGCGCAAACCAGAAGACGGGTGCCATCGTCAGCGGCAACAATGCGGTGCCGACAACCAGCAAGCGCAACGCAAACTCCGGGGAATGCCCCATCATCCGGCACAAGTTCGGGCTGCCGGCAATTGACGGTGCTGCCGTCATGATCAGCAGCGCGAACAGAACCGGGCTGCCGGACCACCCACCTGCAGCACCGACCGCCAGAAGGGCCAGCGGCATGGCAAGTTGCAGCCCGACCACCGCGAGGAGAACGCGGCGCAGGTCGGCCAAAGAACCCAGAATGCTGTCCGGTTCCATGCGCAGGACGGTGACGAACAGCAAAAGCACCACCATGGGCGGCAACAATGGCCGCATCGGCTGTGCCAGCCCCGGCAGCAGCAACCCCGCGATCAAACCCGCCAACAGCACATAGGGGCCGTGGCGGGCGGCTGCGTGCAAAGGGTTCAAGGACGCGCTACCCGGTCGGGCTCTGCCGCAGGTTTTCCGGCAGCCATGTGGCCAGTTCCGGGAACCAGATCAGCACGAACACCATCACCACCATGATCAGGAACATCGGGATCGCGGCGCGGGCGATATAGCTCATCTCGTGATTGGTCATGCCTTGCATGACGAACAGATTGAAGCCGATCGGTGGTGTGATCTGGGCCATTTCGACCACGACGACGATGAAAATGCCGAACCAGATCAAGTCGATGCCAGCCTGACGGATCATCGGTTCAACCACTGCCATTGTCAGCACGACCGAGGAAATGCCGTCAAGAAAGCACCCAAGGATGATGTAAAAGACCAGCAGCACCATCAGCAGCTCGAACCGGGTCAGGTCCCATCCTGCGATCAGATCGGCCAGACCGCGCGGCAGTCCGGTAAAGCCCATCGACAGGGACAGGAACGCCGCACCCGCAAGGATCAACGCAATCATGGCGCTGGTCCGGGTGGCCCCCATCAGGCTATCGGTGAAGGTCTTCCAGCTGAGCGAACCCTGGCTCGCCGCCAGTAGCAGCCCGCCGATCACACCGAACGCCGCGGCTTCGGTGGCGGTGGCATAGCCCAGATACATCGAACCGATAACGACTGTGATCAGCAGGATCACCGGCAGCAGAAAGCGTGAATTCCTAACCTTCTCTGAGAAGGTCAACTTGCCTTCCTCATTTGGGTTCCAGTCTTTACCAACCTTCGAATAGATCGCGACATATCCCATGAACATGCAAGCCAGAACCAGCCCTGGCAGAATGCCTGCGAAGAACAGCTTGGTGATCGATTCATTGATTGTGACGCCATAGACGATCAGCGTCAGCGACGGCGGGATCATCAGGCCCAATGTTGCCGCGCCGGTCAGGGTGCCGATGATCATACGTTCGGGATAGTTGCGCTTGCGCAACTCAGGGATCGACATCTTGCCGACCGTGGTCAGCGTGGCGGCCGAGGACCCCGACACAGCGGCAAAGACCGTGCAGCCCACGATATTGGTGTGCACCAATCCGCCGGGCAGGGGGGCCATCCACGGGGACAGGCCCTTGAACATATCTTCGGATAATCGCGTTCGGTACAGGATCTCGCCCATCCAGATGAACATCGGCAGCGCCGTCAGCGTCCATGAGGACGAAGCCGACCAGATCGTCGTGATCATGACATCACCGACAGGGCGGGTGGTGAACAGCTCCATCCCGACCCAGGCGACGCCCATCAGGGCAAGCCCGACCCACACGCCGGTGCCCAGCAGAGTGAACAGGACAAAGAGAAAGAGGATGATAATTGATGCGTTTTCCATGCTCTCACTCTCCGTGGCTTTGATCGGCAAGATCGCGGGTGATGCGGTGGTCGCCCCGGAACAGCACGTGGATCAGGTGATCGGTCAGGGCGATGGCCAGAATGACCGCGCCGAACAGCATGGCCGATTGCGGTATCCATAGGGGCGTTCTGTCCTGCCCCTGACTGATGTCGTTGAATTTCCAGCTCCAGTAGACGAAGCGATAGGCGTACCAGCAGAAATACCACATTACGGCAGTGCCGATGGTGAAGCACCAGATTTCCAGCACCCGCCGAAATCTGTCCGGCACCGCGTTCAACAGGATCGAGACGCGGATATGGCTGCCGCGGTTCAGCGCGTTGGCAAAGGCCAGGAACGAGGCGGCGGCCATCGCGTATCCGGCATAATCCGGCGCGCCCGGAAAGACCTCGCCGGTCCAGCGGGCCAGCATCTGCACCACGATTAGCGCCAGAATGGCGATCAGGCTCAATGCCGCCAGCACGCCAGCTGCCAGATAGATGAAATCCAGTACGGACCGAAGCCCTCTCAAGACTGCCATACCGTCCCCGCTTTGTTATGTCTGGATGGACAACGGGCGACGGGATCTGCCGCCGCCCGCTTCAGGAAGATTATTGCGCCGAGTTGAAGGCGTCGACGATGGCTTTGCCTTCGTCTCCGGCAGCCTCCAGCCATTCATTGGTCATGGTGACGCCGATCTCTTTCAGTTCGCCTGTCATCTGATCCGACGCCGGGCCAACGGTCATGCCGCCATCGCGCAGACCTTGCAGGGTGAACCCGGTATATTCCTTGGCGCGCCAGTTGCCCGCGTATTCGGCCAGTTCGGCGCAGGCCTTGATGACGTTCTTGTTGGCGTCCGACACACCCGACCAGATGTCCGAGTTCACCATCACGTAGTTACGCGGCAGCCAGGCATCCACTTCGTAGAAGTAGTTCAGACTTTCCCAGACCTTGCGGTCATATCCGGTCGACCCCGAAGACACCATCGAATCCGCAACGCCGGTGGCAAAAGCCTGACTGATCTCAGCCGCTTCGATGGTCACCGGTAGCATTCCGGTCAATTCGGCCAGACGCGATGTGGCGTTGTTGTACGAGCGGAACTTGATGCCCTTCATATCGGCGACTGAGTTCACTTCGTTCTTGAAATACAGCCCCTGAGGCGGCCATGGCACCGCGTAAAGCAGCGTCAGGTTCTGTTCCGCCAGCAGGTTTTCAATCGCTGGTTTTGCAGCGTCCCACAGCTTGGCGCTGTCGTCGAACGAGGTGGCAAGGAAGGGGATCGAGTCGAACCCGAACAGCGCGTTTTCGTTCTGGTGGCCGGACAACAGGCGCTCGCCAATCGGTGCCTGACCAGTCTGAATCGCGCGTTTGATGTCGGCGCCCTTGAACAGCGAACCGGACGGGTGGGTCACGATCTCAATCTCACCGCTTGTGCCGGTGGTTACGCATTTGGCGAATTCAGCACCCGTTGCCGAGTGGAAGTTCGACGCCGAATAGGCCATCGGCATGTCCCATTTTTCCGCAACGGCGGGCAGGGCTGCGGCTGCGGTCAGAGCGGTTGCCGCCAGAAGGCTTGTCAGTTTTTTCATTTTATTCTCCCAGTTGTCATTAGGTTGGGCGGTGTTCTTCACCGGCTTTTCTTAGTTTATGTATCGCGACGGGGCGTACACGCTCACATCCGCGTTTGGGGTTCTGCCCGCGATCATCTGCGCCAAAAGGCGTCCTGTTTTCGGCCCGCCTGTCAGGCCGATGTGATGGTGCCCGAACCCCAAATAGGCGCCGTCAATCCCCGGAACTTCTCCGATAATCGGGATCGAGTCTGCCGGGGCGGGCCGGTGCCCCATCCATTCCACTTCGTCCTTCCATGTCACGCCCGGAAACGCCGCCCGGGCATTCTTGCGCATCAATTCGAACGGTGCCCGCGAGGGCGGCGCATCCAGACCGCCGAATTCGACGATCCCGGCCAGCCGTATCCGTCCCTTCATCGGGGTGGCGACAAACTTGCCTGACGCTACCATAACCGGGCTTCTGGGCATCGCAGAAGGTTCCACCAATTCAAGATGATAACCGCGTTCGCTTTCAAGAGGAACCGTAACACCCAGTTTCTCGGCCAACGCGCCGGACCAGACGCCCGCGGTGACAATCGCGGTGTCGCAGGGGATGGTCTCGCCCCCGACCCGAACACCAGTGACCCGGCCGTTGTCGCGTACCACATCGTCAACGGTTGCGCGGATGACCCTGCCACCGTTCGCGGCAACAAATGCAGCCAGGTCTTTGACGTAAAGGCCGGGATCGGTGATGTGCCCGTGATCCGACAGCCTGGCGGCAAATCCGATGTCGCGGCTGAAGATCGGGTCATAGTCGTGAAAGGCCTGGCCCTCCAGTTCCTCCCACATAAATCCGTTCCTGCGGCGGATGCTCCAGCCAAAGGCGTCGCCGTCGAAATGCTGGCGATTTTCATACAGAAAAAGATAATCCGAAGGCACGATCCATTTCTCGGCCCCTGTACCTTCGGCCAGAGCCTTGTGATCGTTCAGGCTGTCTCCGACAATAGGGGACAGCGCGGCGGCGATCCGTTCGACATCGGCGGCATTGGCGTGTTTCAGATAACGCAGCAGCCAGGGCAGCAGTCTGGGCACGTACCCCCATTTCAGGAACAGGGGCTGTGCCGGATCAAAAAGCATTCCGGGTGCCTTGCCCAGCAATCCCGGAACCGTGACCGGGACAATCGAACAGGACGCCAGAACCCCGCCATTGCCGTGCGACGTGCCTTCGCCGGGGCCGGTCTTGTCGATCAGGATCACGTCATGCCCGTCGCGCTGGAGCCAAATCGCAGCGGACACGCCCACGATACCGGCACCGATGATGGCAATGGTCTTTTTCCCGCTCATGCCGCCACCGCCCTTGCCACCGCGAAATGGTTCAGCTTGTCCCGATCCGGTTTGCCGCCCAGCCCGGGCGTATCCGGTACGACGACTTTTCCGTTTTGCACAGAAAACGGCTCTTCCAATATGTCCTGCCTGAGGAAATAGGACGCCTGATAGAACTCGCAGCCCAGCGTGATTTCAGGCGTCGCGGCAATCATATGCGTGCCGGCCAAATGCGCCAGACCAGCCTCAAACATATCTCCGCCATAGGCACTGAGCCCGTGCGCCGCAGCAATACGCGCCACCGACTGGCCGCGGCTGAGACCGCCGGATTTCATGATTTTGACCGAAACCCCGTCGCAGATACCCTCGCGGGCCGCGCGCTCCATGTCCTCGGGGCCGAATACGCTTTCATCGGCCAGCAGCGGGACGCCAATCTGGTTCCGCAACCGGGCCATCATCCCAAAGTGGTGCGCCCGCACGGGCTGTTCGATGAAATCCGGGTTGAACTGCGCCACATCCCGCACCCGTTCGGGTGCCTCCTCGACGGACAGCCCCTGATTATAGTCCACGCGCACCGACAATTCGGGGCAGTTCCGAGCCAGATGCTCCAGACGCATGATGTCAAACGCGTGGTCCCTGAATCCCGTCTTCAGTTTGACGATCCGAACCCCATCTTCCCTGAGCCGCTCCAACAGCGCGACATCCTGCTGAAAGTCCGGGTTGGCGATGGAACAGCTCAGCGGGATCGTATCGCGACACTTTCCGCCCAGCATCGCCCAGACAGGTAGGCCGGTGATGCGTCCGGCAAGGTCCAGCAAGGCGGACTCCAGCGCGGCCTTGGCCTCGGTGCAATGGGCGACCGCATAGGCAGCCCGCGCCATGATCGCTGCCCGGTCCGCCACGCGGGACCCGACGACCAGAGGGCGCAAATATCGGTTCAGCGCCGCATAAGTTGCCTCGGGGGTTCCGGTGAAGACAGCCCAGGGTGAGGCTTCGCCATACCCCTCGGTGCCATCCTCGGACGTCAGGCGCAGGATCACCACCTCGCACGCGCCGTCGACCGTTCCGATCCCGTGATCGCGTCGCGACGTGACGGGCAGTTCAAGATGCCAAACATCAAACCCGGTGATGGTCTGGTTCAGATCGCTCATTGGTCCTCCGGTCGTCAGGAGGAACCGTGCCGTGGTGAGTGTATCATTTCAAATACTATGTTATGGCAAGAGTATCAGAAAAAATGATGAGGTTGGCGCAATGTCCCTTCGGTTTCGTCAATTGCAGGCATTTCACGCAATCATGGAAACGGGCACGGTGACCGGGGCGGCCTCGGTTCTGGGTATCTCGCAGCCCGGAATCAGCAACCTTCTGGCGCAGCTTGAGCGCGAGGCGCGGCTGCCGCTGTTTGAGCGTAACAAGGGCCGCCTGCTGCCAACGCCCGAGGCCGAGCTGCTGTTCCGCGAGGTCGATACGGTCGTGCGTGGTCTGGATCATGTGGCGCAGGCGGTGACGGATTTGCAGAACAAGCACCCCGGTCAGCTACAGGTCGCCGCGCCACATCTGCTGTCCTTTGGCTTCATGCCAAAGGAAATCGCGCGGTTCGCCGAAAGTCGTCCGAACCTGTCGGTCAGTTTTCAGTCGCAATATTCGTCCAAGATTCAGGAATGGGTAATCTCGGGCCTGTTCGAAGTGGGCATTGTCGAGATGCCGATTCTTCACGACACGCTCAACTATCAGGTCTTTCAGTTCGAAACGCTGGCCACCTTTCCCGAGGGCAGCCATCTGGCGCAATATGATGTGCTGACGCCGGAATTGCTGGAAAACGAACCCTTCATCGTGATGGGCCCTGAACATCAAACTCACCGCCGCACCCGAGACATCTTTCAGGCCGCCGGGCGGACCTGGCGCACCAAGATTCACACGCACCTGTCCGAAAACCTGCTGAGTTTCGTCAAGCAAGGCATGGGGGTGGCGGTGATCGACCCGTTCACTGTGACATTCGACGCAGAAAGCGGCTATCAGACCCGCCCGTTCCGACCTGCGGTGATGCTGGACCTTGCCATTATAACCGCCAAGGGGCGTCCTCTGTCCGCCATCGCGCAGGAATTTCTGGCCCAGCTGACGCCCTCAATCGCGTCTTATGCGACCCATTCGGAAACAGGCGCCGCGGCCTCGTGAAGCGGTTGCGAGTGGATGTCGACCAGAGTGGGGCCGTCATGCTCGACTGCTTCTTTCAGAACGCGGCGCAGGTCGTCGGGGTCCTTCACCGTCCATGATTTGACGCCAAAGGCCGATGCAACGGCGGCGTGATCCGTGCGGTTGAAATCGACATTGTAATACCGCTGGCCGAACCCTGCATCCTGCCCGGCCTTGATCCAGCCGAACACGGAATTCGAAAACACGATGGATGTGATTGGCATATTGTGCCGCACCATCGTTTCGAATTCACCGCAGGCAAAGCCGAATGATCCGTCCCCCATCACGGCCAGAGTTTTGACCGCAGGGCGTCCGACATACGCGCCCATGGCCGCCCCGAACGAATAGCCCAACGCGCCGTGTGCGCGGTTCGTGATGAAATGCCGCCCCGGCTTTTGCCAGCGGTAATGGGCGCTGAAATACGGGCAGGGGGTGCCGGGATCGGCCACAACGATGGCGTCTTCATCCAGAATATCCATCAGGGCGGCCATCACCGCCTCGGGCCGGATCGGAGTGTCCTGGTTGGCGGCCAGGGGGGCGAATGCCGCCATTTTGGCCTGCCACGCCGCTTTGGCTTTGGCTGCGCCGCCCTGAGCTGTCAGACCCGCATGTGCTGCCAATCCGTCTGCCAGCGCCTCCAGCGCCAGACGTGCATCGGCGCAGATCGCAACCTCGGTCTGATAGTTCGCGCCGATCACCATTGGATCGCTGTCGATATGGATGACTGTCACGTCACGCGCCGGGCTGCGCCAGCGTTCGGTTGTGACTGACCCCGCGCGGCATCCGATGAACAGGACGACGTCGGCGCCGTCCACGACGGCACGCGTCGCGGGGATGCCGCCGTTCGATCCCACAACTCCCAGCGCCAAGGGGTCAGTTTCCGCGATTGATCCTTGACCGGACACCGTTGTGGCCACGGGCATGTCTAGCAATGAGGCCACTTTGTGCAGCGCGTCGGTCGCGCCCGACAAAACAGGTCCGCCGCCGCAGATTGCCACGGCCGATTTCGCTCGCGCCAGTATTTCGACGGCCGCGTCGATGGCCGCCTGATCCGGGGCGGCCCGTTCAGCGGGGTAACTGCGGTGGCGTGCGTCGGCCCAGATTTCAGCCTCGTCCACCTGACCTTTCTGCGTGTCGAAGGGCAGGGCCAGATGGGTCGCGCCCGGAGTTCCGGTGGTCATCGCCCGAAACGCGGCGCGGACCATCGCCGGCAAGCGGGTCGCATCGTCCAGCGACGTGTTCCACTTGGACAGCGGCTTGAACAGCGCTTCCTGATCCAATTCGGTCAGCGGGTATTTTCCCCGGCTGGTGGTCGCCACGTCCGAGGTGATGGCAAGAATCGGAACCGAGCTTTCATTGGCCTCGATCACGCCCGGCAGAATGTAGGTCGCGCCTCCGCCCGACGGCCCTTCGCAAACGCCCGGCTTGCCGGTCACGCGGGCGTAGCCGTCCGCCATATAGGCGGCATGACGTTCGTCACGGGTCAGGATGTGTTCAATGCCATGATCCATCCGCGCCAGTGCGTCATAGAAGGGCAGCGTGGTATCGCCGCACAGACCGAACATATGTTTGACGCCATGCGCTTCGAGCATGCGCACCATTGCTTCGGCTCCGGTCAGATAGTTGGTTCCCGTCATCGCTGGTCCCTTTGATTGCAGGTCTGTGCGCAGAGCTGTATACAGTTTTGTATATTGATTTCAAGTCTGGTCTGTGGCAGCAGTGCGAAAAAGGGGTTTTCATGGCAGGTCCACGGGTCGACGACATCTATGAACAGGTCAAAGCGATGGCTGTGTCCTTTCGGCTTCGGCCGGGCGATCGTCTGAACGAAGTCGCCCTGTCGAAAGAGTTGGGTGTCAGCCGCACGCCGCTGCGCGAAGCTCTGAACCGGCTGGTGGCCGAGCGGATGTTCGATTTTCGGCCCGGGCAGGGGTTTTTCTGTCGTCCGCTGGACGCGAAGGGTGTGTTTGATCTGTTTGAGTTGCGGCAGATCATCGAGACCGCCGCCGCGCGCGCTGCTTGTGAAAAAGCGACGGACGCCGAATTGCAGAAGTTGCACGACGAACTTTATACCACCGGGATCGACATCAAGGGCCTGACGGTCGAAGAAGCGGTCAGCCGGGATGAGGCGTTTCATCTTGGTATTGCGCGGCTTTCGGGCAATGCGGAATTGCTCGACTCCCTGCGCCGGATCAACGAGCGCATCCGGTATATCCGCTGGATCTCAATGAGCCTGGACCGGGTGCAACGTTCCAAAGAGGAACACAAGCAGGTGATGCAGGCGTTGCTGAACCGCGACTCTGGCGCAGCTGCCGAAGTGCTGGGCAATCACATCGCCAAGCGAATGGATCAGGTGCAGGATGCGGTTCGGCACGGGATTTCTAGTATCTATATGGAAGGGTCCGAAGATATCGCGGCCCGGATTATCGAAGAGGCGTAAGTCATGATCGCGACAGGTGGTAAATCGCTCTATGGCGCGTCGGTCGGAATTCTGATGCTAGATGCGCGCTTTCCGCGTATCCCCGGCGATATGGGCAATGCTTTGACGTGGCCGTTCCCGGTGCATTACCGCATCGTGCGGAACGCCTCGCCCGATCTGGTGGTGCGCCGCAAGGCCGAGGGGTTGCTGGGTGCGTTTACCGATGCCGCCCGGGAACTGGTTGAGGACGGCGTCGACGGGATCACTACGAATTGCGGGTTTCTTTCACTGTTTCAGGATGAGCTGTCCCGGGCCGTGCCGGTCCCGGTCGTCACGTCCTCTTTGATGCAGGTCGAGATGGTCAACCGGCTGTTGCCAGCGGGCAAGCGGGCCGGGGTGCTTACGATATCGGCATCGACCCTGACCCCCGAACACCTGCGCAGTGCTCAGGTGCCCGAAGGGACGCCCATCGGGTCAACCGAAGGCGGGCAGGAATTCACGCGGGCGATCCTTGATAACCAGCCTACCTTGGACATCGACAAAGCCCGCGCCGACAATGTCGAAGCGGCGCTTGCGATGCAGAAGGCGCATCCCGACCTTGGGGCTCTGGTGCTGGAATGCACGAATATGTGCCCCTACGCCGCGGATATTCAAGGGGCGACCGGGTTGCCGGTATACTCGATTGTTTCACTGATCGGCTGGTTTCAGGCCGGGCTCAGACCGCCGGTGTTCTAGCGTAACTCTGAAATGGATTTCTGCATCGCCACAATCAGGGCGTCCCGCGTTTTCGCAAGCTCGGCCGTTGACTTCCCGGCTGTTTCGGCATTGACGCCCTGAACCAGCGTTTGCGTGACCTGCTCGGTCAGATAGACTTGCCCCAGATCGTCCCACCAGCCGTTGAACGTATCCGCGAAGTGATCGCAAAACGCCTGTAAGCCGCCTTCACCCGCGCCAAGGTTAAACAACATGGTCGGGCCCATGGCCGCCCAGCGCAGACCCGGGCCGGCCCAAACCGCCTTGTCCACGTCTTCAACCGATGCAACGCCGGACATGACAAGATTGATTGCCTCGCGCCAGATTGCGGCCTGAAGACGGTTGGCGACGTGGCCGGGCACCTCTTTGTTGACGCGGATCGTGGTCTTGCCGACGGATTCGTAAAACCGTTGCGTGGCGTCGACCACGCCAGCACCTGTGTGCTCGTTCCCCAGAACTTCGACCAGCGGGATCAGATGCGGCGGATTGAACGGGTGGCCCAGAACAAAGCGCGACGGGTCTTTCCACCCCGGTTGCATCTGGCTGAGGGTCAGCCCCGAGGCCGAGCTTGCAACAATCGCGTTCGGCATCAGGGCGGGTTCGATCCCGGCAAATGTCGCGTGTTTGATCGCCAGCCTTTCGGGCACGTTTTCCTGCACGAATTCCGCGCCATCGACCGCGCTGACCGGGCTGTTGTGGAACGTGATGTCATCAGGATTCCCGTTCCGGGTCAGCCCAAGTTCCGTCATCGCGGGCCAGGCCGTCTCGACATAGTCGCGCACCTTGCGTTCGACGTCCGCCGCAGGATCGAACATCGCCACCGAACGGCCGGAGGCCAGAAACAATGCCGCCCAGCTGGCGCCAATCACGCCGCCGCCAAGGCAGGCTGTGTGTTGAAACTCCATCAGAACAATCCCGGGTTGAGGGGGGAGGCCGCCGTCATGCCGCCATCCACGGTAAACAGCTGTCCGGTGGCAAAGCCGGCTTCGTCCGAGGCCAGCCAGACGGCCATGCTGGCGATGTCCTCGGGTTTGCCGAACCTGCGGGCGGGATGGCGCGCCAGTGCGTCCTGCCGCGCGGCCTCGGGGTCCGCCGCCAGATCGAACCCGGCATCGAGCATCCCCGTTTCGATCCAGCCCGGACAGATCGCGTTGCATCTGATCCCGGGGCCATGATCAACAGCAATCGACCGGGTCAACCCATGCACAAAAGCCTTGGATGCGTTGTAGAGCGCCATCGAAGGATCGGCGACACGGCCTGAAATCGAACCTATGTTAATGATCGAGCCACCCTCGGGCATTCGCGGAATATAGGCGCGGCACAGATTGAAGACCCCCCGGCAATTGGTGCCAATCACCGCCTCCCAATCGGCGTTGGTGCTGTCGGCCACGGTCTTTTCGACCTGAACGCCGGCGTTGTTGACAAGGATATCGGTGCCGTCCGTGACAAACGCCAATTCCTCAACCGCTTCAGCATTCGTGACGTCCAGCGGACACCATTGGATGAGGTCGTCCAACCCGGCCGGTCTCGGCCCGCGCCCACAGGTGGTCACGGCTGCTCCTTCCCGCGCGAACGCCTCGACTATGGCGCGCCCGATGCCTTGCCGGCCGCCTGTGATCAGTGCTCTTTTCCCGGCCAGCCGCATCAGTGCGCCACCATCATATGGCGCACGGACGTATAGGCATCCAGCGCGTAAACCGACGATGCCAGCCCATACCGCCCGGCATTGGCAATGCGCAGGACGTCCCCGGCCTCGGAAAACCGCGACAGGGTCACGACCGGGCCGAACACCTCGCTACAGGCAATCCCGGCGACGGTCTCTCCGGTCGCGGGGTTCAGCACAGGCAGGGCTTCGCCATTTCCGGCAACCAGTTCTCCGTCGATCAGCATCTTTGTCTGCATGATTTTCCCCAATCAGAACGCGGTCTGGTCGTTGCCTTTGAGGCCCAGTCTTTGCCGGGCGTCTTCGGGCGTGGCGACCGTCAGGCCAAGGTTTTCGATGATCGCGCGGATTTTCCGCACCTGATCGGCATTGGATTTCGCCTTTTCGCCCGGCCCGATGTACAGGCTGTCCTCCAGGCCCACGCGGACATTACCGCCGAGAATCGCGGCCTGTGTGGTAAACGCCATCTGATGTCGGCCAGCCGCCAGCACCGACCATTCATAACTGCCGCCGAACAGCTTTTCTGCAATGGAGTGCATGTGCATCAGGTTGTCCGGATCAGCACCGACGCCCCCCAGAATGCCGAAGACCATCTGGATGAAGAAGGGCGGCTTGACCCAGCCCTGATCGACCACCCATGCCAGATTGTAGAGATGGCCAAGATCGTAGCATTCGAACTCGAACTTCGTGCCGTGGCCTTCACCCAGTTCCTTCATCGCGTATTCGATATCCGCAAATGTGTTGCGGAAGATGAAGTCGCGGGTCATGTCCAGGAACTCGGGCTCCCACTCATGTTTCCAGTTCGAATATTTCTGCATCATCGGAAAGATGCCAAAATTCATCGACCCCATGTTCATGCTGGCCATTTCCGGGCTGGCGCGCAGGGCCGCGCGCAACCGTTCCTCGCGCGTCATGCCCAGCCCGCCGCCGGTTGAGACATTCATCACCGCGCCGGTTGCCTGTTTGATGCGGGGCAGGAATTGCATGAACAGTTCAGGGTCCGGATCGGGGCGGCCGTTTTCCGGGTTGCGGGCGTGCAGGTGAATGATCGAGGCCCCGGCCTCGACCGCGCCGATGCTGGCCTCGGTGATTTCGTTGGGCGTGATCGGCAGATGCTCTGACATGGTCGGCGTGTGGATGCCGCCGGTCGGTGCGCAGGTGATGATGACCGGTTTGCTCATAGTTTCATCTGCTGAACCTGCGCGCTCAGCCCCCCGTCCAGAACCCAAAGCTGCCCGCTGGCGTAACGCGCCTCGTCCGAGGCCAGCCAGTTGACCAGATTGGCGATGTCCTCCGGCGTGCCATAGGTGCGCATCGGGTGAACGTCGCGCACCGCCTGTTGCAGCTGGTCGATCGTCTTGCCGCCGCCGCCGGACCCGTCGCCGGTGAAAAAGCTCTGCAACATGGGGGTATCGACATAACCGGGGCAGATCGCATTGACCCGGATGCCGTCCGGCCCATGATCGCAGGCCATGGCCCGTGTCAGCGCGTGAACCGCGCCTTTGGTGGCGCAATAGGCGGCAAGGCCGGGGTCTGCGATAAACCCGTCATAGCTGCCGAAATTGATGATCGAGGCAGTAGTGCCCGCGCTTGCCGCCTTGCGCATGAGGGGCAGCGCGTGTTTCGAGGTCAGGAATGTGCCGGTGACGTTGACAGCAAATGACAGGTTCCATTCCTCAAGCGTGGTTTCTTCGATGGTCTTTTCGATCTCGATCCCGGCGGCGTTGACCAGAATGTCCAGTTGACCGGCCTCGGCACCGATCCGTTCCATCGCGGCGATTGCGTCGGCCTCCTGCGTCACGTCCAGTTTCACGAAATAGCTGTCATCCGCGTCGTGCAAGGCCAGAGACCCTTCGGGCGACAGGTCGGCCGCAAAGACTTGCGCGCCTTCACGCAGGAAACGCGCAACAATGGCGCGTCCGATCCCGCCACGGCCACCGGTGACCAGCGCGGTTTTGCCTTTCAGCATCATTCGTCCTTCTCCTTCAGCGGCGGATATCGATAGCGCGCCGCGGCAACCGGCCAATCGACGGTGTTGCGCACATATTCCTGCGCGGCATCGCGGGGCGGGTTGTAATCCCAGGGCTCGCCCGAACCAGCCTGCATCGCCGCAAGCAGGGCGCGGCGCGATTTCTGGGTCGCGATCACGTCGGCGCGCAGCTTTTCACTGTCCCAGCGGCGCGTAACTTCGGCGGCGAATCCGGCAGCCAGTTCCGCATATGCCGGATCACCGGCGAGATTCTTTGTTTCCAGCGGATCGGCGGACAGGTCGTAAAGCTGCGGCGGGTCCGGGTCGCAATGTATGTACTTCAATGCCCCGCGCCGGATCATGAACACGGGGTAGGGAGTCATCTCGGCGCAGTATTCACCGATGGCCTCGTCCACCGGGTCCTGTTCCCCGCGCATCAACGGTAACAGAGAGCGGCCATCCACCGGTTCGCCGAACATCGCGTCCGACCCACCGGCGAGTTCAACAAATGTCGGCAGCAGGTCGATCAGCGAACAGGCGTTGGCTGTGGAACCGGATACCACGCCCGGACCGGCGATGATCAAAGGCACGCGGGCCGAGTGTTCGAAGAAGTTCATCTTGTACCACAAGCCGCGCTCGCCCAGCATGTCGCCGTGATCGGCAGTGACGACGACGATGGTGTTGTCCAGCTCTCCGATGTCCTCCAACGCCTTCAGCATCGCGCCCAGTTTGCTGTCGAAATAGCTGACATTGGCCAGATAGGCGCGGCGGGCACGGCGGATTTCTTCCGGGGTCAGGGGCACGAGGCTCGCCTTAATCCCATCCATCACCCGGCGCGAGAACGGGTCCTGTTCCGCGGGCGTCAGGGTGAAATCCGGCATGGGGGCGTCATCGTCCGTGTAGAGGTTCCACCACTCCGGCTTGGCTACATACGGGTCATGCGGATGGATGAAGCTGGCGACCAGACAGAATGGCGCGCCATTGCCGGCGGCCCGGTCCCGGGCCCGGTCAATCAGCCAGCGTCGGGCGGCGAATTCGACCTCGTCATCGTAATCGGTCTGAAAGGTCGCGACGGCCTCGCCGCTTTCCTTGACCGTCTGCATGTTGTGATACCACTTGTCGATCCGCTCGTTCGGGGCCTCCCAATCCGGGGTCCATGCGAAATCGGCGGGGTAGATATCTGTGGTCACGCGGTCCTGAAATCCGTGCATCTGATCGGGGCCGACAAAATGCATCTTGCCCGACAGGCAGGTGCGATACCCCAGCGCCTGAAGGTAATGCGCAAAGGTCGGCACCGACGCGCGGAACTCGCTGCCATTGTCATAGGCGGCGATGCGGCTGATCAACTGGCCGGACATGAACGCAAATCGCGACGGCGCGCAAAGGGGCGAGTTGCAATAGGCCGCATCAAAACGCATGCCGCGCACAGCCAAGGCATCCATATGTGGCGTCTTCACCGTCGGGTGGCCGTAGGCGCCGCAGAAATGCGGCGCAAGCTGGTCGGCCATGACCACGACGATATTGGGCCGTGTCACGGCGCGGCCTTTGCGTAGGCGTCCAGAACAAGCCCATGAAAGTGATGCACCGCATGTTCCGATTTTCCCGATCCGTTCGGGTCATGGACGATCCGGCCCTGGGTAAAGGCGGGCGTGCTCATGCCGCGCTGCACGCTTTCGACAATGGCGATGTCTTCGCGTTGCAGAACCTCGTCCAGATAGCGGATCGCTTCCAGCTCCATCTCGTCCGGCTCTGGGGTTTCGAGGAAGAAGTCGTAGGTTTCCAACGTCCGGTCCGGACCCACCGGGATGATGTTGAGAACGATCATCGACGACCGTCCCGGATACCGCATCAGGCAGGTGGTCGGCCACAACCACCAGACCGCATGGGTGCGCACTGTGGCGTTCGACACGTCATAAGCGGTATTCGCGCCCTTTCCCGCCTCGGCCAAATGGCTGGAGTAGATGCCGTAAGTGGTCACCTTGTAAGTGTCCATGTCGACCAGATCGCAGAAGTCCTTATGCGCGGTCGGGCAGTGATAGCATTCCAGGAAATTGTCGACGACATTCTTCCAGTTTGACCTGATGTCATAGGTCAGCCGGTGCCCGAATGTCAGCTGCTCGATATCCGGGGCCCAATGGCGGATCTCGGTCTGCAGGTTGCCGGAAACTTCGTGGAGCGGGCGGGCTTTGGGGTCCAGATTGACAAAGACGAAACCGGCGAACTCTTCGACCTGAACCTGATCCAGGCAGATGTCCTTGGTGCTGAAGCCGGTCAGGTTCTCGGTTTCGGGCGCGCGTACCAACTGGCCATCCAGTTTGTATACCCAGGCGTGGTAGGGGCACATGATGCGGGTCGTTTCGCCTTCGCCTGACAGCAAGTGATGCGCGCGGTGTTTGCAGACATTGTAGAAGGCGCGCAATTCGCCTTCGCGGTCACGCACAACGGCGATCGGGCGTCCGGCGATTTCGACCGTGACATAGGACCCGGGCGCTCGCAGTTTTTCGACATGGCACACCCATTGCCATGTCCGGGCGAGAATGCCGTTCAGATCAACCTGATGCCACGCCGGATCAACATAGGCCTCAGCCTTGAGAGAATGCGTGTTGAACGGGTCGGTGCTGAAACCATCGGAAATGCGGTTGAATTGTTCTTTGGACGGCAGCGCGCTCATCGGGGGCTCCAACTGACTGGCCCGGGGCAGGGCCACCGGGTGACTGGCTTGTCGTTAGTATGTTCCCCGTAAAAGCGCTCCGACGCTTAACTTTTTACGCCGCCGAGTTGACTATTAACGTCATCCGGTTGGGTCAGACCTTGGGCTTTCGGTGCATCGGCCAAGCGCGATATTCGAACGGCACGCGTCCCTCGATGCGGTCCTGGCTGGGGGGCAGACCGAACCTGTCCTTGTATGACCGGCTAAAGTGGACCTGGCTGGCAAACCCGGACGCCGCCGCGACCTGAGCAATGGGCAGCTCTGTTTGCGTCACCAGTCCGCGCGCGCGGTCCAGCCGGATATCGCGGTAGTAAAGCGCCGGCGTTTTTTTGATGTAGGTGGCAAACAGCCGGTCGAGCTGACGATGCGAAATACCCGCCAATTTGCAGATATCAGGTATCGGCATCGGGTCCTCCAGATGCGATTCCATCACCTGAATCGCGGCCTTCAATGTCGCCGGGACGACCGTTCCAAGGGGTTCGCTGCCTTCCGGCTGCTGCATGGCGGCCGGACCTCTGAGCCGGTCGTGAAAGATATACCGCGCGGCTGCATTCGCCAGCGCGCTGCCATGGATGCCCTGCAGAATTTGCAGCGCGAAATCCACAGCGCCACCACCTCCGCAGCAGGTAATCCGGTTGCCGTCCAGCGCATACAGGTTTTCCACGACGTCGATATCCGGGAAAAGCTCCTGAAAGGCGTCGATATGTTCGTAATGAACAGTTGCGCGCCGGCCTTTCAGCAATCCGGCCTGTGCCAGAACAAATGCCCCGGTGTCCAGTGAACCCAGCGTTGCCCCGGATCTTGCCCAGTGCCGCAAGGCGCTGCCGATCTTCTCGGTCATGTGCCTTTCAGGTGTCCAGCTTGTGGAGACAATGACAATGTCCGGACGTTCGGCGCCCGGCGCATTCAGGGATTCAGTTCCAATGCCCGACCCATTGCTGGAAACGCAGAAACCGCCTGATTCAGAAGCGAAATTCCATTTGAAATAGGACTTGCCGTCCAAATAGTTCGCTGCCCGAAACGGGTCAATGAACCCCATCGTTGCGGACATGTTGAAATTGGGTGCGACAATGATGGTAAGGCGGGTCACGGCCTGAACGCTTTCAACCATTTGTCCTGACCCCGATTGCCGCCTGTGACATCAAGAAGAAGGCCATTTGCAACGGTTTGGCAAGACCGGGACGCGTTACCCTGACGCGCAGGCGAGGCACAGGAAAGCTCAGGTAACGGCGGATAGATGGTAGGCCCGGAGGGACTCGAACCCCCAACCAAAGCGTTATGAGCGCTCTGCTCTAACCAATTGAGCTACAGGCCCGCCTGAGCGCTTTGCCTATCACGGTGAACGCCCGCGTCAAGCCTGACCGTTGCAACGCAGGGCACAATCGACTAACCCGCGCGAGACAGCATTCATGAAGGGTTGGCCATGACAGCGGGCAAGAACGGAATCACCTATGCCGATGCAGGCGTGGATATTGACGCAGGGAACGCTCTGGTCGACCGCATCAAGCCTGCGGCCAAGCGCACAAACCGGTCCGGCGTCATGAGCGGCCTGGGCGGATTTGGCGCTCTTTTCGACCTGAAGGCCGCCGGTTACCAAGACCCCATTCTGGTTGGTGCGACCGACGGGGTTGGTACCAAGCTGCGTATTGCCATCGACACCGGCGTGGTCGACGGCGTGGGCATCGATCTGGTGGCGATGTGCGTCAATGACCTGATCTGTCAGGGGGCCGAGCCTCTGTTCTTCCTGGACTATTTTGCCACCGGCAAGCTGGACACCGACACCGCGGCGCGAATCATCGAAGGCATCGCCGAAGGGTGTGTGCAGTCGGGATGCGCCCTGATCGGGGGTGAGACGGCCGAGATGCCGGGCATGTATCCCGAAGGGGATTTCGATCTGGCCGGGTTCTCGGTCGGCGCGATGGAGCGCGGGGCGCACCTGCCTGACGGGGTACAGCAGGGCGATGTGCTGTTGGGGCTGGCCTCGAACGGGGTACATTCCAACGGCTATTCGCTGGTGCGCAAGCTGGTTGAAATGTCGGGGCTGGGCTGGAACGCGGCATCGCCCTTTGGTGGCGGCTCGCTGGGTGAGGCGCTGCTGACGCCGACGCGGCTTTATGTGAAGCCGGCATTGCAGGCGATCCGGGCAGGGGGTGTACACGCGCTGGCCCATATCACCGGCGGCGGCCTGACCGAGAACCTGCCGCGCGTTCTGTCCGACGAACTGGGCGCTGAAATCGACCTGAACGCCTGGGACCTGCCGCCTGTGTTCCGCTGGATGGCGGAAACCGGCGGGATCGCCGAGGCCGAGATGCTGAAAACCTTCAACTGTGGCATCGGCATGATCGTTGTCTGTGACGCGGCCCGCGCCGATGAACTGGCCGCAATGCTGGCCGATGACGGTGAAACCGTCGCGCGGATCGGCACCGTGACAGATGCGCCGGGCGTGGCCTATTCGGGCAAGCTGTTGTGAGCCACAAGCGCGTCGCCATTCTGATATCCGGGGGTGGCTCCAACATGGTGTCGCTGGTCGACAGCATGGTCGGCGACCACCCGGCGCGCGCCTGTCTGGTTCTGTCGAACGACCCGCAGGCGGGCGGTCTGAAAAAGGCCGCCGACCGCGGCATTCCGACGGCGGCGGTGGACCATCGGCCATTCAGGGGCGACCGGGCGGCTTTTGAAGCTGAATTGCTGAAACCGCTGGAACAGGCACAGCCCGACATCGTTTGTCTGGCCGGGTTCATGCGGGTTCTGACCGGCGATTTCGTGTCGCGCTTTCAGGGGCGGATGCTGAATATCCACCCCTCGCTCCTGCCGAAGTACAAGGGCCTGAACACCCATGCGCGCGCGATCGAAGCCGGGGATGCCAAACACGGATGTTCGGTCCACGAAGTGACGGCGGCGCTGGATGACGGGCCGATCCTGGGACAGGCCCGGCTGAACATCGAGGACGCGGACACGCCCGAAACCCTGGCCGCCCGCGTGTTGGTCTGGGAGCACAGGCTTTACCCCGCAGTGTTGCAGCGATACGCCATCGGAGACAGAACGCCGGTGTTGCTGCCGTGAACGTCTCAGGGTGATTTACACGCGCCCGGAAATCGGCCTATGGTCTGCACTACGGCTCGGTACGGCAAGGAACTGACGGGCAGCCACGAGAAGAACAAGAGCAAGTACAGCACCGCGCATGAAAACCCTGACAACGACGCAAGAGCTGGCCGATTTCTGCAAGGCCGCTGCGGACTATGACTATGTCACTGTCGACACCGAATTTCTGCGCGAGCGGACCTATTATTCCAAACTCTGCCTGTTGCAGCTTGCGGTGCCGTCCCCGGACGAAGACAGCGCCGTACTGGTTGATCCGCTGGCGGACGGAATGTCGCTGGATCCGCTGTATGAGCTCTTCGGCAATGAAAGCGTGGTCAAGGTGTTCCACGCCGCGCGTCAGGACCTTGAGATTTTCTGGGTGGAAGCCGGGGTCTTTCCCAAACCGTTGTTCGACACGCAGGTCGCTGCCATGGTCTGCGGCTTTGGCGAACAGGTCGGGTATGAGACTCTGGTGCGCAAAATCTGCAAACAGGGCGTCGACAAGACCTCTCGGTTCACCGACTGGTCGCGGCGGCCGTTGTCCGAGGCGCAGAAAATCTATGCATTGGCGGATGTCACCCATCTGCGGCAGATCTATGAGTATCTGGCGGCTGAACTGAAAAAATCCCAACGCAGCCACTGGGTTGCTGAGGAACTGCGCACGCTGACCGAACCGGCAACCTATGACATTCGCCCCGAGGATGCGTGGAAGCGGGTGAAAACGCGTACGAATTCGGCCAAGTTTCTGGCCGTGGTGCGCGAACTTGCCCAGTTTCGCGAAGCCTATGCGCAGGAAAACAACGTCCCGCGCAGCCGGGTGTTCAAGGATGACGCGCTGATCGAGCTGGCCTCGACCAAACCGAAATCATCGTCTGATCTGGGTGGGTCCCGCCTGTTGCTGCGCGAGGCGCGGAGAGGGGCAATCGCCGATGGGATTCTTTCTGCGGTAAAGAAAGGTGTGAACTGCCCGGCCGAAAATTTGCCGCGGATCGACACCAGCCGTGACAAGCTCAAGGTCAACCCGGCGCTGTCTGACCTGTTGCGCGTGTTGCTTAAATCCAAGACCGAAAGCTCGGGCGTTGCTGCCAAGCTGATCGCCACAAGCTCTGAACTTGATCAGATCGCTGCCGGCGAACGCGAATTGCCGGCCATGTCGGGCTGGCGGTTCGAGGTTTTTGGCGAGGATGCCCTGAAGCTGTGCGAGGGCAAGATCGCGCTGGCCGCAAAGGGCCAGACCGTAAAGGTGGTTGCGCTTTAGGCCTTAACGGCGCCGGGATTCCAGCGCGTTCTGCTGGCCCGCAACCCGCACCAGGCGGATGCTTTCCAATTCCTTCACGCTGACATTGGCCGCGTCCGAAACTTTGCGCGAACGCTCGGTCCCCTGATTTGTCGCATAAGTCGGATAGTTGACACGGAACGTGTATTCCAGAACGCCGTTTTCCGCATTTGCTTCGTTTTCCACGCGAACCAGCTGAGCGTTATAGGCCCCTTGCCGGGTCGCGGTGCCTGCGACGTAGACGATTGCGCCGGTCGGCGTCGGTTCGATCCGAAGCTCATCAATTCTGGCAATCGGAACGCTGGTGTCCTCAGCCTCGGGCCGTGAAAACAGCCCCACGCCTTCGCTTTGCTTGGGCACCAGGGCGTCAGCATCGTCTGCCGAGACCTCTGCTGGTGCGGGTGCGCTGGAGCCAAACCAGTTGGAGGGATTGACCCGCGAATCTCTCCAGCTGTTGCAGGCAGACAAGGTCAGGGCGGCGACCATAAGTAGAGTAAGCGATTTTTGCATGGTCCCAACGTCCAGAGCAGTATTTCCAGCAATGGGTTACCGCAAATTGCGGGGTTTGAAAAGCCACGCAGGGGGGTGGACAGGCACAGAACGGAAGCATAGGTCACAATTGTAACCGCAACGAAAGGACCGCTGCGAAATGGCAACGCCTGCCTTTGAGGAAATCGTCGAAGATTTCGAGTTTCTGGAAGACTGGGAAGACCGCTATCGCCATGTGATCGAGCAGGGCAAGGCAATGGCACCGTTGGATGAGGCGCTGAAAGTGCCCGCAACCAAGGTGCATGGCTGCGCCAGTCAGGTCTGGCTGCATCCGATTATCGAAAACGGTGTCTTTCGGTTCGACGGTGACAGCGATGCCCTGATCGTGCGCGGGCTGATTGCGGTGCTGCGATCGCTCTATAACGGTTTGCCCGTACGCGACGTGCCGATTGTGGATGCGGGCGGCGAACTGGCGCGGCTGGGTCTGAATGACCACCTGTCGGCGCAACGCTCGAACGGATTGCGCTCGATGATCGAACGTATCCGGGACGTGGCGCAGGAAAACGCGTGAATTAACGACGGGAGCCGGATGGCGGCCGGCTGGCCCATCCCGTCAACGTGGTTTCAAGGTCGCCATACCCGGTAAAGCGGTGCTCGAATTCCAGCCCCATGCGTTTGGCGCAGTCACGGGCGCGGGCGGTCAGTTCCGCATCCTCGGTCTGCGCCTGATAGATCAGCTTGGTATATTTGCCAAAATACATGTCCCGCAATTCAGGGTGCCGGTCCAGACCTAGCGGCTTCCAGACAAAGGCATCGAATTGTCGGGCCAGAAAATCCGTCAGGTAAAAGGCCGTAGTTTCGTCATCGCCGCGTTCGGCAAAGGCCTGATTTCCTTCGAAAAAGGAATAGCAATGAGGCCCTTTGATCATTTCGACGCCCATCTCTTCGCAGGCTTTCTGCAACAGGCCGCCGGTTCCGCAATCCGCATAAACGACAAAGATCTGGTCATACTGATCGCGATGCTTAGCGACGGCGTCGCGAACGGCCTGAGTGATTTTCTCCGGGTAGACATGCAGAATGGCAGGCAGGCAGGTCAGCGCCATGTGATCCCAGCCGTTGCGCTGTTTCAGGTCTAGTATTTCACGGGCCAGCGCGCCGCAGGCCAACAGCAGAATACGGCCCGCCGTGGCGGGCGCGAACCCGTCTGTCGTCAGGCTGGTGTCGTCTGGCAGTTCGTCCTGCTGCATGGCCGCACCTTTCGGAGTATTAGCGACAGATAAGATGAAGTTTACCCGATACGTCTTTGAAAACAAACAAGGCCGCCCGGTTACCGGACGGCCCTCAAACAAGTCCGTTTGTCCGGTCAGCCGGCCAGTTGATTGTGCTTGCGCGACACGAAATCCTTGGCGGTTTCAACGGCGACGGCCGCGTCACGGCAATATGCGTCTGCGCCGATTGCCTTGCCAAATTCCTCGTTCAGAGGTGCGCCGCCAACCAGAACGATGTATTCCTCGCGCATGCCCTGTTCAACCAGCGTATCGATCACGACTTTCATGTAGGGCATTGTAGTGGTCAGCAGGGCCGACATGCCCAGAATGTCGGGCTTTTCGGTTTCCAGCGCTTCCAGATAGTTTTCGACCGGGTTGTTGATGCCGATATCGACAACCTCGAAACCTGCGCCTTCCATCATCATCGAAACCAGGTTCTTGCCGATGTCGTGGATGTCGCCCTTCACGGTGCCGATCACCATCTTGCCGACGCGCGGTGCGCCGGTTTCGGCCAGTAGGGGCTTGAGGATCGCCATACCGCCCTTCATGGCGTTGGCGGCCAGCAGAACCTCGGGCACGAAAAGAATACCGTCGCGGAAATCGTGGCCAACGATCGTCATGCCACCGACCAGAGCCTTGGTCAGGATGTCATATGGTGTCCATCCGCGTTCCAGCAGGATGTTCACACCTTCTTCGATTTCTTCCTTCAGGCCGTCGTAAAGATCGTCGAACATCTGTTCGACGAGTTCGTCGTCGTTCAGTTCGGACAGGACAATGTCTTCTTCATCAGACATGGGGCGTTTCCCTGAGCTGTTCGGACCCGAGGCCCGTGGTGGCATTTTTCCCGTTTTGGCCAAAACGTCGCAGTTTGACTGTGACGATTGCGACCTTGGTCGTTTCGGGACCGACCTATAGGACAGATTTTTCCTTCGCTCGACCGAAAATTCCGCATCATTATCCTGTGTTTCATTCATGACCGGGAAATGGCGCTTGCTGCTGGCGGCATCACAAGTTGCTGATTTTACTGCGCTCGACAGGAAGGGTGTTGGGGTTCTTGCCGGGGTACGACAACGGTAGTATATGTGATGGGAACAAAAAGAGAACAAAGCAATGGGTGCAGCCAACATAAAGGCCCGGGGTGTGGCCACGAACGCCGCAGGCCGGTTCGAAAGGTTCGATACGGTTCCCTGTGAAGACGGTTGGGACATCGACGAGGACCTTCCGCCGCTGCGGACAGATGTTCGCGATGAAATCGCGCGCAGCCTGATCACCTACAACCGCTCTCCCGATCTGCCGTTTGACCGGTCGATCAACCCGTATCGCGGATGCGAGCATGGTTGCGTTTATTGTTTTGCCCGCCCGACCCACGCCTATCTTGGTCTGTCTCCGGGTCTGGATTTTGAAACCCGCCTGATCGCCCGCCCGAACGCGGGGGAAGTTCTGAGAAAAGAGCTTTCGTCCAAAGGTTACAAGGTTGCGCCCATCGCCCTTGGTACGAATACCGATCCTTACCAGCCTGTCGAGAAAACCCGCTTGATTACAAGATCATGCCTGAAGGTGTTGCAGGAATTTCAACACCCGGTCGCCATCGTCACCAAGGGCACGCTGATCGAACGGGATCTGGATATCCTGACCGATATGGCGCGGGTCGGGCTGGTCCGGGTCGGGATCTCGCTCACCACCCTCGACGCGGATCTGTCGCGCAGGATGGAACCGCGCGCCCCGTCGCCCCGGCGGCGGTTGCGTATCATTCGGCGGCTCACTGATGCGGGGGTGCCGGTGCGGGTCATGACGTCGCCCGTTGTTCCCGGGCTGACGGATCACGAGTTGGAAAACCTGCTTGAGGCCGGAAAGGATGCGGGCGCCGATGCCGCAAGCTGGATCATGCTGCGTCTGCCGCGCGAGGTTTCAGAACTGTGGCAGGGTTGGCTGAAGGAGCATGAGCCCGCGCGCGCGGAAAAGATCATGTCGAAGCTCAGGGATATGCACGGGGGACGGGATTATGACCCGCGCTGGGGCCACCGGATGCGGGGCGAGGGTGAATATGCCGGGCTCATTGCCAAGCGGTTCAGCCTAGCGGTGAAACGGCTTGGCCTTGCGACGCGAACCCCGCCACTGCGCAGTGATCTGTTCGAAAGACCGGCACAGGCGGGGGATCAGCTAAACCTGTTCTGAAGGAAGCCCCGAACGCAGGTTCGGGGCTTTTGATGTTTTTAGTATCGCGATCAGCGGTTTTCGATATCCACGTAATCACGCGTGGTTTCGCCCAGATACAACTGGCGCGGACGGCCGATCTTGTTCTGAGGATCGGCAATCATCTCTTTCCACTGGCTGACCCATCCAACGGTGCGTGACAGCGCAAAGATCGGCGTGAACATCGAGGTCGGGAAGCCCATCGCCTCAAGGATGATACCCGAATAGAAATCCACGTTCGGGAACAGCTTTTTCTCGGCGAAATACGGATCTTCCAGCGCCTCGCGCTCCAGTTCCTTGGCGACCTGCAGTTTCGGGTTGTTTTCGATGCCTAGCAGATCCAACACCTCGTCGGCCGACTGCTTCATCACCTTGGCCCGCGGATCGAAGTTCTTGTAAACGCGATGACCAAAGCCCATCAGGCGGAACGGATCATTCTTGTCCTTGGCGCGGGCGATATATTCCGGGATGCGATCGACCGAGCCGATCTCTTCCAGCATTTCCAGACAAGCCTGGTTGGCACCACCATGCGCCGGACCCCAGAGGCAGGCGATGCCGGCCGCGATGCAGGCGAACGGGTTTGCGCCCGAAGACGACGCCAGACGCACGGTCGAGGTCGAGGCATTCTGTTCGTGATCGGCATGCAGCGTAAAGATCCGGTCCATCGCGCGGCTGAGGATAGGGTTGACCTCATATTCCTCGGCCGGAACGCTGAAGCACATGCGCAGGAAGTTCGACGCGTAATCCAGATCGTTGCGCGGATACACAAAAGGCTGACCGGTGTGGTACTTATAGGCCCAGGCCGCGATGGTCGGCATCTTGGCGATCAGACGATGAGAGGCCACTTCGCGCTGACGGGGGTCATGAATGTCGGTTGAGTCGTGATAGAAGGCTGACATCGCGCCAACCACGCCGACCATAATTGCCATCGGATGCGCGTCGCGGCGGAAGCCACGATAGAAATACTGCATCTGTTCGTGCAGCATGGTGTGGCGGGTGATCGTGGTTTCGAAGTTCTCCAGATCCTTTGCTGCCGGAAGCTCTCCGTAGAGCAGCAGGTAGCACACTTCGAGGAAGTGCGATTTCTCGGCCAGTTGATCGATCGGGTAGCCCCGGTGCAGCAATTCACCTTTTTCCCCGTCGATATAGGTGATGGTGCTGTCGCAGCTTGCGGTGGAGGTGAAACCGGGGTCGTAGGTGAATACGCCTGCCTGACCATAGAGCTTGCGGATGTCGATAACGTCAGGTCCTGCGGTCGGCGAATGAACCGGCAACTCGTATGTTTCACCATGGACTGTCAGAGTGGCGGATTTATTGCTGTCGGTCATAGTGTCCCTTCCTCAATCATGCGCATGTCGGATCGCTGTCCGACCTTGCGGGCAACGGCTGCGCGCAGGCGCGCAGTCCGGGTGTTAGCGGAGCAGCGTTACCCGAATGTGAAGATTGGGTTTACTTCGCTGCATCAGAAAGCCGCGCCAGGGTTTCGTCACGCCCCAGCACAAGCATCATGTCAAAAACCGAAGGTGTCACTGCCCGACCTGCCAGAACGGCCCGAAGCGGGCCTGCCAACTTGCCGAACTTAAGCCCTTTCGCATCTGCGAACGAATTCAGGGCTTCCTCCAGTTCATTTCTCGTCCAGCTAGCATTTTGCAGCTGCGGCGTCAATTCGTCCAGTATACCATCGGATACCGAATCAAGCGCCTTTGCCGCCTTCTCATCTGGTTCGACGGGGCGGTTGGTCAGCACAAAATGCGCCTTTTCAAGAAGTTCCGGGAACGTGCGCGCCCGGTCCTTGAGGCAATACATCGCACGTTCCAGATCACCGGATTGTGTCTGCGTCAGCGGTGCAAGCCCCGCTGCGGCCAGATAAGATTCGATTTCCTGCCGCAACGCAGCATCTTCTGAGATCGCGATATGCTGACCACACAGGTTTTCCAGCTTTTTCAGGTCAAACCGGGCCGGGCTTTTGCCGATGCCGTTCAGATCGAACCAGTCTTTCGCCTGCTCGTCGGTAAAGAACTCATCGTCGCCATGGCTCCAACCCAGTCGCGCCAGATAGTTGCGCATGCCGGCAGCCGGATAGCCCATGGCCTGATATTCCTGCGCGCCCAACGCGCCGTGGCGTTTGGAAAGCTTCTTGCCGTCAGGGCCGTGGATCAGTGGGATGTGCGCCCAGACCGGAACCTCCCAGCCCATCGCCTCATAGATCATCATCTGACGGGCGGCGTTGTTCAGGTGGTCATCGCCCCGGATGACATGGGTCACGCCCATATCGTGATCATCCACGACGACGGCCAGCATATAGACCGGCGTCCCGTCCGAGCGCAGCAGGACCATATCGTCCAACTGGTCGTTGCGAATGGTCACATCGCCCTGCACCTGATCGCGGATCACGGTTGCGCCGTCTTGCGGTGCCTTGATGCGGATCACACACGGCGCATCGGGATGGGTCGCCGGGTCCGCATCGCGCCAGGGGCTGCGGAACAGGGTCGATTTGCCCTCGGACCGGGCTTGTTCGCGAAACGCGGCGATTTCTTCCTGAGTTGAAAAGCACTTGTAGGCTTTGCCCCCGGCCAGCAACTGGTGCGCGACTTCGGCGTGCCGGGCCGCCCCTTCAAACTGACTGATCACGTCGCCATCGTGATCCAGCCCCAGCCACGCCATGCCTTGCAGGATGGCTGCGGTCGCCTCGGGCGTGGATCGTTCGCGATCCGTGTCCTCGATCCGCAACAGGAACTTGCCACCGCGGCCGCGGGCGTAAAGCCAGTTGAACAGCGCGGTGCGTGCCCCTCCGATATGCAGGAAACCGGTGGGCGAGGGGGCAAAGCGGGTGACGACCTGATCGGACATTATGTGGATTAACCTTTTGGTAACCGTGTCGGGCATAGTTTGGCGCCTGTCTAACGAGCCCGAAGGACGGGGGCAACCATGCAGGTTCTGGCACGGGTTGAGGCCGCATTGCTGACCCAGACCGGGTATTTGTTCCAATGGTCTCCGGTGTGCCTGGCGGCTGGTATCGGCCTGTATTTCAGTCTTCGGTTCGAACCGGGATGGCAGGTCTATGTGGCACTGGCCCTTCTGGCCGGGGTGCTTTTCGGTGTCGGCCGCGCGGTATCCTCGGGCTGGGCATCGTTGGCAACGGCGGGTGCCCTGATCGCTGCCGGAGTAATTCTGGCGGGGGCACGCGCCCATACGGTTGCAGAGCCGGTTCTGTCATGGCGCTACTACGGCCCGATCGAGGGGCGGGTTGTGGCCCTGGACCGGTCTGCGTCGGACGCGCTGCGGGTCACGCTGGACCGGGTACGAATAGGGGATCTGCCCACGGATCGCAGACCGCAGCGCGTCCGGCTTTCCCTGCATGGCGGGCCGGCTGCCCTGTCGCCGGGGCAGAGGATCATGACCACCGGTCACCTGTCGCCCCCTCAGGGACCTGTCGAGCCCGGCGGGTTCGATTTTCGGCGTCACGCCTGGTTTCAGCACCTTGGCGCCGTCGGCTATACCCGCGTTCCCGTGATGACGGTCGCACGGCCCGAGGATGAACTTCAGGGCGTCCGGATAACCGCAATGCGGATGGCGATCTCGGAACGGGTGCGTGCCGTGCTGCCGGGTGAGATCGGCGGATTTGCCGCGGCGGTCACAACCGGCGATCGCAGCGGCATGGGTCATGATACGCTGAAATCGCTGCGCGCCTCGAATCTGGCGCATCTGCTGGCCATTTCCGGACTGCATATGGGGTTGCTCACCGGCTTTGTGTTTCTTGTGTGCCGAGGGGCCTTATCAGCCATCCCTGTCGTCGCACTGCGCGTGCCTGTGCGAAAGCTTGCGGCAAGCTGCGCGTTGGCAGCGGCGATTTTTTACCTGATGCTGTCGGGTGGCAACGTCGCCACGGAGAGGGCGTTTGTAATGGCCAGCGTAATGTTGGGTGCGGTGCTGATCGACCGTCGCGCGATTTCCTTACGCGCCGTAGCCGTGGCCGCCCTGATCGTGCTGATCTTGCGGCCGGAATCGCTGTTGAGCCCGGGATTTCAGATGTCCTTTGCGGCAACGACGGCCCTTGTCGCGGTATTCGGCGCGTTGCGGGACTATGGTCCGATGCCGGGTCCGAAATGGTTAAGGCCCGTTGCAGGGCTGTTATTGTCGTCGGCAATTGCCGGTCTGGCGACCGCGCCGATTGGCGCTGCGCATTTCAACACGATGTCTCACTACGGTTTGCTGGCCAACCTCCTCTCGGTTCCGGTTATGGGGACAATTGTTGTGCCGTCCGCGGTTGTTGCCGCACTTCTGGCGCCTTTCGGGCTCGAAGCGGTGGCGCTGACGGTCATGGGGTTTGGGCTTGAGTGGATTTTGAACGTGTCTGCCTGGGTCTCCGGATTCGACGGGGCACAGGGTTATGTGGTCAGCCCGCCGTGGTTTGTGCTGCCCATGTTCGCGTTGGGCGCGCTTTGCCTTGCGTTGTGGCGGGGTGTGCAGAAATGGGTGGGGGCGGTGCCGGTCATTGCAGCGTTCCTGATGTGGGGGCAGGGGCATCGGCCAGAGGTGCTGGTCGCGGATTCCGGCGGATTGGTCGGGGTGATGACGGACAAGGGCCGCGCCCTGAGCAAAGAGAAAGGTAGCGGCTTTGTCGCCACCGTCTGGTTGGAAAACGACGGTGATGGAGTGGATCAGGCGGCGGCAGCCGGACGCTGGCCGCAAGGTACGGATTCCGTTCAGCGATACGTCTGGCAAGGCAAGGAACTGGTACACATAACCGGAAAACGTGCGGCGCAGGGGTTTGACGAGTGTCGCGAAGACCAGATCGTTATCTCTGCTGTCGCCCTGACATTGGCAGGCGCGTGCGGGATTTATGACCCAGAGCGATTGATGGAAACAGGAAGTTTGGCGTTTTCGGACGGCCGCATACACACCAGCAAGGAGGTAATCGGCGACAGGCTATGGTCCCCGGCAAGCACCGGGGACCTGAAGTCAAACCGCGATCAGTAGCTGCGGATCAACCCGACTAGCCGCCCCTGGACCTTGACCTTTTCTTCGGGCAGAACGCGGGTTTCATAGGCCGGATTCGCCGCCTCAAGCGCGATGGCGTGGCCCCTGCGGAAATACCGTTTCAGCGTGGCCTCCTGATCCTCGACCAGTGCGACCACGATGTCGCCGTTGTCCGCGGTGGATGTCTCTCGGATCACCACCACGTCGCCATCGTTGATGCCTGCGTCGATCATCGAGTCGCCACGCACCTCCAGCGCGTAATGCTCACCCTTGCCGGACACCATCGAACCGGGCACGGCAACACGGTGCGACACATGGCTGATCGCCTCAATCGGTACACCGGCCGCGATCCGGCCCATCACGGGCAGTTCCATCGCGTCCACCGTGACCGGCTCAAAGTTGGCAGGGCGCGGGCCCTTGGGCTTGTCGCCTTCGATGACGCGCGGCTTGAACGCAGCGGTCGGCTCACCGCCCAGACTTTCCGGCAGCTTGACGATTTCGATGGCGCGCGCGCGGTGGGCAAGACGGCGGATAAAGCCGCGCTCCTCCAGCGCGGTGATCAGGCGATGGATGCCGGATTTCGATCTGAGATCCAGCGCAGCCTTCATTTCATCGAAACTGGGCGGAACACCGTCCGCCTGAACGCGTTTGTGGATGAATTCCAACAAATCCAACTGTTTCTTGGTCAGCATTGCTCACACCTCGTCGGTCATGCGTTTTCTTTTGTTCTACGCATGTTCACGTTTTGTGTCAACGGATTTGCAAATTGCCTAGATCGGCAGATACCGAACTGTATCCCCGGCAGGGCGCGCCGGATCGTTGGGATCCCGGACCAGAAGAGCGTTCGCCTGTGCCAGAACACTCAGCAGAGAGCTGTCCTGATCCTTGCAGGCCCGAATGCCGGTGTCGTCCACAACGGCCCGCATATAGTGTTCACGCGGCCCGTTTTCGTCGACTGGCGCGGACAGACGTGCATGTCGGAACGGCGTCAGGGCTTGTTCGATACCCAGCATGCGGCGCACCATCGGAACTAGGAAAAGATAGCCGCAAACCATTGCGCTGACAGGGTTTCCCGGCAGACCGACCATCGCGGCATCGCCGAGCCGCCCCGCCATCAGCGGTTTGCCGGGGCGCATTCGGATCTTGTAAAACGCCCGTTCCATGCCAAGCCCCTGCGAGACATCGGACACCAGATCATATTCCCCGACGGACGCACCGCCGATGGTCACAACCAGATCGGCGCCTTGCGCCAGTCCGAACGCTGTTTCCAGCGAGGCGACGGTATCCTGTGCGATTGGAAGGATGCGCACATGCGCCCCCGCGTTTTCCAGCAGGGCTTTGAGGCCAAAAGTATTGGACGCGATGATCTGATCAGGGCCGGGGTTCTCGCCGGGCATGACCAACTCGTCCCCGGTGGAAATCAGCGCAATCTCGGGTCTGCGTGTTACGGGCACGGTTGCGATATTCATTGCCGCCATCAATGCGACGTCTTCGGGACGCAGGGTGCGGGGTGCCGTGATCCTGGTGCCGGAAGTAAAGTCGACGCCCGCGGGGCGGATATTCGTCTTGGTCCCCGGCTGATCGGTGATAGTCAGCAGGTCACCGCGCCGCTCGGTATCCTCTTGAATAACAACGAAATCCGCGCCTTGGGGAACCGGGGCACCGGTAAAAATACGCACCGCCTGGCCTGCGCCGACTGTACCGTCAAACCGACGACCTGCGGCCGCTTCGCCGATGACCTTGAACATGGCGTGCAGTTCAACTTCGGCCGATTTCAGGGCATAGCCATCCATTGATGACGCCGCAAAAGGGGGCTGGTCCCGTGTGGCGACGACGTCCTGCGCAAGAACGCGGCCGGCAGCGTTTCCCACTGCGACTTCCTCGGCCGGAAGGGGCGAGACGAGATCAAACAGCAGCGCCCGGGCGTCTTCAACGGTAATCATTTCGCTTCGTAACGTCCTGATTTTCCGCCATCTTTCAACAGAACCCGGATACCTTCGATCTCCATGGCCTTGTCGACGGCCTTGATCATGTCATACACGGTCAGCGCCGCGGTTGAGACGGCTGTCAGCGCCTCCATCTCAACACCGGTCTGGCCGGAGGTCTTTACCGTCGCCTCAATCCGAACGCCGGGCAGATCCGGGTCCAGCGTCAGGTCCACGGCGACCTTGGTGACGGGTAACGGATGGCAAAGGGGGATCAGATCGGGCGTTTTCTTCGCCCCCATGATGCCCGCCAAACGCGCCACGCCCAGAACGTCGCCTTTTTTGGCCCTGCCTTCCGAAATCAAGTCAAAGGTGTCCCGTGCCATCCTGATGTGGCCGGCGGCGACAGCCACACGGTCCGTCACGGCCTTGTCCGAAACATCGACCATATGGGCCTGGCCCTGAGCATCAAAGTGGGTCAGCGGCATCACATCACTCCGGGGATCAGCGGGTTTGCCAACAGGTGGTGGGTTGCAGCGGCGACGTCGTCCTGCCGCATCAGGCTTTCGCCGATCAGGAAACACCGTGCGCCATAGCGGGCAATGTCGGCCAAATCCTCGGGCGTGCTCAGCCCGCTTTCACAGACGATGGTCCGGTCACCCGGCACGAGTTTCGACAGTCGGCGGGTCGAATCAAGATTGGTCTCGAAGGTCTTGAGATTGCGGTTGTTTATCCCGATCAATGGGCTTTTCAACTGCGTCGCGCGGTTCAGTTCTTCTTCGTCATGAACTTCGATCAGAACGTCCATGCCCCAGTCGAATGCGGTTTGTTCCAGTTCCGCCGCCTGAGCGTCCTCGACCGAGGCCATGATGATCAGGATGCAGTCCGCGCCCAAGGCGCGGGCCTCGACCACCTGATAAGGGTCGTACATGAAATCCTTGCGCAATGCAGGCAGCGAGGTGGCCGCGCGGGCTTGGGTCAGAAACTCTTTCGCACCCTGAAAGCTGGGCGTGTCGGTCAGAACGGACAGGCAGGCGGCACCGCCATCTTCATACGCCTTGGCCAGCACCGGCGGGTCGAAATCGGGACGGATCAGACCCTTGGACGGGCTGGCCTTTTTGACTTCGGCAATCAGCCCATAGCCGTTGCGCGTCGCAGTCCGGAGCGCGTCGCCAAATCCGCGAACCTCTGGTGCCAATCTGGCCTCGCCTTCCAGAGTTTCCAAAGATTTCTGAGTCTTATCGGTTGCGACTTCTTCCAGTTTGTAGGCTTTGATTCTGTCCAGTACCGTCTCTGTCATGCGGCCTCCTGCGTAATTCGGGCCAATGCGGCGGTTTTTTCTTTGGCTTTGCCGCTGTCGATGCTTTCAGAAGCCATGGCGACCCCATCGCGCAAATCGGCCACGGCATCCGCGACGACCAAAGCCGCCGCTGAATTCAGAAGCACGGCATCGCGATAGGCCGAAGGCGCACCGTCCAGCAGCGCGCGGAAAGCCACTGCGTTTTCTTCCGGGGTGCCGCCAAGGATGTCCTCGAACGGGTGAACCGGCAGACCGGCGTCTTCGGGATGCAGTTCAACCTCACGCACAGTGCCGTTCTCAAGCGACGCAACCCAGCTTACTCCGGTGATGGTCAGCTCATCGGTGCCATCCGATCCATGGACCAGCCATGCGTGTTCTGCCCCCAGCAGACCAAGCGTTTCCGCCATCGGGCGGATCAGATCGCGGCTGAAAGCGCCGGTAAGCTGGCGTTTGACACCGGCCGGGTTGGTCAGCGGGCCGAGAATATTGAAGATCGTGCGCGTCCCAAGCTCTTGCCGGCTGGGCATGACATGGGCAATGGCCGGATGGTGCATCGGGGCCATCATGAAACCGATACCCACCTCTGCCAGCGCTTTTTCAACGGTTTGCGGGCCAACCATGACATTGATCCCCAACTGCCCCAAAGCATCGGCCGCGCCGGATTTCGAACTCAGGTTCCGGTTGCCGTGCTTGGCGACCGGAACACCGGCCCCGGCCACGACAAAGGCGGTGGCGGTCGAGATGTTCAGCGTGCCTTTGCCATCGCCCCCGGTGCCGACGATGTCCATGGCACCCGCCGGGGCGGAAACCGCGTGACATTTCGCGCGCATCACCGCGGCGGCGGCGGCATATTCATCTACCGTCTCACCCCGGGTCCGCATGGCCATCAACAGGCCGCCGATCTGGCTGGGGGTGGCTTCACCTTCGAACAGGATGCCAAAGGCCTGTTCGGCCTCGGCGCGGGTCAGGGGCCGGTCGGCTGCGGCTCCGATCAGCGGTTTCAGAGCGTCGCTCATGCGGGGACTTTCATCTCGGACAGGAAATTCTTGAGCAGGGCGTGACCATGCTCGGAAGCGATGGATTCGGGGTGGAACTGAACGCCGTGAATGGGCAGTTCCTTATGTTGCAGGCCCATGATGGTTCCGTCTTCCAGCTCGGCGGTAATCTCAAGGCAGTCGGGCAGGGTGGCACGGTCGACAACAAGGGAGTGATAACGCGTCGCTTCGAAAGGTGAGGGCAGCCCGGCGAACACGCCTTTGCCGGTGTGGTGCATGGTGCCCATCTTGCCGTGCACGATCTCGTGGCAACGGATGACATCCCCGCCAAAGGTCTGACCGATAGTCTGGTGGCCAAGGCACACGCCCATCAGCGGAGTGTTCGTTTCAGCCGCCGCCTCGGTCAGCGCAAGGCAAATCCCGGCCTGATCCGGGTCACACGGCCCCGGGCTCAGCAGGATACCGGCAGGGTTCATCGCCATCGCCTCTTGCACGTCAAGGGCGTCGTTTCGGCGAATGACCATTTCTGCGCCAAGTTCGCCCAGATAGTGTACCAGGTTGTAGGTAAACGAGTCGTAGTTGTCGATCAGCAGCAGCATTTGGGCACTTGTCTCGGATTGGGCATTTCGGGCTGGCGATGCAGCCCCGGGCCACGGTATAATGTCGGGACATACATGTTCAGGCTTGCGCGGCAGCGTCAAGGGGACATCCCCGTTCTTGGGGGCCATACGAGTGAGTACCGCAGCAGATGGTACAGTGACGGTCGAAGCAGGATTAAGACGAGAGGCAAAAGTGATGGGCGGATTTGTCGGTGGAATGATCGTGGGCGCGATCGTTGTATTTTTGCTGGGGGCGATGCTTTCTCTGAACACGCCTCTGACAGACAAACCGGAAGTTGCCGTTCTGGCACCCGAACCGGATCAGGTGCAAGTTCCAGAAACAGTGGCGGATGCGACCGATGCGGGTGCGGATGCCGATTTGGTGGAACTGCCGCCAAGCGCGCCCGAATCCTCGGCCGGGCAAACGGATTCGCTGGCCGACCTCAGTGATGTGGAAACTGCGCCCGATGCGCAGCCCCAGATCGGAGAGGCGGCGGCGCAGACTGACGCGCCCGACGCCGCCAGTCTGACGGACGTCAATGTCGCAACCGAGGCGCCGGTCGCGCCCCAGACCCCCGCGACAATTCAGGAGCCTCCGAAATCCGAACCCTTGCCCGATGTCATCGTGGAACTGCCCGAACCTGCACCGGCAGCGCCCGAACCTTCGGAACAGGAGGTTGCTGTCCTAGAACCGCAGCCGGAAGAACCGGAACCGCAGCCGGAGCCCGTCGAAAGCACGGCGCAAGATGTGGAAGAAAATCCGTTCGAAGACAGCCCGATCGCTGTTGAGGGCGATGAGGACACGGCGCCGCGCGACTTGCCGCGCATTGCCTCGGTTCCCCAGATCGGAGGGGCCGTGGAATCGCCAGCAGGTTTGACAATCGGCAAGCGCGTCGTGCCGCTGACAGAGCGCGACGACGCGCCCGAAGAGACGGCAACCGAGGCGGAACAGGCCGTTCCCGGCAAACCGATCGAAACTTATGCCGCAGTGTTCGAAAACCCCGAGGCCAAGCCACTGATGTCGATCATCCTGATTGACGACGAAGGCGCTTTCGGGGCCGAGGCGCTGCGTGATTTTCCCTATCCGCTGAGCTTTGCCGTCAGCCCGTCAGACCCGGATGCGGCGGAAAAGATGGCCCGGCATCGTCAGGCCGGGTTCGAAGTTCTGGCCCTTGCCGATCTGCCCAAGGCGGCCAGCGCCCAGGATGCAGAGGTTTCGCTGGCGGTCTGGCTCGACACGCTGCCGGAAACCGTTGGCATTCTTGAGGGAGTGCACTCGGGGATTCAGGGCAATCGCAAACTGGCCGATCAGGTTGCGGCGATTGCCGGCGGCACCGGGCGGGGTCTGATCACGCAGGACAACGGGCTGAACACGGTGCAAAAGCTGGCTGCCCGCAACGGCGTTCCTTCGGGCGTCATCTTCCGTGACATCGACGGGGCCCGGCAGGACCCCAAGATCATGCGCCGCTTTCTGGATCAGGCCGCCTTTCGCGCCGGGCAGGAGGGCACGGTTGTAATGCTGGGCCGTCTGCGCCCGGACACGATCTCTGCCCTGTTGCTGTGGGGGCTTGAGGATCGCGGAGGCCGCGTGGCCATGGCACCAATTTCTGCGGTGATGATGAAAGAGGTTCAGTAAGGGCTGAAGAACCGGCTGCCTGTCCCGGGGCAGCCGTCTCGATTAGCTGTTGCCGGAACCGGTAAACCGCGCCGCGTCGGCGGCTGCGCGCCGGATCGCGTTCGATTTGTGGACCGTCTCCATGTATTCCGCCTCGGGGTCGCTGTCATAGACAACTCCGCCACCCGCCTGAATATAAAGCTTGTGATCTTTCACGATGGCCGTCCGCAGGGCGATACACATGTCCATGTCGCCACCGGCGCTGAAATAGCCCACACCGCCCCCATAGACCCCGCGCTTTTCGGGCTCCAGCTCGTCAATGATCTCCATCGCGCGCACTTTCGGCGCGCCCGAGACGGTGCCGGCGGGCATGCCGGCAAAGAAGGCATCCAGAGCGTCCTTGTCCTCGGCCAGCTCTCCGACCACGTTCGACACGATATGCATGACGTGGCTGTAGCGCTCGATGATGAACTCTTCGGTCGGGCGCACGGTTCCGATCTTTGAAACCCGCCCGGTATCGTTGCGACCCAGATCCAGCAGCATCAGGTGCTCGGCCAGTTCCTTCTTGTCGGCCAGCAGCTCAACCTCGTTCGCCTTGTCCTCTTCGGGCGTTGCACCGCGCGGTCGCGTGCCTGCGATGGGGCGGATGGTGACCTCGTCGCCGAAGACACGCACCAGGATTTCCGGACTGGCGCCAACGACTTGAAAGCCGCCAAAGTTGAAATAGAACATGAAGGGCGACGGGTTGGTACGCCGCAGCGAGCGGTACAGTGCAAAGGGCGGCAGCGGAAAGTCCTGTGTCCAGCGCTGCGCCGGAACGACCTGAAAAATGTCACCCGCGCGGATGTATTCCTTGGCCTTTTCAACCGCCTGCATATAGCCGGATTTGGTAAAGTTGGACTCGGGCGGGGCAACTTCATAAGCGTCACCCAGATCGCGGGTTTCGGCTGGCATGGCACGTTCCAGATCGCGCACCGCATCCATCACTCGTTCAGCCGCCTGCGCATAAGCCGCCTTGGCGGATTGCCCGTCGCTGACCCAGGCTGGCGACACAACGGTCACCTCGCCTTTCACGCCGTCCAGAACCGCAACCACCGATGGCCGCAGCATGACCGCATCCGGCAGACCCAGAGGGTCGGGATTCACATCCGGCAGATATTCGACCAACCGCACCATGTCGTAGCCCAGATAACCGAACAGCCCGGCCGCGGCTTGCGGCAGATCATCGGGCAGGTCGATCCGGCTTTCGGCCAGCAGCGCCCGTAGGTTATCCATTGGGTTGCCGTCCTGCGGTGCGAACGCCTCGGGGTCGAACCGGGCCGAACGATTCAGCGCCGAGGTCTCGCCGTGACAGCGCCAGATCAGGTCAGGTTTCATACCAATGATCGAATAGCGGCCGCGAATCTCTCCGCCCGTCACCGATTCCAGCATGAAGGCGTCTTTCTGCGCGCCGGTCAGCTTGAGCATCAGGGATACAGGCGTATCCAGATCGGCGGCAAGACGGGTGTAAACGACCTGATTTTCCCCAGCCTCATAGGCGCGGGCGAAGCTGTCGAACTCAGGGGTCAGGGCCATATCCGGTCTCTTTTAGAAGCTCGACTGCACGGCGTTCAGCGCGCGCTGATCAATGACGGGTCGCGCACGGGTTTGGGCGTCGCGCACATAGGCGTCAAAGATGTTCTGGGCCAGGGCCTGATCCAACTGCGCCGCCAGCGCCTCTTGCGCCTGCCGCAGCTCGTCGGTTTCGGCGGGCGGCAACAGTTCTTCAAGACGCACGATCAGGGCAGTTCCGGTGCCGGGAACAACGCGCAGGTCGCCCGGTTCCATCTCGAACACCTGTGTCATGAAATCGACGGGAACGTCATCCAGAAACGCAGTTCGCGTCAGCGCGTTTTCGACACGGAAGGGCAAGCCAGTTGCGGTGAAATCACCGTCTTTCTTCAGCTGCTCGACCACGGTATTTGCCTGCTGTTCCAGCGCCTTACCGGTTTCGGCCTGCATCCATGCGGCCGCCACGCGGGCACGGGCTGTTTCCAGCGGCTCGGGGCGGCGGGGCAGAATTTCGTTCAGGCGCAGCGCAAAGATCGAGCCATCTTCGAGAAAGGCAACCTCGGGGAAGTCGCCTTCGCGCACGGCCTCGGCCGCGCTGCGGAAGCCTTCATAGGCGGCAACGCCATCCTGGCTTTGGCGGGTCCAGTCGATCTGGCCCAGATCCATTTCGGTCTCGGCAACCAGTTCCTCCAGCGTCGCGCCGCCGGCCAACAGATCATTGATGTCTTCGGACTGGGCTTCGATCTGGCGGCGGGCGCGGTCGGCGGCCAGTTCTTCGCGCAGGGCAGGGGCGGCATCCTCGAACGAGGTGTTGTTTTCCGCCAGCGCGCCATTGATGCGGAACAGCGCCGGGCCAAAGGTTGAGGGCAGCGGGCCAACTACGGTGTCCAGCTCAGCCGCGAACACTTCTTCGGCGGCCTCACCCAGATCGTCGCGGGTGACGTCGCCCAGATCGATATCGCCAAGCTCCAGCTGACGTTCACGGACCAGTTGCTCGAACGTAGTGCCACCGACCTCCAGTTGCGCCTTCGCATTTTGGGCGGCTTCTTCCGTCGGGTAGGTCAGCCGCTCGACCAGGCGGCGTTCCGGTTGCCGGAACTCGGCCGCGCGCTGATCGTAGAGACGGCGCACCGAAACTTCGTCCACCTCGACACTGTCCAACAGCATTTCAGGCGACAGGATCGCATAAGTCAGTTTCTTGGTGCGGGGCAGGGTGAACTGATCGGCATTTTCATCATAGAAGGTTTCAATCTGCTCATCCGTCGGTTCGGCCACCGGAGCGGACAGGGCGTCGGGTCCCACGGTCGCAACCGTAAAGCTGCGCCGGGCGCCCACGTAATCGGTCAGAACCTGCGTCAGGATTTCGGGCATCTTCACGCCGCTGACAACGGCATTCTGAACGATGGTGCGCGAGGATTCCTTGCGCAAGTCCGTTTCGAACTCGGAATCCGTCATTCCGATCTGTTCCAGCTGGAACTGATAGGCTTCTCGGTCAAACGTGCCGTTGACGCCCTGAAAGGCGGGAATGGCCACGATTTCCTTTTGCAGGTTCTCGTCACCGACCGAAATGCCCAGTTGCCCAACCTCATTATCCAGCGCGGCCAGAGCGGTCAGGCGCGACAGGGCCAGTTGGTCCAGACCAAATTCGCGCGCCTGCGACATTTGAAGGGGCTGACCCGTCTGGCTTTCGACCGCCCGGATTTCGCGCTGCAATTCGCGGACATAGGCATCGATCGAGATATCCTCATTCCCGACTTGCGCCACCGTGCTGATCGTTCCGCTGAGGTTGACCGCCCCGAACCCGGCAAGGCCCAGCATCAATAGACCCATGAGAATCCATACAAAGGTCTTTGATAGGTTTTTCATGCCTGCGGCCATAGTGCCCTCTTTGTGCTTTTATCGGCAGGTATCTGCCCTGTCGGTTGCGGCCCTGAATACGACGCGCACCGCCGGGGGGCAAGCTCAGAAGGACAGGGTCTGCAGCCGTTCGAACAATTGTTCTAAACCCGCACGGTCGAGATTGGCAAACGCGATGCGGACCTGCCGTTTTCCGGCTGGGTCCCCCTTGGGCATGAACATCGTTCCCGGCAACAACAGAACGCCGGCTTCGGGAACCAGACGCCGGGCCAGTTCGTCCGAGGCGATATCGAACGGGTGTTCGAAATAGGCGAAATACGCCCCAAGCCCCAGCAAACGCCAGCCCTTGTCCAGAAGGCGCGGCGACAGGTCTGCGATTGCAGCCCGGCGGTCCAGGATTTCGTCCCGCTCACCGGCCACCCATTGCGACAGGTTCTGCATCCCCCAAAGCGCCGCGAACTGGCCGATTTGTCCGGGGCAGATCGCGACGGTGTCCAGAAACTTCTCAACTTCTGCCAGCAGGTCGACACCTGTCGCGATCGCCCCAACCCGATGGCCCGTCAGGCGGTAAGCCTTTGAAAAGGAATAGAGGTGGATCAGGGTATCTTCCCACGCTGGCTGGCTGAACAGATCGTGCGGGGGACCGGTGCGGCTGTCGAAATCCCTGTAGGTTTCATCCACGATCAGGCGGATACCGCTTTCACGCGCCAGATCATAGAAGGCCCGGACCAGTTCGGACGGGTACTCGACCCCGCCCGGGTTGTTTGGTGTGACAAGCCCGATGGCGCGGGTGTTTTCGGTAATCAGGGTGCGTGCGGCCTCGGGGTCGGGCAGCAAATCGTCACCCGTCTTCAGGTCCACCGCCTGAACACCTGCCATGTCCAGCCACATTTTGTGGTTGAAGTACCAGGGCGTCGGCAGGATGACTTCATCGCCCTCGTCAGTGATCGCGGATATCACGGCGGCAAACGCCTGATTGCAGCCCGAAGTGATAGCGACCTGATCCGGAAAGACTGCGGCGTCGTAGTGCTGGCCAATCTGATTCGCGAGCGCCTCTCGCAAGTCGCCATTGCCCAGAACCGGCCCGTACAGATGCGCGCCATCCTCGGTCACGGCAAATTCAGCCATGGCCTTGCGCAGCGACAGCGGCGGCGGATCGACCGGGGCGGCCTGACTGACATTGATCAGGGGGCGGTTACTGGGAAATTCCACGCCCTCCAGCCAACGCCGCGCCTCCATCACCGGAGGGGCGAAGGTGGCGGCAGTGCGAGTGCGGGTCATGCGTGGTCCCTGTATTTTGGAAATTGTGCTGCTGGCCGCGGTTAGTCTGTGCCGCGGTAGGGTTCGACATATTGCAGGGCCATATCCCAGGGGAAGAAAATCCACGTGTCCTGGCTGACTTCGGTAATGAAGGTATCGACCATGGGGCGGCCCTTGGGCTTGGCATAGACGGTTGCGAAATGCGCCTTGGGATACATGTCGCGCACCAGTTCCAGCGTTTTACCGCTGTCGACCAGATCGTCGATGATCAGAACACCGGTGCCGTCGCCCATCAGGTCTGCGTCGGGGGCCTTGAGCACCTCGGCCTCGCCACGTGCCTGGTGGTGGTAGGACCGGACGCTGATCGTGTCGACCGTGCGGATGTCCAACTCGCGGCTGACAATCATCGCGGGGGCCATCCCACCACGGGTAATCGCCACGACCGCGCGCCAGGCACCGTCATCCGGGCCTTGCCCGTCCAGCCGCCAGGCCAGCGCGCGAGAGTCCCGGTGGATCTGATCCCAACTGATGTGAAACCCTTTTTCGTGGGGCAGGCGATCCTTTGCGCTCATGGCTTAACCCTTTTCAACGTCTGGTGCGTCGACGGCTTTCATGCCGACGATGTGATAGCCCGAATCCACATGCAGGTTCTCGCCGGTCACGCCGCCGCTCAGGTCCGAGAGCAGGTACAGGGCCGAATTGCCGACATCGTCGATGGTCACGTTGCGGCGCAGGGGCGAGTTATATTCATTCCACTTCATGATATAGCGGAAATCGCCGATGCCGCTGGCGGCCAGTGTCTTGATCGGACCGGCCGAGATCGCGTTCACTCGGATACCGTCTTTGCCCAGGTCTTCGGCCAGATATTTCACCGAAGCTTCCAGTGCGGCTTTGGCCACACCCATGACATTGTAGTGCGGCATGACCTGCTCGGCGCCGTAATAGGTCAGCGTCACCGCGCTGCCGCCGTCGGTCATCAGCTTTTCAGCGCGCTGCATGACCGCGGTGAACGAATAGACCGACACATCCATGGTCAGATTGAAGTTGGCACGCGAGGTGTCCACATACCGCCCCCGCAATTCGTTTTTGTCCGAGAACCCGATGGCGTGAACCACAAAGTCCAGCTTGCCCCATTTTTCGGACAGGGCCGCGAACAGCCCGTCAATCGACGCCTCGTCGCTGACGTCGCAGGGCAGAACGATTTCACTGCCCAGTTGCGAGGCCAGAGGATCAACCCGCTTTTTCAGCGCATCGCCCTGATAGGAAAAAGCAAGCTCGGCCCCGGCATCGGATAAAGCGCGGGCGATTCCCCATGCGATAGATTTGTCATTGGCCAGTCCCATGATGAGGCCGCGTTTGCCGGCCATCAACTGATTTGACATGTTTGGTTCTCCGCCTGTCTTCGCGTTATGTTGCGTTGGTTTATGCCATTGGATGCGTTGCATCAAGGCCGTGCACTCTTGCCCGTGGCGGGTTCTCGCCCTAGGGTGGTTAACGAAAGTTTCCAGGGGATGGAAATGAGTGAGCGTGACGGCATATTCGCTGGCACTGATCCGTTTAAAATAGCGGAGCAGTGGCTGGATGATGCCAAAGACAATGAACCGAATGATCCGAACGCGATCGCATTGGCGACCGTAGATGAAGGTGGCATGCCGAATGTGCGCATGGTGCTGCTGAAGGAAATCGAACCTGATGCCTTCGTCTTTTACACCAATTACGAGAGTGCGAAGGCGAGCGAGCTGGACAGTGCGGGCAAAGCCGCATTTGTCATGCATTGGAAATCTTTGCGGCGACAAATCCGTGTTCGTGGTACAATCACCCGGGAAAACGGACCGCAAGCCGACGAATATTACGCGTCCCGCTCGCTGAAAAGCCGTCTTGGGGCCTGGGCATCCAAGCAGTCCCAGCCTCTCAGCAGCCGGTCCGCCCTGATGGCAGAGGTTGCGAAAGTGACCGCCAGACTGGGCCCGAATCCACCGCGCCCTCCGTTTTGGGGGGGCTACCGGCTGGCGCCGACAGAGATCGAGTTCTGGGCCGACGGAGCCTTCCGGCTGCATGACAGGTTCCAGTGGCGGCGTGATCAGGTGGGCTCTGAGTGGCAAGTGCAGAGGTTGAATCCATGACGTTCGCGTATCGTGAAATGCAACACGCAGAAATCAAAGGGATTTTTCAGCTTGAATTTGCGAGCCATTCCCATACACATCGAACCCTTAACGAATTGGTAATTTTCGCGATGGGAAAACCGTGCCAGAAGATCTGAACAGCATGTACCGCGTCCGGGGACACGTAAAATGGTTCGACCCTGCCAAGGGGTACGGGTTCGTTGTGTCCGATGAGGGCGGCCCGGATATTCTGTTGCATGTGAATGTGTTACGCAATTTCGGCCAAAGCTCGGTCGCCGATGGCGCCGGCATAGAGATCATGACGCATCGCACCGATCGCGGCGTTCAGGCGGTCGAAGTGATCAGCGTCGATCCACCGGCGCGGACCGACTCGATGATGCTGGCCGATTTTGCCGAACTTGACCCGGTGGTGATCGCCGAAGCCCCGCTGGAGGCTGCGCGGGTCAAATGGTTCGACAAGGGCAAAGGTTTCGGCTTTGCGAATGTGTTCGGCCGGGGTGAGGACGTGTTCCTGCATATCGAAGTTCTGCGCCGTTCCGGTCTTGCTGATTTGCAGCCGGGCGAAGCGCTGGCGATGCGGGTCATTGACGGAAAACGCGGACGTATGGCGGCTCAGGTCCTGGCCTGGGAAGCCGCCATGGACGACTGATTCCCCATGCGCAAACTTCTTGCGGTTCTGGCGGGTGCAACGATGCTTTGGACCGCAGAGGCGCAGGCCGCCTGTCGCGATGATCGCGTCGGGCTGCGAAACGACACAACTCAGATCAGTTTTGATGTCGAACTGGCAGTGACCCAGCAGGAGCGGGCGCGCGGGCTGATGTTCCGGGAATCGCTGCCGCAACGCGCGGGGATGCTGTTCATCTTTGATCCGCCGCAACCGGTGGCCTTCTGGATGAAGAACACACTGATCCCGCTGGATATCATTTTTCTGGATCGGACCGGAACCGTTGTGCATGTCCACCATAGCGCCATACCCGGGGATCTGACCCCGATTGAAGGCGGCGATTCGGTGTATGCGGTGCTGGAAATCAATGCCGGGCTGGCCGGTCGCTATATGATCACGCCCGGCACTCAGATGCGGCATCAAGTTTTTTCGCAAGGCCCTGCAATTTGGCCCTGTTAGGGCTTTTCAAATCAGATCGGCACGTTTAGGAAGGCGCACGGTCCGGGGCGTGGCGCAGTCTGGTAGCGCACCTGTTTTGGGTACAGGGGGTCGTAGGTTCGAATCCTGCCGCCCCGACCACTTCTTTCCCTTATGTCGGTGAACCACCCATTGCCTGGTAAAGCGCGCCGAGCGCCCTATCCAGCCTCTGGCTTTCAACCGGAACCCGGACCGCCGGCCCGGTCTTTCGCGGGATGTTAAAGAACAGGTCGGCATCCACGCGGTACCCCAGGTTGTTCTTTGTCGATGTCAGTCGCATGACGCTTTTAGGCAGGTTCTGGGGATAGCCGTCATAGTTGAGAATCAGAAATGCGGTGGTTTCCGGTGGCAGCAATTCGGTGCATTCGAACACCCGATTCCCAACCTTTTCAAACCGTTCACCCGGCCCGTCGCAGCTGATTTCGAACGTGTCGAACAGCCTTTTGGGGTAGGTATCGAACTGGGCGCTGCGCGACGGAGATGCCACATCTTGTGGTGTGCAGGCCACGATCAGGGCCATTACCGGAAGTAAACGCAACAACAACATCGGTCCTGACACCCTCGATCTGGCGCGCCGCGCAGGACGACCGCGGGCCGGTGCCTGAATCGCTGCGCGCTGATTCTGTTTCAGCCCGACCATCATAGCGGCAGATTATCAAATGCCGATAACTATCCCGGGAAAAACAGTTAATTGCGGGACGGAGAGGTGAATTTCGGGCCGAGTCGCGGTGGATGACTCTGTGGAGGAATCGGTTGCGGGCAGGTCACAGGGTATGGCGGCCTTCGGGTCAACAAAAAAGATTTCAAAAATGACCTAAAAAGGTCGTTGACCTTCTATGGGTGGATACGCCAAGTTGTATGGGCCGAAAGTGATGCCACTAAATCTGGTAGAAAAGCCAGGCAAAGGCACAGGGCGAGGGTCGGAAAGCACATCATAGTAACGTGCAACCGTTTGATCGGTTTCGCGCTGTAAGAGACAGCGCCCGGTCTACTGCGCCCGGTTTTCAGGCAAGGCGGATGGTCTGCGGATTTGGACCGGACGCAAATGGACAAGTTGATTAGATCTAGGGCGGCGGACATGAAGATTGACAGGAAATTTACAAAACCGGGGCAAGACGCTTACGCAGAACTGGATTTTGTCTCTGCTACATCCGAGATCCGAAACCCGGATGGCACCATTGTATTCCGCCTGGATGAAATCGAAGTCCCCGCAAGCTGGAGCCAGGTCGCAAGCGACGTCATTGCGCAGAAATATTTCCGCAAGGCGGGCGTGCCCTCGAAGCTGAAGAAAGTAAAAGAGAAAGACGTCCCCGAATTCCTGTGGCGCTCGGTCCCCGCCGATGGCGCTGAATTCGATGGTGAGACGTCTTCAAAGCAGGTTTTTGATCGTCTGGCTGGTGCCTGGACCTATTGGGGCTGGAAGGGCGGCTATTTCTCGACCGAGGAAGACGCGCGCGCCTATTTTGACGAGATGCGCTATATGCTGGCGACCCAACGGGCCGCACCGAACAGCCCTCAGTGGTTCAACACCGGTCTGCACTGGGCCTATGGGATCGACGGCCCGGCGCAGGGGCACCACTATGTCGATTACAAAACCGGCAAGCTGACCAAATCGAAATCCGCATATGAACATCCGCAGCCGCACGCGTGTTTCATCCAGTCCGTCGATGATGATCTGGTGAACGAAGGCGGCATCATGGATCTGTGGGTGCGCGAAGCGCGCCTGTTCAAATACGGCTCGGGCACCGGGACCAACTTCAGCCATCTGCGGGCAGAAGGTGAGGCGCTGTCGGGTGGCGGCAAGTCCTCGGGCCTGATGGGCTTTCTCAAGATCGGCGACCGCGCCGCTGGCGCGATCAAATCAGGCGGCACAACCCGTCGAGCAGCAAAGATGGTAATCGTCGATGCTGATCACCCCGACATCGAGCAATTCATCGAATGGAAGGTGATCGAAGAGCAGAAGGTGGCCTCGATCGTTGCCGGATCGAAGATGCACGAGAAGATGCTGAACGGCATTTTCGAGGCTATCCGAAGCTGGGACGGCGCGCAAGACGACGCGTATGACCCCAACAAGAATGACAGCCTGAAGAAAGCGGTACGCGAAGCGAAAAAAGTCGCGATCCCAGAGACTTACATCAAGCGTGTGCTGGATTATGCGCGGCAGGGCCACGACAGTATCGAATTCCCGACTTACGACACCGACTGGGATTCGGAAGCCTACAGCTCGGTCTCTGGTCAGAACTCGAACAACTCGATCCGCGTTACCAACGCGTTCCTGACCGCCGTTGAAAAAGACGCCGATTGGGAGCTGATCAACCGCACCGATGGCAAGGTCGCCCGCACCGTCAAGGCGCGCGACCTGTGGGAAAAGGTCGGCCACGCCGCATGGGCTTGTGCCGATCCGGGCATTCAGTTTCACGACACCGTCAATGAGTGGCACACATGCCCCGAAGATGGTGAGATCCGCGGCTCGAACCCGTGCTCGGAATACATGTTCCTCGATGACACTGCCTGTAACCTGGCGTCGATGAACCTGCTGACCTTCCTGAAGGATGGTGAGTTCCAGGCGGCGGACTACATGCACGCGTCTCGCCTGTGGACCCTGACGCTGGAAATCTCTGTGACCATGGCGCAGTTCCCGTCGAAGGAAATCGCGCAACTGTCCTATGATTTCCGCACATTGGGTCTGGGCTATGCAAACATCGGCGGCCTGCTGATGAACATGGGCTACAGCTATGACTCGGACGAGGGACGGGCGATCTGTGGCGCGCTGACCGCGATCATGACCGGTGTGGCCTATGCGACCTCGGCCGAGATTGCCGGTGAGCTGGGCGCATTCAAAGGCTATGAGCGCAACGCAGACCACATGCTGCGCGTCATCCGCAACCACCGTCGCGCGTCGCAGGGCGTGACCGAAGGGTATGAGAAACTGGCCGTGAAGCCGGTGCCGCTGGACCACGGCAACTGCCCGGACAAACGTCTGGTCGATTTGGCCATGTCGGCCTGGGATGAGGCGCTGAGCCTCGGCGAGAAGAACGGCTACCGCAATGCGCAGGCAACGGTGATTGCGCCGACGGGCACCATCGGTCTGGTGATGGATTGCGACACAACCGGGATTGAGCCTGACTTTGCTTTGGTGAAGTTCAAGAAGCTCGCGGGCGGCGGTTACTTCAAGATCATCAATCGCTCAGTGCCTTCGGCGCTTGAGAAACTGGGCTATTCTTCGTCTCAGATCGAAGAGATCGTCTCTTACGCGGTCGGCCATGGTACCATCGGAAATGCGCCGGGGATCAACCACACCTCGTTGACCGGTCACGGCTTTGGCCCGAACGAACTGGCCAAGGTGGACGCCGCGCTGGAAAGCGCGTTCGACATCCGGTTCGTCTTCAACCAGTGGACACTGGGAGAGGATTTCTGCACCGGCGTTCTGGGCATCCCGGCGACCAAGCTGAACGATCCGACCTTCGACCTTCTGCGCCATCTGGGCTTTACCAAGGCGGATATCGACGCGGCCAACGACCATGTTTGCGGGACGATGACGCTGGAAGGCGCGCCGCACCTGAAAGAGGAACACTATGCGATCTTCGACTGTGCCAACCCGTGCGGCAAGAAAGGCAAGCGTTTCCTTGGGGTTGATAGCCACATCACCATGATGGCAGCAGCGCAGAGCTTCATCTCGGGTGCGATCTCGAAAACGATCAACATGCCGAATGACGCCACCATCGAGGACTGCCAAAAGGCTTATGAACTGTCGTGGTCGCTGGGTGTGAAGGCGAACGCGCTTTACCGCGACGGCTCGAAACTGTCGCAGCCTCTGGCGGCGGCGCTGGTCGAGGATGATGACGAGGCGGCGGAAGTGCTGGAGAGCGGTTCGACGCAGGAAAAAGCCGTCGTTCTCGCCGAGAAGGTGATCGAGAAGGTTGTGGTCAAAGAAATGATCCGCAGCCATCGTGAGAAACTACCGCATCGCCGCAAAGGCTATACCCAAAAGGCGATCGTCGGCGGCCACAAAGTCTATCTGCGCACGGGCGAGTTTGAAGACGGCAAGTTAGGCGAAATCTTCATCGACATGCACAAGGAAGGTGCTGGCTTCCGGGCGATGATGAACAATTTTGCCATCGCGGTCTCGGTTGGCCTGCAATACGGTGTGCCGCTGGAGGAGTTCGTGGATGCCTTCACCTTTACCAAATTCGAACCGGCGGGGATGGTGCAGGGCAACGACTCGATCAAGAACGCGACTTCGATCCTGGATTATATCTTCCGCGAACTGGCCGTGTCCTATTTGGACCGCACCGATCTGGCCCATGTGAAACCCGAAGGCGCAACCTTCGACGATCTGGGCCGGGGCGAGGAAGAAGGCGTCTCGAACGTATCGGAGATCAGTGAAAGTGCGGCGTCCAAGTCACTGGAAGTGCTGAAACAAATCAGTTCGACCGGCTATCTGCGTAAGCGTCTGCCGCAGGATCTGGTGGTGTTCAATGGCGGTCAGGCCGAAGCCAACGGCATGGCCGAAGCGGCACCGACATTCGAAGCCCCTGCGGCGGAAACGGCGGTCGCGACCAGCATGGATGCACGGACCAAAGCCAAGATGCAGGGCTATGAGGGCGACCCCTGCGGCGAATGCGGAAACTACACGCTGGTGCGCAACGGCACCTGCATGAAGTGCAACACTTGCGGCGCGACCAGCGGGTGTAGCTAAGCTCAGCGCCCCGGCAACCCGGGGTGCAGGGGTCGGATAGCTGCCACAGGTACCGACCCCGACGAATACGGAGCAAGGCGCTGAGACTTACCAAGTTTGCCTTGCTTCACTCGGCCGACATGCCCGTGTCAGCCGGGAACAGGGTGGGGCGGAATATTTGCTCTTTCCCACTCTTTCACGGGGCGGGTGCGCTCGTCCCATGCGCAGTCCAGGCCGCAGGCAAAAAAACACCGGGCGGTCAACGAAATGAGCCTGGAAGGCGAAACTGACAGGGGGCTTCGGCCCCCTTTCTTTTTTTTCGGTGTCAGAAACCGGTTTTTGAGCAGAGCCTTGCCAGATCGCCCGGTCGCCATCGGGCAAGAACCGCCGAGGCCCAATGGGGGATTTTTGCCCAGCGGTTGCCCGCAGACGCGACTCTGGCAAACACGCGGAGATTGGCGCGAAAGCAGCGAAATCCATCTATGCGGGTGACTTGGGTTGGGGTTCGGGTGTCTTTGGTGCCTGTCCGGACATGAAACACACAAACTCTATCAGGAGGCATCACAATGAAACCGCAAACTCTGGCCGCAATCTCTGCTCTTGCTCTTGGACTGCCGGCGCTGGCCGTCGCACAATCCTCGGCAGATACCAACGGGGATGGCGTGCTGACAATCGAGGAAGTACAGGCGGTTCTGCCTGACGTCGACGCAGACGGTTTCTCGGCAATGGATACCAATGGTGATGGCGCGCTGGACGAGGCCGAGATCACCGTTGCGCAAGAAGCAGGTCTGTTGCCACCGTCAAACGGCTAACGGAATTCAAGGAAGCGGCCAGAGGGAATCTGGCCGCTTTTTCAGTTGTTACGACGGAAGGTGAATCCGGAATTTACCGCGTATCTCGGAATCCAGAAGCGGATCGAACCGCGCGGCAGATGGTGTCGACAGGATTTCCTCTTTCCGCTTGATCGCTTTTTCGATCAGATCAGGCTTGCCAAGCTCCACCCATTCTTTGGGGGAGGACCGGTCGCCGAAGGTCGGGTAGACGTAATCCGCCTGCATCCGGCTGAGCGTCGCATCCGTGCCAAGGTAATGACCCGGCCCGTCCAGACAGACATCGGCAATCTGGTCGAGCGCCAGTGTTTCGTCCGATACTTCGATGCCACGCACGCAGCGCAGCGCCTGACCGATCAGATCATCGCTGAGAATGAGGCTTTCAAAGCAGAATCCCAGCAGTGAGGCATGCATGCCCGCCGCTTCGTACACCATGTTCAGCCCTGACAGCCCCGCCATCACGTTCGAACACATCTGTTCCCAGCCTGCCTGCATATCCGGCAGTTTCGAATCCGATGCACCGGCTGCTGCGCCTCCGGGCAGGTCGTAGAATCGGTGCATCTGCGCGCAGCCGGCAGTCAACAACGCTTGTTCCCCGGACCCGATCGACATGGCACCGGTGCGCAGATCCAGACCAAAGGGCCAGGTGCCAAAAACTGCGGGTGCACCGGGACTTACGGCGTTAACATAAACCAGTCCGGCGAGGCATTCAGCGGTTGCCTGGGTGATCGCACCGGCGATGGTTGAGGGGGCTGTTGCCCCTGCCATGCCCGCCGACAGCAGCAGAACCGGCATTCCGGCCTTGATGCATTCCTCCATCACTTCGCAGCTTTCCGTCGCGAACTTCATCGGCGGAACCACAAAGCAGTTCGAGTTTGAGATGAATGGCCGTTCGCGCCATTTATCCTCGCCGCCGGCGATCATGTGGATCATCTCCATTGCCGGAGCGACATGGCTTGGTTCAGTGAACGAGGTGCCGATATGTTTGAACGTGCCCGCGCAACTGGCGTAGATCGTATTCAGATCCATTTCCAGATTGTCGGCGATATCGCGGCAAACCATCGGTCGTTGAACAAAGTGAATATTATCAAGCTGTTGGCAGATTCGCGCGGCGTCGTGAAGATCCTGAACGGTTGAATCGCGATATTCCTGACCGTGCACGTCCACCATGCTGACAGCCGCGCCGGCAGTTCCATAATGGACACGGGTGCCCGCCAGTTCCAGATCGGTTTTTCCGTCGCGGCTGAACAGCGTAACCGAACGATTGGCCTTGGCGAGAGTGTCCTCGACCAGGGCGCGGGGGAACCGAATCCGACCGTCATCGCAAAGGCTGCATCCGGCGCCGACAAGATAGTCGATCCCGCTTTGCGGTGCGTCGGCAAGGCCAATTGTCTCCAGCGCCGTCAATGCAGCGTCGTGGATGCGTTCGATCTGTGCCTGCGTCAGAACGTTCAGCGCGCCGCCTTCCATCCCGGGGCGGACCGGGCGCAGATGTTCAGGCAGCGCCGAGGCACGGGCCGCGCGGCGCGCGGCGCGTCCGCCGCTGCGCGAAGAGTTTCGGGTTTGTTCGTTCATTGTTCGGAATCCGGTGGTAGTAAAGTGTACAGGGTGGCGGTGTTCACGCCCCTGATGGCCGCCCACGTGCCGCACGCCCACGGTCCGCACCAATGGTGCGGCTGACCAGGCGGATCTTCCAAACTTCGTTCTGCATGCAGGGCCTCACTCCGTAGCATTCAGTATTCCGGTGCAGACCGTCGCATTCTGTTCTGTTTGCGACCTGAGCGTCCAAAAGCGAAGCATTCGATATTTCTGTCACGGTGTTTCAGAAGGTTCCAAGAATTTTTCCCGACGGGGCAGAAATCTGTTATAGTTCCTTCACTTATTTAAGAGTGGCCCGTGATCTAAATTGAATTTTAAGGGTTGCAGGCCGATTTTGTGTAACGACGCCTGAAAATTGCCAAAGCTTTGTCTCAAGGCTTTTCGGAGAGGTTTATGAAAGTCCATAAGGCCCTCATTGTCGGTTTGATGATGACCAGCGCCGCCCCGGCATTTGCCGAGGATTGGACGGGGGCTTATGCAGGATTCAGCTTTGGCTACACCGATGCCGACGGGCCAAACGGGTCCAGTGGAAACGACACCAGCTTTGGGCCTCTTATCGGGTATGACCGCGACTTCGGGAATTTTGTGATCGGCGGGGAACTGGAATACAACCGCCTGTCGCTGAACCTAGGCGACGGTGAAGGCACTCTGGACAGTATGACACGGCTGAAACTGCGCGGCGGTTACGATTTCGGGACCGCCCTTGGCTATGTCGTGATCGGTGCGGCCCGGGTGGATTCGTCGGTCGATAACGACACCGCTGCTGTCTACGGAATCGGCGTTGCCTATCCCATTGGCGAAAACTTCGTCATCAGCGGCGAGGCATTGCGGCAGGATTTCAACGATGTGACCCGGTCCGATGGCGGACTGGATTCCAACGTCTTCAATTTGCGCACAACCTTCCGTTTCTGACGGGCCTATTCCGCCGCGTGGCGGTCGGCCAGCCCGGTTGCAAAATCGCAGATCGTTCCGAGGGCCGAGACAAACCTGTCATCATCAATGGTCATCGCCACACGGATATGGCCGGCCGCCGCAAGCCCGAAACTTTCACCCGGCATGACGGCGATTGCATGGGTATCAAGAAGGGCGTTGGCGAAAGCCTCGCCGCTGAGGCCGGTGGCGCGGATGTCCAGCATCAGATACATCGCCCCCTGCGCCGGCACCAGGCCAACGGTGTTCTGGCCGGCCAGAACCTTCATCGCCAGGGCGCGTCGCCGACGGAATGGTGCGGCAATCCGCTCCTCAAGTTCGTTGCCCGCATTCAGCGCGAAACTGGCAGCATCCTGAATAAACCCCGGAACACCATAGGTCGTGTGCGTGGCCAGATTGATCAGGTGGGCAATCACCTCTTCCGGCCCGATCACCCAGCCGCATCTGGACCCGGTCATCGCATGAGACTTGGACATGGAACCCACAACCAGCGTGCGTTCGGCCATGCCTGGCAAAATGCGGGGAGAGATGTGTTCGCCGTCCCAGACCTGCGTGTCATAGACCTCATCCGAAATCAGCCACAGATCGCGGTGGTGGCATATATCGGCAATGCCTTCCAGGGTCTGGCGCGAATAGACCACCCCGGTTGGATTATTGGGCGTGTTGATCAGCAGGGAAACCGCCCCGTCCGCGGCGGCGGCAATCCGGTCGGCGCGCGGCTGAAACGCGTCTTCAGCTGTGGTCTGGATCGGTCGGGCGATTGCACCGGCGCCACGGATCGTTCCGGGATAGGTGGCGTAGTAGGGATCAATGTAAAGGCCCACGTCGCCGGGATCGCACACTGCGACATGGGTCGCGAACAGGGCGGATTGCCCGCCGGGTGTGATCAGGACATTGCTGCGCGCGGTCGGAACGCCAGTACGGGCCTGTATCCGCGCAGCAACCGTGTCGCGCAGCAGGTCCGTACCCGGCACCATCGCGTACCCGGTATTGCCCTGCCGGGCCGACAAATCCATGGCTGCAAGAATGGACGGGTCGGTGCCGATATCGTGTTCGCCAATGTTCAGCTCGGTAACCGCGTGCCCCTCGCTGATCATGCGGCGCGCACGGTAGAACACCTCCCAGCCGTCACTGCCGCCCCCGGTGAGGTGAGTGATACGCTGAGACAATTTCATGGCACGCTCCGGTCTGGTCGATTTCGCGGACAGGGCCAGAGCTTTGGCGGAAAGTCAATCAGCTTCGCGGGGGCAGGGTCGCCTGGACTTTCTTGGTCAGCGACGCCCGCACCAGATCGTAGGATGCGTTCAGCCGATGGCGCAATTCCGCGTCGTCGCAATCGAAGGGCAGGCGTATCCAACTGCGGTGAAAATAGGGGGCCTTGGTGCCAACCCCCGCATCGATCAGCATCTGGGCGGTTTCGATATCCGCTGTTTTCACGGATACGCCGTCATTGGCGGTTCCGATGCAGGCAAACATCTTGCCGCCAACCTTCCAGGCATCATGCCCGCCACCCCAGGGGTCGGACCATTCTGCGCCGGGCAGCGCTTTGCAAATCGAGTTCACGTGTTTTCGGGTCATGTCGGGATGGTGCGCCGGGTTGCGGCAGAACTCAAGCCTTGGCACAGCGGTCAGCCCATGCTAGGGGAATCTCATGAACCCGATGACCTGCATCATTACCTGCTGCATTACCTGCTGATTTACCAAGCGGGCCGGTTTCTTTCGTTTTCATCCCCGAGACAAGTTGCTAAGCCCGCGCCAACGCGCAAGCCTTTGCTGTCTTTAGGAGCCGACCGATGACGACGATCAAACTGCACAACACACGGACGCGGACGAAGGAAGATTTCGTGCCGATCAGCGCCGAAAATGTGCGGATGTATGTCTGCGGGCCCACCGTTTACGACCGCGCCCATCTGGGCAATGCCCGCCCGGTGGTGGTGTTTGACGTTCTCTTTCGGCTGTTGCGCCATGTCTATGGTGCCGACCACGTAACCTACGTGCGCAATTTCACCGACGTAGACGACAAGATCAACGCCACCGCTCTGGCCCGGCAGAAGGCCGGGGCCGGGGGGACGTTGGAGCAACTGGTGCAGGAGCGCTCGGACGAGACGATCGGCTGGTACCTGCATGACATGGGCGCGTTGGGGGCATTGGAGCCCAACGAGATGCCGCGCGCCACGCAATACATCGCCCAGATGATCGCAATGATCGAGGATCTGATTGCAAAAGGTCACGCCTATGCGGCCGAGGGGCATGTCCTGTTCGCCGTGGACAGTTGGAAAGCGCAATATGGTGCGCTGTCCGGCCGGTCTGTCGACGACATGATCGCCGGTGCACGGGTCGAAGTTGCGCCCTATAAGAAGAACCCGATGGATTTCGTGCTGTGGAAGCCATCGACCGACGAGTTGCCGGGTTGGGAATCGCCCTGGGGTCGCGGACGCCCGGGCTGGCACATCGAATGCTCGGCCATGAGCTATGAGCTGCTGGGCGCGAGTTTCGACATCCATGGCGGCGGCAACGATCTGATGTTCCCGCATCATGAGAATGAGATTGCTCAGAGCAAATGCGCTCATCCGCATGGCGAATTCGCCCGCGTCTGGCTGCACAATGAGATGTTGCAGGTCGAAGGCAAGAAAATGTCCAAATCGCTGGGTAATTTCTTCACCGTGCATTATCTGCTGGAGCAGGGCGTGCCGGGTGAGGTGATCCGGTTTGTCTTCCTGCAAACCCATTACCGCAAACCGATGGACTGGACCGAAAAGAAGGCGCGCGAGGCCGAAACGACGCTGCGCAAGTGGCGGGCGCTGACAGCGGGCATCGAGCCCGCCGCCAGCGCGACGCCCGCAGTTGTCGCCGCGCTGAGCGATGACCTGAATACGGCGGGCGCCCTGGCCGAGCTCTACCGTTTGGCGGCAGATGGCGATGCGGCGGGTCTGCTGGCGGGGGCGCAACTGCTGGGTCTGTTGTCACCGGAAATGGGGGCTTGGGCAGATACCGGCGCGGTGGATTTGTCCGCACATGCGGACAAGCTGGCCGACGCGCGGGCTGTTGCGATGCAAAGCAAGGACTTTTCGGAAGTTGACCGTCTGAAGGCGGCTTATCTGGCCGCCGGTCTGGAGGTCCGCATGGGCAAGGACGGGGTCGAACTGGTTCCGGGAGCCGGGTTCGACGCCGCCAAGCTGGAGAATGTCTGATGTCCAGAGAACGCCTCTACCTGTACGACACAACCCTGCGCGACGGTCAGCAGACGCAGGGTGTCCAGTTTTCCACGGCCGAAAAGGTGCAGATCGCACAGGCGCTGGACGAACTGGGCGTTGACTATATCGAAGGCGGCTGGCCCGGTGCCAACCCGACCGACAGCGCGTTTTTCGATGTCGCACCCAAGACAGCGGCGCGCCTGACTGCGTTCGGGATGACCAAACGGTCGGGCCGGTCGGCCCAGAATGATGACGTGCTGGCCGCCGTGATGAACGCGGGCACGCAGGCGGTTTGTCTGGTGGGCAAATCGCATGATTACCACGTGACCCAGGCGCTGGGAATTTCGCTGGAGGAGAATGTCGAGAACGTCCGGGACTCGATTGCCCATGTCGTGGCGCAGGGGCGCGAGGCGCTGTTTGACGCCGAGCACTTCTTTGACGGCTACAAGGACCATCCCGGATATGCGGTCGAGGTGTGCCGGGCCGCACTGGACGCCGGTGCCCGGTGGGTTGTGCTGTGCGACACCAATGGCGGCGCGCTGCCGGCCGAAGTCTCGCGCATCGTGTCAGAAGTGATCGCTGCGGGTTTGCCGGGGGATCGGCTGGGCATTCACACCCACAACGATACCGAAAACGCGGTCGCCTGTTCCTTGGCCGCTGTCGATGCAGGCGCCCGGCAGGTACAAGGGACTTTGAACGGGTTGGGGGAGCGCTGCGGCAATGCCAACCTGACGGCCTTGATCCCAACCTTGTTGCTGAAAGAACCTTATGCGTCGTCATTCGATATCGGTGTCGGTGAACAGGCACTGGCGGGTCTGACGCGCATCAGCCGGATGCTGGACGATATCCTGAACCGGGTGCCCAGCAAGCAATCGGCCTATGTGGGAGCATCGGCCTTTGCGCATAAGGCGGGTTTGCACGCCAGCGCGATCCTCAAAGACCCGTCGACCTATGAACATGTCGAACCGGCGGCGGTTGGTAATGCCCGTATCATTCCGATGTCAAATCAGGCCGGGCAGTCGAACCTGCGCAAGCGCCTGACCGAAGCGGGACTGGCTGTCGAAAAGGGCGATCCGGCGCTGGGGCGCATTCTGGACCGCATCAAGCTGCGTGAGGCAGAAGGCTATTCCTATGACACCGCGCAGGCGAGCTTCGAACTGCTGGCGCGCGACGAACTTGGGCAACTGCCTGAATTCTTCGAGGTAAAGCGCTATAAGGTCACCGTTGAACGGCGCAAGAACAAGTACAACAAGATGGTCAGCCTGTCCGAGGCGGTGGTGGTCGTGAAAGTGGATGGAGAAAAGAAGCTGTCGGTCAGTGAATCGCACGACGAACACGGCAGTGACCGCGGTCCGGTGAACGCACTGGCCAAGGCTCTGTCCAAGGATCTGGGGCAATATTCCCCCATATTGGACGACATGCATCTGGTGGACTTCAAGGTGCGGATCACGCAGGGCGGCACCGAAGCGGTGACCCGCGTCATCATCGACAGCGAAGACGGGCAGGGCCGGCGCTGGTCAACCGTCGGCGTCAGCGCCAACATAGTCGACGCCTCGTTCGAGGCTCTGCTGGACGCGATCCAGTGGAAGCTGGTGCGCGACTGCGGGTCGCAAACTGCGGTGGCCGAGTGAGCATTCAGTTCGACGACGACGTCAAAGCCTGTGCGGCGCTGGTTCATCGGGCGGATCCCGACCGGTTCATGGCGGCCATGGCGGCGCCGATCGCGGCGCGGGCCGTGCTGTTTCCGATCTATGCGCTGAACGTCGAGGTCGCGCGGGCCCCCTGGGTCACGCAAGAGACGATGATCGCCGAGATGCGCCTGCAATGGTGGCGTGACGCCTTGCAGGAGATTGCCGAAGGGCAAACCGTGCGGCGGCATGAGGTCGTAACACCTCTGTTGCGGGTATTGTCACCACATCTGGCGGCTATGTTGGATGAATATGTCGCTGTAAGACGTTGGGATATATACCGTGATCCGTTCGAGGATCAGGCGCATTTCGATGCCTACATCAATCACAGCGCCGGCACCCTGATGGTCGCCACGGCGCAGTCGCTTGGGTCCGCAGACGAAGCCGTGTTGCGCGATTTTGGCTATGGCGTCGGGGTGGCGAACTGGTTGCGCGCCATCCCCGATCTTGAGGCGCGTGGGCGCATTCCGCTGCTGGATGGCACGCCCGACGGCGTCCGAACGCTGGCGCAGGCAGCGTTGCAGAGGTTGCGGCGGGCGCGGTCCAGGTCATTGTCTGTGTCAAAACAGGCCCGGCCCGCTTTGTTTGCCGGATGGCAGGCGGAATGGGTGTTGCGGCAGGCAGTGGCACGCCCCGAGCGCGTCGCCGCCGGCAATCTTGCACAGGGTGAGTTGCGACGCAGAGCGACCCTGATGTGGACGGCGGCCAGCGGTCGCTGGTAGCGATCAGGCAGCTTCCTGTTCGGACGGTTTAAGAACCAGCCACAGCAGCGCACCGCCGGCCAGTGTCAGCAACGGGATCATGGCGAGGTTTACTGCGGTCCAGCCCTCGACCGGGGACCCGCCCGAGCAGTTCATCAGCCCGCCCGAGGCCAGCGACGCAACGGTCACCCCGCCAAACACAAGCAGGTCGTTCAGGCCCTGCATACGGCCACGCTCGTTCACGTCATGCGAGGCGGCCAGCATGGATGTGGCGCCGATAAATCCAAAATTCCAGCCGATACCCAACAGGATAAGGGCAACGAAGAAGTTGCCCAGTTCGACGCCCTGCAAGGCCACGACCCCCGCAGCAGCCAGAATGGCCAGGCCCAGGGCCACAATCTTTTCGACCCCAAAGCGCGCGATCAACTGGCCGGTGAAGAAGCTGGGAACATACATCGCCAGAACGTGGCTGGTGACGACGTCCGCAGCGTCATTGGCAGAGAATCCACAGCCCACGACCGCCAGCGGGGTCGATGTCATCACCAGGTTCATCAGCGCATAGGACACCATCGCGCAGATGATCGCCACCGCGATCCGGGGGGTTCTGAGCATCTCAAGCCGGGTCCGGCCCTTGGGGGCGTCTTCGGCCGGCTTCTCGGGTGTCGGGATGTCGAGGAAGAAGAACAGCGCCGATCCAAAGATATTCACCGCGATCACGGCCAGATAGGTGCCGAGAAACGGAATCACATAAGCTTCGGCTGTCAGCTTGACGATCTGCGGTCCGATTATGGCAGCCGCCAGACCGCCGGCCATGACATAGGAAATCGCTTTGGGGCGGAACGCGTCAGACGCTGTATCAGCCGCCGCAAAGCGGTAAAAGCCATGAGCGCTCATGTATATGCCGGTCAGCAGGCTGCCCAGCAGGAAGATCGGGAAGGATCCCAGATACAGGCCATAGGCCCCGACGACGCCGCCACATGCACCCGCCGTGGCCCCGACCAGAAATCCGGCGCGCCGGCCCCAGCGTTGCATGATCGCTGAAACCGGTGTGGCCGCCAACATTGACCCCAGAACGATCAGGGAAATGGGCAGGGTCGCCAGGCATGGGTTCGTGGCCAGCGACTGACCCGCCAGACCCCCAACGATGAAAATCATCGGCATCTGCGCGCCAAGCACGGCCTGCGCCGCCACCAGAACGGCGACGTTCCGCTTGGCCTGACTGTTATCCGGGGTGGCGGTGGTCATTGTCATGGGCCATGCGTATCCGCGAAATGCCAGTCGCACAAGCGGGTTGCATCTGCGACAAAGCAACCTAACGTGCATGCGACCCCATTAGCCGGAGCGTACATGTCTGTCGGACGCATCATCGAAACACCGGACTGTGTGGCCGAGGGGGCAAGATGGCTTGCCGGGGCCTGTCCGCGCATGGCTTATGCCATGCAGCAGACCGGGCCATTGCCACTGCGCCGCCGCCCTGACGGGTTTGCCCAGCTTCTCAGCGCGATTGTCAGCCAGCAGGTCAGCGTGGCCTCGGCCAATGCGATCTGGAAGCGGCTGAAAGAGGCGAAGCTGACCGGACCGCGAAAGATCATGTGGGCCACCGACGATGATCTTCGCGCCGTCGGGCTGAGCCGTCAGAAAATCCGGTATGCGCGCGCGCTGGCCGAAGCGCGTATTGATTACAACACGTTGCGGGACGTTCCTGATGAGGATGTCGTCGCAATTCTGACCGAGGTGCCCGGCATCGGCGTCTGGACCGCCGAGATTTACGCGATGTTCTCGCTGGGCCGGGCCGATGTCATTGCGCCGGGCGATCTGGCGCTGCAAGAGGCGGCGCGTATCCTGTATGACCTGCCCGAACGCCCCACTGACAAGGAATTGCGCCGGATGGCCGAAGCGTGGACGCCGTGGCGGTCGGTTGCGGCCCGTGTGTTGTGGGCCTATTACCGGGTCGCAAAAGAACGAGAAGGGATCAGATGACACGGGTTTTGAATGCGCTCAGGAAAGAGCCGGTTTCGGGCGACGCGCGCTCGGTCGTGGTGTTCGTGCATGGCTATGGTGCCAATGGGGCCGACCTGTTGGGGCTGGCTGATGTGCTGGGTGAACATCTTCCGGAAACGCTGTTCGTGGCCCCCGACGCGCCCGAACAAATCCCCGGCATGCCCAACGGGTTTCAGTGGTTTCCTATCCCGTGGATCGACGGTTCGTCCGAGGAAGAGGCGCGCCGGGGGATGGAAATGGCGGTCGAGGATTTCAACGCCTTCCTCGACGCGCTGATGGTGGACGAGGACGTGCTGCCCGAGCAGGTGGTTCTGTTCGGCTTTTCTCAGGGCACGATGATAAGCCTGTATGTCGCGCCACGCCGCGAGGACCCGGTGGCCGGGATCGTCGCCTTTTCGGGACGTCTGCTGGAACCGGACCTGCTGCCGGACGAGACTGTCAGCCGCATGCCTGTTCTGCTGGTGCATGGTGACGCCGACGACGTGGTGCCACCGCAATCGCTGCCCGAAGCTGCCGAGGCGCTTCAGGCGGCCGATTTCAAAGAAGTCTATGCGCATGTGATGAAGGGTACGGGGCATGGCATCGCCCCGGACGGCCTCAGCGTCGCGCTGGCCTTCATGCGCGACAAGCTGAGCCTTTAGCGATGATCGTGGTCCGCCCAATGATGCAAGAGGATGTGGCGCCTGCGTGCCGGATCCTCAATCAAATCATCGAAATCGGGGGGACGACCGCGATTGAAACGCCGTTCTCGGACGCCAGTTTTGCGCAGAGCTTTCTGAACGGGTCCGACAAGATATGTTGCCACGTGGCGATGGACGATCAGGGCGAGGTGGCCGGGTTTCAGTGGCTGGGAACTTATGAATCCTTGCCGGATGGCTGGGCGGATATCGCAACGTTCACCCGACGCGAACCGGCATTGAAAGGCGCGGGGCGGGCGTTATTTGGGGAAACCGCCAAACACGCGACGGCACTGGGGCTGGTGGCCATCAACGCAACTATCCGGGCCGATAACGGGCAGGGGCTGAGTTACTATGACAAGATGGGATTTGTAGACTATTCGGTGGCTTGCGGCGTTCCGCTCAGGGATGGCACTCCGGTGGATCGCATTTCCAAACGGTTTGATCTGGGAAAGGGGGCGGTATGCTGATCGTTACGGGAACTGTCGAGGTGTCGGCAGAAGGTGTTGAAAAAGCGTCCAAAGCCGCGCAGGCGATGGTCGCTGAAACCGTGAAGGAACCCGGCTGCCAGATCTATGAATTCAGCCAGATTCTGGGCCATGCCAACCGTTTCCGCGTCTACGAGGAATGGCAGGACCAGGCCGCGTTGGAGGCGCATTTCGCCACCGCGCACATGGCGGCATTTCAGGGCGTGCTGGCCGAGGTCGGCGTGACATCCAGCGATATCTACCGGATTGTCGGAGGCGAAAAGCAGCCGTTGCGCTGAGCTGCCCGGATCACGTCCAAAGATGGGATTCCGCAAACTCGACAGAGTTTCCGGCCGGGTCCCGGACATAGAGCGAGCGCACCCCATTTGGCCAGTCGAACTCGGCATCGACGGGGATGTTCCAGTCAAGCAGATGTTTGCGCATGGCGTCGATCTGCGGCCGCGTCAGAGTCAGGCAGACATGACCCGGCCCGCGCGCGCCGTGTGGGGGAACCGGCAGGTCCGGGTTTCCGGGCGGTTTCTCGGTTTCTTCGGCGTTGAACAGCAACAGGACCGACCTGCCGACGCGAAAGAAAACATGCCGGTCTGCGGCGCGCTGAATTTTCTCCAACGCCAGTACTTCACCATAGAATCGCTCTGCCGCGTCCAGATCATCGACGTATAAAGCGGCCTCAAGAATGCCCTCGGGCGCGGGTATGTCTGGCGTGACTTTCATACCCTAAGCCTATCACAAATGGGCGTTTTTGTCACCGTCGCGGGCGCCGGTCCCGCTTGCGGTGCGGGGCCGTGTTCGACTCTGGCGCGGGCAGGCTGTCCCATTGACCGGGTTCCAGACCGTCCAGCGTCCAGTCCCCGATCCGCGCCCGGATCAGGCGCAGGGTCGGGTGCCCGACCGCCGCGGTCATGCGCCGCACCTGACGATTTCTGCCTTCGCGCAGCGTCAGTTCGATCCAGCAGTCCGGGATGGTCTGGCGCACGCGGATTGGCGGGGTACGAGGCCATAATTCCGGCGGTTCGTCTATCAGCCGGGCCCTGGCGGGCCGGGTCAGGCCGTCCTTCAGCTCGACACCATCGCGCAGCGCGCTCAGCGCGGCCGGGTCCGGCAGACCCTCGACCTGAACCCAGTAGGTTTTGGCCATTTTGTGCTTTGGATCGGATATCCTTGCCTGCAACCGCCCATTGTCGGTCAGCAGCATCAGCCCTTCGCTGTCACGGTCCAGCCGTCCGGCGGGATACACGCCGGGCAGGTCGATGAAATCCGACAGCGTTTGCCGGGGCGAATCCGCATGCGCGCGATCCGTGAACTGCGGTAACACATCGTAAGGTTTGTTGAAGCGGATGAACCATGACATGGCCACCGCCATAGCCCGGCGGACACAGGCGCGCAACCTGTGGATAACTGTCACGATGTTGTTACGGATTCGGCTTAACCAGTCCCCGAGATATTGTGGAAACTCAGGGCTTGTCAGAGTTTTAACACGATATATAGTAAAGTTAAGGCCGGGGCGGGTGTTCCCCGCTCTGATGTCAAAAAAGGGCAGAGCAGAGCGAGGAGCGATTCTAAGATGGACGGAGACTTCAGGACCGAATTTGTCAGGGAGCCCGGTGCGCTGAAGCATCATCCGGCATTGGTTTTGAACGCCGATTATCGCCCCTTGTCCTATTACCCTTTGTCTTTGTGGCCCTGGCAAGAGGCGATCAAGGCGGCCTGGCTGGACAGGGTGGATATCGTGGCCGAGTATGACGAGGTCGTCCGAAGCCCGAGTACCGAGATACGAATACCGTCGGTCGTTGTCCTGAAAGACTATGTAAAACCCAGAAAGCGCGTGGCCTTCACGCGCTTTAATTTATTTCTGAGGGATGAGTTTCGCTGCCAGTATTGCGGCAGCCGCGGTGATCTGACGTTTGACCACGTTGTGCCCCGGGCCGCGGGCGGCGTGACAAGCTGGCAGAATGTCGTGGCCGCATGCAGCCCCTGCAACCTGCGCAAAGGGTCCAAATCGCTGCGGCAGGCGGGAATGTCCTTGCGCAAACCACCGCGCCAGCCGGATGCTGAAGCGCTGCGGAATATTGGCCGCAAATTCCCACCGAACCACCTGCATGACAGTTGGATCGACTTTCTCTACTGGGATGCGGAACTGGACGAGTTCTAACGGCCTGCGCGCCACGCGGCGAGCCAGACCAGAACCAGAACACCGGACAGAACAGCGTTCCAGCCAGCCATCGACAGGCCGAGCATCTGCCACGGAATGTCATCGCAGCGCACCAGCGGGGCGGACATGATCTGATCCATTAGTTCCTGCGTCGACAACCCGCCGATGTCGTCGGACGTGCAACTGGACGGGCCTTCCCACCAGCCTTGCTCGACCCCTGCGTGGAAAACGCCGATGGCCGCGGTTGTCAGCGCCGCGAGTGCGCCGAGAAGCGGCACAAATGCCAGCCGGGGCAGGGCGAGCGCGACGGCTCCGATCAGGATGGCGGCCCCGTGCGGATACCGCTGCCAGATGCACATCTTACAGGGTGCCATGCCGCCAATGTACTGAAACCCCCAGGCCCCAAGCAAAAGGGCCGCCGAACCGACTGAGGCGATCAGAACCAGTGTGTTTCTACTTGTCATAGGTATCGCACCACAAGAAATCCGCCGAACAGCAGGGTGATGAACAGCGTAAACATAAGGCCCAGCCGCTTTTCGATGAAGGCCCGGATCGGTTCGCCAAATCCCCAAAGCAGCCCGGCGACCACAAAAAACCTTAGCGCGCGCGCCAAGATCGAGGTCGCAATGAAAGTGCCCAGCGGCATTCCGGTCCAGCCGGACATGATGGTGATGACCTTATAGGGGAATGGCGTGACACCTGCGGCAAGAACGGCCCAGAAGCCGAAATCGTTAAAGCGGGTGTTGAATTCTTCCATCGCATGCGCCTTGCCCATGGATTCCAGAATGGGCTGTCCGAGGCTTTCATAGAAGAACGCCCCTATGGCATAGCCCAGCAACCCGCCCAGCACCGATGCGACAAGGGCGACGGTTGCGATCAGCCAGGCCCGAGACGGGCGCGCAATGATCATCGGTATCATCAGAACGTCCGGAGGGATCGGAAAGAACGAGCTTTCGATAAACGCCACGATGGCCAGCGCCCACAGGGCGTGCGGATGTTCGGCCAGACGGATGGTCCAGTCATAAAGCGATCGCAACATTAGGTGCAAAAACCCCGTTCTTTTGTTGAGTAAGCCAAATCACGGGGTCGGTGGAGCGTCAACCGCTGCCGGCAAAACAAACTGTATTTGGGGTGGTTTTTGCCTCTGGACCTTCCCGGTCATGGACGCTAATCCAGTGTTCGTGGCCCAAGTGGCGGAATGGTAGACGCAGGGGATTCAAAATCCCCCGCCTTCACGGGCGTGAGAGTTCGAGTCTCTCCTTGGGCACCACATCAGACCATTGAATCAGTGTTTTCCGGCGCTTTGAACGCGTGCGGTATCATTGCCCTGGCGTGAATTGCCGCGCCCGGTAAGCGGAAGTGGTTCCGGCACTGAAAGACAAGCAACACAATCTACAGCCATGATTAGGCGCGACATTCCGGCGTCTTTGCGCCTTTTGGCGTGTGACGAGGGGGAAACTTCGGAAAAATCTCTCACATTTGCGGCTGTGGCGCATCCTTCCAAGCACAGGGCTTGACAAGTGGAGTGTCTGAATGAAACGTCGAAGGTGTTGGGAGATTTTGTAATTTCAGGCGCTTGTACCTGTTGCAAGACGTTTGCGCTTGCCGTACCGGCGGGGTCCCTGGGTGGGGCCGCGGGTCGGTCTCCCATCCACCAGAAGAATTGGGAGTTCTCAAAAATGAAAAACAGCAGCAAGCTTAGCCTCGGCGCGGTCGTAACCGCCGCTCTTATGGCTCCGGCCGCGTATGCAGAAGAATTCATCACCATCGGCACCGGCGGTGTGACCGGCGTGTATTACCCGACCGGCGGCGCGATCTGCCGTCTGGTCAACAAGGGCCGCAAGGAACATGGTGTGCGGTGTTCCGTCGAATCGACCGGCGGCTCGGTCTACAACATCAACACCATCCGCGAAGGCGAGCTGGAATTCGGCGTTGCCCAGTCCGACTGGCAGTACCATGCCTATAACGGCAGCTCGAAATTCGAAGAAAACGGTCCTTTCGAAAACCTGCGCGCGGTATTCTCGGTTCACCCCGAACCGTTCACTGTGGTTGCGCGTGCCGATTCCGGCATCACCAACTTCGAAGATATGAAGGGCAAGCGCGTCAACATCGGCAACCCCGGTTCCGGTCAGCGCGGCACCATGGAAGTTCTGCTGGGCGAGATGGGCTGGACCACGGACGATTTCGAACTGGCGACCGAGCTGAAGGCAGCGGAACAGTCCGCAGCTCTGTGCGACAACCAGATCGACGCGATGGTCTATACCGTGGGTCACCCCTCGGGTTCGATTCAGGAAGCCACCACCGCGTGCGACTCGGTTCTTGTGAACGTCAGCGGCGACGCGGTTGACAAGCTGGTCAACGACAACTCGTTCTATCGTACCGCAACAATCCCCGGTGGCATGTATCGCGGTTCGGACGGCGACACCGCGACCTTTGGTGTGGGCGCGACTTTCGTGACCTCGGCGGACGTGTCGGATGACGCGGTTTACGCGGTTGTCAGCTCGGTCTTCGAAAACTTCGACGACTTCAAAAAGCTGCACCCGGCCTTCGCCAACTTGAAGCCGGAGGAGATGATCGCGGACGGCCTGTCGGCCCCGCTGCATCCGGGCGCCGAGAAATACTATAAGGAAAAAGGCTGGATTCAGTAATCCAGACCTGAAGCGGGGCGCCCGATTGGTGCCCTGCCACCCAAACCCGCGAGAAGCGGGTGAATCAGAAGGCCGCAAAGGCCGCGACGGGGAGACTATTCATGAGTTCCGACAACCAATCCAATCGTCCGCTATCCGAAGAAGAGCTACAGGATCTCGTGGCCTCGTCCGATGCGGGCGGGCGTAATCCGGTCGGAAATGTCGGAATCTTTCTGGCCATTGTTGCTGCAATCTGGTCGATCTTTCAGGTGGTTCTGGCTTCACCGCTTGCGAACTACGTGCTGCCGGGCAGCGTTGTGAACAACGCGCGGCAGTTTCATCTGGCCTTTGCCATGTTTCTGGCTTTCGCGGCCTACCCAGCACTCAAATCCAGCCCGCGTGATTATATCCCCGTTCAGGACTGGATCATGGGGCTGGTGGGCACGTTTGTCGCGCTTTACGGATATTTTTTCTACAACAAGATCGTCGATGCGGGCGGGCTTGCGGATGATACCGATAAATGGGTCGCTCTGGTCGGTCTGCTGTTGCTGTTCGAGGCCGCGCGTCGCGCGCTTGGCCCGGCAATGGCAATCATTGCGACGATATTCTTGGCGTATGTATTCTTTGGCTCTTCCGAATGGGTGCCCGAGGTTATCCGCTGGAAGGGCGCCAGCCTGAAAAAGGCGATGAGCCATATGTGGATCACGTCCGAGGGCGTGTTCGGCATCGCCTTGGGTGTGTCTACGAAATTCGTGTTCCTGTTCGTCCTGTTCGGGGCTTTGCTGGATAAGGCCGGGGCAGGGAACTATTTCATCAAGATGGCCTTCGGCGCGCTCGGCCACCTGCGCGGCGGCCCCGCCAAGGCGGCGGTTGTCGGCTCTGCCGCGACTGGTCTGATCTCAGGCTCTTCCATCGCAAACGTTGTGACCACCGGGACGTTTACCATCCCTCTGATGAAGCGTGTGGGCTTTTCCAGTGAACAGGCGGGCTCGGTCGAGGTGGCCTCATCCGTGAATGGCCAGATCATGCCGCCGGTGATGGGTGCTGCGGCCTTCCTGATGGTTGAATATGTGGGCATCTCTTATGTCGAAGTGATCACCCACGCCTTCCTGCCGGCGGCGATTTCCTACATCGCGCTGGTCTATATCGTGCACCTTGAAGCCGTAAAGCGGAACATGCCTACGCTGGGTGACCGCGACGTCCATCTGGCACGGACCATTGTGGGGATGTTGTCCTTCTTCCTGGTCTTCGCCGGGCTGTGCTATGGGTCGCAATTCCCGGTCGAAGCAGTCTCAAGTTGGGCACCATCCTCGGCGGGATTGATCCTGAGCTTGATTGTTTGCGCGGTCTATGTCGCTCTGCTGTATCTGGCCGCTCAGGTGCCGGATCTGGAACCGGACGATCCGAACGCCAAAGAGGTGACCCTTCCGATCATCGCGGACATTTACAAAGCCGGGTTGCATTACCTGCTGCCGATCATCGTTCTGGTCTATTTCCTGATGATCGAACAGAAATCGCCCGGCCTGTCGGCGTTTTGGGCCACGGCGCTGCTGTTCGTGATCCTGCTGACGCAAAAACCGCTCAAGGCGCTGTTCCGGGGGCAGAGCAACCTGTCCGCCTCGTTCAGCGACGGCGTCGTGGACCTGTGGCAGGGTCTGATCGACGGCGCGCGCAACATGATCGGCATCGCCCTGGCAACGGCCACGGCGGGTGTGATCGTGGGGACAGTTACACTGACAGGTGTGGGGCAGGTGATGGCCGATTTGGTTGAATTCCTGTCCGGCGGCAACCTGATCCTGATGCTGGTGATGGTTGGCCTGCTGAGCCTAATCCTTGGCATGGGCCTGCCAACCACGGCGAATTACATCGTTGTCAGCTCGCTTATGGCAGGTGTGGTTGTCGAACTGGGCGCACAGAGCGGGCTGATCGTGCCGCTGATCGCCGTGCACCTGTTCGTCTTCTATTTTGGCATCATGGCGGACGTGACGCCCCCCGTGGGGCTGGCGAGTTTCGCTGCTGCGGCCGTGTCGGGCGGTGACGCGATCAAGACCGGTTTCACCGCGTTCTTTTACAGCCTGCGCACCGTTGCGCTGCCGTTTGTGTTCATCTTCAACACCGATCTGCTGTTGATCGATGTCACCTGGGTCGAGGGCATTATCGTCGCGATATTTGCGACAATAGCGATCCTTGTCTTTACTGCGGGAACAATGGGTTACTTTGTGACCCACAGCCGCATCTATGAAAGCGTCGCGCTGATCTTTGTGGCCTTTGCGCTGTTCAGGCCCGACTATTTCATGGATCGCGTCGCGCCGCCTTATACCTCGGTTGAGCCTTCTGCCTTTGTCGAAACCATCGGGCAGACACCACCGGGGACCGAGGTGCGCATGGTCGTCAGCGGCCCGGATTTCGACACGCTCGAGATGACGGATACCACAGTTGTCGTCACTGTCGGCGAGGAAGAAGGCGGCGAGGCGCGCGTTGACGCGATGGGTCTGTTGCTGATCGAAGAGGACGGTCTGATCAAACTGGAGGAGCCGTTGTTTGGCACGCCCGTCGCGGATGAGCTGGACATTTTCGACTATTACGGGGATGAGGCCGTGCGCCTGACCTCGGTTAGCTTGCCATCCAGCCAGCCGCCGAAACAACTGATCTACATCCCGGCGATGCTATTGCTGGGTCTGATCGCCTTCCTTCAACGTGGCCGTGCCGCCAGACAAGAGGTGCCCGCATGACAAATTCCGTTCTTTGCGCCGTAGACATCAGCAACGGCGATCTGGATGTGAATGTCCTGAAAACCGCCGCCGATCTGGCCGAGCGGGACAGTGCCCAGCTGGACGTTGTGACCGTCCTGCCCGATTTCGGGGAAAGCTGGGTGTCAGGATTCTTCCAGCCGGATTTTCATGACAAGGCGCTTGAGGAGGCACATTCCAAACTTGTCGAAATGTGCACCGCAACTTTGGGGGCGGATCTTAATGCAAAGATCCGTCATGTGGTGGCGACCGGCACTGCCTATCAGGAGATCCTGAAAACCGCCGATGGGGCGGGCAGTGACCTGATCGTGATCGGCGCGCATAAGCCGGACCTGAAGGATTACCTTCTTGGGCCGAACGCCGCGCGTGTCGTGCGGCATTCCACCGTCTCAGTCTACGTGGTGCGCTAGGGTTCGTAGCCGGTCATCTCAAGGTAACCGCGGCCAGAATGGCTGCCTGATACGGTAACGGGGCCTTCCCAATATTCGAACCGGGTGGCCATCCACGCCGTGGGCGTCAGGGCCGAAACCTCGACATCCAACCCACGGTCGGGAAGGGTAACGCGCCATCGCACCGGTATGTCGCGATCCGCTATGTTTGCCGTATCCAACGGGGTGAACGTTGCGGACCCGTCCGCAAGGGGTGTGGCTGTGCCGTCTGCATCTATCCATGTCGCGGCGGTGAAATCCCGGCGCGCGCCGCGCAGACGAAACGCCATCAGCTTGTCACCACCCTCAAAGCTGAGCGAGAACCAGTCCCAGCCGCTTTGATCCTCTGCCAGAGGTTGCGAGGACCATTCCCGGTCCAGCCAGCCCTGACCTGTAACGGCAACTTCGCCGTCAGGCAGGTGCAACACGCCTTCGATGGTGTAGAACGGTTGCGAATAGTAATAGCTGGCCTGCCCGTCAGCAGATTTGACCGAATATCCCGCGTCGCCGTGAAACACAAATGGGCCCTGAGCGTTCAGCGTCAGGTCATAGCTGAAGTCAGTACCGCCTGCGGTCAGCATTAGCCTGTTGGGATCGGGGCCGCGCATATGCCATTCATCAATCCAGGCCTCGAACGGTTCCGCCGTCACGCCGGCCTGGCCGACCCCGTCACGCGACAGACGCTCGGCAAAGTAATGCGTCTCGGGTGTGGTCACGGCGGCGTGCCCCATCCAAAGCTGTGGGCTTTGCCAGCCCTCGGTTCTGGTGGGTTTCAGGGCAGATCGAAACAGGGTCCACTGTATGCCGTAATCACGCCCGTCCTCTCCGGTAAGGTTCGCGGTCAGATACCACCATTCGATCCGAAAGTTTGGGTGCGGGCCGTGGTCGGCTGGAAATTGAAACTGATACCCGGGTTGCGGAATGTCGAACCCCTCGGCGCTGCCGCCCAACCCGGCATAGCCCTGCGCGTGCAAGGTACCGGGCAGAAAGATCATCAGGGCAAGCAACAAGGCTTTAACGTTCATTGGCAAACACCCTCAACAAATCGGCCGGTGGCAGGCGCAACAGGCGCAGCGCGGGCAGGGCGGCGGCGATGAGCGCCGCCAGCAGGGTCAGGAAGAACAGATAGACCCAGTCCAGAGGAAACAGATACATCGGCAGCTGCCATCCGAAGGCCTGAACGTTGATAACGGCCAGCAGCGCCCAGGCCAGAACCAGCCCGAGCGGCAGTGCCAGAACCGCCGTCACCGCCGCCAGCAATACGCTGCGCAGCAACTCAAGCTGCGCCAGTTGCGTCCGCGTCAGACCCAGCGCCCAGACCGGAGCAATTTGTGGCAAGCGTTGCGTCCACAGTGTCAGCAGGCTGGTGAGGATTGCGAAGCCCGCCACGCCGAGGGTGAGGATATTCAGGGCGGAAGTGACAACGAACGTCTTTTCGAAAATCGCCATAGACTGCGCCTTCATCGCGGCCTGCTGGACTACCGCCTGTCGTGGCAGTTCGAATTGATCGCGTAAAGATTGCGCCAATTCCGATGCCTGCTCAGGGGCAACGCGAATTCCAAACCGGCGCATGTCGGCACCGGGCGCGATCCGGTCAAGCTGTGCCATGGAGACGATGGCCTGACCCGTCGGGTTCCCATAATCCGAATACACGCCGGCAATGGTCAGCGTATGGTCTGTACCAAAGCTCAGCGTATCTCCGGGCCACAGGTTCGACCGGCGGGCGAGCTGTTCGTTGATCAGCACCGCCTCACCAGCCAATACGCGGTCCCACACATTGTCGGACGAGGCGATGAGCGGCCAGTTTTGCCGGTATGTCTGGTCGTCGACGATTCCGTACAGGAAGAGTGGCCCGGTCGTGTGGGCCAGTTCGATACTGCGGATCGGCAAAACGGCATCTACCTGCGGCGTAAGCCATTCTACGATCTGCTGGCCCTGCTGGTCACTTGCGGCGGTCACATACAGTTCGGAGGTCAAACGCTGATCCAGCCAGCCCGTAAAGGTCAGGCGAAAGCTGGATACCATTGTTCCGACGCCGATATTTGCCGCCAGCGCCAGCAACAGCGCCATCAGCGCCAGCGAAAGGCCCGGCAATTGCGCCTGCATGTCCGACCAGACCCACTGGGTCAAAGGCCCGCGGGCGCCGCGCTGAAATATGGACAGGACGGTGGAGACAAGAAACGGCAGCAGCAGAGCCGCGCCGGTGAGGATACCTGCCACCATTGCAAAGCCAAAGATCAACCCGTCGAAAAGGAAAGCAATGGCAACACCGCCCGCGATCAGCGCAAGCCCCAGCAGGGCCGAGATGCGGTGACCTGCGGCCGCCTCGCGCCAGGCAAGGACCCCGGCACCTGACAGCAATGGCATGCGAGAGAGGCGATAGAGGGCGTGACCGCTGGCCACCAATGTTCCGGCCAATGCCATAGCAAGCCCGGCCAGCACCCATTGGGGCCGCAACGCCATTTGCCCGTCCACCGGCGCGCCGTACAAACCGCGCAGCGTGGCGGCGACATCGGGCAAAAGCGCACCGGCCAGAAAGAACCCAAGGATCAGGCCCAGCGCGCCACCGGTCAGGGCCAGCAAGGTCAGCTCGGCTGTGATCAGCAAGACCAGCCGCCGCATCGAGACCCCCAGCGCACGCAAGGTTCTGATCATCGGGCGCCTCTGAGCAAAGGCCAGACCGACCGTGCCCTGCACGATGAACAGCCCAACTGCAAAGGACAGCAGGCCGAATGCGGTCAGGTTCAGGTGAAAACTGTCGGTCAGCCGGGCCGTATCCAATTGCGCCGAGGCTTCGACCCTCTCCAGTTCAGGTGCGATGTCGGACAGGGGCAGGACGGATACGGGCTGGTTCGGCAATACGATCAGCCGCGATACTTGCCCGCGTCTGTCCAACAGCGTTTCGGCCACGCCAATATCGGTCAGGACAAGATCAGGGGGCAGGGCATCTGACCGTAACACCGGGGGCAGGCCGTCCTGCGCTTCGAGATACGCGGCCAGATCGGGGGTGGCCAGCAGACGGCCGGGCGATGTCAGGATGTCAGCGGGGTTCGGGGGTACTGCGCCCTGTTCGATCTGGGTAACAGCCGGAAGGGCCGGGTAGGTGACCATATCGACGCCCAGCACCTGCACCCTGCGGTTACCGATGCGCACCGGACCTTCGAGCACTGCGGCGACCTGCCACCCGGCCCGGCGCAGCTCGGCATAGCGCGAGATCGGGATCAGGCCGGACGGGTTGCGCAGTTCGTCAAACTGACCGACAGCCAGTTGGTCGCGCGCCCGGTCATAGCTGTTGCGCGCCTCGGCGTTGATGGCCTGCACGGCAGACCACAGCCCGGTTGCAAGGGCAATGCCGATCAGCAACGTCGCCAGTTGTAGCCGGTGCGCGCGCCAATGCGACAGCAAAGCTTCTATCACGGCGCGTGTCATGCGATGCGCCCGCCGGACAGATGCGCCTGCCGATCCAGCCGCGCCGCGATGTCCTGCGAATGCGTCACCAGCAGCAGCGCCGCGCCGGTATCAGCCACGAGCGACAGCATAAGGTCCAGTACCGCGGCGCTGGCGGTTTCATCCAGATTTCCGGTTGGCTCATCCGCCAGCAGCAGTTTAGGCCGAGCGGCCATGGCGCGCCCGATGGCGACACGCTGTTGTTGCCCACCGGACAGATTCTCGGGATAGCGTTCAAGAAGTTCCGCAAGACCCAGCCTGTCTGCCAGATGCGCGGTCCATTCGTGATCCAGACGACCCGCCAGCCGGGCGTGGAACGCCAGATTTTGCCCGACCGTCAGCGACGGGATCAGGTTAAACTGCTGAAACACAAGCGAAACGCTGTGCCGGCGCAGCGCGGCGCGGCCCGTGTCGTCCAAAGGCGACAGGGCGGTTCCGTCCAGCGTGATCTCACCCTGGTCAAAGCCGTCCAATGCCGCGACCAGATTCAGCAATGTGCTTTTGCCGCTGCCGCTTTCGCCGGTCAGGGCCAGCGTCTGACCCTGGTCCAGCGTCAGCGAAACGTCCCGCAGAACCGGGCGCCCGCCCGGATAGGATTTGTGAACCTTGTCGATCGTCAGCAGCATTCAAACGCCCCGGATAGTGCCCGCAACAATGTGCAGCGCCTCCCGGCAGAGTCCAGCACCGAGGCGTTTTCGTTTCCATTCGTCGCAGCGGTGGCCACGGGGTTGTTCCGTTTCGCGGAAGCGGCCATTGTGAAGGGACTTTTCCGGACGGGTACAAGAGATACAGGTTTATGACATTAACGCAGCAGATCGTTTGGGGCAGCATCTATCTTGGCATCTGCTTTCTGATCGAAATCATCCTTCTCACCTGGTGCACGCAAATGGTGCGCGTGATGTCCGTTCGACTGGAAAACAGCAAAAGGTTTGTCTCGATCGCCGGGCCGATCTGTATCGCTCTGATGTTCATTGTGGCGATTCATACGTTCCAGGTCTGGCTTTGGGCGATTGTCTGGGTATTGGGGGATGTCCTGCCCGACTGGAACTCGGCGCTGTATTTCTCGCTGGTGACGTTTACGACGCTCGGCTACGGCGACATTGTACTGGGGGAACAATTGCGCATTTTCGGCGCGTTTGCGTCGGTGACCGGGCTGCTGGCGTTTGGATTATCCACGGCATTCATGGTTGCCCTGATGACGCAGGTCTTCAAAGAGGAACTGATGTCCTAGAGGATCGGCGCGAATAGTCGCGCAAGGGGTGATCCAAAGCGGATATAGGCGGGCTGGTCGGGCAGATTGCGGGTCAGCTCGTAGCTGGATTCGAAGTCCTTGCGCAGCATCGCGTCAACGGCATGCGCCGCGCGTGGATCGAAGAACAGCGCCATCGCCTCAAAATTCAGGCGGAACGAGCGGTTGTCCAGATTGGTTGTTCCCACCGCGGCCAATGTGTCGTCAACCACGAAAACCTTCTGGTGCATGAAGCCATCGGTATAGCGAAAAACCCGCGCGCCACATTCTCTGATTTCATCAAAATAGGCGAATGCGGCTAGCCAGGGCAGGCGGTGGTCAATCACGTCGGGCACCAGAATGCGCACGTCGACACCACGCAGGGCTGCATGTTGCAACGCTGTCATGATGTCGATGTCCGGTACAAAATAGGGCGACGCGATCCACAGCCTTTCCTTGGCCTCGGTGATGGCGGCAAAGAACATCATCGCCCCGGTTTCGGTCTCGTCGCCGGGTCCGGTCGCCACCAGCAGCGCGTTCATGTCCTGCTCGGATTCCGATCCTGCCCAATCCAGCTGATCGATCAGGTCTTCGTCATGTGCCCAATGCCAGTCTTCGGTGAAGATCAGTTGCAGCTGCCGGACAATGTGGCCGGTCATACGGATATGCGTGTCGCGCCAGTGGCCGAAATGTGCGTCCTGCCCCAGATATTCGACGCCCACATTATGCCCGCCGATAAATCCGGTTTCGCCGTCAATGATCACGGTCTTTCGGTGATTGCGATAGTTGAGCTGAAACCGGTACTGCGGCCCGCGGCGATCCCGGGGGTTCGCAATCTCGATCCCCGCTGTGCGCAGGGCGTCAAGGTAGGCGGTCGGAAGTCCGTAGCTGCCCACCGCGTCGGTCATGAACCGGATGCAGACGCCACGTTCTGCTGCCGCGATCAGTTTCGCTTGCAGTTTCTTGCCCAGCGCATCGTCGCGCACGATGTAGAACTGAATCAGGACATAGTTCTGCGCGTCGTCGATGGCCTGGAATATCGCATCGAAAGTGGCCTGTCCGTCCACCAGCAATTCCGCCCCGTTTCCGCGCGAAACGGGCAGGTGCGCCAGTGATTCGAACGGGCGCGGGTTGATCGGCATTCTTTCGGCGTCGGGTTTGGAAAAATCCGCAAAGGTCTTGATGCCCTCGACAACCCGTTCGCTTTGCTTTCTGGCGATGCGATACCCGCGAAACCTGTGGTGGCCGAGAAACAGGTACAAGGGTACCCCCAGCAGCGGCGTGGCGATCAGAAAGACAACCCACCCCACGGCCCCCTGCGGCGTGCGCGCGGTCTGCGCGGCGCGTATCGAAAAGACGATGGCCGTCGCGTAGAGGAAGAAGACGAGCGCGGAAACGAGCAGTGTCCACATGGGGTTATCGGTCTCTTGCCTTGTTAATCTGTGCCAGTGTAGATGCGATCCCGATCCTGCGCCATATCGCAATGTATCTACACAACTTTTGACGTACGGGCCGCATGTTTGCCGGCAACCAATTGCCGGTCAGTGGCGTACGGATTGAGAAATCCGATCCGACAGGATGCGCATGTCCGCGCGCAACTCCGGGCGAATCTTACCTTCGTTCGGAGCGTCACGCAGCGTTTTGAACCAGTGCTGAGGAGGCCGTTTTCCCGCGGCCCGGTTCCACGTCAGGGTGTGAAGAACAGTCTGTGCTTCTGGCGCGAGCATTTCGGGGATGTCGAACCCGTTCAAGATCGCCCAGACGCCGGTCCACAGTCTGCCCACGGACCAGGGGTTATACCCACCGCCGCCCAGAACCAGAAACCTTGGCGCCAGATCGCGCAGGCTGGCGACCGCGTGCCAGTGGGCGTTGTTGGACAGCGTCAGGCGGGACAGCGGGTCTTCGGCTACGGCGTCGGCCCCGCATTGCATCACGATGGCCTGCGGGCGAAAGGCGACGGTGGCCGGCAGTATGACCTGATCGAGAATGGCGAGAAACTCACTGTCATTGAGGCTGCGGGCAACGGGAAGGTTCCACGCCGCGCCGCCCGCATCATCATCCAGCGCGCCGGTAAACGGCCATCTGCGCGCCTCGTGGATCGAAATCATCCGCACCACGTCCGAGCCATGAAATGCAGCAGCAACCCCATCGCAGTGATGCGCGTCGATATCGACATAGACGATGCGATCAAGCCCGGCGTTCAGAAGGGTTCGTATCGCCAGCACCGGATCATTCAGATAGCAAAACCCGTTGGCGCGATCAGGCAGACCGTGATGAGTGCCGCCCGCCGGATTGAACACGATCCCGCCCTCACGGATCAGTTCCGCACCCAGCATCGACCCACCCGCAGCGGTGGCCGGACGTCGGAACATTTCCGCAAATACCGGGTTTGAGATTGTGCCCAGACCGTGTCTGGCGCGGATATCCTCGGAAACCCTTTGCTGCTTTTCCGCCAGCCTCAGGGCCGAGATGTATTCGGGTGTGTGAAAGCTCTGCAACGCACTTGGCTTGGCGCAGGGGCTGACGCGATAGTTCTTGGAATTCAGCCATCCCAGCGCGCGGCACAGATCGATGACCGTGGACACGCGCGGAATCGCTAGGGGATGCTTTGAGCCATAGGTCGAATTACGATAGATTTCCGACCCGATGAAAACCGGCCGTCGCATGGTCTAACCAGCCGTTTGCGGGCGGTCATCCTCGCCCAGCCTGCCGTCCAGTGACATCAAAATGGCGATGGGGCGCAGCGCGGGGATATGGCTGAATACGATCAGAATGCAAACGGTCAGCGGAACGCTCAGGAAGGACCCGATCAGCCCCCAGACCGTGGTCCAGAAGGTCAGCGCCAGAATGACCAGAAAAGTGGACATGTTCAGGGACCGCCCCAACATTGCGGGGTCCAGGAAATTTCCGATCAGGAATTGCAGGGTTCCGCACCCCAAAACGATGATCAGAAACGGCCCGATCGATTCAAACTGCACCAGCGCAATCATGGATGGAAACACCACCGCGATGATTGAGCCGATCGAGGGAATGAAGTTCAGCGCGAAGGTCAGCACAGCCCAGGTTTCGGCATATTCCAGACCCAACAGCTTGAAGACCAGATAGCTGATGGTCGCCGTAATCAGGCTGATGAACGTCTTGACCCCGACATAGCGTTGCAGGCTGAAGGAAATCGCATCGAGTATGGCGGCAAATTCTGCACCCGTTTTCGGATCGCCCGCCGCAAGCCGTATCTTTTTCCGAAAAGCCAGCCGCTCGGCCATAAGGAAGGCGACGTAGAGGCTGATCAGAAAGAAATGGTTCAGCAGGGATGTGGCGCTGCCCAGCAGAACGCGAGCCACATAGGACATGTCGATGCTGATCAGGTTGTCCCGGATAAAGGTGGTCACGTCATTGCCCACCAACCCGGCGATGCGGTTCACCGCGTTGTCGAACTGGGCCTCATAGGTGTTGATCGAGCGCGCGAACTGGGTCGCCTGACTGCCCAGGATGTACATGATGACGAACAGGCCGGCCAGAACCACGGTGACGCCCGCTATATTGGCCAGCCAGACGGGCACACGGGTCAGGGCGATGATCCGGTCGCTGAGCGCGATGATCAGGACATTGATCAGCAATGCCATGGTCAGCGGCACCAGAAACGCCGACCCTGCGTATAGTCCCAGCACCATGAGTGTCGCTACTATCGACACGTCCCGCACGACGGACAGCTTCAGTTTCGTTGGCTTGGAAGCGATGTCATTGTCCAAAGTCATTGATCGGCCCGTATCAGGAACTGCACTTTGCGCGGCGGGGCAGCGGATTGTGTGTGCCGCCGATCCTGCACAGCAAGGCCGGATTATGCAATGCGGCCAGTCATTTGTAAGGGATAAATTGAGACATCACCGGAATTGGCGGTTCTTTGAGCGGGACGGGCGGGTTAGTCTTTGTGAATGAGCGCACGAGTGATTCCCTTATTTGGACGACCGGTTCAGGCGCTTTGGCTGGCCATCATCCGCTTTGGCGCCAAGAACGGGTTCGTCATGAGCAGCCATGTCGCCATGTCGCTTATGCTGGCCCTGTTTCCCTTTGTTCTGTTTACCGTGGCGCTGGCGGGGGCGCTGTCTCAGGACTATGTCACGGACGAGTTGATCGAGCTGCTTTTTGGCGCGTGGCCGCAGGATGTCGCGGGGCCGATTGTCACCGAGCTGCGGGCGGTCCTTGCGGAATCCGGGTCCGGTGTCATCACGCTGGGGGGGCTTCTTGCGATCTTCTTTGCCTCGAACGGTGTGGTTGCCGTGCGCGCTGCGATCAATCAGGCGTATCATGACCGCGACAGCTGGCCGTTCTGGAAGACGCGCTTGTTGTGCCTGGGGCTGGTCGTTGTGGGCGGTGCCGCCATTCTGGCAATCGCCGCGGTCGAGGTTGTTTTGCCGTTCTACACGCGGCTGGTATCCGAAAAGACCGATGTCAATGTCTCTGACTGGCTATCGGTGGACCGGCTGCGCTGGACCTTCACGGTGGCGGTCCCGGCGGGCACGGTGATCCTGGCGCATTTGGTCCTGCCGACGCGGCGTCACAGGGTGATGCAGATTTTGCCGGGCGTGCTGCTGACCCTTGCCCTTTGGACGGCGGGCGGTTGGGGGTTTTCGATCTATATCGGACAGTTCGCAACCTACAGCGCCACCTATGCCGGGCTGGCGGGGGCCATGGCGGCATTGATCTTTCTGTACCTCTGTGCGGCGATCCTGATCCTTGGGGCGGAATTCAACGGCGCGCTGATGGATCTGCAAAGCGGACCGGAAGGGCGCGCCTCGTGAGGTTCGTCGCCGCTGCAATCGCGATGTTCGTGCCCCTGACTGCTTTTGCCCAGACCCCGACCTATGTCGGCTCTGCCCAATGCATGGACTGCCATGAGGAGGAGGCCGAGGCCTGGTCAACTTCGCACCACGCGCTGGCCTGGACCTCTGTAGCGTCCGGGCACGTCAAGGCGGATTTCGACGGCACACGTTTTGACCATGACGGCATGTCTGTGGAGTTCGACGAAAAGGATGACGTGTTGCGGGCCCATGTGACCGAAAAGGACGGCGCAATAACCCTTTATGATGTGCATTCGGTCGTCGGTATTGAGCCCTTGCAGCAATACCTGTTCGAAACACAGCCCGGCCGTCTGCAAAGCTTTGACGTTGTCTGGGACACGGAACAACAACGCTGGTTCCACCTGTATCCCGATCAGGACCTGCCGCCCGGCGACGGTCTGCACTGGACCGGCCCGTATAAGAACTGGAACGCGCGCTGTGCCGAATGCCATGCGACCGGGTTCGAAAAGAAGTATGAAATTCAAACCAGAACCTACAGGTCACAGCAGGCCGAAATCGGCGTCGGGTGCGAGGCCTGTCACGGCCCCGGATCGACGCATATCGATTGGACCAATGGTCAGACGGTTGCTGCCGGCTTGAACGAATTCGGCTTTACCATGAGCTGGGGCAGGGGCCGCACCGAGGCGGAGATTCAGCAATGTGCCGGTTGCCATTCCCGGCGCGAGGCGCATCAGGACGGCAACCCGTTACCCGGAACCCCCTATCACGACGCCTATAATCTGGCAGTGCTGCGCCCCGGTCTCTACCAGTTCGACGGTCAGATTCAGGACGAGGTCTATGTTTACGGCTCGTTCCTGCAATCGAAGATGTATGAACGGGGCGTTGGTTGCATGCATTGTCACGAACCTCATGGCGCCGGGCTTCGGGCCGAAGGAAACGGGGTCTGCACACAGTGCCACTCGCCGGCTGCCAACCCGGAGTTTCCAACGCTTACGGCGAAAGATTACGACTCTTTTGGCCATCATCACCACCCGGAAAGCAGCGACGGTGCGCAGTGCAAGTCCTGCCACATGATCGAACGTGTCTATATGGGCGTGGATGGCAGGCGCGATCACAGTTTTCGTATTCCGCGACCCGACCTGAATTTGGGGCAGGATGCCTGCACCGATTGCCACCGCGATGAAGATCAGGACTGGGCCGCGCAGCAGATTGAGGCATGGTTTCCCGATTCCGCGTATCGGGGCGCACATTTTGGCAGGGCATTTCAGGCGGCGGCGACCAGGCGCATGGACGGGCCAGAGGGACTTTTGGCCATTGCGACCGATCCGGGCCAGCCGGGGGTCGTCCGTGCAACGGCGGCGTATTTGCTGCAACCCTTCGGATCAGCGGACGTTGCCGCGATCACCGCCGCGATGCTGACTGATCCGGACCCCCTGGTGCGTGCCAACGCGGCCCCGTTACAGCGTCAGGCCGGGTTGCCAGAGCGGCTAGAGCGCCTTGAACCCTTGCTCTCGGACCCGATGCTGAACGTGCGGATTTCGGCCGCGAAAGAGTTCCTGACCATTCCGATGCAATCCCTGAACCCCGCCCAGCAGGCGCTGGTCGGGCAGGGAATGGGCGAGTGGCAAGCGGCAATGTCCAACCGTTTGGACTTTCCCGAGACACATCTTGTGCTGGGCGGGATGGCCCTGACATTTCGGGACGCGCCAGCCGCCGAACGCGCCTTTCGCGAGGTCGTCACCCTGGACCCGCAGCAGGCCGAAGCGTGGCCGATACTGGTGCAACTGGCCCAGATCAACCGCGGTCTTGATGCCGCGCGCGAAGTTCTGCGCGAGGGGTTGGCCAGCTTACCCGCCAGCCCGGAACTGCGACAACTCAAGGCGCAGCTTGACCCCTGAAACGGCATCGCGTGGCCCGGTTTACGCCACGTTCCCGGCAAAATCTCCGGTTAATGATTTCGGCTAAGCAGAACCCTGGACAGGCCCATAGGTAGCCAATGTTTGAAAAACCGGTCCATACATGGCAGTTGCAGCGCCCCTTGTCGCTGAACCAGCGGATTGCCGATCTTCAGGCCCGAAAACCTGAATACATCAACCATGGTGAAGCCCTGCTTTTGCAACGCACCGCCGCGGCATCACTGCGGGAACAGGTGCTGACGGGCGACAGTATTTCGCTGGACGATTGAACTCAGCCCCGGAAACCGGTTGCGACCACGAATTTTTCGGAGCTGTCCGACCGGGACGCAGGCGGCTTCACATTCGCCACCTTTTCGAATTTCTGTTTCAGCAGCTTTTGCAGATCGCCTTCCGCGCCCCCGGCCAGCACCTTGGCAACGAAGGTTCCGCCTTCTTCCAGAACGTCAAAGGCGAAATAGGCCGCGGATTCGCACAGGGCCATGATGCGCAGATGGTCCGTCTGTTTGTGCCCGGATGAGGCCGCCGCCATATCCGACATCACCACATCCGCCTTGCCGCCAAGCCAGTCCTTGACCTTTTGATCGGCGTCGTCCTCCATGAAGTCCAGCACGTGGGTGTCCGCTCCGGCCACGGGTTCGACCTCTTGCAGATCCACGCCCAGAACCGTACCGACGCGTTTGCCCGAGCGTTCGCCCAGCGCGTTGACGCGTTTCACCGCCACCTGACACCAGCCACCGGGGGCGCAGCCCAGATCGACTACGCGCGCACCGGGGACAAGAAAGCGAAACTTGTCGTCCAGTTCCAGAATTTTGAACGCCGCACGCCCACGATAGCCCTCGGCCTGCGCGCGTTTCACATACGGGTCGTTCAGCTGCCGCTCAAGCCAGCGGGTCGAGCTGAGCTTGCGCCCGCGCGCGGTCTTCACCTTGACCTTCAGGTCGCGTTGTCCACGGCCTGAGGTATTCTTTCCACTCGGTGTCTTCGCCATCAGAACGGTCCGTCTTCCAATACGCCGTCCGCGCTCATCTGCGCATAAAGCAAACCTTCGCGCAGCCCACGGTCCGCCACGGAAAGGCGGTCGGTGGGCCAGCAGCGTAACAAAGCCTGCAAAATGGCCGAGCCGGACATGATCAGGGCCTGCCGGTCATCGCCGATACGCGGATCTCGCCGCCGCCCCAGTGGGCCGAGTTCTAAGTATCCCCGTATCACTTTGTCAATCTGATCGCTGGTCATGCGCAGACCGTCCACCTTGGTCCGGTCATAACGCTTCAACCCCAGATGCGAGGCAGCCACGGTCGTCACCGTGCCGCTGGTGCCGACGATCTGAAACCCTTCGCGCGCCTGTTCGTCCTTGTAGGGCGCGAAATCGGCCAAATTTTCTTCGAAGAACCAGCTCATAAGCGCAAAGCGTGCCGAGTCATCCTCGACATCGTTGAACTGGTCGCGCAGTGTCGCGACACCCAGCGGCACACTGATCCAGTCCACGACCTTGGCCGCCGGAAACGGGCTTTCAACCGTGTGGAACCCGTTATGCAGGCGCATGATTGCAGCTGGACGGTCGCGGCGGGGCACCGAAGAGATGTCGATCCACACAAGCTCGGTCGAGCCGCCCCCGATATCCACGACCAGCAATTGCTCGGTCTTGGTCGAGACCAGCGGCGCGCAGGATATGACGGCCAGACGCGCCTCTTCCTCGGGCTGGATGATTTCCAGCGTCAATCCGGTCTCGCGCTTGACCTGCCGGATAAAGTCGCGTGAGTTTCGCGCGCGGCGGCATGCCTCGGTCGCGACCAGACGCATCCGTCTGACCCTGTTGCGTTTCAGCTTTTGCTGGCAGATGCGCAGCGCCTGAATGGTGCGCGCCATCGACGACCGCGACAGTCGTCCGGTCCGTTCCAGCCCCGCGCCCAACTGCACGGATTTGGAAAAACTGTCTACCACATGGAACCCGCTGCCCTTGGGCTGGGCTATCAACATGCGGCAGCTATTTGTTCCCAGATCCAGCGCCGCATACAACGCATCTGGATCGGGTCTTGCCGGCGCGGGGCTTTCGACCGCCTTCGGGAACGCGCCCGCACCTTTGGGACGCTTGGGCGCCATCGTAACGCCCTCCGATTTTCGAGTTACCCCGACCATAGGTCGGGCGGTTGGTTCGTGCAAGACGCTCATTAAAGTGTTGAGTATTTTGATGTGCGACTTCGACCGGGAATTGGTTACAAGCCCCGGTATCCCATCGTGGGCAAAAAGGTCGCTTGAAATACGCCGTGTGTCGAAAATCGACCGACCTTGGCCCATATAGAAGTCTAGAACCACTCCATCTGGTTAGGAGGAATCAAAGGCTATGCCTGACGTCACCATCGTATACTGGCGCGACATTCCCGCCCAAGTCATCGTCGGCAAAGGCCGCCGGGGCGCCAAGCGGCAGTTGGAGGAGCGGTTCGAGCAAGCCATCGACCGGGCCGCGATGAAGGTGAACGCCAAGGACAGCGATGCCTACCTGGCTGAATGGCGCAAGGCCGAACCCTTTGCTGTGGACGGAGACCCGTCCGAGATTGCCGAGGCCGAAGCCGTGCGTCTGGAGACGGAATACGATCAGGAGCGCGTCAAGGCCCTGATCGCCAATGACGGTTGGGCATGAGCCCCAGATCTATATGGGAGGCCGCAATGGCTTTGCTGAACTTCAAGAAACGTGATGCGGCCGAAAAGGCCCCGGTAAACCCGACCGTCGAAGCCTTTTTGCAGGGCTATTCGATCGAGGTGATGCCGCGCACCGCCGAAAAGATCGAGGATTTCCGCGCGCTGCTGCCCGAAGGCACCCGCGTCTATATCGCTCATATCGAAGGCACGCCCATCGAAGACATGGTCAAGACCGCCAAGCGGATCGCGACTGAAGGGTATCCCGTGATGCCGCACTTCCCGGCGCGGATCATCAAGGATGCGAAGGCGCTGGAAAACTGGATTTCCATGTATCAGGGCGAAGCGGGTGTCGATCAGGCGCTGCTGCTGGCCGGTGGTGTCGCGAATCCGCATGGTGAATTCGACAGCTCGATGCAATTGCTGGAGTCCGGCCTGTTCGACAAGGCGGGCTTCAAACGTCTGCACGTGGCGGGTCACCCCGAGGGCAACAAGGACATTGACCCGGACGGCTCGACCAGGAATGTCGACGACGCGCTGCGCTGGAAGCAGAAGTTCAATGAAACGACCGACGCGGAAATGGCGCTGGCCACGCAGTTTGCCTTTGACGCCAAGCCGATCATCGCATGGGCCGACGGTCTGAAGGCCGCCGGTATCGACCTGCCGATCCATATCGGAATTGCCGGTCCAGCCAAACTGCAGACCCTGATCAAGTTCGCCATCGCCTGTGGTGTCGGCCCGTCGCTGAAGGTCCTGCAAAAGCGCGCGATGGATGTCTCCAAGCTGTTGCTGCCCTACGAGCCGACCGATGTGATCACCGAACTGGCCAACCACAAAGCGGCCAATCCAGAGTTCAACATCACCAACGTGCATTTCTTCCCGCTCGGCGGCATCAAGACCAACGCCAACTGGGCTATCGACAACGGCGGCGCCTCGGCAAAGCCTGCAAACTCCTAAGGAACGGACATGACCCGTACAGTCGTAGAATCAAAAACAAAAACCGCCGTTCTGGGCTTTGACGAACCGTTCTGCGTGATCGGCGAGCGGATCAACCCGACCGGCCGCAAGAAACTGGCCGCCGAACTGGAAGCGGGCGATTTCTCGACCGTTGAGAAAGACGCCATCGCCCAGGTCGCTGCAGGCGCGACCGTTCTGGATATCAACGCGGGCGTTGTCTACAACTCGAACCCCAACCCGAACGAGACCGAACCGCCGCTGATGCGCAAGATCGTCGAGTTGGTGCAGGGTCTGGTTGAGGTTCCGCTGTGCATCGACAGCTCTGTTCCCGGCGCGCTGGAGGCCGGCCTTGAGGCGGCTGAGGGCCGTCCGCTGCTGAACTCGGTCACGGGCGAGGAAGAGCGTCTGGAACTGGTTCTGCCGCTGGTCAAGAAATACAACGTTCCGGTGGTCGCGATCTCGAACGATGACACCGGGATTTCCGAAGACCCCGATGTGCGTTTCGAAGTTGCGAAGAAGATCGTTGAGCGTGCCGCCGATTTCGGCATCCCTGCGCATGACATCGTCGTCGACCCGCTGGTCATGCCCATCGGTGCGATGGCTACGGCCGGTCAGCAGGTGTTCGCTCTGGTCCGTCGCCTGCGCGAGGAACTGGGCGTTAACACCACCTGCGGCGCGTCCAACATCTCGTTCGGCCTGCCGAACCGCCACGGTATCAACAACGCGTTCCTGCCGATGGCGATGGGCGCGGGTATGACTTCGGCGATCATGAACCCGGTGGCCCTGCCGGTTGGTCCGAAAAAGCTGGCCGAGAAAAAAGCGGAAGTCGAAGCGAAAGGCATCGTTCTGCCCGCGGACATGGATGACGAAACCTTTTGCCAGCTGTTCGGTCTGGGTTCGACCCTGCCGCGTGCCGGTAAAGAGATGGAGGCCATCCGCGCGGCCAATCTGCTGACCAACAACGACCCGCATGGTGGTGCCTGGATCAAGTTCAACAAAGCGCCGGACGAAGCCGGTGCCGCCGGTGCGGCAGGCGGTCGTCGCGGTGGCGGTCGCCGGCGCCGCGCCGGATAGGCAACGCCCAGACATCAAAGGCCGGGCCCAGTGCCCGGCCATTTTCGTTTTGACACCGATCAAGGCTGGTTCATCATTGGTTTGCGATATTGGCAGAACCCCAACAGATAGGTTCAGGTGCAAAGATGAGCAAACATCACCCCCCGAAACTGGCGGACACAGACCTCGGCAAGCGTTTAAACAAGCAGGATTATTTCGAACAACTCGCCGCGCTGCAGGCGCAGCTTGCGCTGATTCAGCAGGCGTTTCTGTTTCATGGGGTTAAGGGCGTTCTGGTATTCGAAGGCTGGGATGCGGCAGGCAAGGGGGGGACAATCCGGCGGATCAGCCAGGCGCTGGACCCGCGCAGTTTCAAGGTCTGGCCGATCGGTGCGCCCCGAAACTACTATCTGAACCGGCACTATCTGCTGCGTTTCTGGGAAAGGCTGCCGCCGGCCGGGGCCATCTCGGCCTTTGATCGCAGCTGGTACGGGCGTGTGCTGGTCGAACGGATCGAAAACCTTACTCCGAAAGAACGCTGGCGCGCCGCGTATCAGGAGATCAATGATTTCGAACGCATGCTCGTCGATGACGGAACCCGGATCGTGAAGTTGTTCTTTCACATTTCTCCGGAAGAGCAGATGGCACGGTTCACCGAGCGTCTGCGCAATCCGATGAAGCGCTGGAAGCTGACCTACGAGGATTTCCGAAATCGTGAACGCTGGGCGGAAACTGAAGTCGCTGTGGACGAAATGCTGGCGCGCACATCGACGGCAATCGCCCCTTGGCATGTGATTCCCGCCAACAATAAGAAATACGCCCGTATCAAGGCGATGCGCGCGATTGTTGATGCGTTTTCAAAGGATGTCGACCTGAACCCGCAGCATCTGGATCAGCGAACACTGGATGCGGCCTGTCAGGCGCTGGACGTGGACCAGTCCTTGATCGACAGCCTGCGCGCCCGAACGGAATAGCGCCCGGTCAGCACCGAAACGTGCTTGAAGTCGGCCGGACGAGAGTGCTATCCAATCCAACGCGGCGGGTATGATGTAATGGTAGCCTGTCAGCTTCCCAAGCTGAACGCGCGGGTTCGATTCCCGCTACCCGCTCCAAGGGATCTCGGTCATGAAGAAACAGCTGACGCGGCGGGCGCAAGTAGTCGCAAAAAAGGGCGGGCCTGTCGGATCGCTGGCGCGGTTGTCCGCCGTCGCGCATGAGGACGGCGCCCTGTTCGACATCGGCGTGAACCGGGGAACCATCGCCCGCCACCTGATCCGCATTTTCCCCGACTGCCCCTGCTTTCTGTTTGAACCCCTGCCAGAACAGGCCAGCTTTCTGGCCAACAGGTTTTCCTCGTTCTCGGCCGTGAATGTCGTGCAGCAGGCGCTCAGCGATACGCCGGGCGAAGCCGAGTTTTTTGTTGGCAAAAGTCTTGGAACGTCCTCGCTGCTGCCGATGAGTGATGAGACGGTTGCAAACCACCCGGAATCCGAGGTCGTCTCATCCATTCAGGTGAAAGTGAACACAATCGACGCCTTTTGTGAGGAGAATGGCATCTCGCACATCTCCTGCATGAAGATCGACGCGCAGGGGTCCGAGCTGAATATATTCAGAGGTGCTGCGCAGATGCTGTCCGAGCAGCGCATCGACATGATCATGTTCGAATGGTTCGCAACGCCGCATTATGCGAATTGTCCCCTGATTCTGGACCTTTGGAACGAGTTGGATCGGTTCAGTTATTCCATGTACGACATTTTCCCCGGCCGATCTGCGCCCAGCGGGCAGCGCCGGTTCGGGGATGCCGTCTTTATCTCTGACAAGTTTCGCCGGGAAAGACTGCCGTTTCTGTGATTCCGGAAGCCGGGCAGTGCACCGCCCGACCTCTGCGCGTTTTTGATACGGCTTTCAGGTGGTGGCCGCCAACGGACCCACTTTCACCAACAGCAGGCCATCCTATGACCGGCGGCGGCGGCGACGGCCCGATTTTTCCTCGTCCCCACCGGTGTTGAACGAAGGCGCGGGCAGCGTGACCACCTGCGCCAGTTCCGGAAACGGGTCAGTCTTGTGCGGGATGGCGTTGGCCGCAACGAAATGATCCTGAAACTTGGGCTCGATGGCTGTTTCGACCTTGGTAATCTCGCGCACGACGCGTTCGATCTCGGACCGCGAGCCGATGTTGCACAGCGCAATCCGGGCACCGGTTCCGGCGGCATTGCCGGCGCTGTTCACCTTGTCCAGTGGTGCGTCCGGGATCATGCCCAGAACCATCGCGTGTTTGGTCGAGATATGCGCGCCGAACGCCCCGGCCAGAACCACGCGATCCACCTTGTCGACGCCCATTTCGTCCATCAGCAGGCGCGCGCCGGCATAAAGCGCGGATTTGGCCAGCTGGATGGCGCGGATATCGCCCTGCGTCACGGTGATGCGCGGACCGCCCTCGGCGCTGGCATCGTGGATCAGATAGGCGTGGGTGCGGCCTTCGGGGACACAGCGGGCTGTGCCGGTTTGGTCGGCAGACCCGATCAGTCCGCTTTCATCCAGCAACCCGGCAATGCGCATTTCGGCGACGGCTTCGATAATGCCCGAACCGCATATGCCAGTGATTCCCGTAGTTGCGACATCCCGGTCAAATCCGTCTTCGTCCGACCATCTATCGGACCCGATCACCCGAAAGCGGGGTTCCTTGGTGACGGGATCGATCTCAATCCGCTCGATTGCTCCGGGCGCGGCGCGCTGGCCGGAACTGATCTGCGCGCCCTCAAAGGCGGGCCCTGTCGGAGAGGAACAGGCCAGCACGCGAGAGGTGTTGCCCAGCAGGATTTCCGCGTTGGTGCCGACGTCGACGATCAGCACGAGGTCTTCGGATTTGCCGGGCTCTTCTGACAACGCCACAGCCGCACAATCCGCACCTACATGCCCCGCGATGCAGGGCAAGATGTAGACCTGCGCGCGCGGGTTCATTTTGGTCAGGTCCATGTCACGCGCGGGCAGCGACATGCTTTCCGACGTCGCCAGCGCAAACGGCGCCTGGCCAAGCTCGACCGGGTCCAGACCCAGCAGCAGATGATGCATGACCGGGTTGCAGACGAACACGGTCTCGACAATCAGCGCGGAGTCAATATCGGCCTCTTCCGCAATCGAGGAGGTCAGATCGTTGATCGCCTCGCGGACGGCCCTGGTCATTTCCTTGTCCCCGCCGGGGTTCATCATCGAATAGGACACCCGGCTCATCAGGTCTTCTCCGAACCTGATTTGCGGGTTCATCAGACCCGAGGAGGTTTTGACCTCACCGGTTTCCAGATCGGTCAGGTGGGCCGCGATCGTGGTCGAGCCAAGGTCAATCGCCAGACCGTACAGCCCGCTCTCATGCAGGCCGGGCCAGATTTCAACGATCCGGGCCACCTCGTCCTTGTGGCCCTTGTGAAGGGCGACCGTGACTTCCCATTTCCCTTTGCGCAGAACCGGTTGCAGCTTGGACAACAGGGACAGGTCAGCGGTGACAGCGTCGATCTTCCACTGCTGGCGCAGGGCCCGTTCCAGACGTTCCAGATCGCCGGTGGGCGAGTGCATATCGGGCTCTTCCACGACCACAAAATAAAGCCGGGTCGCCGGGTCCATCGTGATGGCCCGCGCGGCGGCCGCTTTGCGAACCACCTGACGGTGCACCTGGCTTTCGGGGGGGACGTCGATCACAATGTCGCCCTGAACGGTCGCCTGACATCCCAGACGGCGGCCGGGCTTCAGCCCGCGTTTGTCGTCATAGCGCTGTTCGACGGCATTCCACGCACTCAGCGCAGTGTCCGAGACGGTGACGCCGTGTTTGGGAAACTCACCATAGCTGGGCGTGATCTGACATTTCGAGCAAATCCCACGGCCGCCGCAGACCGAATCCAGATCGACCCCCAGCTGCCGGGCGGCAGTCAGAACCGGAGTGCCCACGGGGAAATGCCCGCGTTTGCCCGACGGGGTAAAGACAACAAGGGGGTCGGTGGTCATGTCTGGCCTGCCTTTTTGTATTCGCGCGTTTGCCGGGCAAGATATGGGTTTGCGTCAAAAGGGAAAGGCCATTCCGCGGCACGTTTTGTGCGCGTTGCGTCGTTTTTTGCTGCGGTATCACCCCGCAGGTGAAAACTAGTTTAGGTCAGGGGCTTTTCCTTAGCTTGAATCCATGCAATAGGGTCACCGCCAAACGGGCTTTTGCATGGGGTTAACAGATGCAGATTCGTGAGGCACTTACCTTTGACGATGTTCTTTTGGTTCCGGCGTCCTCGTCGGTGCTGCCGGCAACGGCGGATACGACCACGCGCGTGACGCGCGAGATCACCATGAACATCCCGCTGCTCAGCTCGGCCATGGATACGGTGACCGAAGCGCGCATGGCCATCGCCATGGCACAGGCAGGCGGTATCGGCGTTGTTCACAAGAACCTGTCCGTGGACGAGCAGGCCCGCGAGGTACGCCGGGTTAAGCGGTTTGAATCCGGCATCGTCTACAACCCTGTGACCCTTCGGGTCGATCAGACCCTGGCCGATGCCAAGGCTTTGGTGCAGCGCTACAACTTTACCGGATTTCCGGTGGTTGACGACGCCGGTCGCGTCGTCGGCATTCTGACCAACCGTGACATGCGGTTTGCAACTTCGGAAGAAACGCCGGTCCACGTCATGATGACTTCGGAAAATCTGGCCATGCTGCAAGAGCCGGCGGATCTGGAAGAGGCCAAGAGCCTTATGAAAGCCCGCCGGATCGAAAAGCTGCTGGTGGTCGACGGCGAAGGCAAGCTGACGGGCCTGCTGACGCTGAAGGACACCGAACAGGCGGTGCTGAATCCGACCGCGTGCAAGGACCGGCTGGGCCGGCTGCGGGTGGCGGCTGCGACCTCGGTCGGGGATGCCGGTTTCGAACGCTCGGAACAACTGGTGGATTCGGGCGTCGACATCATCGTTGTGGATACCGCGCACGGCCATTCGCAAGGGGTGCTTGACGCGGTGAAACGGGTCAAGACTCTGTCGAATGAGGTTCAGATCATCGCGGGCAATGTCGCGACAAGCGAGGCGACAAAGGCACTGATCGATGCCGGGGCGGACGCGATCAAGGTGGGCATCGGGCCGGGCTCGATCTGCACCACGCGGATGGTTGCGGGCGTCGGCGTGCCGCAGCTGACCGCCATCATGGATTGCGCCTCGGCGGCGGGGGATGTCCCGGTGATCGCGGACGGCGGCATCAAGTTCTCGGGCGATTTTGCCAAAGCCATCGCAGCGGGGGCATCCTGCGCCATGGTCGGCTCGATGATCGCGGGGACGGACGAAAGCCCGGGCGAAGTGATCCTGTATCAGGGTCGGTCGTTCAAATCCTACCGCGGCATGGGCAGCCTTGGTGCCATGGCGCGCGGCTCGGCGGATCGGTATTTCCAGAAGGACGCCGCCAATGACAAGCTGGTGCCGGAAGGGATCGAAGGGCAGGTGCCCTACAAGGGCTCGGCCAGCGCGGTGGTGCATCAGCTTGTTGGCGGCCTGCGGGCGGCAATGGGGTACACGGGATGCGCCACTGTCGAAGAGATGCGCAGGAATTGCCATTTCGTCAAAATCACCGGGGCCGGGTTGAAGGAAAGCCATGTGCATGACGTGCAGATCACCCGTGAAAGCCCGAACTACCGGGTGATGTGAGCCCGAACCTGATTGAGAACGGCGCCCGGACCCAGGCGCCGTCTTGCGTTTTCGACATCGGGCAGCCCGCCCATAACCGCAACGGAACATTCCATGACACCGGCCGCACGCATTCAGGCTTCGATAGAAATCCTGGACGAGATCCTGTCCGGTGCGCCTGTCGAGAAATCGCTGACCAACTGGGCTCGGCGCAGTCGTTTCGCGGGCTCCAAAGACCGTGCGGCCGTGCGGGATCATGTCTTTTCAGCCATGAGGTGCAAACGGTCCTTTGCCGCTTTGGGCGGATCAGAGACCGGGCGCGGGTTGATGATCGGAGCGGCGCGGGCAGAAGGTGCCGATCTTGACGCGCTGTTCACCGGATTGCGGCACGCGCCCGAGCCAATAGTCGCAACGGAGACGGGGCGTGATTTTGAAACCGAAGCCGAGCGGCTGGATATACCCGAATGGCTTTGGCCCAGATTTCAAGCATCGCTGGGTGACCAGGCTAGCGTGGTCGCACAGGCGTTGCAGGGTCGTGCTCCGGTACATCTGCGGGTCAATTTGTTAAAGGTGGACGTTCCGGGCGCCATTGCTGCACTGAGCGCAGACAGCATTTTCGCATCCGCCCATCCGGCCTGTGACACCGCTCTCGAAGTAAAGGAAGGCGCTCGAAAAATCGCGGGAAGCCGCGCCTATGCTGAAGGGCTGGTCGAGCTTCAGGACGCAGCCAGCCAGGCCGTCGTCGCCGCGCTGGACCTGCAACCGGGAATGCGCGTTCTGGATTACTGCGCCGGAGGTGGTGGCAAGTCACTGGCGCTGGCCGCACATTCAGGCGTGAAGGTTTTCGCGCATGACGTGAATGTTGGTCGAATGCGGGACTTGCCCGCACGGGCAGAGCGGGCAGGGGCAAACGTCACCATTTTGTCGCCGGATGAAATCGCGGATCACACCCCGTTCGACGTTGTCCTGGCCGATGCTCCCTGTTCCGGCAGCGGCTCCTGGCGTCGTGCACCAGCAGGAAAATGGGCATTGACCGAAGATCGCCTGCACGCATTGTCGCGCATCCAGACGGAAATACTGCAAAGGCTGACAAATCTGGTCCATCCGGCCGGCGTGCTGGCCTATGCCACATGTTCGATGCTTGATGATGAGAATGGCAATGTCGTGGATGCTTTTCTTCAGGCCAACCCGGAATGGAGCGCGCGTTTTCGCAAAACGTGGCTCGTTTCACACGGAACGGACGGTTTCTTCACAGCACACTTGACGCGATAGCGCATCAGGTCATAGCAACCTTAAGGAGAGTGTTCGGTTTCCTTTAAGCGGGCATTAACTTTATTTGGGCTGATTGGACCGAAGCCCTCTGATCTGAGTTGTTTATGTCTGAAACTGCGGAAATTTTTTCTGACCCTTCTCTTCAAAAAGCCCCGTCCGGATTTCGACTGGCCTCGCTTGTAGCCTTCGGGGCAGTGTTGAGCCTGTCGCCGATCGCGGGACTTATGCCGCCGAACTGGAGTATCGGCCTTGTTGTCGCCGGCGTGTCGCTGTTGGCGGCCGCGTTCCTTGTCGTTCTCAAGGGGCAGATCGCGGATTATTCCGTGCGTCAGGCCGTCAAGGCGATGGCGGCTTTTGCCGATCAGGACGCCTATCCTTGTCTGATTGCAAATGCCCAGGGTGATGTTCTGACATGCAACGCCCAGGCGACAGAGCAGCTTCAGGCGCGTGCAGGCAACCGGCTTGAGCGGTGCCTGAAATCCGTTTTTGCCAATCCGCCCGCCATTTTGCTGCGGCTTCAATCGCAGGCCGAGATTTATGGAAAGGCGAGGGAAGACATCGTTACTGTCGGTTCGACAATCCCGGTGGCCGTGTTCGGCGTCGGCAATGGTCTGTTCTGCTGGCGGTTTCATCTGGACGCGCATGGCCATTGGGATGAGGTCCGCGTTCCGGTTCTGACCGAAGGCCGAAACGGCGCGTTGCTTCGAGTGAACACAGCGGCCGAACACCTGTTGGGGCGGCGGCCCGAAAATCTGAGACAGGTGTTTCTGAACGAACCCGATGGGCAGGGCGGAATTGCGCAGGTCCAAACGGCCAGCGACCCGGTTTCTGTCGCGGTGTGCGAACTCAACCGATCGGGCTCGGTTCGGGATGTGCTGCTTCTCCCCGTAGACGCCTCTGATCACGGCGAAAGCGCGGCGTCCTTTGCGGACCTGCCTGTGCCGATCATGTGCCTTGATCCCGATGGCAGCATTCTCGAAGCCAACAGACTGGCCGTGAAACTGATCGGCGATGTGGTGCCCGGTGAAACCAATGCCGAGCAGATCATGCACGGCCTTGGCTATCCGATCCTGGACTGGCTGGCGCGGACCGCCGCGCAGGAACCCGCAATGCGTTCAGAGTTTTTGCGGCTGACGCGCAAGGACAAGGAGGTGTTCGTTCAGGTGACGCTGAACCGTGTGGTGAACAACGGGCAGGTCTGCCTGATCGCCGTGTTGAACGACGCGACCGAGCTCAAGACACTTGAAGCGCAGTTTGTTCAGGGACAAAAGATGCAGGCTGTCGGGCAGTTGGCCGGCGGTGTTGCCCATGATTTCAACAACCTGCTGACCGCAATATCAGGTCATTGCGATCTTTTGTTGCTGCGGCATGATCAAAACGACCCGGATTACGGCGACCTGGTTCAGATCAACCAGAATGCCAACCGTGCGGCTGCCCTGGTCAGTCAGTTGCTGGCGTTTTCCCGCAAGCAGACGCTGCAGCCCGAGGTGCTGGACCTTCGGGACACGATTTCCGACCTGATCCACCTGCTGAACCGGCTGGTGGGCGAGAAAGTACGCCTGACCCTTAGCCACGATCCCGTTCTCAAGCCTGTTCGGGCCGATAAACGGCAGTTGGAGCAAGTGTTTATGAACCTTGTCGTCAACGCGCGCGACGCGATGCCAGACGGTGGCGAAGTGCGGATTGAGACAGAGGTTGTGGTGCTGAGCGAAGCCTTGAAACGAGACCGCGCGACGGTGCAACCTGGCGAATACGTAACCGTCAAGGTGATCGACAGCGGTGTCGGCATCCCCTCCGACAAGCTGCAAAAAGTGTTCGAGCCGTTCTACACCACCAAAAGAACGGGTGAAGGCACTGGTCTGGGCCTGTCGACCGTTTACGGTATCGTCAAGCAGACCGGAGGCTTTATCTTCGTCGACAGCCTTCCGGGGCACGGTACCGAGTTCACAGTCCTTCTGCCGGTCTCGGTCGCGCCCCGCGAAGTCAGTTCCGTCGACTCAACCGGGGCCGACACCCCCATTGCCCGACAGGGTGAAGGTGTCGTCTTGCTGGTCGAGGATGAAGCCCCGGTGCGCGCCTTCGCGACGCGTGCCTTGCGGCTGAAAGGCTTTACCGTGCTCGAAGCCGGGTCGGCCGAAGAGGCATTGCATATGCTCAATGACGGATCGCTGAACGTTGACGCCTTTGTCACCGACGTGGTCATGCCCGGAATGGACGGTCCGACATGGGTGCGCAAAGCGATGGAAACGCGTCCGGATGTCAGGGTGATCTTCATGTCGGGCTACACCGAAGGCGCATTCGGTGATTCCGGGCCGGAAATTCCAAATTCCACCTTCCTTCCGAAACCCTTCTCGCTGAATCAATTGACCGAAGCGGTGTTTCAGCAGCTCAACTGACCACGTCAGAGCGCCGAGGCGTGACAGGCAAATTCCGCCGCGTGCAGCTTGCGGAACCTCTGTTCTGTTTCCGGTGTCAGGGAAAGGTCGCCAGGCGGTGAAACATTCTCGTGTTTCAGGTCGATTTTCATGTCCAGCCGGGTTTGCAGAAAGTCCAGGATCTTGTCCTGATTTTCATATTTGAAGACATGACGCGCGCCGGCGCCGTTGCTGCGCGTGCGGAAGAACTGGCTCTGGCTGCCGACATCGGCAAATTCCGGGCGCGGGTTCTGCATATAAGCCTGAACGAAGTCGTCAAAGCTAAGACCCCGGGTCGAATGCGGATGCCCGATCCGCGCGTCGCGGCTGCGGAACCTGTACCAGCTGCCCAGCCAGTCAACCGGTTCGCGGACAATGGCTATGATTTCCATTTCGGTGTCGTACATCTTGCGAAAGATATTCTGGAAAAACCGGTCATAGCGCCGCACGGGCGCATGTTTCAGGTCCGGCGGGCCGGTGACCACAAAGTCGGCACGGTCGCGCAGAGCCGAGTGATAGGCCGTGCTGCCTGTTTTGGGGACAGCCAGAAACGCAAGGCGTTCCTTATAGAAAACAAGCATTTAAATAACCCTTGCCGCATTTTGCTACGGTCGCAGATTGGCGTAAACGACTCTTTAACACAATTGCCCAACAGTAAGTTCTGTAAGTTTTAGTTGAAATGTTCTCTTTTTGGTCCCATAAGGAACAAGAGGCGAACAAAGCAGCGATTGCCGCCCGTTCAAGGGTGTGACAAAAGGGAAGGCGACAGGACAATGGCGGATCTTCTGACAATGAGCGACAAGAAAAACGCAGATAAGCAAAAGGCGCTCGACAGCGCGCTGGCGCAGATCGAACGGCAATTCGGCAAAGGCTCGATCATGAAGCTGGGCGAGGATGCCAAGCAGGATATCGACGCCAGCTCGACCGGATCGCTGGGTCTGGATATTGCGCTGGGAATTGGCGGACTGCCGATGGGCCGGATTGTCGAGATTTACGGGCCGGAAAGCTCGGGCAAGACCACGCTGACGCTGCATTGCATCGCGGAACAACAGAAGCGCGGCGGTGTGTGCGCGTTTGTGGATGCCGAACATGCGCTGGACCCGCAATATGCCCGCAAGCTGGGCGTCGATCTGGATGAGTTGCTGATCTCGCAACCCGACACAGGCGAACAGGCGCTTGAGATCACCGATACGCTGGTGCGCTCGGGTGCGGTGAACATGGTCGTCGTCGACTCGGTCGCGGCGCTGACGCCGAAATCCGAGTTGGAAGGCGATATGGGCGACAGCAACGTGGGCGTACAGGCCCGCCTGATGAGCCAGGCGATGCGCAAGCTGACCGGCTCGATCAGTCGCTCGAATTGCATGGTGATCTTCATCAACCAGATTCGGATGAAGATCGGCGTGATGTTCGGCAGCCCGGAAACCACGACCGGTGGTAACGCGCTGAAATTCTACAGCTCGGTCCGCTTGGACATCCGCCGCATCGGCGCGATCAAGGATCGGGACGAGGTGGTCGGCAACCAGACCCGCGTCAAGGTCGTCAAGAACAAAGTGGCGCCGCCCTTCAAGCAGGTCGAATTCGACATCATGTATGGCGAAGGCATCAGCAAGATGGGCGAGTTGCTGGATCTAGGCGTTAAGGCCGGGGTGGTCGAGAAGTCGGGCTCGTGGTTCAGTTATGGCGATGAACGGATCGGGCAGGGGCGCGAGAACGCCAAGCAATACCTGCGCGACAACAGCCGCGTTGCGCTGGAAATCGAAGACAAGATTCGCGCCGCGCACGGGTTGGAATTCGACATGCCGCCGGGTGTGGCCGAGGATGACGATATCCTCGAAGCCTGACGGTCTTTGATAATGTCTTGAACAGGGCGGTCCGTCGGGGCCGCCTTGTTTCGTTCTGCGTCTGCAATGCTGTGGACTATCCGCAGGGACGGGGATAAACCCGTTTCGACACACTATGATTGCGCGCTGAGAGAACCTTATGCCCACGCTGAACGATATCCGATCGACCTTTCTGAACTACTTTGCCAAGCAGGGGCACGAAGTGGTGGCGTCCAGCCCGCTGGTCCCGCGCAACGACCCTACGCTGATGTTCGTGAACTCGGGCATGGTCCAGTTCAAGAACCTGTTCACAGGCGTAGAAAGCCGGGATTATCAGCGTGCTACAACCGCCCAGAAATGCGTCCGTGCCGGCGGCAAGCATAACGATCTGGACAACGTAGGTTATACCGCACGGCACCACACGTTTTTTGAGATGCTGGGCAATTTCTCGTTTGGGGATTACTTCAAGCCCGAGGCGATCCCTTTTGCATGGGAACTGATCACCAAGGAATTCGGCATCGACAAAAACCGTCTGCTGACAACGGTTTATCACACTGATGACGAGGCGTTTGAAATCTGGAAAAAGGTCGGCGTTCCCGAAGACCGGATCATCCGCATCGCCACCAATGACAACTTCTGGCAGATGGGTCCGACCGGCCCCTGCGGCCCCTGCACCGAGATTTTCTATGATCACGGCGATCATATCTGGGGCGGCCCTCCGGGTTCAGCCGAGGAAGACGGCGACCGGTTCATTGAAATCTGGAACATCGTTTTCATGCAGAACGAACAGTTTGAGGACGGCTCGATGGTGGAACTCGACATGCAGTCGATCGACACCGGCATGGGGCTGGAACGGATCGGGGCGTTGCTGCAAGGCAGCCATGACAACTATGACACAGACCTGTTCAAGACGCTGATCGAGGCATCGGCGGATGCAACCGGCGTCGATCCGTATGGCGACCAAAACGTGCATCATCGCGTGATCGCGGATCACCTTCGGTCGACCTCGTTCCTGATTGCCGATGGGGTTATGCCCAGCAATGACGGGCGCGGCTATGTGCTGCGACGGATCATGCGCCGCGCGATGCGTCACGCGCATCTGCTGGGCGCGAAAGACCCGGTCATGCACCGTTTGGTGCCTTCGCTGGTGCAACTGATGGGCGCGCAATATTCCGAACTGGGGCAGGCGCAGGCGTTGATCGAAGAGACGTTGCTGCTTGAAGAGACCCGCTTCAAGCAAACCCTGGATCGAGGTCTTAAATTGCTGGATGATGAGGTCGCGGGTCTGCCCGAGGGCGCGGCCCTTCCGGGCGACGCCGCTTTCAAACTCTATGACACCTATGGTTTTCCGCTGGATCTGACGCAGGATGCGCTGCGCGAAAAGGGCCGGACCGTGGATACCGACGGTTTTGATGCGGCCATGGCCGAACAGAAGGCCAAGGCGCGTGCGGCGTGGGCCGGTTCGGGTGAGTCGGCGGATCAGGCGGTCTGGTTCGACGTGCTGGATGCCGCCGGTGCCACGGATTTTCTTGGCTACGACACCGAGAAAGCCGAAGGGCAGGTGGCGGCCCTGATCGTGGATGGCGCTTTGGTCGACCAGATCGAAAAGGGCGGGACCGGATGGGTGATCGTGAACCAGACACCGTTCTATGGCGAGGCCGGTGGTCAGGTCGGCGACACCGGGGAAATCCGGCGTCTTGAGAATATGCAGGACGTGGCGAGGGTTGAAGACACACGCAAATTTGCCGAAGGCAAGGTCTATGCGCATCGGGTGACCGTCAGCCAGGGCACGTTGTCAAAAGGCGACGCGGTCGAGCTTGAGGTGGATCACGCCCGCCGCACCGCAATCCGCGCCAACCATTCGGCCACGCACCTTCTGCACGAAGCGCTGCGTGAAACTCTGGGCGATCACGTCGCACAGCGCGGGTCGCTGAACGCTAATGATCGTCTGCGGTTCGACTTCAGCCACTCCAAGGCGCTGAGCCCGGAGGAGATTCAGAAGGTCGAGCGCGAGGTGAATGACTTCATCCGCCAGAATTCGACCGTTGAAACGCGCATCATGACCCCGGACGATGCCCGCGAACTGGGCGCGCAGGCTCTGTTTGGTGAGAAATACGGTGATGAGGTCCGCGTCGTGTCGATGGGCAAGGCACCGACAGGCAAAGGGCAGGATGGGGAAACCTGGTCGATCGAACTGTGTGGCGGAACGCATGTGCGTCAGACCGGTGACATCGGAACTTTTGTCGTGCTTGGCGACAGCGCCAGCAGCGCCGGTGTACGCCGGATCGAAGCCTTGACCGGGGATGAGGCGTTCCGACACCTCTCGGTGCAGGATCAGCGTCTGAGCCAGATTGCGCTGGATCTAAAGGCGCAACCTGACACAGTGGTCAGCCGCGTCAGATCGTTGTTGGATGAGCGCAAGTCGCTGCAGAACGAGGTGGCGCAACTGCGCCGTGATCTGGCGATGGCAGGCGGGTCGGGTCAAGTCGGCAGCGAAGCGCGCGACGTCAACGGCGTTCCGTTCCTGGCGCAGGCATTGACCGGCGTGTCCGGCAAGGACCTTCCCGCCCTGATCGACGAGCACAAAAGCCGTCTGGGTTCCGGCGCGGTTTTGCTGATCGCTGATGCGGGCGGCAAGGCAGCCGTTGCTGCCGGCGTCACCCCGGATCTGACAGACAAAGTGTCAGCGGTTGATCTGGTGCGGGCCGCCGTCAGTGAACTGGGCGGCAAGGGGGGCGGCGGACGTCCCGATATGGCGCAGGGCGGTGGCCGCGACGCCTCGAATTCTGATGCGGCCATCAAGGCCGCCGAACAAGTACTGGGAGGATGACATGGCCGCACTCTGGATTGCGCATGTAACGGTGACCGACGCCGAAGCCTATGGAAAATACGCAGAGCTGGCCGGGCCCGCGATTGCCAAACACGGCGGCGCGTTCATCGCCCGCGCGGCGCGGTACGTTCAGCTTGAAGGAAAGGAACGACCCCGGAATGTCGTGGCCCGGTTCCCTTCGGTTGAGGCGGCTGTGGAGTGCTACAACTCTCCCGAATACCAGCAGGCGCTTGACCACGCGCGGGGTGCGAGCGAGCGTGAACTGTTGGTTGTCGAGATCACCGAATAGAATTTCGGCGCCAATCTGGTGCAACGTGCCAGCCAGATGCGCGGATTTCAGCCAACTGAAAAACCGGGCGACTTTGGTGGTCGCCCGAATTTAGCCTCAGTGGTTCCTGGCCATAAATTTCAGTGACTTATAGCAATATCCGAATGTGAATTCCCGACCGGTTACCTATAGATTGTGACCGCGATCCCTTAGTTTTTGCCCGAAATGGTCATATTGAATGACGAATTTCCGCCTCTTTTCACTTGCAATTTTCCTGTAGATTGCAGAAACGGCGCCGTCTACCGATATTTAACCCCATCAAGGTACGGTCCTAATTGTCCGCAATCACTCGGGTGAGACATGGATCGAGGGACAGGCATGAAATCTATTGGCATTGAATTCAAGGCCGCGCTTGCGCGAATGGTTGTTGCTTCGGTTCGCATTTGCGGGCTGTCTGCGTTGGTCATTGCGTCCGCGATGGTCGGGTCGGCCGCTTCAGCCAGTGAGGGAAAGTTCATCCCCAGCGTTGCTGTGGCCTCACCGCCGTCTGGCGCGCGGCAATTGTGCCGGCAGTACAATTGGGCCTGTTCAAGCAAATCTTCCGTTTCCCTGTCCAAACAGCAAGAGATGCAGATCATCCGGCAGGTGAACCGCCGTGTGAACGCGTCAACACGCTCGGTAACAGATCAGTCTCAGTATCAAACAAGCGAGCGTTGGGCTTTGCCGACCTCGCGGGGCGGCGATTGTGAAGATTTCGCCCTGTTGAAGAAGAGAGATCTGATCAGGGCGGGGGTCGATCCAAGCAAATTGCTAATCGCAACCGTGCTGGATACCCAAAGAAATTCTCATGCCGTGCTGGTTTACCGCTCAGCCGGCGGAGATTTGGTGCTGGACAACCTGACCAACCAGATCAAACCCTGGTCGGCCACGCGCTATCTTTTTTTGCGGATGCAGAATCCACAAAAGCCCAGCGGATGGGTCGGCGTCTACGGCAGCAGTTAAGGGCCTGATCCGAAAGATGTATTAAGGCCTAAAAGGCAGGACAGATACGGGTAAAGGGCGACGCAATTGTCGCCCTTTTTTCTATAGATCGGCTCGCTTCAAAAGGAGATGGCAAACCAACTGTCTTCAGTCGCGGATCAGAAGACGCCGCCGCTGCCCGGGCCGCCGGCATTGCCGCCACCGGTACCGCCGCCATTGCCCGCGCCGCCCGAGTTGCCGCCGGTGTTGCCGCTGCCGTTGCTGCCACCATTGCCGTCGCCGCTGCTGCTGCCGCTGTCATTGTTGCCGCCGTTGCCGTCGCCGCTGTTGCTGCCGCCGTCATTATTGCCGCCGTTGCCGTCGCCGTTGTTGCTGCCGCCGTCATTATTGCCGCCGTTGCCGTCGCCGCTGTTGCTGCCGCCGTCATTATTGCCGCCATTGCCGTCGCCGCTGTTGCCGCCGCCGCCATTGTTGCCGCCATTGCCGTCGCCGCTGTTGCCGCCGCCGCCATTGTTGCCGCCATTGCCGTCGCCGCTGTTGCTGCCGCCGCCATTGTTGCCGCCGTTGCCGTCGCCACCATTGCCGCCGCCGCCACCGTTGCCGCCGCCGCCGCCATTGCCGCCGCCGCCGCCATTGCCGCCGCCGCCGCCATTGCCGCCGCCGCCGCCATTGCCGCCACCGCCGTTGTTGCCATCGCCACCGTCAAATCCACTGTCTTCCGTATCACCGTCGCGATCAGACGCGGCTGTGGTTGCAGTCGGGATGTCGGTCAGAACGGCTGCGAAAGCCGGACAGCTTTCCAGAGTACGGGCCAGGATGTCTTCGAAATCGCTGCGGCGCTGAATATAGCGGAGCATTCGCGCTTCAACGACCGAGCAACCGCACAACGTTTCCGTCGCAACCGACTGACGAGCCGTTTTGACGGTACATCTTTCCGCTTGCGCAGCACTGGCTGAGATTAAGGGGAATGTTGCAGAAATAAAAACAATCGATAAAAATCGGGATTTCACGCGCATGGCGCCACTCCTTCGGAACTCGTTACAAACTTCATTGCACTAACAAATCGTGCCGCACATTTCAGGTAATACAACCGCGACACATTACCAACACAATTACACCCGTTTTAAGACACATTTTCAAGAGGCACTGAGGCAAATTAAACCGAAGCCATGCACGTTAGGGTTGAATTGTTTAGAAAATCAAAATGTAAGCCCGCCATTTTGGCGGGCTTTTTGGTGATAAACCACCCTGCGTCAGCAGCAATATTACCACATGTTCGCGATTGTTGCCGTTGAGTGAACTATGTCACTGCAGGTCTTAGGCGGATTTTGCCATACGCTTGCGTTCGTGCGGGTCCAGGTACCGTTTGCGCAACCGAATGGCATTCGGCGTCACCTCAACCAGTTCGTCGTCATCGATATAGGCGATCGCCTCTTCCAGCGAGAACTGAATATGCGGCGTCAGACGCACCGCGTCATCTGATCCGCTGGCGCGGACGTTGGTCAGCTTTTTGCCTTTCAGCGGGTTAACTTCCAGATCGTTGTCGCGGGAATGCTCTCCGATCACCATGCCCTGATAGACATCTGTCTGCGGACCAACAAACATGCGACCGCGCTCTTCCAGGTTCCACAGGGCGTAAGCAACGGCCTGACCGTTTTCCATCGAGATCAAGACTCCGGCCCGGCGGCCCGGGATCGCCCCTTTATGCGCGGCCCAGCCATGGAAAACCCGGTTCAGAACGCCGGTGCCGCGCGTGTCGGTCAGAAACTCGCCATGATAGCCGATCAGACCGCGGGAGGGTACATGGGCGATGATGCGCGTCTTGCCTGCACCGGCCGGTCGCATTTCGACCAGTTCACCCTTGCGCGCGCCGGTGACCTTTTCGATCACCGCGCCGGAATATTCGTCATCCACGTCAATGGTGACTTCTTCAACGGGTTCAAGGCGTTGGCCGTCTTCTTCGCGGAACAGAACCTGCGGGCGCGAGATGCTGAGTTCGAACCCTTCGCGGCGCATGTTCTCGATCAGGACGCCCATCTGCAATTCGCCGCGGCCTGCCACTTCGAAGGCTTCACCGCCCGGCGTGTCAGAGATGCGGATCGCCACGTTCGATTCCGCCTCTTTCATCAGGCGATCACGAATAACGCGGGATTGGACCTTTTTGCCGTCGCGGCCGGCCAGTGGCGAGTCGTTGATGCCAAAGGTTACGGTAATGGTCGGCGGGTCGATAGGTTGGGCGGGCAGGGCCTCATCAACCTGCGGCGCGACCAGCGAATCCGCAACCGTCGCCTTGCTCATGCCGGCGATGGTGATGATGTCGCCCGCCTCGGCCACGTCGATGGGTTGCTGCGCCAGACCGCGGAACGCCAGAATTTTCGATGCACGGAAGTTTTCGATCAGCGTGCTATCGCGGCTGAGCGCCTTGAGGCTGTCACCCGCCTTCAGCGTCCCGCTTTCCACGCGACCGGTCAGGATGCGGCCGATGAACGGGTCGCTGCCCAGCGTGGTGGCCAGCATGCGGAACGGTTCGTCCTTGTGCGCAACCTGTTGCGGTGCCGGGACGTGATCGACGATCAGATCGAACAGAGCGGTCAGGTCCTTGCGCGGCCCGTCCAGTTCCATGTCCGCCCAGCCAGACCGACCCGAGGCGTACATGGCCGGGAAATCCAGCTGATCGTCGTCGGCGCCCAGGTTGGCGAACAGGTCGAAGCACTCGTCCAGAGCGCGATCGGGCTCGGCATCGGGTTTGTCGACCTTGTTCAGCACCACGATCGGACGCAGACCCAGCGCCAGCGCCTTGGAGGTCACGAATTTGGTCTGCGGCATCGGCCCTTCGGCAGCGTCAACCAGCAGGACAACGCCGTCCACCATGCTGAGGATCCGTTCAACCTCACCGCCGAAATCGGCGTGGCCGGGGGTGTCGACGATGTTGATGCGCGTACCTTTCCACTCGACCGAGGTCGCTTTGGCCAGGATGGTGATGCCGCGCTCGCGCTCCAGATCGTTGCTGTCCATGGCGCGTTCTGCCACGGCCTGATTTTCCCGGAACGCGCCGGATTGTTTGAGCAGCTCATCCACCAGGGTCGTCTTGCCGTGGTCCACGTGAGCGATGATTGCGATATTGCGCAGGTCCATGAGAGGTCAGCCTTTGAACGGGAAGTTGCCGCGCGCATAGCGCGCTGCGGCAAAATATACCAGCCCAAATTAAGTGAGAAGGCGGCGATGGCAGGCCAATTGGCGCAACCGCCGGGCGTGTCGGGGAAGTCAGGATAACCTGACTATTTACTGATTCGGATCTGTGCTACAAAGCTGCTGTTATTTAAAGGTTTTTGTTAAAGAGTGTATCGTATGACGAAATTTGCGAAGTCCGTAATACTTGTTTCGGCTTTAATCGTGGCGCTTGGGTGGCTTGCAGACGGGGGGTCCGTTGACAAGAATGCAGCCAGGTCTGTTGAACGGTTGAATAGTGCACAAGTTTAGGCGTCTGCCGGAACATGGGAAAAAGGGGCAGTTATGCCCCTTTTTCTTCGGCTGAAGCTAAACCTCTTCCCTGACGGAAAAATACTTGACTAATTGTGGGCGGAGCCATGCCCACAGCATAGGCGCGCCACGCTGAATGGGTTCGCCGACGCGCCGTTCGATCTGTGCAAAGGTGACATCGTAGTCCCGCCAGGACCCACCGCCCGTTTCCAGATTTCCAATCGGCGATTGAAAGCGGTCAATTGCCTTGGCAAACCGTGCATCCGCACTGTCCGCCGCCTCGAACTCGTGCCACAGAGACAGGAATGTCTGTCCCAGGTCCTCTGGCAGTAGCCCAAACAACCGGATTGCGGCAGCCTGTTCTTCGGCCTCCTGTTTCGCGTGATCGACCTGACCATGAATGGGGTGGTCCCCGGCATCAATCTCGACGATATCGTGGAGCAACAGCATTCTCAGCACGCGGTCGGTTGAAACATCCGGCCCGGCATATTCGGACAGCACCCAGGCGAAAAGCATGATGTGCCAGGAATGTTCGGCCGAGTTTTCGAACCGTTCGCCGGAAAGAAGGCGCGAGGCGCGGAAAACGGATTTCAACTGATCCGTCTCTGCCAGAAACGGAAGGCGCAGCGAGAACGGAGTCTCGGCAGGCGTTTTGCCAAGCAGCAACGCCGATGCAAGGTGATGGGCGTCCGGGAATTCGGTCTCAAGATAGGCCGCGCGCCCGCCGTTCAGGTTGTCCTGCACAATCGTTTTATGTGCCGGGGGCGGGTTCGGTGCGCAGAGCACCTGAAACATGGGCTGACAGCGGTCGAGGCATTTGGCAAATCTGGCATCGGGCGTCTGATCGGCTTCAAACTCGTGCCACAGCGCCAGAAAATCCGCGGCTTGATCTGCAGGCAATAGCCCGAACAATTCGGCCGCGGCCGATTGTTCCGCCAGTTCAAGGGCCTGCCAGTCCGTATCCAGATGAATAGGGTGATCGCCGACGATGATCTCGACCAGATCATGCAGCAATAGCATTCTGATGACCCGGTCGATATTCACGCCTCTATCGGCCAGCGGAGCCATCACCAGCGCCCAGACCGCCAGTTGCCAACTATGCTCGGCCGCGTTTTCTGGGCGCGACTGGTCCAGCAGGTTGTTGGCGCGTTCAACCGATTTCAACCTGTCCGCGCGTTTCAGAAATTCAATTTGCGCGGACAGTCTTTCGGTCATTGCTTTTCGATCGCCTTCATTTTGGAACGGTGTTCGGATAGCTTTTGAATTACGAATTTGCGGGCTTTCCGTTCCGCCAGCCGCACGCGGATTTCGGTCAGGAAAGCTTCTTCAAGTGTCTGCGAGGACGCGCCAAGCAGCTCGCCCACTTCGACGAAAAACCGGTCGTTTCCCGTCTCGTCCATGACCTTCATCGTGTCCTCGGCCAGTTTGGCGGCAAGGGTGGTGATGGTGTCAGACATCAGCGCGTGGTCTCGGTCAGGCGGCGTTTCACATAGTCGCTGACATCGGTGATCAGCGTGTCCATGTGGCGATCCTGGAAAAAGTGATCGGCCCCTTCAACCTCGTTATGGGTGATGGTGATGCCTTTCTGTTCATGCAGCTTGTTCACCAGCGAGGTGGTGTCTGCCGGGGGCGCAACGCGGTCCGCCGAACCGTTGATGATCAGACCGGAAGACGGGCAGGGCGCCAGGAACGAGAAATCATACATATTCGCAGGCGGCGACACGCTGATGAAACCGGTAATCTCGGGTCGGCGCATCAGAAGCTGCATGCCGATCCAGGCCCCGAAAGAGAAACCTGCAACCCAGCAGTGTTTCGAATTGTTGTTCATGGACTGAAGGTAATCCAGCGCGGATGCGGCATCACTCAGCTCGCCCACGCCCTGATCGTATTCACCCTGGCTGCGGCCAACGCCGCGAAAGTTAAAGCGCAACACGGTAAAGCCCATGTTGTAGAACGCGTAATGCAGGTTGTAGACCACCTTGTTGTTCATGGTCCCGCCAAATTGAGGATGCGGGTGAAGCACGATGGCGATCGGTGCGTCTTTTTCCTTTTGCGGGTGGTAGCGGCCTTCCAGGCGGCCTTCGGGTCCGGGAAAAATCACCTCGGGCATGTGTGCTTTGGTCCTGTCTTTTATTTCTCAGCGCCCGGATATACTTGACGGTAATCCTCAGGCACCTTAGAACGGTTCTAATTGTGATACTTTGCGCAATGGCGCTGCCTGTCGGAGATACGCACTGGCGGCAGCGGCGTCAATGTTTTCGCGCGAAATCTGCCATGAGGTAAAGGCAATGAAGCTGTCGACCAAGGGCCGTTATGCAATGGTTGCATTGGCCGATATCGCCCTTCAGCCCACGGATGGTCTTGTGACACTGGGCGAAATCTCGGAACGGCAGGATATTTCGCTGCCCTACCTCGAACAGCTTTTCGTCAAGCTGCGCCGGGCGGAACTGGTGGCGTCGGTACGTGGTCCGGGCGGCGGGTACAGGCTGGCCCGCCCGGCATCGGACATCAGTGTGGTCGAGATTCTGGCAGCCGTGGATGAAACGGTAGATGCGCTGCAAAAGGGCGCGGGCGCTTCGGGCGCGTCGTCGGGCAGCCGGGCGCAATCGCTGACCAACCGCTTGTGGGAAAGCCTGAGTGCGCATGTCTATGTCTTCCTGCATCAGACACGCCTGTCTGACGTGATCAAGAACGATCTGGCCCCGTGCCCGGCCGTTCCGAACCTGTTTGCCGTTGTGGATGAGTGACGTGCTGACGCCGATGAATTCTCACCCCGGGCGGACGCGCTTCGGAAAAAAGGTGTATCCATGAGTCGCGTTTATCTGGATCACAACGCCACGACGCCCCTGCGCCCCGAGGCGCGGGACGCGATGATCGCGGCGATGGATCTTGTCGGCAACCCATCCTCGGTCCATGCCGAGGGACGCGCCGCTAAAGCCCTGGTGGAACGCGCGCGGGCGCAGGTTGCGGCGGCGTTTGGGGCTGACGGAGCCGATATCGTGTTCACCTCGGGCTCAACCGAGGGTGCTGCGCTGACCCTGGCAGGACGGGATTTGCACGGCGCGGCGGTTGAGCATGATGCGGTAAGAGCCTGGGTGACCGAAGATTTACCGGTCGCGCAATCCGGACTGGTCGAAGTGCGCGTACCCGAGAAATCCACTCTGCAACTGGCCAACTCAGAAACAGGTATCGTACAGAAACTGCCTTCGGGCCTTGCGGTGACTGACGCGACGCAGGCATTTGGGAAACTGCCGGTGGCGTTCAACTGGCTGGATACCCGGATGGCGCTTGTTTCCGCGCACAAACTGGGCGGGCCAAAAGGTGTCGGCGCGGTCGTGATCAAGCGCGGCACGGACCTGCCTGCGCAGATCAAGGGCGGTGGTCAGGAAATGGGGCGCAGGTCCGGTACGGAAAATGTCATTGGAATCGCAGGGTTCGGGGCCGCAGCTGAAGCAGCGGCGCGGGAACTGGCCAGCGGTGTTTGGGACCAGGTGGCAGAATTTAGAAATATTCTAGAAAAGGCCCTTGAGGCTGGTTCTAAATCTACTATTTTTGTCGGGAAAGGTCAGGACCGCCTGCCCAACACCCTGTGTTTCGCCACGCCCGGATGGAAAGGTGAAACGCAGGTAATGCAGATGGACCTGTCGGGTTTTGCGATCAGCGCAGGCTCGGCTTGCTCAAGCGGCAAGGTTCGCGCAAGTGCGGTGCTGACCGCCATGGGATACGACGAGGTGACAGCAGCCAGCGCAATCCGCGTGTCGCTGGGCCCTCGGACGAGTGAAGAAGATGTGCTGCGTTTCGCCGAGACGTGGCTGGAAAAAGAGAAAAAGCATCGCGCGCGGGCCGCGTGATCTGACGGAGGGTGTCTTATGGCCGCTTTGGACCAGACCCAGGTAAAAGAAGGTGTCGATCAGGAAACCGTGGATGCGGTGCGCGAGGTCGGGACCTATAAATACGGCTGGGAAACCGAGATCGAAATGGAATACGCGCCCAAGGGCGTGAACCCGGATATCGTCCGTCTGATTTCGGAAAAGAATGAAGAGCCGGAGTGGATGACCGAATGGCGCCTGTCCGCGTTCGAGCGCTGGACGAAGATGGACGAGCCGAACTGGGCGATGGTCAACTATCCCGAAATCGATTTTCAGGACCAGTATTACTATGCCCGGCCCAAATCGATGGAGGAAAAGCCGAAGTCGCTGGATGAGGTCGACCCCAAGCTGCTTGCAACGTACGAAAAGCTTGGTATCCCGCTGAAAGAACAGATGATTCTGGCGGGCGTCGAAGGCGCTGAGGATGCACCGGCAGAGGGTCGCAAAGTGGCTGTCGATGCGGTGTTCGACTCGGTTTCGGTCGGCACGACGTTTCAGGATGAACTGAAAAAGCACGGCGTGATCTTCTGTTCGATCTCCGAGGCGATCAAGGAACACCCTGAACTGGTCAAGAAATACCTGGGCACGGTGGTTCCGGTTTCGGACAACTTCTATGCGACGCTGAACTCGGCCGTGTTCTCGGACGGCTCGTTTGTCTACATCCCGCCGGGCGTGCGCTGCCCGATGGAACTGAGCACATATTTCCGCATCAACGCAGAGAACACCGGCCAGTTCGAGCGGACGCTGATCATCGCCGACAAGGGGTCTTACGTGTCCTATCTGGAAGGCTGCACTGCACCTCAGCGGGACACGGCGCAACTGCACGCGGCCGTGGTCGAGATCATCGTCGAAGAAGACGCCGAAGTGAAATACTCGACCGTTCAGAACTGGTTCCCCGGCGATGAAAACGGCAAGGGTGGTATCTACAATTTTGTGACCAAGCGCGCCGATTGCCGGGGCGACCGATCCAAGGTGATGTGGACGCAGGTTGAAACCGGATCGGCCGTGACCTGGAAATACCCGTCCTGCATTCTGCGCGGTGATGACAGCCAGGGCGAGTTCTATTCGATCGCCATTACCAACAACTATCAGCAGGCCGATACCGGCACCAAAATGGTGCATCTGGGCAAGAACACCAAGTCGCGGATCGTCTCCAAGGGGATCAGCGCGGGCAAGGCGCAGAACACGTATCGCGGCCTTGTCTCGATGCACCCCAAGGCGAAGAACAGCCGCAACTATACCCAGTGCGACAGTTTGCTGATCGGCGACAAATGCGGGGCCCATACGGTGCCGTATATCGAGGTCAAGAACAACTCCAGCCGGGTCGAGCACGAGGCGACGACATCCAAGGTGGATGACGACCAGCTGTTCTATTGCCGCCAGCGCGGAATGGACGAGGAAGAGGCCGTGGCGCTGGTCGTCAACGGGTTCTGCAAGGACGTTTTGCAGGCCCTTCCGATGGAATTTGCGATGGAAGCGCAACAGCTTGTCGCGATCAGCCTCGAAGGTTCGGTTGGCTGATGGCGCGTACGCCTCGCAAACACGTCCAAAAGGATGATGCTCTGACCTGGGCGGGCTACGCTCTTCCGGTATTGGGCGGGTTGCTAGGCGTCGTCTATGTCAACATCAATCATATGGACTTCATCAACCCAGTCTGGGCGGTAGGCGGCGGAGCGATCCTTGGATGGGTTGTTGCACGCGTGATCCGCAAGTTGTGGGGATAGGATATTACCCGGGCGGAAGGACGCTCATTGCGTTATGCAAAAGGACAAAAAATGCTGGAAATCAATAACCTGCACGTGAAACTTGAGGAAGAAGAGAAAGAAATCCTCAAAGGTGTCGATCTCACGGTCGAGGCCGGCAAAGTGCACGCAATCATGGGGCCGAACGGCTCGGGCAAGTCTACGCTCAGCTACGTGCTATCGGGTCGCGACGGCTATGAGGTGACCGAAGGATCGGCGGAACTGGAAGGCGAGGACCTGCTTGAGATGGAGCCGGAAGAGCGCGCCGCAGCCGGCATCTTTCTGGCGTTCCAATATCCGGTGGAAATTCCCGGTGTGGGCAACATGACCTTCCTGCGCACCGCCGTGAACGCACAGCGCAAGGCGCGTGGAGAAGACGAACTTTCGGCTGCCGATTTTCTGAAAGCCGTCCGTGCGGTGGCGAAGTCGCTGAAGATCGACGCGGATATGCTCAAACGACCGGTGAACGTAGGGTTCTCGGGCGGCGAAAAGAAGCGCAATGAGATCCTTCAGATGGCGATGCTGGAACCCAAGATGTGCATTATGGACGAGACGGATTCCGGCCTCGACGTGGACGCGATGAAACTGGTGGCGGAAGGTGTGAACGCGCTGCGCGACGAAGGGCGCGGATTCCTTGTCATCACCCACTATCAACGTCTGCTGGACCACATCAAACCGGATGTCGTGCACATCATGGCGGATGGCCGGATCGTCAAGACCGGTGGCCCCGAGCTGGCGCTTGAGGTTGAAAACAACGGTTATGCCGACATTCTGGCCGAGGTGAACTGATGGCGCTGCCCGAAGTCAAACAAACCGCGACCGAGGCACGGCTGTCCAATCTGGTCATGCCGGACGCAGGATGCACCCGTGCCGCGCGTGAGGATGCGCTGGCCCGCGTGCTGGAAATGGGTCTGCCCGGCCGGCGGGACGAGTATTGGAAATACACCCGCCCCGAGACACTGATTGCACCTGAGGCGCCTCGGGCGGCTCTGTTCCATGCGGATGAACCGATGCTGTTCGGTGGTCTGGACCGATTGAAAATCGTGTTCATTGATGGCGTGTTTAGCCCGGAAGACTCGGATGAGCTGTCGCTTGAGGGCGTTGCGATCGACCGGATCGAGGATATCTGCTGCAAGGACATCCACTGGGCCAAGGAACTCTACGGTGTGCTTGAGGCACGGGGCCAGACCCCGGTGCAGCGGCCATTGGCAGCCCTGAACACGGCGTTCGCGGCGGATGGGGTGGCGATTCATGTCACCGGGAAACCCAGCAAGCCGATCAGCCTGATCTACCGCCACGCATCGGAAACGTCGGACGCGATGCTGCACCATATCGTGCGGGTCGAAAGCGGTGCCGAAGTGACCATTCTGGAGAACGGACCGGCGGCCTCGCGCTTTAACAAGTGCATGGAGATCGATATCGCCGATGGCGGTACGCTGCATCACGTGCGTGCGCAGGGCAGGGATCACGAACGCCGTGCGGCGACGCATATGTTCACCCGGCTGGGCCGCGAGTCGATCTATAAGTCCTTCACGCTGACCGTGAACGGCGTGTTGACGCGCAATGAGCAGGTCGTCGAACTGACCGGTGACGATGCCGTTGCGCATGTGGCCGGTGCCTGTGTCGGCGATGGTGACTTCCACCACGACGACACCGTCTTTGTGACCCATGATGCGGTGAACTGCGAAAGCCGTCAGGTGTTCAAGAAGGTTCTGCGCAACGGCGCGACCGGCGTGTTCCAGGGCAAGATCCTGGTCAAGGAAGGCGCGCAAAAGACCGACGGCTATCAGATCAGCCAGTCGCTGTTGCTGGATGACGACAGCCAGTTTCTGGCCAAACCGGAACTTGAAATCTATGCCGATGATGTGGCCTGTTCGCATGGCTCGACCTCGGGCGCGATTGACGAGACGGCCTTGTTCTACCTGCGGTCGCGGGGGGTGCCAGCCAAGGATGCCACCAACATGCTGACTTTGGCCTTTCTGGCCGAAGCCGTGGATGAAATCGAGGACGAGGCCCTGGCCGAGGCCATGGTGGACCGCCTGGAAGGCTGGCTCTCGCGGCACATCTGATGCCGGTGACTTCGGATATCGTGGCCACCTATCGGGGGCCGGGGCGGGTCGTGCGCCGGCTTCTCGACCTTGGCCAGCGCGAGGACAGGGCGCTTATCTTTGTGATGGGGTTCTGTGTGGTTGCCTTCATTGCGCAACTGCCGGGCCTGGCCCGCCGCGCGCATCTGGAAGGGCTTGAGCTGAACATGCTGATGGGCGGCGCCTTGTTGAGCACGGTTATTTTCCTGCCACTGATATTCTACCTGTTTGCGTTTCTGTCCTATGGGATCGCGCGTCTGGTGGGCGGGCAGGGCACTGCATACGGTGCGCGGCTTGCGCTGTTCTGGGCGCTCTTGTCCTCGACACCGCTGGTCTTGTTGAATGGGCTGGTCGCCGGGTTCATCGGTCCCGGACCGCTGCTATGGTGGGTCGGGCTGATCTGGACGGCGGTGTTCGTCTGGTTCTGGCTGGCCGGACTTGTGCAATCGCAAAGGGCGTCGGAATGAACGTTGCTTCGTTTGGAAATCTGGCTGTTCAGACCCTGACCAACCCGGCCGAGACCGCCCGTCAGTTGCTGGCCCTGCGTCCGGGGCGCGAGGTTCTGTGGCTGGCCTTTGCGCTGGCTGTTGTCCTGAATGGTCTGGTTCAGATCGGAATTGATCAGCTTATACCCGTTCCGGAAGGGCAGGCCGCTCCGCCGCCGGATTCGGTGTTGCTGAATCTGGTGCGATCCGCCGGGGCCATGCTGCTGAGCATCGTGGCGTTTCTGTTTGTCGGGCGTCTGCTTGGCGGTGTCGGGGCGTTTGCCGACATCATGATCCTGACGGTCTGGTTGCAATACCTTCAGATCGCAGCGCTGTTCATCACGCTTGTCGTCGCCATCGCGCTTCCGTTCCTGATGCTTTTGCTGCTTCTCGCCACTGCCGTGCTGAGCCTTTACGTCACACTGCATTTCCTGAATGAGGCCCATAAGTTCGGATCGCTGTGGAAATCCTTTGCGGTCATCATGCTTTCTGCCCTTGTGGCAGTGCCATTTGTCCTCGCATTGACGCCCAGCGCCCCGGTATAGGGAAAGAAGACCATGTACGACGTGCAAAAAATCCGTTCAGATTTTCCGATCCTGTCGCGGCAGGTCAACGGCAAACCGCTGACCTATCTGGACAACGGGGCCTCGGCGCAAAAGCCGCAGGTTGTCATTGATGCGGTAACACGCGCCTATGCCGAAGAATACTCGAACGTGCACCGCGGCCTGCACTTCCTGTCCAATCTGGCGACCGAGAAATATGAGGCCGTCCGCGGCACGGTTGCCCGGTTTCTGGGCGCGGCAAGCGAGGATGAGATTGTCCTGAACTCGGGAACGACAGAGGGGATCAATCTGGTTGCTTATGGCTGGGCTATGCCCCGCCTGCAGGCCGGGGACGAGATCGTCCTGAGCGTCATGGAACATCACGCCAACATCGTGCCCTGGCATTTTCTGCGCGAACGGCAGGGTGTCGTGTTGAAATGGGTGGATGTGGACGCGGATGGCGGGCTTGACCCGCAGGCCGTGATTGATGCGATCGGACCAAAGACCAAACTGGTTGCTGTGACGCAGTGTTCCAACGTTCTGGGGACCGTGGTGGACGTCAAGGCCATCACTCAGGGCGCGCATGCAAAAGGCGTTCCTGTGCTTGTGGATGGCAGTCAGGGGGCCGTGCACATGCCGGTCGACGTGTCGGATATCGGCTGCGATTTTTATGCAATCACCGGACACAAACTGTATGGTCCGTCCGGATCCGGCGCGATCTACATCAAGTCCGAAAGGATGGCCGAAATGCGCCCCTTCATCGGCGGCGGCGACATGATTAAAGAGGTCAGCAAGGATCAGATCATCTACAACGATCCGCCGATGAAATTCGAGGCCGGAACCCCCGGCATCGTTCAGGCCATCGGACTGGGCGTTGCGCTGGATTACATGTCGGATCTGGGGATGGAACACATTGCCGCGCATGAGGCCGGAATACGCGATTACGCGATGCAAAGGCTCACGGGGCTGAACTGGGTACAGGTGCAAGGCACACGCCCGGACAAAGCGGCGATTTTCAGCTTTACGCTGGACGGGGCCGGTCATGCCCATGATGTGTCGACGATTCTCGACAAGAAAGGTGTTGCCGTGCGCGCAGGTCATCACTGCGCCGGACCGCTGATGGATTTCTTTGGTGTGACCGCCACCTGCCGCGCCAGCTTTGGGCTTTATAACACCAAGGAAGAGGTCGATACGCTGATTGACGCGCTGGAACTGGCGCATGAACTCTTTGCGTGAAACCGGGCGTTTCTGGTCAGATTTGCAGTTGCACCCGGACCGGAACAAGGTTAGCTAACGGCCAAGGCACCTGTAGCTCAGCTGGATAGAGCGCTGCCCTCCGAAGGCAGAGGCCAGAGGTTCGAATCCTCTCAGGTGCGCCATATTCCTGTCAGTCCACCAGCTTCCGATCCCGTCGGAGATGACGTCTGTTCATAGACGTGGCGGTCAGACTTCCGTTGCCTTCGCCCCAAAAACAAAGAGCGCCGGGTGGCGCTCGTCGTTGACTGGAATTGGAACGGGCGTGTCAGCCGCCCCAGGACCTGACCACGCCGCAGTCCATATGTACAAAGTTTGAGCGGGAGTATTTGCCGACGCCGCCGGCGCGGCAAGACATGGCTGCCTTGGCCATCTGGGATACCGAGCGGGAGGACAGGCGAAGATCAGCGGCCTGACCTTTCATGTGCAACGAGTTTTTGGCAACCCGACGCGACCGGGATCTCAGCATCGCGTTGGTCTGCGGGGAGCGATAGCCGGACAGCAGCATGTAGGGTTCGTTGACATCCAGCAGATTGTGCGAGGCGGCCATGATGTCGATGGTGCGCAGGTCCATGTCCTTGACCTGATCGGTCCGCCAATCGCGCATGAAGTGGTTCACTTCTTTGACAGCGTCCTTGATGTATTTTCCATCGACCCAATATATCATGTCGATCCGTTCGCCCGTGCGACCGGAATACATACGAATGCGTCGGATATCGCCACCGCCGCGAAGGAACCCTGCTGCATTGGAATAAGTCGGTGCGGCCACGACTGCCGTAGCTGCGAATGCGCCCAATAGGGCACGCCGGGTCAGGCCCGAGGTACTGCACTTCGTCATTTCTGTTTCGTCCCGTACTGTTCCTGCCTGCACACGATGTTACGCGCGCGATCTTAATTTTTTCCCATCCCAGATGCGGGATTTATGACACAGAGGCGAAAGGCAGCCAAGAAGTCTTTCATATTCACCATTTCAAGGGGGAATTTTCGGCAGATTTTTGCGCAGGTGATGCAAATGGGTATAATCTTTAGACAATTACGTGTCGGCCCGATTCAGCCGATGCAAACAAGCATCACGCGCGGACATAAGCGCAGAATTGAAGCATTTGTGAATAGACATTCTGCGTGGCGCGAAACCATAGTTATCGACGCAATACAAACGACGTAAGATATTGAATAGTCAAGGCCATCAAATGCTCTCTGTTTTTCGGACGCGTACCAGTACCCTCGTCGCCGCATGCTTTTTCGCCGCGGCATCCGTTGCCAGTGCCGAAACCAGGCCAGCGACCGCATTCCAGATGGCCGTTGCCGAGTTTGCGCCGACAGGCTCGGGGATTGCCGAATTCTACCGGACCAGCGGGTTTGCGCCGGTTTGGGTGGGGACCACGCCCGAGCATCAGGCCCGGCGCGGTAGATTGATCCGAGCCCTGTCGACAACGCATATGCACGGGCTGCCCGGCGGGTCCCACAACGTTCAGGCGCTTTTGGATCAGATGCAGACCGCGCGTACAATGCGCGATCTGGGCGCGGTCGAGATCAAGTTGACCCGAGCTTTTGTCGAGTACGCGCGCAGTCTCCAATCCGGCGCTTTGCGTCCTTCGGATATCGACGACGGGCTGGTTCGCAAGGTTGAACGGACCCCGGCCAAAGACCACTTGCAGGGGCTGATTGCCACCGAAAACGCCGCGTATTTCGATCAGCTGGCCCCGCAATCGACCCAGTATCGGGCGTTGATGAAACAGAAGATAGCCCTGGAAAACCTTGTGCAGCAAGGGGGGTGGGGTGCGACCGTTCCGGTGTCCAAGCTGGAATATGGCGATACCGGACCCAACGTCGTTAAGCTGCGCAACAGGTTAGTTTCCCTGGGATACCTCAAACCGACGGCCAGCCCGAAATTCGATGACGCGCTGTTGTCTGCGGTACAGGCCTTTCAGGTGGATCACGGTCTGGAACCGGATGGCGTTGCCGGGCAGGGAACGATCACAGAACTTAACCGAAGCGCATCCGAGAGGCTGAAGGCAGTCTACGTTGCGCTGGAACGCGAGCGTTGGCTGCCGCGTGACCGAGGTGACCGGCACATTCTGGTCAACCAGGCCGACTTCTCCGCCAAGATCGTCGATGACGGGCAGGTGACCTTCGAAACGCGCGCGGTGATTGGCAAGAACACACATGACCGGCGCAGCCCCGAGTTCTCGGACGAGATGGAGCATATGGTCATCAACCCAAGCTGGTATGTCCCAAGGTCGATTATCACCAAGGAATACTTGCCCAAACTGCAGTCCAATCCCAACGCGGTCGGCCATATTCAGATCACGGATCGCTCCGGTCGTCAGGTCAATCGCGGTGCGGTCGACTTTACCCAGTTCGACGCCAGGAACTTTCCTTTCGCGATGCGCCAGCCGCCCAGCAAAAGCAATGCGCTGGGGCTGGTGAAGTTCATGTTCCCCAACAAGTACAACATCTATCTGCATGATACGCCTCAGAAAAACCTGTTCGCGCGCGAGGTGCGTGCGTTCTCGCACGGGTGTATCCGTTTGGCGCAGCCGTTTGAGTTCGCCTACGCGCTGTTGGCCAGACAAGAGGAAGACCCTAAGGCGTTCTTTCACCGCGTTCTGGCCACCGGCAAGGAAACGACCGTGCAGCTTGAACAGCATGTTCCGGTTCATCTGATCTACCGCACGGCTTATATCGGGCCAAAAGGTCAGGTTCAGTACCGCCGCGATGTTTACGACCGGGATCGGAAAATCTGGGAGGCCCTGCAGAAAGCAGGGGTGGCCCTGCCGGACGTTCAGGGGTAATCACCGGGGCACGTCCTTAAACCGGGAAGCCCGTCATGCAGTATACTATTCAGCAAATTGCCGAAGCGCTCGGTGCCGAAAGCCAGGGCGATGTGGACCTGATCATCGAACGGGCGGCAGAACCTGCGGATGCAGGTGCATCGGACCTCGCGATGGCCATGTCCCCGAAATACGCCGAAGCGCTGAGTGCCGGGTCGGCACGGGCGGCGGTCCTGTGGGAAGGCGCGGATTGGCAGGCGCTGGGGCTGAAGGCTGCGATCTTTGTTCCGCGGCCGCGTATGGCCATGGCCGGGATTACGTCGATGCTGGACCGGGGACAGGGGGTCGCGCAGGGGATTCACCCATCGGCAGTGGTCGACCCGACCGCGAATATTGGCGAGGGCGCATCCATTGGGCCGCTCGCGGTCATTGGCGCAAGGGCGCGGATCGGCAAGGATGCCGTCATCGGGGCGCATTGCGTGATTGGAATGGACGCTGTGCTGGGGGATGGCGCGACGCTGCGCGAGATGGTCAGCATCGGAGCGCGGGCGCAAATCGGCGACCGGTTCATCGCTCAACCCGGCGCTCGAATCGGCGGTGACGGCTTCAGCTTTGTCACGCCCGAGGTATCGGGGGCCGAAAACGCGCGCAAAACCCTGGGCGATCAGGGCGAGGCGCGCGCGCAAAGCTGGCTGCGTATTCACTCGCTGGGCGCGGTGGAGATCGGCGATGACGTCGAGGTGGGGGCAAATTGCACCATCGACAACGGCACGATCCGCAATACCTGCATCGGCAACGGTTCCAAACTGGATAACCTTGTGCATGTCGGCCACAACACCCGCGTTGGGCAGGATTGTCTGCTGTGCGGCCAAACCGGCGTGTCCGGATCGGTCGAGATCGGCAACAATGTCGTTCTGGGCGGTCAGACCGGCGTGGTGGACAATATCTTTATCGGCGACGGCGTTATCTCGGGCGGAGGCACCAAAATCCTGTCCAATGTTCCTGCGGGACGGGTGATCATGGGCTATCCGGGCATCAAAATGGAAACCCATACAGATGTCTACAAGGCCCAGCGCCGGTTGCCGCGCATGGCACGTGACGTAGAGGCGTTGAAAAAGGCTGTTTTCAAACAGCCTCCGAGTGATTAAATCACACTCAACGTGATAATCAGAGGATCGACATGAGCATCACCGACCGCGTCATCGCAATCATCGCTGAGCAGGCCGTGCTGGAGCCTTCGGATGTGACGCCCGAAAGTACGCTCGAAGATCTGGGCATCGACAGTCTGGGACTGGTCGAAAGCATCTTTGCCATAGAAGAAGAGTTCGACATTTCGGTGCCGTTCAACGCCAACGAACCAACGGCCAGCGATTTCGATATCTCAAATGTTGCTGCCATCATCGCGGGCATTGAAAAGCTTGTGTCGGAAAAGGTCTGACCTAAGCTGATGAAACGCGTTGTCATTACCGGGGCCGGGACGATCAACTCGCTGGGCCATTCCGTTCCCGATACGCTGGAGGCTATGCGCGAAGGCCGCTGCGGCATTTCCGAGCTTGAGTTCCGTGATGTGGACCGGCTGGCCATCAAGATCGGCGGCCAGGTGCGTGGGTTCGAGGCCGAAGGGCGGTTCAACCGCCAGCAGATGACCCTGTATGACCGGTTCACCCAATTCACGCTGACTGCGGCGAAGGAAGCGATTGATCAGTCGGGGATCGAGTTTCACGGTGACCTTGCGGCCCGCTCCGGCGTTGTGCTTGGCACTGCGGGTGGCGGCGTGTCCACCTGGGACGACAATTACCGGTCTGTGTACGAGGACGGCAAGAACCGCGTTCACCCGTTCGTTGTGCCCAAGCTGATGAACAACGCCGCAGCCAGTCATGTGTCGATGGAGCATAATCTGAAAGGTCCCAGTTTCACGGTTTCGACGGCCTGCGCGTCTTCGAACCATGCCATGGCGCAGGCTTTTCAGATGGTCCGTAGCGGAGCCGCACCCGCGATGATCACAGGCGGATCGGAATCCATGCTGTGCTTTGGCGGTGTGAAGGCCTGGGAAGGTTTGCGCGTCATGTCCAAGGATGCTTGCCGCCCCTTCAGCGCCAACCGCAATGGCATGGTTCAGGGTGAAGGCGCGGGTGTGTTTGTATTCGAGGAATACGAACATGCGCGGGCGCGCGGCGCGGACATTCTGTGCGAAGTGGTCGGATTTGCGATGTCGTCCGACGCGTCAGACATCGTAATGCCAAGCAAGCAAGGCGCGTCGCGGGCCATGTCGGGCGCGCTGGCCGATGCCGGGCTGAACGCGGATCAGGTCGGATATATCAACGCCCATGGCACCGGAACGGCAGCAAACGACAAAACCGAATGCGCGGCGGTGGCCGATGTGTTCGGACCGCATGCGGACGATCTGATGATCTCGTCCACAAAGTCCATGCATGGCCATCTGATTGGCGGCACCGGCGCTGTGGAGTTGCTGGCCTGCATCATGGCGCTGCGTGACGGTGTAATTGCCCCGACCATCGGCTATGAAGAACCGGACCCGGAATGCGCGCTGGACGTGGTGCCGAACGATGCCCGCGAAGCCAAGGTCGATGTGGCGCTGAGCAACGCGTTTGCCTTTGGCGGGCTGAACGCGGTTCTGGCCCTGAAACGCGTCTGAAGCAGGACAGTTGGAAATGAAAAACGCCGCCGGTTTTAATCGGCGGCGCTTTTTGTTTCGGTAGGTCAGTTCTGATTGGCGACCAGCCCGTCGAAACCGGACGTGAAGCCAGACAGCGACATCTCCATCTGCAGGACCTGATCCGGGAACCGCGCAGGCACCAGCGACAGGACGGCCTTGCTGCCGGCTTTCATGGCGTCAATGTCGCCCTGGCTGAGCCCCAGTTGCGCGACGCACCCAACCGGCACACAATGGTGATAGTTGTAAAGTTTGCGCGGTGCCCCATCAATCGACAGCGCAAGCTGAGCCTGCAGCAGCGTTTCCAACGGTACGATCACGTTGGCCCAAGCCACCGCTGCACCTCCCGCAGGAAGCTTGCCAATGGTCACCTCGGCAATGGGTTCTCCCTGTTGGCCGTTCAGAATCTGCACCATCGCGCAAGGATCGTCGCCTTCTTCAGCCTTGATACAGGACACGTCCCAATCGCCCGACTTTTCCTTGACGAATTGCTCGCCGATGCGGGGGCCTTCGCTGCCCAGATCCAGGCCGCTGTCGGCGGATTGCGACGGGGTTTCCTCGGTCTGAGTTTCCTGGGCGCTTACGGCACCGCAAATCAACGCGGCTGCCATTACGGTGGATGGTAGGAGTTTCTTGATCATGAATGCCTCGGCAGTGTGACAGAGCTTTTTGCCCGGTCTATCACCCTTGGATCATGGTGTCAGTCATTAAGCAGCGTGAACATGTGGAAGTGAACGGATTCTTGCCGTCGACCGTCGCAACTCGGCAACGAAAAAGGGAGCCGGTGGAGCGGCTCCCTTCCAGAAAATGTTCTCCCCGTCGGACTGGCCGACTTAGTTATGCGCAGACGTTACGAGAGGGGAGCGCGGCGGTCAACTGCAAACCTGAAATTTTAATGACACGACCAGCGTTCCTTAAAAAAACCGCGCCCGAAGGCGCGGCCAGTCGACAGGGAGGAAGTTCGCCGCCTTGCACCTTGCGCCGCGAAGGCAGCGAAAATGACTATCGCAGTTAAAGGTTAACTTTGTATGCTGGGGGCAGATCGGTGAAATTAAGGCCTTAGATACATGGACAAAAACATCTTTCTGGGCGGTGCAGGTGAAGACTATAGCCAGCCTCAATCCCTTGCTTTGAACTATGCCAACAGACACGGCCTGATCGCCGGCGCCACTGGCACGGGGAAGACCGTGACCCTGCAAATTCTGGCCGAAGGGTTTTCGCAGGCCGGTGTTCCGGTCTTTCTGTCTGACGTCAAAGGTGACCTTTCCGGATTGGCCAAAGCCGGCAGCGAAAACCACAAGCTGCATCAGGCGTTTCAGGATCGGGCTCAGCGTATCGGATTTCAAAACTACGACTATGCCGCCTGCCCGGTGACGTTCTGGGATTTGTTCGGGCAGCAGGGGCACCCGGTCAGAACCACCGTGACCGAGATGGGGCCGCTGCTGTTGTCGCGCCTCATGGACCTGAGCGAAGCGCAGGAGGGCATTCTGAACATCGCCTTCCGCGTTGCGGATGAAGAAGGTATGCCGCTGCTGGACCTGAAGGATCTGCAAGCCTTGCTGGTTTGGATCGGGGAAAACCGCGCCCAGCTGTCCTTGCGCTATGGCAATGTCTCAACCGCATCAATCGGGGCGATCCAGCGGCGTCTGCTGGTACTGGAAAATCAGGGTGGCACCAATCTGTTTGGCGAACCGGCGCTGGAACTGGCCGATCTGATGCGGCTCGACGAAAACGGGCAGGGGATGGTGAATATTCTGGCCTCCGACAAGCTGATGGGGTCGCCGCGCCTATACGCGACGTTCCTTTTGTGGCTGCTCAGCGAGTTGTTCGAGGAACTGCCCGAGGTGGGCGATCCCGAAAAACCCAAGCTGGTCTTCTTCTTTGATGAAGCTCATCTGTTGTTCGAAGGCGCGCCAAAGATTTTGGTCGATAAGGTCGAGCAGGTCGCGCGTCTGATCCGGTCCAAGGGCGTTGGCGTCTATTTCATCTCGCAGAACCCGGCGGATATCCCCGAGGATATTCTGGGGCAGTTGGGCAACCGGGTTCAACACGCGTTGCGCGCCTTCACTGCGCGGGACAGAAAGAACCTGCGTCTTGCGGCCGAAACCTATCGGGAAAACCCGGCTTTCGACACCGAGGCCGCTATCCGTGAGGTTGGTGTGGGTGAGGCCGTGACCTCCATGTTACAGAAGAAGGGCGTGCCGGGAATCGTCGAACGCACGCTGATCCGGCCACCGGGGTCTCAGCTTGGTCCGATCACGGCCTCCGAACGGCAGGCGGTCATGGCTGCCTCTCCGATGAAGGCAAAATACGGCACGCTGAAGGATCGAAAATCCGCGTTCGAGATCCTCAGGGCGCGTGCCGATACAGCCGCGCAGGAGGCGGCAAAAGCGGAAGAGCAGGAAGAGGCCCTGTCTCTGGCCGAACGCGAATTCGCCACCGCGCGCCGGTATTCCGGCAGCAGGGTCGGGCGGTCGTCGTCGCGCGTGTCACGTCAGAAAGACACGTTTGCAACGGCTATGAGTCAGGCGGTCATCAAAGAGCTGAAGGGCACCACAGGACGCCGGATCGTGCGCGGCATCCTTGGGGGCTTGTTCAAAAGCCGGTAGCCCCGAACGCACTACTTCAGGCGGCGCTGGCCTTCCTGACGACAATAGGCATCGGCCTCGGGGACCGTCATACTGGTCGCCGGAAAGTTAATGGCCCGGTCCCAGGTCACGCGGTCCTGACGGTACAGCTGACAGGTCACTTCGCCCTTGGGGGTCTGCACTGTGACGGGCGCTGTTTCCAGATCCTCGGGTGAGGGGATGCATCCGGTCAGAACTGCTGTCAGGGGAAAAAGCAGGAGAGTCTTGGCAGTGGTAGGTTTCATGATTGGTGCTCATTTTACTGGTTAACTATTTGGTCGACGAAGATCGGCAAATATGGTGTGAGAGTGCGCCGAGCATCGCCTGATTACAGGTAAGCGTTGTGAATCCGTCTATTCACAATCCTGATTCTAATCAAGAAACCGCGCCGTTTTTGCGGCGCGGTTCAGGCAATTGATTATTTTCTGATCTATTTCTCGGGGATCAGTCCCCTAGGACTGAATCTGAGAACAATCAGCAGGATCAGGCCCATGGTGAACAACCGCATATGCGCGGCGCTTCCAATCAGGTGAGCCTTCAGCGCGCTTCCATCGGGCAGACCAATGGTGATCAGGTTCATCAGCCAAAGGCCAATGGGTTCAACCTGAACCCAAAGAAACCAGATCAGGAACGCGCCCAAAACCGCGCCGAAATTGTTGCCCGATCCGCCCACGATCACCATCACCCAAACAAGGAAGGTAAAACGCAGCGGCTGGTAGGCACTGGGGGTCAACTGACCGTCCAGCGTGGTCATCATTGCACCGGCGATGCCGCAGATGGCCGAGCCCAGCACGAAGATCTGCAGGTGGCGGCGGGTAACGTCCTTGCCCATGGCTTCGGCTGCAACCTCATTGTCGCGGATGGCGCGCATCATGCGGCCCCACGGGCTTTTGAGCGCCATCTGCGCCATCCACAAAAGCGCCAGCAGCACGATCAGGAACAGCAGCGAATAGCCCAGCTTGACCGACAGGGTCGAGGCCGTGACCGGGTCCAGCCCGAACCACTCGGCACGGGCGATAAAGCCGGGATCTTTCTGCAACTCGACCTCGTATCCGACAACAGGGGCCGGGCGCGGAATGCCGTAAACATTCTTGACGCCCCGGGCCAGCCAGTCTTCGTTTTTAAGGATGGCGATGATGATCTCGGCAATTCCCAGCGTGGCGATTGCCAGATAGTCCGAACGCAGGCCCAGGGCCGTCTTGCCGATCAGCCAGGCCGCCCCGGCGGCCAGCAACCCACCTGCGGGCCAGGCAATGAGGACAGGCAGATTCAGACCACCAATGTTGCCTTCCACGGCCGGGTTGATGGCCTCGACCGCGGCGGCGTTGGGATCAAATATCGCGCGGTAGACAAAGAAGCCGACAATCAGAATGCCAATGATCGATAGGGTCTGCACCCGGCCTTTCGGCAGTTTCTGCGCCACCAGAACGGCGCCGACAACGGTTGCGGCCCCCAGCATCAGGGCGAGAACAATGCCATACCCGCCGGAAGACCACGCTCCGGGTGTCGGCGGGGTCGAAACCAGCACAACCGCCAATCCGCCCAGCGCAACAAAGCCCATGACACCAACGTTGAAGAGGCCAGCAAAGCCCCATTGCAGGTTCACCCCGATCGACATGATGGCCGAGATCAGCCCCATGTTCAGGATCAGAATCGCGGCGTTCCAGCTCTGCGTAAATCCGGTCAACAGGATCAGGCCGCCGACAACGGCAAAAAGCAGCGTGTTTTTGACGGACTCGGTCATACCGCTTTCCCCTTGAACAGGCCCGTGGGCTTAAACAGAAGCACGATCAGCAGGATGACAAAGCTGACGGCGAATTTGTAATCGGTGGACAGGAACTGCACCAATCCCGACGGGGCCAGGTTTTCCGGTGCGACATAGGTCAGAACCTTCTTCCACGCATAGGTGATCGTGACCTCGGAAAAGGCGATGATGAAGCCGCCCGCGATGGCCCCCAGCGGGTTGCCAAGCCCGCCTACGATAGCCGAGGCAAAGATCGGCAGCAGAAGCTGGAAATAGACGAACGGCTTAAAGCTCTTGTCCAACCCGTACAGCACGCCGGCAGTGGTGGCCAAGGCCGCAACGATGATCCAGGTGATCATCACCACACGCTCGGGGTTGATGCCGGACAGCAGCGCCAGATCTTCGTTATCCGAATAGGCGCGCATCGACTTGCCGGTGCGGGTCTTGTTGAGGAACCAGAACAGCAGCGCCACGGCAACAACGGCAACGACGACCGTGATCGCCTGCGACGTTCGGATGGCAAGCCCCTCGTTCAGACCGGTCATGGTCTTGAAATCCCGCGCTGAAATCAGAAACCGCACACCATCGGAAAACCGCTGGTCGTCCGGGCCGATGATGAACCGCACCAGACCGTTCATGATGAACATGACGCCCATGGAAACGATCACTAGAATGACCGGTTTCGCCTTCTGCTCGCGGTAGAAACGGTAAACCAGCCGGTCGGTGATCAGCACCAGAACAATGCAGCCCAGGATGGCAAAGGGCAGGGCCAGCAGAGCGGTCGGCAGCGGGCCGAAGCTGACCCCAGCGGCCTGTAGCCCCCAGGTGACCAGCACGGCGATCATCGCGCCAAAGGCCATCGTGTCGCCATGGGCAAAATTGGAAAACCGCAGGATTCCGTATATCAGGGTCACCCCCAGCGCCCCCAGAGCCAGCTGACTGCCATAGGCAACCGCCGGCACAAGGACGAAATTCGATAGCGCGACGAGCGCGTTCAGTAGATCCATTATTTCTTCTCACTGTCCGGGTGCGACCTTATGGCATGACGATCCCTGCGGGCACAACATTTCGGGCCCGGATTAAAGCCATATTTTTCTGCTGTTTGCGAAAAAGAACCACGAAGAACTTGGGTGTCGCGGAACAGTTCCCGGTTTCGGCGCGCGCCAGCAATTTCTGCCGCACGCCCAGGTGGATCAGCCGGGGAATCAGGCGGCTGTTTCGGTGCACATTCCGTGATCGGTACCGGCGTGCGGACCCTTGACCGACAGGTCATAGGACATGTCACCAAAGTGGACGACGAAGGTCATGACGTCCTGATCTTCGATATGAACAAATGTCATGTTGCCGACGCCCTTGAATACCATTGCATCACCCGCAATGTCCTTTGTCTCGATACTGCCCTTGTCCCCTTCGGGTGCCCGGTTGAGGCGGACTTCGCTGCCGTCGCGATCCGAGACGCAGACAAAGTGACGTTCTTCCGCGGTTGCGGTCGTGGCGAACAGCGTGGCGACCGCCACACACATCCATTTTTTCATTTTTGTGTCCTGAATAGTGTATTTCATTCAGAAGGTTCGCTGATTTCGCGGAGAAAGCGTGTGCAATCCCGGGAAATCGTTTCCTTCATTCACGCCCGCTAAACGCACAATGTGTCCGGATTGCAGCCGAGGCGTGGAAATCTTGGGATGGAGGACATTGAGTTTAGGTCCAGGAAGTTGGTCATGCGCGCCTCTTCTAGAGGGCCAATGTTACCTACCGGCTATAGGCGATTGTGGGAACAAGGACAAAGTTGGAGAGCGCCACAATGGCGTTAAGGAAGTCCACTAGTTTACGACCTCGCATGAACCGTATTGATGGGAAGTTCCGAAAGCAGTCGACAAGTGTTTGGAGGAATTGATCTCTAGCGTCTTCAGATCAACGGAAGCTACCAATACTGCATCGTCGAAACCAGTTGCGATTACTGTCGCGACTCTACCCAGTTTAACGCCATCAACGCCGCTGTGCCGAGCAGACTCGATCCAAGTGCCTCTTATTACTACAGTTTCGGTTGCCTCGAAGGAGAGCGCGGATTCTGCGAACGCACTAAGTGCTATTTCAACCTTGCTATCCATACTTGAGCATTCCCCACGGTCGCAAGACTCTGAAAAAATACAGTTCAAAACAGTTCCACCGTTGGCAACTATTTCCTTGGCAACACTGGAGATTTCTGCCTCGGACGCCTGTACTGGGGTATGTAAGGATACGCATGCGGTTAGAAGCAATGCTTTGCTTAAAGTTGCTGAGAACGGTTTAGCCATAGCACTTATCCGCCCAGAAAACTCTTCCGAACCTCGGGATCAGCCAGCAGTTCCTTGCCCGTGCCGGTATAGGCGTTGCGTCCCTGCACCAGAACATATCCCTTGTCGGCAATCTCCAGCGCCTGGCGGGCGTTCTGTTCGACCATCAGGATCGGTAGACCGGTGCGCGAGACCTCGATGATCCGGTCGAACAGTTCATCCATCACGATGGGTGAGACGCCGGCCGTTGGTTCGTCCAGCATCAGCACTTTGGGCTGGGTCATCAGCGCGCGGCCCACGGCGACCTGTTGGCGCTGGCCGCCGGACAATTCTCCGGCTGCCTGGTTCCGCTTGTCGCGGAGGATGGGGAACAGGTCATAGACCTGCTCCATCGTCTGGCTGATGTCGTCGCGGCGGATGAAGGCGCCCATCTCAAGGTTCTCTTCCACCGTCATCGACGTGAAGATGTTCGAGGTCTGGGGCACAAAGCCCATCCCCCGCATCACCCGGTCTTGTGGCGTGAGGGTGGTGATATCCTCACCGTCCAGCCGAACCGACCCGGCGCGGACGTCCAGCATCCCAAACACAGCCTTCATCGCAGTAGACTTACCGGCGCCGTTGGGGCCGACGATCACCGCAATTTCACCTTTGTCGACGGCAATGGTGCAATCGTGCAGAATGTCCGGCCCTTTGCCGTAGCCGCCGGTCATGGTGTCACCGATCAGAAAGGGGCCGCCTTCCACGCGGTGCGTTTCGCCGCTTTTGCGGTGGGCGGGTGTCATCGTGCCGATACCCGCGGTATTGGTGATCGAGGCGTCCTTGTTGCCCTTGTCGTCCTGATAGGGGTTGTCGGTCACGCGCCCGCCTCCAGCTTGTCCTTGTTCTTCAGGCCGGTGCCCAGATAGGCCTCGATCACGTGTTCATTGGCCTTGATCTCATCCAGCGTGCCTTCGGCCAGAACCTTACCCTCGGCCATACAGATGACCGGGTCGCAGATCTTGCCAATGAAATCCATGTCATGCTCGATGACGACGAAGGTATAGCCGCGTTCCTTGTTCAGCCGCAGGATCGTGTCGGCGATGGTCATCAGCAGGGTGCGGTTCACGCCTGCGCCGACCTCGTCCAGAAACACGATCTTGGCGTCGACCATCATGGTGCGGCCAAGTTCCAGCAGCTTTTTCTGACCGCCCGAAACCTGACCGGCCTTGTGATCCGCCAGATGTTCGATGGTCAGGAATTCCAGAACTTCATCGGCCTTGGCCTTGAGCGCGCGTTCTTCATCGGCGATGCGCTTGCGGCCAAACCATGTGTTCCACAGCGATTCCCCCGATTGAGCACCGGGCACCATCATCAGGTTTTCGCGGCAGGTCATCGACGAAAACTCATGCGCGATCTGGAAGGTGCGCAGAAGGCCCTTGTGAAACAGATCGTGCGGGGGCAGGCCGGTGATCTCTTCGCCATCCATGAAGACGCGTCCGCTGGTGGGCGGCAAAACCCCTGCGATCACGTTGAACAAAGTGGTTTTTCCGGCCCCGTTCGGCCCGATCAGGCCGGTGATCGAGCCCTTTTGGATTTCCAGCGATGCCCCGTCCACCGCGTGAAAACCGCCGAAATGCTTGTGCACGTCTTCGACGACGATCATCTTTTCCCCTAGCCGCCGTTTTCGGCGTTGTTGTTTTCCCATCCCCCGGAGAGGTGCGGTCTTTTTTCATCGAAACAGCCCGGGCACAAGGCCCGGGCTGCTTGTTTTTATGACGTTTAACGTCGGATCAACGGAAATTGACGGTTTTGTTCTCGCCGTCGGTGACTTCGATCTCGCGATAGGAACCCGCGCTTTCACCGGGGCCGATCAGCTCAACGCCCGAAGCGCCGACATAGTCGATGTCCTGACCCGCGGCCAGCAGTTCCAGGCCCTTGGCCAGCTCGCCGGGATAGATCTTTTCGCCCGGTTCGTTGGCAACGTCCATGATCTTCGCGCCATAGTCGGCAGGGTTGGTGGACCCAGCCGCCTGCATCGCCAGCATGAACAGGGCTGCGGCGTCATAGGATTCCGGCGAGTAGGGCGACGAGCCGTCAAAGCCCGCGGCTTCGGCCATGGCAAAGTACTTCTCGGCACCTTCGCCACCCGAACCGGCGATCTGACCGAACGAGCCGTTCAGGTCGGGGCCGACATTGGCAGGCAGCGAGTCACCGATCATGCCGCCGGGCAGACCGAATGTGTCAAACGCACCGCTGTCCAGCGCCGACTGGATGATGCCCAGACCGCCCTGATCCAGATAGCCTGCAACGACCAGAATGTCGCCACCGGCCGAGGCCAACGCGCCCACTTCGGCCGAATAGTCGGCCTTGCCGTCTTCGTGCGCGGCAACGATGGTGACTTCACCACCCGCAGCCTCGAAGGACGACTGGATCGCATCCGCCAGACCCTTGCCATAGTCGTTGTTGGTGTAGGTCAGTGCGATCGAGCTAATGCCGCGATCGTTCAGGATGTCCGCCATCACCTGACCTTCACGCGCGTCCGACGGGGCGGTGCGGAAGAACAGGCCGTTGTCTTCCATGGTCGACAGGCCGGGCGAGGTCGCCGAAGGCGAGATCATGACCATGCCGTTCGGGATCGCGACGTTTTGCAGGATCGCACCGGTCACGCCCGAGCAGTCGCCGCCGATCAGGCCGGCCACACCGTCGGCGATCATGCGTTCGCCGTTCGAGGTTGCCAGACCGTTGTCGATGCACCCGGTATCCGCGCGCGACGCTGTGACGGTCGTGCCGTCCAGCAGCTTGCCGGATTCCGAGACTTCGGCCATCGCCAGTTCGGCACCCGAACCCATGGCCGGGGCCAGCGATTCAATCGGGCCGGTAAAGCCAAAGAGGACGCCAAGCGTGACATCTTCGGCCATTGCGGTGCCGGACAACAGAGCGGTTGCTGCAGTTGCTGTAAGCAGCTTTTTCATTAGGTTACTCCCTTATTGGAACGTCTTCGTTCTGGGCACGACCCTAGGCAAGCTGCCTGAAAAAGAAAAGTCCTAACGCAATTGTGTTTTTGTCCCCCACAATCCTATTTGTTTTGTAGGGTTTGTCGCCGTGTTCCCTGAAGAACGACCCGCAACTGGAGGCCCCCATGTTAAGAGCCATTGTGATTCTGATCCTCACCCTGAGCGCCGGTCTGGTCAGGGCGGATGTTCTTCAAACTTCCGCTGGTCCTGTGCGTGTAACGCCAATGGTCGAAGGGCTGGATACCCCCTGGGCAATCGGCATCCTGCCCGGTGGGGCGTTTCTTGTTACCGAGCGTGACGGAGAGATGCTGTTCATCGCAGACGGGCAGGCCAAGCGCGTCAAGGGTCTGCCCAAAGTGGCGGCGAACGGGCAGGGCGGTTTGCTGGATGTGACCGTCGCGCGTGACTTTGCGCAGAGCCGTGAGATCTTCCTGACCTTTTCCAAACCCCAAAGAGGCGGCGCGGGCACCGCGCTTGCCGTCGCCCGCCTGTCGGACGCGGGCGACAGGCTGAACAACTTTCGTGTCATATTCGAGGCCGTGCCTGGGGGCACAACCGGCCGTCACTTTGGCTCGCGGGTGGTCGAGGCCAATGACGGCACGTTGTTCCTGACCATTGGCGACCGCGGCGACCGGCCGTCAGCGCAGGACAGGTCGAACCATATGGGATCGGTGATCCGCGTTAATCGCGACGGGACGGTGCCCGCCGATAATCCGTTTGTCGGAAACGCGGATATCCGCCCCGAGATCTGGTCCTTCGGGCACCGCAATCCGCAAGGGGCGGGCTTGGACGGGCGCGGCCGCTTGTGGATTTCCGAACATGGGGCCAGAGGCGGCGACGAGGTGAACCTGATCCGGCCCGGCCGGAATTACGGATGGCCCGTGATTTCCTATGGCGTTCATTACTCGGGTCAGAAAATTGGCGAAGGCACATCCAAACCCGGCATGGAACAGCCCGAGTTCTATTGGGACCCGTCCATCGCTCCTTCGGGGCTGCTGGTCTATTCGGGCAAGCTTTGGCCCGAATGGAGGGGCGATATCTTTGTCGGGTCACTCAAATTCGACTACATCTCGCGGCTTGCTGGCAACCCGTTGCGAGAGGTCGAGCAGATCAAGGGCCCGGAAACCGAACGCGTGCGGGAAATAGTAGAAGCCCCGGACGGGTCGATCTGGTTCATTTCGGTTGGGCAGGGCGCAGTTTACAGAATGTCTCCGCAGACCTAGAACGTTGGTACGACAACTTAACGGGGTAGTTCATGAAAAACATTCTCGCCGCTGCGCTGTTTGCAGTCAGCGCATTGCCTTCTGCGGCAGATGAAGCCTTCGCGACATATGACGATTATGAGGAATATGTTGAGAAGAAGATCAAGAACCGGGAATTTTCGAATATCATCCTGCGGTTAGGGGGCGCGGATGAGTATACGGAAGAACAACTAAGGCTTGCCCAGAACCAGTTGCGCGACGTCGTTCCGTTTTACCTCACCGATTCCGCCATTATTAAGCGTGTCGAGCTTGAAAACGGCTTCTCTCATGAATTGCGCGCGTTCTGGAACGACAAGAACAGTTACTTTTACTACTACGCTTTGCTGCATGACCGCGAAGACGGCGTTCTGGTCCTGCGCTTTACCATGAACACAAGTTCCGAAGTCCTGTTCAAGATGTTCTGATCGGTCAGACCGACAACCGCCCGCCCTGCGCACCACGCTCACGATAGGGCGTGGTGTTGTAGTGCGCGCGGTAGCATTTCGAAAAATGCGACGGGCTGGCAAAACCGCAGGCAAGGGCCACGTTGATTACGCTCATATCCGTCTGCATCAGCAGGTTGCGCGCCTTGTGCAGCCGCAGTTCCATATAATAGCGCTTTGGCGACCGGCTGAGATAGCGGCGAAACAGCCGCTCCAGCTGCCGGGTCGACATGCCGACATCCTTGGCCAGGATCGAGGGCGAGATCGGCTCTTCGATGTTCTTTTCCATCATCAGGATGACCTGGCTCAGCTTTGGATGGCGCACGCCGATCCGGGTTGGGGTCGACAGGCGTTGCGTGTCCTGGTCGGTGCGGATGGACGAATAGATCATCTGGTCCGCGACGGCGTTCGCAAGGTCTTCGCCGAAATCGTCCGCGATGATTTTCAGCATCAGGTCGATCGAGGACGTCCCGCCAGCCGTTGTCATTCGGTTGCCGTCGATCTGAAAGACCGATTTTGTCAGTTCCACCTCATCGAATTCTTCGACGAAACTGTCCGAATTCTCCCAGTGGATCGTGGCGCGCTTGCCGTCCAGAAGCCCTGCCTTGGCCAGCGTATAGGCCGCCGTGCAAAGCCCGCCGATGCGCAACCCGCGCCGCGCCTCGCGGCGGACCCAGTTCAGAACCCGCTTGGTCGTCGCCCCCTGAACATCCACGCCGCCGCAAATAAGGACAACCTCGTCGCGCTGAAGCTCGACAAGGTCCGAGTCTAACTGAAAGGTGGTTCCGGCCGAACAGCTGACGGTTTCACCGCCTTCTCCTGCCAGCGTCCAGGAATACAATTGCCGATCCGCCATCCGGTTCGCGATCCGAAGGCTGTCCAGTGCCGATGCAAACGACAGCAAAGAGAATTTGTCCAGCAGGACAAATACGAAGTTTTTCGGGTTGGCCGCAGTGTCTTCCACCGTGACAACTTGGCGTTGCTCTTGCATGGCGAGGTGTCCTTGATTCGCCGCATTGTGACGTGACGTCCCGCGACTGATTTGGCAGCCACCATGATCAAAGCTTGTTTCCGGCGTCAAGAGGCGCAAATCGCATATGGTCAGTCTTCATTGCATTTTGTATAGAGACGACCTGACGACTTCAGCGGAGATCAAAGCTATGACCGAATGGCAAAAAACGAACTGGCGCAACAAGCCCCGGGTTCAGATGCCAGACTATACCGACGCGGCCGCTCTGGCCAAGGTCGAGGCTCAGCTTTCGCAGTATCCCCCGCTGGTCTTTGCTGGCGAAGCACGGCGTCTCAAGCAACTTCTTGGTGCCGCCGGTCGCGGCGAGGCCTTCCTGCTGCAGGGCGGGGACTGTGCTGAAAGCTTTGAACAATTCAGTGCGGATGCGATCCGTGACACGTTCAAGGTGATGCTGCAGATGGCGATGGTGCTGACCTATGGCGCCAAGGTTCCGGTGGTCAAGGTGGGCCGCATGGCTGGCCAGTTTGCCAAGCCGCGCAGCGCGCCGACCGAGGTTGTGGATGGCGTGGAACTGCCCAGCTACCGCGGTGACATCATCAACGAACTGGCCTTCACGCCCGAAGCGCGCATTCCGAATCCCGGCAAGATGCTGCAGGCCTATACTCAGGCTGCGGCAACGCTGAACCTGTTACGCGCTTTCTCGACCGGCGGATTTGCCGACATGAGCATGGTACATTCGTGGACTTTGGGGTTCACGGATGAGCAGGACGTTCAGAAGTATTCCGAAATTGCGGATCGCATTCAGGACACCATCGACTTCATGAATGCCGCCGGGATCACGGCGGACACCACGCATGAATTCTCGACCGTTGAATTCTACACCAGCCACGAAGGGTTGCTGCTGGAATACGAAGAGGCGCTGACCCGTCTCGATTCGACTTCCGGTAACTGGCTGGCCGGGTCCGGTCACATGATCTGGATCGGCGACCGTACCCGTCAGCCGGACGGCGCACATGTGGAATTCTGCCGCGGCGTTCTGAACCCGATCGGCCTGAAATGCGGCCCGACGACCACGGCAGAGGACCTCAAGGTTCTGATGTCCAAGCTGAACCCGGAAAACGAAGAGGGGCGTCTGACCCTGATTGCACGTTTCGGCGCAGGCAAGGCGGCCGAACATCTTCCGCGCCTGATCAGGGCGGTCAAGGAAGAAGGCGCCAAGGTCACCTGGGTCTGCGATCCGATGCACGGCAACACGATCAAGTCGGCCACCGGCTACAAGACCCGCCCGTTCGACTCGGTTCTGCGCGAGGTGCGCGACTTTTTCGGCGTTCATCAGGCCGAAGGCACCATCCCCGGTGGTGTGCATTTCGAAATGACCGGTCTGGACGTGACCGAATGCACCGGCGGCGTCCGCGCCGTGACCGAAGAGGATCTTTCGGATCGTTACCACACAGCCTGCGACCCGCGCCTGAACGCAACGCAGTCGCTGGAACTGGCGTTCCTGGTTGCGGAAGAACTGACTACCCTGCGCCGCAATGGCAGCAAACGGGCTGTCAGCTAAGTATTGAACCTATCGAAAAGAGAAAGGCGGGCTGCGTGCCCGCCTTTTTTTAATCGTCCCGCGACACGACCAATCGCAAATGCGAGCCGGGCCGCTTGAACTCGGCCTGGTCCTCGGCGAATTCCGCCATGTTTTCTTGTGCGAGCTTTCGCGGTGCCTGAACGTCGGAAACCGCACGCACACGGCTGTCCGGGATTGTGAACCGTCGGGGTGTCGCGCCGATTGTGCCGTCACTGACCATCACGCCCAGCACGCGGCTGATGTCGCCCAGATCGCTTTTCAGGGGCAGCAGGATCATTCGCGCCTGCATTTCTGTCCGCCCCAGCTTGCCCGAAGACACTAGCCCCAGCTCGGCAATCGAGGGCCGGGCAAAGACTTGTTCCAATAACTCGGTGATCTGCCCGCGTGCGCTGGGTTCAAAAAACGCGGTCAGGGGCATGCCGCGCACCTCCATGCCCGCCAGTTTGTTCAGATGACTTCCTGCCAGACGGAACCTTGCCAGCCCCGGGGCGATGCGTTCCAGAACGAATGTGTATTCCAGGATATTCTCAAGCCCGCGCGGATCGATCTGCGACCGCATGGGCACGCCGTCACCTGTCAGCAACGCGGTCCAGTATGCCTCGGCCTGCCGGATGGGCGAGAGGCTGCGCCCACTGTCAAAACGATCCATTGCGACGATCTTTCCAAAGTTTGACCCGGAACCGTTCCCGAAAAAGGTTTTCATTTTCATCACCCTAGCACCAATCGACCGTCATTTTCTTAAAATGCCACATATCCGGGACATCAAGGTCTGACCAGTCCCGTCACGGGTCAGATTGACACGGGTTAATTCAATTTTGGAGCAATTCTTTAATGAATGGTTAACTTCCGGGTCGCATTGCCAAACTCAGCAAAGACTTGCCCTGCGTGCGCCGATGGCATTAGGTGCGGCAGGCACAAGGGAACGGGCGGCTATTGAAAGGGCAGGCATGATCAGATCCATGACCGGTTTCGCCTCGGGCAAAGGGGCGTTCGGACCCCATAGCTGGACTTGGGAACTGCGCAGCGTAAACGGCAAGGGGCTGGATCTGCGCGTACGTACGCCGGATTGGCTGACCGGGCTTGAGACAGCGCTGCGGGCGCAGATGTCAAAGGCGTTGAGCCGGGGAAATGTCACGCTGTCGCTCCGATTAAGCCGGGATGAGACCGCACCGGATCTTGTCCTGAACGAGGCGGCGATGGAGGCCGCGCTGAAGGCTTTGGCCCGCACGCAAGAGATGGCGACCGCACACGGCGTCACGCTGACGCCGTCCACCGCCGCCGATCTAATCGCCGTCAAGGGAATGCTGGATGCCGGCAGCGACGTGGACGATCCGGCCCCACTGACGGCTCAGTTGACGACGGAATTTGCCGGTCTGCTGGACGCGTTTATCGACATGCGGCGGACCGAAGGGCAGGCTCTGGCCGAGATTCTGGACGGCCAGCTTCGTCAGGTCGCGGAGCTGACGGCGCAGGCGGCGGAACTGGCGGATCAGCGCAAGGACAAGATGGCCGAGACATTGCGCGAAAACCTTGCGCGGGTACTGGACAACGCGCAGGGGGCCGACCCGGACCGGGTGGCACAGGAACTGGCCCTGATCGCGGTCAAGGCGGACATTACCGAAGAGATCGACCGCCTGAAGGCGCATGTGACGGCGGCGCGCGATCTTCTTGCACAGGACGGCGCGGTCGGGCGCAAGCTGGATTTCCTGATGCAGGAATTCAACCGCGAGGCCAACACGCTGTGTTCCAAGGCGCAAAGCGCCGAACTGACCTCGGTCGGGCTTGAGTTGAAGGCCGTAATAGATCAGATGCGCGAGCAAGTGCAGAACGTGGAATAAAGACAGGAGCGCCCCAAATGGCGGATCGACGCGGCCTTTTAATCATTCTGTCCTCGCCTTCGGGTGCGGGCAAATCGACCCTGGCCAGAAGGCTGATGCAATGGGACAGCGGGCTGGAGTTTTCGGTTTCTGCCACGACCCGCGCACCGCGACCCGGTGAGGAACATGGGCGTGAGTACTATTTTCTGAGCGAAGACGCCTTTAAACAACAGGTCGCCGAGGGGCAGATGCTGGAACATGCCCATGTGTTCGGCAACTTCTACGGCTCGCCCGCGGGACCGGTCCGCGACTCGATCAACGCGGGCAGGGACGTTCTGTTCGACGTGGACTGGCAAGGTGAAGTTCAGATCCGGAACTCCGATCTGGGCAAACACGCGTTGTCGATCTTCATCCTGCCGCCTTCGATCCCGGAACTGCGCCGCAGGCTGGAAAGCCGCGGGCAGGACAGCGACGACGTGATCGCAAAGCGGATGCTGAAAAGCTGGGATGAGATCAGCCACTGGGGGTATTACGACTACGTGCTGGTCAACGATGACCTGGACGCGACCGAGGAAAAGCTGAAAACCATCGTCAGCGCCGAGCGCATGCGCCGCATCCAGCAACCCAGACTGCAGGATCACGTCCGTACCCTGCAAAGCGAGTTCGAGGGGCTGTCATGACCATTTACGCATTGGGCGACCACGTTCCGCAAATTCACGAGGACACCTGGGTCGCGCCGGACGCCAATCTGATCGGCAAAGTGGTGCTGGAGCAGGGGGCCTCGGTCTGGTTCGGATGCACCATTCGCGCGGATCATGAAGAGATCCGGGTGGGTGAGGGCAGCAACGTTCAGGAGAACTGTGTCATGCATATTGACGCCGGGTTCCCGCTGACCATCGGCCGCAATTGCACCATCGGACATAAGGTGATGCTGCATGGCTGCACGATCGGGGAAAACACTCTGATCGGTATGGGCGCAATCGTTCTGAACGGTGCACGGATCGGAAAGAACTGCCTGATCGGGGCAGGGGCGCTGATCACCGAAGGGAAAGAGATCCCCGACAATTCGCTGGTCATGGGGTCACCGGGCAAGGTTGTGCGGCAACTGGACGAAGCCGCGGCACAAAAGATCACCTTCAGCGCTTTGCACTATCAGCAGAACATGCGGGCGTTTCGCGATATGATGAAGCCCGTGTCGTAACGCCCGTCGCCCATCCGCAAGAGACCGAAATCATGTCATACGACCTGCTTGCCGAATTCGTCTCGGCCATTCCCATGCCGGCGCTCATGGTCGATCAGACAGAGCGGATCATCGCGGCCAACACGGATGCCCGAACGCTTTTGGGTCAGAATATCGTCAGCCGGCATTTCGCCACCATCCTCCGGCAGCCCCAGGTTATCGAAGCGATGGAGCAAAGCCTGCGGAGCAAGGGTTCTGCAAAAACCCGGCACCTGTCGAATGACGGCGCACAGGACACGACGTTCGAGGTGCAGTGCCGGTATATGCGCGACGTGGGCGCAGTGTCCGGCGGAGCGGTTCTGGCGATTTTTCAGGATATCACGCATGTGGAACAGGCCAGCCAGATGCGGCGCGATTTCGTGGCAAATGTCAGCCATGAACTGCGCACGCCCCTGACCGCGTTGATGGGGTTCATCGAAACCCTGCGCGGACCTGCCCGCGACGATGTTGCCGCGCGCGAACGGTTTCTGCAGATCATGACCGAGGAAGCCAACCGCATGAACCGTCTGGTTGGCGATCTGCTGTCACTGAACCGTGTCGAAAGCGAGGAGCGGGTCCGGCCGAAAGAGCAGCTTGAACTGACGGGCCTGCTGCAATCGACGCTCAATTCACTGCGGCCTCTGGCCGAAGATGCGGGTGTGGAACTGTCGCTGAACGCCTCTCAGGGACCGGTGTCGCTGACCGGGGACAGCGATCAGTTGCGTCAGGTGTTCACCAACCTGATCGAGAACGCGATCAAATACGGCGGCAGTGGCGGCGTCGTCGAAGTGCGCGTCATGTCGTTGGAACGGGATACCGCGATGCGCGGTCCTGCGGTCCGGGTTCAGGTTATCGACAAGGGCCCCGGAATAGACGCCGTTCATCTGCCCCGCCTGACCGAGCGTTTCTATCGCGCCGACAGTCACAGATCCCGTCAATTGGGCGGCACCGGGCTGGGTCTGGCGATTGTAAAGCACATCATCAATCGCCACCGGGGGCGGCTGCGTGTGGAAAGCGATCTGGGCAAGGGGACAATCTTTACCGTTATCCTGCCACGCTGATCGTAAGCCTCGTCTATGTGACACTGCCAATCGCGCCCGTATGTAAAGAATGCATGGCAGCTTTGCGTTACGTCAGCCCGGTTTATCCGTTTCTGTCATAAAGCTGTTACATGGGTGTCACAAAAGGCTTACGCACGACTCGTAGAGGTTCGCGCAAGATCATCATGGGGGTGATCACTAACTCTATCTCTCAAGGAGACTGAAATGTCCTTTGTAAAACTGTCGGCTTCTGCTCTTGCTATCGCTGCCGTATCGGCCACCACGGCCGCTGCTCGTGATCAGGTTCAGGTTGCTGGTTCATCGACCGTGCTGCCTTATGCCTCAATCGTAGCTGAAGCCTTCGGTGAGAACTTTGACTTCCCGACACCGGTTGTCGAGTCGGGTGGTTCCTCGGCCGGGTTGAAGCGTTTCTGTGAAGGTGTTGGCGAAAACACCATCGACGTTGCCAACTCGTCGCGCAAAATCCGCGAGAAAGAAATCAAGGCCTGTGCTGATGCGGGTGTGACCGACATCATCGAAGTCCAGATCGGCTATGACGGCATCGTCTTTGCCAGCGACATCAACGGCAACTCGTTCGAGTTCACGCCGGAAGACTGGTACAAGGCCCTGTCGGCACAGATTGTTGTGGACGGCGAACTGGTCGACAACCCGAACAAGACCTGGGCTGACGTGAACCCGAACTTCCCGGCACAGCCGATCGCCGCTTATATCCCGGGCACCAAGCACGGCACTCGCGAAGTGTTCGAAGACAAGGTGATCCTGGCCGGTTGTGAGCATCTGGGCGATTTCGACGCTTACAAGGCTGCAAACGGTGACGACAAGAAAGCCGCCGAGAAAGCCTGTATTGCGCTGCGCACCGACGGCGTTTCGGTCGACATCGACGGCGACTACACCGAGACCCTGGCCCGCATCGACAGCAACAAGGACGGCATCGGCGTCTTTGGTCTGGCGTTCTACGAGAACAACACCGACAAGCTGCAGGTTGCGACCATGTCCGGTATCGTTCCGTCGACTGAGTCGATTGCAACCGGCGAATACCCGGTTTCGCGCCCGCTGTTCTTCTACGTGAAGAAAGCCCATATCGGCGTGATCCCCGGCCTGAAAGAATATGCTGAGTTCTTCGTCGCCGACGAAATCGCAGGCCCCGACGGCCCGCTGGCCGAATACGGTCTGGTCTCGGATCCGGAACTGGCGAAAGTTCAGGAAGCCGTTGCCAACGAAGCCGTTCTGGGCGGCGGTTCCTAATCACCCTTGTGAACAGAACCGGGGCGCTCAAAGCACGCCCCGGTTCATTTTGACTCCATTTACTGCCATCCCCACGGAGTTCTCATGGCGTTATCCTGGCTGTTGCTGATCCTGCTTGCACTGGCAGTGATTGGATTTTTCACGGGTCGGTCCCGTGCCTTGGCAAGCGCGGGAGGAGATGCCCGCGAGTTGCATTCGCTGCCATCATATTATGGTTACAATGTCGCGCTTACAGCGCTTGTACCGGCTCTGGGGGTTTTGATTGTCTGGCTTCTGGTTCAGCCGATGATCGTAAACAATTCGGTGTCCGGCCTGATCCCTGATCATGCAATCACGGAAGGAACGGACCGGAGTCTTGTCATGAGCGAAGTGCGCCGCGTCGCGGACGGCCTGGATGGCGCAGTTGCTCTGGGCACGATGAGCGAAGCACAGGCGCAAAATCCCAACGCTGATATTGATGAGCTTACGGCAGCGCTGAAAGACGCGGGCCAGGTCCTGACGCAGGAGATTACTCAGCCTATTCTGGTCGCAGCGCAGAAATACCGCAACATGACCGGAATGGGTACTGTCGTGATGCAAGTCGTTGTTCTGGCACTTGCTCTGCTTGGCGCGGCCTTTGCTTATGTGCGCACACATAAGGAATTCCGCGCCCGCAACGTCGTCGAACAGGGTATTCTGGCGCTGCTGTTGCTGGCTGCGTCCATCGCCATTCTGACGACGGTCGGGATCGTCCTGTCGATGCTGTTCGAGACGATGAACTTCTTCCAGATGCATTCGTGGCGGGACTTCTTCTTTGGCAGCACATGGGCGCCCAACTTCCGCGGCGGGAGTGAGCTTTCGATCCTGCCACTGCTGTGGGGTACGCTGTATATCTCATTGATCGCGCTGCTCGTGGCGGTGCCGATCGGCCTGTTCGCGGCGATCTACCTGTCGGAATATGCATCCGGCGCGACGCGGTCGATTGCCAAACCGTTGCTTGAGATCCTCGCCGGCATTCCCACCATCGTCTATGGTCTGTTTGCCCTGCTGACCGTGGGGCCGGCGCTGGTGTCGCTTTTCGGTGATGGCGGCGCGCTGGGGCTGGGCTGGATGGCCAGTTCAAACGCGGTTCTGACTGCGGGCCTGGTGATGGGCATCATGTTGATCCCGTTCGTGTCGTCGCTGTCGGACGACATCATCAATGCTGTGCCGCAGTCCATGCGCGACGGCTCGCTTGGGCTGGGTGCGACCCATTCCGAAACCGTGCGCAGCGTGATCCTGCCCGCAGCGCTGCCGGGCATCGTCGGAGCCATCCTGCTGGCAGCAAGCCGAGCCATTGGCGAGACGATGATCGTGGTGATGGCGGCAGGTGCGATTGCCAAGTTTTCGGGGAACCCGTTCGAGGCGATGACCACGATCACAACGCGGATCGTCAGTCAGCTGACCGGGGACACCGATTTTGCCAGTGCCGAGACATTGGTGGCCTTCGCGCTGGGACTGACCCTGTTCATCATCACGCTGGGGCTGAACATCTTCGCCCTCTACATCGTACGCAAATATCGGGAGCAGTACGAATGACCGAAGTTTCCCAAACTCCAAGCGCTGCTCCTTCTGCGAAGCCCAAGGGCGGATCGCTGTTCCAGCAGGACGCACGCACCAAGCGCCGCAACGCGGCCGAGAGCCGGTTCAAGATGTACGGGATCGCGGCCATTGGCGTCGGCTTGCTGATGCTGGTCGTGCTGGTCACCAACATCGTGACAGCCGGCACCGGCGCATTCCAGCAGTCCTTCCTGGAACTGGATGTGAACTTGCTGGAAGACAAGCTGGACAAGAAGGGCAACCGGAACATCGAAGAGATCAAAAAGGTTTCGACCTTCGGCTACGCGCCCCTGATTGCGGCCGCACTGGAAAGCGAAGTTCAGAAGCTGGGCATCGAAACCGATCTGAAGCCAAAGGAAATGGGTGGGATTCTGTCCAAGGCCGCGCAGGCAGAGCTGCGGAACTACGTTCTGGCCAATCCCGATGAAATCGGCAAAACGGTCAGCTTCCGGTTCCTCGTCAACAGCCGTGTGGACGGGTACATGAAGGGCCGCGTGACGCGCGAGTCGATTGCCAACGACAAAAGCATCAGCACCGCTCAGCTTGATTTCGTGGATCAGCTGCGGGACGCCGGAGTGCTTTACAAGGCGTTCAACCCGGACTTCATCTTTGGTGCGGACGCATCGGATCAGCGGCCCGAGGCTGCGGGGATCGGCGTCTCGATGCTGGGTTCACTGTTCATGATGCTGGTTGTGCTGGCGCTGGCCTTGCCCATCGGGGTTGCGGCCTCGATCTATCTTGAGGAATTCGCGCCGCAGAACCGGCTGACCGATATCATCGAGGTAAATATCTCGAACCTGGCGGCGGTTCCGTCGATCGTGTTCGGTATTCTGGGTCTGGCTGTGTTCATCAACTACATGCATCTGCCGACTTCAGCACCGCTTGTGGGCGGTCTGGTGCTGACGCTGATGACCCTTCCAACGATCATCATCTCGACCCGCGCGTCGCTGAAAGCGGTTCCGCCTTCGATCCGGGACGCCGCGCTTGGGGTAGGGGCCTCGAAAATGCAGGCAGTGTTCCACCACGTTCTGCCGCTGGCCGCGCCCGGTATCCTGACCGGCACGATCATCGGTCTGGCACAGGCGCTGGGGGAAACCGCGCCGCTGCTGCTGATCGGGATGGTGGGCTTTATCGCGTCGAATCCACCTGATGGGTTAGTTGCGGGCTTCCTGTCCCCGAACTCGGCCATGCCGGCGCAGATCTACGAATGGTCGAAACGCGCCGACCCGGCCTTTTATGAACGCGCATGGGGAGGCATCATCATTCTGCTGATATTCCTCGTGACGATGAATACAATCGCGGTCATTCTGCGCCGCCGCTTTGAACGCCGCTGGTAATTGGGGGCTATAATGAACGACATGACACGAGTGGAGAGAACCGTGGACGCAAAAGATATCAAAATCGCCGCGAACAAGGTTCAGGTTTATTACGGTGATACCCACGCCATCAAGGACGTGGACGTAGAGATCGAAGACAAGACAGTAACGGCCTTTATCGGCCCGTCGGGTTGCGGCAAGTCCACCTTCCTGCGTTGTCTGAACCGGATGAACGACACGATCGACATCTGCCGGGTCGAAGGTGATATCCTGCTGGACGGCGAAGACATCTATGACAAGCGCGTCGACCCGGTGCAGTTGCGCGCCAAGGTGGGCATGGTGTTCCAGAAGCCGAATCCGTTCCCCAAGTCGATCTATGACAACGTGGCCTATGGTCCCCGCATCCACGGCCTTGCCAAGAATAAGGCGGAACTGGATGAGATTGTCGAGAAATCTCTGCGTCGCGGCGCGATCTGGGATGAGGTCAAGGATCGTCTGGATGCCCCGGGTACCGGCCTGTCGGGCGGGCAGCAGCAGCGTCTGTGTATTGCCCGCGCCGTCGCGACCGAGCCCGAGGTCTTGCTGATGGACGAACCCTGTTCGGCGCTGGACCCGATTGCAACCGCACAGGTCGAGGAACTGATCGACGAGCTGCGCTCGCGCTATTCGGTGGTGATCGTGACCCACTCGATGCAGCAGGCCGCGCGGGTCAGCCAGAAGACCGCGTTCTTCCACTTGGGCAACCTAGTCGAATTTGGCGAAACAGGTCAGATTTTCACCAACCCCGAAGATCCCCGCACCGAAAGTTACATCACCGGCCGCATCGGCTGAGCACAGGTATATTGCGATGAGCGAACAACATATTGCATCCGTATTCGACCGGGATCTCGAAGCGATCCAGGCCCATATCATGAAGATGGGCGGCCTGGTCGAGGCCGCCATCATGAGCTCGGCACGCTCACTTGAGACCCGGGACGAAGAACTGGCCCACCGCGTTCGCGAAGGCGACAAGGCTATTGATGCGCTGGAAGACCTGATCAACGAGGAAACAGCCCGCGTGATCGCGCTGCGCGCGCCAACCGCGGGCGACCTGCGTCTGGTCCTGTCGGTGCTGAAAGTGTCGGCAAACCTGGAACGTATCGGCGATTATTCGAAGAATATCGCCAAACGCACCACGGTTCTGGTCAACGCAGGTGAGATCAACGGCAGCGCCGCCGCCCTGCGCCGCATGGCGCGCGAGGTGGAGCGGATGCTGCGCGACGCTCTGGATGCTTATATCCAGCGCGACGCCGAACTGGCCGCTGACGTCATCGAGCGCGACGAGGAAGTCGATCAGATGTATAACGGTCTGTTCCGTGAGTTTCTGACCTTCATGGCCGAGGATCCGCGCAACATTTCCGCCTGTATGCACTTGCATTTCATCGCCAAGAACATCGAGCGCATGGGCGACCATGTCACCGCCATCGCCGAGCAGGTCGTCTATCTTGTAACCGGTGAACGCCCGGCCGAAGCCCGACCCAAAGCAGATATTACGTCGCAATCCGCCTAGGAGATCTGAAGAATGTCAGCTGACCAACCAACCGTTCTGGTTGTCGAGGACGAACTGGCCCAGCGCGAAGTGCTGGCCTATAACCTCGAAGCTGAAGGATTCCGCGTGTCCAAAGCGGCCAGCGGCGACGAAGCCATGCTGCTGGTTGACGAGGACAGCCCGGACATCATCGTACTGGACTGGATGATGCCCAACCTCAGCGGGATCGAGGTCTGCCGCCGTCTGAAATCCCGTCCCGACACGCGATCGATCCCGATCATCATGCTGTCGGCCCGGACCGAAGAGGTCGACAAGGTGCGCGGGTTGGAAACCGGGGCGGATGATTATGTCGTCAAGCCGTATTCGGTCGTCGAATTGATGGCACGCGTGCGCACGCAGTTGCGCCGGGTGCGGCCCGCAACCGTCGGTCTGCGGCTGGAGTTCGACGACATCGTTCTGGATTCAGAGACACATAAGGTCAGCCGGGACAGCAAGCCGCTAAAGCTTGGCCCGACCGAGTTTCGGCTGCTGAGCACCTTCATGGAAAAACCGGGTCGCGTCTGGAGCCGCGAACAGTTGCTGGACCGCGTCTGGGGCCGCGATATCTATGTGGATACCCGCACTGTGGACGTCCACATTGGTCGTCTTCGCAAGGCACTGACGCAACATGGCGGCGAAGATCCCGTGCGGACAGTGCGCGGCGCCGGCTACGCCCTGGGCTGAACCGGACCGGGGCAGGGGCGTCGCCGGTGGCCTATGAGTTTTCCTCATGGGTGAATGCAAAACTCTTACTGTTTTTTGTCCGGTGGCCGGGTTAGTTTGCGGCGAAGCTGACTGAGCGGAGAAGCATTATGAACGCCCCTGACACCAAGCCGGCCCTGCGTGCCAAAGATGCGCCTGACATGGGCAATTTCACTTGGGACGATCCGTTTCGCCTGTCAGATCAGCTGAACGAAGACGAACGGATGATCGCCGCCAGCGCGCAGGCTTACGCGCAGGAAAAGCTTCAGCCGCGCGTGCTCCAGGCGTTTCAGGACGAGGAAACCGATCCCGAAATCTTTCGGGAAATGGGCGAAATGGGCCTGTTGGGCACCACGATTCCCGAAGAGTATGGCGGGCTCGGGGCAGGGTACGTGTCCTACGGTCTGGTCGCGCGCGAGGTTGAACGTGTCGACTCGGGGTATCGCTCGATGATGTCCGTTCAAAGCTCGTTGGTCATGTATCCGATCTACGCCTACGGATCAGAGGAACAGCGCCGGAAATACCTGCCGAAACTGGCCAGCGGCGAATGGATCGGCTGTTTTGGCCTGACCGAGCCCGATGCCGGGTCCGATCCGGCCGGCATGAAAACCCGCGCCGAGAAGATTGATGGCGGTTATCGTCTGACCGGCAGCAAGATGTGGATTTCAAATTCTCCGATTGCGGATGTGTTTGTTGTCTGGGCCAAGTCTGATGCGCATGAGGGCAAGATTCGTGGTTTTGTTCTTGAAAAAGGCCTCAAGGGGCTGAGCACTCCGAAAATCCGGAACAAGATGAGCCTGCGCGCCTCGATCACCGGCGAAATCGTTCTGGACGGCGTCGAGGTGGACGAGGGCGCTCTGCTGCCGCATGTGCAGGGACTGAAAGGACCGTTCGGCTGTCTCAACCGCGCGCGGTACGGGATCAGCTGGGGCGTTATGGGGGCCGCCGAAAGCTGTTGGCACGGAGCCCGCCAGTATGGGTTGGATCGTAAGCAGTTCAACAAGCCGCTGGCGCAAACGCAGCTGTTCCAGCGCAAGCTGGCGGACATGCAAACCGAAATCGCACTGGGGCTACAGGCAAGTCTGCGCGTCGGTCGTCTTATGGATCAGGCCGAAGCCGCGCCCGAAATGATCTCGATCGTCAAACGCAACAATTGCGGCAAGGCGTTGGACATTGCGCGCATGGCCCGTGACATGCATGGCGGAAACGGCATATCGCTGGAGTTCCAGGTCATTCGTCACATGGTAAACCTTGAGACCGTGAATACATATGAAGGCACGCATGACGTTCACGCGCTGATCCTGGGGCGGGCACAAACCGGATTGCAGGCCTTCTACTGAGGTGACCCAATAAGCGCGTAATCGGTATTATGGTTAAATAGTTTATGTCCGAAAACCGGGTTTGCCATTAACTACCAATGTCTTACGGTCACGCCTTAAAGACAAGCTGCGGAGTGTCAGATGGTTCTGAACGAAAAAACTGTCGTCGTGACCGGTGCCGCGCAAGGTATTGGCAAAGGTTTGGCTGAGCGTTTTGCCAAGGAAGGTGCTCATGTCGCTTGCGCCGATATTGATTTGGACGGTGCAACTGAGGTCGCGCAGTCTATTGGCGGCTCAGCGGTACATTGCGACGTTTCAGACGAAGCGCATATCAAATCCCTGATCGACACGGTTGAAAACACTATCGGACCGATTGATCTGTTCTGCGCCAATGCGGGAATTCTGACGCTGGGCGGTCTCGATGTTCCGGATGAAGATTGGGATCGGATCTGGAAGATCAATGTCATGTCGCATGTCTGGGCGGCGCGTCACCTTGTTCCGCGAATGATCGAACGTGGCGGCGGTTACTTCATGACAACGGCCTCGGCTGCCGGATTACTCAATCAGCCGGGTGCGGCACCTTATGGGGTTACGAAACATGCGGCTGTTGGGTTCGCAGAGTGGCTTTCTTTGACATATGGCCACAAAGGTCTGCGCGTGTCGGTTCTGTGTCCGCAGGCCGTTCGGTCTGAAATGACACGCGGGCACGAGTTTTCCGTCGCATCAATAGACGGCATGCTGGAGCCCGAGGACGTAGCCGAAGCCTGTGTGAAGGCTATCGAAGCGGAACAGTTTCTGGTGCTGCCGCATCCGCAGGTTCTGGACTATATGCGGCACAAAGCTGGCGACTATGATCGCTGGCTGGGCGGAATGCGGAAGCTAAATCAACAGTTTATCGAGTGATCCTAAGATTTCCGCTGAGCTTTTCGCATAAGCCCTTCCTGCGCAACTGACGCGACCAGAGTACCGTCCTCTGAGTAGATCGACCCGCGGTTAAAACTGCGCCCCTGCCCGGCCCATGGCGAATCCATCGCGTAAAGATGCCAGTTCTGAAACTGCACAGGCGCGTGAAACCATAAGGTATGATCCAGGCTGGCTCCGTTGACTTCGCCGGTGAACCAGCTGAGCCCATGGGGTCGCATCCCCGAACTCATCAGGTACATATCCGACGCGTAAGCCAGCAAAAGGTGCTGGGTCACCGGGTCGGCATTTGCGGCGGCGCCCATGCGAAACCAGATCTGGTTGCGATCATCGGATTTCTCGGGCGTAAACGGGTGCAGATGGCTGGCTTCGCGAACCTCGATGGGACGTTCACGCAATAGCTCTCCGCGCAGCTTTTCGGGCACCAGTTCCACGTATCTCTGCCGCAGATCGGTGCGGGCCGGATAGTGTTCGGGCGCTTCCATCCTGGGCATTTCGTGGTGATGACCCCAACCTTCATCCTGTATATGGAATGAAGCCGACATGTTCAGAATTTGCTTGCCGTGCTGAATAGCGACAACGCGTCTGGTGGTGAACGAACCTCCATCCCGTGCTCTATCCACCTGATAAATAACGGGAATGGACGGATCACCGGGGCGAATGAAGTAGGCGTGCAGGGAATGGCACAGCCGCTCCTCGACCGTGCGGTATGCGGCAGCAAGCGCCTGAGCGATGACCTGACCGCCAAAGATGCGCGTCGGGGTTTCGCCGCCGGAACCGGTGCCCCGAAACAGGTCGACTTCAAGCCTTTCGATGTCCAGCAGGTCCAGAAGGATACGTTCTGCTTCGGTCATGCCCGGATCTCCGATTTGGTGCATGTGCCTTGGGTATCAGCGCGTTGGGTGTCATTCAATCATTGCCCCAAGGACAAGCGCTTTTAGTTCCGCGCGGGATGGATAGGAACTGGACGGTGAGAGCTGTGTAAAGAAAACAGCAGTCATTTCGTTCAGACGGTCGACCCAGAAAAAGGTCGAAGCCATTCCGCCCCAGCTGAAATCACCCGGCGTTCCCGGAACGCGGGTTCTGCCCGGATTTATGACCACAGCGCCACCCAGTCCGAACCCTGTGCCTTCCATCGGCTGTTCTGCAAAGCTCTGCGGTCCCATGGATGCGATATCGCCGGGCAGGTGGTTGCGCATCATGAAGTCCACGGTTTTTGGCCCCAACAGACGATATCCGTTGCCCTGCCCCATATTTCGCAACATTTCGGCAAAGCGCGAATAATCGTCGATGGTGCTGACCAGACCGCCACCGCCCGAGAACGTGACTGCATTTTCAAAGGGCGACTCGCCGGCCTGATCCACCAGACGCAGGGTCTCTGCACCGGTCTTGGCCGAATTCAGGTCCATCGCGTCGCCTGCCAGCGGCGTGTAAAGTGACGCAAACCTGTCTACCGCGCGGGAAGGTACGGAAAACCCGGTTTCGTGCATGCCCAGCGGTTCAAAAATCTCAGCCTGAAAAAACTGATCAAGCGTTTGCCCGGAAACCACTTCAATCACCCGGCCCAGCACATCAGTCGCGACCGAATACTCCCATCGCGTGCCCGGTTGAAACGCCAGAGGAAAACTGGCTAAGTCTCTTACACGATCCGCCAAAAGCCCCTGATTAGGCGCGAAAATCAGGTCGACCTCATCCATCGCGTCCGGCAACAATCCCGGGTTGAACGAATAGCTGAAACCGCTTGTATGCGTGAGCAAATGGTGCAGCGTCGGCGACGGCGCAGCCTCTGTCTGATCCAGTCGGGCCGCACCGGGGATCAGCGCGCGAATATCCTGAAATTCGGGGATGAAGTCGGACAGCAGGGCATCCAGATGCAATTGCCCCCGTTCGACCAGCATCATCAGCGCAACCGACGTTATCGGTTTGGTCATCGAATAGATGCGCGCTACTGTGTCCCGTTGAAAGCTCAGATCACGCTCGACACTTCGTTGACCGCAGGTGTGAAAGAACACCTCGTTGCCCTTGTGTCTCACCAACAGCGCGTTGCCCGCGTATTTCCGCTGATCGACATATCGCTGCATCCAGCCGGGTATACGGCCCAGTCGCGTTGGATCGAACTTGGTCTGGCTTTGCATATGGTCCGGGTCCTTTGGTTTCCCGTTGGATATTGGGCCCTTGCGGATTGAATTAACAGGGAAATCAATCACCGGCTTGCGGGCGAAACGCACACCTATACGTATTGTCCGGACGGGCTGTTACACTGACGTAGTAACAGATTCGCCGATTGCGGGATGGTTAGTCCGATTTTTCACGCCCCGGAGGAGAAACATGGCGCAACATATAGATTTTGTGTACGATTTCTGTAGTCCGAATGCCTTTCTTGCGCACAAGGTTCTGCCCGATCTGGCGAAAAAGAATGGCGTTCGGGTGAGCTATGTACCGGTGCTGCTGGCCACGGTTTTCAAGGCGACCAACAACCAGAGCCCGTTTCAGGCGTTTTCCGAGAACCGACAGAAATCTGCGTATCTTACGCATGATCTGCATCGGTTCGCTCGTGCCCGTGGGTTGAGTTTCCACATGAGCCCGCATTTTCCGGTCAACACCAGGTTTGCCATGCGGGGCGCGGTCTATGCTTCTGGAAAGCCATGGGAAAACAAATATGTAAAGGCCATATTTGATGCGATCTGGGTCCACGGTCAAAAAGTTGATGAACTTGGCGTCCTGACCGAAATTCTGCACGAAAAGGAGTTGCCCGTCCGCAAGATGCGCGAGGCGATGACCAGCATCGACATCAAACAGCAATTGAAAGAGCAGACCAAGGCCGCAGTCAAAAAGGGCGTTTTTGGTGTGCCCAGTATGTTTGTCGGCTCCGAGATGTTTTTCGGGAAAAACAGCCTCGGAAACCTGGAGCTTGAACTGAAGCGTAATGCGTAGTTGGCCGCAACGCTATTTCAGTGCGGCCAGCCCGTGCTGCGCGAACATCGGGACGTAGGCGCCGAAAATCTGCGCGCGTTTCGGGTCTGACGCGTTTCCGTCCAGGGCCCGTTTGTATACGCCCTGCAAAATTCCTGCCATGCGGAAGAAATTGAAGGCCAGATAGAACCCGAAATTGTCTATCCCGGGCAGTCCGCGCCGCAGGCAATATTGTTCGATAAATGCCTGATCCGAAGGCAGCTCAAGTGAGGCGCGGTCGATCCCGGCCAGGCCCCGCCCCTCTTTCCCCTGTGGCATCTGCCATTGCATGATGACGGCGGCCAGATCGGCATAGGGGTGCCCGATCGTCGACAGCTCCCAGTCCAGTACGCCCAGACAGCGGGTGCCGCCCTCCTCAAACATCAAATTGTCGATGCGGTAATCGCCGTGTACCAGGGTCCGCTGCCCGTCATCGGCCGGAACCGAGCTTTCAAGGGCGGAAATAAGCGCGTCCATCTCGGCGATCTGCGTTGTTTCCGACGCCCGGTATTGTTTGGTCCATCGCGCGATCTGGCGCTCAAAGTAATTGCCGGGCGGCCCGTAGTCGGACAACCCCACCGCGTCGATATCCACCTGATGCAACTCGGCCAGAACCCGGTTCATCTCATCAAGGATTGCGGCCCGGGTGTCGTTGCTTTCGCCTTTCATGACCGGCTCAAGGAAAGTGCGCCCGTTCAGTCGCTCCATGACATAGAAATCGGACCCGATGACATCCGCATCTTCGCACAGCAGATACATCTCCGGCACCGGCACGTTGCTGCCGGCAAGTGCGGTCTGAACCCGGAACTCCCGATCCACCGCATGCGCCGATTTTAACAGGGTGCCCGGTGGCTTTCGGCGCAGGACATAGGATTTTTCAGGCGTGCGCAGTTCGTAGGTCGGGTTCGACTGCCCAACCGCGAATTTCGTCGCCTCCAGCGGCCCGCGATATCCCGGAAGATGGGCGCTGAGGTAGTTATCAACTGCAGTCAGGTCCAGATTTGAGCTGTCGGACATTGGGCTCCTCCGCGTGATGCTGTCAAAACGCTTCGGCAAAGATGTTTCCGGCCGTCACGACGTTGATGCCGCCGGATACCGGGATCACCGCACCGGTGACATAGCTGCCGCCGCGACCGCACAGGAACAGCATACATCCCGCGATATCTTCATCACAGCCGACGCGTCCCAGAGGCACGGACTTTCCGACCTTTTCGCGGGTGGTCTCATCCGCAGTGGCAAATGCCGTCATGCGCGACACGAACGGTCCGGGCGCCAGGGCATTTACCGTGACGTGGTAGGGCGAAAACTCTTTTGCCATGATCTTGGTCAGGTGCAGCACCGCCGCTTTCGAGGCGGAATAGCTGTAAGCGCCGTCGCCCATCGGCACCTCGCCCATGACCGAGCCGACATTGACCACGCGGGCCGGGTCGTCGGGTGATCCGGAGCTCATCAGCATGGGCAGCAGCTTTTGCGTCAGGTCGAAGATACCGGCGACATTGACGGACATGACCTTGTCCCAGGCTTCGTAGGGAAACTGCCCCATCGGCGCGCCCCAGGATACGCCGGCATTGTTCATAAGGATATCCAGCCGATCCGTGCGGTTCCTGACCTCGGCCGCCAGCGACTCAATTCCCGCCTGCGTTCCGACATCCCCTGCGAAGCCCTCTGCCGTTCCTGACGCGTCGAGCGCGTTTAGCTCCGCCGCCACCGCCTCGCACGCGTCGCCCTTCCGGGAAGCGATCAGAACCCGAGCGCCCGCCCGGACCAATGCCTCGGCAGCCATGCGACCGATGCCCGTGGCGCCGCCGGTGACAAGCGCCGTTTTGCCGTGCAGGGAGAATAGCGTTTCGGGGGTCATTGTTCTTGCTCCTCGGTGTGTTCCGGCGGTGCGGGCTGTCGGGGGTGATCCGCCTTGTGTCAGACGTTCCTTCCCGGCTGAATTCTTGACAACACCCGCTGCTGCGCCAAAGTTCCTCTGGACCGAATAACAAGGACAACAGGGCCAATATGCAAGCTTTACTCAGCGTCGCCCCGGGCGGGCCGGAAACTTTGGAACTGACCACCCTGCCCGCTCCCGTTCCGGGAAAGGGCGAACTGCTGGTTGGGGTCAAGGCAGCAGGTGTCAATTTCCCCGATACGTTGATGATACAGGACTTGTATCAGATCAAGCCGCCCCGCCCTTTTGCCCCCGGTGGAGAGATTGCGGGCGAGGTTCTGGCAACCGGCGAAGGCGTCACCGGATTTGAACCCGGCGACCGGGTGCTTGCGCTGACCGGGTCCGGCGGGTTCGCCACCCATCTGACAATAAAGGCGAATACCGCCGTCAGGTTCCCGGACTCGATGCCCTACGAAGATGCGGCCAGTTTCATTTTTACGTATGGCACCTCCCATCACGCCCTGAAGGACCGGGCCGCGATTCAGCCGGGTGAGACGCTGCTGATCCTTGGTGCGGCCGGAGGCGTCGGATCCGCGGCGATTGAGTTGGGCAAAGCCATGGGCGCGCGCGTGATCGCTGCTGTCTCCTCTGCGGACAAAGCGGAATTCTGCCGAGAGGTTGGCGCAGATGCCACCATCGTCTATCCGCGCGAGATGGACAGGGCCGCGCAAAAGTCTTTTTCGACAGAAATCAAATCCTTGGCGCGCGGTGAAGGCGTTGATGTGGTCTATGATGCGGTTGGCGGCGATTACGCGGAACCCGCGCTGCGCAGCATGGCCTGGAACGGGCGTTACCTTGTTGTCGGGTTTCCCGCAGGCATTCCGAAAATTCCCCTGAACCTGCCTTTGCTCAAAGGGTGTCAGGTCGTCGGTGTGTTCTGGGGTGCATCGGTGTTCCGTGACCCCAAGGGCCATGCTGAAAACGTCAGTGAGTTGTTCGGGTTATACGACAAGGGCCAAATCAGACCCCGCGTCAGCGCAACCTTTCCGCTAAGCCGCGCGGCCGAGGCGCTTGTGCAGCTTTCCGAACGCACGGCGGTCGGAAAAATCGTCGTGACAATGGATGAAAACTGACCCCGAAGGGCGGCCATTTGCCGATAAAAGTGTCACTGGCCGGGGCCACGCATCTCACGTGTGTGCTGGCAGGTGGACATTGCCACCAATTCACGTTTATCAACCTGTTATGGGGACAGTGAAATAATGCACAAAGCTCTGATTTTGAACGGCCCGAACCTCAACCTGTTGGGCACCCGGCAACCTGAGGTTTACGGCGACACCACATTGAAGATGGTCGAGGATTTGTGCCGGACCCATGGGAATTCCATCGGGCTGGAAGTGACGCATTTTCAATCGAACCATGAGGGCGCGCTGATCGATGCGATTCACGCCGCAAAAGGGGTTCAGGACGGTGTCGTTCTGAATGCGGGCGCGTACACGCACACCTCCATCGCGCTTATGGACGCGATCGCCTCGGTTGACCTGCCGGTTATCGAAGTTCACCTGTCCAACATCCACGCGCGTGAAACGTTCCGGCACAGGTCGTATATCTCGCAGGTCGCTATAGGTCTGATCTGCGGTTTCGGCGCACAGGGATATGTTCTGGCCCTTGATGCCCTGGCTGCGCACCTGAAAGGCGGAGGCGCTGCATGAAGCTGAGCGAATACCTTCATTTTCTCAGTTATGCAAAGACTCTGGAAGAGCTTTGGGACGCACATTGCCGCCAGATGGCCGAATACGGGTTTGACCGTCTGCTTTATGGATATACGCAATACCGAACGGAAACCTCGCTGGGTGATCCCGAAGATTTCGTGATTCTGACGAACCACGGCAAGGAATACCTGGACGGGTTTTTGAGCGGTGGACTTTATTTCCATGCTCCGATGCTGAAATGGGCGCTGCACAACGAAGGCGCGGCAAGCTGGCGAATGACGCAGGAGATGATGAACGACGACACCCTGTCGGCGCAGGAGCGCGCGGTGATCGAGTTCAACAAATCCAAGGGTGTCGTTTCCGGGTATACGGTCAGTTTCAACTCCGTCTCGATGCGGTCCAAGGGCGCGATATCACTCTCTGCCCGGGACAGGCGCAGCCAGGACGAAGTGGACGCGATCTGGGACGAGCATGGCGACGACATTCTGCTGATGAATAATGTCGCCCATCTGAAGATTCTGACCCTGCCCTATAACGCGCCGAACCGCGCCCTGACCAAGCGTCAGCGCGAAGCCTTGCAATGGGTCGGCGACGGCAAGACCACCCAGGACATCGCGCTTTTGATGGGGCTGACATCGGCAACCGTGGAAAAGCATCTGAGGCTCGCGCGCGAGGCGCTTTCGGTTGAGACCACGGCGCAGGCTGTGCTCAAGGCGTCGCTGCAAAATCAGATGTTCATCATGGAGGCCTGAGGGCTGAATCTGACGCCAAATTGCGTCAATTTACCTTAGGTAAGGAAAACATGACTTTCCAAATCTGGGGTCTGGTTGCAAAGTGATATTGTTCCGTGAGTGGTGGCTTTAGCCAGGGAACATTTGGTCGGATCTTTGTAATAACAAAGCTCTCCGGTCGCTCTGACACAGGGGCGTCTATTCGTCCACGTACCTATGTCGGAATTTTTGGGGGGCCTCGACCATCCCCATCATGCGGGGCCCCTCAATTCAAATCCGGAAGACTTGCGGGCGCTTTGGCGCCTTTTTTTGATTCCGCAAAAGAAAAGACCGGCTGCGCATCGCGCAACCGGTCCTTGTCGAAACGCCCGAACCGGTACGGTCCGGGCAAATCTGTTTAGCCCTGAGCGGCCTTGGCCACTTCGGCGGCGAAGTCTTCTTTTTCGACGACGATGCCTTCGCCAACTTCCAGGCGGACGAAACCGGTGATGGTTGCGCCTGCTTCCTTGGCTGCTGCTTCGACGGTCAGGTCAGGGTTCACAACGAACTGCTGGTTCAACAGAGTCGATTCCGCGACGAATTTCTTCATGCGGCCCACGATCATCTTCTCGATCACCTGCTCCGGCTTGCCGGATTCGCGGGCGATGTCCATCTGAACCTGCTTTTCCTTCTCGACTACGGCCGGGTCCATGTCCGCTTCGGACAGAGCTGCCGGGTTCACAGCTGCGATATGCATCGCAATCTGCTTGCCGATCGCTTCGTCACCGCCGGACAGAGCAACCAGAACGCCGATTTTGCCCATGCCGTTGGTGGCCGCGTTGTGGACGTAGGACACAACAATATCACCCGACAGTTTAGCCATACGGCGCACCGACATGTTTTCGCCGATGGTGGCGATCTTGTCGGTCAGGGTGTCGGCAACGGACTTGCCGCCCAGATCAGCAGCCAGCAGGGCCTCGACGTTGTCGACGCCTTCAGCAGCGTAGGCGATCTTGCCGACCATTTCCTGGAACTCAGCGTTCTTCGCGACAAAGTCGGTTTCCGAGTTCACTTCGACAGCAACACCGTTGCCACCGTCAACGTGCACGGCAACCAGACCTTCTGCTGCGGTACGGCCCGATTTCTTGGCCGCTTTGGCCAGACCTTTGGTGCGCAGCCAGTCAACGGCCTCGTCCATGTTGCCGCCGGTTTCGGTCAGCGCTTTTTTCGCGTCCATCATGCCTGCGCCAGTCGAGTCGCGCAGTTCTTTAACCATTGCTGCTGTGATTGCCATCTTTCGGCTCTCCTCAATTCAAACGGAATTGGGGCAGGTCATACCCTGCCCCATATGTCATTTTGGTGACGGGCAGCTTACGCTTCGGCAGGTGCTTCTGCTTCTGCTTCTTCTGCAACGGCTTCTTCTGCCGGCGCCTCTTCGAATTCGCCCAGATCAACGCCTGCGGCGCCCAGCTGTGCGGTCATGCCGTCCAGCGCGGCACGTGCGGCCAGATCGCAGTACAGCGCGATTGCGCGGGCTGCGTCGTCGTTGCCGGGGATGATGTAGTCAACGCCGTCGGGCGAGCAGTTGGTGTCGACAACAGCCACAACCGGGATACCCAGCTTGTTGGCTTCGGCGATGGCCAGTGCTTCTTTTTTGACGTCGATGACGAACAGCAGATCCGGAACGCCGCCCATCTCGCGGATACCGCCCAGCGAAGCCTGCAGCTTGGCCTGGTCACGCTCCATGCCCAGACGCTCTTTCTTGGTCAGGCCCTCGGCGCCCGATTCCATGGCTTCGTCGATCTGGTTCAGACGGTTGATCGACTGGGAAACGGTTTTCCAGTTGGTCAGCGTGCCGCCCAGCCAGCGGTGGTTCATGTAGTATTGAGCCGACTTTTCAGCGGCTTCCGCGATCGGGCCAGCGGCCTGACGCTTGGTACCAACGAACAGAACGCGGCCACCTTTTGCAACGGTGTCACGAACGGCCTGCAGAGCCTGATCCAGCATCGGAACGGTCTGGGTCAGGTCCATGATGTGGATGCCATTGCGCGAGCCGTAGATGAACGGGCCCATGCGGGGATTCCAACGCTGTGTCTGGTGACCAAAGTGAACGCCAGCTTCCAGCAGCTGACGCATGGTGAACTCGGGAAGAGCCATGCTATGTTTTCCTTTTCCGGTTTACGCCTGGGCGGGGGTGAAAGAAGCGGATGCTCCAACCGGCGGTCTTGATGAGGATGTCTCCCTCAAAAAGGCCAAACCCCGCCTGCGGGTTTGAATGGCGCGCGTATACGGCAGGTTTTATGGCAGCGCAAGGGCCTTTCGACCCTATTTTTCAAGCCGCGCCAGCGAATGCGCGTGACGCACGGCCTGCTCGCAATGAACCGCCAGTTCCTTGCGGTTGGCAAAGTCGCTGACCTTTGCCGGAGCGTGATAGATCAACTCGACCACGCCCTGCCTGCGCGCGCCCAGCGTCTTCAGCAAATGCGGCCCGAACTCCATATCGCCCCACCAGCCATAGAACCTGTCTGGTTGCCCCTTCGGGGCATGGAAGATCACCGAGACGGGCTGCACACACATGAACTCCCGCAGTTCGTCAGTGAAGAATGCGGCGAAAAGCGTTGTTTTGAATGGCAAAACACGCAAATTGTCCGTCGAGGTCCCTTCCGGAAAAAACAACAGTTTGTGACCCGCAGACAAGCGTTCTTCGAACAGTTTTGTCTGTTCGCGCGCCTTTTTTCGGTCTCTCTCGATAAACACGGTCCCGGTTGCACGGGCCAGCCATCCGATCCCGGGCCATTTTGCGACCTCGGCCTTGGACACGAAATAAACCCGTTTGCGGGCGTTCAGCGCGAAAATGTCCAGCCAGGACGAATGGTTTGCCACCACCGCGCCGTGTTGCTTCATCAATTCGCCCGAGGACCGAAACCCGATCCCCAGAATGCGAAAGGCGTTTCGGCAGACGAATTGCGTGATGAACGGAGTGATCGGGCGGCGCACACCATACAGCGGACGCTCAATCAGGCGAACAACCAACAGAACGATCAGGCCGCCGAACACCAGAACTGCCAGTGGAAAGCCGCGCAGAGCCACCAGCAGCCAGCCAATAAGGCCCAGCTCAACCGGATCAGGCGCGTCTTCGCTGTACCAGGAAGGATCGTTCACCTGTTCAGGCTCCGCCATAGATGCGCCGTTGGCGGTCGTTCATGCGGGCCGTGTCGAGGATCAGGCACACATCAGTTGTGTTGAACGCGTGGTCGATAAAGGCCCCCTCGCCCACGAATCCGCCCAGCCGCAGATAGGCCTTGATCAGCGCGGGCACCTGCACCATCGCCGCGCGACGGTCCAGATTCTCGGGCGCGACCATATCCATTGGTTCGAACACATCCGGCTGCGCGCGAACCCGCAGGTCCGGCGGGGCCAGGTGGTTGTGGTGCAGCATCGACAAGGGTTGCGCCAGTTCACGCACATCCGTTCCGTGAAAGCTTGCCACTCCGAACAGCACTTCGATTCCGCGTTCGTTGACATAGCCCGCCAGACCGTTCCAAAGGTGGTACATTGCCGTGCCACCCCTGTAATCGGGATGCAGGCAGGATCGGCCCAGTTCCAGCAGCTTGCGACCGCCTTGCTTGAGCACGGTCAGATCGTATTCGTCCTCGGAATAAAACTGGCCCAGTTCCGCCGCACGTTCGCCCGGTAACAGCCTGTAAACGCCCACAACTTCGTGGGTCAGGTCGTCGATGGCCAGCATGTGATCAAAGTACGGATCGAACTGGTCCAGTTCCAGCCCGGCCTCATGATCCACCATCTCTCCACCGCCGCCCAGTTCGCGCACGAAAACATCATATCGCAGACGATGGGCTGCGCGCAGTTCGGCCTCGGTTTCGGCAAGCTTGACGGTAAAGGAAGGGCCTGCGTCCGGCATGAATGGTTCCGTTCTTGTTTGCGCGCTGATACCGCAGTTTCCGGGGGGATGGCAACAAGTGCAGATATGCGAAACCGTTAACCTTTCCTAAACCAGTTTCACGGATCAAAGACGGGCATCAGGGTGATGCGTGTTCCGTCAATCACCACTTTCCCCTGCTCGCGAAAGTTCACGGTGATCTTGCCTGCGATGTTGGACTGTACCTGTCCGACACCCCATTCGGGAAAATCGGGGTGGCGGACAAACATGCCCGGTGCAAGAATAGCATTGAGGTCTGTCATCCAAGGGCTCCGGTCCGGCGGCAGATGCAGCAGGAGGTACGCATGAGCGACACCACAGTCAACCTGGCCGAGTTGATCGGCTCGCGGATCTGTCACGATCTGATCAGCCCCATTGGCGCGATCACCAATGGTCTGGAACTGCTTGAGATGGTTGGCTCGGTCCAGGGCCCCGAGATGGAGCTGATTTCGGGCAGCGTCGGCAGCGCCGGGGCGCGGATACGGTTTTTTCGCGTCGCTTTCGGATCGGCCAGCGATCAGCCGCTCGGGCGCGCCGAGGTCGCCGAACTGCTGAAGGATGTGGAACGCGCGGGCCGCGTGCGCGTCAACTGGAACCTGACCGGGGCAGTGCCGCGCAATCAGGTCAAGCTGGCGTTTCTGGCAATGATGTGCTGCGAAAGCGCGATGCCGTTTGGCGGTGAGGTCACGATTGAAAACTCGGGCCCGGACTGGACAGTTACCGGGTCTGCGGACAAGCTGAACTTGGACAGCGACCTTTGGAAGAACCTGCCTTCGGGTCGGTTTGCCAATGCTGTAAAACCCGCACAGGTGCAGTTCGCCCTGTTGCAGCAGGCGGCTGCGTCGATGGGGCGGCGGGTTGCGGCGGAAACCACCGCCACCCGCGTTTTGATCCGGTTTTAGGCCCGGGTCGTTCCATTCCCGCGTACAAGGTACTTGAAGCTTGTCAGTTGCGCCGCGCCGACCGGTCCGCGCGCGTGCATCTTGCCGGTCGCAATTCCGATCTCGGCGCCCATCCCGAACTCTCCGCCATCGGCGAACTGGGTCGAGGCGTTGTGCATCAGGATTGCACTGTCGAGCCGTTCAAAGAACCGGCTGGCGGCATTCGCATCCTCGGTCATGATGCAGTCCGTGTGGTTTGATCCGAACCGGCGAATATGTGCGATGGCGTCGTCAATATCGGTGACCGGTCTGGCCGCGATGATGCTGTCGAGGAATTCCTTGCCCCAGTCATCGGGTGTCGCTGCCACCGTGCCGTCAACGGCCAGCGCGCCCTCGGCATGAACCTCGACACCTGCGGCCAGCAGGGCCGCGACAACGTCCTGCCCTAGTGTCTCGGCCACATCCTGATGGACCAGCAGGCATTCCGCGGCGCCGCAAATTCCGGTGCGGCGCGTCTTGGCATTCAGAACGACATCCAGGGTTTTCTGCGGGTCGGCGTCTTTGTCGATATAGATGTGCACAATGCCTTCGAGGTGGGCAAAGACCGGAACGCGGGCTTCGCGCTGCACCAGCCCGACCAGCCCCTTGCCGCCGCGCGGAACGATGACGTCGACATAGTCGGTCATGGTCAGCAGTTCCTGCACTGCTGCACGGTCGCGGGTGGGGATCAGCTGGATGGCATCTTCGGGCAGGTTCGCAGCCTTCAGCCCTTCGACCAGACAGGCGTGAATGGCGGTTGAAGAGTGGAAGCTTTCAGAACCGCCGCGCAGGATCACCGCGTTGCCGGATTTCAGGCACAGCGCGCCGGCATCCGCTGTGACGTTCGGGCGGCTTTCATAGATCACACCGATCACACCCAGCGGCGTGCGCACGCGCTGGATGTTGAGGCCCGAGGCCATGTCCCATTCCGTCAGAATCTCTCCCACCGGGTCGGCCTGATCCGCAACGGTACGCAAACCGTCGACCATCCCCTGAACACGAGACTCGTCCAGCATCAGGCGGTCCATCATCGCCGGACTCAGGCCCTTTTCGCGGCCGAATTCCAGATCCTTCTGGTTGGCTTCGATGATTTTAACCCGGTTCGCCCAGACCGCATCTGCCGCAGCGATCAGAGCGGCGTGCTTGCGCTCGGCGCTGGCAAAGGCCAGATCGGCCGAGGCCGCCTTGGCGCGCTTTCCAAGATCGGCCATCAATGTGGGAATACTGTCGAAATCCTTCATCTCATGTGCCTTTCAGTCGGTCTTTTCAGTTCTAACATTGCGCTGCTACAGCGCCAAATCGTCCCGGTGGATCAGCACCGCCCGTCCCGGGTATCCCAGCGTCGCCTCAATTTCGGATGATTTGCGCCCTTTGATCGCGTCCGCCTCTTGCGCGGTATAACGGCTGAGCCCCTGCGCCAGACGGCGCGCGCTTGGGTCCAGGATCGCGACAGGGTCGCCGCGCCCGAAATCACCGGTCACCTCGACAATACCGGCGGGCAACAGGCTTTTGCCGTTGCCAAGCGCCTGCGCTGCGCCTTCGTCGACGACAATTTCACCACGCGGTTTCATTGCAGAGATCCAACGTTTGCGGGCGGCATGCGGGTCCAGCGTGGCCGTGAACCACGTACTGTTCGCGCCGTTTTCCAGGGATTTCAATGGGTTCAGGGGTGATCCTTCGGTGATCGCCATGTCGCACCCGGCAGCAGTGGCCATCTTGGCCGCCAGCAACTTGGTCTTCATTCCGCCTTTGGAAAGGCCCGACCCGGCATCGCCGGCCATTTCTTCGATCTCGGGGGTGATTTCTCTGATCACGTCATAGCGGGTGGCGGCGGGGTCTTCGGTTGGATTGCCTGTGTAAAACCCATCCACATCCGACAGCAAAATCAACTGATCCGCGCCAACGGTGACGGCAATCTGGGCCGCCAGCCGGTCGTTGTCGCCATATCGGATTTCGTCCGTCGCGACGGTATCGTTTTCATTGACAATCGGAACGACGCCCAGCCCCAGCAAAGTCTCCAGCGTCGCCCGCGAATTCAGATAACGGCGGCGATCGGCGCTGTCTTCCAGGGTGACAAGAACCTGTGCCGTGGTGATCCCGTGTGGTGTCAACGCCTGCTCATACGCACGCGCCAGACGGATCTGACCCACGGCTGCCGCCGCCTGCGACTGTTCCAGCGGCAATGTCGCCATCGGCAGGCCCAACACACCGCGCCCCAGCGCGATGGACCCTGACGAGACCAGAATAACATCCGTCCCCTGCTCCTTGAGCCACGCCACATCCTGCGCCAGTGAAATCAGCCAGTCGGACCGCAGCAAACCGGTATTTCGGTCCACCAGCAAGGCAGATCCGATTTTGACAACCAGTCGTTTCGCCGAGGTCAGGGTTGCCAAGTCTTGGTCTCCTCGGCGGGCTTTTGCCGCAGACGGTCGTGGTCGATTTGTGCCCGCAACGCCCGCAGCACCTCGGTCACGCCCAGATGCGCCACACCGGACATTGTCATAATAGGGCCGCCCACGGCCTCTTCCAGTTCGGCCCTGGTCGCGGCCAGTTCTTCCTGGTCCAGCGCATCGACCTTGTTCAAAACGGTGATGCGCGGTTTTTCCGCCAGTGCGCCGCCATAGGCTTCCAATTCGTGAATAATGGTCCGGTAGTCTTCGGCAACGGTTTCCGAGGTCCCGTCGACCAAATGCAGCAGCACCGCGCAGCGTTCGACATGGCCAAGAAACCGGTCGCCGATGCCCCGCCCCTCATGCGCGCCTTCGATCAGGCCGGGGATGTCGGCCACCACGAATTCCACGTTGTCGACACCCACAACGCCCAGATTGGGATGCAGGGTCGTGAACGGGTAATCGGCAATCTTGGGACGCGCGTTCGATGTCGCCGCCAGAAAGGTCGATTTGCCCGCGTTGGGCATACCCAGCAGCCCCACATCTGCAATCAGCTTCAGCCGCAGCCAGATTGTGCGGTCGATCCCCGCCTGCCCCGGATTGGCGCGCCGCGGGGCCTGATTGGTGGCCGATTTGAAGTGCAGGTTGCCGAAGCCGCCATTGCCGCCCTTGGCCAGCAGGACCCGCTGGCCAACCTCGGTCAGATCGCAGATGACGGTTTCTTCGTCTTCATCCAGAATCTCGGTGCCCACGGGCACGCGCAAGATGATGTCATCCCCATCCTTACCGGTGCGTTGCTGGCCGCGGCCGGGTTGACCGTTCTTGGCAAAGAAATGCTGCTGATAGCGAAAGTCGATCAGGGTGTTCAGCCCATCCACAACCTCGGCCCAGACAGACCCGCCCTTGCCGCCGTCGCCGCCATCGGGACCGCCATATTCGATGTATTTTTCGCGTCGGAAGCTGACGCACCCGCTACCACCGGCCCCGGACCGGATGTAGACCTTTGCAAGATCGAGAAATTTCATGACTGTCCCCTACTGCAAAGGCCCCATCGGCCACAAGTCAGAGTTTTTTGCTGTATGTCCAGGTGGGCACGTTCGCATCGCGCGCCACCGAATAGCTTTCGGCATCGCCAAGATACTGGAACCCGCAATGGGTCAGCACCCGGGCCGAGGCCGGATTGTCCTGAAACACGCTGGCGAACATGGTCGCGTTCTCCAGCGGGTTGGCGTTAACCAGCGCTTCGACCGCCATCGACGCGATGCCGGTGTTCCAATAGATCGGCGCGACCCAATAGCCGACCTCGGACTGGTTGCGATCCAGCCGCTTCAGTGAAATCAGGCCGATCAGTTCCGGCCCGCCGTCTTTGGTCGCATCCATCGCCCAGACGTCTTCGTCCCGGTCGTCTGACATGGAACGGACCACAAAGGCCTCGGTTGAACCCGGCACCAGCGGATGCGCGATGCTGGTCGTCATCCGCGCCACACGTTCATCACCTGCATAATGTTCAATGAGACCCATATCCGACCGGCGCAGGGGGCGCAGATCGAACCGCTCGGTTTCAATGACCGGCTGGTTTATTATCGTCTCAAGTTTCATGAGTGCGTTCCTCCTCCGAACAACACGAAAATTACGGACGCAACAGTCAAACTCGCTAGCATCCACATCAGATATTTTTCCACGGGCTGTCCTTCAACCGCGTGCGCAATTCTATCGCCTGCAAATGTCCAGATCGGGTGCAGGATCAACTGACACAACAACAGGCAGAGCGCGATCGTCAGCGTCGCCGTGAAACTGGGTGTTCCCGCGGCCACAAACCCGGTGAACCCGGCGATTATCATGGCCCATGCCTTTGGGTTCAGCGGATGCACGATCAATCCGGACCAGAATCCCGGAACCCGATCAGAGCCGCTGCTGCGCGACAGCCGCAGGTTGGCGATTTTCCACGCAAGCCAGCAGACATAGGCGGCAGAGGCGTATTTCAGAACGGAAAATACCGCAGGCGCCTGATCCGCCAATTGCATCAGGCCAAATCCGACAGGCCAGATTATCAGCTGTTTACCCAGTATGACACCGCCCACAAACGGCAGTGCCGCCCGAAAACCAAACCGCGCACCGGTGCCCAGCAGGACCATATTGGCCGGTCCCGGCGTGCCGACCTGAGAGGCGGCAAAGATCAGGAAGCTGGTGGTTGCAACCGTCATTGGGGCTTGGCTTCACAATTGCGTTAAAACGAGAAAGGGGACCGGCACTTTGTGCCGGCCCCCCATGAATTTTTCTTAAACCTTCTGGGTTTCGGCTTACTCTGCGGCCTCCGCCACTGGCAGGACCGAAATGAAGGTGCGGTTTTTCAGTCCCTTGTGGAACTTCACGGCGCCATCGACAGTTGCAAAGATTGTGTGGTCTTTGCCCATGCCTACGCCTTCGCCCGGCCAGAACTTGGTGCCGCGCTGACGTACGATGATGTTGCCTGCGATGGCTGCCTGGCCACCATACAGTTTCACGCCAAGGCGGCGACCCGCTGAGTCGCGACCGTTACGGGAGGAACCGCCAGCTTTCTTATGTGCCATTCTCTCTCTCCTTAGCCCTGAGCCAGCTCTTTAGCTTGCTCAACCCATTCGGGTTTCACTTTGATCGTGTCGATAGCAGCAATCTGCTCGTCCGACAAGGCGGCCAGAGCGGCAAAGCTCTCGATACCGGCCTCGTTCAGCTTCTTGGCAGCGGCGGGGCCGACACCGTTCAGCTTGGTCAGATCGTCAGCGGCAGTCGCAGCGGCGGGTGCCTCTGCCTTGGCTTCAGCTTTCTTGGCAGGCTTTTTCGCCGCCGGAGCAGCTTCGCCAGCCGGAGCCGAACCGGTTGCAGCTTTGATGCCAGACTTGTCAGCGCCCGACGACAGGATGTCGGTGATCTTGACCAGAGTCAGCTTCTGACGGTGGCCAACGGTACGCTTCGAGCTGTGCTTACGACGGCGCTTGACGAACTTGATGACCTTGTCACCTTTGACCTGTTCGATCACTTCGGCCTGTACGCCTGCGCCTTCAACGAAAGGTGCACCAACAACCGGAGCGTCGCCGCCCAGCATCAGAACATCGTTGAATTGAACTTTTTCACCTGCGTCGGCAGCCAGCTTTTCAACGCGGAGGATATCACCCGCCTGAACCTTGTACTGCTTGCCGCCAGTCTTGAGGACCGCAAACATGCGTCTTTCCTTTTCTAACCCGCGTTCTGTGGTCCCCTTCCGGGTGTTTTGGCCCCAAGAAACTTGAAAGCCACCTCGAACAGCGCGCCCTTTTCGGGCTGTGTGACGACCCGCGAGACTTGCCGGGCGGGTCAATAATAACGATACCCGGCGCGGAAGAACCGGCCGGGATGCGCGCTTATCCATAGATTAAGCCGGAAAGTCAACACGAAATGATGACTATAGATCCGATCCTTTCAACACCTGCGAAACCGCCTGTCCCAGTTTGAAATAGATCTCGCCATACATCCGATCAAAAATCTCAAAAAGGGCCTCGTTGACCGCCTTGCCCGTCTCGGTGCGGGAAAACGCGATATTCTCGCGCATCTGGGTGTCGTTCAGGGGCTGATAGGCCAGCAGCAGAAAGGAATACAACCAGGTTTTTGTTTCAGCTGTCACGCTGTCTTTTTGCGCCAGAAGCCCGGCCAACAGCTGTGCATCGTCGCTCGGGGTGTCGTCGTTCAGCCCGCGAAAAAAGCTGAAATCCGCGCTGAGCGAGCTTTGGACATTCTGCTCGATTAGATCATTGACCTGAATGTATTCTTCGACAAGCCGGAACAGTTCGGTGTTCTGATCGCCCTGTCGGTAGGCGTCGCGGGCCATCTCCTCGATCGTCTCATCGGCAAAGGCTTTTCGGGCGGAGTTTTCCAGCGAAACGATGGTTTGGCCAAGATCGCTTTCGAAAAACAGAATGGCGCGTTCAAGCTGGCTGTCGGTCAGGTCCTCACTGAACACCTCGGTCACCTGATTGCGTATGGCGACCGGATCGTAAATCCGTTCAACCTGCGCCGCGAAGATGGGCCCGCCGGTGTTGTTGAGGATGTCTTCATCCATTTCTTGCCCCTGCGTTCTGCCTTCTTCGCGCAGGATGGCAATGACCTGATCGAACTGCATGGCCTGTATCAGGCGCTCGACCCTTTCTTCGGCTTGCAAGGGCAAGGCCCATAGGATCAGGGCAGCGACAACAGCGATCCGGTGCATTAAATATCCTGTGCCGGGTGCAGATCCGCCATCCGGGCCGCCAGTATTTCGAACTTCATCGCCATGATTTCATACTGAATGGCGTTCAGCAGTTCGTACACCTCCTGCATCAACGGCTGTTCCAGCGCTTCGGCATAGGCGACAACATCCGTGTCCGAAAAATCCTGATAGGTATAGGCCGCCCCGGCCAGCGCAGACAGTTGCAACGCCTGTCGCATGCCGGTTTCGTTCCGCCGCATCATCTGCCGCAACTCGTCACCGTTCAGTTGCAGATCAATCACGCCCGACGCACTTGCGGCCAGAAGAAACCGCAGCTGGATTTCCTGCAGCGCCCGCAAAGCCGTGCCGCTGGAGTCAATGGCGTTGTTCATCCGCTTGAGGCTTTCAACACGCAGTGAGCCCTGTTGAATCAGGTCGGACACGATTTTCTGTCCTTCCTGCTGTTTGGAATCCTCGTCCTCGATCATATGAGACGCGTTTTCCGCCTCGACCAACCGCTGTCCCAGGTCCGAGGCATAGAACTCCACCGCGTGGTTCAGCGCGTCATCGCTGAGGGTCTGTTCCAGGATCGACACAGCGGTTTCGTGCATGTCGGCGGTATCGAACACCTCTTCGGTCAGGCGTTTCCAGTCCGAGCCAAAGTCCTTTGCGTCGATTCCCAACATCTGAGGTGCCGAGGCCGAGGCAAGCGCGATGCTTTCCAGTGCGACGTCGAATCCGGTCGTTGTCAGAAACGCCTCGATCCGGTCGCGCCCGGCCGCTGCGGATGGCAGAGGCGCGGTAGACAGGACCAGCAACAACAGGGAAAAAGGCAGGACGAAACGGGATGCAAGATAAGTCATACCCAGAAGCCTAGGCGTTTTGGGCGGTCTGGCAATGGAAAATACCAGCGAAGTGAAATTCCGGAATTTTCTGCTTGCACCCCTGCCCGTTCCTGACTACATCCCCCCCTCACAGACCCCCGCGGAGAGGTGCCGGAGTGGTCGAACGGGGCGGTCTCGAAAACCGTTGTGGGTGCAAGCCCACCCAGGGTTCGAATCCCTGTCTCTCCGCCACAAACTTTCCAGTTTACTGCATGTTATCCGGCCTGTTTTGGCATGATCTGCCTCTATTGCCACCTCTCGCGCTGCACGGCGGCGTGATATTGCCATCTGTGTGCGATCGATAGGCGTAGGCTGGCTCAATCCCCCGTTTTGAAAAGAAATTCCGGGAATTCACCGTTGAATCCCGCTAGCCTGTTTCCATCTTGGCGACACATTTTCCAAAGGAGAGACACATGTCGCGTACTATCTTATTAGGTGTAGTCATAGCCGCCATTGGCGCTGGAATTTATTACTATCTGAATCAGTCCGACCCGACGCCGGCGGATCAATTGCAATCAGCGGCCCAGGATGCGGGCGATGCGGTTGGCGAGGCAGCCGAAACAGTGACCGAGCAGGCAAGCGAAGCCGCATCCTCGATCACCGAGCAGGCGACCGACGCTGCGTCGTCGATCACGGAACAGGCGACAGACGCGGCCGAGCAGGCCGGGGAAACCGCCACCGATCTGGCCAATCAGGCGGGCGAGGAAGTTGCCGCGCTGGCAAACCAGGGTCAGGATCTGATCAACTCGTGGATCGAAGACGGGGCGCTGACCGTACAGAACTTCGATTACGACACGATGGTGGCGTCGGTTCAGGAAAGCACCCTGGCCCAGGAAGTCAAGACGCAGGCGATTCAGATTCTGGATGACATCCAGGCATCGCCCGAGACCATCGCCACAAAGATACAGGAACTTCGTGACCTGTTGTCGGGGCAGTGACCCCCTTGGGGCGCCTGAGGTCCGGCGCCCCATTTTTGCCCACGCGCCTCATGGTTCCTGTTACGTAAAGGAGCTGTCAGATTGACGCGAATGGGGGCTTTTGATTGGCTGCCCCGGATACCAATGCACATATTCGCCCACACCTGATCCACCAGGCGTGGTATGTGTTTGCCATATCCCTGCGGCCGTCATCGGTCGCGGAAGCGCCCACAAGAAGGAGCCATCATGACCGCCCTGCCCTCAACAATGTTTGCCGTCCTTCAAACCCATGACGGGTATTCAGAAACGGCCACCGGACCCGTGATCGAAAACGCCGCCGACTGGCTGGCCGAGGCGGAGATCCCCGTGCCCGAACCCGGCCCCGGGCAGGTCCTGATCCGTCTCAGGGCGTCGTCGGTCAATCCGTCGGATATTCACTTTATCAAGGGCGAATACGGTCAGCCGCGCGTCAAGGGCAGCCCTGCGGGGTTCGAAGGCTGCGGCGATGTTGTCGCCACCGGTGCAGGCGCCGAAGCGCTGCAGGGCCAGCGCGTGGCCTTTGTGGCCGCCGGTTCAGGCGCATGGGCGGAATACGCCCTCACCCAGGCACAGATGTGCATCCCGTTGCGGCCCGAGATATCGGACGAGGACGGATCGGCCCAAATCGTCAATCCGATGACTGCGATGGCGATGGTCGATATTGCCCGCGAGGCCGGCGACGCATTTGTTGTCTCGGCCGCGACCAGCCAGTTGGGCAAGCTGATGTGCAGCCTCGGTCGCGACCTTGGCCTTAAACCCATCGCTCTGGTGCGCCGCGCTGATGCGGTTGACAACCTGAAAGCGCTGGGGGCGCACGAGGTTCTGGTCACCGGCGACCCGGAACTGGGTCAGAAATTTGCCGCCCTGAGCAAAGAACTTAAACCCCGTGTGTTTCTGGATGCCGTTGCCGATCAGGTGTCCGAACAAATTTTCTGTGCAATGCCAAATGGAGGTCGCTGGGTGTGCTACGGCAAACTCAGTGCCGAACTGCCGCGGCTGACGCAGATGGGCCAGCTGATCTTTATGAGCAAGCGGATTGAAGGGTTCTGGCTGACGCAATGGATGACTTCGACACCGCCTGCCGATCAGATGCGTGTTGTCGGAGAAGTGCAGGCGCGTTTTGCCGATGGGCGCTGGAAAACCGATGTCTCGGAACGGGTGGCGTTAAAGGACGTGGTGTCAAATCTGGCCGGTGCGCTGAAAAAGAGTGACGGAAAGGTGATTATCACGCCATAGTAGAACAAAGCCCCGGATCAGAAACCTGAACCGGGGTGCCAAGAACGCCGGGAAAACCGGTATCGGGAGGTGAATTTGGACAACGCGCAGCTGCTGATCAGCGGGCTGGCGAATGGCTGTGTCTACGGCCTGATCGCCCTTGGGTTTGTGTTGATTTACAAGGCAACCGAGGCGGTGAATTTCGCGCAGGGCGATTTCATGATGCTGGGGGCATTTGTCACTATCGGGCTTACGAATACCGAATATATGGGCCTGCCGTTCTGGCTGGCCCTGCCCATTTCCCTGGGCATCATGGCGGCGCTTGGCTATTTGCTGGATCGTCTGATCATCCGGCGGCTATTCGGCGAAAGTCAGACGGCCGTCGTCATCCTGACGATTGCGCTTGGTTTTGTGATCCGGTTCGCGGCCGGGCTGATCTGGGGGCATGAGCCGCAGACCCTGCAAAATCCGCTGGCCGGGAAAGAGGTTCGGTTCGGCGGGCTGGTGCTGGGGTTAGAGGATGTGGCGGTCATCATCGTCACCATACTGCTGACCTGGGGCCTCTATGTCTTTTTCAGCCGGACAAAGCTGGGACTGGCGATGCAGGGCGCGTCGCAAAACCAGCTGGCGGCCTATTACATGGGCATCCCGGTGAAACGCGTACAAGGGTTCATCTGGGCTTTGGCCGGCGCTGTAGCAGGCATTGCAGGCATTCTGTTCGCCGCAAAAGGATCGGTGGACCCGACCACCGGACTGCTGGGCATCAAGGCCTTCGCGGCTGCTGTGATTGGTGGATTCGGCAGCCTGCCCGGCGCCTTGGCAGGAGGGCTGATCGTCGGCGTGATCGAACCGTTTGCCAGCCGCTACATCGCCGCCGGATACAGCCAGATCGCGCCTTATGCGCTGTTGCTGGCGGTGCTGATCTTCCGTCCCAACGGGCTGTTCAGTCAGGTTCGGGTCAAGAAGGTCTAGGCGCATGCGGATCGTTTTCAAAACCGACTATATGCAAGACATCCGCCCCTGGAAGGACACCTATCAACTCTGCCTGTATCTGCTCTTGCTGGCAGTGGTGGCGGTGGCCCCCTGGTGGCTGGACGACTTTTATCTGGGTGAACTGACGAACGTTCTGATCTGGGCCATTGCCGGGTTGGGTTTGATGGTGCTGACGGGGCATACCGGGCAGGTCAGCCTGGGCCATGCGGCGTTTCTGGCCTTTGGCTGCTATGCCAACGTCATCCTGATCGAAGCAGGCGTACCGTTTCTGGTCGCCTTTCCGTTGGCCGGCATCCTGACCGGGATTGCCGGGGTGACGGTCGCCATCCCTGCCCTGCGTCTGCACGGCATCTATCTGGCGATCTTCACCATGGCACTGTCCATCCTGATGGACGATGTCATCGTTCTGGCCGAACCGATCACCGGCGGCGTTGCCGGTAAGTATCTGGGCGGCGTTGAGATGTTCGGACACCTCGTTGATCGCTGGGCAACCCCGGATCAGTTCTACTGGCTGGTGCTGGGCGTCGCTGTGATCGTGACTCTGGGTTACATCAACCTTCTGCGCGCGCCGCTGGGGCGCAGTTTCATCGCGGTGCGCGATTCCGAGGTCTCGGCTCAGGCCATGGGGGTCGATATTGCCCGGACCAAGATGATCTCCTTCGCCATTTCCTGCGCCATCACCGGTTGGGCGGGCGCGCTGATGGGGATGTTTTCCGGTGCGTTCAACAACGAAACCTTCAGCGTCGTGATTTCAATTCAGTTGCTGATGATGATCGTGATTGGCGGTCTTGGCTCGATCCACGGCGCGTTTCTGGGCGCTGTCGTCATTGGCTTTCTGCCGCAGTTCCTGTCGATCTCAAAGGAATATGCCGGTGCGCTGTTCGGTGGCAATACGGTTGCGATACCGGGGCTGGAATTTGGCATATTCGGGATGATCCTGATTGCCTTCATCCTGTTCGAACCGATGGGCCTGTACGGCCGCTGGCTGAAAATCCGTACCTGGTTCGAACTGTTCCCGTTCTATCGCAAGGACATGTTCAAGCGCCAGAAATCATACCTCAAGACGGAGCGCCTGAGATGAGCCTGCTTGAGTTTGAAAACGTCACCCTGAAATTCGGCGGCCTGACCGCCGTAAACGATCTGTCGTTTCAGGTTGAAGAAGGCGAGGTTTTTGCCATCGTCGGGCCGAACGGTGCGGGCAAATCCACGGTGTTCAACCTGATCTCGCGCTTCTACGAACCCTTCGCCGGATCGATCCGGTATGACGGGCACGACCTGTTGCAGGTCAAGCCGTCGGGCGTCGCCGCGTATGGCGTGGCGCGGACATTTCAGAACATCGAACTTTTCGAACACGCCACCGTTTTGCAGAACCTTCTGGTCGGGCGGCACCGTCACCGGCGGACAAATATGCTGTCCGAGATTCTGTTTCTGCCGTCCGCGCGCCGGCAGGAGATCGAGAACCGCGAGAAGGTCGAGGAAATCATCGATTTCCTCGATCTGCAGGCGTTCCGCGACAAGATGATCTCGGGCCTGCCCTACGGCGTGCGCAAAGTGGTCGAGGTTGCGCGCGCACTGGCAACCGACCCCAAGCTTTTGCTGCTGGATGAGCCCGCCTCGGGCCTCTCGGTCGAGGAAACGACCGACATGCGCTGGTGGATCGACGATATTCGGCGGCAAATGGGAATAACGGTTTTGATGGTCGAACATGATATGGGGCTGGTTTCCGGCGTCTCTGACCGGGTGCTGGCGATGGCAGACGGCGCGAAACTGGCGCTTGGTACACCGGCGCAGGTACAGTCGCATCCGGCGGTGATTGAGGCATATCTGGGGAAAGCCTCATGAGCGAACCGATCCTGACCATCCGAAACGTCGAAAGCTTCTATGGCCCGATCATGGCGATCCGTGGCGTGTCGCTGGATGTGCGCCCGGGTCAAATCGTATCGATCCTGGGGGCGAATGGCGCGGGCAAGACCACGCTGATGAAAACCGTTTCCGGCGTGATGGACCCGGAAAAAGGCAAGATCACCTTTGACGGGGATGAAATTCAGGGGTCCGAACCGCATAAGGTCGTGCAAAAGGGCATCGTCCATGTGCCCGAGGGGCGCGAGGTTTTTCCATTGCTGACGGTTGATGAAAACCTCAGCCTCGGCGCATACACGCTGTCTGACAAAGGGCAGATCGACCACGACCGAGATCTGGTTTTTTCCTACTTTCCGATCCTCAAGGAACGTCGCGATCAGGAGGCCGGCACCCTGTCCGGCGGGCAGCAACAGATGCTGGCGATCGGGCGCGGCCTGATGGCCAACCCGAAAATCATGCTGTTGGACGAACCCTCGCTGGGTCTGTCACCGCTGCTGGTGCAAGAGATATTCGGCATCCTCAAACGCCTGAATGACGAACAGAACATGACCATGATGCTGGTGGAACAGAACGCCAACGCAGCGCTGGACCTGGCCCATCACGGCTATGTTATGGAGGTCGGGCGCATCGTCATGGATGGCGCGGCAGATGTGTTGATGCAGTCCGAGGATGTGCAGAATTTCTACCTTGGCGTGCAGGAGGAAGGCGCGCGTGAAAATCGCCGCTGGAAACGAAAGAAAACGTGGAGGTGACACAGATGAACATCAGCACCCTGCCCCCACAAACCACAATCAACGGCATCAGCTTCAACGCAACCCCTGGTCAGCGCCCGGTTCTGGTCGATGAATGCACGACGATCTGCCAGCTGTTTCAGAAACGCTGTCTGGATCTGAAGGATCGCACCGCCCACCGCGAAAAAGATTTTGGTATCTGGAAATCGTATTCCTGGTCCGATTACTGGCAGCATGCCAAATGGATCGGGCTGGCATTGCGTAAACTGGGATTGCAGCGGGGCGAGGTAGTTTCGATCCTGTCCGAAGACCGCAAGGAATGGGCATGGCTTGACATGGGCATTCAGGGCGTCGGCGGCATCGCTTCAGGCGTTTACACAACCGATTCCGCCAACCAGTTGAAATACCTTGTAAATGACAGCGACAGCCGTTTTCTGATCGTCGAAAACGAAGAACATCTGGACAAGTTTCTTGAGATCGACGCCGAAGTGCCCGGTCTGCTGAACGTCATCATTCTGGAAGACGAAGGTCTGCACGACCTGAACCATCCGCGCTGCATGATGATCGACGAGCTGTATGCGCTGGGGCGTCAGGCCGAAGCGGCCGAGCCGGGCCGATTCGACGCGGAAATCGCCCTGGCCTCGCCCCAGGACACGGCGCTGCTGGTCTATACCTCTGGCACGACCGGTCAGCCCAAAGGCGCAATGCTCAGTCACGAGAACATCCTGGCGGCGATCGAGGCCGGCGCCCACGCGCTGCCTTCGGTGGAAAGCGACGAGCAACTGTGTTTCCTGCCGCTCTGCCATATTCTGGAGCGTGACGTTTCGGTCTATTTCCCGCTGGCCGCCAAATGCGTGGTGAATTTTGCCGAAAGCCCCGAGACCGTGTTCGCCAATCTGCAAGAGGTCTCACCCACCACGTTCACTGCCGTTCCGCGCGTGTGGGAGAAAATTTATGCCCATGTTCAGATCATGGCGCAGGATGCCACGCCCGCTGGACGCGCGGCTTATGCTATGGCGCTGAAGGCCGGTTTTGCGCGGGCCAAATACCTTCTAGCGGGCGAGCCCGTGCCTGCCGCAGTCGCCGCGCAGTTCTGGCTGTGGGACAGGCTGGTTCTGCGCAATCTGCGCCGGATGCTCGGCATGGACAAGTTGCGCCGGGGCGGAACCGGTGCGGCGCCCATCTCGACCGAGTTGCTGAAATGGTACTGGGCCATTGGCGTTCCGTTGGTCGAAGGGTTCGGGATGACGGAAACGGCCGGGCTGGCAACGGTAAACACGGTCGAAGACAACAGGGTCGGCACCATCGGGCGCGCGGTGCCGGGCAATGACATTCGCATCTCGGACGACGGTGAAATTCAGCTTAAGGGACTGAACGTCTTTCAGGGCTATTGGCGCAACAACGCAAAAACGGCCGAGACCTTTACCGCCGATGGCTGGCTGCGAACCGGAGATATGGGTGAGATTGACAGCCAGGGCTATATCACCATCACCGGCCGCATGAAGGACGTCATCATCACGGCCGGCGGCAAGAACATCACCCCTTCCGAGATCGAAAGCAGGCTGAAATTCAGCCAGTACATCTCGGACGCGGTCATCATCGGCGACAAGCGCAAATACCTGACCGCCCTGATCATGATCGATCAGGAAAGCGTCGAGAAATATGCGCAGGACCGAAAAACCCCGTTCTCGAATTTCGCCTCACTTTGCGCGGCCCCCGAAGTGCGTGATCTGATCGGCTCCGAGGTCGCTGCCGTCAACAGCGACTTCGCACGCGTTGAACAGATCAAAGACTTCCGCCTGATCGACGTCTTGCTTACCGCTGATGACGACGAGCTTACGGCGACGATGAAACTAAAGCGCAGCTTCGTGGAAAAGAAACACGGACATCTTATTGAAGACATGTACAAATAGAAAAGGGATTACCCAAAGGGAGGAGAACTCATGAGGAACGTGATCAAACGGCTGGCTGCGGCCACCGCTTTGGTAGCATCGGGCACGATCGCCGGTGCACAGACTCAGGGCGTAACGGATGATGAAATCGTCATCGGCTCGGTCAATGATCTGAGCGGTATTTTCGCCGCGGTCGGCGTCCCCGCCACCAAAGGGGCGAATGTCGTCTTTGACCGCGTCAATGCCGAAGGGGGCGTGCACGGTCGCAAGATACGTTTTGTGGTCGAAGATAACGGCTATCAGATGCCACGCGCGATGCAGGGCTATAACAAGCTGCTGAACCGCGACAAGGTGTTTGCGATGCTGCAATCACTGGGCACGCCGATGAACCTGGCCGGTTTCAAGCTGCTGGATCCCAAAGGCATTCCGAATGTGGCCCCTCTGACTGCGGCCCGGCAAATGCTGCAGGAGCCGATGAAAAACAAATTCACCTCCTTCTCGACCTATTTCGATCAAAGCCGCGTCGGGGTGAAATATCTGGCCGGTCAGTTCGGGTCTCAGGCCGTCTGCACCATGTACCTGCCGACGGATTTTGGCGAAGAAATTCTGGAAGGCAGCAAGGCCGGTGCAGAAGAGGCCGGTATCGCCTTTGTCACCGAGACCACGCACAAACCGGATGAAACGGATTTTGTCGGATCGCTCAGCAAACTCAGGGAAGAAGGCTGTGACATCGTCACGATGGCTTTGGGTGTGCGGCAGGCGATCACTGTTGTCGGGACGGCCAAGAAAATGGGACTTGAGGACATGAAGTTCCTGGGCACCTCGGCCAGCTTCCTGACGGTTGTGGCGCAGGTGCCCGGCGGAGTGACCGACGGGTTTTACGCAGCGGCCTCGTGGCAGGACCTGTGGGCCCGGGCCGAAGACCCCGTTCCCGCCGCATTCATCGATGAGTACAAAGCAGCCACCGGAGAAGACCCGGTCGGATTTTCGATGCTGGGATATTCGGCCGCCGAGATGATGGTCAAAGCGCTGGAGGCCGCGGGCCCTGACCTGACCCATGACAGTTTCATCGCTGCAATGGAATCGCTGGACTATACCGATGAATTGGTTGGTAATCACATCACCTATGGACCAGATGACCATCAGGGGGCGGATACCGTTTTTGTCAACGTGGTCGAAAACGGCGCGTGGAAATTGGTCTACGAAGAATAATCCCGGGCACAACCCCAAAGAAAAAGGGCTCGCGGATGCGAGCCCTTTGATATTCGTAGTCCGCAGCGATTAACGCTTCGAGAACTGGAACGAACGACGCGCTTTGCGCTTACCGTATTTCTTACGTTCCACAACGCGGCTGTCGCGGGTCAGGAAGCCTGCGGCTTTCAGGGCACCACGCAGGTTGGGATCGTACAGCTGCAGGGCTTTCGAGATGCCGTGCTTGACCGCACCGGCCTGACCGGTCAGGCCACCGCCTTTGACGGTTGCGACAACGTCGAACTCACCTTCAACGCCGGCAACCTGGAACGGCTGGCGCAGGATCAGCTGCAGAACGGGACGTGCGAAGTACTTGTCCTGGTCTTTGCCATTCACGGTGACCTTGCCGGAACCCGGCTTAATCCAAACGCGGGCAACAGCGTCTTTACGCTTGCCGGTGGCGTAGGAGCGGCCCAACTCGTCACGTACGGGTTCACGCACGATGACTTCTTCGGCCACGGTTTCAACGCCTGCGACGGCGCTCAGCTCTTCGAGAGTATTGATCTGATCAGCCATCGGTCATTAGCTCCGGGTGTTTTTCTTGTTCATGGACTTCACGTCCAGAACTTCGGGCGCTTGCGCCTCATGAGGATGCTCGGCACCGGCGTAAACGCGCAGGTTGGTCATTTGCTGACGCGCCAGACGGTTGCCCGGCAGCATACGCTTGACCGCCTGGGTCACGACGCGCTCGGGGTGCGCACCTTCCAGGATCTGCTGCTTGGTGCGCGACTTGATGCCGCCCGGGTGGCCCGTGTGCCAGTAGAAGTTCTCTTCGCGCTTCTTGCCGGTCATCTGGATTTTGTCAGCGTTGATCACAATGACATTGTCGCCCATGTCCATGTTCGGAGTGAACGACGCTTTGTGCTTGCCACGCAGACGCATGGCGACGATCGAGGCAAGACGGCCCAGAACAACGCCCTCGGCGTCGATCAGGATCCACTTCTTGTCGATGTCTGCAGGTGTTGCAGAAAAGGTTTTCATGGCAGGATAGTCCTGTTTGATGTGAAAGACCGCCCCACGGCGGAGCGGCCCGAATTCGATGGTTGCGTATCTAGACATACCCAAGTGCCGCGTCAAGCGACGTAATCTTATAAAAAGTAAGCAAAAACAAAGCTTTGCAAAATAGGTATTATTTTACCCCATAGTCTTGCGGGTAAATAACCCGCATTGGACCGCCCTCTGCTATTATCGGGCACAGGCGGCATAACATAGGCAACGGAGGGACGCATGCAGGAACTGAACCAGGTGATCGCCGACTATGGCGCAGCGTGGCAGGAAACCGACGCGGACAAGCGGCTTGCGCTGCTGACGCGGTGCTTTTCGGAAAATGGCCGATATGTCGATCCAACCGGGGAGGTTTCCGGTCGGGAGCATCTGAACGCGCATATCGGCGGGGTTCTGCAGGACACGAACGGCCGCGTTGATATCACCAGCCAGCCTGCCGCACACCACGACGTCGTTCACTTTACCTGGCATATGGTTGCACCGGATGGGGCGATCATGGTCAAAGGTCACGACTTTATCAAACTGGATGCGCAGGGTCAGATTGTGCATCTGGCCGGTTTCTTTGGTGATCCAGATCCGCTGACCTGAACCTCAGACGCTGATCTGTTCGGGCGGATTGTCCAGCAACGCCCTTAACCGTTGCATCGCGTCCTCGAACCGTTCCAGCGACACATGTCCGTTCATCGCGATGCGCACGGCGTTGGGTGCCCGCCCGTCCCGCAAGGCAAACTCGTCGGCCGAGCGGAGTTGTATCCCTTCCCGCTCGGCGGCTCGGCTGAAGGCTGCGGCGCGCCAGCCTGACGGAAGGTTCAGCCAGACAAACGGCACATCGGGTGCCCAGTTGAGGTCGAACCCGCCCAATGCGTTGACCGCAACGCGGACATACTCGCCCATCCGCACCCGGACATCGCGCGCCACCTGACGCGTTCTCGGATCGGACAGCAACAGCCGCGTCAGTTCCGCGAGCGGTTGCGCCAGCCCGAAATACCCGTATTCGGCAGATCGTCGCAGCTCCACGCTTCTTTCCCGTGGTGCGATGGCGAATCCAACACGCAGCGCCGGTGTCAGAGTTTTTGAGATCGAGGACACATGCCAGCCCCGCTCAGGCGCCAAGGCGCGATAGCTGGGCTCGCGCGCGTCGCCCATGCGATAGCAGTCGTCCTCGATGATCTGGACGTCATAGCGGCGGGCAACCTCGACCACTTCCTTGCGGCGTTCCAGCGGCGTGTGCGACCCGGTCGGGTTCTGAACTTCGGGTGAAACACAGATCGCCTGTGCTGGGGTTTGGCGCAACACATGCTCCATCGCGCCTGGGTCGACGCCCCATTTGTCCATCTTTACGCCTATCACGTCCGAGCGCATCAGTTCCCCGGCCCTGCGGAAACCGGCGTAAGACAGGTCTTCGACCAGAACGACCGGCTTGGCACCGCGCAGAATGGTCTGAAACACCAGGCACAGCCCGTTCTGTCCGCCATGTGTCAGCACAATATCGTCATGCGACAGCGGGCCGAGCGGCAGATCGGAAAGCCAGTCGACCACGGACAGACGCATCGGTTTATAGGCATCGCGCGTCGGGTAATTCAGGAACAGGCCAGGATCGGACTGAGCCACCTTCTGAAGGCATTCGCGGATCAGCGCGACCTGCCCGACATCTGCCAGCCGTGGGCTGAACAGGCTGACATTGGCATTGTATTTGTCGTCGCGAAGGTGAAGCTGCCTTGCCCAGACATCATCCAGTATCGGAGATTTCGGGGGCGCCACAAATGTACCACGTCCGACCTCGGCCAGCAGCAGACCCTCTTCCGTCAGAATCGTATAGGCCCGGGCGACGGTTCCCGGCGTGATTTGTAACCGATACGCAAGTTCACGTACCGGAGGCAACTTTGTTCCGACCTCCAGCATCTTGTTATCAATCGCTTTTCGGATTGTGTCAGCCACCAGTGTATACTTGGGACCTTTAGATTTCGGCAACGCCTCCGGCCAAATTGTATCCATTACAATTCTTCCTTTGATTTTGACACAATCCTGAATGTATCAAACACACATACCGAACATATTACGTTTGTGTCAATACGATTTGAAAGGATACCCAAATGACACGCGCAATGCACAACCCCGCCCTCATGCTGCTGAACGACAGCCCCCGGCTGCCGCTTATCGCCGCGCTGGCCGTGCGGTTTGCGGCGACTGTCACACAGTGGGAGCGTCGCCGTCGCAGCCGCATCAATCTGTCGAAACTGGATGACAGGCTTTTGCAGGATGTCGGTCTGACCCGCTATCAGGCCAACCGGGAAGCCGACCGCCGGTTCTGGCAGTATTAGTTAATCCCCAGTCCCATTTCGGGACCTCTTCCCTGGCCGGGTTCACACCCGGCCATTTTTTATCCAAACGCCGCTGCGGCCGAGCCTTCGGGGGGAAGGGAATAAGTCATCGTCGCGCGCGCCACGGGTTTGTCCGACCCTTCCGAAAACATCAAAACATCGCCGACAGCCAGGGATTTGCCCAGCTTCAGCAGCGTGCACCGCGCAATGATGTCCTTGCCACCGTTCGGCTTTCGCATGAAGTCCATCGAGCATCCGGTCGTTACCGCAAGCGACTGCTGCCCCCGCAGCGCAAGAATCAGGGCATAGACGCTTACATCCGCCAGCCCGAACATCGACGGTCCGGACACGGTTCCGCCCGGTCGCAAGTGCCTGTCTTCCACGACCAGACGCACGGTGATTGAGGTTTCGTCCAACGCCTCGACAACAAAATCCCGATGCACCTGCGGAAAGACTTGTTTCAGGTAATCCGTCAGTTGTTCCCGGTTCATCGCCAATGACATACTTCCCCTCCTCGATTTGCCGACCTAGAGTTGGCCCGACATCATATCGGAGGGCAAGATGGCAATTCTGGAACGTAGCGACACAGGCGCGGTCGCGCGGCTGAAAATGAACTCGCCCGAGCGTCTGAATGCCCTGAGCGATGAGATGCTGGCGGCCCTTCAGGCCGAATTCGATGCGCTGGACGGGGATGACTCGATCCGGGCGGTGGTTCTGTCGGGCGAAGGAAAGGCGTTTTGCGCCGGTCATGATCTGAAACAAATGACCGCGGGACGTCAGTCCGAAGACGGTGGCAAAGCCTATTTTCAGGACCTTTTTGCCCGATGCGCCCGGATGATGCTGTCGATTCGGTCCCTGCCCCAGCCAGTTATTGCCGAGGTGCACGGAATCGCGACGGCGGCCGGGTGCCAGCTGGTTGCGACCTGTGATCTGGCCGTGGCCGCCGAGGGCACACGATTTGGCGTCAACGGCGTGAATATCGGCCTTTTCTGTTCGACGCCGATGGTGGCGCTCAGCCGGAACATCCCCCGGAAGCAAGCGTTTGAGATGCTCACGACCGGAGATTTCATCACCGCAGAAAAAGCCGCCGAACTGGGCCTTATCAACCGGGTCGTTCCGGAAATGCTGCTGGAGCATGAAACCACGTCGCTGGCCGAACAGTTGGCGTCCAAGCTGGGATCTGCCGTGAAGATCGGGAAACAGGCGTTCTATCAGCAGTTGGAGATGCCGATAGATCAAGCCTATGACTATACCGGCGAGGTAATGGCGCAGAATATGCTGCACCGGGATACCGAAGAAGGGATATCTGCATTTATCGAAAAAAGACCGCCAAATTGGCACCAATGAGGCGATTGTAACGGACATTTTTCCCCACTGTTCTCATTTTTGCACTTTTCAAAAGGGCGACACTGTGGCAAAGCTGGGTCAGGGCTGAGGCCCTGGATACACTTTTGGGTCGTCGTGGGCGGAAGGTCCCTCCAAGCTGGTTTCTCTCACCGGCGCCGACATCCCCGCAGCGGCGACCCCAAGATCTTCCCTGAAATATTGACCATTGCCGTTGTCGCCGTGTTCTGTTGCGTTGGGCTGTGCTGTGCCCTATGTGGCAGCGCATGACACAGACATTGCATATCGTGGGCGGCGGCATGGCCGGGTCCGAGGCGGCCTGGCAGGCGGCGGAAATGGGCGTGAACGTGGTGATCCACGAAATGCGGCCCAAAGTGGGCACTTTTGCGCACCAGACCGGCAATTTGGCCGAGATGGTATGCTCGAATTCGTTCAGGTCGGATGACGATGAACAGAACGCGGTGGGCCTGCTGCATTGGGAAATGCGCGCCGCCAATGGCCTGATCATGACAACCGCCGACGCCCACAGGCTGCCCGCAGGCGGTGCGCTGGCCGTGGACCGCGACCCGTTTGCCGAGGCCGTCACAGCCAAACTGCACGCCCACCCCATGATCGAAGTGACCGGAGAAGAGGTCACCACCCTGCCCGACCAGGGCCACTGGATTTTTGCGACAGGTCCGCTGACCTCTGCCGCATTGGGGGATGCCATCCGCACGGAAACCGGCGCGGAATCGCTGGCGTTTTTCGACGCGATCGCGCCGATTGTCTATGCCGACAGCATCGACATGAGCAAAGCCTGGATGCAGTCGCGCTATGACAAGGGCGAAACCGAGGAAGAGCGCACTGCCTATCTCAACTGCCCGATGGATCGCGACCAGTACGAGGCGTTCATTGATGCCCTGTTGGCGGCCGACAAAACCGAATTTCACGAGGGCGAAACAGCAGGGTATTTCGACGGTTGCCTGCCGATCGAGGTGATGTCGGAACGCGGGCGCGAGACTCTGCGACACGGTCCGATGAAGCCGGTCGGTCTGACCAACCCACATCAGCCGGACATCAAACCGCATGCGGTCGTGCAATTGCGGCGGGACAATGCTCTGGGCACTCTGTTCAACATCGTGGGCTTTCAGACCAAGATGAAATACGGGGCTCAGACCGAAGTGTTCCGCATGATCCCCGGTCTGGAAAACGCCGGGTTCGCCCGGCTGGGCGGCATTCATCGCAACACGTTCATCAACTCGCCCACGCTGCTGGATTCGCAGATGCGGTTGAAGTCCAAGCCGCATATCCGCTTTGCCGGGCAGATCACCGGTGTTGAGGGCTATGTCGAAAGTGCTGCAATGGGTCTGCTGGCCGGTCGTCTGGCGGCGGCCGAAATTCTGGGGCAAACCCTGCCCGAAATACCGCAGGACAGCGCCATGGGGGCCTTGATCCATCACATTACCGGCGGGGCCGAGGCAAAGACGTTCCAGCCAATGAACGTCAATTTCGGCCTGTTCCGGCCCGTTGATGGTCTCAAGGGCGGGCGACGCGGCCGCAAGGATCGTTACAAGGCGTACACGGACCGGGCCAAGGCTGAATGGACCGACTGGCTGAACCATTGCTGACTGGACGTGCAGGTGCGCCGCGGCATAACATCGTGGCATGAGCGACAAGTACCTCAAAGACGTCTACGATCTGGACACCCCGCAAGCGACCCGCGCGCATTATCAGAAATGGGCCTCATCCTACGATGCCGAGGTCGGCGCGCACGGTTACGCCACCCCCGGCCGGGTTGCCGAGGCGCTGTGGTCCAAAATGCCGGAGGCGCAGACGCCGGTTCTGGATTATGGATGTGGCACAGGACTTTCCGGCGTGGCGCTGCACGCGGCGGGATTTCAGGTGATCGACGGAATCGACCCGACACCGAAAATGCTGGAAGGTGCTGCGGCCAAAGGGGTTTATCGCAAGCTTTCAACGTTTGACATCACCGATCCCGACCCTCTGGAACAAGGCGCTTACAAAGCGATCACTGCTATCGGCGTCATCGGCGCGGGCGCCGCACCGCCGCAGGTGTTTGATCTTTTGATGCAGGCCCTGCCCAAAGGCGGGCTGCTGGGATTTTCCTTTAATGATCATACGCTTGAAGATGTGTCCTACACTTGTCGTCTGAATGACTGGTTGGACATGGGGGCCGCACGTTTGCTGTTTCGCGAATACGGGCCTCATCTGCCTGGGATGGACCTTAAGTCTGACGTATATATTGTTGAAAAAGCGTGACATTTAAAACCAGATTTGCGCCTTCGCCCACTGGTCCGCTGCATCTGGGGCACGCGTATTCCGCAATGCTTGCCCATGATCTTTCCGTCGCAAAGAACGGACAATTCCTGCTGCGGATCGAAGATATCGACCGGTCGCGATCACGCAGCCACTGGGAAGAGAAGATTTATGATGACCTGCAGTGGCTTGGCCTGAAATGGCCAGAGCCCGTTATGCGTCAGTCCGACAGGTTGGCGATTTACGAAGAAGCGCTGGACACGCTATGGGCGCGTGGCCTGCTCTATCCCTGCACGTGCAACCGAAAGGACATCGCCGCGGCGGCCAGCGCACCGCAGGAAGGCGCACCGCTGCTTGGACCGGACGGCATTGTCTATCCGGGCACGTGCCGGCCGGACCGGCACCCGATTCCCGGTGATATGGGGCCCCGGCCTGATGACATTCCGCTGAGGCTGGATATGGCGGCAGCATTGCGCGTTGTTGCTGGTCCGGACAATAGGGATAGTTTCAGGGAAACCGGTGAAGGGCCAAATGGCGAAACGGGGCTGGTGCGCTTTTCAGACAGGGAATGCACTCGGACCATCGGTGACGTGGTCCTGTCCCGCCGCGATATGGGCACGTCATATCACCTGTCTGTGGTGCTGGACGACGCCGCGCAGGGCATTACACATGTCATACGCGGGCAGGACTTGTTTGACGCCACGCGCATCCATGTGGTGCTGCAAAGCTTGCTGGGATTGCTGACACCAATCTACCATCATCACAGGCTGATCCGCGATGAGGCCGGCAAACGTCTGGCGAAACGGGACGATGCGCGGGCCATCGCGAAATACCGTCAGGATGGCCTGACACCCGCGGAAGTCAGGGCCATGGTGGGTTTGTAATCCGCGCTATTCCATCGGCGACATCAGTTCGACCTCGGCACCCTCGCGAACGGCCGTGTAGAAACAACTGCGCCGGTTGGTGTGGCAGGCCGGTCCGGTCTGACGTACCAGGATCAGCAGGCAATCGCGGTCACAGTCGACGCGAAAATCCACAAGTTCCTGCACATGGCCAGAGCTTTCGCCCTTGATCCAAAACGCCTGCCGCGAGCGGGACCAATAAGTGACGCGCCCGGTTTCCAGCGTGCGTTCAATGGCTTGGACATTCATCCAGGCCATCATCAAAACCTCTCCGGTCCCCTCGTCCTGAGCTATGGCCGGGATCAACCCGGCATCGTTGAATCGCAGGCGCGTGGGGTCGAACGCGATCGTGTCAGACATGGCAAAAACCTTTTGCATCCCGGTGGATGCTCACTATGTATGGGGAACAGACAACGAGGGAAAGCCATGTCGGGCGAGAACGATCTGATTAAGCTGTATTCGGGCCGTATTCTGGCGCTTGCGGCGGATATTCCGCATCTGGATCGGCTTGATGGGCCCGATGCGACCGTTAAAAAGCGTTCGCCCTTGTGCGGTTCGACCGTGACCGTGGATGTGAAGCTGCGCGATGGCAAGGTTTCGGATTATGGTCAGGACGTCAAAGCCTGCGCTCTGGGTCAGGCCTCTGCCTCGGTTGTCGGGCGTGCGATCATCGGGGCCGACCGGGCCCAGGTCGAAACCGCGCGCGATCAGCTGTCTGCCATGCTGAAACAGGACGGCCCCGCGCCGGACGCACCGTTTGACGGGCTTGAGGTTCTGATCCCCGCGCGGGACTACAAGAACCGCCACGCGTCGATTCTGCTGGCGCTGGATGCCGCCGCCGAAGCCATGGAGCAAGCCGAACAGGAGCATTGCGCCTGAACGTGGCGTTTTTTCGCAAACCCGTCTAACCTCTGCTGAAATTTTGGGGGAAGGTATTGGTTTGAACAATTTGCTGGAGCATTTCGTAACCTTGTGGGTCGTTATTGACCCCATCGGCACAATTCCGGTTTTTATCGCCGTGACTGCAGGAATGGAGATTGCCGCGCGTCGGCGGACGGCGCTGCTGGCATCGGTGATCAGTGCCGGGGTCCTGCTGTTCTTCCTCGTATTCGGTCAACTGCTGATCGAGGCGCTGGATATCGGGTTGAACTCATTTCAGGTGGCCGGGGGGATTATCCTGTTCCTGTTTGCCCTGACCATGATTTTTGGCGAAAGCAAACAGGATGTGGAACAGCGCGCCGCCGAGGATGATCAGGAAGACAAGCTGCATAAGCACAACCCGGCGATCTTTCCGCTGGCGGTGCCGTCGCTGGCCTCGCCCGGTGCGATGCTGGCCATTGTTATCCTGACCGACAATAACCGTTTCAGCGCGACCGATCAGGGCATCACAGCCCTTGTCATGTTGTCCGTTGTGGCGATTGCGTTTGTGCTGATGCTGCTGGCCGAGCCGATCATACGGCTAATCGGGCATTCCGGAGCGGCCATCATCAGCCGTGTGATGGGCATGATCCTGGCCTCGGTCGCGGTGAATTCGGTGCTGTCGGCGATTCTTGAGATCATGAAAACCGGGCAGCTTTAAAAAAAACCGCCGCGCCTTCCGGGCGGAAAGGGCGGCGGCAGGTTATGCGTTTCTCGCGTGGGGTCCGGATAGCCGCCCGGGGCCGAGGCAGGCCCCTCAAGGGAATTGGGACAGGCAGGTCACCCTTGACTGAAATGGGGATGACAGCGCGGTATGATCGGCACGAGATCGCAGGCAGAAAGGGTCAGAACGCTCCGGGCAGGTGAAGGGCGACCATCAGCATAACCACCAGAGAGACGGCACCTGCGGCATCCTGTAAAAGCGTGGCTTGCGAACGGCTCAGGGCTGTCTTGATCTGGGTCAGCATGGTCTCACCTCCGGTCAGGGTTTTAATCCTTTGTTGACCTTTTGTTCTCATATTTTGCCGAGTCGGTAAAGAACTTTTTGAGAACATTTGTGAACTTATCGGAACGAGTTCCCTAACCTACTGAAATCAAACGAATTGCCCGATCCTGTTTCATCAACCACAACAGAACACGTGCTGCCTGCCCCCGCTCAGAACTCAGTTTTGGGTCCGCACCCAGCAGGGCGCGTGCGTCGGATTGGGCGACGGCCATCAAACCGGCTTGCCTTTCAAGGTCCGCAATTCGGAATTTCGGCAATCCCGATTGCGCCGTACCGATCAGATCCCCCGCGCCGCGCATCTGCAGATCGGTTTCCGAGATACGAAAGCCGTCCTCAGTTTCGCGCAGAACTTCCAGACGTTTGCGCCCGCCTTCGCTGAGCGGGGGTTGATACATCAGCAGGCAGGTCGACTCTGCCTCGCCCCGGCCAACGCGACCCCTGAGCTGGTGCAATTGTGCCAGTCCGAAAATCTCGGCCCGTTCGATGACCATGATGGACGCGTTGGGGACGTTGACGCCGACCTCGATGACGGTCGTTGCGACCAGAACTTTTGTTTGTCCGTCCTGAAACGCCTTCATCGCAGCGTCTTTGTCGGATGCGGGCATCTGACCGTGGACCAGCCCGACTGACCCGTCACCCAATTCCGCGCGCAGGCGTTTGAACCGTTCTTCTGCGGCGGTCAGATCTGATACCTCGGACTCGTCAACCAGCGGACATACCCAGTAACACTGCCTGCCTTCATCAATCGCGCGGCGCAGATGGGCAACGACCTCATCCATCCGCTCAGTGCTGACGATGGCTGTTTTGACGGGTTTTCGACCCGGCGGTTTTTCGTCCAGCACAGAGACGTCCATGTCGCCATATTGCGCCAGCGCAAGGCTGCGCGGAATCGGCGTGGCGGTCATAACCAACACGTCCGCACCCTGCCCTTTTTCCGACAGTTCCATACGTTGCCGAACGCCGAACCGGTGCTGTTCGTCAACAATCGCCAGACGAAGCGCGTTGAATTCCACGTCGCTTTGGAACACAGCATGGGTGCCGACCAGGATCTGAATGTCCCCGTTCTTCAGCGCCGCAAGCTTTGCACGCCGCTCCGTCCCCTTGTCGCGGCCGGTCAGGATCTCAAGAACTACCCCGGCTTCTTCGGCCAGCGGGCGCAGCCCTTCCAGATGTTGCCGGGCAAGAATCTCGGTCGGTGCCATCATGACGCCCTGCCCGCCCGCCTCAACCGCGATCAGCAAGGCCATAAAGGCGACCAGTGTCTTTCCCGCGCCCACATCGCCCTGAAGCAATCGGTTCATCCGCGATTCCGATGCCATGTCGGCAGCTATTTCGTCGATGGCGCGCCTCTGTGCGCTGGTCGGCTGGTACGGCAAGCTTGCCAGAACCCGGGACTGCAGCGCACCGGTTCCGATGCTCACAACGCCTCGGGCCTTGCGTTCGCGTTGCCGTGCGAGCGCAAGGGTCAACTGGTGTGCAAACAGTTCGTCATAGGCCAGACGTTCGCGCGCGGGCGCATGTGCGGCAACGTCATCCGCGCCCTGCGGGTTGTGCGCCGCCGATATTGCGGCGATCCAGCCCGGCCAGCCTTGTTTCGAAAGCAGCGCGGGATCGATCCATTCAGCCAGAGTCGGCGCGCGCTCCAGGGCGCTGCGTGCGGCTTTGAATGCGGTTTTTTGCGTTACCCCCTGTGTCAGATGATAGACCGGTTCGAAATCCGGGATGTCCCGGGCCTGATCCGGCGGCAGCATGTGATCGGGATGAACCATCTGAGCCATGCCATCGAACAGTTCAAGCTTGCCTGAAATCACCCGCCGCGATCCCTGCGGCAACACCCGTTTCAGATAGTCGCCGCGAGCGTGAAAGAACACCAGCTGGAAGTCGGCCTGGTTATCCTCGACGTGAACGCGATAGGCGCCGCCCTTGTTGCGGGGTGGCCTATGAGTTCCGATCGTCACTTCAACCGTCAGCGTCGCGGGCAGGTCCACGCCCTTGATCGTGTCGCGACGGCGGCGGTCAATCACCGCATAGGGCAGGCTGAACAGCACATCGCGCGGTGATTCCGTTCCGGCCTGCACCAAAAGCTGCGCCGTTTTGGGGCCGACGCCCCCAAGCGTTTCCAGACCGGCAAACAGCGGAAACAGAAGTTCCGGACGGCCGCTCATGCGCTTCCGATCAGCTGAAGCCAGCCGTCTTCATCAAGCGTTTCGATGCCCAGTTCGGCCGCTTTCCTGGCTTTTGAACCCGCACCCGGACCTGCGACCAGTAGGTCTGTTTTCTTGCTGACCGAACCAGAGACCTTTGCGCCCAATGCCTCCGCCCTGGCCTTGGCCTCGGCGCGGGTCATCTTTTCCAGCGTGCCGGTGAATACCACGGTTTTGCCCGCCACAGGGCTGCCTGATGTGTCCGGGCGCTTGGCCTCCTGTACGTCCAACTGGGCCACCAGCGCATCAATGCTGGCGCGCTCCGCGCTCTGGGCAAAGGCAGATACAAGCGCGCGGGCCATGACCTCGCCCACCCCGTCGATACCCAGCAAATCGTCCCACTCGGGGCCTTCAAAGCCCCGTGCGGCTGTCACGGCGCGCTCGAATTCGGACCAGGTTCCATAATGGTTGGCGATCAGGTTGGCTGCAGCCTCGCCCGTATGCCGGATCCCCAGCGCAAACAGCAGCCGTCCGAACGGAATGCGGCGCTTTTCTTCGATTGCGGCCCACAGGTTTCCGGCGCTCTGTGCGCCCCATCCCTTTCGGTTCGCCAGTTTGCTCAGATTGGCGGTGTCGCGGTCCTGCAACGTGAATATGTCGACTGGTTCCCTGATCGGCAGGTCGGGGTCGTCATAGAACATCTCGATCTGCTTGGCGCCCAGACCTTCAATGTCGAAGGCCTTGCGGGATACGAAGTGCTTCAGTTTCTCAACCGCCTGCGCAGGGCAAATCAGGCCACCGGTGCAGCGGCGGACGGCGTCGCCTTCTTCGCGCACCGCGTCGCTGTGGCATTCGGGGCAGGTTTTGGGAAAATGGAAGGGCTCAGCATCTTCGGGACGCTTCGAGATATCGACATCGGCCAGTTTGGGGATCACGTCGCCCGCGCGGTAAACCTGTACCCAGTCCCCGACGCGAATGTCCTTTCCATCGCGGATCGTGCCGCCCTTGGCGTCCCGGCCAGCGATGTAATCTTCATTATGCAGCGTCGCGTTCGAGACCACGACGCCGCCAACTGTAACGGGATGCAACCGGGCCACCGGGCTGAGCGCGCCTGTACGGCCGACCTGAATGTCGATCCCCTCAAGCCGCGTCCAGGCCAGTTCGGCCGGGAATTTATGGGCGATGGCCCAGCGGGGTGTTGTGGACCGAAACCCAAGGCGTGCCTGAAGCGCGAGTTCGTTCACTTTGTAGACCACCCCGTCGATGTCATAACCCAGTGTCGATCTCTGGGCCTCGATACTCCGGTAATGCTCCAGCATCTGTTCCGTAGTTTCGCAAAGCCGGGTCAGCGGGTTGGTAGCGAATCCCATAGCCGCAAGCCGTTCAATTGCTTCGATCTGGGTATCGGCCAGTGCATCCGACACCTCGCCCCAGGCATAGGCAAAAAACCTGAGCGGGCGCGCGCGCGTGATGTCCGAATCCAACTGCCTCAGCGACCCGGCGGCGGCGTTTCTGGGGTTGGCAAAAGGTTTGTCACCAGCCTCAAGTTGACGCTGGTTCAGGGCGTCGAAATCGTCATGTGACATGTAAACTTCGCCGCGTATTTCCAGAACGTCCAGCGCGGTTTCGACGTAATGCGGAATGTCCGAAATTGTCAGCGCGTTTGCGGTCACGTTCTCACCGACTTCACCGTCACCGCGAGTTGCCGCCTGAAGCAGCCGGCCCCGTTCATAGCGCAATGACAGCGACAACCCGTCGATCTTGGGTTCAGCCGTATAAGACAATGGCGCTGCGTCAGACATACCAAGGTATTTGCGCACCGATCGGTCAAAGTCCCGCACGTCGTCATCGTCAAACGCATTGCCAAGAGACATCATGCGAACAGCATGCGTGACTTTGGAAAACCCTTCCGCGGCGCGCGCGCCAACCTTGTCAGTGGGGCTGTCGGGTCGTTTCAGATGCGGAAACCGCGCTTCGATTTCGGCATTTCTGCGCTTGAGCGCATCATAGTCCGCATCGGAAATTTTCGGCGCGTCCTCGGCATGGTACAGCGTGTTTGCCCGGGTGATCTGCTCCGCAAGCTGCGCCAGTTCTGTCCGCGCGTCGTCTTCTGTCAGGTCTGATACCGGAATCGGTTTGCTCATGGCCTCGCCCTGTCACGTGTTCTTGGACCTCAGTGATAGGGCGAGGTCATGGCCAGGTCCAGATGTGCTGTTCAGTGAGCGAGGGGGCCGCCCCGGACCTGCGGCGACCATTTTCAGATCAGGTCAGGCGCCGACTGCCATACGCGTTTCATCCACGCTGTTGCTTTGGGGATCACGCAGCACATATCCCCTGCCCCAAACGGTTTCGATGTAATTCTCGCCGCCTGTGGCGTTGCTGAGTTTTTTACGCAGCTTGCAAATAAAGACGTCGATGATTTTCAATTCGGGCTCGTCCATTCCACCGTAAAGATGGTTCAGGAACATCTCTTTGGTCAGGGTCGTGCCCTTGCGCAGGCTCAGAAGCTCCAGCATCTGATACTCTTTGCCGGTCAGATGAACCGCCTTGCCCTCAACTTCTACCGTTTTGGCATCAAGATTCACAGCCACGCGTCCCGTGTGGATCACCGATTGCGAATGCCCTTTAGAGCGGCGGATGATGGCGTGGATGCGTGCGACGAGTTCCTCGCGGTGGAACGGTTTGGTCATATAGTCATCGGCACCAAAGCCAAACCCCTTGATCTTGCTCTCGGTGTCATCTGCGCCGGACAGGATCAGAATCGGTGTTTCCACCCGCGCGATGCGCAATTGCCGCAGAACTTCATGCCCGTTCATATCCGGCAGGTTCAGGTCGAGCAGGATCAGATCGTAATCATACAGCTTGGCCAGGTCGATGCCTTCTTCCCCAAGATCGGTTGCATAGACATTGAGGTTGGCGTGCGTCAGCATCAGTTCGATGCTTTTGGACGTGGTCGGATCATCCTCGACAAGAAGTATACGCATTTACTGCTCCAATTCGGGTCAATTTACCAATTCAAATTGAACCTGCTCAAAAATGGTTAATCTGACGTTACCGTTGAATCATTTATTTACTCTCACCCTTAGGTTGTCGATATTTTTTTATCGCGGTCACTTTCAGGGCATCCATTCCGTGTTCCGCGACGGCCGAAACCCACGCATTGAATTCCTCATCGCTCAGCCCATAGCGTTTCTTGGCGTCCGACAGGGAAATCAGCCCGTACATAACGCCGCGCACCACGATGGCCTTGCGCGATGCGACCCATCTGGTCGTGTCTTCCGGCGGAAGGTCGGCGCGTGATAAAACCGTTCCATCCGGCAGGGTTACGGACCTTGGTCCTTCAACTTTGTGCAAATACATCTTTCGACCCTCTTCCTGCTGCGACAAAGCTGACACCAGCCTACTTAATGCGTCATGAAACTGCCCCTTGAGAGTGTGTAGAATTTTCCTATATTCTGCCGGTCTTTCTTAACACTCACTGGAACCGTCATGGCCCTCGATACCGAGACACCGCTGAACTCCCTTGGCTTTGCCAAACCCCCGTCCGAAACGCGGGTGGTTGTCGCCATGTCCGGAGGCGTCGACAGTTCCGTCGTTGCCGCCTATCTGGCCGATCAGGGATATGATGTGGTTGGTGTTACGCTGCAGCTTTATGACCATGGGGCGGCGCTGGCCAAAAAGGGTGCCTGCTGCGCCGGGATCGACATCCACGATGCGCGGCGCGTGGCCGAGGAACGCGGATTCCCGCATTACGTTCTGGATTATGAGAATATCTTCAAAGACGCGGTAATCGATGAGTTTGCCGACAGCTATCTGGCCGGTGCGACACCGGTTCCCTGCATCCGCTGCAATGAGCGGGTTAAATTCAAGGATCTGCTGGAAACCGCCAAGGATCTAGAGGCCGACTGCATGGCCACCGGTCACTATATCCAGCGAAAGATGGGTCCGAACGGACCCGAACTGCACAGCGCCGAAGATGCGAACCGCGATCAGTCCTATTTCCTGTTCTCGACCACACCCGAGCAGCTTGACTTCCTGCGCTTCCCACTGGGTCATTTGCCGTCCAAGGACGCGACCCGCGAAATGGCGGCGCAATACGGGCTGTCCGTGGCTGATAAGCCGGACAGTCAGGACATCTGCTTCGTTCCAAACGGCAACTATGCCAGCGTCATTGAAAAGCTGCGCCCCGGCGCGGCAGAGCCAGGTGAGATCGTGCACGCCGACGGCCGCGTTCTGGCGCAGCATGACGGCGTCATCCACTTCACCATCGGGCAACGCCGGGGGCTGGGCATCGGCGGCCTGAGCGAGCCACTTTACGTGGTAAAGCTGGACGTCGACAAGAAGCAGGTCGTAGTGGGCCCCAAAGAGTTGCTGGCCACCCGCACGATCCCGGTGCGGGAAATCAACTGGCTGGGCGATGCGCCCTTCACCTCACAGAAGGAATGGCATGTCTCGGTCAAGGTGCGCTCGACCCGCCCCCCGCGCGAGGCGATCATACGACCGCTGTCTGGCACCACCGCCGAGGTCGAATTGCTGACGCCGGAAGAAGGCGTCTCACCCGGTCAGGCCTGCGTGTTCTATGCGTCCGAAGGCAGCCGCATCTTCGGCGGCGGCTGGATCTGGCGCGGCTATTAAATCGCGTCGGTCCAGGAATTGCTGAGGATATAGAGCCCGGCGCAGATCATCACGTAAGGTACAAGCCGTTCAAGCCGACGAGCCAGAGCGCCACTCATGAACGGTGCTCTGGACCCGAACATGGCAACCGCGGCGAGGCTGATCGCGGCCAGCACCGCCCCGGCAACGCCTGCGGTTCGATATTCGGGAGCCGAATCCGCCAGCAGCGGCGCAAGCACCGCGAATGTATCCATCGACAAGCTGACGAACAGCAGCGTCAGCACAAACACCGAAGCGCCGGCTTCAAGGTTTGGGTCCGTTTCAGTATCGTTGCCACGATGACGCCTGACCAGCGAAAGGACGCCAAGCGCCAGAGGGATAAGTCCCAGATATCCAGCCCATTGCGGCACGACATCGTCCACGCCCAGTGCCAGAAGAAGCGAAGCCGCGATTATCAGGAACTGCGCCAGCAGGAACCCAAGTACCGACCGTTTCGCCCCCGAAACCATCATCAAAGCCAGCAAGGCAGCCAGGTTGTCCAGGTTGGTCATGACCTGAGCCATAAAGGCCGACAGACCAAAGACGACCTGATCCAGCATCAGGTACCCATCCGGGCCAGCACTGCGCGGGCCGCCCGCAGGCCGGGCGCTTCGCCGCCGCGTCCCAACCGTTCCATTGTCACCGTCATGGCGTCCTGCTGCGCGGTGGGCGCGTCTGACACCTGACTCAGTGCTGCTGCGATGACTTCGGGCCGGCACTCGTTCAGCAGGCATTCAGGCACGGTACGGGTTTCGGACACCAGATTGACCAGAGTGACCGTATCCAGCTTGACCATCCGCTCGGCCATTTTCTGGGTCAACCAGCTGAGCTTGTAGGCGATAACCATCGGTGTGGCTTGCGCGGCCAGTTCCAGTGACACCGTACCCGATGCTGCCAACGCCAGATCAGCTGTTGCAAAGGCCGCGCGTTTTTGCCGGACTGCCTGATCGGAAGGCATGTCGCGCGGGTCCACCACCACGGCGTCCCCCGGCCATCCGCGAACATGCTCTGCCACGGCATCCACCATATGCGCGACCGTCGGCACAACCACGCGCGCGTCCGGCCGATCTTTAAGGTAAAGGCTCAGCGCTTCACCGAACACAGGCGCAAGCCGTTCAATCTCGCCACCGCGCGAGCCCGGCAGCGCCAGCACGACCGGACAATCGCCAAGATCGTATGCGGCCCGGAATTCCGCGATATCCTGTTCCGTCGCCACTGGTTCGCTTGCCACGGGATGGCCGACAAAATCGCACTCCATCCCGGCGCGTTCCATATAGGGCGGCTCAAACGGCAGCAGCGCCAGCACGTGGTCAATGACCTTGGCCATCTTGTCGGCACGACCCGGGCGCCAGGCCCACACGCTGGGGGCGACATAATGCACGGTTCTGATCGCGCTTTTCGCCTTCACCAGCCGGGCAACACGCAGCGAGAAATCAGGGCTGTCGATGGTGATCAGAACGTCGGGCTTCGTGTCCAGAACCGCCTGCGCCGTTTCGGCGATCCGGCGTTTCAGGTGAAAGAATTTCGGCAGGACCTCAACCAGACCCATCACCGACAGCTCGGCCATCGGAAAGCGGCTGTCCAGACCCTGCGCCTGCATCAGCGGTCCGCCGACCCCGTCGAATTCGATCTCTGGCACGAGGCTGCGCAGCCCTTCCATCAACGCGCCGCCCAGACGGTCGCCCGAAGGTTCACCGGCGACCAGAAAGACGCGCATCAGACAGCCCGCTCACGCACGTAGAAGAACAGGCCCAGACGGTTGCACTCTTTGATGACGCGGTGTTGTTCCAGCACGATCACCCCGCCTTTTTCAATCACGATGCCGGATAGTCCGGCGGCAACTGCACCGGACACGGTGCCGGGGCCAATGGTCGGCAAATCCACGCGCCGATCCTGATCCGGCTTGGGGGCTTTGAACAAAACACCACCGCCCGCATCCGGTCGCTGGGTCAATGATTGCAGCATCCAGTCGGTGCCGAATATCCCCTCAACCGCCAGCGCCTGCTTTTTGGATACGGCGCAGGCCTGCCCGATATCGGCAGCGCCCATGGCGCGCAGAATTCCGGCCGCCCTGTCCGCGTCGGCCAGATCCACCTCGGAGGGCTGCGCCTCTGTCAGGCAACCCAGTCGCGGCAGCAGACCCGGCGCAATCTCATGTGCCGCGCGAACGGACAGCCCGGCCGTTTCAAAAATGCCGATCACCGCCCGCAGGGCTCCGTCATCCCCGGACAGAATGGCCTGCTGCAAAACCGGGACCAGAGGCATCGTCTCCGCGTCGATCCGCGACGGATCAATGTTCGGGCGCCGGACCGCACCCGCTAGACAAATCTCGGTAACGCCGCGGCCCTGAATGTCAGCAATGAAACTGCCAAGCTGTTCCAGCGGAAACACGATATCCGCCGTCAGATCGTCGGGCACAAACCCTTCCATGGCGCAGACAACCGGGCGTTCCGCCAGGCTTTTCACCACCTCATTCGGCAACGCGCCCGTTCCAGCAATCAGGGCCAGCATCGGATCACTTCCCCGGTGTCAGGAAAGAACGGTCCGAGTGCCCGGTCACGAAATCGACAATCCGCTGGACATATTCGCTTTCGTTCTCCTCGCCCACACGATGCGCCCGCTCCATAAACGTGCCGTCGCCGGTCGAGAGTTCGCGGAACGCGGCCCGCAGGGCCGAGATATCTTCGCGGGACACACCCTTGCGCTTTAGCCCAACCAGATTGAGACCGTCCAACTCGCCACGCGGCGCCTGAACCAGACCATAGGGGATCACATCATTGGCAACCATTGTCAGAGCGCCAATAATCGCGCCGCGACCGACGCGCACCCATTGGTGCAAGCCGGAAATGCCACCGACGATAACGTCGTCCTCGATAATGCAATGCCCTGCGGCACCGGCATGGTTCACCATGATCACCCGGTCGCCGATCTGAACGTCATGGGCCACATGCACCCCGGCCATCAACAGGCAATCATCGCCAATGCGCGTAACCCCGCCGCCGCCTTCGGTGCCCGTATTCACGGTGACATGCTCGCGAATGCGGTTGCGTTTGCCGATCTCCAGCCGGGTATCCTCGCCACCGAACTTCAGGTCCTGCGGGATCTCACCGATCACGGAAAAATTGAAAACAACGGTCTCATCGCCGATCGATGTATCACCGGTCACCACCACATGAGACTTCAGCTCAACCCGCGCGCCGAGCTTTACCTTTGCACCGACATAGCAAAACGGCCCGATCACGCAGCCGTCACCGATTTGCGCACCGTCTTCTATGATTGCGCTTGGGTGGATGCCGCTCATGTCGTTTTTTCCATGTCCCAGTCGACATAGGCCGAGAATTCGGCCTCGGCTGCAACTTCGCCCTCAACGGTCGCGCGACCGCTGAACTTGAAGATCTTGCCGCCCTTCTTGCCACGCACGGTTTCAACATGCATTTCCAGAACGTCGCCCGGAACCACCTTGCGGCGGAATTTGCACTTGTCGATATTCATGAAATAGATCAGCAACTCGCTGTCGATCACGTCCATACCGACGCCCAGCATGACACCGGCCGTCTGCGCCATCGCCTCGACGATTGTCACGCCCGGCATGATCGGAGTGCCCGGGAAATGGCCCTGAAAATGCGGTTCGTTCATCGTGACGTTCTTGATACCGACCGCAGATTGATAACCCGAGATTTCCACCACTTTGTCGACCAGCAGAAACGGATAGCGATGAGGCAATATCCGCTGGATCAGCTGAATGTCGGCGCTCTTGGTTTCCGTGCTCATGATGTTGTTGTCCCGTTCTGGATTTCCACTTGCCGCGTGGTTAGCAATACAGCGCCCCAAGGGCAAGCAAACCTATTCGCGGGAACCGTTCTCAAGCGAACTGCCATCACCGATCACAGCGTCGATCCGGTTGATTGCAGCTTCGGTAATATCGGTACGGTCCGAGCTCAGAAAAACGCTGGATCGTTCAATGATGACGGATGCTCCGGATTCGCGCAGCAGGTCGATCAGTATCGGCTGAACCAGCTCAACAAACGTCTGTTGCGCCTCTTCGCTGCGGCGCGCGAGGGCATCCAGCTTCGCGCGCTGCCCTTCCCGATGTGACTGAACTTTCCGGTCAAAGGCTTCAGCCAGGGGGCGAAACGCCTCGGCCTGCATGCCCGCTCGTTTTTCCGTCAGGTCTTTTTCTTCCCGGCTCAACTCGGCCACGATCCGCTCGTTTTCCTCGGCCAGCAGGGTTCCCTCGGCCTCAATCTCGCGCAGGACGCGTTGACCGAATTTGGATTCGGCAAACAGGCGATCGCTGGAAACCGTCAGCACATCGGCCTGAGGCACGCCCAACTGCTGCGCCACCGCTGTACCGGAAACAACCAGAAGGGCCAAAACGCACAGGGCCCGTAACGGGCCCTGCATTTTCATTATCGATTGCGACAACATTCAGACTCAGAACCGCGCCTGAACGGTCAGGTCGAAATTCTGTTCCTTGTCGAAATCCTCTTTCTTCAACGCTTGCGAGAAGTTGAAGCGCAGCGGGCCAAAAGGTGTTTCCCACAGAACCGATACACCGATGACGTGGCGGATCGAACCGTCAGCGCCTACGATATTTGCACCGGTCGTGTTCACGTCGTCGATATTGTAAAGGTTGCCGACATCATAGAACACGCCGCCCCGCAGGCCCAGTTCCTCGGGCAAACCCAGCGGGAAATCGGATTCGAAGCGGGCGACCCAGTAGTAGTTGCCGCCGATCGCATCGTCCTGCCCGTTGGACAGATCGCGCGGACCCAGACCTGCGGGTTCGAAACCACGGAACACGTTCGGGCCAAGGACAAAGCGGTCGAGGGTGCGACTGAAATCGTTGCCCCTCCAATGCAATGCACCCATTTCCAGTGTGGCGCGCAGAACAACTTCTTCGCTCAGCACTCTGGTTTGTGCGATGCCGCGTGCCGTGGTTTTGTAGAATTCGTTGTCGCCGCCGAGACCGGCTGCATCGACTCCGATCTCAAACAGAACACCAGCGTTGGGGTTCAGCCCGCCCAGACGGCTGTCATATACGTAAGACACGCCCAACGAGCTGGTTGTCCGCTTGCCCTGCGCAATTTCCGAAGAAATGACTGCGCCGTTGACTTCGTCATCCTGCTGAGTCATTTCACTGCGGTCCCAGCCATAACGCAGACGCAGCGAGGACAATTCGCCGATTGCGTAGCTCAGCTGTGGCCGGAAAAACAGAGTTTCGGTGTCATAGCTGGCAAAGCTGGAGTTGGTCGAAGCCAGACCCAGACCTACGTCAAAGCGCAATCTGCGGCCCAGCAGGTATGGTTCGGTAAAGTTCAGGGTATATTGCTCGGAATCCTGCGCGGTAGACAGGTTGAGCCCAACCGTTTGCCCGCGGCCCAGGAAGTTCGATTCACTGAGGCCAATCGCAATACCGAAACCATCCGAGACCGAGTAACTGCCGCCAAGGCTCAGCGAGCCGGTCGGCTGTTCTTCCACGTCAACGTCAACAATCACCTGGCTTGGCGAAGACCCTTCACGCGGCTCGACATCCGCCATCGAGAAGAACCCAAGCGCGCGGATGCGTTCAGCGGCCTGCCGGATCTCACGCGGGTTGAACGGGTCACCTTCGACGGTGTCGAACTGGCGGCGGATCACGCGATCCAGCGTTGTGGTGTTTCCTTCGATGTCGATCCGTTCCACAAAGATCCGCGGACCTCTGGTCAGAACAAACTGGACATCCAGCGTCAATTCACGCGGGTTGCGGGTGACACGTGGTTCAACCCGCAAGAAATCGACGCCCTGCTTGATACCCAGACGCTCCAGTCGCGCAATCGAGTTTTCGATCACTGACGGAGAATAGGTAACACCGGGCCTGACCTTCAGCGCGGCCTGATATTCAGCCGGGTCCACTCCGGGGATTTCACTGACCGTCGAGATTTGGCCAAATGAGAATTTCTGTCCCTCGGTGATGTTCATCACCAGGAAAAAGGCGTCCCGCTCACGGGTGAATTCGACATTGGCGCTGTTGACGCGGAAATCCACGTAGCCACGGGACAGGTAGAAGTCGCGGATCACCTGTTTGTCGAATTCGATGCGGTCAGCAATAAAGGTATCGCCGCGCAGGAAAGTACGCAGGATATTTGCCTGTTTGGTTTCCAGGACGCGACGCAAACGGCGGTCGGAATAAGCCCGGTTGCCAACAAAGCTGACGCGTTCAACTTCGATCGTCGTCCCTTCGGCAATCTCGAATACCAGATCCACACGGTTGTCGCTGCGGCGGATGATGCGCGGGATAACGGTGGCCGAAACGCGCCCCTGTGACGAGTAGATCTGGGCAATCAGGTCGGCGTCGGTTTCCGCAACCTGAGGCGTAAAGACCCGCCGCGGCTGAGACGTGATCGCCTCAAGCAGAACATCGTCCTTGACCCGGCGGTTTCCCTCGACGCTGATCTGGTTGATCGTGGGGTATTCCTGAACTTCGATCAGCAAAGTGCTGCCGCGCGGCGTCAGTTCAACTGTCTCAAAAACACCACTGTCAAGCAAACGCTGAAAGGCATCGTTCAACTGGCCGGCGGTAACTGTCTGGCCCGGTTCGATCCCGGTTCGCGCAATAATTGTCGAGCTTTCGATGCGCCGGTTGCCTTCGACCTCGAAGGAATTGATCGTGAATGGCTGGGCCCATGCCGCCTTGGGCGCGGGCACTAAACTCACGACTGCAATAAGGAAAAATAACGCTAGTGTTTGCCACAAAATCTTGTTTTTCGGCTTTTGCCCCCCGCAGGATGTGCCCGCGTTCCGCCTGTCAGTCATTTTTTCACTACCCAATATTTTTGGACTTTATTGCTGAGTAGCGAGAATACTTAACCTTGTCAAAAGACCAAAACACAAAGCGGCCCAGAGGGCCGCCAGCTGTGGTTTTCCCAACAGGCAGAGAATCACATATTGATAAGGTAGGTCCAGCCGCCCATTGCCAGTGCGGTCGCGCCGAAAAACAGCAACCAATCCCAGTTCAGCGCAAACAGAAAGCTGAAGCTTTGGTATGATTTTCGCAGTGTCTTGGTCATCGCAGCCTCTGACGGGGTTCAATTTTCGCGAGCAAAACTACGCGTGAATTGAGGCATAATTGCGGCATCCTCGTGCAGAGTCTGCCACAATCAGCAGAACAGATCGTTGGAGACCGAGAAGATCATCAGCCCCAGAATCAACGACACCCCGACCCCCATCAAAATTCGGAGCGCGCCATCACTGGGCGGTTTGCCCGCGATGGCTTCATACGCGTAGAAAACCAGATGTCCGCCATCCAGTGCCGGGATCGGAAAGAGGTTCAGCAATCCAACCGCGGTGGACAGAACCGCAATGAAGAAGATAAAGCTCTGCGCCCCCTGGCTGGCCATGGCACCGGACGTCTCGGCAATGCCGATTGGTCCCGACATATTGCAGGTACTGATCGCGCCAGTCACCATATGCCAGATGCCCGAAAGCGACCCATCTATGATGCGCATGGTCTGCCGGACACCGCCGGAAAGCGAGTCCAGAATACCGGCGGGTTCGGTTGCCGGTTCCAGCAACATGCCCCCGACAATCCCGATGCGCCAATGGGTCACGAAACCGCCATCCGGTTGCGGCTCGTCCGTTCGACGCGGTGCCAGCGCAAACTCCAGATCTGCCCCGTCGCGCCAGACGTTCAGCAACAGAACCCGGCCGTCGGACCCTTCGACATATTCCTTGAGCTGGTCAAAAGCAAAAATCGGGTCGCCGTTGATCGCAGTAATGACGTCGCCCTGCTGCAGATCAATGTCCATGGCCGCGCTGCGTGGTGCGACTTGCTGGATCAGAGGTGGGTACAACCAGGGACCGGTAACATCCAACGTCTGCTCATCGCGCACCACCGTGTAACTAAGTTCCGGTTGCCGCGGCAGTGAGTCGGTGAAATCGCTGAACGCCCCGTCCTGATCGAAATCCGGTAACGGTATTCCAGCAATGGCAACAATCTCGTCCCCATCCTTAAGTTCTTGCACGGTGCCAGGCAGCGGATAGAGCTTTCCGACCGTCAATGGCTCGCGCGTCACGCCCTGAGAAAAGAAGATCAGCCCAAAGACCAGAATGGACATGACGAAGTTGAAGGCCGGGCCAGCCGCCACCGTTGCCGTCCGCGCCCATAGCGGCGCGCCGTGCATGGTTTTTCGCAATTCCGCCGGGCTGAGCTCGGCGATTTCTTCCATGGCCTCTTCGTCTTTGCCCGAGGCCGCATTCGCGTCCCCCATGAATTTGACGTAACCGCCAAAGGGCAACGCGGCGACCTGCCATCTGGTGCCACGCTTGTCGACACGGCTCCACAGAACCGGCCCAAACCCGATGGAAAACACCTCGGCATGGATGCCGGACCAGCGCCCGACGATGTAATGGCCGTATTCATGCACCGCCACAATTACCGAAAGTGCAATCACAAAGGCCACAATCGTATAAAGCAGGTTGCCGAATTGGGGGATCAGAGAGAGTACGTCCAAGTTTCTATCCTGCTTTTTGGATTACAGCGTCATCCGCCCACTTACGTGCCAGATGGTCCGTTTGCAGCACGTTATCAAGAGTCAAAGGGGCATCAATAAGGCTGTCGGAGGCTTCGAACCGGTCCAAAACAGCCTCGACAATATCGGCCATCTGAAGAAAGCCGATCCGACGCGCGATAAAGTGATCCAGCGCCCGTTCCTTGGCCGCGTTGAACACCGCACCTGCCTGACCTCCACGCTCCATCACATTGCGGGCCAGCCGTAGCGCCGGATAGCGGGCTTCGTCGGGCGCGTGAAAGCGTAGCTGACCCAGCTTCGCAAGGTCCAGCCGTTCGACTGGCAGCTTTTGGCGCTGCGGCCAATGCAGCGCGTAACCGATGGCGTGGCGCATGTCCGGTGCCCCCATATGGGCCATCACGGCGCCATCATTGAAGCCAACCATGGAATGGATGATGGATTCAGGGTGCACCAGCACTTCGATCTGCCCCGGGTGAACGCCAAAAAACTCTTTGGTCTCAATCAGCTCAAGGGCCTTGTTGAACATGGACGCGCTGTCTATCGTGATCCGCTGCCCCATATTCCAGTTTGGATGACTGGACGCCTGCTCTACTGTTGCGCAGGCCAGGTCGTTCAGCGGCCAGTCCCGGAAAGCGCCTCCGCTGGCGGTAATGATGATGCGTTCGACCGTGTTCATTTCTTCGCCGATCAGCGCCTGAAACACGGCCGAGTGTTCGCTGTCCACCGGCAGCAACCGGGCATCATGCGCACGAGCCGTTTCAAGAACCAGCGCACCGGCGCAAACCAGCGTCTCTTTATTCGCCAGCGCCAGTGTCGCGCCCTGTTTCAAGGCCTCAATCCCGGGCGGAAGCCCCGCCGCGCCGACAATGGCCGACATGACCCAATCCGCCGGCCGTGCCGCGGCCTCGGCCAACGCGGCCTGCCCTGCGGCGACCTCAACACCACTGCCCGCCAGCGCGTCGCGAAGGTCTTGCAGCCGGTCTTCATGCGCCGTTACGGCCAGCTCCGCGCCGAGCCTGCGGGCATCCTCGGCCAGCTTTTCGATGTTTGACCCACCGGTCAGCGCCACCACTTCATAGGCAGACGGGTTGCGGTCGATCAGATCAATAGTGTTCTGTCCGATCGAGCCGGTTGCACCAAAAATCGAAACTTTGCGCATTACATGGCCCCGGGGGAGTAAATCAGACCTGCGATCAGAACAAATAGCGCCGCCCCCATCATGCCGTCGAAGCGATCCAGAAAGCCGCCGTGCCCGGGTATCAGGTTCGAGCTGTCTTTGACGCCAAATTTCCGCTTGGTCGCGCTTTCTATGATGTCGCCGGCCTGACTGGCCATCGACGCCAGCACCGATACCACGACAAACATGATCCCGAACCCTGCGTGAACGGCAAAAATGACACCCACAACCGCTGCGGCAGCCCAGCCGCCAGCGGTTCCCGACCACGTTTTCTTTGGGCTGACCTTTGGCCAGAACTTAGGGCCGCCAACGGTTTTGCCCACAAAATACCCGGCGACATCGGTGGCGACGACCACCATGATCAGCCAGACCATCCAGCCAAAACCCATATTCTCACGGATCGAGATAAAGCCCAGCCCCGCGGCGGCAATCCAGATGGCAAACAGCGCATAGGTGCCGCGGGACCGTTTGACCTGCCCTGCCCCGACCAGTGCGGGTGCCAACAACAATGGTAGTTTGTACAGCGGCGGCACGTGATAGCTGAGGATAACGGCCACGCCGGTCAGTATGCCCAGTTGTATCGCCACGCCGCTCCGGTCCGGGTCGACCATGCGCACCAGTTCCCAGGTCATCAATCCGCAGGCAATTCCGATAAAGGTTTCGAACCACAGCCCGCCCAACCAGACCTCGACCGAGCCGATGGCGATCAGAACGGCTGCTGACAGGACGCGGGCCGTCAGGTCAGACCATCGGCCGTCGCTCATGCCGGAACCGCTCCGTAGCGTCGCTCGCGGGTTCCGAAATTTCGGCACAGCCGTTCAAACTCGGCCGCCGTGAAATCGGGCCAGAGGGTATCGATGAACTCATATTCCGAATAAGCCGACTGCCACAGAAGAAAGTTGGAAATCCTGGCCTCGCCACTGGTTCGTATCACAAGGTCTGGATCCGGAAGAACACGCGTGTCCAGATACTTGGGCAGGGTTTCTTCATCCACGTCTTCCGGGTGCAAACGCCCGTCGGCCACGTCCCGCGCCAGCCGCTTGGTCGCCCGCGCAACCTCATCCCGACCGCCATAGTTCAGCGCGATCGTCAGGTGAACAAGATCGTTGTCCTTGGTTTCCTCTTCCAGCGCATCCATCAAGCCGGTCAGTTTGGCGTCCAGCCGCACCCGGTCGCCGATGAACCGGACCCGAATGCCGTTTTCCTTCAGCGTCCGGGTTTCCTTGATGATATATCGCCTGAACAGGCTCATGAGGCCTGCGACTTCGGCCTGGGTCCGCTTCCAGTTCTCGGTCGAAAACGCAAAAACCGTCAGGTATTTGACGCCCAGCCCCGGGCAGGCTTCGACCACCTCGCGCACGCGGCGGGCGCCGGCCTGATGTCCGAACAGCCGCGGCCTGCCGCGCGCCTGCGCCCAACGTCCGTTTCCGTCCATAATGATTGCGACATGGCGCGGCCCTGCGGGCACGGTATGTGGGGCGTTGAGCATGTGCTGATCTCAGACCTGCATAATCTCGGCTTGCTTGGTCTCAAGCGCGGCGTCCACGGATTTGATCATCTCGTCCGTCAAGTCCTGAACTTCGTTTTCCCAGAACTTCTGATCATCCTCGGACATCCCGTCTGCCTTGGCTTTTTTGATCTGGTCCATCCCGTCCCGGCGCACGTTGCGGATCGAGACGCGGGCGTGTTCGGCATACTGACCGGCAACCTTACCCAGCTCGCGGCGGCGTTCTTCGTTCAGTTCAGGGATCGGCAGCATGATAATCGTGCCGTTCAGTTGCGGGTTGATCCCCAGCCCGCTTTCCCGGATCGCCTTTTCGACCTTGCCGACCAGACCCTTGTCCCAGACATTGACCGTAACCATACGCGGTTCGGGCACGTTGACCGTTCCCACCTGGTTGATCGGGGTCATCGAACCGTAGGCGTCCACCATGACAGGCTCAAGCATCGAGGCCGAGGCACGCCCGGTCCGAAGCGAGGCAAATTCGGTTCTGAGGTTGGACATGGCGCCGTCCATGCGGCGTTTCAGATCATCGGTATCCAGTTCAAAATCGTCAGACATACTGCTCACTCCCCGTCGTCAGGTGCTATTCGGATGGCTCTTACGCCATCCCATTTGGGATGTATAGCAATGATGATGCGGAATTGCGCCATTGACCAGAGGAGTTTCCGGCATTTTCTGGAACTTTCCAAGACAGGTGAACCGGCCGACCTGCAAGCCGGCCGGTCCCCGGAAATTTTCGCAGATCAAGCGTTTACGTCGACAACCACGCGTCCCTTGACCTGGCCGTTCAGAATATCCGCGCCCAATTGTGGCAGATCCGCCAGGCTGGCCGGATGAACCATCGCTTCCAGCTTTTCCATCGGCAGGTCCGTGGCAATGCGCTGCCACGCCCGTACGCGGTTGTCATAGGGCTGCATCACGCTGTCGATCCCCAGAAGGTTGACGCCGCGCAGCAGGAACGGAATGACCGTCGCAGGCAGCGCCGCGCCACCTGCCAGACCCAAAGCTGCGACCGACGCGCCGTATTTCATCTGGCCAAGTACCCGGGCCAGCATCTCGCCGCCCACGGCATCCACGCAGCCGGACCAGGTTTCGCTTTCCAGCGGGCGTTTCGTGGTTTCGTTCAGTTCCTCTCGTGGCACGATGGTCGTCGCACCCAATGAGGTCAGGTAGTCGGCGGTTTCCGGTCGCCCTGTCACCGCGGCAACCTCATATCCCAGATTGGCCAGGATCGCGGTTGCGACCGAACCTACGCCACCGGCGGCCCCGGTCACCAGCACCGGCCCATGACCGGGCTTCAGCCCGTGATCCTCCAGCGCCATGACGGCCAGCATGGCGGTGAACCCGGCGGTGCCCACGGCCATGGCCTGACGTGTATCCAGCCCGTCGGGCAAGGGCACCAGCCAATCGGCCAGCGCGTTGGCTTTCTGGGAATAGCCGCCCCAATGCGCCTCGCCCACGCGCCAACCCGTCAGGACCACCTTGTCGCCCGGCTTGTAACGGTCATCGTTCGAAGCCTCGACCGTTCCGGCGTAGTCGATGCCGGGGACATGGGGGTAACTGCGCACCAGCCCGCCGCCCTTGGCGGACATGCACAAACCGTCCTTGTAGTTCACCGTGGAATACTCAACCGCCACGGTGACGTCGCCCTGTGGCAAATCCTCAAGCGACAGTCCCTTAACCGCGCCGCTGGCCAAACCGGTTTCCTCGTTCTTTTCCATCACCAATGCGTTGAACATCCGATTTCCTTTCGTTTCCAAAATGCCAGGCCCGCTCTTCACCTGGCTCAAAATATTCCGGGGAAGTCGCGCTGCGACGGCGGCCGCGTGCCCTTCCCCGTTCAAGTCCAGAACTGCGGACGTATTTTTGCGCGCCGCATGCCGTCGGGGGTTTCAACCTCGACTTCCGTTCCGGCGTCCCAATGGCTTAGCCGCAGCATCCCGATCGACACGTTGGTCGAAAAATCCGGAGACCACGCGGCCGAGGTCACCTGCCCCACGCGCTTGCCCCCGGCAAAGATCGGCCACGGCCGGTCACAGGCGGGTACGGCGTCTCCTCCTATTTCCATCGGGCGAATCTGCTGCACCGGACCTTCCTTGGCCACGCGCAACAGGGCATCCCTGCCTATGCAACCAATCGCGGTGTGGGTATTGCAGAACTTGCCCAGACCACATTCATGCGGCGTGTTGTCTTCGGTCATGTCATTGCCGTAGGACAACAGCCCGCCCTCGATCCGTTCAATCAGATTGGGGCAGCCGGCGCGCACCGAAAGATCACGCCCCGCCGCAAACAACGCGTTCCACAGCGGCATGCCGACATCCGATCCATCGACATAGATCTCGAACCCGCCCTGTTTGGAATAGCCCGAGCGGGCCACCGCCAGATCGCGACCCTCGAACTGGAACATGTCGAATTTGAAGAACCGGATATCGCGCACTCGGTCCCCGAAAACGCGCGCCATCAGGTCATCCGCTTTCGGCCCCTGAACGGCCAGCGGCGACACATCTGGTTCGTAAACCACGACATCCAGCCGATAGCCGTTCGCTATCCCCTTGACCCACAGCAGCAGATCGCTGTCTGCGATGGAAATCCACCATCGGTCTTCCGCCAGCTTGACCGCGACCGGATCGTTCAGCATGCCGCCGGTCTCATCGACGATGGGAACGTAATAGCATTGCCCCGGCAACATGCCCCGCAGGTCCCGAGGGGTCAGCATCTGCATCAGGCGGGTCGCGTCGGGCCCGCGCAGTTCGACCTGACGTTCGCAGGATACGTCCCAGACCTGAACATGGGTCTTGAGATGCCGGTAATCGGCCTCGACGCTTTCAAAGACCGTCGGCAGCAGCATCCGGTTGTACACCGTATAAGCCTTGACACCCGCCGCTTCGACACCATCGGAAAAGGGTGTTCTGCGCAGGCGGCGAGACAGTGATATCTGGGGCATTCAAACCTCCTGCGGCATAAACACCAGGTCACTGACAGGTGCCGCCGACCCGGTTTCGGTCAGCATCTGGTGCAGCTGCCCCCGATGATGGGTCTGATGATTGAACATGTGAATCACGCAGCGCGCATATGGCAGCGTCACACCAGCCTCTTTTGCCGCCGAAAACCACGTGAACGACCCGGTCAGCGGTTCCTCACCCAAAGTCCCGGCCCAGGTCTGAATTCGCGCGTCCACGGATTCGCAAAGCGGCACCCAGGCGGCCAGAGTATCGCAGAGCGAAACACTTTCGGGAATGCCGCCACCGGGGCCTTCACCCTTGTCGAACCGAGAAATCCAGATCCAGTTGCCCCACAGCAAGTGATTTGCAGTGCCCATGATCGAGCCAAAAAACGCGCCACGCTCTCGCGCCAGTTCCTCGGGCGACAGGTCCTGAAGAAATTCGGTCAACTGGCTGTTTTGCCACCGGTTGTATCGCGCCATTTCCCGCGCGTAGGCGCCGGTGATCATCACTTTGGCCCGTGCCAGTCGATGGGGCAGATTTCGGCGGACTTGCCACCGAAGTCCCAAACCCGCCCATAGTCGCGTACCCTGGATTTGGTGCCGCGCGCAACGATGATGTCGGGCCCCATCCAGTATTTCGAGTTGGACACCATGACCGGATGCTCGGGGTCCTTTCCTGCCAGCATTTCGATCTCACCTTGAATCTTGCGGCCGATCATGATGCGGCGCTTGTTGCCGTCGCGCTCAATCTCGACCGGGGCCCGCTCGGCGCCGATGATCTCACTGACCAGCATGGTAAACAGCCCCGTCGTGCCGCCGGCCTGACCGCTGAAAATCTGCAACAGGCCGTTATAAGCCTTGCCACTGGCGCGCTCGTCGACATAGGCGGCAACCTTCCACTGCCCTTCGCCCATGCGCCCCGGAATATCGACCAGCAAGCCGACATTGAGACCTGACAAATCCTCGCCCTCGTAATTGCCTTCATCGATGATGACGCCCATCCACGCGTGGCAATGCCCCTCGGTCGGCGGATGCGCCCCCAGCGAAACAACGCAGGGGCAGAACACGTCGCATGAGCAGTTGAGGATCAGTTCCCCCTTGATAGCCCAGTCCGTAGGGCTCATCTCGCGCCGCTTGGGATTGGGCATACGGCTGTCGATACGCTGACTGATGGGCAGCCTGTCAGCTTCGGGTTTTCTGTTCTTAGCCATAGGCTTATCCTCCGTAAGCAAAGGGATAGATGAGCAGGAGGAGCCCTCCTGCCATAAGCGCGAACCCCAGCGGCCGCGTCACCGCGTGGCCGATCTGGGGAAGTTTTTCCAGAACCATGAAGAAGGTCGCAAGACCCATCCACAAAAGGCTCATGACGCCGCCGACAAAGCCCAGTGCCATGAACCCCCAGCAGCACCCGACGCAGAACGCGCCAAGGCCAAGACCCATGCGCAGCCCGCCGGTGAATCCGGTCTTCCAATGCCCCAGAAAATAGGTCATCGGCGCGTGACAGACGCCATGGCACACCTCCTTCGCGCGGGTGAACTGAAATGCGCCCACTGCGATCATCAGCCCACCGGCCAGCGCGCCTGATTTTGCGATGCCCAGCATGTCGATGACCCCGCCGAACAACAAAACAAGCTGAACGCAGGTGATCAGGGCGGCATAGCCGACCCAGACGATGAAATACCCGGCCAGCACGCCCAGCCAGCCGCCGCGGGTGCCGTTGGCGCTGTGGATCAGGTCGTCATAGCTGCGCAGAGTCGGTACGAGGGTCGGCAGCATCATTGCCGCCATCATGATCGCCCACATCCAGAACAGCGGCCCGAATTCGGCCATTGGCATATACATATCCATGCGGGGGTCCATCGCGCGCATGGCTTCGCCCATCGGGCCGGGACGGCCGATCCAGTCCAGATCCATGTCCCGGCTCATCGAGAACATCATCCACCAGGACCAGAGGATCAGAAAATAGAACCCCAGCCACAACCCATTGCGGAGAACTGCGCGACTCACTTGTTCCTCCCGACTCAGTTCTTGCTTTTCAAATGTCAGACTTTTAAATGTCAGACAAATAAAAATTATCCGGTGACGCTCGGAAAATGAAAATCGACCCTCAGAAACCAGCGGATCTGTCCGCGCAGATAGCGCAGGCCATACGCGACGCGATTGTCTCGGGCGAGCTGATCGTGGACGAACGATTGCCGTCCGAGGCGGAATTGTCCGAACAGTTCAAAGTCTCGCGCCCGACGGTGCGCGAAGCCCTCAAACGCCTTGCGGCCCAGTCGCTGATCCGCACGCAGCGCGGAGCCAGCGGCGGTGCCTTTGTCAACCGGCTGGGATTTGAGGACGCCTATAGTCAGCAGATCACGACCTCGACTTTGCTGTTATCGATGAACGCGGTCAGCTTCGATACCGCCTGCGAGGCGCGATATGCACTGGAACGGGCCTGTGCACCGCTTTCGGCGCTACGAAGAACCGCAGATCAGCTGGCGACAATGCGGGCGGAGATATTCAAGCAGGCCCAGCCGGGCCTGACGGACGAAGCGTTCTGCGCCTCGGACGTTGCCTTTCATCGCGCACTGGTCGACGGCGCCGGCAACCCCGTCCTGTCGTACCAGCTGGCCGGTGCAGTTGAGGCGATGCAACCGCTGATGAACATGATCACCTTTACGGCCCGGTCCCGCGAAGAGATCATCCTGTTGCACAACCAGATCGCCGACGCGCTTGAGGACCGGGACGCGGACCGCGTAGACGCGACGCTGGCTGAGTTGGAAAGCTACACGCGCAAACTGGCACGGGATGTGGCCCAGCAGCGGCGCAAACCGGCATAATGAGGTTCAGATGATCCCAGCATTGAACGTGATAGCGGCCCTTCTGACCATCGGGTTTGGTCTTTTCGGCTTTCTGGCCCCGGCCTGGACCGCGACCTCACTGGATTTGGCGCCGACCAGCAGCACCATGGGGCTTAGCGAAATGCGGGCTTCGGTTGGGGGTTTGTTTGTGGTCACGGGTGCTGCGGTTCTGTATCTGAACAACCCGATGGCCTATGCCATTCTGGGGATCGTCTATGCGGGCGCGGCACTTGGACGGTTTGTTTCCGTGGTTCTGGACAACCCGCCTTTGGTCAAGGCGCTGACCTTTGGAGGAATCGAGCTGGCGCTGGCGCTGTGGCTTATTCTGGCGAACATTAACAGGGCCCCGTAAGCTTTTGTTTTCAATGTAACGACGGCTGAAAATTCCCGGTTTGCATCCCGGCCTCTGCTCACCTATATAGGTAATGTCCTTCGGGACTATGGACATAAACGCGCTCGTAATAAGCGGATCGGACCCGGGGGCGGTACCCGGCGGCTCCACCAACCATCCTTCGTTTGAGGATTTTGGGGCCGAAATAGGATCGACGAACGTCTAAAGGGGTTAGCTTTGTCTCGGCTGTCTGCCACCGTTACCGGCGAAAACAGTACAATTGCAAACGACAATCGTGCTCCGGTTGCAGTTGCTGCGTAAGCAGTAGCAAGACCGAAACTTAAGCCCTTGCGCCTAGCCGCGTAAGGCGGGGTTCGCAGGTACCTGGCAACAGAAACCTGCATTTTCATCCAAAATGTCTGCTGTAATCCCCTGCGCTTGTTTACGTTCAGGCTTTTTTCACCCTTTCGTTTCATTCTCAGCCCGACAGGAAAAGGAGAGCTGGGATGTCACACGCAGATGTACTCAAGGAATGGTATGCCGAAGTCTGGGAAAACGGGAATACCGATGCCATCGACCAGTATTTTGCCCCCGACACGATGGCCGAAGGGTTGATCCCCGAGATGCAGGTTGGCGCGGATGAATTCCGCGATCTTGTCATGGCGTTCCGGCACATTCTTGGCGACATTCATGTTGAACTGCCCAAGATCATCGAAAACGGTGACTGGGTATCCGCGATCATTCATCTGAAAACGACGCGGGCGGATAACGGCGCCCCGCTGCAGGCCACAGGCAGCGTCGTGGCCCGCATCCGGGATGGCCGCATGGTCGAGGCGTATAACCAGTTTGACTTTATTTCATTGTTCGAACAGCTTGGCCAGTTTCCGCAGGATACCCTGCCCGTCTGCATGACCGGGCAACGGCTGGACTGGGCCTGACAGGTCCGTCGCGCAATCTTGACCCCTCTGGCGCTTGCACGTAAGCAAGAGCCATGGGGTAAAATTGCGAACGCCCCGTGAGGCGCAAGCCCAAGTTTCGCATGTATCCGATTGAGCCAGGAGACATGCCATGCCCGCGCCAAATGCGATTACCCCAAAACAGCTATTGCGTCTGATCGGAACGCCTCAGGCCCCGGTATTGTTCGACATCTGCCTGGACCCGGATTTTGAGGCCGACCCTTATCTGATCCCCGGCTCTGTCCGGCACCCGGCGCAGGATGTCGAGGGGCTTGCAACGATCATCGGTGACCGGCCGGCCGTCATCATTTGCCAGAAAGGCAAGAAGCTCAGCCAGGGTGCAGTGTCGTGGCTGCGTGGCCTGGGGTGTCAGGCAGAATTTCTGGAGGGCGGCATGTATGGCTGGCGGGACTGCGCCGACGCGCCACGCGTTCCGGCCTCCGCCATTCCGGCGCGCAGGGATGGGTGCACCGTCTGGGTCACCCGCCACCGGCCAAAAATCGACCGCATCGCCTGCCCGTGGCTGATCCGCCGTTTCGTGGACCCAAACGCCCGTTTTCTGTTCGTAGCCCCATCCGAAGTCGAAGCCGTCGCACAGGCCTTCGGGGCCACCCCGTTCGACATCGAAGGCAGTTATTGGTCACATCGGCAGGACCGCTGCACATTTGATACCATGCTGGATGAGTTTGAGTTGCACACAGCGGCGCTGGATCGTTTGGCGACCGTCATCCGCGCGGCCGACACCAACCGTCATGATCTGGCACCGGAGGCGGCGGGATTGCTGGCAGTATCCGTCGGACTGTCACGGCAATATCGGGACGATCATCAGAACCTTGCGGCGGGCCTGCATGTGTATGACGCGATGTATCGCTGGGCGCGGGACGGGTTCGAGGAACGCCACGACTGGCCAACGGACCGCAAGGCATGACGCCCACAATCGCAGATCTGATCCGGGTCTTTGGGCGAATTGGGCTGCTTTCATTCGGTGGACCGGCGGCGCAGATATCGCTTATGCATCAGGAACTGGTCGAAAGGCGCCCCTGGCTGGATGAACAGACGTACCTGCGGGCGCTGTCGCTCTGCATGCTGCTGCCCGGCCCCGAGGCGATGCAACTGGCAACTTACGCCGGATGGCGTCTGCGTGGCGTAACAGGCGGACTGATTGCCGGCACGTTGTTTGTGTTGCCCGGCGCGATCGTCATCGCGGTTCTGGTGGGGCTGTATGTCACCTTCGGAGACCTTCCCCCAATTCAGGCGGGTTTTCTGGGGGTCAAGGCCACGGTGATCGTCATTGTTCTGCAGGCGTTGCGAAACCTGTCCCGCAAGGCGCTGACCGATGTCGAACACCGCGCGATTGCCGGGCTGGGCTTCATCGCCATCTTTGCCCTGAACCTTCCCTTTCCCCTGATCATTCTTGCAGCCGCTCTGTGGGGGTATATTTCCTTCGACGGAGAGCGGCAGACCGGCGATGCCCCCCCTGTCCCCAACGTGGCTGGCACCCTCAGAACCGGGGCGCTCTGGCTGGTTCTGTGGCTAGGGCCCTTGCTGACGCTCACCCTGACCGGGCAGAAGCTGTTGAGCGATCTGGGATGGTTCTTCGCTCGCCTCGCGGTTGTTACTTTTGGCGGAGCCTACGCCGTTTTGGCCTATATGACCCAGACCGTCGTGGACAAGTATCAATGGATCAGCACAGATCAGATGATCGACGCGCTGGGTCTGGCGGAAACAACCCCGGGCCCGTTGATACTGGTGACCCAGTTCGTTGCGATGCTGGCTGGGCAGATTGATGGTGGCGCGTCGCTGGCGATTGCTGCGGCTGCCGTCGCCCTATGGGCAACATTTGTCCCGTGTTTTCTTTGGATATTTCTTGCGGCCCCGTTTCTGGACCAACTGTCGGCGCGCCCCGGATTGTCCGCCGCACTGCATGGAATCACGGCTGCTGTCGTGGGTGTGATTCTAAACCTATCCGTGTGGTTCGGTCTGAATGTTCTTTTCGGCAACATCCCCGAGCGATCCTGGGGACCGGTTGCGATTCCATGGCCAGAGTTGTGGAGCTTGAATCCTACAGCGCTGATCCTGACAGTTTTCGCTGGCGTGTTGATTTTCAAGTATAAATTTGGCATGGCAACGGCGCTGATTGTCGTCGCTGCGGTCGGAACCGGGCTTCACTTTCTCTGAACAATCTGCGCATTGGCGGTCTTTCGTTTCCGTTGAAATACCCTATGCTGAGAACGACCACTTTTGAGGATGACACATGTCGCAAGACATCGACTATGGGAACCTGATGCACACCGCCATGCGCGGGCTCATCAAGACTGTTTTGACCAGCGTTTCCGAACACGGCCTGCCCGGGGCGCATCACTTCTTCATTACCTTTGACACTCGCCATGACGGCGTTGATCTGGCTGACTGGCTGCGCGAGCGGTATCCCGAAGAAATGACCATTGTCATGCAGCATTGGTTCGAAAACCTGGAAGTCGGTGACAAGGGCTTTGCGATCACCCTGAATTTCGGCGACGCGCCAGAGCCGCTGTACATCCCCTATGCCGCGATCAAGACCTTTGTGGACCCCTCGGTTGAGTTCGGACTGCGCTTTGAAAGCCCCGAGGACGAGGAAGAGATCGAATCCTTTGTCGAGGAAGCAATTGAGGTCGAAGAAGAACCCGACCAGCACGATGCCGAGGTCGTGTCGCTGGACAGCTTCAGGAAATAGCGCCGGATTTACTGTTTTTCCAGGAAAGTCTCGACAGAACGGGACCTTACGCCGTTTCGAAACCTTGAAAAGGCAAGGTTCAGCCCGCCTTCTGCCAGTGTGCGATCGAACTGTTGCAGCTCGTAATCGCCGTTTTCACTGATAAACAGCGAAAAGACGGTCAGGGTCTGGCCGTCGATCCGGCCCCACACAAACGGCTCGCCCTGCATCGGGTCCAGCGGCACCTCATGCCCGAACACGTTACGTTTCATTGCAGCGGAATACACGTCTGAACGCTCGGATTCCTTGAAGTCTATCGAAAACTTCTGCTCTTTGACCCGGCCATCCGGCTTGTAGGTTGTCGTCGTCCAACTGACGTTGAAGCCGCCCTTTGTCTCATGGATCGAAACGCTCATGTCACGGGGCGTTTCGGTGCCGTCGTCATCCACCACGTTCGCCGAACCGATGTAATCGCCGACAAAGGGTTCGATGTTCTCCGCGTGCGCCGGAAGATTGGCAATCGCGGTCCAAAACAGGACGCCCAGGGAAAAAGCAATGAAATTCAAGGGACGAGTCCGATTCAAAATGCCCACCTTAGCCTCCGGGTTGTGATCCATTTATTGTAGCCCAGCCGCCCGTGCGCACAATGGCGCTGTTGTCATCCTTAACAAGAAAAATGACGTACCATCGCGCCTATACCTTTGGCAACCTTGTGTTTAAGGTGCGCGCAACTGGCCGATTGCACGATGGCGTCGTCACGGGTAAACGGCATGCGACTGTATACACGACGGAGTTACCGATGTCACAGACCCGCACCGAATCCGACAGCTTTGGCCCGTTGGAAGTCCCCTCTGACAAGTATTGGGGGGCTCAGACTCAGCGCTCGATCATGAACTTTCCCATCGGCTGGGAAAAGCAGCCTGTCGCCATTGTGCGCGCGCTGGGTGTGATCAAAAAAGCCTGCGCGATGGAAAACAAGGCCATCGGCAAGCTGGACGCAGAGATTGCCGACGCCATCATTCGGGCCGCGGGTGAGGTGTTCGAGGGTAAGTTCGATGACAACTTTCCGCTGGTCGTGTGGCAAACCGGTTCAGGCACCCAGTCGAACATGAACTCGAACGAGGTGATCGCCAACCGCGCCATTGAGATCCTAGGCGGCGAGATCGGTTCAAAAGAACCGGTACACCCCAACGATCACTGCAATATGGGTCAGTCGTCAAACGACACCTTCCCCACCGCGATGCACATTGCCACCGCCATGAGCGTGCGCGACGTGCTGCTGCCCGGGCTTGAGAAGTTCGCGGCAGGGCTGGAGCAGAAGGCCAGGGAATTCGAAGGCATCATCAAGATCGGGCGCACCCATACGCAGGACGCGACCCCTCTGACGCTGGAGCAGGAATTCGGCGGTTACGCGCATCAGATCCGTCAGGGGATCGACCGGGTCAAAGCCTCGATGCCCGGCATTTACGAACTGGCGCAGGGCGGCACCGCTGTCGGCACCGGTCTGAACACCCACGATGGCTGGGATGAGGCCGTGGCTGCCAATATGGCCGAGATCACCGGCCTGCCCTTCGTCACTGCCCCCAACAAATTCGAAGCGCTGGCCGCCCATGACGCAATGGTCTTCCTGTCCGGCGCATTGGCGACCATTGCGGGGTCTTGTTACAAGATCGCGAACGACATCCGTCTGCTGGGGTCTGGTCCGCGCTCGGGTCTGGGCGAGCTGATCCTGCCGGAAAATGAACCCGGCTCTTCGATCATGCCGGGCAAGGTGAACCCGACACAGGCCGAAGCGCTGACGCAGGTGGCCGCCCATGTGATGGGCAATGACGCAGCGATCAAGTTCGCCGGGTCGCAGGGGCACTTTCAGTTGAACGTCTACAACCCGATGATGGCCTATAACCTGTTGCAATCCATTCAGCTTCTGGGCGACGCCACCGACAGCTTTACCGAACGGATGCTGCTGGGCATTCAGGCCAATGAGCCGCGCATCGACAAGCTGATGAAGGAATCGCTGATGCTGGTGACGGCGCTTGCACCGACCATCGGCTATGACAACGCAACGAAAGTGGCCAAGACGGCCCACAAGAACGGCACCACCCTCAAGGAAGAGGCTATCGCACTGGGTTTTGTTGATGAGGAAACCTTTGACGCGGTCGTTCGCCCCGAACACATGATCGGCCCCAAGGATCGATGAGCGAACCCACAGAACCCCAGCGCGGCCTTAGCGAGGCCGCGCTGCAGGACAAGGGATGGGGTCCGCAGCTAAAGGAGTTGGCCGGTAATCTGTCGCAAGGCGACAAATCGGTTCTGTTGGCCATGCTTGCGAATACTGCGGATGAGGATGCCGTGGCGATGACCGCCCGCGGGTCGGCCAATGACTGGTTTTGGGCCCATCTGTCCAATGTCGGCTGGATGGAGCCAAGGGAAAGCGAAGTGCCCGAACCGCAGCGCCCCATCTCGGTCGCCTATGCGATTACCCGCGAAGGACGGGCAATGCTGCCGGGCTTGCTGCGGAGTTTTTTCTGACGCAGCCGTTTGGTGCATGTACACTCCGGTCAACGACAAGGGCTGATGTTCCTATGAAATCCGTGGTCAACCTGAACAAATACCGGAAAGAAAAGGCCCGGGCCGAGAAGAAAGCCCGCGCAGACCGCAATGTGGTTGTATTTGGCCAGAGCAAGGCGGAGAAAGACTCAACCAGACACGAGCGGGACAAACAGCGCCGCGATTTGGACAGCCATGAGTTGGACGAATGAGCGGCCGCCCGGTCAAGCGTTCCCTCACCTTGAAAGGCCATCGAACCTCGGTTTCGCTGGAGGATGAGTTCTGGCTGGCCTTTCGCGAAATCTCAAAAGAAAAAAACATACCTATCAATGCGCTGGCTGCTGAAATTGACGTCAACCGTGATCCGGATGTCGGGCTTGCCTCGGCCATTCGCGTATTTACCCTGAACTGGTATCGCACCTGAACGACGGGCCTTGCTCCGGGCGGCGAATTGCGCCTATGTTGGGTGAGAACAAAAGGGGTACAATATGAACCAAACAGTTCCCGGCCCGGATGGAAAACAGCGTTGCGCTTGGTGTCAGGCGGCACCCGAGTTCTTTGATTACCACGATCAGGAATGGGGTTACCCGGTGGCTGATGACCAGCGTCTGTTCGAAAAACTATGCCTGGAAAGTTTTCAGTCCGGCCTAAGCTGGCGCACGATTCTGGCCAAACGCGAAAATTTCCGAGCTGCATTTAAGCATTTTGATTTCAATGCTGTAGCCCGGTTTGATGACGCAGATGTTGAGCGTTTGCTTCAGAACGAAGGTATCGTACGGCATCGCGGCAAGATCGAAGCGGTCATCAACAATGCCCGCCGTGCGCAAGAACTTGTTGCCGCCGAAGGGTCACTTGCCGCCTATGTCTGGCGCTATGAAGCCGCAACGCCGACGGACCCGCAGACCGCTTCAACCTCGGCAGAATCCGTGGCCATGTCGAAAGACCTGAAAAAGCGCGGCTGGAAGTTTGTCGGTCCAACCACGGTATTTGCGTTCATGCAGGCGATGGGGCTTGTAAACGATCATGCGACGGGCTGCGTGATGCGTGAAAAAGCGGCGCAGTTGCGCCGCGATTTCACCAAACCAGAATAATGCGCGTCAGACGGATGCGCTGAATATCTTGTTGATATTGCCACCCAGCGCGGCATTGAATTCGGCTTCCGACTGCTGCTTGGACAAACCTTCGGTCAGCGCCCGCGAAAAGGACGCGATCATCTTGCCGTTCTGACCAAGCAGATCACAGGCCTGTTCGGTCGAATAGCCGCCGGACAAGGCCACGACGCGCAGAACGCGCGGGTGATCCGCCAGTTCGTCGAACAGGTTTGCCTTGCTGGGGATCGTCAGCTTGAGCATGACCTCCTGCCCCTCGTCCAGCTTATCAAGGTTTTTCAGGATATCGGCCTTCATGATGTCTTCCGCCTCAGCCTTGGTGGCAGAGTTGATATTCACTTCAGGTTCGATGATCGGCACCATACCGGCGGCGACGACCTCTCTGGCGACGTCAAATTGCTGAGCAACCACAGCGGCGATGCCTTCGGCATTTGCTTCATGGATCACTGAACGTTCTTTGGTGCCGAAAATACCCGTTGCCTTTGACAGCGTGTCGGCCAGACCGGGGATCGGTTTCATCATCTGAACCCCGTTCGCTTGTTCCTCCAACCCTTTGTCGATCTTCAGAAAAGGCACGATACCCTTGACCGACCACAGGTAATCCGCGACCTTGCGGCCGTCAATCTCTTCACCCAGCGTCCGTTCGAACAGGATCGCGCCGATCACTTTGTCCTTGGTGAAATCGTCAGCCAGAATGATCCGGGCGCGCATCTTCTGGATTTCGCCGAACATCTCTTCGTCCGAGCTGTAGTCAGAGGCCTCAACCCCGTATAGCGCCAGCGCCTTGGGCGTCGACCCGCCGCTTTGATCCAGTGCTGCAATAAATCCTGCGCCGTTGGACATCTGCTCGCGCTGTTCTGCTTTGGACATAAGATTTTCCCGTTCAGTAATGATTCCGCATCTTTAAATCGCATACAGCAAGGCGCAGGGTGATGGTAGTTTGTTAGCGCTCAACCACGTGCAACCAAATTCCATTCCGGGACCGGACGGTCAGATGTGCCTCGGGAACGGGGGGGCGCCCCTCGACGAGGCTGAACCTGAAGTTCTTCAACAGAGTCGACAGCAGCAAGGGCCCTTCGACCATGGCGAACCCGGCCCCCGTGCAGACGCGCGGGCCGGCGGAAAAGGGCAGATAAGCTGTTCGCTGACAGGTCTTTCCGTTTTCCGTGCCCCAGCGTGTGGGGTCGAATTCATCCGGCCGGTCCCACAGACGCTCCTGACGGTGCAGGTGCCACGGGCTGATAACGACCTGCGACCCTTGCCGCACCGCCCTGCCCCTGAAGTTCTCGGGGCACGCGGCCTCGCGCACCATCATCGGCACCGGTGGATACAGGCGTAGCGTTTCACGAAACACATCCCGGCTGAGCCGGAGATCGGACAATCTGCCGAAACCGGGTTCGTCCAGACATTGCGCTTCGGCGGCAAGCTTGTCCTGCCAGTCGGGGTACAGAGCCACGAGGTACAGCGCCCAGGCCAGAGCGGACGCGCTGGTTTCATGCCCGGCCAGAAAAAAGATGGCGACCTGATCGACCATCTCCTGCGTGTCGAAACAGTGTCCGGTTTCCGGGTCCGGCGTGGTCATGATCTTGGTGGCCAGATCGTCCGGTGCCTCTCCTTTTGCGATCATATCTGCTCGTTCCGCAGTCAGACGCGTGATCAACGCCCTTATATCCCGGGCATTCCTGCGGGTTTTGCGGGAGTGCATGCGGGGAACCCATGCGGGGACGGGAACAAAAGCCGCCAGATTCAACAAAGGCTGTTGCCGCTGATAGGATCTGAACTTCTCAAACACCTGCGCGGCAAGGTCATGTTCGATCGGGACCGAGAACAGGGTTCTGAATATAACGTCCGCCGCTGCATGGCTGGTAAGCTCTTCGCACTCGACGTCGGTGCCTGTCTGCGCCCGCAGACGTTCGACACAAGCATGCGCCGCGGCGCGCATAGCCGGGTAAGTGTCTTTCAAACGCCCGCCTTCAAAGGCCGGGTCGATGATCCGGCGCTGCCGTTTCCAAACCTCACCGTTCGTCAGGAAGACTGAATTTCCCAGCAGCGGGCGCAGCCCCTCGCGGATGCGGCTGGATTTCGGAAAATCATCCGGGCGTTTTTTGAGTACAATATCAACGAGTTCCGGCTGATTTATCATGTAGGATCGAAAGAACGGCGTCCGAAATTCGGCCATCCAGGCGCGGTACAGCCGTTGCGGCTGTGCCGACAATATGTCCTTGCGGAACAGCTTCAGATACCGCCACAGCGATACCTTGTCCGGACGCGGGGACGGCTTTGGCGGTATCATGCCTGCACCGTCCGATATTTTGAAACGGGCGTTGCGATGCGCGATCTGGACGGCGCGCGCCCTGCAAACCGCTGACCCAGTGAAAAAGGCCCCGCCGTAATGCGGAAATAATCATAGTCACCCGGCTGGTCAAAGGCGCAAAGGTATTGGAAGTGCAGCCGGAAAAACCGCCAGCGCAGCGCCCGCCAGCGTTGCGCGGACAAAGTCTGGGTGAAGGCTGCAGACAGGACCAGTGGCCAGCGAGATTCTTCGGTCGCAACGCCGCTGACCGCCACCGGGTCACAAAGCGCAAATGCGCAGCCGTCGCCCGGTGCCGAGACATCGACCCAGGTCAGTTCGGTGCGGGCCGACAAAAACTGAAGATCACGACGCAGATCGGTCGCATTGGGCAGGAAAGAGACCATCGGAACCACCTGACCCAAAGACAGAAACGACAGTTCAGGTCCGTTGTCGCGCGCGTTTTCGTCCCTAAGCACCTCTGCCAGAACCATCACGCCCAGATGCGCACCGGAAGAATGGCCAACGACCAGAACCTCATCCACATCCGTCTCAAGCGCGGACCGAATATGTTCCGTGAACCCGGACAGGCGCATTTTCAAGTCCGCCTGCAACGCGCCTTTCGAGGCCGCGGAATAGGCGTAGTCGTGCATCAGGTAGTAAACAAAAAGGCGATTGTCGATGTTGCGGAACCAAATCAACAGGGCATAGGCCGCACCAGCGGCCGGCACAATCGCGAACCAGCTCAGATACGGCGACAGGAATGTGACGGCAACTGATGCGACCGCCAACGCAACGGCAAGCTGGGCGATCAGCATCCCAACCGGATAGAGCGCGGCAATTACCGGCCCTTTGCGCAACCGCATCAACCGGCCGAGCGCACCCGATGCGATATAGATCCAAGCGGTATGCGCCAGTTGCAGATAGGTTGCCGGTATCGAACCTGACATGCTGTCGCGTACGATATCGGACCAGACCAGAACCTCGATATCCGACTGTACTTCGGCCCCGTCCTGACAGGACCGGACATGCCAACCATAGGGTCCCTGCGCCGGTTTTGGGGATACTGACACGCTGTAACCGGAAATCTTTGCCTGAGCCTGGCTTTCGCGGCGATACAGCTCGCGATACCGGCGGGGTGGAATCGGATCGTAGCCGGGAATGTAGAATACCCGGCGCCGACGCACCCGAGGCTGATTGTCGTGACTGCTCATCGCCTTACCTTTTGTCGCGCAGACTAGCGCAGCATAGCCGTCAAGGTAAGTCTGATCGGTTAATCACCCGAAATTGGCCAGTGCCGGGAAGGTTTCCAGCAGCCACCAGCTGAACTCTGTGAATAGACCGGTGATCAGCATGATGCCGACAAACAGCAGCAGACCGCCCATGACTTTTTCGATAGTGGCCATGTGGGGCTTGATGCGGTTCATGACCGACATCGAGCGGTTCAGGAACATCGCTGCCAGCAGGAACGGAATGCCCAGCCCCGCCGCATAAACGCCCAGCAGCAGGGTGCCCCGAGCGACCGAAGCCTCGGATGCGGCAAGCGACAGGATCGCCCCAAGCTGTGGGCCGATACAGGGTGTCCAGCCAAAGGCAAAAGCCAGGCCAAGAATATAGGCGCCAAAGACCGAACCGCCGGATTCACCCGCGTCAATGCGGGCTTCGCGATCAAGGAATGGAATGCGGAAGACGTTCAGAAAGTGCAAACCAAAGACAATCACGACCGCGCCGGACAGCTTTGCAAACAAAACCTGATTTTTCAGCACAAACGCCCCAAAGGCCGAAGCGGTGAATCCCAGCAACAGGAACACTGTAGACAAGCCCAGAACAAAGAACAACGCGGACAGGGTCGCCTTGCGCCGTGCCTGCGCCTCGTCCTTCATCTCGTTGATGGTCACACCGCTCATATAAGCCAGGTAAGGCGGCACGATGGGCAACACGCAGGGCGACAGAAAGCTGATCAGCCCGCCGAGCATCGCGATGAACATGGCAGGCAGCAAGCCCGCGTCTATGATATCAATTCCGAACATGGATCAGCACATAGGGTATCAATCGCGCCGCGTCACCGGGCCAATCGGTCACATCCTCGTGGTTGCACGCTGGACACCACGACAAAGTGGAAATATCTCAACCCCATGTCAAACGCTACTGAAACGCTGGACGCTTTGGGCCTGCTGTGCCCTCTGCCGGTACTGAAAGCCCGAAAACGCCTGAAATCCATGCCCGCCGGGGCGGTTCTGCGTGTGTTGGCTGACGACCCTGCGGCAGTTATTGATGTGCCTCATTTCTGTGTCGAAAGCGGCCACCAATTGTTGTCTCAGGAAGAGGAGGACGGGCACCAGATCTACGTCATCCAGAAATCGGGTTGAGACTGGGCAGTGCCGGATGAAAAAAGGCGGGTCCCAAGACCCGCCTTTTCTTTTTACTGACCCAGCGACCACCAACCGCGCCGTTTGGGCTTGTCCGGCTTGCTGGGTTGTTCCGGCTCTTCCGCAACGGACTCCAGCACCGGTTCAGGGGTCTCATCAACCGCTTCCGCAGCAGGCTCAACCGGTTCCTCGGTCTCGGGAACAGACGTTTCCTCAGCTACGGGTTCCGATACTTCCTCAGCAACCGGTTCGCTTACCTCATCGGCCGCAGGCGCGTTGTTGTCGTCCGCAACCGTCTCTGTGCTCTCAACAGGTTCAGTTGCCGTCTCGACCGTCTCCTGCGCAACAGCATCTTCTTCGGCTGCGGAAGTGTCTTCCGTCTGCTCGGCGGGTTCGGATGCGGGCGATTCAGCTTCGGTCGCTGCGTCATCAGCCGCTTTCTTCTTGCGGCGCGGCGCGCGGCGGCGCTTGGGCTTCTCGGCCTTTTCTTCCTGCTCAGTTGCATCAGCCTCTGGCTCCGCAGGCGGCTCATCTGCCGCTTCGGACGCTGCGGCATCGTTCTCGTCTGTGTCAGCTTCGGGCGTCTCACCTGCGCCGGAGCCCTTCTTCCGGCGACGACGACGGCGCTTGCGCTTGGGTTTCGCCTCTTCTTCGGTCTGAACCGCTTCTTCCTCGACCGCCTCATCCTCTCCGGCATCCACCAGATCCATCAGGGACGCGTCGACGGACACGACCGGGGCGCTGGCCTCGGGCACGATCCGGCTGGCGGTCTTGAACTTCTCCATCGAGAAATCGGGGCTGACCAGATGCACGTCACCCTCAACGCGCACGGATAGACCGTACCGCGCCTCAATCTGCGCGATATGTTCCCGTTTCTGGTTCATCAGGAAATTGGCGATGCTGACCGGGCAGCGCACCAGAACCTCGCGCGATCGGCGACGGGTGCCTTCCTCTTCGATCTGACGCAAAATGGTCAGCGCCATGTTGTCGTCCGACCGGATCAAGCCCGTTCCGTGGCAGGACGGGCACGGCTGCGTCGTCGCCTCAAGCATACCGGGGCGCAGGCGCTGACGGCTCATCTCCATCAGACCAAAGCCCGAGATACGGCCGACCTGAATGCGCGCACGGTCGGTTTTCAGCTTTTCTTTCAGACGTTTCTCGACGGCCGAGTTGTTCTTGCGCTCGTCCATATCGATGAAGTCGATGACAATCAGACCGGCAAGGTCGCGCAAACGCAGTTGCCGCGCCACTTCTTCGGCGGCCTCAAGGTTGGTCTTGAGCGCGGTGTCTTCGATCGAACCTTCCTTTGTGGCCCGGCCCGAGTTCACGTCGATTGCTACCAGTGCCTCGGTCACCCCGATCACAATGTAACCACCGGATTTGAGCTGAACCGTCGGATTGAACATACCGGTCAGGTAGCTTTCCACCTGATACCGCGCAAACAGCGGCAACGCATCTTCATACCGTTTCACGTTCTTGGCGTGTGACGGCATGATCATCTTCATGAAGTCCTTGGCGATACGGTACCCGCCTTCGCCTTCAACCAGAACTTCGTCGATCTCACGGTTATAAAGGTCCCGGATCGACCGTTTGATCAGGTCGCCTTCCTCATAGATTTTGGCTGGCGCAATCGACTGCAGCGTCAGTTCGCGGATCTGTTCCCACATGCGCTGCAGGTATTCATAATCGCGCTTTATCTCGGACTTCGTGCGTTTGGCGCCGGCGGTCCGGATGATCAGGCCGGCACCGGTCGGCACATCGATTTCTGCCGCGATTTCCTTCAGCTTTTTGCGATCCGGCGCGTTGGTGATCTTGCGGCTGATGCCGCCGCCCCGCGCGGTATTGGGCATAAGAACGCAATAGCGTCCAGCAAGCGACAGGTATGTGGTCAGCGCAGCGCCCTTGTTGCCGCGCTCTTCCTTGACGACCTGCACCAGAAGGACCTGGCGGACCTTGATGACTTCCTGAATTTTATACCGGCGCGGACGCGGTTTGCGCGGCGGACGAATGTCCTCGCTGTCATCCTCGTCCGCAACGGATTCGATGGTATCGTCCTTCGCGGTGGCATCCGCGCGGGCTTCGGCAGTGTCGGCCTCTTCCGGTACAGCCTTGCCTTCATCCGAGGCTTCAGCTTCGTCAGTTTCAGGCTCTTCCGTAACAGGTTCCGGGTCTGATCCGTTCTCGTCTTCCTGCGCCGCACTGACCTCAGAGGCTGCCTCTTCGCTGGTTTCATCGACAGCTTCGGCGTCGTCGGAAACAACGTTCTCATCCGCGTCGGCGACTTCATCAGCGGCGTCAGACGCCTCACCCTCGTCAACCGGTTCCTCGACGGGAGTCTCTGCCACGCGATCCGCCGGAGACGTGCCTTCCGGAACCGAAAGATCAGCCCCTTCTTCGCCCGTGTCGAGGTCGATAGTTTCCATGCCGGACGGTTCCGAAGAAACGTCCAGCGATTCCACAACGTCGTCGGATTTAATATCCGCCGCCTTTGTCCGCGAACGGGACCGGCGCTTTTTGGGCTTGGCTTCCTCGGCCTCATCCCGCGCCTTCATCGCTTCGGCATAGGCGCGTTCTTCCTCCATCAACGCCTCGCGGTCGGCGACGGGGATCTGATAATAATCCGGATGAATCTCTGAAAACGCCAGGAACCCGTGCCGGTTTCCGCCGTAATCCACAAAGGCCGCCTGCAGCGACGGTTCGACCCGGGTTACTTTTGCAAGATAGATGTTGCCAGCAAGCTGGCGTTTGTTTTCGGATTCAAAGTCAAACTCCTCAACCTTGTTTCCGTCAACCACCACAACGCGGGTTTCCTCCGCGTGGGTGGCATCGATAAGCATTTTCTTAGCCATGTGTCCTTGGTGCACCGCGCCAAACGCGTTGTCCTGACCCGTCCGGGAGGACAGGCGCTTTTGGGGTGGTGTCTTGTCAGGGCGATATCGGACGGCGCGCCGCAGGGTCTGGCGCTGTGGCCCCCTGCCCGTATACTCACTCGTTGCGCGCGCGTCATCGCGGTTCTTCTCCGACAGGCGCGGAGTGCCGCCGCCTGCCCATTTATTCCTTTCGCCCGCTGCTGCGGGCTCAGGCGTTCTACTGCCCCTGATGGGGCACAATCTGTCTGCGTCGCCCTGTGGGAAGGATCACCACCTGCGGCGACACAGCGAAACTCAAAGATTCGGGACTTGTGGGCGCAAAATCGGCCCGGCCCGTCCGGTTACAATAAAAGCAGTCCTGTGGAAAAGACAATGGGCAAACTGCATCGCGCGCCCACAACGCGACGCAGGATCCCTTCATCTGGCCAAAAATACCTCGGGGGTGAATTGAGCCGAAGGCTCAAGAGGGGGCTGGCCCCCTCCCGGGCTTTTACAGGTAGTCCGACCGCTGTAGGCCGTATTTGGCCATTTTTTCGTTCAGCGTACGGCGCGGCAGGCACAGTTCGTCCATCACCGACGCGATCGAACCCTTGTGCCGGCGCATGGTGTTGTCGATCAGCATTCGTTCGAACGCTTCGACATATTCCTTTAGCGGCTTGCCCTCGGTCGTCATCACTGGCTGCATTTCCTCGTGATCCGACATCAGCAGCGAGGCTATGGTGCCCGATCCGCGACGCGATTGCAGAACCGCGCGTTCGGCGATGTTGATCAGCTGACGCACGTTGCCGGGCCACGGGGCCTGAAGCAGCTGCGCCGCCTCCTGTGCGCTGACCTGCGGGGCGTCACACCCGTATTCCTCGGCAAACTGCTCGCTCAATCGGGTGAACAGTGTCAGAATATCCTCACCGCGCTGACGCAGGGGCGGCATGGTGATCCGCAGGGCGGCCAGACGGTAGAACAGGTCCGGTCGCAGAACATCCTCGCTGGTTTTTCCGGCCTCCTGCAGGTTCGAAATCGCCACGATCCGAGTTTCGGCGGGCGTGCCCTGATCGTTCATGACGCTCAGCAGACGTGCCTGAAGCGTGTCGCTGAGGGCCTCGACATCTTCCAGAACCAGAGTGCCGCCGCGGGCCTCTTCGATGGCCGGCAACTGGGCATCCTCGGGCATCATCGGGCCGAACAGACGTTTCGACAGCGCCTCTTCCTCCAGCGCCGCGCAGGACACCAGAACAAATTTCTTGCCTGCCCGGCTACCCACCGCATGCAGCGCATGTGCCACAAGGGTTTTGCCGGTGCCGGTTTCGCCGTCGATCAGGACATGGCCATCCGCCTGCCCCAGATCAAGGATATCCTCTCGCAGCCGCTCCATCACCGGGCTGGCACCGATCAGCTTGTTCATGATCTGGGTGCCGCCGGACAGCTCGCGCCGCAGCGCCCGGTTGTCCAGGGTCAGACGGCGCGCATTGCTGGCGCGTTTGGCCAGTTCGGACATCCGATCCGGGTTGAACGGCTTTTCCAGAAAGTCGAACGCGCCCACGCGCATCGCCTCGACCGCCATAGGCACGTCGCCGTGGCCGGTGATCATGATGACCGGAAGCGTGCTGTCGGCCCCCATCAGCTTTTTCAGCAGTTGAATGCCGTCCATTCCCGGCATCTTGATGTCCGAGATGACGATGCCCGGGTAATCCGGCCCCAGAACCTTGAGCGCGTCCTCGGCGCTGGAGAAGGTTTCGGTGTCATATCCCGACAGCGCCAGCCATTGGCTGATCGACTGGCGCATGTCCTGTTCGTCATCCACAATGGCGATTTTCATGGCCTGTGCCATATTCATTCCTCGTTATTCAGCGGCCTCAAGGCCGTCGCTTCCCAGTATCGGCAGTTGCATCTCGAATACCGCGCCGCCGTGCTGGCTGTTGCGCGCGGTCAGCCGTCCACCATGGTCGTTCACGATCCCGGACGAGATAGCAAGCCCCAACCCGACCCCGTCGCCGGGCTGCTTGGTGGTGTAGAAGGGTTCGAACAGGTTCTCGATATCCTCGATTCCGTGGCCGTTATCGCGCACGGTCAACACCGCCATATCCCCTGCTGCCAGAATGATTTCCACATCGGGGTCCGATACCGATTTGGTGGCGTCCAGCGCATTCCGCAAGAGGTTGACCATCACCTGCTCGATCCGCATCCGGTCCCCCATCACGATCACGGGTTCTTCGGGCAGGATCTGAGTGATCTTCACATGGCGCTGCCGCAGCTGCGGCTCCATCATCGAAAGGGAGGAGGCCAGCGCTTCACCAAGATTTACTGGTGAAAACGCATCCGCGCCCTTGCGTGCATAAGATTTCAGCTGCCGTGTGATCGCGCCCATCCGTTCGATCAGACCGTCGATGCGGCCAAAGCTGGCAAGGGCCTCTTCGGGCCGGTTTCGCCGCAGCAACAAGCGCGCCCCGGCCAGATAGGTTTTCATTGCAGCCAGCGGTTGATTCAGCTCGTGACTGACGGCCGCAGACATCTCACCCAGCGCGGCCAATTTCGAGCTTTGCGCCAGCGTCTGCTCGGCAACTTCCAGTGTCTTTTCAACCCGTTCGCGCTCAGCGATTTCCCGCTGTAGCCGTGTGTTCAATGCGCGAAGCTCTGCCGACTCGCGCTGGAACAACGTCATACGGAACGTGGCGCGGCGGCTGAGCGCATAAAAGGCCAGAGCCAGAAGAATCGCAAATCCCATGATTTCCAGCGCTAGGACGCTGTTCACCTTTTCCCGGATCGACGCATAGGTGGTGAATGAAGTCATTTTCCAGCCGCGGAACGGAATGCGGGTTTCCATCCGCATCACCGCTTCGCCCTGCAGATAGGCATCGGGCGGCAAGGCGGTCCAGTCAGTTGTGGCGCGGATCGCGCGCTGGATGGCGCCTTGCGGCGGCTGTCGCAGGATCGCCTCGCCTTCCTCGACACCACGCCATTGCGGTTCGGTCGACAGGATGATTTTGCCGGTGCTGTCCGCCACCATCACAGCATCCGAGATACCGGCCCAGGCGCTTTCGAACTTTTGCAGGTCAACCTCGACCACGATCACGCCAATAACCTCGGCATTGGCTTCGATCCGGCGGGAATAGACGAAACTGTACCCGCCCGCCTCCTTTTCAATGACGGTAAAAACCGTGGAATTCGAGCGGACAGCGTCAATGAAATAAGGCGAACTCCGATGGGGTTCACCCAACCGATTCCGGTCGGTGGCTGCGACCGAGCGCCCGTCCCTGTCCAGCAGCATCAGCGATGCGGCCCCGATTTCCTCGACAAAGGAAATCAGGCGCTGCGTCGACAGTGAAAAGTCGCTGGACTGCAGCGCCGAAATCAGCGTCGGGTCGCGTGCCAGAAGCTGTGGTACGATCGCGTTCCGGCGCAATTCACTGAGCAGGTTCCCCGAATACAGCGCCAGGCGCAGTTCGGCCCGATTGCGCGTCGATTCCGTGAATCGGTCGGTCAGCAATCGGTTGGTGACCCAGACTGTCGCGACGGTCGCCAGCAACAGGACCAGAACAGCCAAGCGCAGTCGCCATCCCATTGGCGCGCCACGGAACGGTTTTGTCAGAATGGACCAGCCAGAGCGAATGTCGAAACTCATCCCGGAAAATTACGCGGGCTTGGGTGCAACCTCAAGTCACGCAGGCGCGAGGACGCCGGACAATGCGCGGAACAATGCCGTTCCGTCAGTACCGCCGTGACCCGGGTCAGCCGCCCGCTCGGGATGCGGCATCATGCCCAGAACACGCCTGTTTTCCGACAGGATACCGGCAATGTTGCCTACTGAACCGTTGGGATTCTCGGCATAGGTGAAAGCAATCCGGTCCTGATCGCGCAGAGTGGACAATGTTGCGTCATCCGCGAAATAGTTTCCGTCATGATGCGCAATCGGAATTCCGATCACATCACCGGCGTTGTAACCTTCTGTGAAGGCGCTGTCGCTGGTTTCAACCTTCAGGCCGACAGTTCGACAGATGTATTTCAACCCGGCATTGCGCAGCAAGGCGCCGGGCAGGATGCCGGTTTCGGTCAGAATCTGGAAACCGTTGCAGATACCAAGGGCATATCCGCCGCGGGCGGTATGGTCGACAACGGCCTTGCAAATGGGCGATTGTGCGGCGATGGCCCCGCAGCGCAGGTAATCCCCGTAGGAAAACCCGCCCGGCACGCCCACGATGTCGACACCATCAGGCAGTGCCGCATCCTTGTGCCAGACCATATCGACCTCAAACCCTGCCTGCCGGAACGCGACGGCCAGGTCACGGTCGCAGTTTGAGCCTGGAAATACGATGACAGCAGCGCGCATGGCGGGCCCTCCGGAATTAGGTTCAGACCAGTTCGATCTCGTAGCGTTCGATGACCGTGTTGGCCAACAGCTTTTCGCACATCTCGGTGATGTCCGCCTCGGTCGCGCCTTCGGCCAGCTCCAGGTCGATCACCTTGCCCTGACGCACGCCTTCGACCTGATCAAAGCCCATGGCACCCAATGCATGACGCACCGCTTCACCCTGCGGGTCCAGAACCCCGTTCTTGAGCATCACATGCACCCGTGCTTTCATTCCTGCAACTCCAGCTGAGGGCCTGGATTTCCGGCCCGTTCCCTTGCGCGGGAGATAGCGCGCCCAACGGCGTTCGACAACCCTTGTCCGCATACAGTTTGCCGCAGGGGCGCGCTCAGCTTCCGCCCGACAGTCCCGGGTAATGCGCGTCGATTGCGTGGAAGGTCCCGGTCAGAACCATTTCGACCGCCACGGCGACAAGGATGATGGCCATGACCCGCGTGATGACATTGATCATGGTCGGTCCGAAAAACCGCGAGATCGGGTCCGCAAACAGCAACCCGAGGCCAACGATGGCGCAGGCAATCAACACGGCAGAGCCGAGCGTGACAATTTCAGCCCCATCTGACAGCGTATGCGCAAAAACGATGGTCGTCGCGATGGTGCCCGGACCGATTGTCAGCGGAATCGCCAGGGGAACCACGGCGATGTTGCTTTTCTCTGCCCCCTCCTCGACCGCCTTCTGATCCCCTTTTGGCCGGTCCGAGGCGTTCAGCATCGACATGCCCACCCCCAGAATGATCAGCCCCCCGGCGATACGAAACGACGGAATGTCGATGCCGAAGATCGCCAATATCTCTTCACCGACCAGAACCGCGATCAGTGCCACGGTAACCACCGTCGCGGTCACGATCAGCGCCACGCGCTTGCGTTCCGAGGTCGAATAACCCTCGGTCATGCTCAGGAAAATCGGGATGCCGTATAGCGGGTTGAAGATCGCCAACAACGCCGCGAGGAATTTCAGAAAGACTGCCTGATCGAACAATTCCGCCATGCCGGGAAAACCTTCGGTTGAACTGGCGCGACAATGCGGGACGAGCGGCCTCGCTGTCAAACCACCCCTAACATCAAAAAAGCGCCGCCTTCATAAAGGCGACGCTTTTACAATGCATACTGAGCCGAGGCTCAGTTGATCAGCGTAGGCTTGGCCACGTTGCTTTTGGGCAGAACGCCAAGGCGACGCGCCACCTCGGAATAGGCGTCGGTCAGGTTGCCCAGATCGCGGCGGAAGACGTCCTTGTCCAGTTTCTGGCCGGTCTCGATATCCCACAGTCGGCAACTGTCCGGGCTGATCTCATCCGCGATGATCAGGCGTTGATAGTCGCCGTCGTAAACGCGGCCGATCTCGATCTTGAAGTCGACCAGTCGAATACCCACGGCCAGCATCACACCGCTCATGAAGTCATTTACACGCAGGGCCAGGCTCAGAATGTCGTCCATGTCCTGCTGGCTGGCCCAGCCGAACGCGGCGATATGCTCTTCGGTGACCAGCGGATCGCCAAGCGAATCGTCCTTGTAGCAATATTCCACGATCGGGCGCGGCAGCTGCGTGCCCTCGGCTATGCCCAGACGCTTGGACATGGACCCGGCGGCATAGTTGCGCACGATCACTTCCAGCGGCACGATCTCGCAGCTGCGCACCAGTTGTTCGCGCATGTTCAGGCGGCGGATGAAATGCGTCGGAACACCGATCTGGGTCAGGCCGTTCATGAAGAACTCGCTCAGGCGGTTGTTCAGCACGCCCTTACCGTCGATCACGTCCTTCTTTTCCGCGTTGAACGCGGTGGCGTCATCCTTGAAATACTGAACGATGGTGCCCGGCTCGGGCCCTTCATACAGGATCTTTGCCTTGCCTTCGTAGATTTTCTTGCGACGCGCCATAAGCGACCTTTCAAGTCCGGGGCGAGGGAATGAGTCCCTTCGCTTTGGCGTTCTCATAGTGCAAGCCCTGCCCTCTCGCAAGTTCACCGGCCAGAGTGGGTTTGACGCAGCGCAAATACCTTGCACCGACGCCGCCGTATAGTCATATCATGAGGAAAGAAGATGAAACCCAAGAGGTCCCCAACCAATGACCACATTTGACGAACGTGAAGCCGCGTTTGAAAACAAATTCGCACATGACGAAAAGATGCAGTTCATTGCCCGGATGCGTCGCAACAGGTTCATGGCTGTATGGGCCTCGACCCTCAAGGGTGAACCCGTTGAAAAGGCGCGTGCTTATGGCCAGCAACTGGTTCACACCGACCTTCAGAATGTCGGCGAAGACGACGTTGTGGAAGCGGTGAAAGGCTATCTGGGCGACCTGGCGGACGAGGCCAAGATTCGCGAAAAGATGGCGGAACTGCTGGTTGAAGCCAAAGAGCAGGTCATGGCAGAGGCCGAAATTTAAGGCTTTTCCGCAAACCTCATGATCATCATGAGTTTTATGAATTTGATTTGATGCCCCGGTCGTGAGACACGGGGCGTCTCTTATTTTATCGACCCTTTGGGTCATTTCCTGGAATACCCCAATGACAAACGCACTGAGCAAGCTACTGGAAACCAAAGATGCCATCCTCGCAGATGGGGCAACGGGGACCAACCTGTTCAACATGGGTCTGCAATCGGGTGACGCCCCGGAATTGTGGAATGTGGACGCGCCCGAAAAGATCCGCGCCTTGTATCACGGCTCGGTCGATGCGGGCAGCGATCTGTTCCTGACCAACACCTTTGGCGGCACCGCGGCCCGACTAAAGCTGCATGACGCCCAGAACCGCGTTGACGAACTGAACCGCATCGGCGCGGAGCTTGGGCGTGAGGTCGCGGACAAGGCCGGTCGCACGGTCATTGTCGCCGGTTCGGTGGGACCGACCGGTGAAATCATGGAACCCGTCGGCAGCCTGTCTCATGCAGAAGCGGTCGAGATGTTCCACGAACAGGCTGAGGCGCTCAAGGCGGGGGGCGTCGACGTTCTGTGGCTGGAAACCATCAGCGCACCGGAGGAGTTCCGCGCAGCGGCCGAAGCGTTCGCGCTGGCCGACATGCCCTGGTGTGGCACGATGAGCTTTGATACGGCGGGCCGCACCATGATGGGGGTGACATCTTCTGATCTGGCGCAATTGGTCGAGACGCTGCCAAACCCACCTGTCGCCTTCGGAGCCAATTGCGGCACCGGCGCGTCGGACATTCTGCGCACGGTGCTGGGTTTTGCCGCGCAAGGCACGGAACGACCGGTTATCTCGAAAGGAAATGCGGGCATTCCAAAATATGTGGACGGTCATATCCACTATGACGGCACGCCCGAACTGATGGGGCAATACGCTGCCATGGCACGGGATGCCGGGGCTTCGATCATCGGGGGCTGCTGTGGCACCATGCCCGCGCACCTGCGTCAGATGCGCGAGGCACTGGACAGTGCTCCGCGCAACTCCCGGCCAACGCTGGATCAGATCACGGATGCTCTGGGTCCGTTTTCATCCGCTACGGATGGAACCGGCGAAGACGCCGCGGCACCCGAGCGGCGCACACGCCGCCGCCGCCGCGCCTGAGGCTATCAGCGCCCTTCGAACTTCGGGGGGCGCTTTTGCATGAAGGCCACGACGCCCTCGGCGAAGTCGCGCGAACGTCCGCAATCCCCCTGTAGATGGGCCTCTTTTGCCAGTTGTTGGGGCAGCGTGTTTTCATACGTGCCGCGAATGGCCTGTTTGATCGCGCCAAACCCGGCGGTCGGTCCCTTGGCCAGATAGGCCGCCCGTTTGCGCCAATGCGCCTCGAAGTCTTCGTCGGCGACAGCTTCCCAGATCAATCCCCATTCATCCGCTTGCCGGGCGCTGATCTTGTCGGCAAAAAGCGCGGCGCCCATGGCTTTGGCAAAGCCCATCTGGCGCGGCATGAACCACGTACCGCCGGCATCGGGCAACAAACCGATCCGGGCAAAAGCCTGCAGGAAATAGGCACTTTCGGTTGCAATCACGACATCGGCGCACAGTGCCAGGTTTGCTCCGGCCCCGGCTGCCGGACCGTTGACCGCCGCAATCGTGGGAACCGGACAATCGTAAATCGTTTCCAGCATCGGTTCGTATTCGTCGCGCAGCGTGCGCTCCAAATCGACCTTGCCCGTGCTTGAGGCATCGCCCAGATCCTGCCCCGAACAGAACGCATCCCCTGCCCCTGTCAGAACGATCGCCCGCGCGTGCCGCGTGGCGTGTTTCATCGCGTGGGTGATCTCGGCCCGCATCTGCGCGGTCATCGCGTTCATCTTGTCTGGCCGGTTCAGGGTCACAACCGCCAAATCGTCCATGATATCCAACAGGACCGTTTCGTATTCCATGAATTCCTCCCCAAATCAGAGCTTGAGGGAACCCTGAACCATATGACACGGAAGGAAAAGACGAACCCTGGGTCAGTCTTCAAGAATCTGGCGCAAACGCTCTTTCTCGGCCTCGCTCAGAGTGTCGTTTTCCCCGGCGGCCTGCACCTGCGAACGCTTGCGCAGAAAGTTCCATCCCATCGCGGCGGCAATCAGCAGCATGATCGGACCGGCCAGCCACAGCATCAGGTTCGAACCCGTGGTTGTCGGCTTTAACAGCACGTATTCGCCATAGCGATCCACGATGAAATCTAACGCCTCCTGATCGGTGTCCCCGGCCACCAGCCGTTCGCGCAGCAACAGGCGCAAGTCCCGGGCAAGCTCGGCGTTGCTTTCGTCAATGCTTTCGTTGCGGCAAACCAGGCAACGCAAGCCGGTGCTGAGGGCGCGCGCGCGTTGTTCAAGCACCGGATCATCCAGAACTTCGTCCGGCTGCACCGCCCAGACGGGCGATGCAATCAGCATCAGGATCAACAGCAGCCGCATCATTCCGCCGGCACCCCGCCGGATGGGGCTTTGCGCGCCCCAGCCGCGACGCGGAACCTGCGATCCGACAGGCTGAGCGCGCCGCCCAGAGACATCAGGATACACCCGGCCCAAATCCAGTTCGCCAGCGGTTTGATATAGGTGCGCATGACCCAGCCCCCATCTGCTTGCTGATCGCCGATCACAACATAGAGATCCCGGAAGAAACGGTAGTCAATCGCGGCTTCGGTCGTGGGCATCCGCGCCACGGGATAGTCCCGCTTTTCAGGATGCAGCGTCCCGATGGCGCGCCCGTTCTTTTCGACTTTCACATCGGCGGTGGTCGAGAAATAGTTCGGACCTTCGACGAGGCGGACATCCTCCAGCGTCAGTGTGAATTGTCCGACCTCGAAAGGCTGGCCGGGTTGGGCAACGCGGATATCCTCGACTTCCCAGGCGGTCAGACCGGCAATGGCGAACATGGTAACCCCCAAGCCGGAATGGGCCACGGCCTTGCCCCAATCCGCGCCGGGCAGGCGGAACAGGCGTCCAAGGTTGCCCCTGCGGCCCGTACGGCTCCACAAGTCCACGGCCGCGCCGAATGTGATCCAGGCGCCCAGGAACATCCCAACGGGTCCCAGCGCGCTGCGCCCCGTCTGCATCGCCCAGACCAGCAAGGCCAAAGCGACTGCCAGTACAAACGCGTAGCGCAGGGAATAAGCCGCCCTGCCCAACCTGCCCCGTTTCCACGGCAACATTGCCCCGACGGGCAGCACAATTCCCAGCACAACCATGAATGGCGTGAAGGCCGAATTGAAAAACGGCGCCCCGACCGAGAGTTTGCGGTCAAAAGCCATTTCGGCCACCATCGGCCAGAGCGTTCCGAAGAACACGACGAAACAACTGACGGCCAGCAGAATGTTGTTCAGCACCAACGCGCTTTCGCGGCTGACCATTCCGAACACGCCCTTGGCCTCCATCGTCTGCGCACGCGCGGCAAACAGCGTCAGCGCCCCGCCGATGAAGATCACCAGAATGAACAGGATGAACACCCCACGCTCGGGGTCATTGGCGAATGCATGGACCGAGGTCAGCAGACCCGACCGCACGATAAACGTGCCGATCAGCGAAAACCCGAACGCGATGATCGCCAGCAGGATGGTCCAGCTTTTCAGCGCTTCGCGCTTTTCCACCACGATGGCAGAATGCAACAGGGCGGCGGCCAGAAGCCAGGGCATGAAAGATGCGTTTTCAACCGGGTCCCAGAACCAGAACCCACCCCAGCCCAGTTCGTAATACGCCCACCAGGACCCCAATGCGATCCCAATGGTCAGGAATATCCATGCCGCCAGCGTCCACGGCCGCACCCACCGGCCCCAAGCGGCGTCAACGCGCCCTTCGATCAGGGCCGCGACGGCAAAGCTGAAGGCCATGCTCAGCCCGACATAGCCCAGATACAAAAATGGCGGATGAAAGGCCAAACCGGGGTCCTGAAGCAGCGGGTTTAGGTCGCGCCCGTCAAAAGGTGCCACGATCAGACGATCAAAGGGGTTCGAGGTGAAAAGGATAAAGGCGAAAAACGCCACCCCAATCGCAGCCTGAACCGCCAGAACCCGCGCTTTCAGGGTCGGTGGCAGGCCACCCCCGAAATATGCCGCCATTGCACCAAACAACGCAACGATTAGCACCCAAAGCAGCATGGAACCCTCGTGGTTCCCCCATGTACCGCTGATCTTGTACAGCATGGGTTTGGCCGAATGGCTGTTTTCAACCACGATCCTCAGCGAGAAATCGGATGTCACAAACGCCCAGACCAGCGCGCCAAACGAAAAGGCCACCAACAGAAACTGAATAATCGCCGCAGGTTCGGCAAAGGTCATCCATCCGGTCCAGCGTTTGGCGGCCCCGATCAGGGGAACGACCGATTGCACGATGGCAACCAGAAAGGCGAGTATCAGGGCAAAGTGGCCAAGTTCTGTAATCATGGCCCTGGATATAATCCCGATACCGGGCAAGCACCAATCACTTTCGCCCTGCTGAGACGAGCATAGTGTCGCGGTTCAGGCGTGGCGTCTGCGCAGCCAGTCTTCAAGGGCCAGGTTGCTATCCGGATGCGTCGCACGCTGCACCAGTTCAGCGTTGCCGCCGGCATCGGCCGCGCCGACACTATCAGCGCGCATTGAATCCAGCCTTTCCAGATTGGCCAGGACCTGAGGCGTACGCTGCATCGTCGCCGAAATCTCGCGCTGCAGATCCTGCACCTTGGTCTGGTGGCGCGCTCCGAAATAGAACGACACAATGACACCCAGCAACCACCACAAAGGCTCGGGCACCACTGCAACGCCCTGCATCCGCGCGGCAAACCACAGCGGATCGACCATTGCCGCCACGAACAGGCCCAGCGTTCCCAGTGCCATCGCTGGACGTGGCAGGCGATTCAGCCCGTCCATAAAGCGGTCGAAGACACCCTTTTTCGGCACCTGATATTCAGCCCCGAACTGAGCCATCGCCTGCTGCTGCAACGCCAGCCCCCGTCTGGCTTCTTCCTCGGAATTTTCCCGAAATACTTCGACGGTTTCGCGCACGACGTTGCGGCCGCCGCCAAACAGAAATGCCAACACGCCCGAGATCAGCCCCATTCGGATACCCTTTGTTTGAATTCACTGTCGCTGAGATGATATGCGGGCGAGACGAATTCTTCCGCGCGGCGGATCCAACCTCCTTTGCCGCCGGCTCGCGTCCGCGCATATTTGCGCGAAGCGGGTCTGAGGTCGGCCAGCCGAAAGTAGTAGTTTCGCCGCGCCACCCCATAGGCATCCCTAAGCGCCGTTGGCTCGGGTCTGGCCGCGTCATGGCAGACCCGCGCAGTTTCCGGGCCGACAATGCCATCCACCGCAATGGCAAAGCCCATGTCCCGCAGCAGGCGCTGCAGAATCCTGATGGCCTGAACACCTGCGTTGACGTACATGTCGAACACAGTCGCCTGCACCGACCGGGGCAGCAAGTCCAGTCGCGGCAGTTCGAAGTAGTGGCGTACAAAGATGTCGGTGGCCTGCGATTTGCTCAGCATTTTCACATCGGTGCGGTCGACGACACCATCGCCGGACAGATCCAATCCCAGACGGCGCATCGTGTGGATGGTCACACCGTATTTTGTCGCCCCGCCCGGGTCGTCGGGATCGTCCACAAACCCGCCTTCTCTCGCCACGATTTCAGCTGCTATCTGTCGAACCGTCTGCATCGTCTGCCCCCGCGATTGGTTGCACAAAAGGCTCGGGCAGTTCAGTTAACACGAACAAACGAAACAGGGCGCCGCGCGGGCACTTTGCGCAACGCCCTGTTAAAAATGGTGAGGAAAAAGGACTGGGTCAGCTTTCGCCGGGTTCCTTATAGACACCCTGTTCTTTCAAGGCGTCCACGACTTCTTTCGGCATATAAGTTTCATCGTGTTTCGCAAGTATTTCAGTGGCTTCAAACACGCCGTTCACGTAGGTTCCCGTGCCCACCATCCCCTGATTTTCCGCAAACAGGTCCGGCAGAACGCCCTTGAAGGCCACGGGTACGCTTTCCCCGCCGTCTGTCACCACAAAACGCACGGTTTCGCCCTGCCCGCGGACGATGGAACCTTCTTCAACCAGACCGCCAATCCGGAACACTTCGCTGGGCTGAGGCGGTTCCGCGATCACCTGGCTGGGCGAGCGGAAAAAGTTGATGCCGTCTCGCATGGCGTAACCGATCAACCCCGTCGCCAACACCAGGGCCACGACAGCCAGCAGAATGACTTGTACACGACGGCGTTTCTTGAGCGTTTTCATTTCATCCTCACGGGAACAGCGGGGCCATCATCAGCCCTGCGGTTTCGGTTTCACCTAACATCAGGTTGGCGTTCTGCAAGGCTTGCCCGCTGCTACCTTTTGTCAGGTTATCCAATGCGCCCACCACGATTGCGCGGCGCTCGATCCGGTCGCCGACAACCCCGATATGGCAGAAGTTCGAACCCCGCACATGATGGGTCGACGGGGTTTCCCCAAACGGCAGCATCCGGATAAAGGGTTCATTTTCATAGGCTTTGGCAAGCGTCTCATACACGCTTTGCGGATCGCCTTTGACGTAGGTCGTCGCCAGAATTCCCCGGTTCGCGGGGATCAGGTGCGGTGTAAACTGCACATGAACGGTCCGACCGGCCAGCGCCGAGAACTCCTGATCGAATTCGCCAAGGTGCCGGTGCGTCCCGCCTACGGCATAGGCGTTGTACCCCTCGCTGAGTTCGGCGTGCAGCAAATTTTCCTTCAGCGACCGGCCCGCGCCCGACACGGCACATTTCAGGTCCAGCACAATGTCGTCCAGATCGATCACGCCAGCCGCAATCAGCGGGCGCAGCACATACTGACCCGTCGCCGCATTACACCCGGTTCCGGCCACCAGTCGCGCATGGCGGATGTCGTCGCGGTAAAACTCGGTCAGGCCGTAAACGGCCTCTGCCTGCTGCTCCAAGGCGCTGTGCGGATTGCCGTACCACTTTTCATATTCATCCGCGTCCCGCAGCCGGAAATCCGCCGACAGGTCAATGATTTTCAGATCATTCGGCAGGTCGCGAATGACCTCCTGGCTGGTTTTGTGCGGCAAAGCGCAAAAGCACAGGTCGATCTGCGAAAAGTCAATCTCGGAGATTTTGCACAGGTCCGGCAGGTCCATATGGCGCAGATGCGGAAACACCTGCTCCATCGACATCCCCGCCTTCCGTTCGGCGGCAAGCGCGACGATGTCCATATTCGGGTGCTCGGCGATCAGCCGCACCAATTCGGCGCCGGTATAGCCGGATGCGCCCAGAATTGCGATTTTGTGGGTCATGTCAGACCTCTTGATCCATTGTGTCACATGTCACGACCGCCGATGCGACGGTCATCGAATAAGAGATAGCAGATGGTGCCGTCCTTGACCGAAGTCAGGCCGCCTCGAACGAGATTTGTCGTCGGAGGAACTGAGTCGCCCGGTCGCTGACAAACCCGGGCTTGCCGGTCGTCAGAAAGCCGCCTTGCGCCGCGCCCTGCATGTTCGGGTGGCGCTGAAGATAGTCCGCAAGGCTTTCGGCGACCAGATCGCCCTGGCTGAACACCTGAACATCCGGTCCAAGCGCCTTTTGGAAGGTTTCGGCCATCAGCGGGTAATGGGTGCAGCCCAGAATGGCCGCCTGCGGCTCTGGCATCTTGCGTTTCAGCGCGTCCACATGACTGCGCACCAGTGCCTCGGCCAGAATCATGTCACCGTCTTCAATCGCGTCGACGACACCACCGCAGGCCTGCGCTTCGACATCCACACCGATCGCACGGAAGGCCAGCTCGCGCTGAAAAGCCCGGCTGGACACAGTCGCCGGCGTGGCGAACAGGGCCACATGTTTGACCGCAACTTCGCGCGGCGGGCTGTTGTCGCCCCATTGCCGTTCGGTCAGCGCCTCGATCAGCGGCACGAATACACCCAGAACACGTTTGCCTTCGGGCACACCTTCTTCCTGCATCCGGCGCAGCGCGGCCGCGCTGGCGGTATTGCAGGCCAGAATCACCAGATCGCAGCCCCGCTGCCACAGGTCCGTCACGGCGCTGCGGGTCAGGTCATAGATGTTTTCGGCATCGCGCACGCCGTATGGCGCGTGCGCGCTGTCCGCGAAATACAGGAAATCAACGTCCGGCAGACGTTTCTGCGCGGCGTCCAGAACGGTCAGACCGCCCAAACCAGAATCAAAAATGCCTACTGCCATGTGCCCCTTTAGGCGCGATGCCGTTCCTCGAATTCATAGCCGTAGTCATAAGACTTCAACGGCGTCGGAGACAGCTCATACGTGGCTTTGCGCAAGAAATCCATCATCTTGCGCGTGTCCTTCGCCAACGGGTCCAGAACATCACGCCCGATGGGGTCGCCAACAACGACGCGGACAGGGCTGTCGACGCGCTTCTTGAATTCTTTGATCAGCAGACCCATGCGCAACGTGTAATGCAGGTGGCTGGCGATCTGGAACAGGCGCGAGGTGTGGCCGTCAAAGAAAACCGGAACCACGGTCGCATTGGACTTGGCCACCATTCTGGCCGTGAACCCGCGCCAGCCCGGATCCATGGGGTGCGAGAACGGCCTCAGCCCGGTGCTGACCGTGCCGCCCGGAAAAATCCCGATTGCCCCGCCATCACCCAGATAGTTCAGGGCGGTTTTCCGCGTCTCAAGGTTCTGCTTCATTGCCTCCTTCGTTTCGTCGAAGGAAATCGGCAGAATGATGCGGTTGAGGTCTTCGGCCTTGCGAAAGACGCGATGCGCCAGAATGCGGAAATCGCCGCGTGCCTCGGACAGGATATGGCCCATCATCAACCCGTCCAGAATGCCATAGGGATGGTTGGCGATCAGGATCAGGGGACCCGACTTTGGGATGTTCGACAAAGACCCGCCAACGATATCCAGCGACAGGCCATAGCGTTCCACCATGACCGACCAGAAATCGCGGCCGTTCGCGACCTCTTTCTCATAACCGTCCGCGCGCTTGATCAGGCGCATGCGCCCGGTCGTGTTCTCCATCAGCTTGATCACCATCCGCCCGCCTTTGGTCTCGGCGGAATAGGCGTAGGATATGTCACGAGCGACATGATGGCGCGAAGGCATTCGAGTCTCCAAGTTTGCTGCCTGCAAAATAGGTGTAAGCAACAATTTTGCCTAGATATCGTGACAGGGCTGTGACGTTTTATTCGGCAGCGGCCTGCATTTCCGGTCCCCCGTCACGAATTGTTGCCAAAAGTTCTTCACGGCGCTTGGCGGCCTTGGCCTCGTTTTCCATCAACACCGGTCCAAAGCCGCGGATGTCCAGCGGCAGGCGCGCAAGTGCCACCACCGCGTCCCGGGTTTGCGCGGACACAAGAGGTGCTACCTCTTTCATGTCGCGCTCATACTGCCGGATCAAAGCACGCTCCATGCGCCGTTCGGCGGTATAGCCAAAGATGTCCAGCGGCGTGCCGCGCAGAGCTTTCAGCCTGGCCAGAACCTTCAGCGGCCCCAGCATCCATTCGCCATAGGCCCGTTTCCGGGGCCGCCCATCCGTGCCCGTGCCCCCAAGGATCGGCGGTGCAAGGTGGAACGTCATCCGGAAATCGCCATCGAACTCAGCCGCGGCTTTTTCGCGGCTGCTGAGCAGAAGCCGTGCAACCTCGTACTCGTCCTTGTAGGACAGCAACTTGTGATAACCTTTGGCGACGGTCGCGCGGATGGTCTCATCCTCGAAACTATCCACCAGCTTGCGATAACGTTTTGCCAGTCGGTTGCCCTGATATTCGGACAGATGCGTTGCGCGGTAATCCACGATCTGCTCCAGCGTTCTGGGCAGTTCGGCGACTGTAGGGGTCAGAATTTCTGTGACCTCCGCAGGATGCAGAACCGCCCACCGACCGATATCGAAAGCGCGCTTGTTGCGCTCGACGGCGGTGCCGTTCAATTCGATCGCCTGCATAACTGCGCCGTGGCTGACCGGCAGCAACCCGCGCTGCCAGGCGGCGCCAAAGACCATCATGTTGGAATAGATCGAATCGCCCATGACCGCGCGCGCCAGTTCGGTCGCGTCGAACAGGGACACGTCCTCTTTCAGGCGCGCCTGCAGCGCCAGTTCCAGACGGTCGCCCGGAATTTGAAACTCGGTATCGCGGGTGAAATCTCCGGTGACCGTTTCATGGTTGTTGACGACCGCCCCGGTCTGACCGCTGCGCGTCAGCCCCAGTGTCTTGGCCCCGGCCGAGACGACCAGATCACCGCCGATCAGGGCATGAGCCTCGCCGGTTGCAACCCGAATGGCGCTGATGTCTTCGGGGCGATTGGCCAGACGACAGTGGATATGCACAGCTCCGCCTTTTTGGGCCAGGCCCGCCATCTCCATCATGCCGGCACCCTTGCCGTCAATCTGAGCCGCCTGTGCCAGCACCGCACCTAGTGTCACGACTCCTGTGCCACCGATGCCGGTGATCACCACGTTATGCGTTCCCCTGATCCGCGGAAGCTCCGGCATCGGCAAATCAGGCAGGTCAATCTCGGTCGTGGCTTCCTTGCGAATCCTGGCCCCTTCCAAAGTCACGAACGAAGGGCAGAAACCGTTCAGGCAGGAAAAGTCCTTGTTGCAGCTGGACTGGTCGATGGCGCGCTTGCGGCCAAGTTCCGTATCTTTCGGCACAATCGAAACGCAGTTGGATTGCACGCCGCAATCGCCGCAGCCTTCACAAATATCTGTGTTGATAAAGACCCGCTTATCCGGGTCGGGAAAAGCGCCGCGCTTGCGGCGACGCCGTTTTTCCGCAGCGCAGGTCTGAATATAGACGATGACCGAAACGCCTTCGATCTCACGGTACCTTTCCTGCACATGCATCAGATCGGCACGCTCAAAGGTTTCGACACCGGCCGGCAGCGCCCTGAAGTTCACGTCTTCTTTTTCGTCATACACCACGGCGACCTCCCCGACGCCCATGGCCTTGACCTCTTGCACGATCCGTTCTGCGGTCAGGTCGCCCTCGTTGCCTTGCCCGCCGGTCATCGCGACCGCATCGTTGAACAAAATCTTGAAGGTGATGTTCGTACCCGCGGACAATGCCGCCCGGATCGCCTGAACGCCCGAGTGGTTGTAGGTGCCGTCGCCCAGATTCTGAAACACGTGCTTGGTGGTTGAAAACGGCTCTTCCCCGATCCAGTTCGCCCCTTCGCCGCCCATCTGGGTGAACCCGGATGTGTTGCGATCCATCCACTGCACCATGTAATGGCACCCGATGCCCGCATAAGCGCGGCTGCCTTCCGGCAATCTGGTCGAACTGTTATGCGGGCAGCCCGAGCAGAAATAGGGCAGACGCGTCGCAATCTCTTCCGCGTTGTCAGCCCGGCGCGCCTCGGACAGGCTTGCAAGACCGGCCCGCACGCCGTCTGTTTCGCGCCCCTCTTCGATCAGGATTTCACCCAGCTTTTCGGCGATCATGATCGGATCAAGCGCGCCGCGCGTCGGGAACAGCTCTTCGCGGTGCAGCGTCCCCGCTCCGCCCTTGTACCAGCCATACACGCGACGCCCGCGCCGGTCGTCAAAGATGGCTTCTTTCACCTGAACTTCGATCAGCTTGCGCTTTTCCTCGACGATGACGATCAGATCCAGCCCTTCGGCCCAGTCGTGGAAGCCCGCCATATCCAGCGGGAAGGTCTGCCCGACCTTGTACGTCGTGATACCCAGACGTTCGGCTTCGGCCTCGTCAATATTCAGCAACGACATGGCATGCGCCAGATCCAGCCAGTTCTTTCCGGCGGCAACCAGTCCGATTTTGGCACCCGGCTTGCCCCAGACCCGTTTGTCCATCTTGTTGGCGTGTGAGAAGGTTTCCGCCGCAAAGCGTTTAAAGTCGATAATGCGCGATTCCTGCAGATGCGGGGTGTCGCCCAAACGGATGTTCAGCCCCCCTTCGGGCATGTCGAACGACGGCACCGCAACACGCATCCGATCCGGGCTGCCATCGACGACCGACGTGACCTCGATCGTGTCCTTCATCGTCTTCAACCCGACCCAGACGCCGGCAAAGCGGCTGAGCGCAAAGCCATAGATGCCATAGTCCAGAATTTCCTGCACGCCGGCGGGGCTGACGATCGGCATATACATATCGACCAGCGACCATTCGGACTGATGCAGCACGGTCGAGCTTTCGCCGGTATGGTCGTCGCCCATCGCCATCAGCACGCCGCCATGCTGTGCTGTACCCGCCATATTTGCGTGCCGCATCACGTCGCCCGACCGGTCCACGCCCGGCCCCTTGCCGTACCAAAGGCCGAAAACACCGTCAAAGCGCCCATCGCCGCGCAGCCCTGCCTGCTGGCTGCCCCACAGCGCGGTTGCCGCCAGATCCTCGTTCAGCCCGAACTGAAATGTGACATCGCTTTCGGTAAGTTGCTTTTCGGCGCGCATCATCTGCTGGTCGACCGCCCCAAGCGGTGAGCCGCGATAACCCGTAACCAGACCGGCGGTGTTCAGCCCTGCTGCTTTGTCGCGCGCTTTTTGCATCAGCATCAAGCGCACCAGCGCTTGTGTCCCGTTCAGAAGAACGGGGTTCTTTTCCAGATCGAACCGGTCGTTGAGCGATATTTGTGGCTGACTCATCAGACGCCTCCCCTCGTCAGATCAGTGTGCTTCATTAGTTCGCATTTTAGGTCATATATTCTGACCTGCATAGTGTTTATCCTCTGAATCCCAAGGATTTTGCGGTTTGAATGTGGAAGTTGTCACCTATTTCATATAGGCGTTCCGAAGAATAACGAAAGTTGCGACGATGGATTGGGACAAGCTTAGGATATTTCACGCAGTGGCGGACGCAGGCAGCCTGACCCATGCGGGGGACAAGCTGAACCTGTCGCAATCCGCGGTCAGCAGACAAATTCGCGCGCTGGAAGAGTCGCTTGATTCGACCCTGTTTCACCGCCATGCGCGCGGGTTGATCCTGACCGAACAGGGCGAGTTGCTGTTCGACGCGACCTCGGCCATGTCCAAACGTCTGGACGCAGCCGCCGCGCGCATTCGTGACAGCGAAGAAGAGGTGTTCGGCGTTCTGCGTGTCACCACGACCTTTGGTTTTGGCACTCTTTGGCTGGCGCCCCGCCTGCCCAAGCTTTATGAACAGTATCCCGACCTCAACATTGACCTGATGCTGGAGGAACGGGTGCTAGATCTGCCCATGCGCGAGGCCGACGTCGCCATCCGCATGAAAGAACCAAGCCAGGCCGATCTGGTGCGCAAGCGTCTGATGACGGTCCAGATGCAGCTTTACGCGACGCAGGAATACCTGGCGGATAACGGTGAGCCGAAATCGCTGGAAGATATTTCGGATCACAGGCTGATTTGCCAAACGCCGTCCGCCCCGCAAGTGGGCGCCAGCGCTGCGATGGTGCGGCATCTGATGACGTATAACCCCGGATCCTTGCTGACGGTGAACAATTATTTTGGCGTGCTTCAGGGCGTGCTGCACAATCTTGGGATCGGCGTGCTTCCGGATTACGTGACGCAGGACTTCCCGCACCTGCTGCCCATCCTGTCAGATGTTGAAACCGCTGACGTGCCTGTATACCTCGCCTACCCCGAGGAACTGCGCCATTCCAAGCGCGTCGCGGCCTTCCGCGACTTTGTTCAGGATGAGATCATCGCACAACGTAAACAGTTGAAGCAACAGGGAAAACTCTAGCTATGCGCCGCAGGCATAGCGGACATGACCATAGATCAGTCTGAAACATCTTGATCGTTAACAAACTGATCCCTAAATGAGCACTCGAAGGCGGTGATGCTGAAACGCTCATCATCTTCATACCTCCCTGTTGGACTACGGCCGAGCTTAGTGCTCGGCCTTTTTTTTGCTCCGAACGCCGACATTCGCGGTGGTTGAGGGAAAACATTTGGGAAAGTCGGGTACTTAGACCTATGATCACAAAAAAATCACGAAGACTTGTGTTCGAGGACAGATTCGATGTTTCACCCAATTCGTCTTCTTTTGGCGATTATTTCCGTCTTGTGGCTTTCAACCCCGTTGATCGCCCAGCAAAGCGACGCCACGCAGCCATCCACCACGGTCAGCATTCCGGATGATCTGACGCCGGAACAGGTGGACGATCTGGTAGCGCGCATGTCGGATGATCAGGTCCGCGCCATTTTGCTCGAGCGGCTGGATGCGGTGGCCGAGCAACGCGCGGCCGAGGCAGAGGAACGCGAAGACCCAATCACAGAGATCAACGAAATCTGGGCCGAAATGGTGGCATCCTGGACCCATGTTCTGGTCACTGTTCCCAATATCTTCAGCGCACAGGCCCACGCATTTCAGAACTTTCAGGGGACCTTTGGCCCTACTGGTGTCTTTGTTCTTATGGGCCTGATCCTGAGTGTTCTGGCGGCCGGTTTCGTAGCGGAAAAACTGTTCGGCCTGTTGACCCGTAAATGGCACAACAAGAACGAACAGATGGATGACAGTGACCTCTGGAGCGCAGTCAGTTATCTGTTCCGGCGGTTTTGCCACGAGATCGCCGGGCTGGTCGTGTTCTACGTCGTAATCCGCGCTGTCGGGCGCGGATTGCTGACGCCCGAGCAGATCACCTATGCCGCGCCGTTTGTGTTCTATTTGATCTGGGTTCCGCGTCTGGGTGCGGCGGCCTCACGCTTTATTCTCGCCCCCAGCAAACCCCATTTCCGCCTCGTCAATATCGACGATCACTGGGCGAAATACCTGCACCGCAATTTGATCGGCCTGCTGATCCTGATCGGGTTCACGTTATTCCTTTTGCACTTCAACAGGCTGAACGGGATTACCGGAGGTGAAACGCGCGTGGGCTTCTGGCTTAACGCGGCGATCCACATCTATATCGGCGTAATCGCGTGGAAAGCGCGCGAAGGGCTGTCGCAGATGATGCTTGGCACGGACCCGGACCGCACCAAATTCGACGAAGAAGTTGCCCATTATTACCCCTATTTCGCAATCGGCGTGTCGGCGGTTATCTGGTTGCTGGTCGAATTCCTGGTCGCGAAACGTGATCCCGCGATCCTCGCCATGCTGGGTCGGGGTGCGCATTTCACTACCATGTTCTGGCTGTTGATCGCGCCGGCGCTCGACACGCTGATACGTGGTCTTGTGCGGCATTTGCAGCCGCCAATGCTGGGTGAGGGTCCGGTGGCCCTACAGGCTTACAAGTCCACCAAGCGCAGCTATATCCGCATCGGCCGCGTTCTCGCGGGCATTCTGGTTATCCTGATGGTTGCCAATGCCTGGAACCTCGACCTTCGGGAAATCGCGGGCGGAGCCGAGGAGTCCGGCAGCCGGATCATTCAGTTCTTCATCATCATCGCCGTCGGCTATATCCTGAACGAACTCGTTTCGCTTTGGATCAACCGCCGATTGGCCAAGGAGCAAACCGCGGCGGAACAAAGTCCCGACGAAGAGGCCGGCGAAGGCGGCGGGTCCGGCGGGTCGCGCCTGGCCACGGTCCTGCCCCTGCTTCGCGTAACCGCTCAGGTGGCGATTGCGGTGATCTTTGTCCTGCTGGCCTTGGGGGCGCTTGGTCTGGATATCACGCCACTTCTGGCCGGTGCCGGTATCCTGGGTCTGGCCATCGGCTTTGGCGCGCAAAAACTGGTCTCGGATATCGTCGGGGGGATCTTCTTCCTGATCGACGACGCCTTCCGCGTCGGCGAATATGTGGATGTCGGCGGCACCACCGGGACGGTCGAGAAAATCTCGATCCGCTCCATGCAATTGCGCCACCATCGCGGGCCGGTTCACACCATTCCATACGGTGAGATCCAGAAACTGACCAACTACAGCCGCGACTGGGTGATCATGAAGCTGAAATTCACTGTGCCCTTCGACACCGACCCCAACAAGGTGAAGAAGATCTTCAAGAAGATCGGGGCCGAGATGATGGAGGACGAAACCCACAAAGACGGCTTCTTGCAGCCCTTTAAATCTCAGGGTGTGTTCGATTTCGACGATGTCGGCATGATCATCCGGGGCAAGTTCATGGCGAAACCGGGCAAGCAGTTCACACTGCGCAAGGAAATCTTCAACCGGGTGAAGGCGGCGTTCAAGGAAAACGGCATCGACTTCGCCCGCCGCGAAGTGCGCGTTGCGATCCCCGGTCTGGATGAGAGCGATAACCTGACCGACGAACAAAAAACCGCCGTAGGTGCGGCCGCCGCAGACGCGGTAAACAAGGGTCAGGCCCCAGCCTGACGCCGGTCTGTTACAAGAAAAAGACGGGCTCTGCTTCGCTGCCGGGCCCGTTTTTCTTTGCCTGACCCGCCCTGCGCTCACTTGACCCTTCCCACGGACGCCCCCTTGCCCTAAAAGGCCCGAAATCTCGGCCAATTTGGACACAGGACAAACGATGCAAGAGCCCGCCATCACCCCGGATCTGATTGCTGCCCACGGGCTCAAACCTGACGAATACGACATGATCCTTGAGATCATCGGACGCGAGCCGACATTTACCGAGCTTGGCATTTTTTCCGCGATGTGGAACGAGCATTGCTCCTATAAGTCTTCGAAGAAATGGCTGCGGACTTTGCCAACGTCCGGCCCGCAGGTCATATGCGGCCCCGGTGAAAACGCCGGTGTTGTAGATATCGGCGACGGTCAGGCGGTTGTCTTTAAAATGGAAAGCCACAACCACCCCTCGTATATCGAACCCTATCAGGGTGCTGCGACCGGTGTGGGCGGCATTCTGCGCGACGTGTTCACCATGGGCGCGCGTCCCATCGCGTCAATGAATGCGCTCAGCTTTGGCGAGCCCGGCCACCACAAGACCCGGCAATTGGTCAACGGCGTGGTCGAAGGCATCGGCGGATACGGCAACTGCTTTGGCGTACCTTGCGTGGGCGGCGAGGTGCGGTTCCATCCCGCCTATAACGGCAACTGCCTTGTGAACGCGTTTGCCGCGGGTCTGGCCGACAGCAACAAGATTTTCTATTCGGCCGCGTCGGGCGTCGGCATGCCCGTTGTCTATCTGGGCGCAAAAACCGGCCGTGATGGCGTTGGCGGTGCAACCATGGCCTCGGCCGAATTCGACGACACCATCGAAGAAAAGCGCCCCACCGTGCAGGTCGGCGATCCCTTCACCGAAAAACGCCTGATGGAGGCAACGCTGGAGCTGATGCAAACCGGCGCTGTGATCTCGATCCAGGATATGGGTGCGGCGGGCCTGACGTGTTCCGCCGTTGAGATGGGCGACAAAGGCGGTCTGGGCGTGCGTCTGGATCTGGAAAACGTGCCCCAGCGCGAAGAGAACATGACCGCCTATGAGATGATGCTGTCTGAGTCCCAAGAACGCATGCTGATGGTGCTGAAGCCCGAGCTTGAGGCCGAGGCCCGCGCCGTGTTCGAAAAATGGGATCTGGATTTCGCCATCGTCGGTGAAACCATTGCCGAGGACCGCTTCCTGATCGTTCACAACGGTGAGGTCAAAGCCGATCTGGTTCTGTCCAAACTGTCCTCGACCGCTCCGGAATATGACCGCCCTTGGGTTGCCACGCCCGAAGCCGAAGAGCTGGCCGAAGTCCCTCAGATCGACCCGATCGACGGGCTGCGCGCCCTGCTGGCTTCGCCCAACTATGCCGGCAAGCAATGGGTTTACGAGCAGTATGACACCATGGTCATGGCCGACACCGCCCGCACGCCGGGTCTGGGTGCTGGCATGATCCGCGTGCACGGCACTGACAAAGCGCTGGCCTTCACCAGCGACGTGACCCCGCGCTATGTCCGTGCCAACCCGGTCGAGGGTGGCAAACAGGCAGTGGCCGAAGCCTACCGCAATCTGACCGCCGTTGGTGCCAAGCCGCTGGCCACCACCGACAACCTGAACTTCGGCAACCCCGAAAAGCCCGAGATCATGGGCCAGTTCGTCGGCGCCATTCAGGGTATCGGTCAGGCCGTGGCGGCGTTGGATATGCCCATCGTTTCGGGCAACGTTTCCCTTTATAACGAAACCGACGGTCAGGCGATCCTGCCCACGCCGACCATTGGTGCGGTCGGCCTTCTGGCCCATACCGACGACATCATCGGCAACGAAGTGCGCGAAGGCCATGTCGCGCTGGTCATCGGCGAAACCAACGGCCATCTTGGCCAATCCGCTTTGCTGGCCGAAGTGTTCAACCGCGAAGACGGTGACGCGCCGCATGTCGACCTGGACGCGGAAAAGCGCAACGGCGACTTCATTCGCGCCAACCGTGACATGATCAAGGCCTGCACCGATCTGGGCGACGGCGGGCTTGCCCTGGCCGCATTCGAACTAGCCGAGGCTGCGGGTGTGGGCATCTGCCTTGATGACGCATCAACCGGCTTCCTGTTCGGAGAGGATCAGGCCCGCTATCTGGTTGCCTGCAATTTCGATCAGGCCGAAGCACTGATGATCGCCGCCGGTCAGGCGGGCGTGCCGCTGGTGTCGGTTGGCCGGTTCACTGGCGACTGTGTTCGCATCGGAAGTTCCGAAGCCTCTCTGGACGAGCTTTCGGTCACTTTCCGCAACAGTTTTGCCGAAGCCGTGGCCTGATCTGCAAGCGGTTCAAGTTCCCGAAACCTGCGTCCGTTCAGGCGCAGGATTTGTCGTTTTTAGCCCCCTATCACACCCTTGCGCGCCCCGTCCGGGCGCTCTACATCTTGGGAAAGACCTTCAGGAGAAACCTACATGCCGATGAGCGCCCACGAAATCGAACACCTGCTGCGCGAAGCCTTTCCGGATGCGGAAATTCAGGTCGGCGGGCATGACGGCGTGCATATGTCCGCCATGGTCGTGGACGAAAGCTTTCGCGGCAAGAACCGCGTCCAGCAACAGCGCGCGGTCTACGCAGCGCTGAAAGGCAAGATGGACGGCCCGGACGGAGAATTGCACGCGCTGGCGTTGACGACGAAAGTGCCTGAATGAGCATTACTTTCTGGATATATGGCATTTGTGGACTGATCGCCGCAGTCGGCAGTGTCGTTATTTTCAGATCAACAATAAAAGGTGTGCGTTCTGACAAAATTCGGGGCGTGGACCCTGGTCAGGGTGACCAACTGATAGATCATGGAACAGTGTTGGGTGGCGGTGGCGGTCATGTAACTGTATCCCGGGTCGCCAGAGATCCTCAGGAATTTGCCAAAGCCATGGCTCCGAAAAAATGAACGGCTGGCTCTTCTGGATATGCGCAATCGCTGCATTGATAGTTGTCGCCGCAGCAATCGAAGCCTATGTGAAGCGAAACAGAAAACGTAACCTAGCCGACATGCGTCCTGACCCGGACAAGATCAGCAAGGTCGGCGGCATTGAAAGATACGGGCTGGATCCGCTGGCCATGGCACAGGCCGAGCATCGGCGGCTGGAGAAAGAAGGATGGGGCCCGAACCCGTCAGAGAACGAAACGACTGCCCTGAATGCGGGGGAAAAGGACAAGCAAGATGACCGACGTAAAGACCCAGATCGACGAAACCGTCAAAGCCAATGACGTTGTGTTGTACATGAAGGGCACCAAAGAGATGCCGCAGTGCGGGTTCTCGTCCCGCGTGGCCGGTGTCCTGAACTACATGGGTGTGGACTACACCGACGTGAACGTTCTGGCCGACGAAAACGTGCGCCAGGGCATCAAGGACTATTCCGACTGGCCGACCGTTCCCCAGCTTTTTGTCAAAGGCGAGTTTGTCGGCGGCTGTGACATTATCACCGAGATGACCCTGTCGGGCGAGCTGGACACATTGTTTGACGAGAACGGTGTCGGCTACAACAAGGACGCCGCAGACAAGATCCGCGAAGCCAACGCCTGATCAGCGGCTGACGCAATTCTGCAAGACGACCTGCTCACTGGCGGCATCCGCACCTGCCGCCAGATAACTGACGTTTGCGTCCCACCCTTTGGATCGCAGGATGTAAGTCCCTGCCCCACCCTCGGATTCATAACGTATTCCGGACCCGCTTTCCGCCTGACGCAGAGTGACAAGCTGATTGTCGACCATCATCGCCGCTGCGCTGGACCCGTCCGGCGCGTTGAAATAGGCGACCTGAAGCGGAACGCCGTTTTCACAAGTGAATGTGACCGGCAAAATGTCGATGTCGGCCCACGTAACCGATCCGTAAAAAGTCATCGCCAGGGAAAAGGCGAAAGTTTTCAGCGGTTTCATCCGCCGGACCTTTCTTCGATGACCGATGCCAGCGCCTCGGCCCGTGCGGCCAGTTCTGCCAGTGTATCCGTGACCGAGGGCGGAACGACAGCCACCTCGACCCGTTCGGGTTCGGGTCGCGGCATGTTTCGCAGGTTCTGCAACTCGGCTTCAACCGAGGCCAGTTTCGACTCGAGCGATTTGATCTTGTCGTCGGTCCCCGCGGCCTTGTCCGCCAGCATCAGCCCGGCCATCAGCAACATCCGCGATTCCGGCATCCTGCCGATCTGATCAGACAAAACCTGCGCCTCATCATCCAGCAATTTCGCTGCGGATTGCAGAAACGCCTCTTCGCCTTCCTGGCACGAGACTTCAAAGCCGCGCCCACCGATTTGAATGGTCACTTCGGGCATTACTCCACCTCTCCCTCAGCCAGTTTCGCCTGGGACAACAACGGCTCCAGCCGGGCCAGAACTGCATGCGCCTCGGCCGCGTCGGTCGCCTGAGCCGCACGCGTGGCTTCCAGCTCGGCGACCGTTGCACGGTTGAGCAGCTCGGCATCGGGCATGCCATCTTCAGCGGCGGCGCGCAGTTCATCCACGGACTTGCGCAGTTGTTCGTTCGCCTTGCGCATCCGCTGAAGATCGTCATCCAGACGCGACATCGCGGCACCATGGCTGCTGCGCTCGGCGCGCAGCATCTCAAGCTCGGCATTCAGTTCGGCCACGCGCTCGCTGTCGGCCAGTTCAGAGTGCAGGCGCGCATTCTCGGCCTTGAGCGCCTCAAGCTCGTCCTGATTTTCAAGCGCGGCCTTGGCATCGGCCAATTCGGCGCGCGCCGCCTCAACCGCGGCCAGCCGGGCCGTCGCCTCAGCCAGTTGTTCGCGCAGGGCGCTGTTTTCCGGGTCTTCCGCCGGTGCGGCGCGCAGGCTTTCCATATCGGCGCGCATCGCGTCGACTTCCTGAGCGTGACGTTCTTTCAGGGATTTCAGACGTTCTTCCAGCTGCGCATTGGCGACGCGTTCATCATCCAGGGCCGCCCGCAGAGTAACATCTTCACTGCCGCTTGCGGGCGCTACGTCCCGCAGGGCCTCAACGCCGGTTCCGATCCGCTCCATCGCGGCCACGATACGGCGTTGTAATTCTTCGATCTGGCTCATGCCCCTGCCACCTCTTATCCAAGGTTCCTTCTTTCGCGGGTTTGTCCGAATCAACGTAGTCCGCTTCTTTGCCTAGTCTAACCGAACGGGGCGGAAAATACCCACTGTTTGCTTTCAATCACTTGGGCTGCATTCTTGAACCACTGGCGTACGTCATCGCCCAGTTCCGCTTGCACTTTGAGGGGTAATTGATATTGAGCGGCCCATCTGCCTGTAATCCAAAGGAACAACACCCGTGGACCTGACTGCGCTGCGCAATGCAAACCCCGAACACTGGGACAAAGCTGCGGCCATCCGCACCCTGACCCTTGACGCCGTCGCCGCCGCCAATTCCGGCCATTCCGGCATGCCGATGGGCATGGCCGATGTCGCGACCGTCCTGTTCGAAAAGCACCTGAAATTCGACGCCTCGGCCCCGAACTGGCCCGATCGCGACCGGTTCATTCTGTCGGCTGGTCACGGATCGATGCTGGTCTATTCGCTGCTGTACCTGACGGGCCACGCGGACGTTACGCTGGACGAGATCAAGAACTTCCGCCAGTTGGGCGCCAAGACGGCAGGCCATCCGGAAAACTTCCTTGTTGAAGGGATCGAGACCACCACCGGCCCTCTGGGTCAGGGCATCTCGAACGCTGTGGGTTTTGCCATGGCCGAGGAAATCCAGCGCGCGCATTACGGCAAGAAGGTTGTCGATCACTATACCTACGTGATCGCCGGTGACGGCTGCCTGATGGAAGGCGTCAGCCAGGAGGCGATTACGCTGGCCGGACGCCACGAACTGAGCAAGCTGATCGTGTTCTGGGACAACAACAACATCACCATCGACGGCACCGTTGATATGGCCGACCGCACCGATCAGGTGCGCCGTTTCGCGGCCTCGGGCTGGTATGTGATCGAAATCGACGGCCATGACCCGCAGGCGATTGATGCTGCGATCATTCAGGCGAAAAAGTCGAACAAACCAACCATGATCGCGTGTGAGAGCCACATCGCACTGGGTCACGCTGCGCAGGACACGTCAAAAGGTCACGGCGCGCTGACCGATCAGGATCAGCTGAAGGCCGCAAAGGAAGGTTACGGCTGGCCGCATGATGCGTTCGAAATCCCGGGCAATGTGAAATCCGCCTGGGAAGCCATTGGTGCCCGCGGAGCAGCTGAGCGTTCCGCGTGGGAAGAGCGTTTTGCCCAACTCTCCGAACGCAAACAGGCCGAGTTCAATCGCGCCTATGCATTTGAAGCGCCGAAAAAACTGGGCGGAGCGATCCGTTCGTTCAAAAAACAGGTGTCGGAAGATCAGCCCAAGCTGGCCACCCGCGCCTCGTCCGAAAAGGTTCTGAACGTCGTCAACCCGATCATGACCGAAACCGTCGGCGGCTCGGCCGACCTGACCGGGTCGAACAATACCAAATCCGCCGATATGGGCGTGTTCCTGCCGGAAAACCGCAAGGGCCGTTACATCCACTACGGAATTCGCGAACACGGCATGGCCGCTGCAATGAATGGTATGGCCCTGCACGGCGGCATCCGCCCCTACGGCGGTACGTTCATGGCCTTCACCGACTATGCGCGCCCGTCCATGCGTCTGGCGGCACTGATGAAGGTACCGACTGTTTTCGTCATGACCCACGACTCGATCGGTCTGGGCGAAGACGGTCCGACCCACCAGCCGGTTGAACATCTGGCGATTTCGCGCGCGACGCCGAACACCTATGTGTTCCGTCCCGCCGACACCGTGGAAACCGCCGAGGCATGGGAACTGGCGCTGACCTTCAAGGACAGCCCTTCGGTCCTGTCGCTGACCCGTCAGGGCGTGCCGACCGTGCGGACCCAGCACAAAACCAAGAACCTCGTTGCGCAAGGCGCTTACGTTCTGGCCGAAGCCGAGGGCAAGCGTCAGGCCATCCTGATCGCCACCGGTTCCGAGGTTTCGCTGGCGATGGAAGCCAAGGCCATGCTTGAGGCCGAAGGCATCGGCACCCGCGTCGTTTCCATGCCCTGCATGGAACTGTTCGCCGAGCAGGACGAAGCCTATCGCAAGCGCGTTCTGCCCGCAGGTCCGGTTCGTGTCGGCATCGAGGCCGCCGTTCGTGCCGGAGGCTGGGATCGCTGGCTGCTGGGCGAGCGTGGCCGTGAGGTCAAGGCGGGCTTTATTGGCATGTCGGGCTTCGGCGCCTCGGCCCCGGCAGGCGAGCTGTACAAGCACTTCGGCATCACAGCCGAGGCGACGGTTGCCAAGGTCAAGGAACTGCTGGGTCAGTAACCCTTATCGGAAACACAGGCAAAGGGGCGGCATCAGCCGCCCTTTTTTAATGCTCTCCGGGCGTCTTCGAAAGCAGTGGAGCGATCAACTTGGTTGCGACCGGGATCAGCACCAGTCCCCAGGCCAGTCCAAACACGCCGTCCATTGTGGCCTTGGCAATCCATTCCGCGGCTGCCTCCCACTGCGCTGAAACCGAATGCCCGACGGCATAGGCCCAGTCGTGAATGTGGTGGCCCAGCCAGCCAAAGCCCAGAACTTCCATCCCGTGAATGATGATCGACCCGCCGACCCAGAGCATTGCCGCGGTGCCGACGATGGAAAGGGTTTTCATCACGCCCGGCATCCCCTTGACCAAACCGCGCCCCAAACCGCGCCCGATCGGTGTAGGCGCATTTTGCGCAAGGTACAGGCCGACGTCGTCCATCTTTACGATCAGGGCGACCGAGCCATAAACCGCGACAGTCACCCCGATCCCGACAACGGCCAGGGTTGCGGCCTGCATCCACAGATTCGGCGCTTCGACAGCCGCCAGGGCAATGGTCATGATTTCCGCCGACAGGATGAAATCCGTCTTGATCGCCCCCTTGACCTTCTGTTCCTCAAGATGTCCGGGATCGCGGACATTCATGTCTTCATCAATGACATGAGAACCGTGCGGGAACAGGACGTGAAATATCTTCTCAGCCCCTTCGAAGCATAAATAGGACCCGCCGATCATAAGTAGTGGCGTGATCAGCCAGGGCGCAAAATTCGCAAGTAGCAGCGCGACGGGCAGCAATAGGACGATCTTGTTGAATATCGACCCGCGGGCGATCCGCCAGATGATCGGCAATTCCCGCGCCGGCGCGAAACCCTGAACGTATTTCGGGGTGACGGCCGCATCATCAATGATGACACCCGCAGTCTTGGCCCCGGCCTTGCCCGCCGCGGCGACCACATCGTCCACCGATGACGCAGCAACTTTTGCAATGCCAGCAACGTCGTCCAACAGCGCCAAAAGACCGCTCATGATGCTTCCTTTCCTTTCACCTGCCGCAATTGGACCCTACCTGATCCGACGCTTAGCGCAAGCGTTAGCGCAATCGGTCGAGGTTTGCGCTAACACCTTAAAATTATGTCACTTTTGGGCTTTTGAGAAAAAGAATTCACCGCTATATGGCGCTTAAAGCAAGCGCATTTGGAGACGTCAGATGACCATCAAGGTCGGTATCAATGGTTTTGGCCGCATTGGCCGCTGCACCCTGTCGCACATCGCCGCGTCAGCCCGCAACGACATCGAAGTGATCAAGGTCAACGCAACAGGCCCATTGGAAACCACTGCGCATCTGCTGAAATACGACAGCATCCACGGCCGCTTTCCACGCGATGTCGCCATCAACGGCAAAACCATGGATCTGGGTCGCGGCCCGATGGAGATGTTTTCGACCTATGACATGAAGGAACTGGACTGGGATGGCTGCGACGTCGTTCTTGAATGCACCGGCAAGTTCAATGACGGCCTGAAGGCCAATACCCACCTTGAACGCGGCGCGCAAAAGGTGCTGCTGTCCGCCCCGGGCAAGAATGTCGACAAGACCATCGTCTACGGCGTGAATCACAACAGCCTGGTTGCCGATGACAAGATGGTGTCGAACGGCTCGTGCACCACCAACTGCCTTGCTCCGCTTGCCAAGGTCTTGGACGAAGGGATCGGGATCGAACACGGCATCATGACCACGATCCATGCTTACACGGGCGATCAGCCAACTCTGGACCGCCGCCACAGCGACCTGTACCGCGCCCGCGCGGCGGCCATGTCGATGATTCCCACCTCGACGGGCGCCGCGAAGGCGTTGGGCGAGGTTCTGCCCAACCTCAAAGGTCGTCTGGACGGATCGGCCATCCGGGTACCGACACCGAATGTCTCGGCCGTCGATTTGACCTTCCGCGCCGGGCGCGATGTGACGGTGGAGGAAGTCAACGCCGTCGTCCGCGAAGCCTCGCGGGGGCCGATGCAGCGCGTTCTGGGTTACGAACCCGCGCCGCTGGTTTCGACCGATTTCAACCATACCGAGGAAAGCTCGATCTTTGCGCCGGACCAGACGCGCGTTGTCGGCGATCGTATGGTGCGGGTTCTGGCCTGGTATGACAATGAATGGGCCTTTTCGGTCCGCATGGCCGATGTCGCGGCCGCAATGGGCCGGCTTAACTAAGATCGGCCTGAAATCTTGAACCTTTTTGCCCGCTCAGGTTATCTGGGCGGGCGTTTTCGTTCGGGGCCGGCATGACAAATCAAATCGCCATATGGCTTGGCCTTCTTATCCTTGGCGGGTGTATTGTCGACTACGCGGTCTTTGGCCCGGAACATTTCGTGTTTCTTGGCAAGAAGCTTTATGCTTTTCTGGACTGGCTCGCTTTCTGGCGCTGACAGAGGTTTTGCTTGACTTTTTTGCCATTCTATCTTTGTTAGCGCTAACTTACTTTTAGCCGAAAACCGGACGGAGCGGAACATGACACTCAAGATTGCCATCAACGGATTTGGACGCATCGGACGCGGTGTTCTGCGCGCCGCAATGGAAACAGGTCGCACCGATGTTGAAATCGTCGCCATCAACGACCTGGCCAAGCCCGAAATGAACGCCCACCTGTTCGAGTTCGACAGCGTGCACGGCCGGTATCCAAAAACGGTTACCCTGAATGACAAGGGCCTAGATGTGGGGGGCGGGCCGATCCGCCTGACCAATGAGCGCGAACCGGAAAAGCTGGACTGGTCCGATGTCGACGTCGTTCTGGAATGCACCGGTGTTTTCCGCACGCGTGAGGCTGCGTCGCGCCACTTTGAAAATGGTTCGAAGAAAGTGCTGATTTCGGCCCCTGCCCGCGGCGACGGCGCGGTGAAGACTATAGTTTTTGGCGTCAACGACCATGAACTGACTGCGGATGACACGGTTGTCTCGAACGCATCCTGCACCACCAACTGCCTGTCTCCGGTCGCGGCCGCGCTGGATGCCGGGCTTGGGATCGTGCACGGCAACATGACCACCGTTCACGCTTATACCGCCAGCCAACCCGTCCACGACACGGCTGGCAAGGACCCCTACCTGTCCCGGGCCGCTGCGCTGTCGATGATCCCGACAACGACCGGTGCTGCCTCGGCCGTAGGTTTGGTGCTGCCGCAACTGGCGGGGAAACTGACAGGTCAGGCCATTCGCGTTCCGACCCCCAACGTCTCTGTCGTCGATCTGGTGGCCGAAGTTTCGCGCCCGACGACAGAGGATGAGGTGAACGCGCTGTTCTCTGAGGCCGCAGCCAAAATCCCCGGCGTTCTGGCGGCCGAAGATCGTCCGCTGATCTCGGTCGATTTCAACCACGATTCCCACAGTTCGACGGTCTCTTTGCCCGAAACCAAGGTGACGGACGGCACGCTGGTCCGCGTTCTGGCGTGGTATGACAACGAATGGGGCTTCTCGAACCGCATGCTGGATACGGCGGCGGCGATGGGTGCCCTAACCTAACCGGTCTTTCAGCGCGGCATTGACGCGGGGGGTGACGAATTTCGACACGTCCCCGCCAAGCCGCGCGATTTCCTTGACCAGTTTCGACGCAATGGCCTGATGCCGCGCTTCGGCCATCAGGAACACGGTCTCGATCGAGTCGTCTAGGGCCCGGTTCATTCCAACCATCTGGAATTCATACTCAAAATCGGCAACGGCCCGCAAACCGCGCACGATGATCTGGGCACCGACATCCCGCGCGCAGTCGATCAGCAGGTTCTCAAAGGGATGGGCGACAATTTCCGTTCCGGTCTGTTCGGTCAGAAGGGCGCATTCCGCCTCGATCATCTCAACACGTTCTTCCAGAGAAAACAGCGGGCCCTTGTCCCTGTTGATCGCAACGCCAATGACCAGCTTGTCCACCAGAGCCGAGGCGCGGCGGATGATGTCGACATGACCCAAGGTGATCGGATCGAAAGTTCCGGGATATAATCCAACCCTCATCGCGGCCTCCAGCGCAACAAAATTTCTGCGCAAGCAAACATAACTTTGCCGCGGGTGCAAGAGGTGGCGTCAGGCCGCAGGGGCGTCAATGCCCCATGATCATGCCTTCCAGCGCGTCTTTTTCCATAGCCAGTTCGGACAGTTGCGCCTTGACGACGTCGCCCAGGGTGACAATGCCGATCAGTTTGCCGTCTTCCACAACGGGCATGTGGCGAAAGCGCCCTTCGGTCATGCGGGACAGAATGTCCTGAACTGTGTCCTGCCGGGTGGCGGTGACAAGGTCGCTGGTCATATAGGCGCTGACCGGCTGGGTCAGGCAACCGCTGCCGCTGGCGGCCAGTTCCCTTACGATGTCACGCTCGGACAGGATGCCCGTCGCCGTTTCGCCACCATCCTCGGACACAACAACCGTCCCGATCCGCTTGTCCGCCAGTATTTTCGCGGCATCGGACACGGTCAACGAAGGCAGAACCGTTTCTACACCTTCGGTGGCCTTGGATTTCAGAATGGCCTGAACAAGCATGTGCGTAACCTCCGAAATAACTTCCTGTTTTCCAAAGCGTTGCCGGAATGTTTAACCCTGTCAAGGTGAAGCTTCGGCCTCTAACCGCTCAACCTCTTCGCGAATACCGAGGCTGAGCGCCTGAGCAAAGCGGTTCAGCCTTTCGTTTCGCTGGTCGCCCTGGTGGCGCAACAGATGAAAACTTCGGGTCAGACTCACCTGATCCGTCAGGATTTTCCGCAAATTCGGGTGAAACGGCAGCGTAAAGTCATGCGCCACACATATCCCCGAACCCAGCGCAACCTGCCGCAATTGTACGGAAACCGAGTTCGATGCAAGCGCGACACGGTCAACCCCCATGTCCACCAGATAGTCCAGTTCGCGGTCGAAGATCATATCCGGAATATAGCCGATCATCCGGTGTCCCTTCAGGTCTTCGACAGACTGGATGGCGTCATGGCGGCTCAGGTAATCCTGAGTTGCGACAAGATGTAGCTTATAGTCGCTGATCTTCTGAACCAGCAGTTTGCCGGCTGTCGGCGCGCTGACGGTCACCGCCATGTCAGCCTCGCGCCGGGAGAGGTTGATGACCCTCGGCAAGGCCAGAATCTGGATATCCAGATCCGGGTTTGCATCACTGATTTTTGCGCAGACCTGCGGCAGCAGATAATTGGCGCTGCCATCCGGGGCCCCGATCCGGATCTGACCGCTGAGTGTCTTGGACGATCCGGACAGCGCACCTGCTGCGGAACGCATGGCCTCTTCGGCCTTCAGCCCGTGATCCATCAACCGTTCTCCGGCCGAAGTCAGGACATAGCCTTGCTGGGATTTGGTGAACAAAGGCGCGTCCAGCGATGCCTCAAGCCGCGCAATTCTGCGCCCAACCGTCGCCGGATCAATCTTGAGAATCCGACCCGCTGCCGACAGGCTTTCCTCGCGCGCGACTGCCAGAAAAACGCGCATGTCATCCCAATTCGCCGCCACGTCCCGACCTTTGCATTTTTGCAAAACTTCTTTGAGATATTGCCTCTGTTCAAGCAATTTTTGCAAGCCTATTGTGCGCGCAAATACACCGGAGGAACTTGCAATGAACGAACTGTCCCATTTCATCAATGGCGAAAACGTCGCCGGAACATCCGGCCGTTTCGACGACGTCTTCAACCCGGCCACAGGCGACGTACAGTACAAGTGCCCGATGGCCAGCGCAGCCGAAACCAACGCCGCCATCGAAAGCGCGGCTGCCGCGCAGCCCGCATGGGGTGCGACCAACCCGCAGAAACGCGCCCGCGTCATGATGGCCATGGTCGGACTGATGAACCGGGACATGGACAAACTGGCCGAAGCGCTGAGCCGCGAGCACGGCAAGACCATCCCCGACGCCAAGGGCGACCTGCAGCGTGGTCTGGAAGTGATCGAATACTGCATTGCCGCGCCGCAGATGCTGAAGGGTGAGTTCACTGACAGCGCCGGCCCCGGCATCGACATGTATTCGATGCGCCAGCCGCTGGGTGTTGTCGCCGCAATCATGCCGTTCAACTTCCCCGCGATGATGCCTCTGTGGCATGTCGGCCCGGCGCTGGCCTGCGGCAATGCCGTGGTGCTGAAACCGTCCGAACGTGACCCCTCGGTCCCGCTGATGCTGGCGGAACTGTTTGTTGAGGCGGGCCTGCCTAAGGGCGTGTTCCAGGTGGTCAACGGTGACAAGGAGGCGGTCGACACGCTGCTCGACAGTGATGTCATTCAAGGTGTGTCTTTCGTGGGCTCGACCCCGATCGCGCAGTACATCTATTCCCGCGCCACGGCGAACGGCAAGCGCGCGCAGTGTTTTGGCGGCGCCAAGAACCACATGATCGTGATGCCCGACGCGGATCTGGATCAGGCTGCGGATGCCCTGGTTGGTGCCGGTTTCGGCGCGGCAGGCGAACGCTGCATGGCCATCTCGGTCGCCGTTCCGGTGGGTGAGGAAACCGCAGATGCGCTGATCGAAAAGCTGATCCCGCGCGTTGAAAAGCTGAAGGTCGGTCCTTATACGGCTGGCGATGATGTCGACATGGGCCCGGTGGTCACCGGTGCTGCAAAGCAGCGTATTCTGGGCCTGATTAACTCGGGCGTTGAACAGGGTGCCAAGCTGGTTGTCGACAACCGCGACTTCAGCCTGCAGGGATATGAGGACGGCTTCTTTGTCGGTCCGCACCTGTTCGACCATGTGACCCCTGAGATGGAAATCTATAAGCAGGAAATCTTTGGCCCGGTTCTGTCCACCGTCCGCGCGGGTTCTTATGAAGAGGCGCTGAAGCTGGCGATGGACCACGAATATGGTAACGGCACAGCGATCTTCACCCGTGACGGTGACACCGCGCGCGATTTCGCCAGCCGCGTGAATATTGGCATGGTCGGCATCAACGTTCCGATCCCGGTTCCGCTGGCCTATCACACCTTTGGTGGCTGGAAAAAGTCGATGTTCGGCGACCTCAACCAGCACGGGCCGGACAGCTTCAAGTTCTACACCCGCACCAAGACCGTCACAGCGCGCTGGCCGTCCGGCATCAAGGAAGGCGGCGAGTTCAACTTCAAAGCGATGGACTGATCCGCGCTGCGGCTACGAACATGGAACAACCCGGCCCTGAACAGTCCCGGTTGTTTCGGCGAAGCCTTGCCAATTTGGAACAATTCCGGCGGCTTCACGATAAATTTAGCCGCCGGACCCTAGCAAATCAGGCCGGCGGCAAATATTTTCGCGGCAAATTATAGCTCGAGCAGTTCCTGAACCGGAGGCCAATTTGTCAAATTTCCGCATGACCCGCCGCTCTGCCTTGCTGGGCGCAGCGTCTCTTATGGCGGCACCTGCACTGGTGCGCGCGCAAAGCACGGATGCGTTTCCGCCGGACGAAGAAGCCATCAGCACACAGCTTCCGGTGCGCCGCAATGTATCGTCGTTTTCACAGCAAAACTGGCAGGACCATTTTGATGAGCTTGGCGTTGGCTGCCTGCTGGCCGATATCACCAGCCGCGCGGTTCATTACTGGGGCGCGGACGGGTCCTACAAGCTGTATCCCAGCTCGGTCCCGATGAGCGAGGAACTGACCAAGCGCGGCTATACTGAGGTTGTGCGCAAGCGCGAAAACCCTAGCTGGACTCCGACAGCATCGATGCGCGAACGTGATCCTTCCCTGCCCGTTCGAATGGAAGGTGGCGACCCCGGCAACCCGCTGGGCACCCGCGCGATGTATCTGGGCTGGCCTGCCTATCTGGTGCACGGCACGCACGATACCCGGAAAATCGGCCGGCAGAGCTCATCCGGATGCATCGGATTGTACAATCAGCATGTCGAGGAACTGTATCCGCTGGTTCAGATCGGAACACAGGTCAGACTGGTCTGACGAACAAAGCCCCGGCCAAATGGACCGGGGCTTTTTGGTTGTTGTGGTACGTCGTTACTCCGGCAGAATAACCGCATCGACCACATGAATGACGCCGTTGCTGGCTTCGATATCAGCCTGCACAACCTCGGCGCCGTTCACCTTGACGCCGTTCCTGGCGTTCACGTTCAGGCGGTCGCCCTGAACTGTCAGAACCTTGGCGCGTTTGCCGGCGATGTCACCCGACATCACCTTGGCCGGCACCACGTGATAGGTCAGAATCTCGACCAACTGGTCCTTGTTCTCGGGCAGAAGCAGCGTTTCAACCGTTCCCTCCGGCAGGGCGGCGAAAGCCTCATCGGTGGGTGCGAACACGGTAAACGGCCCATCACCTTTCAGAGTATCAACCAGCCCGGCGGCCTGAACGGCAGCAACCAGCGTGTTGAACGATCCGGCAGATACGGCAGTGTCCACAATATCGGCGGCCTGGGCCTTTACGGGCAAGGCGAGCGCCAATACGGCAGCGGCGCCCATGAAAGTGCGGCGAAACATAACTGTCTTCTCCTCTCCAGCTTGTTATGGAAAGGGGTACGGGCGTTTTGACGCGCCGGATCACTTTGCGATCAATTTTCCCGGATCTGAACCCAGATGCTCTGTGCGCGGCCATCTTTGAGAAATGGCAACGCCGCGACTGCATCCGGACGGTCATGTTGCAGGTAATACCCCGGCCAGAGCATTGAAAACGCTCCGGATTGCAGCATGGCGTGCAGCATATACTGCTCGCCCCACCCTGGGCAATCATAGAAGAAACGCTTGGGGTATTCGTAGGGCAGGAAAACGTCGTGCACGTGGATCACCACGCCCGGCTTCAGCGTCGGAATGATCCGGCAGAACAGATGAGCCACGTCATTGCTCATGCGTACGACATGGCTGGAATCGATGAACAGGATGTCACCGGCTTCCAGCTGTTCGAACAGGACCGGATCGACTTCTTCCAGACGCTTTTGTTCGAACCGGTCGACGACATGGGCAATGTCCGCGCGGGGAAAGGGATCGATGGCGGTGATCGTCGTCTCAAGCCTGCCATCAATGATCGCCTGTCGGGTCACCCGGGTTGAATTGCCGCAGCCGACCTCGATCACGCGACGCGGTTCAAAGCGCCGGACCATCAGATACAGAGCGTCCGCGTCCGGGCTGTCGTAATATCCGTTGCCGATGCAGTAACCGGTCTTGTTCCGCGCAGGGTCTTTCAGTGCATCAAGCGCCTTGGCATGCTTGGCATAGTCATCGACAAGTTGCCCGATGTCGAACCCGTCCATCCCCGGAGACAGCGCATATGCCGGGCGGGTCAACCCCCCTGCCCGTTCGAACGCCTCAAGCCGGGTCCGCTCATCCCGTTCGGTCACTTTGTCGATCAATTTCACACCAAATCGGTCAAGCGCGGCATTGAGCCGGGTGAATTTCCTGGGTTTCACGCGATGTCTCCGGTTCGGGATATTCTGCCAAGCTCCATAGCGTTGCCGACGGGGGCTCTGCAAGAACCTCCGTGGCAAACACTTGGCAAAACCCGATTTTCCGTATTCACTGTTGTGAACGGTAAGACGAGGGCCGCCATGCAGCAGGATTTCACGCTGGGCATAGAAGAAGAATATCTGCTTGTCGATCGCGACAGCCTTCAGCTTGCCGAAGCGCCTGCTGCCCTGATGGAAGCCTGCGAAGCCGATTTTCAGGGACAGGTCAGCCCGGAGTTTCTGCAATGCCAGATCGAGGTTGGCACCCGCCCGCATTCAACGGTCAAGTCCGCGCGCGAAGACCTGAAACGCCTGCGATCCTGCGTGGCCGAGCGCGCGGCAGAGTATAATCTTGCGCCGATTGCCGTGTCCTGCCACCCGTTCGCGGACTGGAAGAAACAGCATCACACGCGCAAGGACCGCTATGACGCGCTGCAACATGCCCTGGGCGGTGTCGCGCGACGGATGCTTATCTGCGGGATGCATGTGCATGTCGGTGTCGAAGACCCCGCAATCCGCGCCGATCTGATGCCGCAACTGTCCTATTTCCTGCCCCACCTGCTGGCGCTGTCAACATCGTCTCCGTACTGGAACGGTGAGGATACGGGGCTGTCCTCTTATCGCCTGACGGTGTTCGACAACCTGCCGCGCACAGGATTACCGCCTGTTCTGGCCAGCTGGTCAGACTATGAACGCACGACCGGCATTTTGGTCGAGCTGGGCGTGATCGAAGACACCACAAAGATCTGGTGGGACCTGCGGCCATCGCATCGCTTTCCCACTCTGGAAACCCGGATCATGGATGTGCAGCCACGGCTGGAACACACGCTGTCGCTTGCCGCTCTCGTGCAGGCCCTGACGCGGATGTTGTGCCGCCTCAAGGACCGGAACCTGCGGTGGCGGAACTATGATCAGTTCCTCATCGGCGAAAACCGCTGGCGTGCGCAACGCTATGGCGTGGGCGAAGGGCTGATCGATTTCGGAGACCGGTCCATCAAACCCATGCCCGACCTTATGGGTGAATTGATGGGGTTGCTGGCAGAAGATGGCGAGGCGTTGGGAACCATGACGGAACTGGCCCGGCTGCAACAAATCGCGCAGAACGGAACTTCGGCCACACGACAACGTCGCGTCTACGCCGAGGCCGCGGCAAGAGACGACGATCCGGGCAAGGCAGTGGTGCGGCATCTGATCGAAGAATACCACATGGACCTGTAAGGCCTGGCGCCGGAACACGTATCAAAAGTTGCCCAAACCGGTGATTGCTGGCCATGCAATATTTCTGTAAGAATTGAGAAATAAACACTCGTTCAATTCATCGGGTCGCGTGGGAGGTAAGCCTTGGATTTTGCAACGACAGAAGAGCAGAACGCGATCTTCGACATGGCGTATGGCTTCGGGCAGGAAAACATCGCACCCTATGCCCGGCAGTGGGAGGCCGATGGCACCATTCCCAAAGACCTTTGGCCACGCATCGGAGAGCTGGGGTTCGGCGGGCTGTACGTGTCCGAGGACAGCGGTGGCTCGGGGCTGACCCGTCTGGACGCGACGCTCGTGTTCGAGGCGCTTTCGATGGCTTGCCCCTCGGTCGCGGCCTTCCTGTCGATCCACAATATGTGCGCAAAGATGCTGGACAGCTTTGCCAGCGACGATCTGAAATCCCGCATCATGCCGGACGTTCTGAGCCTGAATACGGTCCTCAGCTATTGTCTGACTGAACCCGGATCAGGTTCCGACGCGGCTGCACTAAAAACACGCGCCGAACGCTCAAACGAAGGCTACACACTGAACGGAACCAAGGCATTCATTTCCGGCGGCGGCTATTCCGATGCTTATGTCTGCATGGTCAGAACCGGACAGGATGGCCCCAAAGGCATCTCGACCGTTTATGTCGAAGACGGCACCCCCGGCCTGAGCTTTGGTGCGCTGGAGGAAAAGATGGGCTGGAAAAGCCAGCCGACCGCGCAGGTTCAGTTCGATGATTGCAAAATCCCTTCGGCAAATCTTGTCGGCGTCGAAGGCGACGGGTTCAAATACGCGATGATGGGTCTGGACGGCGGCCGGCTGAATATCGCCTCATGCTCGCTGGGGGCGGCACAGACAGGTATGAACATGACGCTGCAATACATGTCGGAACGCAAGGCGTTCGGGCGGTCCATTGACCAGTTTCAGGCCCTTCAGTTCCGTCTTGCGGATATGGAGATCGAATTGCAGGCCGCCCGCACCTTTCTGCGTCAGGCCGCCTGGAAACTGGATCAGGGTGCGCCGGATGCCACCAAGTTCTGCGCGATGGCCAAAAAATTCGTCACTGAAACGGGCTCAAAGGTCGTGGATCAATGTCTGCAACTTCACGGCGGCTACGGCTATCTTGGCGATTACGGAATCGAAAAGCTGGTGCGTGACCTGCGCGTGCATCAGATTCTGGAGGGCACGAATGAAATCATGCGGGTAATCGTATCGCGCCAGTTGCTTGCCCATCGCTGAGGACCCAATGGCAGATATTGAGATTCGGACCACGGGTCGCGCCGGGCGTATTACGCTGACCAGACCCAAAGCGTTGAACGCGATGACATACGACATGTGCATGGCCATCGACACGGCGCTGCGCAACTGGCGGGAAGACGACACCGTGGACCTTGTCATCCTTGACGCCGAAGGTGACAAAGCCTTTTGCGCGGGTGGCGATATTGCCGACCTCTACACCTCGGGCATGAAACAGGATTATGGCTACGGACGCACATTCTGGCGGGACGAGTACCGCCTGAACGCGTTGATCTTTGAATACCCCAAACCGGTCGTCAGCTTTTTGCAGGGGTTCACAATGGGCGGTGGTGTCGGCATCGGCTGCCATGGCAGTCACCGCGTCGTCGGTGAAAGCTCAAAGATCGCTTTACCGGAATGTTCCATTGGGCTGGTTCCCGATGTCGGAAGCTCGTTCATGCTGGCGCTGGCACCCGGCCGACTGGGTGAGTACCTTGCGACAACGGGTCACCGCATGGGGCCGGGCGACGCGATTTTCGCCGGGTTCGCGGATCATTTTATCCCGCTTCGGCACTGGTCTGACGTGATTGAAATGCTCGAAGCGTCGGGTGATGTCGCGATGCTGGAACAGCATTCCGCGCCGCTCCCTGCCAGCGATCTGGAAAAGGCCCAGTCCTCATTGGACACATTGTTTGGCGGCGAAGGGCTGGCTGATATTCTGAACGCTCTGCGCAACTCGGATCAGGAACTGGCTTCCGAGGCGCTGACCCTCATGGGTCGCAATTCGCCTCTGTCGATGGCCTGCACGATCGAAATACTCCACCGCCTCCGCAACCCGACCGTGACGGTGCGCACGGCGCTGGAACTGGAATACAGGTACACCTACCGGGCCATGGAACATGGCGACTTTCTGGAAGGCATCCGTGCGCAGATCATCGACAAGGATCGCAATCCCACCTGGCAGTACAGCGACCAGTCCGTACCAGCCGTCGCGGTTTCAAAAATGCTTCAGCCCCTGGGCGATGACGCGCTGACATTCGAGGAGGAATAGAACATGAAGATCGGATTTATCGGCCTGGGCAATATGGGCAATCCAATGGCGGCCAATCTGGCCAAGGCTGGCCATACGGTGACAGGTTTCGACATGGCCGATGTCGACGTTCCGGGTGTGAAAATAGCGGGATCTGGCGCAGAGGCCGCCGCTGACGCCGAGATCGTGATCACCATGCTGCCGAACGGGAAAATCCTGCGCGCGGTAGCGGATGAGATCGTTCCCGCCATGAAATCCGGCTCGGTCTGGATCGATTGCTCGACCGTCGATGTCGACAGCGCCCGGGCTGTTGCCGAACAGGCGGGGAATGCAGGCGTTCTTGCCGTGGACGCCCCCGTCTCTGGCGGAATCGGCGGTGCGGCCGCCGGTACACTGACCTTCATGGCCGGCGGCAGCTACGTCGCGTTTGCAAAGGCTGATCCCTTGTTCGATATCATGGGGCAAAAAGCCGTGCACTGCGGAGAGTCCGGTGCCGGGCAAGCCGCAAAAATCTGCAACAACATGATCCTTGGCGTCACCATGATTGCCACCTGTGAAGCCTTCGCTCTGGCCGACAAGCTGGGGCTGGACCGCCAGAAGATGTTTGACGTGGTCAGTACATCCTCGGGCTATAGCTGGACGATGAATGCCTACTGCCCTGCCCCCGGCGTCGGACCGGAAAGCCCGGCGGACAACGGATATCAGCCCGGATTTGCAGCAGAACTGATGCTCAAGGACCTGCGCCTTAGCCAGCAAGCTGCCGAAAGCTCTGACGCGGACACGCCGATGGGCCAGGCCGCAACCGCCCTCTACGAACAATTCGTCGAAAATGAGGGCGGTCTGGGCATGGATTTCTCGGCCATGCTGCCCCGGTTCGAAAAGCGCAACCGGGGCTGAGCGACCCGCGTGGGCGGCTTCTCGCCCACGCGGTTGACCAACCTGAACGCAACAGCCATCTATCCTGCAAGCCGACGCTCATGCAGAAGGAAGTAAGATGTCGCGTGTCTTGACCATTTCGACAGCAATTCTGGCGCTTGCGCTCAATTCAAGCGTGGCCTTGGCCGGGAACGGAAAAGGAAAGTCGGGTCACTGCCCGCCGGGGCTTGCGAAAAAGGCGGTGCCCTGCGTGCCGCCGGGTCAGGCGAAAAAGCTGTACAACACGGGCGACTATATCACCCGGGATTACTTCTGGGTCCGCGATCCATACCGTTATGGGCTGCGCCCTGGCGGTTATTACGTGCGCGCGGGCGATTATGTGTACCGCGTCGACCCGGATACACACAAAGTTCTGAATCTCATCGGAGCGGTGGCTGATATCCTGAACTGACGTTCCCAACCCAGAGCCGTGTATTTCAGATACCGCCCGCCAAAACGTCAATAAAAAGAACGTTCTGCCACAACCCAGAGGTTAAGTCCAAAATTTTGACGCAATTTGGCGTCATCACGATTCTCGCTATTGCGAGGATTGAATATGAATAATGACGGCACGATTTTTCAGTTCCGCGGCCCGTGGAACGTACCGATACAATTCAGCCAAAGCCTGATCTTTCTTGTCCTGATCATTGTCGGGTTTAATTTTGACCCGGACAGCCTGCCCTATGCGCTTGGATTTGTGGCGATTCTTCTGGCGTCGATCCTTCTTCATGAACTGGGCCATGCCTGGGGGTGCCTTGTTCAGGGCATTCCCGTCAACCGGGTCGTGCTTTACGGCGGCGGCGGATTCTGCGAGCACCGCCGGTCAACGACGTCTTATGAAGATGAACTGATCGTGGCCATGGGTCCGATCGTCAACCTGACGTTGTGGGCGGTATGCTCTCTGCTGGAACCAATGGTCGCTTCGCCGGACCTGGGCTGGGTGCTGGCGGTAACGGCGCAACTGAACCTGTGGCTGGCCCTGTTCAATATGCTGCCCCTGATGCCGCTGGATGGCGGGCGTCTTCTGCATGCGGGACTGAATCGCATCGTATCCGCCACAACAGCCACACGAATTGCAGGATTCATCGGATTAATCGGCGTGCTGCTTTGGATCCCGATGATGATATTTGCCTATACCTACTTCGGCTTCGTGTTCCTGTTCTTTCCGCCATTGCTGCGTCATTGGCACATGCTGAGACACGCCCAATACTAATTCTGCACACAAGATGACCTGCGGCGGACGTTACTCCGCCGCGACCTGTTCAGGGTTCAGCATCTGGTTCAGATAACGACCGGTATGGCTGCGCTCGACCACGGCCACATCCTCGGGCGTTCCGGTCGCCACGATTTCACCGCCGCCGTCGCCCCCTTCGGGACCGATATCAATGATATGGTCCGCCGTTTTGACCACGTCCAGATTGTGTTCGATCACGATCACTGTATTCCCCTGATCGACCAGTTCATGCAGAACCTCCAACAGCTTGCGGACGTCTTCGAAATGCAGCCCGGTTGTGGGTTCATCCAGTATATACAACGTCCGACCGGTCGAGCGTTTGGACAGTTCCTTGGACAGCTTCACCCGCTGCGCCTCACCACCTGAAAGCGTGGTCGCCTGCTGACCGACTTTGATATACCCCAGACCAACACGCGCCAGCGCATCCATCTTGTCCCGGATCGAAGGCACGGCCTTAAAGAATTCCTGCGCGTCTTCCACTGTCATATCAAGGACATCGGCGATGGACTTACCCTTGAACTTGATCTCAAGCGTCTCGCGGTTGTAGCGCGCGCCCTTGCAGGTTTCGCAGGTTACGTAGACGTCGGGAAGAAAGTGCATCTCAATCTTGATGACACCATCCCCCTGACAGGCCTCGCACCGGCCGCCCTTGACGTTGAAACTGAAGCGGCCCGGCTTATAACCGCGCGCCTTGGCCTCGGGCAACCCGGCGAACCAGTCGCGGATCGGGGTGAAGGCACCTGTGTAAGTGGCTGGATTTGAACGCGGAGTCCGACCGATGGGTCGCTGATCGATATCGATGACCTTGTCCAGATGCTCCAACCCCTTGATCGTCTCGCAGGGTGCCGGGGTCTGCCGCGCGCCGTTCAGCCGCATCGAGGCGGTCTTGAACAGGGTTTCAATCGTCAGCGTCGACTTGCCACCGCCTGACACGCCGGTCACACAGACGAACTTGCCCAGGGGAAATTTCGCCGTGACGTTCTTGAGGTTGTTTCCGGTCGCCTTGACCACCGAAACACTCTTCTTGTTGCCCTTGCGACGCTCTGCCGGCACAGGGATTTCGCGTGTACCGGCAAGGTACTGACCCGTCATTGACGCGGCATCCGCAGCAATCTGATCCGGTGTACCCTGGCTGACCACCTGACCGCCATGCACACCGGCCCCCGGCCCGATATCAAAGACATAATCGGCCTCGCGGATGGCCTCTTCGTCATGTTCAACGACGATCACCGTGTTCCCCTGATCGCGCAGATTTTTCAGCGTGCCCAAGAGGCGATCATTGTCACGCTGGTGCAGACCGATAGAGGGCTCGTCCAACACATACAGAACACCTGTCAGGCCCGAACCGATCTGGCTGGCCAGACGAATCCGCTGGCTTTCACCGCCGGACAATGTGCCGCTTGAGCGGGACAGAGTAAGATATTCCAGCCCGACATTGTTCAGAAAGCCCAGACGTTCGCGGATTTCCTTCAGGATGGCCCGCGCGATCTCGTTCTTCTGTACGCTCAGGTGCTTGGGTGCGCCTTCGATCCAGGCCAGCGCCTCTCGGATCGACATCTGAACCACCTGCCCGACATGCAGGCCGGCGATCTTGACAGCCAGTGCTTCGGGCCGCAGGCGATAGCCGTTGCACGCCCCGCAAGGGCGGTTGTTCTGATACCGCTCGAACTCTTCGCGTATCCAGGCGCTGTCGGTCTCGCGATAGCGACGCTCCATATTCGGAATAACGCCCTCAAAGCTGCGGGTGACCTGATAAACCCGCCCGCCCTCGTCATAACGGAACTGGATCTCCTCATCGCCCGAGCCGCGCAGAAACACCTGCTGCACGTTCTCTGGCAGGTCTTTCCACGGCGTATTCTTGTCGAATTCGTAATGCCGCGCGATGGCTTCGATTGTTTGCAGGAAATAAGGCGATTTGCCCTTGCGCCACGGGGCCAGCGCACCATCGTACAGCTTCAGGGTCTGGTCGGGAACAACAAGCCGTTCATCAAAAAACAGCTCAACCCCCAGTCCGTCGCAGTCCGGGCAGGCGCCGAAAGGAGCGTTGAAGGAAAACAGGCGCGGTTCAATCTCGGGGATGGTGAAACCGCTGACCGGACAGGCGAAATTCTCACTGAAGGTAATTCTTTCCGGATCGCCCTCACGCGGTGCGGTCTCAAGCACGGCGATGCCGTCCGCCAGATCCAGCGCAGTCCGCAAACTGTCCGCCAACCGGGTTTCCATCCCCTCGCGCACAACCAGGCGGTCGACAACAACATCGATGTCGTGCCGGAACTTCTTGTCCAGCGTCGGCGGCTCATCCAGTTCGTAGAACGCCCCGTCCACCTTGACTCGCTGGAACCCCTGCTTGCGCAGTTCCAGAAACTCCTTTCTGTATTCCCCCTTGCGGTCCCGCACGATCGGAGCCAGCAGATAGCCGCGTGTGCCTTCCTCCATCGCCATGATGCGGTCGACCATGTCCTGCACCTGCTGCGCCTCGATCGGCAGACCGGTTGCAGGGCTAAAGGGCGTGCCGGCGCGTGCAAACAACAGCCGCAGGTAATCATAGATCTCGGTCACCGTACCGACGGTCGAGCGCGGGTTTTTCGAGGTGGTCTTCTGTTCAATCGAAATTGCCGGGGACAGGCCGCTGATGTGATCGACATCGGGCTTTTCCATCATGTCCAGAAACTGGCGCGCATAAGCTGACAGGCTTTCGACATAGCGACGCTGGCCTTCGGCATAGATCGTATCAAACGCCAGAGACGACTTACCTGAACCCGACAGTCCGGTGATCACCACCAGTTGATCCCGCGGGATGTCCACGTCGATACTCTTGAGGTTATGTTCGCGCGCGCCGCGTACCTCGATATTCTTCAGCTCAGCCATTTTTGGCTCCCAACACACAAGTGTCCTAGAAATAGGCGAGCGGCACTGAGTCTCCAATAGAAAAGTTAGAACAAAGTGTGAACTAACGGGTTATTGCCGACACCTGCTGACACCATGCCAAAGCCACCCTGCTAGCTGGCTGAGGTTTTTTCGGCATCAAAGGAAAAGTGGCGCGGTTGACGGGGCTCGAACCCGCGACCCCCGGCGTGACAGGCCGGTACTCTAACCAACTGAGCTACAACCGCGCATCTATTTCATGGTTCTATTGCCTGAACCGAGGCTGGCAGCGATGGCGCGGTTGACGGGGCTCGAACCCGCGACCCCCGGCGTGACAGGCCGGTACTCTAACCAACTGAGCTACAACCGCCCGCTGCCCGTTCGTTGCTGAACGTTGGGGTGTATTATGGCCACGCCCCGGCATCGTCAAGCGGCGTTTTGAAGTTTTTTTGACCTACGCATTTTTTGTTTGGATTTTTGGCCCGCTCGTTTCTTTATGCCGCCGCGCCCACCAAATTGCCTGCACGCGAAAATTCCTGAACATGCCCGCCAACTTGGCGCGTAAATCATGACAGATTGACGGTGCGGTAAGGCCCCGAAGCCAACACGCATAAGATGCGCGCGCTGGATAAATTCTGATCAAATCACCTGTTTGCACCAGACCGAGCAGACACGCCGTGCCTGTCTCAAACTGACGCTTCGTAAACGTCAGCCTTGCGCCACTATTCAGCCACATTGCAACGGCAAGAGATGCAAAAGAACCTCTACCGCGAAGATTTCAGGACGCGTTGCTTGCATACGCCGAATAGCATTGGAACCATCTAATCCAAGGAAGAATGTTCCGAATCTTTGTTAATGGGTCGAAGATCAAATTTGACGCGAATGGATTTTAGAAACTCGATACAGAAGTTCCGCCGCGTTTTGTTAAGAAGGAAGTAGTAGAAAATGTCAGTTGTCAGCACAACTTCTCCAGGCGCCAACCCCACTGGTAACGTATACGTGGACGGGCTGATTTGGGGAACGTCGTGGAATGTGAACACCAGCGTCGGAGGTCCTGCAGGCACCATCACCTATTCCTTCGCGGACTCGACGGTGTCGGGCTTCAAAACGATGCGGCCCTACGAAATGCAGGCATTTCGCGCGGCGCTGGCAATAATCGAGAGCATTATTCCGATCGACTTCGTGGAGGTTGATTTCCTGTCTCCCAGCGGGACGCCCTATTTCGAGAACGTTTCTTTTGGCCTGGTCACGTCAGAATTCCTCGATGGCGGCCTGGGTTATCACCAGGTACCCGGCGACAAGCCGATTTTTCAGGATGGTTTCGGCATCGATACGCTCTTTGGTTTCTTCGCCTACGACACCCCTTTCTTCAGCCGCGAAGCGCTGGTCAAAGGCGGCGAGGGATTCACGACGATTCTGCACGAGATTCTGCACGGCCTTGGCCTGGCACACCCGCATGACAACGGCGGTAGTTCGTCGGTGTTTCCAGGCGTAACACAGCCCTTCGACGATTACGGATCACATGGCCAGAATCAGGGCGTGTTCACAATCATGTCTTACAATTCCGGATACGCTCAAAAAGTGCCCTTGACGTCCCTGACGTTTGGCGGTGCTGCCTCGCCGATGGCACTGGACATTGCGGCGCTGCAGGAAATCTACGGTACAACCGCGAACAACACCGGAAATAACGTCTACAAGCTGAAAGATGTAAACGGCCCCGGCACCTACTGGTCCGCAATCTGGGATACCGGTGGCGTGGATACGATTTCCGCGGAAGGGCTGAATAGAAACACTTTGATCAACCTCAATGATGCTGACCTGTCCGGCAAGGATGCGGGCGGCATTCCTTCTCATGCGGGCGGTATCCGTGGCGGGTATACTATTGCAAACACGGTCGTCATTGAAAACGCGATCGGCGGTAACAAGTCGGACAGGATTCTGGGCAACGAAGTCGCAAACAACATTCAGGGGCGCGCCGGCAATGACGTCATGTATGGGCGTGCGGGGGACGACACGATCCTTGGCGGCAACGGCAATGATACCCTGTCCGGGGACAGTGGCTCCGATATTCTGAACGGCGGGCGCGGCAACGATAACATCGTCTCGCGCGACGGCGACGGGAATGACGTGATCAATGGAGGCGAGAACTCGGACTGGATTCGCTTTACCGGTACCGCCGCGGCTGCTGTCGACTTGGAAGTAACCACGCAGCAAGACACCGGATATGGTCTGGACACCATTTCCGGCATCGAAAACCTGAGCGGAACCGGTCAGGGCGACCAATTCGCCGGATCTGCTGCAGTAAACGTTATGAACGGTGGCAGTGGCAAAGACGTATTGGACGGCCGCGCCGGGAATGACCGCCTCAACGGCGGGAATCATAACGACACTCTTATCGGCGGAGGCGGCCGTGACACATTGAACGGCGGCAATGGAGCGGACACGATTTTTGGCGGTGGCGGTCTGGATATTATGACCGGCGGCCAAGGCGCTGATACGTTCGTGTTCACATCAACACGCGAAAGCACAGCTTCGACTGCACGGACGGATGAAATTCGCGATTTCCGGCCCGGCGTTGACAAAATCGACGTCAGTGCGATCGACGCGAGCACCGTTCTGGCCGGTGATGACGAGTTCGTTTTCCGCGGACAGAAACCCTTTGGCGTCGCGGATCGCGGTGAGATCTACTACAAAAAGATCGACGCAGCGGGAACCGCCAATGACAGAACTTACGTCTACATTGACACAGACGGAGATCGCGCGCCCGAGATGGTGATTGAGTTGAGCGGGCTCCATAATCTGACTGCAGATGATTTCATTCTGTAAACTAAAAACCGGGGAAGCCTTCTAACCGGCTTCCCCATGTTGCCCTGCTCCAATATTCCGTTAGTCCGGGCACGTTTGAACAGCGATATTCAGTCCTGACAGCGTACTGAAACCACGCAAATGCGGAAAAAGACTCGGGCGAGCTGACCGCCATTAGTCTTCGCATATTCTTCATTGAATCGCCTCAACGCCCTTGCAGCGGTTTTGAAGTCTCTATAATACGCGTCCTCACGGGTGATTAGCTCAGTGGTAGAGCGCTTCGTTCACATCGAAGATGTCAGGAGTTCAAATCTCTTATCACCCACCATTTTCCCTGCGTGTTTCCGCAAACGACAGAGTCACTTTCTAACACTTCGTGGCATTTAGGTGTACTGCCGTTTAACTCAGGCTAGACAACTACTGGTCAACGAAAAAGGGCGGGGAAAACGCCCCGCCCTTTCGTAGTCTCATCGTTGTTCAATGCGCGGTGGCGGATGCGCCGCTTCCGTCCGAAGTGACTTTGGCCGCAGCGGCCGCAGCTTCTTCTGCGGCCTCGTCCCAATCCACCGCTTCGGGGGTTCGAACCAGCGCCTGTTTCAGAACTTCCGAAACATGAGTGACCGGAATGATCTCCAGCCCCTCCTTCACGTTGTCGGGAATTTCGGCCAGATCCTTTTCGTTTTCTTCCGGGATCAGAACCGTTTTGATTCCACCGCGCAACGCAGCCAAAAGCTTCTCTTTCAGCCCGCCAATCGGCATCGCATTGCCGCGCAGCGAAACCTCTCCGGTCATCGCAATATCCTTGCGCACCGGAATTCCGGTCAGCACGGACACGATCGACGTCACCATGGCAAGGCCGGCCGACGGACCATCCTTGGGCGTCGCCCCGTCCGGCACGTGAACGTGGATGTCCAGCGTGTCGAATTTCGGCGGCTTTACCCCGATCTGAGGTGAGATAGACCGCACATAAGAGGAAGCCGCATCGATGGATTCTTTCATCACATCGCCCAGCTTGCCGGTGGTCTTCATCCGCCCCTTGCCGGGCAGTTTCAGCGCCTCGATATGCAACAGGTCGCCGCCCACTGACGTCCAGGCCAGACCAGTGACCACACCGACCTGATCGTCCTGTTCGGCCAGACCGTAGCGGAATTTGGGCACGCCAAGGAAATCGTCAAGGTTGTCCGGCGTCACCTGCACGGTTTCCGCCTCTTTCTTGATGATCTTGGTCAGCGATTTCCGCGCCACTTTGGCGATCTCGCGCTCAAGGTTCCGCACGCCCGCCTCACGCGTGTACGTGCGGATGATCTTTTGCAGCGCCTCGTCGGTCAGTTCAAATTCCTTGGCCTTGAGGCCGTGGTTCTTGATCTGTTTGGCGATCAGGTGCTGCTTGGCGATCTCGCTCTTTTCCTCTTCGGTGTAACCGGCTAGCGGAATGATCTCCATCCGGTCCAGCAGAGGTCCGGGCATGTTGTAGCTGTTCGACGTGGTCAGGAACATCACGTTGGAAAGGTCATATTCGACCTCAAGATAGTGATCCATGAACGTGTTGTTCTGTTCGGGGTCCAGCACTTCCAGCATGGCCGAAGCCGGGTCGCCACGGAAGTCCTGCCCCATCTTGTCGATCTCATCGAGCAGGATGAGCGGGTTCGTGGTCTTCGCCTTTTTCAGCGCCTGAATGATCTTACCGGGCATCGAACCGATATAGGTCCGGCGGTGGCCGCGAATTTCGGATTCGTCGCGCACCCCACCCAACGAGATGCGGATGAACTCGCGTCCCGTGGCCTTGGCCACCGATTTACCCAGCGAGGTTTTACCCACACCCGGAGGTCCAACAAGGCACAGGATCGGTCCTTTCAGTTTTTTCGACCGCTGCTGAACTGCCAGGTATTCGACGATCCGCTCTTTGACTTTCTCAAGACCATAGTGGTCGTCATCAAGGATTTCCTGTGCCCGGCCCAAATCCTTTTTGACGCGGGATTTGGTGCCCCACGGCAGCGACAGGATCCAGTCCAGATAGTTGCGCACGACCGTGGCCTCAGCCGACATCGGGCTCATGTTGCGCAGCTTTTTCAGCTCGCCTTCCGCCTTTTCGCGTGCCTCTTTGGACAGCTTTGTCTCGTTGATCTTGGCTTCCAGTTCGGTAACCTCGTTGCTGCCGTCCTCACCATCGCCAAGCTCCTTCTGAATGGCCTTCATCTGCTCATTCAGGTAATACTCGCGCTGCGTCTTCTCCATCTGGGATTTAACGCGGGTCTTGATCTTTTTCTCGACCTGCAGAACCGACATTTCGCCCTGCATCAGCCCATAGACTTTTTCAAGCCGTTCGCTGACGGACAGGGTTTCCAGCAGTTCCTGCTTTTGCTCAACCTCGATGCCCAGATGACCGGATACCAGATCGGCCAGCTTGGCCGGTTCGGCGGTTTCACCAACGGCAGTCAGAGCTTCTTCGGGAATGTTCTTACGCACTTTGGCATAGCGCTCGAACTCATCCGCGACAGTGCGCAACAGCGCTTCGGTTGTGGTCACATCGCCCGGAATTTCGGTCAGGTACTCGGCACGGGCCTCGAAAAACTCTTCGTTTTCAAGGAACTCGGTAATCTGCACGCGGGCCTGACCTTCGACCAGCACCTTGACCGTGCCGTCGGGCAGCTTCAGCAGTTGCAGAACGTTGGCCAAAACGCCCGAGCGGTAGATGCCCTCCACCACCGGGTCGTCATCACCCGGATCAATCTGGCTGGACAGCAAAATCTGCTTGTCGTCCTGCATCACTTCTTCCAGCGCGCGGACGGATTTTTCCCGACCCACGAACAGCGGCACGATCATATGTGGAAAGACCACAATATCGCGCAGCGGAAGTACGGGGTATGAGGAATTCAGGGGCTCTTGCATGCTCAATCCTTATCGTTGGCAAGACGGCTCTGGTCCCTATTTAAGGCAACGCCCGGCCGTCTCCTGTCTTGGACGATAAAGGTGGGGCCTCATCGCCCTTTTTCAACCTTACCGCCATGTAACATGATTCAGAATGAACCGAGCTTTTGCGGACTGCAAGGCGTCCGGCGCATATATCCACTGAATTTCACAAAACATGCAGGCATGCCTGAAAAAGCACGCGTCAGAACAACCTCTGCACTGCCCGCGACAGGAAAAAGCCGTGACCGTCCTGGTTCCTGCACTCCAACCCTTTTTTCGAGGAATGGCATACGAACCCACCAAACCTTCCGGTTACGCCATATTCGGCCCTGTCAAAGCCATTTCGATTGCGGTCCAGCGGGCGACACAACATCTGAGCGGGCCCGGTGCTATACATGAAAAAGACGTGACCCCAGTCGGATTGGCAATTCGTCGGGCGCGGCAAGGCCGGCGCGCCGCGGCGTTCGATAATGGTGCAGTAGATATCCGAGGCATTCACGTCCTGGCCAACCGAACACTGGATGTTTTCGGAAGGTGTTTCAAACGTCCAGACATCCGCATACAGCCCGGTGGAAAAGACAACAAATACACCCAATGGAGCAAGGAAACGAGGCATCGAAATCTCCGGCAAAAACACAATAATTGTCTTGAATAATCGTGTGGCAGATTACCAAAACACCCGCGCTTTGTCACCAAAGGGCCGGCCCGTCAGAGGGGCTCGATATCTCCCTGCGCTCGTTGCGCATGGAACTCAGCCTGCCAGGTGTCGAACGTCCCGGCAGCGATTGCATCCCGCATGCCCTGCATGATCTCTTGAAAATAATGCAGGTTGTGCCAAGTCAGCAGCATCCCCGAAATCATCTCGTTGGCCCGGAAGACATGGTGCAGATAGGCCCGCGAATAGTTTGAACAGGCGGGGCAGGAACACGCCTCATCCAGTGGTCGCGGATCATCGGCGTGTCGGGCGTTCTTGATGTTTACCACACCAAACCGGGTGAAAACCTGCCCGGTGCGCCCTGACCGCGACGGCAGAACGCAATCCATCATGTCGATGCCACGCGCGACGGCGCCGACAATGTCGTCGGGCTTGCCGACCCCCATCAGATAACGTGGCTTGTCCTCTGGCAGGAAGCCGGGCGCATAGTCGAGGCAGTCGAACATGGCCTCCTGCCCCTCGCCAACGGCCAGACCACCGACCGCATATCCCTCGAACCCGATCTGTTTCAGCGCCTCGGCGCTTTCTTCCCGCAGGTCCATTTCCAGACCGCCCTGCATGATCCCGAACAGAGCGTGCCCCGGACGGTCCCCAAACGCCTCGCGCGATCGGTCAGCCCACCGCATCGACAGGCGCATCGACTCGGCGATGCGGTCGCGATCAGCCGGTAAGGCCGGACACTCGTCGAAACACATGACGATATCGGACCCCAGCAGGCGTTGGATCTCCATCGACCGCTCGGGTGTCAGCTCGTGCTTGGACCCGTCGATATGAGATTTGAAGGTCACGCCCTTTTCGGTCAGCTTGCGCAACCCGGCCAGCGACATGACCTGAAACCCGCCCGAGTCCGTCAGGATGGGCCGTTCCCAATTCATGAACTTGTGCAACCCGCCCAGCCGGTCGATCCGTTCCGCCGTTGGGCGCAGCATCAGGTGATAGGTGTTGCCGAGCAGAATGTCCGCCCCGGTCGCACGAACGCTTTCCGGCATCATCGCCTTGACCGTAGCCGCCGTACCCACAGGCATGAAGGCCGGGGTACGCACCTCGCCCCGCGGCGTGTGAATCGCACCGGTTCGGGCCTTGCCATCCGTGGCCTTCAGGTCAAATGAGAAACGTTCGGTCATGGGCTCGCCTTAGGGTCGCTGAACCGGGCAGCGTTTGCCCGATCTGTGCCGTCATTGCAACCCGTCAGGGCAGCGACGCAACGCGTTCGGTAAACAGATGAACTACCCCTGCCCCGTCAACGTCCCGGCACACGCGTACGGACGGGCGCGTCGAAACCGGGCGTGTCGCGCCGATCTCAGTGCCTTCCAGAACGACCTTCAATCCTGTTTCAACCATGTCAAACATCGGTGCGTGCGTGCAGGCGATCACAGCGGTCGAATCGTGCAAACCGCAGCCTTCCAGCCCACCGACCTCTTTATAGAACTTCAGGTAGAACCGCGAGATGTCGCGCAGGAACGCGCCCATGTCCGGCGAACGGGCGGCCAGCGCCTCGAAATCGGCGGTCTCGTAAAGCGTCTTTAGCGTGACATCCAGACCAACAACGACGATGTCGGGGGGTGCGGCGAACACTTCGTCCGCGGCACGGGCATCGTGATAGATATTGGCCTCGGCATGCGCGGTAATGTTGCCCGGGCAATAGACCGCCCCGCCCATGATCACCAGACGTCTGATATTGCGCGCGAAATCCGGATCCAGCCGCATCGCGTCGGCGATATTGGTCAGGGGACCGACGGCACAAACAACCAGTTCGCCTTTGTGCTGGCGTGCCATCTCGACCAGAAACTCGGCCGCAGGCAGCGGGTGGTTCGACCCGATCTCGGGAATGTCCGTAATATCGCCGAACCCCTCGGGGCCATGGACATGTTCAGAAGGATCGTGACCTTTCGCGCCCATGGCAAAAGGCGCGCCTTCGGCCACCGGGGCATTTAACCCCAGTTTATCCAACAAGAACCGGGCATTGCGGCTGGATTGGTGCACATGCGTGTTGCCGAAGACAGTTGTCAGCCCAATCAGGTCAATTTCCGGGGCGGCGGCGGCATAGGCAATCGCCATTGCGTCGTCTATGCCGGGGTCAGTATCGATGATCAGTTTCATACCAGCCCGATACCGCAAACGGCGCGGGATGCAAAGCGGCCACATTCGCAAAATACCACGTCGCATCCACAACTTCAGAGATTTGCATCCACGCGCAATCTCTCCATACCAGAGTTGAAATTGAGCGACTCAACTCCCAAATGTATACTGTAGTACACAATAAACGAGGACAGATATGACCGAAGACCAGATTATAGGATTGATAACGTCGAATATCATTTACGTGCTTGCCGCCGTTCTGATCATCGCCGTTATCTTCAAGGGCGTAAAAATCGTCCCTCAATCCGAAAAATACGTGGTCGAACGGTTCGGACGCCTGCATTCGGTGCTTGGGCCCGGCATCAACTTTATCGTTCCTTTTCTAGATGTTGCGCGTCACAAGATATCCATTCTGGAACGTCAGCTTCCTAACGCGACGCAGGACGCGATCACCAAGGACAACGTTCTTGTGCAAATCGACACCTCGGTCTTTTACCGCATTCTGGAACCGGAAAAGACAGTTTACCGTATCCGCGACGTGGATGGCGCGATTGCGACGACGGTGGCTGGGATTGTGCGGGCCGAGATTGGTAAAATGGACCTGGATGAGGTTCAGTCCAACCGGGCGCAGCTGATCGAACGGATTCAGGAAAGCGTGGAAACCGCCGTGGACGACTGGGGCATCGAAGTGACCCGGGCCGAGATTCTGGACGTTAACCTGGATCAGGCCACCCGCGACGCGATGTTGCAGCAGCTGAACGCCGAACGTGCCCGCCGGGCGCAGGTGACCGAAGCCGAAGGTCAGAAACGCGCTGTCGAACTGCATGCGGATGCTGAGCTGTACGCGGCCGAGCAAACCGCGAAAGCGCGCCGCATTCAGGCCGAGGCCGAGGCTTACGCCACGGGTGTCGTTGCCAAGGCCATTCAGGACAACGGTATTGAGGCTGCACAGTATCAGGTTGCACTGAAACAGGTCGAAGCGCTCAACGCGCTGGGTAACGGGACCGGATCGCAGACCATCGTGGTGCCTGCCAACGCCCTTGAAGCCTTTGGCGACGCCTTTAAGATGCTGCGAGGAGGAAAGTAATGGCCGATCCCTTCTGGTTGACTTGGTGGCTGTGGCTTGCGGCAGCGCTTGCTCTGGGCATTCTTGAGATCTTCCTGCCGGGGTTCATCTTTCTGGGCTTCGCGATAGGTGCCGCGGCAACCGGGCTTCTTCTGGCCATACCCGGCCTAGCCCCGTCGCTGCCTATCCTGCTGCTGGTCTTTGCAGCCTTGTCACTGATTGCCTGGCTGGTCCTGCGGCGCATGTTTGCCCTGCCCCACGGTCAGGTCAAAACCTTCAATCACGACATCAACGATTAAACCTGACTGGCGCCCGTATTGGGCGCCATCGCACCTCTGGACGATGGCTCTGGTATTCCCTATATAATCTCTCAGGAAACAGACCCGAGGCACGAATGACTCATCCGAGTGAACAGTTTGAAGGCACCCCCCTGATCGCGCCTTCGACCATTGAGCATCCCCTGTACGAGCCGGTGGTAGAAGCCTGCCGGACGGTCTATGACCCTGAAATCCCGGTGAATATCTACGATTTGGGCCTGATCTACACGATCGACATCGCGCAGGATAACGCTGTGAAGGTCATCATGACCCTGACGGCCCCCGGATGCCCGGTCGCCGGCGACATGCCGGGCTGGATCGTCGAAGCCATCGAACCGGTTGCGGGCGTCAAGGAAGTCGACGTCGAACTGACATGGGAGCCGCCCTGGGGCATGGAGATGATGTCGGACGAAGCCCGGCTTGAACTGGGCTTTATGTAAACCCACATCAGGTCCCGCACATAATCCCCTGTCTTAAAAGCTTTATGTGCCTGTCACATATCTGAAAGGTTACCGTCACAAGCATTGTGAATAGTTCGCGCGTGCTAGCGTCTGGCCTCAGGCAATTCGCTGCGCGGGCCGACAGTACATATTCCGTCCCCCCAGAGCACCGGCCTGAATGAGAGACCGCTCTTGCCCGAGAGCGGTCTTTTCTTTTTGGCAGATACTGTCGTTACATTCGGCTATTCCACGCCGCATTTGGATTTGATTTCAGCCGCGCGTTCATCCAGGGCCTTCACGTAGTCGCCCGACAGCATGGACAGCCTCTTGTTCTCGGTCCCGGTGATCAGACCCAAAAGCGCGCCGGCTGGTAAAATCGAAACTACGCTTTCCACTTGCTGGTCCTGAGCGTGCTTCTTTTCCGCGGCGATCGCCCTCAGGTCGCCCTCGGCGGTTGCGCAATTCACCGGATGCCGCTTGTCAGTCGTCTCGGCCAAGGCGGGACCACCCACCAAAACCGCACAAAGGATTGCCGGTAAAGCTTTGCTTTTCCTCAATATGTGAAAGTTCCCCATCAAATCTCACCCTTCATGGAACTGACTCAATTCAACTTCAACTCCGTGCGCTCAGGCTACGAGGACCTTGTTTCAAAAAGCAAGCGTCATTGGATCGGGAGCAATACAATCACTGCCTTTCCGAGCGAAAAAGTTAGGTAAGCAGGGCTGCTGTGTCTTGAGGCCACCGCCCCGCGGCACTAGATTGGTATCGACGCGCGACAACGGAGACCACCATGTTCGGCATTCCCGGCAAGCAAGCCGTGACCATGACACCTAAAGCTGCTGAGCAGATTGCGCGCCTAATGGCATCAGGCGGCCATGCCGGCCTGCGCATCGGTGTCAAGAAAGGTGGTTGCGCTGGTATGGAATATACCATGGACTATGTCGATCAGCCGGATGCGAATGATGAAGTCGTCGAACAGGACGGTGCGCGGGTCATGATCGCTCCGATGGCGCAGATGTTCCTGTTCGGCACGGAAATCGACTATGAGGTGTCCTTGCTGGAATCCGGCTTTAAGTTCCGCAACCCGAATGTCGTCGATGCCTGCGGGTGCGGTGAATCGATCAAATTCGACGAAGGGATTTCGTCTCAGGGCTAGGCTGTCGCCTGCAGGTGGACGTAAGTCTCGTTAAAGCGCTGTGTCAGGTGATCCCCCGCCCGGATGACGTTGCCTGAAGCCGGCGGTGCGACGTTGGTGTCGTAGGACGGGTTAAAGAACAGCGGGACCGACAGGCGTTCCTGGGTGCCGCCGACAACCCGGTGAAGCGTTGCCTTGACCTGACCGGCTGTCCAGAACTCCAGCATCTCTCCGAAATTGATGACGAAGGTGCCAGGCGCGGCCTCGACCCGCTCCCAGCTCATGTCCGGCATGCAGACCTCAAGGCCCGAAGTCCCGTCCGTTGCAAGCAGGGTCAGGCATCCGTAATCCGTGTGGGCCCCTATCCCAAAGTCTTTTTCGCCGGCCCAGTCCGGGCGCTGCGGATAGAAATTGCCGCGCAGCAACGCCATGGGTGTGTCGAAGGCGGTATCGAAACTGTTCTCATCACGACCCAGCGCCACCGCAATTGCACGCAAAACGCGCATCGCAACGGCGCAGGCATCCGTATAGTAGCCCTGTATCGTCTCTCTGAAACCCGGCAGGTCTTGCGGCCACAGGTTTGGGGCATAGACACTCAGGCCCGCGCCCGAATAAGGGCTGGCCTCGGGCACTTCGTAGCCGCAATCAAAGACCTCTTTGTAATCCGGGTTCGCCGCCGGGTCGACCTGTTCGGACTGTGACGCGCCCCAACCACGGTTGGAGCCGGTCGCGGCCATATCAACCAGCCTTTTCCGGGATTCCGGCAGGTAAAAGAACGTGCGGTACGCATCGAGGACACGGCGCACCCGGTCGCCATCCATCCCGGTATTGGACACAGTCAAAAAACCCACATTCCCAACTGCGCGCATCAGTTTGGTCAGCTCGGACGGATCACAACGATCCAGCTTATCCAGATCAAGATTTTCGATCATTCTGCCTCTACCTCTTTGCGGCGGAACCTGCCGTTTTGTTTCCTGCTCCGCAACCGGAATTGTCAGACCGGACAGTCAGTGCTATCCGGTTTTTGAATGCAGGATTTTCAGGGGGACTGAGCGATGCGGCGCAAGCTGGCGGCTGGCAATTGGAAAATGAACGGAACCGCTGCGGCGCTGAGCGAGTTGGAGGATCTGGCGCGCTCTTTTCCGACGCCCTCGGTCGATGTGTTGATTTGCCCTCCGGCAACGCTGCTGCACCGCGCTGCCGAGACCGTGAAAGGTACCGGAATCGCCGTCGGTGGTCAGGACTGCCATGCGGCGACCTCAGGTGCCCATACGGGCGACGTCAGCGCCGAGATGCTTGCGGATGCTGGTGCCGGATCGGTGATCCTGGGCCATTCCGAGCGCCGCGAGGATCACGGAGAGCAAAACGAGGATGTCCGCGCCAAGGCGCGCACGGCGATGGATGCCGGGCTGATGACCATCATTTGCGTAGGCGAAAGCCTGGAACAGCGCGAGGCGGCCAATACGCTGGATATCATCGGCGGTCAGATGTCGGGGTCGATTCCCGATCAGTCGACAGGCGAAAACCTTGTGGTCGCCTATGAACCGATCTGGGCCATTGGCACCGGCAAGGTTCCGACGCTGAACGAAATTGGTGATGTTCATGATTTCATGCGGGCCCGGCTGGAACGTCGCTTTGGCGAAGGCGTTGGGCGCTCGGTCCGGCTGCTGTATGGCGGATCGGTCAAACCCTCGAACGCCGCAGATATCTTTGGGGTTTCGAATGTGGATGGCGCCCTTGTCGGTGGCGCCAGCCTGAAAGCGCAGGATTTCTCGGGCATCATCGAAGCCCTGCAAAGGGCCTGAGCGCGTGCTCAGGCCAGCTTCATCGTCACCAGCCCAGACACGATCAGTACAGCCGCGATGATCCGGGCCGCGTTCAGCGTCTCGCCCAGAAGCATCACACCGACCAAGAACGCGCCGACCGCACCGATGCCGGTCCAGATGACATAGGCTGTGCCCAGGGGAAGCGTGCGCATCGCCATGGCCAACAGGCCGAACGATCCGATCATGGTCACCCCCATGATGGCCGTGGGCCAGATGCGCGTGAAACCGGCGGATTGCTTCATTGCAACGGCCCAGACAACTTCAAGAAGACCGGCAAGCAAAAGATATATCCAGGACATAAGGACCCCTCATATGAAACCGGGTCGTCCCGGTTTTCTGCCCGTTTTGGGGAGGTCGTCCTCTGCCCTTCACATAAGCAACGCGGGCCGTGAATCAAGGCTCGCTGGCGCGGTCGGGTCAAATTAAGAAATCTGTCATCCGAAGTTTACGTTGGGCCGATATCCGGCCCGCGAAGATCGCGACCGCGAACTCCGGAGCAAGAATGCCCAAAAACGCCCGAGCTAAACACAGAACCTGTATCCTGTGCATGAAATGGGGCGAGGTCTTTGGGGCGGACAACGTCAACACGCTCTACAGTGCGGTTCGCGATCAGTTGAGCGTGGGTCATAATTTTATCTGTATCACGAACGATCCCCGCGGGCTGGATCTCGGAATCCTATGCCATCCGCTCAGCTTTCCTCAGATGGCGCGGCCTGACTGGCAAAACGGTCGCTGGCCCAAACTGCTGATGTTTGACGAAAAGATTGCCGGCCACTATGAGGTCGCGCTGTTTCTGGATCTGGACGTGCTTGTCACCGCAGACATCGAACCGCTGATCGACACGGTCAGAAAGCGCCGTGGGCTGTTTCTGATGCCCAAGTTTCGCGGCTTTGTATGGCTCTCTATCCCGGCGGTGTTTTGGGATCATGCACCGGCCTTTATGAACAGGGTGACGCGCGGCAACTCGTCGATCGTCGGCTTCGTCCCGTCCGAACAACGGCACCTGTTCGACCAGTTCGACGCCGCCACACATGTCACCAAGTTCGGGAACGACCAGAATTACATCTCGGCACTGGCGCATGACCGGAAATGTTATCCCAAAGGCTGGTGCATCGGCCTTCATCATCTGGTGCCTTATTGGCCCTTTGGGTTGATCTTCAAACAATACAAGAAGATTCCAAAACGCTCGAAAATCGTGATTTTCAACGGCCACCCAAAGCCGTTCGAACTGATTGGCAACGATGTGGGGTATTGGGGATATGGCCGCAGACGTGCCTTTGGCGCTGTCGGTTGGGTTCAGCAATATTTGCAGAAATACAGCACCTGAAAGAACTGAGCCGGCCTAATCTTGGCCGGCTCAGTTTGCTTGTGATCTGACCTAGTTTGTGACGATCTCGGGTCCCATGAACGTGTTGGGCAGGAAGGTCGAAATCCACGGAATGTACGTCACCATGATCAGGAAGACGAACAGAACCGCCAGGAACGGCAACGCAGCCCGCACAACACCCATCATCGGCATCCCCGCGACGCCCGAGGTTACGAATAGGTTCAACCCGACCGGAGGTGTGATCATCCCGATCTCCATGTTCACCACCATGATGATGCCCAGATGGATCGGGTCGATGCCCAATTCGATCGCAATCGGGAACACCAGCGGCGCAACAATCACCAGAAGTCCCGAAGGCTCCATAAACTGACCGCCGATCAGCAGGATCACGTTCACCACGATCAGGAAGGTGACAGGACCCAGACCCGCCGACAGCATGGCGCTGGCGATGTGCTGAGGCACCTGTTCGTCGGTCAGCACATGCTTGAGGATCAGCGCGTTGGCGATGACAAACAGCAGCGTGACGGTCAGTTTGCCAGCCTCGAACAGCGTGTGCTTGGTGTCGGGGTGGAAGAACGCCGTGACCAGCGCATAGGGTTTTCTCAGCAGTGAGATGTTCTTGGCATCCCCTTCGGTGCTCAACGGCCCCATGTCCTTGTAGACAAAGCTGGCAATGAAGAACGCATAAACAGCGGCCACCGCAGCGGCCTCGGTCGGGGTGAAGATACCGCCGTAGATGCCGCCCAGAATGATCACGATCAGGAACAGGCCCCAACCGGCCTCGCGTGCCGAGGCAAAGATTTCGCCCCAACCCTTCCAGTCACCTTTGGGCAGGTTCTTGACCTTGGCCATGACGTAGATGGTGATCATCAGCATCAAACCGGCCATCAGGCCCGGAATGACCCCGGCCAGGAACATCCGGCCCACCGAAACCTCGACCGCGGCGGCATAGACCACCATCACGATAGAGGGCGGGATAAGAATGCCCAGCGTACCCGCGTTACAGATCACACCGGCGGCGAATTCCTTGGAATAGCCGACCTGACGCATCCCCGCGATGACGATGGAGCCGATAGCGACCACGGTGGCAGGGCTGGAGCCCGACAGTGCCGCAAACAACATACAGGCGAACACACCCGCAATCGCCAGACCGCCCGGCAGATGCCCCACACAGGCAATCGAGAACCGGATGATCCGCCGTGCCACGCCGCCCGTTGTCATGAAAGACGATGCCAGAATGAAGAACGGGATCGCCAACAGGGTAAAGTGCCCCTCGAACGCCTCGAAAAGCGTGCCCGCGACCGAAGCCAGCGAACTGTCGGAATAGATCAGCAGGAACAGGGTCGAACTGAGGCCCAGTGCCACCGCAATCGGAACTCCGATCAACAGCAGGCCGATGACCATCGAGAAAAGAAGAATTACGTCCATCAGTCATGCTCTCCCTGCTGAGCCCGGACCTCTTCGATCTCGTCCTCGACTTCGTGGCTGGCGACAAGGCGATCGGTCTCGCCGCGCCAGATCTGCACGGCGACCTGCGAGAAACGGATCACCAACAGCAACATCGAAACCGGCAGCACCAGATAAGGCACGACCTTGGGCAGTTTTTCATACCCCTCGCCGTAGTTGATCAGCCCCTCCAGAAAGCGCAGCGGCGCGACCATTGGGATGTCGTCCACCTCATAAAAGCTCTGACTGCGCGCACCGGTATCAAACCCGGTGGGGAACCAGCGGCCCGAGGTCGGCGGCAGGTCCGCAAACACCGCCCAATAGTCATACGACCCCTTCAACAGCAGCAACGAGAACACCAGACAGCACGCCACCGCGATCAGCGCCAGTATCCGGCGCGGTGCGGGGTTCAGCATGTTCAGGATGGCGTCCACGCCAAGATGCGCGTGTTTCTTTACTGCGTATGACGCGCCCAACAAGACCAGCCAGCCGAACATGAAAACCGTCAGTTCAAGCGCCCATAATATGTTCGAGTTGAAAAAGTACCGCGCGATCACATTGGCAAATGTCACGGCCGTCATCAGGCCCAGCAGCAACGCGATCAGGGTTTCTTCGATATGGTCGACCAGCCCGCCCTGGCCGGATTTCGCACCAGACATCTTTCTGTCCCCGCATTTTCGTGATTGGAGTTCAGGGGCGGGCCTGTGTCAGCCCGCCCGGCCGGCGCGTCGATAACTCCCCAGTCTTCGGACGCGCGGCCTGTTCCGGGATCAGAACCCGGCGTTGATGGCCTGCGCAGCGTCGATCTTGTCCTGACCCACGTCACCGGCGAACTGGTCCCAGACCGGCTTCATCGCGTCGACCCAGGCCTGACGCTGTTCGGGGTTCAGTTCCCGAATGATGCCACCGGCGTCGGTGATCGAGGCTTTGGCCGCTTCGTTCACTGCGAAAGCTTCCTTGTTCCGCTGCTCGGTCACTTCGCCCAGAATGGTCAGGAACTGGTCACGGACTTCCGGATCCAGGCTGTCCAGCCAATCCACCGAGGTTACGACCAGATAGTCGATGATGCCGTGGTTGGTCTCGGTGATGCCGTCCTGCACCTCAAAGAACTTTTTGCCGTAGATGTTCGACCAGGTGTTCTCCTGCCCGTCCACAACGCCCTGTTGCAGCGCGCCGTAAACCTCGGAGAACGCCATCTTCTGCGGGCTACCGCCAATGGCTTCCATCTGCGCCACCAGCACGTCCGAGGACTGCACCCGGAATTTCAAGCCATCCGCATCCACGGGATCTACCAGCGGCTTGTTGGCCGACATCTGCTTCATGCCGTTGTGCCAGAAGGCCAGGCCCTGCAGGCCGCGGCGCTGCATGCTGTCCTTCATCGCCTGACCGTCAGCCGAGGCCTGGAATGCATCCACAGCTTCGATGTTCTTGAACATGAACGGCAGATCGAACAGGCGGAACTGTTTGGTGAACTTCTCGAACTTGGACAGCGACGGTGCGGCCAGTTGCACATCGCCTTGCAGCATCGCCTCCAGCACCTTGTCGTCGTTGTAGAGCGTCGAGTTCGGATAAACCTCCATGCACATCACGCCGTTCATCTCGTCATTCACACGCTGTTCCAGCAGCGAGGCCGCGATGCCCTTAGGGTGTTTGTCGGTGTTTGTAACATGCGCGAATTTGACGACGATTTCGCCGTCTTCGCAGGCCGCCATCCCGGCGGTTGCGGTTACAGTCAGTGCAACTGCCGTTGCAGCCGTTGTCAGGAATTTCATAAGTCTTTTCCTCCCAGACTTCTTCAAATTTCCACTGGGCGCCGAGTCGGCACCGCATGTCGGGAAGTGAACCGAATCGCCGGTTCCGGCTCAACGTTTTGTTTCACCTGCCGCACGATCCGGTTTCGTCCTTCGATTACAATATCTTATAAGTTGCACTTCAGAAGCGAGTATTGCACACCGACACTCCGCGTGCGGATTTTCGCACACGCGTGTGGCGACCTGTGCGGATTTCCGCACACATCCCGAATCGTCTGTAACGAATCGGCTCAACTTCAACCTTGGTGGAACCGCAGCCCGCGTCAGCGGGCTGCCCGGCCCAACGCCTTTAAGCGCATGAAAATGCGCTGAAAGGGTCGGGAGTATTCCGCCGCTACCTGCGGTAATCCTCGGGGCGAATACCGTAGCGGGCCAGTTTGTCATAAAACGTCTTGCGCGGCAGCTTCAGCGCCTTGGCCGCGTCGGCCGCTTTGCCGTTGTGCCGCCCCAGCGCCGCAATCAGCAAAGAACGTTCGACCCGCGCCATCTGTTCGCTCAACCCCAGATCGGTGGCCTGCGACACCTCTTCCGGCATGCCCAGAACAAACCGCATTGCCGCCGACATCAGCGATCGGGCATTGCCCGGCCAGTCGCTCGCCATCAGTGCCGCCATATGTTCCGACGAGATTTCCGGTTCGGCAATTCCGGCCTGCTCAGCTGCCTGCGCAACGTAATGGCGAAAGATCACCGGAATGTCCTCGGGCCGTTCGGCCAGCGACGGAATGCGCACCCGCATGACATCCAGACGATAAAACAGATCCGCGTGAAACCGCCCCTCAGAGGACAAATGCGCCAGATCAGCCGTTGTACCCGCCAGAATGCGCGCGCCCACGCCCTGTTCGACAAGCTCAAGCGCCACGTATTGAGTCGCCTCGGGCATCGCCGAAATCTCGTCTAGAAACAGGGAGCCCCCGGCAGCATCCTCGCACATCCGGACCAATTCACCCGCCGTCAGGCCCGAAGACGGCCTTTTGACAAACGGACCCTGCCCCTGAGGCGACATCAGGTGAACAACCTCGGCCACTTTTGAGATGCCGCTGCCGGCGGGCCCGGTGACCAGAACCTCGGCCCCTGTTGGCGCAACGGACCGGACACGCTCGCGCAGGGCTTCGGCCTGCGGGGACAGGCCAAACAGCAACCGCGCGGCAGGGTCGCCGCGTTCCAGTTCGTGTTTCAGAGCGCGCTGCTCAAGAACCTGTATTCGGCGGGCAAAGGCTTTGCCCAGAACCTCAAGCAGATCGGCTGCGGCGCAGGGTTTTTCAAGAAAGTCAAAAGCGCCCTGCCCCATGGCCTGCACCGCCATGGGAATGTCACCTTCACCGGTCAGCAGGATGACAGGCAGGTCGGGGTCGATGTCGTGCGCATAGTTCAAAAGGTGAAACCCGTCCCGGCCGGGCATGCGAAGGTCCGAGACGATCACGCCGGGAAAATCGGCTCGGATATGATCCTTGGCCGCCACGAACGACCCTGCGGTTACCGGGTCATACTCGGCCAGTTCCAGGGTCTGCGCCAGCGCCTCGCGCACCGCCGCGTCGTCATCGACCAATAGAACTTTGCGGCTCATGTCACCTCGTCTTCCCGGAAATACTCCAGCTCAACCGTGAAAATTGCGCCGGTTTGCGCGTTGGCGCCGCGAATATTTCCGCCAAAGCTTTGCACCAGACCATAAGAGATGGACAGACCCAATCCCATCCCTTCCGAGGACCCAACCGCCTTGGTCGTATAGAACGGCTCAAAGAGTTTTTCCGTATTCTCAATACCCGGACCGATATCCCGCACAGTGACGGCCAGTTTCTGTCCAGTGTTGATTTCAATACGAATAAGCCTTTCGTCCTGTTGGCTCATCGCGTCGGCCGCGTTGTTGATCAGGTTCACAAAAACCTGCACAAGGCGCACTTCTCCGCCCCAAGCGAACACCGGGCTGTCGGGCGCATTCCACTCCAACGTGACGCCATCGGCCCGCAGCCGCGCTTCGGTCAGTTCCACCGCTGTGTCGATCACCTGCACCAGATCAACCTTGCCCATGGGTTCGTTTTCATTGCGGGCAAACGCGCGCAGGTTCTTGATGATCCGCGCCATCCGGGCGGCCATATCGGAAATCCGGGTCAGGTTTTCCGCCGCTTTTCCTTCGCGACCGCGCGTCAGAAACGCGGCCCCGTTATCAGCAAATTGCTGGATCGCCATTAGCGGCTGATTGAGCTCATGGCTGATACCTGCCGACATCTGCCCAAGGGCGCTCAGCTTGCCGGCCTGAATCAACTCTTCCTGCGCGTGTTTCAGGGCCGTCTCTGCTTCCTGACGTTCGTGTACTTCACGCCGCAGGGCAGTGTTCGCAGCCGTAAGCGCGCGCGTTCGTTGCGCAACACGGCTTTCCAGAACGGCGTTGGCCTGCGCCAGCGTTCGGCGTCGTTCGGTCGCCAGAAACAGCAGGGCCCCGAAAGCAAAGCAGATCGCCGCGACCGCTGCCGCCTGCAAACCCGCCAAACGTCGTGCCGGGGCGACATCGACCAGCACCTCGGCGGTCATGTCGATTACAGGCAGGTCCAATGTCAGATGCAGGGCCCGCTGAGGCAAGTAACGGCCCCAGTTCAGCATCCACAACTCATGCCCACCGACATGGGTTGAACTGAACCCGGCCGCGCCATTCCCCGGCGGGTTCAACCCGCGCTGCCCTTCGGATCGCTGCCAGAACAGCAGGTCGGACCGGTTCGAGATAAAGACGATCCCATCCGCGTCGACGAAGAAAACCGCTTCTGTACTGCCGCGCCAAGTCTGCTCCACATCCTGCACATCAGCGACAACCATCAATGCGCCTTCAACCTGCCCGGTGGGACCAAAGGCCGGGGCGGCGTAGGAATAGAAACGCTCGCCGCTGACAGGCTGAACGCCGTGGGCACTGCCCAAGGCCCCCTGCATTGCGCGCTCGAACGCGGGATGCCCGGCCATGCTGTTCCGTGTAACGGGTTGAGCGGCCGACAACACGCGGCCCGTGCGATCCACATACATCATGTTGACCGCCGCCGTCTTATCCGCGACGTCCAACAGCATCGCCCGCGCCGCGTTTTGCTGTACTACAGTTTCCGGCGCGCGCAGAATCGGGTGGTCCGCCATCAGCACCGCCAGTTCCTGATACACCTGCATCTGCGTGCTCAGCCGGTCGGCGGCCAGTTCAAGGTCCGCCTCGGCCTTTTCGCTCAGCTGCGACAGTGCCTGCCGATATCCATAGGACCAGACGCCGGCGGACAACAGCCCGACGGCAAACAGAAATCCCAGGATGACCCAGACCCGTTGCATGACATAGGGTCTTGCATTCAGCGCGCCGCATGGCAAGTCTGCGACGCATGAAGACGGTGTCGCAATCCCCGATCCAGCCGGGTTTCGTTCAGAACCCATACCCGTTTTACGACAAGGCCCGGGCCATGGGCGATCTTGTCTACTGGAGCGATTATGAGATGCCCGCGGCGGTTTCGCACCGGGCCGTTCAGGCATTGCTGAAGGATCGCCGCTTTGGTCGCGAAGTTCCCGCGGAAATGCAGCGCCCCGGACCGGCGCATCTTGCGCCCTGGCTGAATGTCGAGGCCCATTCGCTGTTGGAAGCGGAACCGCCTCGCCACACGCGGCTGCGCGCCCTTGTCATGCGGGCCTTTACTTCGCGCGCGATTGCAGCGCTGGAGCCGTCGATCCGGGACCTTTGCCACAATCTGGTCGACGGGTTCGGAAGCGAACCGTTTGACCTGCTGGATGCCTATTGCACGCAGGTTCCGGTGATCACCATCTGCCGCCTTCTGGGCGTGCCAGAAGAGATGTCGCCAAGCCTTCTGCGCTGGTCGCATGCAATGGTGGCAATGTATCAGGCAAGCAGAACCCGCCAGACCGAGGACGCGGCGGCCGTCGCCTCACAGGAATTTGCCGTATTTCTTGGGGACTATATCGAGCAGCGCCGCAGCGACCCGCAGGACGACCTGATCACCCGCCTGATCGTTGCCGAGGAAGACGGCGAAAAGCTATCCCGGGATGAACTGATTGCCACCTGCATTCTGCTGCTGAACGCAGGTCACGAGGCCACGGTTCATTCGCTGGGCAACGGGATCAAAACGGTTCTGCAACTGGGTGTGGACAAGGTGAACTTTGCGCCGGAAACCATTGACGGAATGGTCGAGGAAATTCTGCGCTATGACCCGCCGCTGCACATGTTCACCCGCTTTGCCTATCAGGACGTCGACCTGTTCGGGCATCAGTTCAAGCGCGGGGATGAGGTGGCTCTGTTGCTGGGTGCGGCGAACCGCGATCCCGCGGTCTGGGCGCATCCGGACATGTTCGATCCCACGCGCCCGGTCGCAACCAATTCCGCCTTCGGTGGCGGACTGCATTTCTGTGTCGGGGCTCCGCTGGCGCGTCTTGAAATGCGGGTTGCTCTGATCGCATTGTTCCAACGATGCCCCGACCTGCGCCTAAGCTCGGCGCCTGAGTTTTCGAATACCTACCACTTTCACGGATTGACCCGGTTGATGGTTCAGGTCTGATCCGGCTCAGCTTTCGATCAGTGCGTTCAATGGCAACATGGTTGTGGATTTGATTTCCTCCATCGACAGCAAGGCCGTGACGTTGTGGACGCGAACTTCAGAGATCAGGCGCTGATAAAACTCGTCATATGCCCGCGCATTCTTGACGCGGACCTTCAGGATATAATCGATATCCCCGGCCAGCCGGTGCGCTTCCTGCACTTCGGGCCGGTCGCGCAATGCTTTCAGAAACTTACGCTGCCATTCCGCCTCATGCTCGGATGTGCGGATCAGAACGAAAAACGTCGCTTCGAACCCCAGCGCCTCGGCATCCAGCAACACGGTTTGCTGGCCAATCACCCCGGCGCCTTTCAACTTGCGGATTCGATTCCAGACCGGCGTCTTGGAACTGCCGACATGCGCCGCGATTTCATCCAAAGATTGGCTGGCATCGCGCTGTAGCTCGACCAGAATTTTCCGATCCGTGTCATCAATCCGCACCGACATTCCAATTTTTCCTTCGTTTTGAAACTTTCGTCCCGTTCGACGGCATTCGCAGAACGGCCGTCCTTATTTGCGCACCCATATGGCGCATATCCGGGAATATTTCCTATATTGCAAGTCAAGTCAAACCAACCCGAGACGGCACATGCAGGTTACGCATTCATATGATGGCACAGGACACGTCGATTTTGTCGGCGCAGGCCCCGGCGATCCGGAATTGCTGACGCTCATGGCGCTGAAAGCCTTCGAGCGCGCGGATGTCATACTGCATGACCGCCTGATCAGTGCCGAAGTTCTGGCGCTGGCCGGCAAGTCCGCCGTTCTGGTTGATGTCGGCAAGGCCGGTTTCGGCCCGTCGTGGAAGCAGGAAGATATCGACGCCCTGCTGGTGGAATACGCCCGGGCGGGACAGCGGGTGGTGCGCCTGAAGTCCGGCGATCCGACGATCTTTGGCCGTCTGGACGAAGAAATCGAAGCGGTCGAGGCCGCAGGCATCCCGTGGCGGATCGTGCCCGGTATCACCGCAGCTTCGGCGGCGGTTGCTGGAATTGGTCAAAGCCTGACCCGGCGCGGACGCAATTCGTCGGTTCGCTTTCTGACCGGACATGACATGAAAGGCTTTGCCGATCACGACTGGAACGCGTTGGCGCGTTCAGGCTCTGTAGCGGCGATCTATATGGGCAAGAAATCCGCCCGTTTCATTCAGGGCCGTCTGATCATGCACGGTGCCGATCGCGCGACCCCGGTCACGCTGGTCGAAAACGCCTCGCGCCCGGATCAACGCATTCTGGCCACGTCGCTGGATCAGTTGCCCGCCGATCTGGCCGCCGCCGAAATGGACGGCCCGGCCCTGACTTTTTACGGCCTCGCTCCGCGCGACGCGGCACAGGCCCTGACCGAATTCAAAAAGGAGCACGCCTGATGGCCCGCGCTTTTACCCCCAAAGTTGTAACCGCCAATGACCTGTTGGAAGGCGACGTGATCTATCTGACCGAGGATGACCGCTGGTCGCGTGACCTGTCCGACGCCGAGCTGATCACCGACGAAGCTCATGCGCAGGTCCGCCTGTTGGATGCCGCGCGTCAGGCGAACAAGATCGTGGGGGCCTATCTGGCCGACGCAGTGGCTGGCGAAAACGGCCCTGAACCCACCCATTTCCGGGAAGATTTCCGCCGCACTGGTCCGTCCAACTATGCCCACGGCAAACAGGAAACTTCCCCGCAGCCCCGGGCTTGACTTTCGGCCCTCTCTCTCCCCTTCAAGGCCCCAAGGTTCGGGGCTGCAACTAAGGACAGCTAAACATGTATCGCTACTCCGAGTTCGACACAGCATTTTTGGCAGAACGCAACGCGCAGTTCCGCGCTCAGGTCGAGCGTCGCATCGACGGCTCGCTGACCGAGGAAGAATTCAAACCCCTGCGCCTGATGAATGGCTTGTATCTGCAACTGCACGCATACATGCTGCGCGTCGCCATCCCGTATGGCACGCTGAACAGCGCGCAGATGCGTCAACTGGCACTGCTGGCCGAGAAGTGGGACAAAGGCTATGGCCATTTCACCACCCGTCAGAATATCCAGTACAACTGGCCGAAGCTGAAAGACGTGCCGGACATGCTGGACGCGCTGGCCGAGGTTGGCATGCACGCCATTCAGACCAGTGGCAACACCATCCGCAACGTGACCGCCGACCATTTCGCCGGTGCCGCCGCGGATGAGATCGCCGACCCGCGCCCCTATGCCGAACTGCTGCGCCAATGGTCCACCGACCACCCGGAATTCCAGTTCATGCCGCGCAAGTTCAAGATCGCCATCACCGGGTCCGAGAATGACCGCGCCGTGATCAAAGCGCATGACATCGGTCTGCAACTGGTCGAGCGTGACGGCGTTCTGGGTGCCCGCGTGATCGTCGGTGGCGGTCTGGGCCGCACCCCGATGATCGGCAAGGAACTGTCCGAGTTCGTCGCCTTTGACGACCTGCTGGCGTATCTTGAAGCCACTGTCTCCGTGTGGAACCAGATCGGCCGTCGCGACAACAAGTACAAGGCGCGCATCAAGATCACCGTGCACGAGAATGGCATCGACACCATCCGCGCCAAGGTCAATGAGCGTTTCCTGCAGGTCCGCCCCCAGTTCAAAGGCGCCGACATGAACCTGCTGGAAGAGATCAAGGGCCATTTCGCACCGCCTGCCTTCCGCGAGGCTTCGGTTGCGACCTTCGAAGGCGCCTATACCAACGATCCAGTCTTCCGGTCGTGGGTCGACACAAACATCGCGCCGCATAAGAACGCTGACCACGCGATTGTCACGATCTCGATCAAGAAGCACGGTCAGACGCCGGGCGATGCGACTACTGAGCAGATGCGCGTGATGGCCGATCTGGCCGAAGAGTTCGCCTATGACGAGCTACGCATCAGCCACGAGCAGAACGTGATCCTGCCGCATGTCCACAAATCGGACTTGCCCGCGATCCACGCGAAGCTGAAGGAGCACGAGCTGGCGACCGCAAATATCGGCCTGATCAGCGACATCATCGCCTGCCCCGGCATGGACTACTGCGCGCTGGCGACGGCGCGGTCGATCCCCGTGGCGCAGGAAATTGCGACCCGGTTCGAGGACCTGAAGCTTGAGCATGATATCGGCCACCTGAAGATCAAGATCTCGGGCTGCATCAACGCCTGTGGCCACCACCACGTGGGCCATATCGGCATTCTGGGCCTGGATCGCGCAGGCGTCGAGAACTACCAGATCACGCTGGGTGGCGATGCGACCGAGACGGCTGCTGTTGGCGACCGTACCGGCCCAGGTTTCGCCTATGACGAAATCGTGCCCGCCGTAGAACGCATCGTTGATACCTACCTGGAGCAACGCAAAAGCGCAGAGGAGACATTCCTGCAGACATACCGTCGGGTTGGCATGGCCCCGTTCAAGGCGGCCCTCTACCCCGAGGTGAAGGCAAATGCCGCTTGACCTGATCCAGACGGAACTGGGTCGTGATCGTCAGGAGTTGACCGAGCGGGTCAATGCACTCAACGACCGGTTCCGCCACCACAGCGCCCATGACGTCATGCACGGCGCACTGGATGAGATCCAAGAGCTTGCCTTGGTCTCCAGCTTCGGGGCGGAATCGGTGGTGTTGCTGCATATGGCTGCGGTGGTCGACAAGGCGACGCCTGTGCTGTTCGTGGACACCCAGATGCTGTTTACGGAAACGCTGGAATATCAGCAGGAGGTCAGCGAACGGCTGGGATTGAGAAACGTTCATATCATCCGGGCCGAGGAAGAAGAATTGCAGCGCGAAGACCCCTATGGCGCGCTGCGCCTGCGCGATGCGGATGCGTGCTGCAACCTGCGCAAGACCTTTCCGTTGCAGCGCGCATTGGCAGGCTATGACGGCTGGATTACCGGGCGCAAGCGGTTTCAGTCCGGGACGCGGGCCGCGCTTGAATTCTTCGAGGTCGAGGATGGCACCGGCCGGATCAAGGTCAACCCGCTGGCCCATTGGGCGCCCGAGGACGTGCGCACCTATATGGACGAAAACAACCTGCCCCGGCATCCGCTGGTGGCCAAAGGATACCCTTCGATCGGTTGTGCGCCCTGCACCTCGCCGGTCCAAGAGGGCGAAGACCCCCGCGCCGGGCGCTGGCGCGATCAGAACAAGGAAGAATGCGGCATCCATTTTGTCGATGGCAGAATGGTGCGCGCCGGAGAGAAAACATGAATGTAATCGTGACTGATGAGGGCTTTGCCCCCGACGACTGGACCGACGGCTATGTCACACTGGAAGACGCGGCAAACGATGTCGTATCGCTGGACGTGGGGTCGGACACCGACCCGGACGAGTTGTTTGAACGGCTGGGCGGCGCGCAAATGGTGCGCGTAGACTTTCCGTCTTTCGCGGATGGGCGCGGCTTTACCATCGCGCGCACTCTGCGCCTGAAGGGCTATACCGGCCGTCTGCGCGCTAAGGGGCACGTGCTGGCCGATCAATACGCTATGGCACGCCGCAGCGGATTTGATGAGGTCGAGATCGACCACAATCTTGCGGCGCGTCAGCCAGAGGACCAGTGGCTGGCCCGTTCAAACTGGCAGGACAACAATTATCAGGCCCGTCTGCGCGGGTAATCCCCGCCAAATACCGGCCAATGACAGGACGTGGGGGCAACTGCCCCCTTTTCCTGACCTGGATCAAAGATTAAACGGAGATGTCGGTTAAGCAGACCGATAGTGAAACGATGACAGAGATGAGACCCGTGACCGAAGCAACCGCCGTTAAGGCCCCCGTTTTGCCCGACGCCCAGACTGTGACCGAGGTCAAGCACTGGACCGACCGCCTGTTCTCGTTCAAGGTGTCGCGCCCGGCCTCGTTGCGGTTCCGCTCGGGTGAGTTCGTGATGATCGGCTTGCTGGGCGACAACGGCAAACCGCTGCTGCGCGCCTATTCCATCGCATCGCCGTCCTGGGATGAAGAGCTGGAATTTTACTCGATCAAAGTGCAGGACGGTCCCTTGACCTCGAAACTGCAGCATATCCAGCCTGGCGACCAGATCATCCTGCGGCCCAAGCCCGTCGGCACGCTGGTTCACGATGCGCTGCTGCCCGGCAAGCGTCTGTGGTTCTTTGCCACCGGCACCGGCTTTGCGCCGTTTGCGTCGCTGCTGCGCGAGCCGCAGACCTATGAGGATTATGACGAGGTCATCATCACCCATACCTGCCGCGAGGTGGCGGAGCTGGAATATGGCCGTCAGCTGATCGAGGACATCCGTCAGGATGAACTGCTGGCCGAACTGATTGGCGAAGGCTTTGCTGACAAGATCCGCTATTTCCCGACCACCACGCGGGAACAGAGCCCCAAGATGGGCCGCATCACCGAGCTGCTGAAAGACGGGACCGTCTTTGCCGATTTGGGCATTGAAGGTGGCATCAAGCCCGAAACCGACCGGGCGATGGTGTGCGGGTCGCTGGCCTTTAACCTGGACATCAAGGAAATCCTGGAAGAATTCGGCCTGCGCGAAGGCGCCAATTCCGAGCCCAAGGAATTTGTGATTGAAAAGGCCTTTGTCGGCTGATCGGATTGCGCGGGCAGCGGCAAAGACCGGGGCCCGCGCATAAACCCGCTGGAAATCCTGTGGATTTCAGCTTTTCGGCGCGGATCACGCTTGAAACAACCCGCGCGTCAGTCTAAATTCCGGGCTCGAAATTCTGCAATCATCAAAGGAATGAACCCATAGCCCGCAGACCTCACAACGCGCCGCCGCAACGCGATACCGGCCCGCGCGTCAATGATAAGATCCGTGCCCCCGAAATTCGCCTGATTGGCGCCGAAGGTGAAAACGTCGGGGTGGTTCATCCCGCAAAGGCCATGCAGATGGCCGCAGATGCCGGACTTGATCTGGTCGAGATTTCGCCCAACGCGAACCCGCCGGTCTGCAAGATCATGGACTTTGGCAAGTTCAAATATGAGCAGCAGAAGCGCGAAAGCGAAGCCCGCAAAAAACAAAAGATCATCGAGGTGAAAGAGGTCAAGTTCCGGCCCAACACCGACACCCATGACTATGACGTCAAAATGCGGAACGTGTTCAAGTTTCTTGAAAACGGCGACAAAGTCAAAGTCACCCTGCGTTTCCGTGGCCGCGAGATGGCACACCAGAACCTCGGGCGCGAGCTGCTGGAGCGTGTCGCCGAAGACGTCAAGGATTTGGGCAAGATTGAAAACATGCCCAAGATGGAAGGTCGTCAGATGATCATGATGATCGGTCCGCTGCCGCAGAAGTAAACCGACGCAAATAGCCGAAAGAAGGGCTCCGCCAATTGGCCGGAGCCCTTTTTTCAGATCACCGCATCAAAGGCGCGCTTTAGCTTGGTCACAAGTTCGTCGATTTGCCCGTCCTCGATGATAAAGGGCGGCGCCAGCAGGATGTGGTCACCGTTTTTCCCGTCCCGCGTGCCGGACATCGGATAGCAGATCAGCCCTTCGGCCAGAGCCGCCTTTTTGATCCGGCCTGCGACGCCTTTGGCCGGGTCAAACGGTGCCTTACTGTTCCGGTCGGCAACCAGTTCGATGCCGCGAAATAGCCCGCGCCCACGAATGTCACCGACATGCGGATGCTGACCAAACGCCGCCTGTAATGCCGAATGCAGTTGCGCACCCATTTGACCCGCGCGCGTCGGCAGATCGTTTTCCGTCAGTTCCCTTACGACGGCCAGTGCCGCAGCCGTGGCGACCGGATGGCCAATATAAGTATGGCCGTGCTGAAAAAACCCCGACCCGTCCCGGATCGCATCATAGATTTGAGCGGTACAGATCATGGCTCCGATCGGTTGATAACCGGCTCCTAACCCCTTGGCTATGCAAAGAATGTCCGGTGCCACGCCATCATGATCGCAGGCGAACAGATGCCCCGTGCGCCCCATGCCGCACATGACTTCATCCAGAATCAGCAATACTCCGTATTGATCGCAGATCTCGCGAATGCGTTTGAAATATCCTTCGACCGCTGGCACCGCACCCAATGTTGCACCCACGACAGGTTCGGCCATGAAGGCCATGACCGTTTCAGGACCCAAGAGCAGGATTTCGGCCTCAAGCTCGTTGGCCACCCGCTGCCCATAGTCGAAACTGCTCTCCTCATCCGCCTTTTCAGCATACTCATAGCAGGGTGAAATATGTGTCATCTCGATCAACATTGGCGCGAACTGCGCGCGTCGCCACACATTACCGCCCGCTGACAGAGCACCCAGCGTATTACCGTGGTAGCTCTGACGCCGCGCAATGACATGCCGGCGATCAGGTTGCCCAATCTCAAGATAGTATTGCCGCGCCAGCTTGATCGCGGCTTCGGTCGCCTCGGACCCGCCCGAGACGAAATACACCCGGTCCAGATCACCCGGCGCGTGCCGGATCAGCAGGTCCGCCAGTTCTTCGGCCGGCTCGGACGTCATGAAACCGGTATGCGCAAAGGCGATCTGCTGAACCTGATCCTGCACCGCCCGGATCACCGCCGGGTTGGAATGGCCCAGACAAGACACCGCGGCGTCACCGCAATCCAGATAGCGTCGTCCCTCGGCATCGATCAGGTAACAACCATCGCCGCCGGCGGCGACAGGCAGCTGAGATTTCGTATGGCGTGGAAAAACGTGACTCATTTGAATGCCCTTTCCAACTTGGTGACAAGCGCCGATACCGACGCCGCGTTATCTGCCCAGCGTGTTCCGTCTCGATCCGTCAGACTGTTCTCAAATCCGACCCGGACGTCGCCCCCGCGACGCGCGGCTTCCTCCAGACACGCATGTTCCTGCGCCCCGAAGGCGCACACCATCCAGGGGGACGCCTCAGTCGGAAACCGGTCAATATCGCCGGGCGTGGAAACCTGACCGTCGGTATACCGGCCCAGTACCAGCAGGCGATCCACCTGCCCGGCCTTCACAATCCCCGCCTTCTGCCATCGCGTCAAAAGCGCGGCGTCTTCCGCGTCGTACAGGATGTGTTGCACCCGGGTTCCCTGTTCGGCACACAGGTCAAAAATCCGGGCCGCCAGATCAGGCTCCCGCGCAACTTCGCGAACGGAAATGGACGCCCATTCCGGCTGAACCTGTCGCAAACATTCCAGTTGCGCAGGCACGTCAAAAACACCTGCCGCTTCTGTCGTAATCTGAACGTCCATGTTGGGAACAACCCGACGCAACTCGGTGATGGTTTCAATATACTGGCCTGCATCCAGCGAGTGTCGCCCGCGCGCATCGCGAATGTGCAGGTGAAGCCCATCAGCCCCTGCAGTGTGACAGGCCAGCGCGGTCTCCAGAATCTGATCCTTGGAAACCGGAAGCTCCGCATGATCCGCCGCCTCCCGCCTTGCGCCGTTCGGAGCCACCAGAACATAGGGAAACCGAGAGGGATCGTCTTGTGATCGCGTGTCTGACATCTGCTTTCCTCTGGATTGCTCACCCCATCTAATCTGGTGCATGTTGTTTTCTACTTGCTAATTTAAAAACATATGTTCTTTTTCCACCATGACAGTCACGCCAAACCAGCTGACCGATCGCTTGCGTCAGGATATCGCGCAGATGCCCGCAGGTCTTCAGGCGGCCGCAAAATACATCATCGACCATCCCGGGGATTTCGGTCTGGACCCGATCCGGGTTACAGCAGCGAAAATCGGCGTCAGCTCAAACGTACTGGTCCGTCTGGCGCAACGCATGGGCTTTGACGGGTTCGAGGCATTCCGCGACCCGTTCCGCAATGCTCTGGTCACCGACCGAGAAGCCGATCTTGATCAGGGCTGGCTGACCACACTGCAGACCGAAGACGATTTCGGCAAAAAGCAAGCCGGGTTTGTACAGAACGAACAAAACGTTGTGACCCGGTCTTTGCGTCTGATGAAACCTGAAAGCACCCGCAAAGCGGTTGACTACATCACATCCGCGCGCCGGTGCTTTGTAACCGCGACGCGCGCAAGCTACGCGCTGGCTTATTACTTCTCATACGCCGGGCGCATGGCGCATCCAGGTATCCAACTGATCCCCAGGCATGTCGGATCAGCCGCGGATGATCTGCTGGATGCTGACCGTCAGGATTGCCTGATCGCCATCACCGTGCACCCTTACTCCGCGGAAACGATCCAGTCGATGCGCTTTGCAAAACGCAAGGGTCTGCGCCTCATTCTGATCTCCGACAGCGACGTGATCGCGCCCGGTGTCGAACCGGACATTGCGTTTACGGTCAGCACCCGGGCACTGCACCAGTTTTCCTGCTACACAGGCGCGATGGCTGTACTGGAATGCCTGCTGGGTCATCTTTTTGACGCCGGCGGCACCGCGGCCCGCCAACGGATTGACGCGTATCAAAAGGCGCGCGAGGACACCGGCGCCTATTGGCAACCGGCCAAACCACCCAGACTTCGGCGAAAATAGACGGCCCCGGCGCTCGGCTGGGACCTACCAATCCTGTGCGGCCTACACGCAGGCTTCAACAGCGCGTTTGGTCATTACACCGACCAGATGCGCCCGGTATTCCTTACTGCCATGCAAATCGCCGATCATGTTTGCCGGATTGATGCCAAGACCCATCAGGGCATCCGCCCGAAACTCTTTGTTCAGCGCCTCCTCAGCTTCGGACCAACGGAACACTCCATCTTCGCTGGCCCCGGTCACCGCAACGCGCACGCCGTCGGAAAACCGCGCCAGATAGACACCGACCAGCGCAAATCGTGAGGCCGGCTGCAGGAACTTCTGATAGCTCGCCGCCTGCGGCACCGGAAACCGAACGCTGGTAATGATCTCGCCTTCGTCCAGGGCCGTGGTGAACATCCCCTCGAAGAACTCATCCGCCTCGATCCGGCGGCTGTTGGTGATGATCGTCGCACCGGACCCCAGCGCACCGGCCGGATAGCAGGCCGCCGGATCGTTATTTGCAAGCGAACCACCGATGGTGCCGCGGTTGCGCACAGCCGGGTCACCGATCTGACCGGCCAGCGCTGCAAGCGCCGGATAGTGCCCCGCAGCCTCGCGCGCCACCGCGGCATGGGTCGTCGCTCCACCTATCGCGACCGAGCCGTCATCCTCGATACAGACCCCCTGCATTTCGGCAATCCCGCTCAGCGACACCAGCGCCGAAGGGGCTGCCAACCGTTGCTTCAGCGTCGGGATCAGCGTCTGACCGCCCCCCAGCGCCTGCGCGTCCTCGGACCCAAGCGCGGCCACCGCGTCCGCAATGGTCGAGGGCTTCTCAAATTCGAAACTGTACATTTCGTCTTCCTTTCCGAAAGGCGCGGATCCGCCCTTCATCTGGCTATAAATACCTCGGGGGTCTGGGGGCAGAGCCCCCAGCCTCCCCAATCTCTCAGCTGTTCATCGCCGCCCAAACGCGCGACGGGCTCACCGGCATGTCGATGTGATCAACCGCCTTTCCGCCCGAGTTCAGCGCATCCAGCACCGCGTTGACCACCGCAGGCGGTGAGCCGATGGCTCCGGCCTCACCGCAGCCCTTCACGCCCAACGGATTGTGCGTGCACGGCGTCTGGCTGGAGTGATCGACACCATAGAACGGCACGTCATCCGCACGCGGCATCGCGTAGTCCATGAAGGACGCACTCAGCAACTGACCGTTCTCGTCATAAGTGCAGTTCTCCAGCAGCGCCTGACCGATGCCCTGACCGATGCCGCCATGTACCTGCCCGTCAACGATCATCGGATTGACGATATTACCGAAGTCGTCTGCGGCCGTGAAGGCTTCGATCGTGACCTGACCGGTATCCGGATCAACCTCGACCTCACAGGCATAGGCGCCCGCCGGAAACGTAAAGTTGGCCGGATCATAAAACGCGGTTTCCTCCAGCCCCGGCTCGACCTCCAGCGGGTAGTTATGCGGCACATAGGCCGTCAGGGTCACATCACCCCAGGCCACCGATTTGTCGGTACCGGCCACGCTGAACTGCCCGTCCTTCAACTCGATATCGGCCTCGGATGCTTCCAACAGGTGGGCGGCGATCTTCTTGGCCTTGTCGATCACCTTCTCGGTCGCCTTGACCATGGCCGAACCACAGACCGCCAACGAGCGCGAGCCATAGGTGCCCATGCCAAAGGGGATCTTTGAGGTATCACCATGCACGATCTCAACCATCGACTCGTCGATTCCGATCATGTCCGCGACAACCTGCGGGAAGGCGGTCTCATGCCCCTGCCCGTGGCTGTGCGCCCCAACCATGACGCTGATCGAGCCAGTGGCATTCACCCGCACGGTAGCTGCATCATACAGACCCGCTCGGGCGCCCAACATACCGACGATGTTCGACGGTGCGATGCCGCAGGCTTCGATATAGCAGTTGACGCCCAGCCCGCGCAGTTTGCCCTTGGCCTCGCTGTCCGCACGCCTTGCGGCAAAACCTGCCAGATCGGCGGCGGCCACCAGCTTGTCCATCGTGCCGTTGTAGTTGCCGGTGTCATAGGTCAGCGCCACCGGCGTGTCATAGGGGAACTGCGTGATGAAGTTTTGACGACGCAGCGCAATCGGATCGACCCCAAGCTCGCGCGCGGCTTTGTCCACGACCCGCTCCAACTGGAACGTCGCCTCGGGACGACCCGCGCCGCGATAGGCATCCACGGGCACCGTGTTGGTGAACATCGCCTTCACGTTCACCTGAATGACCGGCGTCTTGTAGTTGCCCGCCATCAGCGTCCCGTGCAGCCAGGTCGGAACCGAGCTGGAGAAGGTCGACAGATACGCGCCCAGATTGGCATAGGTGTTGGTGCGCAACCCGACAAAGTTGTTGTCGGCATCCAGCGCCAGTTCAATCGTGCTGACATGGTCGCGGCCATGGGCATCCGACATGAACGCCTCGGACCGGCTGGACGACCACTTAACCGGGCGGCCACAGGCCTTGGCAGCGAAGGTGCAGAACGCTTCTTCGGCATAATGGAAGATCTTGGTGCCGAATCCACCGCCAACATCCGGCGCGACCACGCGGACCTTGTGCTCGGGCAGGCCCAGCACAAAGGCGCACATCAGCAGCCGGATCACATGCGGGTTCTGCGAAGTTGTGTAGAGCGTATATTCCTCGGTCGCCCGGCTGTATTCGGCCACGGCCACGCGCGGCTCCATCGGGTTGGCAACCAGACGGTTGTTGACCAGATCCAGAGTGGTCACGTGAGCGGCATTCGCAAAGACTTCGTTGACCTTGGCGTCGTCGGCCTCACCCAGTTGCCAGTCATAGCAGATGTTGTTCTTCAGATCGTCATGGACCAGCGTCGCGCCATCCTGCGCGGCGGCCTTCATGTCGAGAACCGCAGGCAGTTCTTCGATGTCCAGATCAATCGCCTCGGCTGCGTCGCGCGCCTGTTCCAGACTGTCGGCCACCACGGCGGCAATGGGATCGCCCACATGGCGCACCTTGCCCTGCGCCAGGATCGGGTGCGGCGGCTCCTGCATCGGTGCGCCGTGCTTGTCGGTCACTTCCCAGCCGCAGGGCATGCCGCCCACGCCTTCAAAATCCTTGCCGGTGAAGACCTTGACCACGCCCGGCATGGCTTCGGCCGCCGAAGTGTCGATGGACTTGATCCGGCCATGTGCGATGTCGGACCGCAGAAAATGCACATAGGCCTGGCCATGTGCGTTGATGTCGTCGGTGTAATTGCCTGCTCCGGTCAGAAAGCGTACGTCCTCGCGCCGCTTGGAACTGGCTCCGATGCCACTGTCTTTGGGCATTGCTTGTTCTCCTCCCTGAAAAAGAATTTTCGTCGAAAATTCTTTATGGCCGCGTCACTCGGCAGCGATGTTGCTTACGTCCTGGCCGGATGCGGCCATGATCGCCTTGACGATGTTGTGATAGCCGGTGCACCGGCACAGGTTGCCTTCCAGATACTTGCGGATTTCACTTTCTGTCGGGCGCGGGTTCTCTTTGAGCAGCGCCGCGGCGCTCATCACCATGCCGGGGGTGCAGAACCCGCATTGCAAACCGTGATGATCCTGAAACGCCTGCTGAATGACGTTCAAAGAGCCATCTGCATTGGCCTGCCCCTCGATGGTGCCCACGTCGGCCCCGTCGGCCTCAAGCGCCAGCATGTTGCAGGATTTGACCGCCTCGCCATTCACATGCACGACGCACGCGCCACATTGCGCCGTGTCGCAGCCCACATGCGTACCGGTCAGCGAAAGGTGGTCGCGCAGAAAGCTGGACAGCAACGTCCGGCCTTCGACATCACCGCTCACGGACTTTCCGTTCACGGTCATTGAGACCTGTGTCATAAGTTCCTCCCATTTCGTGTTTTTGCTTGCCCCGAGTTAAACACGGGAATTTTCGTTTGAGAACAAAAATCTTTGCCAGCTTTTTCAGCCAGAGAATCGCCCATCTCTCATGAGCTAACCCGGTGTTTCAGGGAAACAAATTGCCGTTACGTCACTTTTTTGCGGGACGCGCGCGGTTGAGGTCGCGTGGGTATTTCCTTGAGCAACCCGCCAACCCCCATTCCGGCGATATCACCTGCCGAAGTCGCGATCCCGCAGGCGACACGGGACAGCACCCAGTCCGCGCCGTTCAGGGCCGGCGACCGCGCGCATCCGGGCAAGCCGATCACCGGGCGGTCCCCGAGGGACCCGAGAAACAACAGGTTGCCGGGGTCGACGGGCATACCAAACCGATCTACATGCCCCCCTGCGGCGCGCACCGCCTCGGGGGCGACGTCCGACACATCCGAGGTCGCGGACCCGGTCAGGATCATGACCAAATCGCCCTGCGTTTCCTTCATCGCCGCAGCCAGAGCGTCGGTTTTGTGGGGCACAATTCGCACATCGCCCAGTTCCATGCCCAGGGCCTCGACCCGGCCCTGTATCGCGGCGATACCCTTTTCGTTCGGCGGACCACCGGGAATATCAGTCACGACCAGCCCTGCCCTGCGATAGACCGGGCGGGCCAATTGTATGGATGACTGCGCCAGCCGGGATGCCTCGTCAACGTCAGCGCGCGGCACCGCGTATGAGATGACCTTGATCGTTGCGACCATCCCGCCTGCGCCCATCTGCTGATACTGCGGAACGGTTGCGACAGTGATCATCGGGTTGACCAGATTGAACGCCTCAAGCGCATCGACATCCAGCACGGCAACGCCCGGCCCGTCGGCAAGCAGGTTCACGCGCCCGGTAAATGGCTGCGTGACCCGCAGGGCTGCGACCTCGGGATCAGGTGCCAATGCCGCTGCCAGCAGACGGGCGGCCTCGTCCTCGTGACAATCGTCCGGATCAATCCGGGCCACCGTTATACTGCCGAAGCCGGCGGCAACAAGTTGCGCCTGATGTTCGGCTGTCAGCCGGACCCCTTTGCGCAGCTTGGAACCGCCCACCTGAACGGAATGGGCCAGAACGGTGCCGACGACATCCGCGACGGGAACCGGGCCGAATTTCACGCTTTGCCCCGCAAGACGGCCGTCATTTGCGCCAGAACAGCCACTGCGATTTCCGACGGGTCTGCTGCGCCGATATCCAATCCGATCGGACCGTGAATTCGGTCGATTTGCGCCTGAGCAAACCCGGCTTCTTGCATGCGGGCCACCCGTTTGGCATGGGTTCGCTTGGACCCTAACGCGCCGATATAAAACACGCCGGCCTGCAATGCGGCCTCCAGCGCCGGGTCGTCCAGCTTGGGGTCATGGGTGAGTAATACCACCGCCGTGCGCGTGTCCATTCCCAGCTTGGCTATGGCCTCATCCGGCCAGTCCGTCAGGATCGTCTCACCGGGAAAGCGCGCGTTCGAGGCGAAGGCTTCGCGCGGGTCGATGATGGCCGGATCGTAACCGGCGATCCGCGCCATCGGCACAAGCGCCTGTGCAATGTGAACCGCGCCGACCACGATCAGCCTCAGCGGTGGATTGTGAACCGCGACAAATGTCTGACCGTCTTCTTCGAACCCGGACCGATCCATGCGCAACCGGTCGGGATATGCGTTCCGGCGCAATGCTCTGCGCCCGGTTTCGATATTCACCTCATAAGCCACCGGTTCGCGGCGGGACCGGGCATCCACTAGATCCTTAAGCAGGTCTTCCGACAGGACCTTTCCCACAGGTTCGACCAGAACGCGGATCGTCCCGCCGCACGCCAGGCCGACGGCAAAGGCGTCCTCGTCACTGACGCCAAATTCCAATAGCCGAGCTTCGCCCTCGTCGATGGCCTCCAGTGCCTCGACCACAACCGCGCCTTCGACACACCCGCCCGAGACGGACCCCTCGATGCGACCGTCCCCTGCGATCACCAGTTGCGCCCCGACCCGGCGCGGCGCGCTGCCCCAGGTCTCGACGACCGTGGCCAGTGCCGTTGGCTGGCCGTCGCGAAACCATTCCAGGGCGGTCTCGGGGCTGTTGTCGAATCTGTCCATTGCACCCTCCCGGCGTGTTCTGATCCAACATAGGGAGGTTTGGCGCGATGAAAAGGAAGGCGTGCCCTCAAGTGGTTAGTACGACGGGCAAACGAACATGGATCGGCACAAACCAGCCCGGTTTCCTGTGCTTGGTGAAAGGGATTGATTGACCGAATTCCAAATCCTAGCCTGCAGGCGCGCGTAGGTATTCCTGTATGCGCATATTATATTTCACAACGGAGACAGAGAGTTGAAACGCATTTTTACACTCGGAATGGCAATTGGCCTGCTGACCTCGACCGGCGTGGCCGCAGATACGTTCCTGCGTTATGGCGAAGTTGAAGGCTGGAAGGTTTTCATCGACCAGGACAAGAAATCCTGTCTGATCGAGGCGGTCGATGATTCAGAAAACGTCGTGCAGATGGGGCTGACCGAAGACCGCGGCGTCGGGTATGTCGGTGTTTTCACTAAGGCGAAGACCGACATCAAACGCGGTGAGAAAGAGGGTGTGGCGATCCTGCTGGGCGACAACATCTATGTCGGCGAAGCCACGGGCATGAAAGGCAACATCACCAAGGGGTATTCCGGTGGGTATGTCCTGTCTGATGATCCGCAATTTGCGGATGACATTGCCAAGCAGAAAGTCATGGTCGTGTTCCCGGAAAAGGAATTCGCATTCACCGTTGATCTGACCGGCACTTTCAAGGCCATGGAAATGGCGCGCAAGTGCAACCAAGAACAGCTGAGCTGATATTCAGCCCGAAAGCGCGGTCATCAACCGCGCTTTCTCTCCCATGTCGTCAGGTTTCGAGATGACGGCGGCCAGGTCTTCCAGTGACGCAATCGAATGACCCGCGCGGAAACTGTCGACATGCGGCAGCATGGCTGCCACACCCTGAGCACGCGGCGCAAACCCATCCCAGCGCAACAGCGGATTGAGCCAGATGAGGCGGCGCGCCGACAAATGCAGACGCTCCATCTCTTTCGCCAGCGCATCGGGTTCGCCGCGATCCAGCCCGTCCGAGATCAAAAGCACCACCGCGCCCTGCCCCATTACCCGCCGCGACCAGTCGCGGTTGAACGCGTGCAAACAGTCGCCGATCCGTGTGCCGCCTTCCCAATCCTGCGCCTCGGCCCCGGCGGCGGCCAGCGCTGCATCGACGTCACGTTGTTGCAGGTGGCGGGTGATATTGGTCAGACGCGTGCCGAAGGTGAATGCGTGGACCCGCGCCCAACCTGCGCCTTTGGCGTTGGAAACCGAATGCAGGAAATGCAGGATGATCCGGCTGTACTGGCTCATCGAGCCCGAAATATCGCAAAGCACCACAAGGTTGGGCCAGCGGGGCCTTGGCTTCAGGCGCGCGATATTGCGCAACTCTCCGCCCTGCCGCATTGCCGCGCGCAAGGTTCGGGCGCGGTCGATCCGATGCCCCAGATGGCTGGCCTGACCACGCCGGGATTCGATAGGTTTGACCGGAAGGGTCAGCCGCGCCAGCATACGTTTGGCCTGAGCGATCTCGGCCGTGCTCATCTGTTCGAAGTCCAGATTGCGCAGACGTTCCTCGGAGGACGCGGTTTGAGAGGCGTCTATCTCCAGCTCGGTCTCTTCTTCCTGCTCGTCCGCCTCGGGCAGATCGCGCTCCATCCCGTCCAACAACGCCTCAGCCGCGCGTTTTTCGGCAGGGTCGGCCTTGCGTTCTTCTTGCACGCCACGAATGGCGGGCAGCATCATGGCCATCATGTGTTCCATGTAACGCGGATCGCGCCAGTACATGCGGAAGACCTGCGCGAACACTGTGCGATGTTCGGGGCGGTTCACGAAACAGGCGTGCAGCGTCCAGTAGAAATCCCGCTTTTCGGTGAACCCGGCGGCCTGCACAGCCCGGATGGCATCAACGACCCGTCCCGTCCCAATGGGCAACCCTGCTTTGCGCAAGGCACGTGCGAAATGCGTGATGTTCTGCGCCAGTTTCGGGTCATTCGGGATATCGAGTGTGAGGTGTTCTGCCATTACCTTTCACGGGGGCTCTGCCCCCATACCCCCGACGTATTCTTGAACAGAAGAAGCATCAGGCAGGCTCCAACGTCGCCTTTGCCTCATCCAGAATCCGCTTTGCTTCGGACCCCTGCAATTTCTGGATATCATCCTGATATTTCAGGATCGCGCCCAGCGTGTCGCCAATCACCTCGGGGCTGAGGTTGATCACGTCCAGCGCCAGCAGGCACTTGGCCCAGTCTATGGTCTCGGCCACGCCGGGTTTCTTGAACAGATCCTCGGTGCGCAGGTGCTGGACGAAGGCAACCACCTCACGGCTGAGCGCCTCGGCGGCCTCGGGCGCGCGGGCGTGCAGAATTTCGATCTCGCGTTCGAAATCGGGATAATCGACCCAATGATACAGACAGCGGCGCTTCAGCGCATCGTGCACTTCGCGCGTGCGGTTCGAGGTGACGATCACGATGGGCGGTTGCGGGGCTTTCACGGTGCCCAGTTCAGGGATTGTGACCTGAAAATCGCTGAGCGCCTCCAGCAGGAACGCCTCAAACGGCTCATCGGTGCGGTCCAGTTCATCAATCAGCAGAACGGGCGCGCCGTTTTCGTCCGGGCGCATCGCCTGCAGCAAGGGGCGCTCGATCAGATAGTCGTCCGAGAATAGTTCAGATTGCAGTGCGCCCCGATCGGCGCCACCCGCGGCCTCCGCCGTACGGATGGCCACCATCTGCGCCGGAAAATTCCATTCATATACCGCCGAAGACGCGTCCAGCCCTTCGTAACATTGCAACCGGATCAGCCGTCGGTTCAGCCCGGCTGCCAGCGCCTTGGCGATCTCGGTTTTGCCAACACCGGCCTCACCTTCCAGAAACAGCGGACGGCCCAGTTTCAGCGACAGGAACACGACCGTGGCCAGCGCCCGCCCGCAGACATAGCCCTGCGAACCCAGTATGGTTTGAACGGCGTCGATGGAATCCGGTTGTGTCATCTGCAAGTCTCTCCCTCGGCACAACAGGTCATGGCAGCACGCGCGCGTCAAGACCGTGGTCTTTCCGGGACTTACGGCAAAAAGGTCGGATGGCAAGGTCTTTTCCGGCGGCGGGCTCTGTGCTAGCGGAGGCGGCATGACAGATCGCATCACAATCCGCCGCCCCGACGACTGGCATCTGCATCTGCGCGACGGCGCGATGTTGCAGGCCGTTCTGCCCGAAACCGCGCGCCATTTTGCCCGCGCGATCATCATGCCGAACCTGGTGCCGCCGGTCGTGCGCGGCGATCAGGCGGCCGCTTATCGCGACCGTATTCTGGCCGCCCTGCCTGCCGATATGACGTTCGAGCCGCTGATGACGCTGTATCTGACCGAAGAGACCGACCCTGCGGATGTGGCCGCCGCCCATGCCAGCGGTCTGGTCAAGGCGGTCAAGCTGTATCCGGCGGGGGCCACCACCAACTCGGCCTCGGGGGTGCGGAATTTCGACAAGGTACGACCGGTGCTGGAACGCATGGCCGAAATCGGCCTGCCCCTGTGCGTGCATGGCGAAGTCACCGATTCCGAGATCGACATTTTTGACCGTGAGGCTGTGTTCATCGACCGGGTACTGGACCCGATCCGCAAGGCGACACCCGGCCTGCGCGTAGTGATGGAACATATCACGACCGCCAATGGCGTGGATTACGTCAAGGCCAATGACGCCGATCTGGGCGCAACCATCACGGCGCACCATCTGATCATCAACCGAAACCACATTCTGGTCGGCGGGATCAAACCGCATTACTACTGCCTTCCCGTTGCCAAACGCGAGGAACACCGACTGGCCTTGCTGGCCGCAGCGACCTCGGGCGATGCGAGGTACTTCCTGGGCACCGACAGTGCGCCGCATACGGATGCCAACAAGGAAATGGCCTGTGGATGCGCCGGGTGCTTCACCGCCACGAACACAATGTCTCTGGTCGCCGAGATGTTCGACCGTGAAAATGCGCTGGACAAGCTGGAAGGGTTTGTATCGCTGCACGGGCCGGCCTTTTACGGACTTCCTGTGAATGCGGCCACCATCACCCTGACCAAAGGCGATCCGGTGGAATACCCAGACAAGATCGACACCGGCGACGGCCCGGTGACGGTTTTCGATCCGGGCTTTCCACTGCATTGGCGCGTGGTTTAACCCGCCTGCAGACTGGCCAGATCCCGGGCGCGGCCGCCGGTGCGCAGCATCGACCAGATCGCGTCCGCGTCCTCGGCCCCGATCAGTTTGGCCGCTTTGCCCCGAACCCGGTCTTCGCGATCCGACAGCGTCAACGGTGTTAGCAGATCATGGGTGGCTTCGCGGCGGGCGCCGTCACGGCGCAGCAATGTCAGACGTGCCTGAGTTTCGGAGAGCGACTCGTCAGCCTCGACCGACACACGATCCCGCAAAGAGATCAGACGCGGGTCCGCGCAGGTCTTTTCCGAATAGCTACCCGGCAAGGCCGTGTCGTAACCCAGCGCCTGCATCGCAATGACGGTCCGGTAGGAGAATTTGGCCCCCAGCCCGGTGGTCGGCGCGGTCTGGTTGCACACACTCATCCACCGCGGATGGGTTTTGATCCTGATTTCGGCCACTTCGGGCTCGGCAATATCCAGATCGCGCGCGGCCTCAAGCGCCGCATGCAGGCCGTGACAGCAGGCGTGGAACTTATGGCTGACACTTTCGAACAGCCATTCATCGCCCAGCCCGTCCAGCGCGGTATCGCTGTCCCCCTGACCCTGATGAGTTGCACCGAAACCGTAAGGCCCGTCCAGCGCGTCGACGCCGGGTTCAAACCCCTTGGCGATAAGCAAGGCGGACTCGACCCCGGCAGAGGCTGCAAGCCCCGCGTTGTAAGGTTTTCCCATTGTCCCGAACTGCGCCTTCAGGCCCGCCGCCCGGGTTGCGGTCAGGCCAAGAACCCTTTTCATCTGATCAGCATCGAACCCGAGCAGCCGACCGACAGCCACCGCCGCACCGAATGCACCAGCCGTGGCGGTCTGGTGAAAACCGGCCTGGTAATGATCGCGGCCCAGCCACAACCCTATGCGGATCGAAAGCTCCATCCCGACCAATGCGGCTTCGAGGAAGTCGACAAGAATGCGGTCGTCCCAATCGCCAAGCGCCAGTGCAGCCGGCAGGATCGCCACCGACGGGTGACCGATATGGGCAAAATGCGTGTCATCATAGTCCAACGCATGGGACACAGTACCGTTGACCAACGCGGCACCCCGCAACGGCGCGGCGCCGCCGCCAAACAGATGCGCCTGCCCGGCCCCTTCTTCACCCAGAACAAGATCGCGTATGGATTGAGACACTGGTTCACCAGCCCCGGCACGCCCCACGGCGATCCAGTCGAGAACGGACAGAGAAGTGACGACCCGGGTTTGCAGGGACGTCGAAATCGGGCCTGCGGCAAACCCGGCCAAAGAAGCGGTAAAGTCGGTCATGGGCGCAGTCTAGCGCCCAGCAAGCGCCGGTAAAGACTTAGGTGTACAAATCCGCCGCGCGGGCCTCGAACGCCTGAACGATCCTGTGCATGGCTTCGTTGAAAACGACCCCGATGATCCCCTGCAGGATGGCATTCTTGAACTCGAAGTCGACATGGAAGGAGATATCGCAACCCCCGTCTGGCGCATCCTGGAATTGCCAGTCGGACTTCATGTATTTGAACGGGCCGTCCAGATATTCGGTGTCAATTTTCTTTTGATCGGCGAACAGGGTCACGCGGCTGCCGAACCGTTCGCGGAACACTTTGAACGAAATGACAAGATCCGCCTCCATCACCTGGCCTTCGCCGGCAGCATAGGTTCGGCGGATACGGGCGGCTGCACACCATGGCAGGAACTCGGGATATTTCGCAACATCGGCAACCAGGTCGTACATCTGCTGAGCAGTGTAAGGCAGGTGGCGGGTTTCCGAATGAGTAGGCATGGCGTCCGGTATTTGCAGGTGACAATGGCGCGTCATGTCGTATGTTGCGCGCCAAAGATCAAGGGGGCAGCGATGAGCGACCGCGCATATGTGATAGATGAGATGATCTCGGCCAAGGCAATCGCCGCGCGGATCGAGGAGCTGTGCCGCGAAATCACGGCCGAATTCGTCGGCACGGACAAGCTGGTGGTCGTTGGGCTGCTGCGCGGCAGTTTTGTCTTTATTGCCGATCTGGTGCGAGAACTGGACCTGCCGATCGAGGTCGATTTTCTGGAGGCTTCGTCTTACGGCGACTCGATGGAAAGCAGCCGCGAAGTTCGCATCCTCAAGGACCTGCGCGGCGCAATTGAAGGGCGCGACGTTCTGGTTGTCGAAGATATTGTCGACACCGGCCATACGCTGAACCACGTGACCAAGCTGCTGAGCAGCCGCAAGCCCGCGCGGTTGAAGTCTATTGCGCTGCTGGACAAGCCCAGCCGGCGCGAAGTTGATTTCCGCTCGGACTGGATCGGCTTTGAAATCCCCGACGAGTTTGTCGTGGGCTACGGCATCGACTATGCGCAGCGCAATCGCAACTTGCCCTTCATCGGAAAAGTGCGTTTTACCGAGGATTGACCGAGGCACCGATGAACCCCAGATACCTGCTGCGCATGGCCAAATGGGCCCGCAATCCGCCCTCGGAAAGGCGGGTGAAACTGGTGTTCGGGGTGGTGATCCTGTGCCTGCTGATCGGCGGAGCGGACTACCTTGGCTGGTGGCCAGACTGGGCCAAGCTCGAATGGGCGCGTTTCAGACCCTGACTTCGCCCAGCACCTGCTTGATCGCCGCCAGAAACACACCCGTGCCGATGGGGATCAGTTCATCCGGGAAATCATAGTCCGGATTGTGTAACTGCGGGTGGTCCAACCCGGCACCCAGCCAGAACATGGCGGATTTGGCATCTTTCCCAAACTGTCCGAAATCCTCGGAAAACCTCTGCGGCAAGCGGGTCTTGCGACAGGGAACACCCGCCATTTCAAAGGATTTCATCAATATTTCGACGGCATCTGGGTTGTTCACGCAGGCCTGGAACACGTCGTCATACGCGATACTGAACGTCAACCCATGCGCGACGGCGGCATTTTCCACCAGTGCTTCAGCGTCTGCAATCAGTTGCTGCATACGCTCATCCGCAACCGTTCGCAGGGTCACCCAAAGTTCAGCCCGCCCCGGAGCCACACCGAAAGTCGGCTCACCCAGGCTGGCATGGGTCACGGTTGTCAGCGCGAAATCAGAATTCAGCGCGCCGCCCCGGCCGAGCCCCGCCAATTGCGGCATCAGGGATGACAACGCGCCGGCCGGCGACAGCCCGTCCTGCGGGGCGGCGGCGTGCGAGGTCTTGCCGGTCAGCGTTATTTTCATCCCGCGCGACGCGCAATTCGCGGGACCTACGCACAGTTCCGCCTCACCCAATGCCAATCCCGGCAGGTTGTGTAACGAGAACACATAGTCAGGTGAGATTTCCGCGAATGCTGCGTCTGCCCGAAAGGCGATGGCGCCCTGCCCGGTTTCCTCGGCGGGCTGAAACATCAGAATTACCCGCCCTTTTTGAGGCCGGTTGCGGCCAAGGTGCTCTGCCACACCCAAAACCATGGCCATATGGCCGTCATGTCCGCACAGATGCCCCTTGCCCGGCACGCGCGATGCATAGGGCGCACCTGAAAGTTCGTGAATGGGCAAGCCGTCAAGTTCGCATCGAATGGCTGTGGTCGGCCCCGGTTGATCACCGGAAAACACCGCGGCAACGCCGTGGCCCCCGATCCCGGTCAACACCTGATCGGCGCCAAACTCACGCAGTAGCTCTGCCACACGCGCGGCTGTTTCTATTTCCTCACCCGAGAGTTCGGGGCGCTGGTGAAGGTCGTGCCGCAGACTGATCAGCCGCGTTAGCGCGTCAGGTGTCACCCTTGCTCCAGCTTCTTTTGCCGCGCTTCCCGCAATCGCGCGAAATCATCCCCCGCATGGTAAGACGACCGGGTCAGAGGTGTGGCGGACACCATCAGGAACCCCTTGCCAAAGGCCGCTTTTTCGTAGGATGCGAATTCCTCTGGGGTGACGAAGCGATCGACGCCATGGTGCTTGGGCGTCGGCTGCAGGTATTGGCCGATGGTCAGAAAGTCGATATCGGCGGCGCGCATGTCATCCATGACCTGCCGGACCTGTTGTTCATCCTCGCCCAGACCAACCATGATACCGGATTTGGTAAAGATCGACGGGTCCATTTCCTTGACGCGCTGCAACAGGCGCAGTGAATGGAAATAGCGCGCGCCGGGGCGCACTTCGGGGTACAGGCCGGGAACGGTTTCAAGATTGTGGTTGAACACATCCGGTTTCGCCGCAACCACGGATTCCAACACCGAAGGATCGCATTTCAGAAAGTCCGGCGTCAGAATCTCGATCGTTGTCGAGGGGGAGCGATGCCGGACCGCGCGGATGGTCTGCGCAAAATGGTCCGCGCCCCCGTCTTCAAGGTCATCGCGGTCGACCGAGGTGATGACCACATGGTTCAGACCCAGCTTTTCGACCGCATGCGCAACGCGCCCGGGTTCAAACAGGTCCAGCGCATCCGGGCGGCCCGTGGCGATATTGCAGAAGGTACAGCCGCGGGTGCAGATTTCGCCCATGATCATCATGGTCGCGTGCCCCTGGCTCCAGCATTCACCGACATTCGGGCACCCGGCCTCTTCGCAGACGGTGACCAGATTGTTCTCGCGCATGATCTTGTGCGTTTCGGCATAGCCCTTGCCGCCGGGCGCTTTTACACGAATCCATTTGGGCTTTTTCGGCTGCGCATTGTCCTGACGATGCGCTTTTTCTGGGTGACGTTGTTCGGGGATCTTCAGATCACGCACGGTCGGCTTTCCTGACTTTGGGTCAATTTGCTTTTGCCTAACATAAACCGTGCCGGGGAACTACACCACCCATGCATACCGGCCATGACAGCGCACCATGCATTCGCAGAACAGTGTGTCTTTTTTGCGCATAAAAAGTTATCTTTATCAGTGGTATACCAATCTGACATCGAATTCGCGATTGCGGCAAGTATTGCGTTGAAGCCGATTTAGAACTGTTTTAAATCCCTCTCAGTTCACATCTGATTCACAGGAGCTTGAGTATGAAAACTGGCGCCAAATTGCCGGACGTCACCTTCCACACGCGCGTGCGTGACGAAGCGGTCGAGGGACCAAACCCGTTCCGCTGGGAAGACAAAACAACCGCTGACTATTTCGCTGGCAAGCGCGTCATTCTGTTCTCGCTCCCCGGTGCGTTCACGCCCACATGTTCGACCTACCAACTGCCGGGATTCGAAAACGGTTATGCGGATTTCAAGGCCGGGGGCATCGACGAAATCTATTGCATGTCGGTGAATGACAGCTTTGTCATGAACAAATGGGCGCAGGACCAGGGCCTTGAGAACGTCAAGGTCATCCCGGACGGCTCGGGCGAGTTTACCCGGAAGATGGGTATGCTGGTCGACAAGGACAATCTGGGTTTTGGCATGCGGTCCTGGCGCTATGCGGCCATCGTGAATGACAATGTCGTCGAGGCCTGGTTCGAAGAGCCCGGCCTGATGGACAACTGCCCGGAAGACCCCTATGGGGTTTCGTCTCCGGAAAACCTGAAAAAGCATCTGGACGAGGCCAAGGAACCGGCACTGGCCTGAGGTCCAAAGAATTCGTGAAAAGCCCGCCTCTGGCGGGCTTTTTCATTGGTCAGGCGCGGGTGGCCGAGACGATCCCTTCACCGACCTGCCGGATGACATCCGCCAACCCGTTGAACCATTCTTCACCACCGGTTGAGGCGCGACGCACCAGCCCCACGGTCCGGGCCGGCTGAGGTCCGGTAAACCGCATCAGCTTCAGCCCCGGTACGGCATCCACCTCGGCACGCGCGGCAAGTTCGGGCATCAGGGTCAATCCAAACCCCTCGGCAACCAGACGCGACAGGGTCGCAAGCGAAGACGCCCCCATATTGATCAACCCGCTGCTGCGGTCCTGACCACACACCTCCAGCGCCTGATCCGTCAGACAGTGACCATCATCCAGCAGCATCAACTGCGCGGTCTGCAGGTCCAGTGGCCTCAGCGCTTCGGGGTCGCGAGCCATGCCCTGAATACGCGAGGCGCTGCCTGCCAGCAGAAAGCGGTCTTCGAACAAGGGCAATTCGATCAATGCGCTGCCCCCGGCCGGTAAGGCCACAACTCCGGCATCAATTTCCCCTGCCCGCAACATCGCCAGCAGGCGGTCGGTTCTGGCCTCCCGGACCTGCACGCGCAACGACACGTCAGAGCTACGCAACCCTGCCAGAACACCGGGCAGAAGGTACGGCGCAATCGTTGGGATTATTCCGATGGACAGGGACCTGTGGCCGCCGGAATGATCCTTGGCGAACTGATCCAACCGATCCGCGGCCCCAAGAACCTGACGCGCGTAATCCAGCACATCCCGCCCCAGAGGCGTCAGAAGAATGTCGCGGGCCTGACGTTCGAACAATGGGCCGCCCAGCGTTTCCTCCAACGCCTTGACCTGCACTGACAGAGCGGGTTGAGAAACATTGCACGCCTGTGCCGCGCGGCCAAAGTTCCGTTGTTCCGCCACGGCACAGAAATACTGTAATTGTCTGAGGGTAAAATTCATAACCCCTGATTATCATTCAGGGGGTAAATCGCAAGCCGGGCATATGGCAGTGCCCTATCCGATCATGCGATTGCGCTCTGCCTGTGTTTCGTAATGCCGCTTGAGCCGTTGCAAGGCGATCCGCAGCACGATCTTGCCAGACCGCGCTGACCACCCCATGCGCTTTTCCGCAAGTTCCAGCCCTTCCAAATAGCAACAGCACCGCAGGGCGACATCACTCAGGCCCGGCCCAAGATCCGACAAGGCGCGCGCCACGCGGTCCCGCGCATCCGACGAGCCTCGTCCGCCATGGGCCTCGCTGTTGAAACTGCCGCGCCCGCCCGCAGTCAGAAAGTGATCCCAGTTCTGGGCAACCGTGGGTCCGATCTGCGCCAGTTCGAAGTCTTCCCGCAAACGTTCGCCAGCGCTGACCAGCTCCTCGTCAAGAAACGGCTTTCCGTCCCGGTCTCGTCTGCGCGCCAGCGCAATCAGCGGGCTTTCCGCCGCGCTATAGCGAATGCGCCTTGGCCGATCGGACTTGGCAGCCCCCTGCCCCCGGTTCAAATGTGAATGGAACGGTGTCTGCGCCTCGGCCATGCCAAATTCATTCCGGGCCCGTGCCTTGTTTTCGGCTTCCGCCACCAAGCGGCTCAGCGCCGTCCGTCCCGAAGACGAGATCCGGTATCGGGAAATCCGCCCCGGATTGTCGCATGAGATCCAGTCTTTTAGCGCCAAAGCCTGCGCAATCCTGCACTCGACAACCGCAGTTCTGGTCGCCCCGCCTTCCCCGGAATCGCGCACAACAACGGCCTTGTCCATCTCTTCGGCAACGGCCAGAACCGAGCCCGTTTCGCACAGCCGGCGAAGTATCCGAAGGGCTTCGCGGGCGAATTCTTCATCCTCTGCCGCCGCTGCATCCTCCGGCGCGACTGTTATAACGCCATTGCCCGCGTGCGGCCCCTGATCGCCCGGATCAGAAAAATGTGTTTCTGCCAGGGATTGCAGGGCGGCGTCCACAAGCGGGTCATCCCGGCGCATTTCAATGCGTCGGATTTGTCTGAGTATGGTCGAAGCATGGCATCCTGCCGATCGCGCGATATCGCGGATCGACTGCCCGGTTTCCGTGTGGGCCAGATATCGTTGCGCCCCCTCAGGTACCCAGGCCGGAATGGTGAAAGCCATGTTGTTCTGCATAGTTACTTGCCCTCTTCGACAATACGATCTGCTATCTGTCGCCCCCGGTGAATTGTTAACCAATTCTAACTAGAGCCGCTTTCGTTACTCGTTCGTTAACCGGCCGAGACAAGAACCAGATTTGAGTCAAAAAAATAAACAGTCATGAAGTCAGAGTTCGGAGGGAACTTGATCAAGGCAACACCCGCTTAGGTTGTGTCACAAAAAGGGGGACTTTCGTTCAGATAAAGGAACCCCCGAATGCAGGACCTGATGACCATGATTACCGCCCTCCGCCGCCCCCGTCTGTTGGCGCGGGCTGCAAAATTCGGGGCGCAGGATTACGATCGGGACAGGCATCTGCATCGACTGCTGGGCTACGGCGCGCTGCCCGGTACGGGTGCCGCACTTGTCCGATTGTTGGAATTGGAACGAGAAGTTAACGCGCAACGGCTGGCCGAGGATACCGCCTATTCCCTGGTCCGTCATCTGGACCTGCTGATTGCGCTGTTGGGTGAGGCGCAGCTGTTTCAGGCCAGCCGCGCCGCACAATATCAATGATCAAGTGAACGCGTCCGGCATGGATGCTTTCTTTTCCGCCACATATTCATTCAACGCGGCGTTGATTGCCGGGTCGAGTTGCGGCTGCTGGTAGTTGGCAAGCAGATGCTCGACCCGCGCCGAGGCCAGTTGCCGCGTATCGCGCGCGCCCTCGTCTTCCCAGGTCTCATAAGGCTTGTAGTCCAGCATTTCCGATTTCCAGAACGCTTCCTTGAAGTTGGCCTGCGTGTGGGCGCAGCCCAAATAGTGGCCACCGGGGCCAACTTCTTGGATGGCGTCCATGGCCTGCGCGTTTTCGTCATAGGCAACGCCTTTGGCCAGACCGTGAAGAACGCCCAACTGGTCAGCGTCCATGACAAACTTTTCAAAGTCCGCGACCAGACCGCCTTCCAGCCAGCCGCAGGAATGCAGCATGAAGTTTACGCCGGCCATCAGACCCATGTTCAGCGAGTTGGCGGTTTCGTACGCCGCCTGAGCGTCCGGCAGCTTTGAGCCGCAGAACGAACCCGCGGAACGGAACGGCAGGCCAAGCCGCCGCGCCAGTTGCCCGGCGCCATAGGTGACCAGCGACGCCTCTGGCGTCCCAAAGGTCGGCGCACCTGAATTCATGTCAATCGACGAAACGAAGGCACCGAAGATCGCGGGCGCACCCGGTCGGATGAGCTGGCTGTAAGCCACGCCGGCCATGACTTCGGCCAGCACCTGGGTCAGCGTTCCTGCAACAGAAACGGGCGCCATCGCACCGCCGACGATAAACGGCGAAATGATGCAGGCCTGATTGTTGCGCGCATAAACCTCAAGCGCGCCCATCATCACGTCGTCGAAGGTCATCGGCGAGTTGATATTGGTCAGCGAGGTCATGACGGTGTTTTCCTGCACGAACTCTTTGCCGAACAGAATCTCGCACATCTCGACCGAATCCTGCGCCCGGCTGGGATCGGTGACTGACCCCATGAACGGCTTGTCTGACAGAGTTATATGCGCCATCAGCATGTCCAGGTGACGCTTGTTCACCGGCACGTCGGTCGGTTCGCACACCGTGCCGCCCGAGTGGTGCAGCCACTTGGACATATAGGCCAGTTTCACGAACTTATTGAAATCGTCCATCGTCGCATAGCGACGGCCACCTTGCGCATCGCGCACGAAAGGCGGGCCGTAGACCGGGGCCAGAACCAGATTGCGGCCGCCGATGACAACGGATTTCTCGGGGTTGCGGGCGTGCTGGGTAAATTGGCTTGGTGCGGTCTTGATCAACTCACGCGCCAGCCCACGCGGAATGCGCACACGCTCACCGTCGACATCGGCACCGGCGTCTTTCCAGCGCTGCAGCGCGCCCGGATTATCGACGAAATTGACGCCGACCTCGGCCAGAACGGTTTCCGCGTTGGTTTCGATGATCTCCAGCGCTTCTTCGTTGAGGATCTCGAAATTCGGAATGTTCCTTTCGATGTATTTCGCGGTCTCGATACGAACTGCGGTGCGTTCGGCCCGGCGGGCAGCGCCACCGCCACCTCTCGCCCTGCGCCGGGTGTTTGCCTCTGACATGAGAAAATCCCGTCTGAATGGTTGATTTGGTCATTCTGTTACAGGACCGCATCAACCGCCAGCATCTGTTTTACGGCGCTCTGGGGGGAAAAGCGACATTGGCGACCACAAGCGGCCTCTGGTTTGGTTCTTAACCCGCGTTTACAGGTTTCTGCATTGCGATGCCGTTGCCGCCCTGCTCAACTTCTTTCCAGCCCATGTGGCGGTACATGGCGATGGTTCCGTGCATCTTGCGGTGCGTTCGCAGTTTCAGACGCTTACATCCTTTCTCCGCGGCAAAACGTTCCGCGAACCCCATAAGTTGCCGCGCCAGCCCCCGGCCCTGCGCGGCAGGGGAAACGGCCAGGTTGAAGATCATGACCGCATCATCAACGAGGCCGAAAAAGATGGCACCAACGATCTGAGACTCGATCTCGGCCACCATGGCGACGTGCCGGTCAATTTCCTCGGAAACGCCACCCGCGACATCCGGCAAATCCGCAATATCACGCCTGGCGTCCGCATAGGCCAGTTCGATACAGGTCCGCACCGCGTCGGCGTCGGCGGGAACCGCTGCCCTGAACCGGATTTCTGACATCACAGGCGCTTCCTTCCAATTCCCGGGGCAGATTTGCACAATTGACGTCATATCGCTTGCACATGCAAGGCTTGCGACCTAATAGCCAAGCATGACCCAAGACACCCATGACCGCCTTCTGATCATCGACTTCGGCAGCCAGGTAACGCAGCTTATTGCCCGCCGCCTGCGCGAACTGAATGTCTATTGCGAAATTCACCCATATCAGAATGTCACGATGGAGTTCGTGCGGGAAATGGCACCAAAAGCCGTTATTTTCTCGGGCGGTCCGGACAGCGTGACGCGCGATGGGTCGCCGCGGGCACCGCAGGAAATCTTTGACTACGGCGTGCCGATCCTTGGCATTTGCTATGGCCAGCAGGTGATGATGCACCAGCTTGGCGGCAAGGTCGAAAGCGGCCATGGCACGGCCGAGTTCGGTCGTGCCTTTGTCACTCCGAAGGACCAGCTAGACATTCTTGATGGCTGGTTTGCCGAAGGTGACGAACAGGTCTGGATGAGCCACGGCGACCATGTCAGCGAAATCGCCCCGGGTTTTGAGGTCTACGGCACCTCGCCCAACGCGCCCTACGCAATCACGGCAGACCCCGCGCGCCACTTCTATGCAGTGCAATTCCACCCCGAGGTGCACCACACGCCCAAAGGCGCAAAGCTATACGAAAACTTCGTCAAACTAGCCGGGTTCCAGGGCGATTGGACCATGGGTGCCTATCGCGAACAGATGATCGAAAAGATCCGCGAGCAGGTCGGCGACAAAAAGGTCATCTGCGGCCTCTCTGGCGGTGTCGACAGTTCAGTGGCGGCGATCCTGATCCACGAGGCGATCGGCGACCAACTGACCTGCGTCTTTGTTGACCACGGGCTGCTGCGCAAGAACGAGGCGCAAGAGGTCGTCGGCATGTTCCGCGACAATTACAACATTCAGCTGATCCACGCGGATGAAAGCGAGCTGTTCCTGGGCAAGCTGGAAGGCCAGAGCGATCCGGAAACCAAACGCAAGATCATCGGCAAGCTGTTCATCGACGTGTTCCAGAAACACGCCGACACTATCGACGGCGCCGAGTTTCTGGCGCAGGGCACGCTGTATCCGGACGTGATTGAATCGGTTTCCTTCTCTGGTGGCCCTTCGGTCACGATCAAGTCGCACCACAATGTCGGCGGCCTGCCAGAAAAAATGGGCCTGAAACTGGTTGAACCCCTGCGCGAACTGTTCAAGGACGAGGTGCGCGCCCTGGGTCGCGAACTGGGACTGCCGTCCAGCTTTATCGGCCGCCACCCCTTCCCCGGGCCGGGTCTGGCCATTCGCTGCCCCGGCGAGATTACGCGCGAAAAGCTGGAAATCCTCCGCGAAGCGGACGCTGTGTACATCGATCAGATTCACAAGCACGGGCTGTATGACGATATCTGGCAGGCTTTTGTCGCCATATTGCCCGTCCGCACCGTTGGCGTGATGGGCGACGGCCGCACCTATGACTATGCCTGCGCGCTGCGTGCGGTGACGTCAGTGGACGGTATGACCGCAGACTACTATCCGTTCAGTCACGAATTCCTCGGTGAAACCGCTACGCGCATAATAAACGAGGTCAAGGGCATCAACCGATGCACCTATGACATCACCTCGAAACCTCCGGGAACCATCGAGTGGGAATAACCAAAAGCCGGGCGGTGTTCCGGCTTTTTTGTTGATTGGGATCGCGCGAAAAACAATATATTTCAGTCGCGTAACTTACCAGACTCTCAGGCAGGGGCATGGAAACCACCAAACCGCAAATCGGCAAAGCCGCGCTTTGGATGACGGGGGCGATTGCGTCCTTTTCCTCCATGGCGGTCGCCGGCCGCGAGTTGAGCGCCACGCATGACACGTTCGAGATCATGTTCTTCCGCAGCCTCGTCGGGATCTGTGTGGTCGCACTGGTTCTGACGTGGTCGAAGAAATGGCATCAGGTTTCCACATACAGGCTTGGGTTGCACGGTCTCCGCAACCTTTTGCACTTCACTGGCCAGAACCTGTGGTTCTACGCCGTCACGGTTATTCCTCTGGCGCAGGTCTTCGCGCTTGAGTTTACGCAGCCCATCTGGGTGATCCTTTTGTCCCCGCTTTTGTTGCGCGAGCGCCTGACAACGGTGCGTGTGATGTCCGCGCTGATCGGTTTCGCCGGAATCCTCATCGTCGCCCGACCGGGCGCGGTACCCCTGAGCGCCGGAGTGCTGACGGCGGCACTGTCCGCTGTGTTCTTTGCGCTGACAACGATCTCCACCAAAAAGCTCACTCGTTTTGCCAGCATCGGATGCATCATGTTCTGGCTGACGGTCATGCAGGCCGTACTTGGCCTGATCGCTGCGGGCTTCGACGGGCAGATTGCGATGCCCACAGCCAGCACCGCGCCGTATCTGCTTCTGGTTGGGCTGGCGGGGCTGTTGGCGCACTACTGCATCACCAACGCGCTGGCCATCGCACCGGCAACAGTGGTGGTTCCGTTCGACTTTGCCCGGCTGCCGACCATCGCGATTGTCGGCATGATTCTGTATCGCGAACCGCTGGATCACTGGACCCTGCTTGGGGCGGCGGTGATCTTCTCAGGTATCTTTCTGAACGTTCACGCCGAAAATCGTAACAGTTTGGCAACAGTGCTGCATAACACTCGCCAGAAGTAACGCACCGTCACCAGTTGACGGTAGAATGCAGCTTTAGAAAGTATCGAGCACCACACAGCGGGTCAGGCAGCACCGATCGTCAACCGGCACTGACCACCAGGACACCTTAAGGGAGGACATAATGAAAAAAGCGCTTCTTCAGGCGTGCGCAGTTTGCGTTGGAGCGACGGGGGCATATGCAGGCGGCCTCGATCGCAGCGGCCAGGGGATCAACCTGATCTTCGAAGAAAACTCTGTCGTGCAGTTTCGCCTTGGTTACACCAACCCCGACGTATCCGGCACACTCGGCGGAGTTGACTCGGGCAACGTCGCCAATGACTTCTTCACCCCGCATCTGGGTTACAAGACGTCGCTGACCGAGAATCTGGATTTTGCCCTGATCTACGATCAGCCGTTCGGCGCCGACGTCGAATACTCATCGAACTACCCCCTGTCGCAGAACCCGACCGCTCCGTTTGGCGGCCGCACCGACGTTCTGCGCGCCGAAGCAGACACAGACACCATTACCGCTTTGTTCCGCTATAAGTTCGACGGCGGGTTCAGCGCCATCGGTGGTGTGCGGGCTCAGCGCCTGACTGGTAACGTGGCGGTCCCTGCCGCGGCCGGTTATGAGGTCGACATCGACGCGGAAGTCGACTTTGGCTATGTCGTTGGCGTCGCCTGGGAAAAGCCGGAAATTGCGGCCCGGGTCTCGCTGACCTACAACTCGAAGATCACGCATAACCTGTCGCAGACCGAATCCAACAACATCGTTCCGCCGATTCCTGCGGGCGTGTTCACCGCCGACACCGAGACCGAGGTTGTGACACCGCAATCCGTCAACCTGGACTTCCAGACAGGCGTTGCACCGAAGACCCTGTTGTTCGGTTCGATCCGATGGGTGGACTGGCCGCAGTCGGTCTACGCACCGCCGGTTTACGTTGGCATCACCGGCAGCAACCTGCTGGACTATGACGACGATACCTTCACCTACACGCTTGGCATGGGCTACCAGTTCTCCGAAGAGTTCTCGGGTGCTGTGACCGTCGGATATGAGACCTCGACCGATGCCACTGTTTCGGACCTCGGCCCGACCGACGGTTTCTGGAGCATCGGCGTGGGCGGAACATACTCGCTTGAAAACGCTCAGATTTCCGGCGGTGTCCGTTACACCGACATCGGCGACGCCACCACCAATCAAGGTGCGGACTTCAGCGGCAACAGCGCCTGGAGTGTTGGTCTTCAGGTCACCTACGCCCTGAACTAATCCGGCCAAAACCACCAATACGGACCCCGCTGATTCAGCGGGGTTTTTTTTTCGCAAGTTTCGGGTCGCCTTGCCGAACTTGTCGGGCGTAATTGGGCACATGGAAACTCAAAGACATCTCTCTCCGCGTGCCTGGTCCGAGCTGTTGCTGCTCGGGCTGATCTGGGGCGCCTCGTTTGTGGCGATTCGGATTGCGCTGGACACCGTTCCGGTCATGACATCCGTGCTGCACCGTGTCTTCTGGGCGATGCTCGCACTGTGGCTGGTTGTACGGCTCAGGCGTCTGTCAGTTCCGCGCAGCCCCAGAATTTGGGGCGCGTTCCTGGTCATGGGCCTGCTTAACAATGCAATACCGTTTTCGCTGATGGCCTGGGGGCAGCTTTACATCGAGACCGGCCTGACCTCGATCCTGAACGCGGCAACAGCGGTGTTCGGCGTGCTGACAGCGGCACTGTTTTTCCGGGACGAACGGCTGACGCGCACGCGAGCGCTGGGTGTGGGACTTGGCTTTCTGGGCGTGACCGTCGCGATCGGTCTACAGAACTTCGCCGGTTTCAGCCTGCAAAGCGTCGCGCAACTGGCGATCATCGCAGGCACGATCTCTTACGCTCTGGCCGGGGCCTGGGCCCGGGTTACGTTGTCCGACCTGCCCCCGATCATTGCCGCGGCGGGTATGCTGACGGGATCAACAATTTTGATCCTGCCCGTAACCCTGATGGTGGACGGCGTGCCGACACTGGATCTGCCGCTGATAACCTGGAGCGCCATCGCCTATTATGCTTTGATTGCCACGGCCGGTGCCTATTTGCTCTATTACCGGGTGCTGGCGATGGCAGGCGCGGGAAACCTGATGCTTGTGACGCTGATCATTCCGCCTGTTGCCATCGTTCTGGGAGCGGTTCTGCGTGACGAGGCGCTGCCGCCGCAGGCCTATCTGGGATTTGCCATCCTTGCCGCCGGGCTTTTGATCCTCAACCGGTCCCGCACTGATGATTGACGCCGCCCCCTGCCCGTTTTAGCTAGGTCGGAAAAAGGGACAGCGGACGATGATCTACGGCTCGGCAAAAGACTGGCGTGATGCCGCACGCAAGAAAGTGCTGTTTTTCGGCATGTCGGGCTTGGGTAAAACCTTTGTCTCCAATGTCCTGCGAGATTCAGGGGACTGGTTCCACTATTCGATCGATTACCGGATCGGCACCCGGTACATGGGCGAATACATCACCGACAACGCCAAGGCCGAGGCGATGAAAGTGCCGTTTTTACGCGACATGCTTTTGTCGGATTCGATCTTCATCGGCTCGAACATTTCGTTCGAAAACCTGACCCCGGTGGCGGCATATCTGGGCAAACCCGGAAATCCTGCGCTGGGGGGGCTGGAACTGCCGGAATACCGCCGCCGGCAAGAGCAGTTCCGTCAGGCTGAAATTCACGCGCTTCTGGACACCGAGTACTTCATCGACCGGGCGCAGCGGCTGTACCATTACCCGCATTTTATCTGCGACACCGGCGGGTCGATCTGTGAATGGGTGGACCCCAGCGATCCGGCCGATCACCTTTTGTCGGAACTGTCCCGCCAGACCCTGATGATCTGGATCCAGGGGGACGAGGATCACACCGCCGAGCTGATCCGGCGCTTTGACAAGGCACCAAAGCCGATGTCCTACCAGCCCGAGTTTCTGACCCGCGTCTGGAATGATTACCTGTCGCAAAACGGGTGCCGGGCCGAGGATGTCGACCCTGATGCCTTTATCCGCTGGACATACGCAAAGGCTCTGGCCCACCGTCAGCCGCGCTATCAGGCGATGGCTGCCAACTGGGGTGTTTCGGTCACCGCGGACGACATGCACAAGGTCCGCGACGCCGCCGATTTCGATGAGTTGATCGAACGCACCCTTGAGACCCGCGCGAACCGCGCTTAATTACCGCATCTACACTGTTTCTCCAAAGGCTTGCACCTGATGCCGATCAAGATTCCTTCCGACCTTCCTGCATTTGACGTTCTCACCCAAGAGGGTGTCATGGTCATGGCCGAGGATCAGGCGATGCGTCAGGACATCCGCCCCCTGCGGATCGGGTTGCTGAACCTGATGCCCAAGAAAATCCAGACCGAGAACCAGTTTGCCCGCCTGATCGGTGCGACCCCGCTGCAGATCGATCTGTCGCTGATCCGCATGACCGAACACCGGACCAAGAACACCGCCGCCGAACATATGGCCGAGTTCTATCGCCCCTTTCAGGAGGTAAAGGGCGAACGGTTTGACGGTCTTATCATCACCGGCGCTCCGATCGAGCATCTGGAGTTCGATGACGTCACCTATTGGGACGAAATGGCCGAAGTGTTTGACTGGACCCAGACCAACGTTCATTCGACATTCGGTGTCTGCTGGGGCGGAATGGCGATGATCAATCATTTCCACGGTGTGCGCAAACACATGCTGGACGCCAAAGCGTTTGGCTGCTTTCGTCACCGCAATCTGGCCCCGGCCTCGCCGTTCCTGCGCGGGTTCTCCGACGATTGCGTGATCCCCGTCAGCCGCTGGACCGAGATGAAACAGCACGAAATCGACGGTGCGCCCGGTCTGGACACGCTTTTGGGCAGTGACGAAGTCGGGCCCTGTCTGGTGGAAGACCGCGCGCATCGGGCGATTTATATCTTCAACCATTTCGAATATGACAGCGATACGCTGAAACAGGAATATGATCGCGACGTCGCCAATGGCACGCCGATCAACGTGCCGATGAACTACTACCCTGACGACGATCCGGCTCAGCCGCCACAGAACCGTTGGCGCAGCCATGCGCATCTGCTCTATGGCAACTGGATCAACGAGATTTATCAATCCACCCCGTTCGATCTGGAAAAAATTGGCGACTAAGGCGTTCATAACCTTCGGCCTGTTCCTTGTGGCCATGACGGTCGTCACCACATGGCGCGCCGCACGGAACGAGGCTCGCGCCGAAGCCGCCTTTCCGCCCGAAGGTCAGATCGTCATGGTCGACGGCATCGCGGTACATGCGGTGACCATGGGCCAGGGTCCGGATGTGGTTTTGATCCACGGGTCCAGCGGCAATACCCGCGACATGACCTTTGCACTCGCTCCGATATTGGCGGAACACTTCCGGGTCATCGTGTTTGACCGCCCCGGCCTGGGTTACAGCGCCAGCTTTAACCCGGAAGGTGAGACAATCGAAGAACAGGCCGCAATACTGCAAAAGGCCGCCGCGCAGCTGGGCGCGGATAAACCCATCGTCGCCGGTCAAAGCTATGGCGGCTCTGTATCGCTTGCCTGGGCGGTGACCCGGCCCGACAGTATCTCGGCGCTGGTTCTGATCGCCCCCGCCGCAATCCCGTGGGAGACACCCCTGGACGGGTTCAACCAACTGGCATCCACCCCGGCGGGTAACGCGCTGGCCCTGCCGCTGATCAGTGCTTTTGTGCCGCAATGGTATGTCGAAAAAGCGCTTGATCAGGTCTTTGCTCCGCAATCCGCGCCCGAAGGGTACGCCGAACACTTTGGCCCGGGCCTGACGATGCGACGGGCCTCGATGCACGCAAACGCCAAACAGCGCGCCAACCTTCTTGACGAAGTCCGTTCGCTGCAACCAAAGTACAGCGAAATTTCCGTGCCGACCGAGATCGTCCATGGAACGGCCGACACGACGGTAGGTCTGGGCTGGCATTCCGAGCGTCTGGTCGAACAGATCCCCGGTGCCGAACTGATCGAACTGCCCGGCATCGGACACATGCCCCAGGTCGTCGCCGCCCCCGAAGTCGCCGCCGCGATAGACCGTGCAGCACAACGCGCGGGTTTGCGTTAAGCCCGCAGCTAATCCATAGTAGGATATGGATTTTATGCTGAGGTAGGCCATGGCCCGTTCCGAAAGAGGTTCCATCGAAAAGTACTTTCGACATGACGCGCCCAAAGAGGTGCGGAAGGCAATCGAATCCGCGGAAAAAGGCGACATCCTGAACCCCACCTACCCGTATTCCGAACGCATGAAGCGCAAGGACTACGAGAAGGAAATGGAAAAGCTGCAGATCGAACTGGTCAAGATGCAATCCTGGATCAAGGAAACGGATCATCGGGTTGCGCTAATTTTCGAAGGTCGCGATGCGGCCGGAAAAGGCGGCACAATCAAGCGGTTCCGGGAGAACCTGAACCCACGCGGCGCGCGGAACGTTGCGCTCAGCAAGCCTTCGGACATGGAACGCAGCCAGTGGTATTTTCAGCGATACATCCAGCACTTGCCGTCTGCCGGAGAGATCGTGTTCTTTGACCGCAGCTGGTACAACCGGGGCGTGGTCGAGAATGTTTTCGGGTTCTGCACCAATGAAGAGCGCGAGCGTTTCTTCCGTCAGGTTCTGCCGCTGGAAACAGGTCTGGTCAATGACGGGATTACACTTTTCAAGTTCTGGCTGAACGTCGGGCGCGCAGAGCAGCTGAGCCGGTTTCTGGCCCGCGAAACAGACCCGCTGAAGCAATGGAAGCTCAGCCCGATAGACGTCGCGGGATTGAACAAATGGAAGGAATACAGCCAGTCCATTTCCGAAACCCTGACGCGCAGCCATTCAGATAATTGCCCCTGGACGATCATTCGGTCGGACGACAAGAAAAGGGCGCGGCTGGCAGCCATTCGGACCGTTCTGCACGCCCTGCCCTATGACGAAAAGGACAACGACGCCATCGGTCCCAACGATCCCAAGATTTGCGGTGGGCCGGAAATCTGGGACGCGTGATGGATTTTGCGGGGCATCCGGTGTGACCGGGGTTGGACGTGGATGCGCTCAGGGGCTATGTCCTGGATTCCAGAGGCTTAAACAAAAAGGTGCCTGATACAGGGATGACAAAACGCGGGTATCACCACGGGAACCTGAAGCAGGCTTTGATCGAGGCCGCCCTGTCCCTGATCGAAGAAAAGGGTCCGACCGGCTTTACCTTGTCCGAGGCTGCAAAAACCGCAGGTGTGACGCCCGCCGCCGTCTACAGGCATTTTCACGGCCGCGAAGACCTGATTGCCGAAGCCGCCCGGCAAGGGTTCGAGATGTTCGCCGACCTTATGCAATACGCATATGACAAGGGTCAGCCATCCGCTCTGGCCGCGTTCGAGGCGACCGGACGCGCCTATCTGGCGTTTGCGCGCAAGCACCCCGGCCACTACATCGCCATGTTCGAAAGCGGGATTTCGGTCAACCGGACGCCCGAGTTGGCGATGGCTGCAAACCGCGCCAAGAGCGTGCTGGAAAAAGCGGCGGCCGATCTCTCTCAGCACATCCCGCCGGATAAACGACCACCGGCGTCGATGTTCAGCGCCCATATCTGGGCCATGAGCCATGGCGTCGTGGAGCTCTATGCGCGCAACACCGGTGCCAGTTCGCCGTTTCCGCCCGAAGACCTGCTGGAAAGCGGCATTGGCATCTATTTACGCGGTCTGGGGTTGGTGCCGCAGGACGAATAAGTTTGCGTCAGAACTTAACCCGGGGCTGCGGCGCGCTGAGGCCCGAAGTGACATTGATCAGTTCCATCTCGCCCATCCCCTTGATGTCCACACGCCCAATGTCTGCGACCTGAAATTCGTCGATCAGGGCGTATTTCATCTCCTCCGGCGCTACGATATTCATAGGGTTTGCAAAGACTTGCAGGCGGGAAGCAATGTTCACCGCAGGGCCGAACACATCGTAGACGTATTTCTGAATACCCACGACCGAACCCACTGCGGCCCCCATGCCAAGGCCGATGCGGGCCTGCCATTTGTGCGGATGACTTTCATTGCGCCGTTCCAGGTATCGCAGGAACCTGACCGCGCAATGCGCCACTGCCGTTGCGTGGTCCGGCGTTGGATCGGGCATTCCCGAAACCGCCAGATAGGCGTCACCGATTGTCTTGATCCGCTCGCATCCGAACTGCTCAACAATCCGGTCGAACGCCGTGAAGATGTCGTTCAACTCGCTCAGCGTGACGGTCGGGTCCGTCTTGGCGGCAAAATCGGTGAAGCCGACGAAATCCAGCATGACCACCGAGACCTGATCGTAAAGCTGCGGCGTTACCACGCCGAAGCTCTTGAACTCTTCGTAGACCGCGCGCGGCATCAGGTTCAGCAACAACCGTTCGACGCGCTCCTTCTCACGCTCCAGTTCCCGGGTATTGCGCTCGACCATGGTCGAATAGCTGTCGATCATGCTTTCAAGTTCGCGAATACGGGTGATGTTCTGGCATTCGACAACCAGCACCTGTTCGGTCAATCCGTTCGCCAGCGAAACCGCCGTCGCGAAGATCAGCGTTCTGCGTTTGGGTTTGATCTGCAACTCGACCGAATAGCGCAGACCGGACTGTTTCACGTCATCCAGTTCACGTTGATCAAGAGATGGTATGAGGTCCAACAAGGTCTGCTCTTGCGTCGGTTCGCCGAACCACTCGGCGAAAGGACCATTGTGGAACACAAAGGTGAGGTCCGAGGCCCGCACCACCGCCACGCCGACACCAATCGCGCGCAGAAGTTGCTCGTTGATGGCCAGAATGCTCATGCGGCGTCACGCGCGACAATGATGGCGCGTTTGGATTCGATGGCTTGCAGCGCGATCTTGATGTGGCTGTCCTCCATCCCATGCATCGCCAGCGCCTCGCCGAAAAGCTCGGCCATCTCATCAAAATCCGCATGAGTTATGTTGAGGTGCCGGTGCACGGCCTCAATTCTTTCATCGCTGAAGGATGCGGGACCACCGACCAGAGAGGATACGAATTTCGTTTGATGATCTATGAGGCGTGGCATGTCGATATCTTCGAAATGACCCCCGATCTGTTCGGAATCCAGGGCCATTTCATAGAATGTCATCACAATCCGGCTGATCGTCTTAAACCCGCCATATCGTTCATAAATTGTCTGACCCACACCACACACCCAAGCGCTAACAACAAACAACACTGCAAGACTATATCAAATCGATAGTTTTGTTAACGCTTATAAGGGGCAAGCGCCAACCTGCCCTGACAGGGTGTGGTATTAAGGCGCTCGGACGGGGCTAAACGCTCAGATCATCCGCACAGGGAATAAAGCCGACAAACCCGCCCTGCGCCAACAACCGCGCCTGTCCACCACGGCGCCAGTACAGCTTGCGGCGGGTGGCCTGCACTTCCCGTCTGATGCGGAACCAAAGCGGGCCCTTGTCCAGACCGCTGTTGGTTTTCTTGTCCTGCGAGCGTTCACTGACCTTGACGGTTTCCAATGTCTGATCCTGCTGTTTCGACCAGATCATCTGCACCCCGACGGCCGGGAAGCACTGGTACATGCGCCAGTCGGGACGTGGGATCGAGACGAAGTCGTCAAGGTGGTCCGAGTATTGTTCGGACCACGACAACAATTTGCGGCACGCCCCCTGCGACAGGACATAAGCCGCCGCGCTTGGGGCCATTTCCAGCATCGGTCGAACCGGAACGCCGCCAATCTCGGTTTCGGGACCGAACCGCAGGGCGCGGGGCGAATAGTCGAGCTTGACGAAATCGAAACCCGCAGCGCGGCCCAGCAGGGCCGTAATGACCTCACCAGCCCGGGCTGACATTTCGACGTCATCCTCGAAAACAGCCACCGCCTTGTGGCCGCGGTCGATCGCCGTCTGCCAGACGGCGCGGTGGCTTTCGAAACAGGCGATCTCACTTTGCTTCAACCCCCACCGGCTGCCGGTTCCGGGAACATAACCGTTGCCGTCCAAAGCGCCGGATTGCTGCGCGTCGGTCGCGCTGAACCGCTGGGCACCGAACAGTCCTGCATGGGCGAATTGGCTTTCCATGAATGCCTTTCGCTCGGGCACCCGGTCCAGATTTATATAGTAGACACCCGTTCCTGATGGCAGCTCGTGATGTCCCAAGGCAATTCCTTTCCAACGCTTGCGTCAGATACACGCCGCTGAACCGGACAATCAACCCCACGCAACGACACCTGATGTCGCTGCGCGAACTGTTCAGGTGCGCGTATCCTGCCTAAGCTGCCCGGGAAGAACAAGAAACAGGAATCACGCAATGTCATCTCATGGGTATTCAAGCGGTCGCCTGAACTTGCCGTTCGTGGGCATTTCGACCTTTGGCAAATCGCCCTATGTCGAAGATTGGGATCAGATCGATGCAGACGTGGCCGTCATGGGCGCGCCTTTTGATTTCGGAACCCAATGGCGGTCCGGTGCGCGGTTCGGACCGCGCGCCGTGCGTGAGGCATCGACCCTGTTCAGTTTTGGGCACGCCGGTGCCTACGACCATGAGGATGACGCGACCTATCTGGATGCCTCTGTGCGTATGGTCGATATTGGCGACGCCGACATCATTCACACCAAAACGGATGAAAGCCACGCCAACATTCAGTTCGGTGTCGAAAGAATGCTTGAGGCGGGCGCCCTGCCCGTCACGATCGGTGGCGACCACTCGGTCAATATCCCCTGCATCAACGCGTTCGAAAGCGACTGCGCGCAAAACGGTCCGATCCACGTAGTTCAGATCGACGCGCATCTGGATTTCGTGGACGAGCGGCACGGCGTGACCGCTGGCCACGGCAACCCGATGCGCCGGGCGATTGAAAAGCCTTATGTTTCTGGCATGACCCAACTGGGCATTCGCAACGTCTCCTCTACCGCCAAGGAAGGATATGAAGACGCCCGTGCCCGTGGATCAGATATCCTGTCCGTTCGGCAGGTGCGCCAACTGGGCACCGAAGGCGTTTTGGCGAGGATACCGGAAGATGCACGGTACTACGTGACGATAGACATCGACGCTTTCTGCCCCTCTATCGCGTCAGGCACCGGAACGCCCAGTCACGGCGGGTTCCTTTATTACGACGTGCTGGAGATTTTGCAGGGGCTGGCAAAGCGCGGCGATGTCGTGGGCATCGACCTTGTCGAAGTCGCCCCAAATTACGACCCCACCGAAAGCACCCAGATTCTGGCAGCCCAGGTGCTGCTGAACTTCATCGGGTTCATCTATCATGAAAAAGGCAGGAAGGGCTGATCGCCCTTCCCGCCGATCCGATCAGGCGCTGATCGTGTTGTGCTCGGGCCCGTAAGGGAAGCCGGTGATGTTTTCGGCACCGGATTCCTCAACAACCAGAATGTCATGCTCGCGATATCCGCCCGCACCCTTCTGGCCTTCGGGGATCCAAAGCATCGGCTCGATGGACACGACCATACCGGGTTCAAGGACCGTATCGATGTCTTCGCGCAGTTCCAGCCCGGCTTCGCGCCCGTAGTAGTGGCTGAGAATGCCAAAGGAATGGCCATAGCCGAACGAACGGTATTGCAGCAGCCCTTCATCAGCGAAGAACCGGTTGATCTCATCACAGATGCCGGAACAGGTCGCACCGGGTTTGATCAGGCTCAGTCCCAACTCGTGCGCGGCAACGTTGGCCATCCAGATGCGCAGGCTTTCCGCATCGGGTTCGCCCAGAAACAGAGTACGTTCCAGCGCGGTATAATAGCCTGAGATCATCGGAAACGTGTTCAACGACAGGATATCGCCCTTTTGCAGCGCGCGCTTGGTGACCGGGTTATGCGCGCCGTCCGTGTTTAACCCGGACTGGAACCAGACCCAGGTGTCGCGGTACTCGGCCTCCGGATAGGCGCGTGCGATTTCGGCCTCCATCGCGTCGCGGCCTGCCATGGCAATCTCGATCTCGGTCGCGCCCTCGCGGATCGCTGCGTGAATGGCGGCGCCGCCAACGTCCGCAGTGCGCGCGCCGCCCTTGATCAGCGCGATCTCTTCGGCCGATTTGACCATGCGTGCGGCCATTGTATCCGGTGCGATATCCACCAGTTCCGGACCGCCCAGCATATCCAGCGCCGTGTCGCGCATCGCCAGCGTCATGTGATCGCCCTCAATCCCAATCCGTCCGACGGAACCGATCAGGCTGGCCACCGCGCGCCAGTAGTTGTTTCGCTGCCAGTCGGTATAGATCACGTTTTCGTCGACCGAACGCCGCCAGGGTTGACCGGCATCGATATTCGCCGAAACCGTCGTGCACGCATCCTGCGTCACAACGCAGCCATAGGGTCGGCCAAAGGCGCAATACAGAAAACCCGAGTAATAGGCGATGTTGTGCATCGACGTCAGCAGAACCGCCGGGATATCGCGCGCGGCCATCGTCGCGCGCAGGCTGGTCAGACGCCGTGCGTATTCTGCCTTGCTGAAGGGCAACGGCGCTTTGTCACCGTTATGGCTGGTGAAGAACTCGGGGCGATTTTCCAGGTCTTTCATATGGTCTCTCCTCAATGCCGGACAGGCAAGGCCCGGCCACAAGTCCCGGCGTTCAGGACAAGCGGCCTCGGGAACCGAGAGCCATGCATCCCAAGTTACGTCACGACGCCATCGTGACCGGGATGCACAGGGAAATCGCTAAATCAGCTTTCGAGTCGCGTCAAGCCGGGCTGAGACCGCGCAGCCGTTCGGACCGCCGCCGCAACAGCTCGACCGTGGTCAGCAGCGCGATTGAGATCACCACAAGGATGGTCGCAACCGCCAAAATGGTCGGGCTGATCTGTTCGCGCAGGCCGGTGAACATCTGCCACGGCAAAGTTTTCTGGCTTGCAGAACCGACGAACAGCACCACAACAACCTCGTCGAATGAGGTGATGAAGGCGAACAGGCCGCCCGAGATCACACCTGGCAGGATCAGCGGCATCTGGATCTTGAAGAATGTCCGCACCGGACCCGCGCCCATATTCGCCGCCGCCCGTGTCAGCGATTGGTCGAACCCGACCAACGTCGCCGTCACCGTGATGATCACGAAGGGAATCCCCAAAACGGCGTGCGCCAGAATGACCTTCACATAGCCCACGAAGTTCTTGTTCATGCCCAACGTGCCCTCAAGGAAGCGGCCTATGTCGCTGTAGAAAAAGAACATACCCGTGGCCGAGATGATCAGCGGCACGATCATCGGCGAGATCAGAACCCCCATGATCGCCCGCCGTCCGGGCACATGAGACTGGCTAAGCCCGATGGCCGCCAGCGTGCCCAACGTCACCGAAATGAAGGTCGCGATAGGCGCGATAATCAGCGAGTTCTTGAAGCTGCGCTGCCATTCATTATTCGTGAAGAAGTCCTGGTAATGCTTCAGCGAATAGCCTTCGGGGTCCAGCCGCAGCATCTCGGGCGTGAAGGTAAAGAAGTCCTGCGCGTTGAATGACAGCGGCAGCACCACAAGGATCGGAGTGATCAGGAACACAAAGATCGCACCGCAGATCACACGGAACAGGTAGTGATAGAACACCTGCTGGCCGGTCAGGTACGGCAACAGCTTGCGCCGATACCGCCCCTCGTACAGCCAGAAGATGAAGAAGGCAAAGAACCAACCGACCAGCAGCCCAACGATCAGCCCGGTCAGACCTGCGAAAAACAGGCCGGTTGCCCCAAGCCCCAATATCGTGATCCATCGCGCGGCCCGCTCGTTGTCCAGCACCGCGAAATAGATCCATGCCAGCAACGCCATCAGCGCGGCGCCAACAACGATGCCCAGAAAAACGTTGCCCTGACCGGCGCCGACGAACATTCCGACGAACCCGCCGGCGATGGCCACGGATGGCAGAACCACCGACAAAGGTTTGCGGGAGATTGGTGTAAGTGCTGCCATGATCTTTATCCCAGCTTGACGTTATCGATGCCCACGATCTTGTCGTAGACCCAGTAGAGTAGAAGCACGACCGCAAGCAGGATCGTCCCCAGCGCTGCCGCAAGCCCCCAGTTCAGCGAGGACGAGATGTGGTAGGCAATCCGGTTCGAGATGAAGACACCCTTGGTTCCGCCGACGATCTCGGGCGTAATGTAGTAACCGATCGCCAGAATGAACACGAGGATCGAGCCCGCGCCGATGCCGGGAATGGATTGGGGGAAATAAATCCGCCAGAAGGTGGTCCAGTTCGTGGCACCCATGGATTTCGCCGCACGGGTATAGGATGGCGGGATCGTCTGCATGACCGAATACATCGGCAGGATCATGAACGGCAGCAGGATATGCGTCATCGCAATGATCGTGCCGAACTGGTTGTTGATGATCACCAGCCTCGCGTCATCCGCGACCAGCCCCAGCCAGACCAGCGTTTCGTTGATCACCCCCTGCTGTTGCAGCATCACCTTCCACGCCGAAGTCCGCACCAGCAGCGACGTCCAGAACGGCAACAGCACAAGGATCATCAGCAAGTTGGAAATCCGCATCGGCAGATTGGCCAGCAGGTATGAGATCGGATAGGCCAGCAATATGCAAGAACCTGTAATGATCAGCGACATGAACAACGTGCGCCCGAACAGCTTGATCAGGATCTGCTTGTCTTCCGGCTGTGACTGAGCCCCTTCGGGTGTCCGGCGCATGTCGATGGCGTTCAGAAAATACCCGTTGGTGATCGGAACCGCATGGGTCTTGATCACGCGCCAGGTATCAACGTCGCCCCAGCCATCGTGAATTTCGATCAGTTTTTCCTTGAATGGTGCATCCGCTTCGACGTCCAACCGTTTGATCTTGCGCCCGGATTGGCGAAACATGGACGACATGCCCGTCTGTTCATAGTTCAGACGCGTGCCCAGCTTTGTATGCTCTTTCGCGTCAATCGCCGCGATCATGTCTTTGGTAAACGCCGCGTACAGCGCCTCGTCCGGCAGCTCTCCGCTTTCGGCGTCCCAGTTCCGCAGCTCAACCACTGTCAGGGGGAGCGTTTCGGCCACAATGCTGTTCTCAACCGAACGGAACAGCATCGAAACAATCGGGATCACAAAGGACAGCAGCACGAACAACAGCAAGGGTGCAATCAGCGCCAGAGCCCGAAGCTTGCGGCGGCGCAGGGAACGCGCCAGAGATTTCTTGAGTGGCGTGCCATCCGCAGCCAGCATCGGACCGGATTGAGTTGCGTCAGTCATCTGCGTCCCTTGGTCTTTGGTAAGTCGGGGCCAAAAGCAGCCCCGACCGAGGCTTTCTAAACCAGCTTATTGCGCCAGCCACGCCTGGAACTTGGCGTCGATATCGTCGCGATAGTCCGCCCAGAACTCGTAGTTATACAGGAACGTGTTCTTGGCATTTTCCGGATCGGTCGGCATGTGCGGTGCCATGTCGATGCCCAGATCGGCGTGCTGACCCACCAGCGGAGCCGAGGATGCCCGGGCCGGACCATACGAGATGTACTTGGCCTGATCCGCCAACCGCTGCGTGTCGGTGGCGAACATGATGTAGTCCAGCGCGCGCTGCTGGCGTTCCTCGCTCAGACCGGCGGGGATGATCCAGCCGTCCAGATCGAACACCTGCGCGTCCCACAGCATGGCAACGGGTTGCTTCTGCTCTTCGATCACGCTGAACAGGCGGCCATTATAGGTCGAACCCATGACAACTTCGCCATCGGCCAGCAACTGCGGTGTGTCGGCACCGGCAGACCACCAGACAACGTTGTCCTTGATGGTGCCCAGTTTGGCCAGCGCCTGATCCTGCCCTTCCGGGGTTGCCAGTACATCATAGACGTCGTCCTTGGACACGCCATCACAGATCAGCGCCCATTCCATGTTGTTGATCGGACGCTTTTCCAGCGAACGCTTACCCGGATAGGTTTCCAGGTCAAACACCGCGCAGACATCTGTCGGCGGCGTGTCGCCCACAAGGTCGGTGCGATAGCCAAAGGTCGTCGAGTACACGATCTGCGGGATAAAGCATTCGCTGACCAGCAGATCACCGAAATCTTCGGACGCCGGAGTGCCGTCCGGTGCGGGCGCAAGCTGCGTATCCGGATCGATTTCCAGAGCCAGACCCTCGTCGCACAGACGGATCGCGTCAGCGGCCACAACATCCACCACATCCCAGGTGATGTTGCCCGCTTCGTTCATGGCGCGCAGCTTGGCGACCGCTTCGGCCGAGCTGTCATCGTTCAGAATGGTGACGCCGGTCTTTTCCGAATAGGGCTCGTGATACGCTTTCAGCTGCGATTTGGAGTACGCGCCGCCCCATGAGACGATGGTCATCTCTTGGGCCATGGCCCCGCCGGCGACAACCGCAATCGCGCTTGCCATCAGAGTGGTTTTGGTTACTTTCATAGTTAACTCCCTGTTATACCCGTTAAATTTTACCTCGAAGACCGGATCACGGGGCAACCCGATCCTCTTTTCCCACGCACCCGGGCGGGCCGCCGTGGGGGATTCCTTCGTCAGGCGTCCAGCGCCCGGCAATCATGGGCCAGCCAGCCGATTTCGACTTCCTGCCCCGGAGACAGCCTGACCGCATCCGGCGCGTTCCGGGTCTTGATGATGAAATCGTCATTCCCCGCCACAGACAGGCGGAACCGGAATACATCGCCCATATAAATGAACTCTTTCACCGTCGCCTTCAGGGTATGCGCATCGGCATGCAGCCGGTCCTTGTTGAACTCCACCCGCTCGGGCCGGATCGAAACCTTGGTCCGCTCGCCGGCGGCGTGCACGTTGACCGGCTTGGCGTCAATCTCGGACCCGTCATCCAGAGTCACGACGCAAGCATCGCCGTCGATTGATTTAACAACACCTTCCAACGTGTTGTTTTCACCTATAAACTGAGCAACAAAGCTGTTCTCGGGCTCCTCATACAGCAGATCCGGCGGCGCCAGTTGCTGAATGCGCCCGTCGTCGAACACGGCGACGCGATCCGACATCGTCAGTGCTTCGGTCTGGTCGTGTGTCACGTAAACCGTAGTGATCCCCAACTCATGCGCCAGGCGAGTGATTTCGAACTGCATATGCTCGCGCAGTTGCTTGTCCAGCGCGCCCAGCGGTTCGTCCATCAGGACCAGTTCGGGCTCGAACACCAGCGCTCGGGCCAGGGCAATCCGCTGTTGCTGCCCGCCGGACAATTGCGCCGGACGGCGACTGCCAAAGGCGCCCATCTGCACCATGTCGAGCGCGCGTTTGACTTTTTCCTCACGCGCTTCCTTGCCCATATTCCGCACTTCCAGCGGGAAGGACAGATTTTCGGCCACAGTCATGTGCGGGAACAGGGCGTAGTTCTGGAACACCATCCCGATACCACGTTTATGCGGCGGGATGTTGTTGATCGGACGCCCGTCCAACATGATCTCGCCATGAGTCGCGGTTTCAAAACCGGCCAGCATCATCAGGCAAGTTGTCTTGCCGGAACCAGACGGGCCCAGCATTGTCAGAAACTCACCTTTTGGCATTGAGAGGTTTAGGTCTTTTACGACAAGTATCTCGCCGTCGTAAGATTTTTGGACACGTTGAAACTCGACGAACGCTGCGTCATTGGACATATACCGACTTGGCTCCCTGTGTGGTCTGTTGGCCGCCCGGTTTATCCGGGTCTCAAAGACCTATCCGCCCCATTTAAGGACATGCGGGACGCACCACGCAACCATAAATGTTTCAATGGAATGACAATTCAGACCGCGCAGGCAGAGTTCAGTTGCCGCATATGCCACGCAAGGCTTTGATTGCTGGACAAAACCGGCTTTTTCAGCCGCTCCTGAATCTCGGGTATGGCGTCAAAAGTTCTTAGATTTGTACAGCTTATAAAAACAGCCTCAACCGACGAATCAGCGCCAAGCTTCACCGCAGCATCGACAACGGATCGCCGGGAAATGCGCACGACCTTTGATTCCTCGGCCTGCCCGAACGAGCCGAAAACGTCCATCGAAACGCCATTTCGGGCAAAAGCCTGCCTCAGCGGTTCGTTCACTTCTTCGATATACGGGGACAGCAGCGCACATCTGGAAACCCCCAAATCTGCGGCGCAGGCAGAGGCAGCGCGCAGCGGATTTGTAACAACCGCGACGTCGCAAGTTTGTTGCACCATCCGTTCGACCTGATCCGATCCGATGACCGAACTGGCGGACGTACACCCGTACCCGACCACGCGATAAGGGCGAATTTTCGGCAAGAGATCCGCCGCCGCGGGCAAGGCCCTTTCCATGTCCGCCAGCGTGTCCGTGGTCACATTCACGCCGCTTGGAATTCTCGAAACATAAATCGGACAGGAGCGGTCCGGGAAATAGGCGCTGAATTCTGGTTCGATCGTTTCATCTGTCTGCAGAACGATCAGACCCATCGGCACTGAGTCAGGGTCGTCCTTGTCCAGGGTGTAGGGCAGATAGCTCATATCTCTGGCAACTCCGCGCCGGCCCGAGGGCTGATAAAGCGTGGAGCCCCTTCGGTGATGACGATGTTTTCTTCGTGAACCAGTATTTTGTCGCCCACGGCGATGCCCGGTTCAAGCGTCAGGACCATGCCCGGCTCCAGCACAGTGTTATCCGTTGGGATAAGCGACGGCCATTCGGTCAGGGACATACCCAAACCGTGCCCCAAGCGCCCTGCCCCGGTTTCCCCACTGGAACGGGACAGGACCCGGTTCATGGCATGGTAAAGATCGGCCGCTGTGACCCCGGGGCGCGCGATATCGAACGCGGCATCCGAAGCTTCGATCAGCGTAGTATAGGCATCCTTCACCTCTGGCGTTGCCGGGCCAACCGACCAGTTCCGGTCGAAATCGCAGAAATAGCCGTCCCGAACCAGCCCGGTATCCAGCATCAAGACATCACCCGGCCGCAAAGCCGTAGGCTCAGCCGGTGAGATTACGTCGGCATAACCGCCCTGCTCAGCGCCGCCGGCAAGGTAGGGAACCCAGTCGGCACCCTCTTCCAGACACAGCATCTGGAATCGTCGAAACACCTCGTCCAGCGCAACGCCCGCGCGGGCAATCTCGGGAACCCGATGAAAGGCACGCCCGGCAATGCCGCAGGCGGTTTCGATCCGGGAAATTTCGGCGTTGGATTTGACCATCCGCAATGCCCGCAGAATTCCGCCATCACCGCCCAATTCCCGACCGCCAATCAGGATTTGCAGACGTTGAAGATCGGCCCAGGGCATGCGGATATGGGTTTCATGCCCGTCCGGCAGCCCGATACGCGCATCTGCGGGCGTGACCTCGGCCAGAGCTTCGGCCAAAAGGCTGATACCGTCATCGGTAAGGTCCGGCGCGCTCCAGGTACGGATGTCATCCACCCAGGTTCCCGCCATAAGCGCGGCACCGATCGAAGGTATGACGGCGATCGGCTTCCTTGTCGCCGGAACGATCAGGAACCACGGGCGCGTCGGACTTTCCCAAAACCGGGTCAGGTAACCGGTGAAATAGCGAACTTCGGGCTCGGTCGTCAGCAACAGCGCGGATATCCCCGCTTCCGCCATCCGTCGTTGCGCGCGGCTGGTCCGCGCCTCGTATTCAGAGATGTCAAAGACCGTCATTCGGCGATCTCGGACAAAAAGCACAGGACACGGGCGTCGCGACCGATACCCAGTGCATCCTGCACATCGGTATTCATGGCCGCTGCAATCCCCGCCCCGCCCGATGCCGTGGTTTCAACCCCCGCGGTCGCCATCGCCGGCAGGTGATCCGTTACCTCCTGATCCGTCAGGGTCAGAAACCGGTCCGCATCGCGCGCCAGCCCGTTTAGGGCGATCTGCGACGGTTCTTTGCAGTCCAGCCGCCCCATCACGCTGTCCGGGCCGTCCGCAAAGACGCAGGTTCCCGCCTGAATACTGGCTTGCAGCGCCGGGGCTGCGTCGGGCTCAACGACGATGATTTGCGGCGCATCACCCCAGACTTTGCGCGCAGAGGCCGCCACGGCACCGGCCAGCCCGCCGACTCCGGCCTGAAGCATGATGTGGGTCGGCGGTTCCGGGCATTGCCGCGCCGCTTCGGCGGCCATCTGAAGGTAACCTTCCATCAGAATGTGCGGCAACTCATAGTATCCGTCCCACGAACTGTCTGACAGCAGGGTCCAACCGTTCTCCTTCGCGGCCTGGCTGGCACCTTCCATACTGGCGGCGTAGTCCGCACCGTGCCGCACCACGCGCGCGTTTTGGGCCCGCAACCGGTCGGCAAAACCCTCGGGTACCGTTTCGGCGATATAGACGACGGCCTCGGCACCAAAGATGCGGGCACCGGCAGCAACACTCATCCCGTGATTGCCTGCGCTGGCGGTGACATAAGTGCGCCCGGACAAAGCTGACGCATCAGGTGTCGGTGCAACCTCGGCCGCGTGGCGTGCAATCACATAGGCCGCCCCAAGAGCTTTGAACGACCCCAGATTCATGCGCCCACGTTCATCTTTGATCCAAAGACCCGCGACATCCGCCAATCCGTCAACCTGGACCAGCGGCGTTTCGGCAGCGGCGGGGCATTGGCTCAGCAGATCGGCCACACGGCCCGCGTCAGTGGACGGGTACGGCGCGGCCTCGATCAGTTTCTGGCCGCCGCGATGGGGGTTGGATATGATTTTCAATTGAGTGTCTTTCCTGAGTTGCCCATTGACGTGATCCCATTCCTCAAGTTCTGTCAACAAAACTCGGTCAGCGCAGGAGCAATCCATGGTCCACCCCAACCCCGCCTTCAGCCGGGCCGAATATGACCGCAGGCTGGCCAAAACCCGCACCGCCATGGCGGCGGCTGGGCTGGACGCGCTATTTGTCGAAGATCCTTCGAACATGGCCTGGCTGACAGGGTATGAGGGCTGGTCATTCTACGTGCATCAGGGCGTTCTGGTCCTGCACGACGGCGATCCGATCTGGTGGGGCCGCAATCAGGACGCCAATGGCGCGCGGCGCACGGTATGGATGCAAGATGATCGGGTGTTCGGCTATGCCGACGAATACGTGCAATCGACCGTCCGGCATCCGATGCAGGACCTCGCCGCGCTGATGAGGGACAATAGCCTCGGAACCGGCCGGATCGGTGTTGAACTGGACAACTATTACTACTCGGCCAAGGCGCATCTGACTTTGATGGCCGAACTGCCCGATGCAGATCTGACCGATGCAAACGGTCTGGTGAACTGGCAGCGTGCCGTGAAGTCGGACGAAGAAATTGCGCTGATGCGCAAGGCTGCGCGGATATCAGAGCACATCATAGATGGCGTACTGGAACGGGTCGAGCCGGGTCTGAACAAGAACGCGCTGGTCGCACAGATTTACCATGACGCAATATCGGGCGTTGACGGGGATTGGGGGGATTACGCCGCCATCGTGCCGCTGCTGCCATCCGGCCCTGACGCTGCGGCCCCGCATCTGACCTGGGATGGTGAACCCTTCAAGACCGGTGAGTGCACGTTTTTCGAACTCTCCGGTTGCTATCGCCGGTATCACGCACCGCTATGCCGCTCGGTCTTTCTGGGACAGCCGCCGGACCATCTGCGCCGGGCCGAGGCCGCATTGGTCGAGGGGCTGGAAGCCGGGCTTGATGCCGCCCGCGCCGGCAATCAGGCGCGCGACATCGCGCTGGCGCTGGCCGCGCCGCTGGAACGGGCCGGCATCGAGCGCGGGGCGCGCTGCGGCTACCCGATTGGCCTCAGCTATCCGCCGGATTGGGGTGAACGCACGATATCCCTGCGCGCCGAAGACGAGACTGTGCTGGAACCCGGCATGACTTTTCACTTCATGCCCGGCCTGTGGATGGACGACTGGGGTCTGGAAATAACCGAGTCGATCCTGATTACCGAAACCGGACCGGCCGAATGCTTTTGCGACCGGCCCAGAAAACTGTTCGTAAAGCCATGACATTGCAAAGATCCATCGACATTTTGTCCGATCTGATTACCTTTGAAACGGTGTCGGCGGACTCGAACCTGGATATGATCGGTTATCTGACCGAGCGGCTTAATGCTCTGGGCGCGCGCTGCATCGAAACCCGCGATGAAACGGGCACCAAGGCCAACGTTTTTGCCACGCTGGGACCGGACAAACCCGGCGGCATTCTTCTGTCCGGGCATACGGACGTGGTTCCGGTGGCGGATCAGGACTGGACATCGGACCCGTTCAAGATGACCGAAAAGGACGGCAGGCTTTACGGTCGCGGCACTTGCGACATGAAGGGTTTCATCGCTGCGGCGCTGGCTTTCGCGGAAACCCTGAACACCGACAAACTGGTCCAGCCGCTGCACTTTGCCTTTACCTATGACGAGGAAACTGGCTGTCTTGGCGCGCAGAACCTTGTTGATGACCTGTCGGACCGCGGCATTGTTCCGGACATCGCCATTATCGGCGAGCCGACCGAGATGCGGGTGATCGAAGGGCACAAGGGGTGTTTCGAATACACCACCCGGTTCGCAGGGCTCGAAGGTCACAGCTCGGCCCCCGATGATGGTGTCAACGCCGTCGAATATGCGGCGCGTTACATCGGCAAGTTGCTGGAACTGCGCCATATCCTGAAATCCCGCGCCCCACCCAACAGCAGGTTCGAACCACCCTGGACCACCCTGAATGTCGGGCGTATCTCTGGGGGCGTCGCGCATAACGTCATCGCCAGCAAAGCTGAAATCGCATGGGAAATGCGCCCCGTTCAATCCGGCGATGCCGAGCTGGTCAAGAAAACCATGACCGACTACGTCAATCATACCCTGCTGCCCGAAATGCAGGCGGTATTCAGCGGCGCTGACATCACCCAGCAAGCCATAGCCGAGGTCGAGGGGCTGGAACCGATGGAGCACAACGCGGCCCGCGATCTGGTTGCGGAACTGACCGGGGCCAACGGTACCGGCGTGGTTTCCTTCGCCACTGAGGCAGGGCTGTTTCAGCAACTGGGCGTTCATGCCATCGTCTGCGGGCCGGGCTCAATTGCGCAGGCACATAAGGCCGACGAGTACCTTGAGATCGATCAGCTTGGCCTGTGTTGCAAAATGCTGGACCGGCTGGGCCGGCGTCTGACCGCTTAACCGGTTCCGTGCGTGCGGTCATAGGCAGACCGCGCGGGTTGGACATGTGCAGCGCGCGCGCTTTCACCGGGGTCAAAGACCTCGATCAGCAGCGGGTAACATGCGGCCACATCCGACGAATGCTCGGCCGAACAATCCCCGCCGGGACAGGCGGACAGGCCGACGATCAGGTCAATCTCAGCGTAGAATTCCAGGTAATCGCCAGGACGTACGGGGCTGGCCTTCATAAAGTACTGGCCGGTGTTGCGGGTGAAGCCGGTGCACATGAAGACGTTCAGCACGTCATGCACATGCAGTTCCGCCTCGTGCAGCGGCAGGTTGCAATGGCTGGCCAGCGCGCGGGTCAGGTTGGAATGACAGCAATAATGATAATCATCCCCCGACAACAACCGCCCTGTATAAGGGTCACAGCGCGTCCCGATCACGTCATGAACCGAGCCACCATAGGCATCAAAGCCGTACCAGTCCAGCGTATCGCCCACGATAGTCGCCATGGGGCGCATGTTGGGAAAACTCGACCACATGCGGTCTCCGGTCGACAGGTGCGTGCCGTGCAAAGCGCGGGTTTTGCCGGAATAGAAACGCTCGGTCAGATCGTGCCTGTTCCACATGTTCAGGTCGCCGACCTGCGGCCCATCAACGGATACCACGCGAACAAATGCGCCTGCCGGTACGTCGATACAAGCCGCATCGCGCGGGGCGGCCGTCACCTCGGCCGTCTTGGTCGCGCCTTGCCGCAGACGGGTCAGAGCCGTCAGGTCCGGCTGCGGCAGCGTATCCGGCGGATAGCAAATGACGGGAGGGATAGTCTTGCGATCATCCGCATCCGCAGGCGGCACGAAATTCGGTTTTGCAAGCTTCATGAACGCACTCCCATCCCTGGTTACGCACAGGCTTAGCGCATTACGAACGGGTTCGCCATCGGCTCTTGTGCGGTGCTGATCCAGGTGGTTTTGGTTCTGGTGTAGTCCAGGATGGCCTCGACCCCGGCCTCGCGCCCATAGCCGGATTGGTTGAACCCGCCAAAGGGCGCAATCGGCGAAATCGCGCGATAGGTGTTTACCCAGCAGATCCCAGCCCGGATCCGTTTTGAAACGCGATGCGCACGGGCCAGGTTTTGCGTGAACACGCCCGATCCCAACCCATAAGGCGTGCTGTTGGCCAACGTAATCGCTTCCTCCTCGGTGTCGAAGGGCAGCAGGGACATCACCGGGCCGAACATCTCGATCCGCAGAGTTTCGGTGTCCGGTGATGCGCATTCGACCAGGGTTGGGTTCATGTAATTCCCCGGGCGGTCGGCGGATTTTCCGCCGAAATGGATCACCGCGCCCTGCCCCTGTGCCTTGGCCAGAGTGTCCTCGATCTTTTGAACCTGCGCTTCGGTGCAAAGCGGACCAACATGCGTTTCCGCCATCAATGGATCCCCCAACCGGATGGCGCTGGCCTTTTCCGTAATCCGCGCGATAAGAGGTTTGAGGATCGACCGGTGCACCAAGCCGCGCGTCCCGGCCACGCAGCTTTGGCCCGACGCGCCGAAATTCCCCGCGATCAGGCCATTGGCAGCCCCGTCCAGATCAGCATCCTCGAACACGAGGATCGGGGATTTCCCGCCCAGTTCCAATGAGGTGACCGCGAAGTTTTCGGCCGAATTTCGCACCACATGGCGTGCGGTTTCGGGTCCGCCGGTAAAGGCGATCCGGTCCACATCCGGGTGGCGCGTCAGCGGTATGGCGCAGTTTTCGGCGTCCCCGGTGATGACCGAGACGACACCGGGCGGAAAACCCGCCTGTTCAATCAGCCGGGCAAATTCCAGCATCGGCGCGGGGGCGACTTCGGATGCCTTCAGAACCACCGTACACCCTGCGGCCAGAGCCGGGCCAAGCTTGGTGGCCGTCAGGAACATCTGCGCGTTCCACGGCACGATCGCAGCGACAACACCGATAGGTTCGCGCGTGGTAAAAACGTGCATATCGGGCTTGTCGATGGGCAGGACCGTACCTTCAACTTTATCGGCCAACCCCGCGTAATAACGGTAGTAATCCGCGACATACCCGGTCTGGGCCGAGGTCTCTGCCAGCAGCTTGCCGCTGTCCGTCGTCTCCAACTCACCCAGACGCGGCGCGTGCCCGGCAATCAGGTCCGCGAGGCGGTACAGCAGCTTCCCCCGCGCGGTCTGTGTCATATCCCGCCATACGGGATCGTCGAGCACACGTTTGGCGGCGGATATGGCGCGGTTGACATCGTCCTTTGACGCACAGGCAAAGGTGGCCCAGCCCTGCCCGGTTGCCGGGTTTTGCGAGGTCATCACCTGCGCGTCCGACCCTTCGGTCCATTCGCCGTCGATGAACAACTGAAAATGCGGAAGGTTTCCCATGGTGATCCTCACTGAAAGGCGGGCATAACATCGTCGATGAACCGCGCCAGCGAGGCGCGCTTACGTTCGTTGGTCATGCCGCTGTCGACCCAGAACGAAAACTCATCATAGCCCAGATCCTCATACCGTTTGATCCGGTCAATCACCTGCTGTGCGGTACCGACGGTCAGATCGCGCCCCAGCTTTTCACAGGTATACATCGGGTTCGCGTCCATTTCAGCCTCGGATATCGGGTCGATCAAACCCTGGCGGATCGGACGTTTGTTCAGGAACCATGCGCCGAAATAGTTGTAATAGCGGCGAAGGTCCCGGATACCCTGCACCACGTCCTCGTCGTCTTTGCCGACATAGGTATGGTGCAGCAGCATGATCTTGGGGCGCGGCCCCGCGTAACTGTCGCAGGCATCATTGAACCGCCCCATCAGCGTCTCGATCTCTTCCATCCCCTGCCACAGCGGCGTGACCTGAATGTTGAACCCGTTATGAACGCCGAATTCATGGCTGTTGGGGTCCCGGGCCGCAATCCAGATCGGTGGCCCGCCGTCCTGCAGTGGCTTCGGGGCCGATGTCGTTGCGGGAAAGGCGTAGAACTCGCCCTCATGCGCGCAATCCCCCTGCCAGATTTGCGGCAACAGCGGCGTGGATTCACGCATCCTCTGCCCCGCCTCCCACGCATCCATATCGGGCATCAGGCGTTCATATTCAAAGGAATAGGCACCCCGCGCGATCCCCAGTTCGATGCGCCCCTTGGTCATCTGATCTGCGGCAGCAGCCTCCCCCGCCAGTTTGATCGGATGCCAGAAAGGCGCAACAACGGTTCCAGTGCCGAGCCGCACATTGCGCGTGTGATGGGCCAGATCGACCAGCGACAGGAACGGGTTCGGCGCGATCGTGAATTCCATCCCATGATGCTCACCTGTCCAGACGGCGCGCATGCCGCCGTCATCCGCCATTTTCACAAGCCCCACGAATTCGTCGTAAAGCACGTCATGAGGCTGATCGGGCGTCAGACGTTCCATATGGGCAAACAGCGAAAAATCCATCATTGGCTCCTGTCGTGAAAACTGTGAATCTCACCCTGTTCCGCGTCGCCCAGATACAGCGAAAAATCCCCGGTCCGGGCCTCGCGTGCAAAACGGGTTATCATGTGGCGGATGCCTTGGGTGGTATAGGTCTGGTCCGGCAGATCATTGATCCTGACCCATTCGGCCCCTTGTTTCGGTTCGTCCGGCTGGGCCGAGGCCAGAAAAAACGTGTAGTGCTGCCCAGAATCCGCGTCGCTGAACGAGGAGTAGACCTGTTCGATCCGCGCATTGAGGCCCCGTGCCGACAGCGCCTGTGCCAGCCTGTTCCGCTGTCCGCCCGGTTCGGCCCCGGCCACCTGAACCGGCTGTAATGCGCCGTTGTGACGCTCCATCAAAACCTTACCGCCAGCTTCGATAATTGCCCCGCAGACGGTGGGCACCCTGGCGTCGATCTCACGCTCAAGACCCAGACTGAAATACGATCCGCCGACATAGCCCAGACCGTCGCCACCGGTATGAGAGAAGCTCAGCACCCGCCCGATCAGAATCGTGTGATCCCCGGCGGGCAGAGCCTGATGGGTTTCACAGCAGAACTGCGCCAGCGCGCCGTCGATCAGCGGCAGGTTCTTCGGGCCATTGCGATGCGCAACCCTGGCAAACCGGTCGCCTTTGAAACCTGCAAAGGTGTTGGACACCTCTTGCTGCCCTTCGGCAAGGATGTTGACTGCGAAATGTCGGCAGGATCTGAACAGATCGTAGCTGGACAGAAACTTACCCGGACAAACCAGCAGCAGCGGCGGATCCAGCGAAACCGAGGAAAAGGAATTGGCCGTGAACCCAACCGGCGCGCCGGACCCGTCGCGCGTCGTCACCACGGTCACGCCGGTCATGAAGCTGCCAAAAGCGTCGCGCAGGGCTCGTGGGTCCGTAGCGGTCATGACAGGCACTCCTGAATGAAGGGCAGCAGAATGCCGTTGACTTCATCCGCATGGGTCATCGGCATCATATGGGCGGCGTTTGGTATGATCTCTGCCCGCCCCTGCGGTGCCAGGCCGGCCATGTCCCGCGACATCCGGGGGGTCGAGTTCGGCTCATCCCCGCCCGTCAGGAACAGCGCTGGGCATGAGATGCCGGCCAGCTGCGCATCAGATGGCCCGTCGCTTTCCGCAAACAGCGTATAGGCTGCCTTGTAAGCGGACGGTTCGACATCCCGCAGCCATCGCGCACAAACCGCGCGTTCCTCGGCATCGGCGTCCGCAAACCAGCGCTGCAATGTGACCGTTGGATCATTCGGTTGCTGATCAGACAAACTTTGCGCTCTGGCCAGAACAGCCTGCCGGGCCTGCGGTGACCGCCGATAGATCGCGTTCAGCGCGGCGATGCCGCGAACCTGTCCGGTATCCGCCGCCGCAATTTCCGCTGCCAGCAATGCACCCATCGAGTGCCCGACAATCACCGCGGGCTCGGTCAAAGCGGCGGCTACTGTCTCCGCATGATTGGCCAGTTCTTCCGGAGCCGAAAGCACGGCCTCTCCATGCCCCGGCATATCCGGGCAAACCACACGATATCCGTCCGAGACCAGCGGCTCAAATTGCGCGCCCCATGCCTCGGCTCGCAAACCTACGCCATGCAGCATGACGATCAGGGGCCCGTCGCCTTCATCAACAGCGGTCAACCCGCCGAAATCAGACCGAGGCCGGATTGTCCACGTCATGACCCAGATCCTTCAAGTCCTGATAACGGTCTCCGATCCGGTGATGCGGACGGCCGGATGTCGCCCCACCCAGAACGACCACGATTTCATCCGCGCGCGGCGCATCCGGGATCGCGAATTGCAGTGTCAGGTAATGCGACCGGCGTCCGGCATCATTCTTGTCCATCAGCGGCACCATGATAGGCGCGTTCGCCGACCCACGGGTATTGGTGAAGGACAGATAAGATTTCGCGGCCACGGCCTGACGAAAGATATTGCCGAAATGCAGGGTGTGGATCAGCCCCGAGGCATGCTCGACCTCTCCGTCCAGCCCGACGACCGCCGCCTTGCCATAAGCTTCGATGGCCTCACCGCTCCCGGCCAGCGCGATCATCCGGCTGGTCAGCACTTCTCCGAGTATCGGGCCATAAGCCAGAATTTCGGGCCTCAGGTCTTCGACATACCGCCCGGCCCACGGGTTGGTCACCACAGCCGCAACCGCAAACATCCGCCACGGGCGATCGGCCTTGCGAAACCCCTCGACCAGAACTTCTTCGTCGAATGTCACGATTTTCCGAATGTTTGGCTCCACGACCGTCTCCCGTTTTTTGGTTGGCAGACTATCTCTGGCCGCCGCCCTCTTTGACAAACGAAAGAACTTTGGTCTTAGGTATTACTATCACTAATAGGTTGGTTACCGATGGCAAAATCCCTTCCGCCGCTTACGTGGTTCAGATCGTTCGAGGCCGCGGCCCGGCGGCTGAGTTCGACCGCCGCAGCCGAGGAAATCGGCCTGACCCAATCCGCCATCAGCCAGCAGATCAGATCGCTGGAAACCCGATTGGGCGTGGTGCTGTTTCACCGCCATGCGCGGGGCTTGTCGCTGACGGACGAGGGGCGCAAGTTGTTGCCCCAGGTCGAGGCCGCTCTGGACATGTTGCAAACCGCCGCCTCGCCCTATCTCGCCGAAGAACGCGCGAGGCACATTACCGTCGCGGCCTCGGTCAGCGTTCTGGAATGGGTGATTTCACCAGCGCTGCCCCGGTTTCAGGCCCAGCACCCCGATACTTCGGTCCGCTTCGTCAGCACGATCTGGCCCGACGAATACGCGGCCTCGCGCGCAGATGTTGAGATCCGGTTCGGGTCGGAAAAGCAGGTCGGCAAGAACGCCACGCCGCTGCGGCCCAACACCCTGATAGCTGTGAAGTCACCGCATCTGAGCGCGGAATTTCCGGACTTGCCCCTGATCGAATCCGTTGGCACCTCGGACAACTGGGCATCCTGGTCCGAGGCGACGGGCCACCCTGTGCACAGCCCGACCTATTTCGTGGATTCCTATGGCCTGGCCCTGCAACTTGCCACAACGGGCAACGGCGTGGCCTTGGTGAATGCTCTGGTCGCGGATCACGCGCTGAAAGCCGGCCTTGTGATTCCTGCCGCAGACGCCTCGGCCCCTGCAAGCGAGGGGTATTTTCTGGCAGTACAGCGCAGCTCGCCCGAGGTTGATGCGTTTGTGGACTGGTTTTCCCAGACATTGGCCGACCGCGCAATCCGATAGGGTCTGATTCAGACATGTCGATGTCGCATCTGAGGATATCCAAACACCGCATAATGGTGAATTCTGGCAAAAAAGGTCCGATTCATGCGATATTCAGGCTTCCGAGTCTTCAAAGAGGCACTTACCGGCCACAAGGGGTGGAAACCGGTGTGGCGCGATCCCGAACCCAAGGCGCATTATGACATCGTCATAATCGGCGGCGGTGGTCACGGGCTGGCCACGGCGCATTACCTGTCCAAGGTCTATGGTCAGCGCAATGTGGCCGTGGTCGAAAAGGGCTGGATCGGAGGCGGCAATGTCGGGCGGAACACGACGATCATCCGCTCGAACTATCTGCTGGACGGGAATGAGCCGTTCTACGAGTTCTCGCTGAAACTGTGGGAAGGGCTGGAACAGGACCTGAATTACAATGCGATGGTCAGCCAGCGCGGGATCATCAACCTGTTCCATTCGGACGCGCAGCGCGATGCTTACACACGGCGCGGCAATGCGATGATCCTGAACGGTGCGGATGCCGAATTGCTGGATGCGGATCAGGTGCGCCGGGAACACCCCTATCTGAATTTCGACGACGCCCGGTTTCCGATCAAGGGCGGCCTTGTTCAGCGGCGCGGCGGTACCGTGCGGCACGATGCCGTGGCCTGGGGGTATGCCCGTTCGGCGGACAGCCACGGCGTCGACATCATCCAGAACTGCGAAGTCACCGGCCTGCGGATTGAGGACGGGAAGTGCCTAGGCGTCGAGACCTCAAAAGGTTTTATCGGGGCGGGCAAGGTCGGCTGCGCAGTGGCCGGGAATTCGGGCCGCGTGATGGGGATGGCCGGGATGCGGCTGCCCATTGAAAGCCACGTCTTGCAGGCTTTTGTCTCTGAGGGGTTGAAGCCGGTCCTGCCCAGCGTCATCACCTTTGGCGCAGGGCATTTCTATGTCAGCCAGTCCGACAAGGGCGGTCTGGTTTTTGGCGGCGATATCGACGGCTATAACACTTATGCCCAACGCGGCAATCTGCCGGTGGTCGAGGACGTCTGCGAGGGCGGAATGGCCCTGATGCCGATGATCGGCCGCGCCCGTTTGTTGCGGATGTGGGGCGGCGTCATGGACATGTCGATGGACGGCTCGCCCATCATCGACCGCACGCCGGTTCAGGGGCTCTATTTTAACGGTGGCTGGTGCTACGGCGGGTTCAAGGCGACCCCGGCATCGGGTTATTGCTTTGCACATATGCTGGCGAAGGACGAGCCACACCCGGTCGCAACCGCCTATCGCCTCGACCGGTTCCGCACCGGCAGGATGATCGACGAAAAAGGCGCGGGCAACCAGCCCAACCTGCACTGAGGGGACCAAGGATATGATCATCAACCACCCTTTGCTGGGCCCCCGCGACGCGGCAGAATTCGTCTATCTGGGCGATGCCTCATTGATCGACCGGCCTGATTGGCAGGCCGAGAACGCGGCCGACGCTTTCTATGAATACGCCTATCTGCGCGACAACCCTGCCGGTGAACATCGCGAGTTGTGGTTTCACGAGGCGGGCGACCGGTCGTGGCTGGTCGTGACACGCAACACGCTGACGCATGAGGTTTCAAAGGTGGAACTGGCCCGTGACGTGGCCCGCGCCAGGGGGCGATCCAAATGACGCAGGAAAACCGGCTGAACGGCGGTCAGATCGACCGCAACACGACCCTGAACTTCCGCTTTGACAACCGCAGCTATACTGCGCATCCCGGCGATACGCTGGCCTCGGCGCTGCTGGCCAATGGTGTCCGGTTGGTCGGAAGGTCGTTCAAATACCACCGCCCGCGCGGCTTGCTGACCGCCGGGTCCGAAGAACCCAACGGTATCATCGAATTGCGCGCGGGCGCCCGTAAGGAGCCTAACACCCGCGCCACAACAATCGAGGTGTTCGACGGGCTTGAAGCGCAATCGCAAAACCGCTGGCCCAGCCTGAAATTCGACGCGCTTGCGGTGAATGATCTGTTCTCGAACTTCCTGTCAGCTGGATTCTACTACAAAACGTTCATGTGGCCCGCTGCGTTCTGGGAAAAACTATACGAGCCGATGATCCGCCGCGCCGCCGGGCTGGGATCGCTGTCGACAGAGGCTGATCCCGATGAATATGACAAGGGTTTCCGACATTGTGACCTGTTGATCATCGGCGCGGGTCCCGCCGGTCTGATGGCCGCGCTGACCGCCGGGCGTGCCGGAGCGGACGTCATTCTGGCGGACGAGGATTTCACCCTAGGCGGCCGCCTGAACAGCGAGACGTTCACGCTGGGCGATCAAAGCGCCAGTGATTGGGCGGCGCAGGCCGTGGCCGAACTTTCGTCCTTGCCCAATGTGCGCCTGATGCCGCGCACAACCGTAATCGGCGCGTTTGACCACGGCATCTACGGTGCTGTCGAACGGACCGGAGACCACCTGCCGACCTTGCCGGCCGGAAAACCCCGCCAAATCCTCTGGCGCATCTACACGCAAAAGGCGCTGCTTTGCGCCGGGGCGACCGAGCGTCCGATTGCCTTCGAAAACAACGACCGGCCGGGCATCATGATGGCTGGCGCCCTGCGAACCTATGCCAACCGTTTCGCGGTCACGGCGTCGCAGCGCGCTGCGATCTTTACCAACAATGACGATGGCCACCGCACCGCCGCCGATTTGCATGCCAAGGGCGTCAAGATTGCCGCTGTTATCGATGTGCGCGAAGATGCGCCCACCAGCTATGACTATGAGGTTCTGAAGGGCGCCAAAGTGGTTGATACCAAGGGTCGCCGCGGGTTGAGCTTTGTCGAGGTCGCCCTGCCGAATGGCGAGACCCGCACGCTGGATTGCGGCGCGCTGGGCGTGTCGGGCGGGTGGAATCCGAATGTGCACCTGACCTGCCATCAGCGCGGTCGCCCCAAATGGAATGAGGCCTTGGCGGCCTTTGTCCCCGGCCCTGACCTGCCCGTAGGCCTGTCTGTCGCGGGTGCGGCAAATGGAGAGATGTCGACACATGGCGCGCTGCGATCCGGCGCTGAAGGCGCTACGACCGCACTGGATCTGACCGGTTCGCTGCCGGATCTGCCAGAGGCCGAGGATGCGCCGGTTGCACTGAAACCGTTCTGGTACGTCCAGGGCTGCAAGCGCGCCTGGCTGGATCAGCAGAACGACGTGACCGTCAAGGACGTCAAGCTGAGCTATCAGGAAGGGTTCCGCTCGGTCGAGCACCTGAAACGCTATACCACGCTGGGCATGGCTACGGACCAGGGCAAAACCTCGAACATCGGCGGGCTGGCGATCATGGCCGAAGTGGCCGGAAAATCCATTCCCGAGACCGGCACAACCATCTTTCGCCCGCCTTACACGCCCGTTCCGATCGCTACATTTGCGGGCCGGATGAAGGGGCAGGATTTTCATCCGACCCGCCTGACGCCATCGCATTTCTGGGCCAAGGAACGCGGCGCGGTGTTTGTCGAAGCCGGCAACTGGCTGCGCGCGCAATGGTTCCCCCTGCCGGGCGAAACACACTGGCGCGAGTCCGTGGACCGCGAAGTGCGCCAGACCCGCGCCTCGGTCGGGGTGTGCGACTGCACGACTCTGGGCAAAATCGACGTTCAGGGCACCGACGCGGCTGAGTTTCTGAACCGCGTTTATGCCAACGGGTTTTCAAAGCTGGCCGTCGGAAAAACCCGCTATGGCCTGATGCTGCGCGAGGATGGCATGGTAATGGACGACGGAACAGCAGCGCGGCTGGCCGAAGATCACTTCGTCGTCACCACAACCACGGCCAATGCCGTCGGCGTCTTTCGCCACATGGAATTCGTGCGTCAGTGCCTGTACCCGGATATGGATGTCCAACTGATCTCGACCACCGAAGCCTGGGCGCAGTTTGCGGTTGCCGGACCCAATTCGCGTATGCTGCTGCAAAAGATCGTGGACCCGGAATTCGACATCTCGAACGAGGCATTCCCGTTCATGGCCTGCGGCAACATCACCGTTTGCGGCGGGCTGCGGGCGCGGCTGTTCCGGATTTCGTTTTCAGGCGAGCTGGCCTTTGAGATCGCGGTCCCGTCCCGCTATGGCGACGCGTTGATGCGGCGCTTGATGGCCGAGGGCGAAGAGTTTGATGTCGTACCCTATGGCACCGAGGCGCTGGGCGTGATGCGGATCGAAAAAGGGCATGCCGCCGGGAACGAATTGAACGGCACCACCACGGCGCTGAACCTTGGCATGGGCAAAGTGGTTTCAAAGAAGAAGGACAGCATCGGCTCGACCCTGTCGGAACGTGAGGCACTGAACGCGCCGGACGTGCTGAGGCTGGTGGGTATTAGGCCACTGAATGCCGACGATAAAGTCATCGCTGGCGGACATCTGATGGCGGCCACGGGCCCGGTCGATGCAGCCCACGATCAGGGCTATGTCACCTCGGCCGCCTATTCCCCCATGCTCAACAGAAATATCGGGCTGGGTCTGTTGAAGAACGGTTCAGAAAGACAGGGCGAGAAAATGCGCCTAGTTTCCCCCCTGACCGACCTGACCGTCGAGGTTGAAATCGTCTCGGCCCATTTCGTTGACCCCGAAGGAGAGCGTCTTCGTGCATGATCTTGTTGCTATAACCGCGCTGGGCCATACCGAACCTTTGGTGGACATTGTCGGAGGGGTCACATGCACCGAAGTTCCAGGTGTCGCGCTGGCGTCGGTCGCGGCGCGTCTGGGTCAGGAAGGACCGGCGGCGAAAGCCCTGTCATCGCTGATCGACGCGCCGACCCCGGACATCGGAAGATGTGCGGGCACGGCTGTCAGCGCATTTTGGGCCGGCCCCGAACAATGGATGATCGAAGCACCGATTGAGACATATGAGGACATTGCTCGTCAGGTGAAGTCAGCGATGGGCACAACCGCCTCGGTGACGGAACAAACCGACGCCTGGACGCGATTTGACCTGAGCGGCGAAGGTATTCCTGCGGTACTGGAATTGTTGTGCCAGCTTGATTTGCGCCGCATCGACGAAGGCGCAGCCGCGCGCTGCGCCATACATCACATCGGCTGTTTCCTGATCTGCCGGGCACCCGGATCGTTCAGCGTCTATGGACCGCGTTCCTCGGCCGGGTCGCTGCACCACGCCATTGTCACGGCCATGCGGTCAGCGCTGTAAAGCGACGGTCAGACCGACGGCAAGGGCGCGTTGTCCTCGACCCGAAATCGGTTGATACGGCGCCTGTCCTCGCTCGGGCTAAGCCCGAAGGCCGCCCGGTAATGCGTCACCAGAGGCGCGACCGAGCCATAGCCGATTGCGGCGGCAATCTCGGGGATCGGATCCTTGGTATACACCACCATTTGCCGCGCGGCCTTCATGCGCATGGCGCGATAGTAGTGGCTGGGGCTCTGACCTGTTGCCTGTTTGAACGCCCGTTCGATCTGCCGCGGGGTGACGCCGGTGCGACCGGCGACATCGGCAATTGAGATCGGCTGGCTCATATGACCGGCGAACAGCTCCACACAGCGCGACACCAGCGCCGGCAGTCCGTCGCCTGTGTCTGGTACTGCGGCGTCGGGAACCTGTTGCCGCACCCCTGCACCCCGCATCATCGGGTGCTGGAACCAGCATGCGACCTCATGCGCGACGTCGCCGCCCAGCCGGTCCTGTATCAGGTGCAGGGCAAGATCAAACCCCGCCGCCGCGCCGGCGGCAGTGTACCGGCTTGCCGTTCTGACGATCACTTCGCTGCGGGCGTCCAAATCCGGAAATTCAGCCTCGAACGCGGCTTCATAGCACCAATGGACCGAGACGGGATGACCGCTCATGACCCCGGATCGAACCAGCGGGAAGATACCGCCGCTGATCCCGCCCAGAACCACTCCGTGTCGGGCAAGACCACGCAGCGCCCCGTTGCCGGTCTTTGGGTTGTCGAACCCGGATGTAGGGCTGCTGAGCAGAAACAGGATGTCCGTATCCCTGCATTCGGCCAGGGATCGCTCTGCCTCGAACCCGACGCCGGCACTGGATTGAACCTTCTGCCCGTGTTCCGAAATCAACGACCAGCAGAACGCCTGTTGCCCGGCGATTTCATTGGCTGCCCGCAACGGTTCGATGACCAAGGTCAGGCAGGCCATGGGAAACCCGTCAAACAGCAGAAAGCCGATCTCGATTCTGTTTTCCTTCAGCATGGCCCTGTCCTAGCAGGAAATCCGCGCTGCCCCTATGGGGTGTTTACGCCCAGCGGAACAGCCCGATCACCGCCGAAGATGCATAGAACACCTGCAACAGCAGAAAGGTCCATCGACGATCGATTACGGCCCATGCAGCGAACAGGCCCGCCGACAGCAGCAACAGGGTGAACCCCAAAAGTTCGGCCCCGATATTCGACGCAATCAGCAGGGCATAAGCCATGGCCAGCACCGATCCGGTGATTTCGAAGACAGTTGTCAAACCGCGCTGGCGCGTGGTGTCCATCTTAGCCATGCCTCACCCCTTCCGCTTCAGAAAATCAATCAAAAGGGCTGCGACGCGCTCGGGTTGATCCTCCATCGCAAAGTGACCGCAGTCTTCCAGAACATGCAGTTCAGCACCTGGAATGGCAGCCTGCAGTTTGTGCGCCCAATCCACGACCTGCCACGCATCGTCGGCGCCCCAGATCAACTGCAGTGGCAGCGCGCCGAGCTCATGATACCGGGGGGCCAGATCGTTTGTGTATTCCGCGGCGTAGTGCCGGACCTGATGCTGAAACAGGCTGCCCTGCCCGATTGGACCGCTGATGAAATCCAGATATGTGTTCAGCGCAGTTTCAGCCAGACGCTCTTTGTTTTGGACGGTTGACAGCAACCATTCCTGGAAATGGGCACGGTGATCCGCGTCAGGGGCACTGATCAACTGCTCCAACCCTGCCTGCATCTGTTCCCGGGTCCGCCGGGACGGCCAGCTGTCAAAGCTGACCACGTCGATCATCGTCAGTGAGCGGACCCGCTGCGGCGACTGGATCGCAAAGCGCTGCGCGATACCGCCGCCGATGTCATGGGCAATGATGTGCAGGTCCTCCAGCCCCCAGCGTTCCAGCAAAGCCTCGAATATCGGAACCTGACCCGTGACCGACGTGTCGATGGCCGGGTCCCAAGGTCTCTCTGACAGTCCAAACCCCAACAGATCGTAGACATGGACCTTGTAACCGGCCCCGACCAGTTGGGGCAGCACGTTGCGCCAGATAAAGGAAGAAGACGGCGTGCCGTGGATCAGAACCACGGGTTCGCCTGTGCCATATGTCCCGTGTGCAATGCGGGTACCATTGATCACGGCATGATCGGTGACGAGATGTGACATGAGGGCTCCGAAAATATCTCTTTCCCTGTAAGTAGACCGGCGCTAGGTTGTGACACAAATGAATGATTGTCATCTGGCGATCTGTTTTTGTCATGGGCGAGCAAATGAACGAACGGTTGGAAATTGATGCTCTGCGCGCTTTGCTGGCTATAGCAGCTCATGGCGGCGTGACCCGCGCGGCGGAACATCTTGCGCTGTCGCAATCGGCGGTCAGTCACAAAATCCGGCGGCTGGAGCAGGCGCTGGATTGCGATTTACTGGCCCGCCGCCCGGGTGGCCCGTTGTTCACCGATGCCGGCCAGCGCCTGTGTGATTATGCCAGACGTATCACCGACTTACATGACGAAGCTCTGGCAGCTTTGGGTAGGAAGCCCCTGTCCGGCACATTGCGGCTGGGCATGACCGAAGACACCACAACCAGCGGTATCGCGCGGATTTTGGGGCGGTTCACCCGGCTTTACCCCGGCGTGCAAGTGCGCACGCGCACCAGCCAGAGCCTCAACGTTCAAGCCTGGCTAAAAGCTGGCGAGCTGGACGTAGCTGTCATGCAGGTTTTTCGCGACGATATGCAGCCGGACGATCTGATCCTGTTTGAGGATTCGTTGCATTGGGTCAAATCGCCGGATTTTCGGGTCGATACATCCCTGCCTGTCCCGTTTTTGTCTTTTGACAATCAGTGCTTCTACAGAAAATGGGGGCAAGGAACCGCGGAACACCGGTTCGAAAACGTTCTGGAATGCCCCAGCGCGGCGGGCATCCAGTCTGCGGTGCGGTCCGGTCTGGGCGTTGCGCTGTTGAACGGCTTGCACGTCACCCCGGACATGGCAGTGATCGAGGACGTGTTTCCCACGCCACCCGGCATTGCCTACGTCGCCCGCACGCATCTGAAACGCCGCAATCCGGCGGCGATGGCGCTGATTGAGGAGATCGGCAAAGAAGTCCGAAACGCCATTCCCTTAAAGGTCGCCGGATAGGCGCAAATGCGTCAGCCCGCCCCCAGCCTAAAACCTTTGGACATACGTGTCCGGCGACGCTCGATCGACTTGTGGAAAGCCCATTTGCTGAACAGTGCCAGTGGGAACATCACCCGCTCACCCAACCCGTCAATGATCACCAGTTTGCCGTCACGCTCCTGCGCGCGGACAATGTTTTCAAAGCTCAGATCGCCCACGACGATTTGTCCCTTTTCGAGGTCGTCCAGAAGCTCCATGAACTCATCGTGCAGCCGCTTTCGACCGTCCCGGTCCTTGGCAAGTGCCACGCGTTCCGAATGCAGGGTCGGCGCAAGGTCACCATCCGGCCCCGTCAGCTTTTCCACCACAATGGCGGGACCCAGCGAGGTCGGAGCGTATCCCATGAAATGAGCCAGGCGCTCAATTTCGGGACAACCGCGGTTCAGGGCGGCCAGGTATTCGTTGGCTTCACGGTTCCATTGCCGCAGATTGCCATAACGCCATTCCGCATATCGCGGAATGAAATGGCTGCGGGCGGGTTCGTCCACCCGCACCTTCAGCAGCGCGCCCTCAAGTTCAGGGTGCTGGAAAATCTTGTAATTGCGGCTTTCGCGCAAGGGGCTGAAATCGCTCAGGTCAATCATGACAGCTTGATCCAGTTGTCGGGCAGCGTGCACATAACCGGGCACGGGTTTCAAAATGAGAACCCTTCATAAAACGTTCTTAAACCCGTTACAATCGACCATTACGCCAAGAATAACGCAAATCGCCGACGCTCACAGGAACGTGTCAAAGGTCATGCGATGCCGACGGGCAACCGCCCCTTTGTCACGGACCTATGTCCGGGTTGGGCAGCAACACAAAGGCACTTTGACCTGCTGTCTCGATCACCGGAACGTGGGCCCAGTCTCCGGGATCGAACGAGGGCGCGGCGGTCTTGCACTCTGCGGGTGTTTCATCACAGATCAACACCTCGGCCCCGGTCAGGTAGTTCAGCCTGAGCCGTAGTCCCCGCGACGCCTGAACATGCGCCCTGCGCGCGCCTTCCAGCCCCCAATAGTTGCCGTAGACGTAAATGGTTTCTGTACCTTCCGGGATCGCCTCGGTCATCTCGCGCGTGGATTGCTGCCACGGCGGGAAGAACCGATAGGTGGTTTTGCCGAACATCAGCACCTTGACCAGCAGCACACACATCAGCGTAATCCGGGCTATGTTGCCCCATCTGGCCGATGATTCAGACAGCTGGATTGCCACCGATGTCAGGGTCAGGCCGATCAAAATCCATATCCACCCCAGCGAACGGACAGGGACGTTCACACCGGACATCAGCGCTTTGGCAAAAAGCGGCGCCAGCCCCGCCCCGGCTGCGACCAGAATGACAAACGCTAGGTATTTTTGCCGGACGAACAATGCGACATAGGCGGCCGCGAACACCACAAGCAGGCCCACACCGTTATTGGCCACCCCGCCGCCCAATTGCGTAAGCGCGGTCTGAAGGTAGATCTTTTGCGTTTCCAGATTTGCCCACAGGTCGGCCACGGTCTCGACTTCGTTGGGGTTGCGCCACTGGGCCACAGGAATTCCAAAAATGCCGTGATGGATGTAGTTGAGCGAATAGACGACCAGAACAGCCAGAACGAGGCTGACGAAGAAGAAGCCCAGCGTCACCACAAGGCTCTTGAAAGTTTTGGGCGCTTTCCAGGACAGCAGAACAAGGGTGAGCAGCAGGAACGGGAAGGTGGTATAAGCCATGAACGACAAGGGCACTGCCACCAGCAACAAAGCACGGGCGACCCAATGGGGCAAAAACACGGTCGCCACTGCAAACAGAGTGATAACGAACATGCCCGGAACCAGCGTGTTGAACCAGAATGAAATGAAGAACGCGGGAATCGACAGGGCAACAAAAAGCGCGAAATAGCCCTTGTACCAGCCCCCGACCTCGCGACCCAAAAGGATCACTGCGGTTGATGCGGAAAACACCGACCATCCCGCAAGGTATATCAGGAAATGCACCGGCGCCGGCAGCAGGACTGGTCGGAACTGCCACCAGTAGTTAAGCCATCGCCCTTCATCCAGAGCCTTTTCATAAGCCATGTCAAAACTGCCAACCAGCGTCGGCAAATCATCGTGACGAACAAACGGATCCATGAGCTGCGGAAGATAGACCAACAACAGCGCAGCGAAGCACAGCAAAGACAACCGGGCGAGTTCGTGCCCCAAAGGTCTTGGGGTCATTCCTTGCCCCTGTGCGCACGCGCGATCATCGAGGCGCGGGCCTGTGCAATTGCCGTGACCGTCTTTCGCGGCAACCTGCGCACAATCATTTTGCGCAGGTTCCAACCCAGGGTTCCGACCTCTTTCAGCGCGCCGCTTTCTACTCTGGTTTTCAGAACCTCGGGCGGCAGCTTTTTCGCGCCTTCGTCATTGGCGTAAAGAACGGTGTTGTAGCGATACCAGGGTTCGATCATGGAATTGCCGAACATGGTCGGCCGCAGGCAGTCATAAGCCGCATAGCCGCGCTGATCGAACAGATCCTGCCAGAAGGACAGCGGCTGTTCGTTGATGTGAAACTCACCCCCCTGCCCAGGCACCGCAGCCGAAAACAGGATCAGGTCGGCATGGGTCGTCAGACTTTGCACCAGACTGTCAGAAGCCTCATGCGGAAGGTGTTCCCCGACCTCCAGCGACTGGGCAAGATCAAACCGGCGGCCCAGATCAATGGGCTGAACGAGATTTTCGCCGAAAAACGCTTCGCGCGGTATGGCAAGCCGTTCACGATCGACATAATCGCCGTCCACGCCCGCGATATCGGTACAGCCCGCCGCCGACCACTCGGACAGCCACACACCGCGACCGCAGCCGAAATCCACCACGCTTTCGGGTTGAATCCAGGACTGGACATAATGAATCAGACTGTTGGCGGAACGTCTAGCGCCCTGATCGATATAGTCAAAAAACTCGTTGGAATAGATGTGCGACATGGCTGATCTCTAGACTGAATTTCGCTCGCGATAGACCCAAAGCCGAAGGATCACAAAGTTGAGGATGGGCAGGACGACAACAACCAGCGCGGCGGACAGGGGCTCTGACAAGCCCATCCTCGGCCCCGCGTACCCGGTGATGATGGACGACACGACCAGCCCGACCCCGATCATGCAAAGAAACCGCCCGAACTGCGCCGGCGCAACAAGGGGTTTGCCGAAGGTCCAGGTTGTCTGGCCGACATATTGGATCAGAATCGCCGAGCCAAAGGCCAGGAAATTGGCGATCCAGGGCGAGGACAGCAGATGCAGCAGCCCCAGATATGCCACCATATAATAGGCGGCCACTCCGGTGCCCACGACCGCAAAACGGAATATACGGTGGCGTTCGCTCATCGCTGCCCGGCCAGATCTTCTATGATTGTTTCAACCGTCTGACCGGCCTGTTCGTCGATATAGAACAGCGGACGGCCCTTGGCCTCGACATAAAGCCGGCCGAGATATTCGCCAATGATGCCAAGCGTCAGCAACTGTATTCCGGAAAAGAAGCTGATGATCAGGACGGTCGACGCCCAACCAGCCACGGCGTTGTAAAGGATAAGCGACCCGAACACATAAACCGCCATCAGCGCCGCGACGATCAGGGTCAGAAAGGCCAGCCGCGTGGCGACCTGCAACGGTTTGATCGAAAAACTGGCCAGCGCGTCAAACGCAAACCGGACCATTTTGGACAGCGGGTATTTCGTTTCCCCCGCCACGCGCGGATCCCGGATATATTCGATGCCAATCTGCCGGAACCCCGCCCAGGCGAACATGCCACGGATAAACCGCGCCCGTTCTGGCATTTGCAGCACCGCGTCCAGCGCACGCCGGCTGACCAGACGGAAGTCGCCGGTATCGTTCGGGATGGGCACATCGGACAGGCGATTCAGTACGCGATAAAATCCATGCGCCGTCACCTTCTTGAACCAGCTTTCACCTTTCCGTTCGCTGCGGCGCCCATAAACCACGTCATAGCCACGATCCATCATCGCCATCATGTCCGACAACAGTTCGGGCGGGTCCTGCAAATCCGCGTCCAGCATGAAAATGCGGTTGCCTTTGGCCGCCATCAGCCCTGCTGTCAGAGCCACCTGATGGCCGCGGTTCATCGACAGTTTCAACCCACGCAGCGCGGGATGTTCGTTGCACTGCTTGCAGATCGCGTCCCACGTTCCATCCGTCGAGCCGTCATCGACCAGAATAATCTCGGACTGGTCGCGCCAGGCCTCGGTCGCCGCAATCAGACGCCCGACAAGAAGAGGAATAGATTCCTCCTCGTTCATGCACGGGACGACCACAGACAGTAACATTGAACCTCCGAACGCGATTTTTCTGCTCATTTTTCAGCGCTCCGGGTTCTGGCCTTGCGGACACGCTTCTGTTGTTTTTCGTTTAACGTCTGGTTGCAGAACTTGATATCCCAACAATCAGTGTTCGCTAATTGGCAAACGCCAGTTTTCGAGGGGTAGTTACCCATGCGACACATCAATTGGCACCACAGCTGGTCTTTGTTCCGATCGACTTCGTTGGGCCAGAGTTTTGCACCCCGGATATGGCAGCAATTGGCCCTTCCTGCGGCATTGATCAGATGGTCAGAGCATTGCCCGCAAGGACGCCATCACTTTGGCTGTCACAATCCCGCGCGACACTTGACCGCGCCGGGCTGGCTCAGTGCCCGAACAAACATCTTGCTGAAACCGGGAATGGATGGCGGAGAGACAGGGATTCGAACCCTGGAGACGGTTTCCCGCCTACACACTTTCCAGGCGTGCGCCTTCGACCACTCGGCCACCTCTCCGTGCCGGCGATATTTGGACCATCGCCGGAGGATTTGCAAGGGGCGAATAAGGCGAAAATTCAACCTTCTGCCACCGCGATGCAGGGGCGGCTAGATATCATCCGCTTCGCCATCGGACAGGTCCGCCTCGGTCATGTCGACCGGCTTGGTTTCTGACCGTTTTGCAGGAGGCGTTTCAGTTTCCGCCTTTGGTGGCGACGGTGGCACAGGGGGCGATCCCCGAAGGGTTTCGGGGTTACGCAGCCAGATATCGCGCTGCGCGAAGGGGATTTCGATACCCTCTTCGGTAAAGCGGCGGTTGATCTCGTGATTCATGTCGGACTTGACCGACAGGGCCCAGTTCACATCGCGCAGGATGGCGCGAATCTCGAAATCCAGAGAATCCGCTCCGAACCCCTGAAACACAACGCTGGGCGCCGGATTTGCCAGAACCATCGGGTGCGCATTGGCGACTTCGCCGAGTATCTTCTCCACCACACGGGTGTCGGTTCCATAGGCCACACCCACCGGTACGATGACCCGCCCGATTGTGTTGCCGCGGGTATAGTTCGTGACCACTCCGCTGATCAGGTCCGAATTGGGAACGATCACGTCGGTCCGGTCAAAAGTCTCGATCCGCGTCGAGCGGACCGAGATGTCGCGGACATAGCCCATCATCCCGTTCACATCGATCCAGTCCCCTTTTGAGATCGGACGTTCGACCAGCAGGATGATCCCCGAAACGAAATTCGAAACGATTGTCTGCAAGCCAAACCCGATCCCGACCGACAGTGCCCCCGCGACAATCGCCAGCGAGGACAGGTCAAAACCTGCGATCATGATCGCGACCAGCGCGGCCAGGAAAATGCCGACATAGCCGGTCCCGGATACGATGGCGTTCTGCCCACCGGGATCGATGCTGGTCTTGGGCAACAGTGAACTTCTCAACCCACTTTGCAGCAATCGTGTCAAGCCATAGCCGATCACGAACACGATCAGGAAGGTGATGAAATTGCTGGGCGAGATCGTGACTCCGCCAATATCGAAACCCAGCAGCAGACGCGACCAGGCTTCCATCAAATCCGTTTCGCGCGCGCCCCAGTACAGCGCCAGCACCGGCAGCATCAGGATGGCAATGGCGAACCCGGCCAGAACGGAAAACAGAGAATCCCGTGCAGCTTCGCCCTGCCCGCTGATCCAGCCGTAAACCGAGGTGATGAAGCGATGGAAGATTGCCAGAGCGGCAAACAGGACCAGCGTTTTCACGGCGGGAAATACGATCGCCTCGGCCGCGTTGGTGAATCCGACCGCCGCCAGAACCGGGCTGATCATCCCCAAAAGGAACAACGCCTTGCGCAGGAATTCGACAATTTGCGTCAGGCCGGAAACACGCGGCGTTCCGTTTGCTTCCGCGTCATCAGCCGCCGGTTCATTGGCTCTTATCCTGCGGATGCGCAGCAACAGAAACGCAGTCCCGACGACCACCGGAAAGCTGATCACGGCCCGGGTGGCATCGGAAAGATTTTCAATCTGATCGAACAGAAGACCGAATTCGTACACGATCAGGAAGGCCGCCAGGATATCGAGATAAACCCGCAACTTGGTGATGTTCTTGCGCGATATACGGTTATAGCCCTGCGCCGCCTGCGAGACCTGAATTTGACGCCCGATCCAGTCGTAATACAGGACCAGCGCGGCCCAGTAGGGAACGTTCTGGATCAACAAGGTTCCGCGCAGGCCCAAAAGACCGGTCATGACAATAGCCTGAACCAGCGCCCAAACGCCAAGCCATGGCAAAAGAATCCGCAGCAGCGACACAAGGAACGTCCATACGCCGCTGCCCCGCCCGCCCAGATTTCGCAGGTAATTGCCAGCTGTTTCGGACCAATAACGCCCGTAAAACAGCAACACACCCGCGGCGAAGGTCAGAAAGAGGATACCCAGACCACGATCGCGCAGGCGGGTCTGAACCACGTTTGCTTTCAGATTCTGCGACGCTTCGCTGAACAGCCCGCGCACGGCATCGACAAGGTCGATCCAGGCAGGCCCCCAGTAAACCGGGTTCAGCGGCGAAGGTCCGCGCTCCAGCAGCTCTTTCGTTTGCCGGTCGCGCAGGAGTTGGTCAATCTCACTGATCAGCCCGTTGGCACGGCTGAAGGCTTCTTCCGAGATAATTTGCGGAACCTGCAGACTGTTGAGCTGTTTCTCCAGATGCGTACGCAAATCCGCGATTTCTTCAGGTTCGGTCGCGTCGCCTTCGGGTGGCGGACCCAATGCCTTGATCTGCGCATCTAGCGTCTGGATACGGTCGGTATTCGCCGAGCGTGCCCTGTTGAAATCTTCGCGGTACTTATGGATTTCGGATCGCAGGTTTTCGAGGGCCGCGTTCGAGGTCCGGTCGGCCTCAATCTCTTGTTCGGCCCGGTCCGCCGTTTTGATCCAGCCCTGGTAATACTCGCTTTGCCGATCCGTCAGCTGGGCAACGGCGGGGCCGCCCAGTATGGCGAGGCAAACCGAGACAAGGGCAAGGAACAGGCGGACCTGCCGCAGCATCACACGTCCTCGAATACGCCGGGAATGCTGCGTGGGGCTTCGGTCATCCAATCCGGCACCGGCAATTCTTTTTCGCGCAGGAATTCCGGGTTGAACAGCTTGGACTGATAGCGCGTGCCATAGTCGCACAGGATCGTCACGATGGTATGACCCGGCCCCAAATCCTTGGCCAGTCGCACCGCGCCCGCCATGTTGATCGCGGTCGAACCGCCCATCACCAGCCCCTCGTCGCGCAGCAGGTCAAAGATATAGGGCAGCGCCTCGTTATCGGTCATCTGGTAGGAAAAGTCCGGCGTGAACCCTTCCAGGTTCTTGGTGATGCGCACCTGCCCGATACCTTCGGCGATCGAGCTGCCCTCCATCGCGATCTCGCCGGTGGTGTAGTAGGAATAAAGCCCCGCTCCCATCGGATCGACCAGAGCGATCTTGACGCCCTTGGGCTGCAGCGCATCGGCCACACCGGCCAGTGTGCCGCCCGAGCCTACGGCGCTGACGAACCCGTCGACCTTGCCGCCGGTCTGTTCCCAGATCTCTGGACCGGTGGTTTCGACATGGGCCTGCCGGTTGGCGACATTGTCGAACTGGTTGGCCCAGATCGCGCCATTTGGTTCGGTTTGCGCCAGTTCCTCGGCCAGACGGCGGGAATAATGCACAAAATTGTTGGGGTTGCGGTACGGCGCGGCCGGAACCTGCACCAATTGCGCGCCTGCCAGACGCAGCATGTCCTTTTTCTCTTCGGACTGGGTTTCGGGGATCACAATCACCGTCTTGAACCCCATCGACGCGCCCACAAGCGCCAGACCGATGCCGGTGTTGCCCGCAGTGCCTTCGACAATCGTCCCGCCCGGTTTGAGGTCGCCGCGCGCGACCGCGTCACGGATGATATACAGCGCCGCGCGATCCTTGACCGACTGGCCCGGATTCATGAATTCGGCCTTGCCGAGTATTTCGCACCCGGTCTCTTCACTGATGCGGCGCAACCGGATCAACGGGGTTTTTCCTACTGCGTCGGCAAGGTCTCGTGCAATGCGCATGGCGCCCTCATTTCATTACATATCAACGAAGATTTACAGTTGCCGTGCGACAACCACAAGCGGCGATAGCTATGCGCGCAGTCGCTCGCGGTGACGGGCCAGCCAATGGGCCAGAGACAACAGCGGCAAATCCTTGAACTGGTGGTTGTCGACCCTGTCCATAAATTCCGGAAAGGGCAGAATGCGGGTGCGGATGTCCTCGCCCTCCGACGCCAGCCCGCCATTGTCGATGGTGTGGGTCAGGTCGGCCAGCCCGACATAGAGGTGAACATACTCGGTCGAAGACCCGCTGGACGAATATGCGCCACCCGCATATTCCAGCCCGTCCAGCACCACCTGCGCCTCTTCCTGCGTTTCGCGGCGTGCGGCCTGTTCCGGCGTTTCACCGGGGTCGATCATGCCGGCCACGGGTTCCCACATCCAGGGCTCGGGGTCTTCGATCAGAAACACCGGCGGGCGGAACTGTTCGACCAGCAACACCGTATCGCGTGCCGGATCATAAAGCAGGACAACCACGGCGCTGCCCTGAAGCAACCCGTTGCGGTTCAGAACCGGCCCCATCGAACCGTCATTTCGACGGTGCTGCAATTCTATTTCTTCCATACCGAAATAGTCGATATAGGCGCGTGTGTGACGATGAACGATGACGTCACCGGTTGCGTCGCGGCCTTCCGCCGTTCTGCGTTGACGCGCGGCAATCTTGGCCCAGGCCCGGGTGCGGATCGACGGAAAACTGCGGGCGATCGTCGCTACATCAACCTTGCCGAAATAGGCCATCACTTCTTGCGCGGCCAGCAACGTCAATTCGCCCCACGCGTCGGCCCATTCCTGCAACGACCAGGGCGCGCCCGGTGTCCACAAGCCCGGCTCGGGGTAAAACACCCGCGCGTTGGCCCTTGAACCGTCGGCCAGATCCACCAATTGCGGGCTGAGGTCATAATCGAACCCACCTTCATAATAGGTCAGCCGTTCAAGGTCTTCCGCGCTAAGGTAGCGCACCAACAATCCGTCGGCCAAACCCCCAGGTTGTTGTACAATCATGGGAAAGGCCTGCCCCTTTACCCCATAGACGGCATGATCCGGCAAAGACGCCTGCGAAACGGACAGTTGGGAAAACGGTCGGCCCAGCACCAGTTCCAGCAACGGCTGATGCCTGAGCGTGCCGTAAAAAAAGAGATCGGACACGGAATGAGGTCTCGTATTGATTTCCGGGTTTACCGCCAGCGGCGACTGGCTTCTTCAGTGGCTAGGCCCGCGATAAGTGCTCCGATTGCCAATGTCCACAGGATTTCCGGCACCAGAAGCAGCCTGCCGTAATCGACGCTGATCTGAAAAATAGCCAGCAACGCCTCGAACGGTCCGTCATAGCGGTGACGCATGGCGAGACGAAACATCTCATAGCAGCCCTGCACGAACAGCGCCCAGAACACCAGCGACGCGATACCGGTCAGACCGTTATTGACGGCCGCGGTCCAGCCGCGGCCAGCCCGTTTGCCCATGATTTTCCAGCCGCAGGCAACCGCAATCAACATGTTCACATAGGTGAACCAGCCGTAATCCTTGCCCTCTTCCCCGTTGTTGATGATCATGCTCGAGACCAGAAAGGCCACCACCGCCAGACAAAGAGCAGCAACGAGACGCGAGGCACTGGGCATTCGAAATTTCCGTTTGTTAACTGGGTTTTGCTACAGTGATCTGTGTCACATCGCAGTTGCCGGTGTCAAAGGCTGCGCCGCAGGCGGTCAAATAATAATTCCACATGCGGCGGAAACGCTCGTCAAAGCCCAATTCGGAAATTTCGTCCCACTTGTCGTTGAAGGTCTCGTACCAACGGCGCAGCGTCAGATCATAGCTTTTGCCGAATTCCCTTGATTTCACAACCTTCAAGCCCGCCTGCGTGACCTGCTGTTTCAGGATCGACGGTGCAGGTAACATCCCGCCCGGGAAGATATATTTCTGAATGAAATCAACGCCGTTCTTGTAAATGTCCCACCTGTGGTCGGCAACGGTGATGATTTGCAGCGTGGCTTGCGCACCGGGTTTCAGGCGGTCCCGGACCGTATCGAAATAGATCGGCCAGTATTTCTGACCGACGGCCTCGAACATCTCGATCGAGGCGATGCCGTCATACTGTCCCTGCTCGTCCCGGTAATCCTGCAACTTCAGCTCAACCATTTCGGAAAGCCCTGCCTTTTCAATTCTCTGCCGGGCAAAGTTCAACTGCTCCCGACTGATGGTCAGACCTGTGACCCGAAGGCCACGCTCTTTCGCGGCATATTCTGCGAAACCACCCCAGCCACAGCCGATCTCCAATATGTGGTCGCCCGGTCTGGCACCCATTTCGTCGACAAGGCTGGCATATTTCGCCGTTTGCGCCTTTTCCAGACTTTCCTGCCCGGTTTTAAACAAAGCGCTGGAGTAGGTCATCGTATCGTCCAGCCACAAGCTATAGAAATCATTACCTAAATCGTAATGGTACGAGATGTTTTTCTTGGCTTGCCTTCGGTTGTTGCGATGCAGCCAGAACCGCAGTCTTTCATAGGCCTGGACCAGAAACTTTCCGGTGAAATCGTCGTAAACGGTTTCCGTACCCAAATGCACCAGATCCATGAAGGAACGCAGGTCCGGTGTGCTCCAATCCCCTTCCAGATAAGCATCCGAGAAGCCCAATTCACCTTCCCGTACCAGACGCGCAAAGACATCAGGGTCGTGAATATCGACCCGGGCGACTGGACCCGGCCTGGCGCCTTCGGACCGGAACACCCGGCCATCCGGCAGTGCGATGTCCAATCGGCCGGATTGCATCCGGTTCAGCATCTTGAAGACTTGAACAAAGTATCTGGGCAGGTCTTTTTGCCCTTCTGTCGTCGTCAGGATCATCCGCTCTCCCCTATGCGGCTGTTGGTTAAGGCTAGGACGAGTTTGTGTTTCTGGCAAGTTTTCAGTTCCTTACTGGGTTTTTCGGCTTTCATAAGCCGCCAGTGCGCGCGCCCTTCCTGCGGCCAGGCCGACCACGGGCGCAGGGTATGGCGCGTGGCGGTTCAGGCCCCATGAACGCGGTACGGCGTCGAAATAGGCCCGCGCCGTCGGCGCTGGGTCGGCCTGGCCTTCGGCGATCCATCGGTTCAGGTAATCCGAGTTTGGATCGAACTTCTCCTGCTGGGTCTGCGGGTTGAAAATGCGAAAGAACGGTGCGGCATCAGGCCCCGACCCCGCGACCCACTGCCAGCCCATCGCGTTTGCGGCAGGGTCCCAATCAATCAGGCAATCGGCAAACCAGTCCATGCCGATTTTCCAGTGGGTCACTAGGTGTTTGGTCAGATAGCTCGCGACAATCATGCGCGCCCGGTTATGCATCCGCCCGGTCACATACATCTGCCGCAGCCCGGCATCGACTGCGGGAACCCCGGTTCTGGCCTGCTTCCACGCAAGGACATTCGGATGATCCGCGTTCCCGTTCCACGGAAATGCATCCCATTCCGGCTTCCAGTTGCCGTTCAGCAGGTGCGGCGTGTGGTACATGAGGTGATAGGCAAACTCGCGCCAGACGAGTTGACGCAGATACACCCCGGTCCCCTCGGATCCGTTCATTGCCGCCCGCTGAACCGCGTGCCAAATGCTGCGCGGGCTGATCTCTCCCAACGACAGATAGTCCGAAAGCTCCGACGTTCCATCCAGATCCAGCCGGTCCTTGTCGGCCGCGTAGTCGTCGATGCGATCCAGAAACTGATACAGAGCGTCAAAGGCCGCAGGCTCGCCCGGGCGTACATAGCGGGAAACGACGGCGGCACCACGGTTCATCGCGGCCCCCAGTTTCCATGTGTCAGGATCATCGGACTGCGGCCACTGAGCCGGTGCCGCAATACGCGGAGGATCGGCCAAAGGCGTGCCAACGTCCCGGCCCTGTACAGCCCGCCACATCGGCGTGAAAACGCGAAAGGGCTGATCCGATTTGGTGGCGACGGTCCAGGGTTCGAACAGCAGATGACCCGGATATGACTGCACCTGAACGCCCTGACGGGACAGTTCCGATTTGATCAGCGTGTCCCGGGCGATTGACCCCGGATCATAAGCGCGAGACCAGTAAACGGCGGTTGCACCGGTTTCGGCGATCAGGGACCGAAGCACGGACAATGCATTCCCGCGCCGCAGGGTCAGGCGACTGCCGGACTGGCGCAGCTGACTGGCAAATGTCTCAATCCCAAGTCCAAGACGCCATTTTGGTGCGGCACCAAGTGACTCTGCAATGTCATCCAGAATAAAGACCGGAATAACCGGCCGGCCAGTTGCGGCCGCCGCGCACAAGGCCGGGTGGTCCGACAGGCGCAAATCCCGCCGGAACCACATAATGATTGGAGACCGCTCGCTGTCCATGATCGCCCTGCTGTTTTCTTCGGTTTACGAAGCAGGGCGGAAACCGGATCACAAAACGGCGTCTAATGCGTTCAAAAGCTGATCAATTTCCTGCTGCGATGTGTAATGCGTGAAGCTGACCCGCAATACACCATGTTCCGGATCCACGCCCATCGCCTGTAATGGGCGAACGGCGTAAAAGTCACCGCCACCCGCCATGATCCCATGTGGGGCGAGTTCAGCCGCGACCGCTTCGGCATTCCTGTTCAGAGCCAGAGCCACGGTTGGCGCGCGGCGCTCGGCCTCGGACGTGCCGATCAGACGAACCGCGTTGCGATCCTTTACCGCGTCCAGCACGGGCTGCAGCAAGGATACCTCATGCCCGCGCATCAGATCATGAACAAACGCCCCGCGCTCTGTCGTGCCCGTCTGTGGCCCGCCGTGATGATCGCACAGCGCATCGACATAGTCTGCCATTCCGGCGCTGGCTGCGATCTGCGCGTGGTCCGGCCCGGCTGGGGTGAACCGCTTGTACAGAGACTCGGCATTGAAATAATGCGCCTGGTTCGGCAGCAAATCCCCAAGCGACCGACGGATCACCATGCAGCCCTGATGCGGGCCATAGGTCTTATATGCGGAAAACAAATAGATATCCGGCCCCAGGTGCCCCACATTCGGAAACCCGTGCGGGGCATAGGAAACGCCGTCTACACAGACAAACGCCCCGGCTGCATGGGCAATCGCGGTTATTTCGGTCACCGGGTTGATTTCACCGATCACATTCGAGCAATGCGGAAAACAAACCAGACGCACCTTCTCGTCCAACATGTTTTCCAGATCCATTGGGTTCAGCGAACCTGTTTCCGGGTCGATCTGCCAATCCCGGATTTCGATACCGTCCGCCGCCAGACGCCGCCAGGGCCCGGAATTGGCCTCGTGATCCTGATTGGTGACCACAATCGCTTCGCCCGGCTTCATCCACTGACGAAAAGCCTGCGCCAAAACATATGTGTTTTGCGTGGTCGATGGCCCAAAGCTCAACTCATCGGCGTCCACGCCCAGTATTCCGGCCATCCGGGCGCGCGCTTCGTCCATCTCTTCACCACCCAGACGGCTGGCGTCATAGGGGCCATAGGGCTGAACCTTGCGCTGGGTGTAGAACCGCGTCAGGCGATCCAGAACGGGCTTGCAGGTGTATGAACCGCCAGCGTTTTCGAAAAATGCCTGACCTTGCAGGCTGGGCTCGGCAAAGGCCGGAAATTGCGACCGTACGTAGTTCAGATCCAGAGCGCTCATGGCATATGCCTCCTTCGTCATGCTCGTCAATCCAAGAGGTGCCCGAGCATGATTTCGGAACCCTCTGAAACCATGGCAGGTCTTCCAGCCCAGCGGGTATTCGGCGAATCCCGCAGCCCCTTGCGCAGCGCCTGCGCAGGAACCCGGCCAAAGTGCCCAGCACATGCGCCTGCGTCAAGCGCATCGCAGCGGGCCAGACATGAAAAAGCCGGTCGCAGCGGCCCGGCTTTTGACGCCTTGTTTCGGTCGCCTATCCCTGAACCTTGGTATAGGTGCCCTCACCCGCCAGAATACCGCGGAAGCCGCCGGGTTCGTCCAGTCCAAACACGATCAGGGGCAGATTGTTGTCGCGCGCCAGGGCAATGGCCGACGCATCCATGACCCGCAGGCGCTTGGCCAGCACGTCGTCATAGCTGACCGAGTCGTAGCGGACCGCATCCGCATGGACCTGCGGGTCTTTGTCATAAACGCCGTCCACACCGTTCTTGCCCATGAAAATCGCTTCGCAGGCCATTTCGTTGGCGCGCAGGGTCGCGGCAGTATCGGTGGTGAAATACGGGTTGCCGGTTCCGGCGGCAAAGATGCAAACCCGTTTCTTTTCAAGGTGGCGCACCGCACGGCGGCGGATATAGGGCTCGCAGACCTCATCCATCCGAATGGCTGAAATCACACGGGTGAACACCCCGATTTCTTCCAAGGCGGACTGCATCCCCAGCGCGTTCATGACCGTGGCCAGCATGCCCATATAGTCTGCCGTCGTCCGCTCCATCCCCTGCGCCGAACCGCTTAGGCCGCGAAAGATGTTGCCGCCGCCGATGACCATACAGATCTCGACGCCCAGATCGTGCACCGACTTGACCTCTTGCGCGATGCGCTGAACGGTGGGCGGGTGCAGGCCGAACCCCTGATCCCCCATCAGCGCCTCGCCTGAGATTTTCAGCATCACGCGGTTATACTTGGTCTTGGGGGTTTCTGCGGTGTCTGTTGTCGGGGAAAGGCTCATGTTGCGCTCCGGGCTGGCACGGGTTTATTTTCCGGCGCAAAATGAAGCAAAAACTCCGCAGGTTCAATGCGGATGCTAAGGAATAAGGCACGCCTGGATGGCCAACGCAAAATCACCGCAAATCTGGGATCAACTGCCCCCTATCCCCGAAAACAAACCCGTTCTGATTGCCGGGCCGACAGCCTCGGGCAAATCGGCGCTTGCCCTTGAGATCGCTGAACGTTTCGGCGGTGTCATCGTCAACGCGGATGCCAGCCAGGTTTACGATTGCTGGCGGGTGATATCGGCCCGCCCGTCGGTCGAGGAAGAAGCCCGCGCGCCGCATCTTCTGTATGGGCACATTGCCTTTGATCAGGATTTTTCCACCGGTCACTGGCTGCGCGAGGTCAAGCCGCTGCTGTCCGGCGGGCAGCGCCCGATCATCGTCGGTGGCACGGGGCTGTATTTTTCCGCCCTGACCGAGGGGATGGCGGATATTCCCGCCACGCCGCCCGATGTCCGTGCTGATGCCGACCGGCTGGACCTGCCCACGCTGATTAACGGGGTGGATGCCGCCACGCTTGAGCGGATCGACACCGACAACCGTGCCCGCGTTCAGCGCGCGTGGGAGGTTCAGGTGGCCACAGGGCGCAGCCTGACCGAATGGCAGGCCGAGACCCCTCCTCCGGTTCTGGATCTGGCGGACACCGTGCCGATTGTCTTTGACGTGGATAAACAGTGGCTTCTGGATCGTATCTCGCGGCGGTTCGATCAGATGTTGGACACCGGCGCATTGCACGAGGTCGAGGCCATGTGCCATCTGTTCGATCCGTCGCTTCCGGCCTTCAAGGCCATCGGTGTTCCCGAATTGATGGCCTATCTCGACGGGCGCATGACGCTGGCCGAGGCCACCGAGCGCGCGACAATTGCAACGCGCCAGTTCGCCAAGCGACAGCGCACATGGTTCCGCGCCCGGATGAAAAATTGGATTCGGATAGATTTCTCAAAATGATACCTGAAGCTTCTCAAGTAATGTGCCCACAGCTACGCAAGCCGGTCACGGGGGTGCGAATCCAGGACCGGGAAGCGTGGTAACAGACGGAACTCGCCCCTCATCTGTCCGGCTGATATCGGGCGCCGCCGCCCGCATATGTCGTTTTTGTATCATGAATGACGATTTCGAACATTGACCTGACCAGATTTCTGGGGCGGAATGAACCCATGGGGATGTCAGAATCCAAAACAAGAAAACCCGTGAACCTGCAAACCGGGCCGCTGCCGGCCTGAGCAGTTCAGAACTTCTTCAAAAAAATACTGTGTCACAGGGAGAGACATTAATGAAAAATCAAACCATGACCGGAAAACCGATCCACTGGGCTGCCGAGATGCACGCTCAGGAGTATCGGGACGGTAAACTGAGCCGGCGCGAGTTTCTTGCCCGCGCTACCGCATTGGGCGTGGCCGTTCCCGCGGCCTACGGAATGATCGGTCTTCAGTCACCTGCAAAGGCCGACGAAGTACCGCGTGGCGGCACCATCCGTTACCAGATGGAAGTGCGCGCCCTGAAAGATCCACGCACCTATGACTGGACCCAGATCGCGACCTTCACCGCGGGCTGGCTGGAATATCTGGTCGAATATAACAACGACGGTACGTTCAAGCCCATGCTGCTGGAAGGCTGGGAATCGAACGCCGACGCGACCGAGCACACGCTGAACGTCCGCAAGGGGGTCAAGTGGAACAACGGTGACGATTTCACCGCCGAGGACGTCGCGCGCAACATCACCATGTGGTGTGATGCAACGGTCGAAGGCAACTCGATGGCGTCCCGTATGACGTCGCTGGTTGATGCCGACACCCAGAAAGCCGCTGATGGCGCGATCACTGTCGTGGACCCGCACACCGTCAAGCTGAAATGCCAGTCGCCGGACATCACCATCATCCCCGGCATGGCCGACTATCCGGCCGCGATTGTCCACAGCAGCCACGACCCCGCCAATATGCTGGCCAATCCGATCGGCACGGGCTTTATGCTGCCCGAAAGCCACGAGGTCGGCGTCAAAGGTGTGCTGGTGCGCAACGAAGGCCACGAGTGGTGGGGCTATGCCGCTGGCAAGGGCGGCTATGTCGACCGGATCGAATTCATTGACTACGGCACCGATCCTGCGGCGTTCCTGGCCGCGTATGAGGCCGAAGAAATCGACATGAACTGGGAGTCGGTTGGCGAATTCGTCGATATCTTCGACGGTATCGGCCTGACCCGTTCGGAAATCCCGTCCGGGTTCACCATCGTGATCCGCCCGAACCAGCTGGCCGAAGATGCCGACGGCAACAAGATCTATGGCGACAAGAAGGTCCGTCAGGCCCTTGCCATGGCCGTCGACAACGAAGTCTGCCTGGAGCTGGGCATGTCCGGTTACGGTATTCCTGCCGAAAACTGCCATGTCGGCCCGATGCACCCCGAGTTCGACTCGGCCGTGACGCGCATTCCGTATGACCCGGCAGGCGCAAAAGCCCTGATGGACGAGGCCGGAATGGGTGATTTTGAGCACGAAGTTCAGTCGATTGACGATGACTGGCGCCGGAACACCACTGCGGCGGTTGTCGCCCAGCTGAACGACGCTGGCATCAAGGCCCGCCACACGGTTCTGCCGGGATCGACATTCTGGAACGACTGGACCAAATACGCCTTCTCGTCGACCAACTGGAACCACCGGCCGCTGGGTACGCAGGTTCTGGCACTGGCCTACAAGTCGGGCGTCGCATGGAACGAGTCCGGTTTCGCCAACGACGAATTCGATGCTCTGCTGGCCGAAGCGAACTCGATCGCGGATGTCGACAAGCGTCGCGAAGTGATGGCCAAGCTTCAGGCCATCATGATCGACGAAGGTGTGACCATTCAGCCGTATTGGCGTACGGCCATGCGCCACCACCGCGACAATCTGGTGGGGGTCGAAAAGCACATCGCGGACCTGCCGCAAATCTACAAATTCGGCGTCCTGTCCTGAATTGAACCAACAAGAGCCGCGCCCCCGGGTGCGGCTTTTTCGTCCGATGCGTGACGATTCAAAAAACAGCGAGGCGCGGACCGGAATGGAAATCGCGCTAGCCTACCAACAGGGGCTAACATGGGACTATTCATACTAAAGCGTGTCGGCATCATGCTCGTGACAGCATTGTGTCTGACATTCTTGGTCTTTTTCCTCACCAATCTTTATCCAAACCTCGAAAAGCTTGCCAAAACGCAGGGCAACTTCCGCATGTCGGATGAGCAGGTCGAAAGCTTCCTTGCAAAAGGCGGTTACCTGCAGCCGACGCCGGTCAAATACGGCGAGTGGCTGGGCGTTCTGCCGTCCTATCGGCATACCAACGAGGACGGCACTGTTCAGGGCAGATGCATTCTGCCGGGCAAAACAGCCGAGGAATCGCCCAGATTCTGTGGCATTCTCCAGGGCTATTGGGGCTATTCCACCGTCTTCAAGGAAGAAGTCTCGACCGTTGTCGGCAACCGGCTGTCTCTGACCGGGCGGCTGATGTTCTGGGTGATGTTGCTGATGGTCCCTTCGGCATTGATCCTTGGAATTCTGGCGGGCATGAAAGAGGGATCGGCCACCGACCGAACCCTGTCGACCTTCGCAATCACCACGACGGCGACACCGGAATATGTGTCGGGCGTTATATTCATCGCCATCTTCACCTCGTCAGCCGTGGGCCTCAAATGGTTCAAGGGAACCGCGACCCAGGCGATGGAGAACCCGACATTCGAGAACTTCTTTCTGCCGGTCCTGACCATCGCGCTTTATGGCATGGGCTATATCGCCCGCATGACCCGCGCGTCGATGACCGAGGTGATGACCGCGCAATATATCCGAACCGCGCGCCTGAAAGGTGTCTCGTTCCCGAACATTGTGATGAAACACGCGCTGCGCAATGCGCTGATCGCACCGTTCACCGTCATCATGCTGCAATTCCCGTGGTTGTTGAACGGCGTTGTGATCGTCGAGACCCTGTTCAACTACAAGGGCTTTGGCTGGGCGCTGGTACAGGCGGCGGGCAACAACGACATCCAGCTGCTGCTGGCGATCTCGGTCGTGTCGGTCTTTGTCGTGCTGGTGACGCAGCTGATCTCGGATATCGGCTATGTCTACCTCAACCCGCGCATCCGCATTTCGTAAGGGAGATAGATCATGGAACCTCTTAGCTGGACCGGCTCTATCGCCTTACTGAACCCCCTGCTGATGATCGCGCTGGCGGCGCTGGTAATTTCGATCATCGTGTGGATCCTTGGCAGCATCCTGCTGCCTGAAACCCCGGTGAGCGTCAATCTGGACGGCACCATAAGCTCAGGCTCGGGCTTGCGCGGTTTGACGCAAACGGCATTGCGCTACAGTTTTTTCGCCTGTGTCGCTCTTGTGTTGGCCTATCTGGTGCTTGGCATCCTTCTTGGAACCAGCGCCGGCATCATCGGCGCGGTTGCGCAGCAGTTCCTACCTGTCTGGCTGTCGCTGATCATCCTGTTCGCCATGTCGATTGCGTTCAAACGCAAGCTGGGGCTGTACGGGAAACTCTTCGACAGCCCCATCGGCATGATCGGATTTGGCCTTGTTATGTTCTGGGTGTTCACCGGTATCTTTGGCGCACTGGACCTGATCGTGACCCATGATCCTCTGTCCCAGATTTCGGGCATGAAGAACAAGGTGCCGGGAACCCCCGTTCCCAATATCGAAGAAGGCGAATATGCCTGGTACCTGCTGGGCGGCGACAACCTGGCCCGCGACGTGTTCAGCCGGATGGTCAAGGGCGCGTGGATCGTGGTGCAGATCGCCCCGCTGGCAACCATGTTCGCCTTTATGGTCGGCATTACGCTGGGCCTGCCTGCCGGGTATTACGGTGGTCGCCTGGATACGTTCCTGTCCTTCCTTGCGAACCTGATCCTGGCCTTCCCCGTGATCCTGCTGTTCTACCTGCTGGTCACGCCGGAAATCGTGGCGACCGGAGTGCCGAACTATATGGCGGCGGTATTGTTCGTGTTCCCGATCCTGTTTCTGGGCGTCCTGCTGAACTCGCGTTTTTACACAAGGCCGAGCTTCCGCACACCGCTGCTGATCGGGGTTCTGGGCATCGCGCTGTGGCTGTATCTGTCGCTGATCTCGACCGGAGGTTACATCATCGAAACCGATACCTACCGGATCTGGGGTCTGCCCACGTTTCTGGACCTGTTCGATATTCCCGGCGGTATCCTTGTGGTGTTCGTCTCGGTGGTCTTCGTGAACTCTCCCACCGTGTTCCGTATCGTGCGGGGGCTGGCGCTGGACATCAAAACACGCGACTATGTGGCGGCGGCGCAGACCCGCGGCGAAGGTCCCTGGTATATCATGCTGTGGGAGATTCTGCCCAATGCGCGCGGTCCGCTGATCGTCGATTTCTGTCTGCGCATCGGCTATACCACGATCCTGCTGGGAACCCTGGGTTTCTTCGGGCTGGGCCTGCCGCCGGAAAGCCCGGACTGGGGGTCCACGATCAACGAGGGGCGCAAGCTGCTGTCGATCTATCTGCACCCCGCCCTTCCGCCCGCGCTGGCGCTGCTGTCGCTGGTTCTTGGTCTGAACCTGCTGGCGGATGGTCTGCGCGAAGAAAGTCTGAAGGACTGATGTGATCAAGGCCGGGGGCTCTGCCCCCGGACCCCCGAGGTATTTTTAGCCAGATGAAGGGGATCCCCTGACTCTCGCGAGGAGTAAGCAAGATGAACAAACTGGCGGATTATGATGGCCCGATCCTGGAGATCGACAAGCTGTCAATTTCATTCTTTACCCGCCTGCGGGAAATTCCCGCCGTGATGGATTTCTCGGTCAGCGTGCAGCCGGGCGAAGCGGTCGGCCTGGTGGGTGAATCCGGGTGTGGCAAATCCACCGTTGCACTTGGCGTCATGCAGGACCTTGGCAAGAACGGCCGCATTGTCGGCGGCACCATCAAGTTCAAGGGGCGCGACCTGTCCGAAATGAGTTCGGACGAGCTGCGCGACATCCGCGGCAACGAAATTGCGATGATCTATCAAGAGCCGATGGCCTCACTGAACCCGGCGATGAAGATCGGCAAACAGCTGATGGAAGTGCCGATGATCCACGAAGGCGTCGGCGCAGAAGAAGCCTATGCCCGCGCGCTGGAAGTGGTGACCGATGTACGCCTGCCCGACCCGGAGCGGATGCTGAATTCGTTCCCGCACCAATTGTCGGGCGGCCAGCAGCAGCGCATCGTGATTGCCATGGCGCTGATGTCCAAGCCATCCTTGCTGATCCTGGATGAACCGACCACCGCGCTGGACGTGACGGTTGAGGCCGCCGTGGTCGAACTGGTCAAGGATCTGGGCAAGAAGTATGGCACCTCGATGCTGTTCATTTCGCATAACCTGGGTCTGGTCCTTGAGACATGCGACCGGCTGTGCGTGATGTATTCGGGCGAAGCGGTCGAGCGCGGCTCGATCCATGATGTCTTCGACGAGATGCAGCACCCCTATACACAGGCTTTGTTCAGGTCGATCCCCCTGCCTGGTGCGGATAAGAACGCGCGCCCGCTGGTGGCCATTCCCGGCAACTTCCCCTTGCCGCATGAGCGCCCACCGGGCTGTAATTTTGGCCCGCGCTGCGATTATTTCGAAGAAGGCCGCTGTGATGCCCAGAACATTCTGATGGAAGCCGTCCCCGGCAATGACCGGCACCATACGCGCTGTCTGAAGTTCAAGGAGATCGACTGGAACGCGCCGATCACCGTTGGCGAGCAGAAAGGCAAGGCCGAGATCGGACGAACCGTTCTGAAGATGGACAACCTCAAGAAGTATTACGAAGTGGCCGCGAACGCCCTGTTCGGTGGTGGCGAAAAGAAAGTTGTAAAAGCCAATGAAACGCTAAGTTTCGAGGCGCATGAATCCGAGACGCTGGCCATTGTGGGCGAATCCGGCTGTGGCAAGTCAACCTTTGCCAAGGTCTTGATGGGGCTGGAGACGGCCACTGACGGGCAGATCCTTCTGGACAACCGGAATATCGAGCAGGTGCCGATCGAAGAACGCGACGCCAAAACGGTTGGCGAGGTTCAGATGGTGTTCCAGAACCCCTTCGACACGCTGAATCCGTCGATGACCGTGGGGCGCCAGATCATCCGGGCGCTTGAGATATTCGGCGTCGGCAATTCCGAGGCCGAGCGCAAGAAGCGGATGCTGGAACTGCTGGATCTGGTGAAACTGCCCCGCGCCTTTGCCGAGCGGATGCCGCGCCAACTGTCGGGGGGCCAGAAACAGCGTGTCGGCATTGCGCGCGCCTTTGCCGGCGATGCGCGGATCGTTGTTGCGGATGAACCGGTCTCGGCGCTGGACGTGTCGGTGCAGGCGGCGGTGACTGATCTGCTGATGGAGATTCAGCGCGAACATAAGACGACGCTGCTGTTCATCAGCCACGACCTGTCCATCGTACGCTATCTCAGCGACCGTGTGATGGTCATGTATCTGGGTCACGTGGTCGAGTTGGGGACGACGGATCAGGTGTTCGCGCCGCCCTATCACCCCTATACCGAAGCTTTGCTGAGCGCCGTGCCCATCGCGGATACGTCCATCGAAAAGCAGCACATTGTTCTGGAAGGCGATATCCCGTCCGCAATGAGCCCGCCGCCCGGCTGCCCGTTCCAGACGCGGTGCCGCTGGAAATCCGAAGTTCCCGGCGGGCTGTGTGAACGTGACGTTCCGCCAGTGAAAACGCTGGCGGACGGGCATCAGATCAAGTGCCATCTGTCAGAGGACATTCTGGCCCGGATGGAGCCGGTGATCAAAATCGCGGCAGAGTAAAATCCAGTCAGAAAGAACCGGCCTCAGCGCCGGTTCTATTTTCGATCTCTCGCTGGTTCACCCGCCCCAGATCACTTTGACGTAGTTCTGAGTTTCCTTGTAAGGCGGGATGCCGCCATGTTCTTCAACCGCCTTCGGTCCGGCGTTGTAGGCCGCTAGTGCCAGACGCCAGGATTTGAACTTGCGGTATTGCCACGACAGGTAACGGGCCCCGCCTTCCAGATTCTGCTTCGGGTCATGTGGGTTCACGCCCAATAGCCTGGCGGTGCCGGGCATCAGCTGCGCCAGTCCCAAGGCGCCTTTGTGCGACCTTGCGCGCGGATTCCAGCCGCTTTCCTGTTGCACCAGACGCAGAAACAACTCCTCCGGCACATTGTGCTTGCGCGCCGCCTGACGGGCCAGTGTCATATATTCCCCGCGGTACTTTCCGGTATAGCGTTTGCTGAACTGGGGCTGAGAGGTTTTGGGTTTTAACCGCTCGGAATCCCGATACTGCGTGGCTGCACGCGTATCCAAAACCTTGGATTGTTTGAGGAAAATGTCCCTGCGGCTTTTTGTGGACAGCGTGTCGGCGGTTACGGGAACCGAAACCAGCACAAAGCACAGAACAGAAAAACAACAAACCAGAAAACGCATTAATGCCAATCCCGCTCGTTCAGGAACCCGATTTAGTATAAATATTTCAGTTAATAATGAAAGCTTGGTAAACGGAACCTGAGAGATTTCTTGCCCACTGTTGCATTCATCAACTGTGTTTTAACCATGACGCAGGCCGTATAGGGTCGCATGGATACACAGCGTCAGATTCGGGCGCACTCAAGTCAGTCAATAACGGGGAAATTCATGGCGGGTTCAGTCAACAAGGTCATTCTGGTCGGAAATCTAGGCCGCGATCCCGAGGTCCGGTCGTTCCAGAACGGCGGTAAGGTTTGCAATCTGCGCATCGCCACGTCCGAGACATGGAAAGACCGCAACACCGGCGAGCGTCGCGAGCGGACCGAGTGGCACTCGGTCGCGATCTTCTCGGAGCCTTTGGCGCGGATCGCCGAGCAATATCTGCGCAAGGGCAGCAAGGTTTACATCGAAGGTCAGCTGGAGACACGCAAGTGGCAGGACCAGTCCGGCCAAGACCGGTACTCCACCGAGGTTGTTCTACGCCCCTACCGGGGCGAGCTGACGCTTCTGGACAGCCGCGGCGAGGGCGGCGGTGGCGGATATGGCGGCGGCCAGTCGGGCGGTTACAGCGGCGGTCAGGCCGGCGGTGGTTACGGCGACCCCTATGGCGGCTCGTCCAGCGCCCCTGCCCCGGCATCCGGCGGAATCGACGACGACGAGATTCCGTTCTAACCCAGACGGAGACTTATGATGACATGGTCCTTCTCACTCGGCCGGCTATTGGGGTCGGAACTGAGGGTCCATGTCACCTTTTTCCTGCTACTGGCCTGGGTCGGGTTCGCCGCCTATTCCAGTGGCGGGCTGCCCGCCGCGATCGAGAATCTGATCTTCGTTCTGGCCCTGTTCGCCTGCGTTGTCGCGCATGAGTTCGGCCATGCGCTGATGGCGCGGCGTTACGGGATCAAAACCCCCGACATCACCCTTTTACCCATCGGCGGGCTGGCGCGGCTGGAACGGATGCCGGAAAAACCAATGCAGGAGGTTTGGGTGGCACTGGCCGGACCGGCCGTCAACATCGTCATCTGGGTCATTCTGGTCGCCTTCGGGGCCGGGATGCCCCTGGAAACGATGGCGCAGATCGACTCCACCGGACCGAGCCTGTTGAATCGCCTGGCCTATGTGAACCTGTTGCTGGCCGCCTTCAATATGATCCCGGCCTTTCCCATGGACGGCGGACGTGTATTCCGCGCGCTGCTTTGCCTGAAAATGGATCGGGTCAAGGCGACACGCGTCGCTGCGATGAGCGGCCAGGCTGTTGCCGTGGCTTTCGGCTTCTGGGGATTGAGCACCGGTAATGCCATTCTGGTTCTGATCGCCGTTTTCGTCTTTGTTGCCGCCAGTTCCGAAAGTCAGGATGTTGCCATGCGTTCGGTCGCCCGCCGCGTTCTGGCGCGGGACGCGATGATCACCGAGTTCCACGCCCTGACCCCCGACGACACACTCGCCACCGCGGCTCAGGCCGTCATTCATACAACGCAGCACGAATTTCCGGTGTTGCGTCCAGACGGGGCACTGCTGGGCTTCGTCACCCGCGACCGGCTGTTCGCGGCGCTGGCCGGTGAGAACCCGAGGTCAGACCCCGCAACGTCGATCATGGTCACCGATATCCCGCAAGTACCGTTGACCAGCGGGTTGGAAAAAGTGCTGGACGGGTTGCACAAAGGTGCCCCCGCCATTGCCGTATGCACGCGGGCCGGGCATATGGTGGGCTATATCACCCGTGAAAATATCGGCGAACTGATGGTCATCCGCGGGCGGTGATCAGACCGTTGCCAGCGCATCTTCGAGCACCGACAAAACAGCCTCGCGCGGGACGTCTGAAGTGACAAAAGCCTGCCCGATTCCGCGGGCCAGAATGAACCGCAACTGGCCGTCGATGACTTTTTTGTCCTGCGCCATGAGATCGACCAGCGCCTCGGCACCCGGCAGGTCTCCGGGAATGTCGGCCAGATCGGTTTTCATCCCCATCGCGCGCAGATGCGCCCGCACGCGGCTTGGGTCTTCCTGCGAACACAGGCCCAGACGCGACGACAACTCGAACGCCAGAGCGCAGCCAATGGCGACGCCTTCACCATGCAACAGCCGGTCGGAATAACCGGTTGCCGCTTCCAGCGCGTGGCAGAACGTGTGGCCAAGGTTCAGCAATGCGCGGTCGCCCTGCTCGGTCTCGTCGCGCGCGACGATATCGGCCTTCATCTGAACCGAACGCGTTACAGCCCGCACCCGCGCGGCCATATCTCCGACCGAGACATCCGGTCCGTTGGCTTCCAGCCATTCAAAGAAATCGGCATCACCCAGCAGCCCGTATTTCACCACCTCGCCGTAGCCCGACAGAAAGTCGCGCCGGGTCATCGTACCCAGAACCGAGGTATCGGCCAGAACAAGAGACGGCTGGTGAAAGGCACCGATCAGGTTTTTGCCCTGCGGCGCATTGATCCCGGTCTTGCCGCCCACCGAACTGTCCACCTGCGCCAGCAGCGAGGTCGGTATCTGAACGAACCGCACCCCGCGCCGCAGCACAGCCGCAGCGAATCCGGCCAGATCGCCGATGACGCCGCCACCGAGGGCCACCACGACGTCACGACGCTCGATCTTTTCAGCCAAGAGCCATTCGACCGCGCGTTCGAATTGCGGCCAGCTTTTGGTGGCTTCGCCTGCGGGCAGAGCCAGCGAGGACATCCCGATCCCGGCCGCCGCCAGCCCGTCGCGCAAGGCGTCCAGATGCAGATCCGCCACGTTTTCGTCCGTCAGAACAGCAACCCTGGACCGGTGCAACAGCGGGGCAATCCGGGCACCAGACTGGGCCAGCAAATCGGGGCCGATTTCCACGTCGTAGGATCGTTCACCCAGTTCTACATGTACGGTTTGGTGCATTATTTCGGTTCCAAAACATCTGGGCGCGTGACCAAAGCGGCCAGTACCCGGTTCACCATATTGTCGATCGAGGTTTCGCCGTCGGAGTTGGCCGTCAGGTCGGCCTGCGCATAAACCGGTACGCGGTCCTCATACAAGGCGCGCAGAGTCGCAAAGGGGTCCGATGTGCGAAGCAGCGGGCGCGTGTTCTTGTGTTTGACCCGGTTCCACAACACGTTCAGATCCGCACGCAGCCAGACAGACACGCCGCGCTCTGTGATCATCTTGCGGTTCTGCTCGGCCAGAAAGGCTCCGCCACCGGTCGAAAGTATCCCTTTTTCCTCGTCCAGCAGACGCCCGATAACCTGGCTTTCCTTGGCGCGAAAAAACGGCTCACCGTCGCGTTCGAAAATCTCGGGGATGGTCATGTTGGCCGCCGATTCGATCTCGGCATCGCTGTCGAGGAAGGGAACACCCAGCCGGGCGGCCAAAGCCCGGCCCACAGCGGTCTTTCCCGCCCCCATCATCCCCACAAGAACCACTGTTTTGTGCAGCGCATAGCCCGCAGCGGGGTCAGAGGTGTGGGTGTTATGCTTAATTTCGCTCATTTCATCGTGAATGACGTGATCTTAGGAAAAATGCCAGTTATAACTTGGACAAAAGAGAAAATTGGGGCAGCGTTGAGCAATGGGCCGTCTGATCAAGTTCCTGTTATATCTGATTTGCCTGAGTTTTATCGGGCTGGTGGCATATGCCTACCTGGGACCCTTCTTCGGTGCGGATTTCTCGGCCCCGCAGGACGAGGTTCGTGAGCCGGTAATCCTGAATGTCGAATAAGGCCGCGGTGTTCGCGCTGTTTCTGGCCGGATCGGCGCAGGCGCAACAGGAACCCCTCTCTGTCATCGAATGGTTGAGCAACCCGCCCGAAAACCTGCCGGGTACGGTTCTGCTGGAACCACCTGTCACGCAGAGCGGCGTTCAGCCGGATGTCGAGGTCACACCGCTTGAGGCGTTGTCGCAACCGCTTGGTCTTGTGTCTTCGTCAGTGACTGGCCTGCCGGTTGATCTATGGCAAAACAGCGACCCTGATCGGCTGGCCGAACTGATCGCCCGCGTCCCGGTCAGGTATAACCCCGCCATGCAGCGCCTGCTGTTCACCCTGCTTCTGACCGAGGCCCGCGCGCCGTCAGGACCAAATGCCGAGGAAACCCTGCTTCTGGCGCGGCTCGACCGGCTGATGCAATTGGGCGCGGCCGACCCGGCGCAGTCTCTGGTGCAGCTTGCAGGCCCGACCGACAGCCGCGACCGGTTTCAGCGCTGGTTCGACGCCACGCTGCTGACCGGGGATGAAGATCGCAGCTGCACCGCCCTGATTGCGCAGCCGCATTTGTCCCGGGATTACGCGGCACAGATTTTCTGCAAGGCCCGCCGGGGTGACTGGGCCTCGGCCGCCCTGACGCTGGAGGCCGCTCACGCGCTGCAGGTTCTTCCCATCGAAGACCTTGACGTTCTGGACCGGTTTCTCAGCCCCGAGCTTTTCGAAGACGCGGAATACCTGCCGCAACCGGAAGATCCCGATCCGCTGAGTTTTCGCCTGTTCGAAGCCATCGGCGAACGGTTGCCCTCTGCCCCTCTGCCGCGCGTCTTCGCCAATGCCGACCTGCGCGACGTGGCAGGCTGGAAAGCGCAGATTGAAGCCGCCGAACGCCTGACCCGGATCGGCGCTTTGACACCCAACCAGTTGCTGGGTCTTTACACCGAACGCGATCCGGCGGCGTCCGGCGCGGTTTGGGACAGGGTCGCGGCCATACAAAAGTTCGAAAGCGCGCTCGGATCGCGCGACCCCGCATCCATCGCCAGGGCTCTGCCGAATGTGTGGACTCAGATGAGCAGCGTCGGGCTGGAAGTTCCGTTTGCCGAGCTTTTTGCCAGCCGGTTGTCGCAGGTCACCCTGTCCGATCCCACCGCCGAAGCGCTGCGTTGGCGCATTCTTCTGCTGTCTGAACTTTATGAAACCGCCGCCCTTTCCGCACCGGATCAGTCCGAGGAAACGCAATTCCTGGCTGCTTTGGCTCAAGGTGATCCGGGGCGCGCCCGTTCTCCATCACCTCTGGCGGATGCGGTGGCCGAAGGTTTCGCATGGGCAACGCCAATCCCATCCGATATCGAAGCGATGCTGGCCAACGGGCAACTGGGCGAAGCGATACTGGAAACCATGGGGCGGTTTGCCCATGGGGCGCGGGGCAATCTGGTGGACCTGACGGCCGCCATTGCGACTTTGCGCCGGGTCGGTCTGGAGGACACCGCCCGACGCGCGGCCCTGAACCTGCTGATCCTGCAGGACAGTTGATCATGGTATCCCCCGCCACTCAGGATCTTTGGATTTCCACATTCCTGCAGGCGCAGGCGGCCGAGCTTGGCGCGGCCACCAACACTTTGCTGGCCTATGGCCGCGACCTGAAGGACTTTTCCGCCTGGCTGGATCGGCGCAAAATCGGATTTGCGGCGGCGGAGCGCGACCATATCGAGGCGTATCTCATCGCTTGCGATGCACAGGGGCTGTCGCGGTCCACACGTGCACGGCGATTGTCGGCAATTAAGCAAATCTATCGCTTTGCGTTTGAAGAAGGCTGGCGCGAGAGCAACCCGGCCATTCAGATCAAGGGCCCCGGACGGCAAAAGCGCCTGCCAAAAACGCTTGATGTTCCAGAGGTTGACAAATTGTTGCAGGCAGCCCGCAATTCAGGCCGCACCTCGTCGGACCGGATACGCAACACCTGCCTGATGGAAGTTCTGTACGCCACCGGCATGCGTGTCACCGAACTGGTCTCGCTGCCCGTATCATCGGCCCGTGGCGATCCGAGAATGCTACTGGTGCTGGGCAAAGGCGGCAAGGAACGTATGGTTCCGTTGTCCCCGCCCGCCCGCGACGCTCTGGCTGAATGGCTGAAGGTTCGGGACACTGCCGAAGACCAGCTGGTGGCCGATGGCGGGCAGCGATCCCGGTTCCTGTTCCCGTCACGTGGCAAGTCGGGGCACCTGACTCGTCACATGTTCTTTTTGCTGGTCAAGGAACTGGCCGTTCAGGGCGGCGTCCCGCCGGAAAAGGTAACGCCCCACACTTTGCGCCACGCCTTCGCCACGCATTTGCTGGCCAACGGGGCTGATCTGCGGTCAATCCAGACATTGCTGGGTCATGCGGATGTCGCCACCACCGAGATTTACACTCATGTGCTGGACGAACGGCTGGCGGACCTTGTGCTGGAGCATCACCCGCTGGCGAAAGACCCCGGCGACAAGGGCTAACCCCTTGATCCGCCGAGGCGGCACGCCCATAACAAATGCAGCAACACCAACAACCAAGGACCGATGGAACCCACATCTTCTCTGATCGACGGCGCATTCTGGATAACCACGGGCGCCATTTTGCTATTGCTGGTCCTTTCGGGGTTCTTCTCGGGTTCTGAAACCGCGTTGACGGCATCCTCGCGCGGGAAATTGCGGGCACAGGCCGACAAGGGTTCGCGCGGGGCCCAAAAGGCGCTGGACATCACCGACGACAACGAACGCCTGATCGGTTCCGTCCTGCTGGGGAACAACCTCGTGAACATTCTGGCGGCCTCGCTGGCAACCGCGCTGTTCACGCGCCTGTTCGGGGAAAGCGGCGTTGCGCTGGCAACGCTGGTGATGACCCTGCTGGTTCTGATCTTTGCTGAAGTGCTACCCAAAACCTACGCCATCACAAACGCTGAAAAGGCCGCTGCGGCGGTGGCGCCCATCATCGGCGCGGTGGTCACCGTGTTCTCGCCCATTGTTGCAGCGGTGCGCCTGCTGGTTCGTGGCGTCCTGCGCCTGTTCGGCGTTCAGATCGACCCCGACAGCAACATCCTGGCCGTGCGCGAAGAAATCGCCGGAGCATTGCAGCTGGGTCATTCCGAAGGCGTGGTCGAAAAGGAAGACCGCGACCGCATTCTGGGTGCGCTGGATCTTGGGGACCGCGCGGTGGAAGAGATCATGCTGCACCGGTCGAACATCGAAATGATCGACGCGGACGACACGCCCGAGGCGATCTTGCAGCAATGTCTGAAAAGCCCGCACACCCGCCTGCCCGTGTTCCGGGACGAGCCGGAAAACATCGTGGGCGTTGTTCACGCGAAGGACCTGTTTCGCGCCATGTATGCCCATGCCGGCAGCAGCGAGGGCGACACCAACCGTCTGAAGGAATTCGACATCTCCAAGGTGGCGAATGACCCCTATTTTGTACCCGAAACCACCACATTGGACGACCAGATGCGGGAATTTCTGCGCATGCACAGCCATTTTGCGCTGGTTGTCGATGAATACGGCTCGCTGCGCGGCCTGATCACGTTAGAGGATATTCTCGAAGAGATCGTGGGTGAGATCGCCGACGAATTCGACATCGAGGAAGATGTGCCCGTGACCCGCACCGAAGACGGGCAGTATCTGGTCGAGGGTGCCATGACAATCCGCGACGCAAACCGTGCGATGGACTGGTCGCTGCCTGACGAAGAGGCCAACACCGTGGCCGGGCTTGTCATCCACGAGGCTCAGATGATCCCAACGGTGGGGCAGGTTTTTTCCTTCCACGGATTCCGATTTGAAGTCACCGAGCGTGAGGGGAACCGGATCACAGGATTGAAAATTCGCCCCCTATAGCCAACGGCCAGCGACACGTTTTGTCGTGAACAGAACAGTAAACCCTGCCCCGCGCTTGCAGGTTTTGGCTTGAACCCAAGGGAGGCGAGACGTGAAGACCACAACTCAGGTAGCAGTGATCGGCGGGGGCGTTGTCGGATGTTCGGTTCTTTATCACCTGACCAAGCTGGGCTGGTCGGACGTGATGCTGCTGGAACGGTCCGAGTTGACCAGCGGGTCCACATGGCACGCGGCGGGTGGCTTTCATACGCTGAACGGCGACACCAACATGGCGGCTCTGCAAGGGTATACGATCCGCCTTTATAAAGAGCTGGAAGAGATTACCGGCATGTCCTGCGGCCTGCACCATGTGGGCGGCGTGACACTGGCCGACAATCAGGACCGGTTCGACATGCTGCTGGCGGAACGCGCCAAGCACCGGTTCATGGGGCTGGAGACCGAGATCGTCGGGCCGGACGAGATCAAGAAGATCGCTCCGATCACCAATACCGACGGAATCATCGGCGCGCTTTATGATCCGCTGGATGGGCATCTTGATCCGTCGGGCACCACCCACGCCTATGCCAAGGCGGCCCGGATGGGCGGCGCGACAATCGAAACCCATTGCATGGTACGCGAAACCAACCAGCGCCCGGACGGCACCTGGGATGTGGTCACCGATAAGGGCACTATCCACGCCGAACACGTGGTCAACGCCGGTGGCCTCTGGGCGCGCGAAGTCGGCGCGATGGCGGGCGTTTACTTCCCGCTGCACCCGATGGAACACCAGTATCTTGTGACCGATACGATCCCCCAGATCGAAGCGATCATCGATGCCGGCGGTGAACATCCGCATGTGATGGACCCCGCCGGTGAAAGCTATCTGCGGCAGGAAGGGCGCGGTCTGTGCATCGGCTTCTATGAACAGCCCTGCAAGCCGTGGGCGGTGGACGGAACCCCGTGGGAGTTCGGGCACGAATTGCTGCCCGACGACTACGACAAGATCACCGACTCGATCGAGTTTGCCTATCGCCGCTTCCCGGCACTGGCCGAGGTCGGGGTAAAATCGGTGATCCACGGGCCGTTCACCTTTGCGCCCGACGGAAACCCTCTGGTCGGGCCGGTGCCGGGGATGCGCAACTATTGGTCCGCCTGCGGTGTGATGGCCGGGTTCAGCCAGGGCGGCGGCGTTGGTCTGACGCTGGCGCAATGGATGATCGAGGGCGAACCTGAGCGGGACGTCTTTGCCATGGACGTCGCCCGGTTCGGCGACTGGATTAGCCCCGGCTATACCCGACCGAAGGTGATCGAGAACTACCAGAAACGGTTCAGCGTCGCCTACCCCAACGAAGAATTGCCTGCCGCGCGCCCGAACCGCACGACGCCGATGTACGACATTTTCACCGATCTGGGCGCGGTCTGGGGTCAGCAATTCGGGCTGGAAGTTCCCAACTATTTTGCGCAGGACGATGAGCCGGGCTATGAGACGCCCTCGTTCCGCCGCTCTGACGCGTTTGGTGCGACCGGGCGCGAAGTGCGCGCGGTTCGATCCGGCGTCGGCATCAACGAAGTCCATAATTTCGGCAAGTACCGCATCACCGGACCCGGCGCGCGCGCCTGGCTCGACCGGATCATGGCGGGGCGCATTCCAAAGCCCGGGCGGGTTTCACTGACACCCATGTTGTCACCCAAAGGCAAGCTGATCGGTGACTTCACCGTTTCCTGTCTGGCTGAGGGGCAGTTTCACCTGACCGCGTCCTATGGCAGCCAAGCCTATCACATGCGCTGGTTCCTGCAGCATCAGGACGATGGCGTCGGGATCGAGAACCTCAGTGACCGGCTCAACGGATTTCAGGTTGCAGGCCCAAAGGCGGCTCAAGTTCTGGCCGCCTGCACCCGTGCGGACATTTCGAACTTTCGGTTCCTCGATGTGCGACGAATGGCGATTGGTATGACAGACTGTATCGTCCAGCGCGTCAGCTATACCGGCGATCTGGGGTTTGAGATCTACTGCGATCCAATGGCCCAGCGGCAGGTGTGGTGGACCCTTTGGCAAGCAGGACAGCCCCACGGCATGGTTCCCTTTGGCATGCGCGCCATGATGAGCCTGCGTCTGGACAAGTTCTTTGGCTCGTGGATGCGTGAATTCTCGCCCGACTATACAGCGGCCGAAACGGGGTTGGACCGGTTCATTTCGTTTTCGAAGAACGTCGATTTCATCGGCCGGTCCGCAGCCGAACTTGAACGGACCGCCGGGACAGCGCGCAAGCTTGTCGCGTTCGAGGTTGAAGCCGACGACGCCGATGTGAACGCGTATGAGCCGATCTGGCTGGACGGTCAGGTCGTCGGGTTCTGCACCTCGGGCGGGTATTCGCATTTTGCGGAAAAGTCGGTCGCGATGGGCTTTCTGCCGACGGACCGCATTTCGGACGGTTTGCAAGTCGAGATCGAAATTCTGGGCCAGATGCGCCCGGCGCGCGTCATCTCTGAGCCGCTGTTTGACGCGGATGGAACTCGGATGCGGGGATGACAGCGCGGGCCTGCGACGGCATGTTGGCGATATGAACCAGATACCGATCATCCTGCTGGCCGCGGGTCAGTCTCGTCGCATGGGCGGTGCGGACAAGCTTATGCAGCCCGTCGACGGTATCCCGCTTTTGCGCCGGTCTGCCCGGATCGCGCTGCACGCGGCGCCTGTCATTGTGGCGCTGCCGCCAGCCCCACATGCGCGATATTTGGTATTGGAGGATCTGGACTTGCACAGGGTAGAAATCCCGGATGCAACCGAGGGGATGAATGCCAGCCTGCGCGGCGCCCTGGCGCATGTGCCGGAAGACGCCCCGGCCGCGATGGTGTTGTTGGCCGACTTGCCGGATATCACGACCGAGGATCTGCGGGGTGTCGCCGCCTCAACCCAGACTCATCCGGACAACCTGATCTGGCGTGGTGCAACCGCAGCGGGCGAACCCGGTCATCCGGTGGTGTTCGACCGCAGCGTGTTTCAACACCTCGCGCGTTTGACAGGCGATGAAGGGGCACAAAGTGTGGTGCGTACGTTTGCGAGCAAGGTCCACCTGCACCCGTTGCCTGGCCGAAACGCGCTGCTGGATCTGGACACACCCCGGGACTGGGCCGACTGGCAGTCAAAACGCAAGGGCTGAAAAGAACGCGGCCCGGTCGATTTCGACCGGGCCGGTTGCCCAAAACAGGACTACCACTTTTCACCAATCCTGAAAACGCGGCCAAAGTTGCCTAACTGGCATTCTGGCGATTCCGCTGCTGAACCTAAACAAGACCCCCTCGTTAACATGCCGCTCAGCGTTTCCAGTGACTGTGACAAGCCTTGGACACCCCCTAGTGCCGTCGGCTCCCCCTCGCTTGGGCACCTCCATCGTCACCGATCCGACGTCTGCAAACAACGTAAAATTGGAGAGAACGGTAAATTTTACAGGGGTCGGAATGGTTTTTCCGCAACATTAGCCACAAGAGGATTCTACTTTAAGGAGAGTGCCATTTTTGGCGGACGTTGCGTCACTTTGCGTTATGCACAAACCTAATTCGCAATCTGGCAGTTATGCTGACAGTTGTCGAAAAAAATGCAGGTTGCCTTGAGGCATCGCCACAACCAAAAGAAGATCGACAATTTTGAGAGAAATGCGCCCGATAATTTGTTAACGAATCCGATTCAATTCAACTCTTTTTCTGTTTTGAACGCCAGATCGGCAACAATCCACCGATTCGCGACTTCTGATTCGCACAAATCCTCCGATCACCGGCTGTATTCTGGCGGCACAGAACATCCTGTTTGTGGCAAAATTAAGATTTCTTAACCCGCCAATCAGGAAACACTCAGACTGATGGCGCATCTCCTGATCCAACGCGCGGCCGCAATCGCGTGATATAAACAGGAGACAAATATGAGCATCCGCAAATCCTCTCTTCTTCTTCCCCCCACGTCCGGTTGGGTCGGCGTTGGCGCCCTGAGCGCCGCATTGCTGGCGACAACCGCCCTGCCCTCGATGGCCGACGAAGCACTGGCCGATCTCGTCGAAAGTGTGTCGCCCTCGGTGGTCACGATCATCGCTGAACAGGACGCCGCCCCGGTTCCGGCTCAGGGTCAGGATTTCAATTTCGATGACCATCCGTTTGGCGAGTTCTTCAAACGCTTTGGTACGCCCGAAGGCTTCAACGCGCCGCAGCGCGGGCCGGCCCAGGGGCTTGGGTCCGGGTTCGTGCTGGATGCGGACGGCTTTATCGTCACCAATCACCATGTGGTCGATAACGCATCGACCGTCACTGTCCGCCTGAACGACAATCGCAGCTTTGAGGCCGAGGTCATCGGCACCGACCCGCTGACCGATATCGCGGTTCTCAAGATCGACGCCGGTGAAAGCCTGCAGGCGGTGGAACTGGGCGATAGCGACGTGATCCGCGTGGGCGAAGACGTTGTGGCCATTGGCAACCCGTTCGGCCTGCATTCGACCGTGACCACCGGGATCGTTTCGGCCAAGGGCCGCAACATCTCGCAGGGTCCGTATGCTGAATTCATCCAGACCGACGCGGCCATCAACAAGGGCAACTCGGGTGGTCCGCTGTTCAACATGGAGGGCCAGGTTGTCGGCGTGAACTCGGCCATCTATTCGCCCAGTGGCGGATCAGTAGGTCTGGGCTTTGCCGTGACATCGAACATCGTTGACCATATCGCCGCTGACCTGCGGGACGACGGCCAGGTCAGCCGCGGCTGGCTTGGGGTGTCGATCCAGACTGTCAGCCCGGAACTTGCCTCGGCCATGGGTATCGATACGGCGACCGGCGCGCTGGTGTCGGATGTTGTCGAGGGCAGCCCCGCCGAAGGTGTGCTTCAGCAAGGCGATGTCATCCTGACCTTCAACGACGAAGCCGTTGATTCCAGTAGCGATCTGCCGCTTTTGGTCGGCACGACCAAGGTGGGCACAGACAGCGTTCTGACCGTTCTGCGCGACGGCAAGGAACAACAGATCGAGCTAACCATCGGCCAACACCAAAGCGCCGCGGCGGAAATCGACGAGTCTGTCGATGAAGGCGTTTCCGGTACTGCTCTGGGTGTTACCGTCGCTCCGCTGACCGATCTGAACCGGTCCGAAATGGGTGTCGGAAAGAACATCGACGGCGTGGTCGTCACAGACCTGAAGCCCGACAGCCCTGCGGCCAAAGCCGGCCTGCAACGCGGCGATGTGATCGTCAAACTGGGCAGTCAGGACACCGTGACCCCGGACGCGTTGAAAGCCGCGCTTGACAGCGAAAAGACCGATCCGGCCCTTGTGCTGATCAATCGCGGTGGCAATCAGATCTTTGTTGCGGTGGAAATCGCCTGATCTGACACCTGCGCGCGCCACATGATGGGGAAATCTGGCGGGCGCCTCCCTGGCGGTTTTGAATTGTCCGCAATCCGCCGGGGCTGCCGGGTGCGCTGCGACGCACCCGGCACGTAGACTACTCAATCCATATGATTTTTCTGAATTTTGTGTTTAACTCCCGGTAGAAAGGAACTCGGATAATGAGCCGCCGCTTGCTGATCGTCGAAGATGACGAAGACACCCGGGACTTCATTGCCAAGGGATTTGGTGAAGAAGGCTATGTGGTAGAGCTTGCCGCCGATGGCCGCGAGGGTTTGTATCACGCCACCGATGGCGGCTTTGATGCGGTTGTCCTCGATCGCATGCTGCCCGGGCTGGACGGCCTGTCGCTGATCAAATCCATGCGGGCCGCCGGGCTGAAAACACCGGTTCTGATGCTGACCGCGATGAGCGCCGTTGACGAACGCGTCAAGGGGCTGCGCGCCGGGGCCGATGACTATCTGGTCAAGCCCTTCTCGTTTCAGGAACTGCACGCCCGGATCGAGGCGCTGCTGAGACGTCCGCAGGAAGCCGAGGAAAGCCCAACCCTCAGCTGCAAGGACCTTGAGATGGACCTGCTGACCCGAAAAGTCACCCGCAACGGGCGTGAGGTCACCCTCACCCCGCGCGAATTCCAGATACTTGAGTTCTTCCTGCGCCGGAAAAACCGCGTGGTGTCGCGCACCATGTTGCTGGAAGGGGTCTGGGACTATCATTTCGACCCGAATACCAATGTGGTCGATGTCCATATCTCGAAACTGCGACGCCAGTTGGACGAAGGCGGCGAGCCGCCGTTGATTGAAACCGTTCGCGGTGCCGGTTACATGATATCTGATGGATAACCTGCGGCTATCGTTCAACAATTCGCGCACCCGTCTCGTTCTGGCCAGCATGGTTCTCAGCACGTTGCTGACGGCTACCGTGCTGGCGCTGGTCTATGTGACGGCCAACCGCAGCATCGAGGGGGAAACCCGGTCTGTGGTATCGGCCGAGTTGACGGGTCTGGCGGATGAATATGAACGCCGTGGCCTGATCGGGCTGATGACGGCGATTGAACGGCGCATACCGACCGCATCCGAGCGTGATGCGCTTTACCTTCTGACCGACCGGTTCGGGGCCAAGCTGGCGGGGAACCTGAAACAATGGCCCGAGAACATTGCCGCCGGCAGCGGCTGGGTCGATCTTGAGCTGCGACGCGCGGACAATGACCAGTTGGTCCCCATTTCCGCAGCTTCTGTCCGCCTGCCCGGTGGCGAGCGTCTGCTGGTCGGGCGTGACGCGCTGGCGCGGCAACAATTCGACCGGGTATTGCTGCGGTCCGTCGGCATTGCCCTGGCGATTGCCTTGGCACTAAGCGTTCTGACCGGCTGGCTGTTTACCCGGCTTGTCTTTTCCCGCCTGTCCGATATTGCCAGCACCGCCGAGAATATCGTTTCGGGGGACCTGTCCCGCCGGATGCCGATGCGGGGCACCGGTGACGAATTCGATCAGGTGGCCGGGACTTTGAACACCATGTTGGACCGGATCGAAGAGTTGGTCAGCAACCTGCGCACCACCTCAAACTCGATCGCGCACGACCTGCGCTCGCCCCTGTCACGGTTGAAACAGCGGGTCGAGGCATTGTCCGATCCAACAAAAACCGAACAGGAACGCGAGATCGACATCGCCCGCGCGACGGTAGAGATCGATCATGTCCTGCGGGTCCTGAGCCAGTTGACCGAGATTTCCCGCGCCGAAGCGGGGGTTGGCCGCGAACAGTTCGAGCCAGTAGACCTGCAACAGCTGGTGGCGGATGTGGCTGAGCTTTATGACCCGGTCGCAGCCGATCAGGGTATCCGATTGGAAATTACCGGCACGGCGGACCCTATTCTTGGACACCGCCCGCTGCTCTCTCAGGCATTGTCAAACCTCTTGGAAAACGCGATGCGATATGCGCCGCAGGGCACAGCCGTTACAATCCATCTTGGAGAAGACGGCCCCCATACCTGCCTGAGTGTCAGGGATCGGGGTCCGGGCGTGCCGCAAGAAGACCTGTCGCGTCTGCAGATGCCGTTTGTCACGCTTGATCCTGCGCGGACAGAACGCAACGCCGGGCTGGGGCTGGCCCTTGTTGCGGCCATCTCACATATGCATGGCGGTGCGTTTAAGGCGCGCAACTGCGACCCCGGGCTGGAAGCGATGATCAGATTGTCGCGCAAGCCCTAACCCGGGACGCCATTGATCGCCATCGTCTTGTTTTTATATCGTTTATCTGCGGTCACGTCCGTCCCGAACCAATCGGGCGGCACATATCCCTGCGCCTCAGCTTCGGTCTGAAATTCAACTTCGACCAGTTGCAACGGGGCAAGATCCCCCTGGAATACATCCAGTTCAAAGACCCGCCCATCCGGCAACTGGCCGGTAAAGCGTTCCTTTTCGACCCGGCGCCCATCCGTTTCCGGCCAGAAGGTTTCGAACTGCTCGGCCGAGATTTCGGCCTCGCGCTCGACCCGCACCATTGATCCGCTGCCCTTGAGGGTCAGGAAATATCTGTCGTTCTTTTGCCGCAGGCGCAGTTCAGTGGAATCGTCGGGTGCGGTCAGATACCCCTGACGCACGACGGCTTTTTCTGCGCCGCTCAGGTCCGGCAGATCGGCGACTAGAAACTTGCGTTCGATTTCGGTGCTCATTTGGTTGAAGCCACTCCGTGTTCCAGTTCGTTAAACAGCGCGCTGTAAGCGGCGCTGGCGGCGCTGCGGCCGGCATAGATACTGACCGGGGCGCGATATTGCCCCATACGCTCAATATCAGCGGCAAAGGGGATTTCCGTCTGCAAGAACCGCTTTTTGTACAGTTTGCGCATTTTCTCCATCGTGTCCTGATGCAGAATTTTTCGCCGCTGCACCATTGAAAAGAATGCCTTGAGCTTCTTCTTGGGCAGCCCCTGTTTTTCAAAAAATCCGACAAGCTGGTCGAATGTCCGTTCGGACAGGGTGGTCGGGATGACAGGCACGACAATCTGATCCGCAGCCTTGAAGATATTTTCGGACAGGGTCGAAAAGTTTGGCGGACAATCCAGAATAATAACGTCGTAATCACTGCCTGCCGTGGCCAGTGCCTTTTTCAACCGCGACCGTTTGTTCCGCATTCGGGACAGGAACACGTCAAAATCGCGAAAGGTCAGGTTGGCGGGCAATACGTCCAGCCCGTCAAAGTCACTTGCCCGGATCGATCTGGTGAACCGCTCCACATCTTCGAAAAACCGCGCGTCTGTCAGCTTTTTGGACGGCTTCACCCGGAAATAGAACCCCGACGCGCCCTGCGGATCGAGATCGCAGAGCAGCACCGCATACCCTGCCCGCGCATAGGCATAGGCCAGATTCACCGAGGTTGCAGTTTTCCCGACACCGCCCTTGTTGCTGTAACAGGCAATGATCTTCAATCCTCAGTCCTCCGTATCGTGAAACAAGCTGCGGAACAGGTGTTGGATGTCCGGGCTGTCAAAATGTCGGAAATTGGCGATCACCCGATCGCGTTCTGCCTTTTGCCGCTGGCTGAGTACCGCGATCAGCCCGCCCGCCGCCATGGCAAGCTGCGCATTGGCGCGACCCTGGGAGTTGCTTTGCTGGGTCACAAAGCTCTGCAATGCCTCTTGCTGAACCGAATAGTCGTTAAAAAGACCCAGATTGTCCTGTAGCCTTTTCAAGGGCTTGATAACCGTCCTGAAAGCGTTCTTGTCGAACAGAGGGGCGAAGAACTCCATAAGATACCGCAGCTTCTTGCAGTCAATCCGCAGTTCATGAACGGCTTCGTCCGGGGTGTCAGGGGTAATGCGCCGGGCCAGCTTGCAGACCTTTCGGTATCGCTTCCAGATCAGTGTGCAGGCGTAATCATAGGCACCGCGTTCCGCATTCGGCCCGGGATCCAGCGCCTTGGTATCCGCAAACAACACCGCAAGTTCAGTCGTGTGCCGATCATATGCCGCGCCCTTGAATCGACGAGACAACGCGGCCAAAGCCTGCGCGCGTTCTTTCGCGAACTGCGCGAACATGGCCTCGACACCGGAATGAAGATTTTCTGGTATTAGATTGAAGTATATATCTTTTTCCAGAAGGTAGGCATCCAAGTCCCGAACCCGCCCCGTCGGTTCCATCAACTCGGAAAATACACGTTTGAGCGTGGCAGTTTGCTCGGGCGCGAAGACGCCCTTGAACAGGCTAAGAACGGATCGGATGCGCCGCAGTGAAACGCGATAGTCGTGCAGAAACTCGGTATCGATATCCGCGATCACGCCCGCCTCGTTCTTTCGGGCAACGGTCAGGTATGTACGGATGATGTCAGCGGCAACTTCAATCGATGGCTCGTTGGTACCAAGTTCGACATCGGGTTTGGCCTTGTATGGGACATGCCCGGGGGCCAGTGCGTTGTACACCGGGTCAAACCCGCTTGGTACATCTGCCGTCTTGTTCAGCGCGGCGCATACGGCCTCAAACGCGCGGTCGTATCCACGCAGGGGCCGAACCGTCAGAATTGTCGCCTGCCCGCTTGCCGAGGACAGTTTCAGAACGCTGCCGCGAACCTGCGTTTTCTGCAGTTCATCCAGTACAGCAAACTCGCCGATTTCTGCCGTGCCGGACAGAATACTCATCAATGCGCGCAGCTTGGGAAATCCGGCCAGTGCCGTGCGAACAGCCCCGTCCGGCAGATCCTGCACGAACCTGCCTTTGCCGCTCGTCCTCTGAACCCGTGTGCCGCCATCGCCCTGCAACAACCGCATCGCGCCGCCGGTTTCGATCAATAGCTGCCCGCCCGCCCTGAGCGACTGGTCATGGCAATCCAACAAATCAAAGGGCCGCGCCGCCTTGGGAAAATCGAAAACCGGGGTCAGCCCTTTCAGGGACTTGGCAAACGCCGCCAGATCGAATGCGCCTGAAATCACGAAAAGGCTGCTGTTCTGCGCCATCATGAGCGCCCTTTTCCCGGCGCTTCAAGGTATTCGTTTACCAGCTTTTCGATGATTTTCTGCACACTGGTCCCCTCTTCAATCGCTCTGATCTTCAGCGCCTTCAGAGTTTTGCCGTCCAATCTGAGCGACGTGTTTTTCCTACTCTTACCGGACTTCGCCCCGGATTCCATACTTTTGGGCATCGGCGTCCCTGTGACAGCATGACGTCATGAAATCGCGATCAAGTTCATCAGACGAGGATGACAATCGGATTGCTTACGTTACCGCCCGAACTGTAACAACCGGGTGACAGCGCCAAAACACCCGGCTACAACCCGGACATGTCCGATCCGGTTTCTTCCATCCGCAATCTTGGCCCGGCCTACGAACAGGCCTGCGCGCGCGCAGGGATTCACTCGGCGCAGCAACTGCGCGAAATGGGTGCCGATGCGGCTTATACCCGTTTGCTGAAGGCCGGTACGCGCCCGCATTTCATCGGCTACTATGTGCTGGTCATGGGTTTGCAGGGCCGGCCCTGGAACGACTGCAAGGGTGAAGAGAAAAAGGCCCTGCGTCAAAGGTTTGACGCGATTAAATCCGGCGTTACGGCCGCACCTGAAACACAGATCGTATCGGATCTGGATGCAATCGGCGTGCGCGTTTCCGCAAAAGACCTGAAACCGGTCTGAACCAAAAAAACCGCACCCGAAACCGGATGCGGTTTGATCTTGTCGATTGGGCGACGGTTTATCCGACCAGTTCGATACCCGAGAAGAAGTATGCGATCTCAACCGCAGCGGTTTCCGGCGCGTCCGAACCGTGGACCGAGTTTTCACCAACCGATTCAGCGAACTCGGCGCGGATAGTGCCGGGCGCTGCGTCTGCGGGGTTGGTTGCGCCCATGACTTCGCGGTTCTTGGCAATGGCGCCTTCGCCTTCCAAAACCTGAACGACGACCGGAGCCGACGACATGAATTCGCACAGTTCGTCATAGAACGGACGCTCGGCATGTACTTCGTAGAACTTGCCGGCTTGTTCCTTGGTCATGTGGATGCGCTTTTGCGCAACGATGCGCAAGCCGGCTTCTTCGAACTTGGCGTTGATCTTGCCAGTCAGGTTGCGGCGGGTTGCATCGGGTTTGATGATCGAAAATGTGCGTTCCAGTGCCATGTCGGCCTCTCCTTACTATAGGGCGCAGAGCCTGCGCCGAAATCCATCGCGCGCCGCCTAACATGGTCTGTGGCTCATGAAAAGCGTAATGATGGCGCCGCGCAGAATTGCCGATCAGATTGTGTCAGGCAGCGGCTCTTGCCGGTCAACCCAACGGACGTAGAGAATGGCCAGCAAGCCTGCGAAACTGCTGGCGCACATCATTCCAAGTACAAGGAACGGGCCATTTTCCGGACTGACCAGAGCCCCCGTCATCGACGTCAGAACTGCGCCAAGCCCGACGACCATCGCACCGGACAATCCGGCGGCGCTGCCGGCCAGCTTTGGACGCACCGACATCAGCCCGGCCGAGGCATTGGCGTTTGTCAGGCCATTACCAAAGCCCACGGCCACGGCCGAGCCGAAAAAGACCCAGACGGAACCCTGATCCGCCATAAACAGCAGCAGGCCGATGAATGGACCGATCGAGGCAATCACACGACCGCTCAGGATCATCGTCGTCAGGCGTGTGCGAGCGGCTATGCGACCGGTGATGAAATTGCCCACCATGAACCCGCCCGTGATGATCCCGATCCCCAGGCCCAGCGTGGCCGGGCTCAGGTCAAACCAAGCTGCGGCAACCAGCGGCGCACCGGTGATAAAGCTGAAGAACCCGCCGATCGAGAATGCGGCACACAGGGCATAGCCCCAGAACCGTCGCGCCCGAAACAGGTGCGGGTATTCCTGAAGCTGGGCAGCGAAGGTCGACGACCGCTCGGTGTTTGTCTCGCCCATATCCACCCACAAGAGCATCAGCATCCCTGCCCCCAACGCAGCGTACAAGACAAACCCCGCGCGCCAGCCGAACAACATGTCCAACGCTCCGCCCAGCATCGGCCCCAGCATCGGGGCCAGCGCCATCGCCATCGCCACATAGCCCAGCTTGCTGGCCGCCTCGTTCGGCGGATACCGGTCCCGGATCGACGCGCTGGACAGCACAGGCCCCGCCACCACTGCTGCCTGCAACAGGCGGAAGCCAAGGAAGACCCAGATTGATCCGGCCAGAACGCACCCCAGCGACGCAACGGCGAAAATCGCCATACAGATCAGCAGGATGGGCCTGCGGCCATAGCGGTCCGACAGCGGCCCCATGATCAGTTGCAGGACCGCTGAAACAGCCAGGTATCCAGCCACCGAAAGGTTCACCAACGCATAGTCGACCTGAAAATCTGCCCCCATCCGCGCCAAAGACGGCAGAAACATATTCAGCGACAGCACAGACAACGCCGTCGCAAATATCAGGGTTACCAAAGAAGGAGGCGTTCGGGCCGCGCGCATAATGAAAACCGTCTGAATTCCAACCGGACCAGCGCTAGCACATCCCCGAACAATTGAACACGCCAAGCTGCTGGCGGCCCCTGTCACGCTCTGCTAAGAGCGGCGCATGCTACGGATCGAAGACATCACTTATGCCGTCGAAGGCCGCCCCCTTTTCGATGGGGCCAGTGCAACCATTCCCGACGGGCACAAGGTTGGGCTGGTGGGCCGCAACGGCACGGGCAAAACCACCTTGTTCCGCCTGATCCGGGGCGAGCTGGCGTTGGAATCTGGCAATATCGTGCTGCCGAAACGCGCGCGGATCGGGGGCGTGGCGCAAGAGGTGCCCTCGTCCGACGTGTCGCTGATCAATACGGTTCTGGCCGCCGATACCGAGCGCAGCGCGCTGATGGCCGAGGCCGACAGCGCCACAGATCCCGCTCGGATCGCCGAGATTCAGACCCGTCTCGCCGATATCGACGCCTGGTCGGCCGAGGCGCGCGCGGCTTCGATCCTCAAAGGTCTGGGCTTTGACGATGAGGATCAGGTGAAGCCCTGCTCGGACTTCTCGGGCGGCTGGCGAATGCGCGTTGCGCTGGCGGCGGTGCTGTTCTCGCAACCTGATCTGCTGCTGCTGGATGAGCCGACCAACTATCTGGATCTGGAAGGCGCGCTGTGGCTGGAAAGCTATCTGGCCAAATACCCGCACACGGTCATAATCATCAGTCACGACCGGGGCCTGCTGAACCGGGCCGTTGGGTCGATTCTGCATCTGGAAGACCGCAAGCTGACCTATTACGCGGTGCCTTACGACAAATTCGCAGAACGCCGCGCCGAGCGGCTGGCGCAGGCGGAATCCGAAAACGCCAGGGCCAAGGCCCGCATCGCACATCTGCAAAGCTTTGTGGACCGGTTCCGCTATAAGGCGTCCAAGGCTGTGCAGGCTCAGTCCCGCCTGAAGATGATTGAACGCATCCAGCTTGTCTCAACCCCGCAAGAGGCCGCCCTGCGCGCCTTCTCTTTCCCGAAGCCCGAGGAACTGTCGCCGCCGATCATCCAGATCGAAGGTGGTGTGACCGGCTATGGTGAAACCGAGGTGCTGCGCCGTTTGAACCTGCGTATCGATCAGGACGACCGCATCGCGCTGCTGGGTAAGAACGGTCAGGGCAAATCGACCCTGTCCAAACTTCTGTCCGACCGCCTGCCGCTGATGGCGGGCAAGATGACCCGCAGTTCCAAACTGCGCATCGGATATTTCGCGCAGCATCAGGTGGATGAGCTGCATGTGGACGAGACGCCGCTGGATCATCTGCGCCGCCTGCGCCCGGACGAGGCTCCGGGCAAGTGGCGGTCGCGTCTGGCAGGGTTCGGAATGAATGCGGATCAGGCGGAAACGCTGGTTGGTCGTTTGTCCGGAGGTCAGAAAGCGCGCCTGTCGCTGCTGATCGCCACCATAGACGCGCCGCATATGCTGATTCTTGATGAGCCGACCAACCATCTGGATATCGAAAGCCGCGAGGCGCTGGTCGAAGCGCTGACAGCCTATTCCGGCGCGGTCGTTCTGGTCAGCCACGACATGCACCTGCTGTCGCTGGTGGCGGATCGGCTGTGGCTGGTTTCGGACGGCACCGTGAAACCCTTTGAGGGTGATCTGGAGGCCTATCGTGCCCTTCTGCTGGCTCGCGACAAGCCGATCAGGGAAAAGCCTGCGGCCAAGCCCAGACGCCCCTCGCGCGATACTATGCTGGCCCTGCGCGCAGACCTGCGCAAATGCGAGGACCGGATCGAAAAACTGTCGGACATGCACGAAAAGCTCTCGGCCAAGCTGGCGGACCCGGCGCTTTACGAGGACGACAGGATCAACGATCTGGAAACCTGGAACCGAAAGTTTGCCGAGGTGGTCGAGGCCATGCAGAAGGCCGAGGCGCTTTGGGTCGCTGCAGCTGAACGGCTGGAACAGGCGGAAACGGCATGAGCGCACCCGTCAAGGACACCAACGCGATGATTGCCGGCATGTGCCCTGTTGTTCAGCCCGGTGAATTCGCTTTTGCGGTCTGGCCGGAAAACGAGCCATGGCCCCAAGGAACGCGCGCCAGTTGTATTGAGGCCGAGGGTTTGTCCCTGATCGTTCCAATTGAAAACGCGCCGCAAGAGGCGGTCGCCATGCGCTGCATAACGCTGCAAGTTCACTCTTCACTGGAAGGCGTGGGGCTGACCGCTGCGGTCTCGGGCGCATTGGCACGGGCCGGTATACCAGCCAACATGGTCGCGGGTTATTATCACGATCATGTATATGTTCCTTCGGAACTGGCTGAAGATGCCGTGAAAATTCAGCAACACCTGCAACAAAGTAGCAAAGAGTGATGGACAGCGCATTCCTGATCACCGCGTTCACGACGCTTTTCGTGGTCCTCGACCCACCGGCCCAGACGCCGATCTTTGTGGCCCTGACCCAGGGGATGGACTGGAACACCCGGCGATCCATCGCGATCCGGGCCTGCCTGACAGCAGGCGGGATACTTGCGATGTTCGCGGCCTTCGGCGAGGCGGTTCTGGGCTTCATCGGCATCTCGATGGAGGCATTCCGGGTCGCGGGCGGCGTCCTGTTGTTCCTGACTGCGCTCGACATGCTGTTTGAACGCCGCACCAAACGGCGCGAAAGCAGCGCCGAAGAAGAGGAACATGCAGACCCGTCTGTGTTTCCGCTTGGCATCCCGCTGATTGCAGGTCCGGGGGCGATTGCCACGATGATCCTGCTGGCCGGTCAGCAACCCGGCATTCAGGGTCTGGCGGTTGTCATCGGCGTCATGCTGGTTGTTCTGGCCATGGTGTTCGTGATGTATCTGACCTCGGGCGCGGTGGCGCGTGTGCTGGGCAAGACCGGGCTGAACGTGCTGACGCGTCTGTTGGGGATGCTGTTGGCCGCGCTGTCGGTTCAGTTCATTCTGGACGGCCTCAAGGCCTTTGGTTTTGCGGCATAAATACCCATATAGCATAGAGATGTTCTGGTAAGGGTAATGACATGGACGGCGACAGCATTGCACGACTGACCTATCTGGGGCTGCTTGGCGCCGCAGTGGTGGCGTGGTTTGTGTCGCAGAACCGCGAAACGCTGAACAAAACGCTGCAACAGGCCCTGGCCTGGGTGTTTATCTTCGTTGGGGTCATCGCCGTCGTCGGCCTGTGGGAGGACATTCGCACCACGGTCAGCCCTGCGCCGCAAATGACCGTCACCGGTGAGACCATCGAAGTGCCGCGGTCATATGACGGGCACTACTACCTGCCTGTCGTGGTGAACGGCGAGCCGATCTCTTTCATGGTCGATACCGGAGCCAGTCAGATTGTCCTGAGTTCGCCTGACGCCGAGCGGCTGGGGATTGATCCGAACCAACTGAACTTCTTCGGCCGCGCAGCGACGGCCAATGGTGAGGTTCGAACCGCGCCGGTACGGTTGGATACGCTGACCCTGGGGCCGATCACCGACCGGAACGTCTCGGCCTGGATCAATGAGGGCGAGCTGCACCAGTCGCTTTTGGGCATGGATTACCTGCATCGGTTCTCGAACATCCAGTTCTCGAACGGGCGCATGATCCTGTCGCGGTAACGGGCAATGGTCACATTCACCAATTGAGAACAAAGTGAGAACATGCTAATCTGACAGCATGTCTACACATCTTCTTGGCCGCAAACCCGCACGCACGGCGCCGGGGTTGGCTCTACACCCGCAGATCACCCTGCAACTGGCCCGCGTGCACGAGGCCTGCGGCCCCGCCCGGCGCAGCTTTGCCATGTGGCTGGCCGGTCAGGCGCAGGGGCCGGTATTATGGATTTCGCCCGCGTGGGAACCCGATCAGCTGAACCCCGACGGCATGATGCCCTTTGCCGATCCGGCCCGGTTCCTGTTCGTGCGCCCCACCCGCGCCGAAGATCTGCTGTGGTGCATGGAAGAGGCGCTGCGCAGCGGGGCAATCCCGCTGGTGATCGGTGATCTGCCCGGCGCGCCGGGGCTGACGCCGGTGCGGCGCATGCATCTGGCCGCCGAACAGGGCGGCGCGATGGGACGGGCCCCGCTGGGTCTGTTGCTGACGCCCGGCGACGGTGGCGCGCAGGGGGTCGAGACCCGCTGGCACATGGCCGCGAACCATCAGGGCGAGGCCCGCCGCTGGACCCTGACCCGCCGCCGCGCGCGCGCCCTGCCCCCGGTTAGCTGGCAGGCCACCCAGACCGCGCCGCGCGCCGGGCTGAACCTGCAAAAGGCTGAAACCGAAGATGCTTTGGTGTGACACCTCACGAGGATCACAAAACTTGTGACTGGCAAAAAAACCGGCCCCGCCCTAGCGTTTCGGCATGAGCCACCCGATCCATGACAGCCGCTATTCCTGGTTCCGCCTGCTGATCACGCTCGGCATCGCAATGGTGGCGAATGTGGGCATGTGGGCGGTGATCGTCGTGATGCCCGCGGTCGAGGCCCAGTTCAACGCGGGGCGCGCCGAGGCTTCGTTGCCTTACGTTCTGTCGATGATCGGCTTTGCGCTGGGGAACATGTGGCTGGGGCAGATGGTGGACCGGCTGGGTGTGACCCGGGCGCTGATCGGGGCGGCCGTGCTGAGCGCCATAAGCTATCTGCTGGCGACACTTGCCCCGAACATCATCCTGTTGTCGGTCGCGCATCTGTTGCTGGGGCTGGGTACGTCGATCGGGTTCGGCCCGCTGATCGCCGACATTTCACACTGGTTCATGCGACGACGCGGCATCGCTGTCGCACTGGTGGCCAGCGGGAACTATCTGTCCGGCGCGATATGGCCCACCCTGCTGTCGGGCATTCTGGCCCGCGACGGGTGGCAGCAGGTCTATCTGACGCTGGCGGTCATTACCCTGGCGGTTGTTATCCCCCTGTCCCTGCTGCTGCGTCGTCAGGTCCCGGCCGAGGCGCACAGCACCGCCGCCGCCAATGCCCGGATCAACGCCAGCAGCGTCGGAATACCGCCCCGCGCCCTGCAATACATATTGGGTCTGGCCGGGATCGGCTGCTGCGTGGCGATGTCCATGCCGCAGGTTCATATCGTCTCGTACTGCGTCGGGCTGGGCTATGGCCCCGCGGTCGGGGCCGAGATGCTGTCGCTGATGTTGCTGGGCGGTGTGGTCAGCCGCGTGATTTCGGGATTGGTCGCCGACAAGCTTGGCGGGATCATGACCCTGCTGATCGGGTCGGTCCTGCAATGCATCGCCCTGTTCCTGTTTCTGCCGTATGACGGGATGGTTTCGCTATATGTCATCAGCCTGCTGTTCGGACTGGCACAGGGCGGGATCGTACCCAGCTATGCCCTTGTCGTGCGCGAATACATGCCCCCGCAAGAGGCCGGCGCTCGGGTCGGTTTCGTGATGATGATGACCATCATGGGCATGGCGCTGGGCGGCTGGATGTCCGGCTGGATCTACGATGTCACCGGGAACTACCAACTGGCCTTCATCAACGGCATTCTCTGGAACGGGCTGAATATCGCGATTCTGCTGATGCTGCTGCACCGGTCGCGCCCCCGCCGGCAGGAGGCCGTAATATGAGGTGCCTGACCCGGCGCGCCCTTCTGGCCGGGCTGGCGACCCTGCCCCTGACACGCGCGGCCCGCGCCGGGCGAAGGCCGTACAGGCTGGTGCCCAGCGGAACCTCGGTCGACTTCACCTTCGATCTGTCCGGAATTGCCCAGTCCGGGACCATGCCGATCCAGTCTGCCGATATTCAGATCGACCTGGCCGACCTGGCCAACAGTCGCGTCAATGTCATCCTGAACGTCGCCAGGGCGCGGACGCGACTGCCATTTGCCCGTAAACCGATGCTCAGCGCCGAAGTACTGGATGCCGCGCGGTTTCCCACGATTCACTTCGTTTCGACGCAAATTCAATTGGGCGAAGGCGGGCGCATCTCGCGCGGGGCGAAAGTTACCGGCGACCTGACGCTGCGCGGCGTGACCCGTCCGATTACACTTCAGGCGGAACTCTACCGTCGCCCCGGCAGTGCCGCCGACAGTCTGGACGACCTTTCCATCCGCCTGACCGGTGCCCTGAACCGTCACGACTTTGGCGCCTCGGGTTATGCTGATCTGGTGCAGGACACGGTCGGGCTGGACATCAGGGCGGAAATCAAACGGGTCGAATAGGCAAAAAACGACGCGCCAGAGTCGATTAGTCGCGCGCATCACCAATCTTTTCCCCCTAGCAAAGACCATTATGCGCACGATTATTTCCTTTGCCGCCCTGTTTCTTTCCGTCATTCTTCTGCAGCTTTCGACGGGCGGCGTCGGACCATTGGACGCCATCTCGGGCCTGACCCTGAACTTTTCGACTGAACAGATCGGTCTGCTGGGCTCGGCCCATTTCATCGGGTTCTTTATCGGGTGCTGGTGGGCACCGCGCCTTATGGGCAGCGTCGGGCATTCGCGCGCTTTTGCCGTCTGCACCGCTTTGGGTGCGATGGGGTTGCTGGGTCACACGCTGACGGAAAACCCGCAGATATGGGCCGCCCTGCGCATCGCGTCCGGCACCTGTGTCGCTGGGTGCTACACGGTGATCGAGGCCTGGCTGAACGCCAAGGTCACGAACGAGACCCGCGGGCGCGCCATGGGCACATACCGCATCGCGGATCTGGGCGCGTCGCTGTGTGCGCAGTTGATCATCGCCGTCCTGCCACCGGCCTCTTATGTGTCTTACAACCTGCTGGCGATCCTGTGTTGCGCGTCGCTGCTGCCGCTGGCGCTCACGCGAGCCAGTCAGCCCAAAACACCGGACGCGCCGCGCCTGCGCCCTCGGCTGGCATGGCAAAGCTCACCACTGGCCGTTGCCGGGGTCATCGTCGCAGCGCTCAGTTCAGCGTCGTTTCGCATGGTCGGCCCGGTCTATGGGCAAGAGGTCGGGCTGGGCGTGGATCAGATCGCGTTCTTTCTGGCCTCATTCGTTCTGGGCGGGGCGCTGGCGCAATACCCGCTGGGCTGGCTTGCCGACAAATACGACCGGCGCTGGGTGCTGATCTGGCTATCCGCCGCCGCTGTGCTGAGCTGCGGTGTAACGATGCTGGCCAGTGGCGCGGGCACGATGGGCGTCATGCTGGCCGCCGGGTTCTTTGGCCTGACGACGTTCCCGATCTTTTCGCTGTCATCGGCGCACGCCAATGACTTTGCGACGACGGAACAACGGGTCGAACTGTCTGCGGCGCTGATGTTCTGGTACGCGCTGGGGGCCATTGCGTCGCCCTACATCTCATCCACGCTGATCCAGCAATTCGGCCCCGGTGCGCTGTTCGCATTTGTGGCGGTTGGTCATTTGGGGCTGATCGTGTTTGGGCTGGCGCGGATGCGGTCACGGCCAACGCCGGACGAGCGCACCAATTACGTCTACGCCCCGCGCACATCCTTCACCATTGGCCGATTGCTGAAAAGATCGCGGGAGGAATGACAGGGAAAGGGCCGGGAAATCCCGGCCCTTTTTTCTCTTACTGCTGCGTCGGAGCGGCTTCGTCGTCCGCCGCCTCGATCGCGTTCGCGGGCTCGGGTGTGGGTTCCAGAGCGCCGTTCACGACACCACCGACCCCGTTTTCCATCGACAGGCCCAACTCTTCGCCCAGCTTCTTGAGCGCGGGCATCTGAACGGCCATGCCCATGATCGAATCCAGCGCCTGGTTGACCACCGGCTTGTCGCCATTTGACGCGGTGCCACCGCTTGCAGCACCAATGCCGCCAACCTGATGAATCTTGATCGAGTCAATCTTTTCGGCCGGTTTGACCATTTCCGAGATGATCGACGGCATGGTTTCGATCCGTGCCAGATCCACCTTCATGCGGATTTGCGCCGCGGACAGAGCGTTATCGGCGTCGACAATCGCGCGCTTACCTTCCGCTTCGGCCAGCATGTCATTCTTCTTGGCCTCGGCCCGGATGTTCAGTGCGTCCGCTTCGGCGTGCGCTTCTTCACGACGGGCTTCGGCCCGGTCGGCAGCGGCCTCTTTCTCGGCCTGCGCAGCCAGTCGGATCGCGGTGGCCTGACGTTCGGCCTCACGGGTGGCTTCGATCAGGGCGATCTGCTTCTGACGCTCGGCCTCGGCCACTTCGCGGGCGGTTGCCACGGCTTCGGTTGCTTTGGTCGCCTCGGCCCGGGCCAAATCAGCAGATGCACGCGCGCGGCTTTCCTCTTCGGATTTCTGCGCGATGATGATCTGGCGTTCCTGCTCGGCCACTTCCAGCTCACGCTCTTTCGAGATTTCGGCCTCGCGGATCTTGCGCTCGCGCTCGATATCCGCGGCACGGATGGCTTCTTCGCGGGCAATCCGTGCGCGTTCGGTTTCACGCACCGAGTCCTCAGTCCGTGCGGCGATCTCGGCCTCTTGCGCCACGCGCAGGGTTTCGACCTTTTGCGTCTGTTCGATGCGCGCCTGCGCCTCGTCCTGCTCGATCAACAGCTTCTGGCGTTCGGCCTCCATCGCGGCGCGGCGCACCTCAACTTCGGCTTCGGCATCAATCTGAGCGCGCTCTTTCTTCGACACAGCGATGACCTCAGCCAGCTTGCGCATACCCACGGCGTTGAAGGCGTTGTTTTCGTCCAGAGCCTCAAACGGTGTCTGGTCCAGCGCGGTCAGCGAAACGGATTCCAGCGACAGACCGTTTTTCAACAGGTCCTCGGACACCGCATTCTGAACCTCCTGCACAAAGTCGGCGCGGTTTTCATGCAGACCGTCCATGGTCATCTGGGCCGCAACGGCGCGCAGGCCGTCGATCAGTTTGCCTTCGATCATCTCGCGCAGTTGCTCGACGTCGAAGGTGCGGTCACCCAGCGTCTGTGCGGCGCGGGCGATGCCCTCTTCGGTCGCCATGACCGAGACGTAGAACTCGACGCCAACGTCCACACGCATGCGGTCCTTGGTGATCAGGGCAGCCTCACCGCTGCGCTGCACCTCAAGGCGCAGGGTCTTCATGTTGACGGGACTGACCTCATGCAGAAGCGGCACGATGATGACGCCACCATCCATGATGACCTTTTTGCCACCCGCGCCGGTTTTCACCAGGCTGACCTCTCGGGTCGCGCGGCGGTAGAGCCGACCCAGCACAAGACCGATGAAAAGAAATACCGCCAGAATGGTCACAACTGTGACGGCCAGGAATGTAAGTTCCATGCAAAATCCTCCGTATTGGGGTTGAAATTTGGTTAGTCTGACAAGCCGACCAGAACGAACCGGTCGCGCCGTCGGTCGCGCAGCACCAGCACTTCGGTGCCTTGCGTCAGGGCGTCCTGGGCCTGCAAGGGTTCAGCCCGCAGGTAGTGCGCATTGCCATAACGATCGGTCACACGAACCTCGGCCGGGCGACCGTGCGATGCCGTGCCTTGCGTGATCACTCCACGGCGGCGGGCCAGCATTCGTTCAGACATCGCTTCGGATTCGGTTTTGGGCAGCAGGCGGGCAAAGGCACCGCCGAAGCCGCGCGCGAACCACAGGCCGAACAGACCGGCCGGGATCGCGGCCATCCACGACGGCAGGCTGAATCCCAGCAAATCGCGCAGAGCCAGTTGCAGACCCATACCGCTGAGGCCAAAGCCCGCCAGCAGGACCAGCAGCCAGATCATGAAGGGCATTCTGCCGATACCCAGCCAGCCGAACGGACCGGCCGAGGCAGCCTCGGGCGCTTCCGTCTCGACCTCGGCCAGTTCGAAATCGCCCAGATCAACATCGGCGTCGATATCCAGATCGAAATCGGCAACGTCCAGATCGGGGGCGTCGACCATGTCCAGATCGACCTCGCCATCGCCGGTTATCAGACTTCCGCCCAACGCCAGCGCAATCAGTTCGAGCGCCAGAAGGCTGAACAGTAAAGCGAGCGCCATTGTAAAGGGCGCAAACGCACCCTCGAGCAGAAAGTTGAGCATCAGCAAGTAGTCCCCGTTTTAGTATACTTTGGTATACATTCTAGATGGGCAGTCATTACAAAAAATCAAGAGGTTGTGATTCCAATGTTCAACCTATGGGTATTGCAGCCCTTAAAACCTCTGCAATCCGGGAATCGCCGATTCACCGATTTTCCGGACGGTGCGTGCTTAAAATCACATCTGCACGAAAGCCGGGCTTTTGCTGGCGGGTTACATAATGTAGACGGGCGCGCAGTTAGATACGCGGATACGGAACATGGCTCGGATTCTTATCACCTCGGCGATCCCATACATTAACGGGATCAAGCACCTCGGCAACCTGATCGGCTCGCAATTGCCTGCCGATCTGTACGCGCGCTATCAGCGTGGCCGGGGGAACGAGGTCATGTTCCTGTGCGCCACGGATGAGCACGGCACACCCGCAGAACTGGCGGCGGCCAAGGCGGGCAAGCCGGTGGCCGAATATTGCGCCGAGATGTATGGCATTCAGGCCGACATCGCCAAGCGCTTTGGCCTCAGCTTCGATCACTTCGGTCGTTCCTCCAGCGAACAGAACAAGAAACTGACGCAGCATTTCGCAGGCAAGCTGGACGATGCCGGGCTGATCCGCGAAGTCAGCGAGAAACAGGTCTATTCCAACGCCGATGGCCGCTTTCTGCCCGACCGCTATATCGAGGGCACCTGCCCGAACTGCGGATATGAGAGTGCGCGGGGTGACCAGTGCGAGAACTGCACCAAACAGCTGGACCCGACCGACCTGATCGAGCCGCGCTCGGCTATTTCCGGCTCGACCGATCTGGAAGTACGCGAAACCAAGCACCTGTATCTGCGTCAATCCGCGATGAAGGACCAGCTGGACGCATGGATCGACAGCAAATCCGACTGGCCGATCCTGACCACCTCGATTGCCAAGAAATGGCTGCATGACGGTGATGGGTTGCAAGACCGCGGCATTACCCGCGATCTGGACTGGGGTGTGCCGGTCAGGAAAGGCGATCAGGACTGGCCGGGGATGGAAGGCAAGGTCTTCTATGTCTGGTTCGATGCGCCCATCGAATACATTGCCTGCGCTGGCGAATGGGCCGAGGCCAACGGAAAGACGGACGCCGAATGGGAACGCTGGTGGCGCACCGACAAGGGCGCGGACGACGTGCGTTATGTCCAGTTCATGGGCAAGGACAACGTGCCCTTCCACACCCTCAGCTTCCCGGCCACCATTCTGGGTTCGGGTGAGCCTTGGAAGATGGTCGACCACCTGAAATCCTTCAACTATCTGAACTATGACGGCGGCCAGTTCTCGACCTCGCAGGGTCGTGGCGTCTTCATGGATCAGGCGCTTGAGATCCTGCCCGCCGACTATTGGCGCTGGTGGCTGCTGAGCCATGCGCCCGAAAGCAGCGACAGCGAATTCACGTGGGAGAATTTCCAGCAGTCGGTGAACAAGGACCTCGCCGACGTTCTGGGCAACTTCGTGAGCCGTATCACCAAGTTCTGCCGCTCGAAATTCGGCGAGGCGGTGCCCGAAGGCGGTGCGAATGGCCCGCGCGAGCAAGCTTTGATCGAAGAGCTGACCAATCGCGTCCGCGCCTATGAGGAGCATATGGAAGCGATGGAGGTCCGAAAATCCGCGCGGGAATTGCGGGCGATCTGGGTCGCTGGCAACGAATACCTGCAAGCCGCAGCCCCCTGGTCGACCTTCAAGGAAGACCCGGAGCAAGCCGCCGCGCAGGTGCGTCTGGGCCTGAACCTGATCCGCCTTTACGCCGTGCTGAGCGCGCCGTTCATCCCCGAAACCTCGGCCCGGATGCTGAGCGCGATGAACACGCTGGACACCACCTGGCCCGACGATGTCGCTGCCGCGCTGAACGCCCTGCCCGCCGGGCACGCGTTTACCGTGCCCGACGTGTTGTTCGCCAAAATCACCGATGAACAACGCGAAGACTGGCAAAACCGGTTCGCCGGCACGCGCGGCTGATCGGACAAAAAGTAACGACCAATATGGGGGCTCCGGCCCCCTTTTTTGTGCCCTCGCGGCTGCACATCTCAAAGGCCCACAGCCGACCCTCGACGTTGGAAGGCGGCAGTAAACCCGCGCGGAGTCATAATAATTTCTGCAATTGCATTCACGTCCCGGGCGTCAACAAGGTTGAGAAATACACTCAAACCCGCCATCCTGACCCAAAGTTCCTGTGACTCGGTCCAAAGCTGACGGTTCGGGTTGTGCGCATATTTACTTCAAAGAGGCCATTGCCATGTCCCTTGTATCGACGTTTTCCGGATACCGTCAAAAAGGCATCGTTGCCAGATTTCTGTGGCCATCCGCTGCTGTGATCTGCATCGGACTGGCACAGAGCGCATCAGCGCAGGATCAGGGCGAAGCTGCCCCGCCCAAAGTGTCGATCGCGGCTGCCTATTCACAGGAAATCACCGAAGAAGCGGTGTTCATCGGTCGTGCGGAAGCGCTGGAAAAGGCGGACATCGTCGCACGCGTCAGCGGCTTTCTGGACAGTCAGAACGTCGAAGACGGCGCGCTGGTGAATGAGGGCGATCTGCTGTTCACCATCGAACCCGATCTGTATGAGGCGACGCTTGAAGCCCGGAACGCCGATCTGGACCGGGCCGAGGCCAGCCTGGAACTGGCCCGGGTGGAACTTGCGCGGAAAGAAGAACTGTACAAACGCGACGCCACACCGGAATCCGAACGCGACATAGCCCGCGCCAACGAACTGGTGGCCGAGGCCGAGGTCAAAGCCGCCAAGGCCGCCATTCAGCAGGCCGAACTGGACTTAAGTTACACGCAGATCCAGGCCCCGTTTACCGGCCGCATCGGTCGCGTCGCCATCAGTGTCGGCGACGTTGTCGGCCCGACCAATCCACCGCTGGTCAATATCGTCAGCGAAGCGCCGATCTACGTCAATTTTTCACTGAACGAAAAGCAGTTCACCACGGTTTTGGAGACCTTTGGAGAAAACGCCGCCTCGCTGGCCGGCAGCGATCAGAGCCCGGTCGTCCGGGTCACCCTGCCCAACGGAACGGAACTGGAGGAAACCGGTAAGATCGTTTTCGTCGACAACCGGATTGATCCGCTGACCGGGGCAATCTCGTTACGGGCCGAGTTTGACAATGCCGACCGGCTGATCATCGACGGCGCCTTCCTGAACGTGAATATCGAAGCGCTGGAACCCACTCTGGAGGTGCTGATCCCACAGGCCGCGCTACAGCGGGACCAACGGGGTGAGTTCGTGCTGGTCGTCAACGACAAGCAGATGGTCGAACAACGCTATATCACCACGGGCGACACGGTGGAATCGGCGATCATCGTCAAGGATGGTCTGCGCGAAGGCGAAAGCGTGATCGTGGAGGGCCTGCAGAGGGTCCGGCCCGGCGTCTCTGTCGACGCGGTTGTCGCGTCTGAGCAGCCGGGAGAATAACCGATGTTCTCAGCTCTATTCATAAGCCGGCCCAAGCTGGCGCTTGTCATCTCGCTTGTCCTGACCATCATGGGCGGGATTGGCTATCTGGTGCTTCCGGTGGCGCAGTTCCCGGACATCACGCCGCCGGTGGTCAGTGTCACAACCACATATACCGGCGCGAATGCCGAAACGGTTGAAAACACCGTCGCCGCGCCGATCGAGGCGCAGGTCAATGGCGTGGACGACATGATCTATATGACGTCCACCTCATCGGATAACGGCAACTACTCGCTGAATATCACTTTCGAGGTGGGTACCGATCCCGATATCGCATCGGTGAACGTTCAGAACCGGGTGGCCCAGGCCATGGCGTCGTTGCCGACCGAGGTCACATCCTCTGGCGTGGTCACGCAGAAGGCGTCGACCAACATGCTTTTGCTGGTGACGCTGACCTCGCCCAACGGCACCTATGACAGTGTATTTCTTTCCAACTACGCCTCGATCAATCTGAAGGACGCGCTGGCGCGGGTGCAGGGCGTCGGCAAGGCGGACGTGCTGACCAATCTGGAATATGCGATGCGGATCTGGATGGACCCCGACAAGATGGCAGCATTGTCCATCGCGCCGGGCGACGTGATCGACGCCATTCGCGAACAGAATGTCGAAGTGTCCGCAGGATCAATCGGCGCGCCCCCGGTTCCGGAAGGGCAGACGTTCCAATACACGATCAAGGCCAAGGGCCGGCTGACCTCGGCCGCCGAATTTGGTGACATTGTCATCCGGACCGGCGATGCCGGTTCGATTGTCCGGATCCGGGACATTGCCCGCGTCGAACTTGGCGCCGAATATTATGCAGCGTCCGGGTATTTCGAAAGCGTACCCGCCACGGTCATCGGGATCTATCAGGCGCCCGGAGCCAACGCGCTTGCCGTGTCCGACCGGGTTGAAGCCGAGTTGCAGAGGCTGTCGCGTTCGTTCCCGGATGATGTCGAATATCAGGTACCGTTCAACACCACGGATTTTGTGGAACAATCACTAAATGACGTGGTTTCGACGCTTATCCTGACCTTCATTCTGGTGATTTCGGTTGTGTTCCTGTTTCTCGGAAGCTGGCGTGCGACCATCATTCCGGCGGTTGCCATCCCCGTTTCGCTGATCGGCACCTTCGCCTTCCTGCTTGCCTTTGGCATGTCGCTGAACACTATCTCTCTGTTCGCGCTGGTGCTGGCAATCGGCATCGTCGTGGATGACGCCATCGTCGTGGTGGAGAACGTCGAACGGATCATCGCGGATGAAGGCCTGCCCCCTGCCGATGCAACCCGCAAGGCCATGGGTCAGATCACCGGCCCCGTCATTGCGACCACGCTGGTGCTTTTGGCGGTGTTTGTTCCCGTCACCTTCATGCCCGGCATTTCAGGGCGGCTCTATTCGCAGTTTGCCGTCACAATCTCGACCGCGGTGGTGATCTCTTCGATCAACGCGCTGACTTTGTCCCCGGCCCTGTGCGGCTTGGTGTTGCGGGAACGGACAGGCCCGCCCAAGGGTCTGCTGGCCCTGTTCGAGAATTTTATCGGAACCGTCCGGCTGGGCTATGTCGCGATTGTGCGTAAGCTTCTGATCCTGCCAGTCATCGCCCTGGGTGTGATTGTTGCGCTGGCCATGGGGACAGGCACGATCATGTCCAACACGTCCAGCGGCTTCATCCCGCTGGAGGATAACGGTTATCTCTTCGTGGATATCCAATTGCCTGATGCTGCGACCCTGGAACGCACTGAGGCCGTATCCAGCCGCGTCGACGAGCAGATTCAGCAGATCCCCGGTGTGGCCAGCACGGTTCTCATCAACGGCTACTCGCTGCTCAACGGCACCATCACCAACGGGTCGGCGATCTTCGTGAACCTCGACAATTGGGACGAGCGGCAAGAGGATGACCTGAGCGCGAACGCCATTCTGGCCAAGATTCTGGCCATTGCCAACGGCGAGTCCGCCGCCTCGATCGTGGCTTTCAACCCGCCGCCCATTCAGGGCCTGGGCATGTCGGCCGGTGTCGAGATGGAGGTTCAGCAGACCGGCGGAGGCTCACCACAGGATCTGGCCTCGGCCGTGGGGTCTTTTGTTTATGCCGCCAACCAACGCCCGGAAATCGGACAGGCCTACACGACGTTCCGCGCGAACGTGCCGCAACTGTTCGTCAATCTGGATCGGGAAAAGGCCAAAACGCTGCAAGTGTCCGTGGCCGAAATTTTCCAGACCATGCAGGCGCAACTGGGGTCCTATTACGTCAACGACTTCAACCTGTTCGGCCGCGTCTATCGCGTCATGATACAGGCGGACGGGTCTTATCGGGACAATGTCGAAGACATCGGGAACCTCTATGTCCGGTCCACCAAAGGGGAAATGGTGCCGCTTGCGACTTTGATCGACGTCGAAAACGTGCTGGGTCCGGTACTGCTGAAACGGCACAACCTGTTCCGTTCGGCGACCGTGACCGCCGTCCCGGCGCCCGGTCTGTCCAGCGGCGACGCGATCAATGTCATGACCGAGGAATCGGCGACCGCCCTGCCCCCGGGCTATGCGTTCGAATGGACCGGTACCGCCCAGCAGCAACTGGCCTCGGGCAGTCTGGTGATTGTGATCCTCGGGCTGGCGATCCTGTTCGGATACCTGTTCCTGGTTGGCCAGTATGAAAGCTGGTCGATGCCAGTCTCGATCCTTCTGTCGGTGATTGTCGCCCTCTTCGGGGCGGTGGCCGCCGTGGCGATCGTGGGCAGCGACATCAACCTCTATACGCAGATCGGGATGATCATGCTTGTGGGTTTGGCGTCGAAGAACGGGATTCTGATTGTCGAGTTTGCGATGGAACAACGGGCCAAGGGTCTGTCGATCAGGGACGCAGCCGCCGAAGCAGCCTTTCAGCGTTTTCGCGCGGTGATGATGACCGCGCTGTCCTTCCTGCTGGGCGTTGTCCCGCTGCTTGCGGCCAGCGGTGCCGGAGCGGCCAGCCAGAAGGCCATCGGTGTGGCTGTTTTCGGCGGTATGCTGGCTGCGACGCTGATCGGTGTGATCCTTGTGCCGGTGCTCTATGCGATGATGCAGGGGCTGAGGGAGTGGATCAAAGGCACGAAAAACGATCCCGGGCCTTCGGAAAAGGCAGCCTGAGACAAATGAAAGCCCCGCCGAAATGGCGGGGCTTTTCGCTTGTATTGTTGAACAAGGGCCTGAGTCTAGCTGCGACGCTGGTCCATCCACTCCTGAAGGCGGGTTATCTGGTCACCGCTCAGTTTCAGGCCCAGCTTGTTCCGGCGCCAGACCACATCTTCAGCCCGGCGCGCGTATTCCTTGTCCATAAGCCATTCCACCTCGCGCGCAGTCAGGTTTGCCCCAAAACTGTCGCCCAGATCGTCCGCGGTTTGCGCCTCGCCCAGAATTCCGCGCGCTTCGGTGCCATAAGCGCGCACCAGCCGTTCGGCCCAGGCCCGGTCCAGAAAGGCATAGTCGGCCTCTAGCCCGGCCACAAGATCCTGCACCCCGTCAACGGGAAAGTCACCGCCGGGCAGCGCAACACCCGCGGTCCAGGGGCCGGGCAGATCCGGGAAGTGTTCGCCAATTTTCTCCAGCGCACTTTCCGCCAGCCGCCGGTAGGTTGTTATTTTGCCGCCGAAAACGTTCAGCACCGGCGCCCCGCCCTGCGCATCCACCTTGAGCGTATAGTCCCGCGTTGCGGCGGTCGCGCTGCTGGCACCGTCATCGTACAAGGGACGAACCCCGGAATAGGTCCACACTATGTCGTCGCGTGTAACAGGGGATTTGAAGTATTTGGATGCGAATGCGCACAAATAGTCCTGCTCGGCCTCGGTACAGACCGGAGGTTCGGCAGGGTCCGGATGGTCCTGATCGGTTGTGCCGATCAGCGTGTAATCCCGCTCATACGGTATGGCAAAGATGATGCGGCCGTCCTCGCCCTGAAAGAAGTAGCATTTGTCGTGGTCAAACAGTTTGCGGGTCACGATATGGCTGCCGCGCACCAACCGCACACCTTCGCGCGAGTTCACATGGATTTTGGTCTGGATGATATCCCCTACCCAGGGACCGCCCGCGTTGACCAGCATTCTGGACTGAAACACGCGGGTTTCGTCCGAATCCCGATCCCGAACCGTGATTTCCCACAGATCGCCCTCTCGTCGGGCCGAAAGGACCTCGGTGCGCACAAGAATATTCGCGCCGCGGGCTTCCGCGTCGCGGGCATTCAAGACGACCAGCCGAGAATCTTCGACCCAGCAATCGGAATACTCGTAGGCGGTCACGAACTTGTCCTGCAACGGCGCGCCCTCCGGGGATGCAGACAGATTCACCGACGACGTACCCGGCAGGATCTTGCGCCCCCCCAGATTGTCATACAGGAACAATCCCAAACGGATCAGCCAGGCAGGTCGCCGCCCCTTCATCCAGGGCATGACCGTACTCAGAAGGCGTGAAGTCGGGGTTTCCGAGTCGAACCGCATATCCGCGTGGTACGGAAGCACAAACCGCATCGGCCAGCTGATATGCGGCATCGCCCGCAACAGCGTTTCCCGCTCGATCAGGGCTTCGCGGACCAGGCGGAACTCGAAATATTCAAGATAGCGCAGACCGCCGTGGAACAGCTTGGTCGAAGACGATGATGTCGCCGACGCCAAATCGTTCATTTCCGCCAGGGTGACGGACAATCCCCGCCCCGCCGAGTCGCGGGCGATACCGCATCCGTTGATCCCACCACCGATGATGAAAAGGTCGGTTACCTGATCGTTTTGCTGTTCCATTTCCGGATGATTCCCCACTGTGGAAAACGCGCGCTCATTAACGCGGTGAAGGCTCGGTTCGTCAATGTTGATTTTCGTTTATTTTCGCTTTTAGGATACTTGCAACGGCCAAAAACTGAAAAATGCACCAGAAAGTTATCTTTTCCGAAGCCCACACTCATTACAGAACCCTTGCATTTTGAACCAAAGGGAACAAAAACGAATACAGCGGATCAGCCGGAGCGGAGCATGTCACTTTCCTTTCGACAGTCGGACATTCTGAACATAGCCAAACAGGACGGCCGGGTGATGGTCGAGGATCTGGCCGCGAAATTCGGCGTGACGGTGCAGACCATTCGCCGGGATCTGTCCGATCTTGCCGATATGGGTAAGCTGGACCGGGTGCATGGTGGCGCGGTGCTGCGGTCCGGCGTGTCCAATATCGGGTACGAGGATCGTCGCGCACTGAACTCCGAGGCCAAGGCACGCATCGCCCAAAGATGCGCGCAGGATATCCCTGACGGAGCTTCCGTCTTTATGAATATCGGCACATCGACCGAGGCCGTCGCCCGCCAGATGTTGTCGCACAAGGACCTGATGGTGGTGACCAACAACATGAACGTGGCCAACATCCTGGTCGAAAACCCTGATTGCCAGATCGTTGTCGCCGGTGGCGTTCTGCGCCGCTCGGACGGGGGGTTGATCGGAAATCTGACCATATCCACCATCGAGCAGTTCAAGTTCGATCACGCGATCATCGGGTGCTCGGCCCTGGATTTCGAAGGCGATCTGATGGACTTCGACTTTCAGGAAGTGCGCGTCAGCCAGACCATCATCGCTCAGGCCCGCCGGACCTGCCTTGTGGCCGATCAGTCAAAGTTTCAGCGAACCGCCCCTGCGCGTATTGCCTCTCTCTCCGAGGTCGACGTGTTCTACACCGATGAAGCCCCGCCCAAGGGTCTGGCCCGCAAGTGCGCCGCGTGGAAGACGCAGATTACCGTGTGCGGCTGAGCCCGGACGACTCGCATTATACGAGAACAGCGCATACCGGTTCTTGCCAGAGGCACATTCACCTGACACTATCCGTTAACATGGCAATCGTCGCACGGGAGGGGAGGACCGGGCCATGATAGCGCTTTTGTTTGCGTTACTTACAGCCACGATGGGGCTGAACTATTACCAAAGAACCACCGCGGCCAACGTGCTGTTCTTTTTCACGCTGGCGTTGAGTGTGTATTGGCTGAAGTTTCACGCCACCAGCCAATTGACCATTCAGTTGTAGGGGGCCGCAATGACACCTGAACTGTCACGAACCCTGAATGCGCTTGGTATGCTGGCCGTCAGCCTTGTCTTGTCGCTGGCCTATATCTATCAATTGAAACTCTACGAACTGCCCTGCCCCCTGTGCCTGCTGCAAAGGGTTGGCTTTGTGGCAGTTGGTGTTGGTCTGGGTCTGAACCTGCTATACGGCGCGCGCCCACGGCACTATGCCATCATGCTGATCGCCGCGCTTTATGGCGGCAGCGTGTCCGTCCGCCAGATCCTATTGCACATCGTTCCGGGCACCGGCCATTACGGCTCACCCGTATTGGGGCTGCACTACTACACCTGGGCGGCCATCTGCTTTTTTCTGATCCTACTTGGAACGGCGATCATGCTGCTCTTCGATCGCCAATATGCAAACGGCACCGACACGCAGCCGCGCTTTGGTGGCAGTATGTTGGCCAAGGTTGCCTTTTTCATCATGCTGGGTCTGGCGGCGCTGAACGCAGGCACGACACTGCTGGAATGCGGCCCGGGAATTTGTGCCGACCCGCCGACCAGCTACAAATTGATTGACGAAGTGGGTAGCAACGGCTGAGGATAGGTCAACCTTCCCAAAAGGAGGCACGAGCATGGGCTTATTGGGGCAGCCGCTGGGCTACTATGACTATCTGACATTCGTGGCGTTGATCCTGTTGCTGATCGCGGTGATGGCACTGTTTCTGTTCATCATGGGATTGCCGGGGCGCATCGCGATCAAACGCAACCACCCACATGCCGAGGCCGTCAAAATCATGGGCTGGATGGGGTTTCTGGCCATCGTCCCGTGGGTACACGCCTTTATCTGGGCATTCCACGACGGGACAACCGTCGATATCCGCCGCATGCCCGACGATGAACGCGACGCGGTACGCAAGGAAATCAAACGGTTGGGCGGCAAACTCAACGAAGAATACCGCGACCCGCTGGACCCCGACGAGACGCAGAAGAGCTAAGGCCAAAGGAAGTCACAGAATATGTTTGTCGCCCTCGGCATTACGCTGTTCTACATCATTTTCGTTTGGTTCATTTTCTTCAAGGCGAAGTGGCTGAAATTCAATATCACCTGGGGCATCGTGTCCTTTTGGGTGGGCGCACACCTGCTGTTGATCTTTCTGGTCGCCCTGCGCTTTTTTCAACCCTTTTCGCTCGACAGCCACGTTGTCCGCTCGACCATCCAGATCGTGCCTCGCCTGACCGAACCGACCATCCTGACAGAAGTGCTGGTCGAACCGAATACCGAGGTCAGGAAAGGCGACCCGCTTTACCGTTTCGACGACACAGTCTTCGCGCTTGAGGTCGAAGAGGCGACCGCGCAACTGGTCGCAGCCCAGCAGAACGCCAAAATCCTTGAGCAGGATGTGATTGTCGCGGCTGAGGCCGTCGAACGCGCGAATGCGCAGCTGGCCTATGCGCAGACACAGCAGGCGCGGTATGAAAATCTGGTCCCTGCCGGCGGGGCGCGTCAGGACGAACTGGATCGCTGGAACGAACAGGTCACCGAAGATCAGGCACAGATCAAAGAGGCCGAGGCCAATCTGGAAAAGGCCGAGCTGGCGCTGAACTCTCAGATCGACGGGGTGAACACCGGTATCCTTCAGGCACAGGCGCAGTTGGAAAAGGCGCAGTATTTCCTGAACAATACTACGATCTACGCCCCCGAAGACGGTATGATCGTCTCGCAACAGGCGCGACCGGGCCTGGTGGTCGGCGATATCCGACTGGGTGCAATCGCCAGCTTTGTGACCAAGGAAAACCCCTATATCCTGGCCACTTATCGCCAGCAGAACCTGAAATTTGTCGAGCCGGGTCAGGAGGTTGAGGTTGCCCTTGACCTGTATCCCGGCGAAATTCTCACCGGCAAGGTCGAAGCGATCTGGTGGGCCACACGACAGGGTCAGTACCTGCCCTCGGGCCGCCTGCCCGGGTTTGAACTGCCGAAACTGCCCGGACGTATCGCGGTGCAAATCTCGGTCGATATACCTGATGGCCATACTTTTCCCGCAGGGGGTCACGCGGCAGTGGCGATCTATACGGGTCAGGGCAAAAGCTTTGAGTTCCTGCGGCGCATCAATATCCGCCTTTACTCTTTCGCCAACTTCATCCGACCACTGGATATCTGAGGACGCATGACATGATCCGGGCCAAACTTTACCGCAGCCTGATCGGCACCGCCCTTTGCGCCGCCCTGCTGGCGGGCTGCGCTCCGGTTGGTCCGGATTTCGTGCGCCCGAACTCTCCGGTGATGAAGCAATGGATCGAGGTAAACAGTCCCAGCACCGGCGCGGGCGGCCTGACCTCGCGCAGCGCGCCCGTGGTGAAATGGTGGGAAACGTTCAACGATCCGACCCTGAACAAACTGATCGCCGAAGCCTACGCCCAAAACCTTGATCTGCAGGTGGCCGGAGCCCGCGTGTTGCAGGCCCGCGCACAGCTTGGCATCGCGTTCGGAGAACTTTATCCGCAATCGCAGGCCATCGGCGGTTCCATCCAACGCCGCCAAATCAGCGAAAACCTGGGGCCGATTTCGGACATTCGCCGGATCATTCCGCTGGATACGGAATTTTCAACCTCGCAGGTGGGATTCGATGCCCAGTGGGAGCTGGATGTCTGGGGTCAGCAACGCCGTGGCGTGCAGGCGGCGCGATCCAATCTGGCGCTGCAAGTTGCCAATTATGACGACGCTTTGGTCACCCTGACCGGAGACGTGGCGGCCCTTTATGTGAACATCCGCGCGTTGCAGGAATCTCTGGCCGTTGCGCGCGACAACATACAGCTGCAACAGGAATCCGCTGACCTGACCCAGTTACGTTTTGACAACGGCGTAACGACAGAACTGGACGTGCAGGAATCCACGGCGCTGCTGAACAACACCAAAGCGCTGGTGCCCGAGATTGAAAGTGACATTCAACAAGCCAAGAATGCGCTGGCCGTGCTGCTGGGCAAGACACCTTCGCGCATGACCGGCCTTTTGGGCAACGCCGGACGCATTCCATCCGCGCGGTCCAATGTGGCCGTTGGCGTACCTGCGGAACTGCTGCGTCGCCGCCCGGATGTGCGCGCGGCAGAACTTGCGGCGGCCACACAATCGGCGCAGGTCGGGATTGCGCTAGCGGATCTGTATCCGCAGTTCATCCTGTCCGGCACTATCGGTCTGCAGGCTTCCGGAGGGCGGGATCTGTTTTCGTCGTCCAGTTCCACGGGACTGGCGAATGCCGGCGTAGTCTGGAACGTGCTGAACTACGGACGGATCAAGAATAATGTGCGCGCGCAGGATGCAGCCTATCAGGCACTGATCGCCAACTATCAGAACACTGTTCTGACCGCCTATTCCGAGGTTGAAAGCGCCATGGTCGCCTATGCGCAGTCGCGCAAACAGGTGGGCTTTTATGAAAACAGCGTCACAGCCTCGCGCAAGGCGGCCGAGATCGCCGTGGATCAGTATCGCGACGGCATCGCCGACTATTCCCGTATTTTGAACACGCAAACCGCGTTGCTGCGTTCGCAGGCCAATCTGATCCAGGCGCGACAGCAAGTGTCGAGCAATCTGGTCGCCGTCTACAAGGGCTTGGGCGGTGGCTGGCAAATCCGGCAGAATCAGGAATTCCTGCCGGAAACCGTGCTGGCCGAGATGGCCTACCGGACCGACTGGGGCGATCTTCTGGAGGAAACCCCGACCCGCGCCAGCCTGAACTGACCGTTATTTCGTCAGCCCGCGCAGCCCGCCCGAGATCAGGATGTTAACTTCGTACAGGATCCGCGGGGCAGCCAACCCGCCGGGGCTGGCCAGATAGTTCGGGCTCCACTCCGGTTCGAATTTCTGTTTGAAGGACCGCAGCCCCTCAAAGTGATAGAATTGCTCGCCATGTTCGTAAACGAACCCGCCGATGCGGTTCCACAGCGACGCCAGCTGCCGGTTCTCGATCCCCGAAAACGGCGCCGCGCCCAGCGAAAACCACCGAAACCCCTGCTCTGCCCCCCATGCCATCATTTCCGCGAACAAGGCGTCCATGACGAAACTTGGGCTGTCGGGTTCATACCGCATCAGGTCCAGCGACAGCTCGGATTTATGGCCACCCTGAAACAGGTTGGCAAAGGCGACGATCTGGCCGGTGTCGCCATTCCGCAGCACCGCGTGATCAAAGTAGGACAGATATTGGTCGTCAAAACCGCCCAGGGCAAACCCCTTCTCCTCGCCGGCCTTCCGCTCAAGCCAGTCGTCCGAAATCTTTCGCAACTCGGGCAGCACCGGGGCCAGCTTTTCCTTTGGTATGATCTCGAACACGTACCCCTCACGCTCGGCCCGGTTTTTAGCCTGCCGGAATCGCTTGCGCGACTTGCCGTCCAGCGAGAAATCCTTTAGCGGCACGCGCGCGACTTCGCCGATTTTCAGGATGGACAGGCCCAGATCCAGAAAGGTCGGCAGGTATTTGGTGGATACGCTGTAGAATGCACACAGCTTGCCTTCGCGGTCTGCCATTTCACGCAGTTGCCAGATCAACTGCTTCCCGGCGGCTTCATCACCCACAGGTTCGCCTTTGGTGATCAGCGCATTGCCCGTATCGGCATAAGCCAGAAACGCGGTTTCATCGGGTGAGATCAGGAACTGCTTGTCGCCCGTCAGCGAGATTTGGGATTCGGTGTCTTCGCATTCCATCACCAGACGTTCGACGACAGGCGGAATCTCGGTTCGTACCGGCGGCGGGATGTCGCGCCCGAACAGGGAATTCACCGCAACCACGCCAAGAATGACTGCGACTACGAGGCTGGACCGTAAAAAGCGCGAGGCGTCGCCATTCCAGGCGAATTCCCACCACAGGGAATTCTGATATTCAACATGTGAATAGGCAAACAGCCCGACCCAGAAAACGACGGCCAGCAGGGCGATGACGCTGACCAGCCAGGGGATGTTCAGCCGAAAGATCGATGCGCCGCTGACGCGATAGAACGCGCCCCGGAACATGGCCAGCAGCGCAATGGTGCCCAGCATGCTGATCGCCTCGTGGGTATCCAGCCCCTTGGCCAGCGACGCCACAAATCCGGCCACCATCAACAACATCGCAACGACCCAGGCGCGGTAGAGTTTTCGGAACAGCCCGCGCGACACGAGGATCAGCAGGACCCCTACGGCGCTGCCGACCAGATGTGAGGCTTCGACAAAAGACAGGGGCAGGAATTCTCGCAGCGCCCCAAGGTTCTGACTGCTGGAGGGCAGCGCCCCGGAAACCAGCAGGATGACCCCGGCCACCGCAGCGACCCCGGCCGCGACCATCGGAACAATCGGGCGGATGACACGGTAGACCCAGGTCGCGGCACCGCTGATGTGATGGCGGTGCGTCATGGCCGACGCGACGGCGATGGACAAGCTTGCGATTGCAAAGGGCAAGAAAGTGTAAACCAGCCGGTACAGCAACAATGCCGCGATGACGTCAGACCGCCCCGAGGCGCCCAGCCCCGCGATCAGCGTCGCCTCGAATGCGCCGATCCCGCCGGGCGCATGGCTCAGGATGCCAACGGCAATTGCTCCGATATAGATCGTAAAGAAATAAGGATAGCCAACACCCAGATCATCCGGCATCAGCACGTATAGCGTCATCGACGCCCCAAACAGATCGCCGACCGCCGCCAGGGTCAGCAGGCCCGCCAGCTTGCCGCCGGGCAAATTGAACCCGACCCCGCCATAGGCGAGCCTGCGCCCGCCCTTCGCCAGCCAGAGGAACAGGGTCGCGACACTTGCTAGCAGGCAGATCCCGATCACCGTTTCCGTGGTTTCGCTGATGGGCAGAACCTTCGCGATCCCGTCCGGATGCAGGGTCAGAAGAATGCCAAGCAGCAGCACAAAGCCGGACCAGAACGCAATCCACGAGGTCGCGATGACTCCGGCAACCCGGCTGAGGTCCAGACCCAGTGAGGCATAGATGCGGTACCTAATCGCTGTACCCGTGATGTAGGAAAACCCAAGGCAGTTTGAAACGGCATAGCCGCTGGCGCCGGCCATGCCCGCAACGGGCAGAGGGACCTTACCTTCGGCCACGCTTTGAACGGCAAACACATCATACATGGACAAGGACAGAAAACTGAAGCAGGTCCAGCACAGCGCGAAAAACATCAGTTTCCACGATGTATTGGCGACGTCCTTCTGAACGTCCGACCATTTCACATGCGAAGACAATTCGTGCAGCACCGTCAGCGCGATCAGGGTCACCAGGATCGGAATCGCGATTTTGACCCAAGGCTTTTCCAGAAATCCGGTCACCCGCTCGGCCCAGCGAAGGGCCCAGAGTTCTTCCCCTGTTTCCTGATTGGTCATCGTGTATCCCTGCTCTTCAGGCGCTGCATCACTCCTGCACGCGGCCGGTCCGCGCCGGGCAACTCTTGCACAATTTCTTTGAAGCTCAAAGCGCTACGCAGGTTCAGACCCGCCCTTTGCGTGTGGACAGTAGCAGGTTGGTCTCGGACCGGGTTATCCCCTCCATCCGCCGGATCTGGAACAGAACTTCGTCCAGTTCGGCCAGGGTTTCTGTCCCGATCTCGGCGATCAGATCCCAGCTGCCGTTGGTGGAATGAACGGCGCGCACCTGACGCATGGCGGCAATCCTGGCCATCGTGCGTTCGGTTCCCCGGCCCTCGATTTCCAGCATCATCAGACCCCGGACCGGGCTTTGCGCCACGTCTTGCCGTGTGAGAACGGTGAACCCAACAATCTCGCCCGACTGCTTCAGGCGCTGCAATCGGCTGCGCACTGTTGTGCGGGTCACGCCCAACGTTTCCGCAAGCTCGGACAGAGATGCCCGCGCATCCCGGTGCAGCGCATTAAGCAGCCTGCTATCCAAATCGTCCATGTCAGCTTCTCATTTCGTGCCTCTTGGTTTCATTTTGAACATTTTGATGTCTTCTCGCAAGCCATCCCGACGAATTAGATAACCATATGGATATCGAACACGTAATTTTGGTTGGTGCCCCGATGGATGCGGGAAAGCGTCGTCAGGGGTGCCGTATGGGGCCAGACGCCTATCGGGTTGCTGGTCTCGAACAGGCCCTGTCCGATCTGGGGCATCGCGTCACGGATATCGGTGACGTCCGGCCGGATGACACAACGGTGACCGAGCACGCACATCTGTTTGCCCTGCCGGAATGCATCGGTTGGACCAGCGCCCTGAGCCGCGCAGCGCAAGAGGCGGCACCCAACGGTTTGCCGATTTTCATGGGCGGCGATCATGCCCTGTCGATGGGCACTGTCGCAGGCATGGCCGCCCATGCCGATCAGATCGGGCGACCCTTGTTCGTGCTTTGGCTGGACGCGCACAGCGATTTCCATACCCCGGACAGCACCGGTAGCGGCAACCTGCATGGCACCCCTGTCGCCTATTTCACCGGGCAATCCGGTTTCGACGCCTTTCCGACAGTACCCGCGCCGATCCCCACGGATCGTGTGGGCATGATCGGCCTGCGGTCGGTCGATCCCGCCGAGCGCGCCAAGCTGGAGCAGGACCACGCAATGCTGGCGGACATGCGCAGCATCGACGAACACGGGATCAAAGCGCCTCTGATGGCTTTTCTGGACAGGGTCCGGGCTGCCAATGGTTTGCTGCATGTCTCGCTGGATGTCGATTTCCTCGACCCTTCGATCGCGCCGGCGGTCGGCACCACCGTTCCGGGTGGCGCGACCGAACGCGAAGCCCATCTGGTGATGGAGTTGCTGCACGAAAGCGGGGTTGTCGGCTCGTTGGATCTGGTCGAACTGAACCCGTTTCTGGATGAACGGGGGCGCACTGCCAAACTGATGGTCGATCTGGCTGCCTCGCTTCTGGGCCGCCGTATCTTTGACCGCCCGACCCGGAGTTTCTGATGCAATCCCTGCAAGCGCCCTCGTCCGTTGTAATGATCCGCCCACACGCGTTCGCCTCGAACCCAGAAACGCGCGACGACAATGCCTTTCAGACCCTCGCCGACAGATCGGCCGCCGCGACCTCTGCCGAGGCGCGTGCCGAGCATGACAGGGCGGTGGAACTGCTGCGCAACGCAGGCATCACGGTGCATGTTTTCGACGATCACGGCCAGTTCGACACGCCGGACAGCGTTTTTCCGAACAACTGGTTTTCCACCCACCCCGGCGGGCACGTCGCGATCTACCCGATGTTCGTACCCTCCCGCCGGCGCGAACGTCGGCCCGACGTCATCGAAATGCTGAAGCAGGAATACCGCGTTCAGGATGTGATCGACTATTCCGGGCTGGAGCAGGACAAACTGGCGCTGGAAGGCACCGGCGCAATGGTTCTGGATCACGTTGGCCGCGTCGCCTACACGGTCAAATCCAACCGCGCCGATCCCGTCCTGCTGGAGCGGTTCTGCACCCATTTCAACTATGAACCCATCGTGTTCGAAGCACAGGATGCTGAAGGCCGTGACGTGTACCACACCAATGTCCTGATGGGCATCGGGACCGAATACGCTTTGATCTGTTTGGACATGATCACCGATCCCGAACGGCGGGCAACCGTAAAGGCCCGGCTGGAGGAAACCGGCCGCACCGTCATCGACCTGTCCCACGAACAGATCGGTGAGTTTGCCGGCAACGCGATCGAACTGAGCGGCCAATCCGGGCTGGTGCTGGCACTGTCCAGCCGGGCGCTGGCATCACTGACCCCGGAACAAATCGCAATCATCGAAGCAAGCGCGACGCCGCTGCCGCTTTCGGTGCCCACAATCGAAACCGCAGGTGGATCTGTGCGCTGCATGATTGCCGGCATCCATCTTTCGCGCCGATAGGAGGCCATCATGCAACCTTCCGACAAAGCCCTGGTGCCGTTTGTATCCGTCGACAACATGATGCGACTGGTGCATCACATTGGTCTCGAACGGATGATCACCCAGATTGCGGCCCAAATCGAATCCGACTTCAAACGGTGGGAGAGCTTCGACAAGACCCCGCGCATTCCTGCCCACTCGCCGCATGGCGTGATCGAGTTGATGCCCACCTCGGATGGCGAAGCCTACGGGTTCAAATACGTCAACGGCCACCCCAAGAACACGTCCGAGGGGTTACAGACCGTGACCGCCTTTGGCCTGCTGGCGGATGTCTATACCGGCTATCCCACCCTGCTGACTGAGATGACAATGCTGACCGCGCTGCGTACCGCCGCGACCTCGGCGCTGGTGGGTCGCTATCTGGCCCCGAAATCCGCAACGGTTATGGCTATGATCGGCAACGGCGCGCAATCGGAATTCCAATGTCTGGCCTTCAAGGCGATGTGCGGAATTACAACCGTCCGCCTCTATGATACAGACTGTAGAGCAACCGAAAAATGCGCGGCAAACCTGCAAGGCAAAGGTCTGAAAGTCGTGTCCTGCACAACGCCCGAAGAGGCGATCGAGGGCGCGCATATCATCACGACCTGCACTGCGGACAAGAAATACGCCACCATCCTGACGGATAACATGGTCGGGCCGGGCGTGCACATCAACGCCATCGGCGGTGACTGCCCGGGCAAGACCGAACTGCACCGCGATATCCTGCTGCGGTCGGATATTTTCGTTGAATACCCCGAACAGACCCGGATCGAAGGGGAGATTCAGGCGCTGGATGACGATCACCCTGTAACCGAGATGTGGCAGGTCATGACCAGCCAGGCCGAAGGACGCCGCGACGACCGTCAGATCACCCTGTTCGACAGCGTTGGCTTTGCGATCGAGGACTTCTCTGCCCTGCGCTACGTCAAATCTGCAATCGAAGGCACAGAGTTCTTTGAACCCCTCGACATGCTGGCCGACCCGGACGATCCGCGCGATCTTTTCGGAATGTTGATGCGGGCAGAATAGCGCACCGACAGGGGGGCTCTGCCCCCGCCGCCTTCGGCGTCTCTCCCGAGGTATTTGCAGCCAGATGAAGTGAGGATCCCCTGCTTCATCTGGCCCTAAATACCTCGGAGCGCGAGGCAGAGCCTCGCAAAATACCCCAGCTCACCCGGCAAGCGACGGTAGGTAGAGAACAATTGCCGGGAAGGCGACAAGCAACGCAATGGTGACGGCGTCTGCGACGAAGAACGGAGTCACGCCTTTGAACACGTCCTGCACGCTCAGATCCGGGCGCACGCCGGCAACGACGAAACAGTTCAGACCGATGGGCGGTGTGATCAGACAGAACTCGGCCATCTTGACGACCAGAATACCAAACCAGATCGCACACATTGGACCCGACATGCCAAAGGCGCTGTCGGCGGCACTGACGGTCTCGCCACCATTCAGGGCCATGACGGCCGGATACACGACAGGCAGCGTCAACAGCAACATTCCGATGGCGTCCATGAACATGCCCAGGACCGCATAAGCCAGCAGGATACAAATCAGGATCAGCATCGGCGACATTTCCAGGGACGTAATCCAGTCGGAAAACACGCCCGGCAGATCGGCAAAGCCCAGAAACCGCACATAAATCAGGACACCCCAGATGATCGAAAAGATCATCGCCGTCAGCTTGGCTGTTTCCAGCAGCGCCGATTTCAGTTCTGTCCAGCGCATGCCGTGGAACAGGGCAAAACAGAAGACAATGAAGGCACCAATCGCCCCACCCTCGGTCGGCGTACCCCAGGCTTTTTCACCGAACGGGTTGTAGACAAAGCAGATGATGATCAGGATCACCGCCACGATCGGGAACGCACCGGGCAAGGATGCGAACCGTTGTTTCCAAGTAAATCCGGTAACCGGCGGCCCGACCGACTTGAAGATGACCGCGATCCCGACAATCAGCAGCCCATAAACCACGGCTGAAAACGCGCCGGGAATGAACCCGGCCAGCAGCAGTTTACCTACATCCTGTTCCACGATGATCGCGTAAATCACAAGAATGGCCGACGGTGGGATCAGCGAAGCCAGCGTACCGCCGGCGGCGACGACCCCGGCCGCGAATTGCTTGTTATAACCGACCTTCAACATCTCGGGGATCGCGATCCGGGCAAAAACGGCGGACGTGGCCACCGAGGCGCCGGACACGGCAGCGAACCCGGCTGTGGCGAAAACGGTCGAGACCGCAAGCCCGCCCGGCACCCACGCGACCCAACGCTTGGCTGCTTCGAAAAGGGCGCGGGTCAATCCGGCATAATAGGCCAGATACCCGATTAGAATGAAGGTCGGGATCAGGCTGAGCGTGTGTGCGGCAACCTTGGAATGCGGCACCTGCCCTGCCGTTTTGACGGCGACAGTCAGCGCTTTGCCGAACCGATCGGGGTCATAGTCGAATTTGGCCCAGAATATCCAGATCAGCCCCACCAGCCCGGCCAGACCCGCCGCAAACGCCACGCGCATGCCAGTGACGACCAGAACCAGCAGACCACCCGTGACCCACAGGCCGATATCAATCGTGTCCATCTGCTAGTCCTGCCCTTCGAACTGCTCGGCCTCGGCGGCGGCCTGTGCAGCGGTGTCCTGAATCAGCGGCACCGCAACCGGGTTTTCCAAACCCAGCACGAAGGCACGGCCATAGCCCCAGACCTGAAGCGTAAGACGAAGGCACAGCACGGAAAACGCAACCGGGGCCAGCAGCTTGGCAGGCCAGAGCGGGATGCCGATGTCGATGGAGCTGTCGCGGCTCCACAGTGGCGCGCCAAAATCAAAGGACCGGTCGAAATGAGACCAGCTGCCCCAGACCAGCGCCAGCATCAGCACAAGGATCAGGATCACCGAGATCAGTTCGAACAGCCAAAGTGCCCGGCCATGCAGGCGCGAGATGACGATATCCATCCGGATATGCCCGCCATCGCGTTGCACAAATGAAACGCCCAGAAAGGCAATCAGCGGCATGGCCTGTTCGATCCAGTCCACATAACCCGGCAGGGGTGCGTTGATCGCGTTCCTACCGCTGACCGAAACAACCGCCAGCACCATCAACCCGAATACGGCGATTCCGCTGATCAGCGCCAGAAAACGCTCTGCCTGCAATAGTCGACGATCCAGCCGGCTAAGGCGGCTGCCATCTTCAAGCACCGTGGCCTGTCCTGCCATTCCGGCGTTCCCCTGTCTTGTAATCGGTGTCCGGGTGCCTGGTTCGGCACCCGGTTAACGCGATCAGTTACCGCCGCGCTGCTGCTTGAGCGTGGTCTGAACCAGATCGTACAGGTCCTGCGCCGGCAGGCCCTGAGCGGCCATGTCCGCGATCCATTGCTCGCGGATCGGATCGGCCGCCTTGGTGCGGAATTCGTCGATCACGGCGTCGTCGATCTGAACTTTCTCAACACCCTTTTCGGACAGAACTCCGTCCCATTGCTCCAGTAACCCGCCGTAATTGGCGAGGTAATGGTCAATCGCCTCGTCGATCGAACTGTTCAACGCTTCGCGATGCTCGGCGGGCAGCGCCTCATAGGCGTCGATGTTCACGACGACCGGACAGTTGACCGTGCCGGGGTTCAGGTTGGCGGTCCACCAGTCGGCCTCATTGATTGTCCCGAAAGACAGATGCGCGTGCTGCGCAAAGGCAACCGTATCCACGACACCGGATTCCATGGCATTGAACGCTTCGGTCGCAGGGACCGAGGTCGGGACACCGCCAACGGCTTCGAATGCCTGCCCCAGACCACCGGTCGCACGGACGCGCATACCGTCGAAGTCAGCCAGGGTGGACCGCGGATCGCCAGTACCGACCAGATTATATTGGGGCATTGGCGAAGTCATGATGATACGGGCGTTCCATTGCGCCATCTCATCCTTGACCGCTGGGTGATCATATACCGCATGACTGACGGCAACCTCTTCTTCCAGTGTATTCACGCCAAGGAAGGGCAATTCCAGAACCGTGATCGCGCGGTTCTTGTCGCGGTGATACCCGGCACAGAACTGGGCCATCTCGAACGCGCCGATTTCGATTCCATCCAGATTTTCGCGCGGCTTGGACAGGCCGCCATAGCTGACGTTGATGGTGAACTCGCCACCAGTCTTTTCGCTGACCAGTTCGGCCAGTTTTTCAACATGTTCGGTGAACGCGCGGCGTTTGCCCCAGACGGACGCATTCCACTCGGTCGCTGCTGCTTCGGTGACGAATGCAACACCCAAGGCGGCGACGGCGGCACCGCTCAACATTTTTTTCATCATGATTTCTCCCTATGCTGCGCCCCTTGTCCGAGCGCTTGGCCACAAAGCTAGCGCCAACATCGGAATGTGCCAACCCCGGACGGGGTATGCGCGCAACCCCCGGGATCAACGTCATACGCTAACAACTGTGAGGAGAATCCGGGCGGTGGCGCACTGAGCGCAAATCATTGAGGCAAGACAGAGAATTTTGTTACAGACTATCTGTTGATTCAAATACCATTTTTTATTCCGGTGTCGGAAAATTTACTAAACTGACAAGCGAAGAAAAAGTTCTTTACAAACTAATCGTGAGTTTTCTGTAATTTATTTCTTTGTTTTCAGTTCTCAGTATTATTCCTCTCGGGGAGGAAGCAGATCGACGGTGCCTGTTCAGTCTGCGGGCAACATGCGATCCGGTCAAATCTAGTCCAGAGGGAGGAGCCTCAGTATGACAACCGCTGCCCAGGAAGGGGTCAACGTCTATCCGCCGAACGCTGAAACCGTTTCGCGCGCCCACGTCGATGCCGACAAGTACAATGAAATGTACCAGGCCTCGATCAACGATCCCGTCGCATTCTGGGGCGAACATGGTAAGCGGATCGACTGGATCAAGCCTTTCTCAAAGGTTAAGGACGTCAGCTATGACTTTGGTTCGGTTGGTATAAACTGGTACGCAGATGGCACTCTGAACGTTTCGGCAAACTGCCTGGATCGTCAGCTGAAAACCCGCGGTGACCAGACGGCTATTATCTGGGAACCCGACGATCCAAACGACGCAGCCCAGCATATCACCTATGCCGAACTGCACCGCCGCACCTGCCGCATGGCCAATATTCTTGAATCCATGGGCGTGCGCAAAGGCGACCGGGTTGTGATCTATCTGCCGATGATCCCCGAGGCGGCCTATGCCATGCTGGCCTGCGCTCGTATTGGCGCCATCCACTCCATCGTGTTTGCCGGATTCTCACCTGACGCGCTGGCAGCGCGGATCAACGGTTGTGACGCCAAGGTCGTCATTACCGCGGACGAGGCCCCGCGCGGCGGCCGCAAGACACCGCTGAAATCCAACGCAGACGCAGCGCTGCTGCACTGCAAGGACACCGTCAAATGTCTGGTGGTCAAGCGCACTGGTGGTCAGACCACCTGGATTGCCGACCGCGACTATGACTACAACGAAATGGCGCTGGAGGCAGATGACTATTGCGCCCCGGCCGAGATGAATGCCGAAGATCCGCTGTTCATTCTCTATACCTCCGGTTCAACCGGTCAGCCCAAGGGCGTGGTGCACACCACAGGCGGATATCTGGTCTATGCCGCGATGACGCACGAGATCACCTTCGACTATCACGAAGGGGATATCTACTGGTGCACGGCGGATGTCGGCTGGGTCACCGGGCACAGCTATATCGTCTATGGCCCGCTGGCCAATGGCGCGACGACGCTGATGTTCGAGGGCGTGCCGACCTATCCGGACGCGGGCCGCTTCTGGGAAGTGTGCGCGAAGCACAAGGTCAACCAGTTCTACACCGCCCCCACCGCGATCCGCGCGCTGATGGGTCAGGGCAACGAATGGGTCGAGAAACACGATCTGAGCGATCTGCGCCTGCTGGGAACTGTGGGCGAGCCAATCAACCCCGAAGCCTGGAACTGGTACAACGAGGTTGTCGGCAAGGGCAATTGTCCCATCGTCGACACCTGGTGGCAGACCGAAACCGGCGGCCACATGATGACGCCCCTGCCCGGCGCGCATGCGATGAAGCCCGGTTCGGCCATGAAGCCCTTCTTTGGCGTGCAGCCGGTCGTTCTGGACCCGCAATCCGGTGTCGAAATCAACGGCAACGGCGTCGAAGGCGTGCTGTGCATCAAGGACAGCTGGCCCGGTCAGATGCGCACCGTCTGGGGCGATCATGAGCGGTTCGAGAAAACCTATTTCTCGGACTACAAGGGCTACTATTTCACCGGCGACGGCTGTCGTCGGGACGAAGATGGCGATTACTGGATCACCGGCCGCGTGGACGACGTGATCAACGTCTCGGGGCACCGCATGGGCACCGCCGAAGTGGAAAGCGCACTGGTGGCCCACGCTGCCGTGGCTGAGGCCGCCGTAGTTGGCTATCCGCATGAAATCAAAGGACAAGGCATCTATTGCTATGTGACTTTGATGAATGATCGCGAACCCTCGGACGAGTTGCTGAAAGAGCTGCGCACCTGGGTCCGGACCGAGATTGGCCCGATTGCCAGCCCGGATGTGATCCAGTGGGCCCCCGGCCTGCCCAAGACCCGCTCGGGCAAGATCATGCGCCGTATCCTGCGCAAGATCGCCGAGAACGATTTTGGTTCGCTGGGCGATACCTCGACCCTTGCCGATCCGTCGGTGGTCGAAGACCTGATCGAAAACCGTGCGAACAAGTGAGGATGTGATGGACGCGACCACGATCACCACACCCACCGTTCTGATCCTTCTCGGCCCTCCGGGCGCCGGGAAGGGCACGCAGGCGCGGATGCTGGAGGACAAGTTCGGTCTGGTGCAGCTCAGCACCGGTGACCTGTTGAGGGCGGCTGTTGCCGCCGGAACCGACGCCGGACAGGCGGCCAAGGCCGTGATGGAGGCCGGCGATCTGGTCAGCGACGAGATCGTCATTGCCATTCTGCGCGACAGGTTGGCCGAACCGGACTGCGCCAAGGGCGTAATTCTGGACGGTTTCCCGCGTACGACGGTTCAGGCCGAGGCGCTGGACGGGTTGCTGTCGGAAAGCGATCAGAAGATCAGCGCCGCGATCAGCCTTGAGGTCGAAGATTCCGAAATGGTGATCCGCATCTCGGGCCGCTTCACCTGCGGGGGCTGCGGCGAAGGGTTCCACGACACGTTCAAAAAACCCGCCGAGGACGGCAAGTGCGACAAGTGCGGACATACAGAGTTCAAGCGCCGTGCCGATGACAACGCGGAAACGGTGGCTTCGCGCCTTCAGGCCTATCACGCACAGACCGCGCCGCTGATCACCTATTACGAGACACATGGCGTCCTGCAACGCACCGACGCCATGGGCAAGATCGAAGACATCGCCGGCGATCTCGAAAGGATCGTTGGTGCGGCGATGAACTAAGGGGAGGAGATAAGCCCCAAGGCTTTGATCCTTTACATGAATGCTTCAAAGGACCCGCCCTGGCGGACCGGAGAAGTTATGCCTGACGTCAACCCACCGTCAGGTGCAATCGGGAGGCGGTCCGCGACACTGGAGGAGTCGGATGCGGACCGTCACAGAGGGAAGCGAAGGAGGAACCCGCGATGGCGGATCAATCTACAAACTCAGCGCAGACTGCCGAAGCCGATAAGGGCTATTGGCAGGCCAACCTGCGCCTCATTTACATCAGCCTCGCGATCTGGGCGCTGGTGTCGTTTGGATTCGGCATTCTGCTGCGTCCGATGCTATCGGGGATCGCCGTTGGCGGCACCGATCTGGGCTTTTGGTTCGCACAGCAGGGATCGATTCTGGTCTTTCTGGTGCTGATCTTCAACTACGCCTGGCGCATGAACAAGCTGGACGCTGAATACGGCGTGGACGAGGAGTAATCAGCATGGACCAGTTTACCATCAACCTGCTGTTTGTCGGCGCGTCCTTTGCGCTGTACATCGGCATCGCGATCTGGGCCCGTGCGGGATCCACATCCGAGTTCTACGCCGCTGGTCGCGGCGTTCACCCGGTCACCAACGGTATGGCGACTGCGGCGGACTGGATGTCCGCGGCCTCGTTCATCTCGATGGCGGGCCTGATTGCCTTTACCGGCTATGACAACTCGACCTTCCTGATGGGTTGGACCGGTGGCTATGTGCTGCTGGCGCTGCTGCTTGCCCCTTACCTGCGCAAGTTCGGCAAATTCACCGTCTCGGAATTCATTGGCGACCGTTTTTACAGCCAGACCGCGCGTATCGTTGCCGTGATCTGTCTGATCGTGGCGTCGGTGACCTACGTGATCGGTCAGATGACCGGCGTGGGCGTGGCCTTTGGCCGCTTCCTTGAGGTGAGCAACACCACTGGTCTGCTGATCGGTGCGGGCGTTGTGTTTGCCTACGCGGTGTTTGGCGGGATGAAAGGCGTGACCTACACTCAGGTCGCTCAGTACTGCGTGCTGATCACCGCTTATACCATCCCGGCCATCTTCATCTCGTTGCAGCTGACAGGCACGCCGGTTCCGGCACTGGGTCTGTTTGGCGACACCGCCAGCGGTGAGCCTCTGCTGACCAAGCTGGACGCCATCGTGACCGAGCTGGGCTTCAACGACTATACGGCCCACCACTCGAACACGCTGAACATGGTGCTGTTCACCCTGTCGCTGATGATCGGTACTGCGGGTCTGCCGCACGTCATCATGCGCTTCTTCACCGTGCCGAAAGTGTCTGATGCACGTTGGTCCGCCGGCTGGGCGCTGGTCTTCATCGCGCTCCTGTACCTGACCGCCCCTGCGGTTGGCGCAATGGCCCGTCTGAACATCACCGACATGATGTGGCCCAACGGTGGCATTGAAGGCGGTGCCGTTTCGGTCGAGGAAATCGACACTGATCCGCGTTATGACTGGATGGCGACATGGAAGAAAACCGGTCTGCTGGATTGGGAAGACAAGAACGGCGACGGCAAGATCCAGTACTACAACGATGCGAATGCCGACATGCAGGCGCTGGCAGAAGAAAAAGGCTGGGTCGGTAACGAGCTGACCAAGTTCAACCGCGACATCCTGGTTCTGGCCAACCCCGAGATTGCCAACCTGCCCGGTTGGGTGATCGGTCTGGTCGCGGCTGGCGGTCTTGCGGCTGCTCTGTCGACCGCTGCGGGTCTGCTGCTGGCAATCTCGTCGGCTGTGTCCCACGACCTTGTCAAAGGTGCAATCAACCCGTCAATCTCTGAAAAGGGTGAACTGCTGGCGGCGCGGATCGCGATGGCTGTGGCCATTGTTGTGGCAACCTATCTGGGTCTGAACCCACCGGGCTTTGCGGCGCAAACCGTGGCCTTGGCGTTCGGTCTGGCGGCGGCCTCGATCTTCCCGGCGCTGATGATGGGGATCTTCTCGACCCGCATCAACAACACCGGTGCGGTTGCGGGTATGCTGGCTGGTCTGACGGTCACGTTGGTCTACATCTTCCTGCACAAGGGCTGGCTGTTCATCCCGGGCACCAACTCGTTCACCGATGCTGACCCGCTGCTGGGTCCGATCAAGTCGACTTCGTTCGGCGCAATCGGTGCAATGATCAACTTTGCGGTTGCCTACACGGTTGCAGGCATGACCAAAGAGACCCCGCAGGAGATCAAGGATCTGGTCGAAAGCGTCCGCATTCCCCGTGGTGCGGGTGCAGCTCAGGATCACTGAGTTCGATGCGGTCAGTAACCTCCGTCGCTGACCGCGTCATTCGATCCACTGTTCCCGCCCGGCATTCCACCGGGCGGGATTTTTCACCCGGAAGACGAGGACCGTTCCATGCCCCTGTCCCATGATGAGATCACCCGGTTCCTGAAATCCGTTCACCCCTATGACGCCCTGCCCGCCGACACGCTGGACGAACTGGCGAAGCAGATCGAAGTCTGGGAGGTCGAAGAGGACTTTCCTGTTTACGAACTGGGCCACACGCTGCCCGGGGTGTTCGTCATTTACGAAGGACAGGTTGAAATTACGGATGAGAATGGCTCGGTCGTCTCGCACCTGGGTCTGCGCAATTCGTTTGGGGAACGCGGGCTGTTGAAAGACGGCAAGGCCGCAACCAAGGCGCGGGCGCACACGCCGTCTGTGCTGATCGTTCTGCCGCCGGATCTGGTGCGCGGGCTGATCGACGGCCATGACGTCGTCGCCCAATTCTTCAACAGAACGCGCGGAGAGCGGACCGGCCCGCAAAGCCTGGCGACCAGTTCAATCGACGTCCTGATGGCCCGCGACCCGGCCACCTGCCCTCCGTCCATGCCGGTTCAGGAAGCCGCGCGCATGATGCGCGACCGCCATATCTCGTCTCTCTGCGTCACCGACGGCGATGCGCTGCTTGGCATAGCAACACTGCGCGACATCTCGGGCAAATACGTGGCCGGAGCGATGGCCAGTGATACGCCGGTTGCGTCGATCATGACATCTGATCCGGTCACCCTGTCACCGTCGGACATCGGGTCTGATGTTCTGCATGTCATGATGGAACGCGGTGTCGGCCATATCCCGATTTCCGAAAGCGGCAAGCTGGTCGGCATCGTAACCCAGACGGATCTGACCCATTACCAGGCCGTGAACTCGGCCGAGCTGGTCCGGCGTATCGCGCATGCCGATACGGCCGAGCAGATGGCCGCGGTGACGGCGGAAATTCCGCAATTGCTGGTGCAACTGGTTGCCGGAGGTAACCGGCACGAAATCGTAACCCGCCTGATCACCGATATTGCGGACACGGCGACCCGACGCCTTCTGGCGCTTGCCGAAAAGAAGCTGGGCGCTGCCCCGGTGCCCTACCTGTGGCTGGCCTGCGGCTCGCAGGGGCGGCAGGAACAGACCGGCGTATCGGATCAGGACAATTGCCTGATGCTGGATGACAGCGCAGGCGATGCAGACATGGCCTACTTCGCAGACCTTGCGAAATTTGTTTCCGACGGGCTGGACGCCTGTGGCTATTTCTACTGTCCCGGCGACATGATGGCCACGAACCCGCGCTGGTGTCAGCCGGTGCGCGTCTGGCGTGATTATTTCCACGGCTGGATTGCCAAACCAAACCCCGAGGCGCAGATGCTGGCCTCGGTCATGTTCGACCTGCGTCCGATCGGAGGCGCGTTCGATCTGTTTTCCGATCTTCAGGCCGATACCCTTGCTGCCGCAAACGCGAATTCGATCTTTGTGGCCCACATGATCTCGAACTCGCTAAAGCACACGCCGCCGCTTGGCTTGCTGCGTGGGTTTGCCACCATCCGCTCGGGCGAGCATCGCAATACGCTGGACCTCAAGCACAACGGCGTTGTGCCGGTCGTCGATCTGGCCCGCGTCTACAGCCTGCAAGGTCAGTTGACCGAGGCCAACACCCGCGCCCGCCTGAAAGCTGCCGAGGCGGCGGGGGTGCTTAGCGCCGCAGGCGCGCGGGACTTGTTGGACGCCTATGATCTGATTGCCGAAGCACGCCTTGAGCATCAGGTCAGGCTGGTCAAATCAGACAAAGAACCCGACAACTATCTGCCACCGTCCAGCTTGTCCGACTTTGAGCGAAGTCATCTGCGGGACGCGTTCGTTGTTGTAAAAACGATGCAATCGGCGGTTGGTCATGGCAAAGGAATTCTCGGCTGATCCCGGCTGACCAAGGAATGGGCGCAAGCGCCCGAAATTCGGAGCGACACTATGTTTCTGGAACTTATCGGCACCATCTTCGCAGGCTTCGCGTTTGCCGGTTTGGTAATGGTCGTCAACAAACTGTCGGGGGGCCGCCTGCCCCGCTGGGCCGCGCCGGTCGCTGCGGGAGTGGGCATGATCGGCGTGACGGTCTCCAGCGAGTATTCCTGGTACGACCGCACGCGCGATGCGCTTCCGGATGGTCTGACCATCATACAAGAGGTCGAAAGCCGCGCCTTTTACCGCCCCTGGACTTATGCCGTGCCCTTTGTGGACCGCTTTGCGGCGATTGACACGGTCTCGGTTCGCACCAACGAACTGGTTCCGGAACAGCGACTTGTTGACCTTTATTTCTTTGGCCGATGGGCGCCGGTTTCCAAACTGCCGGTTGCCGTGGACTGTGCCGAAAACCTGCGCGCCAATCTCGCGGACGGGGCCGAGTTCGGCACCGAAGGTCAATTGCTGAACGCGGACTGGATCACCGGTGGCAAAGATGACCCGATAATCGAGGCAACCTGCGGAGTGTGACATGCTGATCCGGCTGAGCCTGCGCCTGAGAATTTTCCTGTTCTTCTGCCTTCTGGCCCTTGGCAGCCTGGCTGTAAGCGCCCTCTCGCTTTGGGTCAGTTACAAACGCGCCGCGGATCCGGATCTGGCCAGCGCATTCATTTTTGCCGAAATCCTGATGGGGTTTGGGTTCGTGGCATTGATCGTTGCCGTTTGGCTGTTGTTTGACGACAACGTTGCCAAACCGATCGAACGGTTGTCGGCCCAGTTGCGCGCCCGTGCGCATGCCGGGGTCAGCACGGATGTTGACACGCACACGGCGCGCTTTCTGGGCGACCTAGCGCCCGCCGCGGCCGGATTGGCGGATCAGCTGTCCGACAAAACCATGGACATAGCCGAGGCCGTGGCCGCCGAAACGGCGCATCTGTCCGTCGAAAAACGCAGGCTTACGGCCCTGCTGACCGAAATTCCGGTCGCCATGGTACTGGCAAGCCCGACCCACAAGATTGTGCTCTATGACGGACAGGCCGCCGGCGTCCTTGCACAGATTTCCCACCCCCGCCTGAACGCATCGCTTTTTGAGTATCTGCTGCCTGAACCGCTGGAGAGAGCATATGCGAAACTCGCCAAGTCGGGGCTTGAGGTTCAATGCAAGCTGAACAGCATCGACGGCACGCAATCCTATTCCGCCCGGATGAAGCCGTTGGGCGACGCGCCCGGCTACCTGCTTATTTTCGAGGACAGCATTGCCAACATCCCGCCCGAAGCCGCCCGGCCTCTGACCTATGATTTCGACCTGCTGCACAGCGACACCGAAGACAAGTTCGAGGAACTTGCGTTACATAACCTGTGCTTCGTCGTCTTCGACACCGAAACCACCGGGCTGCTGCCGCACAAAGATGAAATCGTGCAGATCGGCGCGGTACGGGTGGTCAACGGGCGGATAGTCGATGGCGAACGCCTGGACATGCTGGTTGATCCCGGCATCCCGATCCCTCCGGCCTCGACCAGAGTGCATAAGATCAATGACCGCATGGTCGCGGGCGCACCGGACATCGGTCAGGCAGGGCGCATCTTTCACCAATTTGCGCATAATGCCGTGATCGTGGCGCATAACGCGCCCTTTGACATGGCCTTTTTGCGGCGCCACGCCAAGCGTATGAATGTCGAGTGGGATCACCCCATTCTGGACACCGTTCTCTTGTCGGCCGTCTTGTTTGGCGCAAGCGACACCCATACGCTGGACGCCTTGTGCGAACGGCTTGAGGTCACGATACCACAGGACCTGCGTCACACGGCCCTGGGTGACGCAGTCGCCACCGCCGAGGCGTTAGTCAAGATGCTGCCGATGTTGCGGGCGCGCCGCATGAGCACCTTTGGCGAGGTTATCGAGGCAACCCGCAAACACGGTCGCCTGCTGGAAGACCTGAACTGACCGCCGAAACATATCCGCCGGATTCAGCTTTTCATGGACAATTCCGGCGGGTCGTGGCACCTGATGCGCGACCATCGAACGAGCACCCAATGACCGAAAAGACCTTTTCGCCCGGCCCGGATCAGAGCATCGCTTTTCGCGAAGCGTTGGGATGTTTCGGAACCGGCGTCACGGTGATCACGACAAACACGGACCGCGGCCCGCGGGCAATCACCGTCAATTCGTTTTCCTCGGTTTCGCTGGAGCCGCCCTTGGTCCTGTGGTGTCTGGCCAAAGAATCCAACCGGTTTGCATCATTCAGCGCTTGCCAGCACTACTCGATCCACGTGATGGCGCAGGAACAGCAGGATCAGGCGCTGCGGTTTGCTCGCGACGGGTTGGATTTTTCCCATGCCGACTGGGACACAGATCAAAAAGGCCGCCCGCACCTGTCCAACTGTCTGGCCCGCTTCGACTGCCAGCTTCACGCCAGGCATGAGGCCGGCGATCACCTCATTATCGTGGGCGAAGTTGAAACGGTCATGTACCGCACCGGCAAAGGGTTGATCTTCAAACGCGGCCAGTTCGGCGGTTTTGCGGATTTTCTTTAATACTCACTCATCCAATGAGCCATGCACGGCCAACGCCTCAAGTTGGGTCTCTTGCGGTGTGATGATGCGGTAGGCTTCGTGCACGCCGGTTTCGGACAGCTCCCGGGCGACGGTCAGCAAGGTGTTCGGAGCGTGTTCTTCGCACAGTTCCGTCATTTGGGCGACTTCGGATTGCGCGACGCCCAACGCGGCTTCGACCGAGGGCGCTCCGTAGAACTGCACGAAATGTTCGGCCAGGTTCTGCGCGATCCGTGCGACCTCGGGTAGTTCGATCCGGGTGACCGCAACAAAGGTCACGCGCCCGAAGGTTTCGACACCCAACCAGCCATTCGAAAACGCCTGCCGTGCCTTGCCTTCCAGATCCGCCTGCCCCCAGTTGGAAAATTCAAACCCTCCGGAAATGCACCATTCCCCGGTTCGGGCCGGAGAATGAAAGACATTCATGTCGCTTTCGTCAAAATGTATCGCGCGCGCAAGTTTCATCATCCCGCCTCCAACAATTCCGTCAACGGGCGCAGCCGCGTGTCCGCACCATTGCGGATCAGCATTCCAAACCGTTCGTCCGTACCCAGAAACACGCCGCCATCGCCAAAAGGTTCGCCGACACCGCGCAACAAGCCCATCCATTCGCCATGCAGGGGAGCATTGCCATCCTCCTGCCAGCGGTTGAGCCAAGTGAGCATGTGGCGTGACCAGCTTTCAACCATTTGAACGGGCGAGACATCGGCACAGCCTTCATCGTAAAGCGCCGTGATATCAGGGGTTTCGCCCGGCGCATCGCCGGTCTGCAACAACGCCAGTTCCCATCCGATCACCAGCCAGTCCGGTTCCTCGCTCGCAATGGTGGACGAGGCTGCGGCCTGGAACGTCCCGCACTTGGCGCCATTCACACAGATCAGCCCGTCCCAGCCCAGATGCACGGCCACTTCTGGCGGGGCCAGCGCGCCCAGTGCATTCTGAAACCCCACGGCGCAAAGCGGCAGCATGGCCATCGCATCCCGCAACGGAACTTCGGGGGCGAAAACGATGGCAACGCGCAGCCGGTCGGCCTGAATGTTGTAGATGACTGTTCCCGCATCACATCCTAACGCTGCCATGGCCTGCGCACGCTCGAATGGGTCTTCCCCACCCTGCACCGGATGACCCGTCAGCAACGGGGGAAAGACCGGCTGCGTCATGCGTATCCCTTGGCGATCATGTCGCGGGCGATCTTGCGGAACGCATCGGACTGAGCACTATCGGGTTTACTGACGACGATAGGTGCGCCGCCGTCCGCCGCGACGCGGATGTCCAGATGCAGCGGGATTTCCCCCAGCAGCGGAACGCCCAGCGCTTCGGCCTCGGACGCAACACCGCCATGCCCGAACACGTGCTCCTCATGTCCGCAATTCGAGCAGATATGGGTCGACATATTCTCGATCATGCCGACGATCGGCGTCTTGAGCTGATTGAACATGTCGATCCCCTTGCGGGCGTCGATCAGGGCCACGTCCTGCGGTGTCGAAACGACGATTGCGCCGTCCACCTTGAACTTCTGGCTCAGGGTCAGCTGCACATCCCCTGTGCCCGGCGGAAGATCGACGATCAGCACATCGAGTGCACCCCACTGCACCTGACTCATCATCTGTTGCAGCGCGCCCATCAGCATCGGACCTCGCCAGACAACCGCCTGCCCTTCATTGGTCATCAGACCCATCGACATCATGGTAACGCCATGATTGCGCAGCGGCAGGATGGTCTTGCCATCGGGGCTGGCGGGACGGCCTGAGACACCCAGCATTCGTGGCTGCGACGGCCCATAGACATCTGCATCCAGCAGTCCAACGCGACGGCCTTCGGCGGCCAAAGCACAGGCGAGATTGGCCGAGACCGTGGACTTTCCGACCCCGCCCTTGCCTGACGCGACCGCGATGATCCGATCCACGCCCGGCACTGCCTGCGGGCCGGTCTGCGAGGGTTTAGGCTTGGGTTTCAGATCCGGCGGCGCCTTATCGGAATGGGCCGTCAGCATGGCCGACACTTTGGCAACTCCGTCGACCAGTTGCGCGGCCTGTTCGGCAGCCGCGCGCACCGGTTCCATCCGCTCGGCCTGTTTTGGGTCGATCTCAAGCACGAAGCGCACCGTGTCGCCTTCGACATTCAGCGCGCGGACGACACCGGCGCTGACGATGTCCTGACCCGAGACAGGATCAGTGATCTTTTTCAGGTTCGTCAGAACCGCGTCACGAACACTCATGCGTCAGTCTCCTTGATGCGCCCTGCCTTCAGGGCCGTGCGTATCGACAAACTCCGGTCGCCGCTCATTGCATGTGTCTCCGTCTCTTTCTGTTCAATTGACGCATTTGGTGCCGGGCCGCTAGGCTGAACCATGCGCTTTGTCCTTTTGTGCCTGAGCCTGACGCTCTCTGCCACCCCCTCTTGGTCACAAGAGGCAATTGGCCTCGCGGCCCCGGCCGAGGTTGCAGACTCTGGTCTGTTGCAACATATCCTTCCGCGCTTCTCTCTCAAGACCGGGATACGCGTTATTGCGGATGATGCGGGCGTTCTGTCGCTGGAAACTGCCCCGCCCGGCGATCCGGTCTTTGCCCGCGATGGCGTGATCTATCACCTGCGGATCAGGGACAACACCAGACATGAACGGTTTCGGGACTGGTTGCTGTCGGATATCGGCAAGCGCACGGTCGAGAGCTTTGTCCCGGATCAGGGCGCGCCCTTCTCGGCCAGCTTCGCTGTCACGGCGGCACCGGCGAATACGGTTGTCGACGGGGATACAGCACAAGGCGAAAAGCTATCCATGACCCATTGCGGTCGGTGCCATGTGATCGGACCCCGGAACCGCATGAACGGGCTTGGTTCAACACCCTCTTTCGCGGTTTTGCGCGCCATGCCCGACTGGTCGGAACGGTTCCAGGCGTTCTTTGCGCTCAACCCCCATCCGTCCTTTACCCAGATTGACGGGCTTACCCCACCGTTCGACCCCCAGCGCCCGTCACCCATTCATCCGGTCGAATTGACGCAGGACGATCTTGAGGCGATCCTGGCCTTCGTCGCGGGTATCCGTGCCGCCGATCTGGGCGCACCCCTGCAGCTTCAGTGATCCTTTCTTTGCGAGAAATAATCCTCGGTCGTGACCACCTTGGGCTTTGGCTTTGACTGAAACGGATTGTCCTGATGCTGAAACTGCGCGTTCACCCGGCAATTGTCGCACATCTGGATCATCCGGGCCTGTTCCGATGTGGCAAACATCGAGTGCGTGCCTGACAGTTTCTCCATGATCCGCTCGACCGTGGATTTCACACCAAACAGCGCCCCGCATTCCACACAGGCAAACGGTTCCTCTTCGTTCAGCACCTGCTGGGACAGGGCCGCATCGCTGAGATCCAGCTGTGGGACAAGGCTGATGGCATCCTCGGGGCAAATACCCTTGCACAAGCCGCATTGCAGACAGGCGTCCTGCTGAAAATTGAGCTGCGGGTTGTCCGGGTTATCAACCAGCGCACCCGAAGGGCAGAGCGATACACAGCTCAGGCACAGCGTGCAGGCGTCCGTGTTCACAGCAACCGCACCATAGGGCGCATTTTCCGGCAGCGGCAATGGCGCCTCGGCCTGCGGATTGAGGGCTTGTGCAGACAACCGCGCGATTTGCCTGCGGTTCCCCAAAGGCAGAACAGGGTCGGCCAAAGGCGCAGGAACCTGTTGAGCGTAAAGCAGGTCGGACAGGGCATCCGGGTCGGATTCGTCGATCAGCCCCATCCCGTCCTGTCCGCCTATTGCTTGCGCCAACGCAAGTTCACGGTCCAATGCATCGCGTTCCGTGGTCGGGGCCAGCAGAATATCGACCCGCGCAAACCCATGCGCCAGCGCGGCCAGCATTTCGGCATGACCAAAGCCCGAGATCACGTTCAACTCCAATGGAACGACGTCTGCGGGCAGGCCGCGCCCGAACCGGGCGGCCAGTCGGATCATCTCGGCCCCATGGGCGTCGTGCACCAGCAGACGCGGCGCGTGGCCGCCCGCCCGCCGATAAGTGCGCGCCAGAATGTGCATCCGCGACAGCAGGGCCGAAACCGGCGGGTCTTCGTAGGTGATGGCGGTCGACGGGCAAAGCGCGGCGCATTCGCCGCACCCGGCGCAAATCATCGGTTCGATGGCAACGTGTTCTCCCGCCGGGGTGATCGCACCCGTCGGGCAGATATCCAGACAATTGGTGCAGGCGACCTGTTCCGCACGGGAATGGGCGCACAGCGTCTCTTCCAGCCGCACGTATAGCGGCTTTTCAAAAGTGCCAACCAGTTGCGCTGCGTCGAAGGCCAGACGCTCGACAGCGACGGCATCTCTGGGATCAGCGCGCAAATACCCTTCACGCTTGGCCGGGGCCTGTACAAGCGGAGTGTCGCCGGTCAGGTCCAGAACAATATCGCAGGAGGATTGCGCGCCGTCTCGTGGTTCTGACCAGGCAAATGCGCCACGACCGCCGGGCAGCAACTGTTGCACCGTGTCAAGGTGTATTGAGAACCCGCCCAAAGCACCGTGGATTGCGCGGATACGCCCCCGCACCACGTCATAGGCGCGCGATGTTGGCTCTGTGTCATCCGTGGTCAGCACCGTCACCGCCAGCGTCGGAGCCAGACGTTCGGCCAGATCGAAGGCCACGTTGCCAGGGCCGGCAATGAAACAGGTCCCTTCGCTGATAACGTCCAGGCTGGGTGTAACCGGATGCGGCAACACCGCCTCGGCGGCCAGCGCGGCCATTTTGGCCCCGGCGTCCGCACCCTGAGCAGACCAGCCCGCCCGGTCCCGCAAGTCTACGAAAGCAGGGGCGTCGGCACCAATGTCTTTTGCCAGTTCGCGAAACACATCCTGTTCCTGCCCACAGGCAATCAGAACCGGCGCGTCGCCCTTCAGGAAATCGGCAGCCACAGCAAGTTCGCGGGTGCACAGCGCGGTATGCGCCTTCGGGCATTCAACGTCGCAAGCCGAGGCGATCCGGTCGGCGTCAACTGACTGCGTTCCTTCGCAGTCGCACAACAGAAGTTTGGTAGCCATATCCTCCCCCGGATATATTCTTATGCTCAGCACATTAGACCGTATCTGCAATGTGGCAATCCAAACTCGGGCCGGTTCCAAGAAATCCGCAGTCAAATCAATGCGAACACAGCCGATTTTTCCGATAAAATTGATCGGAAATTCACAAGTTAAATTATTGGTGATCAGGCCCTTTTGGCCGCAATATAAGCTTGGCACAAACAGGCTTTGTGTACCATAGTGGACCCAAGGGAAGGCAGGGGAGAGCCTTCCGGGGAGGAGCAAGTGGCCAAGGCCGCAAGCCACATCGAAATGCCGATTGGCGTCGTCGTGCGCAAAACACCTGGCGTAACCCGCTGGGCGAAGTGGAACTGGCGCGCCGTTGCCGTCCTGCCCGGGGCCGGGCCGGCTGACTGGCTGGAACTGCGCCGCGAGGGTGAAGCGGTCGAGTATCACGCCGCGACCCTGCCATTGACCTTGTGGGCGGACGAGACCGAAGCCTACATGGTCAACCTCTCGGATGGGCAACCTTCGATCTACCTTGTTCTTCGGGATGCGCTGGATGGCGACCGGCCCATGGAAGCCGTACTTGTCACAGCTTCCCCGTTCGAAGGGCAGGATTACGCGGACACCGGTGAGGAGATCGTCGAGAAAATCCCCATGTCCGAAGGGCTGATCGCCTGGGTTCGCGACTTTGCTCTGAAACATCACCGTGATGAGGTCTTCGTCAAACGGCGCCGCGACAAAAAGCGGACGGACCTTGTAGAAGACGGCAAGGGCGATGCGCGCATCCGTCAGGATTCCGACGTCTACCGCGCACCGCGGAGGGTCGTGCAATGACCGAAGCCCGCGATTTCTGGTCACGCCGCAAGGCCGCCGTTCAGGCCGAGGCCGAGGCTGAGGTTATCGCGGCAGAGGAACAGGCCGTCGCCGCGCAACAGGCCGAATTGGAAGAAAAGACAGATGCCGAGATTTTGGCGGAATTCAACCTGCCCGACCCCGATCAGTTGCAGGCAGGTGATGACGTTTCAGGGTTTATGGCCAAAGCCGTTCCCGACCGGCTGCGCCGCCGGGCATTGCGGCGCTTGTGGCGGCTGAACCCGGTTCTCGCCAATGTGGACGGGCTGGTCGATTACGGCGAGGACTATACCGACGCCGCCTGCGTGATCGAGAACATTCCGACAGCCTATCAGGTGGGCAAAGGCATGTTGGCGCATATCGAGGCGCTGGCCGCGGACCAAGAAGAAATTGAGGCGGAAACAGCGCCCAATTCACCGGAACCGGAATTAGATCCGGAGGTGCCGGAGGAACCCGTTCCGGCCATGGTCGCCGAAACAGATGACCCCGATGAAGTGGAAGCACCCCCTGCCCCGCGCCGCATGAAGTTTGAATTCGAAGGATGACCCAATGACCGCAAGCAACGCGCAAAATTTGGATGTCTCAGCCGAGGATCGCCTGCGCGCGGATTTCTACAATTTTTTGGGGCTGCTGCTGTCGGCCCCGCCGGACCAGATGCTGCTGGATCAGGTCGCGGGTCTGAGCGGTGACGACACTGATCTGGGTCAGGCCATTCAGGCCATGGCACGGGTCGCCAAGGTCACCAAGCCTGCGGCCGCGGAACGGGAATTCAACGCGCTGTTCATCGGTCTGGGGCGCGGTGAACTGCTGCCTTATGCCAGCTTCTATCTGACCGGGTTCCTGAACGAAAAACCTTTGGCTCAATTGCGCAATGACATGGCCGCGCGCGGCATCACACGGGCGCAAAACGTGTTTGAGCCCGAAGACAACATTGCCTCGCTGATGGAGATGATGGCGGGCATGATCGTCGGGCGTTTTGGCTCACCGGCCACACTGGACGACCAGAAAGCATTCTGGAGCAAACATATCGGCCCCTGGGCCACGCATTTCTACGCGGATTTGGAAGCCGCTGAAAACTCGGTTCTCTACGCCTCGGTCGGCACTGCCGGTCGGGTGTTCATGGAAATCGAACGAGAGGCCTTCCGGATGACGGCAGCGTGAACCGCTGCCACTCGCCAGCGCCTGATCGGGCGCTAGATCGCAAATGGGAAAGGAGAAGCCCATGAGCAAGACCAAGGAAGAAGGCGCCACGCGCCGCGACTTCCTGAAGCTGGCCGGAACCGCAGCGCCTGCTGCCGTCGCCGCCGCCAGTCTGAGCGGAGAAGCCGAAGCAGCAGAGCTGCCGACGGACGAAACCCGCATTCAGGATACCGCGCATACCCGCGCCTACCTGAAAAGCGCGCGCTTCTGAGCCGCGACGACAGCGCCCGGTTCCGAACCGGACGATGTCACGAACCGACTGACGGTTGCGATTGGCCCTGACGTCGGCACCCGCAGTACCAAGCCAGCCGTGGCTAACACGGCGCGCAAGGGAGGAAAGAAATGCTTAGGAAAAAGACCAACGGGGTTGCGAGACGCCCCCAGCGGACAAGTATCCTGTCCCAGATCGGCGAAAAAACCGTCGATCGCCGCGCATTCCTGCGTGGCTCGGGCCTGACGATCGGCGGCCTCGCCGCGATCAGCGCCACGGGTGGAACCGTGACGCCCGCCAGCGCCCAGACAGCGGCCAATCAGGCCGTCGAAAACATCAAATCCGTATGCACCCACTGCTCGGTCGGCTGTACAGTCGTCGCCGAAGTGCAGAACGGCGTCTGGGTCGGGCAGGAACCCGGCTGGGACAGCCCGTTCAACCTGGGTGCGCACTGCGCCAAAGGGGCCTCGGTCCGCGAGCACGCCCATGGCGAGCGCCGTCTGAAATATCCGATGAAAAAGGAAGGTGGCGAGTGGAAGCGCATCAGCTGGGAAGAGGCGATCAACGAGATCGGCGACGGCATGATGAATATCCGCGAGGAATCCGGGCCGGACAGCGTGTACTGGCTGGGCTCGGCCAAGCATAACAACGAACAGGCTTATCTGTTCCGCAAGTTCGCCGCCTATTGGGGCACGAACAACGTGGACCATCAGGCGCGTATCTGCCACTCGACCACTGTTGCGGGTGTTGCGAATACATGGGGCTACGGCGCCATGACCAATTCGTACAACGACATCCACAACTCACGTGCCATCTTCATCATCGGCGGCAACCCGGCCGAGGCGCACCCTGTCTCGCTGCTGCATGTTCTGCGCGCGAAAGAGCAGAACAACGCCCCACTGATCGTCTGCGACCCGCGCTTTACGCGCACGGCTGCCCATGCGGATGAATATGTCCGCTTCCGCCCCGGCACAGACGTTGCGCTGATCTGGGGTATCCTGTGGCACATCTTCGACAACGGTTGGGAGGACAAAGAGTTCATCCGCACCCGAGTCTGGGGCATGGACCAAATCAAGGAAGAGGTCGCCAACTGGACGCCGGAAGAAACCGAACGCGTGACCGGAGTACCCGGTTCGCAGCTCAAGCGCGTTGCCCGGACCATGGTCAACAACCGCCCCGGCACGGTGATCTGGTGCATGGGTGGCACTCAGCACACCAACGGCAACAACAACACCCGCGCCTACTGTGTGCTGCAGCTTGCGCTTGGCAACATGGGCACTTCGGGGGGTGGCACCAACATCTTCCGCGGCCATGACAACGTGCAGGGCGCAACAGACCTTGGTGTTCTGTCCCACACTCTGCCCGGTTACTATGGTCTGTCCAACGGTGCCTGGGCGCATTGGAGCCGCGTCTGGGGCGAAGATGTCGACTGGCTGAAGGGTCAGTTCGCCACGATCAAGGACAAGGAAGGCAAGGACAAGCCGCTGATGAATGAACGCGGCATCCCGGTTTCCCGCTGGATCGACGGCGTTCTGGAGGACCCGGCGAACATGGATCAGGACAACAACGTCCGTGCCATGGTTCTGTGGGGCCACGCGCCGAACTCGCAAACGCGGGGCCCGGAGATGAAGACGGCGATGGAAAAGCTGGACATGCTGGTCGTGATCGACCCGTATCCCACCGTTTCCGCCGTTCTGCATGACCGCACCGACGGCGTCTACCTGCTGCCGGCCTGTACGCAGTTCGAAACCCGTGGCTCGGTCACGGCCTCGAACCGCTCGCTGCAATGGCGCGACAAGGTGGTTGATCCGCTGTTCGAAAGCCTGCCGGACGAGGTCATCATGGCCAAGTTCGCCAACAAGTTCGGCTGGGCGGATCGGTTCTTCCGCAATATCGAGATGGAGGACCCCGAAACCCCGAATGTTGAAAGCATCACGCGTGAGTTCAACTCGGGCCTCTGGACCATCGGCTATACCGGTCAGTCGCCGGAACGTCTGAAAAGCCATATGGCCAATCAGCACACGTTCGACAGAACCACGCTGCAAGCCATTGGCGGACCCAATGACGGCGAGTACTATGGTCTGCCTTGGCCCTGCTGGGGCACGGCAGAGATGGGTCATACGGGGACACCGAACCTCTATGACATGTCCAAACCAGTGGCCGAAGGCGGCCTGACCTTCCGCGCCCGCTTTGGCGTGGAGCGGGATGGTGACAACCTGCTGGCCGAAGGGGTCTATAGTGTTGGGTCGGAAATTCAGGATGGTTATCCCGAATTCACGATGCAGATGCTGATGGACCTTGGCTGGGACGGTGACCTGACGGCCGAGGAACGCGCGGCCATTGACGCCGTTGCGGGACCAGAGACCAACTGGAAAACCGACCTGTCCGGCGGTATCCAGCGGGTCGCGATCGAGCATGGCTGTGCGCCGTTCGGGAACGCAAAGGCCCGCGCGGTCGTCTGGACCTTCCCGGACCCGATCCCACTTCATCGCGAGCCGCTCTATACCAACCGGCGCGACCTGGTGGAGGACTATCCGACCTACGAGGACCGTCAGGCCTATCGCCTGCCCACCCTTTATGCCTCGATCCAGAAGAACGACTTTTCAAAGGATTACCCGATAATCCTGACGTCAGGTCGTCTGGTTGAATATGAAGGCGGCGGCGAGGAAAGCCGGTCGAACCCGTGGCTGGCTGAGTTGCAGCAGGACATGTTCGTCGAGATCAACCCGCGCGATGCCAACAACCTTGGTATCCGTGACGGGCAACAGGTCTGGGTCGAAGGTCCCGAAGGCGGCAAGGTCAAGGTGATGGCGATGCTGACCAACAGGGTCGGTGCCGGCGTGGCCTTCATGCCGTTCCATTTCGGCGGCCATTTCCAGGGCGAGGATCTGCGGGACAAGTACCCCGCAGGCGCTGATCCCTATGTGCTGGGTGAAAGTTCCAATACCGCCCAGACCTATGGCTATGACTCAGTGACCCAGATGCAGGAGACCAAAGCGACTCTCTGCAAGATCTCGGCAGCGTAAGGAGGACGATTAATGGCTAGAGCAAAGTTTCTCTGCGATGCTGAACGCTGCATCGAGTGCAACGCCTGCGTCACCGCGTGCAAGAACGAGCACGAGGTACCATGGGGCATCAACCGCCGCAGGGTGGTGACGATAAATGACGGCAACCCGGGCGAACGCTCGATCTCGGTGGCCTGTATGCATTGTTCGGATGCGCCTTGTATGGCGGTGTGCCCGGTCGACTGCTTCTATCAGAACGAAGAAGGTGTCGTCCTGCACTCCAAGGACCTGTGCATCGGTTGCGGCTACTGTTTCTATGCGTGCCCCTTCGGCGCGCCGCAATACCCGCAGGCGGGCAACTTCGGATCGCGCGGCAAGATGGACAAATGTACCTTCTGCGCCGGCGGCCCCGAGGAAACCCACTCGACCGCAGAGTTCGCCAAATACGGTCGCAACCGGATCGCCGAGGGCAAGCTGCCCATCTGCGCCGAGATGTGTTCCACCAAGGCCCTGCTTGCCGGTGACGGCGACGTGGTCTCGGCCATCTACCGCGAGCGCGTCGTCGCGCGCGGGTTTGGCTCGGGCGCGTGGGGTTGGGGCACGGCCTACGACCAGAAAGACGGCTGAGACCGTTTTCATGAACCAAACAGGCGACCCGCAATCGTGGGTCGCCTGATCCCGGATTTTGACCGAGGTTCAGATGTTCCGCTTACTCATTGCATTCCTGCTGACCATCGGGATGGCCCAGATCGTTGTCGCGCAATCGGGCGATGATCCGGCCGCAGAAATGGCCGACGAACGCGCCCGGACCGGCGGCGCCACGACGCTGGAAGACATTCTGGCACGGCAACGCGGTGAAAAAGTGGACAACAGCTATCGCTCGGAAAACACCGGTCAGGGCAATGTCGAAGGTCTGCTGGGCCAGTTCGGCACGCGCGGCGTTGCCTCGGACAGCGATGTCTATCGCGCACTGCGCTATGGCTCGGCGGATGTGACCGTGTCGTCCCATGGACCAGCGGACAGCGTGCTGATTCAGGACGGCGGCATGTGGTGGCTGAACTTCCGCACCGGGCCTCTGCGCGAGTACGGCACCTATATCCTTGGCGGGATGCTGGCCGTTATCTTGCTGTTCTTCCTGATCCGCGGAAGAATTCGCATCGACGGGGAAAAGACCGGCCGCACCGTCACCCGTTTCAACGGTTTTGAACGCTTTGGCCACTGGCTGTTCGCCGGGTCATTTCTGATCCTCGGCCTAACGGGCCTGCTGACGCTATATGGCCGCGACTTTCTGATCCCCATCTTTGGCAAAGAGGGGTTTGCCGCAATCGCTCAGGGCTGCAAATGGCTGCATAACAACCTCGCCTGGGCGTTTATGCTGGGGCTGATCATCGTCACCGTGAACTGGATTGCCCATAACATCCCCAACCGCACCGACCTGAAATGGCTGGCCGCCGGAGGAGGATTGTTCACCAAAGGCAGCCACCCGCCCGCACGGAAGTTCAACGCGGGCCAAAAGGTCATCTTCTGGGCCTGTATCCTGCTGGGCGTGTCCATCAGCCTGTCAGGGTTGTCCCTGCTGTTCCCGTTCGAACTGCCGATGTTCGCCAAGACATTCCAGGTTGCCAACACCACCGGCATTCCCCAGATGCTGGGCCTGGACCTGCCCGTTGAGATGTCACCGCAGGAAGAAATGCAGTACGCGCAGGTCTGGCACGTCATGGTGGCTTATGTCTTCATCGCCATCATCATCGCGCATATCTACCTCGGATCGGTTGGCATGGAGGGCGCGTTTGACGCCATGGGTACCGGTGAAGTCGAAGAGCAATGGGCCCGCGAGCATCATTCGCTCTGGCTGGAAGATGTGCAAAAAGACGAGACGGGCAAGGCCACCGCCTCACCCGCTGAATAGATGCGTCGCGTCCTGCTGGCACTGGCGCTGATCCCGCTGCCCGCTTGGGCCGAATTCTTTACGCTCAAGGGTCACGGCGGGCCGATCATGGGGATCGCCACCGCGCCGGATGGACGCATCGCCACGGCCAGCTTCGACAATTCTGTGGGCCTGTGGTCCGACCAGTCCCCGGAATGGCTGGAAGGGCACGAGGCCGCGGTCAACAGCGTCGCCTTCAACGGAACCGCGATCTATTCGGCAGGCGATGACTTTACCCTGCGCCGGTGGCCCGGAGGCGAGATCGTCGGGAAGCACAAGGGCAAAATTGTCGACCTCGCCGCCTCGAAAACGCATGTCGCAACTGCCAGTTGGGACGGTACGATCGGGCTTTGGCCGGTAGACGGTTCAGAACCCCGAATTCTGGGCCCTGTGGGTAGCGGGGTGAATGCTGTCGTGTTTTCCCCCGATGGCACCCGACTGTATTCCGCTGGGATGGACGGCGCGCTTCGACTTTGGGACATTTCTGAAGGTCAGGAAATTCAACGCGTTGTCGAACATGGGTTCGGCATAAACGAATTGGTGTTCAACGCGCAGGATGGCTGGATCGCCTATGGCGCTGTGGACGGTGTCACGCGCATTCGCGACCTGTCCACCGGAGAGGAACATGATTTCACCCTCGACCGCCGCCCGATCCTGGCGCTGGCACTTAGCCCGGATCGCAGCATGCTCGCTGTTGGGGATGGTGAAGGCTACATCATGATCATCGACACGGCCGAGTGGCGCATCGCACAAGATTTTCGCGCGACATTGCGCGGCCCGGTCTGGGCCCTGGCCTTTTCCACGGACGGTCAGAACCTCCATGCGGGCGGCATGGACGAAGCCATGTACAGCTGGCCTGTCGCTGCCTTGGGTGAACAGGCGCAGATGGCCAGTTCAGAACCCAGTTTTCTGAAAGACCCTGACGAGATGAGCAACGGAGAGCGTCAGTTCGCCCGCAAATGCTCGATCTGTCACAGCCTGACACCGGACGGGCAACGACGTGCCGGCCCGACTCTCTATGCCGTGTTCGGGCGCAAGGCCGGCACCCTGCCCGGCTATTTCTACTCGGACACGCTGCAAGACTCTGATATCATTTGGAATGACGAAACGATAAACGCTCTTTTCGACAAGGGGCCGGATCACTACATTCCGGGATCGAAGATGCCGATGCAGCGGATCACGAAGTCGCAGGACCGGGACGATCTGGTCGCCTTTCTGCGCCGCGCCACGGCACCGGAAAACTGAGCCGGAGGAGAATATGAAAGCCTTTCTTACAGCCGTCGCCGCAATGGTCGTGATCACGGTCGCCGCCCCCTTTGCGCTGGAGCAGATCGGTTTCAGCGCCGCAGATGCGGGTTCCGGCGCGGCGGTGCGGCTCGATTGAATGGCTGAATACCTGACCACCAAGGAGCTTGCCGACCTGCTGCGCATTGGCGAGCGTAAGGCCTATGATCTGGCTTCGTCTGGTGAAGTTCCCTGCGTGCGGGCCATGGGTAAGCTGCTGTTTCCCCGGGCCGAGGTCATCGCCTGGCTGAATGCCTCGCGGTCCGGCCCGCAGGTCGCCGAACCGCCCCTTCCGCCAATTGTGGCCGGCAGCCATGATCCCCTGCTGGACTGGGCATTGCGCGAAAGCGGGTCCGGGCTGGCGACGTATTACGACGGTTCGTTCGACGGGCTGACCCGGCTGCGGGACCGCAGCGCACAGGCGGCAGCCCTGCACATCCACGAAGCGGACGGATTCAACACCAGCGCATTGCGCGACAGCCTCGGTGAAGCCCCGGTCGTCCTTTTCGAGATCGCGCAAAGACAGCGCGGCCTTTTGCTGGCACCGAGTGTCGCGGGAATCTCCGGGTTTGCCGACCTCAAAGGGCGCAGGGTGATCCTGCGCCAGAACAGCGCGGCCAGCCAAAGGCTGTTCGACGCGCAGCTAGAGGCCCATGACCTGACCCGCGACGATCTGGACACCCTGCCCACCTGCGCCCGAACCGAAGAAGAACTGGCCATCGCGCTGCATGATGGCAAGGCCGAGGCGGGGTTCGGTCTGGGGGCATTGGCGGGGCTCTATGATCTTGGGTTCCTGCCCACCCATTCCGAACGTCTGGATCTGGCGATCTGGCGTCGGGCGTATTTTGACGCACCGATGCTGACTTTGCTCAGCTTCCTTCACTCGGAACGGTTCGCGACCCGCGCGACGGAGTTTGGTGGCTATGTCCTGTCCGGGCTGGGCACGATCCACCACAACGGCGCCAGCGGCTGAAACCGCGCTATTCTGCGTTTGGAAAAAACAACTGCTGGCCATCCAGCTTGTAAGACGCAATCGCCGCCTGTCCGTCCGGCCCGGTCAACCAGTCGATGAAGCGCTGACCAGCCGCCGCCCGCACGCGCGGGTGCTTCTCCGGGTTTACAAGGATCACGCCGTACTGGTTGAACAGCCGCGGATCACCTTCAAGCAGCACCTCAAGGTTGCCCCTGTTGCCAAAAGCCTGCCACGTGGCCCGATCCGTCAGCGCATAAGCCCCCATTCCGCTTGCCACGTTCAACGTGGCCCCCATGCCTGAACCGGTTTCCCGGTACCAGGTGCCAGAAGCGCCGGTCGGGTCGAGACCCGCATCACCCCAAAGCGCCATCTCGGCCTTGTGGGTGCCGCTGTCATCCCCGCGCGATGCAAAGGGCGCGCTGGCCTCGGAAATCGCGGTCAGCGCGGCAACGATGTCGTCGCTGCCTTTGACTTTGGCCGGGTCGGCTTTTGGCCCGATCAGAACAAAGTCGTTGTACATCAGATCGAACCGTTCCACGCCCCAGCCATCGGCCACGAACTGCTCTTCAGCGGGTTTGGCGTGAACCAACAGAACGTCACCGTCGCCGTTGATCGCATTTCGGATCGCCTGCCCGGTGCCAACGGCCACGACGCGCACGTCGATACCAGATTCCGCCTCAAACCCCGGCAGGATATAGTCAAGAAGCCCGGAATTCTGGGTCGATGTCGTGGACTGCACAACAATAAAGGGCGCTTCGGCCAACGAGGGGCCTGCAATAAGGCCAAGGGTTACCAATGCCGCCCGAATGAAATTTCGGATCATTTCGATCTCCGATCAATTGAATTACGTGACCAGCCCGCCAGCCAGATACCTGCGCGAGGCATCGCTTTCGGGGGCGTCCAATATTTGCCTTGCAACTCCGTGCTCAACCACGCGCCCGCCCTGCATCATCACGATATCGGCGGCAAGACGGCGGGCCTGACCGATATCATGTGTCACCATGACAATGCGCACCCCCCGACGGGATGCGCGCAGGATCATCCGCTCGATCATCTGGGTGGCGCTTGGGTCCAGCGCGCTGGTCGGTTCGTCCAGAAACAGTGTTTCGGGGTTCAGCGCCAGCGCGCGCAGAATGGCCAGACGTTGCGCCTCCCCCCCCGAAAGAGAGCGTGCCGATTGCCGGGCTTTGCCTTCCAGCCCGCCTTCGGCCAGCAGGTCGTCGATGCGGGGCCTCCGTTCGCGGCGGGGAATGCCCTGCCGTTTCAGCACAAAGTCCAGATTGGCGGCGACCGACCGGCGCAGCAAAACAGGTTGCTGAAACACCATTGCCTGGCGCGCCTTGTGATCGGCGTTCAGGATCGCCCCATCCTGCCTGATCTGACCGCTATCCGGCACGATCAACCCGTGCAAACATCGCAGAAGCAGGCTTTTGCCCGATCCGTTCGGACCCAGGATCAGGGTCGGCCCCGGCCCGTCCAGTGACAGTTGCGGAACATCCAGCAAAGCCTTGCCCTTGCGGGCGATCTGCACCCGCTCAACCGACAGGCAACTTGCCATTTCAGAGCCCAGATCACGCATGACGCAGCCCTTCCTGCTCGGCCCGCAGGCTAAGTGCACTGACCATGGCATTCACCGCCACCGCGATTCCGATCAGAATTGTGCCCAAGGCCAGTGCCAGTGCCAGATTGCCTTTCGACGTCTCCAGCGCGATGGTCGTGGTCATCACCCGTGTTACGTGATTGATGTTACCGCCAACGATGATGACCGCCCCGACCTCGGCGATTGCGCGGCCAAAACCGGCCAGCAACGCCGTCACCAGTGCCAACCGTGCATCCCACAGCAACACCGGCACAGAGGCCAGCCGCGACACACCCAGCGAGCGGAGTTGTTCGGAATATTCCTCGGCCAGAAGTTCCACCACCTGCCGTGTCAGCGCCGCGACAATTGGTGTGACCAGCACCACCTGCGCGATAATCATCGCTGTCGGCGTATAAAGCAGTTCCAGCACACCCAGCGGCCCCGAGCGCGACAGAACCAGGTAAACCAGCAAACCGACAACGACCGGAGGCAGCCCCATCAACGCGTTCATAAGGATGATCAGCATCCGACGCCCCGGAAAACGTGCTACCGCCAGAGCGGCCCCAACGGGCATTCCGATCAGCGCGGCGATAAGAACCGCAAATACAGAAACTTTCAGAGATAACAGAACAATCGCCCACAACTCGGCATCCCCGTTCACAATCAGGGCAAGAGCGGAACTGAATTCTGTTGCAAAGCTCTGCATTTTCTTCCAAATCTATCGCAAATCGTATGAATTGCGTTCATTTTCAAGAGAATACTAAGCCTTTCCTGCCTCAAGTACAGTCACATTCCGACCAATAGAAACAGAAACGCGGCCCCGATCGGAGCCGCGCAAATTCGTTTTGTTTGAACTGGTTCAGTTCAGGGCCGCATCCGTGATCTGATGGGTCCAGGCGCCATCGGGCTGCTTGGTGATCACCGGATCGGAACCTCCGGCCAGCAATGTGCCCACGGTGCGTTCAAAATCGGCCGGATCCAGCGCGCCGTTCGACCCTGCGGTCAGCTTTGCGATTTCACCCATCATCCGCTTTTGATGCTCTTCTGTCTGGGCGCCGGTTGCGTCGTTTTCCAGAACGATGTCGGCAGCCTCATCCGGGTTTTCCTCGGCATATTTCCAGCCTTTCATGGACGCACGCACAAAGCGTTCCATCTTATCTACAAAGGCCGCGTCGCCGAGGTTTTCTTCCAGAACGTAAAGACCGTCCTCAAGCGTGGCGACGCCCTGATCTTCGTATTTGAAGGTCACCAGCTCATCCGGGCTGACGCCAGCGTCGATGACCTGCCAGTATTCGTTATAGGTCATGGTGCTGATGCAATCGGCCTGACGCTGCAACAGCGGATCGACGTTGAAACCCTGTTTCAAGACTTCGACGCCATTCTCACTTTTGCCACCGGTGTCGATGCCCAACTGGCTCATCCAGCTCATGAAGGGGAATTCATTGCCAAAGAACCAGACGCCCAGAGTGCGGTTCTTGAGGTCTTCGGGTGAACCAATTCCCGCATCCTTCCAGCAGGTCAGCATCATGCCCGAGCTCTTGAAAGGCTGCGCGATATTGACCAGCGGCAGGCCCTTTTCCCGCGCGGCCAGAGCGGCCGGCATCCACTCCACGGTCACGTCGGCCCCGCCGCCCGCGATCACCTGTGTCGGCGCGATGTCCGGTCCACCGGGCAGAATGGTGACGTCCAGCCCCTCTTCCTCGTAGAACCCCTTGTCCTTGGCCACATAATAGCCTGCGAACTGCGCCTGTGTGACCCACTTGAGCTGCAACGTCACCTCATCCGCCGCAAGCGCCGCACTGGCTGCCAGGCTAAAGGCGGCGACCGCGCCGCTGAAAAGCTTATTCATCTTCATGTCTCCTAGTTGCTGTTGATGCCCCGTTTTCGGGGTCTGTTGAATTCCTTTTGTTATCCGCGTTGCGACGGGTGCCAGAATGTCACCGCCTTTTCGATCCCGGCCACAAGGCCATAAAATGCTGTTCCGGCCAGGGCCGCCACGACGATTTCAGCCCAGACCATATCCAGCGACAGTTGCCCGACGCTGGTCGAAATCCGGAACCCCATGCCCAGCGTGGGTGAGCCAAAGAACTCGGCCACGATAGCGCCGATCAGCGCCAGAGTCGTAGAAATCTTTAGCCCGTTGAAAATAAAGGGCATTGCGGCAGGCAGGCGCAGCTTCAGAAAGCTTTGCCAATAGGTCGCCGCATAAGTCTCCATCAGGTCGCGCTGCATGGCTGTTGCCTCGCGCAGCCCTGCGACCGTGTTAACCAGCATCGGAAAGAACACCATCACCACGACCACGGCCGCTTTGGAGTGCCAGTCGAACCCGAACCACATCACCAGAATGGGCGCGGTACCCACGATGGGCAGGGCCGCCACGAAATTTCCAACCGGCAGCAGACCAAGACGCAGGAAATCCCACCGGTCGACGGCAATCGCCATCAGGAAGGCTGCACCGCAGCCGATGACATAACCGCTCAGCGCGCCTTTGATAATGGTTTGCACGAAATCCGCCCACAAAACAGGCAGACTGTCCCAAAAACGGTCCCAGATGACCGACGGCGCCGGCAGGATGACCAGAGGCACATCCAGGCCCCGCACCACCAACTCCCAGATGCCAATGACGGTCAGGCCAAAGATCAGCGGGGCCAGAAACCCCACTAAGCGGGTGTCAGCATAAGGCCCGCTCGCCAGACGGCTGTTCAGCCACCAGCCCAACAGCCAAACACCAACAGCGCCAAGAATTGCAATCATTGCGCCATCCCCATCCGTTTCAGCACCGTGCGTTCGATCAGCCCCAGCAGTCCGACCAGACAAGCCGCGAGTATGGCCGCCGCGAACAGGGCCGACCAGATCTGAACGGTCTGTCCGTAATAGCTGCCAGCCAGCAGACGTGCGCCCAGACCCGCCACCGCACCTGTCGGCAATTCACCAACAATGGCCCCGACCAAAGACGCCGCGATGCCGATCTTGAGTGAGGTGAAGAGATACGGCATGGACGCCGGCAAACGCAGCTTCCAGAAGCCCTGCGCGCGGCTGGCATTGTAGGTGCGCAGCAGATCCAGTTGCATGGCGTCCGGGCTGCGCAGCCCCTTGACCATGCCAACAACCACCGGGAAAAAGCTCAGGTAAGCCGAGATGACGGCCTTGGGGATGATCCCCTGAATACCGACCGAGTACAGCACCACGATGATCATCGGCGCCAGCGCAATGATTGGAATGGTCTGGCTGACAATGGCCCAGGGCATGACCGACAGGTCCATGACCCGGCTATGCACGATCCCGACCGCCAGCAAAATGCCCAGCCCGGTGCCGATGGCAAAGCCCAGCATCGTCGCGCTGAGGGTGACCCAGCCATGATAGATCAGGGATCGTTTCGAGGTGATTTTCTTTTGAACCGTGGTCTCCCACATCTCGGTGGCGACCTGATGCGGCGCCGGTAATCGGGGCCGGTCCTGTGACCAGGTGGCCGGGATGGCAAAGCTGTTTTTCAGCACCAGTCCAATTTCCGACATATCCCGGCGATCTGCTGCCGATGGCGGCTGCACCTCTGCGCCCGCGCGCTCCTGCTCGGTCAGAACGCCCTTGATATTCATCGGAACACAGGCGGCGTACCAGAACACGCCAATGACCAGCAAAACCGTCAATACGGCCCAGAGGGCCCTGAACCCTGCGTTAGTCATCCGAATGCCCCGCTCTTAAACCTTCCCGCACGCGATGGGCGACTTCGATGAACTCGGGCGTGTCGCGAATGTCCAGCGGCCTTTCTTTCGGCAGCGGGCTGTCGATCACATCCGTAATTCTCCCTGGCCGCGGGCTCATCACCACGATCTTGGTGCTGAGATACACCGCCTCGGGGATCGAATGGGTTACGAAACCGATGGTCTTTTCCGTCCGCGCCCACAGCGCCAGAAGCTGTTCGTTCAGGTGATCGCGCACAATCTCGTCCAACGCGCCGAAGGGCTCGTCCATCAGCAGGATATCCGCATCAAAAGCCAGCGCCCGCGCGATACTGGCCCGCTGCTGCATGCCGCCAGACAACTGCCAGGGAAACTTCCCGCCAAACCCTTCCAGATCAACCAGTTCCAGGACGTTCTTTACGCGCTCATCCTGTTCAGCCGCGGAATACCCCATGATCTCAAGCGGTAATTTGATGTTCTTCGCAATGGTGCGCCACGGATATAACCCCGCCGCCTGAAACACGTACCCATAAGCCCGATTCCGCCGCGCCTCATCCGGGGTCATGCCGTTCACGGTGAGCTGCCCCCCGGTCGGGGTCTCAAGCGCCGCGATACAGCGCAGAAATGTGGTTTTGCCGCAACCAGAAGGGCCAATGAAACTGACGAAGTCGCCCTTGTCGACTGTCAGGTTCACATCCTTAAGCGCATGGATCGGCCCATCATTGGTCTGGAAGGTGAGATCGAGATGAGCAGCTTCGATAACACAGGACTGCTGCGCTGAATTTGTAGTCACTTTCACACTTCCTATTTCTTCCGCTGTTTCAGCGTCTTTTCGATGGCGAGCAAAGCAAGTGCCACGCCAAATGTTATTCCCAAGATAGAGAACACGACCGGGGACAATGCAATCAGCGGCTTCATTGACACGGGAACACCATTTGCGCCGACAATCAGAAATGAACCGATACACAGGACGACCAAAACCGACGTGAGAATTGCAAGCAAAAAGGCAGGTGTTTCCTGCATTTGAGCGTGCAGTATGTCAAAGGCCAGCATTATGAGCGGCGTCATGACGATTGCCGCCGCCGGAACCGCCAGAGCGCTCGCGAAGAGTCCCCAACCCCCGATTGCAGCAATCAATTCGCTTACAGATTGCGGGCAGAAAAATTCGCACCCGGCTCCAAACAGTTCGAGGTAAGTGATCGTCCAGGGAACAGCGTTGTACACGAAACAACTGACAAAAACCGCAAGAGAGAGGCGTTTTGCCAGCTTCCACGGCGACGTCACAGGTCGAACGTCAAGGGTCATCGCCCAATCCATCAAACCCCCGTCGCCGGAATCCCAGTCCGCTCAACCGGCCGCGGTGCCGTCAACTCTTTCCAGGTGCTCAAAGCCTTGTTCACGTGACCGTTCGGCTCGCGCGCAACGAAATCGCCGTGCCCTTCCTGAGTGCGGATTTCCCCGTCATGCACGGCCACGTGCCCACGGGTCAGGGTAAAGCGCGGCAGGCCCTTGACCTCCTTGCCTTCAAACACATTGTAGTCGATCGAGGATTGCTGGGTATCAGCACTGATCGTCTTGGTTTTTTCAGGGTCCCACACAACGATATCCGCATCCGCGCCAACAAGTATCGCGCCCTTTTTCGGATAACAATTCATAATCTTAGCGATGTTTGTTGAAGTGACCGCCACGAATTCGTTCATCGTCAAACGCCCGGTATTCACCCCATGCGTCCACAGCATCGGCATCCGGTCTTCCAGTCCGCCGGTCCCGTTGGGGATCTTGGTAAAGTCACCGACGCCATAACGCTTCTGCTCGGTCGTGAATGCGCAGTGGTCAGTGGCGACAACGCTCAGCGTGCCGGAATGCAGACCGTTCCACAGACTGTCCTGATGCTGCTTGTTCCGGAACGGCGGGCTCATCACCCTGCGCGCAGCATGGTCCCAATCCTGATGGAAATACTCGCTCTCATCCAGGGTCAGATGCTGGATCAGGGGCTCCCCCCACACCCGCTTGCCATTCATCTTTGCCCGGCGAATGGCTTCATGCGCCTCTTCACAGGACGTATGCACCACGTACAGCGGCACACCCGCCATGTCCGCGATCATGATCGCCCGGTTGGTGGCCTCACCCTCAACCTGCGGCGGACGGGAATAGGCATGCGCTTCGGGTCCGGTGTTGCCCTCGGCCAGCAGCTTGGCGCTGAGCTCAGCCACCACATCGCCATTCTCGGCATGCACCATGGCGATGCCACCCAACTCGGCCAAACGCTTGAACGAGGCGAACAACTCGTCGTCATTCACCATCAGCGCGCCCTTGTAGGCCATGAAATGCTTGAACGTGTTGATCCCGCGCGTCTCGATGACGGTCTTGATGTCATCGAACACCTGCTCGCCCCACCAGGTAACCGCCATGTGGAACGAATAGTCGCAATTCGCACGGGTTGACTTGTTGTCCCAGCGCTTCAGCGCGTCCAGCAGGCTTTCACCCGGATTGGGCAGCGCGAAATCCACGACCATCGTCGTGCCACCCGCCAGCGCCGCGCGTGTCCCGCTTTCAAAGTCATCGCTGGAATAGGTTCCCATGAAAGGCATCTCCAGATGCGTATGCGGGTCGATCCCGCCCGGCATGACAAAACAGCCGGTCGCATCCAGCTCTTTGTCGCCCCTCAGGTCCATTCCGATTTCAGTGATCACACCGTCTTCGACCCGCACATCCGCCTTGTAGGACAAGTCGGCGGTCACAACGGTTCCGTTCTTGATAACAGTACTCATTTTAAACTCCCTGATGCGGTCTGCGCCGCTTGCTTCATCTGGCCAAAAAAACCTCGGGGGAGTCGCCCCATGGGCGACGGGGGCTGAGCCCCCTATTCCACGATTTCCGCCGTCTCGACGACCGCATGAAACAAAACATCCGCCCCGGCCGCGGCCCATTCCTTGCTGATCTCTTCGGCCTCATTATGGCTCAGCCCGCCCACGCAGGGGCACATCACCATCGCCGTTGGGGCCACACGGTTGATCCAGCACGCATCGTGCCCTGCACCCGAGATGATATTCGTGTGCGAATATCCCAGACGCTCGGCCGCATCACGGACAGCTGCAACGCAGCCCTCGTCGAATTTCACCGGATCGAAACCACCAACCTTCTCGAACTCAACCTGCAAGCCCATTTCCTCAACGATATCTTCTGCCGCAACACGCAGACGGTTTTCCATATCGGTGATGACGTCCAGTTCGGGCGAACGGAAATCGACCGTGAAAACGACCTTGCCGGGGATCACGTTGCGCGAGTTCGGAAAGACATCGATATGTCCCGCTGCGCCAACGGCGTGCGGCGCGTGCGACCATGCGATCTCGTCAACCTTTTCAAGAATACGCGCCATTGCCAGCCCGGCATTCTTGCGCATCGGCATCGGGGTGGAACCGGTATGAGCGTCTTTTCCGGTCACGGTGACCTGCGTCCAGCTCAACCCCTGCCCGTGCGTGACGACGCCGATATCCTTTTCCTCCGCCTCAAGGATCGGCCCCTGTTCAATGTGCAACTCGAAAAATGCATGCATCTTGCGCGCGCCGACCTCTTCATCGCCGCGCCAGCCGATGCGTTTCAGTTCATCCCCGAATTTCTTGCCCTCGGCATCCTCACGGTCATAGGCCCAGCCCTGCGTATGCATCCCCGCGAATACGCCCGAAGACAACATCGCCGGGGCATAGCGTGTCCCCTCTTCATTGGTCCAGTTGGTCGCCACGATGGGGTGCCTGGTCTTGATGCCCAGATCGTTCAGCGTCCGGATGATCTCCAGCCCCCCAAGCACGCCCAGAACCCCGTCATACTTTCCGCCGGTGGGCTGCGTATCCAGATGCGATCCCACATAGACAGGCAAAGCCTCGGGGTCGGTGCCGTCGCGCCGGGCAAACATGTTCCCCATCTGATCCAGCCCCATGGTACAGCCCGCATCCTCGCACCATTTCTGGAACAGGGCGCGCCCTTCGGCGTCTTCATCCGTCAGCGTCTGGCGATTGTTGCCGCCCGCAGCACCGGGGCCGATTTTGGCCATCTCCATCAGGCTGTCCCAAAGTCTGTCGCCATTGATCCTGAGGTTCTGCGCCGGAGCTGCCATCTTGTTTTCCCCTGTTGCTTGCGATTTGGCTCGCTTTTGGTGTCTTGATTTGACCATATGGTCAAACTCACGCTATCACGGGTTCGACATCAGTCAAGAAATTGCAGGAGGCCGTCGGAATTTTTGGCAATATCGGCACCTGCTTGCCGGAAAAAGAGACAGCCTGAACGTATGCCCAAAGACCGCGCACCAACCAGAATTCAGAAAAAGAACCGGGCCGCAATCCTTGAGGCCGCACTGAACGTGTTTTCCGCCCACGGGTTTCGCGGCGCAACCGTGGATCAGATCGCGACCGAAGCGGGGCTGAGCAAACCGAATCTGCTGTATTATTTCCCGTCGAAAGAGGCGATTCACACCGCGTTGCTGTCCGGGCTGCTGGAATCGTGGCTGGCCCCCTTGCACGATCTGGACGCCGACGGTGACCCGATGGAGGAAATTCTCGCCTATATCCGGCGCAAGCTGCAGATGAGCCGCGAGTTACCGCGCGAAAGCCGTCTGTTCGCCAATGAACTGGTTCAGGGCGCGCCCCGCATTCACGATGCCCTATCCAATGATCTTCGGGTATTGGTCGATGAAAAGACGGCGATTCTGACGGGTTGGATGGACCAGGGGAAAATCGCGCGGCTGCACCCGTATCACCTGATTTTCTCGATCTGGGCATTGACCCAGCATTACGCCGATTTCGATGTTCAGGTCCGTGCGATTCTGAGCGAGGAAGACCCGTTTGAAGGGGCCGAGCCGTTCATGGACACGCTGTATCGCAAACTGCTGACACCATGAAGAAGGGGCCGAAAACCGGCCCCTTTTACTTTCGTTATTCCGCGGCTTTCGCCATCGGATTGTTCGGGTGTGTCGTCCAGTTGGCATAGTCTGGTTGCACTTCCAGTCCGGTGCGCGGATCAACCTCTCCGGCCGCCATCGGCACCATCGAAATACACCCTTCGACTGGGCAGACATCCACACAGAGGTTACAGGCGACGCATTCGTCATCGATGACCTCGAACACGCGGTCATCAGACATTGAAATCGCCTGGTGGCTGGTGTCTTCGCAGGCGGCATAGCAGCGGCCGCACTTGATGCACTGATCCTGATCGATCTTGGCCTTGGCCACGTAGTTCAGGTTCAGATACTGCCAGTCCGTCACGTTCGGCACCGCAAGGCCCACGATTTCCGAGACGTCCTTATAGCCTTTTTCATCCATCCACTTGGATAGACCAGCGGTCAGTTCATCGATGATCTTGAACCCATAAGTCATCGCCGCGGTGCAGACCTGAACGTTGCCGCATCCCAACGCCATGAATTCCGCCGCATCGCGCCACGTCGTCACGCCGCCGATGCCCGAAATCGGCAGACCGTGCGTGGCCTGTGCGCGTGAAATTTCGGACACCATCGACAGCGCGATAGGCTTCACCGCAGGGCCGCAATAGCCGCCGTGGCTGCCTTTGCCGTCAATCGACGGTTCCGGGCTAAATGTGTCCAGATTGACGCTGGTGATCGAGTTGATCGTGTTGATCAGCGACACAGCATCCGCGCCACCGTTCCTGGCGGCTTCGGCAGGCTTGCGGATATCGGTGATATTCGGCGTCAGCTTTACGATGACCGGACGGTCATAGTATTTCTTGCACCAACGGGTCACCATCTCGATATATTCCGGCACCTGCCCCACGGCCGAGCCCATGCCGCGCTCGCTCATCCCGTGCGGGCAGCCGAAGTTCAGCTCAATCCCGTCCGCCCCGGACTCAGACACGCGCGGCAGGATGGCTTTCCACGCCTCCTCCTCGCACGGCACCATGATCGAGGCGATCAGCGCGCGGTCCGGGTAGTCGGCTTTGACGCGCGCCATTTCCTCAAGGTTCACCTCCAAGGGCCGGTCGGTGATCAGTTCGATGTTGTTCAAGCCCAGCAAGCGCCGATCCGCGCCGTAAATCGCGCCATAGCGAGGGCCGTTCACGTTCACGACCGGAGGGCCTTCGGACCCAAGCGTCTTCCAGACGACGCCGCCCCATCCGGCCTCGAAGGCGCGGCGGACGTTGTATTCCTTGTCCGTGGGTGGCGCCGAGGCCAGCCAATAGGGGTTGGGGCTGGAAATGCCCAGAAAATCAGTTGTCAGGTTGGCCATGGCTTCTCCCTTCCCGGCTCAGCCGGTTTTCTTGAATATCATTTCGGTCGGACGAATGCGCCCGGCCTTGAGGTTTGTGACGTAGTTCTGAAACTTCTCGGGCGCCGTCTCGCCCATCATCAGGTGGATGCCCAAAGGCGGCGGGCCGCTTTCGGCGATGCGCGCAAAAACCTCTTCGAAGAATGTCAGCGCAAACTCTGTCCGGTCTGCCTCGGCGACCAGTTCCAGACCGGCCGCAGTGGCCGCGTCCTTGTAGATCTCCGGCGCGTCAACAAAGGATGTTTCGGCAACGGTTGACCAGGGTAGCGGGAAAGCCAGTGGCTCGTCCACGTCCCCGCCCATCACATCAAACAGGGCAAAGGTTCCATCCCAGGCAAGCGTTCGCGAAACTTCCGCAAAAAGCGCGTGCTTATCCGCAATGTTCATCCCGACATGCAGCATGACGGCAAGATCGAAACCGGCATCCGGCACCGGCATGTCCAGCGCGCTGCCGACCGCAAACCGCGCCTTGTCGGAATGCCCGACAAGAGCGCTCAACTCGGTTGCAGTCTCGACGAATTCCGGCGTCAGATCGACCCCGGTTACCGTCGAGTCGTAGCGGTCCACGATGTACCGGGACGTGCCCCCGATGCCGCAACCGACGTCCAGCACGCGCGTCGCGTGGGTTGGCGCAAGCTGGGCAAACAGGTGGTCCGTCGCAAGAACACCGCCGGTGTGGAACTCATCACCGGCCTTGAGGTCGGCAACCGTAGCAGCGTTGGGGTCAACGCCACTGGCCTTAAGAGCCTCACGAACGCGTTCAGTAAGGGCACCGGTTGTATAATGTTGCGCAATGGCTTGTTCGATCTGGGACATAAGAATACCTCAGCAGCGACAGAGATGGGCTGAATGCCTCATCCTATCACGAAACAAGCGTTGCGTGGATGTCCATCGCCGCATCCCGGCCTTCGGCCACTGCAGTCACGGTCAGGTCTTCACCCCCCGCCGCGCAATCGCCCCCGGCCCAGACCCCAGCCACCGAAGTGCGCCCGGTGCCGTCCACCGCGATCTTGTTGCCATCCAGCGCAAGGCCTTCCGGTGCGCCATCCAGCGTCTGGCCAATCGCCTTGAGGACCTGATCGGCGGGCAAACGCACCTTTTCTCCGGTTCCCGAAAGCTGACCGCCCTGACTGGACGTATATTCCAACTCGATCTCTGCGGCTGCGCCGTTCCCGTGCACGGCAACGGGCTGCACATTCGTCATGATCTTGACACCGTGCGAGGATGCCAAATCCTGCTCGTATCGGCTGGCCCCCATGGCGTCGCGGCCACGGCGATAGGCAATGGTGACATGCTCGGCACCCAGCAACTTGGACTTTACCGCTGCATCCACGGCGGTCATCCCGCCCCCGATGACGACCACGTTGCGGCCGACAGGCAGGTTCGCAAGATCAGAGGCTTGCCGGACATCCGAGATGAAATTGACCGCATGGCGGACGCCTTCCAGATCGGCCCCCTGCGCGCGCAGGGCGTTCACTCCGGTCAGACCGATGGACAGGAAGACCGCATCGTAATTCTCAACCAGCCCGTCCAGCGAGACGCTCTCACCCAGAACCGATCCGGTCTCAATCGTGATGCCGCCGATCTGCAGCAGCCAGTCGACCTCGGCCTGGGCAAAATCATTGGTCGATTTATAGGCGGCGATCCCATATTCGTTCAGCCCGCCCGGTTTTGGCCGGCTTTCATGGATCACCACATCATGACCCAGCATCGCCAGACGGTGCGCACAGGCCAGACCCGCCGGCCCGGCCCCGATCACGGCAACGGTTTTGCCCGTGGGCGCGGCCCGTTCAAACGGATGTTCGCCGTGAGCCATCACACTGTCGGTCGCATAGCGTTGCAGACGCCCGATTTCGACGGGCGCACCTTCGGCGGTCTCGCGCACGCAGGCTTCTTCGCACAAAGTCTCGGTCGGACAAACGCGGGCGCACATTCCGCCCAGAATGTTCTGCGCCAGAATGGTCTCACCCGCGGCTTCGGGCTGTCCGGCCTGAATCTGGCGCATGAACAGCGGAATATCGATATCCGTCGGACAAGCCGCCACACACGGCGCGTCATAGCAAAAATAACACCGATCTGCTGCCACTGCGGCCTCGTGCGGGGCCAGTGGCGGATGCAGATCCGCGAAATTCGAGGTCAGCTCATCGCTGGAAAGCCGCCCGGATACGATACCGGGTGCCATCTGGCCCTGTGCCATCACTCTACTCCCTGTAGATATGTTTGTTATGCATCCAGCTTGCCACAATCTGATTTTTTATCAATTGGTAAAATTTGCCAAATGGTCAAAAAAAGCAAAATCCGGCCCAATCCCCCCGAATACAAGACGATTTTGCCTGATTTTCCGGCAACAAATCTGTTCTGAGCGGGAAATCCCCTCGCCCCGACATTGACCGAACCGACCAATCCCCGCCTCGAAACTTGCTCATGGGCCCTTGGTTACGTCTGGTTTTGACGCCCCCTCCTGCGTACTGTAGGCCGGACAGACCCCAAGCAGTGCCGGACAACGGCCCAATACCCGAAAGTCACGCGATGCAGGCCAGCCCCCCGAATTTCAATATCGTCGTCATCGGGCAAAACAACCGGCTTCAATACGAGGCGCTGCTGTTCGCGGCCTCGCTGCGTCACAGTTCGCCGGGTTTCGGCGGGCGATTGTTCGTTGCAGTGCCGCAGCCCGGGCCGAACTGGCAGCAGGACCCCAGCATCCGGGACGAGGATGTCCTGAAGGCCCTGCGCCAGTTGGACGTCGAAATTCTGCCCTTTGACAGCCTCGTCTTCGGCGACAGCTATCCTTACGGCAACAAGATCGAAGCCCTGCTGGCGATGCCGGAAGGTGAGCCCTTTGTGTTTTTTGACAGCGACACGCTGATTACCGGCGACCTGACCGGCGTGCCTTTTGACTTCAACACGCCCGGCGCGTCATCAAAGGTGGAAGGGACGTGGCCCAAACCCACATTGTACGGCCCCGGTTTCGACGATATCTGGCGCGCGCTCTATCGCCGCTTCGGGCTGGATTTCGACAGCGCGCTGGATACCAGCCAGCCCAAAGACTACTGGCGGCGCTACCTGTACTTCAACGCCGGGTATTTTTTCCATTCCTGCCCGCGCAGGTTCGGAGAGCGTTTTCTGGACTATGCCCGCACGATCCGGGACGAGGATATCCCCGAATTGACCGGCCAAAACCTGGACCCGTGGCTGGATCAGGTCGCGCTGCCTCTGGTCATCCATTCCTTCGGCGGGCGCCGCGATGCCCTGCCCGCCGGTCTGCTGGACGGCTCTGTCAGTTGCCATTACCGCCTGTTTCCGCTGCTGTACGCCCGCGAAAGCGATCGCGTGATCGAGGTGCTTGAAACCGTAGTGGCCCCGAACAGGATCAAGAAGGTCCTCAAGGGATATGACCCGATCAAAAAACTTGTGATACAGGGCAAGGGCCGCAAAATCCGCGATATGTTCGACCGCAACGACCTGCCGCAGCGCGAGCAGGTCATTCGCAAGACGATCAAAAGCAAGGGCCTGTGGATGCGCTGACAGTTTTGTTGTGCGCAGGCCCTCAATCGCCTAGAGATTCTGCAAGGCACATTCCAAGGGGAGATTTCCAAGATGTCTGACGGCCCAACCTACGGTTTTGATACGCTGCAAATTCACGCGGGCGCGCGGCCCGACCCGGCCACCGGTGCACGTCAGACCCCGATCTACCAGACGACCGCCTATGTGTTCCGCGATGCCGATCACGCGGCGGCGCTGTTCAATCTGCAAGAGGTCGGCTTTATCTATTCCCGCCTGACCAACCCGACCGTGGCCGTGCTGCAGGAACGTGTCGCCACGCTGGAAGGCGGTGTGGGCGCGGTGTGCTGTTCTTCCGGCCATGCGGCCCAGATCATGGCGCTGTTCCCGCTGATGGGTCCGGGTTGCAACGTCGTTTCGTCTACCCGCCTCTATGGCGGCACCGTCACGCAGTTCAGCCAGACCATCAAGCGGTTCGGCTGGTCGGCCAAGTTTGTGGATACCGACGATCTGGATGCGGTGAAGGCCGCCATCGACGAAAACACCCGCGCGGTATTCTGTGAATCGATCGCCAACCCCGGCGGCTACGTCACTGACATCCGCGCCCTGGCCGATATTGCCGATGAAGCCGGCATTCCCCTGATCGTCGACAACACCTCGGCCACGCCCTACCTGTGCCGCCCGATCGAACATGGCGCGACGCTGGTGGTGCATTCGACCACCAAGTACCTGACCGGCAACGGTACGGTTACCGGCGGCTGCATCGTGGATTCGGGCAAGTTCGACTGGTCGGCGAATGACAAGTTCCCCTCGCTCAGCGAACCGGAACCGGCCTATCACGGTCTGAAGTTCCACGAAACCTTCGGCCCGCTGGCCTTCACCTTTCACGGCATCGCCATCGGCCTGCGCGATTTGGGCATGACAATGAACCCGCAGGCCGCGCATTACACGCTGCTGGGCATTGAAACCCTGTCCCTGCGAATGGAGCGTCACGTCGAGAACGCGCAAAAGATCGCTGCCTGGCTTGAGGCGGACGACCGCGTGGATCACGTCACCTATGCCGGCCTGCCCTCGTCGCCCTATCACGACCGGGTCAAGGCGCAGTACCCCAAAGGTGCCGGGGCGTTGTTCACCTTTGCGGTCAAAGGGGGCTATGACGCCTGCATCAAGCTGGTCAATGCGCTGGAGATTTTCAGCCACGTGGCCAACCTGGGCGACGCACGGTCGCTGATCATCCATTCGGCCTCGACCACGCACCGGCAACTGACACCCGAACAACAGGAGGCCGCAGGAGCCAGCCCCAATGTCGTGCGTGTGTCCATCGGCATCGAAGACGCCAACGATCTGATCGCCGATCTGGATCAGGCGCTTGCCAAGGCCAGCGCCTGACAGATGAGCGGCCACGAGACAAACGAACTGGGGCAGCCGATCGGACTGCCGGTGAAGGGCGATTATCCCCGCCCGGCACCGCCCTATACGCCGATGGAGGGTCAGTATTGCACCGTCGCGCCGCTGGATGTGAACCGACATGCGCCCGGATTGTTCCGGGCCTTCGCCAACGACACGGACGGCCGCAACTGGACTTACCTGCCCTACGGGCCGTTCGACGCCGAACAGGACTTTGTCGAATGGACGCGGGCGACCTGCATGGATGCCGATCCGATGTTTCACACGGTTCTTGACCGCAACGAAACGCCGGTTGGCATGGCCTCTTTTCTGCGTATCGAACCTGCGGCCGGGGCGATCGAAGTGGGTCACATCCACTTTTCACCCCTGCTGCAGCGCAGCCCGCAATCAACCGAGACGATGTTCCTGATGATGCGTCGCGTTTTTGACGAGCTGGGATATCGCCGATACGAATGGAAATGCGACGCGCTGAATGCGTCATCGCGGCGCGCCGCCGAGCGTTTGGGTTTCACCTTCGAGGGGATCTTCAGGCAGGCGACCCACTACAAGGGCCGGAACCGGGACACCGCCTGGTATTCGATCCTTGACAGCGAGTGGCCACGCATCCGCGCGGCGTTCGAAACATGGCTGTCACCGGACAATTTCGATCAGACGGGCCAGCAGCGACAATCGCTGAAGGCCCGCAATCCCGGCACCGGGTCAGTCGTCAATCCCGAATTCCATCGTCACGTTGACCGAGACTGAGATTTCGCCACCGGCAACCGGCACACTGCCCGCGTCCGCCAGGTTCATCTCACGCATCTGCGCCATGGGGCGGATTCCACCTGCCTGCTCGCGGATGATCTGAACCGGGCCCAGCGTAACCTCTGCGGCCTCGGCAAGCTGTCTGGCCTTGGCTGTGGCTTCTTCCACCGCCTTGGCCCGGGCCTGTGCCTGCAGCGGCGCCGGATCCTGCACTCCAAAGGCCAGACCACCAAAATCGTTGGCCCCATCCTGAATGACGGCATCCATGATGGTACCCAACAGCGTCAGATCGCGCACCCGTACCAAAACCCGGTTCGAGGCCACGAAACCGGAAATCTCGGGCCTGTCGCCACTGGCGCTGTTGCGACCTGACCAAACCGGCGACAGCGACAGATCCCGCGTCTGAACATCACGCGCCTCGATCCCCATTTCGTCGAGCCGTTTCAGAATTTGCGCAACTGCGTCAGACGTCGCCTGCATTGCATCCGACGCCTGCGCATCCTCGTTGGTTACGCCCAAGGTGATGGTTGCCATATCGGGCAGTGCCTGTACGACACCAGCCGCATCCACCATGATGCGACGTTCTTCCGCATGGGCAAGGCCCGCGGCCGTCATGGCCAGCATTGCAGCCAGAAAAGCGATTTTCTTCAAGGTCTTCCCTCCAGATCCTGTATGACCAACATGGTGTGACCGGCACCCGCGGGACAAGGGGAACCTCCGGCTTTTTCTTTCCCTCGGCGGGATCCTGCTTTAGTGTCTGGCTGCGGACGAGATGTCGTTTGCATTGATGCTGACAATTGTGGTTCTTCCGGATTATGAAACCTGCCTTTGCGCTGTCTTTTTCTGCCACCGGGATTTCTTTGCACCATCAATCGGATGATGACTGGTTCTGTGTTGGCAAAGTTGCGCTGGATGCAGATGATCTGAACGCGCAAATTCAGGCCCTGCGAGACAAGGGTTTTGCACTTGAGAACGATCTTAGCTGCAAGGTCGTGATTCCCCTGGATCAGGTCCGGTTTCTGTCCGCAGACGCCAATGGTCTGAGCGCCGAGGAAAGCGCGCGAAAACTTCAGACCGAACTGGCCGGCGCGACGCCTTACACGGTTGAAGAACTGTCCTTCGCCTCAACGACCGCCGGAAACACAACCTATGTTGCGGCAGTTGCCCGGCAGACGCTGGACGAAGCGTGCGCATTCGCAACCGAACACGGGTTTATTCCGGTCTCCTTCAGCGCAAAGCCCGACAGTCAGGAGTTTCCGGCTGAGCCGTTTTTTGATGGGGCGGACGGGAACATCGTAACCGTTGCACCGACCGTCGAACCGACAGAGGACAAGGCGCCTGAGCCCGCTCCCAAACCTGTGCAGCCCGAACCGACAGTGCATTCCATAGCCGACACGTCGCCCCCGGACGTCTTTCGCTCGGCTCCGCTGCCAGACCTGAAAAATGCACCGGAACCCACCTCGGGGATAGGCGCAAGGAAGTATGCACTACCGGCGGCGGCGGCTGCGCTTGTCGGATTGGCCGTGTTGGGCACATGGGCCTTGACCGGCCCGGAGTCCGATGACGTTGCCGAAACCAGCACACCGCAGGTTGAGGAAACGCCCGCCCTGCCCGAACCGCAAACCGTTGAAGCCCCGCAGGTTGCCCTGACCGATCCCGAAGAACCCGCGCTGCAAACGGATGAATTGGACCCGGAGGCGGAATCCGATCTGGCCGAGACACTCCTGCCGGACGAGACCAACGAACCCTCGCCAGAGCTGTCGGCCACGGATACGGCAATTCTAGAGGCGCTGAAAATCGCGCCGACCCCTGTCGAAGAAATTGCTCGGGACCCCGACCCTCAACCGCCCCAGCCGCAGCCGGGTATCCGGATCACATCGCCCGAACCGCTGGCTGCCCCGGTGGCGGATGAGCCCGAAGAGTTGTTTCTGACCTCGATCGACAAATCCAGCCTGTCGCATGATGCTGTTGCCCTGCCCCCGGTGCAGAGCTTTGCCACCGACGACCCGTTCGAACAGATCGTGTTGCCACGTGTGGCCGGAACCGGGTTCGAGCTGGATGATCGCGGGCTGGTCACGCCGTCCGCAGAAGGCACCTTGAACCCGGATGGTATCTTCGTGTTTCTGGGGCAACCTCCCAAAGTGCCGCCGGCAACCCCCGTTCGGTTCGAGCAGGAACCGATTGAAGAGGAACCCGTTGACCGGCTGGCACAGTTGCGGCCAAAACCGCGACCCGGTGATCTTCAGGAACGGTTCGAACGACAGCAACTGGGTGGGCGGACACGCGCGGAACTGGCAATCCTGCGGCCCAAGCTGCGACCGGCTTCTCTGCAAGAGCAGCCCCAGATTGATGAAACACCAACAGCTTTGGCTGTTGTGCGGGTTCCGCGCCCGAAACTGCGCCCAGCCGGGTTGGCACCGGTGGCCGGAACCCAAACTGCAAATCTGGGCTCGACCGCTGCCGTCACTCAAACCGATGTCGAGGCCGGTTCATTCCAGCCGAAAACGGTGGCGCCCAAAATACCCTCGTCGACCTCTGTGGCGCGGCAGGCCACAATCGACAACGCGCTTAACCTGCGTAAGCTGAACCTGATCGGAGTTTACGGGACGCCGGCCAACCGGCGCGCATTGGTGCGTCTGCCCAGCGGTCGCTACAAAAAGCTGAAGGTCGGGGACAGGCTGGATGGCGGCCAGGTCATCGCAATCAGCGACAACGAATTGCGGTATCAAAAGCGCGGGCGGAACCTGACGCTGAAGATGCCACGGAGTTGATTAAACTGACTTGGGGTGGCCAGAGCACTGACCGCCCCACTTCACATCAAGAAACGATATCAAGCCGTTGATATCTCACCGCTTTCAATCTGCTCGCGCTCGATGGATTCGAACAGCGCCTGAAAGTTGCCTTCGCCGAACCCGTCGTCGCCCTTGCGTTGAATGAACTCGAAAAAGATCGGCCCAATCACGGTTTTGGAGAAGATTTGCAGCAGGATTCTGGTTTCGCCGCCGTCCAGCACACCTTCGCCGTCGATCAGGATGCCGTGTTTCATCATCTTGTCCAGCGGCTCTTCGTGGTCAACAACCCGGTCCGTGGACATATTGTAATAGGCCTCGTTCGGGCCGGGCATGAACTTCAGACCCTTTTCAGCAATCGCGTCGGTCGAGGAATAGATATCCTCGCTGCCCACTGCGATATGCTGAATCCCTTCGCCCCTGTACTTTTTCAGGTAGGACACGATCTGCCCGGTTTCACCGCGATCTTCGTTGATCGGAATGCGGATGCGGCCGCAGGGCGATGTCAGGGCGCGGCTGAAAAGACCGGTGAACTTGCCCTGAATGTCGAAAAAGCGGATTTCGCGGAAGTTGAACAGGTCGCCGTAGAACTTGAACCACTTGTCCATGTTGCCCTTGTAGACGTTGTGCGTCAGGTGATCGAGATAATAGAACCCGTCACCGCGCGGCTTGGACTGCTTGGTCCAGGTGAATTCCTGGTTGTAGGGCGAAGTGTCGTAATACTGGTCGATGAAATAAATCAGCGACCCGCCAATCCCCTTGATCGCAGGGACGTCCATGGTCTTGTCGTCCGCGTCATAGGGTTCGGCACCCTTGGACACCGCATGCTCATAGGCTTTTTGCGCATCTACCACGCGCCAGCCCATAGCCGGCGCGCAGGGGCCGTGTTCTTCGACGAACTTGGCGGCAAAGCTTTCAGGATCAGCGTTGAGAATGTAGGTGACATCACCCTGCTGCCAAAGCTCGACTTCGGGTTTGTCTTTGTGATGCCCGACCAGTTCAAAGCCCATCTTGGCGAACAGATCCCGCAGCTCCTGCGGCTCGGGATGGGCGAACTCTACGAACTCAAAACCATCAGTTCCGGCCGGGTTTTCGTTGCTGATGACAGATTTCGGTGCGTTGTGAGGGAAAGGACCCATGGCGCGTCTCCTTAAAAACAGGAATTTCTTTGCTGATTCCAAAATACGCCTTATCAAGCGCTGTTTCTGCGCATAGTTTTCGTGTAAACTATCGCCAAACGCGCAAAGTCCGCACCGTTTGGACAATCCATGGAGAATTTCCGCATATGCTGGATTCCACCGACACCCGTCTGCTGTCCGCCCTGCAGCAGAACGCCCATCTGACCGCGCATCAGCTGGGCGAGATGCTGAACCTGTCGCCCAGTCAGGCCGGTCGGCGGCGTCAGAGGCTGGAGGCCGAAGGTTACATCACCAGCTACGCCGCGCGGCTGGACCCTCTGAAACTTGGCTTGCAGGTGCAGGGTTTTATTCAGGTGCATTTGGGCACCCACGGCCCGGAGCAGTCCGCAAGCTTTGCCCGTATGGTTGACACACGCCCTGAGATCACCAGCGCGTGGACGATGACCGGAGAGGCAGATTACCTGCTGCATGTCTATTGCGACGATCTATCCGCGCTCAACCGCTTGCTTCATCAGGTGATACTGCCGCATCCTGCCGTGGCACGGGTCCAAAGCCAGATTGTGATGGACCAGCTCAAGCGCGACGCGCCTTTGCCCACCTAACCCGACCGAAAGGACGAAAATGGACGATTTCCTTTACCAGGCTTCGATCTATCTGGCGGCTGCCGTGATCGCCGTGCCCTTGTCGGCGCGTCTGGGGTTGGGGTCCGTGTTGGGGTATCTGGCCGCGGGCATCGTTATCGGCCCGGTCTTCGGCCTGGTTGGGGCCGAAACCGAAAGCCTGCAACACGTCGCCGAATTCGGTGTCGTGATGATGCTGTTCCTGATCGGGCTGGAGCTGGAGCCGCGCGCCCTGTGGGATATGCGGGACAGGCTGTTGGGGCTGGGCGGCTTACAGGTCGCGCTGTCTACAGCCGTGATCGCCGGTGTCGCCATGTATGCAAATCACCCTTGGTCGGTTGCGCTGGCCGTCGGGCTGACGCTGTCGCTGTCCTCGACCGCGATTGTCCTGCAAACCTTGTCGGAAAAGGGGCTGATGCAGACAAATGGCGGTCGTGCGACGTTTTCGGTGCTGCTGACGCAGGATATTGCCGTCATCCCCATTCTGGCGCTACTGCCATTGTTGGCGCTGCCCGCCCTGCCGCATATTGAAAGCGACGGCTCGATCGACCGCGGGGCGGTGGACCTGCACGATGCAGGCCATCACAGCCTGTCGCTGGTCGAAGGCTTACCGGGCTGGGCGGTCACGCTGGTCACCATTGGCGCAATCGCGTTTGTCATCCTGGCCGGGGTTTACCTGACGCGCCCCCTGTTCCGGTTCATCCATGCCACACGCCTGCGCGAGATGTATACAGCATTGGCCCTGATGATTGTCGTCGGAATCTCCTTTCTGATGACACTGGTGGGCCTGTCCCCCGCACTGGGAGCTTTTCTGGCGGGCGTTGTTCTGGCCAGTTCGGAATTCCGCCACGAGATGGAAAGCGACCTTGAGCCGTTCAAGGGTCTGTTTCTGGGCCTGTTCTTCATCACTGTCGGCGCCGGCATTGATATCGCGTATTTCTTTGATGATCCGTTCGATCTGATCGGTCTGGCGCTGCTGGTCATTCTTGCAAAAGGGATCATCCTGTTCCTTGTCGGGCGCGCCTTTAAGCTTAAAGGCCGCGATCACTGGCTGTTTACGCTCGGGCTGGCACAGGCGGGGGAATTCGGATTTGTACTGCTGGCCTTTTCGACCCAGCAGAATGTCATCCCGCAGGATCTTTCGCAAAAGCTGCTGATGATCATCGCGCTGACCATGCTCATCACACCGCTTTTGTTCATCATCTTCGATCTTCTTTCTCGCCGGATCGGCGACGGCGCGCCGCCGCCTGAACCCGATGAGATTGACGAAAAGGGCCCGGTGATCATCGCTGGAATTGGTCGCTTTGGTCAGATCGTGAACCGGCTGGTGCGCGCCAGCGGGTTCAAAACCGTGGTGCTGGATCATGACATCGAGACGGTCCAGTTGATGCGGCGTTTCGGTGTCAAAGGATTTCTGGGCGATCCGACACGTCCGGAGCTGCTGCGTGCTGCGGGGTTGGAAAAAGCTTCGGTCCTTGTTGCCGCGATGGACGATGCGAAACACGTGACGCGTCTGGTCAGTTTCGCGCGGCGTCAACGCCCGGACCTTCACATCATTGCCCGCGCCCACGACCGGACCCATGTGTACGAGCTGTATCAGGCCGGTGCGAATGATATCGTGCGCGAAATGTTCGACAGTTCGCTGCGTGCCGGGCGGTATGTGCTGGAAAACATCGGACTCAGCGAATACGAAGCCGCGCAGGCCGAACAGACCTTTTACCACCATGACCGGACCTCGGTTCGCGAGCTGGCCGAATTGTGGATTCCCGGTATGCCGACGGCGGAAAACAAGAAATACATCGAGCGCGCGCAGCAGCTTGAAAAGGACCTGGAAACCGAGCTTCTGGAACTGGCCGAAAAGCACGCTCAGAAATCGGCCTGACCCGCCATCGCGGATCAGGCAGCTTGGCCTAACCGTCCGAAACGCCGGCTTCCGCAAAAGTTGCCATGCCTGAGTGGCAGGCAAGCGCGCTTTTGAGAATATTAATCGCCAGCGCGCCGCCGGACCCCTCGCCCAGCCGCAGGCCAAGGTTCAGCAGCGGCTCTTTGCCCAGTCTGGCCAAAACTGCGCCATGCGCGCCTTCTGCGCTTTGGTGTCCGGCGACGGTGTGGTCCAGCGCGCCTTCCGACGCATCCGCCAGGCAGGCGGCCGCGGCCGAGCAGATAAATCCATCCAGAATGACGGGGATACGCAGGGCGCGGGCCGCCGCGATGGCACCGGTCATGGCCGCGATTTCGCGGCCACCGAGACGGCGCAGGATTTCTATCCCATCGCCCGAGCCGGAATGCAGGGCCACACCCTCGGCCACAACCCGCGTTTTGTTCGCCAACCCGGCATCATCGACACCGGTGCCGCGCCCGGTCCAGTCCGCCGCCTCGCCGCCAAACAAGGCGCAGGCAATCGCTGCGGCGGGCGTGGTGTTGCCGATGCCCATCTCACCAACCACCAACAGATCCGCCCTGGGGTCCACAGCCGTCCAACCCACGCGCAGGGCTTGCAAAAGTTCATCTTCAGACATGGCCGGGCCGGCTGTGAAATCCGCCGTGGGTCGATCCAAATCCAGCGCATGGACATTCATTGTCGCCCCCGCGGCCTTGGCCAGTTGATTGATGGCCGCGCCGCCACATTCAAAGTTCATCACCATCTGAACGGTCACTTCCGGCGGAAAAGCCGACACACCCTGCACCGCCACACCGTGGTTTCCGGCGAAGACGATAACCTGTGGGGCGGAAATATTCGGGCGGGCATCCCCTCGCCAGCCCGCGTACCAGATCGCCAGATCCTCAAGTCGTCCAAGGGCACCGGGCGGTTTGGTCAGTTGCCCGTTTCGTTCCGCCGCGCCGTGCCGCGCGGCGTCATCCGGACCCGGAGCCTGATTCAAAGTTTCGCGGAATGTTTTCAGGTCATTAAGTTCGGGCAGCATTCAAAGCCTCGTTGCATCAGAGTGGTCCTGTGTGTTTAACCGAAGCGTCCGAACCAACAAGACCCCGAAAGGCGCGGGAGTGCACAAAAACGACACCAAACTCTTTTCCGCATGGGATATTCCGCTGGCGCTGGTTCTGCTGACGCGCTTGCCGGTGCCCCGCTTGCCCGAGGATGTGTTTTCACGGCAAGCCAGTTCCGCCTGGGCGTTTCCGGTTGTCGGGCTGGTGGTCGGGGGCTTGGCCTGCGCGGCCGGTTGGGCCGCGATGGCGCTTCACCTGCCTGCGACCGCCGGCGCCGTGATCCTGATCTCGTTGCTGGTTGCATCCACTGGTGCCATGCACGAAGACGGCCTTGCCGATACAGCCGACGGATTTTGGGGCGGTTTCACAGCCGAACGGCGGCTGGAGATTATGAAGGACAGCCATATCGGTGCTTACGGTGTGCTGGCTCTGATCTTCACGCAGTTGCTGCGGGTTGCGCTTGTGGCGGCCCTGCTTTCGGTTGGGGAATACGGTGTGATACTCGCCGCCTGCGTCCTGTCGCGCGCGTTCATGCCTGTCTTGATGGCGACCGTGCCAAATGCGCGCGCCAGCGGCCTGAGCCATTCGGTCGGCGGACCGAAGGCCGGAACCGTTGCTGTTGGGTTCTTGTTGGCTACCGGCTGCTCAGCAGTCTTGATGGGGACCGGTTTCGCCCTGCCCTTTATCGTGGCTGCGCTGGTCGTGGCGGCGTTGGCGCAGCTTGCAAAGGCCAAAATCAACGGCCAAACCGGTGACGTTCTGGGAGCGACTCAACAACTCGCAGAACTGGCATTTCTGACCGCCGCGGTCGCCGCCCTTTAGGTCGTACCGCCGGTTTCAATCCTCAGCGTTTCCCCGCAATGCTTGCAGTGAACCGCGTCCGTGTCGTGGCGATAGAGGCCGCAATTGGGGCATTTGTGCCGCACTTTCTGTGGCATGAAAATTGCCTGAGCCAGCCGCACGAACAGCGCCACCCCGACAACCATGATGAAGACGGAAAACAGCTTGCCGCCCGGGGTCGCCAGAGTGATATCTCCAAAACCGGTCGTGGTCAGCGTGGCCATGGTGAAATAGAGCGCGTCGATATAGGCGTTCTGGCTGTCATCCGGAATGAAGAACACCAAAACGGCCGTCGAAGTCGCGAATACAAAAACCAAAAGGTTGATTGCGGCGATCACCGCATCCTCACGCGTTCGGAAAAACTGGCTGTCCCGGCGCAAATCCTTGAGCAAATGGTAGGAATGGATCAGGCGCAACGCCCTTAGGATTCGCACGAAAGCCAGATTGCCGGGCAATAGCGGTTCCAGCAACAACGACGTAATCACCACAATATCCGCCAGCGTGTAGACCTTGCGCAGCAGCTTCCAGCGGTCCTTTGCGATCCACATCCGCGCCAAGAAATCCAGCAGGATCAGAAATCCGACTATCAGGCTGGCCGTTGTGATACCCGGACCATGTGGCACGTTCGCGGTAGCGACGAAAAACACGATCGAAACAGCATCAAACAGGATGAGGCCGTATCGGAACCAGACCGAGATCGGGTCATGTGCAATATACAGGAACTTAATCGTTTGTTTTAGGTTGGCCATCCATCCGCCTCTGCCTGCTGAAAAATTAGCGGCAATTGCGTATTTCACCAAGCGGCCAGACACGAAAAAGGCCGCTCCGGTCGGAGCGGCCCGAAATTCACATATCCCGACGATCAGGCGGCGGCGCGCGAGGTCAGAACCTCATCAACCTGCTTGGCTGCCGATACCTCGCCAGCGCCGGAGACGGCAGCCACTTCGCGGGTCAGACGCTCCAGCGCGGCCTCATAGAGTTGACGCTCGGAATAGCTCTGTTCACGCTGGTCATCGGTGCGGTGCAGGTCGCGAACTACTTCGGCGATCGAAATCAGGTCGCCCGAATTGATCTTTTGTTCATATTCCTGCGCCCGGCGCGACCACATGGCGCGTTTCACCTTGGCCTTGCCCTTCAGGGTTTTCATCGCCTGGCTGATGACATCCGGCGAGCTGAGTGACCGCAGACCGGATTCGGTGATCTTGTTGGTCGGCACACGCAGGGTCATCTTGTCTTTTTCAAAGGAGATGACGAACAGCTCAAGTGAATATCCCGCGACTTCCTGCTCTTCGATCGAGATGATCTGACCCACGCCATGCGCGGGATAGACAACATAGTCATTCGGGCGGAACTCAAGCTTTTTCGACTTAGACATACAGGTTCATCCTTGGTTACAGAGCGAGACACAGACGGCAAAACACCCTAGCCGGAGCCATTCCCGGCCCCGTCAGGCGTCTGGTTTGTCAAAAAATCAGAACTCCAAAGCAAACATACTTACGGAGCGCATCCCCATCTCATTCATCATTCAGCTTTTAATTATATCACAAAATTACGACGCCTGAAAGTCAGGTCCCGCGATGGGTCGGGAAACCTGATACTTTTCAGAGCGATACAGCCTGTTTTTGCACCTAAACCGCCAAGTTCAGAGCGCGAATCGATCAACCGCCCTCACCGGGCGCTTCCGAGAAATATTTCTCCATCTTGCCCTCTTCGCCGTCGCGTTCCTCGGCATCGGGCAGCGGGTCCTTCTTGGTCACGATGACCGGCCACTGTTCCGAGTATTTCCGGTTGAACTCGACCCATTGGTCCATTCCCGGCTCGGTGTCGGGGCGGATGGCGTCGGCGGGGCACTCAGGCTCGCAGACACCGCAATCAATGCATTCATCCGGGTGAATGACCAGCGTATTCTCACCTTCATAGAAACAATCCACCGGGCAAACCTCGACACAGTCGGTGTATTTGCAGGCGATGCAGTTTTCGGTGACGACATAGGTCATGGTGAAATTCCCGTTTGCGGTTTGGGCGACTAGCTAATCCAGTATTGCACCGTCTTCAAGGGATGATCAGCCCTTGCGGGTGCGAGAAAGATCAAGCGCGCGCCGATCTTTCTTGGTTGGACGACCTTTTCCTTCAAAACCCGGATTGCGGGGTTCTGCGTCCTGTTTTTCGGTCAGGTCCGAGTACAATGTTTGCGCCTCGGGGGCGGGTCCGCGGCGGTCGCCCAGTTTTTCGATACGCACGACGCGGACGGTACGGCCTTGCGGAAAGGTCAGAACGTCACCGGGTCCTACGGCTTGCGCCGGTTTCAGGACCCGGTTTCCGTTCACGCGCACGTGACCGCCGCTGACCTGTTTGGCGGACAGGCTGCGGGTTTTGAAGAACCGCGCCTGCCACAGCCATTTGTCGATCCGCAGCTTGGCCTCGGCCATCGGTGCTTAGTTGCCGTCTTTCAAACCCATCAGCGCTGCTGCGAACGGGTTATCCGGATCGATCGCTTTTTCTTTCTTCGGCGGCCGGGACGAGAAGGATTTGGCGCCTTGCGGCTTGCCCCCTTTCTTACCCTGCGGTTTGCCGCGTCCGTCCTGAGGCTTGCCACGCGGCTTGCCTTTGCCTGGCCCTTGCCGCTGTTCGCGACGCGGACCACGGTTGGCCTGACGCTGACGGCCCCAGGTGAAGGTATAGAACACCTCAACCTCCGGCTCGTCCGAAGCAGGGGCCTCGGCTGCCGCCTCGGTGCTTTCGGTGGCCTCGGCGGTCGCCTCGGCGGGCGCAGCGACCTCTGCCGGAGCGGCGTCTGCTGCCGGGGTTTCTTCGGCGGCGGTTTGCTCAGCCACTTCAGCCGCAGGCTTTTCGGGCTCTGCTTGCACCGGTTTCACCTTTTCGCGCTCGCCGCGCTCGGCCTTGTAGCCCAGCCCCTGCATCAGATCAGCGAACTGTTCCAGCGTCATCCCGGTGATTGAGAGCATGTCAGGCTTGGCTTCGAACCCGCCCCGGCTGTCTTCGGCGCGCAGCATGTCGGCCAGACGTTCCAGCATGTCGATGCGGATCGAACGTTCGCCCGCGTCGCGGTAGCCGCACATCGTATCGTAACCCTGTGGTGCGTCCTTCGCGACCGGCACTGTCACCAGACCCGGCGGCGGTGCCTCGGGGAATTCCTGAAGATCATTGGCCAGCGCCCACAGAACCAGTCGCAGGCGCGTCGGAGCCGGTTTCAGAAGCAGCGGCATAAAGATGGTGAACTGACCGAACCGGATGCCATGTTTGCGCAAGGCACCACGCGCGTCCTGATCCAGATCCTTGACCTCCTGTGCGACACCAGCGCGCGGCAGCACGCCCAGCGCCTCGACCATGCGGAAGGCAAAGCCCTTGGCCAGACCCGACAGTTCCTCGTCCCGCGACAGGTTCAGCAGCGGCTCGAACAGCGCGGCCACCTTGCGGTCGATGAAATGCTGCAGGCGGCGCTGAACCTTCTGTTCGACATCCGGACCCGCGGCCTCATCTACAAACACCTCGACCACTGGCTTGAGCGGTTCGGCCCCGGCAACCAGTTTGCCAACGGCGTATTCACCCCACATCAGGCCACCCTGATCGGTAAAATCAATCTCGGTATCGGGCGCATTGTAGAAGCGATCGGCACGCAGATGGAATTGCGGCGCGAGTGCTTGCAGAGACGCCGACTTGAGCGCTTTCGCCTCGGTTCCCTGCGCGCTTTTGTCCGGCGAAAACCGGAACCCTTCCAGACGACCGACGAATTCGCCTTCGACGGTCACTTCACCCTTATCATTTACTTCGGCCAAAAGGGCCTCCTTCTGTTTGAGCCGGCGCAGCAATACGGATGTGCGCCGGTCCACAAATCTCTGAGTCAAACGTTCGTGAAGAGCGTCCGACACTCTGTCTTCTACAGCGCGCGTTTCGGCACGCCAATGGGATTCGTCACGCACCCAGCCGTTTCGTTGCGCAACGTATGTCCAGGTGCGAATATATGCCAACCTTTTGGACAGTGCATCAATATCCCCGTCCGTCCGGTCGATCCGGCGGATTTGCCGCGCCATGAAATCATCCGGGACCCCGCCGCGTTCGTGCAGGTGGCCAAAGATCACTTCCAGCAGGCTGGCGTGTTCAGCGTGGCTGATGCCGCGAAAATCCGGGATTCGGCACACGTCCCACAGCAAGCGAATGGACGGGCCGTCGCTGGCGCGGGCAGCAACCTCGGCCACTTGCGACAGCGATTTCAACACGTTCAGGTCATCGGCAGGCCGCGCCTTGATCAGATGTTCATCGTTCGGGCTGACCTCCAACGAAGCGATCAGCGCGTCGACTGAGCCGAACCGCAGGGCGGCATTTCGCCAGTTCAGCTTTTTCATCGGCGTGAAACGGCTGTCCATGATCGCCTGCGCCACACCTTCGTCCAGTGGCGGAGCCTCACCAGTGACGCCGAAAGTCCCATCAGACATACCGCGTCCGGCCCGCCCGGCGATCTGGGCCAGTTCGTTGGGCGCCAAAGGCCGCATCCGCCGCCCATCGAACTTGGTCAGGGAGGAAAACGCCACGTGGTTGACGTCCAGGTTCAGACCCATGCCGATGGCATCCGTCGCCACCAAATAGTCGACCTCGCCATTCTGATAGAGTTCCACCTGCGCATTCCGCGTGCGGGGGCTGAGCGCCCCCATGACCACGGCCGCGCCGCCCTTTTGGCGGCGTAACAGTTCGGCAATGGCATACACATTCTCGACAGAGAACCCGACGATTGCGCTGCGCGCAGGCATACGGCTGATTTTCTTTGAGCCGGAATAGACCAGTTGCGACATGCGTTCGCGGCGCACGAACTGCGCCTCGGGCACCAGCGCGGCAATCGGGCCGCGCATCGTGTCGGACCCCAGGAACAGAGTCTCGTGCGTACCGCGCGCGCGCAGCAGACGGTCGGTGAACACATGGCCACGTTCGGGATCGGCACAAAGCTGGATTTCGTCGATGGCCACGAAATCGGCGCCCATACCCTCGGGCATCGCCTCGACCGTGCAGACCCAGTATTGCGCGCGTGGCGGCACGATCCGTTCTTCGCCCGTGACCAGCGCCACAACGGACGGGCCGCGAATGGCAACGATCTTGTCAAAAACCTCACGCGCAAGCAGCCGCAGCGGCAGACCGATCACACCTGTCCGGTGCCCCAGCATCCGCTCGATCGCGTAATGGGTTTTACCTGTGTTTGTCGGGCCCAGAACGGCCACGATTCGGGATGACCCGCTCACCTTTGCCCCCTGCCCCGGCTTCTAGAGGGCCGAACCCTCGACCTGGGGCTTCAGTCGATTCACCGCTTTGGTTACTTCTTCGTGATGGGGATGTATAGCCAGCGCGCGTTCATAGGCCGCAAAGGCTTTGTCCGGCTGGCCGACAATCTCGAAAATCAGGCCAAGGCCATAGATGGCCTCGTAATTGTTGGGGTTCAGGGTCAGCGCGTGTTCCAGATCGGCAGCTGCCATTCCAAACCGCTCGATCCCGAAAAAGGCCGACGCGCGCAGGTGCCACCCCTCGGCAAAGCCCGGCGCATGATCCGTTAGTGCCGTCAGGTGTTCGATGGCGGTCTCGGTATCGCCATCGTCCAGCGCTTCGCGCCCCCGCTCAAGCAACAGATCCGCCGAAGCCGATCCTGACAGCGACCACAGCGCCTTGAGCTGACGATCGATTCCGATCGCCTGTTGCGGCGTGGATTGCGCCAATTGCTGCAAAAGCTGATCTTCGTCCCGAGAATCTGCCTGTTGTGCAAGACAACTGGTGGAAAACGTGACTAGGAACGCCGTTGCCGTAACGATACCTTTGAGATTGTTGCTTGCAATGCCCATAACAACGTTCAGTGTAGCGTTGCGCCGTGGGATGTCCATTCCCGGCGCATAATTCAAAGTGAGGAGAACCATGAGCGACACTCTGGAAAAAGCCGCAGCGGCGCTGAACGAAAAACTTTCGGGCGGCGACTTCAGCGCGTCGGCCAAATTTGCCATTGCCGATCTGGGCTCGATCGTTCTGGACGCGGACGGTGCGCGTGTCAGCGACGACGAAGCGGACGTCACCATGAGCGCGGATGCCGACACGTTCGAGCAGATCCTCAGCGGTGAGCTGAACCCCACAGGTGCCTTCATGTCCGGTAAGCTGACCGTGGACGGCGATATGGGCGTGGCCATGCAACTGGCATCGGCGCTGGCCTGATGGAACTGTCGCCGGCCCCCTTGTTCGAAGACGTGGCCGGCGCCCCCGCCGGTGGTCAGGCCCATTGGCTGACGACCACGGACGATATCCGCATTCGGGTGGCCCACTGGCACCCGGGTGGCGACACGAACGGCACGGTGATGCTGTTTCCCGGCCGCACCGAGTATATCGAAAAATACGGTGACGCTGCGAAGGAATTTGTCGACCGCGGATTTGCCTTCCTGTCAGTTGACTGGCGCGGACAGGGCTTGGCGGATCGCCCGTTGGACGACCCGCGCGTGGGCCATGTCGATCAGTTTACCGACTATCAGAATGATGTTCAGGCGACGCTGGATCTGGCGACCGCGCTGAACCTGCCGAAACCCTGGTATGTGATCGGCCATTCGATGGGCGGTGCAATTGGCCTGCGGGCCGTGCTGGAAAGAGGCTGCTTTGCCGCCTGCGCCTTTACCGGGCCGATGTGGGGCATCTTCTTCACGCCGCTCATGAAACCGCTCAGCCGGCTCACCGCCTATTGGGGGCCACGGATCGGGCTGGGGGAACGAACCCCACCGACCACGTCGCTGGAAAGTTACGTGCTGTCGCAACCGTTCGAGGGCAACGTGCTGACCCGCGACCCGGCGATGTACAAAATGATGCAGGACCAGCTTGTAGCCCATCCCGAACTGGCACTTGGCGCGCCGTCGACGATCTGGCTGCGCGAAGCACTGGACGAATGCGCGTGGCTGATGGACCAAACCGCGCCCGCGACGCCCTGCCTGACATTTCTGGGCAGTCATGAACAAATCGTGGACCGCAAGGCGATCCGGGCGCGAATGGCAAACTGGCCCGGCGGAACCCTGGTGGAAATTCCGGAAGGCGAGCACGAGGTGATGATGGAACCCGCTAATGTGCGCGGACCCGTTTTTGATCAACTGGCGGCACATTTTCTGGCGTCCCAGACGAACTCGGCCCCGGAACCTGCCCTGTCTAACTGATCGCGCTTGTGATCCCGACCGCCCGCGCCTAGATGTTTGCCAAAGAAGTTTTTCCGAGGTGATCCATGCGCGACCTTCCCTTTCCCGTCCGTGACGCTAACGCAGTCGGAGGGGCCGATAACCTCGGCAATCTGCCGGAATGGGACCTGAGTGATCTGTACTCTGGCGAAGACGCCCCGGAATTGTCGCGCGATCTGGACTGGCTGGAGGGCGAATGCGCCGCCTTCGCCGCCGACTACGAAGGCCAACTGGATGATTTGGACGCCGCAGGTCTGCTGACCTGTGTGCAGCGCAACGAGAAGATCAACTCGGTCGCCGGTCGCATCATGTCTTTCGCCGGGCTGCGCTATTACCAGCTGACCACCGATGCCGAACGCGCCAAGTTCCTGTCTGACATGCAGGAAAAGATCACCGTCTTTACCACACCGCTGGTCTTCTTCACGCTGGAAATCAATCGCATCGACGATGACGTGCTCACGGCGCATTTCAACGCGGATGCCGATCTCGCCCGGTATGAGCCGGTGTTCCGCCGCATCCGCGCGATGAAGCCCTACCAACTGTCTGACGAGCTTGAGAAATTCCTGCACGACCTGGGCGTTGTTGGTGACGCGTGGGAACGTCTGTTTGACGAAACCATCGCCGGGCTGACCTTTACCGTTGATGGCGAAGAACTGAACATCGAAGGGACACTGAACCTGCTGACGGAACAGGACCGTTCGAAACGCGAGGCCGCCGCGCGTGAACTGGCCCGCGTTTTTCAGGACAACGTCAAAACTTTTGCCCGTGTCCACAACACGCAGGCCAAGGAAAAAGAAATCGTCGACCGCTGGCGCAAGATGCCCACGGCGCAGACCGGCCGCCACCTGTCGAATGACGTGGAACCCGAGGTGGTCGAGGCCTTGCGCGAGGCGGTGGTCGCTGCCTACCCCAAGCTCAGCCATCGCTATTACGAGTTGAAACGCAAATGGCTGGGTCTGGACGTCATGCAGGTCTGGGACCGCAACGCGCCCCTGCCGATGGAAGACACGCGCATTGTCGGCTGGGACGAGGCCGAAAAAACGGTGATGGACGCCTATAACGCCTTCGATCCCCGCATGGGTGAAATCGCGGCGCCTTTCTTCTCGAAAGGCTGGATCGACGCGGCGGTAAAACCGGGCAAAGCCCCCGGCGCCTTTGCCCACCCCACCGTTACCGAAGTGCACCCCTATGTGATGCTCAACTATCTGGGCAAGCCGCGCGACGTGATGACACTGGCGCATGAACTTGGGCACGGCGTGCATCAGGTTCTGGCTGCCGATCAGGGCGAGATGCTGTCCTCAACTCCGCTGACACTGGCCGAAACCGCGTCGGTTTTTGGCGAGATGCTGACTTTCCGCAAAATGCTGGATCAGGCCGAAACCCCGGAACAGCGCAAGGTACTGCTGGCCGGTAAGGTCGAAGACATGATCAACACGGTGGTCCGTCAGATCGCCTTCTACGACTTCGAATGCAAACTGCACGCCGCCCGCCGCGAGGGCGAGTTGACCCCTGACGACATCAACGCTCTGTGGATGAGCGTTCAGGCCGAAAGCCTTGGGCCCGCATTCGAATTCATGGATGGGTATGAGACCTTCTGGGCCTATATCCCGCACTTCGTCCACTCGCCCTTCTACGTCTATGCCTATGCGTTTGGCGACGGCCTCGTGAATGCGCTGTATTCCGTTTACGCAAGCGGCTCGGACGGGTTCGAGGACAAGTATTTCGAGATGCTGCGCGCCGGAGGATCGAAACACCACAAGGAACTGCTCGCCCCGTTCGGACTGGACGCAAGCGATCCGAAATTCTGGGACAAGGGCCTGTCGATGATCTCGGGCTTTATTGATGAGTTGGAGGCGATGGAGGGGTGAGGCGGTCTCGCTAATGATTGCTTTGTCCGCCATGCGGACAAAGTGACCTTTCGCTGCACCTGCTCCAATGGCAGCTAACTGCACGTCGTATTGTTCAGTACAATCAAAGAGCACACAAAGCCGAACCTTCAGTTCGCACGGCCTTAACCCTCGGTCGATAGTCTTTGTCGATATTGGCTTGGTGTCAGACCTGTGTATTTCCTGAATGCACGCGTGAAATGTTGTGGGTGCTCGTAACCCGCAGCAAACGCGACATCGATTATCTTGGCAACAGGATCATCAAGCAGCAAACAGGCGTTCTGGAACCGTGCTTCCTGAACAACAGAGGAGTAGGTTTTGCCATGTCGGGCCAGCGTTCGTTGAAGAGTTCTGCGCGACATCCCTGTGATTTCGGCCATGAGATTCAGGGGTGGGTAAGCATCCTGAAGATAAGGAGCGACAACTCGCCGGAGGCTTCCGACGAAGTCGACCCTTTCTGGAAACAAAGTTACCTCAGTAGACCCATCCTCGGTAGGCGAGATACAAGGAATTGCCAAGCTAGACACTGGAACTGTGACAGAGGTGTGCTGTTGACCACACTTAACTCTGGTGTTCGGGTACGCTGCTTCAGTCGAGATATGGCCTTCGGATTGCGACATGATTGTAATTTCATCGGGACACCATTCTGCGCCACAGACACTGCGCAGGATTTCGATAATTGAATGCACCGCGACCCATTCCGGTCCGGCCAACGCGCAATGGTCGCGAAAATCGACTAAATCGAAATAAATTCGATAGGCAGACCCCTCTGACTGAACGCCCACGGAAATGGCCGTATTTTCAATAGGTGCTACACTTGCAAACGCCTGAACAAGCGCCAGACCCGAGGGCGCGTTAATCAAAGCCGATTGCATTTTTTGGGAAAGACCGGACATCCTTGCTGACAGTGACGCGTGGTGACCAAACTCAACAATATCCAGATCTCGACTGCACTGGCCGACAAACTCGAACACCTGCGGCAGGCTGAGATACGCATCCGGATTGTCTTCGATAAGTGTAGGGAGTTTTGCGCGTTCCAACTCTCGATCAACCGGAGCGCCGATTTCACGCAAAGAAGACGTATAGGTGAGAAGGTGCGCGGCGCGAACCAAAGGTAATGGTCTCATCCAGAACTTCCTCCTCCCCGGCTGGTTTCCGGCATTTGGCTGTTCTACGCCCTTGAAGACTATGCACAAAACACGTCAGCCCGCAATCACCGCAAACGGCGGCGCGTAATGGTCAGACACCGGCAGCTGCGCCACCTACTATTTAAGCCGAGAATGCGAGCCATCGGGGAGCTGTGTATGCCGCGCCGAAATGCAGAAAGAGGGATCGACATCGTCGCTCTTATGGATGTGGTGGATGCTCAGTCACGAGACGGCAGGGCAACGGTCCAACGCGTGTCAGATGAATTGGGAATAAGTCGCCGCTCGTTACAGAGATACCTAAACGCGTCAGGATTCACATTTTCGGGAATACGCGACCAGGCTGTAAATCATGCTGCATTGACCATGCTTGCCCATTCCAAGATTTCTATCGCGTCAATTTCCAAACGGTTGGGCTACAAAAACCCCGGCAGCTTCACGCGGGCATTTGTACGTTGGAACGGGGTAACCCCGGTTATCTATCGATGCCGGGCTAACAAGGGGAAATCTTAGATGCGGTGTGGCGCGAAATGGTCAGAATTCTGAAATGGAATGTGGTCTCATCCCGACACAATCGAGAACGTTTTGAGGTTGAAGTTGATCGTTTGATTTGGCCGCCCGCGCATAATGCCACTCTGCCCCACTGTCCGGCGATGAAGTAGGAAAGGCAGTAAATACCGCCACTTCTTAACTACTTGTAAAACTGTGAGAATTGGAGTTATTCAAGTGTCAAATTGACATATTGCTAAATTGAAAAATGCCAGGGTTTGCGCCCGCGCCGTCCAAAAACAGTTGAATTCGAAGTCAAAAATAACCCGGAGGAAATTATGAACAAAATTATGAAGACTATAGCTTCGGCCGCCGCCATCGGGCTCGCCGTTGCACTCCCATTGAAAGCGGAACAACTGAGTGATGCGGAACTGGAAAATCTGGTGAAACGCTCCACACAGTATGTTGCGCTGTTCAATACGCTCAACAACTTCGTGCTTGATCCCAAAAACCCGCTGGCCTCGGGCGGGTGGAACAAGACGGCATATCCGAAGGGATTGGCCAATGCGTCTGTGCGCGCCCTTCCGCGCCCAAATAATGATACGCTCTATGTACTTTCGATGCTGGACATGCGCGACGACGCGGTGGTGATCGAGTATCCGGCCTTCGATTCCAAATTCGTCTCGCTGGAGGTTTCGGCGACAGATCATTACGTCAACATTCCCCTTGCCACGGCCAAAGGTGACTTCAAGAAACCGACTAGGATTCTCTACTATTCTGAACGTACCGACGGATATTCCGGGGAAAAGGTCGATGGCGTCGACCAGATATTCGAGATGTCCGGCGACTTTGGCATAGCCTTTCTTCGCGTCATGCCGCAGGCAAACGACCCGGCTAAATTCAAAGCAAACATGGCAGCGATCAAGGAAGTCAAACTGCAAACCTTGTCGGAGTTCCAGGGCAAACCTGCCAAACCCGTAACCCCCCTGAACACGCCGAAATACTCAACAGACGCGAATGTCTATGCTGAGAATTTCCTGGAAGTGATGCAGTGGGTGTTCAACTACACCACGTTCGACCCTGACAAGTATGAAATGGACAAAGAAGCGCTAGCCGCGCTCAAGCAGGTTGGGGTTGAGCCGGGCAAGGACTTTGATCCGAACGCGCCAAAAACAGTGGATTACAAACGTCTGGCAGCAACCGCGGCCAAAATGTATGCCGCAGAGAATTCCATCTGGAATTCGCCGAAAGAGGTCGCGCCTTACCTCTACAAAGTGTTCCAGCCGAAAGGGAAGATTGATATCGATACAATGTTCCTGCAATCCGTTGTCGGGCCACTAGGCCAGCCAGCCAGCGAGGCGATGTATCCAGGCATCACCACGACGGACGGCAAGCCGATGAATGCCGAGAATGACTATGTCATCAAGATGACCAAGGACGAGATGCCCCCGGCAATCGCATTTTGGTCAGCCACGCTTTACGACACCAAGCATGGCTATTTCATCCCCAACAAAGAAGACAAATACAGCGTAGGTCAAAACGCCGGTATGAAGCTGAACGCGGACGGTGGGATTGAGATCCACATCGCGGCCGAGCAACCTGACGGAGTTCCAAAAGAGAATTGGCTTCCGATCACCCGTGAGAATCTGGGGATCGACATCATCATGCGGATCTATCAGCCCGATCTGGAAAAGATGAAGACCTGGAAAGCACCGAAGGCTGAAATCGTAAAGTAAATGAGCCTGATGTTTGAAGAACGCCCCGGCGCAAAATCTGTGGCACCGGGGCGCGAACACCCCAAGTCGCGGTGCATTTATGACGCCGATGTAGCACTGCGAGCTCACAAGGTGCCTTCAACCTTAACTTAGGAAAAACGGAGAGCTTGATGGCCTGCTTTCCAAAGAAATTAGCGCTCTGCTTCCACTTTGCCCTGTCCTGCACGCCTTTGAGGGAAGTGACTTGACTGTTTTTTCAGTGTCGTGCGTTTTGTTTGGTATGATCCGATGTTTTTCGCCATCACCTGGTGGCCCGGCAGAATGAGTGTTTGCAGATGAATGAAACGCTTTTGACCGCAATTGTCCTTATCGCAGGAACTGTCATTGCGATCCTGCTCGTTTACCATGTTTCTCATTGGTTGGTTGGCCCCGAACCAGATGCGGTAACGAAAGAGCTTTCTGGCTCAATTCTAAGCCGGGTATCGGCTATACACGCTTTGATCTTGGGTCTGGTCTTTGCCCAACTCGCCCTGGACTATCGGAGTTTGCAGAGTGATCTGGGCTCTGAAGCAGACACTGTTTTGCAAATTGTCACCGATGCAAAGCTGCATGCCGGGGAGGGGAGCGAGGACATCTTGGCCGGAGCCAAGAATTACATTGATGTGGTGGTGAACCAGGAATGGCCAGAACTCGCAACAGCAGATGGTTCTACTGATGCAGGACGGATCGCCTGGTTGCAGGTGTATCAAGGTTCCCTCCACCTGACGTCCGATACCGCAGTTCAAAAGCGCTTGCATGATAGCCTGGTGGCTAACACGCGTGAATTGGACCAAATTCGCAGCAAGCGACTGAACATAGCAAACCGTTCAAACCAGGCACCTTTTTGGTTCGCGGCGATAGCCGGCCTTGTCATTATTTCCATCAGCTTTTTTGCGTTCGCGCCATCGGGCCTGAACATTGTATTCGTGGCTTTGTTCGGTATTTATAACGGAATTACCTTGTTTTTGATTTACTCCTTCGCAAATCCCTATGCGCCCCCCGGAGCACTTGAGCCGGTTGCGCTATCGCGCGTGGGAGTGCTCATAGGGCAATAGTAGATACCGTGAGGACGGATGAGAAATAGCTAAATTTGGCAAGAAACTTCTCTTTCGTTACAATCGTTTCAACGCCGAGAAATACACTTTGTGAAGCCGCAACAGCCGCACTAAATGGGCATTCGGTTGGTAGTCAACCAAGGATGCTTAAGCGATACTATCCTGCCATTCGCTTAACGGACACTAAGGACTGCTTCTGGCTTTAATGTTTGAGCGGGTAGGACTTTATTCAAAGCAAGATTTTCATTCACCGCGTGTTTTGATGGTCGCACCATGTGTTGGCGCCTCTGCTCATCGTTTTGCTTTGGCCAGTTCTCTTGGGGATCGACCTTCCCAACGTCGAATTGCCCGCGTGAGAGCTGACTGATGGGAATACCCCAAAGACATAGCCAAATCCCTGAGAGTTCCTTCATCCAGCTCTAGCCATTCTGCGGCAGCCTCACGCCTGACTTCGGCGAGAATGTGGGAAAAGCTTGTACCTTCCTGTTTGAGCAGACGCTGGAAGGTTCTCGGACTGACCCCCATGACCTGAGCAATTTTGGGTAACGTTGGTCTTCCTGTCTCAAGCATCGCCCGCAATACGACTTGGACGGATCCTGTCAAACCACCAGATCCCCGCAATGAATCGAGGTCAGGTAACGACGGTGGGGATTGAGCCGCCCCAACCCGCATACTGATAGGAGCGTCCAGGGCTTCGTTAGCAACCCGCAGACTCAAAATGTTTCGACCTTCGCGTAGAGGGCTTTGAAAGCGCTCTTCGAGAAATGCCAGTCCCTTCGATGGATGAGGCGTGATTTCAATTTCGCGAATACTGGTATCTGCCGTTGAATACCTAATGAAATATAACTCAAGCAATGCTGCGGCAAACTGGTGAAGATAGTGAAGGGTCTCAGCGTCGAAAGTTGTGCCCCAGAACTGGCGAATAACCCCGCAGGACTTCTTCCTCTCAAGCATCAGGTGCTCGTGAGACGAGAAATATGGCAGCGCTTGACCGACGAGATTGATGGCTTCACCCGTCGAGCTTGCCGAAAAAGCGACTGGTGCCATCATTGCAAGGGACACATCTCCGGTTTCCTGTATGATCCGTGTTGGTAAATCAGGCCCTTTGAGTCGACATAACTCCCGCAAGAAACTCGCAAAACTGTGCAGAGGAACAGCCTGAAGAGGATCATCCGAAATCAGGAATGTGTACGCTCCGGGGTCACCAAATTGATCAAATGAAAAGTCATTCTGAGACAGCCACTGAAATATCGGCGCGGCGACCGACGCTCTGATTGTTGGAATTATTCTGGGCACTTTAGATCTCCGAACGCGATGCTTCGAGACTAGCGCAAGGCAATCTCAAACCAAAATCATGCAATGGCGCGAAATGGTAAGTTTGTGCCGGGGGACCCGCTAATATCGAAATTAAGTAGTTGAACGGCATCGATTCTGTGCGATCATAGGGATTGGAGGAAATCGGCAGTTTAGACCGGTTTCCAAGACAAATCCCACGCGTGAGCATTGAGTTTCAAACGGAGGGACTGCTAATGAAACGTTTTTTAGGTCGTCTATTTGCGCTCATTGCGACAGTATTTCTGGTCAATTTTGCGCCTGCGACTGCTGAAGAAGAAAGCATTCAGCTTTTGTTTGTTCAGACTGCCTCCAGTATCGAAGTTGATAAGGACAAAAAGACCGTCAGGCTGATCAATATCGATCCGCAGACCGTCTATTTTTCTGACCGTCCATACCGCAAGGCGGGGCATATTTCGATGGACAAATATCTGGAAGCCTGGACAGAGGGTGACGGAAACTTCAGCGAGACGCCGCCCAATGCGGCATTGTCTGTGTTTGAGGCCGGACAAGACGAGAATTCGCTTGTGGTTCTGGAGTTGTTCGAGCCCGTCGTCGAAGGCGCGGACCTGATCTATCGCTACGCCGTGATCGATGGGGAGTTGCCTGAAAGCAAAGGACCGGCAGCACTCTTCATTGACACTATCGGGCCCGGTGGAGGCGTCGGGAGAGGCTATCATGGCGTCGGCGTCGGTCGCAGAGGACCCGGAGTGGCTGGCTGGGCCGGCGTCGCCGCCAGATCCGAAGCGTCTGACGACAACTAAGCGGCTTGAGATGTTAGTTAGGAGAAATCAATGCGTTAGGCTATCATTTCTCCATTGAATCCACGCTTTCGCAAATCTTTTGTTAAATATAGGAGGGAAAAATGGGCAACATCAAAACGTTTCATCCGCGTTTACAGTTTGTAATCAGAACGATCTTTGGGATCGCCTTTACCTCAATTTCGGTCGGGCTTGCTGCTGCGGAAGAGAAAGTGGAACCCGTGGATCTCAATGACATTCGCGGCATGCGTTATTGCGAGTTTCTTCTGATATATGACGACCGGATTGATGTCTATAACACCAGCGACTCCGCCGGGTGCCCTGAAGATCTTTGGAAGGCGATAGATGTCGCAAAACTGGCCGAAGTGCACGGTGTCAAAAAAGCCCAGCTCAACGGACCGCATTTCTGGGCAATGGATGAACAGACACTTGGCATGGGCGAAACAAAGACCTTTGCAGGTATCGAAGCGCGATATGCGGCGAGCTTGCCGCTCTCGGCAATCGGGGCCGGCACAGGGTCCGATCCCTACAAACCCTATACGGCAGCAAAACAACAAACGATGATATTCAAGGCCGGCAACCCGGTCTATGAACTGGTCGATCCAGACGGCAACACCTATGCTTTGAATGCTTATGGGGCAGAGGTGAAGGATGGTGATCCAGCAAACCTGTCTCAGCAACTTTCCACGGCGGAGGGTTGGAGTTTCAAGGTGAGCACGCCCACCGAAGACCTGACCATCGAAGGCAGTACAGATGAGCCTGTGCAGATGGTTGGCGATGACTTCCACCAATATTACACGCGCTTCGGAACCGAGGCCCAATGACGCCAAATCATGCAACTTTACCACCTGGTCGGACCCATGGGGAAAGGGGACAAGGGTGTTGACGTCGGAGGAAGGCGACCGGTGGCGGCTTGTCGGGTTGGCTTCGCTAAGTTTTCGAGGCGCCAAGCTACTACGAGAACTATGACGGTAAAACTATTTGGAATCATGAGATTAGAGGGGATTATCTTCGTTAACAGTTCGGATTTTTTTTCGCTCATCCGAACGTTCAAAATGGGAGGGAAAAATGAGCAACCTCAACACATTTGGCAGGCTGTTTTTTCGAACTGCAAACCAAGCGATTTATGGGGTCGCATTTGCATCATTTTCAGTTGGACTTGCAGCTGCGGAAGAAAAACTGAAGCCCATCGATCTCAATGACATTCGGGGCATGCGCTATTGTGAGTTTCTTCTGATATTTGACGACCGGGTCGATATCTACAACACCAGCGCCTCGGCTGGTTGCCCGGAGGAGCTTTGGAAAGCGATAGATGTCGAAGAACTGGCAGACGCGCACGGTGCCAGCAAAGCCCAGCTTAACGGGCCGCATTTCTGGGCAATGGATGACCAGACGGTTGGCATGGGAGAGACAAAAACCTTTAGCGGAATCGACGCGCGCTATGCGGCAACATTGCCGCTTTCGGCGGTAGGGTCTGGTCAGGGGGCTGACCCCTACAAGCCCTATACGAGTGCAAAACAGCAAACGATGATCTTCAAGGCTGGCAGCCCTGTTTATGAACTGGTCGATTCCGAAGGCAATACATACATTCTGAACGCGTATGGCGCAGAGGTGAAAGATGGTGACCCTGCCAACCTTGCGGACCAACTAAAGCCCGCCGAGGGCTGGAGCTTTAAGGTCAACACCCCCTCGGAAGATCTGACTATCCAAGGAAGTACCGATACACCCGTGCAAATGGTTGGAGATGACCTGCACCAGTATTACACACTCACGGGAACTGAAGCTCAATGACATTGGAAGCACTTAGATGCGTTTCGCCAGTGGTTCGCCCGGTAACCAGCAGCGCAATTCTGTTTTTTCTGACCAGTTTATGCGCAAGCGCTCAATCCAGTTCGACAGACCAGAGCCAGACGCTGTCCGGGTATGGAGAGCCCGCGAGCCTTGAGACAGGTGACAGTGTCACTGAGGAACTTTGGATTGACAACCACCGGGTTGATGGCCTTCTCACTTTCCCAAGATTCCAGAAGTTCTTTTCGCCCTGGTTCGATTGGAAGAAGCGGATCAATAACAAGTACGGGCTGGAGCTTGGGTTCAGCTATCAATCCTTGCGTCAGGAGGTGAACAGGACGCTGGGCGAAGACAATGCCGCTGCCGCCCGGTTGCAACTCCAGGGGGCTTGGACGTTGGTGGGACGCGGCACCAAAAACGTTGGCAAGCTGACATTTCGTTTAGAAGAACGCACTACACTTGGAACGACGCTTCCACCAACAAGCCTTGCCGGGCAATATGGTGGCATCACCCCGTCTGGAGGGTTCAGCGATTTTGGTTTTGCGTTCACGGAACTCGCCTGGCGTCAGGCTTTGGCAGAGGGACGCTTTCGGTTCGTGCTGGGCAAAATCAGCGCCTTGTCCTGGTACAACGGCCATGCTTTGTCTTCGAGCTTGCGCGGCTTCCAGAATCTTGCCTTGCAAAGCAGTTTAACCAAGCCGTCGCCCGGTCGAGGAATTGGCGGCGGTGTAGCTTACGAGTTTACACCTCACTTTGGTGTGGTAGCGGGCATACATGATGCAAACGCAACAACAGCCGGAAATCCCTTCGATACGATAGGTGAAAAAGAGTTTTATCAATCGATTGAATTCCGGTACTGGCCGACCACGCCGGACAGACGTCGCTGGGATGTGGTTCGCTTACAATTCTGGCACCAGGACGCGTTGGAGGCCAAGGGCGTTCCCGCTGGAAAAGGTGTCACGTTCCTGGCCAGCAGGCTTTATAACGACAAGTGGTTCCCGTTCTTCATAGCCGGTCACTCGGACGGCAATGCGTCGCTGATGAAGACAGACGTGACCGCTGGGCTGGGCATCGCCATTGACACAGAGCATCGGGTCGCCAGCGACGTCATCGGATTGGGTGTCAGCTGGGGCGACCCGTCTAATCCAGCATTGCGCGATCAAATCACAACCGAGGCCTTCTATCGCCTCACCCTAGTCCAGAATTTTGTGATTACTCCATCGATTCAGTGGGTCAAAAATCCCGCTGCCACCACCGCCTTCGATGATGTTCTAACCGCGGGGATCCGTGTGCGCGTGACGTTCTAATTCGACCGCTGTGTATTGTTTTGCGGGCATTCGTAGGAGGCGCGGGTCCAGTAAAACAGGGCTCTCCCTTGCCGTCAGCCGCGCAATACTCGAACGGATGGTCCGGGATTGGCCAAGGTCCGGTCCCATGGGAGCTTCAGCAGCTAGGCGCACCAAGGCGACTGGGCAATCATCTGAAACGAATGGCAGTTTTGCGTGCAGGAATGTTGAAGAGGCTATTTCGACTAGCGTCAGCAACTTGTGCTCATATTTCAACCACGAAACGCCTATCCGAACACCGATTGTTGGCAACGCCTGAATGGTTGTTTCATGTCAACGCTTTAAAGTGCTCGCTGGCGAACGCCATAAACTTTTTAACCGCAGGGCGGCTATAACTCTCGCGGGAAGCTATCAGCCAAAGCTTATGGTGAAGCTCTTCATGTTTGAAGCACTGGACCAAGTCGGGGGTCGCATCGCCTGTTACACACGGTAACAAACCCAATGCATCGCCAACTTGAAGTGCTGCCACCATACTGGACACAGCATTCACCTGATAAAGAACTTGCGACGGATCAATCTGATCATTCAACCAACGGACAGACTTCATGACACTTGCGATGTCTTCGGAGTAAATCAGAAACTTGTGCCCGCTGGCCTCCGCCAAATTTCCGGGTGCACCGTGAATCTTCTGATACGCGAGATTGCAGTATACACCGAGCGGGAACTGGGCAATTTTTTTGGCAATAAGTGTGTCCCCTGATATCTCGTCGAGAGGTCGGAGGGCTACGTCAGATTTTCCCGTCTCAAGTGGCGGCTGATCCTTATCCCAGGCTATGTCGATCTGAAGTTCGAAGCTGATACCTGGATTTTTCTCTCGAAAGGCGGATACAAGCCCGGCACCGAACCGCTGCATGGCCTCTGCGTTTCCTGAAAAACGGATAACACCATGTTCGTCTCTGGCGAGTTGCTCAGCCGAGACAGATACTTTTGACGCCGCGCGGCGCATACCTTTCATGTCGTCCAGCAGAGCCATACCTTGAGCGGTGAGCTTGTAGCCGCGGTTGTCTCGTTCAAATAATTGAATTTTAAGAGCGTGTTCAAGAGCTTCGATCCGGCGCGCAACTGTGGTTTGGTTCATGCCGATGACACTGGCTGCCGCCAGAGTCGAGCCTTCTTCAGCTACGGCAAGAAAAACGCGAATGTCGTTCCAGTTGAACACGAACGTACCCCCGGTGATCATTCTGCAATTTTGCAGTGTCATGCCCTACTATTCGCTATTTTTGCAGATCGGACCAGCCGGTAGCTTAAGTTTGAATACAACGGGAACGGAGAGCTGGAACTATGAACGCCCTGCCAGAGAAAACCAGAGATATTCAAAACCATCACATCGACAGCACAATCTGGGACAATTTCAGCTTTCGCGATGACGACATCATCATTGCGACTTACGCAAAATCCGGAACCACTTGGATGCAGCAGATCATTAGCCAGTTGGTATTTCGTGGCAAAGAGGACCTGCCCGTCGCCGAGATGAGCCCGTGGGTTGATCTGCGAGTACCGCCGCCGGAAGTGAAACTCCCGATGATCGAAGCACAAACTCACCGCAGATTCCTGAAAACCCACCTGCCAGTGGATGCGCTCGTGTTTTCGGAAAAGGCCAAATATATTTACATTGGTCGCGACGGCCGGGATATCGTCTGGTCACTCTACAATCATCACGTCAATGGTAACGCAGCCTGGTACGATGCTCTGAACAATACACCCGGACGCGTCGGGCCGCCACTGGCGCCACCCATCGGTGAACCTCCAACATATTTCGAGAATTGGTTGGAGAACGACGGCGCACCATTTTGGTCGTTTTGGGAAAACGTAAGATCGTGGTGGGCGGTGCGTGACCTGCCGAACGTCAAGTTGGTGCATTTCGCGAATCTTAAAGCCGACATGGAAGGTCAAATTCGTGAGATCTCTGAATTTATCGACGTCGAAATAGATGACGAAATGATGGTGGATGTGTTGAAACACTGTTCGTTCGACTACATGAAATCCAATGCAGAACAATCGGTTCCACTTGGGGGCGCGTTCTGGGAAGGCGGTGCGAAGACTTTCATCCACAAAGGGGCCAATGGTCGTTGGAAAAGTGATTTACCTCAAGAATTAAGTCAGCGGTACGAGCAGATAGCCCGCGAGCAACTGGGCGATACATGTGCCAACTGGATTGAAACAGGCACACGTTAGGGTTCTGTCGCAGGTGGGAACACCCGACCGGCGATACCACCACGGCAAACATAATTCTAAAACATTGCTCTGTAACGCGATTGCATCAGCTGAAGCAGACCTTCGCCGCATCACAGAAAGCTGGTAACAATGGGCTCAGAGCGGACATCACCAAACTCACCTCAACTGACTGTCCTTCGACCCTCGCCGATTGATCCCACCGCGCGCCTTGAACGCCCCGTCTCTATCCTGCTGACAGTCCAGACACAGCTTGACTCCCGGCAAGGCGACCCGCCGTTTTTCTGGAATCGGCTCTTCGCACTCCGCGCAACGGGTCAGGCTTTCGCCGACGGGGCGTTTTTGCGCCTGCATGCGCGCCAATTCGTCCGTGATGGACGCTTCGATCTGTTCACTTACCGCGCCATCGCGCGCCCAGCCGCCTGCCATGGGTCTTTCTCCTGATCAGGTGACGGACAGATTAGACGAGGTGCGCGCGACGTGGCAAGTCAGAGCGAAACCGCGCCGTCAAAGACCTGATCGATCATCTCCTGCGTGCCGCGCGAGAACTCCAGCGGGCACAGGTATTCGTCGCCATCGCGGACCGAACGGCAGAACGCCTCGACCTGCAACTTGTAATGATCATCGCCGGGAAAGCGGGTCACCTGCATTTCAAGCCCGGGCCGGTGCAGTTCCACACGCGCCTCACCAAAGACGCGTGCGTTGAACGGCGTAGTCAGACGGATGACACCGCCTTCGCCGTGAAACACCATTTCCTGATGCGGGTGCATGCGGATTGAGACATAGCTGGAGTAGGTAAAATCCGGAAATTGGGCACGAATCTCGGTGAAGGTATCGATGCCATCCTGCCAACGGATCGCGGATTGAACCGTGACCGGCTCTTGCCCGGTGGCAAACCGCGCGCCGCCGATGACGTAGACGCCGATATCACGTAGCCCGCCACCGCCGGTTTCCGCGCGGTTGCGAATGTTGTCGGTGTCGGCGCGGTTGTCAAAGCTGAACGCGCCGGTCACATGCACCAGCCTTCCGATCGCCCCGTCCGCAATCAACTTCCGCACGAATTGCCATTGCGGGTGATGCACGATCATATAAGCCTCGGCCGCCAGCAGACCGGTCTGATCGCGCTTGGCGATCAGGGCATCAAATTCGGACGCCCGCATGGTGATCGGCTTTTCGCACAAGACATGCTTACCCGCTTCAAGCGCTTTCAGGCTCCATTCCACATGCAGGTGGTTGGGCAGCGGGATATAAACAGCCTCGATCGCCGGGTCCGCCAGCATAGCCTCATAGCTGTCATAGACGTTCAGATCAGGGCAAAACGCCTGAAACGGTTCGGCCTTGGCCGCGCTCGACGTGGCCAGACCTGCCAGACGCGCGCCATCGGCGGCATGAATCGCAGGAGCCATGTATTGACGCGCGAACTTGGCAGCGCCCAGAACGCCCCATTGAACCGGTTTGTGCATATTTCCCTCCGACATGCATGGACATGTGCCGATTTCGGCGCGGGCCTGCAATTGCTTCAGCCTCAGGTTCTCTCTAGCAACCCGCCATCGCAAAGTCAGGCATTTCTCTGCCAGCACGCATCGAAATTCAGGGGAGAATAGCTGGACCAGAGAGTTGGCCAATTGATTATCCAGCAACAACGAAGCTGGCACAGCGACGCGCTACATCGCTGTAACCAAAACATATTTCCTAGCTCATCGCATTTGGACATGACCGCCTCTTGCCCGTCGAACCCGGAATTTGGTGATCCGGTTTTCACCCCGCGCCGTAATAGCTGTATCGCCGGGGGAAGCGGACTGTCCTGTCAGCGCGCACCCCATTCAAGGCGTCCAACAGGGTGGGAGATGAACCGATATGCCAGAAATGACAGACCCTCAGTCGATTACCGATACCGTGGTTGGCCTAAGCGGCGCACCGGGTACATTTGACGAGAATTCCGATGATTTCGACATCCTCCGAGAGGCCGTGCTTGCCGCCGGTCTGGCGAGCACGCTGGCCAGCGATGAGGTCGACTTAACCGTGTTTGCCCCAAAAGATTCAGCCTTCATCGCACTGGCGCAGGCTCTGGGCTATGATGGGTCGGATGAGGCCGGATCACTGAGCCATATCGTGAAGGCACTGACCCTTCTGGGCGGTGGCGATCCGATACCGCTGCTGACCAACATTCTGCAATACCATGTGGTTGATGGTCAGTTCACGAAGGACGCGGTTGTCGGGCTGGGAAATGGCGCATCAATCGAAACACTGCTTCCGGGCGCGTCCTTGAACCTGAACCTGCTCAGCGATCCCCCCAGCCTGGGCGACGCGGATTCCGGAATTGCTGATCCCGGTCTTGTTGCCTTTGACGTGCCGGCAACAAATGGGATCATTCACGTTCTGGACGGTGTTTTGCTGCCTGTTTCCGTCACCGGGATATTGGGCAAGAAAAACACGGACTTCATTCTGGGCGACGATTCCGGTGAATTCCACTTTACCGGCCGAGGCGATGACTTTGTGCATGGCGGCGGCGGAAATGACGTGATCAATGTCGGGCGGGGCCATGATGTCGCGCTTGGCGGCGAGGGAAATGACAAGATATTCGGCGGCCGTGGCAAGGACATCCTGCGCGGAGACGAAGGCAACGACAAGATATTCGGTGGTCACGGTGCCGATCTGATCGACGGTGGCGCAGGCGACGATTACCTGTTCGGCGGACGCGGGCCGGACACGTTCGTCTTCGAAGACGGTGATGGTGAAGACACCATTTTTGGCTTTAAGGTCGGTAAGGACAAAATCGACCTGAGCGGCTATTCCGGCATCGAGAGTTTCGAAGACATCTCCGGTCAGATCTCGGGCCGCTTCTTCCGCACAACGATCGAGCTGGATAACGGCGACAGCATCGAATTGTTCGGCGTGAACGCCGGCAGGTTGTCGGAAAGCGATTTCGTCTTTGCCTGATCAAAAAAAGCCCGCCGGTTTCCGGCGGGCTTTGTTCTTAGGGTCGGGTCGCCTCAGACAGTGCCCAGCATCCCCTTTTCACGGGCGAGTTCGCGCATTTTCTTCTGCAGCTTCTCAAAGGCGCGAACTTCGATCTGGCGAATGCGTTCGCGGCTGACATTATACTGCGTGCTCAGTTCCTCAAGCGTGACGGGCTGATCCATCAGGCGGCGCTGGGTCAGGATGTCTTTTTCCCGGTCGTTCAGCACGTCCAGAGCTGCCGCCAGCAATTCCCGTCGCGCGTCCAGTTCGTCACGCGCTTCGTAGTCGCCGGCCTGATCGGCATCTTCATCCTCAAGCCAGTCCTGCCACTGCATAGTTCCTTCGCCTTCGGACCCGACCGTCGCGTTCAGCGAGGCGTCGCCACCAGACATTCGGCGGTTCATGCTGATCACTTCCTCCTCGGTCACACCAAGGTCATTTGCAATCTGCGTGACATTTTCGGGCCGCAGGTCGCCTTCTTCCAGCGCACCAATCCGGGCCTTGGCTTTGCGCAGGTTGAAAAACAGCTTTTTCTGCGCCGAGGTCGTACCCAGTTTCACCAGCGACCACGACCGCAGGATGTATTCCTGAATCGAGGCGCGGATCCACCACATCGCATAGGTCGCCAGGCGGAACCCTTTTTCCGGGTCGAACCGTTTGACCGCCTGCATCAGGCCCACGTTGGCCTCGGAAATCACTTCGGCCTGCGGCAGCCCATAGCCGCGATAGCCCATGGCGATCTTGGCCGCCAGTCGCAGATGCGACGTGACCATTTTATGCGCGGCTTCAGTATCTTGCTCTTCCACCCAGCGCTTGGCGAGCATGTATTCTTCTTCCGGCTCAAGCAGGGGAAACTTGCGAATCTCCTGCATATAGCGGTTCAGACCGCCTTCCGGCGTCGGCGCGGGGAGATTTGCGTAATTTGCCATGATTCATGTCCCTCCGACAAATGTTTACTTCGTTAACATGGGATATGGGACTCCGCCCCAATCCATTCAAGAGGTACCGTTAACAGTTTGGAATTAACGTTGGATAAAGGAAACCTAAGAATGCGTTATTCACGTAACTTTGCGCATTATGTCAGCGGCGCGCGCAGCTGTTCAATCAGATTTTCCATGTCATCCGGCAAATCCGCTTCAAACCGCAGGTTTTCACCTGTTACCGGGTGCTCAAAGCCCAAAACAGCGGCATGCAGCGCCTGACGCGGAAACGCGCGCACGGCCTCGGCCGTGGTGGTGCTGAACGCCTTCGCGGCCAGTTTTCGCTTGCCCCCATAAACCGGATCGCCGACCAGACCATGCCCGGCATGCGCCATATGCACGCGAATCTGATGTGTCCGACCGGTTTCCAGCCAGCATTCGATCAGGGCCAGCCCTGCCGGGATGCCAAAGGTCTCAACCACCCGCGCGCGCGTAACAGCGTGACGGCCGCCATGAAACAGCACCGCCTGCCTTTGCCGGTCCGTCTTGTGGCGCGCCAGTTGCGTGGTCAGCCGCATGATATTGCCCGGCTCAAAACTGACGCCCTTGACCCCGCGCAGGCGGGGATCGTTCGCGTCCGGGACACCATAACATATTGCGCGGTAATAGCGTTCGACGCTGTGCGCCTCGAACTGGGCGGCCAGACCATGATGGGCCGCGTCCGATTTCGCGACCACCAGCAAGCCGCTGGTTTCCTTGTCGATGCGATGCACGATACCGGGCCGCTTCACCCCACCGACACCGGACAGATCCTTGCCGCAGTGATGCAACAATGCGTTCACCAGAGTCCCGTTCGGGGAACCCGGCGCGGGATGCACGACCATGCCAGCCGCCTTGTTGATTACGATGAGGTCGGAATCTTCAAAAACCACGTCCAACGGAATGTCTTCCGGGCCGATATGGCTGTCTTCGGCCTCGGCTATGGTTATCGCCACCAACGCCCCGTCGGCCACCTTGGCCTTGGGATCGCGAACCTCGGTTCCGTTGATCGAAACGGCACCTTCTTCGATCAATCTGGCCAAACGCGTCCGCGACAGGTTCTCGCCGTCTGGCACATCGCGCGAAAGCGCCTTATCAAGGCGAGGCGGCGGGTCCGCCGCGATCTGAAACTCAATCTGGCGGGTGCCCATGACTGTCCCTTCCGAACCCCAAGAACCGCAGGAAACGCCGCAGCTTCGGCTGCTGCGGCGGATGGTCATGCTGCTGACCGCGGTGATGATTGGCGGGGTTCTAGTGACATTCGCACTGATTGTCATCCGGCTATCGGACAGAACCCCCACCCTGCCCGATCAGGTCGAGCTGCCGGACGGCGCTAAAGCGCAGGCAGTTACCATCGGAAGTAACTGGTACGCTGTGGTGACCGACGACAACCGCATTCTGATCTTTGACAAGACGACCGGACGCCAGCGTCAGGAAGTCACCATCGCGCCGTGACCCTCAACCCTCCAGCGCCATGCGGAACACGATCTCGGACGCCTGGCGCAGTGCCTCATATTCTTCGGCGGACTCCCGGCGAAACGCCCGATCCCGTTCGCTCAGCTCAACCGGGCTGAAAAGCTGGGTCCGGCCGGGAAAAAACTCCTGCCGAAACGGAGCATCTGCCTTTTCAAGATACTCGTCCAGCCACGCCCGTTCATCCGGCTCCAAAACATCATGCCGTCGAACCATCACCGGGTCGTCCACCAGACGCCGGCGCAACCGGCGGCTTTCCCTGCGCCCAAGGGCGCGGGATACGATGCCGAACGCCTCGCTGGCTGCGCGGGATTGCGATTGGTTCGAAGGCCGATCGGCTGAACTGTCTTCGGGCAGGGAGACTCCGATCCGCGTCATGAAATCATCCACGACGTGGCCGCGCACCATTCCGGACCGTTCGTACAACATCGGAACGATCTCAACGCCCGGAAAGGCCTGACGGATCTGCCTTGTCTTGGCCGAGAAACTATAGGTGTCAGGGTCGCTTTTGATCTTGTCCAACCGCTCACGCACGAATTCCGAAGCACTGGCGTGCAGGCGACCGTTCTTGGCGCGCTGTTTATAATCAGCTTCCAGAAAGTCCGAGTAGCGCCGACAATAGAAAGTGATCCGCATGTCACGCGACGGGATTTCCGCAAAAACCTGCGCCAGTTTGCCAAGGTCGCAGGAAAAGAACATCTCGGATGACACCAGGCACGTCTGTTCGCCGTTGGCCTCATATTCACGAGCCATAGAGGCGCGCAACGGGTCCATCGGCAAATCGGTCTGATTGATATGGAAGGCAATGATGTTGTGGCTAATCGCCAGACGGCCACTGCCCTCCTGCCTGCGTCGCCCCGTTTCCATGTAGCGAAACCCCGCCTCGGCCAGGTGCGCCGTGTTCTTGCGCGCGTATCCCTGAAGCGCGGTTGTGCCGGTCTTTGGCATACCCATATGCAGCCAAAGCATCAGACGCCCCTCTTTTCCGGACCAGGCAGGCTCATTCCTCGTGCTTTGCGGCGAACCCCGCCGTCATCTGCCGCATAAGATCCTGCATCTCGGGTTGCTCGCGCAGTTGGGAAATCTGCTGCCGGTGCAGGTCGCAGGACTGATGATGCAGGCGGGCGGTTTCCGGATCGGACAGCATATCGTAGTAAAACCCGCGTTTGCGCTCCAGAACCGCGTCGATTGAGCTGTCGGTCTCGGCATTCTGGTTCATCATCGTCCAGTATTCCATGCCCAGGCTTTCGCCCAAATGGTGCGCCCGTCCCCGCATCTTCTTGACCAGATAGCTTTCGCAGGACTTCAGCGCATAGTGGTTGACCTGCACGAATTCATAGCCGACGGAATCCCGCGCCGACCGCCAGCTTTTGGTGTAATATCGGTCCGGCATCCGCTGTCCGGACCCATTGTACCAATGGCATTCCGCCATGGTTTCCACTGTCGGGCGCTTGGGCCGGTGAACGCCGAGCCCATCCCAGATCTCGCGCCGGAACATCGTTTTGAACCCCCACGCCTGAGGCGGCCGAAAGATCCTTTCAGGCGCAGCCTGCCGGAACTGGTCCGAAAGGAACCGGTCCTCGTACCTGATGATGCCGGCATTTCCGAACAACCGCCACGTCATCGAGATGGTTTTTGCATCCGGGATCGCTTCGGTCAGGGCCTGCAGCGTGTGGTCACCGGTTTTGACATTGATGTGTTCGTCCGCGTCGATCACCAAAACCCAGTCCTGCGGCCGGGCGACCTCCATTTTCAGAAACGCGTTATACGCGCGTCTTTGCGGGCTGGTCTTGCGGCGCGAATTGTTGTCGACATGGGTCAGGATGCCCCTGTCATCCAACCTTTGCAGCAACGCATCGGTGCCGTCGGTGCAGTCGTTGGTCATCACGACGATCCGGTCGACCCCGATCGCAAGGTTGTGCGCCACCCATTCCAGAACAAAGGGGCCTTCGTTCTTCATGGGGGTCACGCTGATATATCGGGGGTCCTGATCTGTCATGCCTGACTGCCCTGTAGAATTATTGTTGGCCCGCAAAACTCATACGCCCCACCCGGCCTTTGCCGGTAAACTATGTGCTTTTGACAGCGCCACCAAGCGAAAATCCCGAACATTCATCCACCTGCGCGTTTTAGTTGGTTGGAGAACCTTTTGAAGGTTGGGCAATAATCGCGCGCCCGGCGAAGGTATTTGCGCGCTTTGTTCTTTTCCCCTCTTTGCAGCAGTATCCGGCCTGCCTCACCTTGAATCATGGCCGTGTTGTCATCTAGATCCGCCGCCTGAATGATCTGGTTCTGCCCCTGCTCAACTGCGCCGTTTCGTTCCAGATACTGCCCCATGGCAAAGACCAGGAAAGGGTTTTCCGGATCGCATGCAAGTGCATCCGCCATAGCCAACCGGCCATGCGACAGGTCCCCTTCCAATTCATAAAGCTCTGCAAGCCTTTTGAAATACAGCGGTTGTTCAGGCGCGGACAATGTGACCCTTCTGGCGGCATCCAGCGCGTGTTGAACCGGCTTTTCCCCAAGGTGTAGTTGCAACAGGGCCTTCGTGCTTTGAAAGGACGGGGCTTCCTGTGAAAGACGCACATCCTCGGGCAGCAATGTCGAATTGTGCAGCCCCTCCAGCAACATCGACAACCGCGCCGGGTTCGCAGTCAGACGACGCGCCCTTTGGTCAATTGCCAACTGCGCCCAGTCCAGAAGGATAAGATCAAAGTTGCACGGAAGACGCACCAACACTTTCCGCTGAGCGACATGGGAATTGTAGTTGAACCACGGTCGTCGCACGCTTTTCACCATAACCCAGTCCAGCGGGGGCATCGCCCGGTGCGAAATCTGATCGCGGTAAACCAGCCTGGACCCGAATATGATCACGTCCGGGCGCATCGGTTTGGCCCAGTAGGCACGCCCAAAGGTTTGTGCGGCCTTCCAGCGTTTCTTCTGCCCGCCCAAGATCGCTGCTTGCAGCGCGGTGGCGACGGCGTGATCTTCCGCCCATAAATCCGGAGCCGCCAGCGTCTGCCCGGTCAGTTCCAGCGCGTCCGGCCACTGCTTTAGGTAAAAGCAGTTAAGCGCCTGCAACAGCGGCAAAAAAGCGTTATCCGCACCAGCGTCTAACAGCGGAGCGGCCAGTGCCTTTGCTTCGTCAGCCCTGTCGCCGGCATCCAGTCCGTGAAGAACAAATGAAGCCTTGGAATAAATATGTGCCGCTTCAGACGGGTTCAGAAATTCTTCCGGACCGGCACGTAGCCTTTCAATCATCCGCTCGTTGGAGTGCTTGATTTCGTCGTCGGACAGTACGTCGCGAAACACCTTGCGCTGCTGCCCGGATATTCGCGCGGCCACCATCGAAAACGCCGAAATGAACGGTGCGATCACCTGATCCGCACGCGACATCGTATAAAGCTCCAGAAAGTCGCGCTGCGATCGGGTCATTGCGGACAGATCCGCGATATCCGACATCCGCATCAGGTTCGGAAACCGGGTCTGAAACCGTGTGATCAGTTCGGGCTGGTCCGAAAACATGATCGCAGCTGTGCCGGCGTTTTTCTCAAGATGCGCTTCGTAGAGTTCTTCCGGTTCGATCTTGGCGGGCCAGGTCGTGTGTTTCCACGGCAGCCCGTTCAGGATATCGCCGCGACGAATGTGATAGGCCGACACGCCCTGCCCCGACAGCTTTGCATCCGCCTGTTTCATGATCACACGAAGCTTTTCTGTGAACCCGATCCTGTGAATGAAGTCACGGTATCGGGGGCGGATCGCCTCAATATCCTCCCAAGGAAAGGCGAGCACTTCGAACCCTTCTTCGACCAGAACCGACCGACCCGCATCTAGGTGCGCGATCAGACGATCCGGGCTCTTGTCGCTTTGAAACTTCCAGATGGGAAGTGCGGTTTTGTTGATCGCGTCAAATTCATCCGAGCTGAGAAAATGCGCGCCCATCCACTCCTGCGTGAACAAATCCTGCGGGTGATCCAGTTCCGGCGCGTCCGCGCCCTGCGGAAACCAGTTCACCTTGTACGAGGTGTCGAAATCTTCGGCCAGACGGATGCATGTCAGCATCATCAGCAACCGCGCGCCCATGCGGTCCTTTCGCTGGCCAATGAACACCCCTTTTGAAGGTTTCATGAGGCGTCCTGTGCCTCTTTCATGGCAGCCCGCCGCAATGTCCGAAACCGTCTGCGGGCCCGTTGCACCAATTCTGGGTGGCGCTCGCCCGCGCTGGCCTCAATTGCGCGCATGACCATCGGCAGACGGCGGCGGGCCCGCATCATGCGATAAAAGTCGCCGGATTCAAGAGACCCGTCCATTGCCCGCAGCATGACAGGCTTCAGGATATCCAGCTTACGCAGCATCGGTGCCGCAAAATGGTTCGAGAACCACGTTTTGAGCAAGATCACATTCCCGCCCTGCAACCGCGTTACCTGTCGGCGGTCCAGCTCAAAAAACGGGTCGTAAAACACATAGGCCTTTCCCGCTTTCCTGACCGTCCGGGCAGCGTCGCCCATGGGCAAGTCCCAATCCTGAACCTGACCGAACCGATAACGGGTTTCCCAGGGCACCAGCCGTTCGTCCAGCGTGGTTTGCGGGTTGAATGCAACGACGTTTGCGCCGGGAACAAGTTCGGAAAATGTCAGGGCGCCAAACCCGCCCATGGAGGCACCGGCAAAGACAACCTTATCAAACCGGTCAAAAAATCCCTCTGCCGCCCTGGCTTCGAAGTATGAAATGATCTCAGGGTCGCGATACCAGGCCTTGGTGCGGGCGAAGACGCCCATATGCGACCAGCCCTCGTCGCGAAAAAACTTCCACCCCCAGGGTTCGCGCGCAAAGGACAGGTCGTTTGCGTTGGCGATATTGTCGAAACTCACGACAAGTTGCGAGGCTGAACGCTGATGAAACAGGATCGAATGACGTTCGAGTTTCTGCAGAAATCCGGCACCGTCTCCGCCGGGATAAAGCTCGACAAACCACGGCGGCGCGGGGTCGGTCAGGATGCGTTCATGCCCCGTCTTTCGGTCGGGGTGTTCGGGTTTCAGCTGCTCTTTCGAAAGGTCTTCTGCCATGGTCCTCAAACGAGATTGTCCGCCAGCCACACCCGAAAGTCCACCCAGTCGGGCCGCATTTTGATCTCGGCAATCTTGGCCCGGTGCCAGTCGCAGGCTCTGGCGTGCAGTGACCCCAGCTCCTTGTCAGCCCGCAACTCAGCCAAAAGCGGTGCCGCGCGGTGGGCCGCCGGCAGGATGGATGGATCCGTTTCCTTGTTGGCATTCATGTCCTGCCAGTAGGATTGCCCCTGATCCACACGAATATGATTGGTCCGACCGCGATCACGCTTGATCAGGAACCCGTCCAGAGACCGAACCGAATAGTGGTGCAATCGGCCAAGCGAATGATCAAAGCCACGCCAGGCGCGCCAACCCACTTTCTCGCTCGGATACAGTTTGCCCCCGGCATCGGACCAGGCGATCGCGTCCTCCCTGCCGTCTTCGACGCCCTTTGGGCGATGAGGGCCGAACCGCGTGAACTTGCCGTTGTTGCGAAACAGGGTCTTCAGACCGTAGGCACGACCAGAATGGTAGGGGTATTCCTTGTCACCCATCAGGAACGCCTCGGTGACGGGTTTGTCTTCGAAACTTATGTTTCCAGAACTGCCGAATAGTTTCCAAGCAAACGAGATCGCATCCACTGGCTGACCTGCGCGGCGTTCAACCTCGTTAATCAGGTCGCCAAAACTGTTGTCGCCATGCCGGATGTTCCAGAACTCATCCACATCCAGACACAGCAGCCAATCCGCCTCTTTAACCTTCGGCTGACGCCGCGCGCGGCGCAGCATTTGGTGCTGCGGGTTGCCGCCTTCCTTCACTTCGTTGGAGACATGGGTGGCAATCCGCAACTCCTGCAATCTGCGTGCAATATCATCCGTGCCGTCATCGCAATCATTGGTAAAGATCACAAAATGATCGACCCCCAATGTCTTATGGAACGCAACCCATTCCAGCATATAGGGGCCTTCGTTCTTCATCGTTGTAAATACGGTAATGGCCTGCGACATCAACACTTCCCGACTTGCCTTGCCCCTTGTCATACACAAACCGATTGGCCCGGGCGAGACAGGAAATCGGTAAATCGGCAATCCACCGTCAACTGGTGCGGCTTCGCCGCCCCACATCACGGCACCCGTATTTTCCCAAGAACCTTTGTGCTCGACCGCATGGTGGAAAACAGAATTATCGACTAGTACTTTCACTTTCTCCACGCAGTCCTTTCCTGTTCGATCTTTATGGACGACGTTCTTGATCGCGGACAAGTCTATGCGCTTGTTGGCGCTACACCACACAAAACTCATTGCAGGTAGAACTGTCATTTGCTCCGCCCGCTTCTCCCCTTCACTGGCCGCTGGGTTGTCGCGAAGGGCACGCAGATATTCGACCTTACGGAGGCCGTTGAGGGTGGCCGCTCGAATGTCGGGCTTGGGGCAGCTTTGCTTTTGTTGGTTTTTGATTGTGATTAATCTACCTTGGATTTCGAGATCATATTAGCCTCGCGCAAATAGACCATTTTGAATGCTTGATCTTGCAATCGTGAATGAATTTTCAATTTCGAGAACGCTAGAGGAACTCAAACATGCCATCTAAATCGTTAAGTGTATTGACCTTTGCATTTTTTTACTTGTGTACGATAAGTGCAGCTTTTGCCCAATCGCACTTGTGCAGTGCAATACTTCGGGGAGGGGTCTTTGACGAACAAAGAACCTTTGATACACGTCAAAACCTCCGCATGATCAAACAAGCAGAGTGCGATGAGAGTAGTGGCGGTGTTAGTATTATTGATTTTGGCGACGGCTCCGCCAGTCAAAAGATATGTAACTCTTCCGAAGACGCAGCCCTGGCAGACGCTAAGGTCGTTAGCTACATAAAACGCGCATCTGAGGTCATAGCGAGGTCATGGAACGAATGCATAAGCCAGAATAAGGCTGGCGTTAGTCATTTCCTCCAGCCCGTAAGCGATCCAAGCAAAGTCATATATAAAGTCACTTATACACCTGATGGAGAACCCGAATCTTCGACGGTAAAAAATTTTCAAATCACCGGCGTTGATAGTTGCGCCCCAAGAAAACTGAAACCGAAAGACATAGTTAATAGCGCGGGTACAACGATAATTTGCGAAAGGAAGCCAAACTCTCCGGTTATCGTAATATTGGATATGACATCTGGCACCAAAAACGTGAAGCCGATAGAACTGCCCGGTTTTGTCGAGACTGCAAGTGTTTGCGACGTGCCAGACTTAAACGCAGCAAGAAACAAGTTTGAGTGTTGGTTCTATCCGATTGGATGGCAACGAAGTGTAGTTGCAGGCAATGAGACGTTCGATAATTGCGCCGCAAGGTGCACCGACCCAGAGTTCGGTAGTGGTTGCAGTTGGTCGCTATGTAATTCTCTGTGCAGGAGGAAATGGTCCAAACGTGACTTGCGAGATGACGATATTGCGGCAAACCGGAATATGCCTGCATACAGTCAGAAGTCGGGTTTTATGTGCACCAATGATCAACATCGAGTTGCGCGATAAACCGCATTGAGCAGAATTGGTTGTATCAAAGCAAATAGAGACCTGTTGCGGAGATGAACACCAGAATACTTAAGGCATCCCTCGCCCCACCAGAAGGGCACCTTAAGTCTCACACTCCCTGCTTTACCCGAGGATGTCCGAGGCAGCAGAAGCCCATACCCGCGCCTTCTTATGGTTCGTGAGCATCAGCCTGTACCGGCCAACGTCAACGACGGTCTCACCCGGTCCCTCACGGGTCACCTTAAGGGACACTGAATGTGGGTAACGCTCGACGAGCAAATCAAAAGGGCCGACGCAAAAATCAAAGACAATCATTCTACTATTCCTATTCTTGGTAGTGATGCACCGATGCGATGCAACGCATAAATGAATCCTCAAAGAATCACCGTCAACCCCATATTTTTATGACGTTTTTTGGAATTTCCCGCAGGTGGAGAGACCCTTTTGCGTAATGTTAAGGCACTTGTTCAATTGTGTTAGTTTGGCTTCGATGGGTGCTTTCTGTTCAGGCTACCCCAACATCTCTACTGGCGAATGACGAGCCATCTTCTTTTGGCATGAACCCATGCTGATGTGCAGCCTCCTGAAGCTCACCTATCTCAATTCCGCCAGTCAATGCTGCAAGTGCATACTTCATACTCGATTGCACTTCGACACGGCCATCGTGACGACCAACCTCGTAACCCATAGCAAGGCTTTGGCAGACTAGGTGAACATGCTCCGTCGAAGTGACCCAATCGCTATGAATTTCAATGAGTTTACGTTTAACCTCACCCTTGTCAGGGTCTCCGACCTCATCATTTTCAACATCGTTCCATTCGGTGTACCACACTTCCCAGCCCTTACTTGATGTCTCACTGGGATCAAAAATGACAAAACTGTCGAATTCAAAATTCCCGTATTGATCAAAGACCACTACCTTCAACCCTGCTTTCATAAGGTTTACTTCATCGAGGATGTAGTGAGGTTTGTTTTTCATTCTTTTCGCCTTTCGGGGGGCTGTGTCTCCGACACATGTGACCCTTCTCCCTACTGAACGAAAGCTGCCTTTGAAATACGAAAGTCAAATTCTTGCACTTTCCGCTTAGCTGTCGTCATGTCCTGAAGGTTCGGCTCCAAGTCCACTGCGTGGCGCCTGATGGAGTGGCTTCATGATGACTGATGGAAGGCTGTCGGGTGCCCTATGGCGTAGCCCGTGGACCTTCATGCGCTTGTCATCGGTGTTCTTTCTCACCGCTTTCATCAGCGCCGCAGAGGCCGCCGTAGGGCCTCCGTCACGACCATAAGAAGGGAACAGTGGCTCGTCACTCTTGCGCCCCTCTGCACGCCCCCTGAGGGAATCTCTGAGGCTGTCTGAGGCTATGGGAACGTACCTGTCACTGTTGCTGTTCTTGATGCCGTTGATTTCGTTCGGGGTGATCAGGATTGACGGGGTTTCTGGATGGGGTTAGGCAACACTGATAGGACTGCAAGGACCGCGCTGAGAGAAGTTCACCAGTACGTTCAGAAGGTGTTCTCTTGAGGTACTCCATGAAATCCAGAGCCAACGCCCTGTTGATCTCTGCAACCTCTATGTTCCCTGCGAACGCCTCAAAGCCCTCAAGGTGCTGTCTGTACCTCGCCTTAGTGGACTCTTTGATTCCGTCCGCTTCGGTCATCTAGCGATGAGCCGTGTCCCTTATAGTATTCCCTTCTTGCGGGTTATGTCGTGCGATCTGCTTAACAATAGGCTCGGGCATAGAACCCTCACCAATCGACGCAAGAATTTCTTGCAAGACTTCTTTGCGCCTGACCAAAGCCTCAGCTAAGTCCTGCGTTCCGAGACCACGCACGATTTCTTTTTTTTCCGATTAAAGCTTGATATTCGTTGGGTACTGCGACTCTGACCGCGTATCCCTTACCTCTCTTAAAGAGGCCCTTTGGCACCCGTACATCCATCTCAAAAGGCTCCATTTACCGTTACATTCGGCGAAGAACCCTGTTGAAAATCAAGGACTTGGTGCGGTCGAGAAGACTCGAACTTCCACGGGTGTTACCCCACAGCGACCTCAACGCTGCGCGTCTACCAATTCCGCCACGACCGCACTGCCTGTGACTTGGTAGAGGCGCGTATAGACGTTGAAGATCGAGATGTGAAGAGGCAAAAATCGCGCCGGTTTGAATTCCCTTACGCCGCCCATATCTATACCACCACAATATCCGCCGAGACCCGTCAGGAGCCTGAACATGACCACGCCCGATCCCCGCCCCATCGTCCAGATTGATATCGTTTCGGATGTGGTTTGCCCCTGGTGCATCGTCGGGTTTCGCCAGCTTGATCTGGCGCTGCAGCAGGAAAACGTGCTGGCGCGACTCAGATGGCATCCGTTCGAGCTGAACCCTGCCATGCCGCCTGAAGGTCAGAACCTGCGGGAGCATATTGTCGAGAAATACGGATCCACGCCCGAGCAAAGCCAGCAGGCCCGGGATCGGCTGACGCAGATCGGGGCTGAACTGGGCTTCGCCTTCAACTTCGACGACGACAGCAGAATCGTGAACACCTTCGCGGCGCACCAGTTGCTGGACTGGGCGGAAACGCAAGGTCGCCAGCATCCGCTGAAACTGGCGCTGTTCCAAACCTATTTCACCGAACAGCGGGATGTGTCCCGCGTTGAGGTCCTGCTTGATTCCGTGGAAGCCGCCGGGCTGGACCGGGATGCCGCGCGGGCGGCACTGGACGGCGGGGCACATGCCGGTGCCGTGCGCGAAAAGCAGCAATTCTGGACCAGCCGTGGCATTTCGGGTGTGCCGTCCATGGTGTTTGGCGGAAAGTACCTTCTGACAGGGGCGCAGGGCACGGACACTTACGCTCAGGTCCTGCAACGCTGTCTGACCGAAGCCGCCTGACCCCTTTTCCTTGCCGCGCGCTCACGATAAGGAACCGCCATGGAATGGAAGATCACCGACGGGTTGACCGACTATAGCGAGGCCGTCGCCTTCATGGAGGCGCGGGTTGCCGCCATTGCGGCGGGCGACGCGGATGAATGTGTCTGGCTGCTGGAGCATCCGCCGCTGTACACGGCTGGAACTTCTGCCCGGATCGAAGACCTGACAGACCCTGACCGGTTTCCGGTTTATGAGGCTAAACGAGGCGGAGAATATACCTATCACGGCCCTGGCCAGCGCGTCGCCTACGTCATGCTGGATCTCAACAAACGCGGCAGGGACGTTCGGCGCTTTGTGAAACAGCTGGAAGAATGGGTGATCGCCGCGCTGGCAGAGTTCAACGTGCACGGAGAGATCCGGGACGGGCGCGTCGGGGTCTGGGTTCGCCGAGATGACAAGCCGTTGACCGCCTCGGGTCAGCCGGCGGAAGACAAGATCGCGGCCATCGGCCTGCGCCTGCGCAAATGGGTCAGCTTTCACGGCATCTCCATCAATGTCGAACCGGATCTCGAACATTTTTCAGGTATCGTACCCTGCGGCATCACCGAACATGGGGTCACCTCACTGGTCGATCTGGGTTTGCCGGTAACCTTGTCGGATGTAGATGCAGCCTTGCAGAAAACGTTTTCGCAGAGTTTCGACCAGATACCGGCATAAGCGGTGCTCGGGCCGACGCCACCGAATCGTCCCGTTGCCACCAAACCAACGACAATCCCAAAGCTTTCGGCAATTTTGTTTCCGACCGCTGTCGCAAACTCACCATTAGCCTATTGGATTTGAGGTTAATTCAGGGAAATCACAGTCTGTTGAATACAAAACTCGCGTTAATGAGTATTCTGGAGTCACCGTTCTAGAGTGAGTGGTGTGTTAAACCGGTGATCTTGGGCTAGCCCTGGGAATCGGAAAAGTGCTTGGTTACGAGTCTGCCGTTCCGACCCCAAATCGGAACGGCAATTCATTTTCAGACCTCCTGAACGTTATCATGCCCAAACCGCGGCGTTGTCGCGCGCGGGCGATTTGCGCGTTCCAGTTCCAGCGTGGCGTGGCCGATCCCGAATTTCGATTGCAGATTCCGCTTGGCTGTCAGCCGGATGGCTTCGGCATTGGCCCAGGCTCCCTCCTCGATCTCAAGATGCGCCGTCAGGGCCGGTTCGCGTTCCTGCATGCTCCAGAGGTGTATGTGGTGGACGCCAGACACCCCATCGGTCTGCTCGATCACGGCTGCCACCTCCTCGGGGTTCAGGCCCGGTGGCGCGCCCAGCATCAGAATTCGGATGGTCTCTCCGATCTCGGATTTGACGTGCCACAGGATGTAAACGGAAATCAGGATCGTGACCGCAGGGTCCACCCAGGTCCAGCCGAACAGGATAACAGCGGTGCCCGCGACAATGACAGCAACAGACCCCAGCGCGTCAGCCACGTTGTGGATGAAAGCCGCGCGGATGTTCATGCTGTCCTTCGACATCGTATAGGTCAGCGCTGCGGTAATGAGGTCAACGATCAAAGCAAGCGCCGCGATCCAGACGACCATCCAGCCGTTCACGGGCTCGGGTTCGAAAAACCGAATGACACCTTCATACAGCAGATAGACCGACAGGACGATCAGGGTTGTATAGTTGACCAGCGCAGCGACCACCTCGGCACGTCCATACCCAAAGCTCATGCGGGGATCAGCAGGGCGGCGGGCAATCTTGCGCGCAAAGAATGCGATGATCAGGGCGATGGCGTCCGAGAAATTGTGCAGCGCATCCGCGATCAGGGCCAGCGACCCCGAGAATATGCCACCGATGACCTGCGCCAGGGTCAGCAGCAGATTCACCCCTATTGCCCCGGCGACACGCATATCGCCGGCGTCCGGGTCGATGTGATGATGAGTATGCCCCTCGTGGCCGTGTGAATGTGCCATAGTGCCGTGTTCCTTGTTTTGGCTGCAATCACTATGTAATTCCTCTAGTGACTAGAGGTTCAAGGGGCGCGTGCAGGAAAATGTATTCAATCGGAGAGTTATCCCGGCGGACCGGTGTCAAGGTTCCCACCATACGGTTCTACGAGGAGAAGGGATTGTTGCCCGAACCGGAAAGAACCGAGGGCAATCAGCGCAGATATGACGCCGCCGCGTTGTCCCGGCTTCGGTTCATTCGCCATGGCCGCGATCTGGGGCTGCCGCTGACCGACGTTGAGGCTTTGCTGTCGCTGGAAGGCGCGCAGGGACCTGACCTGAACCGCGCACACGAGATTGCAGAGCGGCAATTGGTGGATGTGAAGGAGCGCATCGCCCGACTGCGCAGGCTTGAGACCGAACTGGCCCGTATCACCGCGGCCTGTGACGGCAAGCACGACCATGTTTGCGCCGTGCTTCACGCCTTTGGCGACCGCAGCGCATGTCTGGGGCCGCATTCCGACAAGAAGTGATCAGGCCAGCGCGGCTTTGATCTTTTCGGCATGCATGGCGATCAGATCAAAATCCCCCATCGTGCCGGGCGCGCGGATGGCGACACCGTCATAACGCGGCAGGATGTGAAAATGCAGGTGGAACACCTCCTGCCCGCCTGCGGCTTCGTTGAACTGCTGAACCGTGACCCCGTCCGCATCGAACGCCCTGACCACCACTTGCGCCAGTTTTTGCGTCGTGGACATTACCGCAGCAAGTTGCTCGGGCGAGGCGTCCAGCAGGTTCCGGCAGGGTGTTTTCGGGATCACCAGCAGGTGTCCGTCGGACCGCGGCATGATATCCATAAACGCCAGCGTATCGTCATCCTCGTAAACGCGAGTCGAAGGGATCTCTCCGCGCAGGATCTTGGCAAAGATGTTTTCGGGGTCATAGGCAGACATATCAACTCTCCGATTTCGGTGTCGCCCTCAGTTCTGGGACGCAGCCCGGACAGGGTCAAGCCGGGAAAGTGCCGTGGCAAGGCACCTCTTGAAAAGCCGACTTTAATACCCAGTTCAACGATAGTGATGGCCGAAAATGCGCGGGCTACCCTCCTGCCCGCGACAATTATTCTTGATCCAGATCAAACTCGGCCATTGAAGGTGCCCCCTTCGCCCTCTAAAACCAGCAGGAATCCCGCGCGCCGGAGAGGTCTGGCTGCGCGGTGCAGTTGCAACAGGAGGCACCTATAATGGCAGACGCAGCCATTCATGGTCACGAGCATGAAGACCAGCGCGGATTCTTTACCCGCTGGTTCATGTCGACCAACCACAAGGACATCGGGATTCTCTACCTGATCTTCTCGGCCATCGCCGGGTTCATCTCGGTGGCGATGACCGTCTACATGCGGCTTGAACTGATGCACCCCGGTGTTCAGTACATGTGCCTGGAAGGCTTCATGGCCGACCCGTGTACCCCCAACGGACACCTGTGGAACGTGATGATCACCTACCACGGTGTTCTGATGATGTTCTTCGTGGTCATTCCGGCCCTGTTCGGCGGATTTGGCAACTATTTCATGCCGTTGCAGATCGGCGCGCCGGACATGGCGTTCCCGCGGATGAACAACCTGTCCTTCTGGCTGTACGTCGCTGGTACTTCGCTGGGCGTCGCCTCGCTGCTCAGCCCCGGTGGTAATGACCAGCTGGGTTCGGGCGTGGGCTGGGTTCTGTACCCGCCGCTGTCCACGACCGAGGGCGGCATGTCCATGGACCTTGCGATCTTCGCCGTGCACGTATCGGGCGCCTCCTCGATCCTCGGCGCGATCAACATGATCACCACCTTCCTGAACATGCGTGCCCCGGGCATGACCCTGTTCAAGGTGCCGCTGTTCAGCTGGTCGATCTTTGTCACCTCGTGGCTGATTCTGCTGTCGCTGCCGGTTCTGGCGGGCGCAATCACCATGCTCCTGATGGACCGCAACTTTGGCTTCACCTTCTTTGACCCGGCCGGTGGCGGCGACCCGATCCTGTATCAGCACATCCTGTGGTTCTTCGGCCACCCCGAAGTGTATATCGTGATCCTGCCCGGGTTCGGCATCATCAGCCACGTGATCGCAACCTTCTCGCGCAAGCCGATCTTTGGCTACCTGCCGATGGTCTGGGCGATCATCGCAATTGGTGTGCTGGGCTTTGTCGTGTGGGCGCACCACATGTACACGGTTGGCATGTCGCTGCGTCAGCAGGCTTACTTCATGCTGGCCACGATGGTAATCGCGGTCCCGACCGGCGTTAAAGTGTTCTCGTGGATTGCGACCATGTGGGGCGGCTCGATCGAGTTCAAGACCCCGATGCTGTTCGCCTTCGGCTTCCTGTTCCTGTTCACCGTTGGCGGTGTGACCGGTGTGGTGCTGTCGCAGGCCGGTATCGACCGCGCCTATCACGACACGTATTACGTTGTTGCGCACTTCCACTATGTGATGTCACTGGGTGCAGTGTTCGCGATTTTTGCCGGTGTCTACTTCTACTTCGGTAAGATGACAGGCCGTCAGTACTCGGAGTTCTGGGGCAAGATCCACTTCTGGATGTTCTTCATCGGCGCCAACCTGACTTTCTTCCCGCAGCACTTCCTGGGCCGTCAGGGCATGCCGCGCCGCTACATCGACTACCCCGAGGCGTTTGCCCAGTGGAACTTTGTATCGTCGATTGGTGCGTTCGTGTCCTTCGCCTCGTTCCTGCTGTTCTTCGGCATCGTGTTCTATGCCCTGTTCCGTGGCGCGAAAGTGACCGAGAACAACTATTGGAACGAATACGCGGATACGCTGGAATGGACCCTGCCCTCGCCGCCGCCCGAACACACGTTCGAGCAGTTGCCAAAGCAGGAAGACTGGGACAAGGGCCACGCGCACTGATCCCCCGTTCGGAAAAACCCTTCAAAGCCCCGCCTTGTGCGGGGCTTTGTTTTTATGGGAATTGATGCGCGGCCCAGTCGTCGTTCCCAACCAAATCCATTCGTTTTGAATGGCTTTACGACCCTCTGCCCCGCCCCCCGTTTCAGGCGAAGATCGAAAATCCGACCGAATTAAGGTATCATACCCTTCGAAACTCTGGGATCGGAGCGATCAGATGCCCGAAATTGATTTTTGGTATTCCATTGGAAGCACCTACAGTTTCCTGACCATCATGCGGCTGGAAGACTGGTGCAATGAGCATGACGCCTCGGTCACCTGGCGGCCATTCAACGTGCGCAGCGTGATGTCGGAACAGCAGAATATTCCCTTTGCAGGAAAGCCGGTGAAATCCGCTTATATGTGGCGCGATATCGAGCGTCGGGCGGCAAAGTACCATATTCACGCCCAGCTTCCGGCCCCCTACCCGATCTCGGATCTGCCGCTCGCCAATCAGGTTGCCTTGCTGGGTATGGGGGATGGCTGGGGCAAGGACTTTACCCTTGCCCTCTACCGCATCTGGTTCGAAGAAGGCGTTGAAGCCGGCAGCGAAACCGCGATGACCGAAGCGTTGCACAGATGTCAGCAGGACCCGCGCCTGATCCTTGCTCGGGCCCGCAGTCCCGACACCGTGGCCGCGCTGGAAGCGGAAACCGAACAGGCAACCAAACTGGGTGTGTTTGGCGCACCCAGCCTCGTCGTCCGGGGCGAGGTATTCTGGGGCGACGATCGGCTGGACGATGCCTTGTCGTGGGCGCGCGTCGGTCACGTCGTCTGATCATTCCCGCGTCGACACATGGCGGCAATGCGCTATTTTCTGACTATGCCCTACAGATGGAATCAGACGTCGAAATCAGAGCAGGAGTTGCGCCTGTGGCCGCATAACTCCTTGTCCCGGCGTTGGGCGATACGGGTCGTCTTTTCTGTCTTTCTGTTCGGGTTGCTGCCCCTGCTTGCGGTCCTGGGTTCGGTGCTGTTGTGGGGGCTGTTGCCCTTCCTACTGATAACGGTGTTGGGCTTGTGGGTGGCCATTCAGGCCAACTACCGTTCGCGCAGCATGTTCGAGGTTCTGACCCTTTCCGGAACGCAGGCACGACTGGTTCAGCATCACCCGCGCAAAGGCCGTCGGGAATGGACCTGCAACCGGTATTGGGCCCGACCCGAAATGCACAAGCACGGTGGTCCGGTCCCAAATTACGTTACCCTGACCGGAGACGGCCGCGAGGTTGAGATCGGCGCGTTTCTGTCCGAGGACGAGCGTATCGCGCTGTACGACGACCTGACACGAAAACTGCGCGAACCGGTGGTCGCGCAGTAACTGTCTTAGCCTGAATTGTAGGTCTTCAGCAGCCGTTCGTCGCCGAACAAAGCTGATCCTTGACCATCGGGCCAACCTTGCCAAAGTCCATTTGGCCGGTATAGCGGGTCTTGAGTTCGCCCATCACCTTGCCCATGTCCCGGATCGACCCTGCACCGGTGGCAGTGATCGCGGTCTGAATGGCTTGGTTTACCTCGTCATCATCCAGTTGCTTGGGCAGGAATTCTTCGATGACTTCAACTTCGCGCAGTTCACGTTCCGCAAGGTCCAGCCGTCCGCCTTCTTCGTAGGCGCGCGCGCTTTCCTTGCGCTGTTTCGTCATTTTCCCAAGGATTTCAAGAACCTCTGCATCACCGCAGCCTTTGGCCTCTTCGTTGGCCGACGCGCGTGTGGCAATATCGCGGTCCTTGATTGCGGCATTGATCAGCCGCAACGTCGACAGACGTTCGGCATCCTTGTCTTTCATTGCTTGCTTCAGGGCCGTATTCACCCGTGATCGCATATCCATATGATCTGTCCATCCCCATGGCAAAGGAACCCCGACCATATCGAAACAAAAAGCGCGACACAACCGGGGGTGAATACTGCTAAGTGATTGATTTTCAACAATAGCCCAAAAATTGAACAGACTTGACCCAGCGCCACAACCCCCTTAGGTATGCGCCGATTTACCCTGCAGGAGAGTCGCGCCATGGCCCAGAACGCCCCGTCCAAGCCCACCGCATGTCTGGCATTGGCCGACGGAACACTGTTCTACGGGATGGGCTTTGGTGCCACCGGCCAGACCGTGGCCGAGCTGTGCTTTAACACCGCGATGACCGGCTATCAGGAGATCATGACAGACCCGTCCTACGCCGGACAGATCGTGACCTTCACCTTTCCCCATATCGGCAATGTGGGTGTGAACCCCGAGGATGACGAAACCGGCGATCCGGTCGCGGCTGGAATGGTGGTCAAGTGGGATCCGACCGAGCCGTCGAACTGGCGCTCGGCCGAAGAACTGAAGACCTGGCTGGCCCGTCGCGGCCGTATCGCCATCGGTGGTGTGGACACCCGCCGCCTGACCCGCGCCATTCGCCAACAGGGCGCGCCGCATGTGGCGCTGGCCCATGATCCCGACGGCAATTTCGACATCGGCGCTCTGGTCGCCGCGGCACGCGGTTTCGCTGGTCTGGAAGGCATGGATCTGGCCAAAGACGTCACCTGCGCCCAAAGCTATCGCTGGGACGAGATGCGGTGGGCCTGGCCGGACGGTTATACCCGTCTGGAAGCCCCAACGCATAAAGTCGTGGCCGTTGATTTCGGGGCCAAGCGCAACATCCTGCGCTGCCTGGCCTCGGCTGGCTGCGACGTGACCGTGCTGCCGGCGACAGCGACCGCTGCTGACGTGCTGGCGCACAATCCCGATGGCGTTTTTCTGTCAAACGGCCCCGGCGATCCGGCCGCTACCGGAGAATATGCCGTTCCGATGATCAAAGAGGTTCTGGACACCACCGACCTGCCCGTCTTTGGTATCTGCCTCGGGCACCAAATGCTGGCACTGGCTCTGGGTGGTCAGACGGTCAAAATGAACCACGGTCACCACGGCGCAAACCACCCGGTCAAGGACATGGAGACCGGCAAGGTTGAAATCACCTCGATGAACCATGGGTTTGCGGTCGATGCGCAATCTTTACCCGAGGGGGTTGTTGAGACCCATCGTTCGTTGTTCGACGGATCGAACTGCGGCATTCGCATGACGGATCGGCCCGTTTACTCGGTCCAGTATCACCCCGAAGCCTCGCCCGGTCCGCAGGACAGTTTCTATCTTTTCGAACGTTTTGCCAAAGCAATGGCAGATCAAAAAGCGCAGGCATAAATACCCGCACGAACAAGGTTAACCCGCTGTTAACCCTAGTTGAACAACCCTGACACGTGGATCTCGCGTCAGGGTTGTTTCCTTATGGTCGAATTGAACCTGCAGCATTTCGCGCGCGCTGCGCCGATACCCGCGCCAGAGCGCAAGCCGCTGGGGGCCTGTCTGACTGCGCGCGGGCTGATCACGAAGGCACAGCTTGACGAAGCACTGTTCATGCAATCCTGGCAAAAGGCCCCGTTGGGTGAGATTTTGGTGGCAGAAGGTCTGGTCGACCGTGCGGACGTTCTTGACGCGCTGTCGGACCAAAGCGGCCTGCCAATTGCCGACCTTGGCCGCGATCCCCCAAGCGACGACCTCTGCCGTATGAAGCCGGTCGAATTCTGGCTGAAGCACAACGTCGTCCCCTGGAAACGCGAGGGCTCGGTACTGTTGGTGGCAACCGCGCGCCCGGATCGGTTTGCCGAGATTCTTGCGGGAATGGCGGACGTTGAACATAGAATTGTTCCCGTACTTGCCACCGCGGATCAGATCGACGACACAATCGCCCGCGTGTTTTCAGAAACGCTCGCTGAAGGAGCCGAAACACGCGTGGACGCGGACCAAAGTTGCCGGTCCTGGACATTACGGTCACGCTCCGGTCCCATTGCGGCGCTGATTGGCTTGATATTGCTGTTCTGCGCCTTTCCCCGGGTTGGGTTGGCATCTCTGGTCGCCGCGGCGGCGGGGACACTGATCCTGTTCATGACGCTGCGACTGGCCGGACTGCTGGCGTATTTTCATCACTCGGTCATAAGCCCGCCAAAGGCACCGGAACCCGGCGGGCCGCTTGCGCTTCCTTGTGTGTCCGTTCTGGTTCCACTGTACAAGGAAAGGGAAATCGCTGAGGTCCTGATCCAGCGGCTGCAACGGATGACATACCCGAAGGCGCTTTTGGATGTCATTCTGGTGCTTGAGGCCACTGATGATGTCACCCGGACCACCCTTGCCCAAATCGATCTGCCCAGCTGGATCAGGATTGTCGAAGTCCCTGAACTGAATGGCCTGACAACCAAGCCCCGCGCAATGAATTACGCGCTGGATTTTTGCCGGGGGGAAATTCTTGGGGTCTGGGATGCCGAGGACGCACCCCAGTCGGATCAGATTGAGCGGGTCGTGCGGCACTTCGCACAGGCCGACGAGAGTGTCGTCTGCCTGCAGGGCGTTCTGGATTACTACAATCCGCGTACGAACTGGCGGTCGCGCTGTTTTACCATCGAATACAACAGCTGGTTTCGCGTCGTACTTCAGGGCGTTGCGCGCCTGGGGCTGGTTGTCCCGCTGGGCGGCACCACATTCTTTTTCCGCCGCGACAAACTTCTGGAACTGGGCGGGTGGGATGCCCACAACGTCACCGAAGACGCCGACCTCGGGGTGCGCCTCAGCCGGGCAGGATATCGCACCGAAATGGTGGATACGACCACTTTTGAAGAGGCGAATTTCCGGGCATGGCCGTGGATCAGACAGCGGTCGCGCTGGCTCAAAGGGTTCATGGTGACCTATCTGGTTCACATGCGTGCGCCCGGACGTCTGCTGAATGACCTCGGGTTATTCAGGTTTCTTGGGGTCCAGGCGTTTTTTCTGGGCACGGTCGGGCAATTCCTGCTGGCGCCGGTCCTGTGGCTGTTCTGGCTGTCGGCCCTCGGCCTGCCCGGAATGCTGGAGTCAGTCCATTCGGACGGCGCAATTCGCGCCCTGATTGTCCTGTTCATTTGTGCCGAGATCACAAATGCCGCCGTCGGAATATTGGCGGTATTCGCGCGTGAAAAACGGTTCCTGTTGCCCTTCGTCGCGACAATGCCGCTGTATTTCCCGTTTGGAGTTCTGGCCGCGTACAAGGCGCTTTGGGAACTGGCGATCAATCCGTTTTTCTGGGACAAAACCCAACACGGTCAGGCCGGCGAAGAAACCCCCTCGCCCTAGCTTTCACGTTTCCCGCCGGACCGCGTCCTGTTTCAGGCGCGTCATGAATGCGACCGAGATATGCTCTTTGAGCGCACGCTCGGCGGCTTCTTCGTCGCGCGCGGCAATCGCCTCGACAATGCCTTTATGCTCGCTTTGGGCGATTTCCCCGCGCCCCTGCACCGCCAGAGACGTGGTCGCCATCAGCGCCATGGTCCGGTGCACCAGGTCCAGTTGCTGCACCAGATACCGGTTGTGAGAGGCCAGATGAATCTGCTCGTGAAACCGCCGGTTTGCCCGCGACAGCGCGCCCGGATCATCAACCAGGGCATCATCGGCCTCGACCATGTCCTGCAGCACTTTGATCTCTTCCTCGGTGGCATGTTTGGCCGCCAGTTTCGCCGCCAGACCCTCCAACTCGCGCCGCACAACATACAGCTCGGCCATCTGGTTGTGATCCAGCGAGGCAACGATCAGCGACCGACCGTCCCGTTCCAGCAAGGACTGCGTTTCAAGCCGCTGCAAAGCCTCGCGGATCGGTGTGCGCGACACGCCGAACCGCTCGGCAAGCTCGCTTTCGACCAGACGGTCACCGGGCTTGTACACGCCCACATCTATCGCTTCGAGAATAAGGCTGTAGGCGTCTTTGTTCGACTGTCTGGACTGGCGCATCGGGTTGTTTGTCTCCTCGTTCGGACATGTCTATCCGTCACATGCCCTTTGGATCAAGTGCGGCATTGAAAACCGCGCAGCAGCAGCCTAAACCCAAGCCATGGTCAAACCTGCCTTTGCTCACGTCACCCAATGGGTGTTCGACCTCGACAACACGCTTTACCCGCCGCATATGCGCCTGTTCGATCAGATCGAGGTGCTGATGACGGATTACGTGGTTCAGGCCATCGGCGTCGACCGGGCCGAGGCGGATCGTCTGCGGTCGCAATATTGGCGCCAATACGGCACCACGCTGGCCGGGTTGATGGCCGAACATGATCTGGACCCGGACCCCTATCTGCACGCAGTCCATCAGGTGGATATGAGCCACATGGATCCGGACGCCGAACTGGCCGACCACATCCGGTCCCTGCCCGGACGGCGCATCGTCTACACCAACGGCAGCGCACCCTATGCCGAACGGGTGTTAGAGGCGCGCGGCCTCAGCGGGCTGTTCGATGCGATCTATGGGGTTGAGCATGCGGGTTATCGCCCCAAGCCGGAAAAAGCGGCGTTTCAGGCGGTTTTCGAACAGGATGGGATCGACACCGAAAAGGCGGCGATGTTTGAGGATGACCCGCGCAACCTGGCTGCCCCGCACGAGATGGGAATGCGCACCGTCCACGTCGCGCCCGAGCCGCATGAGGCCGACCATATTCACCACCACACCGACGACCTGACCGCGTTTCTGGCCCGCCTGCGATAGGCTGACGCACTGCGACGATCTGCTCATTCTGCGTGTGCAGCATCGCCCCTATATGCGCTGCAGCGACGAACAGAACCGGAGACCCCCATGAGTGCGATCGAGATGCCTCGGCGCCTGCCCTTCTGGCAGCGCCTGTTGTTTGCAATTCCCCTGTTTGGCTGGATGGCCCGTGACGCCGCCCAGGGTGAGGCCGAGGACTGGGGTTACACCGCCATTGCAATCTTCAGCATGTGGGGATGCTCGGCCCTGCTGTTCGGATTGCCGGGCCTGTATATCCCGGCCGTCCTGATGGTGCCCGTGGTGTTCCTGATCCTCATCCTGATTTCACGCGGTTGATACACGGGACAGGATGTCACTTGGTGCCGGGACGCAATCGGAACTAGGGTCTGCCCGAAACACGGAGACCATGGCCATGACTGACAGCTGCGACATCCTGATTTCCGGCGGCGGGATCGCCGGGCTGACCGCTGCCGCGGCCTTTGGAACGGCCGGGTTCGACGTGATCTGCGTCGACCCTGCGCCCCCGATCACAGAACGCGATGTCGACGGATCCGATCTGCGCACCACGGCGTTTCTGCAACCCGCGCACGGATTGTTGGACCAATGCGGGCTGTGGCAAAGGCTGATTAAACACGCAGCCCCCCTGCAAATCATGCGCATCGTGGACGCGGGCGGCGATGTGCCGGAACCGCGCGTGGTGCGGGATTTCAATGCAGCCGATATCTCGGACCAGCCCTTTGGCTGGAACCTGCCCAACTGGTTGCTGCGGCGCGAGATGGTGGCGCGCCTGGCCGAACTGCCCAATGTCGATTTCCGTCCTGGCACCGGCACGGTCAGCCTGTTCACCCGCACCGCCGAGGCGCGCGTGGGGCTGAGCGACGGCAGTCGCGTACACTGCAAGCTGGTGATTGCCGCCGACGGTCGAAACTCACCCATGCGCGAGGCTGCGGGGATCAGCGTTCGCACCACCCGCTATGGCCAGAAGGCGCTGGCCTTTGCGGTCACCCATCCAATCCCACATGACAATGTCTCGACCGAGATTCATCGCTCGGGCGGGCCGTTCACGCTGGTCCCTCTGCCCGACTGGCAGGGGCAGCCGTCTTCGGCGATTGTCTGGATGGAACGTGGACCCCGTGCAGTTGAACTTCTGAATACAGAGGCCGGAGAATTCGAGGCATTGATGACCGAACGATCCTGCGGGCTGTTCGGACCGCTGAAACTCGCCTCACGCAGGACCATATGGCCGATCATAAGCCAGTCGGCAGAACGGTTGTCGGGCGAAAGGATCGCCCTGATGGCCGAAGCCGCGCATGTCGTACCGCCCATCGGCGCGCAGGGGTTGAACATGTCATTGGGCGATCTGCGCAGTCTTCTGGATCTAGCACAGGCCCGACCTGACGGGCTGGGCGATGCGCAGATGCTGGAGGCGTATCACAAGGCGCGACACACCGAGATCGAGATGCGCGTCAAGGGCATCGACCTGCTGAACCGTGCCTCAATGATCGAAGCGCGGCCATTGCGCGACGTGCGGGCGATGGGTCTGAACGCGCTCTATTCCTTGCCGGCAGTGCGCAAGACGCTGATGCAGATGGGCCTCGGCGTGCGCTAAGGCCCTCAGGTCACTATCGGAATTACAGAACCTGATCCAGCACGCGTCTGAGCCGGGCGATCGTGCCGTCAACGTCATACAGCTTGTCCAGGCCGAACAGACCCAGACGGAAGGTGCTGAACCCCTCGGGCTCATCACATTGCAGGGGTACGCCGGCCGCGATCTGCATGCCGAGGCCCGCGAATTTCTTGCCGTTTTGAACTTCGGGATCCGAGGTATAGCTGACCACGACCCCCGGCGCGCCGAACCCATCGGCGGCAACAGAGACCACACCTTTTTCCTTCAGCATCATCCGAACTCCGTCACCCAGAGCCCACTGTGCATCGCGCAGCTTTTCGAAACCATAATCGCGCGTCTCGACCATCGTGTCGCGGAACGCAATCAACGCATCCGTCGGCATAGTGGCATGATAGGCATGCCCGCCGTTTTCGTAAGCCTGCATGATCTGACGCCATTTCTTCAGGTCGACCGCAAAGCTGTCCGACGTCGTTTCTTCCAGCCGCGCCTCGGCCCGTTCGGACAACATGACCAAACCTGCGCAGGGGGATGCGCTCCACCCTTTCTGCGGGGCCGAGATCAGAATGTCCACTCCGGTGGCTTTCATGTCGATCCAGGCACAGCCAGACGCGATGCAATCCAGAACCATCAACGCGCCGACCTCATGCGCTGCGGCCGCCATGGCGGACACATAATCATCCGGCAGTATCAGCCCGGCCGAAGTTTCGACATGCGGGGCAAAGACGACATCCGGGCGCTGCTCGCGGATCGCCGAGACGACTTCTTCGATCGGGGCCGGGGCAAACGGCGACGGGCTTATATTGCCGGTCTGGCGCGCCTTCATAACGGTTGCAGATGCGGTCAGCGCTGCGGATTCAATGATCTGGCTCCAGCGGTAGGAAAACCACCCGTTCCGAACCACCAGAACGTTGGCGTTGCGCGCGAACTGCCGGGCTACGGCCTCCATCCCATAGGTTCCGCCCCCGGGGATCACGGCCACGCAGTCTGCGTTGTAGACATCCCGCAACATCCTCGAGATATCCCGCATGACCTGCTGAAACCGTGCGGACATGTGGTTCAGGGACCGATCCGTAAATACCACCGAAAATTCTTCCAACCCGTCTGGGTCAATCCCGTCCAATAACGCCGGCATACTCTGTCCTTTCCAAGTGTCGTCAGAATTTCTGAACCCTTTACCAGAGATCGTAAAGCCCCCATCGCTCGGCGACAATTGACCCAACGGAATATAGTTTACTAACAAAATATTAACCCCTGAAAGGGCCAATTAGATTACTACTTGACGCCAAACAGGGTCACCACCCCTTTACACCCTTACGTGTTTCTGAACAGATACATTCACTTTGTAGAAGAAAGGTATTTCCTCTCGTGACAGCGCAAAAGCGGATTAGTTTTCAGGTTGTACGCGACGAAGTCAAAAGACGGATTGAAAGCCGTGTATGGCCTCAGGGGTCGCTGCTGCCAACCGAAACCCAGCTTGCCGAAGAGTTTCATTGCGCGCGCGCAACTGTAAACCGGGCCCTGCGCGAACTTGCCGATCAGGGTTTCGTGGAACGTAAGCGCAAAAGTGGTACGCGGGTCAAAAAAGAACCCAGCAAGCACGCCAAGCTCGAATTTTCCCTGACCCGTCAGACCGTCGAAAGCCAGAACTCGACCTATCGCTATGCTCTGGTCGAGCGCAATATCGTCGTCAGCCCCGGCTGGCTGGCGTCACAACTCAGTGTCGCGCCCGAGGCGCGTGTGCTTCACGTGGTTTGTATGCACTATGCGGATAACCGGCCCTTTCAGTTGGAAGAACGCTGGATCAATATCGAAACCGTGCCCGAGGTCGAACACGCTGACCTCAATTCGCACGGCCCGCATGAATGGCTTTTGAACGCCGCCCCCTTTACTGAGGCCGAAGTTGCGTTTTGCGCGATCTCGGCGGACGGGCGACTGGCAGAGTTCATGGGAACGACGGCCGGGACGTCGATGATTCAGCTCGAACGTACAACCTGGAAAAACGGCGCGCCGATGACCTTTGCCCGGATGACCCACCATCCCGGCTTCTGCATTCGCACCAGGTATTGAATCACCCTAACCGATGGGGCCGGGCAAGCGTTCCTCGCTGAGCAGCACGTTGGCTTCGACATCCCCTGCACCGGGCAATGTCATGATCCGCCGCCGCAGGACCCGTTCAAAATCGGCCAAATCACGTGCAACGACGCGCAGACGGTAATCGTAAAGCCCCAAGACGTGCTCGACGGTCTGCACTTCGGGGATCGCACTGACGGCGCGTTCAAAGTCTTCGAGGCTGATCTGGCCCTTGCGTGCCAGTTTGACGCCCAGAAACACCGTCACACCAAAGCCAAGCGCTTCGGCGTTCAGTCGTAACCGGCGACCCTTGATCACCCCGGAACTTTCCAGCCGGCGGATACGGCGCCAGGTTGCAGGTTGGGACAGCCCCAGCTTACGCCCCAGCGCCCCGGCACTTTGCGCCGCGTCCCGGGCCAGCGCGCGCAGGATTTTCCGGTCAAGTTCGTCCAGTTCCGTCATACCGGCAACACCTCATCACGTTTGACCCGCGCGATGTGCATCAGCGCCTCGATATCGGCGATATGCGGCAGGGTCAGGATGCGATCCCGGTAAAGCTGCTGATAGTGGGACATATCCCGGGCCAGCACCGACAGGCGCACATCTACCCGACCCAGAAAGGTCTGCAATTCGATCACCTCGGGCACCTGCCGCGCGGCGGCCATAAACTCGTCAAACGCGCGCGGTTGAGTCTTGTCCAGCGTCACGCGCAAGGACACCTCGACCGCATATCCCAGCGCAGCCCAGTCAATGACCGCCTCCTGCCCCTGAATGATCCCGGACGCCTGCATTTTCTCAACCCGCCGCCAGCAGACACTGGAACTGATCCGGCAAAGATCGGCCAGTTCGGCGGTGGACAGGCTGGGATCGGCCTGAAAATGGCGCAGGATTCGGCGGTCTACATCATCGAGCATGATTTTTTCTGTTTTTCAGGTTTTGACGAATAAATACTCACGCCATCTGGAATTATTCAAGGGAAAACCCATCGCTATCCCCGAAGACTCTCAGTAGAACCTCAGCAAATGCAACAGAAAGGACCGGCGACATGCGCGTCTATTACGATCGCGACTGCGACATCAACCTGATCAAAGACAAGAAAGTGGCGATCCTGGGCTATGGCTCGCAAGGCCACGCTCATGCGCTGAACCTGCGCGACTCGGGCGCCAAGAACCTGGTCGTTGCTCTGCGCGAAGGCTCGGCCTCGGCCAAGAAGGCCGAAGCGGAAGGTCTGCAGGTCATGGGCATCGCAGAAGCCGCCGCCTGGTGCGACGTCATCATGTTCACCATGCCCGACGAGCTGCAGGCCGAGACCTACAAGAAGTACGTGCATGACAACATCAAGCCCGGCGCGGCCATTGCGTTTGCCCACGGCCTGAACGTCCACTTCGGTCTGATCGAGCCCAAAGAAGGCGTCGACGTCATCATGATGGCCCCCAAAGGCCCCGGCCACACCGTGCGCGGCGAATATGTCAAAGGCGGCGGCGTGCCCTGTCTGGTGGCCGTTGACACCGACGCGACCGGCAAGGCATTGGAAATCGGCCTGTCCTATTGCTCGGCTATCGGTGGCGGCCGTTCTGGCATCATCGAAACCAACTTCCGCGAAGAGTGCGAGACCGACCTGTTCGGTGAGCAGGCAGTTCTGTGCGGCGGTTTGGTCGAGTTGATCCGGTGTGGCTTTGAAACGCTGGTCGAGGCCGGTTACGCGCCGGAAATGGCCTATTTCGAATGTCTGCACGAGGTGAAACTGATCGTCGACCTGATCTATGAAGGCGGCATCGCGAACATGGATTACTCGATCTCGAACACCGCTGAATACGGCCAGTATGTCACCGGCCCGCGCATCCTGCCCTACGAGCAGACCAAGAAGGCGATGAAAGAGGTTCTGAACGACATCCAGCAGGGCAAGTTCGTCCGCGACTTCATGCTGGAAAACCAGGTTGGTCAGCCCTTCCTGAAAGCCTCGCGCCGCGCCAATGACGAACACCAGATCGAAGAAGTCGGTAAGAAACTGCGCGGCATGATGCCGTGGATTTCGGCCGGCAAGCTGGTCGATCAGGAAAAGAACTGATCCGGTCATTCATCATCGAAAGGGCGGCCGGATTGGCCGCCCTTTTTCGTCCCGCCCCCTGAAACGAGGCTCTGATGGTCGATCTTCCCACACCCCGCGACTGGAGCGGCGTTGTAACCCTGGGTCTGATCTGGGGCGGCACCTTCATGGTGGTTACAATGGCGCTGGAAGGGTATGGGCCCATCACCGTCGCAACGGCCCGAACCACTTTGGGCGCGGTCACGCTGTTGGGCCTGATGGCCCTGACCGGACGCCGGATGCCAAACAACTCGGCCGCGCTTTGGTGGGCGATCGTCGTGATCGGCATTCTTTCGACGGCGCTGCCCTTTGTACTGCTCAGCTGGGGACAGCAATATGTACCTTCGGCCTTTGCGGGCCTTTCGATGGCTGCAATTCCGCTGATGGTGTTGCCGCTGGCGCATTTCTTTTCCGACGAACCGATGAACGCACGCAGGTTTGTCGGCGTCTCGCTGGGGTTTTCGGGGGCTCTGGTACTGATCGGGCCGGGGCTGGCGCAACTGGGGCAAGGGACCGAACCCCTGGCGCAACTGGCCTGCGTCGGTGCCGCGCTGTGCTATGCCTGCGCGTCGATCTTCACCCGCCGCTGCCCGCCGATAGATCCCGTCGTTCTGGCCGCCCTGACGTTGGTCGTGGGGGCGGTTCTTCTGCTGCCGATCATGTTTGTGACCGAGGGGATGCCGCGCTGGCAGGGAAACCGCGCGAGCTTTGCCATACTGGTTCTGGGCCTTGTGCCAACAGCCTTCGCCACGTTGCTGCGCGTGTCCATCATTCGCAGCGCCGGGTCGGTTTTCCTGACGCTGGTCAACTATCAGGTGCCGATCTGGTCAATGGTCTTCGGCGCATGGGTCCTGTCCGAGGCGCTGCCGCTTCGGTTCTACATCGCGCTGGCCATGATCCTGACCGGGCTCGCCATCAGCCAGTGGTTCAGCCTGAGAAAGATGCTGATTGGGCGTTAACGGGCGACTGCCTCGACCTCGGCCACGATGCCGTCCACGACTTGCGTCAACAACACGTCATCTTCACATTCGGCCATCACGCGGATCAGGGGTTCGGTGCCCGACTTGCGGATCAACAGCCGCCCCTGCCCGTTCAGACGTGCCTCGGCATCGGCAATGGCCGCTTTGACGTTTGCGGCCTCAAGCGGGGTCTGCCCTTCGCCATAGCGCACGTTCTTCAGCAATTGCGGAACGGTTTCGAATTGCACTGACAGTTCGGACGCCTTGCGACCGGTCAGCACCATCTCGGACAAAAAATGCAGACCGGCCATAAGACCATCGCCCGTCGTGGCGTAATCGCTCATCACGATATGGCCCGACTGTTCGCCTCCAAGGTTGAATCCACCGTCCCGCATCCGCTCAACCACGTAACGGTCACCGACTGCGGTTCGTTCCAGCCGCAGCCCTTGCGCAGCAAGGTGTTTTTCCAACCCGAGGTTCGACATGACCGTCGCGACCAGAGCGCCGCCCGCCAACCGATCCGCCTTGGCCCAGCTGGTGGCCAGCAACGCCATCACCTGATCACCGTCGGCCACCTGACCATGCTCGTCCACCATTACGACGCGGTCGGCGTCCCCGTCCAGACAGATCCCCACGTCAGCGCCATGGGCAACAACGGTTTCAGCGGCCAGCCGGGGCTTGGTCGAGCCGCAATTCTGGTTGATATTCTTGCCGTTCGGCGCAACACCGACCGGAATGACCTCAGCGCCAAGTTCCCAAAGCACCTCTGGCGCGGTGCGGTGTGCGGCACCGTTGGCGCAATCGACCACCACTTTCAGCCCGTCCAGACGCAGATCGCGCGATAAGGATGACTTGACCCGCTCACCGTAGCGGAACCGTGCATCGTCGACACGGCGCGCACGCCCGATATTCTGTGCCTGTGCGGGTTTGACGCCTGCTTCGATCAGATGTTCGATGTCGATCTCGGCCTGATCGGACAGCTTGTACCCGTCGGGGCCGAAGAATTTGATGCCGTTATCCTCGGCCGGGTTATGACTGGCCGAGATCATGACACCCAGATCCGCCCGCATCGAGCGGGTCATCAACCCCACCGCCGGCGTCGGCACAGGCCCCAGCAACAGCACATTCATGCCCGTCGAGGTCAGCCCCGCTGTCAGCGCGTTTTCCAGCATGTAACCGGACAGGCGCGTGTCTTTGCCGATCACAACCCGGTGTGCGCTTGAGGCATCCCGGCGAAAATACCGCCCCACGGCTGCGCCGATGCGCAGGGCCATCTCGGCCGTAATCGGATGCGTATTGGCGGTGCCCCGCACCCCGTCGGTTCCGAACAGCTTGCGCATAGGTGTCACTCCGTTTCTTCTTGCCTGCGTCCGGATTACCGGACGGCGGCCCAAAGGCGCAAGGCCTGAGCTGTCTCGGCGACATCATGAACCCGCACGATCTGCGCGCCTTGCGACAATCCGGCCAATGCAACGGCAATTGAACCCGGAGCGCGCGCATTCTTGCGCGGCTCTTTGCCGATCTGACCGATGAAGCCCTTGCGCGATACGCCCAGCAGAATCGGGCAGCCCAATCCGTGAAACAGACTGAGGTTTCGCAAAAGCGTCAGGTTGTGCGCCTCGGTCTTGCCGAAACCGATGCCGGGATCAACGACGATCCGGTCTCGGGTCAGGCCGAGCTGTTCCAGATGGGCCACCTGCCCTTCGAGGAAGTCATAAACATCCAGCAGGACGTCGTCGTATTGCGGGTCGTCCTGCATCGTGGCCGGATCGCCCTGCATATGCATCACGCAGACCGGCGCACCAATACGGGCGCAGAATGGCGCGAGGTTCGGGTCAAAGGTAAAGCCTGAAACATCGTTGATCAGCCCGGCCCCCGCATTCCACGCCGCCTGCGCCACACCGGCTTTGCGGGTGTCGATGGATATCAACGCTCCGGTTTTGCTGCGAATTGCATCGATCAGGGGAATCGTTCGGGCGATTTCCTCGTCCTCGGGCACCAGGGTCGCGCCCGGACGGGTGGACTCACCGCCGATATCCAGAACGGTGGCACCGTGGGACACCATGTTTTCCGCCGAGGACAGCGCGGCCTCGACCGAGTTATGCACGCCCCCGTCGGAAAAACTGTCGGGCGTGGCGTTGAGGATGCCCATGATCTGCGGGTGAGTCATGGCCAGCCCGGCAATGTCGGCACGGGTACGGGTCAACCGATCCAACGTTTCGCCCGGAATATCCTGTGCCTCGACGACCCGAGGGGGTTCGGTACGTGAAAGTCGAATGGCTTGTGTAAACCACAGGGCCTGACCGGCCAGAGGCACCGCCCCGGCCGGGCGTATCAGCCCGTGCTGAACCAGCGGCTGGAAATATTTGGTCACAGTTGCGCCTGATCCACCGAGACCGCGCGCAGCGGCGTTTTCGGCGCGTTCGGCAAGGCACCGCCGATCACCATCATTTCGCTGGCTTCAAAGGTCGCCGCAAACCACGCCGCCAGGGCAACCGCGTCCGACGGCGCAGCAGAAGGCCCGTCGACCGCATCCAGCACAATCTTGGACGGAGCCCAGACGCAGATCTGGCCATTCTTCATCGCCCAATCCAGTTCCGTGCGCGTCGATACCACCACGCAACGGTGATCCCGTGCCGCCAAAACCCAGGCGTTCTGTTCGATTGCCAGCAGGTCGACCCGGCGCTGGGTCATCGCATGGCCGGTCTGCGGAACCGCCATGTCAGCCGCACCAACGCAAAGGATCAAGGGACGTTGCCGGTTTTCCAGCTGATCAATCCACCCGGTCAGATTTGGTGAGGCAATCGCCTCGTTAGACAGGAACACGAGGCGCGGATGGGGGCGTTCTTCCTCGACCATATCGTGGTGAATGTTGTCCTTGCCACGCACGATCTCGACCCCCAGCGCTCCGGGGCCGCGATCCAGCTTTTCTATTCTGACAAAAGCCCTTACCGCCTGAGGCTCAAGCAAAATTCGTTCCGCTACCCTGTCTGCCAGTGTTTCCAGCAGGTTCAGACGCTCGGCCGCCAGCTCATAGGCGATAGCTTCGGTAACGCGGTCGTAGGACAGGATACGATCCACGTCATCGTCAATCGGGTCTGTCAGCGGGCGGACCTCGACCACGATGTTAAAGCAGATGCGCTGCGTCGTTCCACGCTCGGCCTGAAAAGCACCGATCTCGACCTCGACGATGTGGTCGCGCAGCGATATGCGATCAAGCGGGCCACGCGTCGCGGTCGCTTCGGACCGTTCGGACGGGTGCGCAAAGGCAAGGCGGATTTCAGAGCTCATGCGGCGAACCTTTTCGGGCTTGATGGGTTTTGCTGCCCAAAACTAAACGATGCGCGGGCGTATAGCACTGCAACAAGCGCCTTTCCAGCCATCTAATGCGGCGTCAGGTAACCCGAAACCAGCTCATCATTCCCGATGCGGCATGCCCAAGCATATGGCAATGCAGCAACCAATCCCCCGGATTGTCCGCCACCAGTGCGATTTGCCGGGTTTGGCCGCGTTCAATCAGAACCGTATCGCGCCATGGTCCAAGGCTGCCATTCGCAAGGATCAGGCGGAAATGGTGCCCATGAAGGTGCATGGCATGCGGAAAGACCGTTTCGTTGACGAACTCGATCCTGTGCGTGCTGCCCAGTTCAGCGTCCAGAAAGGGGTCACTCGGCCGCTCGGCGTAACCGTTCAGGGCCCAGAACCGCCCGAGCTGCGCCAGTTCGCGGCCAGAGAGTTCCGCTTCACCCAGCTTCGCGGCCTCAAGCCACCGCATCGCGCCGCCCTGCATCACCATCTGGTGTAATGGCGCGCCTTCAAGCATCAGATCAGGCATCGGATTCGCTGGTAAGGGCGACACCCCCGTCCGGACGGTGGCCGACGGCGGGCCAGTGACCGGGAACCGCACCAGCCCAAAGCCGCCGTCGCGCTCAAGGCTGATCAGGTTCGCATCCTTGGCCGATCCCTGCGCTACATCCAATATCAGGTCGATACGTTGCGCCGGTGCCAGAGGAAAGCTTTCAGTGACTGGCTGTGGTACAGCCAAAGGCATTCCGTCCAGCGCCACCACCCATCCAGCCAGCCCATCCAGCGCAAGATCGAAAATCCGGGCGTTCGAGGCGTTGATCAGGCGCAGACGAAGGCGATCACCGGCATTCACGGGATAGGCAGGGTCGAACCGGCCGTTGACAGAGACAAGATTCCCCAACCGCCCCGCATGACTCAGATCGTGGCCATTGCTGAAATCATCCGTGATCCGCGCTGTTTCAGGGTCCAGACGCCAGTCATCCAGCATCAGCGTCAGATCGCGGTCCACATCCGGGCTGTCCGCCTCTTCGACGATCAGCGGCCCGTAGAGCCCGCGCGCCACCTGTTCCATCGACTGGTTATGCGCGTGGTACCAATAGGTTCCCGCGTCCGGAACGACAAAGTCGTAGTCAAAGCTTTCGCCCGGCGCGACAACCTTCTGCGTCAGACCAGGCACACCGTCCATGGCGTTGTCGATCCGGATACCGTGCCAATGCACGGTTGTGGGCTGCGGGAGATCATTCACCAACCTGCGGGACACGCGCGCGCCTTGCTGTACCCGGATTTCGGTTCCCGGGACTGTCCCGCCATAGGACCAGACCGGCGTTCGCGGAAATCCCTCCGGTGCGATTTGTTGTTCGGACGCCTGCGCAATCAGGTCAGCACCCGACGCCCTGACAGCACCGGGCAGCACCGCCAAGGCGGCTGCCGATTGCAGAAATCCTCTACGCGAAAATGACATTGCGGGCCTCCTGGCCCGCAACATAGGTCACAATCCGCCCCGCGCCATCAGGGTTCCAGCGCGGGTGCGTCAATCAGTTGCTCGCTGTCCGGTAGTTGTGGCGATAGAAAATATGCACGCCGATGCGGGCTGTTTCCTTGTAGACCCGCGACCAGGACGGACGGACCGCCGTCGTGTGGTAATGCGTGGCGCCTTCGGTCATTTCCTGAGCAACGCCGTCAATGGCCGCTCGTGCAACCTTTGCCACCCGCTCATAGGCCCTGTTCTCGCGGATCACTTCCTTGTACCCGTCGCAGGTATAGGTGAACTGGCACTGATATTTCTTGCCCGTTCCCTGTTTGATTACGCCGCACAGAGAATTTGGGAAGCGGCTGCTTTTGACCCGGTTCAGGATAACCTCGGCCACGGCAAACTGACCGCGCACGCTTTCGCCGCGGGCTTCAAAGTACAGCGCTTCGGCCAAGCATTTGAAATGTTCATCCCCGGTGGCCGCAGGCTGTTGATCCAGCCAGGCCTTCGAATAGGATATCTCTTTCGGCTCAAGCTCTTTGCGCGGCTTGAACAGATTCAGGTAGTCGCGAAAATTCTGACCGGGCAGACCGCTTCGCGAAACCAGCTCGGTTTTGGCAGTATCGGTCGCTTCACGTTCGGCATAGGACGCACTCGGCAGCGCGGTTGCTGCCATCGTGGCAACAGCCAGTATATATCGTAGCATCAGATAACCTCGCACAGGCACATTTCGCGCCGAACCCTCCCCCGGCGGGCGCGACGAGGCTCATACCGAATAAAACTTGGGACGTCCAGTTCTGAAGAAAACGCAAGTGGAAAATCGCCGTAGCGCCAAAATAAATTGGCGACGGTGCGTTTCAAAAACCACTAATCCTAGGGTAAAAGGGCGCTGTCAACCCCCAAGTCTGGACGAAATCGCCAGTTGAGCGGCAGCCAGCCGAGCGACGGGTACCCGGAAGGGGGAACAGGACACATAGTCGAACCCGAGATCGCGGCAAATGGCGATTGATTCGGGGTTGCCGCCATGCTCTCCGCAAACCGAAAGCGTGACATCCGGTTGGGCCAGACGGCCCCGTTCGGCCCCGAGTTTGAGCAATTCGCCAACACCGTCCGGGTCCAGTACATGGAACGGGTCTTCGACAAAGACGCCCTGGCGGACATAGGCCGACATGAACCGTCCCGCGTCGTCCCGCGACAATCCATAGGTCATTTGTGTCAGGTCGTTGGTACCGAAGCTGAGGAACGAGGTTTGCGGCGCGATCTCATCCGCGCGCAGACATGCACGCGGGGTTTCAACCATAACGCCAAGCCGGTATTCGAACTCGACCCCGCGCTCGGACGCGACCGCGGCAGCGACCGAGTCAATGCGCGCCTTGACCAGTTCGACCTCGCGCTTGGCCGAAACAAGCGGGATCATGACCTCGGGCACGACCGGCGCGCCGTCCTTGCTGGCTTCGAGCGTGGCCTCGAAAATCGCGCGCGCCTGCATGTCGTAAATTTCGGGGACCGTCACTCCCAGACGGACGCCGCGCAGGCCAAGCATCGGATTGTATTCCGTCATGGCGGCGACCCGCCGTTCAACGTCGGAAACCGGCAGGTCCAGCGCCTCGGCCAGTTCACGCTGTCCGCTGCGCGTGGTGGGCAGGAATTCATGCAGCGGGGGATCGAACAGGCGGATACAGACGGGCTGCCCTTCCATGATCCTGAACAGTTGCACGAAATCATCGCGCTGCATGGGCAACAGGCGTTCCAGAACCGCCGCCCGCCCGGAAGAGGTTTGCGCAAAGATCATCTCGCGCATCACGATCAGACGACCGGGATCAAAGAACATATGCTCGGTCCGGCACAAGCCGATGCCTTCTGCCATGAAATTCCGCGCGGTCTGCGCATCGGCGGGCGTATCGGCATTGGCCCGGATGGCAATGTCGCGCTCGGCATCAGCCCACCCCATCAGGGTCTGGAAACAGTCATCCAACGCAGCCTCCAGCATGGCGGGCTGTCCCGCCAGCACCTGACCGGACGTGCCGTCGATCGTCAGTTTGTCACCGGTCTTGAACACGCGGCCGTCCGGCGCGGTCAGCAGCTTTTTCTTGGTCTGAAACCGCATCTCGGACGCACCGACAATGCAAGGCAGACCCAGCCCGCGCCCAATCACGGCAGCATGGCTGGTCATACCGCCCTTTTCGGTCAGGACAGCCACGGCCGCATGCATTCCGCGCACATCCTCGGGCGAGGTTTCGCGGCGGACCAGAATACAAGGCTCGCCCCGTGCGGCACTGGCCTGCGCTTCGGCGGCAGTGAACACGATCTTGCCCGAGGCTGCACCCGGACTGGCTGCGATCCCTGTCGTCAGCACGTCGCGGCGGGCTTCCGGGTGGACCTGACGGTGCAGCAATTCGTTCAGGGAATGGGGATCGACGCGCATCACCGCCTCTTGCGCCGGTATGATGCCGTCTTCGGCCAGACGCACGGCAATCCGCATTGCCGCCCTTGCGCTGCGCTGCACGCGCACACCGTCCAGAATGTGGACGTGGCCGTTTTCGACAACGAATTCGACCTGCATCTCTTCGCGCAGTTTGGTCCGCATCAGCGCCGCATGCGCCTTGACGTCCGCAAACGCCTTCGGCGCGACCTCCTCCAGTGACTTTCCGCGCGGGTCTTTTTCCAGATACAGCGCAGCGACATCCGCACCCAGCGCATCGCGACCCTGGCTTTGGCTCAGATAGCGGCCCGTCAACTGCGGCAGCCCGGTTGTGGGATCGACAAGTTGCAGAACACCGGAGCCGCACTCCCCTTGACCGACGCCGGGGATCATTTCTTGTATGACCAGCCCAAGCCCGGCATCCGCAGGTGCGCCCTTGGCCTGTCGCAGCAATCGGGCCGAGGTCCCGTCCCAGGCCCGGGCCATGGACCGCAGCACAGCGATCAACTGCTCGCCCCGGTCTTGCGGAAAGGCCTCGTCGGTTTCGTCCTCGTAAGCCCGCAGCGATTGTTGCAGGCCCTCTCGCCCGTCCGCATCGATGTCGTCGAAGACATCCGCATCCAGACGCGCAACATGCACCGCGAAACTCTGAACAAAGCGCAGATACAGCGCGGCGGCGGCCTCGACGCCCATGGAATCCGACAGGTCGACATAGCGCGCGTCGTTCATGCCGATATTCAGTATGGCTCCGGGACCGCCCCAGTCGGGATCTTCCGAACTGGGCCGGACGCAAAGCAGCGCGGTCTGGTCGAACTGTTCGACGATGGCTTCGATATCCGGAATATGCCCGTCCGCGATCCGTTGTACCGCATCGAAGGACAAAGCCACGGTCCGCGGCACCGGCATCTCAAGCCGAACAAGCCGTTGCAGGCATTTGGCGCGCCCTCCGTGAGTGTTGGCGGCAATCGGCGCGGAGGACGTGATCAGCGTGGTATGCGGGTTATTCTGCACTGCGGCACCTTTTGGTTTCACCGCAGCATAAGCCCCTGCCCCGATGGCGCAAGGGCGATCTGGATCAACCCTCGATCTTGCTGAGGTCGGCGACGCTGGAGCATACCTGCCGGATTTGGCTCAGCAGGTTCAGGCGGTTACGGCGCAGGATATCATTGTCGGTGTTCACCTGAACTTCGTCAAAGAACGCATCAACCGGGCCGCGCAAGGCGGCCATTGTGGCCATGGCCTTCGGGAAATCTTCAGCCCTCAGCGCCGGCGCGATGTCGGCCTGCGCCGCGTCGAGCGCGGCAAACAGCGCCTTTTCGCTGTCGGTCTCGGCGAATTTCACATCCGCGCCATAGGAGTATTCAACGCCGTCCTTCTCCTCGGCCTGCGTCAGGATGTTGTTGGCGCGTTTGAAGCCCTGCACGAGGTTTTCCCCATCCTCAGTCGCAATCACCGCGTTCAGAGCGCGGGCACGTTTGACCAGCAGATTGAGGTCGTCATTGCCGTCCATCGCGATGCAGGCGTCGATGATGTCGTGACGGATGCCTTCATCGCGGAGGAAAACCTTGAGGCGGTCGTGGAAGAAGGTGAGGAGTTCACCCGTTGCATCCAGTTCACGATACTTGTCCAATATCGTATAGAATACATAGTCTCCAACTTGCTCTTCATAGTGATCGGTTTCGGAAACTTTTTCTGCTGTGAGGCTATCGTCGTACTCTCCGGAAAGCCATTTTAGGAAGTGCTTTTCAAACTGCTCGCCACCAATTCCTTCGGCGACGATCCTTTCATAGGCACGTGTGCCCCTGGACGCTTCGAGGAAGGCGAGGATATAGGTAGCTTGGGAAGCGAGAAGTCTCATGGAACCCTGCAACCCATTTTCCAGCACCAACCTAATAACCCCCAGCGCCGCACGACGCAGCGCAAACGGGTCTTTCGACCCGGTCGGTTTCTCATCAATCGCCCAGAACCCGGTCAGCGTGTCCAGCTTGTCGGCCAGCGCCACGGTCACCGAGAGCGGCGCGGTCGGTACGTCATCCGACGGTCCCAGCGGCGAGTAATGTTCCTGCGCCACAGCGGCCACAGCAGCATCCTCGCCTGCGGCTTCGATGTAATACCGCCCCATAAGCCCCTGAAGTTCGGGGAATTCATAAACCATCTCGGAACTCAGATCGGCCTTGGCCAGACGCGCGGCCTTCTCGGCCTGATCGGCATCCGCGCCGGTCACCGGCGCCAGTTCGCGGGCCAGCGCGGCGATGCGCTCGATGCGCTCGGCCTGCGTGCCCAGCTTGTTGTGGAAAGTCACATTCTCCAGCGCGCGGGTCCATTGGGTGATGTCCGATTTGGCAACGCGCAGGTCGTTCTCCCAGAAGAATTTCGCATCGGCCAGACGGGCTGACAGCACCTTTTGGTTCCCCGCCAGAATGGTCGCGCCATTGTCGGCGGTTTCGCGGTTGGCGACGGTGATGAAGCGTTCGATCCGCCCTGTCTTGGGATTGCGAACCGAGAAAAACTTCTGATGCTCTTTCATCGAGGTCTGCAGCACCTCGGGCGGCAGTTCGAGGAATTCCTCATTGATCCGCCCCTTCAGCACCACCGGCCACTCGACCAGACCGGCCACCTCGGCCAGCAGGCCCTTGTCCTCGACCACTTCCAGACCGGCGGCAAAGGCCATGTTCTGGGCATCGTTCCAGATATGTTCGGCGCGATCCGCAGGGTTCAGCACGACAAAGGCGCGTTTCAGCTTGGCAGCGTAATCCTCGAACGACGTCACCGGGAACCGATCCGGCGCCATGAAACGGTGACCTTCGGTTGTATCGCCCGACTTGATGCCGTCGATATTCAACGGCACCACCTGCGTGCCGGCTTCATCACTGAGGATGCACAGGATCGAATGCAGCGGGCGTACCCAGCGTAACGGGCCACCGCCCCAGCGCATCGACTTGGGCCAGGGGAAGTTGCGGATCGTCGCCTCAAGCACCTCGGCCACGATTTCCGCTGCCGGACGGCCGGGTTTTTCGATTGCTGCGAAATAGACCGCGCCTTTGGGCGTATCGCGTTCCTCAAGCTGGTCACGGGTCAGACCGGCACCGCGCAGGAAACCTTCGATGGCCTTGTCCGGCGCGCCGACCTTGGGGCCTTTGCGTTCCTCGCGGATCGTGGGGCTTTCGGCCAGCAACCCGTCGATGGCCAGCGTCAGGCGGCGTGGCGTGGTCAGGGCTGCGGCCCCGGCATAGGTGAGACCGGCCTCGACCAGACCATCGGTGATCCGCTTTTTAAGATCCTCACCTGCGCGGGTCTGCATACGGGCGGGGATTTCCTCGGAAAACAGTTCGATCAGCAGGTCGGGCATTGTCGGTCCTTAGAATGAAACGATCGTCTGAATGACGATGGCATTGGCGATGTCCACAAAGAATGCGGATACAAGGGGCAGCACGATAAAGGCAATAGGTGACGGGCCATATCGCTTGGTCACGGCGGTCATATTGGCAATCGCGGTGGGAGTTGCGCCCAGCGCGAACCCGCCAAACCCGGCGGCCAGCACGGCGGCGCGGTAATTGCCGCCCATGATCGGGAACAGCACCCAGATCACGAAGACCACCGCAAGAACTGTCTGCGCCGTCATGATGACCACGATGGCAAGGCCCAGTTCGGCGATGGTCCAGAGTTGCAGGCTCATCAGCGACATGGCCAGAAAGGCACCCAGAGAGAACTCGGAAATCAGTGCCAGCGCGGGCGTGCGTGACACCGCAGGCGCCCTTGGCGCAAGCGCCGAGCGCAGATTGGCAATGATGATCCCCATGATCAGACAGGGCACAAACAGCGGCAGCTTCAGCCCGGCGGAACGGATCACCTCGTTCAGAAAATACCCGCAGATGATGGCGATGTTCAGGTACAGCAGCACCCGCATGATCGTCAGGTGATCAATTCTGAGCGCTGCTTCACCCGGGCTTCCCGACACGCCGATGGTATGTTCTTCGTTCGGGCGATCGGGGGTCAACCCTTTCCCTTCGATCAGCAGGCGGGCAATCGGCCCTCCGACCAGCGCGGCGAGAACAAGACCCAGGGTCGCCACGGCAACCCCCAGTTCAGTGGCACCGTCCAACCCGGTTGCGGCACCTACCTCGGGAGCCCAGGCAATGGCTGTTCCGTGGCCACCGATCAGTGAGGCGGACCCAAACAGAACCCCGGACTGGGCAGGATACCCGAATGCGACCGCGCCAGCGGCCCCGACCACGTTTTGCGCAACGATGGTGATCAAAGTGAGGACAAGTAGCAAAAACAGAGGCTTGCCGCCGGAAATTAAATCGGAAAGGCGGGCATTCAGGCCGATTCCGGCAAAGAAAACAACAAGCAGGAAATCCCGCGCCGTCAGTCCAAAGGTCAGTTCGATGCCCCAGACAAGATACACAATGAGCAATGCGACCGACGCCAACAACCCTCCGGTGACTGGTTCGGGTATGTTGAACTGGCGCAATACCGAGACCCGCGCGTTGATCTCGGCCCCGATCAGGTACACCGCAAATCCAAGCGTGGCAGTCAGAAAATCCGGGATCTGAAGCATCGCCTCAACCATGTTGCCTCAGCTTTCGGGCCTAGGCGGGCATTCTTCACCCACGACGGTTCCGTCATAGGCCTTTTCACCGCAATTGTTCAGCGCGTGCCAGACAAACCCTCTGCCGTCCTGTGTTACGGCGACGATCCGGTCGACCCCATAGTGGATATTCTTCTGCCCAAGAAACGCCCGTGCCTGCCCGGATTTCAGAGCCGTGGCAACCGCTTCGGCATCGTAGCAGTTAAACCACCCCGGGGCCGTCAGGGGTTCGGGGTCTTCTGCTGGAACAAACGCGCTCAGGTCGTCGGCCGAAAGATCCGTCTCGAAACAGGCCCGGTACCGGATCGGTGAACTGTCGGCGTCTATTGCCTGAAACGCTGTGTAGTTGATCGGTTCGGGGCTATAAGCCCCCTTGCGCAGCAGAACCACATCCTTTCCGGGCTGAGCAGCTACTTCATAGTAAAACCCGTAGACCTGCAGGTAATACATACCCGCACCAGCCAGTGCCGCAGACACAAGAAGAATGATGGCAAGCAGTTTTCCGGTCATCTTTTGATCATCCCTGTCAAGCTGCCTCTTTCAAGTTCGCGAAAAATGCGCCAGTTTCCAAACTGATACAGGTGGAAACAAGGCTTTTCGAATGGACATGACCCTTGCTGTCGGGTTTTTCGGTGCGCTGTTTGCGATTATGAATCCGATCACCAACCTGCCGGTTTTCCTGAGCGTCACCGACGGCCTGACCCCGGCTGATCAACGGAAAGTTGCTGCGAAAACAGCCACCTACTGTCTGATCCTTGGCGGTGCCTTCGCCGCCATCGGCAATCAGACGCTGGGCTTGTTCGGGATCAGCGTGGATGACCTGCGCGTGGCCGGCGGACTGGTCGTTCTGATGATCGGGCTGAACATGCTGAACGGCACCGAAAGCAGCTCGCACCACGGGACCGAAGGGGAAAAGCAATCCTACCCTGCCCCGGAAACAGTCGCCTTCTACCCGCTGGCCTTTCCCATTCTGGTGGGCCCCGGCACGATCACGACACTGATCCTGTATGCGCACCATATTTCCAAACCTGCCGATGCAATCATCTATTCCGGCGTTTTTCTGGCCGTGCTGTTTTTGCTGTTCATCACATTCTGGAACGCCTCGGCCCTTGCCAGGCGGTTGTCGGACAATGCCCGTGTCATCATGAGCCGCTTTATGGGCATGATCCTGTCGGCCATTGCGATCAGCATGATCGCAGACGGCCTGAAAGTCTTGCTGCCGGGATTGGCCTGAGCGCCCCATCAGGCCTCGAACCCGGCGGCCTCGGTCAGCATGAAAGCGTCTGCGCACTGTTTTGCCAGCGTCCGAACCCGGCCGATATAGGCCTGCCGCTCGGTCACCGAGATCACGCCGCGCGCATCCAGCAGGTTAAAGATGTGGCTGGCCTTGATGCACTGATCATAGGCAGGATGCGCCATCACGATGCGTTTGCCGGTCTTAGGGTCATCATGCTCCTGCGCCAGAATGGCGGCGCACTCGGCTTCGGCCTCTTCGAAATGGCGCAGCAGCACTTCGGTATTGGCCACGTCAAAGTTCCAGCGGGCGTATTCCTCTTCGGTCTGCTTGAAGATATCGCCATAGGTCAGCGGGCTGGGCGATTGCGGATCGTTGAAAGGCATGTCCATCACGTGGTCGATGCCCAGCACATACATCGCCAACCGCTCAAGACCATAGGTCAACTCGCCCGAGACCGGGGCGCAGTCATGGCCGCCGACCTGCTGGAAATAGGTGAACTGGCTGACTTCCATGCCGTCACACCAAACCTCCCAGCCGAGCCCCCAGGCGCCCAGAGTGGGGCTTTCCCAGTCATCCTCGACGAACCGGATGTCATGCAGGTCCATGTCGATGCCGATGGCCTGCAGCGAACCCAGATACAGCTCTTGTAGATCCGGCGGGCTGGGTTTGATCAGCACCTGATACTGGTAGTAATGCTGCAACCGGTTGGGGTTCTCACCATAGCGCCCGTCGGTCGGACGGCGCGACGGTTGCACATAGGCCGCGGCCCAGGCCTTTGACCCCAGCGCGCGCAGAGTGGTCGCCGGGTGGAACGTCCCTGCCCCAACCTCCATGTCATAGGGCTGCAGGATCGCACAGCCCTTCGAGGCCCAATAGGTCTGAAGCCGCAGGATGATTTCCTGAAAAGAACGTGGTGCGCTGGACGGTTCGGTCATGACATTCCCTTTGGGCACATCCGCGCCCGGTTCCGGTCGGTTTTGCCCTTCCTATGCAAGGGGCCAGGGGGCGTCAACGGGCCAATCCGTTCAGGCTGTCACTGCGCCGCCACACTGGAAATTCCCCGTATTCCAAGCATGGCGTTCCCCCCTTCAAATCGCGTAGTCTGCGACAAAGCTAAAACACTGCGGACACGGGCAGACAATGACACGCAAATTCACGGTATTCTTGTTACTTTTCCTCTTCGGCGTCAGGGCCGCTTTTGCACAGCAGGACGCGGCCGTCTGGGTCCAGGTCGAAGCACAGCCGTCGCTGCGCGAGGCGCGGGACCGGGCTCAGGTCTATGCCAACGCCCTGCCGGACGTGAACGGGTTTCGCCTGAATTCAGGCTGGTACGCCATCCTGATCGGCCCCTATTTGCGCAGCGATGCTGAGCAGGTCCTGCGCGTATACCGCGCCGAAGGGCAGATCCCTTCGGACAGTTTTATCGCCTTTTCCAGCTCACTCGGTCAGCAGTTCTGGCCTGTCGGCGCTAACATTCTGGACCGGGGAACAGTCACGCCACCGGTTGAGGCTGAACCGCAGCCGGAACCGCCGGTCGCGGGGCTGACACCCCAACCCACGGACGAAACACGCGCGCAGGCGCTGCGATCGGAACGTCTTTTGACCGCGCAGGAGCGTCGGGACCTGCAAACCGCACTTCAGGCCGCCGGGTTCTACAATTCCACGATCGACGGTGCATTCGGTCAGGGTACGCGCCGTTCGATGGGCGACTGGCAACGCTTTAACGGGTACGAGCCGACCGGCGTTCTGACCACTGCGCAGCGCAAGGCGCTGATGGAAGATTACAATGCGCCGCTGATCAGCGTGGGCATGGACCGATACACCGACGCGCAGGCCGGAATTGAACTGGACCTGCCGCTGGGTGTCGTGGCGTTCGACCGGTACGAGGCCCCGTTCGCGCATTTCACCGGGTCGTCCGATCTGGGCGCTCAGGTGCTGCTCATTAGCCAGGATGGCGACAGGTCGACCTTGCGCGCGCTGTATGAAGTCATGCAGTCGCTGGAAATCGTGCCGCTGGACGGCGCCCGCGAATTGCGACGCGATCGATTTACGCTGGAGGGTCGTGGCAACGGCATCGTTTCCTACACTGAAGCCACCCTGAAAGACGGTCGGATCAAGGGCTTTACGCTGGTCTGGCCCGAAGAGGACGAAGCCCGCCGCGCGCGCGTGTTGGCTGCAATGAAGGCCAGTTTCACGCCCGGTGACGCCGTTCTGGATGCCGGTGCAGGTGCGGATTCCGAGCAGCGCGTCGATCTGGTGGCAGGCCTTCAGGTGCGCAAACCCCGCTTGTCCCGATCCGGGTTCTTTACGGACGCAAGCGGCACGGTCCTGACCGTCGCCGAAGCGGCCGAAAGCTGCGGCCGGGTCACGCTGGAGGGCGATCAGGAATTGCAGGTTGCCTGGACAGATACCGATCTGGGCGTGACGGTCCTGCGGCCCAGCAGCAGCCTTGCACCGATCAGCATCGCAGAATTCAGCGCCGACAGACCCCGGATTCAGGCCGAGGTCGCGGTGTCGGGCTTTTCCTATCAGGGTGCGTTGGGCGCGCCGACGCTGACCTATGGCCAGATCACCGACGTGCGCGGTCTGAATGGAGAGGACGGCGTCAAGCGGCTGGAACTGGCAGCGCGACCGGGGGACGCAGGCGGCCCGGTATTCGACGGCAGTGGTCAGGTTGTCGGAATGCTCCTGCCCACGCCGTCCGAAGGGCGCACATTGCCCGCCTCGGTCAGCCTTGCGGCCACGGTCGACAGGCTGAACGAAGTCCTGTCAAAGGCCGGCGTGTCCGGGCAATCCAGCCAGTCGGCCACCCAAATTTCGCCCAATGAACTCAGCCGCCGCGCGAACGGAATGACCGTTCTTGTGCATTGCTGGGACTAAGGCGGTTCATTGAAAACGAAAAACGCCGCCCTTTTGGGCGGCGCTTTTTTGTGCCTACCGTATATCGGGGGTGACCCGGATCAGCGTCGGAACCGGCGCATCAAATGCGGTGCGAACAGCGTCCTGCATTTCGGTCAGTGATGTTGGCGCGGCAGATAATGCCCCGAACGCTTCGGCCAGCTTACAGAAATCGGGGTTGTGCGCCACGACCGCGTTTGGCGCGATCTGGCTGCGCACCATGCTGTCTTCAATTTCCTTGAGCTTTCCGTTGTCCCACAGAATGATCGGCAGCGACAGGCCCAGCTCTACCGCTGCGCCCAGTTCCATCATTGTGTATTGAAACCCGTAATCACCCGCTATGACCGCTGTGGGTTTGCCCTGGCGCGCGACCGCGCCGCCTATTCCCGCGGGCAGAGCATAGCCCAGCGTGCCAAACCCTGTCGGGTGGTGCCAATGGTACGGATAGGCCATGTCCCACACTTCCTTGGCAACATACGCGAACTGGGTCATGTCGGAATAGATCATGGTGTCCGGCGGCATGGCCTGCCGCAGCGCGTCGATCACCGGCATAATCCCGGGGCGTTCCGCGTCAATCTCAGCACGCCAGCGGTTGCGAGCCTCGGCGACTTCTTCCGTCGTCCAGCTCGACGCTGGTTTGACGTGATCTGACGCTGCCAACAGCGCCTGGGCAAAGCTCTCACCATCCGCCTGCAGCTTGACCGCAGCCCTGTGCCTGTCGGACAAGACCTGCGGATCCAGATCGACCCGCACGAGATTGGCGGAATGCCCAAGTTCACTCCGCCACAGATCGACTTCGCCCAGCTCCGCGCCCACAGAAACCACCAGATCGGCCGACGCGATGATATCCGCGCTGCCCGGACGCGGCAGAGATGCCCCGAAATCCAGCGCATATCCCAGCCCAGCCATCCCCCGCCCCGCGTAGGTTGTGAAACAGGCTGCGCCCAGCTGCGTCAGAATTTGCCGCCACAGGTTGGACCGCGCCCCGCCGCCCAGAATGAAAAGCGGCCGACGCGCGATGTTCAGCATCGAAATCACCGAAGCTATGTCAGGCGGCAAAGCCTTTGTGCGCAGGCCAGGCTGATGCGGGAACGGGGCCGGATCGGCCTCGGCCTCAAGCTGGGCGATGGGGACCTGAATGTGCTTGGGGCGCGGGCGGGACAGTTCGAACTCTTCAAAGGCACGCTCAACCAGCGCGTATGCCACCTGTGCCGAATTGGCCTGATGGGACCAGTCCGCCACGGTCTCGGCAGCGGCGCGCTGATCCTTCATCTGATGCAACTGCCCCTGTTCCACTTGCGCGTCGTCCAGACAAGAAGACATCACCAGCATCGGGACAGAATCCGAATACGCCTGCCCCATCGGTGTCATGATATTGCTCAGCCCCGGCCCGGTGATCACATAGGCAACGCCCGGCTTGCCGGTCGCACGCGCATAGCCATCGGCCATGAACCCGGCGCCCTGTTCATGGCGCGCCAGAACATGCGTGATACCGGCCTCTTCAATACCGCGGTACATTTCCTGATTATGCACGCCGGGGATGCCGAATATCACGTCAACGCCCCGATCCTTCAACATGTGCGAGATCTGGGCACCAAGGGGTCTTTTCATCAACTTCTCCAGAATTGGACGGTAAACAGCGCGTAAACGGCCAGCAGTTCAAGCCTACCAACCAGCATGCCAATGGACAGCAGCCATTTGGCGGTATCACTCAGCCCGGCAAAGTTACCCGCTGGGCCGATCTGATCCCCCAACCCCGGCCCCACATTGGCCAAGGCGGTTGCCGCGCCCGAGACCGATGTGATGAAATCCAGCCCGGTCAGGGCCAGCGCCCAGGCCAGCACCCCAAGCGAGAGCACGAAGAACATAAAGAAGCTCATCACCGAGGTCAGAACGTCCGTGCCGATTGTCCGACCGTCATATTGTGGCGTGAAAACACCATGGGGCGACCGGATGCGACGGATCTGCGTTTTGATTGACGCAAACAACAGCTGGTAACGGAACACTTTGATCGAACAGGCGGTCGAGCCCGCGCAGCCACCGATCAGACCGATCAGAAAGAACAGCATGACCGGGAAATTGCCCCAGCCCATATAGTCGACGCTGGCATAGCCCGTGCCGGAAATGATCGAGGTGATGTTGAACAGGGATTCCCTGATCGCCTGTTCCCAGTGATGCGGAAAGACCGTTGTCAGGAAAACCGCCATGATCACAACCAGAACCAGTATCGTCGCCAGAAAAACCCGGATCTGACTGTCGCGGAAAATCGATGTCGTGTTGCCATTGGCAAATTGTACGTACCGCACGAACGGCAGCGCCGCGAGGATCATGAAAACCGAAGCGGCATATTCCGTTGGTCCCGAAAACGTGCCGAAAGACGCGTCGTAATTAGAGAACCCACCCGTCGCGATGGTGGTCATCGCGTGCACGAGCGCGTCGAAAAAGCTCATCCCCAGCCCGGCATAGACCAGCACGCAGACAAAGGTCAGGAACACATAGATCAGGGAAATCTGACCCGCGATTTCCTGCGCCCGCGGCAGGATTTTCCCCATGGTTTCAAACCCTTCCGAGCGGAAGATCTGCATCCCACCAACCCGAAGCTCTGGCAGGAACACCATGGCGACGACAATGATGCCGATACCGCCCAGCCATTGCAGCACGCCGCGCCACAGCAACAAGCCCTGCGGCAGGTCGTCGAGCCCCGAGATCACAGTAGAACCGGTCGTTGTCAGACCCGACATCGCTTCGAAATAGGCATCGACAAAACGCAGTTCGGTTTCGCCGAACAAAAACGGAATGGCACCAAAGAACGGCAACGCAACCCAAACACCGGTGGTCAGCAAAAAGGTCTGGCGGATCGTCAGTCCTTCGCCGACGCCATTCGAACAACTGAGGGACAGAACGACGCCCGTCAGGATCGTGATAACGCCGCTTTCAAAAAACACATGCCATTCGCCCCGGCCTTCGATGAGATCCGCAAGCATGGGCAGCATCATGGTCGCCCCAAGAATGGCGACCAACAGGCCAATCACATATCCAACCGGGCGCATGTCCGTCATGAGGCGCAGCGTTGGCGCGCCTGCACGACTGAGTCAAGCGGATGTCCCGTTTTACTTGCCGGTGTTGTCTGACGGCTCAGGCATCGCAGGCGGTTTGGACGGGGCGCGTGTACGGCGCACCGGCGCGGAATTCTGGGCGGTCTCAGCATTCACGACCTGGGGCTTGGCAGGTTCCGGCTTGGGCGCCGGCTTCGCGGCCTCAGCTTTTGGCGCGGCCGGTTTCGCGGCGACAGTCCGTGCCGCAGGCTTAGCAGTTGCTTTTGTCACCTCCGGTTTGGTTTTCGTCTTCACCTCTGCCGGTTTGGCTGCCTGTGTCTTGGGCGCGGGCGCCCGACGGGTGCGCACCGCGGCGGGTTTCGGTTCAGGCGATTTGGCCTTTGCAGTGGCAGGGCGTGAAGCAGCGGGTTTAGCGGCGCTTTTCGCCGGGGCCGATGCGGCAGGCGCTTTGGTCTTGGCTGTTGCTGTTTTTACTGCGGCGGGCTCGGGTGATTCGGCCTTTGGCTTTGCCGTCCTTTTTGCCTGAACCGCAGGCTTGGCTTTCGCAGTCGGGGCTGACTTGGGCTTGGAGACAGGTGCCGCCGGTTTTGCCTTTGTCTTGAACTCGGGCTTGGGGGTATCTGTCGCAGGGACCGAAGATGATGCATGCAGCGCGTTCATGGGTGCAAACGGCAACTCCATGGCAGAAACCGCCAGAATCTGCATGATTTTCATTTGGTTGCTAACCGCGTAACCGGCCATGCGAATGGCGGCTGCCTGAAATTCCAGCGGCTGGGTAATCGGATTCATTAGTCATTTCTCCTGTGAAAGCGATGCAACCAAAAAATGAGTGAGGGGCCCTGCCCGTGCCGAGATTTCGGACGGAATGCGATGTCTTGCAGTCCTGGGCGTCGCACGTCTCGGCTTCCTCTCAGAGTGGTGTGGACGCCTAAGAAACGGCCGCACCACGGCTGCATTCAAAGCCATTTTAGCGCGAAAAACTGTGCGCACGCAGCAAATACTGCTGCAGTGCGGCAAAAATTCGCCGTCTGACCAGTTTTGAGGCTTATCTACGCCCCGGTCCGATCACCCGACGTGGAAAAGCGTGGTGAACAGGCGCGGATCAAGACTGGGTGAAACAAAGGTCGGTCCCTGGGTCAGAACCGATACCGCATCGTGACTGTGCAGGCTTTCCTGATGGCTGGCCACAACCCGGAAATCACCGACATGATGGTCGGCCAGCAACTCGGCGCAGAACAGGCGGGCGGCGTCCTCGACAAAGATCGGGTTGGCTGCGTTGAGTTCGGCAAAGGCCTGCTCGTCCTCGCGCTTGACCATTACCTGTGTCTCGGTCGGCACGGCGCGGCGGCACAAGGCGATCAGATCCTCGAACCACAAACAATCCGCGTCGCAATCCACGACAACGGAAATCCGCGCCACCGAGCGCTGAGAATGCGGCGTCGCCAATTGCCCACGCGTCGCGCGCGCATGCTCGCTGAGCTCCAGCGAACAGGGGCAGGTCGAGGAATAGACGTAATCCAGATGCATGATTTTCTGGCGGACACCGTTCTGTTCAACCAGTTCCAGCGCGATGTCGTAATATTGGTACCCTTCCAGCCCCGATCGCAGGCTTTGAACGCGGTCCGGGTAGGAAAACCGCATCTGGATACGCGCGTCAAAACTGTCGAGGTCGGTCATGTAGTCGTTCAGCGCGGCCTCCATAACCTCGAAACTGAACGTGCGCTCGGCGTGTTTGTAGAAGGAACGCATGATCCGGGACATGTTGATGCCCTTCTTTTCCGCCTCAAGGCTGACCGTGCCTGTGACAGAAGTTTCCAGCGTCAGGTCTTCGCCATGCTTGCGGTGGAATCGGATCGGCAGGCGGAAATTCGAGATCCCGACATGCTGAATCTGCTGCCTTGCGCCACGGATCAGGCTGGATGGCCCGTTCTGGAGATCGGGCAGAGACGCACGGTACGCATCATCAACCTTGAAATCCTGGGCATAGTCCCGAGACAACGACGGGTAGTTGACCGGAACCAGACCCGGTACCAGCCGTGCGATGGCGGGATCAAGCTGGCTGATTTCAGCTTCGGTCGCGGTTTCAGCCCACTTGCGCAGGGTATTCAGCGCGGATGCGGCTTCATCACGGTCAGGTGCGTCGTCAATGTCACGGGGGTGCACGTTCATCGATCGGGGCTCCTCGGGTTGGTCGCCGGACTATATACGCGTTCGGCGCGTTTTCCAGTGTAACTGTATACGCGCCAAATCACAGCCCGGATCGAATTTCGGTGAAGGGCGCCGGACCGGCGCCATCCACCTTTGGCTTTGGACCCTGTTACCGGATTAATAAGATATGCTATTGCTGAGAAACGTCCAATGCCTGCCTGATATCGGCAAGCAGATCGTTAGCGTCCTCAAGTCCGACAGAAAACCGGATCAGACCGGGTGTGATCCCCAGTTCGTGTTTCTGATCATCGCTTAACCGTTGATGGGTCGTCGTGGCCGGGTGTGTTGCAATCGACTTTGCATCCCCCAGATTGTTCGAGATCACCGGAATCGTCAGCGCGTTGAGGAACGCAAACGCCGCATCCTTGCCGCCCTTGATGTCCAGCGACAGAACAGTGCCGCCCTTGCCGCCCAACTGAGATTGCACAAGTGCGTTCTGAGCGTGGGTTTTCAATCCCGGATACAGTGTCCGCTCCAGCGCGGCGTGACCTTCCAACGCTTCGGCGATGGTCTGGGCCGTCTGCGCCTGTGCATTGACCCGCAGGGCCATCGTCTCAAGACCTTTCAGCATGATCCAGGCGTTGAACGGGCTCAGCGCGCCGCCGGTGTGTTTGAGATAGGGTTCAACCGTCCCGCGGATAAATTCGCGCGTTCCAATGATAACGCCGCCCAGGGCGCGCCCCTGCCCATCGATATGCTTGGTGGCCGAATACACGACCACGTCCGCGCCCTGCTCGATCGCACGCGAAAAGACCGGAGTAGAAAACACGTTGTCGACGATCACCGTCGCACCGACCGCGTGGGCCAGCGCGGCAACGGCTGATATGTCGATGACTTCCAGCGTCGGGTTCGACATGGATTCGAAAAAAACAGCTTTGGTGTCCGGCCGGATCGCCGCCTTCCACGCGTCCAGATCGGTTCCGTCGACAAAAGTGACGTCTACACCGAACCGCGTCAGGATGTTTTCCAGTATGTACAGGCACGACCCGAACAGCGCCTTGGCAGACACGACGTGATCCCCCGCCTGCAGCATCGACGTCAGCGCGGCATTTACCGCCGCCATGCCGGAAGCGGTGGCAAAGGCGTCCTCGCCCCCTTCCAGCGCGGCAATACGCTGTTCGAACATGGACACGGTCGGATTGCCGTAACGGGCGTAGATGAACTCATCCGGACCGGACTCGATGAACCGCGACTCGGCCTGTTCGGCGGTGTCATAGACAAAGCCCTGGGTCAGGAAGATCGCCTCGCTGACTTCGTTATATTGGCTGCGACGGATGCCGCCATGGACGGCTTGGGTGCGTTTGTTCCAGCTCTCGCTCATGTCATTCCTCTCGGCCCTTGCCCGGCAAAGGCATCAAAAAAACCCCAGACGCGGTCAAGCGAAAGGGGCCTTTCATCCTGACCTTTTAGCGGTGTTGTTTAGCGTGGCCCGCAATCCGGTAACAAATCGCCACGTGATGCTGTTGCCCTTACGCCGCACTTGCGAACGCGTCAACCCTGACAAGTGCAACGTCACGGATCTGTAACCTTCCTTTCACCGAAGCGTCATAGCGTTATGTCAATTCGGCGCCACAACATCTTGTGTGAGGCAGAACCATGCCAGTAGTCAGGATCAATGCCATCGGCGACACCATCGCCCTGCACCGCAGCCTCCGATCGCCGCGCAGCGCCCTGCGCCAGACACGAAATTCGCAGGGGCCGGTGATCATCATGACACACGGTTACAAATACCGGCCCGATGACGCCAAAGCCTGTCCACATCGGCATATTTTATCTCTGCACCCGACATCCGTACCCTGGCACTGCCCCAGTTGGCCGCAGCAACTGGGCTTTGGATCCGGGTTCGACGACGAAGGGCTGGGCATCGCATTTGGCTGGGATGCGCAGGGGCCGCTATGGGCTGCGCGCCGCCGAGCGGTGGAAGCCGGGCGTGCCCTTGCCGACCTGATCCACGACCTGCGCCGACTGAACCCGAATCGTCCCATCCATTTCATCGGGCATTCCATGGGCACAGAACTTGCGCTTGAGGCGCTACATCACATCCGGCCCGGTTCGCTGACCCGCATCATTTCGATGACCGGCGCAGCCTATCAAAGCCGAACGCTGGATGCACTTGGCACCCCGGCGGGCCGTCAGGCCGAGTTCATCAACGTGACCAGCCGGGAAAATGATCTGTTTGACTTCATGTATGAATGGCTGATCCAACCGCCCCAGCGCGGAGACCGCAGCATCGGTGTCGGGCTGCAGGCACCAAACGCCGTGACGCTGCAAATTGACTGCCCGAACACGCTGGATCACCTGTCACGTTTGGTGTTCCCGATCGGCGACCCTCAGCGCAGGGTTTGCCACTGGTCCAGTTACACACGCCCCGGCGTGCTTCGGGTCTACAATGCCTTGCTGCGCCATCACGATCACCTGAGCCTCAGAGTGCTGCGCGGTGGCGTGCCGGACCAGTCTGCGCGCCGCTGGTCACGGCTTTTTGCCCTGCCCCGGCCGCAGCACCTCTTGCCGTTTGCACAGAAAGCCTCATGATCTTCTCAACCTGAGGAGACACCATGATCGACCTGTATTTCTGGCCCACGCCGAATGGGTGGAAGGCATCCATTGCCCTGGAAGAGATGGAGCTGCCATATACCACCCATTTGATCGATATCAGCAAGGGCGATCAGTTCGATCCGGAATTCCTGAAGATTTCCCCCAACAACCGGATGCCTGCGATCGTCGATCCGGACGGCCCGGATGGCGCGCCGGTATCCGTGTTCGAAAGCGGTGCGATCCTGATGTATCTGGCCCGCAAAACCGGCCGCTTTTATGGTTCGACCGAGCGTGACAGGATTGCAGTCGAAGAATGGCTGATGTGGCAGATGGGCGGTGTCGGTCCGATGGCGGGTCAGGCACATCACTTCCTGAAATACGCCCCACAACTGGACCCGCCGCAAGACCTGCCCTATCCCAAGGACCGCTATCGTACCGAGGTCGGTCGGCTGTACGGCGTTCTGGATCGGCGACTGGCCGACAACGAATTCGTTGCGGGCGATTTCTACTCCATCGCAGACATGTCAATCTGGGGCTGGGCCAGCCTGTGGGAAGGCCAGCAGCAGGTGCTGGAAGACAAACCCCACTTCACCCGCTGGCTTGCGGCGGTGAGCGCTCGTCCCGGCGTTCAGGCCGGGCGCGCATTGCATGCCGAACTGCGCGGTGATCACCGGGACAAGCAGGCGCAGGGGGTTTTGTTTCGGCGGTAAGGCACCGGGGTGCTCATCCACAGTCAGGCGCGGAACACTGTTAGATAGAACCGCCGTTTGGGTTCTGAGGGTGATCGTTGAAACGTTCGAAAAACCGTGCCAGCCCAACCAGCGGTGAGACATAAGGAAGATCAACCAGCGCGACTGAATTATTGCCGTCTGACCGCGCCAACCTGCCGTACAGGTGATCCCCTCCGAAATCCTGAAGCCAAAACCCAAGGTCTTCATAGATATTCCGCCTGCTTCTTACCGAGCGCGTCGTGCAGATTGCTTTCTCTCCTTGTGCCTGAACGCTCAGACGTTCCACATCTACGTTCGCCTCATCGTCAATCATGAAGAACACTGAGAGAATTTGGTGGCTTTCACCCTCCTGTTCAATTTTGCACCTGTAGCGCAGGTCCTGGGTTTCGGGTTCGTAAGTTTCCGGATTTACTGTGTTTGTTTTCATGGATACAGAAAACAGCCCGTCTTCACCGACCGGACCGGTTGTATAATACCCGTCGTCGCTGTTGGGCGTTGTTTTGAGAATTTGGAACGCTTTGTCGGCTGGGATGTCGTAGCTGACCCGAGACGTCCAGTGCGCCAGCCCAAACGGAATTTTCAATAGTATTTCGGGCAATCTGTTCAGACCGAGCCAAAGAAATATTGTACCCAACACAGTGCCGAAGATTACCCACGGAACAGCCTTGGCAACGTTCTTTGCAGGCGCCAGTTCGGGGATCATTTCGATGAGTGGCAGCAGCATCAGGAGAAGCCCCAGTACCAGCGCTGTTGACAGGGTTTCCCACCAGACGCGCGGGAAACAGATCACCAGGGCCAGGATTGTTGAGGTGCCAATCAGCGCAACCGAAACTCGCACAACCGGGTGCGCCAGCAATTCGGATGGCCCGAACAGTTGCCAGCCAATGACCCACTGTGCGAAGAAAACGATCAGACTGATGACTATTAACCTGCGCAGTCTGAAAAGACGGTACAAATACCTATTTTGCATAACAGTAACCTCATTATCGAACACCAAAATGCACGCAACTTTGTCGAAACATTGACGAAATCCGTGGTGCGGCGTCAAATTGTGCCGTCCCGCTCTGTCCTTGAAAATCGCCGGTGGCCTACCCGTTCCCCCACACCAGCACATCCAGCATCCCCGAGATATCCTCGATCTCTTCCGCGATCACATGGGTCACCGAATGCGCCCGCTGCATCCGCCCTGTCACCCGCAGCAGCCGCCCCGAGATCACCGCGCGACGGAACTGTTCGTAGATCTTGCGCCAGACCACCACGTTCACGATGCCGGTCTCATCCTCAAGGGTGACAAAGATCACCCCCTTGGCCGTTCCCGGCCGCTGCCGCAGGATCACCAGCCCCGCCACGGCAACGCGCGCGCCCTCGGGCGGGGATTCCAGTTGCCGGGCAGGCAGACAGGCGGGCGGGCGCGGCCAGTCCCGGCTTGATTGTGTAGGGCGGACAGGGGCAATAAGCATGAGAACAAAGATAGAACAAATGGAGGGAAAGTCCAGTCACGGCATTCAGAGTCGCAAATGAGGCTGGTAAGACCCAAATGCCTTGACTAAGGAAGAATTCGAACATCGCAAAAGGAAGACGCACGCAATGGCAAAGATCACCTATGTCGAGCATGGCGGTACCGAACATACAGTCGAGGTCGCCAACGGACTGACCGTCATGGAAGGGGCCCGCGACAACAACATTCCCGGCATCGAAGCCGATTGCGGCGGCGCCTGTGCGTGCTCGACCTGTCATGTCTACATCCACCCGGACTGGGTCGAGAAGATCCCGGGCAAGGACGACATGGAAGAGGACATGCTGGACTTCGCTTATGAACCCGACCCTGCCCGTTCGCGCCTGACCTGCCAGATCAAGGTCACGGAAGAACTGGACGGTCTGGTCGTGCAGATGCCCGAAAAGCAGATCTGATGCGTTTCAAAGCGCCGCGCCTGCCCGCCCGCCTGTGGCGTCATCGGGCACGCGGCGCGCGGCTGGTGTTGTGCCTGTGGTTGGTCGGCGCAGGCCCAGCAGTTACCGCCGACACCATCACGAGCGCCCGTTACACGCAGCCCACCACGCGCTATGCGCACGGGGTGCTGGGGGACAACATCGAATACGGCGCGCTAGAGCTGACGGTCGCGGCCGCCTCGGCAGCGCAAGACCAACCAGCACAACCCGCCGGGCAGCAATCGGTTCTCGAAATCCGCCTGCCCCCGGACAGGGTCTTCGAAGACCTCGCCCCACGGCTGGTGGATGTCGACCTTGACGGCACATTCGAGGCTCTGGTTGTCGAATCCCATGACCGCACCGGCGCCCAGCTGGCCATCTATGACGCCAGCGGTACAAAGGTCGCCGCCACTCCGCCCATCGGCATCCGGTTTCGCTGGCTCGCTCCGATTGGCGCGGCGGATCTGGACGGGGACGGCAATGTGGAAATTGCCTATATTGATCGCCCGCATCTGGCCAAGACCTTGCGCATCTGGCGTTTTGCTACGGGTGACCTGACCGAAATCGCCTCGCTGTCCGGTCTGACCAACCACCGGATCGGCGAAGATTTCATCAGCGGCGGTCTGCGGGAATGCGGTACAGGGCCAGAGCTTGTCGTCGCCAGCGCGGATTGGCGAAACATCGTCGTCGTCCGGCACGACGACGGGTGGCAGCAAGAGATTGAACGCCCCTATTCACCTATCGCGATGGATCAGGCGATGACCTGCAATCCCGGGAACTGACGCATCCCGCGCCAGCGGGCTGCCCGGCCCAAGGCCTTTGGCGTTGCATCTGTGATGCTGCGACAGGGCGCGGGAGCGCTCTGATCAGAGCGCCCGCCAGCCGATATCGCGGCGGAAAAACCCTTCGGGCCAGTCGACGCCATCCACCATTGCATAGGCGCGGTCCCGGGCCTCCTGCAATGTATCGCCGCGCGCGGTGACGTTCAGAACTCGCCCGCCCGCCGCAACGACCTGCCCGTCCGAAGATTTGGTACCGGCATGGAACACCATGTTTGCACTGTCTTCGGGCAGGCCCTCCAGCCCCTTGATCATGCTGCCCTTTTCGTACGAACCGGGATAACCCACCGCGGCCATCACCACTGTCAAAGCATGATCGTCCGCCCAGTTCACACGCGCTTCGCCCAGACGCCCTTCGGCGGCGGCGTGCATCAGGTCCATCGCCTGCGCGCCAAGGCGCATCATCAGAACCTGACATTCGGGATCGCCGAAACGCACGTTGTATTCGACCAGCCGCGGCTGGTCGTCCTTGATCATCAGCCCGGCATAGAGAACGCCCTGAAACGGTGTGCCGCGACGCTTCATCTCGGCCACTGTCGGGCGGATAATCTCATCCATCGCGCGTGCCTCGACCTCAGCGCTCAGCACCGGTGCCGGGGAATAGGCGCCCATGCCGCCCGTATTAAGACCGGTATCGCCCTCACCCACGCGTTTATGGTCCTGTGCGGTGCCGACCGACAGGATGTTCTCACCATCGCACAGAACGAACAGGGACGCCTCTTCACCTTCCATGAACTCTTCGATGACGACTTCGGCCCCGGCCCCGCCAAAGGCGCCGCCGAACATATCGTCAATCGCGTCCAAGGCGGTCTGCTCGTCCAGTGCAACAATCACGCCCTTACCGGCGGCCAGCCCGTCTGCCTTGACGACGATCGGCGCGCCCTGCGCCCGGATATAATCCTTGGCCGGCGCGGCCTCGGTAAACCGCGCATAGGCGGCTGTCGGCGCGCCCGACGCGTCACAGACTTCCTTGGTAAAGCTCTTTGACGCCTCCAATTGCGCCGCCGCCGCCGAGGGACCAAACACCAGCACCCCCGCCTCGCGCAGACGATCCGCCACGCCTGCGGCCAACGGTGCCTCGGGGCCGACGATCACAAAATCAATTGCGTTTTCCTCGGCAAAGCTGACCACGGCCCCGCCATTCTCGATATCCAGCGCGGCGCAATCGGCGATCTGTGCGATCCCGGCATTACCCGGCGCGACGATCAGGCGGTCACATTTTGGGTTCTGCAACACCGCCCAGGCCAGGCTGTGTTCGCGCCCTCCGCTGCCGAGAATGAGGATGTTCATGAATGCTCTCCGATCTGCTTGGCCTCGCCTTCGGGGCGTTCTAAGCTGGGCGGGCATTTGACACAAGGCGCTGAAATGTCCGACCTGCTAGACGACCCGATCCCGGGCCAAAACACCCCTGAATACACCGTTTCGGACATCTCGGGCGAAGTGAAACGCACGCTTGAGGGCACGTTCGGGCGAATCCGTGTGCGCGGTGAGGTCGGGCGCGTGTTCAAGGCACGCTCGGGGCATCTGTATTACGACATCAAGGACGACCGGAACGTGCTGGCCTGTACCACCTGGAAGGGTCAGATCTCGGGGCTGTCCGTCGTTCCCGAGGAAGGGCTGGAGGTCGTCGTAACGGGCCGGCTGACCGCCTTTGGCGCCCAATCGAAATACAACCTGAATGTCGATGAGGTCGCCGTCGCCGGACAGGGCGCGCTGATGGCGCTGCTGGAAAAGCGCAAAAAGCAGCTTGAGGCCGAAGGACTGTTCGCCCCCGAGCGGAAAAAGCCGCTGCCATACCTGCCGCAGATCATCGGCGTTGTGACTTCCCCTTCCGGCGCGGTGATCCGCGATATTCTGCACCGCCTGCGCGACCGCTTTCCGCGCAAGGTCCTGATCTGGCCTGTCGCCGTTCAGGGATCGAACTGCGCGCCCGAGGTCGCCAACGCGATCAACGGGTTCAACCGGCTGACGCCCGGTGGCGCCCTGCCCCGCCCCGATTTGATAATTGTCGCCCGGGGCGGCGGGTCGATCGAAGACCTGTGGGGGTTCAATGAAGAAAATGTCGCGCGCGCAGCCGCAGCGTCAGAGATTCCGCTGATCTCGGCCGTCGGGCACGAGACGGACACGACGCTGATCGACTTTGTATCTGACCGTCGCGCACCGACGCCAACCGCTGCTGCCGAGCTGGCTGTACCTGTGCGCATGGAACTGCTGGCCTGGAACGGAGAACAGGGCGCGCGCCTGTCCCGCGCGGCGACCGACGCGGTACAACGGCGCACCCAGCGCCTGCGTGATCTGTCCCGCGCCCTGCCGCGCCCGGACAGCTTGCTGAACACCCCGCGACAAAGGCTTGATTTGATTGCGGATCGTTTGACGCCCGCCTTGCAGCGTGGGGTTCAGAACCGCCACCTGCAAGTCGCCAAATTATCGGCCCATCTGCGCCCGTCGACGCTGCGCAATCTTGTTGCGGGGCGGCAGGAAGCGCTGCGCAATCTGTCCTCGCGCCTGTCATTGCGTCCGATCCAGCGGGAAACCGACCTGCAACGCCAGAACGTGAACCGGCTGGCCGACCGGATGCACACAGCGCAGACGACACGCCTTGACCGGATGCGGCAACAGCTTGACGCGACGGATCGTTTGCGTGAAACCCTCAGCTATAAGGCGACGCTACTGCGTGGCTATGCCGTGGTTCGCGCCGACGATCAGGTGCTGACGAGCAAAGAGCAGGCCGCAAAACACAGTGCCTTCCAGATCGAATTCGCCGACGGCGTTTTGTCAACCGGCCAGACCGGGGCCGCAAAACAGTCCCAAAGGAAATCCCAGAAAGATGATGCGCCCGATCAGGGCTCGTTATTCTGAGCCGCCCGGTGGCCTAGACCCCGACATCGGGGCCATAGCAGACCATCTCCTCACCGATATCTTCGGCCTCATACAACTCTGTGCTGGCCGGGTCGCCTTCGAACTGCGCGATCAGACCGGCGGCCGAATTTGAGAAGACCCAGCATTGCGGGTCCAGACGGTCTTCGTAGATGAAACAGATCTGATCGTCCCGTTCATACCAAACGCCTTCCTTGCAATCACCGTCCAGAAAGGACCAGATGACGCGTCGGTTGGGCAGGTAACGCTCGACACCGTAAACCTGGCCTTCAAATCCGTAGAACAAAGTCTTGCCGCGTGTGTAATCGTCGAACTCGGCCCCAGACAGTGCAGTTTGCGCTGCCACCATCTGGGCAGGCATCAGAAGAAGAATCGCAAAACACCTCAGCATGCCGGCATTTTGTCAGATGCGAATGGCCGAGGCCAATCCCCATTTCCGCGCGACTGCCTGCCTTGACGTCACCGGTTGAGTTGCCGTCGTAACCAGTAGGATGCTGCAGAAAATTCGAAAGGGACAATTCCATGACAGCCGCCCTCTTCTGGATCGCCGGAGCCTGCGCCGTGGCCTACCTGCCAATGACAATACGACCGGCCGGCACCCTGCGCACGGTTCTAAAGACCGCATCGGTTGCCCTGTTGGCCCTGATTGCTGCACTCGGCGCGGCCCCACTGCTGCTGACCGTTGCCCTGGCCCTTTGCGCACTCGGCGATGCGTTGCTGTCGCGCGAGACCGACAGTACCTTTATGGCGGGCATTGGCGCATTCGCGGCGGGTCATCTGGCCTACATCGCCCTGTTTCTGACCCACCCGTCCAGCGATGCCGCGCTGATCTTGGACCGGCCTGCGGTATTCTGGACGCTGATCCTTCTTGGTATCGTCGCCGCCACCTTGCTGGCCCCGCGCGCGGGCGACCTCAAAGGGCCGGTTCTGGGCTATATCCCGATCATTCTCGGGATGGGCATCGCGGTGCTTGCGCTTCCCGAAACCGGCGCCTTGCGATGGGCCCTGCCCGCTGCGCTGGCCTTTATCGTGTCGGACCTGATCCTTGCGACCGAAAAGTTTCTGCTGCCTGCGGATCACCCTGCCCAAAAGGTCACGCCTTATATGGTCTGGGCCTTGTACTGGGGCGCACAGGCCGGTTTGCTGACGGCATTTCTCTGACCCTTTGCAACTGCCGTAAATCCGCATTAGGTGAGGGGAACACCTGCGGAGACCAAAGATGGCGTTTTTCTCGAAACTCAAGGACAAGCTGTTCAAATCCTCGTCCCGCCTCGAACAGGGGCTGGAAGCCATCGTTGAAGACGGTGGCGAGGAAACGACCGCACCCGATCCGATCATCCCCGAGCCCGAGCCGCAGCCCGAACCGGTGCCGGAAGTTCCCCAACCGGTGCCCGAGATCCCAGACCCCGCCCCCGCACCGCAGCCGGTCGAAACACCCGAACCGGCGCCCGCCGACCCGACACCTGCCCCTCCACCGCCCGAGGCCGCGCCGACAAGGGGCATGCTGGGGCGTCTGTTCGGTCGCAGCGAGGCCACCACCGCCATCCGCCGCACGCTGGACGACGATATGCTGGAACAGCTCGAAGAACTGCTGATTGCCTCGGATATGGGCGTCGACACCGCCCTGCGCGTCACCGCAAACATGGCCGAGGGTCGCTATGGCCGTAAACTCTCGACGCAGGAAATCAAACAGCTGCTGGCGCAGGAAGTCGCCCGGGTGATGGATCCGGTCGCCAAGCCGATGCCCCTGTATCCCAGGCGCCCGCAGGTTGTGCTTGTCGTCGGCGTCAACGGATCGGGCAAGACCACGACAATCGGCAAGCTTGCCAGCCAGTTCAAGGCAGCCGGCAAAAAGGTCGTCATCGCGGCGGGCGACACATTCCGGGCCGCTGCCGTGGAACAGCTTCAGGTTTGGGGCGAACGCGCAGGCGTGCCCGTTCTGACCGCCCCCGAAGGGTCAGACCCCGCGTCGCTGGCTTTTGACGCATTGACCAGGGCACAGGAAGACGGCGCCGACCTACTGATGATCGACACAGCAGGCCGCCTGCAAAACCGCGCCGACCTGATGGAGGAACTGGCCAAGATCGTTCGCGTCATTCGAAAGAAGGACGAAACCGCGCCGCACAACACCCTGCTGGTGCTGGACGCCACCACTGGCCAAAACGCGCTGAACCAGGTCGAAACCTTCCAGAAGCTGGCCCACGTGTCCGGGCTTGTAATGACCAAGCTGGACGGCACCGCCAAAGGTGGCGTGCTGGTCGCGCTGGCCGATAAATTCGGTCTGCCCATCCACGCCATCGGCGTCGGCGAGCAAATCGACGACCTTGCCCCGTTCGACCCCGAAGAATTTGCCGCCGCCCTCACCGGCCTCGACCAAGGCTGATCCGACCCTTCATCTGGCCGAAAATACCTTCCGGGGGTCTGGGGGTGGAAAACCCCCAGCCTCTCCACCCAGCAAAAAGACCTGACATTTGAGCGATTGGCTGATCTCACTTGAAGGCACGGAAGCAGGCCACCAGCTTGCCCTTGGTCTGGCTCTGATGGCCGCCTTTCTGCACGCGGCCTTTGGCGCGCTGCAAAAAGGCCGCCACGATCCATGGCTGTCCCGCGGGGCTATCGATGCCAGCTATGGGCTGATGGCGGCACCGTTTGCATTCTTCGTCGTGCCCTGGCCCGAACCCTATATGTGGCCCATCTTCGCAATCGTCTGGCTGATCCACATCGCTTACAAGGTGCTCCAGGCGATGGCCTATACCAAGGGCTCCTACACCGTCGTCTACCCCGTTGTCCGGGGCACAGGCCCGCTGTTTACGGTCATCGGCGCATATCTGCTGTTCGGCGAGACCTTCACCGGAACCCAATGGTTCGGCGTTGCGGTTTTGCTGGCGGGCATTTTCGGACTGGCGGCCTATAATTTGCGCTTCCTCGAAACCAATCGCGAAACGCTTGGCATCGCGCTTGTTCTTGCGGTGGCGACCGGTTTGTTTGTGGCGCTCTACACCACCTATGACGCCTATGGCATCCGCGCGACCGCCGATCCGTTCACCTTTCTGGCCTGGTTTTTCATGATCGACGGGGCTGCGATGCCGTTCTATGCCTTTCTCAGATGGCGCGCGATGATCAATCGACCGGCCATCGGGCCGCTGATGCTGCGCGGCCTTGCCGGAGGTATCATTGCGCCGCTGTCGTTTGGCTCCATCATGCTGGCCACGCGACTGGACAAGGTCGGCGAAGCTGCGGTCCTGCGCGAAACCTCAACCGTCTTTGCCGCGCTCATCGGCTGGCTGGTGTTGAAAGAAACCGTCGGGCCGAGGCGGATTGCGCTGATGGCATTGATTGCATTGGGCGCCGTAATAGTTGAAATGGGCGGGTAAGCAGCAGGAAACCGACATGACAGGCAAAAAAGAAATCAACCCGTTCCTCAAACAGGCGCTGGAACTTGGCCCGCCACTGGCCTTTTTCTTCATCTATCTGCGCCTGCGCGACGACAGTTTTCTGATCGGCGGGGTCGAGTATTCGGGCTTCATCGTTGCCACCATCATTTTCGTACCGCTGATGCTGACGGCGATGGGCGTGCTTTGGGTGCTGACCGGAAAACTCAGCCGGATGCAGATTTTCACTGCCATCATGGTGATTTTCTTCGGCGGCCTGACCGCCTGGTTCAATGACGAGCGGTTCTTCAAAATGAAGACCACGCTGGTCTACGGTTTCTTTTCGGTCATCCTGGGCATCGGTCTTCTTCAGGGACGGTCCTACCTTGCATATGTTCTGGACGAGATGCTGCCCATGCGCCACGAAGGCTGGATGATCCTGACCCGGCGGTTATGCGCCTGTTTCGCTGTTCTGGCTGTTGCCAACGAACTGGTCTGGCGCACGCTGTCCACAGACCTATGGGTCAAGATCGAAACTTTCGGCTTTCCCATTGCGCTGATGGTGTTTTTGATGCTGCAGTTCAACCTTCTGCAAAGCTATATGGATGATCCTGACCACCAGTAGGTGAACGGAACGCGGCCGGTTTCGCGCCAAACGTTCGCCGCGCGGCGTCCGGAGGAAAGCGCCGCCCGCAGGGAAAAGCCGACAAAATCCTTGGCTTAGCGCCGAAGCTGTGGAAAGTTGGGACACCACTCACCACTCACAGCCGGAGCACCATACACTCATGACGGCTTTCCCAAACAGCGGCTTCCTGTCCGAGGCATCAGACAGACTGAAAGCCATGCTTTCCGCACAGGCCACCGAGATATCCCTGCAACGGGGCGAGGTACTGTTCGAACAGGGCGACGAGGGCGACGCGCTCTATGCCATTCTGGAAGGGACGCTTGAGGTGTCCTTTCTGGCGATGAGCGGGCGCAAACTGTCGCTTACCCTGATGCGACCGGGCGAGGTCTTTGGCGAGATCGCCCTGTTCGACAGTGGCCCGCGTACCGCCACCATCGCCGCGGCCGAACCTTCGCGCATTCTGCGTGTGCGTCAGGGCGACGTGATGAACCAGATCCGACAGCATCCCGACCTCGCTGTCGATATGATCCGGCTGGCCGGGTTGCGGATGCGGTGGATGGGGTCGCAGTTGAACGAACAGGTCTTTCTGCCGATGCCGATACGGCTGGCGCGCAAACTGTTGCACCTGTCGGAATTGCAGGACGACCCGGCGACCCGCATTACCCTGTCTCAAAGCGAACTGGCCGAATTTGTCGGCGCCACGCGCGAGGCGGTGTCCAAAACGATTTCCACATGGAAACGGGACAATGTGGTCGAGGCGTCACGCGGCGGGCTGATGATCCAGGATTTCGACGCGCTCAGAGAGCTGGCCGATTCCGACCTGATCTGACCCCGTTGTGACTTGCTTCACATACATCTGACAGCGTTAAGCCTATCGTCATTCTTGTTACCGTAGGAGGTCAGAGAATCATCCCCGATATCTGTCCACTGACCTCTCCCTGTATCAGAGCCATATGCCTCCCCGGCATATGGCTCTTTCTTTGGGCGGGTTCTGAATCGAAAAGACCGGGGCATTTGCCCCGGTCCTGATCCGCATCGGCAAGACGTGGTTACTCGCCCAGACTCAATGCCACAAAGCGCGGTTCGCCCGCGCGGCGCACCAGCAGCAACAGGGATTTGCGACCTGCATCGCGCGCCTCTTGCATCCGGGCCTCAAGGTCCTGAATCGACGTCACCTTTTGCTGGCCGGCCTCGGTGATCAGATCACCGGCGCGCAGACCTTTGGAATAAGCTTCGGACGCCTCATCCACCTCTGTAACCACCAATCCTTCGGCATCGGCATCCAGACCAAGATCGGTCCGCAGCGTTTCCGTCAGGGGCGATATCGTCAGGCCCAGTATATCCGCGTTTTCTTCGGTTGGTGCTTCTGGCGCGTCCTCTTCTCCGTTTTCGGCGCGTTCGGCATCCTCGCGGCGGCCCAGAGTCACCAGCACCGTCTGCGTGCCACCTTCACGGTGCACGACCACGCGGACGGATTTGCCCACCGTGGTCTCGCCGACCTGACGCACCAGACCGCGGGTATCTTCCACTTCGACGCCGTCAAAGCTGAGGATCACGTCCCCGGCCAGCAGTCCGGCATCCTTGGCCGGTCCGTCCGGAACATCGCTGATCAGCGCGCCGCCGGGCTTCTCCAGCCCCATCGCTTCGGCCATGTCCTCGGTCACGTCCTGAATGCGAACGCCCAGCCAGCCGCGGCGCGTTTCGCCGAACTCACGCAATTGATCGACAACTTTGACGACAACGTTCGACGCCATCGAGAACCCGATCCCGATCGACCCGCCATTGGGCGACAGGATCGCCGTGTTCACACCGATCACCTCACCATTCATGTTGAACAGCGGACCACCCGAGTTGCCCCGGTTGATCGCTGCGTCAGTCTGAATGTAGTCGTCATACGATCCGCTCAGCGCCCGGTTCCGGGCCGAAACGATCCCGGCCGATACCGAAAACCCCTGCCCCAGCGGATTACCCATGGCGATGACCCAGTCTCCGACACGCGCAATGTCGCTGTCGCCGAACTTTACATATTGCAATGGCCCTGTCGCTTCGACCTTGAGCAGCGCGATATCCGTTTTCTCGTCGGTCCCGATGACCTTTGCGGGCAGCTCTTTCTTGGGTTGACCGTCACCGGGAAAGAATTCCACAAGGATTTCATCAGCTTCCGCGATGACATGGTTGTTGGTGACGATGTAACCGTCCTCGGAAATCACAAACCCCGAGCCCAGTGCGTTGCTGCGGCGCGGGCGGTTTTCGTCATCGCCGTTGCGGTCCTGAAACTCGCGAAAGAAGTCCTCGAACGGAGAGCCTTCGGGCACAATCCCCTGCGGTCCTGTCTGGCCTTCGATCAGGGTCGAGGTGGTGATATTCACCACCGCCGGGCTGATCTGTTCGGCCAGAGGTGCCAGGCTTTCACTGCGCGCCTGTGCTGCAGCGGTCTGAGCCAGAACAAGAAGCATGCCGGCAAAGGCCAGCCACATCAGCCGCATGATACCAACAACATTGTCCCTTTGGACGGAAAGACTGCGTGCTTGTGCCTGCACTGGATAACTCCTTGTCGACAAACCGTGTTGAACCGCCCGCAGGCAGCCCGTCTTAGCAACCAATGTAGTCAGTTTGTGCAGGCCCGCAACTCAGGATCGCGGGGAAATCACCGGCAAGTGAGATTGCGGTGTCAAAACCCAACCTGATACGCGCCCCAGAGCAGCACCAGACCGCTGACCACGCAGAGCAGCCCTGCCAGCCGCCGGGCCTGTTCAGGCAGGGATCGCAGCGCCTCAAGCATGCGTTCAATAAGCGAAGGGGCCAGCGCATAGGCCAGCCCCTCGACAATCAATACCAGCCCGAAGGCCAGAAGGATCATTCCCATTACCGGCCGCCCTGACCGGTGGGTGATTTCAGATAGTTGAAGAACTCGGAATCCGGGCTCAGCACCATCGAGCTGTTACCCCCGCCCAGCGCCTGCTCATAAGCGGACAGCGAGCGGTAGAATTCAAAGAACTCAGGGTCCGCCCCATAGGCTTCGGCAAAGATCGCGTTGCGTTCGGCGTCCGCCTCACCGCGAATGATCTCGGCCTCACGGTTGGCGTCCGACACCAGCTCGACCACGGTCCGGTCGGCCTGCGCGCGCACGCGCTGCGCCGCCTCGTTACCACGGGCGCGTTCGTCAGTGGCCTCACGTTCCCGCTCGGCTTTCATCCGGTCGAAGGTCGCTTCGAGGTTGGCCTGCGGTAGATCAGTGGCCTTCAGGCGCACGTCGATCACGTTCACGCCCAGCGCCTGCGCTTCGGCAATCGCGCTGTTGCGGATACGCAGCATCAGGGCCGCACGATCCGAGCTGAGGATGTCGCGGGACGAGACCGAGCCCAGCACTTCCCGGGTCTCGGCGCGCAGAATGCGGTCCAGTCGATCCTCGGCAACCGGAATGCCGCCGACGCCAACGGCCTGACGGAAACGGTTCAGGTCAGAAATCCGGTAACGCGCGAAGGCATCGACAACCAGACGACGGTCATCCAGCGGCGTTACTTCCAGCGGCTGAACGTCGATGGACAGGATGCGGTCGTCATACCGCACGACCTCTTGAATCACCGGAATCTTGAACGCCAGACCTGGCTCTTCCTTAACAGCGACGACACGGCCGAATTGCAGAACCAGCGCGCGTTCGCGTTCATCCACGATGAAGATCGACGACAGGCCGACAACACCGAGGATGACGACGATAATCAGAATAATAGGTGATCTACGCATCAGTTGCTCCCCTCGGCCTGATTGCGGCGCAATTCATTCAGCGGCAGATAGGGTACAACGCCCTGCCCCTGACCGGTCGAGTTCTCGTCCAGAATGATCTTGTCCACGTCACCCAGAACTTGCTCCATCCGTTCCAGATAGAGGCGTTTGCGGGTTACGTCCGGCGCCTTGGAGTATTCCTCCAGAACTGCGCTGAAACGGCTGGCTTCACCCTTTGCGCTGTTGACCTGCTGGGCGCGATAGGCTTCGGCCTCTTCCAGAACCTGCGCCGCCTCACCACGCGCTTCCGCCAGAACCCGGTTGGCATAGGCGTCGGCAACGTTTTGCAGCCGGTCACGCTCCTGCGCGGCGGCCTGAACGTCGCGGAACGCCGCGATCACGTCCTGCGGCGGGTCGGCCTTGTCAAAGTTGACGCGGATGATGTTCACACCCGAATCGTAGCTGTCCATCGTCGACTGGATCAGTTCCTGAAGCCGGTCGGCGATGATACCACGATCCCGGTTCAGGATCGGAGCCAGTTCCGACTGAGCGATGATCTCGCGCATCGCCGATTCCGACACGGCCCGGATGGTCGGGCGCGGATCGCGCAGATTGAACAGGAATTTGGCCGGATCGTTGATGTTCCAGACAACCTGATAGTCGATATCGACGACGTTTTCGTCACCGGTCAGCATCAGGCCATCATCGCTGCCACGGGTGCCGCCCATGTCTTCGGTCTGTTCGCGGGTAACCGGGATGACCTCGGCGGTCACAAACGGCCAGGGTGCAAAGTTCAGACCCGGATTTCCAACGGCCGAGAATTCGCCAAGAAACAGCTCAACCGACTGTTCTTCGGGCTTCACGGTGTAAAAGCTGGCCGCGCCCCAAAGCACGGCACCCACCAGCAAACCAATTGCAATGGTGCCGCGGGTAAAGATTGGGCCACCGCCACCGGACCCCTGCCCGTTGCCGCCACGGCCCGAACCGCCACGGCCGCCCATCAGGACGCGCAGCTGTTCCTGCCCTTTCTTCATCAGCTCGTCGATCTCGGGGATCTGCGGGCCGTCGCCTTCGGGGGGCTTGCGCCCATCCCCGTTGTTACCCCGATTTCCTCCGCCGCCCGAGGAGCCTCCGCCCCCCCAGGGGCCACCGCTGTTGCCCGCCATATGTATCAATTCCTTTGTGTTGGACCGTGTGATCACGGTGTACCTTGTAACTTGGTTGCGCGCGCTTGCAAATCAAGCAGTGCGAACAGGTTGCCGCATTGTCACAAGTTCTTCGGCCATGACCGGATGAACGGCAACCGTGCGGTCGAAATCTTCCTTGGTCGCGCCCATCTTGACGGCGATTCCGGCCAGCTGAATCAACTCGCCCGCGCCCGGCGCAACGATGTGGCAGCCCAGCACCTTGCGGGTCGCCTGGCTGACGATCAGTTTCATCAGAACCCGTTGCGTACCGCCCGCAAATGCCTTCTGCATCGGTTTGAACGAGGTTGCGTAAACCTCGATCGGCTCCTGCGCGGCTGCCTCTTCCTCGCTCAGGCCAACCGTGCCGAATTCCGGCTGGGTGAAGATCGCGGTCGGGATCAGGTCATGATCCACCGGGGTCGGGTTGCCCTTGAACACGGTCTCGACAAAGGCCATGCCCTCGCGGATCGCTACCGGGGTCAGGTTCACGCGGTCGGTCACATCGCCGATGGCAAAGATCGAGGGCACGCCGGTCTGGCTGTATTCATCCACGACGATCTCGCCCTTGCGTCCGCGTTCGACGCCGACGGCCTCAAGGCCCATATTGTCGGCGTTGGGCGCGCGGCCGGTGGCGTACATGACCACGTCAAACTGATCCTCGGTCCCGTCGGTGGCCTTGACGCGAATCTTGTCGCCATCCCTGGTCATCTCAAGAACATTGGTGCCCAGGCGAACGTCAATTCCGTTCTGGCGCATCTCTTCGCAGATCAGACCGCGTGCTTCTTCGTCGAACCCGCGCAGGATCTGCGCACCGCGATAGAACTGTGTGGTCTTCACGCCCATCCCGTTCATGATCCCGGCAAATTCGCTGGCGATATAACCGCCACCGACGATCAGGATGGATTCGGGCAGTTTCTCCAGATGGAAAATCTCATTCGAGGTTATCGCCAGATCCGAGCCCGGAAACTCGGGCACGACCGGGCGGCCGCCGGTCGCGATCAGAATATGCCTGGCCGTCTTGCGGGTGCCATCGGTCAGCTCAACGGTATGTGCATCAACCACTTGCGCGCGCTGATCAAAGCTTTCGACGCCGTTTTTCTTCAGGATGTTGCGATAGATGCCTTCCAGCCGGTCGAGTTCGGCATAAAGCTTGCCCCTGAACACGTCCCAGTCGAAGGCGCCGGGTGTGACATCCCAGCCATAGGCCTGCGCATCTCCGACCATGCCGGAAAATTCACTGGCAAAGACCATCAGCTTCTTCGGCACACATCCCCGGATGACGCAGGTGCCGCCATAGCGATCTTCTTCCGCCAGTGCCACCTTGGCCCCGTTTTCGCCAGCCGCCACGCGCGCCGCGCGGACCCCGCCCGAGCCTCCGCCGATGACGAACAGATCATAGTCAAAGCTCATCCTGAGTTCCTTTATTCAGTCAGGCCAAAATTCGTTGATAATCTGGGGTCGAATGATGTGCTGCCAACCCTTGCCGCCGCGGAAACGATGCCCCCGGCATCACGGCAGCGTGAGCGCACCCCGCACACACTGCCCCAGCAAACGTCCCGATCAATCCGCCAGATCCGAAAACAGGTTCTCGCCACTTTCTGCCGGAAGATCCGTTTCAACCGTGCCCTCATTGATATCCCGCAGCTCGACCCGGCCGTCCCCGTGGCCAATCACGACCTTGTCGCAAATGTCGATGAACAACCCGTTCTCGACAACGCCCGGCACCTGATTCAACACCAATGCCAGTTGCCGGGCATTTCCGATCCGTTGCAGATGCAGGTCGAGAATATGATTGCCCTCATCGGTGACAAACGGCGCCTCACCATTCATGCGCAACGCGGCCGAGGTGCCAAGGACATCCATCGTGTCCAGTGTTTCTTCGATCAGGGTGCGGGTGGTCTGCCATCCAAAGGGGATCACTTCGACCGGCAGCGGAAACGCGCCCAGCGTTTCGACCTCTTTACCGGCATCGGCGATGACCACCATCTGGTCGCTGGCCGTGGCGACAATCTTTTCCTGCAGATGCGCGCCGCCGCCGCCCTTGATCAGGTTCAGCTCGCCGTCAAACTCGTCAGCGCCGTCAATGGTCATGTCCAACCACCCCGCCTGATCCAGCGAAACCACCTGAATGCCGACCTCACGGGCCAGTTGCGCGGTGCGGGACGAGGTTGGAACGCCCTTGATCTGCAACCCCTCCTCCTGCACCCGTTCGCCCAGGCGGCGCACCATCCAGGCCGCGGTCGATCCGGTTCCCAACCCGACGCGCATTCCATCCTGCACCATGTCGGCGGCACGGCGCGCGGCAAAATACTTGGCCTTGTCGATGGGTGACAGATCTCCGGTCATGGCAGCATTCCCCTATATTGCTGCCGGAGTTATACGGAATGCCTTCGGCGACTGCGAGAGGCAATTCACCGATCACCCGTGCAAACATGTCGCGAAAATACGCGTTTCCGATTGGAAACGTCGCAATCAAGGCTTTCGGCATTCCCGGTGCGGTATACATAGACCGCATGAACACGCGCTACCGCCTGCACTATGCCCCCGATAACGCCTCTCTGGTGATCAGACTGGCGCTGGAGGAGATGGGACTGCCCTATGACACGGCGCTGGTCGACCGCGGGCGGAACGCGCAGGACGGTGCAGCCTACCGGCAGTTGAACCCGAACGGGCTAATCCCGGTTCTGGAAACACCGCAGGGACCGATCTTTGAAACGGCGGCAATCCTGCTGTGGCTGGCGGATATGCATGCGCAACTGGCCCCGGCACCGGACAGCCCGGATCGGGCGGCGTTCCTGAAATGGCTGTTCTTTGCCTCCAACACGCTGCATGCCGATCTGCGTATTTTGTTCTATGCCGAGAAATACATCGACGCGTCCCAGGCCGAGGCGCTGCGCAATGGCATTCGCCCCCGCCTGCGCCGGCATCTTGCGTTGCTGGAGGCCGAGGCCGACAAAACCCCTGAATGGCTGCATCCGGAACGACCTTCCGTTCTGACCTTCTACCTTGCCTGTCAGATGCGCTGGATGGCGCTGTACCCGGCCCGCGCTGATCGTAGCTGGTATCAACTGGCCGATACACCACGGCTGCAGAGCATCCTGATGCAGCTGGAGCACCGCCCCGCAACCCGCGCCGCCATCGCGGCCGAGGGATTGGGGGTTACGCCTTTCACATCGCCAACTTATGCTAATCCCCCAGAAGGCTCTGCTAACTGATATGTTCCTTTCTGTCTTCGATATGTTCAAAGTGGGCATTGGCCCGTCCTCGTCCCATACAATGGGGCCGATGGTGGCCGCGGCACGGTTTCTTGACCTGATGCGCGCATCGCCGTTCGAATTTGCGGGGCTGCGCGGATCATTGCACGGGTCGCTTGCCTTTACCGGAGTTGGCCATGCAACGGACCGCGCGACCATTCTTGGTCTGGCGGGCTTTGTTCCGGATACCTATAACAATGACAGGGCCGAGGCCGCCCTGGCGGCAATTGCCGAAACGCATTCCGTGACCCCGGACGGTTTGCCGGAGTTGCAGTTCAATCCCAAGACCGATCTGGTTTTTGATTACGAGCACAATCTGCCCGGCCACGCCAACGGTATGATCCTGATGGCAACGGACGCGCAGGGCGACGTAATCCTGAGACAGGTTTATTATTCGATCGGCGGCGGTTTCGTTCTGACCGAAGAGGAACTGGCGGAAGGCAAGGCCACCGACGAAGGTGCCCCGGTGCCCTTCCCCTTCAAATCGGCGGTTGAAATGCTTGAGATGGCCAGGACCAGCGGCAGAAGCATTGCCGAAATGAAACGCGCCAACGAGATCGCGCGGGGCTGTGCCGACAGTTTCGCAAAAGGCTCTGCACGTCTGTGGCAGGTGATGAACGACTGTATCGAACGCGGCCTGACATCCGAAGGCATTCTGCCGGGTGGTCTGAACGTGCGGCGCCGCGCCAAGGGCATCCATGACGCGCTGATGGCTGAACGGGGCATGAACCTGAACGCGCCGCACACAATCAACGACTGGATGAGCGTTTACGCCATGGCGGTGAACGAGGAAAACGCAGCCGGAGGTCAGGTCGTGACGGCCCCCACCAACGGCGCAGCCGGCGTGCTGCCGGCGGTGTTGCGCTATTATCTGGACCACGTGCCCGGCGCGTCGGAATCCCATATCGAAGATTTCCTGCTGACGGCCGCCGCGATTGGCGGTCTGGTCAAGTTCAACGCGTCGATCTCGGGTGCGGAAGCAGGCTGCCAGGCCGAGGTCGGCAGCGCGTCCGCCATGGCCGCGGCTGGCCTGTGCGCCGTGATGGGCGGCACGCCCGAGCAGGTGGAAAACGCGGCCGAGATCGCGCTGGAGCATCATCTGGGCATGACCTGCGATCCGGTGGCGGGACTGGTTCAGGTGCCTTGCATCGAACGCAACGGGCTGGGTGCGATCAAGGCGGTATCCGCGGCTTCATTGGCCCTGCGCGGCGATGGAAAACATTTCGTGCCGCTTGACGCGGTGATCGAAACCATGCGGCAGACCGGGCACGATATGCACGAGAAATACAAGGAAACGTCCCTGGGCGGTCTGGCGGTCAACGTACCAAACTGCTGATGCCGCTGCGCAGGGCCTGGGACCATGAGGACGATATGCAAGGACATTGCCTGTGCAGCGCAATCCGATACGCGGTCGACCCTCCGGTCCTGTCCTGTGTGACCTGTCACTGCGACAGTTGCAGACGGCAATGCGCCGCACCGATGACAACCTATTTCGGCGTGCGCGACGGGCACTGGCGCTGGACCGGCAAGCCGCCGAAGACGTTCAACTCCTCACCCGGCGTTGAGCGCAGCTTTTGTCCGGACTGCGGCACGCCGATCTCGTTCCGGTCGCAAGCCATGTCGGGTGTGCTGCACTTGTATGTGGCGACGCTGGAGGACCCCGAGGCGTTAAGGCCCACTCTGCATGTGGCGCATGAGGAAAAGCTGAGCTGGCTCAGGCTCGACGATGGCCTGCCCTGTTGCGTTGGACCGGATTACACCAAGGTCCAGCCTTTGCCGTAATCGCTTTTCACCGCGCGGCAAAAACCTTAGCGTCGCGGCCATGACACAGGATCGCCCCGTCTTCGGCATCGTCTTGATGCTTGGTTTCTGCGTGCTCGCCCCGCTGGGTGATGCCATGGCCAAGCTGTTGGGCGAGACGACGCCGGTCGGCATGTTGGTCTTTGTCCGGTTTGCCGTTCAGGCGCTCATCCTGGTCTCGCTGGTCGCGCTGAGCGGCCGGAACTGGCGGATGAGCGTACGCGTTCTTCGGCTAACGGTTATCCGAACGGTTCTGCACATCATCGGCATCACCGCAATGTTCACGGCTTTGCAGTACCTGCCTTTGGCTGATGCGATCGCGATTGCCTTCGTGATGCCGTTCATCATGCTGGTTCTGGGAAAATACGTGCTGGGCGAAGAGGTCGGCATGCGTCGACTGAGCGCCTCTGTGGTCGGTTTCGTCGGCACTTTGCTGGTGATTCAGCCCAGTTTCGCACAGGTCGGTGCCGCGGCGCTGTTGCCTCTGGTCGTCGCGGTTGTCTTTGCATTGTTCATGTTGGTGACGCGGCAGATCGCCAAAGAAGCCGACCCAATCGCGTTGCAGGCCGTATCCGGTGTTATGGCCACCGTCCTGTTGCTGCCGGTTCTTCTGGCCGGGACCATTGGCGATGTTTGGGAGCTGTCACTGACCGTACCAACCGGGAACAGCCATGTTCTGCTGATCGCAATCGGCATTCTGGGAACAGTCGCGCATCTGCTGATGACCTGGTCGCTGCGTTACGCGCCTTCGGCAACTCTGGCGCCGATGCAGTATCTTGAGATCCCTGTCGCCACCTTGTTCGGTTGGCTGATCTTTTACGACCTGCCGGACGGGATCGCGGCGCTTGGCATCGCCATCACGGTGGCCGCCGGTCTGTATGTCATTCTGCGCGAGCGGGCCAGCGCCCGGTCTGCCCCGACCCAAACGCCTGCATGACCTGGTCCAGCGCATTGCGCGGCACCATCACCAACAAGCCGGGCCCGTCCATCTGCAACTCGATCCCGGACAGCGCCCGGTTCGATGTTCCCACCTGCCCCTCGGGCTCCAGAACCAGATCGTCGATGGGCCATTCCAGCCCCCGGCTGCGCCCGATTACCTGTTGAAACGGAAACAATGACACGACATCACCCGGCGTAAGGCTCAGCGAAATCCGGGGGGGAGCATGGAAGACAACTTCGTGCTCACCCAACAGAATGCAATGCTGTTCCTGATGTCTTACCAGCACGTTTAGCACGGCAAGCTGGTGATCCAGCCGCCCGCCCAGAAAACCCGCGCCCAGCACCAGAGGCGCATCTACACTGCGCAGCGCCTTGTCGAAATCGGTGCTGTCTTGTTCGCGGATCGGAAACAACCGATCGGATGGAATCCGGTCCCGGACATCCCGCGCCAGCGAATCAAAATCGCCGATGACGGCATCGGGAATCCGCCCGGCCTCCATCACTGGCGCCGCGCCACCATCCGCCGCAACAAGGGTTTTGACGCGAATCAGCACCAGATTCAGATCGTCTGGACCGATTTGACCTCCGCCAATCAACCCAATTGGCTCTTTCGACACTACAATTCGCATTTTTTTTCTAAGATTGATCATTTTTCCCGGATTTGGACACATTCAGACCACAAAATGGTAGGTTCATGCAGAAAGTTTCGAGCCAATGGGTGTGCCCGCCCCGGGCGGTTGGCTCTCGTAGTTTGTAGAGGACGTGCGTCTGATGGTACAGAATAACAAGGTGTTGACCGTTTCCTATGGAACCTTCTCGTGCACTTTGGAAGGTTTTGACGATTCCTTCGAGACAATGAAAGCTATTGCCGAGTATTTTCGCGATCTTGCCGCGGACGATCGTTACTTTGGATCGGAACCGCCTCAGCCTGACACCGAAATGCTGACCCGGATTGCCCAGCGCGACGCATCCAGAAATGTAGAAGCCAGTCAGAGCGATACCGGGCTGCTGATCCGTGCGACCGAGAAAGCCGCAGCTCCCTCGCAGCCCGCGAACAAGGCACCCGACCTGAATATCATCGACACACCCAACACCACACCATCCCCCTCGCACCCCCCTCGCTCCGCCATTGCCGATGCTGAACCGGTGGATTACTCCCCTTCCCATCCAGCCGACAGTATTGCGGCCAAATTGCAGCGTATTCGGGCTGTCGTGTCCCACTCGGAAGAAAACTCGGTGATCTACACCGAGGATGAAGAGACGGCCCTTATGAAAAGCACGGCCGGCCCGTCCGACGCGGTGGCCGCCGCCTTCGCGGCGGGCTCGCTTGACCCGTCGGATCTGAATGGCCCGCAGGATGAACCTGTCGAAGGCGATCTGTCGTCCGAACCTCAATCGGACGTGTCTGCAGAAACTCGGGACGACGCAAGTGACGCTGAAGCTGAGCCCATGCAGGACGATTTGGTCGAAGAGACCGAAGCGCAGGCTAAAGACGAACTAGAAGCGCCCGCACTAGACGATGCCGAAGAAGAGGATGCGGTTTCCTCCGATGTCCTGTTTTCCGACCTTGATGAAACCACCGAATTCGAACCGGAAGGCGATGAGGTGGTCAATATCCTCAGCGATTCCGGCGCGGACGACGCTGGCCATGATGGCGAACGTTCTGCCGAGGATACCCAGCCCGGTGTTCTGACCGAGGAAGACGAGGCCAACCTGCTGAAGGAAATCTCGGAAGTAGAGCTAATTCTAGCGGACAGTTCGGCCAAACCGGCCCTCAATGAGTCGGACATGGATCAGGATCTTTCGCGCCTGATGGACAAGGCGGGCGAACAGTTGGATGACCCGATTGCCAGCGACAAGCGGGAAACATATTCGCACCTGCGTGCGGCTGTTGCCGCGACAGAAGCAGAGCGCGGCGAAGACGGTGCCGCAGACCAGGCAAGTGATGATCAGGGGTATCGCAGCGACCTGTCCTCTGTTGTCAGCCCGCGTCGCCCGGAAATTCAGGTGACCAGCATGCGCCCTGAATCGGACGCGTCGGCACCGCTCAAACTGGTTGCCGAGCAGCGTATCGACAACCAGGCCAAGGACGCAGGGCCGGTCACGCCCCGCCGTGTGAAAACGCAATCTGAAGAAGATGCAGCCGAAGAAGGTGGCTTTGCCCTGTTCGCTCAGGAACAGGGGGCGCAATCGTTGCCTGACCTTCTGGAGGCGGCAGCGGCTTATCTTTCCTTCATCGAAGGTCAGGAGCAATTCTCGCGCCCGCAGTTGATGAACAAAATCCGCTCTCTCAAGCAGGACGAATTCAACCGCGAGGAAAGCCTGCGCTCATTCGGTCAGTTGCTGCGTGACGGCAAAATCGAAAAAGCCGGCGGTGGGCGTTTCGCGGCCTCGACTCAGATCGGATTTCGCCCCGACGACGAACGCGCCGCAGGCTGAAAACTGAATAAAACCAAGCCAGTTGGGCCGAAGGTCACCTTCGGCCCATTTCTTTTTCACCAGCTTTTGCAAACACACATTACCCACACTGTCGCGGCCGCTCTATGCTGCACCGCAGAAAAATGATATCATCTTGCGGTAATTCCACTTCACTGCCGGTTCCGTTCAACAGGGGCAATGCCATGTATGAACTTCCAATCCGACGCCTCAGAATTTACGACAAACCCAAGGTCGCAAGCCATTTCAAAAATCTTGATCGCGACGCGCTGACATCGCGCTTTGGCGCTCCGGTTAATGCCGCGTTCGTTAACACGTACCTGTCGTGCCTGTTCGATCGCGCCGCTTTGGTGTTTGGGGCATTCCCCGACTCGCACCTGCGGGGAGTTGGTGAGTTGCACGTCCAACCAGACACCCACAACCACGTGGCCGAGGCGGCCTTCACCGTTGAAAAGGCGTGGCAGGACCGGGGCATTGGCGATGCCCTGCTGTCCCGGATCATCGTCGCCGCGCGAAACCGGGGGATACGCGAGGTGCATATGCTGTGCCTGGCCACCAATCAAAAGATGCGACGCCTGGCCTCGAAACATCAGGCCGAGCTGAACCTGATTACTGGACAGGTTCAGGTGACGCTGACCACGCCCTGGCCGACGCCGTTCAGTATGGCCGAAGAGATATCAGGTGAATACCATGCCATCGCCCGGGCAATCCTGACCTGGCCTGCGCCAGACCGGCGGGCAGGCTGAAAGCCTGCCACAAAGAGCCGGTACAACTGCAAAAGAACGGAGTTTGCGTAAAGCGCTCTGCCAAAGCACGTCTATTCCGGCGGTTGGTCCGGATCTTCCTTGCCGACGCCCTTGAAAACGAATTTGAACGGCAACGCCCACAGAACGCCCAGACCGATATAGACAAGCAGTTCCAGCCAGATGGGTGGGCGGTCGAGCCAATTGACAACCGTCACCACCGCAACGATGTAAACCGGTAGCCCAATCAGCAACAGCACCATCGACCAACGACGACGCGCTTTGTAGCTGAGGCTGGATTTCCCGTTGTCACCCATCAGTCAGCAAACGGGTCGGTCACCAGAATGGTGTCGTCCCGCTCCGGGCTGGTGGACAAAAGGGCAACCGGACACTCGATCAGTTCCTCGACCCGGCGTACATATTTGATGGCATTTGCAGGCAAATCCGCCCAGCTGCGCGCGCCCTCGGTAGATTCGCTCCACCCTGGCATTTCCTCGTAGATGGGCTTGCAGCGCGCCTGTTGGTCGGCGGCAGTGGGCAGGTAGTCCAGGCGTTCACTGTCCAGTTCATACCCGACGCAGATTTTCAGCGTCTCGAACCCATCCAGAACGTCCAGCTTTGTCAACGAGATACCGTTCACACCGCTGGTCGCGCAGGTCTGGCGCACAAGGCAGGCATCGAACCAGCCACAGCGGCGCTTGCGACCAGTGGTAGTTCCGAATTCATGGCCGCGGTCGCCAAGGCGCTGTCCGTCGGCGTCGTCGAGCTCGGTCGGGAACGGCCCCTCACCCACGCGGGTCGTGTAGGCTTTGACAATCCCCAGAACGAAGTCGATCGAACCCGGACCAATGCCAACACCCGTGGCTGCCTGACCGGCGATGACATTGGACGAGGTTACAAACGGATAAGTGCCGAAATCAATATCCAGCAGCGCGCCTTGCGCGCCTTCGAACAATATACGCTTACCGGCCTTGCGCTTTTCGTTCAGGACTTTCCAAACTGGGGCCGCAAACGGCAGGATTTGCGGAGCGATCTCTTTCAACTGTGCAATCAGCGCGTCCCGATCTACGGGTTCAATCCCCAGTCCCTTGCGCAGAGGGTCGTGGTGTTGCAGCGCGCGATCCACGCGGGCCTCAAGGGTCGCAGCGTCCGCCAGATCCGCCACGCGTACGGAACGGCGGCCGACCTTGTCTTCGTAGGCCGGACCAATGCCCCGCCCGGTGGTGCCGATCTTTGTGCCCTTGCTTGCAGCCTCTTCGCGCGCACGATCCAGCTCGCCATGGATCGGCAGGATCAAGGGTGTGTTTTCCGCAATCATCAGCGTCTCGGGCGATATTTCCACGCCTTGCGCCTGAATGGTGCCAATTTCCTTTATCAGGTGCCACGGATCCAGAACAACGCCATTGCCAATGACACTCAGCTTACCGCCGCGCACGACACCCGATGGCAATGCGTGCAGTTTATAGACTTCGCCGTCGATAACCAAAGTGTGGCCCGCGTTATGCCCGCCCTGAAAACGCGCGATCACATCTGCCCGCTCGCTGAGCCAGTCGACGATCTTGCCTTTTCCTTCGTCACCCCATTGGGCGCCGACAACAACCACATTGGCCATATCCGGTCCTTTTGCGCTGAGTTATCAAACCCGGCTCGTATAACGAGGCTCAGACGACAGGGAAACCGATATTTCGCCGCATCCTGAAATCGCGCTGCCGCGCGATGCCTCCGGCGGAGGTATTTGCAGCCAGATGAAGCACGGATCCCCTGTTTCATCTGGCCAAAAATACCTCGGGGGAGTCGCCCGGAACGGGCGGCGGGGGCAGCGCCCCCGTACTAGGGTGGCGTCAGGCGAACCGGTTGGCCATGCGGAGTTGACAGGTATGACCGCTCCCACGCGTTTCTGAGACTGACCATGTCTTCCTGTGTCGCTTCGCCCTGTTCGGTCAGCAGCGCTTCGAGTGTTTCCAGCCAGGCCAGGAAATAGTCGTCGCCCCCATCCAATGCTCGCGCCAGCCCGCGACGTTTGAGGGTTCGGGAAAACCGTTCGGTCCAGTCCGGCCACCCGAACCGACTTGCTTCGTTCAATGCAACCGTGACGGCGAAAACCTGCGCGTGCCAGGGCTCGGCAAATACCGGTTCATGGGGTGTATGAGCGGAACCGGCGGTCATGCGGGCTCCAGGTAGCTTTGCCAAAGATCCAGAACCACCTCATCAGCAAGATGCTCGGGATCAGCCCAAAGTTCAGCGGCCGGAAAAACAACCGCGTATAAGGGTTCGGGCGCCTCACCAAGGCCATGTGCGCTGGAATCGGGCAGAACATGTGTACCGTGCAGCCGCAGGATGCGCCCTTTTGCACCAGCGGCGTAGACAGGAAGCCGTGTATGACCGCCAGTCACAAGGCGGTTGGCGACCGGGCGCACTGTGCGAACCGATTGGCCCACCTCATATTCAGCCGAAATATCCGAGGGCCGGTCCGCAGGCCCGCCCCTGGCCAGCGCTGCGGACACTTTTTCCGCCTTCAACGCCCGTGATGCCAGCGGGTGCGCTTCATCCGTGCCCTGTCCTGACAGGTCTTCAATTGTCAGAACACCTTTGCTCACCAGAAGATCGGCCAGACCGGAAATCCACTTTTCATAGTAGGAGAACCGCGCGTAGTCTTTCGGCGACAATTCCTCGCGCGCGTGGCGCGACATGTCTATGTTCCATTGCCCCAAAAACCCGGCCGCCAGCGTCACTGCCAATGCCCGCCCCTGCCAGTCTTCGGCAAACACCGGGCTGTCTTCCGCGTCCGGGATCACCGGCCCGTCACCAAACCGCCCGCCCATATCGTGCACGCGGGTCATGCGGGCATCCCGGGCAATCCGGTTCCGATCATGCTGTCGCGGGTGACCAGTGCGGCAAGGTCATCCTCGGCCAGACCTTCACTGCCCTCCGGGCGCATCGGCACAACCAGATAGCGAATTTCCGCTGTCGAATCCCACACGCGCACGGCGGTGTCGGCGGGCAGTACAACCCCGAACTCGGCCAGAACCCTGCGCGGCTCGCGCACCGCGCGGGCGCGATAGGCGTCGGATTTATACCAGCCCGGAGGAATCCCCAGCAGAGGCCACGGATAGCAACTGCACAACGTGCACACGACCATATTGTGCTGTTGGGGCGTATTCTCGACAGCGACGATGTGTTCCCCTTGCCGGCCGTAGAAGCCGAGATCGGAAACCACCGCCGTTGCATCCGTCAGCAGAGCCTGTTTGAACTCGGGATCGCGCCAGGCCTTGGCTACAACTCTGGCGCCGTTTTTGGGGCCGATCCTGTTCTGGTACGTGTCGATAATCTCATCCAGCGCGGCCGGGTCGATCAGCCCTTTGCGCGTCAGAATCGTTTCAAGCGCCTTGACCCGGAGCGCGGGTTCAGGCGGCAAATGGGCGTGCGGGTGGTCGTGATCGTCATGGGGCATGCGCCGCAGCCTGCGTTACCATCTGCCCGCCTGTCCAGTCCCTTTGCCGTGATCCGCCACATCACCATCTGTGATGCCAACTCCTCCCTTGCCCCCGGCGACAAACTTGCATAAGTACCACGCGATACACGCCACGCTGTACAGGACCACCATGGAAAACGTCGTTCTCATCATCCACCTTCTTTTGGCTTTGGGCCTGATCGCCGTTGTTCTGATGCAGCGGTCCGAAGGCGGTGGCCTTGGCATGGGTGGCGGTGGCGGCGGTGCCATGACAGGCCGCGCGGCAGCGACCGCGCTGGGTAAAGTCACCTGGATTCTGGCTGCGTGCTTTATCGTGACTTCGATCACGCTGACGATTCTGGCGGCGCAGAAATCTTCGGGCAGTTCGGTTATTGACCGTCTCGGCGTTCCGGCCCCGGCACCGGTTGAGGAAAGCACACCGGCGGTTCCGTCGGCGGATGATCTGCTGCCTCCGGCACAGGGCGACAACGCGCCGCTGATCCCGCAGGCCAACTGATCCACAAAACCTAGAAATCTGAAAGAGAGCTGCAACAGCATCTTGCGGTTCTCTTGCGCTATTGGCGCGAATCCTTTATACGTGAAGTCCCGTGATGCAGCGGTTTTTCGAAGCCGCCGGGCAGCTTATTATGACGTCTCACGGGAGCAGCCGAAAAACATGGCGCGTTTTATTTTCATCACTGGTGGTGTGGTTTCGTCCTTGGGCAAAGGACTGGCTTCGGCGGCTCTGGGCGCGCTGTTGCAGGCCCGGGGATATTCGGTCCGCCTGCGCAAGCTTGACCCCTATCTGAACGTCGATCCGGGTACGATGTCGCCGTTTGAGCATGGCGAAGTTTTCGTCACCGATGACGGGGCTGAGACCGACCTGGACCTTGGCCACTATGAACGCTTCACCGGCGTAGCTGCGCGTAAGACAGACTCGGTCAGTTCCGGGCGGATTTATTCCAACGTGCTGGAGAAGGAACGCCGCGGCGATTACCTCGGCAAGACCATTCAGGTGATCCCGCACGTCACCAACGAGATCAAGGATTTCATCGCCATTGGCGAGGATGAGGTTGATTTCATGCTTTGTGAGATCGGCGGCACCGTCGGCGATATCGAGGGCCTGCCCTTCTTTGAAGCCATCCGTCAGTTCAGCCAGGACAAGCCACGCGGTCAGTGTATGTTCATGCACCTGACGCTGCTGCCCTACATCAAAGCCTCCGGCGAGTTGAAAACCAAGCCGACCCAGCACTCGGTCAAAGAACTGCGCTCGATCGGCCTTGCCCCCGACATTCTGGTTTGCCGGTCCGAGGGGCCAATCCCGACCAAGGAGCGCGAGAAGCTGGCCCTGTTCTGCAACGTCCGCCCAGACAGCGTTATTGCGGCGCAGGATCTTTCGACGATTTACGACGCCCCGCTGGCCTATCACCGCGAAGGTCTGGATCAGGCGGTTCTGGACGCGTTCCAGATCAGCCCGGCGCCCAAGCCAGATCTGACAAAATGGGAAGACGTCAGCGACCGCATCCACAACGCCGAGGGCGAAGTGAAGGTCGCAATCGTCGGCAAGTACACTCAACTTGAAGACGCATATAAATCCATCGCCGAGGCGCTGACCCATGGCGGCATGGCCAACCGCGTAAAGGTCAAAGTCGAATGGGTCGACGCCGAGGTTTTCGACACAGAAGACGCCGCACCACATCTGGAGGGCTTCCACGCCATCCTCGTGCCCGGCGGGTTCGGAGAGCGCGGCACAGAGGGCAAGATCAAGGCGGCGCAATACGCGCGTGAACACAAGGTTCCCTATCTGGGTATCTGTCTGGGCATGCAGATGGCGGTGATCGAGGCGGCCCGAAACGCCGCCGGCATCGCCGAAGCAGGGTCCGAGGAATTCGACCACGAAGCCGGGAAAAGGCGTTTCGAACCGGTTGTCTATCACCTGAAGGAATGGGTGCAGGGCAACCACAAGGTTGAACGCAAGGTCGGCGACGACAAGGGCGGCACCATGCGTCTGGGAGCCTATAACGCCGTTCTGGCCGAAGGATCGAAGGTGGCCGAAGTATACGGCGGCACCAATATCGAAGAACGCCACCGTCACCGGTACGAGGTCGACATCAAATACCGGGAAAAGCTGGAAAAAGCGGGCCTGAACTTCTCGGGCATGTCCCCGGATGGCCGGTTGCCGGAAATCGTCGAATGGTCGGATCACCCGTGGTTCATCGGTGTGCAATATCACCCGGAACTCAAGTCCAAGCCATTTGACCCGCACCCCCTGTTCCGCGACTTTGTGCGCGCCGCGAAAGACAGCTCGCGTCTGGTCTGACACCCGACGGTCACTGCTTTGTGACGACCGGTGCGAAAAAACCTGTACGCACCGGTCGTTTACACGGTTAACTGTCGGCAAACCAGCGACAGGAGACCGGCCATGACCAATCAGATCACCAAAGCGGAAACCTTTGCGGCCCTGCATAAGAAGGGTGCGCCGGTAATTCTGTACAACATCTGGGATCCGGGCAGCGCAGGCGCTGTACGCGACGCTGGCGCGCAAGCCATTGCCACCGGCAGCGCCCCGGTTGCGATGGCGCAGGGGTATTCGGACGGCCAGAACATCCCCCTGGACGCGGCCCTGGACAATGCCCGGCGGATCGTCTCGGCGGTCGATATTCCGGTTTCGCTGGACTTCGAAGGGGCCTATGCCGCGGACGTTCTGGGAATTGCCACCAACGTGCAGCTTGCGCTTGAAACCGGGGTTGTCGGCTTTAATTTCGAAGATCAAGTCGTTGGCACAAGTGATCTTTATGACACTGAAACACAGGCAGCACGCGTTGCCGCCATGCGGGAAGGATGTGATGCTGCGGGGGTTCCGGCCTTCATCAATGCCCGCACCGACATCTTCCTGAAAGCCAAGCCCGAAACTCATGATGAGGCGATGCTGGATGACGCCGTCGCGCGCGCCAGGGCTTATGCCGACGCCGGGGCCAGCGGGTTCTTTGCTCCCGGCCTGAAGGACGAGGGCATGATCGCGCGGCTGTGCGAATCGACCGACTTGCCGGTCAATATCATCGCCCTGCCCGGCACGCCGGACACCGCAACGCTGGCGTCACTTGGCGTCGCACGGATCAGCTATGGGCCCGTCCCCTATCGGCAGATGCTGGGGTGGTTGCAGGAACAGGCGAAACAGGCGCTTCAACCCAGTTGATCATGCATCAAAAAGGGTTGTATTTCAGCAGGTTCTCGCCTTGACCGGCGGGCTTGTGATCATTGCGCTTGCAACCGATAGTCCACGCTTGGCGGGCCACAAAATTTGGAATAACCTCAGCCCATGTTGAAGAAGTTTTTTCAGGCTTTCCGCCCGCCGCAGCACGACAATCTGCCCGACCCGGACGCCGAGCTGGCGCTGGGTGCCTTGATGGTGCGGGTGGCTCAGGCGGATCGCGACTACAAGATCGAAGAAATTAGCCTGATCGACCGCATCCTCGCGCGGCTCTACCAGCATAACGCGATCGAGGCCGCCAAGGTTCGCGCCACCTGCGAAAAGCTGCACGCCGCCGCCCCTGAAACCGACACGTTCGGCAAGCTGATCCGCGAAACCACCGACCTGCACGAACGATTGGCCGCCCTGGACGCCCTCTGGGAGGTTGTTCTGGCCGACGGCAACTCGGATGAAGGTGAAATCAAGATCGTGGAAGAGGCGCGTGCCGCCATGGGGCTAAGCTTCAATGACAGTCAGGCCGCGCGTGCGCGCGTGCAAAGGCGCTTGGAAGAGCGTTAGACGCCATCTATATCTGACACCATGTTCAGCGATTTCCTGTCCCGGCTTACACAACCCAAACCCGATCCGCTTGTCGATGAAGATGCCCGTCTGGCCTTGACCGCCCTGCTGGTGCGCATTGCGCGGTCTGATAACGACTATGCCGATAGCGAGATGGCCCGAATCGACCGGATATCGGCCGAGCGGTTCGGCCTGTCGCCCTTCGAAGCCGCCGCCCTGCGCGCCCGGGCCGAAGACCTGGAGGCCGAAGCGCCGGATACCGTTCGTTTTACCCGTGCCATCAAAGAGGCCGTGGCCTATGAAGACCGCCTTGCCGTGGTGCAGGCGCTGTGGTCGGTGGCGCTTGCCGATGGCCATCGCACGGGTGAAGAGGATTCGCTGCTCAGGCTTGTGGTCAGCCTTCTGGGCGTCAGCGATGTGGATTCCGCGCTGGCCCGCCAAAAGGCTGCCAAATCGTGATCGCGATGCTGGGCATGTACGACATGCCCGCGCTTCGGCCTGCCAATGATCGGTTCTGGGACTTGGTTCGCGGACATCTGGGCCATGGTCCCGATCAGCTGACCCGCGACGCCGACCTTTGGGACGTCTGGTTGAGCCCAGAGCTTGTCTTTGCCCAGACCTGTGGCATGCCTTACCGGACGCGTCTGCATGGGAAGGTACAACTGGTCGGCACGCCGGATCACGGGCTACCCGGATGCCCACCGGGCCATTATCGCTCGGTCATTGTTGCCCATAAGGACGACGCGCGCGACCTGTCGCAACTGGCGGCCGAAACGTTCGCCTATAACGAGGCCCTGTCGCAATCCGGATGGGCGGCTCCGATCGTACACCTGAACCGGCGCGGCCTGCGCCCCGGCGCATTGCTGCAAACCGGCGGTCATGCCCTGTCGGCGCAAGCGGTTGCCGACCGGCGGGCCGACTTTGCCTCGCTGGATGCGTTGAGCTGGGAAATCCTGAAGGAGCATACCGATCTGGGCACCGTTTTGCGCGAAGTTGACGCCACGGCTCCCACACCTGCCCTGCCCTTCATTACGGCAATCGGGCAGGATGCGCGGGCCATAGCCAGGGCCGTTCGCGCGGCGATTGCGGACCTGTCGCGCAAGGATCGGGACCTGTTGCATATTCGCGACCTGATCGACATTCCGACAACCGAATATCTAGCAGTCCCCAACCCACCCCAAACTGAGGCAAATTTGGCCAATCCCTGATCAAATTGACCAGAACGTCTGGTCAATTTGACGGTTTCGGGGCCCGAACGCGTCAATTGCGCATTGCATTGCTCAGATTTTTAAGCCCTAGTACCGCACCAACACCAATAACACCTGGACCACCCGTGACAGATTCCACTCCCGTTATCGAGATCAAGAACCTCCATAAAAGTTTCGGCAATCTGGAAGTGCTGAAAGGGGTGGATATTACCGCCAAACGCGGGGACGTGGTGTCATTGATCGGATCTTCCGGCTCGGGCAAGTCCACCCTGCTGCGGTGTTGCAACCTGCTGGAAGACAGCCAGGAAGGTGAGATTCTGTTCAAGGGCGAGCCGGTACGCTGGTCGGGCAATGGCCATCACCGCCGCCCGGCAGATCCCAAACAGGTGCTGCGCATCCGCACGAACCTGTCGATGGTGTTTCAGCAATTCAACCTTTGGGCCCACATGACCATCCTGCAGAATGTGATGGAGGCGCCGGTGACCGTACTGGGCCGCGACAGGGAAGAGGTTGAGGACAGCGCCCGCAAGTATCTGGAAAAGGTCGGCATTGGCGACAAATGCGATGTCTACCCGGCACAACTGTCCGGTGGCCAGCAGCAGCGCGCCGCCATCGCGCGCGGCCTGTGCATGGAGCCCGAGGCGCTGCTGTTCGACGAACCCACCTCGGCACTGGACCCGGAACTGGAACAGGAAGTGATCAGGGTGATCAAGGATCTGGCCGCCGAAGGGCGCACCATGATCATCGTGACCCATGACATGAAAATGGCCGCCGATATTTCCAGCCATGTCGTTTTTCTGCATCAGGGCCTCATCGAAGAAGAAGGCCTGCCCGAAGATATCTTCACGACCCCTGAATCAACACGACTTCAGGGCTTTCTCTCCGCCACCAAGGCGGCATAAATTCAGGACAGAACCAAACTGGGGAGTAACCAATGAAAAACCTGATTCTGACCACTGCAGCACTGGCGCTGACCGCCGGCATGGCCATGGCGGACACCGTTCGCATGGGCACCGAGGGCGCCTACCCTCCGTATAACTTCATCAACGATTCCGGCGAGATCGACGGGTTCGAGCGTGAGGTCGGAGACGAGCTGTGCAAACGCGCCGGTCTGGAATGCGAATGGGTCAAAAACGACTGGGATTCGATTATCCCGAACCTGGTGTCCGGCAACTACGACACTATCATCGCCGGCATGTCGATCACCGACGAGCGTGACGAGGTTATCGACTTTACCCAGGACTATTACCCGCCGACGGCCTCGGCCTATGTCGCGACCTCGGACGCGGCTGATGTGACCGGCGGCGTCGTCGCGGCGCAGACTGCAACCATTCAGGCCGGCCACGTGGCCGAATCCGGCGCAACTTTGGTCGAGTTCGCAACCCCGGAAGAAACCATCGCAGCCGTCCGCAACGGCGAAGCCGATGCGGTTCTGGCCGACCGTGACTATCTGGTCCCGCTGGTCGAGGAATCCGGTGGCGAGCTGGTCTTTATCGGCGACCCGGTTCCGCTGGGCGGTGGCGTTGGCATGGGCCTGCGTGAAAGCGACGGTGAACTGCGCGGCAAATTCGACGAGGCGATCACCTCGATGAAGGCTGATGGCACCCTGAACGAGATGCTGGTCAAGTGGTTCGGTGAAGGCATCGCCACCTACGGCACTGACGGGTCGGTCATCACCAACTAATACCACCCAAAAGGTTCGGCGCGCTTTGTGCGCCGGACCACCCCGGCCAGGCGCCGGGCCTGACGTTCGAAAGACGCCCGATGTTTTCCTATTGCGCTGACCCTGACACGCTCGGTACGTTCCGCTGGTTTTCCTGCTATCTGACCAACGGAGTGCATTGGTCGTTCTATCTGTCCTTCGTGAAGGTTCTGGCGCTGCTGGCCATTACCGCGCCGGTCGCGCTGAGTTTCGGATTTGCCGGGGCCATGGCGGCCCGCTCGCATTTCCCGCCGCTCAGCTGGCTTGGCAAAGCCTATATTGCCATCGTGCGCGGCGTCCCGGACATCGCATTCTTCCTGTTCTTCGTGATCGCGCTGGATCAGGCGTTCGAATGGACGCGCCATAAGGTTCTGTGCCCCGACTGGACCGATCCGATCCGACAGGGCAACGATTTTCTGGTCTGTCAGGCCGCCAAGCTGCCGCTGGGCACCGCGCCCGAATGGGTGCACGAGACCTATGGTTTCTTTCTTGCCGTCATCACCTTTTCCATCGTTTTCGGTGCTTTTGCCGCAAACGTCCTGTTCGGCGGAATGCGCGCTGTCCCGCACGCCCAACTGGAAACGGCCGAGGCTTATGGCATGACCCGCCGCCAGACATTCTGGCGCGTTCTGGTGCCTCAGATGTGGGTCTATGCCCTGCCCGGCCTGTCGAACCTGTGGATGGTGCTTATCAAGGCCACGCCGCTTCTGTTCCTGCTGGGAGTCGAGGATATCGTCTATTGGGCGCGCGAACTGGGCGGCACCAAGACCTCCAAGTTCACCGCCTACCCGCATGGCGACTGGCGTATGTGGTATTTCCTGTTCCTGCTGGCCTTTTACCTTGGCATGACGCGCGTGTCGGAAATCGGGCTTGAGAGGCTGATGCGCCGCCTGTCCCATGGCCAGGCCACCGCAGGCGGAGAACTATTGCGCAAGGAGACCACGGCATGAGCTGCTTGCAAACCATTCAGGACTATGGCCTCCGCTCGATCGGTTTCGGGGAACGGCTGTTGCCGAAGACCGATTTTACCCTGTGCGAACAGTTCACCCTGATCGGGTCGGGCATGATCTGGAACGTCTATTTCGGGATCATGGCGATGACGGTTGGCTTCTTTCTGGCCACCGCGCTTGCCGTCGGCAAGGCATCCCCCAACAAATGGCTGCGCAAACCGGCTGAGTGGTTCATCTTTATCTTCCGCGGCTCGCCGCTGTTCATCCAGTTCTTCTTTGCCTATTTCCTCTTCCTGTCGCTCAAGAAGACCTATCCGATGTTCGATGCCTTCACATCGGCCTGGCTGGGCGCCCTGATCGTTCTGTTTCTGAACACGGCCGCCTATTCCGGGGAAATCTTCTATGGCGCTCTGCGGTCGATTCCCAAGGGCGATATCGAGGCCGCGGACGCCTATGGCATGTCCGGCTGGTCCCGGTTCCGCCGCGTCATCTGGCCCACCATGCTGCGGCTGGCCTGGCCCGCCTACACGAATGAGGCGATCTTTCTGTTCCAGGCCACCACGCTGGTGTTCTTCTCTGCCTTCCCGGCCTGGCAGCAACGCGGCGACGCGCTGTATTACGCCAGTTACTTTGCGGACAAAACGTTCAACCCGTTCGTTCCCTATCCGATTCTGGCCTTCTACTTCATCATGCTGACGCTGGTGATCGTCTGGGGGTTCGGCACTGTAAACAAGCGGCTCAACCGGCATCTGCCGACCGCACAAAGGTCCAAGATGCGCTTCCGCCTGAATCTGGCGCGCTGAGCAATTCGATCCATGACCAAACGGGCTTGCCAATGCAGGCCCGTTTTCAGTTTCGGACACAAGAATATTTGCCCGCGGATACGGCTTTGACATCGGCTTGAATTTGGAGAGATGGTACCGCCTCCCTGGCTTGAACAGGGGACCTCTGGATCCACAATCCAGCGCTCTAACCAACTGAGCTAAGGCGGCACTCGTGAGGGGCGATTTACCGAACGCGCCCGGGGAATGCAAGAGGATTAAAGCCGAATTTCCCAGCTTTGTTCGACAAGATCAACGCCAAAGGAATGGACGTCCTTGCTGCCCGTCAGATGCCATCCATTGGCTTTGTACAGCGCGCACGCCGCCCTGTGACTTTCGTGGGTCCACAGCTTCATTTGCCGATACCCGGCACTGCGCGCGAACCCCATGCAGGTATCCAGCATACGTCTGCCCAGACCCTGTCCACGGACCTCGGGCATCAGCAGAAACAGGCGCAGCTTTGCTGTTTCATCGTCCAGCGAAACACAGAAGATGCTGCCCTGCCTTTGGCCGGCCCGTTCGGCGATCCACCCCCTTTCGCGTGCCGGTTCATGCGATGCCACGAAGTCATCAAGAATACGCGCGACAAGGGGCGCAAAGGTGGCATCAAACCCCTCGTCGCGCTCATAAAGCCTGCCGTGCTGTTCAACCAGCCAAGGCGCGTCGGTCGCGTGAAAGGGCCTGATCAATACGTCATCCATACCGTATCTGACCGCAAAGGCAGCTTGATTCTCAACCCTTTGCGCGTTAGCACGAACGCTCAGTCCCGGAGGCGAACATGGGCATCAATACCGAACGCGACATTCAGGCAAACCTGCAGATCGGGCCCACTGATCACGGCATGGTGCGGCTATTCATCGAGGCAGACAACATCGAAATCCCAATGGATTTCGACCCCGAAGAGGCCGAGGAAATCGCGGATGAAATTCGCGCTGCTGCTCAGGCCGCCCGCGCGGTCACGCCCTGACTGTTCAGATCCTCGGATCGCGCAGGGACTGAAGCCTGCGGGCTGCATCGGTAGCAAACTTCTGGATCATTTTCTTGCGCCGCGCCGGGGCGATCTTGTCCTCGGGAGCCATGCGCACAATCTCGGCGTCATAGGCATCTGCAATGATCAGGCCGGTTTCATCGGGCAGCAGGTCCGTCGGAAAATCCGTATCGACGGCCCAGAAAAACCTGTCGCACCATTCCAGATAGCCGTGCCATTTGGAATCGGACTGATAATCCGCCCTGCTGGATTTGCATTCGATCACCCACAACTCGCCCTTTGGGCCCAGCCCCATGACATCGACGCGCAGACCGCGCGCCGGCACGAATTCTTCAACAGATACAAAGCCATGCGTCAACAAATGGCGCGACACGCCGCGCGCAAGCTTTTGACCGGGCTGCAAATCCAATGTCATGGCCGGAATGTGAACAATTCGTGAACAAAAATCAAGTGTCACGTCGCGCTTGACACGATACCTTTTGGTATTGCATTAGTTACAACACCAAACGGTATCATAAACGGGGTGACTTATGCAGACCCAAACCCAAAACGCGTTTCGGGCGCTGGCCGACCCGACCCGGCGGGACATCGTTCAGATGCTTGCGTCCCGGGACATGACCATCGCCCAGTTGACGGATCAGTTCGACATGACCCGCGCGGCGGTGAAAAAGCACCTGACGGTGTTGTCGGATGGCGGCCTTATCACGGTCGAGCCACGCGGGCGCGAACGCATCAACCGGCTGGAACCCAAGGGTATGGCACCCGTTCTGGACTGGCTCAGATATTTTGACCAGTTCTGGGATGATCGCCTGAACAAACTGAAGGAAACCATTGAAAGGAATGAGAAATGACAAATTCTGTTCTGCAAAAGACGATCTTTCTGCGGGCTGAGCCGGAAACCGTCTGGGACTATCTGACCCAACCGGACCGGCTGGCAGAGTGGTTTCACAAACCTGAACGCCCTTTGGCCACCGGTCAGAAACTGGAAATGTTCGGGACCTCCAGCGGCGACCTTCTGATCTGGGGCGAGGTCCGCGTTGCCCGGCCGCCGGAATATCTGGAATATACGTTTACGGTGAAGCCGATGGGCGACGCTGTCAGCGTGGTCAAATGGACGCTGGAACCCGTTGCGGGCGGGACCAGACTGGGATTGCTGCACGAAGGGCTGCCGCAGGGGGCCGAAGCCTTTGGGATGATCCTGGCGCTGGACAAGGGCTGGGACGAGCATTTCGGCAAGATGCGGGCGGCTTTGCACGAAACTGTTGATGCCTGACCCCTTGTGCAAACCCGCTGCAACCCCTACTTAGGCGCGTGGCGGGTTCTGCCCTTCTTGTGACAGGTAGCATTCTGGTGGCCTTAAGCAATTCCGAGGGGGCTGGCTCTGTTCAGGTCCTGGCCTGATTACCTGGCGCCCACCTGTACATACAGGTCCTCGGGAATCACACCGCACGGTTGACTGGCGGTCCCGCCACATTTTCTGAAAGGTTTTTACCTTGCCTTCGGCGCGTCCTGACGGGTAACAGCAGGTTCAAAGCTGTGCACGACGGGCGAGCCGCGGCGCGGGCCGCCCGGCTTTTCTGCCATGCTCATGATGGCATAAGCGAATTGCACCCCGGCAAAGACGATTCCGTTCATGAACCAGATCATCAACAGCGCAATCAGGCCCATATCAGAACCGGTGATCAGACCCCGCAGGTTGGCCACGTTCAGCGCCAGCAACACCCCGACAAAAACAGCCGAGATGACAAATCCCAGTGCAACCTGAGTGATATACAGCCGGATCAGTTTGGGCATGGCGGGCCTCCTTGCGCTCTGACCTTCAGTCTAGCGCGTGCCGGTCCGCGGTAAAGGCGTCAGAACGCCTCGGGGTTGGCCTCGCGCGCCATGTGGTCCAGCACGGCGTTGACGAATTTCGGCTCTTTGCCTTCCGGGAAGAACGCGCGCGCGACATCGACGAACTCGGTGATGACCACCTTGGGCGGCGTGTCGGACTGAGTCAGTTCCGCACCGGCGGCGCGGAAGGTCGCGCGCAGTGTCGGGTCGATACGCGCGATCGGCCATTTGGCAACCAGGGCACGGTCGGTCATCTGATCAATCGGCGCCTGATAGTTCACCGCGTCCTCGACCAGTTTGCGGAACAGGCGGATATCGCCGTCCAGCATCTCTTCGCCTTCGTAGACAGCGCCAAAACGGTGATCCAGAAACTCATTCACAACCTGTTCGGTCGTCTGGCCCGACTGCTCCATCTGGAACAGTGCCTGCACGGCATAAAGCCGGGCGGCGGATTTCATCAGGCGTTTCTGGTTGGCCGGTTTCGGCGCGTCTGTCTGGGTCATGCTGTCGTGGGTCCGTTGCTGTCGCCCGCCACAAGGATGGACTCGGACGGGGGCTTAAAGCCGACGCCCTTTTTGGAAGCGCCCCACTTACGGCTGAGCGCGATCAGATGCAAGGCCGCAGCGGCCGCGCCGCCGCCTTTATTCATCTTTTCGGGATTTGCGCGGACTTCGGCCTGATCGTCATTTTCGACGGTCAGAATGCCGTTGCCGATGCACAGGCCCTGCAAACCCATCAGCTGAATGGCGCGGCTGGAGTCGTTGCAGACGGTTTCGTAATGCGTGGTCTCACCCCGGATAACGCAGCCCAGCGCGACATAGCCGTCGAAATTACACTGACGGTCGGCCATGGCGATGGCGGTCGGGATTTCCAGCGCGCCTGGCACCTCGGCCACTTCGCAGGTGCCGCCTGCCGCTTCGATCTCGGCTTTTGCGCCAGCAACCAGATTGTCGGCGATGGCGCGATAGAACGGGGCCACCACGATCAGCAGTTTGACCGGTTTGTCGAAAGTCGGCGTTGGAAGCACGCCATGTTTGTCTTGTTCAGCCACGATCAGTCGTCCTTGAGAATCGAGCGGGTCCCGACGATGGACAGGCCAAAGGCGTCGAGCCCGAGGTAAACGGTTTCCGGCGAGTCGGTCAGAAGTACCAGCTCCTGTACGCCCATCTTTGACAGGATCTGCGCGCCCAGACCGGTTTGCTTGATGGTGCGCGGGCCTTCGTCCTCAGCCGCGTAGAGCGAGTTTCGCGGTTGGCGGAACAGGCAGACCACGCCACGCCCCTCTTCGGCGATTTTTTCCATCGCGCGGGGCAGCTCGCGCGACGATTTGGGACCAAGGCCCAGAATGTCCGGCGCTTCGTGCAGGGCGTGGGTGCGGGTCAGAACCGGTTCGGGCGTGGTGATGTCGCCCTTGATCATGACCACATGTTCAATGCCGTGCGTCTGATCCGTAAAAATCCGCATTTCCCACGCACCGCCATATTCCGACGTAACGGTTTCCCGCGAAGTCTCGACCACCAGATTGTCATTGCGCGACCGGTAAGCGATCAGGTCGCTGATGGTGCCGATCTTCATGTCGTGCTCTTGGGCGAATGCCACCAGATCAGGCAGACGCGCCATGGTGCCGTCAGCCTTCATGATTTCGCAGATCACGCCGGATGGATTCAGTCCGGCCAGTCGGGAAATATCCACCGCGGCCTCAGTATGGCCCGCGCGCACCAGCACCCCACCGCGCTTGGCACGCAGGGGAAAGATATGGCCGGGGGTGGCGATATGCGCCATCGTGTTCTGCTCGTTAATCGCAGTCGCTACGGTCAACGCACGGTCAGCGGCTGAGATACCCGTAGACACGCCCTCGCGTGCCTCGATGGACACCGTGAACGCGGTTTCATGGCGCGACGAGTTATTGACGGCCATCATTGGCAAGCCCAGATTGTCGACCCGTTCGGCCGTCATCGGCAGACAGATCAGGCCGCGGCCATGGGTGGCCATGAAGTTGATTGCCTGCGCATCGGCAAATTCGGCCGCGATGACCAGATCGCCCTCATTCTCTCGATCCTCGTGATCGACAAGAATGTACATCCGGCCTTTGCGCGCCTCTTCGATGATCTCTTCGATCGGACTGATCGCATCGCGCAGCTCGGCTTCGACGGGTCCGGGGGTTTCAAAGCTCATAAGGCAGCCTTTCTCAGAGCATGTTTGAACGGGTGGATAGACTACCAAACGTTCAAAGACCAGACCGCATGCGGCAGTGGCAGGTCAGGACGCGACGTTGATTAGGCCGGTCATGACATCTCAGCCAGCCGCGCGACGTAACGGGCAAGCGTGTCGATCTCAAGATTAACCCGATCGCCAACGGCCACATCGCCCCAGGTGGTCACCTCTTTGGTATGCGGGATGAAATTGATCCCGAAGTCGCATCCGCTGACATCGTTGACTGTCAGCGAGGTGCCGTTCAGCGCGACCGAGCCCTTCGGCGCGATGAACCGGGCCAGATCCCTGGGCGCGCGCAGGGTCACGCGGGTACTGTCGCCTTCGTCCTGCACCGCAACCACTTCGGCGACGCCATCGACATGACCCGATACGATATGCCCGCCCAGTTCGTCACCGACCTTCAGCGCCCGTTCCAGATTGACGCGTTTGCCAAGCCGCCAGCTGTCCAGATTGGTCTTGGAAACGGTCTCGGCGCTGATTTGCACGTCATACCAGTCATCGCCCAGCGCAATCACGGTCAGGCACACACCGTCACTGGCGATTGAGGCGCCGATATCGATGCCGTTCGTATCATAGTCCGTCCTGATCCGTGCCCGCAGATCGCCCTGCTGATCCAGCTCAGCTATGGTGCCGATATCGGTGACGATCCCTGTAAACATCTCGCTAACCCTTAGTTCTTAATCTGGCCCAGTGCCCTACGCCGAGGTAAGCCCATGCAGCCCGGCGGGCAAGCCCCACCTTGCCGGGAAAGGAACAAACAGGCATAATTTCCTGAACAAACGACCCGAGCAGCAGTGATGTCATCCTTTGCCAAAGGCCCGCAACGCCGTGTGTTCCTGTTTCTGCAGGGACCGCATGGCCCATTCTTCAGCGGGCTGGGACGGATGCTGCGGTCGTCCGGTGCCGAAATATGGCGCGTTGGCTTTAACGCCGGGGATCAGGCGTTCTGGTTCGACAGATCAAGCTATATCCCCTTTCGCGACGAACCGACGCAATGGCCGGTAAAGCTGCGCGAGCTCATCGCCGACCGAAGCGTCACGGATATCGTGCTTTACGGTGATACGCGCCCGGTCCACGCGCAAGCGGTTGATATCGCGCAGGCAATGGGCATCTCGGTCCACGTATTCGAGGAAGGGTATCTGCGCCCCTGGTGGGTCACCTATGAACGCACCGGATCCAACGGCAACTCGCGCCTTATGTCTCTGGGCGTTGACCGGATGCGGCAAGCGCTGGATCAGTCCGCGTCTCAGATGCCACCGCCGCCGTCACATTGGGGGGATATGCGTCAGCATATTTTCTACGGCGCGTTGTACCATTGGTTCGTGATGTTCCTGAACGGACAATACCGCAATTTCCGCCCGCACCGAGAGCTTCCGGTTTCCAAGGAATTCAAACTGTATTTCAAGCGCCTGGCCCTGATGCCATTTCACCGGTTGCAACGCCGCTGGGCAACAGCGCGGGCGCAGAGGAGCGGCCATCCATATCATCTGGCGCTGCTGCAATTGGGGCATGACAGTTCGGTTCAGTCCCATTCGAATTACTCCTGCATGTCCGATTTTCTGGAACAGGTGATCCAGGGATTTGCCCGGGGCGCACCGGCGCATCATCGGCTGGTGATCAAAGAACACCCTCTTGAGAACCATCGCGAACCCCTGCGCGGCCGCGTGCGTCAGATGGCCCGCGCGCATGGCATTGCGGATCGGGTTCACTATGTCCCGGGCGGCAAGCTTGCCGGTCTGCTGGATGACGCGAATTCGGCTGTCACAATCAACTCGACCGCCGGGCAGCAGGTTCTGTGGCGCGGTATCCCGCTGCGTATCTTTGGCAAATCCGTTTATGACAAACCCGAGTTTGTGTCCCGCCAGCCGCTGGCCGAATTTTTCGCGAACCCAATGCCCCCGGATCAGGAGGCCTATCAGTGCTATCGCCGGTTTCTTCTGCAAACCAGCCAGGTGCCCGGTGGGTTCTATTCGCACAAAGGCCGCCGCCAATTGTTCCGGAACGTGGCGGATATGATGCTGAACCACCAGGACCCCTATCAATCCGTCCTGTCTATCAAAGAGGCGCAGACGCCACAGTTGAAAATCGTTGAGTAGGCCCGGCGGGTTGATGCTAGAAGTCGGCGCGCGAACCGTTTAGCCTGCGACAAACAAAAGACCACAACAAATACGACTGAGGACAACCGGCAGTGCAACGCTTTCCAATCCGATGGATACGGAGGATTTCCCTTGTGGTCACATTCGGCCTGTTGGCCGGATGCCAGCTTCCCAAATCAGGCCCCAACAAAACCGAGATTCTGGCGGGGTCCGTTGAAAACGGTGGCAATGCCTTTGTTGTCGAAGTCGACGACCGGGTGGCGCAGGCCACTTCGGCGGTTCCGCAATTCGGTTTTTCATCCGTATTCAGCAGCGCGCAAAGCCTGACCGCAGACACGGTCCGTGCCGGTGACGTTCTGGGCCTGACGATCTGGGAAAATGTCGATGACGGCTTGCTGTCCGGTGAGCTGAGCTCGGCCACAGCGCTGGAACAGGTTCAGGTGGACAGCGAAGGGTTCATCTTCGTGCCCTATGCCGGTCGCATCCGTGCTGCGGGCAATACGCCGGAACAACTGCGCCAACTGATCACCAGCGAGTTACAGGATCAGACCCCAGACCCACAGGTCGAAGTGCGCCGCGTCGCCGGAGATGGATCAACCGTTTCTCTGACCGGAACGATCAGCGCGCCCGGCATCTACCCGATTGAACGGCCGACACGCACCCTGACGGGTATGCTGTCGCAGGCAGGAGGCGTTTCTGTCGGCTCGGACATAGCACTTGTGACCCTGATCAGGGGAACCGAAAAAGGTACGGTCTGGTACGAGGACCTGTTCCGCAACCCCAAGCTGGACGTTGCCCTGCGCGGCGGTGACCGCATATTGGTTGAAGCGGACAGCCGGTCCTACGTGGCCCTTGGCGCAACCGGGGGCCAATCCCGCGTGGCGTTTGACACTCAGGACCTGTCCGCGCTGGAAGCTTTGGCGCAAGTTGGCGGGCTGCAGTCGCTGTCATCCGATCCGACGGGTATTTTCGTCTTGCGGAAAGAAACGCAGGATATAGCGCGCAGCGTCATGGGCCGCGCGGACCTGCAGGGGGATCAGCGCATGATCTACCTGCTGAACCTCACCGCGCCCAACGGGCTGTTCATTGCGCGGGATTTTGTTATCCGCGATGACGACACGATCTATGTGACCGAAGCCCCATATGCACAGTGGAGCAAGTCCATCTCGCTGATCGCCGGCGGCCTGACCCCGCTTGCCAATGTCGCCACGCTGACGGGCAACTGATGCAACCCGAAACAACAGCCGGGGCCGAGCGCACCCGGCTGTTTGTCTACAACGGCGGTTTCCTCACACAAAGTCGCGTTCGCCGTATCCTGTCGCTGAACGGGTTCGACATTCGCCTTGGCCTGCCCCAAGACGGCGACGTCGTCGGGATCTGGGGGAACGGCCCCACTGCCCATCGCGGTCGAAAAATCGCGGCCAGTCGCAACGCACCCGTTCTGCGGGTCGAGGACGCATTTCTTCGATCGCTGCATCCGGGGCGAAGCGGAGAAGGTCCTTTGGGCCTTCTGCTGGATCGAAGCGGCGTGCATTTCGACCCTGACACGCCATCCGATCTTGAAAACCTGCTCGCCTCTCACCCGCTGGATGACACCGCGCTTTTGAACCGGGCCCGGTACGCCATCGACAGAATGCGCGAACTGCATCTGTCCAAGTACTCGGCCTTCGATCCGGCGGCACCTCCACCTGACCCTGGCTATGTTCTGGTGATTGATCAGGCGCTTGACGATGCGTCCGTGACCGCCAGCAAGGGCGATCCGGCCCGGTTCCGTGAAATGCTGATCATGGCTCAGGAGGAAAACCCCGGCGCCCGTATCCTCATCAAAACCCATCCGGAAACGATTGCAGGGCACCGTCAGGGGTATTTCTCGGCGCAGGACTTGTCGGACCGGGTTTCATTTCTGAGCGACCCGATCAGCCCCTGGTCCGTGCTGGAAGGCGCGGTTGCGGTTTACACCCTGTCCTCGCAACTGGGGTTCGAGGCCATCTTGGCCGGACACAAGCCGCGGGTGTTTGGTCAGCCCTTCTATGCTGGCTGGGGGCTTACGCAGGATGAAACTCCGATCCCGCGCCGCCAACGCAATCTGACACGGGTGCAATTGTTCGCCGCGGCCATGATCCTTTACCCCACGTGGTACGACCCTTACCGGGATCAATTGTGCGAGCTGGAAACCATTCTGGACACGCTTGAGGCGCAGACGCGTGCCTGGCGTCAGGACTACAAGGGATGGACAGCCTCGGGCATGCGGTTGTGGAAGCGGAAGCACCTGCAACAGATGTTCGGGCGACAAAAAAAGGTCAGGTTCACGGCGGGCCCGTCGAAAGGCTCTGACCGGCCACACATGGTTTGGGCCAGCCACGCACGCGATGCCGAACACGCCGTCCGGGTCGAGGATGGCTTCCTGCGGTCCCGTGGGCTTGGCGCCCGCCTGATTCCGCCGCTGTCACTGGCAACGGACGAGTTGGGCATTTATTACGATCCGACGCATCCAAGCCAGTTGGAGGAGTTGATCGCCGCCCGCGAAACCCTGCGCCCGGATCAGGAATTGCGGGCCGAGCGACTGGTGGACCAGATCGTTTCCGGTCAGATCAGCAAGTACAATACCGGCGGTGCGGCCCCCGACTTGCCCGCCGGGCATCGCATTCTGGTTCCGGGACAGGTCGAAGATGACGCGTCGATCCTTCTGGGGACCACAACGGTGCGCACCAACACCGATTTGCTGCGCGCAGCCCGCGACGCCAATCCAAACGCGGTATTGATCTACAAACCTCATCCGGATGTCGAGGCCGGTCTGCGCGAGGGGGATGTCCAAAGCGACGGGTTTGCGGATATCATCGCCACCGACACCGATCCGGCCGTGTTGTTGTCGCAGGTTCAGGAGGTCTGGACTATGACATCGCTGCTGGGGTTCGAAGCGTTGCTGCGAGGCGTTTCCGTCACGACGCTCGGCGCGCCTTTCTACGCCGGCTGGGGATTGACGAATGACCTTGGAACGGTTCCGGCACGGCGTGGCGCGCGGCCGTCATTGCTGGGGCTGGTCCATGCAGCGCTGATTGATTATCCTAGGTATCTGGACCCGATTACAGGCCAACCCTGCCCGGTCGAGATTGCGTTGCAGCGGTTGGCCGAGGGGTATGATGGCGGCGGCGGGCCCGCTATTCGGTTGCTGTCAAAGTTGCAGGGTATATTTGCGTCCCGGGCGAGTCTTTGGCGTCGCGGTTAACGCAAGGCTCTGGCCCAGCGATGCAGAACATCCGGCCCAACGGTCCGGTTTTCAATCAGTTCGAAGCGGGGCGCGGCGTTCAGGTCGTCCAGCCTCAGCGTTCCGACCGCAGGCAGCCCTTCGGCCCCAATCGTCAGACCAGCGCTGAATCCCACCAACTCGTCCACAAGGTCCTCGCGCAACAGTGACGCCGCCAGCGCCGAGCCGCCTTCGCAGAACACCCGGGTCAGCCCTGCATGTCCCAGTTGTTGCAACAGATCGGCGGCGTCGATCTGGTGTTCGTCCAGAGCACATGGAATCAACCGCGCGCCCAGCCCTTCCCACGCCCGCGCGCGTTCTGCGTCAGGCGATGGGCCGTGGCACAGCCAGACCGGAATGTCGGCGGCGGTGCGCGCCAACTGGCCCAAAAGCGGAATGTCCAGATGGCGCGAAACCACGACCCGCACGGGCTGTACGTCGATGCCCAGATCGCGCACCGTCAGCGACGGATCATCGGCGCGTGCGGTTCCCGCCCCTATCATGACCGCGTCATGGCGAGCCCGCATTCCATGCACGGCGCGCCGCGCCTGTGGTCCGGTGATCCACTGGCTGTGACCGCTGGCTGTGGCAATACGCCCGTCGAAACTGCTGGCCAGTTTCAGCGTGACAAACGGACGCCCCTGCTCGGTTTTCAGGAAAAAGCCCGCGTGGTCGCGGGCGGCCTGTTCGGCCAGAACACCGGTTGTGACCTCGATCCCGGCCTCGCGCAACATCGCGAACCCCTGCCCCGCAACACGCGGATCGCTGTCTTCGATCGCCGAAACGACACGGGCAACACCCGCCTCGATCAGCGCCTCGGCGCAGGGTGGCGTCTGACCATGATGCGAGCACGGCTCCAGCGAGACATAGGCCGTCGCCCCACGCGCCGCGCCTTGGGCTTGCGCCAGTGCCTGCGTCTCACCATGCGGTCGGCCGCCGGGCTGGGTCCAGCCGCGCCCCACGATACGGTCGTCGCGCACGATCACGCAGCCAACGGACGGGTTGGGCCAACAAGTCCCCTGACCACGCTGTCCCAGTGACAGGGCCAGCGCCATATATCGCTTATCAGTTTCGCTCACTCGTCCGTCGAAGGCTGCGGCGGGCGCAGTTCGTGGACAAACTCCTCGAAGTCATCGGCCGCCTGGAAATTCTTGTACACACTCGCAAAGCGAACATAGGCCACGGTATCGATCCGCGCCAGAGCTTCCATGACGATCTCGCCGATCTTGCTGGATGGGATATCGGTTTCGCCCATGCTTTCCAGCCGTCGCACGATGCCGGAAATCATCTGGTCGATGCGATCCGGATCAATAGGTCGTTTCTGCATCGAGATGCGGATTGAACGTTCAAGCTTATCGCGGTCGAAATCCTCGCGCTTGCCGTTGGTTTTGATCACTACCAGATCGCGCAGCTGGACGCGTTCATAGGTGGTAAACCGTCCGCCGCAGGCCGGGCAAAACCGGCGCCTGCGGATCGCGACGTGATCCTCTGCCGGGCGTGAATCTTTGACCTGAGTGTCGATATTTCCGCAAAACGGGCAGCGCATCCGCCGTCTCCTCGTCCCTTGTTCGGCCTCTTTTTGTAAGCACTTCGGCTTACTTATCCACAACTATAGGGCAGCCGCTAGGATTTGGGTAGTCGGAATTTTCCACCGCAATATAAAGGGTCATGTGAAATGGGCCGCGACCTTTCGCCTGTGCGGCGCCGCGCGGTGTTCAAACAGATAAATGCCTTGCCACGTGCCCAGCACGGGCTGCCCAAGGGCGACAGGGATCGACAGGGATACGGGCAAAATGGCGGCCTTGATATGGGCGGGCATGTCATCCGGCCCTTCATAGATGTGCCGCAGATACGACATGGACGGGTCATCGGACGGCGGCACCAAACGATCAAAGAATGCGCGCAAATCCGTCTGCACCTCGGGGTCGGCATTTTCCTGAATGAGCAACGAACAAGATGTGTGCCGCACGAACAACGTCAGCAAACCGTCGCGTTCGACCGAGTTGAGCCAGTTGCGCACGTCCGAGGTAAACTCGTACAACCCGGGACCATGCGTCGAAATAATAAACTCGGTCAGCAAAACGCGGCGACTCTCCTTTAGTCGTCAAAAAGCGGGCGGCGGTAGCACAGGCCATTTGCGCTTTGGACCGTTCTGCTTTGCCCTGTTACGAAGCCAACAGATACCGTCTTGACGTCCTGCGCAACACCTTTGGGCGGGGCAATCGAAAACTGAACGGCGGTCCTGCGCCCGGTCGCCTCGCTTGGACCATACCCGCGCACGACGTAAATGGGCTGCTGCCATCCCGCGCCCAGCGACCTACGGGCAAAGTCGGCGGCGGCGCACCAGTAGCCATCCGCGTCTGTTCGCCCTCTTGGGATCACTTCAAAGACCGTGTTGTTCAGGGCCACCGTCTGATACCCGATGCGCCCGTTGTAAGCTGAGGCCGGGGTGCTCAGCACAAGCGCCGCAAAAACCGCGAAATTCAAAACCTTTTTCATAACGATACTCTTTCCTGTTTCGAGGTAAGGATGGACGTAGTTTACAATGAACCCGGACAAAGCCGGATCACGATGAATTCAGTCACATAGCGGCTGCGCGTGAACAGGCGCCAGCCATCCCTGATACCGGATCAAGGTTCCAATACCTGGTATGGCCGCCGCGACATCGAAGCGAAACAGGCCGTTTTCGTCCTGCCATTCAGCAGTTGATGACCGCGGCAACAGGAGTGCAGGACATCGAAGTCCAAAAACGCTGAGGGTGCGGATGTGGATCAGCACGCGCCCGCGTGAACATTCCGGCGCCAGCCACAGGGTCACCCGCCCCAATCGCTCACGAACACACCCGCGCGTGTGATCGAAGGTCAGCCGCGATTGCGTGATGTGGCCGTCAAAATCGCGTTCCCACACCCATTCCTTTCCTGCCCGGACAATTCTGACCTGCACCGGAATGTCCTCGGCCCCCGGTGGAAAGCCCCCTAGGCGCAGCAGCAAGGTTTTCAATCGCCCGTTACCCACGGCGACGCTGCACCGCCCGGCGTACAGTCCTGGACGACTGTGCAAGTTCTGCACCGAAGGGGGCAAACTGGCCGTTGTTGGCAGCGCCTGCAAAAAAGGATCGGGTTCCAATCAAAACCCCTCGGGCAGGAAACGCGAGCGCAGTGCCGGGTCCGGGATCAGACAGGTCGCTGAGCGTCCGAATATCGCGTATCTGTTGCGAGCAATGGCATGATACAGAGGGTCTTTGACAAATCCGGGCAAGAACCTGCACAGCGAAAGAACCGGCCAGGCGCCAGGCAAACGCCTAATCGCGGCGGCAAACGCATCCAGACGCTGACAGACCCTGCCATCGACGACGACAAGATTGGTTTCGAAATCCTGCGTAGACAGACCAAGTTCACTGTAAAGACGTTGACCCAAGGGCGACTGCGCAGTTGCGAACTTGAACCGCCGTGACTTGTCCCGCGCGACCATGAACCGAAAGAACCCGGAGCACAGAACGCATTCCCCGTCAAAGACGATGAAGTCCTGCCCGTCGGACAGGCCGGTTCGTTCACTGTTCCGCATCAGGCGCCGTCCGCTTGTTTCCCTTGCTGTACCCTTCCACCACCGACGAAGCCGGACAATGCGACACGAAGGCCATCCGGGCCGGTCTGGATCGAAGGTGGAACGTGTCGGGGAGCCAACTGCGTAAAAGTGGTGTTTGGCGTGGCTCTGACCTTATCCCCTGAAGGCGCTGACCCGACAACATGCCGAAAATAGGCATCCCCCTGCGGCTGTTCTTGCGCCAATCGGTCAATAGTTTTTGGATATCGGCCAAAAGCGCCGCTATGTCCGCATTGCGCGGATGTGAAATGGTCAGACCGTCTGCAAATACGTGCAAATCCGCTGAAACCACATTAGAAAAAGCCATGGACGTCGATATCGCCCGTATCCGGTTGTTGACCAGAACGCTTGATCAACGGGCGAACGATCCTGTCGTGGCTGATCGTATCCTCGAAAAATGCGACCTCAGCCGTAGCGCCATCGCACCCCCCGCAGCCACCTACAGCGCGCATCAGGAAGCGCTGTTTGTACGATACGCTTGCGATGTGCTGGGCGATGTCACATTTGCCGCACAGGCCGGTCTTGCGTTTTCGTCATCCTCCAGCCTGACCGCATATATCAGCAAGTACTCACGCGACCTGAAACAGGTCATTGAAAACACATCGCGCTTTCACGGGATCATCGACCCGGCGATCTTTTTCAGCCTGCGACTGGCCGGCAACTTTGCCGCTGTCGAAGCTGAATGGAAGGACGCCAGTTTCGCGCGATACCACCGGCGCACGGAATTCCTTATCTTTGCCGGGCTGGCACGTATGAGAAGCCTGACCCAGACGAATTTCTTTCCCATCGAGGTTCGCTTTCAGCACGAAGTCGGCGACAACAGGCGCAGCTTTCAGAAACTGGCCGGATGTCCGGTCGTGTTCGGCGCTGAGCGGCTGGAAATTGTGCTGTCGCCGTCAACGCTGGACACGCCGGTCCCGACCTATGACTCAAACCTGCGCGAACACCTGCTGGAATATGGCGAACGCATCCTGGCCGAGCGTCGCTCGCCCAAACAAAAGCTGCGCGCGCAGGTCGAAGGATTGATCACACGCTCGCTGCCCGGTTCGATCATTCAGGCCGACGAAGCGGCCGCAAATCTGGGCATGAGCCCGCGCACCTTTGCCCGGCGGCTAAAGGACGAAGGTTCAAGTTACCGGGATATCGTCGATGACCTCCGATGCGATCTGGCGCAGACCTTCATTACAAACGGGATGCCCTTGTCCGAGATCGCCTATTCGCTGGGATATGCCGATCAGCCCGCTTTTTCGACCGCGTTCAGGCGTTGGACCGGTCAGGCGCCCAGCACATTCCGGAGCCGTCTGGATTTTCCGGTGAAACGCTGAGGGCGGCAGCCGGGGGTCGTCAGCCTTGCGGCCTCGCCCCGGCCTGTCCCATGAGTGGACACACCGGATATAGAAAGGCGCGGAACCTTAGACTTGTGAGTTCCCGCCAATTTGATCGCCGCAGCGGACAACGTGAGGATTGCGTGATCAAAAAAAAGGGCGCCTCGGTTGAGGCGCCTTTCTTCTTATTGGTCCAAGAAGGATCGCAATTTGCGGGACCGGCTGGGATGTTTCAGCTTGCGCAGCGCCTTCGCTTCGATCTGACGAATTCGTTCGCGGGTCACGCTGAACTGCTGGCCAACCTCTTCCAGAGTGTGGTCGGTGTTCATACCGATACCAAAGCGCATCCGCAGAACCCGTTCCTCGCGCGGGGTGAGAGAGGCCAAAACCCGGGTGGTTGTTTCCTTGAGGTTTTCCTGAATGGCGCTGTCCAAGGGCAGCACGGCGTTCTTGTCCTCGATGAAATCGCCCAGCTGGCTGTCTTCCTCGTCGCCTATCGGCGTTTCGAGTGAGATCGGCTCCTTGGCGATTTTCATCACCTTGCGCACCTTCTCAAGCGGCATTTGCAGCTTTTCGGCCAGTTCTTCCGGCGTCGGCTCGCGGCCGATCTCATGCAGCATCTGACGGCCGGTGCGGACCAGTTTGTTGATCGTTTCGATCATATGCACCGGAATACGGATCGTACGGGCCTGATCAGCGATAGACCGCGTGATCGCCTGACGGATCCACCAGGTCGCATAGGTCGAGAACTTATACCCGCGGCGGTATTCGAACTTGTCGACCGCCTTCATCAGGCCAATGTTGCCTTCCTGAATAAGATCAAGGAATTGCAGGCCGCGGTTCGTGTACTTTTTGGCGATCGAGATCACCAGACGCAGGTTGGCTTCGACCATTTCCTTCTTAGCCTGCCGCGCCTCTTTCTCGCCCTTCTGAACCTGCTGCACGATGCGGCGGAATTCCGGGATATCGAGACCGACATACTGACCGACCTGAGCCATGTCGTTGCGCAGTTCCTCAACCTTGGCGGTTGAGCGTTCGATGAACATCTGCCAGCCCCGGCCCGGCTTTTCGGCCATCTCGGCCAACCAGTTCGGGTCCAGTTCGCGACCACGATAGGCGTCGATGAACTCGCGACGGTTGATCCGCGCCTGGTCGGCCAGTTTCACCATCGCGCTGTCCAGAGACATGACGCGGCGGTTGATGCCATAGAGCTGGTCGATCAGAGCCTCGATCCGGTTGTTGTGCAGGTGAAGACCATTCACCAGCTCAACAATCTCGGCCCGCAGTTTCTGATAGGTCTCTTCATCCTTTTCACTGAACGATCCGTCTTCGTTCAGCGTCGCCGAAATCCGGCTGTCCTGCATTTCGGACAGCATCGAAAAATCGGTCGAGATCCGTTCCAGCGTGGTCAGCACCTGATCTTTCAGGGCCGCTTCCATCGCGGCCAGCGACATGTTGGCCTGATCGTCCTCGTCATCGTCATCGTCGCTGGCGATCGGGTTGCCGTCGGCGTCCAGTTCCGGCCCGGCTTCCTTGGCCGGCTTCGCAGCCTGAACCGTCGAGGTATCGACAACCGGTTCTTCCACGTCGCCGTCTTCATCCAACTGGTTGCCAAAAGTGGTTTCCAGATCGATGACGTCGCGCAGAAGAATGTCTTCGGACAGCAATTCGTCATGCCAGATAGTGATCGCCTGGAAGGTCAGCGGGCTTTCGCACAGACCGGCAATCATGGTGTTCCGCCCGGCTTCGATCCGCTTGGCGATGGCAATCTCGCCCTCACGGCTCAGCAGTTCGACGCTGCCCATCTCGCGCAGGTACATGCGGACGGGGTCGTCTGTGCGGTCAAGCTTTTCGGTGGCGGCACCAGCCAGTGCAACCTCGCGGTTGCTTTCTGTAGTGGTCAGTTCGGTCGAGCCTTTGTTCTCTTCCTCTTCGGCCTCTTCATCTTCGATGATGTTGATGCCCATTTCGGACAGCATCGACATCACGTCTTCGATCTGTTCCGAGCTGACCTGATCAGGCGGCAGAACCTGATTGAGCTGGTCGTAGGTGATGTAACCTTTCTCGCGGGCCTCGGCGATCATCTTCTTGACCTGGGCCTGGCTCATGTCCAGCGAGATTTCCTGTTCCTGCTCGTCGGATTTGCGGTCTTCGTTCGTATCCTTGGCGGCCATTCAATGCTCCTGCAGGGATGGGTGATTCGTTTGAACCGAATCATTAGCGCGTGAAAGTGATTCGGCCACCCGTTTACCTGTTTTTCTTTTCCAGTGCCTTACGAAAACACCACTTTATCTGCGTTTTCGCTCGAATTTGATACCGGATGTGATTGCCTTGAACGCGTCTTTCTCGTCGCGGTTGATTCGCGCGCCGTTGTCGGCGATGTCGAAAACGGCCCTGTCTTCATTCTGGCTGCGGCTTGTGCGGTTGCGTTCCTCGGCGGCTTGCGCCAGCCGATAGGTCAGCGCCTCATCGGCCAGATCAGACAGTTCCTCTTCGGCTTCGGCAATTTCAGCATCCAACCCCCGGAGCGCTTTGATCTTTGCGAGTTCCTCGGCCAGCGTCATCTCGGCCTTTTCAACGTCGCCTGGCTTGTACACACAGGGGATCACTGCGACATGGCGAAGGGCCAGCAGGTTTTCAAGGGCATCGGGCCCCAAAGTTTCCGCAATATGGTCTTTCAGATTGTCCGGGTCATCTACTGCATGCCTCAGAATGGCCGCGCGCAGCAGCGCGTGGTCCGGATCGCGGCATTCCATCTCATCCAACTGATGTTCGAATTGCACAACAACCTGCGGATTCAACGCGGCAATGGCCAGAATTGCCGCTTCGCGCAGCTGAATTTCCGCGTTTTCGGAAGACGCCAGAAACGACGACCGCGCACCCGGTGTCGCCGGTTTTTTCTGCGCCTCCCATTTGCCACGAGATTGCCATGGCCGGCCTTGTGACGGGCGTTGCGGGCGAAACAACTGCCACCGCAGGTCTTTTATTTCCTGACCATAATGCGACCGGATCGACGGATCGCGGATCAGCTTGATCTTGTCACGCAGCGTCTTGTCCAGCGCCGCCTTACGCTCGGGGCTGTCGAACACGCGGCCTTCGGTTTCGCGCTGCCACAGCAGCTTGACCATGGGGATGGCCCCGTCCAGAACCGCCTGAACCGCGCCCGGCCCTTCGGCACGCAGCAGGTCGTCCGGGTCCTTACCCTCGGGCATCAGAGCAAACCGCAGGGATTTTCCGGCCTCAAGCAGCGGCAGCGCCAGATCGACCGCGCGCATGGCAGCCCGCAAGCCGGCCGTATCGCCGTCCAGCGCGATGATCGGCTCGTCTGAAATCCGCCACAGCAACTGCAACTGGTTCTCGGTGATCGCGGTTCCCAAAGGCGCGACAGAGGCACCGAACCCGGCCTCGGCCAGCGCGATCACGTCCATGTACCCCTCCGCCACAATCAGCGGTTGCCCCTTACCCGCCGCCTGACGCGCAGGACCGTGGTTGTACAAGCTGCGCCCCTTGTCGAACAGGTCCGTCTCGGGGGAATTCAGATACTTGGCGTTATCATTCGGGTCCATCGCCCGACCACCAAATGCGATGCAGCGCCCGCGTGGATCGCGGATCGGGTACATGATCCGGTTGCGGAACGTGTCATAGGGTTTCTTGCCCTTGTTCGAGGGCTTGGCCAGACCCGCCCCCAGGATCAGGTCTTCGGCCACGTTCTTACCGCGCAGATGATCCCAAAGTACCTGCCAGCCGTCAGGTGCAAAGCCAATTCCCCAACGCTCCAGCGCCTGATCCTGCAACCCGCGGCGGGTCAGGTAGTCGCTCGCCGCAGCCCCTGCCCCGGTCTTGAGTTGCAGGCGAAAGAACTGCGCGGCCTGCTCCATCACTTCGGCCAGTTGCGACCGGCGATCCTGTTTTTCCTGCGCCTTTGGGTCGCGTGCGGGCATAGGCATCCCGGCCTCACGCGCCAGAATCTCAACCGCTTCGATGAAGGAAACATTCTCGGTCTCTTTAACAAAGCTGATCGCGTCGCCTTTGGCGTGGCAGCCAAAGCAGTAGTAGAACCCTTTTTGGTCATCAACGTGGAACGAGGCCGTCTTTTCATGGTGGAACGGACATGGTGCCCACATATCGCCCTTGCCCTGATTGGACTTGCGCTGATCCCACATGACCTTTCGGCCGACAACCTGAGACAGGCTCAGCCGGGTGCGCAGTTCATCAAGAAATCCGGGGGGCAGTGACATGGGTCAAACTTGGCAGAAACGGGAACGCGCGCCAAGGGTATGACGCGCGTTTGTCCACAAAGAATTTCGGGCTCTGTGGATTATTGCTGCAGGCACAGCTCCAACCACGCCGCGCTCAGGTCCTTTTTGCGAACGTCGCGCATCTTTTGCTCGTACACCCAGGGGGTGATCAACGGAATCGCGGCATTGTAGTTTTCGGGCCAGTTGGGCGCTGTGTCCGCAACAGCCTGCGGCACGTCGCGCTCTTTCACCTTGTCCAGCCGGGCCTTTTGAATCGCCGCAACAACATCCGCCTGATACTGGCAGCTTTGTTCCTTGCTTTCCTGAGCAGCCAGAGGTGTGGCCAGCAATACGGCCGCGATGGCAATGCGCAACATGGGGGTCTCCCGGATTCGTTTCTGTCGCAGCAGCTTAACGCCGGTCGAACTGGCCTTCCATCGCCGTTTTAGACATCGGGCATGCGTGTTGCGCGCAGACCCGTTGCGATGGGGCGGCCCGGTGCAGACCGGATCGCCCCCTGAAAAATCAAAGCCCCTTGGCGCGATAGCTCTTGGCCACCCGATCGATAGCGACGATATACGCCGCAGTCCGCAGGTCTTCCACGTCATCGCGGTTGTGCCAGACCTCGCGCATGGACTGATAGGCGATACGCATCGTGTCATCCAGGCCCGAGCGCACCAGCTCCAGCTCGCCCGCGCCGCGAAGATATTTGGCCTTGAAGTCAGGAGACATCGACCAGGCATCGCCGAGATAGCGATCCAGCCTTTCAAGCTCGCTGACGATCAGTTCGTGGCGCGCCTCTTCCTGACGGCGCTGCATCCGGCCAAATCGGATATGGCTCAGGTTTTTGACCCACTCGAAGTAGGAAACCGTCACACCACCGGCATTTGCATACATATCAGGGATGATCACGGTGCCCTTCTTGCGCAGAATTTCATCTGCGCCGGCTGTTACCGGACCGTTCGCGGCCTCGATGATCAGAGGGGCCTTGATGCGGTCCGCATTGCCCAGATTGATGACGCCCTCCAGCGCCGCCGGGACCAGGATGTCGCACTCCGCTTCCAGCACCTCGGCGCCTTCTGCGGAATGGGTGGCATCGGGGTAATCTTTGACGCCGCCATGCTTCACGATCCACTGACGCACCGATTCAACGTCGATCCCGTCAGGGTTATACAGCGCGCCGTCCCATTCGATAATTCCGACGATCCGGGAACCGTCCTCTTCGCTCAGGAACTTTGCAGCGTGATAGCCCACATTGCCCAGCCCCTGCACGACGACGCGTTTGCCATCGAGAGTGCCCGACAGACCAGCCTTCTGAATATCCTCGGGGTGGCGGAAGAACTCGCGCAGCGCGTATTGAATGCCGCGCCCGGTCGCCTCGACCCGCCCCGCGATCCCGCCGGCGTTCAGGGGTTTGCCGGTCACGCAGGCGCGCGAGTTGATGTCCGTTGTGTTCATCCGCGCATATTGGTCCGCGATCCAGGCCATCTCACGCTCGCCCGTCCCCATGTCCGGGGCCGGAACGTTCTGCGAGGGGTTGATCAGGTCACGTTTGGCCAGTTCATAAGCGAACCGCCGCGTGATCTGTTCCATTTCATGTTCTTCGTATTTCCGCGGATCGACGCACAAGCCGCCCTTTGATCCACCGAACGGGGTCTCAACCAGAGCGCATTTATAGGTCATCAGGGCGGCAAGCGCCTCGACCTCGTCCTGGTTCACGGCAAGCGCATATCGAATACCGCCCTTGACCGGCTCCATATGCTCGGAATGGACTGAGCGGTAACCTGTGAACGTGTGAATTTCGCCCCGCAGGCGCACGCCGAACCGCACCGTGTAGGTGGCATTGCAGACCCGGATTTTTTCCTCCAGCCCCGGGGGCAGGTCCATCAGAGACGCCGCCCTGTTGAACATGAGATCTACACTTTCGCGAAAGCTGGGTTCATTTGTGGCCGTCATTTAATCCTCCGTGCCAGCGAACGACTTGCGTCCTGACGTTTTGTCGCACCCTATGCGTAAACGATCAATAATTAAGCAGAAATAAAGCGAAAAAAACGGGGAAATGGCGGTGATACGCGCTGAGTCGCCGTTGCCAGCGCGTGTTGGTCGAATTGTCGCCCAATCGAAAACAACGACAACCAACGCCGTCAAATTATCCTGCAAATACCTGCAAAGAGGCGATATCCGGGGCTTTCTCGCCCAATTCCCGCCACGATTCGACGGTAATTTCCTTATGTTAACTTTTCCTTAGCAGTGTTGGATGTCTGCTCAGCGAGGTCATCAAGATGGTAACGCGCGTATTTCAAAGCGGCACTAAAAGAATAAAAGACAGTGTTTCGGCGGCCCGGGGTTTTTCGAGAAACGAAGACGGGACGTTCACGATTTTTGTTTTGCTCGGGTTCCTGGTAATTTTCGCGACGACGGGGATGGGCGTCGACCTCATGAACTATGAGCGCGACAGGGCGAACCTGCAGTCCACTCTGGATCGCGCGGTTCTTGCCGCCGCGGACCTGGACCAGACCCTTCCGCCGCGGGATGTGGTGGAGTCCTATCTGGATAAGGCCGGGCTTCTCGACAAGCTCAAGACGGTCAGCGTGCAGGAAGGTATTGGCACGCGCATCGTGTCGGCCACTGCCGAAGCCGTCGTCGATACGCATTTCATGAGCTTTTCCGGCATCCACTCTCTGACCGCCAACGCCGCCAGCACGGCGGAAGAATCCATTGGTGCGGTCGAGATTTCGCTGGTGCTTGATATGTCCGGCTCGATGAGCAGAGCCTCGGCCTCGCCCGGCGTTTCGAAAATCGCAGCGCTAAGAAGCGCGGCCAAGGAATTCGTAACGCTGATGCTCGACAAACCGGGTGAGAGCAAAATCTCGATGTCGATCGTCCCCTACGCAACTCAGGTCAACGCCGGTGCCGACATTCTGGACAAATTCACGAATGTGTCGTCCGAGCACAGCTATTCGCACTGCGTCAACTTCACGTCCAGCCAGTTCAACACCGCCGGGCTGAGCCCGACAACAACGTTGCAGCGGACGGCGCATTTCGATGTTTTCACAAATTCGGAAACGCCGATCGCGGCGCCGATCTGCCCTGTTCGTGCAGGCAGTGAAATCACCGCGATGACCGACGACATCAATTTCCTGCATGATCAGATCGACGCCCTGACGCCGAGTGGAAACACTTCGATTGATATCGGCATGAAATGGGGTTCGGCGATGGTGGACCCGCAATTCCGGAGCGTTATCAACGATCTGGCCACTGAAGGCATTGTGCCGGCCAAATTCAGCAACCGTCCGATGGCTTACGAAGAGGACGTTCTTAAGGTCGTCATTGTGATGACCGACGGTAAGAACACAAACCAGTACAAACTGCATTCCGATTACCGCGACGGTCTTTCGGATGTCTGGTACAACCCTGACTACGTTCGCTGGAACGGTGACAAGGGCGAATACAGCGTACGTGTCTCGACCGACCCGGACCGGTACTACTGGTCTCAGCAGGAACAGTACGCGTCTTATCCCCACGGTGAAAACGAACCGGGTGAGGCGACACGGCTGACATATCCGCAGCTTTTCAACCTGGCCTCGGTCTACTGGAACGCGGTCGTCAATTACGAGTTCGAGTCGGATCCGGTTCAGACATGGTATCGCGACCTCTACAGCTACGTCGGATCAAGCTCCAAGAACACCAGAACCAAAAACATCTGCGCAGCCGCCAGAAACAAAGGTGTCATCATCTATGGCATTGCGTTCGAGGCACCGACAAGCGGTCTGAATACGATCAAGGATTGTGCCAGCTCGGACAGCCATGTCTACGACGTGAGCGGCATCAATCTGGAGAAGGCGTTTGAATCCATCGCGTCTTCGATCAAGAAGCTGAGGTTGACACAATGATCCGTAAATCTCTGGCGCGCGCGCGTAAGATCAGGAAATCCGAGGACGGCTCGGTGACGGTCGAATTCGTCCTGATCTTTCCGGTGTTCATGTTCTTCATCCTCAGCGCAATGGAATATTCGCTGGTGACGATGCAGCAGGCGATGCTGGAACGAGCCGTGGACCAGACGGTGCGCGACATCCGTCTCGGCACCGGCACCAACCCCACCCACGATCAGATCAAAGACTCGATCTGCGCCAGGGCGGGCGTGGTCAGAGGCTGCAGCACGAACCTGCGGCTGGAAATGATTATCCAGGACGCCTTTGCGGGTGTGGACCTGCCCGTCGAGCCGGACTGCACCGACAATTCGGAAGAAGTCAAACCGGTGCGCGAGTTCAACAACGGTCTTTCCAACGAACTGATGATCCTGCGCGCCTGCGCAAAGGTCGATCCCGTGTTCCCGACTTCGGCCATGGGACGCGCGTTGGTTGATGATACCGGTCAGATCGCACTGACAGCGACAACCGCCTTCGTTCAGGAGCCTTAATGATGCGCCTTTTCCCTAGAATCCGTCGTCGCCTTGGGGGCACCGCACGCGATGAATCCGGTCTTTTGACCGTCGAGGCCGTGCTGGTTTTCCCGATGCTGGTCTGGACGATTACCGGCGCGTTCACCTTTTTTGAAGGCTTCCGGCAAAGCGCCTCGAACCTCAAGGCAGCCTACACGCTTGGGGATCTTATCTCACGCGAGACGCAGATGATCACGAACACATATGTCGATTCCCTGCACGAATTGATGCAAAGGATGGTGAACAACGGGTCGGAAATGAACCTGCGGGTTTCGCTGATCGTTTATGACGGGGATGATGATCGCCATTACGTCCGCTGGTCGACTTCGCGCGGCTATGACGGCATCTGGACTGATGACAACATCTCGAACATGCGCGACAGCCTGCCGCCAATGCCGAACCAGGACACGCTGATTATTGTCGAAACCTCGAACACATACGAACCGGTATTCGGGTCCGGCTGGGTAGATGACAACTATACCTTCAAAAACTTCGTGTTCACCCGCCCGCGCTTTACCAACGAAATCGCGGCGGACGTGTGAATTTATGCTCTGTCGGCAATCATTGCCGACAGAATTTCGGACATGAACTTGGTTTCCGCAGGCGCCGTCATACCGCCAATGCCAATCCTGCGGCCTAGTCTCCACCACAGCCCAGGTGCCCAACTGTTTTCCGCGCCGTCCCGCGTCTTTAGCAGAAACCCGTTTGAGGGTTTGAACGCAAAGACGCCCCGGTCCACGGACTGTATATCCTCTACCCTCGCGATTATGTGCCCTGCCCCGGTTCTGAGTTCCGTCTGAGTCAACTCGATCCAATCATGGGTCGCGGTCCACATGCGATACGCCAGCCAGAAGGCCGCAGCGCCGACCGCAAGCAGAAAGACCAGCCACTGCGGCTCTGGCGGTCGTGCAAGCGCCACGTACAGGACCAATCCACCGACAATGCTCAGCATCCCGACGCCCAGCCAACGCCGTGGCGGGGATGCTTTCACTGTGGCCAATATGTCTTTGTTCATTTCCGTCCCCTGCTCTTTTCAACTGGGTTTAGCTGCTTTGCATCCGGAAAGACAGAGGGCTATCTATCGCGGATTTTTGCACATGATCCGTTTTTTCGCGCAAATTGACCCCACAGGCGCACAGGTTAGATGTGGTCAAAAGCATCAGGAGGACACAATGTCCCTAAGACCAACATTAGAAACCCGAAAGGCCGTTCCGACGATGGAGGGTGCGGGCGTAAAGCTGCATCGCGCGTTCGGGTTTCAGGACCCTTCGGAACTGGACCCGTTCCTGCTGTTCGACGATTTTCGGAACGAGCGGCCGCAGGATTATCAGGCAGGCTTTCCGTGGCACCCGCATCGGGGAATCGAAACGATCACATATGTTCTGGCCGGTACGGTGGAGCATTCGGATTCGCTCGGCAACAGCGGGACGCTGGGGGCCGGCGATGTTCAGTGGATGACCGCCGGATCAGGGATTCTGCATCAGGAAATGCCCAAGGGGAACACGACCGGCCAGATGCACGGGTTCCAGCTGTGGGGTAATCTTCCTTCGGATCAGAAGATGACAGCGCCACGCTATCAGGACGTCCAAAGCAAGGACATTCCCGAGATCACCGACGACGACGGTACGATTGTACGGGTGATCGTGGGTGAGTTCTGGGGAAAAACCGGGCCGGTCGACGGAATTGCGGCCGATCCGCAATATCTGGACGTACAGATTCCCGCCGGTGTCAAAAAGACCTTTCGCATTGATACCTACCGCCGGGCTTTCGCCTATGTATTCCAGGGCCAGGCCGCCTTTGCCGACGCGTCGCAACCCACGGGCATCCTTCTGGAAAAAGAGGTTGCCGGTCAGGAGGTGAATATCCGGGACATGTCCGGCAACCGGACATTGGTTCGTTTTGGAACGGGTGACGAGGTTACGGTTCAGGCCGGGCCGGACGGCGTGCGCTTCCTACTGATCTCTGGTGCCCCGATTGACGAACCCGTCGCGTGGCACGGCCCGATCGTAATGAATACGCGGACCGAGCTGGAACAGGCATTTCAGGAATTGCGGAATGGCACCTTCATCCGCCCGGCGCACTGAACCTTCTGACCCGCCCAACGGGCGGGTCAGGCTGACACGGCGCGGCGCACCATATCCCAGTAGACCTGTTCGACCTCGTCCAGCGACAGGCGTCCGCCCGCACGGTACCAGGTCATGACCCCGTTCAGCATGGCAATCACGGCAAGCGTTGCGATCTTGGTGTCTGCGATGTCAAACAGCCCGGCCCTCTGCCCGTCGCGCAGGATCGCCTCAAGCGAGTTTTCGTAGGTACGGCGCAGCGCCTCGATTTCCAGAAAGTTCTCGGGCGTCAGGTTGCGCAGCTCCATGTAGGCGATGAACACCTCATCCGGCCGCTGCAGGTGAAAGCGGATGTGGAACCCGACAAAGCGGCGCAGCGCATCTGCTGCGTCCGCTGGTTTTTCCAACTCGGCATAGGCTGACAACAGATCCTGCATGTGATCATGCATCAGGCGGTACAGAAGGCTCTGCTTATCCGGGGTATAATTGTACAGGGCACCCGCCTGCACGCCGACCTCGCCCGCTATCTGACGCATTGATACCGCCGCATAACCGTGACGAGCGAACAACCCCAAAGCCGCTTCGCGAATGCGCGGTCCGGTGATGTCGGAATGAGAACCCTGAGTACGTGCCATGTCCTCACCGTATCTGAACGTTTGTTCATATAGAACCCCGCTTGAACCAGCCTGTTAAAAGGTGCATCACGGTTGCAACCGACCTTGAAAGGGTTCCGCATGAAGCCTTTGCCTTTGCTGATCCTAGCGCTTGTCTGCACCGGATGCGCCGACTTCCCGGAGCTGGAGAACAGCGAACTGCCAGAGGTGCAATCTGCGCGCTACCCGCGCCTCATCCCGCTGCAGGAAACTTTGGGGCCGCCAGTGAACCCGGCAAGCGAGGCCGCCGAAATCGAAGAAGACCTGATCGCGCGGCGCAAAGAGCTGCGGAAAAAAGCGCGCCGGCTTCAACGTGCGGAAATCAACTGAAGCCATCCGTTTTCAACAACCCACTTACAGCCACGACGCATTGCACCCTTGCGCCGAACCCGCTAAGGCAGCGCTGAACGGGCAAAGGTCCGAAACCAGGGAAATTCGAGCGGAAAGGAACCCACGGAATGACACAGGCGCTGCGGCTGGGAATTGCGGGCTTGGGAACGGTTGGTGTGGGTGTCGTCAGGATTATGCGCCGGCATGCCGATCTGTTGCAGGCGCGTACCGGCAGACCGGTTGAAATCGTCGCCGTCGCCGCGCGGGATGCCAACAAGGACCGTGGCGTGAACCTGTCGGACTACGCCTGGGAAACGGACCCTGTGGCCCTGGCAAAGCGCGATGACATTGATGTTTTCGTCGAACTCATGGGCGGCGAAAACGGCCCGGCCAAAGCCTCGGTCGAGGCGGCGCTGGCCTCGGGCAAAGACGTGGTCACCGCGAACAAAGCATTGTTGGCGGTACATGGTCAGGAGCTGGCCGAAAAAGCCGAGGCCGCGGGACGCGTCATCCGGTTCGAGGCCGCTGTTGCGGGCGGAATTCCGGTCATCAAGTCCCTGACCGAAGGTTTGGCGGGTAACGAGATCACCCGCGTCATGGGCGTGATGAACGGCACCTGCAACTATATCCTGACCCGCATGCAATCGCAGGAGCTGGGCTATAACGCGCTGTTCGAGGAATGCGCGCAACTGGGCTATCTTGAAGCCGATCCGAACCTGGACGTCGGGGGTATTGATGCGGCGCATAAGCTGGCGCTGTTGGCCTCGATCGCGTTTGGAACAAAGCCGAATTTCGACGGAATTCAGATCGAGGGTATTCAGCAGATCAGTCTGGATGATATCCATCAGGCCGCCGATATGGGCTATCGCATCAAACTGCTGGGTGTTGCGCAGCGCACCGCCCGCGGGTTGGAGCAACGAATGCAGCCTTGCCTGGTCCCCAGCGGCTCGCCCCTGGGACAGCTGGAGGGCGGCACCAATATGGTGGTGATCGAAGGCGACGCGGTTGAACAGGTTGTGCTACGCGGACCGGGCGCGGGCGAAGGCCCGACAGCCAGCGCCGTGATGGGCGATGTCTGCGATCTGGCGCGCGGATTGCAAATCCCGACCTTCGGCCGCCCGGCGGCAACATTGCAGGACGCGATCCCGGCAATTACCGGCCTGCCCGCCCCCTATTATCTGCGTCTTGCGCTGTATGACAAACCCGGTGCGCTGGCCAAAGTGGCCGCCATTCTGGGCGATGCCGGAGTGTCGATTGACCGGATGCGCCAGTACGGACACTCCGAAAGCACCGCACCGGTTCTGATCGTCACACACAGAACCACGCGGGCCACGCTGGACGTTGCTCTGGAAGGTTTCCGCGCGACCGACGTCGTCTCCGGGGACCCCGTCGCGCTGCGCATTGAAGAGGTTTGACACTTGCGGCCTGCATAAAACGCAGGATATGCCGGATAAAACGCCTGTACTTACCCGAGGATACCGAAAATGAGTGCTGCCAAAATTGACTTCAACGACCGCCTGCTGTCTCTGGGCCTGGCACGTGTCGCCGAACAGGCTGCGCTGGCCTCGGCCTCGCTTGTTGGGCGAGGCGACGAAAAAGCTGCCGACCAGGCGGCAGTAAATGCAATGCGCGAACAGCTGAACCTGCTGGATATCGCAGGTGTGGTCGTCATCGGCGAAGGCGAGCGGGACGAAGCGCCGATGCTGTATATCGGTGAAGAGGTCGGCACCGGGAACGGCCCCGGCGTGGATATCGCGCTGGACCCGCTGGAAGGCACGACGCTAACCGCCAAGGACATGCCCAACGCCCTGACGGTGATCGCGATGGGCCCGCGCGGGTCGATGCTGCACGCGCCCGACGTTTACATGGACAAGCTGGCCATCGGCCCCGGTTTCCCCGAAGGTGTCGTCACATTGGAGATGAGCCCGCGGGAGCGGGTCGAAGCGCTGGCAAAGGCAAAGGGCTGTGAACCCGCGGACATCACCGTCTGCATTCTGGAACGCCCCCGGCACGAGGCGATGATCGCCGAAGTGCGCGAGACCGGCGCCTCGATCCGCCTGATCACCGACGGCGACGTGGCAGGCGTCATGCACTGCGCCGAAAGCGAAGTGACCGGCATCGACATGTATATGGGCCAGGGTGGTGCCCCCGAAGGCGTTCTGGCCGCTGCTGCACTGAAATGCATGGGCGGGCAGATATTCGGCCGCCTGCTGTTTCGCAACGACGACGAACGTGGCCGCGCGGCCAAGGCCGGCATCTCTGATCTGGACCGCGTCTATGCGCGGGATGAGATGGTGACAGCCGACGTGATCTTTGCCGCGACCGGCGTGACCGGCGGTTCGCTGCTGCCGCGCATCAAGCGCGAACCGGGTTGGGTTGAAACAACAACCCTTCTGATGCGGTCGAAGACCGGCTCGGTCCGTCGCATGTCCTACCGCACGCCGATGTGGTCCCACGACAACGCCTAACCGCTTGCACCCCTGCCCTGCGCAAGGGTATCCATACAGGTAAGAAGGCCGGGTCCGAGAGGGTCCGGCCTTGGCACATCAGGGGCAGGTCATGAGCTTTCTTGGGGTTGAACAATCTTTGTCCGGTCGGCGCTGGGTTGGCCCAACCGCTGATGTGGAGCGTGCGACAGAAATGCTGGTGCAACAGGCCGGCCTGCCGCGCGCGGTCTGTCAGGTTCTGGCCCGGAGGGGGATCCCTGCGATGGAGGCTGCGGGATTTCTGGACCCCAAGCTAAAGGAACTGTTGCCCGACCCGCGATCCATGAAAGACATGGAAACCGCAGCAACCCGGTTCCTTACCGCGGTTCGGGCCAAACAACGGATGGCGGTGTTTGCGGATTATGACGTCGACGGCGGCAGTTCGGCCGCTCTGCTGCTGGTCTGGCTGCGCCAGATGGGCCTGCAGGCGACGCTTTATGTTCCCGACCGGATCGACGAGGGTTACGGCCCCAACGCCCCGGCCATGCAGGAGCTGGCTGCGAAACATGACCTGATCATCTGCGTGGATTGCGGCACGCTCAGCCACGAACCTATCGCGGCCGCCAAGGGCGCGGATGTGATCGTTCTTGATCACCATCTGGGCGGTGAAACCCTGCCCGACTGCGCCGCCGTGGTGAATCCGAACCGGCAGGACGAAAGCGGTGAGCTGGGCTATCTCTGCGCGGCCGGAGTTGTTTTTCTGATGCTGGTCGAAGCCGGACGTCAACTGCGCGAGAAAGGGGAAAAAGGCCCGGACCTGATCGGCCTGCTGGACCTGGTGGCGCTGGCGACCGTTGCGGATGTGGCGCCGCTGATTGGGGCGAACCGGGCGCTGGTGCGACAGGGGTTGAAGGTCATGGCCCAGAGGCAACGCCCGGGACTTGTCGCCTTGTCCGATGTGGCCCGGATGGATTCGGCACCAAACAGCTATCACCTGGGTTTCCTGCTTGGCCCCCGGGTGAATGCGGGCGGGCGCATCGGTCAGGCCGATCTGGGCGCGCGACTGCTCAGCACAGACTCGATGACCGAGGCCGAGGCCCTGTCTCAGCGGTTGGACGCTTTGAATACCGAGCGGCGCGATATCGAAAACGCCGTGCGTGCCGCAGCGATGGAACAGGCCGAGGAACGGGGTCTGGATACGCCGCTGGTCTGGGCGGCCGGAGACGGGTGGCATCCCGGCGTCGTGGGCATCGTCGCCTCGCGTCTCAAGGAAACCGCCAACCGGCCTGCGATCGTCATCGGCTTTGACGGGGACGAGGGCAAGGGCTCGGGCCGGTCGGTTTCCGGCGTCGATCTGGGGGCGTCGATTCAGCGCCTGGCGTCCGAGGGGTTGTTGGTCAAAGGCGGTGGCCACAAGATGGCGGCTGGCCTGACCGTGATGCGCGACCAGTTAGAGCCCGCCATGCAACGGCTCAGCGAATTGCTGGCCAAACAGGGCGCGGGCGAAGGCGGCCCGGCGGACCTGAAGCTTGACGGCACCCTGATGCCCGGCGCGGCAACGGTTGACCTGATCGAACAGATTGAAAAAGCGGGCCCCTTCGGTGCCAGCGCCCCTGCCCCGCGCTATGCCCTGCCCGAACTCCAGGTCCGGTTTGCCAAGCGTGTCGGGGAGACCCATCTGAAGCTGTCTTTGTCCGACGGAGTGGGCGCCGGTCTGGACGCAATCGCCTTCGGTGCCTTTGATGGTCCGATAGGTGACAAGCTGTCCAATCATGGTGGCGCGCGGTTCCATTTCGCGGGGCGGCTTGAGGTGAACACCTGGGGCGGACGACAGAGCGTTCAACTGCGTTTGGAGGACGCCGCGCAGGCAAATTGAACCCGGTCCGGAAGCCGCCAAAAAAGTTTCGCAGCGCTGCGTTTTTCGGCTTGCGGGGGGGGAAGGTAATCCGTAAAAGGCCCTCCACAAGCCAGCGTGGCCCGTTCGTCTATCGGTTAGGACGCCAGGTTTTCAACCTGGAAAGAGGGGTTCGATTCCCCTACGGGCTACCACTTGTGCTTGACTGGACCAAATGGCCCGTTCGTCTATCGGTTAGGACGCCAGGTTTTCAACCTGGAAAGAGGGGTTCGATTCCCCTACGGGCTGCCATTTCCCTGATTCAAAACCACTCGCTGCCACCACCAATTCGCGCAATTGAAATATCTTGAATCGCATCAAGGCCAATACGCGCGATTTTCCGGACAGCTTTCAAAGAATCAATAACTTGGCAAGAAGAGATTACTGGAACGCATCAAGCCACTGCGCGAAGTTCCACCTTGAGCCGCCGGATCACTTGCCATTCTGAAAATCACTTAAAAACCGATAGTTACCCCTTTTTCCTCCTATTTACTAAAAAATTAGTTTGACACATATGCAAAAAATCGCTGATGCTGTGCGCCATCCGGTCTGCGCCGGATAGCCATAATTTTTGGGAGGAGACAGATGCGGAGACATCTACTTTCCGCAGTGGCGGCGGCTGCCGTCATTGCGGGGCACGGTCCCGTTTGGGCCGACGAAGCCGCAGCACAACGTTGGATCGACGACGAATTCCAGCCATCAACCTTGTCGAAAGACGAACAGATGGCCGAGATGAAGTGGTTCATCGAAGCTGCACAACCTTACGCGGGCATGGAAATTAACGTCCTGTCCGAAGGCATTCCGACCCACTCCTACGAGTCAGAGGTTCTGACCAAGGCGTTCGAAGAGATCACCGGAATCAAGGTCAATCACCAGATCCTCGGTGAAGGTGAAGTTGTCCAAGCAGTTCAGACCCAACTGCAAACGAGCCGGAACCTGTATGACGGCTATGTCAACGACAGTGACCTGATCGGCACCCACTCGCGTCTGCAACAGGCCTATCCGCTGACTGACATGATGGCGGGTGACTGGGCGGCGACGACCTCGCCGACGCTGGATCTGGATGACTTCATGGGTATCCAGTTCACTACCGGCCCGGACGGCAAGCTGTATCAGCTGCCGGATCAGCAATTCGCCAACCTCTACTGGTTCCGCAAGGACTGGTTCGATGACGAGGCCAACAAGGCCGCGTTCAAAGAGAAGTACGGCTATGATTTGGGCGTTCCGGTCAACTGGTCGGCCTATGAGGACATCGCCGAGTTCTTCACCAACGACGTGAAAGAGGTCGACGGCGTAGCGATCTACGGCCACATGGACTACGGCAAGCGCGCACCTGACCTTGGTTGGCGCATGACCGATGCTTGGCTGTCAATGGCCGGTGCCGGTGATGTCGGCGAGCCGAACGGCATTCCGGTTGATGAATGGGGCATCCGCATGGAAGCGGGCACCTGTAACCCTGTTGGTGCATCCGTGTCCCGCGGTGGTGCTGCCAACGGTCCGGCTGCGGTCTATGCGATCCGCAAATGGGATGAGTGGCTGCGTGCCTATGCGCCTCCGGGTGCGGCGTCTTATGACTTCTACCAGTCGCTGCCGGCGCTCAGCCAGGGCAACGTGGCCCAGCAGATCTTCTGGTACACCGCCTTCACCGCCGACATGGTGAAGCCGAAGTCCGAAGGCAACAACACCGTGGATGACGACGGCACGCCGCTGTGGCGGATGGCGCCCAGCCCGCACGGCCCCTATTGGGAAGAAGGCCAGAAGGTTGGTTATCAGGACGTGGGTTCCTGGACCTTCCTCAAGTCGACCCCCGCGGATCGTGCTCAGGCAGCGTGGCTCTATGCTCAGTTCGTGACCTCCAAGACTGTCGATGTGAAGAAGTCCCATGTGGGTCTGACCTTCATCCGCGACAGCTCGGTCAACCACGAGAGCTTCACCGAGCGCGCACCCAAGCTGGGTGGTCTGGTCGAGTTCTATCGCTCGCCTGACCGTGTGGCATGGTCGCCGACCGGCATCAACGTTCCGGACTATCCGAAGCTGGCCCAGATCTGGTGGCAGCAGATCGGTGACGTGAACTCGGGCGCCTTTACCCCGCAAGAGGCGATGGACCGTCTGGCTGAAGAGATGGACATCACCATGGCCCGTATGCAGGCCGCGGATGAAAGCGCCGGTGTCTACGGTGGCTGTGGCCCGCGTCTGAACGAACCGCAGGATCCGGACTTCTGGCTGGAAAAAGCGGGCTCGCCCAAGGCCAAGCTGGAGAACGAAAAGCCGCAGGGCCAGACCGTCAACTATGACGAACTGGTTCAGCGCTGGCAGTCCCAGTAAGCCAATAAACCCCGGGGGTGCCGCATCAGGCGCCCCCATCTCAAGACCAAAGCAGCGCGATGCGCTGCGGGATCGGAACCCACGGACATGATCGAACTTCAAGACGCCACCAAAAGGGTCGGCAATGTCATTCATATCAAGCCCACGACCCTGACCCTGCACACAGGTCACTTCAACGTGCTGCTGGGCGCGACGGGATCGGGCAAGACCTCATTGATCAAGATGATGGCCGGACTGGACCCGATCGCCTCGGGCAGGGTCCTCATGGACGGGCAGGACGTGACCCGGCTGAACACGCAGAAGCGTCAGATCAGCCTCGTGCACCAGTTCTTCGTGAACTACCCGCATATGACCGTTTTCGACAACATCGCGTCGCCGCTGCGCGTGGCCGGCATGGCGCAGTCCGAGATCGAGGGCCGCGTGGAAGAGGCCGCCGACCTGCTGCAACTGCGCCCGATGCTGAACCGTCGCCCGCACGAACTGTCGGGTGGACAGCAACAACGCACGGCGCTGGCCCGCGCCATCGCGAAGGAAAGCCGCGCTGTGTTCCTGGATGAACCACTGGCGAACCTGGATTACAAGCTGCGCGAAGAACTGCGCGAGCAATTGCCGGACCTGTTCGCGGGTCGTGGCGCCGTGGTGGTTTATGCAACCTCGGAACCTGAAGAGGCGCTGCTGCTGGGTGGACATACCGCCCTGATGGAAGATGGTCGCGTGACCCAGTTCGGCCCGACCGCAGACATTTACCGCAACCCTGAAAACATCGCCGCCGCGCGCGTGTTTTCGGATCCGCCAATCAATGTGGCGCGTATCACCGTTTCGGGTGCCCAAGCCCAATTGGCCGGTGGCGGCGGCTGGACAGTCGCGGACATGGCCGACGGAGATTACATGGTCGCCGTGCGCCCGCACCGGGTCACGCCGTTCCGCACATCGGACGCGGATGTCGAACTGACCGGTCGTGTGATTGTGACCGAATTGTCCGGCTCGGATTCCAGCGCGCATTTCCAGCATGGGGATGACGCCTGGGTGTCGCTGGCCGCTGGCGTGCACCCCTATCAGGTTGGCGAGGATCACAGTTTCTACATGAACCCGGCTCATTGCCGGTATTTCGGCCAAGACGGCCAAAGGGTGGCCTGACATGGCACAGATCAAGCTTTCAAACCTTCGACACAGTTACATGCCCACGCCGAAAGGCCCGGAAGATTATGCGCTGAAGGAAATCGACGTGACATGGCGTGACGGCGGCGCTTATGCGCTACTGGGTCCGTCGGGCTGTGGCAAGTCCACGCTGCTGAATATCATCTCGGGCCTGCTGACGCCGTCCGAGGGGCAGATTCTGTTCGGCGACCGCGACGTCACCGCCCTGCCCCCCGATCAGCGCAACATCGCGCAGGTGTTCCAGTTCCCGGTGATCTACGACACGATGACCGTGGGCGAGAACCTGGCCTTTCCGCTGAAGAACCGGGGCATCGATGCAGCAACTATCGAACGCCGTGTTTCGGAAATTGCCGAGATGCTGGACGTCACGGACATGCTGAACACCCGTGCCTCGGGTCTGAGCCCGGATAACAAACAGAAAATCTCGATGGGGCGCGGATTGGTGCGTGACGATGTGAATGCGGTGATGTTCGATGAACCGCTGACCGTGATCGACCCGCATCTGAAATGGAAGCTGCGGTCCAAGCTGAAGGAGCTGCACCAGCGTGTGAAGGCGACGATGATCTACGTCACACACGACCAGACCGAGGCGCTGACCTTCGCGGATGAGGTTGTGGTGATGCAGGAAGGCGAAGTGGTTCAGATCGGAACCCCGGTTGAACTGTTCGAACGCCCGCAGCACACGTTTGTCGGCCACTTCATCGGATCGCCCGGCATGAATGTCTTGCCCTGTGAGGCCAAAGGCGACCGCGCCGTGTTCGAAGGCCACGAGGTGATGCTGGAAGGCCCGACCCACGGCGACGGTGGCCGCACCGATTTGGGCATTCGCCCGGAATACATTAGCTTTGGTGAAGCCGGCATCCCCGCGCATGTCACCAAGGTGTCGGACATTGGCCGTCACTACGTGGTCAGCGCCATGGTCGGTGATACCCCTGTGAAAGCCGTAGCTGAACACAATGCTCCCAACCCCGGCTCACACGTATTTCTGCAATTCAAACCCGAACAATCCCGCGTCTACCGCGACGGCTGGATCGCAACTCAGGAGCGGGCACAATGAGAACGGAAAACCAAAAAGCATGGTTCTTTGTCCTGCCGGTACTTGCTCTTGTCGCGTTCAATGCGCTGGTGCCGATGATGACGGTGGTCAACTATTCGGTGCAGGAAACCTTCGGCAACAACCAGTTCTTCTGGGAAGGGCTAGGCTGGTTCGAACAGATTCTGCGGTCTGACCGGTTTCAGGCCGCTCTGGGTCGTCAGTTCCTGTTCACCTTCCTGATCCTGCTGATCGAGGTGCCTCTGGGCATCATCGTGGCGCTGTCCATGCCCCGCAAAGGGTTCTGGGTGCCGGTCTGTCTGGTGCTGATGGCCCTGCCGATGCTGATCCCTTGGAACGTGGTCGGCTCGATGTGGAACATCTTCACCCTGCCGAAAATCGGGTTGATGGGATATTTCCTGAATGACGTGCTGGGCATCAACTATGACATGACACAACAGCCGCTGTCGGCCTGGATTACCGTCATCATCATGGATGTCTGGCACTGGACTTCGCTGGTTGTTCTGCTGTGCTACGCAGGCCTCGTGTCGATCCCGGACGCCTATTACCAGGCGGCCAAGATCGACGGCGCGAGCCCCTGGTCGGTGTTCCGCTATATCCAACTGCCCAAGATGAAGACCGTCCTGACGATCGCCGTTCTGCTGCGGTTTATGGACAGTTTCAACATCTATACCGAGCCCTTCGTTCTGACCGGCGGCGGCCCCGGCAACTCAACCACCCTGCTGTCGATCGACCTTGTGAAGATCGCACTGGGACAGTTCGACCTTGGCCCTGCGGCCGCGATGAGCCTGATCTATTTCGCCATCACGCTGCTGGTCAGCTGGGTCTTCTACACTCTGATGACAAAGGATGACGCGCAATGAAAAAGCGGTCCATCATCCCGATCCTCTATATCGCATTCCTGATGCTGCCGATCTATTGGCTGGTGGCGATGTCCTTCAAGACCACGAATGAGATCCTGTCGGGCTTTTCGCTGTTCCCCCAGACCTTTACGCTGGAGAACTACATCACCATCTTCACCGATCCGACGTGGTACTGGGGTTACATCAACTCGATCATCTATGTGACGATGAACACGGTGCTTTCGGTCTGTGTCGCCCTGCCCGCTGCCTATGCGTTCTCGCGCTATCGGTTTCTGGGAGACAAGCAGTTGTTCTTCTGGCTGCTGACCAACCGGATGGCCCCGGCGGCAGTCTTCGCTCTGCCGTTCTTCCAGCTTTATTCGTCGATCCACCTGTTCGATACCTATCTGGCGGTGGCGCTGGCGCATACGCTGTTCAACGTGCCGCTGGCTGTGTGGATTCTCGAAGGTTTCATGCGGGGTATCCCGAAAGAGCTGGATGAAACGGCCTATGTCGATGGCTATTCCTTCCCGCGCTTCTTCGTGACGATCTTCTTGCCCAACATCAAAGCGGGCGTGGGTGTCGCGGCCTTCTTCTGCTTCATGTTCTCATGGGTCGAGATGCTGCTGGCCAAAACCCTGACCGCGGTCGAGGCCAAGCCCATCGCTGCTGTGATGACCCGCACAGCCTCCAGCGCCGGATACGAACTCGGCCTGCTGGCGGCTGCCGGGACATTGACCATCATCCCCGGCGCCATCGTCATCTGGTTTGTCCGCAACTACATCGCGCGCGGTTTCGCGATGGGACGTGTGTGAGGTTCGATATGCGTAAACTCCTTCTCGCCCTTCCTTTCCTCCCCTCAGCGGCCTTCGCGCAGCAGGCAGGATGGGGCAATGTTGGCCAGCAAGAGGAAAAAGGCTTCTCCTGGACAGACCCGCTGTGGCCTGATTTCTGGATGGCCTGGACCCCAGCAACTCTGGCCGTGTTTGTCGGTATCTTTTCGGCCATCGCCCTGATTGGCGTGCTAGAGGTCACAAAATTCCGCGACGGGATCGAACGGCGCGGTGCGCTGGGCCTGACCACCACGTTGGGCGACCGGCTGTTCATCACGCTTCTGGGCTCGGCCTATATCTTTCTGGCCTGGCTTGGGCTGGTGGGTCAGCCGGTCTGGACGCCGCTGTTTCTGTCCATCGGATGGGGCGTTTTCGTGTTCTGGAAAGTTTGAGCTTTGAAAACAGCTGAAAGGATGCTTGTCTGTCAGGCATAACAAAAGATGACGTCACAAAGACCAATGCGTAAGAAAAAAACGACGAAACTGCTGACCGAAGTGGAACTTGAGTTCATGAACGAACTCTGGGCTCTGGGTCAGGGCTCGGTCCGTGACGTCCTTGATCGCCTGCCGCCAGAGCGCAACCTGGCCTATACGTCCGGCGCAACCATCCTGCGGATTCTTGACGAAAAAGGATTTGTCGAAAGTCGCAAGGACGGCAAAACGCTGATCTACAGGCCGCTTCTGGAAAAGGACAGGTATCAGGCGCGGTCGCTGCAGAACCTTTCCCGCACGTTGTTCGACGATACACCAGCCTCGCTGGTGGCGCGTCTGGTCGATGATGCGGGGCTGAGTGAAGCCGATCTGGAGGAAATTCGGGCACTGGTAGAGAGGAGACTGCAAAATGACAGCGGTTAAACCGGTTCTCGATATGTTTCTGGAATTCAACCTTGTCCTTGGTCTGGCCGCGTTTGTCTGGCTGGTGGCACGGGGCGTATTGTCCAGAACATCCCTCAGCCATGGATTTGTGGCACAGTTGCGCGCGCTCAAGGCGCTCTGCCTGTGCATTGTTCTCAGCCCCCTGTTGGCGCTGGGGGTTTCCGGGCTTGCCTCTCATACCTCTGCGGGCGGACCGGTTGCCATTGGTGACCTTGCCGTTGCCGCTTATTTGCGGGGGGACATCGCCATGCCGGCCACCCAGTTCGAAGCGCTGCTGAACACGCGCCAGCGCTGGGTTGAGGTGATCGTCAGCGGCGAGCACCAGATTGTTTCGGCTGTCCTCGTGCTGATGGCGCTTGCCGCGCTGGTCTATGCCCTGCGCGCGCTCCGGGACGGGCTGGCAATCCGCGAAACGGTGAACAACAGCTTTTTGTGGCGCCGGTCCACACGGGTCGATATCCGCCTGTCGGACCGCATCGCGGTTCCCTTCGCAGTCCGCGGGCTGCGCCGGCGTCATGTCGTGTTGCCCAGCCATCTGCTGGACACCCCACGAGAGCTGCGTTTTGCACTGGCACATGAGTTGCAGCATGTGCGCGCCGGGGACGTGGAATGGGAACTTGGGTTCGAATTGCTGCGCCCGCTGCTGTTTTGGAATCCGGCCTATCTGGCCCTAAAATACCAGTTCGGCCGCCTGCGCGAACTGGCCTGTGATCAATCCGTTGTTGCGCGCAAGGGCATTGACGCGCGCGATTATACCTCTTGTCTGCTGGACTATTGCGCCAGAACCGTTGTGCGGGGCAGCCCGCGTGTGCTGAACGTGGCTTTGGTCACCGGCGGCAAGGCAAAACGGGTGCTGCGTCAAAGGGTGATCGCCCTGGCGGATGCGCCCTCGGTACAGTCTACAATGCCGTTCATGTTCCTGGGTCTGACGCTGGTCTTTGCACTGGTGCTTGGGCTGGGCGCTGCATCCGTTCGACAGACCGAGGATTGGAGCCATGACCGCATTATGCTGTCGACCGTTGTCAATCTTGAACGCCTGGAAGCCCGCAATCAGGGCGATTGATCCGATTACCAGCCTCGCCGCCCGAACAGTGCCTGCAACCGGTTCTGCCCCGCAAAAGGATCGACGGGTTGCGGCTGGGCGATCTGCGCCACGACGCGGCGAACAAGAACCCAGCAGATCGCTGCAAATATAACCCCGCCAAGCGCCTGCCCCAACAACACGCCGGGCGCGCCGGCGATATAGGCCCCGGCCACGGCGAATGGCCAGGTTCCCAACGTGTGTCGCCCCCAGTTGACCCAGGTCGAATAGACCGGATGCCCCAGGTTGTTGAAACTTGCGTTGGCGACAAAGATCACTCCATTGAAAAACGAAGTCAGCGCCAGCGGCCCGCAGAACAGGTAGATCAATGCCCGGGTTTCACCCTGCGCCTGAAACAGATCGGCGATGGGTGCACGCAGCAAAAACAAGGTCGCGGCCATCAGGCAAACATAGACGGCCGTAAACTTGACCCCGGCCAGAAAAGTCTCTTTCACGCGGTCGTACTGAGCGGCGCCAAAGTTCTGCCCGACGATAGGACCAATCGCACCCGACAGGGCAAAGACGACCGAAAACGCCACCGGCATCAGGCGCGCGATGACGGCCATGCCTGCCACGGCATCCGTTCCGAACTGGGCAACTTCGCGGATCACGATGGCGTTGCCGATCGGAGTGGCGATATTGGTCAGAACGGCCGGAACCGCGATGGCCCGAACCGGCCTTAAATCCGACATCGCCTGTTTCACGGACGGTCGGGCAAAACCCTGATGCACACGCACCGCCGGCCTGACGGCGGCGATCAGCATGCACACCCTTGCAATCACCGATGCGATGGCCGCACCGTCCAGCCCCAGCCCGACCGCAAAGATCAGGATCGGGTCAAGCACAGCGTTTGCGACCCCGCCGTAAATCGTCGCCTGCATCGACCTCCGCGCATCCCCGTGGGCACGCAAAACCGCCATCCCCGCCATTGCGACCGCCATCACCCACATGGTCGGGAGGATGATCGAGACGTAGCGCGCCGCCAGCCGCAGAACCTCATCCTTGGCACCCAGCAGAGACAGGAAAAACGTCAGGTTGAACAACACCACGACCGAGACCAGAAGACTGACCAGAATACCCAGAATGGCAACGCTGGTCCCGAATTGCCGGGCCTGCTCGGGGCGGCCGGCTCCAAGCTCTCGTGCGACCAATGCCCCGGCCGCAATCGAAAGCCCGACATTGATCGAATTGGTGAAGAACAGCAGCGTACCTGCATAACCGACCGCCGCCGCCAATGCGTCATTGCCCAGCATTGAGATGAACACCATGTCAACGAAATCCACCGCAAAGATCGCCATCAGGCCAATGCTGGTGGTCAACGACATGCGGGTTACGTGCCGCATCAGGCTGCCCGACAGGAACACGGCTTTGCTTGCTGATTTTGTTGCCATGAACCTTTTGGCCCCCGTTTCGCGTTCTTTTTTCTTTATCCAGTCTTAAACGATCAGTCCCGCGCCTTGTCAGCCCAAAGATGATCTACCGGCGATCACGGCTCGTCCTTGTGTTCGGAACGCAGCCTGTCCCAGTCAAATTCCACGCCAGTTCCGGGGGTATCCGGGGCCACCGCCAGACAATCCTGCACCACCAGCGGGCGCTTGGTGTATTGATCAATCGGAAAAGAATGAACCTCCAGCCATCCCGAATGGGGTTGCGCGGATACCAGGCTGACATGCAGTTCCTGCATGCCATGACTGCACACCGGAATGCCGTTTTTGCGGCTGAGCGAAGCCACCTGCAGCCAGCCCGTGATGCCGCCGCAATTCGAGGCGTCCGGCTGCACGAAACTCAGCCCGGCATCCTCGAACGCGTATTCGAATTCATGGATCGTATGCAGGTTTTCCCCCATCGCCAGCGGCACGCCGGTCTCTGCGGCTATGCGCCCATAACCTTTGTAATCATCCGGAATTGTAGGCTCCTCGAACCACAGAACGTCGTGCTCGGCAAAGCCTTGTGCCGCGTCGATCGCCTGTTCCACCGACATCGAGTAATTCGCGTCGACCATGAAGAACCGGTCCGGCCCCAGCAACGCGCGCACGGCTTTTGCCCGCTGCAGATCATCCGACAAGCTGGGCTGACCCACTTTGATCTTCACTCCGTTGAATCCGCGCGCCAGATATCCTTCGGTTTGCGCCAGAAGCCGGTCCAGCGAGAAATTCAGGTCGATGCCTCCGGCATAGGCCTTGCAGCGGTCTGACGCCCCACCCGCCATTTTCCACAATGGCAGGCCGCTCAGCTTTCCACGAAGGTCCCACAGCGCGATATCAACCGCCGATATGGCAAAGGACGCGATGCCGCCGCGCGCGACATAATGCACATGCCATTGCATAGCGTCATTCAACGCCTCTACTTGATCCGCGTCCTTGCCGGTCAGAAACGGCGCCAGATCGTGTTCGATCGTCGCTAGTATGGCGTGCCCGCCCTTGCCGCCTGTGTAGGTATACCCGATCCCTTCGGCTCCCCCTTCGGTTCTAACGGCAACGGTGACAAGCTGAAAAAAGGTGTGATCCCCGTGCTTTGCGTCCACCAGCACTTCGGCAAGCGGCACATTGAACAATCTGGCCTCTACGGATCGGATGCTGTTCATGACGTGGTATCCCTGCTGTGTTCGCTGATTGCCCGATACGTGTTCCGCCGTGTTGGCATGTCGCCGTCAAATATCCGGTTTCCATCGGCCGCCCGTCAGGCAGTTCCCCGCACGGGCCGATCGTTGTCGATATTGAAATTCATCCCGTCCAGAAGCTCATCAAGATCCGGTCGGGCCGCCGGGCCGTTTGAAATGTCGACCAGCATCAAAGTACCGTCGGGCCGCAAAGCGAACATGCCCGGTTCCGCAAATGGGCGGTCCGTTTCAGCATCGGACAAAGGCTGAGACACGTAGAGACCAAGATCCCGCATCTGCGAAACCGTCAGGCCATAGCAAAGATCGAACTTCCAGCCAAACTCCGCCTTATCGGCCAGGGCTTTCTCCAATGGATCGGCCGACACCACGATGACATCCATATTCGCAACCCAATCGGCCAACTGGTCGTTCAGCTTATTCAGGTAGCGCTTGCAGCGCGGACAATGCCGCCCGCGATAGACAAATAGGACGGTCCAACGCGTCTTGGGCTGGCCAAGTTCGCAAATTTCGCCATTGGTCTGCCGAAAGCTGGTTGAGGCGATGGCCGCGCCAACCACGGGTCTGGAAAGTGTCATCGGAATTTATTCCCCCTGAAACGTCAACTGAACTTTCATCGCGCTGGACCGGTCGGACGCAGTATCAAAGGCCAGAACGGCCTCCGACATATCGAAACTGTGGGAAATAAGCGGCTCCACGTTCAACAACCCGCCCTGCATCATCTGAACCGCCGTAGAAAATTCCGGGTGGAACCGGAACGAGCCGCGCAGAGTGATCTCTTTGGCTGTGATCATCTGCATCGGAACCCGCATATCCCCACCCAGACCCAACTGGATCAGCATGCCGCCCGGCCGCAGACATTCGACGCCCGTGGCCACTGCCTGAACGGCACCGGAACATTCCAGATGCACGTCGATCTGCCCCTTGCCGCTGCTGAACCGCTTCAGCTTATCCGGGGCGGATTGCACGTCGATCCCCTCATCCGCACCGCAGTCCATTGCCATGTTCAGGGTAAAATCCGAAAGATCCGTGGCAACGATCCGAGCGGCCCCGGCGCGGCGGGCGGCAAGGATCACAAGACAACCAATCGGTCCGCAGCCTGTGACCAGAACCGTTTTTCCGACAAGATTGCCGGCCTGCCGTATCGCATGAAGACACACGGCCAGAGGTTCCGCCATCGCCGCCTGCGCGGCTGTTAACCCATCAGCCGGAACGCATTGATCTGCATCCGCGACCAACTTCTGCCGGAACGCGCCCTGAATATGTGGAAACGGCATGGCGCTGCCATAAAACCGCATGTTCAGACAGTGGTTTTGCTGCCCCCGCAGGCAATATTCACATGCCTGACAGGGCCGCGACGGGGACACAGCCACAAGCTGACCGATGTCCAGCCCCTGAACGCCCTCTCCCAATCTGGAAACAGTTCCCGCAACCTCATGCCCAAGCACCATCGGCTCACGCAGCCGGATCGCACCGAACCCGCCATGAGTGTAGTAATGCAGGTCCGAGCCGCAGATACCGCCCGCCTTCATCTCAACCAGAACTTCACCCGGGCCGGGATCCGGGGTTTCGCGCGTTTCCAGCCGCAGGTCGCGCGCAGCATGGACAACAACACAAGCGTTTGAGGCCGGCATATCGCTATCTTCCCTATACAGACCGCAAAAAGATACGGATAGTTGGCGCCATACACCAAGGGGTTTTTTCGATATGACGCTTCAATTGTTTGACCTGACCGGACAGCGGGTTTTGATCACGGGGTCCAGTCAGGGCATCGGCCTGGCGCTTGCCAGTGGGCTGGCTGGTGCAGGCGCCGAAATCATTCTGAACGGGCGGGACACGGCCAAGATTTCGACCGCCGCCTCGGACCTGCGCGGCGCAGGGGCGGTTGTCCACGAACTTGCCTTTGACGTCACCGACCACGAAGGCGTCAGGTCTGCGGTGGATCAGTTCGAGGCTACAACAGGCCCGATTGACGTCCTGATCAACAACGCCGGGATGCAGCACAGAACCGAATTGCAGAATTTTCCCGCCGACGCGTTTGAGCGGTTGCTGCAAACCAATATCGCCTCGGTGTTTCATGTGGGTCAGGCCGTCGCGCGGCACATGATTGAGCGTGGCAAGGGCAAGATCATCAACATAGCCTCGGTTCAAACCGCTCTGGCCAGACCCGGCATCGCCCCGTACACGGCCACCAAGGGCGCGGTGGCAAACCTGACCAAAGGCATGGCAACCGACTGGGCGCAGTATGGGCTGAACTGCAATGCCATCGCCCCGGGATACTTCGACACCCCTTTGAACGCCGCGCTTGTGGCCGATCCCGAATTCAGTGCCTGGCTGGCAAAGCGCACTCCGGCCGGACGCTGGGGCGACGTGGGCGAGCTTGTGGGTGCGGCGATTTTCCTGTCGTCGGCGGCGTCCAGTTTCGTGAACGGTCATACGCTGTACGTCGATGGCGGCATAACCGCCTCGCTTTGACCGGTCCCGGGAACGGAGCCCAGAGGCGCTTACAAATCCTTGCATTCGGGAACGGGTGTCAAAACGGTTCCGTCTTCCAGGTGTTGCAACAGGTTGTCGACAGTCAGGTCGCCCATCGCCGCGCGGGTTTCGACCGTAGCGCTGCCGGCGTGGGGCAAGAGGACGACGTTCGGCAACTCTCGCAGAGCTTTGGGAACCCGCGGTTCGTCGCGAAAAACATCAAGGCCGGCCCAGCCCAGCCTGCCCTCCTGCAGCGCCGCGATCAGCGCGGTTTCATCCACAACCGACCCCCTGCTGACATTTATCAGCGTTCCACCGGGGCCCAGAGCCCCGATCACCTCGGCATCTACGATCTTTTCGGTCGCTGGGCCTCCGGGTGTGATGCAGATCAGGACGTCGACATATGTGGCCATGTCCACGAGATTATCGAAGTATCTGTAGGGAACGTCCTTTGGTGCGCGCGTGTGGTAAACAATTTCGGAGTCCCACGGCTCCAGTTTCCGCGCGATGGCCTGCCCGATCCGCCCCAGCCCCAGTATGCCGATCTTCCGATTATCCGCCGAGCGGGTCAGCGGTGCATTGCCCTTGTTTTCCCAATCCCCTGAACGGACATAAGCATCGTCCCGCACCAGTTCCCGGTAGCAGGATAACATCAGCAAGACCGCCGTTGTGGCAACTTCCTGATTCAAAACGTCCGGCGTATGAGTCACGACCACCCCTCGCCGGGCGGCTGCGCTGGCATCAACTGCGTCATAGCCCACGCCATAGACGCTAATGGCTTTGAGGTTCGGCAATGCCGCCATCAGGTCGGCAGGCACGCCGTCATGGCCGTTGGTGATTATGTACGTGATTTTGCCGGTGTCGAAATCGTCCAACTGGCGGATATCGAACGCCCCGTTCAGACGGGTGCGCATCGCCTCGGTAATGCCGCCAATCTGCAAAAGATCAGGCATGACGGACAACCTTCCGACCATCTGCTCGGGCAGCGTCAAAGCATGTCAATTTCATCCCCTTGTCCTTCAGTGATTATCCCGAGGCAGGGATTTGCGCGCGATATCCTGAAACGCATCCGCCCCTTTCAACGTCATGCCGCGATCCAGCCGGTCTACTTTTTCGCGGAAAATCTCCTGCCACGGTGACTGGCTGAGCGGCATCGCATACCCACCCGCAGCCTCAAGCGCGCGGGCCCGTTCGTTCAACTCATCCAGCGGCACCAGCATGTCCGCCGATCCCTTGCTGAGATCAATGCGCAGACGATCGCCGTTCCGGACCAGTGCCAGCCCGCCCCCCTCGGCAGCCTCGGGCGAGGCGTTCAGGATCGAAGGGCTGCCGGATGTGCCCGACTGCCGCCCGTCGCCGATACATGGCAGGGCCTCGACCCCCTTTTGGATCAGGTAGGACGGCGGCCGCATATTCACCACCTCGGCAGCGCCGGGATAGCCGACAGGGCCGGCGCCGCGCATGATCAAGATGCAGGTCTCGTCGATGTTTTCCGCCGGATCGTCGATCCTGTGATGGAAATCTTCGGGGCCATCGAACACCACGGCGCGCCCTTCAAATGCGTCGGGGTCATCCGGGTTCGACAGGTAAGCCTTGCGAAACGCGGGTGAGATCACCGAGGTTTTCATAATCGCGCTTTCGAACAGGTTGCCCGAGAGGTTGATGAACCCGGCCTGCTGTTTGACCGGCTCACTTACCGGTCTTATCACGTCAGTGTTCAATGACCGGCGATCCGTGCAGTTCTGACCGATGGAGCGCCCGTTGACCGTCACGGTATCGGGATTGGGCAGTAACCCGCCCGCGATAAGCTCGCCCACTACGGCCGGGACACCGCCCGACTGTTGATAATCCTCACCCAAATATTTGCCCGCGGGCTGCATGTTGACCAACAGCGGTATGTCGTGCCCGAGGTTCTGCCAATCGTCGTTGTTCAATGGCACGCCCAGATGTCTGGCAATGGCGTTCAGGTGGATGGGCGCGTTGGTCGATCCACCGATGGCGGAGTTGACAACAATTGCGTTTTCAAACGCTGCACGGGTCATCACATCACTTGGGCGCAGGTCCTCCCACACCATCTCGACAATGCGCCTGCCGGTTTCATAGCTGATCTGCCCGCGTTCCCGATACGGCGCGGGAATGGCGGCTGATCCCGGCAACTGCATCCCCAGCGCCTCGGCCAGTGAATTCATCGTCGTGGCCGTTCCCATCGTGTTGCAATACCCAACGGAAGGCGCGGATGCGGCTGCGATCTCCATGAACTCGTCGGTGTCGATCCGGCCTGCGGCAAGGTCTTCGCGCGCTTTCCAGATCACGGTGCCCGACCCGGCCCGCTCCCCTTTCCACCACCCGTTCAGCATCGGACCGACCGACAGGGCAATGGCCGGAATATTCACCGTGGCCGCCGCCATTAACAGCGCCGGCGTGGTCTTGTCGCAGCCGATGTTCAGAACGACCCCGTCCAATGGGTATCCAAACAGGCTTTCCACCAGCGACAGGTAGGCCAGATTTCGGTCCAGCGACGCGGTCGGGCGTTTGCCGGTTTCCTGAATCGGATGCACCGGAATTTCTATGCATGTGCCCCCGGCCGCGATGATGCCATCGCGAACCCGCTTTGACAGTTCGATATGGTGACGGTTGCAGGGGCTCAGGTCGCTACCGGTCTGGGCGATACCAATGATCGGCTTGCCGGATTGCAGCTCAGCCCGCGTCAGGCCGTAGTTCAGATATCGCTCTAGATACAGCGCCGTCATCTCAAGGTTTTCAGAATTCATGAACCATTTGCGTGACCGCAGTTGGTCTTTCGAGATTCTTCGGGTCATTGGCCTGTCCACCCCCGGTTCGATGATTTGGTGTGCCGCTGATAAACTCGCCGCCCAGGACGCGGGCGTCAATCTCGAAAATTTTTATATTTTCGTGATTTTGGCCGCGAATCGGTTAGTTTCCGCGCAATTGAATGCGATTGGAAATCCATAGCGCCTGCTGGCTGACCCCTACATGACCAACTCTTGACCGAACTCAGGACGCTATTGCGCAGAAAGGACTCGTCGGCATGACGCAAAACAGCCGAATAACCCTGATCGGCACCGGCCTGATGGGCGCGCCTATGGCTTGGAATCTGCTGAAGGCCGGATTCAACCTGACCGTCTGGAACCGAAGCGCCGAAAAGGCCAAACCCCTAGTTGACGAAGGCGCCGATACTGCCCCCATGGCGGCGGACGCAATTTCAGGCGCCGACGTCATAATTACCATGTTGTCAGATGGGTTCGCCACGGCAGAGCTTTTGTCGGATGCAGCCTTCCGCAGCGCGCTTCGGCCTGGAATGATCTGGATCGACATGTCCAGCGCCAAGCCGGAACACGCGCGCGAACAATCCGCCCAGCTAAAAGACATGGGTGTCGCCCATCTGGATGCGCCGGTTTCGGGGGGTACAAAGGGTGCCGAAGCTGGCTCTCTGGCGATTATGGTGGGCGGAGAGGACAGAACGCTGGAATTGGTCAAACCCATTCTGTCCGCCATGGGCCGCCCGGTTCATGTTGGCCCTTCCGGAACGGGGCAATTGTGCAAACTGGCCAATCAGACCATCGTGGCAGTCACGATCTCGGCTGTGGCCGAGGCAACATTGCTGGCCGAAAAGGGCGGCGCTGATCCTGCCGCCCTGCGACAGGCCCTGAAGGGTGGATTTGCGGATTCGATCATTCTGCAACAACATGGCGAACGGATGTCCGAGGGCAATTTTACACCCGGCGGCCTTTCGAAGTTCCAACTCAAAGACCTGGACAATACTCTGGCCGAGGCCGCAGCAGCGGGACTGGAACTGCCGTCAACACAGGCCGTTCGGGACAGGTTCGAATACCTGATAAACCACATGGACGGCGCCGAAATTGATCACTCCGGGCTCTATCTTGAGCTCAAAAAGCGGAACGGTTTGCTGTGACCGGGGTCCTGATCATCGGCGGCGCGGGAATGCTGGGGCGGAAACTGACCCAACGCATCCTGTCGGACCGCCCCTTCGGCCCATCGGCAAACCTGACCTTGTTTGACCGGGCGGTCACAGATGCGGGCACTGGCACCACGACCGTGACCGGCGATCTGTCTCACCCCGAAACCGTCCGATCGCTTGCCGCCACCCGACCTGATGTGATCTTTCACCTTGCCGCAATCGTTTCGGGTCAGGCCGAGACCGATTTCTCGCTTGGCTGGGACGTCAACATGATGGCGATGTGGAACCTGCTGACCGCGCTGAGAACCGAACATGAAGCATCCGGCGGAACATATTGTCCCCGCGTGGTTTTCACATCGTCCATTGCCGTTTTCGGAGGACCCTATCCGGACCAGATCGGAGACGAGTTCCTGACCGCGCCGCTGACAAGTTACGGCGCTCAGAAAGCGGCGTCGGAACTGATGATCTCGGACTTCAGCCGCAAAGGGTACATCGACGGAATTTCACTGCGCCTTCCGACGCTGTGCGTCCGGCCCGGCAAGGCGAACGCGGCGGCTTCGTCTTTCTTTTCCGGCATCATCCGCGAACCGCTGAACGGGTCAGAGGCCATTTTGCCGGTCCCCGACACAGTGCGTCACTGGCATGCAAGTCCGCGCGCCGCGGCAACTTTCCTGACCCATGCCGCGCAACTCGATACAGCCCTGTTGGACGACCGCCGCGCCCTCAACATGCCGGGCATCAGTTGCACTGTTGCCGAACAGATCGAAGCACTCAGACAAGTGGCGGGTCAGGCGGCTGTGGATCTGATCAGGCCGGTCCCCGATCCGATGATCGCGCAGATCGTCGCTGGCTGGCCGCGTGACTTCAAGCCGGACCGAGCCCGTGCCCTTGGGTTTAAAGCTGAACGAAGTTTCGAAGAGATTATCAAGATTTACCTTCAGGACGATCTGCCCGGCTAGTCGCCCATGGTCTTTCCGGTCAGGTGACGGGCCAGATGGTCGTGAATTTTCTGCCGCGTCAGGTCTTCGTCTCCCGAAAGCGCAGCTTCGAGAATATTGGCGTGGTGCTGGATATTTGCGGAAATGAACTCGAACCGCCGATCTGCAACCATCAACTGCTGGCGGAACTGCGCGTAAATACGCCCGTGCATCTGTTGCAGCGTCTCGGATTTGCAGGCTGAAATCAGCGTCTGATGGAACTCTTTTTCCGAGGCAAACCAGATGTTGACCAGATCGCTGGGGTCGCCCTTGGCGTGGATGCGCTTTTCGATATGGCTCAGCTTGTGATGCGCTGCGGTCAGGCGGGCTTCCCAATCCACACCGCCATTACGGATGGACAAAACGGTTCCTTCGCCTTCAAGAAGTATCCGCAAATGGGTCAGTTCGATCAGTTTCTGGGGTGAGCGGTTGGGAACCCGAAACCCCCTTTGCTCCTGAAAATCGGCCAGACCGACAGTGGACAGGCGGAACAGCACCTCTCGAACAGTGCTGGCGGAACACCCGTATTCCTTTCGCAGATCTTCAGCCCGCAGCTTTGTTCCGTGCTCGAACCCGTTGGAAATAAGCCGGGACTTAAGATCCTGATAAATATCAACTTCGCTGTTCATTATGCTGTGCGCCCCGGTCTTCGGTCCTTGCATGTCGTATCTGTATTTTCGTTTTTTTGCAATAATCTCGAAATTTTTTCAAATTTCACATTTTACTTGTTGCAATCGATTCGCCGTCCTAACGTCGAATGGCGTTCGTTGACAAGGGGGCCTCAAGATCTCCAGCGCGCCAAGCATAACGTCTGGGAGGACAATATGAAATTATTGACGACAGCGGCCGCTGTGGCCGTAGCGACCACGATGGCGGCCACACTTGCCACGGCCGAGACAACCAAGCTTCGCATTCAGACTCATTTCTCACCCGAGCAACTGTCAGGCAAGATGGCGGCCAAATTCGTCGACGACATTACGGAAATGTCGAATGGCGAAATCGAAGTTGAGATGTTCTATTCCTCATCCGTTGTTAAGTCGGTTGAAACCTTCGATGCCGCCGCTACGGGCATTCTGGATTGCGACATGACCGGCGGAGGCTATCAGACCGGCAAGAACCCGGCCTTCCAGTTCGCCGGCGATCTTCTGGGCGGGTATCAAAACCCTTATCAACAGATGGCGTGGCTGCTGCATGGCGGCGGCCGGGACGCCTTGAACGAACTGTATAACGGGTATGACATGGAATTCGTCGGTTGGTGGATTCCCGGACCGGAATCGCTGGCATCGACCAAGCCGATCAAAACAGCGGCCGATTTCAAGGACTGGAAATTCCGCTCACCTCCGGGGCTTGCGACCAAGGTGTTTGCCGAATTGGGTGCCTCGCCGATCGTGATGGACTTCAATGAAATCTTCACCGCTCTTGAGACCGGCATCATTGATGGCGCGGATGCCGCGAACCTGACCAATAATGTGGGTCTGGGCCTGTATGAAATCGCCGGACACACCAACTATCCGGGCTTTCATTCCATGCCGGCAGACCATCTTGCCTGCCGCAAGGATGTCTGGGAAGCCATGCCCGCGCATCATCGCAAGATTATCGAGGTCGCGATGGACAGCCTGGCCCTGCACAACGCAACCATAAACGAAGTGCAGAACGCCCAGACCGCCAAGGACCTGCGGGCCAAGGGCATTGAGCTTTATGAATGGTCGCCCGAGGACCTGGCTGCGTACCGGGCCGCCGTTCAGGTTGGCTGGACGGACTTCGCCACCACGCCCGAGGCCAAGGCGCTTTTGGAAAGCCATGTCGAGTTCCTGAGGAACCTGGGGGCGATGCAATAAACGGCATCCTGCCAAGAAATCGGAAAGGCCGCTTGGGCGGCCTTTCCGCACCTGTCCCGGGCGCGTGGTTCTCATGAAAATCACCAGGATTATCAGTCACGTACTCAAGTACGACATGCCCGAGGTGCTGGGATACTCGCAACAGTACTACACACAGCGCACCGCGCATCTGGTCGAAGTTGAGACGGATCAGGGTGTGACTGGCTGGGGCGAGTGTTTCGGGCCCGGCGCTGTGGCGGTCGCAAACAAATCCATAGTCGAACACGTGATCCAGCCGATGGTGCTGGGGATGGACCCACTGGACCGGGACGTGATCTGGCACAAGGTTTACAACCTTTTGCGAGATCACGGGCAAGCCGGAATGCCGGTTCAGGCCCTGTCCGGGATCGATATTGCGCTGTGGGACATATCCGGCAAAGTGGCGAACCTGCCCCTGCACAAGCTGATTGGCGGCAGCCACCGAACCCACGTGCCCTGTTACGGCTACGGCATGATGCTGCGCGACGAACCGGTCGCAGATTTGGCCGCCCGGTTTGCCGATGAGGCGGTGCAGATCAGGGACATGGGGTTCGTCGCCACCAAGATGAAAACCGGCACTGGCCCCCGGTCGGATGTGACCCTTTGCGAGGCCGTTCGGCGCAGCATCGGGGATCACTATCCGTTCATGGTCGATGCAAATCATGCCTATACGACTTCGGACGCGTTCTTTGTCGGGCACGCGCTGGAGGAATTGAATGCCTATTGGTTCGAAGAACCCGTCGCCCCCGAGGATATTGACGGATACCGGGAACTGCGCGCGGGTCTGAAGGTCAACATCGCTGGTGGCGAGGCAGTGTTCAACCGCTGGAACTGGCGTGCTTTGCTGGAAAGTCGCGGCCTTGGCATTGCCCAGCCCGAAGTTTGCGCGCTGGGTGGAATCTCGGAGTATTTGCGCGTGCTGACGCTGTGCCACGCGCATTTCACGCCGGTCATCAATCACGTCTGGGGCAGCGCCATCGCCGTGGCCACAAACCTGCAGCTTCTGGCGGCCATGCCGGCAATGCCGGGCGGGCTGCACCCGTGGGAACCGATGCTGGAGTTTGACACGACGGACAACAAATTCAGGGACGAGTTGCTGACTGAACCGCTGGACATACAGGCGCAGGTCAAGGCCAACGCCGGTCGCGTCAGCGTCCCGACTTCCCCCGGTATTGGCGTCGAGCCTGACCGGGATTTCATTGATCACTACAGAATAGCCGCCTAGCGGTGAAGGGACGCGCGATGCGAAAGTCGACCGGTGGATTAGTTGAATGGTTGGTGCCTCTGGCCTTTGTCGCGACCGCCAGTTGGCTGGTCTGGCACCTGCCCGCCTTTTTGCTGGACTGGCTGCCCTATACATCCGAGTCCCTGAAAGGTCAGGTCGAAGAGATTTACCTGCGCAGCGATGTCACGCCGGAAATGGCGGGCATCTTTGGCGGGTACATCGACATCATCGACCTGCTGGCCCTGATCCTGACCCCCATCCTTGCCATAATCGGTGCGCGCTCCGTGCGACTTGCCGCCATGGAGTACGGCGGCTCCAGCGGCATAGATCGCTTTGCGCTGTTCATCGGCCGCGTCACCATGATGATGATCGCGATCATGACCATCGTGATGCTGTACGAAGTCTTCATGCGCTACATCCTGGAAAAGCCGACCGAATGGGCCAACGAAATGACCCTGTGGTTCGCCAGCTTTGTGTTCCTGATGTCCGGGTACTACGCCATGCAGCAGCGCAGCCATATCCGGATTTTCCTGCTTTACGACGCGGTGCCGCGCTGGCTGCAGCGCGTCTTTGACACGGTATCGACCGTTCTGATCGTGATGTTCGCCTTTTTTCTGGTCTTTGGCAGCTACAAACAGGTCTTCGTGAATAAGCTATATAAATGGGAGCTTTACGGCTCGGCCTTCAACCCGCCAATTCCCGCCACGTTGCAGCCTATGGTGCTGATCGTGATCACTCTGGTCGCGATGCAGGCGATCGTGAATCTGATCGCGGACTGGAACAAGGAACCCGAAATTCACACGGACGAACCGGATGAGGACGAGATCGAGATGCTGAAGAAAGCGATGGGGCAAGACTGATGGATATTGGCACGATCTCACTGATCCTGATGGTCGCCCTGATCGTCCTTCTGGCAATTGGCATGCCGCTGGGGCTGGCGTCGGCATCACTGGCCGTTCTGGTGCTGGTTCTGAAGTTCGAGCCGACCCTGCTGCTGAATCCGTTTTCCTTTGGTGACGGCATCCTGACGGGGCGGCCGGGGACCGGGCCGCTCTATATTCTGGCGCAGAAGATTTACGGGCTGTTGACGGACTATGTTCTCATATCCGTTCCGTTGTTCATCTTCATGGCGTCCCTTCTGGAACGTTCGGGTATTGCCAAGGATATGTATTCTTCCCTGAACGTCTGGCTGTCGCGGACGCGGGGCGGGATTGCCATTGTTACCTCGATCATGGCCGTGATCATGGCGGCGATGTCCGGCATCATTGGTGGCGAAGTCGTGCTATTGGGTCTGATCGCTTTGCCGCAGATGCTGCGCCTTGGCTATAACCAGAACCTTGCAATCGGCGTGATCTGTGCGTCCGGGTCTCTGGGCACCATGATCCCGCCGTCGATTGTTCTGATCATTTACGGCCTGATCACCGAAACCTCGATCAAGTCACTGTTCACCGCGTCCTTCATTCCCGGCTTTATGCTGGCATCGATGATCATCCTTTACATCGTCATCCGCACCCGGCTGAACCCGGATGATGCCCCCCTGCCCGAACCTGACCCGAACGACCCCGAACCGACCGAAAAACGCAAGCTCTTTGGCGCGTTCATGAGCATCGTCGTCGCCGGATTTTCTACCACGCTATTCATTCGTGCTGCGTTTTTCGAGTTGTCCGGATCAAACGCAGCCAGCCAGGGGGAACCGGCGCGGTTCGGGACCGCTGAGTACTTGCCGTGGTTTGCGGGGATTACCGCCGTTGCCCTGCTGCTGATCTTCTTCGTCTTCGGCAAAGAGCGCGCGAAAATCGGGTGGGACATGGGCAAGGGACTTGTTGCGCCGCTGGTTGTAATCGGCGTCGTGCTCGGGTCAATCTATGGCGGTATAACCGGGATTACTGAAGCGGCCGGCATGGGTGCGTTCGCGGTGCTGGTGATCGCCTTTCTGCGGGGCGAAGGGTCGTTCGAGCTGGTCTGGGACAGCCTTATGCGCACGCTGAAATCCACCGGCACGATCATCTGGGTGACCATCGGAGCCGCTGCCCTTGCCGGTGCCTACACCATCGCCGGAGGCCCGCAATACGTGGCGGACCTGATCGTCGGGCAAGACTTGCCGTCGATGCTGGTTATTCTGGTGATGATGCTGATCCTGCTGTTCATGGGGGCGTTCATGGACTGGGTGGGGATCGTGCTGCTGATCATCCCGGTATTCCTGCCCATCGTGTTGCGCCTGCCCATCGAGGAAATCGGGGTCATTGGACAGCTTGAACCCAGCCACGTTGCGATCTGGTTCGGCGTTGTCTTCTGTATGAACATGCAGGTCAGCTTTCTGTCGCCACCGTTTGGTCCGGCGGCGTTTTACCTGAAATCCGTGGCCCCGCCGCATATCAGCCTGACGGATATCTTCAGGGGCTTTCTGCCGTTCATCGGTATCCAGTTGCTGGCCCTGTCGGTGCTGCTGATCTGGCCCGGCATCATCGCTTTGCTTCTGTAGGAGACGCCCAATGCTGACCCAGAACCAGATCGACCATTTCACGGACCGGGGCTATCTGGTCGTGCCAAACGTCATCCCCGCCGACATCCTGGATGCGGTCAAGGCGGAATACGCCGAACTCCTGAATCGGCTGTATCGGGACTGGTACGCTCAGGGCCGGGTTGAAACACCACCGACCGGGTTGGATTTCTGGGACAAACTGTTGTGCGCATATCAGGCGGGGTGCGATTACTTCCAGCCGCTGGATATTTCCCTGCCCGGTGACCGGATCATGGCCGATACCCCGTTTCACATTGGGCCAGCGGTGTTCAACATGCTGACAGCGCCACCACTTCTGGACGTGGTCGAACAACTGATCGGGCCCGAACTGACCAGCAACCCGATCCAGCACGTTCGCCTGAAACCCCCGGCACAAAAACTGGCCAAGGACGAAATCCGCGCGCATATCACCGCAACGGACTGGCATCAGGACCGGGCCGTCGCGCTGGAAGAGGCCGACCAGACCGACATGGTCACCGTCTGGATCGCTGTAAATGACGCGACGGTCGAAAACGGCTGCCTGCAGGTCCGACCCAAAAGCGCAGACCAGGATATCCTGCCGCATTGCGCCCGCACCCAGACCGGCATCGCCGAAGGGTTCATCGACGAAACCGACGCTCTGCCGTTGCCTGTCAAAGCCGGCGGTGTGGTGTTGTTTCATCCGCTGACCCCGCACGCATCGCTGACCAACACCACCGACGCGTTCCGATGGAGCTTTGACATCCGGTACAGCGTGACGGGTCAACCCACCGGGCGGGGCCATTTCCCGGATTTCGTGGCCAGATCGCGGGCCAGACCCGACACCGAACTGAGGGATTGGCGAACCTGCAAAGCCCAGTGGTTGGCTGCGCGGGACCGGCTATCCCGACAACCCCATATCGACATTCACCGATGGACTTCGGATTCACCCCATTGCGCCTGACAGCCTTCAAACCGGAGAGATGATGTGAAACGTCTTCTTGTCGTTGGCGGCGGATTGATCGGCATTCGCCACGTCCACGCGGTTCAGGCGCATCCCGGTTGCGTCCTGGCCGGGCTTGCCGACCCGGATATGTCCATTCAGGCCGAAACCCTGCGATTTGCCACGATCGAAGACGTCACCTGCCCTGTGGACGGCGTCATCATTGCCACGCCAACGCATCTGCACGCGTCACACGGAAAGATGGCGGCGGAGCGCGGTTGGCATATGCTGATCGAAAAACCGGTGGCGGGGTCGGTTCAGGACGCGCGATCTCTTGGGCAAGCGGTGGGCGCCGCGGGTGTGTCTTCGCTGGTCGGTCACCACAGGCGCTACCACGGTTCGGTTCAGCATTTGAAATCCGTTCTTGCCGATGGGCAAATTGGTGAGGTCGTCACGGTTTCGCTCATCTGGGCGATGAAAAAGCCCGACAGTTACTTTGAGCAGAACTGGCGCACATCCGGCGGCAGCCCGGTGATGATCAACCTCGTCCACGACATTGATCTGCTGCGCTTTGTCATCGGTGAAATCGCCGATACCGCCGCGCTGCGCGGTCGGTCGGTGCGTGGCAGTGACAGGGTGGAAAGCGGCGCCGTTGCGCTGAGTTTCGAAAACGGCGCGACGGGCACAATCAGCTTTGCCGATACAACACCCAGCCCCTGGGGATTTGAGGCCGGGATAGGCGAGAACCCAAATATCGGAACCACCCGTCAGGACATGCTCTGGATCACCGGAACAGAAGGCGCAATCAGCTATCCGTCCATGACCCTCTGGCGGGGTCGGGACTGGGGTACACCGGCCCAAAGTAAGCAGCTTGACCTGAGCCCCGACCACCGCACGCCGCTTGAGGCGCAATTGGACCATTTTCTTGAGGTGATGGACGGCGCGCCGCCCCTGATTGATGTCGCGGACGCCGCGCGCACGCTGGCCGTTGCAACAAGGATAGAACAGGAACTGGCTGCCAAAGCGGATCAAATCGCTTAGCCAAATGCCGGCGTCCGCCCGGCCACAGAAACCGAAACTCGCGCGACACCACATGTCGTCAGACCATTGATTGGACGAAAGGAAAACCCGATGAGCAGACCTTCGATTGGATTCATTGGCCTTGGGATCATGGGCGGCGCCATGGTCAGCCGCCTTCAGGACCTGGGATACAAGGTGACAGTGCTGGGCAACCGGGACCGCACCCATCTGAACGCCGCGATAGCCCGGGGCGCGACCGAAGCTGCAAATGCCCGTGAACTGGCACAGGCAAGCGATATCGTGATGCTGTGCATGGGAACCTCAGATCAGGTCGAAAGTCGGATGCGCGGGCAAGACGGCGTTCTGGCAGGGTTGCGCGGCGGGGCTGTTGTCGTTGATTTCGGCACCTCCCTTCCCGGCAGTACGAAACAGCTTGCGACCGAAGTGTCGGCCGCCGGTGGACAATATCTGGACGCGCCGCTGGGCCGCACGCCGTCACATGCGCTGGACGGGCAACTCAACATCATGACGGCGGGGGACCAGGCAGCGTTTGAGGTCGTTGAACCTGTGCTGAAGGATCTGGGCGAAAACGTCTTTTACCTCGGCCAGTCCGGTTCCGGCCACACGATCAAGCTGATCAATAACTTTTTCGGAATGACGGTGGCAAACGCCATGGCCGAAGCTTTTGCCATGGCTGATGTTGCGGGCGTCGACCGGGAACAGTTGTACAACGTCATGGCTGCGGGGCCGCTGCATTCGGGGATGATGGATTTCGTCAAGGCTTACGGCGTGGGCAACGACCCCAACCAATTGGCCTTTGCCATCAAGAACGCCGCTAAGGATCTGGGATACTATGCGCGCATGGCGGATGACGTCGGCGTCGACAGCATTATGTCCAAGGGCACTCTGGCCGCTCTGACCGACGCACGCGACAATGGGCAGGCAGAAGATATGGTCAGTCAAATGGTTGACTACTACGTCAAGCGTTTCAAAGGCTAGCCCGTGGCCGTCGCTGCCAAATCCACCGCCGACCTGCCAAGGCTGGGCATCCTGATGATGCTGGCGGCATGGCTGGCATTTTCCTTTGTGGATCTGGGCGCGAAATGGCTTGCCGTTGCGGGCATTCCTGCGTTCCAGCTGGCGTTCATGCGGTATGCCGGGCATTTCGTGATCTCAACCGGGGTCATCGCAAAAGGCGGACTGCAGGCGGACAGATTCAAGACCGACCATCTTTGGTCCGTGATCAGCCGCGCCATGCTGTTGATCTCGGCCACGGTGCTGAATTTCTATGCCCTGCAATTCCTGCCGCTAACCGTTGTTTCGGCGATCATGTTCTCAAGCCCCGTTATCGTGTGTTTCCTGTCCGTCTTTGTTCTGAGGGAACGGGTCGGACCCTGGCGGTGGGCGGCAATCCTGCTGGGCTTCGTCGGCGTTCTGGTGGTGGTGCGCCCGTTTGGAACAGCTTTTCACCCGACCATGTTGCTGATCATTTACAACGCCACGGCTCTGGCGCTGTATTCCCTCATGACCCGAAAACTGTCAGGCGTCGTGGCGGTCGACACGATGCAGTTCTATCTGGGTTTGACGGGGACCGTGATCCTGTTGCCATTTGCGATCTGGACATGGGTTCAGCCGGAAAATATCTGGGGAATGGTTGTGCTCGTCGGATTGGGGATCATGGGCTGGGGTGGTCATCAACTGCTGACGAATGCGCACAGGTTCGGGACTGCGAACCAGCTGATGCCCTTTACCTATTCCTTCCTGATCTATGTCGCCATATGGGGTTATATGTTCTTCGGTACCGTCCCCGACGGCGGCACCATAACCGGGGCCCTTCTGATTATGGGCGCTGGGCTGATCATATGGAAACGGGAACAGAGATGACGCGGATTGCCTGTATCGGCGAGGCCATGATCGAATTGTCGATCACAGATGCCAATGCGCAGCTTGGCGTTGCGGGTGACACCCTGAACACCGCGATATATAGCCGACGTCAGGCTCCTGCTCTGGGGATCGATTATGTTACCTGTCTGGGCGACGATCCAATGTCCAGGCGGATTTTCGATTTTATCGCTGGTCAGGGAATTGGAACAGCTGCCATTCAGACCATTGCCGGGGCATCACCTGGGCTTTATGCGATCAACACGTCACCGCAGGGCGAACGCAGTTTCACCTATTGGCGCAGCGACTCTGCCGCCAGACAGCTATTTTCCGATCAGAACTTTGATCTCTTGAACGGCTATGACGCGCTGTATCTGTCCGGGATTTCTGTGGCCATCCTGCCCCATGCGATCCGGGTCGCGCTGTTGGAATGGATGGACGCCAACCGGGTCACGGTGATCTATGACAGCAACTACAGACCCGGACTGTGGGAAAGTGTCGAACGTGCCCGCGCGATCACGGTACGGTTCTGGCAACGTGCGGATATCGCGCTGCCCTCGATTGATGACGAGATGGCATTGTTTGGCGAAACCGCCGGTCAGGTCGTCAACCGTTTCGCCAATCACTCGGGCGTCGGGGCCCTGAAGCGCGGGGAAAAGGGGCCGCTCTCCATCGGGCAGGACGTACGGCAAACCTATGACCCTGCACCGAAAGTGGTGGACACAACCGCCGCTGGCGACAGCTTTAACGGCGGCTATCTGGCGGCTGTGCTAACCGGCAAATCTCAGGCCGAGGCGCTGATGGCGGGTCACAAGATGGCCGCCACCGTGGTCGGACATCGTGGTGCCATTATTCCCGAATAAGGGGTGCCAGATCCCCAGCATTCAACATGGCCAACAGCCCCTGAATGGGGTCTTCGAACTGCGCAACCCGAGTGATTTCATCTGACATCGGATCATTCAGCGGACGACCCCGCGCGGATTCCGACACACAGAACGCAATCCATGCCCGGACACCTTCAACAGCGGCCGCCGACCCGGTTTCCCGCACCGTTTCAATCAGCCTGTAAGGCAGCTTCTGGCTTCCATCCATGGCGATCTGATCCAGACGGTGCGCCAGTTCCGGGTTCTCGAACCGTTTCAGCAGAGCCAGAGCGTAGGCGGGCGCCTGCGCGCGAACCTGTGGCGGCAGCGTCGCCCCGGCATCCAGAAACAGTTGTTCGACCAGCGGGCGCAGAACAGAATCCTGAATGGCCTCGTGAACATAAGTGTGGTTCCGCGCCATCCCCGCATAAGCCAAAAGCGAATGTGCGCCATTCAGCATGCGCAGTTTGCGCAATTCGTGCGGCGCGACATCGTCGACAAACTGCACACCCGGCCAGTCCGGGCGTGGACCTGCGAAATCATCCTCGATGACCCATTCCGAGAATGCCTCGGTTGGAACCGCCATGGGATCGCCGCTGATGGCGCGGACGGCATCGGTTGTGGCGGGTGTGATGCGGTCCACCATGGAATTCGGCAAGCTCACTTTGTCCCGGTTAATCACTAACCCGGCTTCCTTGGCAAACGCCATGACCGCTGCCCTCAGGGCCGAGCCGTTTGCAACCCGGTTGTCGCAACTTAGAACCGTCACCGGCCTGACCCGCCCGGCAAGGCCGCGGGCGAGGAACCCGATCAACGTGGACGGACCCTGCCCGTTCAGATCGGCAATGATCGCAGGATCATGCGGGTTCAGTTCGCCTGACGGGTCCAGGTGATACCCCTTTTCCGTGACAGTCGCTGAAATTATGTCAGCATCCGCCATGGCGTCCAGAACGGCATCTGCGCTTTCGGGGGCAACCAGCACATCGCGCAGCACGCGGATACGTCTGACGCCCTGCCCCTGCACACACAGATCATATGAAAACCCCTGCTTGGCCAGCCCATCCCGGATCGCCGGCGACCGCAGGCTGACGCCAACCACATCCCATCCTCCTGCCCGATCCGTGTAGTCCAGCAGATGCGCCCGCGCAAAATTTCCCAGACCAAAATGAAGGATGCGACCCATTTATCCGTCCAACCCATACACCTGACGCGCCAGATCAACGGAAAGCAACCGCGCCAGATGTTCCGCATCATCACGCCCGAAATACCCCCTGTCGACCTGTAGTGCCAGGTGGACCGCAACACCGCGCCGCCACAGATCATGACGCGCGGGTATCGACAGAAAGGCGCGGGTGTCGTCGTTGAACCCGGCCAGATTGTAGTAACCGGCCGTTTCGACCACCTGATCAAAATAGCGTGCAATGCCTGCCGGGCTGTCGTGAAACCACCATGGCGGACCGATGCGAAGGCAGGGCCAGTGCCCGGCCATGGGCGCCAGCTCTCGCGCATAGGTCGCCTCGTCCAGCGTAAACAGGATAAGGCGCAGTGCCGGGTTGTTACCCACCCGGTTCAACAGGGCGTCCAGCCCGCGAACCCAGTCCATTGCAATCGGAATGTCTGCGCCTTTGTCACGACCAAACTCCCGCAACAGCGTAGCATTAGTGTTGCGCCTGCTGCCCGCGTGGATTTGCATGGTCAGCCCGTCTTCGACCGACATCTGGGCCATTTCGATCAGCATATGCCCGTAAAACCGCCTTGCATCCTGAGGCGTTCCTTCGCCTTGCCGCAGACGTTGATACAGCGCGTCGGGATCGCTCAGCCATTCTGTGTGAACCACTTCGATCCCATGATCCGTTGCGGTGGCCCCCATCCGGATGAAATGCGCGCGGCGGTCGCGCAATGCGGAAATATACCCGGCGTATCTGCCGACGTCGTGACCGGTAAGGGCCTCAAGCCGGGCAAGGTTCTGTACGAAGTCGGGATCAGACCCGTCCAATACGCCGTCCGGGCGAAAGGTTGGAATGACCCGACCCGACCAGTCGCTGGCTTTGATATCCGCATGATGATCAAGCTCATCCAGAGCAGAATCCGTAGTGGCCAGAACTTCAATTCCGAACCGGTCAAACAAAGCCCGCGGGCGAAAGCCTTCTTGTGCGAGATGGTCGTTAATCTGGTCATAAACTGCGTCCGCGGTCGCCGGCGACAATTCATCCGCTATCCCAAGCGTTTCGCGCAGGACGTAATTGATCCAGATACGGGACGGGGTTCCCAGAAACAAATGCCAATGGCGGGCGAAGGTTCGAAACACGGATCGCGGATCCACCCCGCGCCCCTGTGCGCCGACGCCCAATTCGTTCAGCGGCACACCCTGCGAATAGAGCATCCTGAATACATAGTGATCGGGAACAACCAAAAGCTCGGCTGCATTCGGAAACGGGGCGTTCGTGGCAAACCACGCGGGTTCGCAATGGCCGTGCGGCGACACGATCGGCAGGGTCTTGATACCCTGATACAACCCATCGGCCAGCTCCGAGGTATTGCCTGACATTTTGGTCCCTCCGCCCGTATCTGCACATGTTAACATTCTTTTTGCCGCCTGCATCTTTCCGGTGCACAATCCCAAACAAATGTGCCTGCGGGGTAAGAATGAACATAGCTTTGATTGGTCTGGGCATGGTGGCCGGCACGCATGTCGCCGCAATTCAATCCTCGGATCAGGGGTTGAACCTGGCCGGAGTGCTGGGGCGCAACCCGGATCGCACGGCGAAATTCGCAGCCGAACACGGAACCCGTGCGTTTCGGAGCGTCGACGAAATTGCCCGGGATCCCGGCATCGGTTTCGTCATCATCGCAACCCCGCCCGATCAGCGCCTTCCGCTGGTCCGCACGTTGGCAAAGGCCGGCAAGCCCATCCTCATGGAAAAACCGATCGAACGGACGCTGGCAGCCGCCAAGGATATCGTCGATTTGTGCGATAGTGCATCCGTCCCGCTGGGCATCGTGTTTCAACACAGGGCACGCGCTGCGTCGACTGCCCTGCGAACCGCGCTGCAGGCGCAGGAATTGGGCGACATCGCAACGGTCGATATCCGCGTACCCTGGTGGCGCGATCAAAGCTATTATGATGCGCCGGGTCGCGGCTCTTATGACCGCGACGGCGGCGGCGTGATGATCTCGCAGGCGATTCATACGTTGGATCTGGCGATGTGGCTGTTGGGCCCGATCTGTTCGGTCCAGGCACTGATGCGGCAAACTCCGCTGCATCAACTGGAAGCTGAAGACTGGGCCGGTGCGGTCTTTGAAATGGAATGCGGAGCGGTTGGTACGATGATGGCGACAACGGCGGAATATCCCGGTGCGGCAGAGACAATTACAATTCAGGGCACCAAAGCAAAGGCGTATTTGGGATCGGGAGTTTTGACGATGACATTTCTGGACGGCAGAACCACCAGCACTGGAGAGACAGCCGCAACCGGTGGCGGCGCCGATCCGATGGCTTTTACTCATGAATGGCATCAATCCGTGATCGAGGATTTTGCCCGGGCCGTCACATCAGGTGCTGCGCCAATGGCAACCGGCCACAGCGCGTTGCTGACGCATGCTGTGATCGACGGTATGCAAACCGCCAGCCGGACCGGCCAAAGGACAAGGGTTTGCCTATGACCCTGACATGCGTCGCCCTTGGGCTGGATCACCGCCATATCTATGGCATGATCGAGAATATGAAGAAGGCCGGGGTCAGGTGTCTCGGCTACTGGACACAAGGCAACCCCGGCACTCTGGCCGGATATGTGAAAAGATTTCCCGATATTCCGCGCTTTGATCATCTTGAGGATGCGCTGAACAGCGGTGCCGATCTGGCCCTGATTTCCGCAATCCCGTCAGACCGCGCAGCCCTGACCGTGCGAGCCATGCAACACGGCATGGACGTCATGAGCGACAAGCCCGGTTGCACCAGTTTCGATCAACTGGACCAGATCAGAAAAGCCGTATCCGACACCGGGCGCATCTGGTCGGTCAACTTCTCGGAACGGTTCGAAACACCTGTCAGTACCCTTGCTTCGGAACTTGTATCAGCAGGGAAAATCGGAAAAGTGGTTCAGACAATCGGCCTTGGACCACATCGGCTGAACCGCGCGACCAGACCGGAGTGGTTTTTTCGGCGCGATCGCTTTGGCGGCATTCTGACGGATATCGCATCACATCAGATTGATCAGTTCCTGCATTATACCGGTTCGAAGACGGCCGAGATCACCCAAGCCTTCACCGCCAACTACGCCAACGCAGCTAATCCCGGCTTGCAGGATTTCGGCGAAATCAACCTGCGCAGCGCGCACGCAACGGGGTATATTCGTGTCGATTGGTTCACCCCAGACGCCCTGCCGAACTGGGGGGACGGGCGGCTGACGATCCTTGGCACCGAAGGCTATATCGAATTGCGCAAATACGTTGATGTAGGCGGCACAGACGGAACCGATCACCTGATCTTGGTGAATGGTGATACCTGCGAAAAAAGGCAGGCATCAGATGCTGGCCTGCCCTATTTTTCTCGTTTGGCACAGGACATTCGGCACCGCACCGAAACCGCGATGACGCAGGCGCATTGCTTTACGGTTATGGAACTGGCCCTGCGTGCCCAGGAAATGGCAGAGAGCCGATGATCAACATCGCGATTCTGGGTGCTGGTATCGGGCGGCAACATCTGGAAGCCTTGAAACGGCTTGGCGACACCTTTCGGGTAACGGCCGTTGTCGATCAGGACCCTGCCCGCATCGAAGACTTGCGGGGTAATGGCGACTTTGCCGCGCTGACGCATATCGAGCAGGCACTTGCAGACCCGGAAATCGACCTGATCGACATATGCCTGCCACCACACCTGCATGTTCCGGTCACGCTTGACGCGCTTACGGCCGGAAAGCACGTCGTTTGCGAAAAACCTCTGGCAACGTCGATGGCGGACGTGGATCGCGTCACACAAGCTGCGAACCGGACAAGCCGGCGCGTCTTTCCGGTTTTTCAATACCGGTGGGGCCCGTCGCTTGCCCGGTTGCGCCATTTGCAGGCGGCCGGCCTGACCGGCGAAATCCAAACCGCATCGCTTGAGACGCACTGGTCCCGCGGTGCTGAGTACTATTCCGTCCCGTGGCGCGGCACATGGGCCGGAGAACGTGGGGGCGCTGTTCTGGGACATGCCATCCATAATCACGATCTGCTGACACATGTCGCGGGTACGGTCGCCTCGGTCTCGGCCATGACCGCGACGCGCGTGAATCCGATCGAAACCGAAGATTGCGCCGCCCTCGCCTTTGCCATGGCGTCAGGTGCGCTGTGCACCAGCAACATCACACTGGGGGCGGCGACGGATGAAACGCGGTTGCGCTTTGTTTTCGAACATCTGACCGCCACGTCAGGCACCGAACCTTATGCGCCCGGCGCGGTGCCCTGGTCTTTTGTGGCACGGGACTCGTGGCAGCAGACGGCGGTTGACGCCACTCTTGCCAATATGCCACCGGAACCCGCTGGATTTGAAGGGTTCTTTACCGAAATCGGCAAGGCGCTGACTGGCAAGCCCAACACCGCTGTCACGCTGGAAGAAGGTGCCGCATCCGTGGCCCTTGTAACAGCAATCTACCATGCCGCGCGTACCGGGGAACGGGTTGCCTTGCCGATTACTTCGGAACACCCCCTCTACGAAGGATGGTTGCCATGAAACAATGCTGGCGCTGGTTTGGCCCTGACGATCCGATTGCCCTGTCCGACCTTCACCAAGTGGGTGTCGAAGGCATTGTTACCGCCCTGCACCATGTTCCGCCCGGCCAGCCCTGGGATGAGCAGAGCATCGCAAAGCGGCAAGCCCGGCTGGCCGCCGACGGTTACGATTGGGACGTGGTAGAAAGCCTGCCGGTTTCCGAGGCCATCAAGACCCAATCCCATGACATGCGGACCCATATCGCCGCCTATAAGCAAAGCCTGCACGCTCTGGCCAAATGCGGTATCGCGGTGGTTTGCTACAATTTCATGCCCATTCTGGACTGGACGCGCACGTCCCTTCGGGCACAGCAGCCGCATGGCGGGACTGCGATGCTGTTTGACCTGACGGATTTTGCGGTGTTCGATCTGCATATCCTCAAGCGCGATGGCGCGGCTGAGGACTATTCCGAAGAAACCCGTCATGACGCGTTGACCCGGTTCGACGCCATGTCGGACCGGGACAGGGCAGCGCTGCAACACAATGTCACTGCCGGGCTTCCAGGTGCCAACGACCAGTGGAGCGTCGACGACGTGCGCACCCTTCTGGACACCTATACCGGCATCACGCCCGGAAAATTGCGCGCCAACCTGATCGACTTTCTGGCCGAAGTGGCACCCGTCGCGCAGGATCTTGGGCTGCGCCTGTGCTGTCATCCGGACGACCCCCCGTTTTCGCTTTTGGGATTGCCAAGGGTGATGTCGAGCGCTGACGACTATGGTGCCGTATTGGAGGCCGTCGATTTGGATGCCAACGGCGCGACCTTATGCACCGGATCGCTTGGCGTCGCGGCCGATTTTGACGGACCCGGTTTTGTAAGGCGACACGGTGCAAGGATACATTTTGCCCATTTGCGGAATACGAAACGCCTGGCGGGATCGTCCCCGCAAAAGCCCAGTTTTTTTGAGGCCCCGCATCTTGACGGCGACACCGATATGGTCGGCACGGTTCGTGCGCTGATGCAAGAAGAAAACCGTCGCAAGGCCGCAGGGCGCGCGGACTGGCAAATCCCCATGCGGCCCGACCACGGTCAGGAGCTGCTGAGCGATCTCGGCGGACATAGCACGCCCGGCTACCCCCTGATTGGGCGGATGCGCGGGCTGGCCGAACTCCGCGGGATCATGGCGGCCTGCGTCTGATGCCATCACGTATTTTCTTGCTTAACAGGCGCGGCCGCCGTTTACTGATGTCACCTAACCGGGCAGCGGGGTGTCTTCCGGACCCGCCCGACGTCGCCCAGCGACGTGTGAAATCCCCGTGAAATCCGGTGCCTTGGCGCACCATTTTTCGAAACGTCGGCCTGCGCATAGCGTGGCTGCAAAAAACGGGAGGTTTTCATGAAAACCGCAGGTGTAATTGGTCTTGGCGATATGGGCAGCGGGCTGGCCAGGAACCTTATGAAGAACGGCTTTGAAACTTCGGGGTTCGATCTGAGCGACACCCGCATGACCGCCTTTGCCGATATGGGCGGTCTTGCCAAGGCTTCGGTCGGTGAGGTCGGTGCGCACGCGGATAGTGTCTTTGTCATGGTGATGAACGGCGATCAGGCACGCGAGGTTATTCTGGGGGAAAACGGGCTGGCGGCCAACATGACCCCGGGCGGAACCGTTATTCTGTCGGCAACGATCAAACCGCATGAGGCACAGTCCATCGGCGCGGATATGGAGGGCACCGGGATCAATCTGATCGACAGCCCGGTTTCCGGCGGGTTTCCGGGCGCACAGGGCGGCACGCTGACAATGATGGCCGCCGGTCAGCCGCACGTTCTGGACAGCAATGCCGAGGTGATACAGGCGGTATCCGCAACCATCCACCGGGTCGGGACAAACCCCGGCGACGGACAGACCGTAAAGGCCTGCCTGCAGTCGCTGATCGGTTCGATCTTCTCGGCAACCTTCGAAGCCGCGGCACTTGCGGCCAAGGCGGGTGTCAGCGGCGACGTTCTTCTGAACGTATTCTCATCCTCCAGCGCCGGGTGCGGCGTGGTCAATACCGCGCTTGAGAACATCATCGACCGGCAATTCGTCGGCACCGGAAGCCACATCGCCACGATGCACAAGGATCTGACGATATCGTTGGAACTGGCCACCCAGCTTGGAGTTCCCATGCAGACCGCATCCTCGGCGATGCAGGTCTTTCACGCGGGAAAGACAAAATACCCCGACGGTGACAACTGGATCTGCACCCGCGTCATCGAAGAGATCATTGGCGCAGAATTGCACCGCTGACCGGGGGGCACGCATATGAAACTTGGTGTAATCTGCGACGGTATCAGCCGAAATCTGGCCCATGCGGTCGACGTCATGGACGAGTTCGATCTGGAATTTGCAGAGCTTCAGTTTGTCGGCGACACCGAAGTTGGCGACCACAGTAAACAGGAAATTGCCGAAATAGACGCCCTTCTGAGGGATCGGGGCAAGCCCGTCTCTTGCCTGTCGCGCCATGTATTTGCGGGTATGACGGCGGCCAACAGACCCGGCGACGTGCTGCATACGCAACATATGGATGCGCTGAAACGGGTGATCGACGTGGCCCACATCGTCGGTTCCCCTCTTGTCCGGATCATGACCCAGAGAAAAGAGCAAATCCTTTGGGGCAAAAACGGCGCCGAAAAGTGGAATGTGGCACATGGTGTCTGGGACACGATGCCCCCCATGATCGCCCCGGCTGTCGAACTGGCAAGGGCCGAAGGCGTCGGTCTGGTTGTCGAAACCGGCAACGGAACGCTGGTCAATTCAAACTATACGGCCCGCAAGCTGATCGACGAACTGGATGCCAAGGACACGCTGAAGGTGCTTTGGGACCCGGGAAACAACTGCTGGTGCCACGAGCTTGCTTATCCGGACGGATATGAAGAGGTCCGGGACGGCTACCTTGGCCACATTCACATAAAGGACGTAAAGGTCGACACGCCCCGGGCCACTCTGGAAGTGCGCCGCATGGGCGAAGGTCAACTGGCGGACCTTTTCCAACCCATTGCCGACGCTCTGAGGGCCGACATCTATGACGGCGTGATTTCGTTCGAAAGCGTCTATCACCCGGGCAATGGAAATTTTGAAGACGGCTTTCGCCTGTGCATCGACAGGTTCAAGACCCTGTTTGCCTAACCTGCCTGCGCGGCCTGATACCCGCGCAGGAATTGCAGAACAAAGTCGGACAATTCTGTTCGAACAGCATCGGCGTCCAGCGCAACGAACCTGCCCTCAAGCGAAAGTTTGACGATCCCGTGGACCGCAGAAAACACTGTGCGCGCGCGCAATGCCAGGGTCGCCTGATCCAGGCCGGGGCTCAACTGTGCCAGCGGATCAATGATTTCAGAGATGAGCTGCGCATGTTCTTCCAGATGCCATTGCGGCACCGGGACCCCTGGTGGCATCCTGTGATCGAACAGCGCTGCCCAGAGGTTTGGGTTCTCGGTTCCGAACTCAAGATAGGCCATAGCCAGTGCCAGCAGCTTTTCCTCGGGCGCATTCTGACCTGCCGCGGCGTTCTGCAATGCGTCGTGAAGGCGTGCCAGTGTCCGCGAGTTTACAGCCAGAATCAAAAGATCCAGATCTTCATAGGCGTTGTAGAGACTGCCCAACGCGCATCCGGCATCTTTTGTGACATCCCGGGCACGCAACGCTGCCAACCCATGCGCCTTCATCCTATCTTCTGCCGCATTCAGAAGATTTACTTTCAGGATTTCCCTTTTACTCTTAGCCACTTGCACTCCATCATTTTCATTTTTTGAACATCGTTCATTTTTTTCTTGAACGACGCTCAGAATTAACGCATAACCACTTCATGAACAATGTTCATAAACGAGGAGCCCAAGATGTTCAAACAGTTTGCCACATTGTTACGCGGCCGGGCCTTTGAGGCGGCGACTGCCGTCACGGACCGTCACGCCCTGCCCATCCTGCGCCAGCAGATCCGGGATTGCGCCCATGCGGTTCAGATGTCGCGCAAGGCTGTCGCCGTCGCGATGGCGCAGAACGAGCAGGAGAAAAAGCAGCACGACCGCCTGACCCGGCAGATTGTCGATCTTGAGGCCCGGACGCTGGACGCCCTGCAAAAGAACCGCGAGGATCTGGCCCGGGACGCCGCCGAGACCATCGCCCATCTGGAAGCGGAACGCGAGGTTTCAACACAGGCTCAGGCCCGGTTCGACACTGAAATTGCACGGCTGCGCACGGTCCTGCGAGAGGCAGAAACCCGGTTGCGGCAATTGCAGCGCGGCCAGCGCCTGGCCACCGCCACGGACAAAACTCAACGCCTGCAACAGGTGGCGCCTGACAGCGGTCTGTCTACCCTGCGCGAGGCCGAAGACACTCTGCATCGCCTGCAGGAACGCCAAAGCGAAATGGACGCCACCGCCCGCGCCATGACCGAGTTGGAGACGACCGGATCGGCAGAGAACATCCGCGATCGCCTGGCCGAAGCCGGATGCGGCAAGCCAGTGAAATCCAGCGCGGACGAGGTTCTGGAACGGCTGAAGAAAAAGTCCCGGAAATCCGGCAAGTCGAAATCGAGCTGACAACGAAACTGAATTAACCAATTGAAAACTGAAAGGAAAACGAAATGAACACCGAAGAGACGCTGAACCTGCCCCAGTCCAATGCCTGGAATATGTTTACCATCGCATCCTTCATTGTCGCAGCAGCGATGATGGCCGGCGGCATCTACTTCCTCGAAGCAAGCTTTGCCGCCAAGGGCTTTTATTCCATGTCCGCCCTGATGCTGGTCCACACCACCGTTTCGATCACCAAGACCCTGCGCGACCGCGAAGAATCCCAGCGGCTGCACAACAGGATCGAAGATGCGAAGACCGAAAAACTGCTGAAAGAGGTGGGCGACAATATCGCCGCCTAAACGATCACATCATGCAATGACAGGCGTGCGCGGCTGGGGGTGGTTCCATTGGCAACCCCCAGTCGCAGCGCGTTGAACAACACCCTGCCCTTCGGCACCGCAAAGCGTTCAGAAACAGCCACGCGCGTTGCCGGATCATCCGCCAGCGCCGCCGCGGGCCAACCGGCCAACCCCCGCGCGGTGGCTTGTAGCCACGTTCGGTAGAAGGCGCGGCCCGCCTTGATATGCGAGGCCCCTTCCTGCCAATGAAACAGCGCTATTGCCCCGGCCTTGCGGGTGCGACCGGCCTCACCAGATAGCCGCGGGCCAAGACCGACGGAAGACAGCAGGTCGTAAACCCCAGTGCCAAGAATTGGTGGGATCAGCCGGGCGGTCATGGCATCCATCGCAAGAACATCCCGGTTCAAACCATCAAAGCGATAGCGTGGATCATCTGTGCGCAGACGCATCCAATGCAACAACTCGGTGCGAAACTGCCGCGACCGCATGACCCGCGCCGACGCTATGTCGATCTGCGACGCAAGCCAGTCGATCTGATCCCGGTCGGTTACCAAGGTCATGTGCTCCGCCTGCCAGCCATCCAAGCGCACCCTGTCCGTGGGCGCAAAGCCTGCGCGGTGTGTCAGACGCTGACCAACCTGTGTAGCCAATGCAACATCGTCGGCGCGGGGATGCCCCTCTGGCACGATCCGGGCAATGGGGCGCATACCGCCCTGTTCCGGCGCATCCAGTAAGGTCACAACCGCCCCGCTTCCGCGCGCAGCCAACGCAAGAACAGTACCCTCGACGGCGGCCCCGCAAGAGACGTCAAGATCACGGTCGTCCGGATCTCCCACCGGCAGTCGCCGGGACAGATCCGCGGAAACTTCGATCCCTTCGTCGCGCATTGACCAACGCGCCGGCTGCGTGTTGTGGGCCGAAGGTGCGAGCATGGCGTCAGCCACGATGTTTTCGAATTCCGCGCGGTCCATCACAGCAATTCCTTGGTAAAGAGGTGAAGGCGGTGCAGGGGCGATGCCCCCGCCTTTTCCGTCTGTCTCAGGCTGGCCGTGTTCTCATCCGCGATCCAGGTGCCGCCAACGGTCCTGTATCCCGCCTTTACCATGTCTTTGGTCATTTCGCTGAGCATCAAAGGGTTGACCGAGCGCCCCTGAAACTCCGGCATCACCCCCTGAAAAATGACCACGGCCCGGTCCCGACGCGCCCGATAACGCAGGTATTTCCACGGCAACGACAGGCGCATTCGCGACCCGACCTGGCGCAGCAACGGGTTGAGATCGGGAATGGCAATTACTGCCCCGGCAGGTTTGCCACGATAATGGACCACCTTGGATATTCGCGGGTCCATGATCCATTTCAGGTCTTTGGCCTGAAACGCGAACTCTTCGGCTGTTACCGGAACGAACATCGGGTTGTCCTTGAAGCTGCGATTCAGGATGGCGCGCGCATCCTCCAGCCGTTGGGCAATTGTTGTGCGATTGACCGGCGCGAAGGAAAACCCCTGCTCCAGTAATTGCGCCCGCTGTTCATCAGCCAGAACCTGCGGCGCTTCACCGTCGAGGCGCCGTTCGAACGTGGTCATCGGGAAATGCCGAGAATACCCGTTCGCTTCGAGCAGGCCCGGCAAATGCGGCGGCCCCCAGATCTGATCGGTAAATGGGGCCTGGTCGTATCCTCCCGTCATGATGCCGGCCTGCTGCATCGCGGTCAGATTGAAATTGCCGGTCAGCCGCGCCATGCCTTTCGCGCGGGCCCAGCCTTCTGCGGCCTGCAGCAACGCTGTTGCAGCGCCGGCATCGTCGGCGCAATCGAAGAACCCGAAGCAGCCGCGCGCCTCATTATGCAGATCGTTGGACGCCCGATGCACGTGCGCCGTAATCCGGCCAACAGGCTTGCCCGCCCGGAACGCGGTGAAAAAAGTGAAATCCGCATCGTCCGAGAACAGCGGATTGCCAATGGACAGAAACCGTTTCAGATCCGCTTTCATCGGTGAAACATAGGGGGTGTCGGACCCGTAGGCATGGAACGGCGCGGCGAAGAAGCTTGGGAAATCCCGTTCTTTTACGTCGATCATCCTTGTGCTCCGCCTGTCAGAAAACCCGCCATCCGCTGTACCGCCTGCAAGGCTGTGCCGCTGCTGTCCGCGGCGGCAATATCGGGATTGTTCAGCATGACAAGACGCAAGGGAGCCTCGGACAGCATCACTGCATGCGTCGCATCGAAACGAGAGAACAGCCAGTTGATCTGTTCGTCGCCCGTTCCGCCCAACCGTTGCACGGGCATGGCTGCAAATTGCGTTCGAAGTTCACTCACATTCATATCGGCCAGGTCTGCTTCGGTGACCAGAACCGCATTCGGGGCACCGGCGGCACGCCGCATCAGGGTCAGCGCGGCGTCGGGTCCTTGCCCCTTGGCAAGGGCAATCTCACGCAGGGTGACAAGCTGACGATCCTCGATCCGCAGGGCGGTGGCAGCTTGCCAGATCGCCAGCAGGATGAGCGTGGACAGTATCACCGCCATGACTTGCACCCCGGACCGAAGATCAATCGGCGCAAGCCCCGCCAACACAAGGGTCAGCAGCCCAGTCATGACAAACACGATGACAAAACTCTGCAAGGTGTCGCGGGTGCGCAAGCCGGTTCGCGTCATGCCAATCGACAGCCAGCACAACACCAGAACCGCGACGCCGCCCAGCCTGACAGGCACGTCGAATTCCGGGACGCGCATGAAATCGGTGGCGAGAAAGGGCAGGATCAACAAAAAGGACAGGCTCATCCGGTTGACGGTTCTGTTTTCCGTCGGCGACAGGCTGTCCCGGTCCCGGCGCAGGACGAACCCGGCGACACCGCCCAGCCCCAGCAACTGAAACGCCAGCAAGCCGCCAATTCGCCAGGGCTCCAGACTATTGATCTGCAAAAGGCCGATCAGCGCGAACACCAATGCCCCTCCGGCGCATATTTGTTTGAGGATCGGTGACGCGTGCCGGCGCAACAGCCCCTCGGCTAACAAAAGCGCCGCCAAAGGCAGCAAAGCCGCACTGATGTTTGTTACTGCTGAAAACAGCCAGCCCCAGCTGCCCCAGTGCCCGACGCGGGCAACCATCAACGCCACCAGAAGCCACAGGCAAAACCGAAATCTTCGAGCGATCTCAGGTCGCTGCACAAGGTCGTTCAGGTGGATCAAGACGACGATAGCGCCCAGCGCGGCACAGACCGATACCCAGGCGTCAGCCAGAAATGTCGCCGTATCCGTCATGATGCCAGAAGACTGTTCATTTGCCGCCGCACCAATGGGCGCATCAGGGCAGCGAGCAGACCGGGCATGGGCCGCTCGATCCGGCCGGAGTGAGGGTTCAGGAACCACCCGCGACAATCCGCGCCATGTGGACGACCCAACACGGCATTCAGGGCTTCGCCGCCCATCAGGGTCCCGGCCATGATCACCATGGGTGCAAACGACATACGGCTGCGCGCCCCGGCAATCACCTCGCCCGCCAGCGCCAGATCAACGTGATGCCGGGACGAAGAATGGGTCAGAACGTATTCCGCCTCGGCCACCGCCGCCGCATCGCGCATCTCGGGCGTCAACGCGTCCCAACCGGTGTTTTGCGTGGGGTATCCAAGGCGCTGTTCCGGCATCGGGTCCCCCGGCGTGGTGACATAGACAGACGGCAAAGGAGAGGCGTAGGCGTCGATCACCGTGCGGCCTTTGGCCCGCGCGGTTCGATACAACAGCAGGCTGGCGCCCAGATCGTCGGTGCCATTGATCGCCACATCGGCCTTTTCCACCAGCCGGTCCACCTGTCCGGGCCAATCGCCGCTCAACACTTCGATCTGGGCTTCTGGATTGATCTGCAAACATTGGTCCCGCGTGGCCTCGGCCTTGTCGTGCCCGACAGTGCCAAGCGTCGCGAAAAGCTGACGATTGAGGTTCGAAACTTCAAAGCTGTCAAGATCGGCAAGGATCAAGCGCCCAACCCCGGCGCGGATCAGGGTCATGATGGCACTGCCACCCATCCCGCCCGTCCCGCAAACGAAGACGCAGGCATTGCGCAGAGTGGCCTGCTCGGCCCGGGTTACGAATCCCAGATTGCGCGTCGTAAATTCGTCATAGGAAAAACTGCTCATTTACCCCGCTTCCTTGCCCGCAGAATGCCGAAGTCACGCCCGGTATCCGCCCATTGCCAAATCGGCATCGCCAGTCGCTGCACCACAGCCGCACCGACGGCCAGTGCAACAGCGGCAATCGAGCGCGGTGGAACTTCGCGCCCGACATAGGACAGCGCTGTCGGCATATCGATCTGCCCTAGTTGCAACAGATCGTCGCCCCGGTCATAGTCCAACTGATCCTGGCAAAAATCGTTGACGACCTGATCCCTGTATTTGGGCGCTTCGGTGAATGTCTTTTTCAGATGATCGGACCCACCGGTATAGGCGTTGGTGATGACAAAGCGTTGTTCGTCAAACCCAGCTTCCTGACCGACACCAAAGACGTGCCGGTGCTGCCGCATAATGCCGCGCGCCAACAACAGGTGCAGCAAGCTGCGCCGGTTTCGCAAGTTGCCTTCAGGTGTCGGGTACACGCGTGCAAATCCCTGCCCGACAAGACCCACCACTGCCGGAACCTGTGTCACATTCGAAACCCACAGCGGCCGCATACCGTTGCGAAACAGCATGAGCACACAGGTCAGCCCGTATAGAACCCAGCTCAGACCCTGACTGCGCAGGTCCGGATCGACCATCACCAGCCCCAGATGCAACACATCCTCGGACCGGTGCCCCAGATCGACATTCATCAGGGCCAGGGCGTTGAATGCCACAGGCAAATGATCGTCGCGGCGCGAAACAAGGGTAATGACCGAGTGGCTCAACCGGTCACGATCACCGGCGAACACACCATAGGTCAGTTCACCGGCAGGCAGCGTTTTTGATGCCACCAGACGCAAATCTGCCACCAGCTTTTCCAACTCTTGCGCCTGCATCCACAATCCCGGCCGCTCGACGATACGAACGACATACCCGCCGGATGCATTAAGCCGGATATCCATGTGCCGCTGTCCTGCAGCGTTGATAAGGGCGGTTAACAATGGCCGGTCCTGTTTGTTTTGCTCGTCGCCAGTTTCGGTTTTTTCTCTGACGATACTGTGGTTTAGGCAATGCCACTTTGGGGATGCGGCGCAGCTTCCGCCATCAAGTACATAATAGCCGTTCAACGCAAGTCGTGAATTCCCCCACCCTGAGCTGCCCGGTTTGCGGATCGCCCAAGGCGGGGCTAAACTTTTCAAGGATCAAGGGGCAGAGCCATGAAAATAGTCTCGGGCGGGCAAACCGGTGTGGATATGGCAGCGCTGGAATTTGCGCGTGAATGTGGGTTTTCCTTTGGGGGCTGGGTTCCGAAGGGGCGTACGAATGAAGCCGGGAAAATTCCGGAACACCTGACCGGGCTGACTGAAACGCAATCGACGAACGTGAACGAAAGGACCCGGCTCAACGTCGAATCCAGTGATGCCACGTTGGTCTTCGGCGACGGTTCGGACAGTCCCGGCACCCGCCAGACCGTTGCTTTTGCCCGCGAGGCAGGGAAACCCTATCTGGTCGTCGATCTTAGGAACGGCCCAGACATCTGCGCGAAACAGGTGTCGGATTGGCTGTTGTCGAACCCGGTCAAAGTGCTGAATGTGGCAGGCCCGCGTGAGTCCGAGGCTCCTGGTTTGGGCACCCATGTGCGCGCGGTTCTTGAGGAATGTCTGGCGCGGCGCGCGGACTGAACCTGTAAAAACGCCGTCAGGCCGATATGCGGCCGAGCCCTGCCAGCCACTCTCTCAGGCTTTGGAACGCGGCGTATAGCACCGGGATCATCAACAGGCCCAGGGTGCTGTCCAGGATCATTCCGCACAAAACCGGATAACCGATCGAAACGCGGGCAGCGGCCCCTGCCCCGCTTGACAGGACCAGTGGCATGACACCAACGATGAAGCACAACCCGGTCATCGTCACCGGCCGGAACCGGATTTCCGCCGCCCGTAACGCGGCCTCGTGAATGCTGGCTCCGCTCTCGCGCTGTTGGTTGGCGAATTCCACAACCATGATGGCCTTTTTCGCGGCAAGGCCGATTAACAGTACCATCCCCACCTGTGCAAAGATGTTGCTGGTCAGGAACGGCACCAGCGCCAAAGGGATTAGCGCGCCAAGCAGGGCGAACACTGTCGACGCGACGATGGATAGCGGCAGGATCCAGCTTTCATAAAGCACGACAAGAAACAGATAGGACAGCACGACGGCCGACAAAACAATGTACAGAACCAGACCCTGCGCCTTTACTTCCTGCTGGCTGACGCCCGACCACTCGATCCGGAACCCGTCAGGCAGGGTTTGGTCGGCAATGGCCTGCATCGCCCTGATGCCGTCACCGGAACTGACCCCATCGGCCAGTTGCGCGCTGACCGAGGCTGCGGTGAACAGGTTGTAGCGTGGAACCGTGTCTGGCGCGAGAACGGGTGTGTTGCTGACAAAGTTGCGCAGCGGCAGCGTGTCGCCCGCACTGTTCTTGACATAGATGTTGTCCACATCGTCCAGCGTCTGCCTGAAATCCGCATCGGCCGAAATGACCACCCAGTACACCCGCTCGTTCAGGATGAAATTGTCCACGAAAAACGAGCTGAGACTGGCCTGCAGCGCCGTAAAGATATCCGCCACACTGACGCCCAGAGTTTCTGCCCGATCCCGGTCGACCGCCAATTGGTATTGCGGGCTTTGGGCCGAGAAATTCCCATGCGCCCGCGAAAATTCGGGCGCCGCGTTCAGGGCGGTGACAAAGCCGTTCATGACAGCGTCAAGCTGCGCCCCGTCACCATTGCCGAGGTCGAGCACTTCAACAGAAACTCCGCCGGCGGACCCAAGCCCGTGAATGGTCGGGAAGGGAAAGACATAAGATACCGCCTCGGGCAGAGCGGACAATTGCCGGTCAAGATCGTGCATGATGGCGTACCACTGCAACTCCGGGCTTTGGCGTTGATCCCAGGGTTTCAGCGTGACAATCGCCATCCCCGCGTTCGAGCGTCCTCCGGCCAGCATACTGTGTCCCGACACGATCGTAACGCTGTCCACACCCGGCGCCTTGCCGATCAGCGCGCCCGCCTTGTCCATGAACGCCTGTGTTCTCTGCAATGAGGCACCATCCGGCAGTTCCATCGAAGCCAGCAAAACCCCGTTGTCTTCCTGCGGGATCAGACCGGTCGGAACCGTTCTGAAAAGTTCCACGGTCAATACCACAACACCGGCAAATGCCAGCAAAGACACAGTCATATAGCCCAGCATCAGCGACACAAGGCGCAGGTACTGACGACGCAGCCAGGCGATCAAAGACGGGACAAGCGCCAGCAGCCCGGCTGGCCTGCTGCCGGTCCTTAACATCATGGCGCACAGCACAGGGGCCAGTGTCAGCGCGTTTACGGCCGACAGCACAAAAGCGAAGATGATTGTCAGGGCAAACTGGAAATAGATCGTGCCTGTCACGCCCGGAAAGAAACAGACCGGCACAAAAACAGCCGCCAGAACGAAAGTTGTCGCGATGATCGGCCGGTTCACCTGGGACATCGCCTTCAATGTCGCGTCGCGCGGGTTCGAGCCTTCGTTCGCAAGGATGCGTTCCGCGTTTTCGATGATGATGATCGCGTCATCCACCACCAGCGTGATCGCCAGCACCAGCGCGAACAGTGTGATCATGTTGGCGCTGAACCCGATCGCATAAATCAGCGCGACCGCGCCAAGCAGCGATACGGGTATGGCAATGGCGGGCACGATGGTCGCCCGCAGGCTGGCCAGAAACAGAAACGTGACAGCCACGACCAACCCCGCCGTCAGGGCCAGCGTCGTCAGGATATCGCGGATTGAAACTCGCACGGCGTCGGTGACGTCATAGGTAACCTCGTAGGACACACCCTGCGGGAATTTCTTCGACAATTCCTGCATCAGCGCCCGCAGGCTATCGGAAATCTCCAGCGCGTTGGCCGTGCTTTCCTGATACACGGCGACGGTCGCCGAGTCCTGGCCGTTGAACTTTGTCGACCCCGAATAGGTGGCCGAGCCCAGTTCGATCCGTGCGACATCCGCAAGACGTGTGACCGACCCATCCGGGTCTGAGGCCACGATGATGCGCCCGAATTCCCCCGCGTCGCGCAGCAGCCCCTCAGCCCGCAGCTTGAACTGAAAGTCGGTTCGCGTTGTTCCGAACGGGGGTGCACCGACCTGCCCGGCGGCGGCGATGACATTCTGGTTCTTGATGGCGTCTGCAATTTCGGCGGCCGTGATGTTCAGCGCCGCCATGCGTACCGGATTGATCCAGACCCGCATGCTGTATTCCAGCTGCCCGAACTGCGAGACCGTCCCGACACCCGGCAACCGCTGTAGCGGGTCATGCAGAAAGTCGGCCGCGTAATTGCTGAGGTACAGCTCATCCCGCGATCCATCGGGCGAGATCAGGTTCAGCACGACGATCATATTGCCCGAACGTTTGGTCACTTCGACGCCCTGCTGCAACACGACCGACGGCAATTCGGCGCTGGCCAGTGCGATGCGGTTTTGCACCTCGACCGCGGCAACATCCGGGTCAGTGCCCAGTTCGAAAGAAACGTTGAGCGAGTAGCTGCCGTCATTCGAGCTTTTGGACGACATGTACAGCATCCCCGGAATACCGTTCACGCGCTCTTCTATGGGCGTGGCGACGGATTCCAGAATGACCTGCGCATCAGCGCCGGGATACGTCGCGTCGACATAAATCTGCGGGGGTGTGATATGCGGGTATTCCGTGATCGGGATCAGCCGGACGCAGACCGCGCCGAACAGAACCGTCAGGATCGCAATAACTGCAGCGAAATGCGGTCTGTCGATGAAATAGCGCGCAATCAATCCGGCCCCTAACTCTGACTATCGACCGCGTTCACGACCGATCCATCATGTATCTTCTGAAGGCCCTGAACCACCACCCGGTCGCCTTCCGCCAAGCCCGAGGTCACCTGAGTGCGGGTCGCTGTCTGAGCGCCGATCTGAATGTTCTGCCGGTGGACAGTGCTTTGATCATCGACGGAAAAAACAAAATACCCTTGCTTGTCGAATTGAACTGCGTTGCGCGGCACGGTCAGAACTTTGGTTTCCTCAGAGCCGGTCAGGTCGACCGTCACAAACTGTCCTGGGATCAAGGCGCCATCCGGATTGGCAAAACTGGCTCGCAGCTCAACCGTGTCAGTGTCCTGACTGACGCTGTCGCCAACGAAAATGACCTGCCCAGATGATGAATAGGCCCCTCCATCCGCCAACGTAATCTGTGTGGTCAGCTTGATGCCGTCCGCAGAAATGCGCCCGTCTCGACGCTCGCGCAGCAATACCGGTTCGCTGATGAAAAAGCTGACCAAAATCGGATCGACACTGGTCACAGTGGCCAGAACGCCGCTGTCGGAATTCACCAGATTTCCGGCATCAACCGCCGACAAACCGATACGACCATCAATCGGGCTTGCGATCTGAGTATAGTCCAGATCAATCCGTGCGATTTTCAGGGCCGCACGCGCCTCGTCCACCGCGGCCTGACCTGCCGCGTAATCTGCGATTGCCGTGTCCAATAACGCCTGCGGAATGTCCCCTTTGTCAAAAAGCGCCTGTTGCCGGTCCAACGTGGCCTTGTCGCTTTGCGCACTGGCCTGCGCGCTTTTCAGGGCGGCCTGCGCACTTTCCACACTTGCGTCGTATTTGGCTTTTTCGATCAGGAACAGAACATCACCTTTGGCGACCCGGCCCCCTTCTGTGAAATTGACCTCCTCCAATATCCCTTCAACGCGGGCCTGCAGATCGACGCTTTGTTCGGCCACGACGCGGCCCACAAACTGATCCCGTTTGTGAAGATCATCCATCGTTGCGCTGGCGACCGTCACACTTGGTCGCGGCGTTTCGGACTGGGCCGTGGCCGGTCCCGCCAGAACCACGGCAACTGCGAGAAAAACAAACGGAAAAGTGGATTTCATTTCACACTCGATAGTTTGTTGAGGCCTGAATACTCCTTTCACACCTTAGCCGCGAAACAGCTTTTCAGAAACCCTCGGCGATTGAGGTCCGAGAGCAGTATGTGCCCGATTAGCAGGGCGACCCGAGGCCGAGCCACCTATAAGCGCGCTGCCAGAGGTGACAGCGCGGCGTAATATTCTCGAAATCGCTGGTATTCCTGTTCGTAGGCGTCCGACAGATCGTCACGCGGTTCGACCACCCGGGCTATGTCCGGCGGTGTCATGATGTCGCCTGGGTCCGCGCCGGTCGCAGCGCAGGCCGCCAGCCGCGCCGCGCCGATGGCCGCGCCAAAATCGCTGCCCTCCGGCAGAGCAAGCGGAACCTTCAACACGGTCGCAAGCGTTTCCAGCCAAAACCGCGACCGGGTGCCGCCGCCCACCGCAAGCAGGCTTCCGGCCTGAGTTCCGGTGCTGTTCAAAGCCTCAAGGCAATCGCGCAAAGCAAAGGCGACACCTTCCATGACGGCTCTGGTCAGGTCAGCGGGCTGGGACGAGACATCAAGGCCCAGAAATGCACCGCGAATGTTGCTGTCATTGTGGGGTGTTCTTTCGCCTGAAAGGTAGGGCAGAAAGCTGGTCCTTGAAGGGCCGGTCAGGTTGTCGGGCAAAGCATTCGCCAAGGCCCCGACCGGCTGGCCGAGATTGCGCGAAAGCCAGTTCAGACTGTTTGTGGCCGAAAGGATCACACCCATTTGTATCCACCGCTCTGGCACTGCATGGCAAAAGCAATGGACCGCGGTTTCGGGGGCCGGCGCGTAGGAGTTTTTTGCCACCAACAACACTCCGGAAGTCCCAAGGGACAAAAAGCCGGTTCCTTCGTTGATGCTGCCGATCCCGCAGGCCGCAGCCGCGTTGTCGCCCGCGCCGCCCGCAACCACGACCGGGCCCGTCAGCCCCCATTCCCGCAACAGGTCCGCCCTGACCTGCCCCCCGGGCGCGCTGCCTTCGACCAGCCGGGGCATTTGATCCATTGTCATGTGGCCATGCTCCAGCGCGGTCTCTGACCAATCGCGCTTCCCGACATCCATCCATGACGTGCCCGCGCTGTCGGACATGTCGCTGACATAGTCACCTGTCAGCCAGAAACGCAGATAGTCTTTCGGCAGCAGGACCCTGGCCGTTTGTTCGAACACGCCCGGTTCGTGCGCGCGTACCCATTCCAGTTTGGGCGCGGTGAATCCAGGAAAGACGATGTTCCCTGTGATCTCCCGCATCCCGGGTGTTTGGTCCAGTGCGGCCGCCTGATCGGCAGAACGGGTATCATTCCACAGAATACATGGCCGCAGCACTTCTCCGCGCGCGTCCAGCAATGTCGCGCCATGCATATGGCCGCTCAGCCCAATGCCCTGTAGGGACGCAAATGCCTGCGCGTTCGCGTCGCGAAGCTGCGCAACAACACGCTGACACGCCACAACCCAGTCGCCCGGCGATTGCTCTGACCAGCCGGATTTCGGCGTCGAGGTTTCAATGCCGGCTTCGGCCTCGCAAACGATCTGCCATTCGTCGTTAACCAGAATGCCCCGCAGACCCGATGTTCCCAAATCCAGACCTAAAAACACCCGAATTCCCTCCTACCCCCATTGTCAGGACCGCAGCCTGCGTTCAGCGGCATTTGTGCCGGACCGCTGGCGCGTGCGCTCCTGCCGCCTGTTCCACGACGGGTCGTTTCATTCCAATAGCCCAACGCCTTAACCCAGATTGACCCATGCGGCGTTTCGCGCCGAGCTTTGCACACAAGCCGCAACGAATTTCACGCCATTCAGGCCATCGTGAACCGTCGGATAGACCACGGATGCGTCGCTGGTTTGCCCTTTTCTGAACGCCTGAATGGCTTCCGCGGCCTCGCTGTAGATATTCGCGAACGCTTCCAGATACCCTTCGGGATGTCCCGGCGGTACGCGGCTCAGGCGGTTGGCTTGTTCACCCGCCCCGGCCCCATTGCGCGTCACAAGGCGCTTTGGCTCACCGTAGGGCGTGTACCACAGATAGTTTGGATCCTCCTGTGCCCATTCCAGCCCGCCCTTTTCCCCGTATACACGCAGACGAAGCGCGTTTTCATTGCCCGGAGCAACCTGCGACGACCACAGCATCCCGCGCGCGCCACCTTTGAACCGCAGCAGGACATGGGCATTGTCATCGACCTGGCGCCCCGGCACAAAGGCCTGCAGATCAGCGGCCAGGCTTTCACCCTCCAGCCCGGTCACAAAACAGGCAAGGTTATAGGCGTGCGTTCCGATATCCCCGGTTGAGCCCCCCACGCCCGAGCGTTCGGGGTCTGTCCGCCACTCTGCCTGCTTGAAGTCCTGCTGCTCGGTCAGCCAGTCCTGCGGATACTCAACCTGAACGACGCGTATCTTTCCGATATCGCCGTTGGCGATCATGTCCCGCGCCTGCCGGATCATCGGGTAACCGGTGTAGTTATGGGTCAGAATGAACAACGCATCCGCGCTTTCCGCAGCCTTGACCAGCTTTTTCGCATCGCTCAGCGTCGATGTCAGCGGCTTGTCGCAGATGACGTGGATACCGCGTTTCAGAAACTCGCGCGCAGCGGCATAGTGAACGTGATTGGGCGTGACGATCGAAACCGCCTCGATCCCGGATTTCAGGCGCGCTTCGCGTATCGCCATCTGTTTGAAGTCGTCATAGATTCTGGCAAGGCCCAGCGCCTCGCCGCTTTGACGGGATTTTTCAGGCGTTGACGACAAGGCCCCCGCCACCAGTTCGAACTTGTCGTCCAATCTGGCCGCGATCCGGTGCACACCGCCGATAAACGCGTCATTTCCACCGCCGACCATGCCAAGGCGAATGCGCCCTGCCGTGTCTTCATTGCGTCCGGTCACCATCAGTCTATCCCCAGCATTTTACGGTTGGCGGCTTCGTCCGCTCCGCTGTCTGCGAAATCGTCGAAAGCCTTTTCTGTCACGCGAATGATGTGGTCCGATACGAATTGAGCCCCTTCCAGCGCGCCGTCTTCGGGGTGTTTCAAACAACATTCCCACTCCACCACAGCCCAGCCATCGAACCCATTGGCCGCCATTTTCGAAAAGACGGCCCGGAAATCCACCTGCCCGTCCCCCAGGGACCGGAAACGCCCAGCCCGGTCGACCCAGCCCTGATACCCGGAATACACGCCCTGTCGGCCGGTCGGGTTGAACTCGGCATCCTTGACGTGGAACATCCTGATCCGATCCTTGTAAATGTCGATATTGTCCAGATAATCAAGGCATTGAAGGACATAGTGCGACGGGTCGTACAACATGCAGGCCCGCGCGTGGTTGCCGGTGCGTTCAAGGAACATCTCATAGGTGATGCCATCGTGCAGATCTTCGCCCGGATGAATTTCATAACAGACGTCAACACCGCAGTCTTCGGCATGATTGAGGATCGGCACCCAGCGCCGCGCCAGTTCGTCAAAGGCCGTCTCGATCAGCCCGGCGGGTCGCTGCGGCCACGGATAGACATAGGGCCAGGCCAAGGCCCCCGAAAACGTCGCATGCGCGGAAATTCCCAGATTACGGGATGCCGACAGAGCCTTTTTGACCTGATCGACGGCCCATTCCTGCCGGGCTTTGGGATTGCCTCTGACGCTTTCGGCCGCGAACCCGTCAAACGCCGTGTCATAAGCGGGATGAACGGCAACCAACTGCCCCTGCAGATGCGTTGACAGTTCGGTGACCTCAACACCGTTTTCGGCGGCTTTTCCTTTAAAGTCCTCACAATATCCTGTGCTGGAGGCGGCGGTTTCCAGGTCGAACAACCGGCCATCCCAACTGGGAACCTGCACCCCTTTGTACCCGCAATCCGCGGCCCACCGGGTAATGGCGTCCCATGAGTTGAACGGGGCTTCGTCACCGGCGAATTGCGCCAGAAACAGAGCCGGGCCCTTGATGGTCTTCATAGTGTATCCTCCCCAACACGTTGGCCTTTATGGCGGCAGATTTTCCTTGAGATAAATATCGATGCGAATGCGTTCCTGCGCCCTGTTGAACGGAACCTTGTCAGAGGTCGCCCGCAGCAAGCGCACGGCAGACCGGACAATGTGCCCCGAATCCTGCGAGATCAAAGCGTCAAAGGTCCCCCGGCTAAGTGCGTCGCGGCTTAAGGGGGTCAATTCGTGTGCTATGATCACCAGATCCTTGCCGAATTTGCTTTCCGATAAAAACTGCACCAAACCTGCGTTTCCCGCAGCGGACGAATATATGCCGACCAGATCGGGGTAGGTTTCGAAAATCTCGGGCATCATTTTGTAGATCAGATCGGGATCGTCGCGCCCTTCAACCGAAGCCACGACTTCGAGATGCGGGAATTCCTCGGAAACAACCAGATCGAACCCCTGCCTGCGTTCAAGATGGTCGCGCGCCAGACGAGAACCGGTCAGCACCAGGACCTTTCCCGGCCGATGAACCAACCTGCCCATCAACTGGGCGGCGGTGCGCCCGGCCGACACATTGTCGATACCGACGAAATGGTCCCGGTCCGAGCTTGGAAGGTCGGACACCATTGCCACCACCGGAATCCCCTTATCCCTGACCCGTTTTATGGCGTCCCGGACGGACGGGGTTTCGGGGCCGAAAACTGCCACGCCGTCGACATCACGCGGATCGACCGAGTCCAGAATTTCGACGATGTCCTGTGATTCGAACGGTGCGACCCTTCTGATTGTCATGCGCGTGCGTTCGATCAACTGATCCCGCGACTGTTCCACGATCTGGCGGCTCAGGGCTTCGACAAATTCATTGTCGGTGTCGGGCAGGACGAACAGAAAACGATACAGCCGGTTTCGGGCAAGATTGGCCGCCGCCGTGTCGCGCACATAGCCCAGTTCGTCGATTGCCTTCTGTACTTTTTGCACAGTTACGGCCCTTACGCCGGGGCGCTTGTTAAGCACCCGGTCGACGGTCGCCAGACTGACGCCCGCCACCCGTGCGATGTCGTTCACCGTTGGTTTTTTCACCAATTCTAGCTTTTGTTCTTCCACGGTTTCCTCAGCCCTCAATCTCCCGCGCCAGCCCTTCGAACAACAAGGCCACCGCCTCGGCGCCCGGGTCGTTATGGCCAATCAGGTTTTCTTCGGGTACATAGGCCGCGCGCCCTGCTTTCGCACGGTGAATTTTCGCTGTGTTGTCAGCACCTTCGCGTGCGGCTCTGGCAGCCTCGGACATGCCGGACGGCAATGCCTCCAACGCCGGTGCCAAAGCGTCGATCATGGTTCTGTCGCCAACTTTGGCGCCGCCCACCTGACTGACCCGGTTAAGACCTTCCACCAAGGACTTTGGTATCGAGGCACCGCTTGCGCAGGCATCTCCGGCAGCATTGAAAAATATCGCCAGGATCACACCGGACGAACCGCCCATGGTCTGGCTCAGCTCATTGCCCAGTGCCGGGAACAGCTGTGTCAGGTCCGCAAGGGGCATGCGATCCAGACTGCCCTGCAACGCCCGGGCTGCGGTCGCCAGCGTGCTGCCCGTATCTCCGTCGCCGGACTTGGCATCCAGTTCGTTCAGGTCTCGCTCCGCGCCGATCAGCAATTCCGACAATCGGATGATCGTTGCCCGCGTCGCCGGGTTGTTCGACGGGATCGGATCAATTGGTGTCAGACCGTCCGGCAAGGGGGCAACCTTCACAGGTTCGATAGCACTGACCCCCGGCCATGCGGAAAGATCCACCGCCGTTTCAAGAGCGGACAGATGGGCGGTACTGACCGGCAGGATCGACACGGAAAACCCGTGCATGTCCAAAGATGTCATCATCGGAGCAGGCCCAATTATGTGACGCGCGATCCCGGTCTCGGACAAAGCATGCGTCAAAACGGCCATTTCCAAAGGTGTCGTGGACCCAAGGTTGTTGACCAAAGCCACGCAATCGCCCGCCTTGGTCCGTTGCCTGAGTTTTTCGACCACGGTGGTCATAGCTGTCACGGCGGTTGCAAAATCCACCTGTTCGACGCCGGGTTCACCGTGAATGCCCAAACCAAGCTCGGCTTTGCCCGGCGCGATGCGGTCTTCTTTCGGAGATCCCGGAACCGTGCAGGTGTCCAGGCTCATGCCGATGCTGACAACTTTGGCGATGACCTCTTTTGCAGCTTCGGTCACAGCGTCCAGATCGGCCCCGCTTTCGGCCAGTGCGCCTGCAATCTTGTGCACGAATAACGTGCCCGCGACGCCGCGCGGCTGCGGCAGGTCCGGCAGGGCGATATCGTCATCGACCACCACCATCTCAACCCTTCGTCCCAGCGCGCGCGCGCGTTCTGCTGCAAGACCGAAATTCAGCCGGTCGCCGGTATAGTTCTTCACGATCAGCAGGCACCCGGCCTCGCCCGTTACCGCCAGAATGCCCGCAAGTACGGCTTCGACAGATGGCGAGGCAAATACCTCGCCACAGACCGCGGCGGTCAGCATGCCCGCTCCGACGAACCCGGCATGCGCCGGTTCGTGCCCCGATCCCCCGCCCGAGACCAGTGCAACCTTCGACTTGTCCCAGTCGGTCCGGTAAACGACCTTGATGTGCGGGTACCCGTCCAGCCGCGACAGCGCGCCGCCCGAGGCTGCCAGAAGACCGTCTATCGCGTCGGTTACCAGAGTTTCTTTGGTGTTGAGGAACTGGGCCATGCTTTTGCTCCTTAATTCACACGCGCGCCGGACGCGTCAAAATACAACGGGTTATGAGGGCGGATTTTGATGACCTTGCCCGCGGGGTAATCCTGATGGACATCAATCAGCGTCACGACCGGATGCCCCTGCAGGTCCAGATGCAGCCTTGTCTGATCGCCCAGATGCTCCGCACGCACGACGCGGGCATCAATCCCGTCGCCCTGCACGATATTCTCGGGGCGCAGCCCAATCTGCGGACCCTTATGAGTACCACCGAACAGCCCGGACGGCAGGATGTTAATCCGTGGCAGACCCAACCGGCTGGCGACATACACACTGCCCGGGTTTTCGTAGATATCGCGCGGCGTGCCGTACTGAACCAGCCGGCCTTCTTCCAGAACGCCGATATGTGTGGCCATAGTCATGGCTTCGATCTGGTCATGCGTCACGTAAAGCAGCGTCGACCCCAAATCCGCCTGAATGCGCTTTAGTTCAATCCTCAAATCCGCCCTGAGCTTGGCGTCCAGAGAACTGAGGGGTTCATCCATCAGAAAAATCTGCGGATCCCGCACCAGCGCCCGGCCAATGGAAACACGCTGCATTTCACCGCCCGAAAGCTCTGTCGCCTTGTTGTCCAGTTTGTGCGGGATTTGAAGGATTTCCGCGACGTCCTTCACCTTTGTCGCGATCTCATCCTCGGGCGTTCTGAGGATCGGAGAGCGAAGCGGAAAGGACAGGTTTTCGCGCACCGTCATGTGCGGATAAAGCGAGTATTGTTGAAACACCATTGCCACATCGCGCTGCGCCGGAGTTTCGCGCCCTACATCGCGGCCGTCAATTCGCACCGCCCCCGAATCCAGCCTTTCAAGCCCGGAGATCAGACGCAATGTCGTGGTCTTCCCCGCACCCGTGGGTCCCAGCATCACGACAAAGGCCCCGTCGGGGATCGTCATCGAAATCCCGTCAACCGCTTGTACGTTGCCGAACGCCTTTGAAATGTTGTCCAAAACGACTTCAGCCATTTTCCAGCACCTCGCAGTTGAGCGATGACCGCAAGGCGCGCCCAGACGATTGTTCGAACAACGTCACCGCCGCGGACCGGAACTCCAGTCCTACGGTCTCTCCGGGGTTGACGGTTTCACGCGCATCGACCCGGGCCTTCAGTTCGCCGTTGGGGCTTTGCAGCGTTACGATCTGGGTTGTGCCCAGATATTCCGCCGCAACAACTTTTGCGCGGTAATCGCTGTCATTGGACAAAAAGACGTGCTCGGGGCGCACACCGAAAACCAATTCGCCTTCGGCCCCTTCCATGAGTTTCGGCACGGTTTCGTCATGGCCGTTCAGGCGCACCTTTTCCGAACCGGGCGCCACCTTGCCGCTGAACGGCAGAAAGTTCATCGAAGGTGAACCAATGAAATCCGCGACAAACATTGTCGCGGGCTTGTCATAGATTTCCTGCGGGGTTCCGAACTGCTCGATCACGGCGTTGTTCATCACTACGATCTTGTCGCCCATTTGCATGGCTTCAAGCTGATCATGTGTAACGTAAACGGTTGTCGCGCCCATCCGGTCGTGAAGCGCCCGCAACTCTTCAGCCATGTGTTCGCGGAATTCGGCATCCAGCGCGCCCAGTGGCTCGTCCATCATGAATGCCTTGGGTTCGCGCACAATCGCGCGCCCCAGCGCGACACGTTGCCGGTCCCCCCCGGACAGACCGCCAACAGGGCTGTCTAGGATATCCCGGATGCCCAGTATTCCCGCGACTTCTTCGACCTTGGCCTTTACAGCCGCGCGCGGCATCCCCTGCGAGACCAGCGGGTAGCTGATGTTCTTGCGCACATTCATGTGCGGGTACAGCGCAAACATCTGAAAAACAAAAGCGATGTCCCGTTCGGACGGGGGTTTCTGGCTGATCTCCTCTCCGTCCAGGTAGATCTCGCCGGAGGTCGGCAATTCCAGCCCCGCGATCATGCGCAACGTTGTCGTCTTGCCGCATCCCGACGGCCCCAGCAGCATAAAGAATTCACCGTCCTCGATCGTGAACGAGCTTTCGCGGACGGCGGTAAAATCGCCGAACATCTTCTTGACGTTTTTGACTACGATCTGGGCCATTTCTACTCCGGGAAATGGCTGACGATAATGAACATGACCGTTCCGATCAGCGTGACAATGAAGGAATACGTAAAGGCCCACAGGACAAACGGTTGCATCAGCATAAAGACCCCGACCGCGATCAGGATGGTTGCGATCATCTCCCATGGGCCACGGCGAAATCGGATCAGGCCAGTCAGAAAGTCGCTCATTTGCGCACCGCTCCAAATGTGATCCCGCGCAACAGATGTTTGCGCATCAGGATGGTGAAAATCATGACCGGGATCAGGAACAGCGTCGCGCCGGCGGCCACTGCAGGCCAGTCAAGCCCGCCGATCCCGATGATAGTTGGGATGAACGGCGGTGCCGTCTGCGCAGTCGCCGATGTCAGCAGCACGGCAAAGGCGTATTCGTTCCATGCGAAGATCAGGCAGAAGATCGCGGTGGACGCTATTCCCGTGGCCGCCTGCGGCAGAACCACCTTGTAGAAGGCCTGAAACCGGGTGTAGCCGTCGATAAGCGCCGCCTCTTCGTATTCGCGCGGAATCTCGTCGATGAACCCCTTCAGAAGCCACACTGCCAGCGAGATATTCACTCCGGTATAAAGCAGGATCATTCCCAGATGCGTGTCGCTGAGGCCGAGGTTCCTGAACATCAGGAAGATCGGGATCGCCACCGCCACCGGCGGCATCATACGCGTGCTGAGGATGAAAAACAGCAAGTCATCCTTGAGGGGCACTTTGAACCGGCTGAACGCATAAGCCGCCAATGTGCCCAGGAAAATACTCAGGAACGTCGAACCGAACCCGATGATCACCGAATTCATGAATCGTTCGCCAAACTTGGACGGGCCGACAATCACCATGTCGTACTGCCGGACGATTTCGTCGGCCCAGTTCTGCGGCGGGTTGGCCTCCAGAAACTCCTGCGTCTGGCGGGTTCTGGTTGTGAACAGGTTTACGTAACCTTCCAGCGTTGGATCAAAGACGACCTTGGGCGGATAGCTGATGGCATCCGCCGGCGACTTGAACCCTGTCAGCAAAATCCAGACCAACGGGATCATGGTGATCAGCGCGTAAGAGATGACCAGAATGCCGGCAATCCACTTGGACCGATTGGTGGGTTCGGTGACGGAAAAGCTGCTCATCTCTGTTTCACCTTGTTCAGGGCTTTGACGTAGATCGACGCAAGGCCGAACACGGTGACAAAAAGGATGATTGCATAGGCTGACGCGTAGCCGGTTCGCCATTTCTCGAAGGCTTCGCGTTTCAGATTGATCGAAGTCAGTTCAGTTGTTGAACCGGGTCCGCCGCCGGTCAGTTGCACCACCAGATCGAACATCTTGAAGTTTTCGATCCCCCGGAAAAGAACCGCCAGCATCAGGAACGGCAGCACCATCGGAATCGTAATGGTGAAGAATTGCCGGATCTTGCTGGCCCGGTCGATCTCGGCGGCTTCATAGATGTAATCCGGGATGCTGCGCAGTCCGGCCAGACAGATCAGCATCACGAACGGTGTCCACATCCAGGTGTCCACGATCACGATCGACCATGGCGCCAGCTGAACCGAACCCAGCATCTCAAAGCTCGACGGGTCCTTACCCGTGAACCATGAGACGATATAGTTGAACAGCCCGATCTGCGGTTGATACAGGAACTTCCAGAAATTTCCGACAACCGCCGGGGACAGCATCATCGGCAGTACGATGATCGTGGTCCACAGATCGTTGCCTTTGAATTTCCTGTTGATCAGCCACGCCAGCGTGAATCCGATCAGGACCTGGAAAAAGATCGTCCAGAACAGGAAATGCGCCGTGGCCTGCATGTTCAGCCAGGTATCGGAGTCTGTCAGGATGCGCTCGTAATTCCGGAACCCCACATCCTTGACCTCGCGCCCGATCCGGTTGGCCTTGTAGTTGGTGAAACTCAGCTGGATGGTCCAGATCAGCGGAAAGATATTGATTGCAAGCAACAGGAAGATTGTTGGCGAAATGAATATCCAGGCGATCGCGCGATCGGACAGCCCCCGAATTTTTCGCGCAACTCGCACGGGCGTTGCCTGCGCAACGCGATCTATCGTCCGGTCAGACATATCTTTGCCAGTTCTTGTCGGTTGCGAACTCACGGTCGAAGCCAGAGCGGGCAGAGCCCGCTCTTGCCCTGTTTCCGGGTTACAGCTTGCCTTCGTCCTCGAAGACTTCGGTCCAGTCCTCGATCAGAAGATCAAGCGCTTCCTGCGCTGTGCCCTGATCGGCGACAACATAGTCGTGGATACGCTTTTGCATCGCCAGCAGCAGTTCCGCATAAGCCGGTTCCTGCCAGAAATCCTTGACGTCATTCATCGCCAGCAGGAAGTCCCCGGCAAACGGCGCGCTTTCTACAAAGCCCGGGTCCTGCAACACCGAGTTATGCGCCGAGTATCCACCCAGTTCCCACCACTTTGCCTGAACTTCGGGCTGCGCGAACCACTTGATGTATTCCAGTGCCGCATCCTGCTTGTCCGAATAACTGACCACCGAAATACCCTGACCGCCCAGCGTCGAACCTGCGACGTTCTGTGGCGGGTTCACGAAAAAGTCGATCTTGTCGCCACCGGTATTGGGATCGGCATAAAGGCCCGGGAAAAACGCAAACCAGTTCATCGCCATGGCAACCTGACCCGATTTAAAGGCGTCCAGGCTCTCACCCATATAAGAGTTGGTGTAACCCGGCGGTGTCGCGGTTTTGTAGAACTCCTTGTAGAACTCCAGCGCTTCCACCGCTTCGGGCGAATTCACGGCACCTTCCATGTCATAGGAGCCCGGCGTGTTCTCATATTTGAACCCCCACGGATACAGCGCCCCGGTCACCCCCATGGTGATCCCTTCCGAGCCGCGCTCGGTAAAGATCGCCGCGCCATAGACGGTCTTGCCGTCAATCTCACGACCCTGGAAGAATTGCGCGATCTGCAAAAGTTCCTTCTGGGATTCAGGCTCTCTCAGGTCCTGCCCTGTCGCGTCCTTGTACGCTGCCTGAATCTCGGGATTTTCGAACCAGTCCTTGCGATAGAACCACCCGTTCGCATCCCCCATCGCCGGAAGCGCATAATAGTTCGGCGTGCCCTTCGGCCAGGTCGAATAGGCGTATACCGTGGCCGGGGCGAAATCATCCATACTGATGCCTTCGGAATCGAAGAAGTCATTCAGCTTGACGTAATGGCCGTTTTCAGCACCGCCGCCGATCCACTGGCTGTCTCCAATCAAAAGATCGCAGAGCTTTCCCCCTGAATTCAGTTCGTTCAGCATCCGGTCCGCAAAATTCGGCCACGGCACGAATTCAAAGTTCATTGTGTGGCCCGACTCGGCCTCGAATTCCTTTGAAAGTTCGACGAGCGCGTTCGCCGGGTCCCATGCCGCCCAACACAATGTCAGGTCTTCGGCTTTTGCCGTTGTAGAAAGAGTAGTAGCGGCAAAGACTAATGCGCTGGCCGAAGCCAGTTTTAGGTAAGTCATCCATTCCTCCCTTTTTTGAGCCGAGAAATCGAGGATGTGCGAATCGCGGCATACCCCCAAGGCTATTTGAGGTGCGTACCTCAAGTCCAGTGATTTTTGAGGTTCGTACCTCAAGTCAGCTTAACGCTGACAGCTCCATCACTTATATCTTTGTTTTTGTTTACTTTCCGGGTTCGCTGGAAGTTTTCCCTTTGGGACAACACCTCAGCGCAGAAATTCGGCATCTGCCTTGCAAGCGAACCACCCGGACAACCGAACCTCGTCGGGCTACCTTGTCCCTATTGGTCTTCCAGCCGGTTTCCGGACGCGGAGTCGAAAAGGTGCATGTGCCCCGGAGAGATCGCGAACCGCATGTTCGGGTGCCGGCCTTCGATGGGGTGAACACCCGGCAGGCTGATGGTGATTGCGTGGCTACCGCCGGTAAGGTGACCGTGCAGAAGCGTGTTTGCCCCCAAAGGCTCGGCCATCTGAACCTCGACCGCAAACGGGCCGTTTTCATCCGACACCAGATGCTCTGGTCGAACACCCAGCATTAACGGCATGTCCGCACCCTGCGATGGCTCAACTTCGATGTCCCCAAGCCGGATTACCCCGCCCTCACGCCGTGCTTCAAAAACATTCATCGCGGGGCTGCCGATGAACTGGGCGGCAAACAGGGTTCTCGGCGTTTCGTAAACTTCCAGCGGGGTGCCGATCTGTTCGGCGACGCCGCCGTTCATCACGATCATCCGGTCTGCCATCGTCATCGCTTCGACCTGATCGTGCGTCACGTAAAGCGACGTGATCCCCAGTTTTTCCTGCAATTCGCGGATTTCCAGCCGCATTTGAACGCGCAGCTTTGCGTCCAGGTTCGAAAGCGGTTCATCAAACAGAAATACCGCAGGTTCGCGGACAATGGCGCGGCCCATCGCAACCCTTTGACGTTGGCCGCCGGACAATTGTCTGGGCTTGCGATCCAGCAGCGGCTCAAGTTGCAAGAGCCTTGCAGCCTCTGTCACCTTCTGGTCGATCTGATCCCGTGGCAGGCCCGCAATCTTCAGGCCGTACCCCATGTTCTGACGCACAGACATATGGGGATAGAGCGCATAGTTCTGGAACACCATCGCGATATCGCGGTCCATCGGTTCCTTTTCGTTTGCCCTGTCATTGCCGATCCGGATTTCACCAGCCGTCACCGTTTCCAGCCCTGCCACCATCCGCAGCAGGGTGGACTTTCCGCAGCCAGACGGGCCGACGATCACGATAAATTCCCCATCGGCGATGTCGACATCGATCCCGTGAATGACGTCCGTCGGACCAAAGCTTTTTTTGACATTCTCAAGGGATACAGTTGCCATTTCTTACTTCTCGCTATCGACAAGGCCGCGGACAAAGAGCTTTTGCATCGAAACCACCACGATGACAGGCGGGATCATCGCCAGAATGGACGTCGCCATGATCGTTGGCCAATGCGCAAAGTCATCACCGGACGGGAACATCTGTTTGATGCCCATCACGATGGTGTTCATTTCAGGATCGGTGGTGATCAGAAGCGGCCAGAGGTATTGGTTCCATCCATAGATAAACAGGATCACGAACAGCGCCGCGATGTTAGTCCGGCTCATCGGCACCACGATATCGATGAAGAACCGCATCGGGCGGGCTCCGTCTACACGAGCCGCCTCGGCCAGTTCATCCGGGATCGTCAGAAAGAACTGACGAAACAGGAAAGTTGCCGTGGCCGAAGCGATCAGCGGGAAGATCAGCCCGTAATAGCTGTTGAGCATGCCAAACCCGGCAACCACTTCGAAGGTCGGGACAATCCGGACTTCGACCGGCAGCATCAGGGTTAGAAAAATCAGCCAGAAAAATGTCGAGCGACCGGGAAACCGGAAATAGACAATCGCAAACGCCGACAGAAGCGAAATGATGATTTTGCCGACCGCAATGCCAATGGCCATCACGAGGCTGTTGAACAGCATCGTTGCCACAGGCACGTTTACGCCGGAAAACAACGCTGCCTTGTAGTTCACCCAGAACTGATCGCCCGGCACGACGGGCATGGGCGGTGAGACGATATCGGCTTGCGTGACGGTCGAGGCGACGAAGGCCAGCCAAATGGGAAAGAAGATGATCAGAACGCCCAGGATCATGAAGGCGTGGGTCAGCCAGATGCCCGCGCCGCGTTTTTCGACCATTCCGTGTTGTTGGGCAGCCATCAGTAATGCACCCTCTTTTCCACGTATTTGAACTGAATGACGGTCAGCAGGCCAACCACGATCAGCAGGATCACGGACTGCGCCGAGGACGACCCCAGATCCTGTCCAACGAACCCGTCCGAGAAGACCTTGTAGACAAGGATTGTCGTCGCTTGCTGCGGCCCGCCGCCGGTGATCGTGTGGATCACGCCAAAGGTTTCGAAAAAGGCATAGACCACGTTTACGACCAGCAGGAAGAACGCGGTCGGCGACAACAGCGGCAACACAATGGTGAAGAACCGGCGCCAGAATCGCGCCCCGTCGATGGCGGCGGCCTCGATCACGGATCTCGGTACAGATTGAAGGGCGGCGAAGAAGAACAGGAAGTTATAGCTGATCCGCCCCCAAGCCGAGGCGACGACAACCAGTCCCATGGCTTCGGCGTCATTCAGGACATGGTTCCAGTCATATCCCAGTTGTCCGAGATACCAGGATACGACACCAACCCGGGTGTTGAACATGAACAGCCACAGGACACCAGCCACGGCCGGGGCAACGGCGTAGGGCCAGATCAGCAGGGTTCGGTAAACGCCAGAGCCTTTGATCAACCGGTCTGCGATAACGGCCAGAAACAACGCCGGTATCATTGAACACAGCGTCACCAGCGTCGAGAACACCGCCGTTGTCACGAAAGACGCGCGGTAGAACTTGTCGCTCAGCAAAAACTCGAAGTTACCCAGACCCACGAATTGCGAGGACAGGCCAAAGGGATCGGGAATGAACAGCGACTGCCACACCGCCTGCCCAGCCGGATAAAAAAAGAAGACAGCCGAAATGATGACCTGCGGAGCGATCAGCGCAAGCGGCAAAAGCCAGCCGCGAAAGGTGACGCGTTTTTCCATCCCGGTGTTCCAGTCGCAAAAGTAAATGCGGGCCCGTGGGGGCCCGCACCGGTTTCAAGATTTACTGGTTTGCGGATTCAAACCGACGCAGCAGCGCATCCCCGCGCTCCTTGGCGCTGTCCATCGCTTCCTGAGCGGTTTTTTCGCCCGCCCAGACGGCCTCAAGCTCTTCGTCGATGATGCCGCGGATCTGGTCGAACGACCCCAGGCGCAGACCTTTCGAGTTTGCGGTCGGCTCCTTCGCGGTCATCTGAATGACGGCGATGTCGGTGCCCGGGTTTTCGTCGTAAAAGCCCGCGGCACGTGTGGCCTCTCCGGCTTCGGACGTGATCGGAAGGTATCCGGTATTCTGGTGCCACGACGCCTGAACAGGCGACGAGGACAGGAAGCTCAGGAATTCGCCGACGCCTTTATAAGCCTCGGGATCGTGCCCTTCCATGACCCAGAGAGAGGCACCGCCGATGATGGTGTTCTGCGGCTCACTGACGACGGCCTCCCAATAAGGCAGCGGACGTACGTCAAACTCGAACTCGGCCTCGGAACTGATGCCCGCGTAACCCGCCGAACTTTCGGTGAACAGAGCGCATTCCCCTGCCCTGAAGTTCGCGCCGCCCTCATTTCTGCGGCCGGTATAGATGAACTTGCCATCCTTGGCCCAGTCACCCATAGCGCTCAGATGCGCAACCTGCGCCGGACCGTTCAGCATCAGCTCGGTATCCAGGCCGCCAAAGCCGTTGTCCTGCGACGCAAAGGGAACGTCGTGATAGGCCGAGAAGTTCTCAAGGTGGATCCAGCTCTGCCATGCGGTGACCAGCGGACAGTCTTCCCCGCCTGCCTTTAGCTGCTCCAGCACGTCACCCACTTTCTCCCATGTCGAAAGATCCGTGTCGGGATCGACACCCGCCGCCGTCATGGCGTCGCGGTTGACCCACAACACCGGCGTTGAGGAGTTGAATGGAAGCGAGAGCATTTCCCCTTCGGGAGTCGTATAATACCCTTTGACCGACCCGATATAGGCATCCGGATCGAAAGAAGCGCCACTTTCGCCCATTACTTCGTAAACCGGCTTGATTGCGCCCTTGGCCGACATCATCGTCGCGGTACCGACCTCAAACACCATCAGGATATGGGGCTGTTCGCCCGCCCGGAATGCCGCAATCCCGGCGTTCAGCGTTTCAGAATAGTTACCCTTGTGGCTTTCAACCACGACAAATTCATCCTGACTTGCGTTGAACTCTTCGACCTGGGCCTTCACAAGCTCACCCAGACGCCCGGTAAAAGCGTGCCAGAACTGAACTTCGGTTTGCGCCATTGCCGCCACAGGGGACAAGATGGTCGAAACGGCGAGCGCGCCGAGTAATTGCTTTTTCATGGTTCCTCCCACGCATCAAAATTGATGCTTTGTTAGCATCGCACGCATGACGCATACGGTGCGCTTGATTACGTTACGACGTTACCGCCAACAGAATATAATTCAAGACCTGTTTATTGATCAAAAACATAACATGGTGTTATATCATTTACCGGACTGAAAGCGGACTGGATTGGCAATGAGTCAAACCCTGAGGATCAGACAGCTTGAAGCCCTGATGGCCGTTACCACGAATGGTTCGGTCACCGCTGCGGCGACCGATCTTGGCGTCAGCCAACCCGCGGTCAGCCGGCTTCTTTCCGATCTTGAGAAATCACTTGGGTTTCAGCTTTTCGATCGTCGCGAGGGACGATTGGTCCCGACCCAGGAGGTCCGGTATCTGCAACCCAGTGTCGAACGTGTACTGGAGCTTATGAAGCAGATTTCCGACACCAGCCAGGACATCACTCAACGAAAGGCGGGTCATATCCGCGTTGCCTGCCTGCCGGGATTTGCGACCAGCCATCTGCCCAGTGTTATCGCCGATTTTCTAAAGGAACGCCCCGGCGTCACTATGACGATCGAACCAGACCGGCCCGAACGCATCCTGGAATGGATGATGGGCGAGCAGTATGATTTCGGGATCACCGACGGCTTCAACGGCCACCCCGCTGTGGAAAGCAGAAATGTGGACGTCCGGACGGTGTGCGTGTTCCCCGCAGGCCACCATCTGGAAGACAAGGCCGAGATCACGCCAGCGGACCTTGCAGGCGAAAAGATCATTCACACCAGGCGCGACAGCGATTTTTTCGGGCGGCTGTCCCGGGTGTTTCAAAATGCAAAAGTGGCACTGAATTCTCATATTGAAGTGCGCCAGTTCACTGCGGCATGTGAACTGTCTCTGAAGGGGGCCGGTGTCTCGGTCGTGAGCGAGTTGGACGCCGTCCAGTTCACCGAACAGGGGCTGATCTACCGGCCGTTCACGCCTGCGCTGCCTCATACCCTGTCGCTGGTCAGGCCGGTTCTGAAACAACCGTCGCTGGTGACACTGGAGTTCATTGAGTTGTTCAGCGAAAGCCTGCGCCCTTTCATGTCGGACCCCGGCAGCACCTGACAGGCCCGGCATGCCGTTACGCGGCACTTCTGTTCTGCAATAGGCAAAGAGTCGCCGCAGAGGTTGGAAATTGATGTCCGACCAGGTCCGCAATCCTTTGCCAATTCACAGATTTATCCGATCTGAGCATCACGCTTTACTGGCACCGTCAATTCGGGGCACAGTGATTGAGAAGCCCACCCCGGATCGACGCAGAAGATGCGACAGCAATCGGAGTCATACTCTTGTTGCGACCAGCATTCAAAAGACGCGTTGATCAATAAATCGAAAGGTGTCCCATGCTGCCCTCCAACCGAATAAAGCTTTCTCGTCGCCATTTCCTTGCCACCACGACGGCCGGCGCCGCTGCTGTTGTCCTGCACCCGTTTTCCGCGGCGGCAGCCGACAATCAGGCGCATCTGAGGATCATGGAGACTACTGACATCCATGTTCACGTGTTCCCTTACGACTATTACGCAGACAAACCGCGCGATACTGTCGGCCTGTCGCGCACAGCGTCGATCATCAACGAGATCCGCGCCGAGGCAACCAATTCCCTGCTTGTCGACAATGGCGACTTTTTGCAGGGCAACCCGATGGGTGACTACATTGCGTATGAGCGTGGCATGAAGGACGGCGACAGCCACCCGATCATCACTGCCTTCAATACCATCGGCTATGACGCCGCCACGCTTGGCAACCATGAGTTTAACTATGGCCTGGGTTTTCTTGAGAAGGCGCTGGCCGGGGCAGATTTCCCCCTGGTGCTGGCCAATGTCGCGAAAGAAACCGGAGCCACCCCGCGCGATGACAAGACGCTGGTCCAGCCCTACACCATTCTTGAGCGCGACATCGAAATGGGTGACGGCACCAAACACCCGATCAAGATCGGCGTCATCGGCTTCACCCCGCCGCAGATCATGAACTGGGACCGTAAGCATCTGGAAGGCAATGTTCAGGCCCGCGACATCGTTGAAACGGCACAGGCTTACGTCCCCGAAATGAAAGAACAGGGCTGCGATCTGATCATCGCCCTGTCGCATTCGGGAATTGGTGCCGCAGATCACGAGGACGGGATGGAAAACGCGTCGGTTGTTTTGGCCGGCGTTGACGGGATTGACGCGCTGGTGACCGGTCACAATCACCTTGTGTTCCCGTCCCCGACCTTTGCCGATCAACCGGGTATCGACGTGGAAAAAGGCACCTTGCTGGGCAAACCCGCTGTGATGGGTGGGTTCTGGGGGTCGCATCTGGGCCTGCTGGACCTGTTGCTTGAACGGGACGGGAACGAATGGCGTGTCGTCACGACCACGTCCGAGGCGCGTCCAATTTCAAAGCGAAACGAAGACCGTTCGATCACGGCGCTGGTCGCAGACGACCAGAAGGTTCTGGATTCGGTAGCCACGGATCATGACGAAACCCTGGCCTATGTGCGCCGCGCGGTTGGAAAGACGTCGGCCCCGCTGCACAGTTACTTCGCCCTTGTCGCCGATGACCCGTCGGTGCAGATCGTTTCGATTGCGCAGAAATGGTATGTCGAGGAAATGATGAAAGGCACCGAGCATGAGGGCCTTCCGATCTTGTCGGCGGCAGCGCCGTTCAAGGCGGGCGGTCGCGGCGGTCCGGACTATTACACCGATGTTCCGGTGGGGGACGTTGCCATCAAGAACGTGGCCGACCTGTACCTGTACCCGAACACGGTCCGCGCGGTGCGGGTAAACGGCGCTCAGGTGCGGGGATGGCTTGAACGGTCCGCCGGCATGTTCAATCAGATCGAAGCCGGGTCTCAAGATGCCGTTTTGCTGAACCCGTCCTTCCCATCCTACAATTTCGACGTCATGGACGGGGTGACCTATCAGATCGACCTGTCCCAGCCTTCACGCTTCGGCCCGGACGGCGAGGAAGCGAACCCTGATGCGGCAAGGATCGTCAATCTTGAGTTCGACGGCGCTCCGGTCACCGACGACATGGAGTTCATCATCGCGACCAACAACTACCGCGCGTCGGGTGGCGGGACTTTCCCCGGCGCATTGGGCGACACGGTGGTATTTGAAGCGCCTGATACCAATCGCGACGTGATCGTTCGCTATATTGTCGAACAGGGGACGATTGATCCCAAGGCAGATGCGAACTGGTCCTTTGCGCCGCTGGGTGACACAACCGTTCTGTTCGAAACCGGACCCAAAGCCCGCGACTATATGCAGGACGTCAAAGGCGTCTCCATTGAAGACGCAGGGGAAGGTGCCGACGGGTTTGCCGCATTCCGCATACGATTGTAAGGCACCCTACATGGCTTAACGCAGGCGACCTTTTTGGGCGCCTGCTCAGACGTTTAACTGAGGTTCCTGAGGCGTATTTGTTAGCGCACGGGTATCGGTAGGCAGACTTCACCGGCCGGAAGCAGCGCGAATTTTGCGCATGTACCGGGGTTCGGGAGTGCACCTGCCGCCAAGGCTGGTCTAGCCGTTTTTCTCGGACCACCCTCGTCTGAAGGACGTGGGCGACTCGCCATATCGTTTCTTGAAGCGCGTCGTAAGCTGCGTTGCGCTGCCAAATCCGGTGGCGGCCGCGATTTCAGCAACGGTCAGCTCTGTTTCGCTGAGCAGCGCATAGGCCCTCTCAACCCGCAGCTCGATGTAAAATTGGACCGGAGAAACCTCGACATATTTCTGAAATAACCGTTCCAGCTGACGGCGGGAAATGCTTACGGTGTCGGCAATATCCGAGATTTCCAGCGGATCCTCCAGATGTTCGTGCATGATCTGGATCGCGTTGATCAGGTATTGGTTCCGACTGCCCAGCGCCACAGACAGGGCGGACTTTTGAAGCGTTTTTCTGTTGTTCGACCGGAAATGGATGCACATGTCCGAGACAATGATTGCAAGGTCTTTGCCAAAGTCGGATTCAATCATGTCCAGCATCATGTCGGTGGCCGCATTGCCACCGCCGCAGGTCATCAAGTCATTGTCTATCTCGTACAGGTTCGCTGACGGCTCCAGCCCGTCGAAATGTTCGACAAAGGCGGGGTGGTTTTCCCAATGCAGCGTGAATTTCTTTCCGGACAGTGCCCCTGCCTTCGCAAGCGCGAATGCGCCGGTGCAAATCCCGCCCAGCTTGCAGCCAAACGCCCTTTGGCGGCTGATCCACGACAGAACCTTGGCATTGGTGCTTTCCGCAGGCTCGATCCCCGAGCAGACGAACATCCGGGACGTTCGCGGCAGGTTTTGCAGGGGAAAATCAGGCGTGATCTGGATACCGTTGGAACACAGAACGGAGTTTCCGTCCTCGGTGATCAGGAACCACTTGTAGAGTTCCTTGTTGGTGACCTGATTGGCGATCCTGAGCGGCTCGACCGCGGCGCTGAAGGCAAGCATGGTCAGTTTCGGCAAAAGCAGGAAAAAGATCTCTTTCGCCGCCCCGTCGTAATCAATGCGAAAGCTGGCCGCCCCTTTGGGGATAAAGTTCCTCGGGTTCATTTCCTTCGCCTCCCAGTATGCACCAAGATGGATGAAAGGCACCAACACCCGCAGGTGTTGGTGCAGGTTTGTCAGGCGTTCAACTGAGCAACAGGCTCTCCGCTAGCCTCCCACAGGCGGACCTCCTCTTCGCTCGCCTTCGGAGAAAAGAGACCTGTCATGGCGTAAAAGATACCGATAACCGGTGACAGCCAGCAAGCGAAGGCCAGCGGGATGTACAGCAGGTTTTCAAAGTTGCCATCCGCAATGCCCAGCCCCAGCGCCGTGATCACAAAGGCACCGCCCGCGTTCCAGGGGATCAGGGGGGACACCAGCGTTCCGCCTTCCTCGACCGCGCGCGACAGGTTCAGCGGCGAATATCCCATGGCACGATACACCGGCGCGTACATACGCCCCGGCAGAGCGATGGACAGGTATGGGTCGCCGGCAACGGTGTTTGTCGCAACCGAGGTCAAAATGGCCGAGGTCTGGATGCCGGCAAACGTTTTCACCTTCGAGATGACGACCTTGATGATCGCCTGCAGGCAGCCCACACGCTCCAGCGCGCCACCGAACCCCAGGGCCAGCAGAACCAGAGAGATCGTCCACATCATCGACTGAATGCCGCCCCGGTTCAGCAGCGGGTCGATCTCGGGCACACCGGTGTCAATCGAATACCCGCTGTTGGCAAAGGTGAAGGTTTCGTGAAGGCCCGCGCCCTGGCACAGAATGGCCATGATCCCCCCCAGAACGGCACCCGCAAACAGCGACGGGATCGGCGGTTGTTTCATGACCGCCAGCACAATGACCAGAACAGCCGGCAACAGCATGATCGGCGAGATCCAGAAGGCATCATCCAGCGCGGTCGTGATGGCGTGGATACGGTCAAAGGATACCTGAGACGTATCGATCAGAGTAAAGCCTACGACAAAATAGATCACCAGCGCGATCAGCATGGATGGAACCGTTGTCGGCAGCATGTTGCGTATGTGATCGAACAGGTTGGTCCCGGTCACCGCAGGTGCGAGGTTCGTCGTGTCAGACAACGGCGAAATCTTGTCGCCGAAAAACGCGCCGGATACCACGGCCCCTGCCGTCCAGTACATCGGAATACCAAATCCCGCACCAATCCCCATCAGGGCCAGACCCACCGTACCAGTAGTACCCCACGAGGTGCCCAGTGAGACCGAGACGATCGAACACAGCACCATTCCTGCGGCAAGGAAAAGCTCGGGCGACAGGATCTTGAGCCCGTAATAGATCAGCGTGGGAACCGTGCCGCTGGCAATCCAAACGCCGATGATCATGCCGACCGTGATCAGGATCGAAACAGACGGCAGCGAGATGTTGATAACGTGGAAAACGCCTTCTTCGATACTGGGCCATTTGTGGCCGAGCATTAAGCCAACGATGCCGGTTATCGCGATTCCGAATGCCAGCGGAATATGCGGGGTAAAGTCACCGAAATAGAATAGCTGCAGGCCAAGAACGAACAGCGTCAGCACTATTGGCACAAGCGCCAAAAACAGGCCCGGCTGTCGTATGTTGTCTTCATTTGCGGACATGTAGGTCTCCTCCGTTGGAATGATCCAGAACCGTGATGATCTGCGGAAGAAACCAAAATTTGCGATGCAGGACCGTAGGTCAGTGCGCACATCTTCTTGGAATTTGCGACACGGGCGTGTCGATTTCTGACGACTTGCTCATACCGAGGCCCAGGCAAGCACCATTGGGCATTGCCGAAAACGGTGCGGGCAAACTGGCCGACGGTAGACCTGGACCGTTTTGCGCCACCTTCAGCCCTCATTGGGAAAGTAGGCGGCGCAATAGCTGTCTATCTCAGCTTTTGAGGTGCAGCGACTTCTTCGAGTGTTCCGGTTTTAACGTCGTAAAGAGCGCCCGATACAAGGATGTGACCCGGCAAGTTCTTTGCGCTGCGCAACCGCGCGACGTCGTCCAGCAAGCTTTCTTCGTGGCTCGAAATTGCCGGCCCCGAGACATCGACCCCGATCCCGTCCCTGACGGCCTTTTGAAATCCGGGATTGGCAAACCGTTCCGCGCCGCATTGCGTGTGATGGACAACGATCACTTCGAACGGTCCGGGTGTTTCGCCGTCCATTTTACCAACCATGAAGGCCAGCGTGGCGATCTCTTGGACTACGGATTCGGTAACCCTGCCGCCGTTGTTTCGGATGACGACGGCATCTCCCAGGTCCAGTCCAAGGACATGGGCCGGATCGACACGCGCATCAACGCAGGTCACGATCACGGTCCGCAGTTTGGGCACGATCGGCAGGTCCGAGGCCGCAAAACGATCCGCGAATGCGCGGTTGCGCGCAAATAAAACTTCGGAATTTGACATGGTATTGCTCCTTGCGTTGTGACGGATATCAGGCAGTCAGGCTGCCCGTGTTTCGTTGGGTGTGTTTTGGTGCGGGTCATGCGTTTTCAGCCACTCTTGCGTTTCCTGCGCAAACATCGGGCTTTCGATCTGCACATAATCTCTGACCGACTGGACCTTGTTCAGATCAAGCGCGGGCGTCAGCAAGACCTTCGCAAAGCCGGCCAGCGCCTTGATGCGCCCGGACAATCCGGCGCGCAGGTCCGGCCGCCCGGCAACCGCGCGGCGTACGATGCTTTCGAACCTTTCCGGGGGCCGCCCGCCCACCCGTTCGACGTGATCTGTCGGCGCATTCACGGCAAAGGCACCCCTACGGTACTCTTCCGCATAGATTGCCAACTGAGAAACGGCTGCTTCGGAATAGTTAGATGGAGGGTGCGCACGCAGCGCTTTGGTCATTAACCTCTCGGAGATGTCGATATACCTGACCCTGCGCCCAAGTGCCCGGCCCATGGCGGCAGCAATGTCGTTGGGCGACAGAAGTTCCGGGCCGGTCGGGCGATAGGTCTCGCCCGCGTGGGCCGCCGGATCGACCAATGCGGCGACAACCACTCTGGCAATATCTTCATTGGAGGGTGGCGCGTTTTTCTTTTGGTCACCGGGTCCCAGTGGCATCGTGAACAGGCCAAGATGGGCCGCGTTGTCTAGCACCATCAGGTAGTTGTCCGCGAACCAACCGGGGATTACTGAGGTCACCGTCATATGCGCGGGCATGCGGATCAAAATATCGGACAAATAGACTTCGCGGGTGAACAGCGAAGGGTGATCAACCGCCGACAACCACTGGCCCAGCGTCACCACATGCTCAATACGCGCTTCATGGGCTGCGGCGGTGAAGACCGCGTTGAAATGCAGGCCGTTCGGAGCGGTCGGCGCGCATTGATAAGCGCGCTGGATACCCGACATGGCCCGTCGCATGTCGGTCAGGGAATATTGATTGCCCGCAAAGACCTCGGCACCGGCCGCTTCCAGCCGGTCTGCGCGCGCATCCCGACGCCGTACAAAGGCACGGACCGGAAACCCCTTTTTCAGCAATTGGAGCGTTACCGGAAGACCGGTTTTCCCGGCCGCGCTGGTCACGAGTATCTTTGGATAAGTTGACATCAGGATGCTCCTCATTCAGTGTCGCTTTACTAAATAAAGTGTTCACTTTATTTTTTAAAGTAACAAAATCGTGAGGTTCGAATGGCCAGATCCCGGTCCTACAAATTGCTGTGCCCCATCGCCCGCGCGCTTGATCGGATCGGCGATCGCTGGACGTTGCTGATCCTTCGGGACCTGCATGCCGGTCCGGCCAGATTCTCGGATCTGCAACGCGGGCTGACCGGCATCGCCGCAAACCTGCTGACCGAAAGACTGGTGAAACTTGTAGACGATGGTCTGGTCGTCAAATCAGCGAGCGCACATGGCGCATCGGTTTATGAATTGTCCGAGTTGGGTGAGCTGACGTCCGACATCCTGCTTGATCTGGCGATGTTCGGCGCGCGCTTCGCCCCGGAACAGGACTTGGTCACTCCTGGCAACCTGAGAACGGTGGCCACCACACTCGGCGCGGCAGCCCGGCGCGTTGCCGGACCCGAGATGAGTTTCGATGCGGATTTCATCGTAGATGGCGAACACATGCATCTTTGTGTGCACGACGGGCAGGCCAGGATGACTTACGCGCCCTGCCCCAACCCGGATGTCGTTTTTTCCACCGGCTATTCGGACCTGCTTGCCGTTTCCGAAGGTGAAGTCGCCCCGACGGAATTTATGCGTGACCGAAGCCAACTGGAGGTGATGACGCCGGGCAAAGACATGGAATTCATGGACCTCATGAACCGTGTCGTGGGTTTCATGACCGAACACTCACAATAGACCGGACCGGCATCGATTTGGCCCGGTCGGAAATTCAGATAATACTATCCGCATCCGATCCCTGATAAGCGAAACCTCCGATGATTAAACTGATCATGTGTCTGCGCCGTCGCCCCGACATCAGCCGTGCTGAATTTCAGGATTACTGGCTGAACAAACACGGCCCTTTCTTCCAGAAAAACGCGGCCATCATGCGGTCCAAACGGTATGTGCAAAGTCATACACTGGACAGCCCGCTGAATGACGCGATGCGGGAATCCAGAAATATGCAGCCCGAATTCGATGGCGTGGCAGAGGTCTGGTTTTCTTCAGAAGCCGACCTGATCGATGCGATGGTCACGACGGAGGTGCAAGAACTAAGCGCCGCGCTTTTGCAGGACGAGGCCAATTTCGTCGATCACACACGCTCATCCGCGTTCATCGTGAAGGAACATGAACTCCCGACCCCGTGAACGGCGCTGCGGTCTATGGATGGGTTTAGGTGCATCGCCTGATCAGCGCGGCCTTCCAATCGGAACGATCCCGATACTGCGCCACCACATTCTAGACCGCATGTTCTGATCAAAATCTGCACAACTCGCGCAGGGTAAGTGCGCAATTGCCCGCCAGAATAGGCGGCATGAGATACCTGACATCACAGTCACTGGCCTGGTTCGCGTTGGCGGCGGCCTCGATCATTCTGGCCGCGCAGCCGGCGCGCTGGCTGGTCCAAAGCTGGATTAGCCCGACCTACGGATCTTACGGCTATGTCTTTGTGGCGCTGATCTTCGGCCTTGCCGGCCTCAGCCTGCTAAGCGGACGCCTCGCCGCATCGGAACCGCGTCCCCGCGTTCTGGCATTGCTGTTTCTTGCCGCCCTGATCCGACTGCTGGGGCAGGTTCTGGCGATCAACATTCTCAGCGCCTTGGCCCTTGCGGTCGATGTCTTCGCGCTGGTGCGGCTCTTTCGGCTCAATTCCCGACCATTTGCGCTGTCTCCGTTCTGGGTGGCTGTGCTGTTCCTGTTTTCGCTGCCGACAGAGATGGTTTTGCAGCGTACGATGGGGTTTCCGTTGCAGATGGTGTCGGCGGACCTTTCCTGCGCGATGCTCAAAGCACTGTTTGCAGACGTGGCCTGCGATGGCGTACGTATCACTCTGCAGGCGCGCGACATACTGGTGGACCTGCCCTGTTCCGGGGCGTCCGGCCTGTTGTTGTCGCTGGCCTTTGTCGTAACGCAGAACGCGGTGCTGCGACCCCGCTGGTATGTGGCCTGTCTGGGGCTTCTTGCGGTAATCGGCTGTGCCACCATCAACAACAGCCTGCGGATTTCGCTGTTGGCCATTGGTCTGGCGCACAATCTGGATGTCATGGCTGAGCCCTGGCATTCCCTGATCGGGTTGCTGACCCTTGGTCTGACCGTGCTGCCCTTCGCGCTGTTTTACCGGCCAAGCAGTGCGGATCGGTCTTGCAACGACGGCCCCGGGAACAAAGCAACGGGAAATCCCAAAAAGATCGGGGTGCCCACCAGCATGGCCTGTCTTGCAGGCAGCCTTGCTATCATTGGCCTGAAGGCAGACCCGGTGGATGTGTCGGGCACTGTGGCGTCCCCGGACCTGCCCGCGCAAATCAACGGGTTCCTGGCAACACAGGTTCCTCTGACCGCGATGGAGGCATCCTATTTTCAGGCGTTTGGAGGACAGGCGCAAAAAGCGCAGTTCGGCCCATTGGGGCTGAACGTCGTAAGCACCCGCGCACCATTGCGCCACCTTCACGCGCCCGAAATCTGTTTGCGCGGACTGGGCTATAAGGTGCGCTTTCTGGGCACCCGGTATGACGGTGTCCCCAGCGCCTATTACCGGGCGACCGGACCGGACGGGGATCAGTGGATGGTTGCCGTCAGCTACGTGGCGCAGTCCGGGCAGGTTACTCCCAGCGTGGGAGAGACGATCTGGCGCTGGATGAACGGATCCGATGGCACCTGGAGCAGCGTGCAGCGGATCACCCCATGGACATTGGACACCCGGCTTCGCGGCGAACTTGATGCGGCGGCGCTGACAGCACTCGACATTCAAACCATCAAGGGAACAGACGTATGATACGCAGGATTATTTGCATTTTCTTATTCACTTTGCCCGGGCTTTGGACCTCGGGCGTTCAGGCCAGGACAGCGGATGACATTGCCGGTCGTGTGATCGGAACCGGTGAGGCCGGACAGGTTGAACTGCCGCTTCTCAAATCCGATCTGACCGTGAATATTCAGGGTGATGTAGCGACGGTTCAGGTTCGCCAGGTTTTTGCGAACCCGTCCAGCGCGCCGATGTCGGCGGAATACCTGTTCCCTCTCAACCAACATGCGGCCGTTTACGCGATGCAGATGCAGGTTGGTGACGAAGTGGTTCAGGCGCAGATACAGCGTAAGGCCAAGGCTGAAGAGACCTTTAAGCAGGCGGAACAAGACGGTAAAGCCGCGGCCCTGCTGACTCAGCACCGCCCCAACATGTTCACGCAGAATATTGCTAACCTGATGCCGGGGCAGCCGGTAACCGTTACCCTCAGCTATGTTCAGGCGGTTCCAAAGATCGACGGATCCTATGAACTGGTGCTGCCGCTGGTGGTCGGGCCGCGCTATCAGGGGGCTGCGCAGCCCGCCCCCGACGCAGACAGAGACGTGACGTTGGCGGCCCACGCCGATGAAGAACCGGTTTCAGAAACTCCTCTGGTCGTTGACGGCTGGCAACTGGCCGATCTGCCGGAATACCCCCCGGTGATCGGTCTGAACCTTCCCGATGAGATTGGATATGATCGCGTCTCGCTGAGCGCGAACCTTCAGGCGGCCGTGCCGGTTTCCGGCCTGACCAGCGCAACCCACGATCTGAAGGTTGAACGCCGGGGTGACGAGGTTCAGGCGTCGTTCAGGGCCGGGCGGGTCATCGACAATCGTGATGTTATCCTGCGGTACGAACTGGGCGGCCCGACCACATCGGCAGGTGTCCTGTCTCACTTCGACGACCGCGGCGGCTTTGTGTCTTTGATGATCGAGCCCCCAAAGGTTCCCGATGCCGATCAGATCACTGCCCGAGAGCTGGTCTTCGTAATCGACACGTCGGGCTCTATGGGCGGCGCCCCCATGGATGCCGTCAAACACTTCATGACGGCGGCCCTGAACGGGCTCGGGCACCAGGATTACTTTCGGCTGATCCGGTTCTCTTCGGACGCTACCCAGTTTTCGGCGACTGCCATGCCCGCCACCAGAGGGAACGTCAGGGACGGGTTGCGTTTTGTGCGCAACTTGCAGGCGTCGGGCGGGACCGAGATCGACAACGCCATACGTACCGCCTTCGCCACCGGCCAGCCAAAAGACACGCTGCGCATCGTTGTCTTCCTCAGCGACGGGTATATCGGCAACGAAGCCGGCGTTCTGCGCACAATCCGGCGGCAGATTGGCGATGCCCGCATCTATGCCTTTGGCGTTGGCACCGCGGTGAACCGGTATTTGCTGGACGCCATGGCAGAAGAAGGGCGCGGCTATGCGCGCTATGTCGACCCGACCGAAGTAGCCTCGGACGTGGCAGAGACACTGGCGCGGGATCTGAAATCTCCGGTTCTCACGGATATAGCGGTGGACTGGGGCGGCCTGCAGGTTGCCGACGTCGTGCCCCGGCGTATCCCTGATCTTTTCGAAGGTGGGTCAGTTCGCGTTCTGGCGCGCTACGAGCAAGGCGGACCGGCGAACATTCAGATCAAAGGCCACGTGCAGGGCCGCGCGGCCGACATGCCCCTGTCGGTGAACCTGCCGACGACGCCCGCGCCTGAAACCGATCAGGACAAAGGAGCGTCGATCCCGCTGATCTGGGCGCGTTCCAGAATTTCGGATCTGGATCGCGCCATGGCCGTTCAGGACGGCGAGGAGGATCAGCTTCGGGAAAAGATCACCGATCTCGGGCTGCGCTTCAGCCTGCAAACCCGGTACACCTCGTTCGTCGCGGTTTCCAAAGCGGTTGTGAACGACGGCGACGTGCCGACGAAACGCACCTCGGTGCCCTTGCATCAGGTGGCCGGTGTCGGGGTCGGGGCCTATCCCAATCAGGGCTTCAGCGGATCCTCGACCCCCGAGCCGCAAACCCTGTTTGGTATCCTGACCCTGTTGGCGCTGGGGGCGTTGCGTTTAACACGGATGCGGAGGAAAGCGGCGTGAACAAGGTTCCGTACAAGCTGCACACCGATGCTTGGTGGCTGGATGGCGAAATCACCTGGCGCAAATCCCGGGGCTGCGGTCCCCCCAAGGGCCCACTTGACCGGGCAGACCGCATTGTGATCTGTGATCGTCATCATACAGGGCATTTACTGGCAGACGATTATGGCGAACCACATTCTGATCGTAGATGACGATGCCCGTATTCGCGATGTCGTGCGATTTGCCTTGGAGGATTCCGGGTTTCGGATTTCCGAGGCCGCGACTGGCCTGGAAGCGTTGGACCGGTTTTCCGAGACCGCTGCCGATCTGGTCGTTCTGGATATCGGCATGCCCGATATGGACGGGCTGGAAACCTGCAAGGCGCTGCGCAGAACCTCAAACGCTCCGGTCCTGTTCCTGACCGCCCGCGATGAAGAGATCGACCGTATCCTGGGGTTTCAACTGGGCGGCGACGACTATGTCACCAAGCCTTTCAGTCCACGGGAACTGGTGCTGCGGATCAAGGCCATTCTTGCCCGATCCGCAACCTATGCCGGTAAGGGTGCCGCCACTGTCCATCAGGATCTGGAACTGGACGAGACGGCCCATCGCTGCACACTGGCCGGAGCGGAAGTCCAACTGACCGGCATCGAATTTTCGGTGCTTTCGATCCTGGCAAAAACGCCGGACAGGGTTTTTTCCCGCACGCAGTTGATCGAGCTGGTATACGGGCAAAACACCTACCTTTCCGGCCGCACAGTGGACAGCCACATCCGCAACATCCGCCAGAAAGTCCGCGCGCTCGGCTACCCTGACCTGATCCAGACGGTGCATGGCGTCGGGGTCAAGTTGGGCAAGTGTCAGTGCTGAAGGTCACAAGAAAATGGCGGCCATCCTTGGCTCTGGTGATTTCGCTGGTCTGCATCGCACTGGTCGCCCTGCCCGTTTTGGGCGTTCTGGGTGCTCGCCTGTCCAGCAACCAGTTTGCTCGCGAAACCGAAAGAAGCCTGCTGGCACAGGCCGTCATCTTTGCCGAGGTTTACGCCACAGCCTTTGCCGAACATGAGCCATCGCCCGATATCGGCCACAGCCTGACCGACGAACAGGTCGAACGCCGATCGCAGGACTATCATCCCATCCCGCCCCGGCTGGATCTGTTTCGCGGATGGGTGTCGCCGCCAAGACCGGATCCTGTTGCGACTGACGCCAAAAACCGCCCACCTTATGGTGCGGTTTCCGACATCCTGTCCTCGCTGGCGGCAAGCGCGAAAAAAACCACGCTGTCCGGATATATCTTTCTTGATCACGCAGGTCAGGTCGTTGCCAGCACCGGAGAGGTCAGCGGTTCATTCGGCCACATCCCCGAAGTGGCACAGGCGTTGGCGGGTGAAACCGTCACTCTGCTGCGCTATCGGGATGATCAGACCCGGCGGCATTTGCTGAACTCAATCAGCCGTGACACGTCCTATCGTGTGTTTGTCGCCCATCCCGTTGTTGTCGATAACCGTGTAATCGGTGCCGTCTACCTGTCGCGCACACCGATAGATTTGCGCAAGTTTCTGTTTCAAGAACGCTATACGCTGGGCTCATTGGCCATATTCATGGTGCTTTCGGCCGGTCTTGTCGGCGCGCTGCTGTGGCGTCTGATTTCACAACCGATCCATGATCTCAGCAATCAAAGCAAGGATGTAGCCAGCGGCAAGAAGCCGGTTCCGGATCCGGTGCGCCATTACGGCGTGCGGGAACTGGCGGAACTGGGCAACAATGTCGTGTCAATGGCGGAAACTCTTTCAGAGCGCTCTGCCGCGCTGGAAACCTATACGACGCATGTCACCCATGAACTGAAATCACCGGTCACGGCAATCCTTGGCGCGGCGGAACTGTTGGATGGCGATCAACCGGACGCCGGTTCCGAACGCCACCAAAAGCTGGTGCGCAATATTCAGGAAGAAGGTTTGCGTCTGAACGCGTTGCTGGGACGGTTGCGCGAATTGGCCCGGGTGAGCGTTCAGGCCGATCGGACGCCCGCCGCGCTGGAAGATGTCGTTTCAGCAGCCGCGGCAGCGTTCAGCGATTTGAACGTCGCCCTTCACGCCGCCCCGGGCGTATCGCTACCATTGTCCGCGGAACAAGGGCAGATCGTCCTGCACCATCTGCTCCAGAACGCGCAACAACATGGTGCGACCAAGGTGGATGTAACGTTCCGCGCCACGCCGGACAGCCTTTTGATCGGGGACAATGGAAACGGAATTTCCGAACGAAACCGGGCGCGCATAACCGAGCCCTTCTTTACCACAAGGCGGAGCTCGGGCGGCACCGGCATGGGACTGGCGATCGTAGTGGCCGTGCTAAGGCAAGTCGGAGCAAGGATCGAAGCGCTGCCATCGGACAACGGCGCCGTTTTCCGGATCGAGTTTTCTGAAATTGAGGCCGACCGATAGGTATCGCAGCGAAGCAAAAGGCCGCGCGCAACCTGAACAGATCAATACAACACGTTGATCATCAACAGCGAAACAACCAGGAACAAGGCGGTCATGACCCCGCCTGAGCGCACGAAATCCATCACCTTGTACCCCGCCGGACCCATGATCAGCGCATTCACCTGATGCGTCGGAATGATGAAACTGTTCGACGTCGAAATCGCGACCGTCAGCGCGAAGACGGACGGGTTACCGCCTGCTGCAACCGCAATCGAAACCGCAAGCGGCACAAGCAACACGGTGGCGCCGACGTTGGACATTACCAGCGAAAAGGCCGTGGCCAGCACTGCAACGCCGGTCTGAAGCGACCAGATTGGCCAGCCGTCCAGAATGATCATGATTTGCTGGGCAATCCACGCGGCCGTTCCTGTATTCTGCACCGCCTGCCCCAACGGTATCAGGCAAGCCAGCAAGAACACGGTGTTCCAGCCAACGGCGCGATATGCCTCATCCACGCTGAGAACGCGGGTCAGCATCATACCCGCAGCACCCGTCAGCAGGCATAGCGAGAGACGCACGTCGGTAAACAAAATCAACGAAAGCGAAATTGCGAAGAACCCGACCGCCCAGCCAACCTTTTGTGGCCGAAGCTCATCCTGCGGGAAATCCGTTGTCACCACCACGAAATCCGGGTCACGCTTGATCCGCATCAGGTTGTCCCATCTTGTGTGGGCCACAAGCATGTCGCCGGCCTGAAACTTCTCAAGCCCGATCTGGGTGGACTCGTGCGTTTCGGTTTCCACATGGCTCAGCGTCTCCTCGCCCCGATGGATCGCCAAAAGCGACATGCCATATGTCTTGCGGAACAAAAGTTCGCGCGGGCATTTTCCGATCAACTTGCTGTCGGGGGTGACAACGACCTCGGCGATGCCGGCATTGGTGGGGGCAAATTCTTCGACAAAGATGTCCAGATCGGGAAGAACGGTCAGGCCGAACTTCTGCGCGAACTCCTCCACGACCCAGCGCCGCCCGATAATCGCCAGCCTGCAGGGTGCCGCGATTTCTGCGGTCAGAACCTGAACCATCGACGTTTTGCCGCGGTAAAAGGTTGAGATTATGTACAGATGGTTTTCGTGATTGATATCGGCCAGCACCTGCCCCACCAGCGGGCTGTCGGCGGGGACAACGACCTCAAAAACATCCGCCTTTAGCCCATAGACCCGTTGCAGATATTCCTGCGTCCCCTGCCCCGTTCCGGTGTTTTCGGACCCTTCCGCGCCCGGCAGCACCCAGCGGCCTAGCAGCAGGAAATAGGCGATGCCCGTCATGATCAGGGCCGCGCCGATCGGGGTCACCGAAAACAGGCCAAAAGGCTGCATCTTCTGTGTCTCGGGCAACCCTTCGTTGGCGGTCAGGATCAGATCGTTCAGAAGGATAAGCGGCGAGGAACCGACCATCGTCATCGTCCCGCCAAGAATGGCGCAGAACCCCATTGGCATCAGCAGGCGCGATAGTGGTATGCCCGATCTGGACGAAATCCGGCTGACGACGGGCAGGAACAGGGCGGCGGCACCGACATTCTGCATAAAGGATGAGATGACGCCGACAGTGCCGGAAATAATGGGCAAAACCCGGTTTTCGGATTTGCCGCCATATTTCAGAATAACGGCTGCCACCTTGTTCATGATGCCGGTCTTGTCCAGACCGGCCCCGACGATCATGACCGCGATGATCGAAATGACCGCGTTTGACGCAAATCCGTCGAACAGGTGCGGGACATTCGCAAGGTTCTCCAGCCCGGGCGCATAGCTGAGAAGACCGATGAGAACGAGAACAAGAATGGCCGAGAGGTCAATTCTGACCACCTCCGACACGAACAGAAAAACAGTGAAGGCCAAGAGAGCGCAAACCACGCCCATCTCGAACGTAAAGGCCACGTGTTCCAAAATCTTTACCCAGGCTTTGCTTTTCTACCTTCATTGAACAATTACCCCATCCCACATGCGCTGTCATGAAGTTTCGTTTCAACGCAGGAAAACGACACAAAATTTCCCGACACCAGCACAGGCCAATAGGCGCCAATTTGGCGTGTGTCCAATTGCCTGGGGTCTGGTTTGTTGTACTGTCAGTTCAATGGACGATGCGGTGACATATCATCGGCTTGATCAAGATAACGCTCAGCTACTTCTTGGTGCCGGAGTTTTCGACAACCCTGTCGACCCCGGGCAACTCGACGGGTTTCTGGCCGATGATGGGCACGAGTTGATCTTTGCCGTATTGGGACAAACAGTAATCGGCTTTGCGTCGGGCACGATTTTACTGCACCCGGACAAAGCACCGGCGCTCTTTGTCAACGAGGTTGGCGTTGCCCCCGATCATCAGCGTCAGGGCATAGCTCAGACATTGTGCAACATGCTGTTCGATGTGGCGCGCAACCGGGGGTGTCAGGGCATTTGGCTTGCCACAGAGGATGACAACACACCCGCGCGGGCCCTCTACCGGTCGCTGGGCGCGCGTGAGACAGGCGGGGTTGTCGTTTATGACTGGGATGGCGCAATGGATGCCGATCCCAGAAATACCGGCGAACAAGGGCTGGAAGATCAAGAGCGCTGAGCCAACTATAGCGCTTCGCGCCGCTTGTCCGGCAGGGAAACTCAGACCGGGAAGCCGGTTTCCCTAACTCAGAAGCCCGATTTCGTGTCCGTCAATAATAATGGCGAGATCCCAGAATTTTCTGATCTCTTCCTCGGCCGCCTGGGCTGCTTCGGGGTCTTCCGGAACACGCTCGACCCGGAAGCCGAACTGCTCAAATCCGCAGTAGTCCACGCGGCTTAGAATGATCGGAAAGACACCGCGCTCTGTCGCGGCGGAGGCGAGAAGCCGTGCCACATTGTATGGCATTTCCAGCGGTTCCAGAACCCGAATGCCAATATGCGCAGGTCCACCCGGATCGCGATCCCACAGCGCCACGGACGGCGCAAGACCCTGCTGCGGAAGCAGTACTTTCCCTTGTGGCCCCACGCCGCGCGTGTCCGTGACCAAATCGTCAAGACGCACCGGCTGTTTCGGTGACATTCTGCTGAGAATTTCGAACCAGGTCGTGTCCGTCATTTTCTGACTCCGGTCTCAGTTATCAATTCGGCAGCCTCCGCCGCGCCCGCTTGAGGCAGCTCAATGTCATGCAGCGCGGTCCGGAAGACGTCCAACCCATCGTTGTCCAGACAATCGGTCACGGTCCTTTCCAGCTTCATGAATTCCCTTTCGGTGATCAACGCGCACAGATCGCGGTCCGCCAACGCCCTGGCACGCCGTTCCTGATCGTCCAAATAGGGTGCCGACTGCGGGATCAGGATCGCGGGTATCTTGTGGTAGAGAAGTTCAAGAACCGAATTATACCCCGCCGCAGAGATGACCAGATCCGCAGACAGGCAAAGCTTGGTGGCTTCGAACGTCTGAACCACACGGGTATTCGTCCAGCCAAACGCCGCCGGCTGCACCGTACTTCCGGGCCAGATGACAATCAGATGCAGGCAATCCGGTCGGGTTTCCAACATCCCTGAAATCGCCTGAAGCTGCGCGGATCTGTCAGAGGCGACACCGCCGCCCAACATGCTGACGACCAACTGCCTGAAGTCACGCCCGAACCGTTCGGCCAGCCGCGCCCGGAGCTGATCGCGGTCGTCCGTGGATTGCGCCACCTGCCGGTATATCGGGCCAACATAGTGCACGTGGTCACCATAGCTGTAGGCATCGTTAAGCTCTTCGAAGGCTTCGGATGGCACGATGACACGGTCGAATACCGCCTCGCGCCGAAGCATGTTTTGTCGGGACCGGCCTTTGGGCCAAAGGCCGCGCCGGATCCAGACCGCTGACAGCCTGCGTTCCAGGATCACCCGGTAGACGGAATCGAAGACATGGCCGCCGTCGAAAACGATCCTGTCGTTTTCCTGTAACGCGGCCCCAAGACGTCGGTACGTCAGGATGTCGTTGCCATTGTAATTGTCCGTCGCATCGGTGCGCGAGACCAGCGGGATACAATCCAGACCTTCGCGACGCAAAAGCGGCACGCAACTGGGAAAGGCCGCGAAAACCCTGGGCATCGCGTCAGGCAACGCCTTGGCGACGATCGCACATCGCTGAGCATGGCCTAACCCTACCCCATTGGTCGGAAAGAACAGGGTTCTCTGGTCTTTTCGCTCGGCCTTTTGCAGTTTTGCGTGCAGTCCCGCCGCAGCCTCCAGTCGGGAAATGTCGACCATGTGGAGCCACCGGGATTTTGATGCCTGTTCCGCAATTTGCGGAATGTTTCCAAGTATCTTCCCGATCAGGTAACCGTCCAAAGCGAACAGAGTCTTTGGACCCAGCAAGGCCGGCGCGCCCGATGACATCAGAACTTCGTCCTCGGTGCAGTCTATCACGACCCCTCCGGCGGCCAGCAGTTCGACCGCAAGTGCCGCCATGCGAACACCGGCGATTCCGTGCCCGAACATCGCCAGAACGTCCGTTGAATTGGCCAGCGTGTGCGACGACAAATCGGTGTAAAGGTTGGCTGGCAAGTCGTGGAAGGACGACGCCTTGATCGCCTCGTTCTGTGCGCCACTTACAATGAGTTTCAGGTTATATGCGCCCTGATTGCTCATCCGTGACAGGCAGGACAGCGTTTCGGGGTTGTCCAGTTCGGTCGATCCAAGAACAACAGTGACGGAGGGCATTTCGCGCACAGGTCGTGAAGTCTTCCGAATTTCCGCAAACAATGGGCTGGCCGCAGAAGGCAGCACCGGTCGCGGTTGGAACTCGGTCAGGTCAATGACCGTAGCCTCACGCCCAAGCGCATAGGCCAAACGGGACTTGGCACCGACATAGCTTTGTTGGGTCGGAAATCGCCCTGTCGCAATCACCGGCACGTCCGCGCCAATCTGCCTTTGCCTGAGGGACGCGAGCAGCACGTCATCAATGTCCTCGGCGCCCAGCACAAAGACGGTTTCTGCTATGTGCTCGGTAGGGTCGACAAGAAACTTGGCCGCTTCGTAAATTCTGCCGCGCCCGGCATCTTCCGGCAGATACTCGGCACCGATACACGCATTGAAACCACGCGCGGTGAGTTGTTCAGCAAAGATCAGCTGCGCGTCAAACGACCGTAAGGAACGTGTGCCGGCCTCAACAAAGATCATACCGGCACCCCGCCGTCTGTTGTCAGAATTTTGGACAGCATCGCGCCGAAGTTCTGGGCCGAATAACGCTCCAACGCCTGTTGCGACTTGGATACTTGCTGATGATAGCGGCGCGGGTTGGCAACAAGGTCGGCAATGATCCCGTCTACTTCGCCGGGGCGGCAGCCAAGAACGGCATCGCCAAAGGTTTTGCCAATGTCGGGATTGGTCAGCACCACCTTGCCGGCAGCCAGTGCCTCGGTGATGACCCTTCCGAAGCTCTCTTGCCAGGTTGGAGCCGTGAAATACACGTAGAAATCAATCATTTCAAAGAACTCTTCCACACTTATGGCGTCGAAGGGAAGCAGCGTCCAATGCGCGCGGAGAACCCCGCCATCCAACAAAGCGTCTGCGCCGAGGATGACATTGCTCTGGGATTGTCTGGAAAAACACCGTTCCAGATCGGTTAAGGCCGGAAATTTCTCAAACCCCGGCCGTGAGTGCCTGCCGCGGCGGTCCCCGGGCTCTGCCCGGGGGGCGCTTACTTCGGTCTGGCAGATATTGAACCAATCGGTGTCGAGAACCTTCCACGGTTGTCTGACGCGGGACCCGGCCAACCAACCGGAAACAGTATCGCGGTTATACGGAGAGATTGGCGCGAGAGTTTTGCTCAGCGACAGCGTGGACGCTTCAATCTGATGCAGACAGGCGGCGACGTCGAACCCTTCCCCGCCCCCCGGGCGCAGAAAATTCTCGTGTGTGACCACGATCAGGTCCCGCGTAATGATCTTTGTGTCCAGCCTGTCCTGATGTTTCAAAAATGACGGGTTGTGCAAAATCACAAAATCCGCGCGTATCTGCGACGCATCCCAAATCAGCGGTATCCGCAATGCGTCAAGCACCCGGCGCAGCACCGGTGAAACGTGTTGGCTTTCACCGAACATCCTTGAGGTGATTGCATGCACTTCCAACTGACCGAAGTCCACGGCCACCTGTAATTCTGCCGCCACAGCGGCAGACGTGCCACCTGAGAACCTGGGCTCGATGACATAGGCAATCTTAGGACGGGCCGCGGGATTGATGACGTTGATCAGGGACATGGGTTTCAGTGCTGAAACGTGGTTTCATTCGCGGTGTCATCCGGATTGCGCGCCCCACTGGCAGCATAGTCGAAATCCAGATTTCCGGCAGAAGCCGCTTCGTAAAAGCTCTGTAGTTCCACCGACAACTCATCATTGCCCAAAAGCAAATCCGGGTTTCTTTGGAGATATGAATAGAGTGACTGGGTGTCATTGGTGGACAGGAACCCATCAATAGCCAACAGATGCTCAAGCGTCATTTCCGAACGCGCACCCTGCGTCGTTGCCAGAAGCAAAAGCGCGGTTACGATGCCCATTAGTCTGCTGTCAGTCATCTTCAAAAACCCGATAAATAATAGTTAACGTTATACTCAGTATGTTTCGGTCCTTTGGGATCAAGAACAATGAATGGTCATTGGTTTGTTGCAGTCCTAAGCTTTTTCAGGACCTGATTTTTCAGTTGATTGACCTGATTGTTTGCCGGGGCCGTGACCCTGCTTTTTCTAGTTGTCCGCTTGATCGCTGAACCACCGCTGCTTTTCCCGGCCAGCCAAAGCTCAATTATCCCACGCGGGGTTTTCGTGCGTGATCCTGTGAAGTCGCGTAACAAAGCGCCGGCATCTTCTGCAAGCGCCGCGGCTCGGGCAGCGTCCTGTCTGTGATAGAACCGGACATTGGATTGGCGGATCCCGAAGCCAACCCGCGCCGTCCCGTTTAATGCATGTCCCGAAGCCGTCAAATCCGTAACAACGGTGTTTACCGTATCAGCAGGAACGCTTTTGGGCGCATACAACCTGAATTCAGCACCGTTACCACCACCTGATATCGCTTCTGGTGCTTCAGTTTCCTCGACAGGGGGCAAGACCGGCTCAATCGGGTCGGTGGGTTCAGCGAGCGGCTCGATACTCACTGGTTGAGAGGGCTCCGGGACTAGCGCAATGTCGGCCTGCACGTCCGGGTTAAGGGCGGCTGTCTGCACCTCGTCCGTGGCGGGCTCTGTCAAAGCAGGTCCGGGCGACGGGACCACGAAATCCAGAACACCCATCGGGTCCGGACGGGAAAGGCCCGGATTGGCCAGGGCAATGCCAGGTCCTTGCGGTTCAGGCTGATATGCCGCGATCCGCACAGGAAGCGGCCCGTGATCCCCGTTGGAACCCGCAGGCTCGGGCGAGATCAAGGCGACCGGCTGAATTGAAACTACCGGCGGGCGTGGGGACGTAAGGACTGCGTTGATCAGGGAATCTATCGAATAGAGTTCTGCCGCGTCTTCATCCGATAAGGAAAACGCCGTGCCAAACAGTAAAGGAGTGTGTTGATACCGTGTAAATGTCGGACTCGCCTCGGGCCGCGGTTGGCTGCCGGTTATGCTCAGCGGAATCGTCGGGGGATCAAGGGCCAAGGCAGACGCCAGAACATTAGGGGCCGGGCGTACCAAGTTAGGCTCAAGAACTTCCACATTTCCGGACAGTTCCGGCAGAGCTGGCGCTACACCGACCAGACTGGCCAGTTCTTCGGTCTCGACCGGGTTTTCTTCGGGTGACACGGAACCCGTTGGCGCGTCCAACAAATCCGGCAACAGGTCGGATTGCTCCAGCGCATCGCTGGCAACAACAGGTTGCTGAGCCGGGAGTTGAACTGCCTCACGCCCCTGAAGCGACGCGACATCTACTGCTTCTGTTTGTATTGTTGCCGGTCCGGCACTCTCATGCGACCCCGACGCGCCCCATTCGGACAACAGAAAAAACACGGAGGACGACGCCACTACACCAATGGCGGCCCCAACCGCGATCGAGCCGAACTTGATCTTGCGGCGCGTTCTTCGCTGTTCGCCCATTTTATGAAGAAGCTTTTTCCGTAGCCGGTCGGCGACCTCTTCGGTGGACAGCTTCAGACCCGCCCTTAGACTTGGCTGATCATCTATTGCGTTTTCAGCCTTCGTTTCGCTGGGTGGCTGTGGCGGTTCGGCACTTGCGCTTTCCTGAGCCGGGTTGACCTCGTCCTGAACCTGCTCTTGCTCGGCGTTTTCCGGAGCGGGAGGTTTGTCTTCGGTCGGCGCGCTTTTCTGTTTCCCCGATTCAGCCGATTTCGCCTTCGCTTTTCTGACAATTTTACTGATCTGACTGTCATCCGACGCCTCGGCAGCGGGATTTTCCGACTCACTTGCGCGACGCGGACTTACCGCCGCACTTTGCTGAGGCGCCGGATTTGGCTGGTCCGAGGCGGGCTTTGGTTCACTTGCAGGCTTTTTACCTGTGGTTGATTGATCACCACTGTTCTGACCCGCTTTGGGTTTGGGCGCCGCCGCACCCTTTTGGGCACGTTCCGAAAGAGTTTCTTTCCGCTGAGTAATAGCTTTTTCAAGCACCTTCTGCCATTCAGGGGACTGTACGAAATCGTAAGTCCCCGGGACGACGTCGGCTTCATTTTTAGCAACCTTAGGTCGCGCTTTTGGGTCGCTGGCCTTGGTCATAAATCCCCCAAACTGGCCGCTTAAATACTCTTATCACTGTCACTGCTCGGGCAATCCGAATGCGGTCCCGAGCGTCGAAAATTCAAATTAAATGTGCAGAACATTATAAAAAGTTGGCCACTCGAAAACAAGTAAACCGGTGATGCCGGACGAATATGAGCGATCATCGCGCTTATTTCTGACGCATATCTTTTAGTGGAACGACCTCCGCGCCACCCAACGAACAGGGGCGCGGATCATCAAATTCTAATGGTCTGATTGATCCAAATTTCCTGCAGATGCGCAGGAATGACCCAGGCGTCTGCGCCCCAATGCGAAACAAAGTCCAAAGTTCAAACCCGTTTGTTCACGCAGTGACTTGCGATTGCGGTGAATTAAGCACGGCAGGATCGGCTCGGGCCGACGCGCCTATTCCCACCGTGCGCGCGAGATCAGGATGTCGGCCACGCAGGAGCATGTGTCGCGTGTACAGACAATCGAGTTCTCCGGCAATTTTAGCTCTTGCCCAAGCTCACCGATGCGGCCACCGACACCACAGACTGCACGGTTCACATAGCCATCACCGGTTATGCGCAGAGACTCCAACCCCGCCTCGCAAGTCCAGCCCCGCCAACGGTTTTCGCCCCTGAGGATGAAGGTATTGGGTCGGATTTTCTCGCGTGTCCCATCGGGGTTGCGCCGCTCCATGATCCCACGCGGATGCCGGAGACGCCCGTTCGACGCGCGTGGGCTTGAGACCTGTTCTTGCATTTTTGCGATCTGGGTTTCGCTATAGGGGTAGAGTTCGTGCCCAAACCCAACCCGCAAAGGTTTCATCGCAATCCCGATATTCGGAAAATCTGCCCCCAGCTTACGAGCCAGTTCATAGCTTTCGTCAAACCGATCAGGCAGCATTGTGATGTTGACATGAATGAATATTTCTTCCGACAGGATTTCGATCACCCGGTGGACATGCGCAAATTCTGCCTCTTCCAGATGAAAAGTCAGAATAAGGGAATCCAGCTTGTCGCGAATGGCCTGCCAGAAACGCTCGGTCCGGGAACCATTTGAAATCAAACTGACTTTCATGTCGTGGGCGTGGGCGGCGGCCAGAATATCCTTGATTTTCGGATGCATGGTTGGCTCGCCGCCGGTCAGTTGCAGCCAAACCTGCTTGCCCATGCCTGCCTGATAATGGGCCTGCAAGGCTTCGATCATTCCAAGGACGTCGCCAAGGCTTTGCCAACCCTTTGATCCGTCGTGCAATTCGGGCGGGCAATAGCTACATGCGTAGTTGCAGCGATTGCCAAGCGTCCAATCCACCAGAACGACTTTCTTGTGAACTTCCTCGGCATGTTCAATCCGTTCCAGAGGCCGCGCCTGCGTCTCTGACATCGGGGTGTCTGCCGGGTTGGTACCATGTGTCGACCGCATCAGTAGCGTACCTGCCTATGCTAGTTGGCGAATTGACCGAGTTACCTGTCGCGCAGTAGTCCGCCCTTGTTTCGGTCTCTGGACCTTGGTGCCGAGTGGTCGTTCTGCCTAATGACCCCGAACTGTCTGCCAACAACACGGGCGTTTCAGGTCGGATCAGTTCAATCTTTTCAATTCCCTAGCGGCAGATAAACCCTTATCAGCCCGAACACCTTATTCCACATGGCCAAACCGGGCAATAATAGCGTTTCTGCGTGCTGTTCGCCACTTTTGAGCCAGCCGCAAGCCGATGCGTGAGACTGGCGAATTGCGGGATCACTTGTTCACCTTGCCCATCAGAAACGCCGGGAAACCCTCGCTTTCAGCAGGCTTGTACCAGTGTTGTGTGAGGCGATCCTGAATACGAACCTGCGTGGAATGCACGCCCCGTCACACCGGCGGGCGCACGTTTTCCGGTATCGGGCAAACATAGGGCGTGTGGTCGAGGTTACCCTGATGAATTTCGCTGGCGGCATTGATCAGGGATTGGTCTTCAACCATACGACACGCCGTTGCGGCCATCGCTTTGGCCGCATAAACCATGCCCTTATGGGCTGCCGGAGCCTTGCCCTGAGCGACGGTCTGCCAGGTGTGAAAGGGGGTTCCGATGGCGCAGGTCGCTACCCGCGCCTGAACCGTGGGCACAGCCCAACTGACGTCACCAACATCCGTCGAACCCTCGCCACCCTCGCTTTGCCGATCGAGCGGCGCGACGAAATCACAAAGTGCGAGGCCTTTCTTTGGCTTGGCTCCGATCCGCTTGAACGTCGTGTCGATATCTGCCGCCGTCAAAGTTCCCTGAATCTCGCGCGCAAAGGCGACATCTGCATCGTCGAACGGGACCGGTCCCAGCTTTTCAAGCTCGCCCTGCATCGCCTCTTCCAGAGCGCGGTTGCCGAGCAGGTTGGACACGCCAGAGAATACCTGGCTGGTGACCTCAGTCCCGGTCATCAATGCCGCGCCGTCGGCAATCTTGCGGACGCGCGTGATCAGATCGTTCAAATCCGGCAAGGAGCTGGCGCGCACAAGCTGGCGCACCGTGGCCTTCGCCTGCACGACATTCGGCGCGACGCCGCCTGCGTCGAGATACGCGTAATGCACGCGGGCGCTGTCGGGCATGTGCTCGCGCAGATAGTTGACGCCGATATTCATCAACTCGACAGCATCAAGTGCGGACCGGCCCAATTCCGGGGCTCCAGCCGCATGGGCCGCCTTGCCGTGGAAAGTAAAGTCGATCCGGGTGTTGGCCAAAGATCGGGCCTGGTTAACGCCGGTAAAGGTCGCCGGGTGCCAGGAGATCGCAGCATCCACATCGTCAAACAACCCTTCGCGCACCATGTAAGTTTTGGCGGCCCCGCCCTCTTCGGCGGGACATCCGTAGTAGCGGACACGCCCCTTAATACCGTTCTCAGCCAGCCAGTCCTTGAGCGCGGTCGCCGCCAAAAGCGCCGCAGCACCGAGCAGGTTGTGACCGCAGCCATGACCGTTGCCCCCCTCTTCCAGCGGCAGATGCTCGGCAATACCCGGCGTCTGGCTCAAGGAAGGCAGCGCGTCGAACTCACCCAGAATGGCAATGACCGGGCCTTCGTCACCCGCTTCACCGACCACGGCGGTCGGTATGCCGGCTGCGTTCTCAGTCACTCTGAACCCCTGAGATTTCAGCATGCGCGTGTGTTCCGCCACCGACCTGAACTCTGAATATAGTGTTTCGGGTGTGTCGAAAACGCGGTCTGACAAGGCGACAAATTCCTCGCGATGTCGGTCGACGTGGTCCCAGATTGGATCAGCGTTTTTCAAAGGGATCTCCTGACAGATATCTCAAACCGTTTCCATTTGTTCCAGAATACAGGCCGTTTCGCGCCCGCCACGGCCAGCTTTCAATTCGGGAATCGTGCGCCGGCATTCGGCTGTCGCAACAGGGCAGCGCGGATGGAAAGTGCATCCGGAGGGCGGGTCGAGCGGGGACGGGATTTCACCCTCGATCGGCGCGAACTCCCGACGTCGCTGGTCGAGCCGCGGCGCTTCGGCCAAAAGTGCTTTGGTGTATGGGTGCCTCGGGTCAGAAAAAATCTCTTCGGTCGAGGCGCTTTCGACAATCCGGCCCAGATACATAATCGCGACCCGATCAGCGATATGTTCGACAACGCTCAGATCGTGGCTGATGAACAAATACGTAAGCCCAAGTTCCTCGCGTAAATCCATGAACAGGTTGATTACCTGCGCCTGGATCGAGACATCAAGCGCAGCGATGGCTTCGTCGCAGACAAGGAACTTCGGTTTCACGGCCAGCGCTCGGGCGATCCCGATCCTTTGGCGCTGACCGCCGGAAAACTGATGCGCGTAACGACGCTTTAACGACGGGTCCAGCCCGACTTTTCGCATCACGTCGTCCACATAGTTCGGAAGCTCGGCCTTGGTTACGATCCCATGCATCCTTGGCGCTTCGCCGATGATGTCTTCGACACGCATGCGGGGATTGAGGCTGGCGAAAGGGTCCTGAAAAATCATCTGAATTGCCAGGGTTGCCGCCCGCTTTTCCACACCTGAAAGAGAGGCCACGTCTTTCCCCTGAAAAAGCATCTGACCGTCGCTTGCCGCATGGATACCGGCAACGACACGCCCCAATGTGGACTTGCCGCAGCCGGATTCACCGACCAGCCCCAGAACTTCGCCCGGCCGGATCGACAGGCTGACGTTGTCGACCGCATGAACGGTCTCTTCGCGAATGTTTGCTCCCAGCCGCTGGGCGATTTTTCCGGCCACATCCAGACGTTTGGTAAAGCGTTTCGAAACGCCGCGGATTTCGACCAGCGGTTCCGTCATTGCATCGCCCCGATCTTGTTCTGAGGGTTGAAGCACCGAAGCTGTCGCCCGTCCACGTCCTCGATTGCCGGCTGCAACGAGCAAGCGGACAGTCTGTTCCGACAGCGTGGGCCAAAGGCGCAGCCCTCGGGCAAGGCCAGCATATTGGGCGTCATACCTTCGATCTGAAACAGACGCTGGCCACGGCGGTTCGCCGTTGGAACCGAACCGAGAAGACCGACGGTGTAGGGGTGAAGCGGACGGTCGACAACGTCGTCGATACTGCCCTGCTCGACAATGCGCCCGGCGTACATGACCGAAATTCGATCAGCAAGGCCGGCAACAACGGCAAGGTCATGCGTGATCCAGATCATCGCTGTCCCTGTTTGCCGGGTAAGTTTTTGCGCCTCGTGAATGATCTGCGCCTGGATCGTAACATCCAGCGCGGTGGTCGGTTCGTCCGCGATGATCAGGTCAGGCTTGTTGAGGAAGGCAGTGGCAATTGCCACCCGCTGACGCATACCGCCGGACAATTGGTGAGGATAGGCCCTCAGCCGCTCTTCCGGCGAAGGGATACCGACCAGCCCCAGCGCATCCCGGCTTCGCTCCCATGCGGTTCGCCTGTCGACCTTTTCGTGCGCGAGAATGGATTCGATCATCTGGGTATCGACACGCAGCACCGGGTTCAGCGTCATCATCGGGTCCTGAAAGATCATCGAAATCCGGTTGCCGCGAAGGTCCTGAAGCCGCTTTTCAGGTGCGCTTGCGATCTCGTCACCATTGAACCTGATCGAACCGTCGACAATACGGCCCGGCGGGTCGATGAGGCCGAGGATCGAGAACCCCGTGATCGACTTGCCAGAGCCGGACTCACCCACAAGCCCCATGACCTCGCCCCTGGACACCGAGAAATCGACGCCGTCCACCGCCTTCACCACGCCCGCATGAGTGAAGAAATGAGTTTTCAGGCCGCTTACTTCCAGAACCTTCGTCATTTCTTCAACCTCGGGTTCAACACGTCGCGCAGGTGGTCCCCAACGAGGTTGATGGACACAACGGTGAAAAGCAGCGCAAGGCCGGGAAATACCGATATCCAGTACCGCCCGGACAGCATGTATTCGAAGCCATTGGCGATCAGCACACCCAGCGACGGCTGTGTCTGCGGAAGCCCGACACCCAGAAACGAAAGCGTCGCTTCCAGGGAAATCGCGTGGGCGGTCTGCACCGTGCCAACCACGATCAGCGGGGCAAGGCAATTCGGCAGGATGTGGCGAAAGACGATCCGCAGGCGCGAAATGCCAAGGCACTGGGCCGCCTCGACATATTCCTTGTTCCTTTCAACCAGCGCAGTTGCCCGAACAGTTCGCGCATAATATGCCCATTGCGCAACCACCAGCGCCAGAATGATCTTGTCGACGCCCTTGCCCATCGCCGCGACCAGCATCAGCGCCACCAGCGACGCGGGAAAGGACAGCTGCAGGTCAACAACCCGCATTACAATCGCCTCTGTTCGCCCGCCCGCATAAGCGGCAATCAGACCTACCGCCATGCCAATCAGCAGAGCAATCACACCCGAGGCGAGGCCCACGGAAAGCGAGATGCGCAGCCCGTACAGAATGGCCGAGTACAGGTCGCGGCCTGCGCCGTCCGACCCAAGCCACATCGTGTATCCCTCAAAGGCCTTGGACCCCGGCGGCAGGCGTCCGTCAAGCACATCGACCTGGGCCAGATCGTATGGGTTCTGCGGGGTGATCCACGGGGCGAGTATTGCGAGCAATACGATGACGCCGAACAAGCACAACGCGGCCGTGGCGATACGGCTTTCGAAAAACTCGGCCAGAAAGCGCTGAAAGGGGGTTTCCACCTTGGCAGGCGCTGCTGCGTTGGTTTCGGATGCGGTAACTTCGGTCATGCGCCCTGATCCTGAAGCCGGACCCTCGGATCGAGGAGGGAATAAAGAATGTCGACGATCAGATTGATCAGTACAAAGAACAGAACGATGATCATCAGATAGGCGACGACGACGGGCCGATCGAGCTGAAGGATCGCATCAATCAGGAGTTTGCCCATGCCCGGCCATGCAAAGATCGACTCTGTCACGACCGAGAATCCAATCAGGCTCCCGAATTCCAGACCCATCACGGTAACGACCGGGATCATGATGTTTTTCATGACATGTACAAAGATGATGCGCCGGGTCGAAAGCCCTTTGGCCCGGGCGTATTTCACATAGTCCTGCCCCATCGCCTCGCGCACACCGGCGCGGGTCAGCCGAATGGCCAGCGATATCTTCAAAAGCGCCAGATTGAGCGCCGGCAGGAAAATGTGGCTCAGACCGTCGCGGGTGAACAGGCTGCTTTCGATCCCGAGAAACCGGCCCAGATCGCCGCGCCCTGTCGCCGGAACCCACCCGAGCTCCACGGCAAACAACATGATCAGCATCAAACCGACCCAAAAAGTGGGAAGAGAGAAGCCCAGGATCGACCCGGCCATGATCCCCTTTGAGATCGGGTTGTCCGGGTAAAGTCCGGCATAAAGCCCAAGAGGGATACCAATGACGATTGCAAGCATCAGTGCGGTGAACGCCAGTTCCATCGTTGCCGGCATGTGATGCAGGATCAGCTTCAGCGCCGGCTCACCAAAGATAAAGCTGTTGCCAAGATCACCTTGCGCTGCGCCCTTCAGGAAAAGCCAGTACTGCTGCCAGATCGGACGATCCAGCCCAAGCCGCTCGATGGTTGCTGCGATATCGGCCTGATCCGCGTCGGGGCTCACCAGCATATAGACCGGATCGCCAACGATATTGACGCCGAAAAAGACGATCACCGACATCAGTAATACGACCAGAAGTGCCTGAAGCAATCGGCGGATCACAAATACAGTCATGGGATGTAACCCTCGAAGGGGAAGCCGCCGGGCCGCGTCTGCGCGCGGCCCGGTGGAGTTGCCGTTACTCTTTCACCACGCCCAGCGCGAGGGTGTATTCATCGGTACGCGCGATGTACTTGAGCCCCGCCTTCGCTGCCCAGGTATTGACCTGGAAATGGGTCGGAATGATCGCGACGTTGTTAATCGCCCGTTCAGTCGCCGCTGCAAGCAGGTCCTGCCGCTTGGCGTCATCGACAGTCCGCAGCGCCTCTTCGATCAGGGCGTCCGTCTCAGGATCGGAATGCCGTCCGCGGTTGGATGACCCAAAGCCCTTATCAGGATTGAACGTGTGGATCAGTGATTTCAGAGGCGATGACGCCTCGCCCGAGCCCGCGCCCCAACCGACGAGGATAAAGCTGAACTCCGGCAGGTCGCCCTCGGCCCCGCGGGAGGCCCGCCCGAAGTAGACCGAACGCGGCATGGTTTCGACCGCCGTCTTGATGCCGATCCGGGTCAGCATCTGGGCGACGGCTTCTGCGATCTTCGCGTCGTTGATGTACCGGTCATTCGGTCCGTGGATCGTCATCTCGAACCCGTCGCCATATCCGGCTTCGGCAAGAAGCGCCTTGGCACCTTCAGGATCGTATTCGACGACCTCCAGATTGTCGGACACACCAAAGAAGCCCTCTGGCAACAACTGGCCCGCTGGCAGCGCAACGCCTTCCATTACGCGTTCGACAATGGCGTCGCGGTTGATGGCCATGCTGATTGCCTTGCGCACCTTCACATCCATCAGCGGATTCTTGATGTCGCCACCGCCATTCGCCTTCACAAAGGGCGAGTTTTCGCGGAACTGGTCCATGTGCAGGTAAATGACCCGGTTCGAGACACCCTGACTCAGCTGCAACTCTTCGTTTTCGGCCAGAGTTGCGATGTCTGTGGTTGGCACCGCGGCAATCATGTCGACATCACCGGCAAGCAGGGCTGCAACGCGGCTGGGACCCGACGAAATCGGGCGGAATTCGACTTCTGACCAGATCGGCGCGTCGCCCCAGTATTCGTCGTTCCGCGCTACAACAATCGACTCGCCGGGTGTGTAGCTCACGAACTTGAAGGGCCCGGTTCCAACCGCCGCGACACCTGAATTGAAGTCTTCGGTCGCTGCGTCGCACCCTGTGTCACTCGAAATAATCCGAATGGTCGAAATATCGTTCGCCATCAAAGGATAGGGCTCAGCCGTCTTGAAGTGGACAGTGTAGTCATCCACTTTCTCGACCGACTTGCCTTTCAGGTAGGTACCGAAGCTGGACGGCGAATTGGGGACGTTGGGCGCACGTTCGATTGTGCAGACAACGTCATCCGCATTGAAGTCGGACCCGTCGTGAAACTTCACTCCCTCGCGCAGTTTGAATTCCCATGTCAGGTCATCGATAGGCTGCCAGGAAACAGCAAGCCCGGGAATAAGACGTTGGTTCTCATCCTGATCGACAAGGCGATCAAAGATGTGCAGCGTCATCGCGTTATTGGGACCAAGATTGTGGAAGTGCGGGTCCATGGCAGTTGGTTCCGAGGCCAGACCGATTGTCAGCTTTTCCGCACTGGCGACACTGACCCCGAAAGTCAGAATGCCGGCAGCGACAGCTGTCGCAGCTGTGAATTTCTTCATCAAAAAGACTCCCTGTTCATTTGGCGCTTGTTTGATCCGAATCCATGCCCGGCCCTGCGCCCTTCCGAAATGCTATCTACCCTGAAAATCATTGCCAATACTCAATTCTATGCGATTTTGCATAGAGTAATCCGATCCGACGGATGGTTTTTGTTACCCGGCGACACAAGGATGGGCGTAACATGACAGAGCATCGACACCGATTGCGCGAGTTTGAATCGCTGCGGGCGCTGGTCACCACCGGCACCACCATCGGCGCGGCCCGCAGGCTGGGCGTGTCCCAATCGGCCGTAAGCCGGTCTCTGTCACAGCTTGAGGCGCGGGTCGGTCGTTCGCTGTTCATCCGGAAATCCGGGCGTATCGAACCCACGCATGAGGCGCTCCGGCTCAACGAAAAGCTTGATCCGATTTTCGAGACGCTGGCGCAGATCGAAGGCGCGGATTGGGCGGCACCGGAAGACGAGCCGCTTCGCCTGATCGTACCACCAACTCTGGCGCATCACTTCATTATCAAACGTGTCGCGAGCTTTCTTAAGGCCAATCCGGGCCGGCGGTTACAGCTTGATATTCAGTCGACGGATGTTCTGGTCTCGGGCATTCTGGATTTGCGGTACGACCTTGGCCTGACAAGCGGCATGATCCAACGATCCGGTGTGCAACTTGTCCCGTGGCGACGCAGCAAAGCGGTGTGTGCGATGCCGGTCGGCCATGCCTTGTGCGAAAAGAAGGTCGTCACGCCCGAAGACCTTGAAGGCGTGGAACTCGTCGAATTCCTGAGACGGCTCGGCACACGGGCCACTACCGAGCAGATTTTTGCGCGGGCTGGCATTCAACCCCGGAAAGTTGCGGAAACAGCGACAAACATGGCCGCGCTTGAGCTTGTTCGCGAAGGGCTGGGCGTTGCAATCGTGAACCCGTTCCCTCTGCTGACAACAGGGTTGGGAGGGATTGAGGTGCGCCCCTTCGACGCCGCGATCTCATATGCGACGAGCTTTGTTCTTCCTTCCGGCTTACCACCGTCGCAGTTGGCGCGGCAATTCATGAACTTCGTCAAACTTACGACACCTCAAGACAAATACTCCGAGCCTGTCTGATGCTAATTCGTCCAGGACCAGACTGTATCCTCATCCATCGGATAGTTCGGTCTCGGCAAATATGCGAAGGGCCATCGATCATGCACGGGGCTCGTCAGACCTGCCGTATCGACCTCAAAGACCTGGGTCGGAGAAAACCAGTGCGAGAAGCCCGCCCGAAAGTGACCCCGGGATTTGACCACCACCGTTCGGGCGGCTTCGACGTCCAATCCGAACATATGAAAAAAGACCGGATCAGCGGTTTGCGTTCGATCCGTGATCACGACCACCGTAATACCGCCGATCCGCAAAGCCGCAGATGGCCCCAGAGCCAGTCTTCGCCCGGCGGTCATCCCTCGCTCTCCGACCACATCACCATCATGAAGCGCTATGACTTCTGCCTGGACGCCCAGCCGCCGATCCCACTGCGCCCCGGGCCTTTCCGGATCGCGCGACCGATTGAAGCGCGCTGTGAACACACCCCCGACCCCGATGGAATGCGCGTCCTTTGCAAGCTCGGGGTCACAGAAGGAACCGACAAGGCAATCTTCAACACCGGCCTCGTGCAAAGCCGCGAGGAGTTCGGTCGTTCGGCCGCTTCCGCCGCCGCCCGGGTTGTCTCCGGCGTCCGAAAAGATCACCGCACCGCGGTCATCCCTGGACGCTATCGTCACGGCCTCTTCGACGGAGGTCAGTTGCCGGACGAAATCTTTTCGCATCGACCAGGCCTTCTCGGCCAGTTCGGCCGCCAATTCCCGGGCTATCCGGCCATTTTCCCGCGCGGTCACAACGACACTCAGCCCATTGTCAGGCGTATCAGAGAAAAGAAAATTCCCGAAGATCGACACATTGAGGATCTGTCCGCCATACTCGGCCTGCCTTCGCTGGCCGTGGTCGATCAGCGTTCCGTAAGGATGCTCTGCGCTCAACAGCGTTACAGAGGCCGGAACAAGCGGAAGTTTCACATGCGCCACCTTGGGGAGAACACCCGAAGCCAGGACGCGCCGGATCGAAAACGCAGCCTCCTCGCCGCGTTCGATCTGGTCGACATGCGGGTTCGTCCGGTATCCCACGATCAGGTCACACGCGTCGACCATACGCTGAGAGATGTTTGCATGCAGATCAAGCGACGAGACGATCAGTACGTCCGGCCCGACGACGTCGCGGATTCGCGACATAAGCAATCCGTCCGGGTCGGGGTCGTGCGCGGCAACCATTGCGCCATGGTTGCAAACAAAGACCGCGTCCACTGGCGCAGCTGCCCGCAACATCTGTTCCGATGTGCGGATAACCTCTTCTATGACCGTTTCCCGAACCGGACCTGCCGGATGACTGGCCGCCAGCATGCAGGGCACAGGCGTCCAGTCGCCCGTTGCGTCCATCGCACGAACAAAAGCCGCGAACTCGGTCGCCAGTTTTGGCGTTTTCGATCTGGCCTCTGCCATCAGGGCTTCGCCCGTCAGCCAGGTCAGGGATGTAAAATCCTCCAGCTCAGCAGGTGGGGCGAAGCGATTGGATTCGAGAATTGCGCCAAGAAGGGCGACCCTGGGCGTTGTCATGATATCGCCTTTACCAGTCCAGACTTCGATTGAGGAAACACGAAGACATGCGCCAGATCAACATTCCGAATGACTACCCGATTGAGCTTTCGACGCCCGACATCGAGCCTTATGCCAACGGCAACACAGGCATCCCCTTTGTCTGGCGGTTTGAGAGTGGCCGTCCCGGACTCAATGTGATGGTCAGCGCGCTGATGCACGGCAACGAACCCTGCGGCGCGATAGCTCTGGACTGGCTCTTTCAGACCGAAATAAAACCTTTGGCCGGGTCGATAACGCTTGCGTTCATGAACGTGGAAGCCTACCGCGCTTTCCGCCCTGAGGACCCGAACAGAAGCCGCTGGATTGATGAGGACCTCAATCGTGTGTGGGACAAGGATGTTCTCGAAGGGGACAGGATGAGTACAGAGCTTGAGCGCGCCCGCGCGGTTCGGCCTGCACTCTCCGACATAGACTACCTGCTGGATATTCACAGCATGCAACACCTCGCCCCGCCCCTGATGATGTCGGGCCGACGCGCCAAAGGAAAGGACCTGGCCGTGCGGGTTGGGGTGCCCGAATTTGTCGTCGGCGACGCCGGACACGCGGCGGGTCGTCGAATGCGCGATTACGGCGCCTTTGATGATGTGCAGTCTGATAAGTCGGCGGTGCTGATCGAGTGCGGACAACACTGGGAAGCCGCTTCGGGCAAACTTGCGATCGAAGCGACGGCTCGGTTTCTTGCAGCGACCGGAGTAATTTCGCCGGACCACCTTGAGCGCTTTCAGGAGCCTGCTCCTCAGAAGCTCTTCACCGTTGTGGAAGCCGTGACAATCGAGAGCGATGGGTTCTCTTTCGAAAAGCCGTTTACTGGCGGCGAAGTCTTGGAAAAGGCCGGAACATTGGTTGGTCACGATGGCGATCGCCCGGTCCTTACGCCAGCCGACAACACGATGCTGGTCATGCCATCCAAGCGCCTCTGGAAAGGTCAGACAGCTGTCAGGTTCGCTGTGCCGGATGGTCAGCTTTGAAGGGTCGTGTTTGAGATCCGGCTAGGCAACTGCGTACAGTTGGAAAGATCGCCAACGACATCAACATTAGGGCCTTCAGGATTGGCAGGTTGAGATCAAGAGCGCTGATTCCAAAAAGCAAACGCAGAGCTGATTGAAAAACTGTCTGTTTGACGCCTTTGGCATCTGACCATTGGCAATCTGCACCCACTCAACCGGCACACCGAATGCGCTACTTTGTCCCTAGTTCATCCAGTCACCGATGACCTTCGCCGTGGCAGGGTTCGCAAGATAGCCATAAAATTTGTGGGGGTTGGCCTTGCCGTCCATTGCCCAGCAATTGTAGATGCGCGTATCTTTGATGCTTTCTAAATGGTCGAACTTTGTCATCAACTTGTAGTCGTCCTTCATCTTTGAATCATGGCTGATGAAATCATCCACGGCCGCCACGTTTTCCCAATCTTTTATGATCCGATAGGGGTGTTTGTCTGTCCCGTCGTTGAAGGTGCGTTCATTCGCATCGTAAAGGTTTGCCTTTACACCCGCTTCACCCAGCGGGCAGCCCAGCGTGATCCACTTGCTGACCCGGTTTTCATTTGCCCGCACGTCTTTGTACTCGCTCATACGCGAGAACTTCCACAAAACATCATAGGCGACCATGCAGCCCATGGAGTGAGAGATGAGGCAAATATCATCGCCGCGTTTCAGCGCTTTGCGCAACGGCTCCTGCAGACGCTCGCGGATCGCTGACCCGACCTTTCGCTGCAAGAGGTATGCGCCCATATCCGCTGTTGCCAGCTTGATCGCGAACTCGTTCATAAAAGTGGCCGTAGCAATGGCGGCAATCGTTGATATCGCGCTGGCGACCTCATCGACGAAGCGCAGATCATCGTTTTCCTTGATGACCTTTTTGTAGGCACGTTTGTCAAAGCGTTTGAAGTTCAGCAATGCGTCAATCGATTCTAAATAGCCGTCATCCGGAATGCACGGCGAGTTGCCGGAATGAGGATCGGTGTGGGTCAGGGATTGGCGCACCTCGTCGCTCGCCTCCGCCAGAAGGCGGTTGTTGAAGTCGCCATAGTAAACATAGTCGATTTCGACATCGCCATTTTCCAGGGCTTCGGCCTTGCTCGGATTGTACCGATGCAAGCCCTGAAGCAGCGCCTTACGCAAAAAGACGGCATGTCTGGCTTTAGCCGGCTTCGTGCTGCGGCCGTGGATCATGATAATTCGCTGTGCCATAAACCCTACTCCATAAAATGCCGCGATTGTGCCTGATGCTGCCTTTAGCTGTCCAGCCTGCCCTGTTTGCGGCCTTTCCGCGACAGGCGCGACGAGGAGTATGGTCAATTCGTTCCGGTGTCGGACCGAATGACGGCGGACCCAAGCGAGCTATCGCCGCGCCGACTGAAGAATTGAATGCCAAAGACGGTTGATTGTCGCTCGCAGCGCGTCGGGCAAATCGCAGATAGGATATGTCAGGCACCTGTCACAAGGTCATACATCGCAATTAAGCCGTCCCCAATAATTGAGGCGACAAATACTAATCCCGCCCCAGCCTGCGCGCCATTTGCACTTCCTCATCGGTCAAAGCAACAGCGCCCTTACCTCGGGTCAACAGTGCAAGCTTCGCGGTTTCCTCAAGCTCTTCGATTGCAAACACTGCCGCCCACAGGTCCTTGCCGGCGACGACCGGGCCGTGATTGGCAAGCAACACGGCCGATCGTTGGCCTGCGAGGCCCCTGACCGCGTCACCCATCGCCGCGTCACCGGGCAAAAAAAAGGGAAGCAACTTCACCTTGCCCAGTCTCATAATCGAATAGGGTGTCAGGGGCGGCAACACGTCGTCGGGATCAGTTTCGGGCAGCATCGACAACGCCACGGAATGGGTCGAATGCAGATGCACGACCGCGCCTGTTCCGCTGCGGGTTTCGTAAAATGCGGTATGTAGCGGGGTTTCCTTGGTCGGGCGGTCACCGTTCAAGAGTTGAAAGTCCGCATCAAGGTGACTGATACGGGCGGGGTCCAGAAACCCCATAGAACTGCCCGTCGGTGTCATCAGCAAGGTGCCATCGGACAAACGCGCAGAAATGTTGCCGGATGCGCCATGGGTCAGCCCCCGGTCGAACGTGGACTTCGCAAGCAGGCAAATTTCTTCGCGCAGCCTGGACTCTTCCGTCATGCAGATTGCTCCATTTTCACCAGCGCCTCAGCAAAGAAATTCTGATCTCCGAAATTGCCGGACTTCAGCGCCAGGGCCACGGGCCTTGCGCGCTGAAGACGCAGCACCGGTACACCTGCGGCCAGACGCGGCCCGATTTCCAGCGCCTGAGCCTTGAGTCCGCTGACAACCGCGCCTGAGGTCTCACCCCCTGCCACGACCAATCGGGACGCCCCTTTGGCCAGCAATTGTGCGGCCAGTTCAGAGAACAGGGCTTCGATTGCCGACGCTGCCCGGTCCGCACCAAACTCTGCCTGCGCCGCTGCTACCAAGGCGGGATCTGCCGAGGAGTAAACGAGGGGTGGTCTATGCTGCGCCAATGCCCAATCGGCCAGTTCCTGTGCGTTGACGGCACCTGTCACGGCATCTGCTGCACTGATCTCGCGATACGGGGCCAGTGCTTTGTAAACATCCACCTGACGACGGGTGGCCCGACTGCACGAGCCTGAAAGAACAACCCCCGGGCCCTCTATCTCCTGCCATTCCGGCTGTGCCGGGGCGTATCCGAAATTCGCGGGCAGACCCAAGGCAATACCAGAACCGCCGCAAAGCAAAGGCATGCCTTTGGCCGCCTTGCCAATCTCCAATAGATCCGCATCTCTGATTGCATCGACAATAGTAAGCCCGTTTGCCGGAAGTGCGGCGCGAAGGGCGGATGCACCTTGCATGACCAACCCCGCATTGACGTGGTGGACCGGTTTGTTCGCCTGCGCCGCAAGAACACGCCGCAAGTCCGCGTCCCGCATCGGTGTAAGCGGATGGTCCTGCATGCCGCTTTCGTTCAGCAATTTGTCTTCAACGAACAAATGCCCTTGATAAACGCTGCGCCCGTTCTCGGGAAACGCAGGACACACGATGACGAATTCGGCGTTCAACCGGTCCGACAAGGCATCCAGCACCGGACCGATATTGCCATCGGGCGTGCTATCGAAGGTCGAGCAGACTTTGAAGACAATTTGTTCCGCACCCTGATCCAGAAACCATTCACATGCCGCAAGGCTGTCCCGAACCGCGTCTTGGGTCGGTGCCGTTCGGGATTTCAGCGCAATGACCCCTGCCCCGAGGTTCTTGTTTGCCGCGCCTTCGGGAACGCCGATGAACTGACACACGCGCATCCCGGCCTCGGCCAATGTCAGCGCGATGTCTGAGGCTCCGGTGAAGTCATCGGCGATCACCCCAATCTTCATATTGCGACCTCCCTGACGGGTCCCGGATCCAGCCGGTGTATATGCGGTGCGGTACCGACCGGAAAAACCTGTCGAACAATCGGATCATGGCCCGGCACAATAAGCCTGGGGTGTGAGGCCAGTCTTTCCAGCGTATCAAACCCGTCCATCATGTCCTGCAAATCGACCACGATAGGGAAGGCTTTGCGCGCCATGAAATTCTCGTAATAGTGCGAGGCGTCCGAGGCCAGGACCATCCATCCGACACCCGTTCGTACCCGCACACATTGCAGCCCGCGCGAATGCCCGCCGATGCAGTGAACCGTAACGCCGTCTGCGATCTGGGCGTCGCCGTCGTGGAAGGTGACCTTGCCGGAGTAAAGGCGTTTTATCGCCTCGCAGACATGGCCCGCCGTGAAAGGGTCGCGCAGATGGTCATCGCACATGCAGGGACCGGTGGCGAAAGCCATCTCGGCCGATTGCATATGCAATCTGGCATTCGGGAAAAGATGCAGCCCGCCCGCGTGGTCATAATGAAGATGGGTCACGATCACCTGGCTCACCGTCTCGGGTGCGATTCCCAATGGGCGCAGCGCCTCGCGCGGGTCCATCGCGATGGGACGACCGCGCGCGGCCGCTTCCTCAGCGTCGTATCCTGTATCAACCAGCAGCACCTCATCCCCGCGCCGCAAAACCCAGATGTAGTAGTCCATCGCGTGGGGCGCGTTGTGATTGTCATCAATGATGAAGCTGTCGGCCCGCGTTCGGGCATTGCGTTCCGCGTATTTGACCGCGTGGATTTCCCAATCGTTCATCGAATGACCTCGGAAAACTGGTGAACAACCTTGTCGGCAATCATATCTGCCACGGCCGCATTGAATGACTTGAAATGCGCGCTCTCAAGATGCGCGTCGAACGCCGCACCGTCATTATAAACCTCGTAGAGAAACACCGCATCGGGATCGTCCCCAAGGCAAACGTCAAACAGGTGACACCCGGGTTCATCGCGCAATGAGGTCGCGGCATTTTCGGCCATCAAGGGCAAGAACGCGTCACGCGCACCAGGTTTCAGAGTGAAGGTGACAGTAACGGCGAACATCAGGCAGACAGTCCTTTCAGGCGAGAAAATGCGCGCTTGGCGACCGGCAACTGGCTGAGGATGAGGCCAATGTTGAGCACCAGCAGAATGGCGCCGCCGGGGCGTGAAAAGAAGACCGACAGATCCCCGTCCGACAGGAACAGCGAGCGGCGGAAGGTTTCGTCAAACAGCCCGCCCAGAATGACCCCGATGACCAGCGGGGCGATCGGGTATTTCATCAGGTTCATGAAATAGGCGACGGCTCCGACACCCAGCATCAGGTACAGATCGTTGATGCCGCCGCCGACGCTGAACGACCCGATCGTCGTCAGAACCATCACGACCGGCAGGAATATGGTCTGTGGAATGGCCAGTATCCGGATAAAGACCCGCGCCGTGAACAGCCCCATCAGGAACATCGTCAGGGACGCCATCACCAGAATCGCGACGACCCGCAGAATGATCTCGGGGTCAATCGTCGGGCCGGGGATCACGTTGTTGATCTTGAAGGCCCCCATGAGGGCCGCGGCGGGCGGCGAGCCGGGAATGCCCAGCACCAGAAGCGGGATCAGCGCGCCGCCGATACAGGCGTTGTTGGCGGTTTCGGAACACAGTAACCCTTCCAGAGAGCCACGGCCGAATTTCTCACCTTCGGCAGATACGGTCTTGCCGACGCCGTAGCTGACCCAGCCCGCCACATCCTCGCCCACGCCCGGAAGCGCGCCGACGCCGGTTCCGATCACTCCGGAACGTCCAATCGTGGGCAGGTAGCGCCGGATGGAGCGAAGGTTCGGAAGGATGCGCCCTTTCAGGGCAAGGACCTTGCCCGCCTCGACGTGCCGCAGACCGTCGATGATTTGCGGAATGGCAAACGCGCCCATCAGCACAGGAACAACCTGAAACCCGCTGAGCAGATATGACCAGCCGAAGGTATAGCGCGGCTCGGACAAAAGCGGATCGAGCCCGACCATGGACATTGCAAGCCCGATCAGCCCGGCAATCCAGCCTTTGATCACCAGATCCTCGCTCATCAATGTGCCGGAAAGGAGTATCCCGAACAGCGCCAGCAGGGCTTTTTCCGGGCTGGCGATGTTCTTCGACACCAATAGCAGCGCCCAGACAAAGATCAAAAGCGTCAGGGTCCCGATCACCGTGCCGATGAAACTGGCCGTGGTGGTAAGCCCAAGGGCCTCGCCCCCGCGCCCCGCCTTGGCCAGCGGATAGCCATCCATGGCCGTCGCGGCGCTGGCTGCGGTGCCGGGAATGTTCAGCAGAATCGACGGATACGACCCGCCGTAGATCGCGCCAACATAGGCCCCAAGCAATGCGATCAGAGAGTAATCGAGCGGGATCTTGTTGCCAAAAAATCCGGTCAGGATCGTGACAGCCAGCGTCGCGGTCAGCCCCGGCAAAGCGCCAAATGTAATGCCAAGGAACACGGACGCAATCAGGTAGAGATAGGTCAGAGGATCACCTGCCAAACCTGCGAAGGCGGTACCGAATCCAGCCAGTTGCGAAAGGATAAAGTCCATCCGTCAGTCTTTCCAAAACGGACGAAGCGACACGTAGTAGTGATACTCGATCTGCTTGAAGATCAGGCCGCCACGCGCGGGCACGTTCTGGCGGAACACAAAAGCCATCGCGCAGACAAGGATAAGCGGTGCCAGCACCGCGACCCAGGGAACAAACCGCAAAACACGTTCCGATGCGGCGCGCGTCAGAACCAACAGCGTCAGGGCGATCCACAGTACCAGCGTGACCCAATCGTCACCATGCCCGGACCAATCCGGCTGAGCTGGAAATCCGGCGAACGCAAATATCCCCGCCGCGACAACCGCAAGGCAGGCCACCCCGGCGCGCCATGTGTGCCCGCCACAGAAGCCGAAAGTCAACGCCGTTATCAGCAGCCCGGAACAAAGAATGAAATCCACTCTGGGGACCAGCGCGACGACGTATGCCAGCAGCATCAAGGCAATTGCCGATGTTCGTAATACCTCGGCCCTGTCCCATCCGATCCCGGCTGCACTCAGGGCTCTGCGAGCACCCCCTGACCGGATCGACACCGCCAGAAGAACCAGAGAAAGCACCAGCAATCCGCCAAAGATGAACAAGGGCACGATCGCGGCCGAGTTATACCAATCCGCACCGCTGACACCTGCCCGGTTATCGCCCCAAAGGGGGATGTCCGAAGTCTTCCATAGAAAGAACAGCGACACCGCAACCAGAGCAATCGATGCCCAGAAATCACGCGCCCGCATGATCAGCGTTTCGTCGACCTTGTCCATGTCCCGCCTCCCAACAGACAGGGCGCGGCCTGCGCGCCCTGCCCTAACGCGTTAACTCAGGGCTTTTCGATGCCCAGCGAGGCGGGATCAACCGTTGCGGCACCAAGGTCCTGAAGCGTATAGGCAAAGGTCGCCTCAAGGTTGGCAAACAGTTCCTGTGCCTCTGCGCCATGCTGGCCGCCGACATCATAGTTGTTCGCTGCGGCCCATTCGGCAACGGTGTCTGACGCGATCGCCTGTTCAAACGCCTCGCCAAGCGCCGACTTCACATCATCCCCGGCCGAATTGTGAACGGCGAACCCGATTGCCTGTTTGAGTGGCAGGTACTGATCAAGCCCATCATAGATCCCAAAGGCGGACGGCACTGTTGCGCCCGCAATCTGCGCGTCTTCCGGCGTCAGCATCGCAAGCGGCTTCAACTGACCGCCCTCGATCAACGGTGCCTGCTCTGCCAACGAGGTCACAACCAATGCAACTTCACCCGCGATGGCCGCTTCCTGCCCCGGAGCAGAGCCTTTGTACGGCACAAATTTGAACTCGGCACCGGACCCTTTTTCGACGGCCAGCAGGTTCAGGTGATGGATAGACCCGGCCCCGGATGCAGCCGCCGGAATCGTACCGGGCGCGGCCTTGGCAGCATCGACCAATTCTTCCAGAGTGTTATACGGGCTGCCAGCGGGAACCGAGATCAGATCGGGCGAGCCACCAACAATGAACGGATACCAGAAATCGAATTTCTTGTCCCATCCGCCCTGAACGGCTGCGGTGACGTTCGATTCTGACAGACCAACAAGGGTGTAACCGTCGTCGGGCTGGTTCATCACGTAGACCATTCCGTTTGATCCCGCGACGCCGCCTGTCTGGTTGATCACGTTGATCGAAACCGGCAGGTGCTTTTCCATCTCGGCCATGATCATGCGGTTGATCGTGTCCGTGCCGCCACCGGCCCCCCAGACCACCGCTGTTGTAATGTCGCGATAAGGGTAATCCTGTGCAATTGCGCCCCCTGCCATACCTGTCGCCATCACGGCTGCGGCCGCCAGCCGCCCAAGCATCAGTTTCATTTCCAAGTCCTCCCAAAACATCTATGCGTTTATTGTTGCATTTATTTGCGTATACATTACAGAATGCATTGTCAACGGACTGTGGTGAAAACCGCGATCGCGCTATGAATGCGAAACAGGAAGGATACGGGTTCAGATGAGCACTAATTACGAAGTTGCGGTGTTCCACGGCGATGGGATCGGGCCGGAAATCATGGCACCGACCCTTGAGATTCTGCGCTCGCTTTCAGACAGGAACCCCGCCTACAGCCTTGAATTCGTCAACGCACCGGCAGGTGCGGCCCACTACACGGCCACGGGCGAGTCTTTTCCCGCAAGGTCGCTTGAAATAGCCCGCAACGCAGACGCAATCCTGCTGTCTGCCATGGGATTACCGGACGTGCGTTATCCGGACGGAACCGAGATTTCGCCGCAAATCGACCTGCGGAAACAACTGGACCTCTTTGCCGGAGTGCGCCCCGTCAAAGTTAGCTGTGGACAGCGAACACCCCTGGCTTTGCCGGATGGAAAAGAGATCGACTTCGTCCTGATCCGCGAAAGCACCGAAGGATTGTTCTTTACGCAAGGTGCCGGTGACGTCTCGGATGACGAGGCGCGAGAGACCTTGCTGATCACCCGGGACGTGTCCGAAAAGCTGTTCCGCTTTGCGTTTCAACTGGCGAAGAACCGCAAGACGTCCGGTCGTGGACGCGGACGGGTCACATGTGTCGACAAAGCCAATGTCTTTCGCGCCTTCGCGTTCTTCCGCTCGATGTTCGATGCCGAGGCCGCGCGCCATCCCGACCTGACGGCAGACCACGCATATGTAGACGCCACTGCGCTTTGGATGGTGCAAAAGCCGTGGGAATTCGACGTTCTGGTGACCGAAAACATGTTTGGTGACATATTATCCGACCTCGGCGCCGGCCTCATGGGCGGCCTCGGGCTGGCTCCGTCAGCGGATATCGGACTGAACCACGCAGTGTTTCAGCCGTGCCACGGTTCTGCTCCGGACATAGCCGGGCAAGGTGTTGCGAACCCTTTTGCGATGATCCTCTCTGCCGCGATGATGCTGGAATGGCTGGGTTTGGCAAATGACAATCCGGCATTGTCCAGTGACGGTGCGCGCCTTCAGGATGCAGTGGAACAAGTAACGGCGAACGGCCACAACCTGACCCGCGATTTGGGCGGCACAGCCGGAACGCAGGACGCGGCCGCATCCGTCATGGAAGCGCTGCGGGGATGAGTAACGTGCAGGATATCAGGGTCGCCTGTATGGGCGCCGGTTACTTCAGCCAGTTCCACTACGAAAGCTGGGCACGGATGCCCGGCGCAGTCCCCGTGGCGTCCTGCAACCGGGACATCGCGAAGGCCCAAGCCACTGGGCTACCCGCCTACCACGACCTGTCGGAAATGTTGGCGGCTGAGAAGCCCGATCTTCTGGACATCATCCTGCCGCCGGTCGCTCAGGCCGATGCGATCCGTACGGCTCTGGCCCGAGGCCTCAAGTGGATGATCTGCCAGAAGCCATTTTGCCGGTCTCTGGCTGAGGCGAAACAGGTCGCATCGGACGCTGAGGCCGCCGGTGCCACCATTGTCGTCCACGAAAACTTTCGGTTTCAACCCTGGTACCGCGCGATAAAAAAAGCGATGCAGCAGGGCCGGATTGGCGCACCCTTGCAGGCCACATTTCGGCTGCGGCCCGGCGACGGGCAAGGGCCACGGGCCTATCTGGATCGGCAGCCATATTTTCAGAAGATGCCCCGTTTTCTGGTCCACGAAACCGCCGTTCACTGGATCGATACCTTTCGGTTTCTGTTCGGCGCGCCGAACCAGGTCTATGCTGACCTGCGTCAGATAAACCCGGTGATCGTGGGCGAAGATGCCGGCTACATCCTGTTTGACCACCCCGATGGTTTGAAAGCCCTGTTCGACGGGAACCGGTGCCTCGACCACGGCGCCGAAAACCTGCGTCAGACCATGGGCGAAGCGCTCATTGAAGGGGCTGCAGGGTCACTTGCGCTGAACGGTGACGGTTCGGTAGACCTTCGTGCGTTCGGAAAACAGGAGCGGCAACAGATCTTGCCGCCAAGCACCCATGTCGGCTTTGGCGGCGACTGTGTGCATGCCTTGCAAAGTCACGTCATTTCGGGCCTTGTAAATGGCACACCTCTGGAAAATACCGCGCGGGATTATCTGGATGTGCTGCGCATTGAAGAGGCCATCTACCGCTCGGACGCGGAGGGAAGAAAAGTAACATTGGAGACGCCGTGAAGGATCAGGACAGCAAAACTCTTTCCAACACGCAGCGCGCGGTTCGGGACCTGCGCAAGATGATCCTGTCCGGTGAGCTGGCCGCCGGAACCGATCATCTGGAATCCGAGCTGGCCGAAACGTTGGGCATGTCTCGCACCCCGATCCGCGAAGCCGCTTTGATGTTGGAAAGCAAAGGGTTGCTGGAAATGCGACCCCGCAAGGGCGTACGCATCCTGCCCGTCTCACCGGAAGATATGCGCGAGATCTATGACATCCTGACAGAACTCGAAAGCCTCGCCGCGCAACGCGCCGCTGAGAGTGGCTATTCCGAGGGAGACCTGGCCGTGCTCGCCGGATCAATCGCCCAGATGGATCGGGCCATCGAAACCGAAGACCTTGAAGCATGGGCAGAGGCGGACGAGTTGTTCCATCAGGAACTGGTGCGTTTGGGCGGCAACAAACGCATCGAGGCGATTGTAGCCATGATGAGCGATCAGGTCCGCCGCGCCCGGGCTACTACCCTGTTTATCAGGCCGCTACCAGTGAAATCGAACGAGGATCACCGCGCGGTCTTTCAGGCGATCTTCGAAGGCCAACCGGACGCCGCGCGCGACCGCCACCGGGAACACCGGTTGCAGGCCAAAACCATGCTTTGCGAGTTACTGGAAAAGCATCGGTTGAACAGCCTTTAGGATATTCGCCACCCCGGTGTTTTGCCACTCGATCATGACATGCGCTTTGACCGTATTTTTGAGCGGGACATACTGCGGCAGCAGTTTTTCGTAACTTAAACAACCGAATCTGGATGCGGGTAAGATGTGCTCCAAGTTCGCGTCCAGATCCGAAAAACAACCGCATTGAGGTAACGAAATCGTCGCTGTGAACCATAAGCCTCTGGGCGGAAACAACATCGGGCCATGCCGATTTTGCAGAAATTGCGACGCCCGGCTGTCTTGAAAAATCGGGCAACTCATGGTAGTATTCGCCTCATAAAATCCCGAAGTAATTTTTATTAAGGTACGGAAAATCGGACCGGAAATCGGGTGCGTCTGCGCCCGCTTTTTTTGGTAGCTTTTAATTTTATCAAGTATTTATCTTGCGCTGGTGAGATTACAGACGCGTAGCGTTCATTGACGGGCTGTAATTGCTTCGGAACAAATAATCGTTTCAGTCCCGCCCCTCGCCAGCATTTATTCTTCGGAGTATATTATGGCGAAAAATTCCAAACCCAAATCCCGACCCGTAAGCGACAATGACACAATAAGCTTTGAGGTCATTCCCAAATCAGCCAACAAACCATCGCTTCTTGATGCGAAGAAGATTACGGCGACAAATGTCCGTCAGTATTTCGCGGACCGCGCCGCCATCGACGAGGCCTGTCGCCGCCTTCAAAACGCCGACCTCGACGTCACGCGGGTCGGCAATACATCTATCACGGTTCAGGCGCGCCCGGACCGTGTCGCAAGTGTGTTCGATGTCAAACTGGCCGCCCGGGACGTCAACGTTTTTGACAGGTTTGACGGGCTTGATGTGACAACCCCGTCCTTCTTCGTCGCCGGCAAAGCAGAAGAGAAAATTCTGCGCGCTGGCGGAGATTTGAGTGACGTCGTCGAAGCGGCGGTGCTGCCGACGCCGCATGAGTTCATGCAATCCCCCCTGCCCCCCAGCGTCGGCTATCATCATCTGGATGTCCCGGCGGATGTGAACCTGTTCCTCAATACGGACAAGGCCCACAATCTGGGCTTCAGCGGCAAAGGTGTCCGTGTGGCCATGGTGGATACCGGGTTCTTCCGCCACCCGTTTTACATAGCGCGCGGATATCAGGTGGATCAGGCGGTTCTGTCGCCTGACAGCCTGGGAACGAACCCGTTGGATGATCTGAACGGGCACGGCACATCAGAACTTGCGAACGCCTGTGCCGGGGCTCCGAATGCGCGGTTCATGCCGGTGAAAACCAATCTGGGAAACGCGACGGCCGCCTTTGCGACCGCCGTGGATTTGCATCCGAATATCATTACGAACAGTTGGGGGCGCAGCCTGCCTACGCCGCCTTTCAACGGCCTGCCTGCCGACGAACTGCCGCTTGCGGCCGCAATCGCCGAGGCGGTGTCGCGCGGCATCATCGTCTGCTTCTCGGCGGGCAACGGGCATATCGGCTGGCCCGCGATGCACGAGGACGTCATCGCCGTCGGCGGCGTTTTCGCGCATCCCGATGGCACGCTTGAAGCGTCGGATTACGCCAGCAGCTTCACGACGCCGATTTTCCCGGGCCGGCAAGTGCCGGACGTGTGCGGACTGGTCGGAATGCAGCCCCGAGGCATCTACATCATGTTGCCGCTGCAACCCGGAAGTTCCATCGACCAGGGTCTTGCAGGCGGAGCGTTCCCGAATGGCGACGAGACCGGCAACAACGATGGCTGGGCCTGTATCAGCGGCACGTCGGCCTCATGTCCGCAGGCCGCGGGTATTGCGGCAATGATGCTGGAATGCTGCCCTGACCTGAAACCAAGCGAGGTTAAAAGCATTCTTGCCAGTACAGGGCGGGACGTAACACAGGGCGCGACCAACCCAGCTGCCAATCAACCGCCTGGCCCGCATAACGCAACGGTAGGCCCGGACCTGGCCACCGGCGGCGGCTTGATCGATGCGACGGCAGCTATGGTCGCAACCATGGCGCGCTGCGATGACAAGTGCGGCTGCAAGGACAAGGAAGACAAAGAAGAGGAAGTGCTGGAACGCCTTGACTACAAGGTCAAGTTCGTCTGCGGCTGCGCCAAGCAAGGTGTGGTCGCCACCGGTCGGTACTTCACGGCCATTAACATCATGAACCCCGGTAACGAGGCTATTCGGTTCCGCAAACGTGTCTCGGTTGCTTTGCCGAACGAAAAGCCCGGCCATGTCAGCAAGACATCCGTTCTGCGCCTTGGGCCGAACGAAGCGCTGGAAATCGACTGCGCGGATGTGATGGAGGCGGTCGGCCTTCCCGAATGCTGCTTCCTGAAGGGTTTCGTGACGCTGCAATCCCGCGCGCCGCTGGACGTGGTTGCCGTTTACACCGCTGCCGGTGCGGACGAGCAGGTGGAAACGCTGCATATCGACACGATCGAGCCGACCCGGATAACGCGCAAGAAGAAGAAACCGCCGGAGCGGCCGCCTGAGACGCCTCCGGGTGAAGATCCGGGCAAAAAGCTGCCCGATCTGGTTCCGGTGCCGCCGTTTCCGCCCGGGCCGCCCTTCTTCCCGTCCAACTTCTGCGAAACGCCGCAGCAACTGGCCATCATTGTCCGAAACCTCGGGCCGGGTGCAGCCGCGGCGACGACAACGCGCGTCGAGTTCTCGAACGTTGGCGGGGCCGTGGACGTGCCAACGCCGCCGCTCGCACCTGCTGGCCAGCCGGGATCGGAAACGCAAATCTCGGTTCCGATACCGGGACGTTGTTACAATCCCGAAAGCTGCGAATTCCGGATCACGGTCAACGCGGTGCCTGCGGATGGTGTGGTGGAACTGGACAGTTCCAACAATTCGGCAAACAGCAACTGTGTCGTTCTACTTTGAGCCCGACATGTGAATTGGAAAGCCCTTCGGGGCTTTCCTCAGCGACGCTATCGCCCTAGGCGGCTGGCATCAGGGGAAAGTTTCGTGCCGCGTCGGAAATTCGATACGATCTATGTATGGGACGAGGTCCGGTGGGATAACGGCTGCGGGCCCGACGTTGACAACCTGCCCATCCTGGGTGACCTCCAGATGAACGCCAAACACCTCTTCAAACCTGTCCTGATTAGCGTTGAGTGTCAGCGCCAGCGGCCCGCCGGTGTAGACTTCGAACCCCAGCGCCCGCAGTTCTTCACCGGCTCGGGAAGTGGACGCATCCTGTTCAGCGGACAAAACGGCGAGTGCGGACACGACTTCCATATCAATACCCTCCTGATCGGTGACGGTTGAAAAAGACCTGAACTGCCACGGTGAACTTGAGAGATCATAGGTTTCAAGCGCTACGAATTCCGGATCAGTTTCGATCAGGATATCACGCGGGACAATCAGGTTCACGACCATGAACAGGGCGACGCAGTGCATTTGCTTGCCTAGATCAGCCTCTGAAACAGATTTGGTTGCAATGGGTGGCTTGTCAAGAATGCCCGCAACTACTGGGCCCGTTTCTTCCGATGTTCTGGTGTGAACATCGCACCGAAACGGGTTCTCCGATACGGCGCTGTCTCGTGGCCTATTTCGATGCAACGTTCGTGCCGAATGACCTCTACCCAGCTGCTCTCGACCCGGCTGGCAACCCGATTCAGTGACCTAAATGTAGACAGATCCAGACCTATCAGTTCCAATGGGTTTTGTGATCTGGCGATAAATTCTGCGAGGACTCAAAATGGAAAAAGTGCTTGGCTTTGGCGGTTTCTTTTTCAGGGCAGAGGACCCGTCTGCTCTGGCTGAATGGTATTTCAAACATCTCGGGATAAACCCGGTTCCCGGCGACTACGAAACTCCTTGTTGGAGGCAGGAAGCCGGCGAGACAGTCTTCGCACCATTCGAGAAAATTACCGAGTATTTCGGGAACAGTGAGAAAACGTTCATGTTGAATTTCCGTGTCCGTGACCTCGACAAGATCGTCGCGCAGCTGGAGGCCGCGAACATCGAAGTACGGCCAGACCCGGACTCTCCCTATCCCAATGGCAGGTTCGCATGGCTGAATGACCCTGAAGGCAATCCTATCGAACTTTGGGAGCCAGCATAACACGCTGATTTATAAGTTTTCTGCAAAAGAGGGGCTGTTTGGCGCCTCTTCAACCACTTCGTCCGTATGCTGATCAGTGGACTGTTCGCGGCTCTTTCCATCCGTGTTCAATGGCTGTTTAGGCCCCAAAACGATGTTTCAAGATGTTCCGACCGTATTGACTCAAATCAACGAAGAAAACGGCCGCTAACCGATATCTTGCCTTCATCCTTAGAGGCAATGCGATGAATTCAAGCAAGACAGGCAGGATCGTGTGGCATGACTTGTTCACAGCCGATGCAAGTTCGTCCCGACGCTTCTACGAACGGATCGCGGCCTGGAGTTTTGTGGTTGAACACGCGACGGACTTTGCATGGGGTGGAGGCGAGAGAGACTACATTCTTGGCATTTTAGCTGATGAGGCAGGTGCCGGTTTCGTGGAACTCAGTGAAGCGCAATTAAGCGGCTGGGTTCCGTATGTCGAAGTCGCAGATGTAGATAGGGTCGCGGATAGGTGTTCGAAGCTTCACGGGACGGTTGTGAAGCCTCCGTTTGAGGTTCCCGGCGTCGGCCGCAACTGCCTATTGCGCGATCCGAACAAGGCCCTTTTCGGCATATGCCATTCCAGACATGCCTTTCCGGCACCAACAAAACAATTCGGACCGGAAGTGTATCTAACGGGAAACCACGGGTTTCCGGCCGCATTCTATTTTGAATTATTCGAATGGAATTGCCGGACCGAGGACCACCGTGAAGATGGAAGCCACACCATCATGCGAGCGGATCGCAAAATCGGTTGGCATCTTTCAGAAACAGTGGACCTTCAAAGACCGTTGTGGGTTCCCTCCATTCGCGTTGGAAACTTGCCCGCTGCGCTGGATTGTGTGCGAAATTTGGAGGGCGACGTTGTTATTCCCGGCATTCGTGAACCTGAAGACCAAGAAATGGCGCTGATCCGCGACCCAAACGGAACTTACGCCTACCTCTTTTGCGGGTAAGGCAACAAGGCCGGTCGATTCGGTTGGGTTACTGAGAACCATGGTCCGGAATTGGGCATTGCACTGTCAGATATTCCAACGCCGGATGTGGTTCAGTCCTCAAGAACAAAGGTCACTTTGAGGATCACGCGGTATTCAGATATCTTTCCGTCGCTAACAGTAACCTTGTGGTCCTGAACCCAGGCACCAGTAACATTCTTTAACGTCTTTGCGGCCCGCTCGACCCCTGTTTCGACAGCATCATCAAATGACTTCGAAGACGACGATATGATCTCGGTTACGCGTGCAACTGACATAGTTTTCCTCCCATTGAGTTCGCCCAAGAAAGGGCAGTTGGTCTTTGTGCGATCACTGCGATCCCGGTGCAATTCGGTGCTAAAGGTCTGTGACAGCTGGCAATTGGCAAAGGGACCAACAAACAAGTTTATTGCCTGCCACCCCATCCGCGGTCGGCATCGCTCAACACTCTAACTTTGGTCTGCGTCATCACAGAGGCGTTGAGAGATTTCTATCACCTCTCGCCGACAGCACGAACCAACGGAAGGATACCACAACGGTTGAAAACCTGCCAAAACGAATAGCAAGGTCGGTACGGGTGGAAGCGCCAGCCATGAAATCTGGCCATACGGCAACAAGCGATCGGCTTCAAAAGCTACCCGCGCCGACATCATTTACTTGAGAATACCGTATTCCCGCAGTCCGACATTTGTGCTCAGTCCGCGTGAACGCCAATCTTTTCACCGATTTCGTCAAGAATGCCCCGCAAGATGTCGTAATCCGGGTGTCTGACCCGCATCCAGGCATTCGCCATGTAGCCCGCCTCGACGCCTTGTGTTGGCGTGCCCGGTTCAGGGAAATGCTGACCGACGACCAGTGACCCGTATTTGCCGAAAATCTCCTCTGTCCCGCTATATCCCGAAATATGCCCGTCCCGGTCAGGTCGCAGCGCGATGATGCCACAGGAATAGCGTCGGGATGGGGGGCGGTCGGTTTTGTGATGACAGACCGCCAGCGCCCATTCGCGATAGATGTCGAACTCATTGCCGTGACAATAGCTGTCCCATTGCCCAACGCCCGGCGGACGGCAACCGATCTCGGAAAATTTCAGCCCCTTGGGGCCAAAAAACCATTCCATATGCGTGGGTGCGGTGGTGATGCCGAGCGCTGCGTTTACCTTGCGCCCCATCTCGCGCAGTTCGGCATAGGCAGGTTCGTCCATCCGGTTGGTCGCCACGATCTGGGGTGAGATCCAGCGTGTGCGCATCGCGTCCAGCACGTTGGGATAATAGTGGCTGATGAAATCAATATGAATGTCACCGTTGACGGTCAGAGTGTCATAAAACCCTTCATGTCCGACGACAAATTCCTCGATGGCAACGTCCGCCCCATCAAGAAGACCGCATTGGCGCGCGGCCTGGTGCAATTCTTCAAGATTGCCGACCCGATAGGTTCCGGCGGCACCGGCGGCGTCGCGCGGCTTCAGGATGATTGGAAACCCATGCTGCCGCGCGAAGTCATGCGCCTCATCCAGACTGGTCACCCCACCCGAGGCTGCCGTGGGCACCCCTGCCTTTCGTAACACGTCTTTCATCGCCACCTTGTCGCGGCACAGAAAGGTGGTGCGGGCTGAAACTCCGGGGATATGGCACCGCTCACGCACATGGGCCGTGGGCAGTTGATGCGCTTCGATGGTTGCCTCCAACCGATCGATCCAGACCCGGGATTGCGCGTCGCGCACCGCCCATTCCAGCGCGCCTTCGTTGGTGACAGACTCGATCTGCTGGTAGTGGGTGAGCCAGTGTTTCACCTCGTCATCCAGCCAGTCCAAGGGACGTTCCCCGACGCCGTAGACATTGGCACCTATGGAATGCAGGGCCCGTACGAATTCCCGCTGATTGGCGGGGAAGGACGGTTCAACGAAGATGATATTCATGCCAAGCCTCTTTCTCAGGGAACCAAATCGTCCAGATATTGCGGCAGCATCCGGCGCCATGTTGGCCAGTCATGGTCATATTCCGCGCCCCAGGGATCGACGCGGTTCGGCACGCCCTTGGCACCCAGAACATCCGCCATCCGCCAGCTTTCGCCCGGGCTTTCCCATCTTCCCTGTCCAAAGGGCAGTACCACAAATCGGCGGCGCAAGATGTCCAGCGCGGGGCCATCGAGGTTCGGCAGGAAACTGAGCGGTGAGGCGAAATAGTAATCCTCGTTGCCCTGAAACTTCATGAGCCCCTCAAGATCGTAAGTGCCGCTCATACCCAGCGCCGCCCTGAACAGGTGCGGATACCGGCAGGTCACGGCCACGGCGTTGAACGCTCCGATTGAGGCACCGGCGGCAACCACTTCGATATCGGGTACCTGGCAATCGGAACGGATCGCCGGCACAACTTCGGCTGCTACATATTCATGAAACTGGTTCAGCATCCAGCAGCGGTGTTCGACCGAACCCGCACCCGAAGCCAGCGCAGCACCGGCGACGCTATCGCAGGAATAGATCTTGATACGGCCGGCCGCGATCAACGGTTCCAGCACTTTGATCACATGCATTCGTTCGATTTCCTCGGCATCGCCGCCCGCCGTGGGAAACAGCAGAATGGGCTGGCCGAAATGTCCCCAGCGCACCAGGCTGATGTCGCAGTGCAGGCGGTCCGATCGCCACCTAGAAACCGTCTTTGTCACCGTGCTGACCTTCCTGTTCGCGCCACAGCTGAATACGGTTCCAGAATTCCTCGGTGAATTCGTCGATCTCGTGGTCCGGGAACAGCGCCGTCACCTTTTGCCGGATCGCGTCGCGCAGGGTGTCAGAGCCGAAGAAGTCATAGGCCAGCTCGTCCAGATGCTTGAGCTGGTTCTTGCAGAAGCGGCGGAATTTCTCGGTGGTGAAGCGCTTGTTGGCGATGGCGGCATATTCGGTCAGCTTTTCCGCGGGGCTGCGGTCGCTGTCGGCGATCTTGAGGAACGGCGCCCAATCCATGTTCTTGTGCATCGCCCGGTCGGTCGCGGCGCAATAAAGCGACCAGCGCAGGTTGGCCTTGATCAACCAGGGCCAGTGGTAATGCACGGCCGTCACCTGGCTGTCCGGGCAGGCATTGGCAAAGTCGATCGGATGCCATGTAGTGCCCTGGCGCAACGCCTCGCACGAGTTGAAATCCCAGCCGAAGAACGCGTTGATCGTCAGCGTGATGTCCTTGAGCGTCTGCTGGTCCTCGGCGCTGAGGAAATCGATGTCCATCCGGTAGCGGTCATGCAGCGGGGCACCGGGATCGTAGTTCACGTGGCGCACCTGCGGGCCGAGACCGATGTTGCGCACGAAGAAATCATGCGGCAGCACTGCCTTTTGCAGGTTCATGAGCTCGGTGCCGCTGGCGTCGTAAGCACGGTGCAGATCGCCGGCATTGTCGATCTTGCTGACACCCTTCCAACCGCCGCCGTGATAGGGCTTCATGAAGAACGGGTAACCGATCTGGTCACCGATCTGATCAAGGTCGAACATACGCGCGTATTTGCGCAACGTCGGCTCCAGATCCTCAGACGGATCATAAGCCTTGGGCGGAAGCATCCAGGTCTCGGGCACCGCCAACCCCAGCCGCAGCATGGCCGCGTAAGAAGTGTGCTTTTCGTTCGACTGGATGGACCACGGGTTATTGTAGACGTAGAGATCGTCCACCACGACAGCTTTCTTGATCCACTCGCGGCTGACAGAATACCAGTGTGTCAGACGGTCGATCACCACGTCGTATTTCACCGGCTGGTGCAGGCTGAAGGGTTCTATGCTGACCCGTTCGACAGCGAAACTGTAGCTGTTCTTGCCAACCTTGATCCCGTCTTTGGTCAATGCCTCAAAAAGCGCTTCATAAGCAATGGGCCAGCAGATGTCCGCGCCAAGAGACAGGCCAATGTGTTTCGTGCCGGTTGCCATAGGTCGTCCCTCCTCCGATCAAAGGCGCACCGCAGCGGCGAGGATCATGTCAGTTTGTGTCGTCTCTCCTCAGAACCCAGAGCAACGCATTGCGCATCTGGTCCCGCCAGTTGTGCCAATGGTGACCATCCCAGGAACTCTGGAACAAAACATCTGTCCCCCGGTCCCTGAGCAGCTCGGCCAATACACGGTTGTCCGATGCCAGTCCTTCAAGCTCGCCGGTCGAAACATATGCCTTGGTGTCGACAAGCCCTGGCGCTCTTTTTAGCATATCAACCAGTCGCGCGGTACGAAGAAAAACCGGATGCGGACGGGACCGCAGTTTTTGACGGTCAAATACAAAAGAGCCAGACTTCAGAACCAGGCCACCAAAGACGCCCGGAAAGCGATAGGCAGTGCTGAGCGAGGCCACCGCGCCCAGACTGGCCCCCAGCAGAACACGGTCTTTGAAATTCCCCGATATCGCATAGCTGGCTTCGATGACGGGCAGGAGTTCTTTGACGACATAGCGGGCGTGCCGCCGCCCGCGCGCGTATTCCCCGATCCGGTCATTCGTCTGGATCATGACTGCAACAAGGGGCGGTATGGCGTCCTGTTCGATCAGATTGTCGAGAATGATGGTCAGGTTGGCAAAGTCGTCGTAATCGCCGCCGTCATGCACGATGATCAAGGGATAGGACTCGCCGGCATCATAGGCGGAAGGAAGATAGACCTTCTCGGTTCTGGACTGGCCGAAAACTGCACTCTGGGCAGTCAGATCCTCAACTCGCCCACGGGGTGCGCCGCGATCAATGCTCCATCCGGGCCGGGCATAGCCATGCGTCATGGCAACGGAGTTTTCTCCAAATGGATCACTCGCGCGGTTCGGGTTGCCAGGATCGAGAATCCAAACCTCACCATTTGAACGCACGATGTTCAACTTGTATTCAAACCGTCCGCCATCCTGTACCGGAACACGCAATTGCCAAAGGTCGCTGCCCCCTACCCGCGACAGTGCCAGACGATCGACCCCGGCGTGTATCCAGCGCACCATCTCCACCCTCTCAGCCTCGCCGAACCAGAGAAATGTCAGCGCTCCGGGCTCCACCAGAGGTGTGCCGATACCGGCAAGTGCCTCATGATACGCCGTCGCCGAAATATCTCCGGCGGCAAGAAAACTCGCCAGATCCGGATGAAGCGGGCCTACTGGTGCGTATTCGGTCGGGAACATGATGGGTATTCTGGGAGTGTTCATCCTCTTTCCGTCTGCCTCGTTTATGCATTATTCTGTGACGTAGCGTCAGCGTTCATTTATCAATCATGCCCAAGCTCAGGAGTTTTCAGCAAGGGTTTACCAAACGTCAGGTATGAGGCGATGTGCACTCGGCTTCCATGTAAAAAATGGAGAGACCATTCAAATTCATTGGCGCGGGGGGGACGTTCATTCAATCAAGCACAAAATTAGCGATCTTCAATGATGCAGGTCTCGCAGAAGTCCCAGTTCCGCTTTAGCTAACCTTCGTGCACCATAAACTCTTATGAGTCCTCGCTATCGCTCAGCTATGTCCGGGTGTTATTCAAACCGGTCTGTGCGATGTCGGGTCGGGTGAAAAGCGCCCGAGGATGACCCTACTCTCTAAGGGTCTGCTTATTTTTGGTTTGCGCTGCTCGGCGTTCGGTCTTTCACAGACAGGTTAGCGTGTTTGTTCGGTGTCAGGACCGCGACACAGGTTGTAGCCAGTGCGCTGACTCGTTACAGGCGGCCTACAATTCCTATCGGTTCAATGCTGCCAAACGAATTTCTGTAGTGGTCCGATCCCGTCTACTTGATCAGGATTTCAGCCTTTTCCGGCGACAGTATTTCAGGCCGGTCACACGTCGTCGTGAGATCGATCCAACAGCGCTTTTCAGCTGCTTCCAACATGGCCGTCATAACCTCAACCACATGTGTTGCCAGTTCGAGGCTGCATCGGTGTGGGACATCCTGATAAATCGCAGAGACCATATCCGCGAGCCCGGCGCAGCGGTAGTTGGCTTGGTCTACGCCACTTCCGTCCTGTGTATTTGGGACTGCAAACGGATGGCCGCGGTCGGCGATTAACGTAGCTTCGCCATCTTCCTTCAATAAGAAAACATCGCCGCCAAAGAAATTGGGATCAGGGACAAAGAGGGATCCTTCGGTGCCATAGAGCTCCATGTTGGCATGCCGATGCCCCCAGACGTCCCAACTGGCCCCAAACGTCACAAGCGCACCGCCAACAAATTCGAGGATCGCGTGAAAATTGGTTGGCGTATTGACCGGGACCGCTTCGCCCTTTCGCGCACCACTACCAATAGTGCGCGTCGGGAAACCGGTCGTTGCCATTGCCGTAACGGATTTCACTGGCCCTATCAGCTGCACGAGGTTGGTCAGGTAATATGGCCCGAGATCAAGAACAGGGCCCCCGCCGGGCTGGAAGAAAAAGTCGGGATTGGGGTGCCAGGCCTCCATGCCGTGGGACATGACGTGGCATGTGCCGCCTATGATCTGACCCGCCTGCCCTTCATCCAGGGCCGCGCGGGCAAGCTGATGCGCGCCACCCAGGAAAGTATCTGGTGCCGACCCGACCCTAAGCCCGTTTTTTTGCGAAAGTTGGCGGAGTTCCTCACCCTGTTCGAGCGTCAGAACAAAGGGTTTCTCAGAATAGGCGTGCTTACCATTCTCCAAGATCCGCTTGGTCACTTCAAAGTGCGCGGCCGGCACGGTCAAGTTGACCACCACGTCGATATCCTGCGCGCCCAGCAGGTCATCGATATTTTCGGCTCTTACGCCAAACTCCTGTGCGCGGGCCTTGGCAGCGTCCATATCCAGATCGGCCACTGCCCGGACGTCCAAGAATTTGAATAAAGGGGTCAATTTCAGGTATGACGCAGAAATGTTGCCGCACCCGATAATTCCAACACCGAAGGTCTTCATGGCAACTCCTCTCAGAACGCCTGAATGCTGGCAAGCGACCGGGACGCCATGCGTTTGTGATCGCTCGGCTTGTCATGTTCGATGATGTATCTTTCGACCCCGGCAGCATCCATGGCCCGTTTGATGGCGACCCAATCCATGGTGCCAAAACCAACGTCGGACCAGCCGTCTTCGTCCAGGTTTTCTCCCTTGGGGGCGACATCCTTTACGTGAACCGCAACAACTTTGCCGGACAGCTTTTTCAACCAATCGACAGGGTTCTGCTCTGCGACCTCGACCCAGGCAAGATCAAGCTCGATTTTGATGTCATCGGATGCGTCAGCAATCAGGTCGAGGGGCATCACACCTTCGACCGGGATCAGTTCGAATTCGTGATTATGCCAGGCAAACTGCAACCCCGCCGCGACTATCGACTTGCCGGCATTTGCCAGTCGCTCACCAAAGTCTTTCCACCCTGCTGCCGTTGCAGGCCGGTCTGACGGGGCCAGGAATGGAACCACAACAACCTGAATACCCAAAGCTCTGGCCGTTTCGATTACGCGATCAGGATCGTTTTCAACCAAATCCAAAGAAAAATGCGCTGTTGGCATCTTGAGTTGGTTCGCTTCGAGCATCGCCGCAGTTTCAGACGGGTTCTCGAAATAGGGTCCGAACCCCTCAACTTCGCTGATACCAAGGTCGGCGAGCATTGAAAAAGTCTCGGCAGAATCCCAGTCACGCGATGAATAAAGTTGGTAGGAAATGGATGGCATGCTGTTTTCCTCAGAGATTGGTGTTGGGCTTTCGCAGGTGGGGATCTCAGAGCCGCAGCTCTGTTTGCTTGTCAAAGAGTGACGCCCGTTCCGGATTGAGGCCAATTCGAAGCGTTTCGCCGATGGTCACCTTGGCCTGACCATCCATGCGCACCCGAAACGGCGTCCCGGCCAGCTCACAATCGACCAGTGTGTCAGAGCCGGTGGGCTCGATAAGTCCGACGGTCACATCCGTTTGGAACGGAGCGTTGCCAACCAGCTCGCCCGTCACCACATGTTCCGGCCGAATGCCTAGTGTGGCGGCGCCATTTGTTGGGCTGTCACCGGCGTATGTATATCCGGTCATAGGAATGGACAGATCACCAATCTCGAACACCTGCCCGTCAACGCGGCCTTCGAGGAAATTCATGGATGGCGACCCGATAAAACCCGCTACGTATTTGTTGATCGGTCGCCCATAGATTTCGTCGGGCGTGCCAAGTTGCATGATCTGACCGCCGCGCATGATTGCGATCCGGTCGGCAAGTGTCATTGCCTCGATCTGGTCATGCGTCACGTAGATCATCGTGTTTTCCAGATTCTGGTGCAGGCGCTTGATCTCGACCCTGAGATCGGCCCGCAATTTGGCGTCAAGATTTGAAAGCGGCTCATCAAACAGAAACACGTCCACGTCGCGCACCAATGCACGCCCAATCGCCACGCGCTGTCGCTGTCCGCCGGACAACGCCGCAGGCTTACGTTTCAACAGCGGCTCGATCTGCAGAACTTCGGACGCCCGCTTGATACGTTGTGCGATCTCGGCCTTCGGAAGTTTGGCGTTTTTCAGACCGAAGGACAGGTTACCTTCGACCGTCATCTGCGGGTACAGCGCGTAGGACTGAAAAACCATTCCGATTCCACGTTCCGACGGCTCGGCCCAGGTAACGTTGGTGCCATTGATGTGTATCTGCCCGGCCGTCACATCAAGCAGCCCTGCGATACAATTCAGCAGCGTTGACTTGCCGCAACCGGACGAACCGAGCAAAACCAGAAACTCGCCTTTTCCGATCTCCAGGTTCAGGTTCTGAAGAACTTTGACCGAGCCAAACTCCAGGTCGAGGTTTTTGATTTCAACTGAATTATTCATGAGGATTTACCCTTTGACTGCGCCGGCGGCGATGCCGCGAACGAAGAGTTTCCCGGAGACGAAATAGATAGTCAGTGGGACAAGGCCGGTAAGAATCGTTGCCGCCATGTTGACGTTGTATTCCTTAACCCCCTGAGTTGAGTTGACGATGTTATTGAGCGCCACGGTCATCGGGTAGGTTTCCGGTCGCGCATAGACAACTCCGAACAGAAAATCGTTCCAAATTCCGGTCACTTGCAGGATCACGGCAACCGTGAAAATCGGAACCGACATGGGCAGCATGATACGAAAATAGATGCCCCAGAAACCGGCACCGTCGACGCGTGCTGCCTTGAACAGCTCTTCCGGCAACGAGGTGAAATAGTTTCGGAACAGCAGCGTCAGGATCGGCATGCCAAAAATGGTGTGAACGATCACAAGACCACTCAGCGAACCGTAGATACCCATTTCGCGCAACATGATGACGATTGGATAAAGCATCACCTGATAGGGTATGAACGCGCCGAATATGAGGATGGTAAAGAACACATCCGCGCCTTTGAACTTCCAGTTGGCAAGCGCGTAGCCATTTACCGAGGCAATTGCGATGGACACAAATACCGACGGAACCGTGATCCTGACTGAATTCCAGAACCCGGTGCTGAGCCCGTCGCAGGTCAACCCCGTACAGGCTTCGGACCAGGCTTTCACCCAAGGCGCAAAGGTCACCTCGACGGGCGGGGAAAATACGTTCCCCAACCGGATTTCGGGCATGCCTTTGAGTGATGTCACGATCATCACGTAGAGCGGCAGTGCATAGTATGTCGCGACGACAAAAAGTGTGCCGTAGAGAAACACATTTCGGCGCGAGATGAACTTTTGCGGCTTGGGACCCTGTGGCCCTGAAAGTTCCTGGGACGTCGCATCAACCACGGTTCTTCGAGCCTCCGAATTCGAGAATTGCCCACGGGATCACGATCAGCGCAACGGTCACAAGCATCATCGTTGAAGCGGCAAAACCCTGACCCAGGTTGTTGGCGCGGAACATCATGTCGTAGACATATTTCGCGGGCACCTCTGTCGAGACACCCGGGCCGCCGCCCGTCTGCGCAACGATAAGGTCGTAGATCTTTACAATACCTGTCACGACCAAAACCAGGGTCGTGACGAAGACCGGTCGCATCATCGGAATAACCACAAAGATATAGGTTTTCCACGCCGGGATTCCGTCGATGCGCGCCGCCTTCCAAACCTCTTGATCAATGCCGCGTAAGCCGGCGAGCATAAGGACCATGACGAGGCCGCTGCCTTGCCACAGCCCGGCGATCAGAACTCCGAATATTGCGATATCGGCGTTGTATAGCGGGTCGAACGCAAAGCTCTCCCAGCCCAGGTTCTGAACGATGCTCTGAATGCCGAAATCGGGGTTCAGAATCCATTGCCAGACCAGACCGGTAACCACAAAGCTGAGGGCATAGGGGTAAAGAATGACTGTGCGTACGGTGTTCTCAAAGCGGATCTTTTGATCAATCAACGCCGCCAGAATGAAACCGATCACAAAAACCAGCACCAACATACATAGCCCGTAGATGATCAGGTTCTCGATCGAAACAAGCCATCTGTTGGTTGACCACAGCCTTTCATACTGGTCCAGACCAACCCAATTCAGACGTGGCAAAAGGCCGGACTTTGTGAAGCTGTAGACAACGGTCCAGGCTGTGCCGCCAACGAAGACGAAAAGCGCAGTCACGATCATCGGGATCGCCGCGATTTTTGCGGACTTGTTGCGAAACAATTGGCTCGGGCGCCCGTTGCTCATGCGCTTTCCCCAATTCTAAAGTTGATTGATTGCGGTCGACCTGAGGCATTATGCCGGTCGACCGCGCAAAGGCTCATTCAGCGTTTTCGATAATCGAAACAAACTGCGCCTGAGCATCCTCAGCCGTTATCGAGGGGTCGGCGAAGAATTCGACGAAAAGCGTGCTGATCTGGTCAGCCGTGTCCGGCGTGTTCAGCATCGCCGTGTCCGGAAGCAAAGCACCTTCGCTGAGAAGCTTCAGACCCTTTTGCATGCAGTCATTCGCCGTCGACAGATCGATATCGCCGCGAACCGGCAGCGATCCTTTCTTCAGGTTGAACGCCACCTGAGTTTCGGGCTTTAGCATAAGCTTAGCCAATTCGGTCTGCGCTGAGATTTGCGCTTCATCTTCCAACACCGGGAAATAAAACGCATCTCCGCCCGTACTCAGCAATTCCGTCATACCCAGACCGGGCAAACAGCTATAATCTTCACCGGCGACTTGTTCGGCCATGGCAAATTCACCTTGCGCCCAGTCCCCCATGACCTGACCACCTGCTTGCCCCGTGATGACGAGGTTGGTGGCATCGTTCCAGTTTTGAACCGTCGACTCTGCGGCCATTGCCCGCGCTTCTTCGGCCGCCTTGAACACTGCGGCCACTTCATCTCCTGCCGCGACCTCGACATTTTTGTCGCCGTAGACAGACAGGAAGACATCGTTTGATACCAACGCCGCGAAGAGTACGTTAAACAGCCCGCGTTGCTGCCAACCTTGTTGACCCAATGCCAGCGGCAGCTTTCCGGCTTCCTGAAGTTTCGGCGCGGATGCGACGAATTCTTCCCAATTGGTCGGGACGGGCAAACCGGCGTCTTCGTAGGCTTTGTGCGACAACCAAATCCACTGCCACGAGTGGATATTGACCGGCGCGCAATAGACGCGCCCGTCAACCGTGCATGCGTCAAGCAATGACGGCGGGTTCACTATATCCTTCCAGCCTTCGGCCTCTGCAATATCTGTAATGTCGCGCAAAAGGCCCGCCTCGATCAGTTCTTCTGCCTGACGTCCATGGTTGAATTGGAAGGCGCCCATCGGGTCACCACCGGTCAGACGACTGACCATCACGGCCCGCGCGGCCTCACCACCGGCAATGGCGGCATCAACCCAGGTGTTGCCTGATGCGTTGAATGCGTCGGCGAATTCCTTCACCGCGGCGGCTTCGCCGCCGGATGTCCACCAGTGCATAACCTCCAGCTCGGACGCTGAAACACCCGAAGCCGCGACAATTGCTGTGGCAGATAACAGTCCTTTGACCCTGTTCATAGTTTCCTCCCGTTCTATAACGTTATAGATCGACCTATAACGATTTAGATTTAGCTTGCAAAGACTTTTTTGAACCGCGATATATGAACCGCGCCATTTGGAAAGAGCGATGGAACCCGACTATCGGTCCTTACCTCTTTCCGCCAAGGAGTTACCCGGGATGCGAAGAACAACGGAAAACTTAAGCAATTTGAGCTCAGAAGAACTCAAGGCTCTCGTTCTGCCCGGTGAGCGCCCGACGCTGAAGACGATATCGAGAATCTGTGGCCTCGCGGTCGCAACTGTGTCTCGCGCTTTGGGAGACGCACCAGACATCAGTGAAGACACCAAAGAACGCGTGCGCACTGTAGCCCGGGCCATCGGTTACGTCCCCAATCGCGCCGGCGTCCGGCTGCGCACTGGCAAAACAAACGTAATAACACTGGTTGTTCCCGCCGAGGGCGAGGTCATCAACAATTCATCGAAGTTGACAAATTCCATCGCATTGGAACTGCGCGGTACTCAGTTTCATCTCAACGTATTGCCGTGGTTTCCGGACGAAGACTCACTTCGCCCCATCAAATACATTGTCGAAACCCATTCGGCGGATGCCGTTATCTTCAATATGACTGAGCCGGAAGATCCACGTGTGGACTATCTTTTGAAGCGCAATTTTCCCTTCGCGACGCACGGGCGGACAATCTGGTGCGACAGGCACGCCTATTATGACTACGACAACACGGCATTCATGCGGGTTGCCTTAAGGCGGCTGGCGGAACGGGGACGCAAGAACATTTACGCCATGCTGCCGCCCTCCAGCCAGAATTACTCACAAGATATGTTGCGCGGATTGGAACAGACGGCGCCCGGGCTGGGGCTCAGCTATCGCGTCGCGCAGAACATCGACAGCGATCAACCATCAGAGGACATCCGCCACTGGATCAAGCGCAGGTTGTCAATATCGCCGGAAATCGACGCCATCGTCTGCTCGTCGTCAAAGGCTGCCATGGCGGCCGTCGTTGCAGTCGAACAACAAGGGCGACAACTGGGCCTCGACATAGACGTATTCTCAAAGGAAGTTGTCCCCATCCTGAAGCTGTTCCGCGAAGACGTTCTTGTGGAATTCGAAGACGTCGGAACCGCCGGAAGCTTCCTCGCCAAAGCCGTAATGGAACAACTGCTCCGCCCGAACAGACCACTAATGCAGAGGCTGGAAGTTCCCGTGGACGGCTAGGTTGGGTTTGAAGGGGTTCTTTAGGGAGTGATTTTCGCGCCATTCCCACATCAGGCTCTCTGCTGTTTCTAGAGTAACGGACAAGGGACAACAGCGTATTTTCTGTTCCTATTTTTGAGAAGGTCAGAGTTACTTTGTTGAAAATAAAAACTATTCAAGATTCGAAGCACAAAAATGCGGACCTACATTCCACCTTCCCAAAAAAGTTGCCAGCTATCAGAAAATTCTTCCGCAAGGCGTACCGCCAATACATAAATTGAGAATTGCTTAGATGGGGCGCGACCTGAACAGCATTCTCTGCAGAACAGGCAAAGAACCGTCGGTACGTGCGGTACAACTCCGGATCAAAAAACACAACTGAGGCGAGACGAGTATGGGTGGCGGTGCTGTCAGACAAATTCGAACCAGTCTCAGCTAAGCCAGTAGAGCTGTCCTTTATGCCGCGCCAAGTTTGCACCATTCTTTAAGAGCGGCGGCTCGTGTCAGCTTGAAGGTGTCTCGGCTGGTGAGAGACCGCTCCTGGTTGAAGTGGTTGTAGACGGATGAATGGACGGTGGCGAGTTCATTAAACTTCGCATACGCCTGAATCGCTGCATAGTGCGTTCTCGTCGCCAGAATGGGAGGTGTGAGTTCTCAACGTGGTTGTTGAGCTACCTGCCCGTCCTTTGCTTCTCCGTCACACCAATATCTCTGAGTGCAGCTCGGTATGACGCGAAGCGAACCGTAACGATTTCATCTGCAGCACTGTGTCGTTTCATAATTTTCTTGAGAAATTTCAATGCCGTATGCTTGCTTCGACGTTTGGTAACAACGGCTTCTAACACCTCGCCTTCGTGATCAACGGCGCGCCGGAGGTAATGCCTCTCCCCGCTGATTTTCCCAAAGACCTCGTCGAGGTGCCAACGCCAACGGCTTGATCGCATGCATTCGGTGCGACGCTTTAGGATCTCGGACGCGAACATCGGCCCAAACCGGTGCCACCAATATCGGACCGTATCGCGGCTAACGTCGATGCCACGCTCGTGGAGCAAATCCTTGACATTCCGGAGTGATAGCGGGAACCGCACGTACAGCATCACCGCGAGGCGGAAGATCTCGGGACTGGTTTTGAAGTAATTGAATGAGGCAGGTTTTTTTTCAATCCCAAACGCTAAACAACCGCCCTGCCCCGCTCAGGCAAAGTTAATCTGACAAGATTTTCCGATTTGACGGGGCCTTCGAAATTCACGAGTTTCCATTATCCAGTTTTGACGAGTAATAGAAGGCAATCGCCTGCGCTCGGTTCTTGATCGACAGTTTGTCGTAAATGTTCGATAGATGAAATTTTACGGTATTGGTCGAGATCTGCAGCTCGTTCGACAATTCCTTGTTGGACATGCCCTGGGCAAGTGCCTCAAGGATAGTCAGCTCTTTACGCGACAAAGTTTGCAGCGGGTTTTGGTTCATCTTACGTACGTCGATAAAGGGAAATACCATCTTTCCTTTCGCAACATCGACACAGGTTTCCAGCAAACCGTCGACATCACCTGAACGTGGCGCGAACCCGGCTGCGCCTGCTTGCATGGCCAGTCGCGGCACGTCCCCGGCTTCGTCCCCATAGACCAAAAAACGTGGCGCGTTGGCCTGTTCGCGCAGCACCTCGATCAGTTTGGCCGCACCCAAGGCTGGCAGTTCCCAGGACACGATACCGACTTGAACCGGCACCCGCATGACCGTGCCCAGGAACCCTTCGGCCGTCGCAGACGTCGCAACCAAAGAGAATCGCGGGTCACGTTCGAGAATCTCGGACATGGCCGACAGCACCAGCGGGTTGTTGTTGGCCAGCATGACGTCGATGGGGCGTTGAGAAGTGTCGGACATCGTTTTTCCGTCTGATTTTAACAAAACCTACCCATTCGGATGGGGGCATTCTTGGTATACTTCTGTATATTTACCAACATGGGTGGGAATTTTTCCACTCCTCTGGATATGCTAAAGCAGTAGTAAGTTACGTTGTGCCTCGGTGCAAGTTTAGGTTTTCCTCTGCGTCAACGTGATCGACAGGATCGAACATCCCCGACGCACACGAGGACCACATGACGCTTAAGATCTATCCCACGCTCGAAATCCCGCAGACGTTGGCCGCAGGCCCCGGCCCGGGCAACACCGACGCCCGCGTTCTGCAGGCCTTTGCCAGCGCTGGTGTCGCCGACCACATGCAAGGCGACGTTTTGCGCGGTATGACCGAATGCAAACACATGTTGCGTGAAATCTGGGGCACGGCCAACACCCATACTTTCGCGGTTGCGGGCACCGGTTGGAGTGGGCTGGACACCATGTTCTCGGCTGTGATGCCCGGAGACAATGTTGTGGCCTTTGCCAACGGCACCTTCTCGGGCATCGACTCTCTGACCCTGCGGATTAAGGCAGCAACGCGCGAAGAGCACATCGCGAACCCGCTGAACCCGCAAGCCGACAGCGTTACCGTGATCGAAGTGCCCCATGGCCAGCCGGTGACCGGCGACATAGTCGAACAGGCGCTGGCTGCACACCAGCCGAAATGGGCCTTCATGGCGCATTGGGAGACCGGCTCGGGCCGGGTGAATGACCTGCGCGGCTTCTCGGATGCCTGTGAGCGCCATGGCGCAATGGGCCTGATCGACGCGGTATCATCGTTAGGTGTGGCCAATTTCCGCATCGACGAATTCCCGGGCATCGCAGGCTGGGCCTCTTGTCCGCAAAAGGGCCTGTGCTGCCTGCCGCTGACCTACGCGCCGGTCAGTTTTTCCGATGCCTATATCGACACGCTGAAAACCACCGGCGCCTACACCTACGTTCACAATCCGATCTTCGAGGCCCGTCATTGGGGCATCGTTGACGGGCAGGATGTTGAAAAAGGCACCTACCACCGGACCCATTCGGGATATGCGGTTGCAGCCTTCCATGAATCACTGCGCCTGACCCTGCAAGAGGGGCTGGCCAAGCGGGCGCATTCCTACAAGACCCACGAAGCGGTTTTGCGCGATGCGGTCACCGCGATGGGCTGCGAGGTGACTTCGGACATGCCCAGCCTTGTGGTGCTGAACCTGCCCGCCGACCTTGCAGGCCGCGAGATGGAGCTGGTGCAAAACTGCCGCGCGCGTGGCTTTGGCATCTGGCCGACGCTCAGCGCCCCGGTTCAGGTCCGCATCGGCATTTTGAATCAACTGAACCACCAGTCGATCAGCCGCATCGTGAAGCTGTTTGCCGAAGCGATCCTCGAGATGGGTGGTTCGGTGGATTTGGAAGCTATCGAGGCGCTTCTGGAAAGCCGTTACGGCACATCTATCGCTGCATAAACGGGAGGGAATGCAGATGGATATCCACGAATATCAGGCGAAAGAGCTTCTTTCGAATTTCGGGGTCGAGGTTCCCTCGGGCGCATTGGCCTACAGCCCGGAACAGGCGGCGTACCGCGCACGTGAGCTGGGTGGCGACAAGTGGATCGTAAAGGCTCAGGTCCACGCCGGTGGACGCGGCAAGGCGGGCGGCGTGAAACTGTGCAATTCGGAAAGCGAAATCTACGCCGCCTGCGACGAGATGTTCGGCCGCAAGCTGGTGACGCATCAGACCGGTCCCGAAGGCAAAGGCATCTACCGCGTCTACGTGGAAGCCGCTGTGCCGATTGATCGCGAGATCTATCTGGGCTTTGTGCTCGACCGCTCCAGCCAGCGGGTGATGATCGTGGCCTCGTCGGAAGGCGGAATGGAGATCGAAGAGATTTCCGCAGAACGCCCCGACAGCATCGTGCGCTCGATTGTCGAACCCGCCGTAGGTCTGCAGGAATTCCAGGCGCGCGAGATTGCGTTCAATCTGGGACTCGAACCCCGCCTGATCCAGCATATGGTCCGGACCCTTCAGGGTTGCTACGCCGCTTTCAGCGAGTTGGATGCGACTATGGTCGAGATCAATCCGCTGGTTATCACCGGCGACGACCGGGTGCTGGCGCTGGACGCGAAGATGAGCTTTGACGACAACGCTCTGTTCCGTCACCCGCAGATCGCGGAGCTGCGCGACAAAAGCCAGGAAGACCCGCGCGAAAGCCGGGCGGCAGATCGCGGTCTGTCTTATGTCGGGCTGGACGGCAATATCGGCTGCATCGTGAACGGCGCCGGTCTGGCCATGGCCACGATGGACACGATCAAGCTGGCCGGTGGTGAGCCTGCAAACTTTCTGGACATCGGCGGTGGCGCTTCACCCGAGCGGGTGGCCAAGGCGTTTCGACTGGTTCTTTCCGATGACAATGTTCAGGCGGTTCTGGTCAACATTTTCGCTGGCATCAATCGATGCGACTGGGTTGCCGAAGGCGTCGTGCAGGCGCTGCGCGAGCTTGAGATCGATCTGCCCGTGATCGTGCGTTTGGCAGGCACTAATGTCGAGGAAGGCCAGAAAATCCTCGCCAAATCGGGCCTGCCGATCATCCGCGCAACAACTCTGATGGAAGCTGCCGAGCGCGCCGTGGGCGCATGGCGCAATGACCTGTCCCAAAACACCAAGATGAGGGCCGTGTAATGAGCATTCTTCTGAACCGCGACACCCGCGTTATCGTTCAGGGCATCACCGGACGCATGGCGCGCCTGCATACCAAGGATATGGTGCAATATGGCACCAACGTCGTTGGTGGCGTTGTTCCCGGAAAAGGCGGAGAGACCGTCGAAGGCGTACCCGTATTCGACACCGTCAAACAGGCGGTCGAAGCCACCGGTGCCGAAGCCAGCCTCGTCTTCGTACCGCCCCCATTTGCGGCGGATTCGATCATGGAGGCCGCAGATGCTGGCATCCGCTATTGCGTCTGCATCACTGACGGCATCCCTGCGCAGGACATGATCCGCGTCAAGCGCTATATGTATCGCTATCCCAAGGACAAGCGCATGGTACTGACGGGCCCGAACTGTGCCGGAACCATCAGCCCCGGTAAGGCGCTGCTGGGGATCATGCCGGGTCATATCTATCTGCCCGGAAATGTGGGGATCATCGGGCGCTCGGGTACGCTGGGTTATGAAGCCGCGGCGCAACTGAAAGAGCGCGGGATTGGTGTCTCGACCAGCGTCGGGATCGGTGGCGACCCGATCAACGGATCATCCTTCAAGGATATTCTTCAGCGTTTTGAAGAAGACGAAGATACCCATGTCATCGCCATGATCGGCGAGATCGGCGGCCCTCAGGAAGCCGAAGCGGCGGAATACATCCGCGACCACATCACCAAGCCGGTGATCGCCTATGTCGCGGGTTTGACCGCACCCAAGGGCCGGACCATGGGTCATGCAGGTGCCATCATCTCGGCCTTTGGCGAAAGCGCCAGCGAGAAGGTGGAAATCCTGTCCGCAGCGGGTGTCACCGTGGCAGAAAACCCTGCGGTCATCGGCGAAACCATCGCCCGTGTAATGGGGAAGGCTGCGTGATGGTCAAACCTTCGATCCTTGTCACCCGTCGCTGGCCAGCCGCCGTTGAGGCGCAACTGGCCGAAAGCTACAACACTGTGCTGAATACCGGGGACAAACCAATGTCCCCAACCGAAATTCGGGACGCGCTCAAGAAATATGATGCCGTTCTGCCCACCGTGACTGACACGCTCAGCGCCGAGGCGCTGGACGTGCCTGCCGCGCAGACCAAGATCCTCGCCAACTATGGTGTGGGGTATAGCCATATCTGTGAACCAGCGGCGCGCGATCTGGGCATGACAGTCACCAACACGCCGGACGTTCTGTCCGAATGCACCGCCGATCTGGCCATGACGTTGCTGCTGATGGCCGCCCGTCGCGCGGGTGAGGGCGAGCGGGAGTTGCGCTCGGGCGGCTGGACTGGTTGGCGTCCAACCCACTTGGTCGGCACCAAGGTCAGCGGCAAGACGCTTGGCATCATAGGTTTTGGTCGCATCGGTCAGGAAATGGCCCGTCGCGCCCATCACGGGTTTGGCATGAAAATCCTCGTGCAAAACCGCAGTGCTGTGTCGCCCGATGTGCTAAAGCAATTCAACGCCACGCAGGTGGAAACAGTGGACGAATTGCTGCCGCACTGCGATTTCGTTTCGCTGCATTGCCCCGGCGGGGCCGCGAACCGGCATTTGATCAACGGGCGCAGGCTGGACCTTATGAAGCCCGAAGCATTCCTGATCAACACCGCACGCGGCGAAGTGGTGGACGAGCGCGCCCTGGTCCAGTCGCTGATGTTCGACACGATCGGCGGGGCCGCTCTGGACGTCTTCGACGGCGAACCGCGCATCAGCCCGGACCTGTTGCAATGCGACAATCTGGTGATGCTGCCGCATTTGGGCAGCGCCACAAAGGAATCGCGCGAGGCCATGGGTTTTCGCGTGCTGGACAATCTGGGCGACTTCTTCGCAGGCCGCCCACCCCGTGACCGCGTGATCTGACGCACCCTTCTTCAAAGGACCAAACTCATGAGCTTTTATGCCATAGAACAGGCCCCCGCGCGCCTGAACCGCAGCGAACTCGCCGTACCGGGCAGCCAGCCCGGCATGTTCGAAAAAGCCGCCAAATCGGATGTGGACGTGATCTTCCTCGACCTCGAAGACGCGGTTGCACCGGACGAGAAAGAGCAGGCACGCAAGAACATCATTCAGGCCCTAAACGATATCGACTGGGGCACCAAGACTATGTCGGTGCGTATCAACGGGCTGGACACGCATTATATGTATCGCGATGTGGTGGATGTGGTAGAACAGGCCGGAGAGCGGCTGGACCTGATCATGATCCCCAAGGTCGGCACCGCGGCGGATGTCTATGCCGTCGACATGATGATCACCCAGATCGAAGACGCGATGGGCTACAAGAATCGCATCGGGTTCGAGCATATCATCGAGACCGCCTTGGGTATGCAGAATGTCAGCGAGATCGCAGCGGCCTCGAAACGCAATGAGAGCCTGCATTTCGGTGTGGCGGACTATGCAGCCTCAACCCGCGCACGAACCACGATCATAGGTGGCGTGAATCCGGACTATTCGGTTCTGACCGACCCGGATGGTGATGCGGCGCGCGCGACGCATTGGGGCGATATGTGGCACTATGCGCTGGCACGCATGGTTGTTGCCGCCCGTGCCAACGGTTTGCGTCCGATTGACGGCCCGTTTGGTGATTTCCAGGATCCCGAGGGTTACAAGGCAGCTGCCAAAAGGGCAGCGGTGTTGGGCTGCGAAGGCAAATGGGCCATCCACCCCAGCCAGATCACTCTGGCGAACGAGGTCATGTCGCCCAGCGATGCCGAAGTCACCAAGGCGCAGCGTATCCTCGTTGCTATGGCCGAGGCCGAAACCGCGGGCAAAGGAGCAGTTTCGCTGGATGGTCGTCTAATCGACTATGCCTCGATCCGGCAAGCAGAGGTTATGGTTGAAAAGGCGCGCCAGATCGCCGCCGCGTGATCTTGGCCCGCATTGAGCACGGAAGCAGACGTATGCGCTCTCGCCCCCGCAGGTCCGGCGCAGAGGTATTATTACGTCAACGGCGGAGCAATATTCGGTTACGAGGCGGAGCAAAAGTGTGCCGGTCTTGGCGTGACCGGCACCTTGGCAAATGCGCTCCCCAATTTGCTGGCGGTTGCCAAGATGTCTCGGTCCGCAAAGACCATTAGCGGGTGTGGTTCAGGAGTTCTGGCGAGCCTTGCTCTGTGTCAGCCGACAACTGTCATCGTGGTATTGTCGTTTTGGGAGGGCATGGCGGATCGGAGGACCAGTCATGGAAACAACAAACTTACCTGCCATTCGCGCGCTTCGCCCAACCTGGAACAACGGCCGAATCGTTGGTCAGAAGCGGCCACTGAAACCAATGCAAGTCAGGGCAATCCGGGTGCGGCTTGAATTGGCAAAGAACCATCGTGATCTAGCCGTTTTCAACATGGCAATCGACAGCAATCTTCGAGGCTGCGAACTTGTGAAGATGAAAGTTGTGGATGTAATGGCGTCTGGCCGGATCAATGAACGCGCTTCAGTGCCGCAAAGCAATACGCAGAAGCCAGTCCGGTTTGAGATATCGGAAGGCACCCGTGCACCCGTCGAAAATTTTATAGAAGACGAACAGATGGTTGGATCAGAGTATCTTTGGCCTGGCCGATTTCACGAACGCCCTCACGTGTCGACACACCGGTATGCGCGGATTGTTCGGGACTGGGTCACGTCGATCGGACTGGAAGCCGGTGCATACGGCACCCATTCGATGCGACGAAGGAAATTCACTCAGATCTACAAGAAAACTGGCAACCTTCGCGCCGTCCTGCTTTTGTTAGGGCGCACACAGATGGACAGCACGGTCAGGTATCTTGGTGTTGAACTTGCGGATGCCCTGGACATTGCTGAAGCCATTGAAATCTAAAAACGCTAGGCCGCCTACATGCGCGGTCCAAAGCCGACCTCGCCGAGCATTCAAGATGCCGCAATCGCAGCCCGCAAAGCCGTCATTTGCTACCGACGTATGATGATCAAGTCGCCATCGGAAGGTCCAACACGCGGTACAAAGCGCCGATTCGCTGCGCCAGTGCCAAGGTCTGCATAGACGGTTTAGCGGTGCCATGGACTGTCGATTCTTACCCGCTCCTTCGGCATTCGCCTTGTTGGACTTGTTCAGCTTTGCCGACAGCGCCGTGCGGGCCAGGCGAGCATAAGTGCAGATGATCTGCAGACCAATCCTTTCCAGCAGCCGGTGCAGCGAACGGTGCACGACAGCACCGTCAGCGTCCACCACACAAACCGAAAACTCTTTCAGAAATACATCCAGTCCGACATACTGTTCCACGCTCGTTCTCCTCGCGGCTTTGACTGATGAGGCCAGAATATCTGGACATCGGGTGTCCGGTGAGAGCGGCCGCCGCGATCACACCGTGTGATTAATGGGCAGGCGCCGGATATTTTTTTAATGGACTTCAGGCAGCGGCAATTCGGTTGGGATGAGAATGCGCAGGCCGGAGCCGCACACACTGCTTCGAAGAGGACAAAGCATAGTCAGGACAGGTCATGCAGCGATTAGATTACGGACAAGAGATCGCCACCGAAACACATGATGTTAGTGCCGACGAAATTCGTGAACTAATGGCGCCCAGCCTCCCTATCAGAGTAGGTGGGTCTGTGACGCTCCTGCTGGAGACTGCGCAGGAGGTAGGATGGATACTGGATTCAGCGCTAGACGCTCTTGATTCGTTTGACTTAATCGTCGAGCAGGAACGGCGATTCATCAACAACCTGAACCAGTTGCCAGGTCAACCGGTGTCTCGACCGGACTCTGACCGAATGGAGCGATTGCTATCAGGGTCGTCGGAACTCGGTCGAGACTTCACTCCGCTCGAAACACTTGTTGCCGGCTGCTAGGGATTGGCAGCTGCGATTTTGTCACCTGGCTTCGGTGAAAAGGGCGTCGGCGTCGTCTTCGCTTGGAAGAAGGGCGACGACGACCGCGAGTGCTTTGTTGAATCGAAAGCAGAACTTCCAATGCTCATTTTGCAGCACGGCTCACTATCTGTATCGCTGATGGCACTGAAAGGGTTTTATGCAACAGCCAAGTGGATGCTGGCAGCCTATGGCTGGGTCCGCCCGAACTTTACCGGCGCACCGCAAGCGGCCTCCTGGTTCGTTGAAGAGCTCCGAGCGCGGGCGATGACCTACGGTCACGGCGCAATGCCACTGGATCGCCTCGACCAGCAAAACACTGTCTTGACCTATGATCCGCAAAGACACTCCATGGCAATCGTGTACGTACACGGGCTATTCTCGACGGATGCCAAGACCTTTGACGGGTTCCGTGACGCCTGGTCGTCGCTTCGCATCAAGCTCTACGCTGATGGTGGCTTGGACCGGGTTTGCGTAGAAGATGTGTTCGGCCAGGTCGGCCACATTGGTTTTCCGCATGATACCTTTTGCGGGATCGACGATAGCGGGCAGGCGCTGGCAGACGAGCTCATAAATCGATTCGAAGACGCGGGCACGAAGATTGCCCTAATCACGCATTCACGCGGCGGTTTGGCCACGCGGCGCGCGATCCAGCATCTACTGTCCCGCAACAACGGATGGGAGGACCGGATCAAGTTCTTTGCGACGTTTGGGACGCCGCATGCCGGTGCTGATCTGGCTAAGTTGCCGGGGCGATATGAAGGTTCCTATTTGCTGCTCATGGGCAAGTCGGACCAGCTGATCGCGCTCGACATGCTCTTCTGCTACCTCAAGCACGTCAAACGGATCGAAGGCATTGACGATCTGCAACCTGTCGGGAATCTGGTCTCGACGTTTATCAAAGACCTCGCCGCGCGCGAGCAGAAAAACGGTGCCCTTCCTACCTGGGCGGTATCCGGGAAAGCGCCTCAGGTCACAGGCTGGGAGGTGCGCGCGCTTGTTGCCGGGGCGGTCAGATCTGGCATCGATGCTGCGGTCGGGACTCCCAACGACATTGTGGTGGCGAAGGCGTCTGCCGAAGATGCACCGAGCCCAACTGTTCGCACCCAGGACTGTGATCATTTCGGTCATTTTGCGCAGCACGACAATATGACAAGCGCAGCGGTCGAGGTGATGCGTGCCTTCGAACTAGACAGCGAGATCAACACCTGCACGGGTGCAAATGTGCCGGATATCGAATGGGACGTTGATGGTGACGTCTCGATTATGCGCGTCGGGGAAATCGATCTCATCAGACATTGAACCGGCGCTCAATTGGATTGAAAACGCGCTATCGCCAGTGACGTCAATGCATATAGATACTGCGGCCAACTACCTCTTCGTGCCGCATGAAGGATATGTCTTGAAAGCCAACTTAGGTCAGCTTCGCAGTCCAACTGAAGATAAAGGTCGGAGCGCTCCACGCGTTCCGACTGCTTTTCTGTGGCGGACTTGAGATTCCCCAAGACGTTTGATGTGATGATGCGGATGTAAATCTACCAAAAGCCAGGACACTCCGAGGAAAGTCGCGGCCCCCCGAGGTCGTATCGCCGATAGGAACCTTGCTTGCGGAACTCATCAAAGCCAGCAGTCGACAACACTGGCTGTGTCAACAGGCCGAACACACGACGGTACTGACGGATTGCCGCCATCAACGCAGAAAACACTTGCAATGCACTACCCACACAGGGCTTCCAATTCAACTGGCTACGCCGCAGTGCAGCTCACCGCCGTTGGTCAATGGATCGAAATACTGTGATTGCAGCCCGCAAATGGCAGGTGGCGCATTGCTGGATCGTCACCTCGGCACCCTCATTGAAATCTAGAGTCAGTCCGAGTGCGTTCAACTGACCGTTGCCGTTGGCAAACTCGCGCCCGGCGGCCCAGCTCAAATTACTCGAGCTCGGACCGTGGCAGGCTTGGCAACCAACACCGAATTCTGCGTGGGTCGAATCGTAAGTACGCGCAATCCGATCATAGTTCTTTTCGAACCCGGTGGCATGACATTCAGCGCACCGGGCGTTCCGTTTTTTGTAACGGCTGGTCCAATGCAATCGGTCATCCGGCAGTAGATCCTGATCTGGATAGAGGTCATATCGGCGCTCCTCTTCCGCATCCCGGATCACGTCAAAGTTCCGCAAACGGCCAGGTTCGGTTTCGAACAGTTATAGGCGACGCCCACAACAGGATGTTGAGTACGCGGCTGTAACCCCTTCCCTGTCCGTGACGGCTGATCGGTAAATATCCCCATCGATGCTGAACTAGACACTCATGCCATCAGACGAAAGGTTGTGCCATCGTAACTAGCAATCACTGTGTCCGACGACGGCTCCGTCCAAGCAAGCACGTGGTGTGAGCAGCTCCACGCAGAGGCGGCGACACGGCACTCGGTGCAAGTCGATGAGCCGACATAAGCGGGTTCTTGCGCCAATGACGCGACCGGTAAATCCAGACAAGACACTCCAGCGATTGCGGCACATCTGAACATGGGCACTGAACTGATCAGCGAAAGGCTGGATTGGGGTCTTTTTCCGGGCTATTGCGCGCCAGTATAGACGCGCGACCAGTCCCTAGTCATATCAACAACGAGCCAGCCCAGATCCGGGCCGTTTTTAAGCCCGTCACACAGCCGTCCGATATGGCTATCACAAGCATAGGCCACTTCGCGTTCACTATCCGTGTGATGCACAATCAAACCAAGCCGAGGTCCGTCACCGGCCGTGGTCCATTCGATCATCGCATAATCGCCGTCCGAGTTTCCACCAGCAATGAGTGGCCGCTTACCGATGATCCGGTCGATATTGATCGGTTTGCCTTCCTTGTCGTCGACAAAACCGATTGCAGGCTGTTTGACGATGGTTGGAACGCCGTCGATCACCTCATAGGAGGTTTCGGTATAGGTGCCGATGACCTGTTCGGTCGGGACGCCATAAGCGGCCTCAGCAAAGACCCGCATGAAATGGATCCCACTGCCGGAGACAATGTATGTCTTGAACCCTTCGTCGCGCAAATATCGTAGTAATTCCACCATCGGTTGATAAGTCATCTGGTCATAGCGCAGCCCGGTGACCGGGTGTTTGGCCGTCGCCACCCATTCGGCAACGCTGGCCTGAAAGTCATCGACGTTCAGGCCGCTATGGGTGGTGCTCAAAACCTCAAGCACAGCCTCCTTGCCCCCTTCCGCAAGAGCCCTGTAATCGCCCTCTGCCGCAACCTGGAGTGCATCAGACGTAATCAGGTTTGGATTATTCTGCGCCATCTTCTGAAACGCGTCGACAGCATAGATCAGTTGGAAATATGCCGGCTGCTCACCCCAAAGCGTGCCATCATTGTCAAAGACCGCGATGCGGTCGGACGGGGTAACGTAGTCATCGGACATGGTATCGGTGACGCTTTCGACAAACGAGATGATCCGTGCCTTGCTGTCAGTGTCATTCCAGGATGGCAACGGGTCTGCGAGCGCCGCAGAGACAATGAAAGGAAACGAGAGAATCAAAAAAAGACGAAGCATAACAAAGTACTTTCCCGGTCATTGAGAAGAAGGGCCGCCACTGTGCGGCGGCCCAGCTTGATCCAATAACGAGGATCAGTCGCCCACCGGAGCGATCATCTTTTCCATCACCTGCTCCAGATTGAAGCTGGCGGCCTTCTGGCGTGGCGGGAATTCCTGGAATGTCGCCAGGAAACTGCCCACATACTGCTGCGCCGGGACCAGAAAATAGGCGCGGTCAAGCAACCAGTCATAATAGGTGTTCGAGGTCCGGTAGGCGCGCTCATAGGGGTCACGGCGCAGGTTGATGATCAAGGGGATGCGCAGCTCCGTCCAAGGTTCCATCCAAGCGCGCAGGGTGCCCCACGCCTTCTGCTCAAGGAAGATTAGCTTCCAGTCGTCATACCGCAGCGCCGTCAAGTCGCCGTCATCCGAAAAATAGAAAATTTCCTTACGCGGCCCCTCTTCCACTTCGCCCTTGAAATAGGGCAGGAAGTTATAGCCATCCAGATGCACCTTGTATTCACGTCCGATGGCCTGAACGCCGCCCTGAATCAACTCCTCTTTGATGTTGTCACGGCCCGCGGCGGCCAAATAAGTCGGCAGCCAGTCCATATGGTGCATGATCTCGTTCGAGACCGAGCCGGGCTCGATCAGGCCGGGCCAGCGCACCATCGAGGGTACCCGCCAGCCACCTTCCCAGTTGGTGTTCTTTTCACCCCAGAACGGGGTCATCGCGGCATCCGGCCAGGTATTCATATGCGGGCCATTGTCAGTCGAATAATGCACGATGGTGTTGTCGGCGATGCCCAACTCGTCTAGCAGGTCCAGCAATTGGCCGACATGCATGTCATGTTCCAGCATCCCGTCGGTATATTCGTCGTTGCCCGGCTTACGCCGGTCGTCAGCCACATGGGTCCGAAAGTGCATCCGTGTTCCGTTCCACCAGACATAAAAGGGCTGCCCTTGCTCGTGCGCACGCTTGATGAAGTCGATGGCAGCGGCGACGGTTTCGTCATCCACCGTTTCCATGCGTTTTTTGGTTAGTGGGCCAGTATCCTCGATCGTGCCATCGGCCTTGGACTTGATCACGCCACGCGGGCCATAGGTCTCCCGGAAAGTGCGGCCATCGGCCAGTACCTGATCGCCGGGATAATCTTCGTTCTCCGGCTCTTCTTCGGCGTTTAGGTGATAAAGATTTCCAAAAAACTCATCGAAACCGTGGTTAGACGGTAGATGCTCGTCCTTGTCACCCAAATGGTTCTTGCCAAACTGACCAGTCACATAGCCTTCGGCTTTTAGCAAACCTGCGATGGTAGGGTCTTCCTCTTGCATGCCTAGATCAGCGCCTGGTAGCCCCACCTTGGACAAACCGGTTCGAAAAACCGATTGCCCCATGATGTACGAGGACCGCCCGGCCGTGCAGGATTGCTCGCCATAATAGTCTGTAAAGATCATGCCATCATCGGCAATTCGGTCGATATTGGGCGTGTGATAACCCATCAAACCCATCGTATAGGCTGAGATGTTGGACTGACCGACATCGTCACCCCAGATAACAAGAATATTTGGCTTTTGCTCTTGCGCGGTGGCTGAAACGGCCAGAAAGGCCGCACAGGTCCATGTGATTAGTAGGCGCACAATGCGTCGAGGTTCAAAGGCAGCAAGCATGTTTTCTAACCCTGTTCGAGAAATAGAAAGTAGCTTCAACTTACACATAAACTTGAATGTGCGTGTTAAAAAATTGATTTGTGCTATTACTCAAATTAGTCTGGACCCCGAGCAGACAGGACCTCGGGCACGATTTCAGGTGTCTTTGAAAGCTGACTGAATTCAACATTGTGACGGCGGGGTGCGCGCTATCTTTTTCTCGCAAAAATTGAACGTCGATAAAAACGCACTCGTTAAGGGTGTGGAAATAGATTTTGGGCTGTGACGGAGTTCACCCCGTGTCTGCACGTGATCATATCCTCGATCTTAGGGCTCGGATCGGGCAGTCCATCATCGGACAGACCGAGGTTGTTGAACGTCTACTGATTGGCCTGCTGGCCAATGGCAACCTGTTAATTGAAGGGCTACCGGGGCTGGCCAAGACACGCGCCGTCAAGGCAATGGCAAAAAACCTGGACGCGCAGTTCAGCCGAATCCAGTTCACACCCGATCTGCTGCCTTCGGATGTCACTGGAACAGAGGTTTACGTACAGGGTGGCGGTACGTCTGAATTCCGGTTTGAGCCGGGACCGATCTTTGCCAACATCGTGCTGGCAGACGAAATCAACCGCGCGCCCGCAAAAGTGCAGGCCGCGCTTCTGGAGGCTATGGAAGAACGCCAGGTCACGGTGTCGGGCACGACCCATAAGATGGAACCCTTGTTCATCGTCATGGCCACGCAAAACCCCATCGAACAGGAAGGCACCTATCCTCTGCCCGAAGCACAGATGGACCGGTTCCTGATGCACGTGAACATTCTTTATCCACCTGTCGAGGACGAGGTCGAAGTTATTCGTCTGGTCCGCGGTGAGGAGCAGTTAGTCAGTCAGCCAAAGAAGTCCGACACAGTCAAGCCCGCCCCCATTGAGCAACAGTCCGTCTTTGATGCCCGCGCAGAGATTTCTGAGATTCACGTAGCGGAAGCAATGGAACGTTACTTTGCCGATCTGGTCTATGCCACACGAACCCCAGCAGCCCTGAGCGAAGAGTTGGCGAACTTGATAGAGGTCGGTGCCAGCCCACGCGCCTCGATCGCTTTGGACAAATGTAGCCGCGCTCATGCATGGCTGGCCGGGCGGGACTATGTTGATCCGCTTGATGTTCGGGCGATTGCCCATGACGTGTTCCGACACCGCATAACGCTGAGCTTCGAGGCGCAGGGCGCGGGCCTGTCGCAGGATGAGGTCACCACCGAGATCATCAAACTGGTTGCCTTGCCATGAAGGCAGGCCTTTGGCCAAGGATGGTATTCCAATGATGCAGACGACAGCGATTGCAGAACTCGGACATGATCCCCGTATCCATGTCAACCTACGCCAGTTGGTCTCGCTCAAATGGCGCGCGTTACAGCTGAGCTTCTTGCCTCGACAACCGGCAAATTCGGTTCTGAACGGACGCCACACCTCGAAACTGCGGGGCCGAGGGCTAAATTTTGAAGAACTGCGCGCTTATCTGCCCGGTGATGATATCCGCACACTGGATTGGAAAGTAACGGCGCGCACTGGCACACCTCATGTCCGGGTCTACACGGAAGAACGCGATCGCCCCACGCTGCTGCTGGTAGATCAACGCATGTCGATGTTCTTTGGCAGCCAAGTTTACATGAAATCGGTCATTGCAGCCGAGGCCGCTGCCATCGCCGCGCAATTGGTATTGACGCAAGGTGATCGGGTTGGCGGGTTGGTCTTTTCGGACGACGCCATCGCCGAACATAGGCCCGTCCGTTCACCATTGGCCTTGCGTCGACTGCTGGCTTCAGTCGCTGAAGCCAACCAGAGGTTGTCCGCTCGGAATCAGGCCACCCGGCCAGATCTGTTCAACCGGATGCTGCGCTCTGCCGCCCGGATTACTAAGACAAACTATCTCGTATTGATCTTCTCCGATTTCGACGGTGTAGATGCCAGTTCCGAGCTACTGATCCGCGGCCTCGCCAGGCATAACGACGTTCTCCTGTTCAACATTGCCGACCCGATCGCCACTCATGTGCCGGCAAATGCACACCTTGCCATATCGGATGGTGGAACGCAGGCCGAGATCGACACATCCTCCGACGAAACCCACAAAAAGATAGAAGCCTTTGCTCAAAACCGACTCGCGCTAATACGAGGCTGGTCACAAAAATACCAACTGCCATTCCTACAGCTGTCGACACACGCCCCTGCTCTGGATCAAGTCTCGCGTCTATTGGGTGCCTCATGAACCCAGATCTGCAAGATCTCAACCTTGTCGAATTGATCGACCTTCTGGAGCCTGCTCCGGAACCTGCGCCTATCTCGATGATGCCGCAAACGGTTGGTTGGATTTGGTTGGGGCTGGCACTTGCCTTGCTGGCCTTTTGGCTAATTCGCCGCGCCATTAAGCACCGCCATGTCAATGCCTATCGCCGTGTAGCTTTACGCGCGCTGGACGAAACTGGGGATGATCCCGCTTGCGTCGCCGATATCTTGCGCCGCGCAGCTTTGGCCGGATTTCCGCGAGACGAGGTTGCGGGCTTGGTCGACAAAAACTGGTTGCGCTTTCTCGATCAGACCATGGGTGATGACCGGTTTTCGAATGGCCCAGGGCGCATCGTAACGCAAGCCCCCTATCGCCCGGTTCCACCGTCACCAGAGCTGACCAGCTTGGCGCGCGACTGGATCGTAACCCACAAACAGCTAAAGCAAGAGGTCTGACGTGATTACCTTGGTGTATCCCTGGCTCTTGCTCCTTCTGCCTTTACCCTGGCTGGTGTGGCGGTTTCTGCCGCCACACCGCGAGGAGGTCACTGCAATCCGAACCCCCTTTTTCCGACAGTTGACAGTGGCAGCGGGTGCCACGCCACAGGCGGGTGCTACAGTGCTGCACCGGAGCAGAGTTCAGATCATCACTACACTAGTGGTCTGGACAATGATCGTGATCGGTCTGACACACCCTCAACGGCTTGGCGATCCTGTTGTGATTGAAAAATCCGCCCGCGATGTTGTTCTTGCCGTTGATATCTCAGGCTCGATGGACCAGCGAGATTTCATAGGTGAAAATGGACAAAGGATGCAACGCTTGGACGCTGTCCGCGATGTGCTCAAAACCTTTATCACCGAACGCGATGGTGACCGAATTGCCCTGATCGTCTTCGGTACGCGGGCCTTTGTGCAGGCCCCTTTCACTGAGGATCTGCAAAGCCTGGAGGAGTTCCTTGATCAGACACAAGTGGGCATGGCCGGGCCGAACACTGCGATTGGAGATGCTATCGGGTTGGCGATCCGTATGTTTGACAGCAGCGAAGTTGAGGACCGCCTGATCATCTTGCTAAGCGATGGTGCAGACACCAACAGCCGGGTCTCTCCGGTCAACGCCGCCGAAATCGCCTCTGACAAGGGCGTTGTTATTCAGACGATCGGCGTCGGTGACCCTGAAGGAACAGGTGAAAACTGGGTAGATCTGACAGCGTTGGAGGATATCGCAGCCCGCACCGGCGGCGCCTTCTTTTTTGCCGATGACAGCGCCGCCTTGTCGCTAGTCTACGAGCAGATCGACGCCATGGCACCACGGATCGTCGAAGAAACCAGTTATCGCCCGACCTTTTCGCTCGTTTGGGCAGTGAGTTTGTTTGCTGCCTTGCTGGGCATAGGAACACTTGTTGCTCTGCTCGCTTCACGGACTTTGAGGCGGGCATGAACAGTTTTCTTGATGCCTTCCACTTCCTTCGCCCTGTCTGGTTGCTGCTTTTGCCGGTTATTGGGCTACTTTGGTACATCGCAAGGCACGGTCCCAAACAGGACAAACAAGACATCCGGAATTTCGCCCCGCATCTGGCAGAGGCTTTGCAAGTTGGATCAAACACCTGGCGGCGTGTCCAACCAGTCGACAGCGTTATGCTCTGTTTGAGTCTGCTGGCAATCTCCGCGGCTGGTCCTTCATGGAATCGTATCCCAAACCCGCTGATCGCGGAAACCGCATCACTAGTGGTGGCGCTCAAGGTGACGCATTCGATGGAGGAAACCGATCTCGCACCCTCTCGGTTGGATCGCGCAAGGTTCAAAATCCTAGACCTAATCGCCGCGCGGGCTGGCGGGCGCACTGCGCTTGTGGCCTATGCAGGAACTGCACATCGGGTCGCACCGCTAACCGAAGACCCCGATATTCTGCGCCCTCTATTGCAAGGGTTAGACCCCAAGGTAATGCCGGCGGAAGGGGATGATGCCGCCGCCGCATTGGATTTGGCCCATGGAATTTTGGAGGCTGCGGAAACACCCGGAGCGATCCTCTTTGTGCTGGACGATCTTGATCCGGCAATGGTCGCGGCATTCATAAATAGCGACCCCGAACAACCGCCAGTGGCGATGTTGGTTGCCGTGCCTTCCGATCAAATCCCCGCCCAGATCACCGGGCTCACAGGCGTTTCGGCTGTTGGATTAACTGCCGATGACCGGGACATCGTGCAGATTGAACGGCAGTTAACCTCGGTTCAACAAGCGGCGCAGCAGAACGATGAGCGTCTGGATTGGGATGATCGTGGCTGGGTGCTGCTATGGCCTGCTGCATTCATTGCGTTGCTGTGGTTCCGCCGGGGCTGGACCATGCGCTGGGGCGCCGCCATCACTGTTATCACCACGCTTCAGTTACCGGGAAGTGCACATGCCGATGGATGGAAGGATTGGTTTCTGACACCTGATCAACAAGGACAGATAGCCTTTCAAAACAAGGAGTTTACACAAGCCGTCGATTTGTTCGCTGACCCGATGTGGAAAGGCCACGCATTGTTGCGCGCAGGCCGCTATGAGGAAGCCACAGAAGTATTCATCGGGTTGGACAGTGCCGAGGCAGCATTTTCCGAAGGTCTGGCACGGATCGGAAACCGTGAATACCGTGCCGGTGCACGCGCCTTTGAAACCGCGCTGGACCTTCAGCCTGATTTTCCTGCCGCCGCCAAAAACGCCGAAATCGCCTGGGCTATTGTCGAACAGGTCGAAACTACTCGCGAGCAATCCGACACCGGCGAGGAAAGTGGCATCGGGGCAGACGACATGACATTCGACAACGCAACTCAACGCGGAGTAACCACGCAGGTCGACGCGCCAATGGACGAGGCAACTGGGCTCTCTCCGGACCAATGGATCGACAGCATCGACACCGAGATGGGGGATTTCCTCCGCAGCCGGTTCCTCTACGACAATAGCGAGAAAGGTACATGATCCGCATTTTGATCGCGATATCCTTTCTATGCTGTGCGGTCAGCGACGCAACCGCGCAAGACCCACGCATTACAGCCGAGTTGGAAAGCGACAGCGCAATCGTCGGTCAGCCACTGCTGCTGCGAATTTCTATCCTTGTACCAACATGGATGCCCGAACCGCCGGTCTTTCCAGCAGTCGAAGTTCGATCGTTGCTGGTTCGCCAACCCGAGCGAGCTTCAGGGCCCATCAGCGAAATTATAGAAGGGGAAACCTGGTCGGGCGTACGCCGCAGCTATCGCCTCTACCCGCTCGCGGCTGGCAGCTATTCCCTACCGCCGGAAAACGTAACTATTACCTATGCCAACCTGGACACAAATGAGCCGGTGACATTCTCTGGCTCCATTCCCGAACTGACTTTTGCTGCCACCATCCCCGACGGGGCATCTGTGCTCGATCCGCTGGTCATCGCCAGCGGGTTCGAACTTCAACAACAGATTGACGGAGATACCGATCTGTCTGTTGGTGGGGCCGTGACGAGGACCGTTACAGCAAAAATCACAGGCACTTCGCCAATTATGATCCCTCGCCTAACTCCCGCACCCGAGGGAGAAAGCATGCGTGCCTATCCAAAGGATCCTCAAATCGACGAGAATGAGGACCGCGGTCTGTTGGTGGGGACGCGCACTGAAATAACCGCTTATGTCGCTCAGAGCGAAGGGGACGTCGCATTGCCGGAAGTGTCGATCGATTGGTTCAACATCGAGACAGGACAGTTGGAAACCGCGACGTTACCGATTATTGAAGTATCTATTCGCAGCGCTGCTTCTGGCAATGCAGAAGACGCAAATGCATGGCACTTGACTAAAGTGTTTTGGCTTGTGCCGGGATTGATCGCATTTATCGCAGCAGCGATCTGGGCGTTTTCAGCGCGTGTAACATCGCTACTGGCGGCATTAAAAACGCGCGCTGTCCAAACCGAATGGTACGCCGCGCAATCGTGTCTCAAAGCCATCTCGCGCCATGATTTGACGACTTTGTCAACTGCATTTGCCGAGTGGAAGAAACACTATCCCGGCGCTTCAGAACAAAGCTTCTCGGTACTGCTCGATGGGATGACCTCAATTGGCAGGGCACGGTTTGGAGCAAATACAGAGGAAACCACCGCGAACTGGCGTGCGCTACGTTCCGGGTTCTCAACTACACGCCGCCGGATACGGCGTGATACCAGTCGCGCTCGTCGGCAGCCGCAACTGCACCACTTAAATCCGAAATGGTCGGGTAGTTCGACCCGCTCTCCAACCGCAACAGCCTTCACCAAGGCGGGTTAACACGACGAGATCAAATCCAACCGGAACTAAAAAAGGCGTTTGGATCATTGCCTTCTTGACCTGTTCTATGTCGCGCACTTAACACCCGTTCCCAACGGTGTTGTGGCCGTGGGCTAGCAGAGAGCTCCAATCAAGACGGAATATAGTGAGACTGAATATGAGTGGCGGGGAGACAGGGATTCGAACCCTGGGGACGCTCTCACGCCCAACGGTTTTCAAGACCGCCGCATTCGACCACTCTGCCACCTCCCCGCGTGGGGCCGGGTCTACGGTGAACTGGAAACGGTGGCAAGAGCAAATAGGGAAATCTCGCCGAAGCCTGCGCAGCGCTCTTTCCATGACACCCCGCCCACGTTATGCTTTGCAGGAAAGACCGTATCAGTCCGGCATGACAGAACCGGCGATCAGCGGTGGGGTTCAGGAAACGAGACCCCTTCAGGCAAGGGATGACAAAATGAAACGAGCGACTGAGACACGCGTCAATCCGCGATCTTTGGCGGCTTTGGCCTTGGCCCTTTCAGTTTTGGCCGGATGCGACGAAACATTGTCTTCGGGGGATGCCTTGTCAGAGGCGGAAGGCGGTGACGCACAGAACTCCGACACTCAGAACGGCAGTGTTGAACTTTTCCCGATTTCCACTGGTGGCCCGCAGGAAACGGTTGAAGCGCCAGAGGTCTTTCAGGTGACCGAGGCCGGGTTGTGGGACGGGCGCCCGTCCCTTGGCGGTATTTGGGTGGCCCACCCGGACGTGACGCAGCCGGAACGGGTTGCAATCAAAAATACATCCAACAACAAGACCGTGAATGGCGCGCTATTCCGGCGGGAAAGAAACCTGCCGGGTCCGGCGCTGCAACTGTCATCGGCCGCTGCGGAAAAGCTGGGTATTCTTGCCGGATCGCCGACAAAAGTGCAGGTTATCGCGCTAAGGCGCAAGCCGGTTGAAACGGAAGAGGTCGAGCCGGAAGAGGCCCAATCGACCGAAACCGCAAGTAGTGAAGAGACCGCTCCGGTCGAAGATGCCCAGCCGCAGGAAGCCGCGGCGGAAACAGCCTCGGCCGATACGGAGAATTCCGAGAAGCCGGCCAAGCGGAAGTGGTGGCAAAAGAAGGAACCGGTCGCCGCTGCGGGCGTCGCTGCGGCGGCAGCCGAACCAGCGGCTGAGGCCACGACGGAAACGGTCGAAGAGGTAGTGGAAACGGCTGCACAGGCTGCGCCGACCGCGACACTTTCCGATCCGACGGTTACGCCACCTGCGGAAAAACCGACAAAACGGAAATGGTGGCAAAAGAAGCGCTCCGACGAGATCACGGAAACAACCCTCGACCCGATTGAGGGCGCGGCAGCAGCCATTGATGCGGCAGAGCCGGCACAGGCCAGCGCCGCCACCGCGGCTGCGACCTCTGGTTCGATCAACAAGCCATTTGTCCAGGTCGGAACCTTCAATGTCGAAGCCAACGCCAACAGTGCGGCCGCAAAAATCCGGCGCAATGGCATGACTGCCAATGTACGCGAGTTGAAGACCGACGATAAGACGGTCTGGCGCGTTCTGGTTGGACCTGCATCAACCCGTGCAGAACGCAACGCCCTGCAAAGCGACGTGAAGGACCTTGGCTTTACCGACGCGTTCACTGTCAAAAACTGAAACTAAGGAGGCCGCCGTGCTATCCTCGCTGCGATCATCTGTTTTGACCCTTGGGCTGGCGCTTTTTGCACTGCCTGCTCATGCCTTCGATACCCAAGCCCGCGCGGCTTACGTGATGGACCAGACAACCGGCACGGTTCTTTTGTCCAAAGAGGCGGACCAACCTCTTCCTCCGGCCTCCATGTCAAAGCTGATGACGCTTTATGTGGCCTTCGAGGCCCTGCGTGACGGCCGGTTGACGCTGGATGAAACGCTGCCCGTTTCGGAACACGCGATGAGCTATGGCGGCTCGACCATGTTCCTGAACACGCAGGATCGTGTGCGGGTCGAGGATTTGTTGCGCGGCATTATCGTCCTGTCGGGCAATGATGCGTGCGTTGTCATCGCCGAGGCGCTGAGCCCGGACGGAACCGAAGCCGGGTTTGCCCGCTATATGACACAGCGTGGCAAGCAAATGGGCATGGATCACTCCAACTTCGCCAATTCGAACGGCTGGCCCGCTGCGGGACATATGATGTCGGTTCACGATCTGGCCGTACTGGCGGATCGGCTGATTACGGACTTTCCGGAATACTACCCCCTCTTCGCCGAAGAGGAGTTCGAGTTCGACGGACGCGCACCATCGAACAAACGCAACCGTAATCCGCTGCTGAAATTGGGGATCGGTGCGGACGGGCTGAAAACCGGCCATACGCAAGAGGCCGGTTACGGCCTAGTTGGATCGGCCAAGCAAGGCGACCGCCGGGTGATCTTCGTTCTCACCGGCCTCGACAGCACCGCCCGTCGCGCAGAGGAGGCTGAGGCCGTGGTTAACTGGTCGTTTCGAAATTTTGTCGAGAGGACAGTTGCCAGTGCGGACACGCCGATAGCCGAAGCGCAGGTCTGGATGGGCGCCGACAAGTCCGTGGGTCTGGTTCCGGAAGAAGACCTGTCGCTGCTGTTCCCGGTGCTGGGTGACAAGAATATTCAGGCCGAAGTGGTTTATGACGGCCCCGTCAATGCGCCGATCGCCAAGGGCCAGCAACTGGCCGAACTGGTCATCAAGCCCGAAGGTCTGCCGGAAATCCGCCGTCCGCTGCTGGCCGCCAATGACGTCGCATCCGGCGGGTTTGTGGTACGGATGATGACCGTCGGCGGCATAGTCCTGACCGATGTCATCGGCAACCCGTTGGATTTGATGTGACGAGCACCGGGTTGTTTCTGACCTTTGAAGGCATCGACGGATCGGGCAAGTCATCACAGGCGAAAATGCTTGCCGCGCGTTTGCGTCAGTTGGGATATGATGTCGTTCTGACGCGCGAACCCGGCGGGTCGCCGGGTGCCGAAGAAATCCGCCGTCTGGTCCTGGAAGGTGACCCGGATCGCTGGTCGGCCGAGACGGAAATCCTGCTGTTCACCGCCGCCAGACGAGATCATCTGGAGCGGACGATTGAACCGGCGCTTGCCGAGGGTAAAGTGGTCATCTGCGACCGTTTTGCGGACAGCACGCGAATGTATCAGGGCCTGTCGCGCGGTGACCTGCGCGGGCTGGTCGACCAGTTGCACTCTCTCATGATCGGGCGCGAACCGGACCTGACGGTTCTGATCGACATGGACCCGCATACCGGCCTGACCCGGGCCAAGGGCCGTCAGGGCACGGAAGAACGGTTCGAGGATTTCGGGCTGGACCTGCAACAGAAAATGCGAGCGGGTTTTCTGGCCCTGGCCGATGAATTTTCCAGCCGCTTTCGGGTGATCGACGGCAACCGGGACATGGACAGCGTTGCGCAGGATGTGACAGATATCGTCTTGCAAGCATTGCGATAGACGATTGATGAGCGACGATACCCCGACCCCGGATCAGGCACCCGGTGCCCCCCATCCGCGCGAAACGCAGCACCTGTTCGGACAGAACGAGGCTGAACAGGCGTTTCTGAGCGCCTATACCTCGGACCGGTTGCACCACGGGTGGTTGCTGACCGGCCCCCGAGGTGTCGGCAAAGCCACGCTGGCGTGGCGTATCGCGCGATTTCTGCTGGCGACACCAGCGACCGGGGATGAGGGACTGTTCGGCGCTCCGCCGCCCCCCGAAACGCTGGTGATTGACCCGGATCACCCTGTCGCCCACCGCATTCTGGCAGGCGCTGAACCGGGGTTGGCCGCGATCACCCGGTCACTGAACGACCAGGGGCGGCTGCGCAATGAAATCGTCGTGGACGATATCCGCAAGCTGGGGAAATTCTTTGGCCTGTCCGCCGCCGATGGCGGTCGTCGCGTTGTGATCGTCGACACCGCGGACGACATGAATGTCAGCGCGGCCAATGCCCTTCTGAAGATGCTCGAAGAACCCCCGGCCCGCACAACGCTGCTGCTGATCTCACACCAGCCCTCGCGCCTTTTGCCGACGATCCGGTCACGGTGCCGAACGCTTCGCCTGTCACCGCTGGGTTCCGAGGATATGCAAGCCGCCCTGAAACAGACCGGGGCGGAGTTGCCGGAACAGGCCGATCACCTTGCGGCTCTGGCGGCCGGATCGGTGGGCGATGCCGTGCGGCTGATCAATCTGGGCGGGCTAGAGATTTACGCCGAACTCATCGCCATTCTGGGAACCCTGCCCCGGATGGACCGCCAGCGTGCACTGGCCTTGGCTGAAGCCGCGGCCCAGCGCGGTGCCGCCGAGCGGTTCGAACTGCTGCTGACCCTGATTGATGTCGCCCTGTCCCGCCTTGCCCTGACCGGCGCGACCGGCGCAGCGCCCCTGCCCGAGGCGGCCCCGCGCGAGGCGGAAACACTGGCCCGACTGTCCGCCTCTCCGCAACAGGCGCGCAACTGGGCGGAGGCCGGCGCCCTGATCACGGCCCGCGCGCGTCATGGGCAGGCCGTGAACCTTGACCCTGCCGCTCTGGTCCTAGATACGGTGTTCAAGATACAGGAAACCGCCGGTCAGAGCAGATGAGCGACACCCCCGAAATCACCGACAGCCATTGCCATCTGGACTTTCCCGATTTCGATGGCCAGTTGGACGACATCGTTGCGCGCGCCGCCGAAGCCGGTGTGACACGGATGGTCACCATCTGCACACGCCTGCGCAACGAACCCGGCGTCCGCGCCATCGCCGAGGCCCACGCGCCCGTGTTTTACGCCGCCGGAACCCACCCGATGAGCGCGGCAGATGAGCCAATGGCCACGGTGGACGACCTGGTCACGCTGTCTCAGCACCCCAAATTCGTGGGGATAGGCGAATCCGGGCTGGATTATCACTACACTGCCGAGTCAGCGGCCGTGCAGAAGCAGTCGCTGCGGGTTCATATCGAGGCCGCTCAGCGCACCGGCCTGCCGTTGATCATCCACGCCCGCGCAGCCGATGACGACATGGCGCGCATTCTGACCGAGGAATTTAGCAACGCGCCCTATTCCTGTGTGATGCACTGCTTTTCCTCGTCGGCGGAACTGGCCCGGGCTGCGCTGGATCTGGGTTTCTACCTGTCCATGTCGGGCATTGCGGCCTTCCCCAAAAGCCAGGAGTTGCGCGATATCTTCGCCAGCGCCCCGGTAGACCGCGTCCTTGTTGAAACAGACGCGCCCTACCTTGCCCCGCCGCCCTATCGCGGCAAGCGCAATGAACCGGCCTATACCGCTCACACGGCCCGTAAAGGGGCCGAGGTATTTGGGCTGAGCTACCCCGAATTCGCCGCCCAGACGCAGGCCAATTTCGACAGGTTGTTCACCAAGGCCGCGACCTATAAGGCGGCTGCATGACCGAATTGCGCTGCACCATCCTGGGCTGCGGTTCATCCGGTGGCGTGCCCCGGCTGGGCGGTCATTGGGGCGCCTGCGATCCGGATAATCCCAAGAACATACGCCGCCGTTGCTCGATGCTGGTCGAGCGTGTCGGGAGCGCAGGCACCACATCTGTTCTGATCGACACCAGCCCGGACATGCGCAGCCAGTTGCTGGACAGTGGAACCGGGCGGCTGGACGGTGTTGTCTATACCCATTCCCACGCCGACCACGTTCACGGCATCGATGACCTTCGCATGATCGTGTTCAACATGCGCGAAAGGGTTCCCGTCTGGGCGGACGGCGCCACCCAGAACGATTTGCTGGGCCGGTTCGGATATGCGTTCGTACAGCCCGACAACTCGCCCTATCCTCCGATCCTGGACCTGAAAACAATCGACGGTCCGTTCGAGGTCGACGGCCCCGGTGGCCCGATCCCTTTTCATCCGTTTAACGTCAACCACGGTTCGATCGACGCGCTGGGGTTCAGGATGGGTCGGTTGGTTTACCTGCCGGACGTCGCCGATATCTATGACGATTCCTGGCCCTTGCTGGAAGGTCTGGATTGTCTGGTCATAGATGCGCTGCGACGGTCTCCGCATCCCACCCACACCCATCTGGAAAAAACGCTCGGGTGGATCGGCCGGTTGCGGCCTAAACGGGCGGTTCTGACCAACATGCATATCGACCTGGATTACGCCACGGTCGCCGCCGAAACCGACGATTACATCACGCCTGCCTATGACGGCATGGTGATCCATCAGGCGCTGTAAGCCTCTGTTCGCACTGCCTCAAATACCGCACCCCGTCTCGGGAAACTCTGAGGGGGCCGTGACATGCTGCAAAACCTGATCGATGTCATCCTGCCGGTTTTCCTTGTAATCGGGGCCGGTTACGCATCGACCCGGCTGGGGTATTTCCGCGAAATCCATATCGACGGGTTGATGAAGTTCACGCAGGGCTTTGCCATCCCCTGCCTGTTGTTTCTGGCAATATCCCATCTGGACCTAAGCGCCAGTTTCAACCCCCGCCTGCTGATCAGCTTCTACACTGCCGCTGCCCTGTGCTTTACCGCCGGATTGTTCGGCGCGCGCCTGATTTTTCATCGAGATTGGGAAGATTGCGTTGCCATCGGTTTTTGCTGTCTGTTTTCCAACTCGGTCCTGTTGGGCCTGCCCATAACCGAGCGCGCCTATGGACCGGAAAACCTGACCGGGAACTACGCGATCATCGCCTTCCATTCCCCATTTTGCTACGGCGTCGGAATAACCGTGATGGAGGTGATCCGAAATCGCGGCCATGCCGGAACCCGTATGGTCCGGTCGGTGCTTTCGGCGATGTTCCGCAACGCGCTGATCCTGGGCATCGCTCTGGGATTTGTCGTCAACCTGTCCGGGATCGCGGTTCCTGCGGTTGTGGATGAGGCATTGGGGCTGGTGACGCGCGCGGCACTCCCGGGGGCCTTGTTTGCCTTGGGCGGTGTATTGGTAAAATACAAACCCGAAGGGGACGTGCGCGCCATAGCATTCGTCTGCGCCGTTTCCCTGATGCTGCACCCCAGCCTTGTTTGGCTGTTCGGCACATCCGTCGGCTTGCAGCAGGATCTGTTCCGTTCCGGCGTTATGAATGCGGCAATGGCACCCGGATTCAACGCATATATTTTCGCCAATATGTATGGCCGGGCCAAACGGGTCGCCGCCTCTTCGGTATTGATTGGCACAGCGGCATCAATACTGACGGTCTGGCTTTGGCTGACGCTTTTGGGTTGATATCACCGCGCCATGCATTGACTTTGACCCGCCGGAAGACACCTATCGGGAAATCAGACAGGATGATTCAAATGCCGCACGCCATAATCGTTGCACATGGGCAGCCGTCGGACCCGGATCCGGCCGAAAGGGCGTTGGCGGATTATGCCGCGCAAGTGAACGCTTTGTGCCCGGGCGTCCGCGTCAGCTCAGCCACATTGGCGGCCCCGAATGCGCTCGAAACGAAACTGGCAGGGGTGCCAGATGACACCGTTGTGTATCCGCTGTTCATGGCCAAGGGTTGGTTTGTCACAAGCGCCCTGCCCAAACGGCTGAAGAACCGCCCCTTTCCGATCCTGGACCCGTTGGGCGTAGATGCCGCGCTGCCGGCCCTAACTGCTGAAGCACTGGGGGACGCGTTGGCGGAGTTCGGGTGGTCGGCCCCTGCCACCGATCTTGTTCTGGCCGCTCATGGCTCTGGTCGCAGTCGCAACCCTTCTGCGGTCGCCACGGGGTTTTCCGAAGAATTGGAGAAACTCCTGAATTTCCGCTCCATCCAGCTTGGCTTTGTCGAAGAACCACCCTCCATAGCAGAAGCCGCAGCGGGTTTGTCAGATCAGGCGCTTTGCCTGCCCTTCTTTGCCTGCACCGGCGGGCATGTTCTGGAGGACGTGCCCCAAGCGCTGAACGAGGCGGCCTATCGGGGTAGGGTTTTGCCGGTGGTCGGCGAATTGCCCCATGTAAAGCGCCACATCGCCGAAACGCTGACCGGAGTTTTCCACGAGGTTTAGTGTAAGACGGGTGCAACAACCGTACTCACAGCACTTTTCCAATCTACCGGCCGGACATCAACTACCCGCCCGATGCCCCAGATGCACCGTTTTGCAACCGGGTGCCCGCGTACGAGGAATACAGGCAATGGCGAGACCGGCCTTTCCTTTTTGCCTGATACAGGGCCAGATCTGCGGCATGCAGGATTTCGGCGGTTTTGGGGGAATTGAACTGCGTGGACAAAGCCGTTCCGACGCTGGCTGAAATCCGGCAGATGTTGTTTTCAAAGGTCATGGGTTCTTTCAGCCTGTCGATCAACCGCGCCGCTATCGTCGATAGAATAGCTTCGTCGACCAACCCCTTAAAAATAATTACAAACTCATCCCCGCCGATGCGGGCAACGGTGTCATCGCTTCGGGTTTCTTCAACCATGATGCGGGCGGCCTGTTGCAAGACGAAATCACCGGCCGCGTGCCCGTACCTGTCGTTGACCGACTTAAAGAAGTCCAGATCCAGATGCATCAGGGCAAACGGAGAACTCCCTGAGATCAGGTGCCCCAGAAAGACATCCATCGCCCGTCGGTTTTTGAGCCCGGTCAGCATGTCTGTATATGCCTGCTCCTCTGCTGCCAACATTGCCCCCTGCAAGCGCATGTTCAGCGAGCGCGATGCCTCCATCGCGGCGGATTTGGCCTCGACCAGGTAAAGCAGTTCGATCGCAAGATCCGTTCCCGAGAAATCCGCGCTGGTCAGGTCATAATCCCGCACAGCATCCAATACTGAAATCCCGAAGGACAGGTTGATTACCGCCCCCTGCCCCTCTGGCAGCGGGGCAACCAACCCTTTGAGCGCCGTGCGCGGCGTACCGCGCAACTTGAGGCGAACCTTGGCCCCGGCAAGTGCAATCAACTCAGGGATGGTCGTCACCGTCCGCGGACGAACCAGTTCGAAGACGTCCGGAAAGCTCTGGCCCGCCATCGGCTGATCCGGGCGCAACTTCTGCAAGGTAGGCCCGACGCGCTGAATCCGCCCGTCTTTGTCCACAAGCACAAACATCGGGCAAAGCGTCTCCAGCAAGGCCGCCAGATCACCGGTATCAATCATGACTTGCGCGCCCCCAGATCAAAATGCCGCCCTTCTGCAAAGGCGCTTTCCACAAGGACAATCGAAATTACCTCGGCCTCGCCGTCCCGTCCGTCATGAGACAACATTGCCAAGGCACCGTAATCATCGGCCATGGCACGCAAAACCCCGACCATTACACTGGAATATCCCTGCAGGCCCGGGCAGCAACACAGTTGGTACTCTGTCGGCGTCACTTCCCTGAGTTCCAGTTCAGGTAGGCTGAGGTCCGAGACGGCCAGCCTGACCTGATCGGACAAGTCGTCCAGTGAATGCAGAAATTCCACGTAGCTCACGCCGCCGAAACGCAACAGCCTGCGCAAACCCTCCATTTTGGGGTGCGAGACAAGATATGTTCCCAGATCCTCCAGAACTTCGGGGCGCGGCCTGTTCAGATCGGCGCAGAGCGCATCCAGCACCCTGGTCGTCACGTCATCGTCATAGACAAGCATGGCCTCGAATTCGACGAAACCCAGATCCGCTGCTTCGGTCACGCGCAACCAGCAGGACTGCCCATAGGTCGCCCCCACAAAGGATTGTATCGCCCGATTGATCAGACCGTGCATGAAAAGCCCCAGATTGGTTTCACGCCCAATCTGGTCTGAAATTTCTTAATAAAACGCCAAAATCCCCGCGGAGGTTGCGCCAAAGACGCCAGGTATCAAACTGGAACTTCTTCAGAACAAACTAGAAATCCGTCGGCGCCCCGCCTTCGGCTTTGCGACGGGTAACAAACTCAGCCAGTTCTTCGCGAATGCCTTCGTCCAGCGCTGGAGGCTCAAAGCTGGTGATGATTTCCTTGAACATGTGATGGGCCCGTTCGGCGGTCCAGACACCCCCGGCCACGTCCCAGCCTTCGTAGTTTTTCCAGTCGCTCAGGAACGGCTGGTAAAAGGCTGTGGTGTACCGTTCCTGAGTGTGCTGAATACCAAAGAAATGACCGTCATTGCCCACCGCCCGGATAGCATCCAAAGCAATCTCGTCAGGTCCGGTCGCCGTGATTTCAGGCTGCATATAGCGTTGGATTTGCTGCAGTATTTCGCAATCCATAATAAATTTTTCCGGACTTGCGATCAGCCCGCCTTCCAGCCAGCCGGCGGCGTGATAAACCATATTCGTACCGGACTGCACAGCCGCCCACAGCGAGTTTGAGGTCTCCCAAACCGATTGCCCGTCTGGCACGTTGGCGGCGCACACCCCAGACGACCGCATCGGCAAGCCATAGTAGCGCGCCATCTGCCCCGTCATCTGGGTCGACCGCATGTATTCCGGCGTACCAAAGGCCGGAGCGCCGGATTTCATGTCCACGTTGGACGTAAATGTGCCGATGACACAGGGAATCCCCGGGCGCACATATTGGAACAGGGCAATCGCGCACAGGGCCTCGGCCAGCGATTGCGCCACGGCCCCCGCCATTGTGACCGGCGCCATCGCCCCAGCCAGAGTAAACGGCGTCACCACGATGGCCTGCCCGCGCCGTGCCAGTCGCAGACAGCCATCAATCATCGGATGGTCGTGTTTCAGCGGCGAGGTTGAGTTGATATTGGTGTACATTCGCGGGGCGGCCTCGAATTCCTCGTGACTCAGCCCGCCGGCAATCCGGACCATCTCCATCACGTCCTCGACACGCTCCTTGCCCAGCGAATAGGCGTGCATCGCCTTGTCGGTCAGCGTCAGCTTGTCATAGAGGACGTCCAGGTGACGAACGCTGGCATGGATGTCGACCGGCTCGACCGGGTAGCCGCCCGCAAAGTGGATACAGTTGAAATACTGGGTCAGCTTCAACAAATTCCGGCACATTTCCCTGGTGCCGGATACTTTCGTGCCAATTTCCATATCCCAGTAGTTCGGCGGCGACGACACATTGCCGAACAACAGATTCTTGCCACCGATCACGATCTTTCGGTCCGGGTTGCGTGGGGTGATCGAGAACTGAGACGGAGCCTTTGCAATCATCTCCATGACAAAATCCCGCCCCATCTGGACATTGTCCCCGTCGATAGTGCACCCGGCCTCTCGCAGAATACCGATGGCTTCTTCATTGTAGAACTCAACGCCGATCTCTTCGAGGATACGCATCGCGCCCTCGTGGATCGCCTCGATTCCCCCGGCATCCAGCGGTTCGGTCGGATTGTCGGTATTGACCGGAGGATTCCAGGGCATCTGGTCGATCACTGCGCTGCCGCGGCGTTCGGCGGCACCGGCCCGCCCGCCACTGCGACGTCTGCGTGTTTTTGTATCAGCCATTGGAACCTCCGGAGCTTGCTTTGGTACAAGCAAGCCCCGAAGCCGGACAACAGGCCGCTCTGTCTGCGACAACCTATGTCGGTTTCAAATCCCGAACCGCCGAATTTGACGCGCGGGCAGTCAGTTTTGTGCCAGCCAGCCGGGGATGTGCCCGATATCGGGCAAAACGACATCCGCCATCGGGGCCAGCGCGTCTTCCGGTGCCAGCCCGGTCAGAACCCCGATTGTCGTCATTCCGGCCGCGCGCCCGGCTTGCAGATCGTGCAAACTGTCGCCGACCATCGCAACCTGGCTTGGCGCGACGCCGACATGGGCCGCAAATGCCAGCAGTTGCCCTGGACCCGGCTTGAACCCGTGACCGCTGTCATAGCCGGCGACGAAATCGAAATGGTCGCGAATACCAACCGACGCCAAATGCCGCAGCGCGGGCATCTCGCCATCATTGGTGGCAACCCCCAGCTTGAAACCCGCCTGACGCAACCCGTCCAGAAACGGCACCAGCGGAACCGCCGGGGCCTGCGGCGCAGAGGCCGATTCCGTGTTCAGAAGGTCGATCAGATCCGCATCTGACAATTCCGGCATGTGGGGTGCCAGCACCTCGGCGACTTCTTCGACGGTTCCGGCTATGACGATGCTGTCCGGGGCATAGACAAGCTGTTCCAGATCGAAACCGATGACGCGGCCCAGCTCGGTTGCACGCGCGATATCTCCGCCAGACAGCCGCAGCAGCAGGTTGCGTCCGAACGCCCCCCACGTGTTGGCAAAGTCAAACAGGGTTCCGTCCTTGTCGAACAGGATCGCGTCGATGGGCATTGCATGCTCCTGCAAAGTTGTTGGGTCAGGTCCAGTGAACATCCGCACCCCCGGACAGAACCGCGCGGGCCTGACCGGGCAGTTCGTAAGGCACGGAATTGGCGTCACAAAAGGCGACTACCCACGAATCGTCAAGCATCAGAAACTCAAGCACTGACCCCAGGAACTCAGGCTCGGCCGCCCTGTCCCGCAATTCGCCCGCCGATGCGCCGGTCGACCCCAGAAAAACGGGCAGCAATTCATCGTTCCCGACCAGCCAACCCAGAACATTCAGGGCCAGCGTTTCAGCGGATTGGGCAGAGATTGGCATAAATGTGACCCCGGATCGGTATTTGGAAAGGGTTTGTTAACCAGACTCATAAACACTTTGGCAACGCATGCAATCAACGGTGACTGATATGTCCGTGCAGGGTACTATCCTTGTCCTCGACGGGACTTCGACCAATCGCATCATGTTGAAGGTTCAGCTAACGGCGGCGTGGTATCACGTCGTGCAGGGTGAAAGGCTGAGGGACCTCGATGGGCTTTTGCGGCGCGTGAAACCCGATCTGGTGCTGACTTCGCACAGCCTGCCGGATGGCACGGCTGCAGATGTCAAGCGGCTGGTCACCGCCGACCCCGACCTGACTGACGTTCCCGTGGTTGCGATTGCTCCGCAGAACGACAAGGCGGCCAGACTGAAGGCTCTGGCGGATGGTCTGGACGACGTTCTCGCTCATCCGTTCAAAGACACGTTTCTGCTTGCCCGGGTGCGCAGCCTGCTGCGGGCGCGCGCTGAAGCTCAGGATTTACAAGCAAGCAACGGAGCGCAACCCGTCGGCTTTGCGGAACCCGCCGCGCCCCTGGTCACGCGCCCCGAGGCGGCCCGGGTTGCGATACTGACGCAGACGTCGCGTACAGGTGCCGCTTGGCATAAGGCCCTGTCCAAAAACGCGCGGCACCAGTTCAGCACACATGCTCCGACAAACCTTCAGTCTCTGCTGAGCGGGCCGGTGCCGGACGCCATCGTGATAGAACTGGGCGCAAGCCCGTCGGAATTGAACCTGCTGGCCGACCTGAGATCGCGCGGGGCAACGCGGCACACCGTTCTGATCGGAATTCTGGAAAGCGAGAATCCCGATCTGGCGTCCGAGGCGCTGGATCGCGGGGCGGATTCAGTGTGTGTCGGCTCTTTCTGCGCCAAAGAGACCATGTTGCGGCTGGAAAACCAGATCGCCCGAAAGGCGCGGGTCGACCAGATGCGGGCCTCGTTGCGTCGCGGTATCGCCCAATCCTGGGTGGACCCTCTGACCGGGTTGCACAATAGGCGGTACGCGATGCGTGCCCTGGACAAGATCGCCCTTCAATCTGCGCAGACCGGACGGGGTTTCGCGGTGATGCTCGCCGATCTGGATCACTTCAAGGCGATCAATGACAGGTTCGGACATACCGGCGGTGACCGGGTGCTGGCCGAAGCGGCCGCACGGATGCAACAAACCGTCGGGGCCGCTGGTTTCGTTGCCCGCATCGGAGGAGAGGAGTTCATGATTGGGCTCTCAGACACCACTCAGGACAAAGCGGTCAAACTCGCCAAAAAGCTATGCAAGTGTATCCGTCAGAGACCGTTCGACCTGCCCGACGCGCCGGTCCCGATACCAGTCACCATCAGTATCGGCGTGATCGCAACCCGCCCCGGGCAAGCCCCGCATTCGTATCAGCCCGCGCCATTGGAACGCCTGATAAAGTCAGCAGATACTGCTCTTTATGCCGCAAAATCGGCCGGGCGCAATCAGGTGCGGGTCAGGCAGGCCGCAGCATAAGACGGGGGTCAGTCCCTTTTCTTTCGCCAATGCGACCGGCGATGCACCACATCCTCCAGCCGGTCGGCATACAATTGCCGCTCATCGTCGCTCATCTCGGTAACACGGGCCAGCCACTTCTCCTGCAGGGCTACCTGCATGTCGGCCATCGATTGCGCCTGTTGCTGCAGCAATACCTGAACGGCAGCCGGGTCAAAGGGTTCGGCCCGCAAGGCCGCGCTGAGCGCCTGAAAGTCGGCCGATCTGAGTTTGGCACCCTTCTGATGCCGATCAGATAGTTCACCACGCAGGGCTGTTCGGTCATCCTTTGGCAACGCACGGTACAGGGCCGAACCGAATCCGGGTGGCGCCTTGCCGTGATCGCCGCCTTTGACCCGGTACACGGTGCCCAGTGCAACTCCGACGATCAAAAGGTTCAGGGCCAGCGAAATGGTCAGCAGAACCGATATCCACCTTCTTTTTGGCTTGGGATTATCGCTCATTCCGCGTCCTCCAGAAAAGTAGTGTCCAGACCCAGGTCTGCGACGACAAAGCTGACATCCTGCGCGTAGATATACGCCGCCGGATCAGGCAGAAACTCCGGTGCCGAAAACCCGATCCAGACGCCTGCGGCACTGGCTGCGACCAGCCCGCCCATGCTCTGCCAGCCGCCGATCCCGTCAAGCACGCGCGCCCATGCTGAACGGCGCGGCCGCGTTTTCGACGACACCCGTTCAAGGCGCACGGCCTCGGCATCCGTCAGAATGCGCACCGCAAGATCGTCCGGCAACTCGGGCCGGTTTTGCCGAGCCTGGGCAAACAACTGATCCAGTTCCGTATCGTTTTCAGCCATCATCATACCCCAGTTCGTGTCGCCGTCCGGCCAGTATGGCCGTCAATGCCCGCTTTCCACGTGCCGTAAGACTTTCCACCGCTTCGGTCGAAATGCCCATGATCCCTGCTATCTCGGGGTTGGGCAATTCTTCGATATGCCGCAAGACCACGGCCTGTCTCTGCCGCTCGGGCAGTTGCGACAACGCGACCTGAAGCGCATCCTTGCGCGCCATGTCCTGCATTCGTTCCGCCACACTAGGCTCAGCGTCTTCCGGTTCCGGCACATCCGCCAGCCTGTCGGGGCGTTTCCTGCGTCTTGCGTCCACACAAAGGTTCAGCGTGACGCGATACAACCATGTCGAAACCTTGGCCTGTCCGGAAACCCAGTTCGGAGCCATTTTCCACAACCGCATCATCGCTTCCTGCGTCACGTCTTCAGCCTCGGCCCGGTTCCCCAATATGCGCAGAGCCACAGAAAAACTGCGCGGACCCAGACGGTCCGTCAGCATGCGCGCAGCAACGGCATCGCCTTCGGCAAACCTCCGCAGCAGCGTTTCGTCACCGAAATCGTCCGCGGCACTGCGCGCGCCGCGAACATCTTGTATCGGGGAGGTCAGATCCTCCATCCTTCATCAGCTGTCGTCAGAGCCCGCCTTGTCGCGCTTTTTGTGATGCCGGCCCATCCTGTCTTTTGCATCGGCAAATTCCTGTTCCGAGATCGACCCGTCGTTATCTGCGTCGATACGGTCAAACATCTTGCCAGCACGCCGCGGTTTGGGCAACTCGTCCTCGGTCAGAAATCCGTCCTCATTGGCGTCGTGCCGTTCGAACATCTTGGTCACGCGATCATTGACCTTCTGCTGACCGGCGGCCTGCATTTCCTCGACACTCAACTGACCGTCGCCATTGGCATCGGCATCAGCGAAACGCTGATTCCTGTGGGCCTGCAGTTCTTCACGCGTCACCTGGCCATCGCCATTGGCGTCCAGTTCCTGAAAGGTCACCGGTTCGCGATCCCTGGGCCCGGCAGCCAGAACCGAGGTGCCTGTGATGGCCAAAGCCGAGATCAGGATGGCCGGAATGAATTTGGCGCTGTTCATATCGTATTCCCTTTGTTTTTGCGGCCCTTTTGCCGCTGCTCACATAGGTTAAAACGGTCAGGATGGCGGGTTCCGTCGCGAAAATGGCAAAAAAAATTCCCGGCGCTTTGCGTTCAAATTCAGGGGGTCCGGTGATTTGCTGCGGCGCAAAGCGACGCACCCCCCTTTTCTGCGGGGCAAAACAAGCGCAATATCCCCCGAAATCGAACGCGCGAGTATCAAAATGACAGATCAAACGATCGACACTACGACCGAGAACGACCGCCCGACCTGGCCAGCGCTGGTCAAAGGGTTCCGTTGTCGCTGCCCGAAATGCGGCGAAGGCAAGCTGTTGCATGGCTACCTGAAGGTGAATGACAGCTGTGCCAAATGCGGTCAGGAGCTGTTTCATCACCGGGCGGATGACGGCCCGGCCTATCTGACCATTTTGTTGGTCGGTCACCTGCTGGCCCCGGCCCTGCATGTGACATATGTGGAATGGCGTCCCGAGCCGATGACCATGTTCCTGATCTTTGCCATTGGCTGCACCGCCTTGTCGCTGTTCCTGCTGCCGCGCATGAAGGGGGCTGTCGTCGCCTATCAATGGGCACGCCGCATGCACGGGTTCGAAAAAGCGCAATGATCCGGGCGGACGGGTCGCGCTGCGCATGACCGAAGATAAATCAGCGATACGGGATGCAGCGACGATCATCGTCCTGCGCGACCGTCTGACCGAACCATCGATCCTGATGGGACAACGAGGCGCCAAAGCTGCGTTCATGCCGAACAAGTTCGTGTTTCCGGGCGGTGCCGTGGATGCAACAGATGCCGATGTGACCCTGTCCACCGGGCTTCCTGCCCTGTGCAACGCCCGGTTGGCCGAGGACTCACAACCTGCATTGCAGACCGCGCTGGCTGCTGCGGCGATCCGTGAGTTGTGGGAGGAAACCGGTCTGGTTCTGGGTGACCCCGGCGAATGGCAGGGCCCCCTCCCCGACAACTGGCAGAGCTTTGCGTCAATGGGGTTTCAGCCTGCGGCGCGGGCCTTGCAATTTGTGTTCCGCGCCGTGACCCCGCCGGGCCGCTCGCGTCGCTTTGATGCACGGTTCTTTCTGGCGGATGCGCAGGCGATTCAGGGCGATCTGGACGATTTCAGCCGCGCGTCTGACGAGTTGTCCCATCTGCAATGGGTCCCGCTCGACCGGGCGCGCGATCTGGACCTGCCATTTATCACCGAAGTTGTTCTGGCCGAAATCGCCGCGCGGATCACCAGCACCGAGCCACCCGACACAGTGCCGTTTTATCAGCACAATCAGGAAGCAAGCCTGTTTCTGCAGCTCAAAGGGTACCCGATGCCCGAAACCGACTGATCCGCGCTGGTTATTTCATCCGGCTGATTACCGTCGTCACCTCGGGCTTTTTGCCAATCTCGTCCCTTGCGGTCTGGCGAACGATGCGGCGCATGGCTTCTTCCAGCTTGTCGTCGTCGCGCAATGTCTTGGCGTCAGCGCGCATGAGGAACTGATTCAGGTCCTCTTCCAAAACCTCGACCAGCGCGGCGCGGGATGATCCGATCTCGGGCAGGCCCATCGTGTCGCACCAGGGTTCACCCAGCGGTTCGTCCTCGTCATCCAGTATTACAGTGACCGTCACATGACCGTTCAGCGCAATGCGGATACGGTCGCGCACCACACCGTCCAATGCACCGATCTTGACAGTTCCGTCCAGATAGGTCCGCCCGGTTTCGACATAGTCCACAACCTCTGGCGCGTTGCCGGTCAGATCCAGCATGGTGCCGTTGACCGCCAGGATTCCAGTGCGCCCGCCAGCTTCGGCCAGTTTGGCGTGTTCCCGCAGATGGCGGTGTTCGCCGTGCATCGGGATGACCATCTGGGGATCGACAAGCGCATGCACTTTTTCTAGGTCCGGGCGGTTGGCATGACCTGAAACGTGATACAGGCCCGAGCTGTCATCGACCACATCCACGCCCTTTTCGCTGAGCTGGTTGATGATGAAGATCACGCCACGCTCGTTTCCGGGGATGGTCTTGGACGAGAACAGGAACAGATCGCCTTCCTTCAGTTCCAGCCCGCGATACTTGCCCCGCGCCAGTTGCGCGCTGGCGGCGCGGCGTTCACCCTGACTGCCGGTTACAATCAGCATCAGGCTCTCGCGCGGCAGATCTACCGCCTCTTCGGCACTGATTACCTTGGGAAAATCGGTAAGAATGCCGGTTTCCGTCGCTGCTTCGATCATCCGCCGCATCGCGCGCCCCAGCAACACGACCGAACGCCCGGCCCTTTGGCCCGCTTCGGCCAGCGTCTTCACCCGTGCCACGTTCGAAGCAAAAGTGGTCGCAACCACCATGCTTTCGGCATTTTCCACCAGACTTGTGATCTCGGGCCCAACTTCGGATTCCGAGCGTCCGGCATGGGTGGAAAACACGTTGGTGCTGTCACAGACCAGCGCCTTGACGCCGGTTCTGGAAACCTCGGCCCACAAGTCCGGGTCAAATGGCTCGCCGACCACAGGGTTCGCGTCCAGCTTGAAATCGCCGGAATGCACAATGCGCCCCGCGGGGGTATCAATCACCAGCGCGGCACTTTCCGGGATGGAATGCGAGACGGGCAGGAATCCGACGGAAAAGGGACCAACTGAAACCTGTTCGGGCCAGGCTGAAAGGGTTCGCACCGCGTCCTCGGGGTGACCGTGTTCGTCCATCTTGCGGCGGGCGATGTTGGCGGTAAAGGCGCGGGCATAGACCGGCGCACCCAACGCATCGTAACAATGGGCAACGGCGCCCACGTGATCTTCGTGCGCGTGGGTGATGAACACTGCGTCCAGCCGGTCGGCCCGTTCCTGCAACCACGAAATATCGGCATGGATCAGATCGACGCCCGGCGTCGTGTCCATGTCGGGAAAAGTAACCCCCAGATCCACCAGGATCAGACGCTCCTGCCCCGGCTTGCCATAGCCGTAGACATACGCGTTCATGCCAATTTCGCCTGCACCGCCCAGCGGCAGATAGATCAGTCGTTCACTGCTCATGTCGAGCCATTATCCTTGTTATAGCGATGTATCACGGTCAGCCCGTGCATCGTCAGATCATCTTCGATCGCGTCAAACCCGACATCGGCCTGATCGAACAGAGGCGCAAGCCCCCCGGTGCCGACGATTTTCATCGGCATTCCATATTCCGCCCTGATGCGGGCAATCAACCCTTCGATCAACCCGGAATAGCCCCAATACACGCCGGACTGGATGCAGCCAACAGTATTTGTGCCAATCACTTTTTCCGGGCGCGTGATGTCGATATGCGGCAGCGCCGCCGCCCCCTGATGAAGCGCTTCGAGGCTGAGGTTCACACCGGGCGCGATGATGCCCCCGACATAGGCCCCGTCCGTGGCAACAACGTCGAAATTGGTCGCCGTTCCGAAATCAACCACCACCACGTCACCGCCATGACGATCAAACGCGCCCACCGCATTGGCCAGACGGTCCGGACCGGGGATCGTGCCCTCATCAATCCGCGGGGCCACAGGCAGAAGGCATTCGGGCTTGCCCACAACCAGCGGGCGGCAGCCAAAGAAGCGATCGGAAAAAATGCGCAGGTTGAACACCACACGCGGAACGGTCGAAGCGATGACCACATCCGTGATGTCGGCCTCGATCCCGTAATGTTTCACCAGCGTGGAATACCAGGTGAAATACGCGTCCGCCGTCCGGGAATGGTGGGTCGAGGTGCGCAGCGTGCACAGGAACTTCTCGCCATCCCAGATCGAGAATACCGTATTGGTGTTGCCGCAGTCGATTGCCAGAAGCATCTGAGCCCCTTTCAGAAAAACACATCCGCCGCAGGAATGCTGACGCGTCCTTTGGCAGTGTTTAAGACAAGGTTGCCGCTTGCGTCCACTGTTTCAAAGGTTCCAACCGTCTCGGACGCGGCCGTCCGAGCAGTGATCACCTGCCCCAAACGGGCCGCGCGGGTCAGCCAGGCGGTTCGGATGGGTTCAAACCCGTAAGTGACGAACTGGTGCTCGAAATCGGCATAGGATACCGCGAGTTCCGTCAGAAAATCCTCGGGGGTGACATCGACCCCTGTTTCCGACAACAGCGAAACAGGCCGCACCGCGCCCGCTTCGACCGCGTGCAGCGGCGGCGCTTCCGAGAGGTTAACACCAATCCCGATGGCCAAATGCGAAATGCCGCGCCCCTGGCCTGTGCTTTCCAACAGGATGCCGGCCAGTTTTCCACCATTCAAAAGCACGTCATTGGGCCATTTGAGCGAAAGACCGGTTGCCCGTCCGGTAACCGCGACACAGGCATCAAACAGAGCCAGCGCCGCGACAAAGCTGCGTAAGGCAGCCTGTTCCGGGTTGCCTTCGGGACGCATCAGAAGCGTCGCCGCCAGATTGCCCATGGGGTTCGCCCAGGCCCGCCCCCGTCGCCCCCGGGCCGCTGTCTGGCTGTGGGCCATGATCCACACTGGCCCCTGAATTGTCGGGGCAATCCGGGCAGCCTCGTTCAGAGTGCTGTCAACTTCCTGCAGGACATGCAGGCCATACCCCTGCGGCCAGTCCGTCATGCCAAGAAGGCCCGGTCAGGCGACCGAGCCCCCTGCGCCTGAAAGGCCATCCCATCAGTTGACAAGTGTTGCCGCCGCGGCGGCCGCCGCGCCTTCGATGCCGAACTGATAGAACACGCCAACCAGCATCAGCGCGGCCGAGCCCATCAGGGCAACCCACAATACCGGCGTGGAATGCGTTTCGATCGGATCTTCGTTCTCGTCCCCGAAATACATGTAGAACACGATCCGCAGGTAATAGAATGCGCCGATGACCGACGCGATGGCCGAAACAATGACCAGCCCTGTCAGACCAGCACTGACACCTGCCTGCCAGACACCGAATTTGGCAAAGAAACCCAGCATCGGCGGCACGCCCGCAAGGCTGAACATCAGGATCAGAACGGCCAGAGCTTTGCCCGGGTCGCGCTTAGAATACTGGCGCAACGCGTCGATATCCGTGACCGGCTTGCCGTCGCGCTCCATCATCAGGATGAAGGCAAAGGTGCCGATATTCATTGTCACGTATATCGCCAGATACATCAGCATTGCCTTGATGCCCATTTCGGTGCCGGCCGCCAAACCAATCAGCGCATACCCCATATGGGCAATCGACGAGAATGCCATCAGACGCTTGATGTCGCGTTGACCAATCGCTGCAACGGCACCCAGCAGCATCGACAGAACGGACAGCAGCACGATCACCTGCTGCCAGTCCTTGACGATACCGCCAAAGGCGTCATGCATCAGGCGTGCAAACAAGGCCATCGCGGCCACTTTTGGCGCCGTGGCGAAAAAAGCGGTGATCGGCGTGGGCGAACCTTCGTAGACGTCCGGCGTCCACATATGGAACGGCACAGCCGAGACCTTGAATGCAAGGCCCGAGATCAGGAAAATTAGACCAAACAGCAGGCCGACCGAAACGTCGCCGTGATGCACCGTCTGGATGATACCCGAGAATAGCGTGGTTCCCGTGAAGCCGTAGACCAGCGACGCGCCGTACAGCAAAAGGCCTGAGCTGAGCGCGCCCAGAACGAAGTATTTCAAACCCGCCTCGGTGGATTTGGCGCTGTCGCGGCGCAGCGCGGCCACGACATACAGCGACAGCGACTGCAGTTCCAACCCCATGTACAGGGACATAAGATCGCCTGCACTGACCATCATCATCATGCCCACGGCAGCAAGCGCCACCAGCAGCGGGTATTCGAACCGCAACAACCCGCGGCGGGTCATGTAATCCTGGCTCATCACCAGAACGGCAGCGGCAGATAGCAGGATCGCGACCTTGGCAAAGCGCGAGAATCCATCATCGACGAACATGCCGTTGAAGGCCACGTTGGTGCCATCACCATTGGTGGCGATCCAGAAGGACAGCAGCACCATCAGCCCTGCGGTGGCCCAGACCAGAACCGGCGCCAGCCCGTCCTTCGTCGTGTAGACGGCCCCGATCAGGGCGGCCATCGCATACACGGCCAGAGCGATTTCCGGCAGGATTATTGTCAGATCAGCCTGGATCATGTCTCCGAAGCTCCCTTAATGCGATGCGGCCGTCTGGGTCGCGATCTCAGCCGCGGCCAGAGCCGTGTCATAGTTCGAAATCAGCGCGGCGGTCGAATTGCCGATCACATCGGTCACCAGCGACGGGTACACGCCCAGCAGAATGGTCATCACGATCAGCGGCGCAAAGATCAGCCGCTCGCGCGAGCTCATATCCGTCATCGCCTTGAGGCTTTCCTTGATCAGATCACCGAACACGACCCGACGGTACAGCCACAGCGCATAAGCCGCCGAAAAGATCACGCCGGATGCCGCCACAGCCGTCACCCAGGTGTTGACCTGGAACGCGCCCATCAGCGTCAGGAATTCGCCGATGAACCCGGATGTGCCCGGCAGGCCGACATTGGCCATTGTGAACAGCATGAAGACCAGCGCATAGGCAGGCATACGAATGACCAGACCGCCATAAGCCTCGATATCGCGGGTGTGCATCCGGTCATAGATGACGCCAACACACAGGAAGAGCGCGGCCGAAATGAACCCGTGGCTGAGCATCTGGAAGATTGCCCCGTCCACGCCCTGCTGGTTTGCTGCGAAAATCCCCATGGTCACAAAGCCCATGTGGGCGACCGAGGAATAAGCGATCAGCTTTTTCATATCCTCCTGCACCAGCGCCACCAGCGAGGTGTAAACTACTGCGATGGCCGACATCCACAGCACCAGATCGGTCATAACGGCTGAGCCCACAGGGAACATCGGCAGGCTGAACCGCAGGAAGCCGTAACCGCCCATCTTCAGCAGGATCGCCGCCAGCACAACTGAGCCAGCCGTCGGCGCCTGAACGTGCGCGTCGGGTAGCCAGGTGTGCACCGGCCACATTGGCATTTTCACGGCAAACGAGGCAAAAAAGGCCAGGAACATCAGCGTCTGCAAGCCGCCTACGACGTAAATTCCCAGAACGCTGAACCCTTCGGACGAGAACTGATGGCTCATCAATGCCTCGATATCCGTGGTGCCCGCATCGGAATACATCGCAACCATCGCCACCAGCATCAAAACCGAGCCGAGGAAGGTGTAGAGGAAGAACTTGAAGCTGGCATAGATCCGGTCCTTGCCGCCCCAGACGCCGATGATCAGGAACATCGGGATCAGACCCGCCTCGAAGAACAGGTAGAACAGCACCAAATCCAATGCCATGAACACGCCCAGCATCAGCGTTTCAAGCAGCAGGAAGGCGATCATATATTCCTTGACGCGGTCGGTGACCTGCCAGCTGGCCAGAATGGTCAGCGGCATGATGAAGGTGGTCAGCAGCACGAAGAGAACGCTGATTCCGTCAACGCCCATCTTGTATTTCAGGCCCATCAGCCACTCGCCTTCTTCCACCATCTGGAAGCCGGTGTTTGACGGATCAAAGCCGGTATAGATGCCGATCGAGACAAGGAACGTCACAGTGGTCGCAACCAGCGCAACCCATTTCGCGTTGCGCTGCGCGGCCGCGTCCTCGCCATGCAGGAACAGGGCCAGAATGCCTGCCGCCACGGCGGGGATGAAGGTGACGATGGAGAGGATATTATCCATTAGTGTGCGCCTCCGCCGATCGACATCCAGGTGACCAGGGCGGCGATACCCAGAACCATCCAGAAGGCGTAAGTAAAGATGTAGCCCGTCTGCGCCTTGCCTGCGAGGCGGGTAAAGAAGGGAACAACGCCCATCGCGACCCCGTTCAGGAAGCCGTCAATCGTGTTGCCATCACCGCGTTTCCACAGGAACCGGCCAAACGCGACGGTGGGTTTGACAAAGATCGCATCGTAAATCTCGTCAAAGTACCACTTGTTCAGCAGGAACAGGTACAGAGGACGCTGGTTCGCGGCCAGACGCGCCGGCAGCGACGTGTTCACGATGTAGAACCAATAGGCCACAACAAAGCCCAGCACCATCGCGACGAAGGGCGAGACCTTGACCCATTTCGGAGCGGCGTGCGCGTCGTCCAGAATGTGATTGTCCGGCGCGATATAGATCGCACCCTCGCCCGGCTCACCCGCAAAGACATAGTGATGATCGCCACCCTTCTCGGCCTTCTCATCATGCGCGGCCTCTTCCCCGTGACCGTCATCGGCATGGCTGTCATCCGCCTGGGCCGTGTCGGCATGTGCATCCGCCTCGGCATGTTCTGACGCTTCGGCAACCGGAATGCCATAGAACTTGCCGACCTTGTCCGCGTGGCCAAAGAAATTGCCGTACCAGATCATGCCCGCAAAGACAGCACCCAGCGACAGCACACCCAGCGGCACCAGCATGGTCATCGGGCTTTCATGCGCATGCTCATGCGTGTGCTTGTCGCCGCGCGGCTCGCCATAGAAGGTCAGGAAGATCAGACGCCAGCTGTAGAACGACGTGAACGCAGCCGCGATCACAAGCAGCCAGAAGCCATAGGCTGAACCACCAGCATAGGCGCTTTCGATGATGGCGTCCTTGGATAGGAACCCCGCAAAGCCAAACGTCGTCAGGGGGATACCCACGCCAGTGATGGCCAGTGTACCGATCATCATCGCCCAGAATGTATAGGGGATCTTTTTCCGGAGGCCGCCATACACGGTCATCTCCTGCTCGTGATGCATCGCGTTGATCACCGAGCCGGCGCCAAGGAACAACAGCGCCTTGAAGAAGGCGTGCGTGAACAGGTGGAACATCGCCGCCGAATACATGCCGACACCCGCAGCCACGAACATATAGCCCAGCTGCGAACAGGTCGAATAGGCGATGACGCGCTTGATGTCGGTCTGAACCAGACCAACGGTCGCGGCAAAGAACGCGGTCGAGGCGCCCAGCACGGTGATGAACCCGGTCGCACCCGGTGCGAATTCCATCAGCGGCGACATGCGGCAGACCAGGAACACACCCGCAGTCACCATGGTCGCAGCGTGGATCAGCGCCGACACAGGCGTCGGGCCTTCCATCGCGTCTGGCAGCCACGTGTGCAGGATCAGCTGTGCCGACTTACCCATCGCACCGATGAACAGCAGCACACAGATGACTTCGATCGCCGTCCACTCACCCCACAGGAAGTGCAGTTGCGTCTCCGCCAAAGTCGGGGCCGACGCAAAGATGTCCGAGAAATTGATGCTGTCCGTCAGGAAGAACAGAGCGAAAATCCCCAGCGCAAAGCCAAAGTCACCCACCCGGTTGACGATGAACGCCTTGATTGCCGCGGCATTGGCAGAAGGTTTCCGGTAATAGAACCCGATCAGCAGGTATGAGGCGAGGCCCACGCCTTCCCAGCCAAAGAACATCTGAACCAGATTGTCCGCCGTCACCAGCATCAGCATGGCGAAGGTGAAGAAGGACAGATAAGCAAAGAAGCGCGGCTTATAGCTTTCGCCTTCGCGCCATTGCGGATCGTGATCCATGTAGCCGAAGGAATAGAGGTGCACCAGTGCCGAGACCGTCGTCACCACGATCAGCATGATCGCGGTCAGACGGTCCAGACGCACCGCCCAGCTTGTCGACAGCGACCCGCTCTCGATCCAGCGCATGACCTCGATCTGCTGGGTGTGGCCGTCAAAGGTGAAGAACACGATCCACGACAGCAGACAGGCCAGAAACAGCAGGCCCGTGGCGGTCCACATGGCGGCCTTTTCGCCAATGAACTTCCAGCCGAACCCGCAGAGCAGAGCGCCCACCAGCGGGGCAAAGAGGATGGTGGTTTCCATAATCCCTTACCCCTTCATCATGTTGACGTCTTCAACCGCGATAGTGCCGCGGTTGCGGAAGAAACAGACCAGAATGGCCAGACCAATCGCCGCCTCGGCCGCTGCAACAGTCAGCACGAACAACGTAAACACCTGCCCGACCAGATCGCCGAGGAAACTGGAGAACGCCACGAGGTTGATATTCACCGCCAGCAGCATCAGTTCGATGCTCATCAGCAGGATGATGACGTTCTTGCGGTTCAGGAAGAGACCGAAGATGCCGATAACGAACAGCGTCGCCGCGACCGTAAGATAGTGTTCAAGTCCGATCATAGCTTCGCTCCTGGCGAGTCGGGGTAGTAGAGTTTGCAGCCGCAAAATGCGTCTATCGAATCGTTGTCCAAACGGTACTCGTAGAATTCATCGAATTCGCTTTGGTCGTAGGAACGAAGACCAATCTCCGACGCTTGGGCGCGCAGATCATTCACGTTGTCGAATTCAGAAATTTCTAACGGGCCTTCGGGTGCAAGATGGTGCCCAATAAGGCTTGGCGTAAATCCAGCAATTTGAGCTTGGCTCTCTTCTGGATAAGGTCCTTTCCCGAGCAGGATGATAGCCTGCACGGTCTGGCAATCAGTGATCACCAAGTTGGTTTCAGGACTACATGCATCCAGCCTGTGGACCGTTTGCACCAGAAAGCCTGACTTGACTTTGCTAACCGGTGTTCCAAAGTAATTATCGTATTCGCCAGCAAAGGCAAAACTACAGTAATGCCCACGGGCAATAGGAAATATGCCTTCGCCGCCTTCTTGGTTGCGGATCTTGTCGAGTACATCCCAGTGATACTCTGTATCCGTGTCCATCAGGATGCCTGCCATTGAGGCCGACGAACAAGCGTAAGAAGCGTTGCTCAACGCGACCCAAGCGAGACAGATCGCAGGGATATGCTTCGAAAATCGTCTCACAACCCCTGCCCCGATTTCACGTCCTTCAACTCCATCGCCTTGGCCGGGTCGCGCATCATCTGGCCGATGATGTCCTGACGTTTTATGTCCTGGCGGTGGCGCAGGGTCAGCACGATGGCGCCGATCATGGCGACCAGCAGGATCAGGCCCGCCAGTTGGAACAGAAGGAAGTATTGATCATAAAGGATGACGCCGAGCGCCTCGGTGTTGTGGCGGTCTGCTGGAACCGGTTGCGCCAGATTGGCCGCAGCCCCCTGCGCGCTGTCCCATGCGCCGAAGGCCATGACGAACTGCATCAGGATGACCAGACCGATCAGCAAGGCAAGTGGCATATAGCGCGCCATCTCGGCCTTGAGCTCGGCAAAGTCCACGTCCAGCATCATCACCACGAACAGGAACAGAACCGCGACCGCGCCGACATAGACGATGATCAGCAGCATCGCCACGAACTCGGCCCCCAGCAGAACGAACAGCCCCGCCGCGGACAGGAAGGACAGGATCAGCCACAGTACCGAGTGCACCGGCTGACGGCTGATCACCGTGAACAGCCCGCCGGTGATGGCGCTGATGGCAAACAGGTAGAAGGCAAAGACGGTCATTGATCCTCATCCTCGTTATCGCCCATGACCTCTTGCGCCAGATCCAGCGCGCGGGTCATGGCCGGGATGCCGGCAAAGACCGACATCTGACCGATCGTTTCCACGATCTCTTGTTTCTTTGCGCCCGCTTCCAGCGCGTGGCGCACGGTCTGGCGCACCGCCGCGTCCGCCTGCGCGCCCTGACAGGTCAGCCCCGCCAGTGTCAGCAGCAGGCGTGTTTTGGCATCCAGCCCGTCTTTGTTGACGGTGTTGCCGAACATCATCTCCATGACCTCTTTCGGCATGGTCGGCCACAAAGCTTCGAACCCTTTGGGCGAGAAACTCTCCATCGCCGGGTTCATCGCCCTGGCCATGTCCTGAGCCTGCTTCATCATTAGCTCGAACGGATTTGTCGGGCTGTCATTCATCGGTATGGCGCGTCCATTTCCAGATTGCGGGCAATCTCGGCTTCCCAGCGTTCACCGTTTTCCAGCAGTTTTTCCTTGTCGTAGAACAGCTCTTCGCGGGTTTCTGTCGCGAATTCGAAGTTCGGACCTTCGACGATGGCATCGACCGGGCACGCCTCCTGGCAGAAACCGCAATAGATGCATTTCGTCATGTCGATGTCATAGCGCGTGGTGCGGCGGCTGCCGTCTTCGCGCGGTTCGGCGTCGATGGTGATGGCTTGCGCCGGACAGATCGCCTCGCACAGTTTGCAGGCGATGCAGCGTTCCTCGCCGTTGGGGTAACGGCGCAATGCGTGCTCACCCCGGAACCGCGGCGACAGAGGGCCCTTTTCGTGCGGGTAGTTCACGGTGGCCTTGGGGGCAAAGAAATACTTCAGCCCCAGCTTCATGCCGACCCAGAAGTCCTGCAGTAGGAAGTATTTGGCGGCGCGGGTGTAGTCGATTTGGGTCATAATCAGCCTCCTACGCTCCAACGGGCGAATGCGCCCCAGAACCAGTCGAACTTCGCCGCCAAGGCCACGAACACCACCCAGGCCAGCGAGAATGGCAGGAAGACTTTCCAGCCCAGCCGCATCAGTTGGTCATAGCGGTAGCGGGGTGTGATGGCCTTGACCATCGCGAAGATGAAGAAGAAGAACGCCATCTTGGCGACCATCCACAGCACGCCGTCCGGCAGGCCCGGGATCGGCGACAGCCAGCCGCCGAAGAACAGCAGCGACGTCAGCGCGCACATCAGGAAGATAGCGATGTATTCGCCCGCCATGAACAGCAGAAAGGGCGTGGCCGAGTATTCGACCTGATAGCCTGCAACCAGTTCGGATTCCGCCTCTGGCAGGTCAAACGGCGGGCGGTTGGTCTCGGCCAGTGCCGAGATGAAGAACAGGAAGACCATCGGGAAATGCGGCAGCCAGTACCAGCTGAAGAAGCCGAACCGGCCATCCTGCGCGTGCACGATGTCGCCGAAATTCATCGAGCCGGTCGAGATTATCACACCGATGATGATCAGGCCGATGGACACTTCGTAAGAAATCATCTGAGCCGCTGAGCGCAGCGAGCCAAGGAACGGGTACTTTGAGTTCGACGCCCAACCACCCATAATCACGCCATAAACCTCAAGCGACGAAACAGCGAAGACATAAAGGATTGCGACGTTGATATCTGACAGCACCCAGCCGTCGTTGAACGGGATAACCGCCCAGGCGATCATCGCCAGCACGAAGGAGGTCAGCGGCGCAAGGATGAACACGGTACGGTCGGCCCCGGCGGGTATGACCACTTCTTTAACCACGTATTTCAGCGCATCCGCCACCGATTGCAGCAGGCCATAGACGCCCACCACATTGGGGCCACGGCGCATCTGGACGGCGGCCCAGATCTTGCGGTCGCCATAAACAAGGAACAACAGCGAGATCATCACAAAGGCAACAACGGCAAGCACTTGCGCCAGAATGATGATGGCTATTCCGCCTGGGGTGTTAAAGAATTCAGCCATTGGTCCTCACACCGTGGGTATTCCGTTTTCCGCGCGTGATTCTCAGGCCAGATGCCTGCGCCACGAGCGGCTGGGTCGGCGCGTTGGTGTAAACAGCATCCGCCGCCATTGCGCCACCCTTTTTCTTCAGTTCCACACGCAAACCAGCCGCGGTCTTCTGCCGCCCGGCATTGTGCGGGCCGATCTGCGATATGAAACCGGTCTGGTTCATTCCGCCGCAATCTTCCCGGAATTGCGGGCCTGCGCCTGCGCCGACAGCTCAGCCATCAGTTGCGAGGCGCGGGCGATCGGATTGGTCAGGTAGAAATCCTTGACCGCGTTGCGGAACGTGGCCTTGCCAAGCGCGGCGGCGTCCAGCGCCTGAACCTCGTTCCCGATCACCTCGTCGATGCGGGCCAGATGCGGCACCGCCTCGACCAGCGCGGTGCGCAGCTGCGCCAGCGAGTCATAGGGCAATGTCGCGCCCAGCTCAGCAGACAGGGCACGCAGGATCGCCCAGTTCTCTTTTGCCTCACCCGGCGCAAAGCCAGCACGCATCGCCAGTTGCGGACGACCTTCGGTATTCACAAACAGACCGTTTTCCTCGGTATACGCGGCGCCCGGCAGGATCACGTCAGCACGATGCGCGCCCCTGTCGCCATGGCTGCCCTGATAGATGACAAAGGCACCCTCGCCGATTTCCACTTCGTCCGCGCCAAGGTTATAGATCACGTCCGCAGCGCTTATCGCGTCCATACCGTCGTCGTTGGTGGCACCTATATCCATCGCGCCAACGCGTGAGGCCGCCGTGTGCAGAACGATCAGACCACTTTCGGTATTCGCAGCGATGGTCTGTGCCGCGGCCAGAACGGCGGCGCCGTCAGCCTCTTGCAAAGCGCCCTGCCCGACGATGACCAGCGAGGCTTTGCCCCTGATCGTATCATCCCCGCCCATGTCGACCACGTTTTGCAAGGCTGCGCGGTCATCACCAACATGAGTGTATTCATAGGTCAGATCGACCGCCTGACCGACCAGAGCCACATTGGCCCCATGCGCCCATGCTTTTCGAATTCGCGCGTTCAGAACCGGAGCTTCATCGCGCGGGTTGGTGCCGATCAGCAGGATACGCTCGGCACTGTCGATATCCTCGATGGCTGCGGTTCCGGCATAGGCACCCCGGTTGCCCGCAGGCAGTTTGGCACCATCGGTGCGGCATTCAACAACACCGCCCTGCCCTTCGATCATCTGTTTCAGTGCAAACGTGGCCTCAACCGAAGCCAGATCACCGACAATCCCCGCCGGTTTCTCAGCGCCTTTCAGCCCTTCAGCAGCCTTGCTCAGCGCCTCGGCCCAAGTGGCCGGGCGCAGCTTGCCGTTTTCGCGCACATAAGGCTTGTCCAGACGCTGACGGCGCAGGCCGTCCCAGACAAAGCGGGTCTTGTCGCTGATCCATTCCTCGTTCACGCCGTCATGGTTGCGCGGCAGAAAGCGCATGACTTCGCGCCCCTTGGTGTCCACGCGAATGTTGGAACCCAGGGCGTCCATCACGTCGATGCTCTCGGTCTTGGTCAGTTCCCAAGGCCGTGCAGTAAAGGCATAGGGTTTCGAGGTCAGCGCCCCAACCGGGCACAGGTCGATGATGTTGCCCTGCATGTTCGAATCCAGCGTCTGGTTCAGATACGATGTGATCTCGGCATCCTCACCACGCCCGGTCTGCCCCATCTGGGTGATCCCGGCGACTTCGGTCGTGAACCGCACACAGCGGGTGCAACTGATGCAACGGGTCATCGCGGTGCCAACAAGCGGCCCCAGATCCAGATCATCAACCGCGCGCTTGGCTTCCTTGAAGCGCGTGCCCGACATGCCATAAGCCATCGCCTGATCCTGAAGATCGCATTCGCCGCCCTGATCGCAGATCGGGCAATCCAGCGGATGGTTGATCAGCAGGAACTCCATCACCCCTTCACGGGCCTTCTTGACCATGGGTGAGTTCGTCTTGACCACCGGAGGCTGACCTTCCGGACCCGGGCGCAGATCTCGCACCTGCATCGCGCAAGAGGCCGCCGGTTTCGGCGGACCGCCCACAACCTCAACCAGGCACATCCGGCAGTTCCCGGCAATCGACAGACGTTCGTGATAGCAGAAACGCGGCACCTCGACCCCGGCTTGCTCACAAGCCTGAATCAAGGTCATCGCACCGTCGGCTTCGATTTCCTGCCCGTCGATATTTACTTTGCGGAGGTCAGACATCGTCTAGTTCGCCCTCAAATACACGCCAATGGCGCTGTTTCTTTCGATTTCTTTTTGCCCCAGCGAGCAGAAGGAATTGGGGTTTTCGTATGTGACACCGTTCTGGGCCAGATAAGCCTCGCCCTTGGCGCGCATCCGGTCCTTTTCGGCGTCCGAGTCCACGTAGGCCTGGATTTCTTTGTCCGTATACCCCAGTTTGTTCGCCTTCGACCGCAGCCCCCACATCACACCGATCGCCTTCATCCGGCGCCCGCTGATCGACGGGCAGAATTCCGAAATCTCGTTTGCGATGGCGATGTAATAGAGCTCGTTGTCGATCTCCTTGACTTCGCGCAAGGGCGGTTTGGCCTCGGCCATCGCAGGGACGGTCAGCACCGACAGCAAGGCAAGCGTTTTCATACCAGACATGACAATTCCTTTCGTCTTGGGAAACCCAAGACGAGCGGTGGCCGGGTTGCTATGCAATAACACCGCCCACGTCATGGTGTGATATGCGATAAACCGCTTCATGGCCGCTGGCAGGTTCCCGCAAAAGTCAGTTGGTCGTCGCTGATGCGAAGGCTCTGAGGTTCCGTATCCGGCCCGACCTGCCATTCAATTCTGGACGAGCCGAAATTCGCGATGCAAAATTTGATCCCTTCGTAACGCCCGGCCTCGCGCGCACCGTCCAGTGACGACGACACACCGTTCACGACAACAGTAAAGTCCGCCGGCGAAACTTTCTTATCAACCGGTTTCGCCTTGGCCCGAAAAGACTTGCCGTCAAAGAGAATCCGATCATCGGACGGCGTCACAATCCCGCATGCCGAAACAACCGACAGGGCGACCAGCGCGCTGAGCAGTCCCGTGCGTTTTCTGGTTGGGCTGACTTGCGCCAGCCGTTGAGTGCCACGCATCGCCATCAAAACGCCGCCACCAACGCCATCAGACCCACAACCATCATGCAGGCCCAGCCAATAACATAGAGAACCGAGCGCACACCACTGTGCGGCTTTCCGATTCCGCGGATATGCACGAACAGCATCGCCAGACGCGATACCAGCGCGACCGAGGCCAGCAGGTTCACCCAGAACGGGCTGACCCCCATCAGAATGGCCGCGACCGTAACGGCGATGAAGGCCGGCAAAGTCTCGGTTGCGTTCAGATAGGCGCGGTTCAGCCGGTAGGCTTTGTCCGAATAGTCCTGCTCCGGTGTCGCTCCGGGTGCCAGACCCTTGCCCTGTTTGGCCAGGGCCGTGAACGGGGACATGAACAGGACGATCAGGGTGAATATCACAACCGAAGCGACCGCGTGGCCATATTCTGCAAAAACATCCATGAGATTTACTCCGCTGCCATCGCACCCATACGACCCGACTTCTGAGCCTTGATGCGGTCTTCGATTTCTTCACGGAAGTTGCGGATCAGGCCCTGAATAGGCCAGGCCGCCGCGTCGCCAAGGGCGCAGATCGTGTGACCTTCAACCTGCTTGGTGACATCAAACAGCATGTCGATCTCTTCCAATTCGGCCTCACCACGCACCAGACGGTCCATCACGCGCATCATCCAGCCGGTGCCTTCGCGGCACGGCGTACATTGGCCGCAACTTTCGTGTTTGTAGAATTTGGACAGACGCCAGATTGCCTTGATGATATCGGTGGATTTGTCCATCACGATCACCGCTGCGGTTCCAAGGCCCGAGCCCAGATCGTTGCGCAAATGGTCGAAATCCATAATCGCATCGCGCATATTCTCACCGCGCACGCAAGGAACCGACGACCCGCCGGGGATCACCGCCAGCAGATTGTCCCAGCCGCCGCGAATGCCTCCGCAATGGGTCTCGATCAGTTGTTCGAACGGGATCGACATCGCCTCTTCGACGACGCAGGGGTTGTTCACATGACCCGAGATCGCAAACAGCTTGGTGCCCGCATTGTTCTGGCGGCCAAAGCCCGCAAACCAATCCGCGCCACGGCGCAGGATCGTGGGCACAACGGCAATGGATTCCACGTTGTTCACCGTCGTCGGGCAGCCATACAACCCCGCCCCCGCAGGGAACGGAGGTTTCATCCGCGGCATGCCCTTCTTGCCCTCAAGGCTTTCGATCAGAGCGGTTTCCTCACCGCAGATATAGGCCCCGGCCCCGTGATGCAGGAACAGGTCGAAATCCCAGCCTGAACCCGCAGCATTCTTGCCCAGCAGACCCGCGTCGTAGGCTTCGTCAATCGCCGCCTGCAACGCCTCACGCTCGCGGATATATTCGCCGCGCAGGTAAATGTAGCAGGTATGCGCATTCATCGCGAAAGAGGCGATCAGGCAGCCTTCGATCAGCGTGTGCGGATCGTGGCGCATGATCTCGCGGTCCTTGCAGGTGCCGGGCTCGGATTCGTCCGCGTTCACCACCAGATAGGCCGGACGACCGTCGCTTTCCTTGGGCATGAAGGACCACTTCAAACCAGTGGGGAAGCCCGCGCCGCCCCGCCCGCGCAACCCTGAGTCTTTCATCGTCTGGATGATCCAGTCGCGGCCCTTTTCGATCAGGCCAGCGGTGCCGTCCCAATGCCCGCGGGCCTGCGCGCCTTTCAGCGTGCGCTCATGCATCCCGTAGATGTTGGTAAAGATCCTGTCCTGATCCTTCAGCATCGCGTGTTACCTTCAGCTGTCCTGACGCATGCGCCAGAGTTGAAAAATGTTGACGCCCGCATAGATGAAACCCGCCAGAGCGGCGAAATCAAAAAGCAGAGCGTAACGGCCCGGCAGCCCCAGCTGCGGACCGATTACGGACATGGCAAGCCAAAGCAGCATCGTCACGGCAATGACGATGCCGATATGACGGCCCTTGCGGGCTATGGCCTGTTCCTTGTCCTTGTCCATCTCATTCCGATGCCCGGAAGGGGCACCCGTCTCAGTCCTCATTAGTGCCTTCGTCTTTGGCACGTTTTGCAAACTCGGTCTCTTCACCAGCCGCCAGCTTGGCCGCCTGTTCGATCCAGCCATCGCGCTCGATCCGGCCCTTGAACTTCAGCCGCGCGTCAACCCACGCCACATGCCCGGATGTCCACTTGGCGATCTGGTCATAGTGGTAGAAACCCAGATCGTTCAGGGTCTCTTCCAGCTTCGGCCCAACACCTTTCAGCATCTTTAGGTCATCCGGCTTGCCGTCGCGCGGTTCGGTCAACGTGTCGGGCTGGTCTTCCTTTACCTCTTCCGGCTCAATTTTGGACTTTGCCTCCTCGGCCTGCTTCACGGCAGGCTTCGGGGTTGCCGGGGCTTTAGGTGGTTTCGGCGCAGCCTTGGTTGCCGCCGCCTTGCCATCCTTGCCCAGCCAGGGGGTCAGGATCGGCACCTCGGTCCCGTCGATGCGCTTGACCGTGTCGCCAAGATCGGTCGCCAGTTCGACGCTGGCATTGTATCGCGGTTTGCCTGTCTCATACTCGTTCAGGCTGGTCAGCCCGCTCAGCGGTTCCGCAGCGTACCGCCCGTTTTGCGGCCCCGGGGCCGGCACCTTGCCCGCAGCCAGATCGTCGAGGATTTTGCCAAAGCTCTCAGCGGTCAGGTCTTCGTAATAGTCCTTGCCAATCTGCGCCATGGGCGCGTTGGTGCAAGAACCGAGGCATTCCACCTCTTCCCAGCTCAGCTTGCCATCGGCGGACAGTTCATGCGGTTTGGCGGCGATCTTTTCCTTACAGACCGCGATCAGATCCTCGGCCCCGCAGATCATGCAGGAGGTCGTGCCGCAGATCTGAATATGTGCCACCGATCCAACCGGTTGCAATTGGAACATAAAGTAGAACGAAGCCACCTCAAGCACGCGGATATAGGCCATGCCCAGCATATCGGCGACGGATTCAATCGCCGGGCGGCTCAACCACCCCTCTTGCTCCTGCGCGCGCCACAGCAAAGGGATCACCGCACTGGCCTGACGCCCCTCCGGGTATTTGGTGACCTGCGCCTCGGCCCATTGCTGGTTGGCAGCGGTGAAGGCAAAGCTGTCGGGTTGTTCGGGGTGGAGGCGGCGAAGCATCAGGCAGCTCCTTCAGTCACTTTGGCCAAAGCGGCGGCTGCGAATGCAATCACCGACAAAACGCCAGCAGTCATGTGTTTCGATATATTTTGCCGCGCAAGGTGATAAATTCGAGCGTCGACGAAGGCCATCACTGCGCAAGCAGCAAAGAACACAAGCACAACGTTGAGATCCTTGTAAATGGCCGCAAAAACCCCGATCAGCGCAAAAGCAAAATAGCGATCCGCCATCACGCGCGGCAATTCTTCCTTATGATGACCGGTTTTCTCAAGCCCAAGTGCGGGGTTCGTCCAGAAAACGATTCCCAACAACAACAGGAACGCGCCGCCAATTCCGGCGAATATCAGGGCGAGGAGCGTGAAACTCACCGATCAATCTCCCCAAACACGACATCCATGGTCCCGATAATCGCAGCCACATCAGCCAGTTGGTGGCCACCCGCAACATGGTCCATGGCTTGCAGGTGCAGGAACCCCGGTGCGCGCAGTTTGGCGCGGTAGGGTTTGTTGGTGCCGTCGGCGACCAGATAGACGCCGAACTCGCCTTTGGGGGCTTCGACAGCAGCATAGACCTCGCCTGCCGGGACGTGGAAACCTTCGGTGTAGAGTTTGAAGTGATGGATCAGGCTCTCCATCGACGTCTTCATGTCCGACCGTTTCGGCGGGGTGATCTTGCCGCGCGCCAGAACGTCACCGGGGCAGTCGCGGATTTTGGCAATGGCCTGCTGGATGATCGACAGCGACTGACGCATCTCTTCCATGCGTACGAGATAGCGATCATAGCAGTCGCCGTTCTTACCGACGGGGATCTGGAATTCGAACTCGTCATAACATTCATAGGGCTGCGCACGGCGCAGGTCCCAGGCCAGACCCGATCCGCGCACCATCACGCCCGAGAAACTGTATTTCTGGATGTCATCCTCGGTCACGACGCCAATATCGGCGTTGCGCTGTTTGAAGATGCGGTTTTCTGTCAGCAGACCGTCGATATCATCGAGAACGGCGGGGAATTCGTGGCTCCACGCCTCGATATCGTCCAGCAGTTCCGGCGGCAGGTCCTGATGCACGCCACCGGGGCGGAAGTAAGCGGCGTGCAGGCGGGCACCACAGGCACGCTCGTAGAACACCATCAGCTTTTCGCGCTCTTCAAACCCCCACAGAGGCGGGGTCAGCGCGCCGACGTCCATCGCCTGCGTGGTCACGTTCAGCAGGTGGTTCAGGATGCGCCCGATCTCGGAATACAGAACCCGGATCAGTGAACCCCGGCGCGGCACCTCGACCCCGGTCAGCTTTTCGATGGCCAGACACCAGGCATGTTCCTGGTTCATCGGCGCCACGTAATCCAGACGGTCGAAATACGGCAGGTTCTGCAGATACGTCCGGCTTTCCATCAGCTTTTCGGTGCCACGGTGCAGCAGGCCGATATGCGGGTCGCAACGCTCGACAATCTCGCCGTCCAGCTCAAGCACAAGACGCAGAACCCCATGTGCCGCAGGGTGTTGCGGCCCGAAGTTAATGTTGAAGTTGCGGATCTTCTGTTCTCCGCTCAGCGCGTCCGTGCTGCCGTCATCATATCTTGAGCCGTCCATCAACGCCCCCGTTTCTTCTTTTTTGCTTCGGCCCGGACCCAGACCTTTTCCGCCTCGGCCGCCTTTGCCGCGGCCCCTGCCAGCAGCACCCCGAGCGCGCCCAAAACGATCAGTTCGCCCATCATGTCAGCGACGCTCCATCTCTTGCAGCTTCATGGCCATCATCCACAACAGCACAATGACAACCGGGGATACGATGCACGCATATGCCCAGTTCTTGTTGATACCGAAATGCGGCAGCAGCTTGAGCATCGGAATGATCGTAGCAACGACCAGAGCAACCCAGATCAGGAACTCAAACATGATTACGACTCCTGTTTTTCATCCCCCGGCAGAATGTAATTCGCACCTTCCCATGGGGACATGAAATCGAATTGACGGTATTCCTGCACCAGCGAGACGGGTTCGTAGACCACGCGCTTTTGCGCCTCGTCATAGCGCACTTCGGTATAGCCGGTGGTCGGGAAATCCTTGCGCAACGGATAGCCGCGGAACCCATAGTCGGTCAGGATGCGCCGCAGGTCCGGGTGGCCCGAAAACAGGATGCCGAACATGTCGAACACTTCACGCTCGAACCAGTTGGCCGAGGGGTGAATATCGACAAGGGACGGTACCATATCCTCTTCCCGGATAGAAACCCGCAGGCGGATGCGCTGGTTCTGGTACATCGACAGGAAGTGATAGACCACGTCGAACCGCTTAGCCCGTTCGGGATAGTCGACGCCGGTGATGTCCACCAGGGTCGAAAACTTGCAGCTCTGGTCTGTCTTCAGGAATTCAACAAATTCCACCAGATTGGACGGCGCCACGTCCACGTTCAGCTCTCCATGGGTCACATCCCAGGACAGAACGCAATCGGCCCGTTTCAGTTCCAGCTGTGTGCCAAGTTCGTTGAGTGCGTCGCTCATCAGCTCTCTCCTCAGCGTACGATGGTGCCGGTGCGGCGGATTTTGCGTTGCAGTTGCATCAGACCATAGAGCAGCGCCTCGGCGGTCGGCGGGCAGCCGGGGACGTAGATGTCCACCGGAACGATACGGTCACAGCCGCGCACGACGGAATAGGAATAGTGATAGTAACCACCGCCATTGGCGCAGGAGCCCATCGAGATCACATAACGCGGCTCGGGCATCTGGTCATAGACCTTGCGCAGTGCCGGGGCCATCTTGTTGGTCAGCGTACCGGCAACGATCATAACGTCGGACTGGCGCGGGGACGCACGCGGGGCAATGCCAAACCGTTCCGCGTCGTAGCGCGGCATCGAAGTGTGCATCATCTCGACCGCGCAGCAAGCCAGACCGAATGTCATCCAGTGCAACGATCCGGTGCGCGCCCAGTTGATAATGTCCTCGGTCGAGGTCAGCAAGAAACCCTTGTCCTGCAACTCGGCATTCAGGGCCTGGGTGGCGACTTCCTTGTCGACGCCGGCGGTGTTTGCACCCGTCATCACTCCCATTCCAAGGCCCCCTTCTTCCATTCATAGGCAAAGCCGATGGTCAGCACTGCCAGGAACACCATCATGGACCAGAACCCGACATCGCTGATGTCGCGGAATCCCACGGCCCAGGGGAACAGGAACGCGATTTCGAGGTCGAAGATGATGAAGAGAATCGAGACCAGATAGAATCGGACGTCGAATTTCATCCGCGCATCGTCGAAAGCGTTGAAACCACATTCATATGCGCTGACCTTTTCGGGGTCGGGATTGCGGACGGCCAGAACCACGGCTGCCAGAATCAGGACGATTCCAAGGCCTACGGCAACGGCCAGAAACACCAGGATCGGGAGGTACTCCCGCAACAGGTCTTCCACGAATAGCTCCTTTCCTGCGCAATCCCCGAAAAGGGCGCGCCGTCAATTGGCGTGTTGACTGGACATTCTCTATCCGCGCGGGGTCAGAGGGTCAACCGAACACAATCGCGCAGCGACCTAATATTCCGCTTGCAAACCCTTCTGGCAGAAGCATTCAAACCAAAAGGTTGAGGCCACGAAGACAAAGGCTAAACCTGAGTTTTCCATGCAGGTTTTCTTTTTTCGAAGAAGGCGCTGATTCCTTCGCTTGCCTCGCTGGTTTCCCACCTGTCCACGAGGGCCCGGATGGTCTCATCAATCACGGCATCGTCGATGCGCGGCCCCAGAGTGCGCACCAGATCCTTGGCCGAGGCGACCGCGCCCGGCGCGCAGGACAGATAGGGCAGAATTTCGGCCTCAACTGCGTCTTCAAGATCAGGTGCAGAGACGATTTTGGCCAGCAGCCCCAGTTCAACCGCCTCGGCCGCGTCGAACAAGCGGGCCGACATAAACACCCGCCGCGCCTGCGCCTCGCCCATACGGGCGACGACATAGGGGCCGATCGTGGCGGGGATCAGACCCAGCCGGGTTTCCGTCAGGCCCATCTTCACGCTGTCCACGGCAATCGCCACATCGCAGACCGAGGCCAGCCCGACGCCGCCGCCAAAAGCGTTACCTTGCAGCGCCCCGATCAGAGGTTTGGGCAGCGTGTTCAGGGCCTGCAACATTTCGGCCAGCTTGCGCGCCTCGGCAAAACGCGTGTCGGGGTCAGCGGCCATCTGGTCCTGCATCCAGCCCAGATCGCCGCCTGCACAGAAACTCTTGCCCGCACCGGTCAGCACAACGACCCGCACCGCATCATCCGCCGCCAGTTGATCCGCCGCCTGTGTCAGTTCTGAAATCATCAGCGCCGACATGGCGTTGTGCTTTTCGGCGCGGTTCAGTGTCAAAGCCGCGACGCCGCGTTGATCCGCGGTCACCGAGATCGTTTCGAACATGTCTTCTTCCTATTCGGTGCGCATGGCGCGCGCCATCTGCGCGGCTTCTTCCACAACGGTCAGATCAACCCCGGTTTCGTATCCAAGCCGCTCAAGATGCGCTACGACGGTTTCAGTGGCGACGTTCCCCGCCGCGCCCGGCGCATAGGGGCATCCGCCCAGCCCGCCGACCGCCGCATCAAACGTCCGCACGCCCAGCGCCAGTGCCGCGTCTATGTTGTCGACAGCCCGCCCGTTCGTATCGTGGAAATGCCCGGCAAGCCTTGTGACGGGAACCCGGTCCCGGACCGACAGCAGCATATGGGCAATCTTGTCAGGTGTACCCTGCCCGATCGTATCCCCCAGAGAGACCTCATAGCAGCCCAGCGCGAACAACTGATCCGCAACCTCGGCAACCTTTTCGGGCGGCGTTGCACCGTCGTAAGGGCAATCGGTGACGCAGGACACGTATCCGCGCACCGGAAGGTCAATATGGCGCGCCGCCTCAAGGATCGGGGTGAACCGTTCGATGGATTCGGCAATCGTCGCGTTGATATTGGCTTTGGAGAACCCCTCCGACGCCGATGCAAACACCGCTATTTCATCTGCCTTGGCGGCCAGGGCGTCCTCATATCCGCGCATGTTTGGTGTCAGCGCGGCATAGCGCACGCCTTCGGACCGGGTAATGCCGGCCAGAACCTCGGCGCTTCCGGCCATCTGCGGCACCCTTTTGGGCGAGACGAAACTGGCGACCTCAATCCGGTTGAACCCGGCCCGGCTGAGGCAATCCACCAGGGCCACTTTTTCCGATACCGGAATCTCACGCGGTTCGTTCTGCAACCCGTCGCGCGGCCCGACCTCAAAAATCTCAACCTGTTCACCCATGGCTGTGCCCTTCGCTGTTAGACCATTCCCGACCGACTGTGCCACGTTGCGCATGAACGGGACAGATCATTCCTCCTCCAGCCGGACCAGAGCGGCCCCGGCCTCAACCTGAGACCCCGCATCCGCCAGCACTTCGGCGACGACGCCATCACGTGCGGCCAACAGGGAATGCTCCATCTTCATCGCCTCAAGGACGGCCAGCCTGTCGCCTTCCTGCACGGCCTGCCCCACTTGCGCAAATACGGCTTTGACCAGGCCGGGCATCGGGGCCTCGATTACGTTGGTGTCACCCGCCGCGCTGGCATCCCGATCCAGCGGGTCGACGATATCAAACGCGTGGCCGTACCCTTCGAACACCGTCACACGGGTGCCCGTGACTGCGACCGGCGGCATCGGTTGCCCGCCGATCAGCCAGCGGTCGGCAGAGCGTTCCGCAATGATGGTTTCCCCCTTCACCTGCCACGTCTGACGGTTCGGACTTTCAACCAGAACGTCCAGATCAAGGATATCGCCATCCATCAGTTGAACCGCCTTGTGCAATGGTGCCCAAAGGTGGAATCCGGCCGCGTCGCCTGCGTCATCCAAACCAAGCGCAGCCATGGCCGCCGCAACGGCAATCGTTGCCGGAACCGGCCCGTCATCGATCAGGCCATCCAGATCCCGCCCGATCATCCCGGTATCCACGTCGCCAGCTACAAAGCCCTTATGGCGGGTCAACGCGCCCAGAAAGGCCAGGTTTGTAACCGTGCCGGCAACTTCGGTTTCCCGCAGCGCACGGTGCAGTTTTTCCAACGCGACCGACCGGGTGGACCCGTGAACGATGACCTTGGCGATCATCGGGTCATACCACGGGCTGATCGTATCGCCCGCGCGCACTCCGCTGTCGGCGCGGCAACCCGGCGGGAACTGCAGATGAGTCAGCGTGCCTGTCGCCGGAAGGAAACCCTTGGGCACATCCTCGGCATAAAGACGTGCCTCAAACGCGTGGCCCGAGATCGAGAGCTGGTCCTGCGACTTCGGCAGAGCGTCGCCCGACGCGACGCGCAATTGCCATTCCACAAGGTCGACGCCCGTGATCGCCTCGGTCACCGGGTGTTCCACTTGCAGGCGCGTGTTCATCTCCATGAACCAGAACCGATCAGGGCGCAGCCCGTCCGAGGCATCGACGATGAACTCAACCGTACCTGCGCCCTTGTAACCGATGGCCTCGGCCGCTCTGACGCCGGCAAGCCCCATCGCTTCGCGCATCTCGGGTGTCATGCCGGGGGCCGGGGCTTCTTCGATCACCTTCTGATGTCGCCGTTGCAGCGAACAATCACGTTCGAACAGGTGTACCGCCTGCGCACCATCGCCAAATACCTGCACTTCGATATGGCGCGGCTTGGCGACAAATTTCTCAACCAGCACCGCGTCATTGCCAAAGGCGGTTCGCGCCTCGCCGCGGGCACTGTCCAGCGCCGATGCGAAATCTTCGGGGCGCTCGACCAGCCGCATGCCTTTGCCGCCACCGCCGGCGACGGCCTTGATCAGAACCGGATATCCAATCGTATCCGCGGCCCCCGCCAGGTGTTCCGGATCCTGATTGTCACCGTGATAGCCGGGCACCACGGGCACGCCCGCCCTCTCCATCAGGACCTTGGCGGCGTCCTTGAGACCCATCTTGCGTATTGCATCCGCCGAAGGTCCGATGAACACCAGACCCGCCGCTTCGACCGCATCCACGAAATCGGGGTTTTCGGACAAAAAGCCATAGCCCGGATGGATCGCCTGCGCGCCGGTATCGCGCGCGGCCTGAATGATGACGTCCCACTTCAGATAGCTCTCTGCCGGGGCCGCACCGCCGATATGCACCGCCTCGTCCGCCATCTGAACGTGCTTGGCCGAGGCATCTGCATCGGAATAAACGGCCACACAGGACACGCCCATCTTCTGCGCCGTTTCCATGACACGGCAGGCAATCTCGCCCCGGTTGGCAATCAGGATTTTAGTGAACATGGTAAACTGATCCTTCAAATGCCAAGCCGTCAGGCTTTTGTGTTGTGAGTTCCCATGCCGACGCCTGGCACTCAAATGCCTCGTCACGGAAATAGAACAGGAAGTGCCGACCGCGCTGGCCATCATCGGTCACGGGCCGCCACGGAGTGGTCACTTGCTCTTCCAGAAGGTCGCCGGACACTTCGAAAAACTCCCCCCATTGCGGAGCTCGGCGGCTGAATCGACATTGTCCCCTGTACCAGCCTTCGTCATTGACAGGCAAAAAGCGGAACCGACGGCATTGATCAAAACGTAGATATAACAAACCTTGTGACAAGCTGTCGGGGTTTGTCCAAACGTTGGGGGCGAAACGCAGCCAGCATTGATCCGCACCCGCCGCCACACGTGGATTTGGCGCGTTTGGGTCGGCGTTCCAACCGACGCTCAGCTGTTTGAACGACGTTGGCATGCTACATCCGGAACACGCCGAAACGTGTCTCTTCAATCGGGGCATTCAGGGCGGCGTTCAGTGACAGGGCCAGCACGTCACGACTTTTGCGCGGGTCGATGATGCCGTCATCCCAAAGGCGCGCAGATGCATAAAGCGGGTGTGACTGTTCCTCGAACATCTCCAACGTCGGGCGTTTGAATTCGGCTTCTTCCTCGACCGACCAAGTGCCGCCTGCCCGTTCGATCCCGTCACGTTTGACCGTGGCCAGAACGCCTGCGGCCTGTTCGCCGCCCATCACGGAGATCCGCGAGTTCGGCCAGGTCCACAGAAAACGCGGCTGATAGGCGCGGCCCGCCATGCCATAGTTTCCGGCCCCGAACGACCCACCCACCAGCATTGTGATCTTGGGCACGTTCGTCGTGGCCACTGCCGTCACCATCTTGGCCCCGTGCCGCGCGATGCCCTCGTTTTCGTATTTGCGGCCCACCATGAAACCGGTGATGTTCTGCAGGAAAACCAACGGGATTTTACGCTGCGAACACAGTTCGACGAAATGCGCGCCCTTCTGGGCGGCCTCGGAAAACAACACCCCGTTATTGGCGATGATCCCGACCGGGCAGCCTTTGACATGGGCGAAGCCGGTCACCAGCGTCTCACCAAAACGCGGTTTGAACTCGTCGAAGCGCGAGCCATCGACCAACCGTGCTATCACCTCGCGGATGTCATAGGGCGTGCGCAGGTCGGCAGGGACGACACCCAGAATTTCCTCGGGGTCATAGGCCGGGTCTTCGGGGCTGGCCCAATCCACCGTTTGCGGCTTGCGCAGGTTCAGGGACCCCACCGCACGCCGTGCCAGCGCCAGCGCGTGGGCGTCATCTTCGGCCAGATAATCGGCGACGCCGGACAGGCGGGTGTGGACGTCGCCGCCGCCCAGATCCTCGGCGCTTACCACCTCCCCCGTCGCAGCCTTGACCAGAGGCGGGCCGGCCAGAAAGATTGTGCCCTGTTCCCTGACAATGATCGTCACATCCGACATTGCAGGCACATAAGCCCCGCCCGCCGTGCACGAGCCCATCACCACCGCGATCTGGGGGATGCCCTTCGCGCTCATCCGCGCTTGGTTATAGAAGATGCGGCCAAAGTGGTCGCGGTCGGGAAATACCTCATCCTGATTGGGCAGGTTCGCGCCGCCGCTATCGACCAGATAGATACACGGGAGGTTGTTTTCCTCGGCAATCTCCTGCGCACGCAGGTGCTTTTTGACCGACATCGGGTAATAGGTGCCGCCCTTCACTGTGGCGTCGTTGCACACCACCATGACCTCGCGCCCCTGCACCCGGCCAATGCCCGCAACAACACCAGCACTGGGCGCGGCATCGCCATACATCCCATGCGCCGCCGTTGCCCCGATTTCGAGGAACGGAGATCCCGGATCCAACAGGTTCGCCACCCGTCGGCGTGGCAGCATCTTGCCGCGCGATTCATGCCGCGTGCGGGATTTCTCGCCGCCGCCCATGCGGGCCGCTTCGGCAGCGGTAGAGATTTGCGCCAGCGCGTCGAGATGGGCCGCGCGGTTCGCTTTGAAGCCCTCGGAGGCGGGCATGGCTTTGGATGTGAGTTTCATTTGGCTACCTCGTCAGCAAGTCTTTGCAGGTGCCGCCAATTCACCCAGCTCCCTGCCTTCAAATACATTTCGCACCATGTATCTGGGGGAATTTCTTCGCTAGGAGATGCATCACAAACATCGAAAACGCCTTCGACCAATTGGAGGTACTGTCGCTCGTAGCTACGTGCCGCTCTGCCCGACTTTCCAATACTTTGGGGCACAGTTGATTTGATTTCTTCCGAAAGTGCATCGACATGCTCAGTAAGTCTGACAAGACATTGCACCCGTTCTTCAACGACACGGCCTATTGTGCAATAGTCGACGGCGATACTAATACAATTGGTATCCATGGTCATTCCATTGTTATGCTGGGTTAATAGCGCGCAACCGTCGAACCACTCCAATACTTCGATCGGATTACCCGAGCTTTCTGCCTGCACCGTGCAAACGCCTGCCAAAATTAGAGAAAAGGCGAGCATAAAGTGTTTCATTCACTGGACTCCCCCGCCGCCCGCGCCTTCAATTCCTTCCGGATCACCTTCCCCGTAACCGTCATTGGCAATTCCTCCAGAAACGCCACCTCGCGCGGATAGGAGTACTGCGCCAGACGGCCTTTGACCCAGCCCTGCAACTCCGCCTCCGACGCCTCGGCACCTGGCTTCAACACTACATAGGCCTTCACAATCTCGGTCCGCAGAGGATCGGGCTTGCCGACCACGCCCACCGTCGCCACCGCCGGGTGGGTCAGCAGGCAGTCCTCGATCTCTGCCGGGCCGATGCGGTAGCCGGCCGAGGTAATCACGTCATCATCTCGACCCACAAAGCGCAGATAGTCGCCCTCCCACACGCCGCGATCTCCGGTGATCAGCCAGTCGCCGCGGAATTTCTCGGAAGTCGCCTCGGGTCGGTTCCAGTATTCCAGCAGCATCGAGGCCGAACCGCGCCGGATGGCCACATCGCCCTCTTCCTGCGTTGGGTTGCCGTGGTCATCAATTACCGCCACCGCATGCCCCGGCACAGGCTTACCGATACATCCGGGGCGCACGGGGAAGTCTTCAGCACAAGAAGAGACAACCATGTTGCATTCGGTCTGGCCGTAAAACTCGTTGATCGTCAGGCCAAACGCCTTCTCGCCCCACGCCAGCATCTCGGCCCCCAGTGGTTCACCGCCTGACGCGACCGAACGCAGATCGGGGATCGCCTGATCCGCTGCTTTCAACATCCGCAACGCCGTCGGTGGAAAAAAGACGTTCCGCACCCCGCCCCGCGTGATCACATCGGCGCAGGCTTCGGGCGTGAACTTCTCAAGCCGCGCCGCCACGACCGGGATACCCAGCGCCAGCCCCGGCATTAGCACGTCGAACAGCCCGCCGATCCAGGCCCAGTCGGCCGGTGTCCAGAGACAGTCGCCATCCCGCAGATGATTGTGGCTGATCGACACACCCGGCAGGTGCCCGGTCAGAACCCGGTGTCCGTGCAACGCACCCTTGGGTCTGCCCGTCGTGCCCGAAGTGTAAATCAGTACCGCCGGGTCCTCGGATCCGGTACCCGCAAAGGGCAGCAATCCGTCATAGGGCGCAATCCGGTCCACCAGAAGCGGCCTGGCCAGATCACCCAGCAACGCGGCCCCTTCGGCATCCGTCAGGACAATTTGCGCCCCTGAATCCCCAACGCGAGAGGCCAGCGCGTCCCGTTTGAACAGCTTGAACAGAGGCACAGAAATCGCGCCAATCTTCCAGATCGCCAGATGTGCCGCCGCGCAGAAGGGCGACTGGCTGAGAAGAACACCGACCCGGTCACCCGGGCTCACCTGTTTCAACAACGCCCGAGCGATGCCGTCGGTCAGGCAGTGCAACTGACCAAAGCTGACGGGGCTGCACCCGCCGTCTGTCAGATCAAGGATCGCCGTCCGATCATCCGCATGCGACAGACATTGGCGTGCCATGTTGAGGTGTTCCGGCACCGCCCAGTCCCCATTATTTTGCAATCCCGGTATGCGGTCAGCGGGATACATGGCTGAAATCCCTTATTTTTCTGCAAGTTCGCCCGAACGCACCGGTTCGCGAACTCACAGGAACTTGATGCAGATCAGGGTTAGCCGCTGTGGGTTTCGGCAGAACCCGGTCATCAACAAAACCGAAGGCCAAAAAATGACCAAAACACTCGCCGCTTTGACCCTTTCCACCGCGCTTGTTGCGCTTGCCGCGCCTGCCATTGCCCAGTCCCAGGGTGACTGGACTGTCGGTTTCGGTGTTGGCTACCTCGACCCGAAATCCGACAACGGTACGATGGCTGGCTTCGACGCCGAGGTGAGCTCGGACACACGTCCGATCTTCACCGCTGAATACTTCGTCCGCGACAACCTGGGCGTTGAGCTGCTGGCCGCGACCCCGTTCAGCCATGATGTCACCCTGGGTGGCAGCATTGATGCGGGCACCGTCAAACAACTGCCGCCCACCCTGTCGCTGAACTATCACTTCCCGACCAACAGCGCGTGGAAGCCTTATGTCGGCGCAGGTATCAACTACACCATCTTCTTCGATGAAAGCTCGGCTCTGGGCGATCTGGAACTGGACAATTCGGTCGGCGTCGCCCTGCAGGCCGGTCTGGATTACATGGTCACCGAAAAAGGCGCTGTGCGGCTGAACGTGCGCTGGTTCGACATCGACTCGGATGTCTCGCTGGACGGTACCGATATCGGCACCGCAGAAATCGACCCCTGGCTGGTCGGCGTATCCTACGTCCATCGCTTCTGATCCCATTCAAAGAGCGCCCCGCCGACTTACCAGGCGGGGCGTTGTTCTCAGAGCATTTCGTTCATCATTTCCCGCCCGATCAGCATCCGGCGGATTTCGCTGGTACCGGCACCGATTTCCATCAGCTTGGCGTCGCGGAAGATACGGCTGACAGCCGAATCTGACAGGAACCCGGCCCCGCCCATCGCCTGTACCGCCTGATGCGCCTGTGTCATCGCCTGTTCCGAAGCATAGAGACAGCACGCTGCCGCGTCCTGACGAGTCACGTCGCCGCGGTCACACGCTTTGGCAACCTCATAGACATAGGCCCGTGCGGAATTCATTGCCGTGTACATGTCGGCAATCTTGCCTTGCATCAGTTGAAAGCTGCCGATGGGTTTGCCGAATTGTTTGCGATCGGCCAGATACGGCATGATTTCATCCAGACAGGCGGCCATGATCCCTGTCCCGATACCCGCCAGAACCACACGTTCGTAATCCAGCCCTGACATCAGGACGGCCACGCCCTTGCTCTCTTCGCCCAGAACGTTTTCGAACGGTACCTCGACGTCTTCGAAAATCAGCTCAGCCGTGTTCGATCCACGCATGCCCAGCTTGTCGAAATGGGGAGAAGTGGAGAAGCCCTTCATCTCTTTCTCGATCAGAAAGGCCGTAATCCCCTTTGAGCCCGCGTCCGGGTCTGTCTTGGCATAGACGACCAGAGTATCCGCATCCGGTCCGTTGGTGATCCAGTACTTGCTTCCGTTCAGCCGATAATGATCGTTGCGCTTCTCCGCGCGCAGCTTCATCGACACCACGTCCGACCCGGCCGACGCCTCGGACATCGCCAGCGCACCGACATGGTCGCCTGAGATCAAGCGCGGCAGATACTTCGCCTTCTGCTCATCATTGCCGTTCAGTTTGATCTGATTCACACACAGGTTCGAATGCGCACCGTAAGACAGCGAGACCGAGGCTGATGCCCGCGCCACTTCCTCTACCGCAACCGTGTGAGCCAGGTAAGACATCCCTGCCCCGCCATATTCCTCGGGCACCGTGATCCCAAGCATGCCCAACTCGCCCATTTCTTTCCAAAGCTCATTGGGAAAGGCGTTGGACTTGTCCACCTCTGCTGCCATGGGCTTGACCCGTTCCTGCGCCCAGCGATGCACGATTTCGCGCAATGCGTTCACGTCCTCGCCCAGATCAAATTGCATGGTCGCCATGAACATACGCGTTCTCCTCTTCCGCGTTAATGAACAAGTGTTCAATAACTGGATAACAGCGAATCCTCACCCGGTCAATCTTTGCAGTTTTACAGGGCTCAAAACGCAAAACGCCGCCCGCCGGGGCGGCGTCATTCAAACCATAAAGCGTGCGCTGCAAGCGCACTCCGCTGGATCACGACTGAAATACGGCGCTGACTTCGGCCCGGATAATCCGCGCGATCAACCGGCAATCTTCAAGCGAGAAGGTCAGCGGCACACGCATGTCCATGATGCCAGCCAGAACCCGATCGCTGTCCGGCATCCGTTCGCTGTCGACATACCGCCAACTGTCATAGCGCGAGGTAAACCCGGTCGGCTCGGCCCCGCCGAACCATTTGAGTTCGACGCCTCGCGCCGCACAACGCCGGATCACTTCGGCGATGCGTTCAGGCGACCAGTCCAGCAAAAGGAACTGAATCGACGACCCGACAAAAGTTTCTTCCACCGGGCGGTCGACAACTTGCAATCCGGGCGTATCGCGCAGACCGGATTCGATCTCGGCATAGCGCTCGTTCCATCGCTCTGCCTGCCGATCCAGGTCCTTCAGTTGCGGGCGCAGGATCGCCGCGCGCAGATTGTCCATCCGCCCCGAGACATTGGGCGTTGTGTATTTGATCCGTTCAAACACCTCGGGGCCCGGCGCGGCAAGATGTCGTTCGTACAGCATATAGGATCCCGACAGCATCGTCGCCTTGGCCGCAAGTTCCTCATCATCGGTGATCAGCAACCCGCCTTCACCGGAATTGACGTGTTTGTAAGTCTGGCAGGAATAGCAGCCGATCGCCCCCTGCCGCCCGGACACCTGTCCCCGCCACGCCGCCCCCATCGTGTGCGCGCAATCTTCGATCACAATCACACCAGCGGCATCACACAGTTGCATCAGGCGGTCCATGTCGCACAGATGCCCGCGCATATGGCTCAGCATCAGGACGCGGGCTTGATCCAGCTTGGCTGCAAGATCATCCAGATCAATCGTCAGGTTCTCGGTCACGCCCACAAAGACCGGCCGTGCACCCACCGAGGCAATCGAACCCGGCACGGGCGCCAGCGTGAACGCATTGGTCAGCACCGGATCGCCCGGCTGCACCCCAACCGCCCGCAATGCGGTCGCCAGCGCATAGCCGCCGGAGGAAACCGCCAGGCAATATCTGGCCCCCATCTGCGCCGCGAATTCCTGCTCCAGCAAAGCAGTTTCGCCCAGTTCGCCGGGCGCGACGTTGTAGCGGTGCAGGCGGCCATGGCGCAGCACGGCCAACGCGGCCTCAATCGCCTCTTCCGGGATTGGTTCCTGCTGGGTGAAGCTGCCGGTGAATATCTCTGTCATAAGTTCGTTCTGATGTCGCAAACCGTTCGGGTCAAGAGATCAGGCCGCCGCACCGATCAATCCGGCCACAAGGTCCGGCAGGTCGTCGAAATGGTGCAACAGGGCCTCAGGCTCCAGTGCCGCCATATCGTCACCCGACGGGCCAAAGGTAACAAGGACCGACGGAACGCCCGCCGCCCGCGCGGTGTTGCGGTCCGTGTCGGAATCCCCGATCAGAACGCAGAGGTCAGGATGTCCTCCGGCCCGGCGCGCGGCCTCGCGCAGAGGCTCAGGGTCAGGTTTGCGCACCGGCAGCGTGTCTGCACCGATGAGCGAGGAAAACAATCCGCGTACGCCCAACTGGCTCAGCAGCTGGTCCGCCAGAGCCTCTGGCTTGTTGGTGCAAATGCCGACACCGTATCCTGCGGATTTCAGAACCTCGACCGCCTCCAGCGCGCCGGGGTAGAATTCGGTATGGGTGTCGATGGCCTGTGAATATGCCTCAAGCAGTGTTGGGTAATAAGCAAGGACGGTGTCCTCATCATAGGCTCCGACCCGCTTCAGCCCATGCGTCAGCATCATCCGGCCGCCACGCAAGGCAACCGCTGCGTCCTGTTTGTGCACCAACACGTCGCCGTGCCCCATTTCGCGAAAGCAATGGTTGGCGGCGGCCAGCAAATCACCCGACGTATCGGCCAAAGTGCCGTCCAGATCGAAGATTACAGTGCGCATCGTGTCTCCTGCCTCGGCGGGTTTTCGCCGTTTCATGTTGCAAACGGCAATCTTGTTTGATGCCCGAACCGCTTGCGCCTTTGCCCCCAGCGGATAAAACGGTCCGCACCAAAACACAAAGAGAAATCGTTTTCATGAGCACTGCCCTTGTCATCCTAGCCGCCGGAAAAGGCACCAGGATGAATTCGGATCTTCCCAAAGTCCTGCACCCGATTGCCCAGACGCCGATGCTGGTCCACGCCATGCGCGCCGGTGCAGTTTTGTCGCCCGAGCGTACCGTGATTGTCACAGGGCACGGGTCCGAGGCCGTTGCCAGCATCGCCGCCGCCGAGGATGAAACCGCGCAGATCGCAATTCAGCAAGAGCAATTGGGCACGGCCCACGCCGTCGCACAGGCGCGCGACGCGCTGTCCGAATTCGACGGCGATGTTGTGGTCCTGTACGGCGACACGCCGTTCCTGCAGCCCGATACGCTGGAACGGATGATCGCGGCCCGCGCCGAAAACGATCTGGTCATTCTGGGGTTCGAGGCGGCGGACCCCGCGCGATACGGTCGTCTGGTGATGAACGGCAACAGTCTGGAACGGATTGTCGAATTCAAGGACGCATCGGATGAGGAACGCGCAATAACCTTTTGCAACTCGGGCCTTTTGGCCTGCGACTCGCAAACCTTGTTCGCGCTGATCGACGCGGTTGAAAATGACAATGCGTCCGAAGAATATTACCTGACCGACGTGGTTGAGATCGCCCGCAACCGCGGCCTGAGTGTCACAGCGGTTGCCTGTGACGAGGCACAGACGCTGGGTGTGAACTCCCGCGCCGATCTGGCTGCGGCGGATGCGGTGTTTCAGGCGCAGGCCCGCGCGGCGCTGCTGGAACTGGGTGTTACTCTGATAGTGCCCGAAACCGTCTATCTGGCCGCCGACACTGTAATCGGCCGGGACACGGTAATTGAACCCAATGTTGTATTCGGTCGCGGCGTTACAGTCGAAAGCGGCGCGACAATCCGTGCGTTTTCGCACCTGGAAGGGTGTCACGTCAGCCGGGGTGCCACGGTCGGCCCCTATGCAAGGCTGCGCCCCGGCGCGGAACTGGCGGAAAACGCCCGCATCGGTAACTTCGTCGAAATCAAGAATGCCGAGATCGGCGAGGGCGCAAAGGTCAACCATCTGAGTTATGTCGGCGACGCCTCGGTCGGGGCGGCGACAAATATCGGCGCAGGGACGATCACCTGCAACTATGACGGCGTGATGAAGCACCGCACCACCATCGGCGAGAACGTATTTATCGGATCAAACACGATGCTGGTGGCACCGGTGACGCTGGGCGATGGCGCGATGACGGCAACCGGAACGGTGGTGACGCGGGATATTGAACCTGACGCGTTGGCGGTTGCCCGCGCCCGGCAGGACAACAAGCCCGGTTATGCGCGTAAACTGTTTGACATGTTGAAGGCGAAGAAGGCTCGCCGCGACAAAGGAGCCTGACCCATGTGTGGAATTGTAGGCGTATTGGGGAAACACGAAGCCGCCCCCATTCTGGTCGAGGCGCTGAAGCGTCTGGAATACCGAGGCTATGACAGCGCGGGCATTGCCACCGTCAATGACGGCGCGTTGGGGCGCCGACGGGCCGTGGGCAAGCTGGTGAACCTTAGCGACCTTCTGGTGCACAATCCGCTGCCGGGCAAGTCGGGCATCGGGCACACCCGCTGGGCCACGCACGGCGCGCCCTCGGTCACAAACGCGCACCCGCATCAGGCCGGACCGGTGGCCGTGGTGCATAACGGGATCGTTGAAAACTACCGCGAGTTGCGGGCCGAGCTGGCCGAAAACGGTGTCGGGTTCGTCACCGAGACCGACACGGAAACCGTTGCCCTGATGGCGGAACATTATCTGAAGACCGGCCTGTCGCCGGTCGAGGCCGCATACAAGACCATCGACCGTCTGGAAGGCGCTTTTGCGCTGGCCTTTCTGTTCGATGGCGAGGACGATCTGATTGTCGCGGCCCGCAAGGGATCTCCGCTGGCAATCGGGCACGGGGTTGGCGAGATGTTCGTGGGTTCCGACGCGATTGCGCTGGCTCCGCTGACGGATCGCATCACCTATCTTGAGGAAGGCGATCGTGCGGCGCTGACCCGCACCTCACTGGAAATCCGCAATGAGGCCGGAGAGTTGGCCAATCGCGAGACGCGCCAGATCAAACTCGACATGTCGCGGGCCGACAAAGCCGGTCACAAGCACTTCATGGCCAAGGAAATCGCCGAGCAACCCGTGGTCGTGGCCGAAGCGATCCGGTCTTACCTGCCCACCGGAAAGGACGAGATCGTGCTGCCCTGCGATCTGGATTTCACCAAGCTGGACCGGCTGACGATGGTTGCCTGCGGCACGGCATTCTATGCCTGTCTGACCGCGAAATACTGGTTCGAGCAGCTTGCAAAACTGCCTGTCGAGGTCGATATCGCCAGCGAGTTCCGCTATCGCGAGCCGCCCATTCCAAGCCGCACGGCCGCGCTGTTTGTCAGCCAGTCGGGCGAAACCGCCGACACTCTGGCGGCGCTGCGGTATTGCGAGGGTAAGGCAGACAAGATCGTTTCGGTCATCAACGTCCCCGAAAGTTCGATCGCACGCGAAAGCGACGTGGCCCTGCCGATCCATGCCGGGGTCGAAATCGGCGTGGCATCGACAAAGGCGTTCACCTGCCAGCTGAGCGTTTTGCTGATGCTGGCGCTCAAGGCTGCGGCCGACCGGGGCACGCTCAGCGAAGAGGAACTGGCGGATCATGCCGCCGCCCTGCGCGGTTTGCCCAACGTTCTGAACACCGCGCTGGATCAAAGCCGGTCTATCCGCAAATCCGCGCAGCGCCTGTCCGAGGCGCGCGACGTGCTGTTCCTGGGGCGCGGCCTAATGTATCCGCTGGCAATGGAGGGCGCGCTGAAACTCAAGGAAATCAGCTATATCCATGCCGAAGGCTACGCTTCGGGCGAACTCAAGCACGGCCCGATTGCTCTGATCGACAAGCATATGCCGGTGGTCGTCATGGCCCCGCGCGACGCGGTTTTCGACAAGACCGTTTCAAACATGCAGGAAGTGATGGCGCGCAAGGGCCGGGTCATTCTGGTCTCGGATGACGACGGGATCGCTGACGCCGAAGACGGGGTCTGGAGCGTTATCCGCATGCCGTATATCCACCCGAACCTGGCACCGATCCTTTATTCCGTCCCCGCACAGTTGCTGGCCTATCACACGGCCGTCGCCAAGGGCACCGATGTCGACCAGCCGCGCAACCTTGCGAAATCAGTCACGGTAGAGTGAGACATGGCCAAGCAATTTCCGGAACTTGACGAAATGCAGCGCAGGTTCATCGAAGAACAGCACATGTTTTTCGTTGGCACCGCTGGGCCAGAAGGGCGGGTGAATATCTCGCCCAAGGGGATGGATTCCCTGCGGGTTCTGGGACCCAACCGGATCGTCTGGATGAACCTGACCGGCAGCGGCAATGAGACCGCAGGCCACTTGCTTGAAACCAATCGAATGACGCTGATGTGGTGCTCATTCACCACCCGTCCGCTGATCCTGCGCACCTACGGTTCGGCACGTACGGTGCATGTGGGGGACGCGGGTTGGGACGCATTGGCCGAGAACTTCCCGGCCCACCGCAGTGCCCGCCAGATCTATGATATGGATATCGATCTGGTTCAGACGTCCTGCGGCTATGCGGTTCCGTTCATGGAATACCAGTCCGAACGCGACACCATGCAGAAATGGGTCGACAGCAAGTCCGACGATGACATTCGCGCGTATTGGACCGAAAAGAACCAGCGCACCATCGACGGCAAATCGACCCGCGTACAAAGCTCATGATGCCCGACGCCCGTCTCGACCAGATCAAGGCTCACGCCGATCCCGAGCGGGCCGAACAGATGGCGGCCTATCACAAGGCGGACCGCCCCTATCTGGGCGTCGCCAACCCGGTCCTGAACGATCTGACCAAGGCATGGCGTCGGGAACTGGACGTCCCCGCGCGCGTGGTGCTGGCGGATGCGCTGTGGCAAACCAATATTCACGAAGCGCGCCTTGCCGCCGCAAAACTGCTGACACAGGCGCGTATCCGGCCGGATGACGGCGTTTGGGACCTGCTGCAAAGCTGGTTGCCGCATTTCGACGCCTGGGCCGTTGCCGATCACGCCAGCATTGCAATCCAGAAACGGCTTGCTGCAGACCCGACGCGCCTGGATCAGGTCGAAGGCTGGACGCGTTCCGATCATATGTGGACCCGGCGGGCGGCACTGGTGGCGACCCTGCCCTGGACTAAGCAGAACCATCCGAAGCCTGACGATCTGCTGCACCGCGACCGTATCCTCGGCTGGGCGGCAGGTTATGTTTCAGACCGCGACTGGTTCATCCAGAAAGCAATTGCGTGGTGGCTGCGCGAATTGTCCAAACACGATCCGGCCCGCGTGATCGCATTCCTGAACGCGCATGGCGATGGGTTAAAGCCATTTGCCCGCCGGGAAGCGGCCAAATACCTGAAAGATCAGTTGGAATAGACCTCAAGCTCGACAAGTTCGTCGAACGGCAGCAACAGCGCCCGCATCGCATCCAGCGACAACCGGCTGCCACCGCTTTCCGGACCCGGTGACGGTACCAGCGTGATATAGGCCTGCGCCCCGGTTCTGGGCACCACCACCCGGCCAGTGAATTCGACATCGACCAGCGGCGTTTCCAGCCAGCGACCGGGCGTGGTCGGATCGCCCAGTCCCGCAATGGTGGTCTTGGCTCCGGTCCAGCCTGCGGCTGTGGCCGCAACGGGCTCGGGTTCGGGGACTGTTTCAACCGTTTCTTCAACCGCTGCCGGTTCCGCCGCATCCGGCGCGTTGTCGCCGCCAAAAACCCGGTCGGTCGTGGACCGAACAGTTTCGCAGCCCGCCGCCAGAACGCAGAATGTCAAAAGCACATACCTCATGCCGCAAACCTACCGTTCTGCGCGCATCTGCACCAGCACAAAGGAAAGTTCGCTCTTGTCGCAGGCATGGGTCAGCTTTACCTATGTCGCATGACTGCTCCGCTCATCGACCCGTTTGCCCGCGCCATCACCTATCTCCGCGTCTCCGTCACGGACCGCTGTGACTTCCGCTGTGTCTATTGCATGTCCGAGGACATGAAGTTTCTGCCCAAGAAAGACCTGCTGACGCTGGAGGAACTGGACCGGATGTGTTCGACCTTCATCAGGCTGGGGGTTGAAAAACTGCGCATCACAGGGGGCGAACCCCTTGTGCGCCGCAATATCATGGCCTTTTTCAACTCGATGACCCGACACCTCGAAAGCGGCGCGCTGAAGGAACTGACACTGACAACTAACGGCTCGCAACTGCACCGCTTTGCCGATGATCTTTTTGCGGCAGGCGTCCGCCGGGTGAACGTATCGCTGGACACGCTGGATGAGGACAAGTTTGCGCAGATCACCCGCTGGGGCCGGCTGAAACAGGTGCTGAACGGTATCGACGCGGCGCAAAAGGCCGGGCTTCGGGTCAAGATCAACGCGGTTGCGCTGAAAGGTTTCAACGAAGAAGAACTGCCCCAAATCACCAGATGGTGTGCCGAGCGCGACATGGATCTGACCTGGATCGAGGTCATGCCAATGGGCGATATCGGCAATGAGGACCGGCTGGATCAATACTGGTCGCTCAAGGACGTCCGCAAGGAATACGAAAACCACTTTACCGTCAGCGATCTGGCGGAACGCACAGGCGGGCCCGCCCGCTATGTACGGCTGGAGGAAACGGGCCAAAAGATCGGCTTCATCACACCGCTGTCCCACAATTTCTGCGAAAGCTGCAACCGCGTTCGGCTGACCTGCACGGGTGAGTTGTATATGTGCCTCGGTCAGGAAGATATGGCCGATCTGCGCGGCGCCCTGCGCGGTCACCCCGAGACCGAACAACCGCTCGAAAACGCGATCCGCGCGGCGATCGACCTGAAACCCAAAGGTCATGATTTCGATTACTCCCGCCAGTCGGTCGACGGCAAGATGAGCCGCCACATGAGCCACACGGGCGGCTGAGATGCCGGTTCCGTCTGGCCGACCGACGCTGCTTTACCACCTGTATTGCGGCCTCACCTCCATCGCGCTCCCGCTGGTCTGGCGGACGGTCCGCAACAAACTGCGGGCCGCCAACGTCGCCGACGCACGACAACTGGAACGGCTTGGACACGCCACACAGGCGCGCGCCCCGGGCCAACTGATCTGGTTCCATGCCGCCAGCGTGGGTGAGACGCTTTCAGTCATCAGCCTGATCAAACGGCTGGGCGAACGCCTGCCGAACACCGAATTTCTGATCACCTCGGGCACGCCCACCTCTGCCGCGTTGATCGAAAAGCGCATGCCGCCTCGTACGCTTCACCAGTATCCGCCGCTGGACACTGCGGGGCCCGTACAGCGCTTTCTGGATCACTGGCGTCCGGATGCCGGTATCTTCGTCGAAAGCGAAATCTGGCCACGCCTGATCGTTGAAGGTGCCCGGCGCGGCGTGCCACTGGCCCTGCTCAATGCGCGACTGTCTGACGGGTCTGTCAAAGGCTGGAAAAAGCGCCCGAAAACAGCGCGGTTCATCCTGGGCCAGTTCCGCCTGTTCCTGACACAGAATGACAAAACGGCCAAAAACCTGATCGACATGGGCGCACCACCCGACCGGGTGCAACCGGGGACCAACCTCAAGGCAATGTCCGAGCCCTTGCCGGTGGATCAGGCAACCCTGACCGACATCCGCGCTCAGGTCGGAAACCGCCCGGTCTGGATTGCCAGTTCCACCCATGCCGGTGAAGAAGAAACCGTTCTGGCCGCTCACAAAGAACTACTGAAACGCTGGCCCGATCTCCTGCTGCTGCTGATCCCGCGCCACCCAGAACGCCGCGCTGACGTGACGGTCCTGGTTGAAAAGGCCGGGCAGATCGTGGCCATCCGGTCCCAAGACGCAAAAATCACCCAGGACACAACCGTCTATATGGCGGATACGCTGGGTGAAACCGGCACCTGGTATGCACTGTGTCCAATCGTTTTTCTGGGCGGCTCACTGAAAGAGATTGGCGGCCATAACCCGTTCGAACCCGCACAGGCAGGTGCTGCCGTGATTACCGGACCGGGTTACTTTAATTTCGCTGAAACCTTTGCCCCGCTGATCACGGCCGGAGGCGCGACCGAGGTAACATCAGCCCCCGAACTGGCCGCGGCGGTTGCCACCTGGCTGTCCGACGCAAGCGCTCTGAACACCGCACGCGCCGCGGCGAAATCCTGCGTAAACACACAAAAATCGGCGCTGGACGCCATCGTTGATACCCTCAGTGTCCAACTCAATATGCAGGGCGCCGATCCGGCTTCATCTGGCTAAAAATACCTCGGGGGTGCGGGGGCAGAGCCCCCGCCCTGCCCATCAAGCCGCCGGCATCCGCTGTTCGACGATCTCAGCCCACCAGCTACACCCGGCGGGAATAGCCTCATCGTTGAAATTATATTCGGGATGATGCACCGCCGCAGTATCGCCGTTGCCAACAAGTATATACGCGCCCGGCCGCTCTTCGAGCATAAAGGCGAAATCCTCGCCTCCCATAATCAACGGCGCTTCGTCACAACTGCCCGAGACGGAACGCGCCACATCCGCAGCGAAATCGGTCTGTTCGTCGCTGTTCACCATCACCGGGTAGCCTCGGTAATAGGTGACATTCGCTACACCGCCAAAGGTCGCGGCCACGCCGTTGCAGATTTCGACGATCCGTTTTTCGGCCAGATCGCGCATCGCCTTGCTCATGGTCCGAACGGTCCCTTTCAGGTCCGCCGTTTGCGGGATGACGTTGAAAGCCGTGGACGAGGTTTCAAAGGACGTCACCGAAACCACAACCTTGTCCACCGGATCGGCATTGCGCGCCGCAATCGTCTGCAAAGCCAGAACGGCCTGGGCCGCCATCACAGTGGTATCGACCGTTTCATGAGGCTTGGCCGCGTGACCGCCTTTGCCTTCGAAGGTGATATCAAACTGGTCGGTGGCCGCAAAAAACGCCCCGGGCCGAATGGCGAAACTGCCGACGGGGCGGCCGGGCCAGTTGTGCATCCCATAGACCTCCTGGATGCCCCAGCGGTCCATCATGCCGTCTTCGCACATCTCGCGCCCGCCGCCGCCGCCTTCTTCGGCCGGCTGGAATATCACGACAACGGTGCCGTCGAAATTGCGTGTCTCAGCCAGGTATTTCGCGGCCCCCAGCAACATCGCGGTATGCCCGTCATGGCCGCAGGCGTGCATGGCGCCGTCGGTCCTGGATGCATAATCCAGACCGGTCGCCTCGTGAATCGGCAACGCGTCCATATCCGCCCGCAATCCGATCACCTTACCGCCGGTATCGGCCTTGCCCCTGATAACGCCGACGACACCGGTTCGGCCAATTCCGGTCACGACCTCATCGCAGCCGAAGGCCTTCAGCTTGTGCGCGACCAATGCGCTTGTGCGGTGGGTCTCGAACAGGATTTCCGGGTGCTCGTGAATATCGCGTCGCCATTCGGTGATTTCACCCTGCAATTCGGCGAAACGGTTTTTGATTGGCATAGTATTCTCCCATCTTCATTGACCGGATCGCGTGTCCGGTGTCCTGCCACCCTGCCGGGCGGCATCAAATTCAGTTCGGGTCGACCGGCCGCAGCGCGCCGGACAACAGGATGATTGCAACGGCCAGAGGCAGCAGGGCCGTGAACGCCAGACGTAATGTAAGCATCTCGGCCAGAAACCCAATAAGGGGCGGACCGATCAACAGCCCTCCGTATCCCAGTGTCGCGACGCTGGCGATCGCCTGGCCTGGCGGCACGTTCGGATCGCTGGCTGCCCGGCTGAACGCCAGCGGCATGATCACCGCGTACCCCACGCCCATCAGGGCAAATCCAGCCAATGCCAGCCCGGTCCCCGACGCGGTCACGACACCCAGAACCCCAAGCGCCGCACATGCACCGCCAAAGCGCGCCGTTGCAACCGGACCAAACCGGGCGATGACAAAGCCACCCGCCAGCCGGAAAGCCACCATGGTCACTGAAAATACTGCATATCCCAGCGCTGCGACACTTTCGGCCGCTCCGGTCACGTCACGCAGAAAGATCGCGCTCCAATCCGCGACGGCGCCTTCCCCCAACGCCCCGCACAACGCGGAAAAACCGACAAGGACAAGCGCGCCGGTGGGCAGGGCAAAGACCGAACCCGCAGACAGCCCGGACTTGCGCGACGTCCATCGCACCCAGGACAGGGCAAGCGCCAGCGCCACCACCGCCCCGCCGGCCAGCAAAAAGTGTTGCATCACCGTCAGCCCCATCTGCACTGCCCCATACCCGCTGAGCGCGCCCAGCCCGGCCCCGAGGCTCCACATTGCGTGGAACGAAGACATGACGGGCTTTTTGTAGGACTGTTCAACCTCGGCCGCCCAGGCGTTCATGGAGACATCCATCGAGCCATGGAAGGCCCCGAAAACAAACAGATATGCGGCCAGCACCCAGAACCCGTCGGCCAGGGCAAGCAGGATCAGGGACAGCGTGTAAAGGACCGCGACGACCCGCGTCAGGCCCACTGCTCCGAACCGGTCGGTCAGCCGTCCGGTCACCGGAAAGGAACACACCGCGCCCGCAGCCATGAACAACAGGCCGTAGCCCAGCGCCTCATGCGTCAGGTCCAGCCGGTCGCGCACAGCGGGAATGCGGGATGCCCAAATGCCAAACAGCGCACCGTTCAGGATGAACATGGCGGCAACCGCCCGCCACGCAGCGACTAGTCCGATCACGGGAAATCCTTCGCAGAATGCGTCAAACGCCTCTGTTCTACAGGCTGGGGGCCATTTGGCAAATGCGGATTATTCCAGCCTTCTGCGGATTTCCCGGATCGCGATCCAAACCATCAGAACAACCGGAATCGTCACCGCCGCCGTCAACATGCCTTTGCTGATACCGGCCTTGGTCAGCGGATACAGCAGATAGCCGGTCAGAGAGACGGCGTAATAGCTTATGGCCACCACCGACAACCCTTCGACCGTGTGTTGCAGGCGCAGGGCCAGATCGGCGCGGCGGTCCATACTTTCCAGCAGCGCCTGATTTTGCGCGCTTCGCTCGACATCCACGCGCGTGCGCAGCAACTCTCCTGCGCGGATTGCCCGGTCGGACAGGGCCTGAAGACGGCGTTCGGTCGCTTTCACGGTGCGGATGGCGGGATCGTATCGGCGCATCATGAAATCGGCAAAGCTCTGACCGCCTTCAAAACGTTCCTCCCGCAAAACCTCGATTCTTTGATTCACAATCGCCTCATAGGCCCCTGTCGCCCCGAACCGGAAGGAACACCGCGCCGAAAGCGTTTCAAGCTCGGTCGAGATGGACAGCAGATCCGGCAGCAGTTCATCGGGATGCGCCGCATTGTCGGTCATCTGCCCCATAAGCCCGGTCAGCTTGCCGTCCAGTTCACCGATGCGCGGCATCAGCTGTTTAACGCGAGCAAAACCCAGCATGGACATCGCCTTGTAGGTTTCAATCTCGCACAGGCGCTGAATAATCCGTCCGGTCCTGCGCCGCCCCGTGCCTTGGGTCACGAACAGCGCAAACCGCATGTGCCCGGCAGGGTCGATGCGGAAATCGCTGGCGCAGATGGCGGCATCGTCCAGCACGCGGGCCACGGCAAGGCTTTCGGGTTCGAACCAATCGGCGAGGGTGGACTTGACCGCCTCGTCCGGCTGACGTTCAACCACGCGGATCATCGCCGACGTAACGCGCTGCCCCGGGCTGGCCATCAACCAGTCGGGCGGAAAGACCTCGAAATCGGCGGGGTTGAACGGGCGGTCGCTGACGTTCTGTGCGATCGCGGTGTACGTCACGAATTCGGTGTGCTGTTCCCATTTCAGCCAGTGGCGACCGATCTGTCCGGCGTAATGGGTCGCGCCCGGCTGAGGGTGCTGCGCCCCGTGGCGATCCAGAAGGTCTTTGAGAAGGGCCATATCCTCACCCCGGTCGCGCGCCACCGCAGCTACCGGTTTCTTGATCGCCAGGAAAACCACCGTACAGGGCGTCGCCGCAACCGGAAATGGCCGCGCGTGCAGTTCGTTGGCCAGCGCATAGCGCAGCGGATGATCGTCGATCGGCGTCATTCAAAGCTCCGTTCCATCCGGAGCACTATACGGCAGAAGCCGAATACATCAATTCTCTTTTTATTTCATATACTTACAAGGATACAACGGTATACAAATCCGCTATCTCATTGATTTGGCTGCCACAGCTCGATGGGATTGCCCTCGGGGTCGTGAATACGGGCAAACTTTCCGACCTCACTGTCCCAGTCGGAGTGCGTTTCAACGGTGATCCCGTCGGACTCAAGCTGAGCTGTCAGGGCAGCCAGATCATCGACGCGAAAGTTGATCATCCATTGCTGATCGGACCGCCCGAAATACTCGGTGTCCTGTGCGAAGGGGGCGAAGACCGTGTAACCCTCTCGCTGCTTCCACGGCACGGGGTCGTAATGATTGACACCCAAATGCTTTTCGTACCAGGCGCTCAACGCCTTTGGGTCCTTGGCGCGAAAAAACACGCCGCCTATGCCGTTCACTTTTTCCATGGGGCACCTCCTGCGCCATGAAGGTACAGCAAAAACGAAAAAGGCGCCCGGTTGGGGCGCCTTTCTGTAGTCTGCTTAGCCGCAGATCATTCGATCATCGGCAGCAGCTTGTCCAGCGACTCTTTGGCGTCGCCATAGAACATGCGGGTGTTCTCCTTGAAGAACAGCGGGTTTTCGATGCCTGAATACCCGGTGCCCTGCCCGCGTTTCGACACAAACACTTGTTTGGCCTTCCAGCATTCCAGCACCGGCATCCCGGCGATGGGACTGTTGGGGTCCTCCTGCGCCGCTGGGTTCACGATGTCGTTTGAGCCGATCACGATGGCGACGTCCGTTTCCGGGAAGTCCTCGTTGATCTCGTCCATTTCCAGAACGATGTCATACGGCACCTTCGCCTCGGCCAGCAGCACGTTCATGTGACCCGGCAGACGACCGGCAACCGGGTGGATCGCAAAGCGCACCTCTTTGCCCTTGGCGCGCAGTTTGCGGACCAGTTCGGAAACCGACTGCTGCGCTTGCGCCACAGCCATGCCGTAACCGGGGATGATGATCACGCTGTCCGCATCGTTCAGCGAAGCCGCAACACCATCGGCGTCAATGGCCACCTGCTCGCCTTCAACGGCCATTTGCTCACCCTGCGGGCCGCCAAAGCCGCCCAGGATCACGCTGACAAAGTGGCGGTTCATCGCCTTGCACATGATGTAGGACAGGATCGCACCGGACGAGCCCACCAGCGCACCGACCACGATCAGAAGGTCGTTGCCCAGCGAGAAGCCAATGGCTGCAGCCGCCCAGCCCGAGTAGCTGTTCAGCATCGACACAACCACCGGCATGTCCGCGCCACCGATACCCATGATCAGGTGATAGCCGATGAACAGCGCGGCCAGCGTCATCAGGAACAGCGGGAAGAAACCACCCGTTGCGGTGTACCAGATCAGGCAGATCAGCGAGAGACCCGCCGCCGCTGCGTTCAGCGCATGGCCGCCCGGCAGCTTGGTCGCCGCCGAGGTCACTTTGCCCGCCAGCTTGCCATAGGCCACAACCGACCCGGTAAACGTGATCGCACCGATGAAGATGCCCAGGAACAGTTCCACATGCAGGATCGACAGTTCCGCCGGGGTCTTCTTGGCGATCAGCTGGGCAAACCCACCGAGCCCAGTGTACAGCACGTCTTTCGAGGCATCTGCGACCGCCATCACTTCGGCAACGTTCAGAACTTCAAAATGCGCATTGAAGCCCACGAACACAGCCGCCAAGCCGACCAGCGAGTGCATCGCAGCCACCAGTTGCGGCATCTCGGTCATCTGCACGCGCTGCGCCACATATTGACCGATGAAACCGCCGCCTGCGATCAGCAGCAGCGAAAGCAGCCACAGGCCCGAACCGGGGCCAACAAGCGTGGCAAAAACCGCCAGCGCCATACCGACGATGCCATACCAGACCGCGCGCTTGGCGCTTTCCTGGTTCGACAGACCACCGAGCGAAAGGATGAAAAGGACAGCCGCAACGACATAGGCGGCAGTGGTGAAGCCAAATTCCATGTGCCCGGCCTCCTTAAGATTTCTGGAACATGGCAAGCATGCGCCGGGTTACGAGGAAGCCGCCGAAGATGTTGATCCCGGCCATGAAGACGCTGAGCGCCGCAAGCAGAATGACCAGGAACGACCCCGACCCGATCTGCATCAAGGCCCCAACAATGATGATCGACGAAATCGCGTTGGTGATCGCCATCAGCGGTGTGTGCAGGCTGTGCGAGACATTCCAGATCACCTGGAAGCCTACAAATATCGCCAGCACGAAGACGATGAAATGCTGCATGAAACTTGCCGGAGCGATCAGCCCCACCAGCAGCATCAGCGCGCCGCCTACCCCCAGCAGGGTGAACTGCTGCTTGGTCTGCGCCTTGAAGGCCGCAATTTCCTGCGCCTTCTTCTCTTCCGCAGTCAGTTCCTTGACCTCGGGTTTCTTCTGCGCCGCGATCGCCTGCACCTTGGGCGGCGGTGGCGGGAAGGTGATTTCGCCCTCATAGGTCACGGTCGAGCCACGGATCACGTCATCTTCCATGTCGTGATTGACCTGACCGTCCTTTTCCGGTGTCAGGTCGGTCATCATGTGGCGGATGTTCGTCGCGTACAAAGACGATGACTGCGCCGCCATTCGGCTGGGGAAATCGGTATAGCCGACAATGGTCACGCCATTGTCGGTGACGACCTTTTCGTCCGGCACGGTGCCTTCGACATTTCCGCCGCGCTCGGCCGCAAGGTCGATGATGACCGAACCCGGCTTCATCGCCTTGACCATATCCTCAAGCCACAGCTTGGGTGCCGGGCGGTTCGGGATCAGGGCGGTGGTGATGACGATGTCCATCTCGGGCGCAAGCTCGCGGAACTTGGCCAACTGGGCATTGCGGAACTCCTCGGACTGGACCGAGGCATAACCGCCGGTGGCCGCGCCGTCCTGCTGTTCTTCCTCAAAATCCAGATAGACGAATTCGGCCCCCATGGATTCGACTTGCTCCGCCACTTCGGGGCGTACGTCGAATGCATAGGTAATCGCACCCAGCGAAGTCGAGGTGCCGATGGCCGCCAGACCGGCCACGCCGGCACCGACGATCAGCACCTTGGCAGGCGGCACTTTCCCGGCGGCTGTCACCTGACCGGTGAAGAAGCGACCAAAATTGTTGCCGGCCTCAATTACCGCACGATAGCCCGCGATATTGGCCATCGACGACAGCGCATCCATCTTCTGCGCGCGGGAAATCCGCGGCACCATTTCCATGGCGATCACATTGGCGCCCTTGGACTTGGCCAGTTCCATTCCTTCTTCATTTCCCGCAGGATTGAAGAACGAAATCAACGTCTTGCCTTTGGTTAGCCGTTTCAGCTCGGTTTCGGTGGGCTGGCGGACCTTGGCAACGATATCGGCCGCCTTCCAGAGCGACGCCGCGGTTTTGACCACTTCGACACCTGCGCCCTCATACGCCGCGTCCGAAAACCCTGCGGCGGCGCCGGCGCCCTTTTCGATCAGGCACTCATAGCCCAGTTTCTGTAACTGACGCGCCGAGTCCGGCGTCATCGCTACACGGTTCTCACCGTCCAGTACCTCTTTTGGTGTGCCTATCTTCACCGGTGCTATCCCCCTAATTTTCACTCTGACAGAGCAGGTGGTCGGTATTGTTCATCAAGCTTTCATCTACCCTGCGCAATATTATTTCGCAAGCGCAGCATTTTTTACGTTGTGTCACAACGAACACACCCTCAGATCCAGCGGCGGGTCTGCCGCTCGTATCGCGCGAAATCCGCCCGGAAGGTTCGGCGCAGACGGTCTTCTTCGAGCAGGATGAAACGGCGCTCCAGCACCCACACGAACACAGGCACCAAAACCAGTGACAAAACCGCGTCAAATCTCAGGATCAAACCCGCCAGGATTAGCACGTCGCCCAGATAGATCGGGTTCCGGCTGCGCTTGAAGATGCCGCTCTGAACCAGTGCGGTGGGTGTCTCATGCGGGATGACCGTGGTCCGGTGGCGGCGAAATTCGACAATGGCCAGAACGGCCAGAACCACACCCCCGCCGATCAATATACCGCTGAGGAGATCCGTTAACCCGCTGTCCAGTGACAAACCCAGCGAGAAGTGGCGCGCCTGTAGCCAGGCGAGAACCGCAAAGCCTACCAACCAGACCGGAGGAATGTCGATTTTTCGCATCACGTTGTTTCTTTCGGCCTGGAAGACGCGCGAGTGTGTCGCTTTTGTCTGACCAACTACCGTTTTCCGCCACAAATGGCAAAACTACAGTTGGTCGCAGCCTGAAATCCGCCAATCTTCATTGCGAATTCAGGCGCAGGTGTCGAAGATGGACACAGGTATCGCGATCAGATAGCCATTTGACCCGAGCCTTCGACCCAACAATCAGCTGGATTCCCATGACAAACTTTGCCGCCACCAAAGCCATGTTCGACCTGCCGGAAAGCGTCATCTATCTGGACGGGAACTCGCTTGGACCTCTGCCGCGCGCCGCCGGTGCCCGGGTGAATGACATGTTGGTTCAGGAATGGGGGCAGATGCTGATCACCGGGTGGAACAAGGCCGGATGGATGGGCCTGCCGACCGGGCTGGGCGACCGTATCGGCCGTCTGATCGGGGCTGAACCCGGAAGCGTGGTGATCGGCGACACCCTGTCAATCAAGGTTTATCAGGCTGTGGCCTCCGCGCTGGAGCTGCGCCCGGATCGCAAGGTCGTGTTGTCGGACAGCGGCAACTTCCCGTCTGATCTTTACATGGTCGATGGTCTGTTGCGCTCACTTGGGCCCGGCTACGAACTGCGTGTCGTGGCGCCAGAGGACGTGGCGCAGAACATCACCGAAGATGTGGCCGTGCTGATGCTGACCGAAGTGGATTACCGCAGCGGCCGGATGCACGATATGAAGGCGCTGACCGAGCTGGCCCATGCAAACGGGACCGTTACCGTTTGGGATCTGGCCCATTCTGCCGGAGCGATCCCGGTGGACCTGTCCGGCTGCAATGCCGATTTCGCCGTAGGGTGCACTTACAAATATCTCAACGGTGGCCCCGGAGCCCCCGCCTTTATCTATGTCGCCCCGCGTCTGGCAGAACGTGTGCGCCCGGCACTGTCCGGGTGGATGGGGCATGAGGCCCCGTTTGCCTTCGATCTGGACTATCGCCCCGGCAGCGGCATCGAACGGATGCGCGTCGGCACGCCGCCTGTCATTCAGATGACTGCGCTTTCTACGGCAATGGACATCTGGGACATGGCCGACATGTCGGACGTGCGGACCAGGTCCATTGAACTGACCGAGCTGTTCATTGCACGTGTCGAATCCACCTGCCCCGAATTGGAACTGGCCAGCCCCCGCGACCCGATGCAACGCGGAAGTCAGGTTTCGTTTCGCTTCAGCGATGGCTACGCTGCCATGCAGGCCCTGATTGCGCGCGGCGTGATCGGAGATTTCCGCGCACCTGACATCATGCGGTTTGGGTTCACTCCGCTCTACATCGATGAGACAGACGTTGAAGGCGCGGTCGATATTCTGGCGGACATCATGCAGAACCGGTTGTGGGACACACCGGAATACAAGATCCGCCAGCGCGTTACCTGACCTCCAGCCCGGCGCCGATCAGGGCGGCCAGCTGCGCCACGCGGTTCTCGTATTCCCCGGCATCGGTGCCGGTCATCTTGAGGCCCTTGAGCGTGGCGGTAATCGTCTTTGCGGTTTCATCCGGGTCCACCATCGGGCGAAGCCGCCCCAGCTTGTCTTCCTGCCGGAGCCAGGTCGCGTATAAATCCGCAAGCCCGGCCTCGCCCTGCGAGATGATCTCGGCCGACATGGACTTGGTGGTGTCCAGCATCTCAAGCCCGTGCGGCGAGGCCAGAATTGCCGCCATCCCTTCGGTCTGGGCCTGAATCGCGCGGGTCAGAATGTCGGGCACTGAACCTTCCGTCGCCAGCGCCGCCGCCACCGCAGCGGTTTTCTCGGCGTAATAGAACTCTGTCAGCTTGCTGACGATGGCCTCTTTGTTCTTGTAATGCAGGTAAACGGCCGGACGGGACATCCCGGCCCCGCGCGCTATGTCATCCATCGAGGTCTTTCGGAATCCATAGGCGGCAAACGCCTGAAAGGCCGAAGTCAGGATCGCCCTTTGTCGTGAATCATCAATCGTACCCGTCATATCTGAACTCGTGACACTTTCTGTTAAATTTGTCAATTGACATCCTGACATTTTAAGCCAACTATGTCAGAAACCAGCCACAGCTACGACAGAGAGGTGCGCCATGGCCACGGCCTTAACGATCAACGGAAAGCAACATCAGGTAGACTTGCCCGATGACGTTCCCCTGCTTTGGGTCCTGCGGGACGAAATCGGATTGACCGGCACCAAGTTCGGTTGCGGTGTCGCCGCCTGTGGGGCGTGCACGGTGCATATCGACGGCGAGGCCGTTCGGTCCTGTCAGGTGACACTGTCGGATGTCTGGGGCGACGTGACCACGATAGAAGGCATCGGCGCGCCGGACGCGATGACCACGATCCAACAAGCCTGGGTCGACCATCAGGTCGCGCAATGCGGTTATTGCCAGTCGGGCCAGATCATGCAGGCGGCCGCGTTGCTGGCGGAAAACCCGGCACCCACAGATTCCGACATTGACGAGGCCATGCAGGGCAACCTTTGCCGATGCGGCACCTATCCCCGCATCCGCGCCGCGATTCACGATGCGGCGTCCAAGCTGAAGGAGGCGTAAGCAATGGCATCCGTTGGTAAAATCCTCCGTCGTACGTTCCTGATCGGTTCAGCCGCCATTGTTGGCGGTGTGGCGTTTGGCGCCTATTACGTCAGCCGGCCTGCGAGAAACCCGCTGAAACCCGGTGACGGCGAAGCCGCGCTCAGCCCGTTTGTTCTGATCGACCAGAACGGTGTCACCCTGTTCGCCCCGCGGGCCGAGATGGGACAGGGCGTTCAAACGACTTGGGCCGCGCTGATTGCCGAAGAACTGGATGTGGATCTGGATCAGATCAACGTTCTGCACGGACCTGCGGCTGCCGCCTATTACAACTCAGCCCTGATGGGAGAAGGTCTGCCCAACAAGGGCTATGACATCTCCAATTTCCAGCACAATCTGGGCCAGGCGCTGGGTGTGGTCGGCAAGGTTCTGAGCCTTCAGGTCACCGGCGGCTCGACATCGATGAAGGACGGGTTCGAGCGGATGCGACAGGCCGGAGCTTCCGCGCGCGAGACGCTGAAACGCGCGGCGGCGGACAGGCTGGGTGTTGATCCCTCACAGCTGCAAACCGCGTCCGGTCATGTCATTACCCCCAATGGCGACAAGATCGCCTATTCCGACCTTGCGATGGACGCGGCCAAGCTCGACGCGGTGGAGGTGCCGCTGCGTGATCCGTCCGAATGGCGTTATCTGGGACGAACACTACCGCGTCTGGACATGGTCGGCAAAGCCACCGGCACGGCCGAGTTTGGCGTCGATGTGCGCCTGCCCGACATGAAATTCGCCAGCGTTCGGATGAACCCCAGGTTGGGCGGCGTCATGAATGGCTATGACGACAGTGCCGCCAGGGATATGCCCGGTGTTGAAAAGATCGTCGATCTGGGCACAGGGGTCGCGGTTGTCGCAAGCAACACCTGGCTGGCCAATCAGGCAGTCGAGGCGATTGAAGTGGATTGGGGCGAAGCCCCGTACCCGCCCGAGACCGACGCCGTTTTCGCCCGGATCGCCGAGGCGTTCGATGACGCGCCCAACTCGACCATGCGGGACGATGGGGATGTCAGTGTTTTGCCCGAAGGCGCCACTGAAATTTCGGCCGAGTATCAGGTGCCCTATCTGGCCCACGCCACTATGGAGCCAATGAATGCGACCGCCCTGTTCACAGGCAATGCGCTGGAACTTTGGTGCGGCAACCAGGCCCCGACGCTGATCCAGATGCGGGTGGCCAATGTCGCCAATCTGGACACCGATGCGGTTGAGATCCACACCACCTATCTTGGCGGCGGCTTCGGTCGCCGGGGTGAGCTGGACTTTGGCGAGATTGCTACCAAAGTCGCCATGGCCATGCCCGGCATTCCGGTCCAGACGACCTGGAGCCGCGAAGAAGACATGCGGCACGACTATTACCGCCCCGGCGCGATTGCCCGGATGCGGGGCGCAGTCAAGGATGGCAAGGCCGTTCTGATCGACGGTCAGGTCGCCGCGCAATCCTGCACCCAGCAGGCTGTCACGCGGTACACGGGGCTGCCGCCGGCGGGGCCCGATAAGGTGCTGGTCGAAGGGTTCTTTAACCAACCCTATGCCGTCCCGAACTATCGGATGAGCGGTCATATCGCCGATCTGGACATTCCCGTCGGGTTCTGGCGGTCAGTCGGCAACAGCCATAACGGGTTCTTCCATGAGACGTTCATGGACGAACTGGCCCATGCGGCCGGGCGCGATCCGCTTGACTTCCGGCTGGAACTGGCCAGATCCGAACACGCCCCCTCGGCGGGCTGTCTGGAAGCTGTGCGCGAGATGTCGGGCTGGACGGGTCAGACCCCGGCGGGCGTCGGGCGCGGCGTCGCCCTGACCTACAGCTTCGGCACGCCGGTGGCGCAGGTCATCGAGGTCGTGGACGAAGACGGCACCATCCGTATCAACAAGGCGTGGATCGCCTGCGACATGGGGCTTGCGCTGGACCCCGAAAACGTCAAGGCGCAGATGTTCGGTGGCATGATGTACGGCCTTTCCGCGGCCTGCTTCGGAGAGATCACCTTTTCCGATGGCGAAGTCGAGCAGTTCAACTTCCCCGATTACGACGCCGTACGGATGCACACCGCCCCCGAAGTCGAGGTCCGCGTGTTGGAAACCAACCGCCATATGGGCGGCGCGGGGGAACCCGGCACGCCTCCCTCGATGCCGGCACTGGGCAATGCCCTGTTCGATCTCACCGGCGAACGGGCGCGGACACTGCCTCTGATCAATCAGTTTAACCTGCTGGTCTGATCACGGCGCGCCGATCCGGTTCTTCTCTCCCGGATCGGCGCGCGTTTTAAGCGGATTGCTGAATCAACCCCGCTGACGAGCCTGTCGACCAGGCACGCACCGCAGCGCCAAACGCCTGGAACAGCGGGCGTGAAACCGGATCGTTGACGGCATCCCATTCCGGGTGCCATTGCACCGAGAGCGTAAAGCCGGGCGCATCTTTCACATAGATCGCCTCGGGCGTGCCATCAGGGGCGTGGCCGTCGATGACGATCCGCTGCCCAACGGACTTGATCCCCTGCCCATGCAGCGTGTTCGTCATGACCTCGGGCGCGCCCATCAGACAGTGAAACACGCCCCCCTCTGTCAGCGTCACCACATGCCGAAGGGCAAATTTTTCTTCCAGCGTACCATCAGGCGGCATTCGGTGGTTCATGCGGCCCGGCAGATCCCGGATTTCGGGGTAGAGCGTGCCGCCCATCGCCACGTTGACCTCCTGAAATCCCCGGCAGATGCCAAAAAACGGCTGACCCCGTTCGACACAGGCCCGCACCAGCGGCAGGGTGATCGCGTCGCGCGCGCGGTCGAACTCGCCATGGGCATCGGTTGCCGATTCGCCGTACTCTTCGGGATGCACGTTCGGCCGCCCGCCTGTCAGCAGAAAACCGTCGCAAACTTCCAGCAATTCCTCGACGCTCACGTAGCGCGGGTCCGCCGGGATCAAGAGCGGCAGGCAGCCCGAGACATTGGCGACCGCGTCCGAATTCATCGTCCCACCGGCATGGGTCGGATATTGATCGTTCATCAGGTATGAGTTGCCGATGATACCGACGACAGGTCGAGACATTCTGTTTTCCTAAATCGTTACGCAAGCTTTCAGAAAAACTATCGGCAGCGCGAATAGCGCGCAATAGCACAAGCCCTGCGTGTCAGCGCAAGTTCTTGTTCAACGCTGCACAATCCGCAGGTTGCCTGCGAATTGTAGCATTGTCCTGACCCAAGCTCGATTTTGCGTCAGCGCGTGAACGGTCCGCCTGTGTCGGTGAGCCGCCCGGGGTTCTGCAATATCCGAGAGGATCAGACTTCGCCGGTCAGACCGGCACCTTCGATCCCGGCCATCGCCGCCACGGCATCGTTGTCCGAAGTGTCGCCGGTTACGCCGACGGCCCCGATCACCTCGCCCTTTTTGTCGCGCAGCAGCACGCCGCCGGGCACCGGAACAACCTGACCGCCGTAAACACCGTTCACGGCGGCCATGAAATAAGCTTGCGCCTCGGCCCTTTGCATCTGTGCGGTACCAGCCATCCCCAGCATGACCGAGCCATAGGCCTTGCCCTGAGCTATCGCGAACCGGCCCGGTGCCGCGCCGTCCTCACGTTCAAACGCAATAACGTGGCCGCCCGCGTCCAGAACGACAACGGAAAGGGGTTTCAGTTCCATCTCGCGGCCTTTTTCAAGCGCCTTTCGAATGATGGTGCGGGCTTTGCGGAGGGAAACTGCCATGTCGTGTCCTGTCGTTCTGTTTGATCGGGTTTAAAGGCTGGACTTCAGTTCCAGCCGGCGGGCGTGCAGAACCGGCTCGGTATAACCTGACGGCTGCACACGGCCTTTGAATACCAGATCGCAGGCGGCCTGGAACGCAATACCGTCAAAGCCCGGAGGCATCGGCCGATATGCCGGGTCGTCCTGGTTCTGTCGGTCCACGACCGCCGCCATCTTTTGCATCGCGGCCATCACCTGCCCTTCGGTGACAATGTCATGGTGCAGCCAGTTGGCCAGGGCCTGCGACGAAATCCGGCAGGTCGCGCGGTCTTCCATCAGGCCGATATCGTTCAGGTCCGGCACTTTCGAACACCCCACGCCCTGATCGACCCAGCGCACGACATAACCCAGAATACCCTGAGCGTTGTTCTCAATCTCGCGCGCGATCTCCTCATCGCTGAGGTTGCGACCGCCCAGCAGCGGCAAAGTCAGCAGGTCGTCCAGAGTGGCGCGGGCTCCACAAGCGGCCAGTTCGTCCTGGCGGGCCAGCACATCGACTTTGTGGTAATGGGTTGCGTGCAGGGTTGCGGCCGTCGGCGACGGAACCCAGGCGCAGGTCGCGCCGGATTGCGGATGGCCGATCTTGGCTGCAAGCATATCGCCCATTCGATCCGGCATCGCCCACATGCCCTTGCCGATCTGCGCCCTGCCCTTCAGGCCGCAGGTCAGGCCGATATCCACATTGCGGTCCTCATAAGACGTGATCCAGGGCGTCACTTTCATGTCACCTTTGGGCAGCATCGGACCCGCTTCGATCGAGGTGTGAATCTCGTCCCCCGTCCGATCCAGAAAGCCGGTATTGATGAAGGCCACGCGCGATTTCGCGGCGCGGATGCATTCCTTGAGGTTGGCCGAGGTGCGGCGTTCCTCATCCATGATGCCCAGTTTCACAGTGTTGCGCGGCAGGCCGAGGATGACCTCGACCATGTCGAAAATCTCGACGGAAAAGGCGACCTCTTCCGGGCCGTGCATCTTGGGCTTCACCACATAGACCGACCCTGTGACCGAGTTTCCGCCGTCACGCTGAAGGTCGTGCATGGCGATCAGCGTGGTGCAGAGCGCGTCCATCAGACCTTCGCCGATCTCGTTGCCGTCGGCGTCCAGAACGGCGGGGTTGGTCATCAGATGGCCCACATTGCGCACCAGCATCAGCGAGCGACCTTTCAGCGTGGCCTGGTCGCCGCCTGCGGTGATGTAGTCCACGTCGCCCGCAAGTTTGCGGGTGAAGGTGCGGCCGCCTTTGGTGACCTCTTCGGTCAGGTCACCTTTCATCAGGCCCAGCCAGTTGCCGTAGGCCACAACCTTATCTTCGGCATCGACACAGGCGACCGAATCTTCGCAGTCCATGATCGTGGACAGGGCGGATTCCAGAATGACGTCCGCGATGCCTGCCGGGTCGGCAGCGCCGATATCGCTGGTCGGGTCAATCACAACTTTGATGTGCAATCCGTTGTTCTTGAGCAGAACGAATTCCGGACTGTCTGCCGCGCCGCCAAAGCCAACAAACTTCGACACATCGGCCAATCCGGGGATCAGCACACCATTTTCAACGCGCAGCGCGGCGGCATTCGCCCACGAGCCTTCCGCAAGTGGCACGGCGTCATCCAGAAAGGCCTTGGCCCAGGCGATGACCCGTGCGCCGCGGGCAGGGTCGTACCCTGCTCCGTCCGGCATATCGCCCATCGCATCGGTTCCATAAAGCGCATCGTACAGGCTGCCCCAACGGGCATTGGCCGCGTTCAGGGCGAACCGGGCGTTGGTGATGGGCACAACCAGTTGCGGGCCGGGTATCGCCGCGATCTCGGGATCGACATTGGCCGTCTCGATCTTGAAGTCAGCGCCTTCGTCAACCAGATAGCCAATTTCCCGCAGGAATGACTGGTAGGCTTCGGCGTCATGCGCCTGACCTGCGCGCTCAAGGTGCCAGGCGTCGATCTGCCCCTGAAGCTGTTGCCGTCTGGCCAGGAAATCCCGATTCTTCGGACCCAGCTCGGTGACCATCCGCGACAGACCATCCCAGAACGCGCCTGCTGAAACGCCGGTTCCGGGCAAAGCCCGGCCCTCGATGAACTCGGCCAGAATGGTATCGACCTGAAGTCCGCTGCGCGTCTGTCTGCTGCTCATGATGTGTTTCCCGTGTATGTACGCCACTGTATGCAGCCTGCATTTAGGCCGAAAGTTTCCGATAGGCAACTTGCGCTGCAGGGCCGCCGCAAAAGAACCGGTCCGAATTTTCGAGTTACCCCTTTTCCGGGTCCGGACCACACTGCTTGCAGCCCGGCGCCGCAGCCCATAACGTCGCGCCAGACACGAACCGATGCGAGGCCCCCGATGCGTGATGCCGCCCCCACCACGATCTATCTGAAAGACTACACGCCGTTTGGTTATCTGGTTGACAGCGTGCACCTGACCTTCGATCTGGCTGATCACGCCACCCGCGTCACCTCGCGCATCGCTTTCCGCCCGAACCCAGAGGCCACCGACCGCACCTTTTTTCTGCATGGCGAAGACCTGACCCTGATCCGCGCGGTCGTCGACGGGACGGAAATTTCGCCCGAGGTCACCGACAAAGGGCTGACGGCGGACGTCCCGGACGCGCCCTTTATCTGGGAAGCTGTGGTCGAGATTGACCCCGGAAACAACACCGCGCTTGAGGGGCTTTACATGTCCAACGGCATGTATTGCACTCAGTGCGAGGCGGAAGGATTCCGCAAGATCACCTATTACCCCGACCGCCCCGATGTGATGTCGACCTTCACCGTGCGCATCAATGGCGACTTGCCGGTGCTGTTGTCCAACGGCAACCCCACGGGCAAGGGCGAAGGCTGGGCCGAATGGACCGATCCCTGGCCCAAACCGGCCTATCTGTTTGCTCTGGTCGCGGGTGATTTGATCGCCCATCCCGACCGGTTCACCACCATGTCGGGCCGCGATGTCGAACTGAACCTCTGGGTCCGTCCGGGCGATGAAGGCAAATGCGCCTTTGGGATGGAGGCGCTGAAGAAGTCGATGAAATGGGACGAAGACGTCTATGGCCGCGAATACGATCTGGACGTGTTCAACATCGTGGCCGTCGATGATTTCAACATGGGCGCGATGGAGAACAAGGGGCTGAACATCTTCAACTCCTCTGCTGTGCTGGCCAGCCCCGAAACCTCGACCGATGCGAATTTCGAACGCATCGAGGCGATCATCGCGCATGAATATTTCCACAACTGGACCGGCAACCGGATCACCTGCCGCGACTGGTTCCAGCTGTGTCTGAAAGAGGGTCTGACCGTTTTCCGGGATGCGCAGTTCACGTCCGACATGCGGTCGGCTTCGGTGAAACGCATCCACGATGCTATTGACCTGCGCGCGCGGCAGTTCCCCGAAGATAACGGCCCCCTGTCCCACCCTGTCCGCCCGGAAAGCTTTCAGGAAATCAACAACTTCTACACCGCGACCGTCTATGAAAAAGGCGCCGAAGTGATCGGCATGCTGAAACGGTTGGTGGGCGACGATGCCTATGCACAAGCGCTTGATCTGTATTTTGACCGGCATGACGGGCAGGCCTGCACCATCGAAGACTGGATCAAAGTGTTCGAGGACACCACAGGCCGCGACCTAAGCCAGTTCAAACGTTGGTACAGCCAGTCGGGCACGCCCCGCGTTTCGGTTACCGATGATTGGGCCGATGACACCTACACCCTGACCCTTTCGCAGCGCACTGAACCGACACCGGGTCAAACGGATAAGCTGCCGCAGGTCATCCCGGTCGCCGTCGGCCTGTTGGGACCAAACGGTGACGAGGTGCGCGCCACTGAGGTTCTGGAATTGACCCAAGCCGAACAAAGCTTTGCTTTCAGCGGCTTGGCGGCCAGACCCGTCGTCTCGATCCTGCGCGACTTTTCGGCACCGGTGATTCTGGAGCATGATCACTCGAATGCCGAACGCGCCTTTTTGCTGGCGCATGACACCGATCCCTTCAATCGTTGGCAGGCCGGACGGTCACTGGCGCAGGATACTTTGCTGCGGATGATCCGGGATGATGCGTCTCCGGATGCCGATTATCTGGACGGTATTCTGGCGGTATTGCGCGACGGCGACCTTGACCCTGCTTACCGCGCGCTGATGCTGGGCCTGCCGTCCCAATCCGAGCTGGCCGCCGAGTTGTTTGAGCGCGGCGAAACCCCCGACCCCATGGAGATCTGGCAGGCGGTCGAAACATTGCGGCAGGCGACCGCACAGCACGTGCAGGACCTGCTGCCTCGTTTGCACAGTGAAACCCTGATCGACGCGCCCTACAGCCCCGACGCCGCGCAGGCCGGCAAGCGGGCACTTGGCGGTGCGGCATTGTTCCTGACAACCCGGCTTGATGGCGGTGCCAAGGCAACGGCCGAGTACGCTGCGGCCGACAACATGACCCGCCAACTGACCGCCCTGTCCTGTCTTTTGCGCGCCCGCAAGGGCGAGGCTGAACTGACCGCGTTTTACGATCAGTGGCAGCATGATCGTCTTGTGATGGACAAGTGGTTTGGGCTGCAGGTGTCCATGGCTGCGCCCGAAGTGACCGCAAATACAGCGAAAACGTTGACCGAGCACGCGGATTTCAACTGGAAAAACCCGAACCGTTTCCGTGCGGTCATGGGGTCGCTGGCGATGAACCATGCCGGGTTCCACAGCGCAGACGGGGCCGGTTACGCGCTGTTGGCAGACTGGCTGATCCGGCTGGACCCGGTCAATCCGCAAACCACCGCACGGATGTGTTCCGCCTTCCAGACCTGGAAAAGGTATGATGCGGACCGACAGGATCTGATCCGCGCGCAGCTGACCCGCATCGCCGACACACCGAATTTGTCGCGTGACACAACGGAAATGGTGACCCGCATAATCGGCGCATGACACCGTACACATTCACCCGCCGGAACAGGTCACCGCGCGCCATCGCAATCGTTGCTGGCGTCTATGCGGCATTGATTGCGCTTGTGGTTCTGTTTGACGCGGCGTGGTGGATCGTGGGGTTTCTGGCCTTGGCCACTTTGCCTGCCTTGTGGGATATCGCGCGAAACACCAGTGCCGGGCTGAGCCTTGATCAGGACGGGCTGCAATGGTTTTCCGGTACGCGCCGCGCCCGTGTCAGCCTTGCCGAAATCGACCATTTCCGCTTTGATACGCGCTGGGACTTTTCGGTTCGTGTGTCGCTAGTCCTGCAGTCTGACAAACGGATTCGGCTGCCGGATGAATCAGTTCCGCCCCACAAAGATTTCGAAAAGGTCCTGCAAGCGGCCGGGTTTCGCGTCGTTCGACATCATTTTACCGTTTTCTGAAACAATCCACCCCAATCGTGATCATTGACACTCAGTTCGCACCGAGTTCTCTGCAAAAAGCTTGAATTTGAGGTGAGTTTCATCCACCCTTTCAAAGCAGCGTACCAGTTTTTTTGCGGTTTCGAGTTTTACCATGTTTCGGTTTTTCAGGGCGCGTCTTGCCCGACCTTCTTCCCATTCTTTTCAGGCCACGCCCGAGATTTGCGCGGCTGATCGGGCAGTTGCCGCTGCGTTGCCCGACAAGGGGCAGCTGAATATTCCTGTGGCGACGGTCAGCGCTGAGGACCTGGTCGGACGGGACGTGATCGAACAGGGCCGAACGCTGGCCAGACAGGACCGTTGGGAGGAACTGTCGAAACAGATGCGGGCCGCAGACGAAGGGCGCAAGACTGCCCCCGACGGGATGCCGATCGCCGACCTGCTGGCCTTTGGGGCGCGGTCCGATGTGGTTCTGGCCGCTGAGCACGCCCTGTCTGATGGAACCGCTTTGTCCGACTATGATCTGCTGTGCGGCATTTCCGAGTTGGAAGATGAAATGCGCGAATACCCCGATGATCCGATGATCGCGCTGGTTGTCGCGCTGGCACATATCGACTTGGCCTGGGCCTGGCGCGGCACTGCGACACACGCGACCCTGCCGCCGCTGCACCGGTCGCGCTGTGCCGCTCATTTCGACAGGGCTGCGGCGCTGTTGCCAGGTTGCCGGAAGGCGGCACCTGACAGCCCTCTGGTCGCGGCGACGGGCTGTGCCCTGCTGGCCGGGCAGCGTAAATCGAACCTGCGCGTGGCCGACGAATATGAACGCCTGATCACGCTGGATCCGCAAAACCAGCGCCACATGCGGGCGATGGGAACGCACCTGCTGCCCCGCTGGTTCGGCAGCTATGAAGAGCTTGAGGTCCAGGCCCTTCGCAACGCGGCGAGGACCCGCGATACCTGGGGTGCCGGCGGCTATACCTGGGTACAGTTCGATGCCATCGCGCTGGATGAAGAGGCCTGTGCGCGGCTGGATGTGGAATACTTCCTGGAAGGCCTGCACGACATCCTGCACCGTCGCCCCGACCAGCAGACCGTCAATATGCTGTCGGCCTATTGCGCCATCACGATCCAGAATGGGCATGGCCTGAACGACAGGGCTGATCTGACACGCGGCCAGATACACGAGGCGGCAAACTGGCTGATCCGCGACCACATGACAGAACTGCACCCGCTGATCTGGGCGCATGCGGCCAACGGATTCAACAACTCGGTCCGCATTAACTCGCCCGAGCGCTTCGCCGCGCGTGGTCAGCGCGATGCGCTGCGCGCCATCGGCGATCTGTTCAGGGAAGAACTGCGCAGCGGTATGGACGTGACCTTTACACCCGCTGGCCTGCGCCTATCCGAGCACTGATTTCCCCTTGCCCCTTTGGCGCCGCGCGCCTAATACGCAGGCTCAGACTTCTGCGGAAATGAGGCGCGCCATGCTCGACCTGACATACGAAATGCCCAAACCCAAAACCATTGCCGGGGCCAAGCACGATTGGGAACTGGTTATCGGGATGGAGGTGCACGCTCAGGTCTCATCCAACGCCAAACTTTTCTCGGGCGCATCGACCCAATTCGGGGCCGAGCCGAACGCGAATGTGGCCTTTGTGGACGCGGCGATGCCGGGAATGCTGCCGGTGATCAACGAGTACTGCGTTGAGCAAGCGGTGCGGACTGGTCTGGGCCTGAAGGCGGATATCAATCTGAAATCGGCATTCGACCGCAAGAATTATTTCTATCCCGACCTGCCGCAGGGTTATCAGATTTCCCAGCTCTATCATCCCATCGTGGGCGAGGGTGAAGTGCTAGTCGAAATGGGCGACGGAACTGCGCGTATGGTCCGGATCGAACGCATCCACATGGAGCAGGACGCGGGCAAGTCCATCCACGATATGGACCCGCATATGTCCTTCGTCGACCTGAACCGTACCGGTGTCTGCCTGATGGAAATCGTCAGCCGCCCCGACATTCGTGGCCCCGAAGAGGCAGCGGCCTATATCGCCAAGCTGCGTCAGATCATGCGCTATCTGGGCACCTGCGACGGCAACATGCAGAACGGCAACCTGCGGGCGGACGTGAACGTCTCGATCTGTTTGCCGGGTGCGTATGAGAAGTATCAGGAAACGCAGGATTTCTCGCATCTGGGCACCCGCTGCGAGATCAAGAACATGAACTCGATGCGGTTCATCCAGCAGGCAATCGAGGTCGAAGCCCGCCGTCAGATCGCCATCGTCGAAGGTGGTGGTACGGTGGATCAGGAGACCCGCCTGTACGACCCGGACAAGGGTGAAACCCGTTCGATGCGGTCCAAGGAAGAGGCGCACGACTATCGTTACTTCCCCGACCCCGACCTGCTGCCGCTTGAGATCGAGCAGGCATGGGTGGACGACATCGCCGCCAAGCTGCCGGAACTGCCCGACGACAAGAAAGCGCGGTTCATCGGCGAGTTTGGCCTGACCGACTATGACGCATCTGTACTGACCGCCGAGGTGGAATCGGCCGCCTATTTCGAAGAAGTCGCCAAGGGTCGCAGCGGCAAGCTGGCAGCAAACTGGGTGATAAACGAACTGTTTGGGCGCCTCAAGAAAGAAGACCACGACATTACCGAGTCGCCTGTGTCTCCGGCTCAGCTGGCGGGCATCATTGACCTGATTTCGTCGGATGCAATTTCGGGCAAGATCGCCAAGGACCTGTTTGAAATCGTCTATACCGAAGGCGGTGATCCCGCGCAGATCGTTGAAGACCGCGGCATGAAGCAGGTCACCGACACCGGCGCGATCGAAGCTGCGCTGGACGAGATCATTGCTGCCAACCCGGCGCAGGTCGAAAAGGCCAAGGTGAACCCGAAACTGGCCGGATGGTTTGTCGGTCAGGTAATGAAAGCCACCGGTGGCAAAGCCAACCCAAAAGCTGTGAACGAACTGGTCAGCAAGAAGTTGGGATCGTAAACCGAACAATCTGTACTGGCCCCTATGAGGTATTTGTACAAATCGCATACCTAAGCAAACACAAACTGCGCCGCACTATTAGGCGCGGTTACTCAGTCTCGGCCTCTCTTGGCGCTGAACAAGAAAACGCCAAATAAAATCAGAGTATAAAGTCGCTCTGTGTCAGGTCGAATATTCCGGTCAATTGAATCTGGAAATCAGCTGATCCGTCACCATCAACGTCTCCGCTGACAATTGTGAGTCCATTTGCAGCGAGCTTTACAAATCGCAATTCGCCTTCGGTACCCGAGAAACCGGATTCCCCAATAAACGTAAATGCCTGGTCTGAAGGTTGCGACGTTGCATCAATTCCGGAAAGGTCAATCACGTCCTCTCCTGACACAAAATCTTGAATAACGTCCCGGTTTTGCCCTCCGACACCGGAGTCATTTACGTTCTTAAAAATGAACTCATCTGCACCGGTGTTACCAGACAGGATATCTCGTCCAGCACCGCCTTCGATGGTGTCATCGCCAGAACCACCATTCAGTGTATCATTTCCCGAGCCGCCGTTTAGCGTATCGTTGTTCGCCCCGCCAAGCAAAGTGTCCACACCACCGCCACCGGACAGAGTGTCGTTTCCGAGCCCCCCGTTGAGTCGGTCTTTTCCTGCGCCACCGATCAAATGGTCCGAACCGGTCCCTCCAATCAGCAGGTCGTTGCCAGCCCCGCCATTAAGATGGTCGTTTCCACCCTCACCAAAAAGCCTGTCGTTGCCAGCGTTGCCAAACAGTCTGTCTCCGCCACCCTGGCCAAACAGCCGGTCGGCACCGCCATTGCCAAAAAGACTATCCTGACCAGCGCCGCCGCGAACCAGATCATTCCCGGTGCCCGCGTTCACTCTGTCGTCACCAGCGCCAGCGTTTACCGTATCATGTCCGGCAAATGACCGGATGTTGTCATCAAACCGCGAGCCTGTAAAAAAGTCGTTCTTTGCAAGAACGATTGCTGCCGCTCTCAGGAAATTAGCCTGAATTTCTATTGCGTTATAGACCGCTGCAGCATTGGCTCCGATTCCGGAAACTTCATATTCTTTTTGCCCGCCCGAAAATTCCGTAATTTTGTTAAGAGTGCCAAATACTGCACCTGCCGCGTTATAACTGAAAGTCCCTTCGTAAATCGTTTTTCGAAATCCATCCGAAATGACAATTCTGTTTGAATTAGCAACCAGAACGTTTCCAAACCAAACTGACGTATTCGGCATATCCACACCGCGAAAAGCCCGAACTGTGGCCATCACACACCCCCGCACACAAAAAGACACAAATAGAACGTTAATAAATAGACCCAGTAATTTTCCGCGTGTCAATAAATTCGAATATTCGAAGACATTGTCGCAACCCTCTCAACCCGACCATTCGTGACCGGCATACCGGTGTTTGAGCCTATGGTGTTTAAGGCGAACGTTGCTGTAAGCTGCGAAAAAATGACCGAGGCCAGAGCATGAACCGTTTTGAATACAAAGTTGTCCCCGCCCCGCAAAAAGGTACCAAGGCCAAGGGCGTGAAAACGGCCGAGGGCCGGTTTGCCGCCTCGGTTGAACAGGTTTTGAATCAGATGGGCCAAGATGGCTGGGAATATCAGCGCGCCGAATTGCTGCCCAGCGAAGAACGTGCGGGCCTGACCGGCTCGACCGTGAACTGGCGCAATGTTCTGGTGTTCCGGCGCGAGGTTGAAGTTGCCGTAGCACCGGCACACGAGCCGGTTGAAGACAGCGACGACGTGCCCATTGCGCAGCCGGTGCCGGGACCGGAAGAAGTGCAGGCCCCCGCGCCGATTTCGGAAGAGGTCAAGGACCCGCCCTTGACCCTGACCCGCCCGGACCTGCCCGAAACGAACAAAGAGCAGACCTAACTACTTCGTCCGGCTTCCGAACGCTCGGATGCGGGCAGGCTATTCTGCGGCGTCGGCGGCCTGGCTGAGGTCCTGGGCCAGCATCAGTGCGTTACCGTCCGGGTCATAAAACGTCGCGGTGCTGACCATACCCTCAATCGTTTCTGTTTCCCCGTCGAACCTGACACCCGAGGCTTCAAGGGCCTGACGCGCAATCCCAATATCCGACACCCCGAATACCGGGACGGTGTTGCCCGGAGCTGGTTCGGCCTGTTCGCCTAATCCCAACGTCACACCTTCGGTCCTGGTTTTTAGTTCGCTCCACCCGGCTTCGTCCATGTGGTAGATCAACTCGAAACCCAACATGGCTTGATACCATTCGGCGCTGGCATGCCTGTCTTTGACGGACATCGCCAGAGTTATAGTATTTTCCAATGAAGCTACCGGCATTGAACTTTCCTTCTGACATAAAATAAAGTAACTATACTTTATGGACATAAAAATTCTTGTCAAGCTCACGTCCCGCGCCTGGTCCCTGAACATTCTGGCGTTGATGCATGCGGGCACCCCGGGACGGCAGGCCCCCTTGCTGGCGGCGACAAGCGCCCGCAGGACGGCCTTTGCCCAAAGCCTGGATCACCTGATTCAGCTTGGTTTTCTGGAACGGAATCCCGGTCATGGACATCCGCTGCGCCCCGAGTTCCGCCTGACCGAAACTGGATTGTCGGCGGCCGAAACTGCCAGTCGAATTGTAAATGCTGTGCCAGATGACAAGGATTTCGCATTGCTCCGACGCAATTGGACGGCCCCGATTTTGGCGTTGACCGACAAACCACAACGCTTTTCGACCCTAAAATCCGGTCTGATCACGATCTCGGATCGGGCATTGTCGAACTCGCTTCACCGGCTGGAAGTACAGCAATGGATACAGCGGGACATTGATACGATGCACAGACTGCCCTTTCCCACCTATCGTGCGATCAACCAGGGGATCGCGGTCAATCGCGCAATTTCACTGGCGGCATGACCGTGACTTGAAACAGGTCAGCGCAGACCGTCACGAGTCGATATCCAGCGCAAGCGCATGGATGCGCGGCACTATATCGCCCAGCGCCTTGTGTACCGCCCTGTGGCGGGCAACACGGGACTTGCCCTCGAACGCGCGGGCTCGTATGCGAACGTTGAAGTGACTTTCGCCACCTTCCTGATAACCCGCGTGACCGCGATGGCTTTCGCTGTCATCCACGACGTCAAGCTCATGCGGGTCAAAGGCGGCCTGCAGGCGGGTTCGGATTTCGTCGGTCACGGTCAATTTTACGCTCAACGGCAAAATTTTTGCCGCCCCCCTCTTCTACTTTCGGCTGCTTAGATTAAACTGCTGCCTCCGAGTCGAAAAGATGCGTTCGTAAGGATCACAGCATGACGAAGTCAGACCCATTCGGATTCGATATGTCCGTTTCCAGCGCCAAGAAAAAGAACCCGCGCGGACGTCGGGGGATGTCGGGCGCGTCCGAGACGTCAGTGCGAATCTGCGACCATGAGGGCTGCGAAGAGGCTGGCAAGTTCCGGGCCCCCAAGGCGCCGGATGTATTGGACGACTTCTTCTGGTTCTGTCAGCAGCATGTGCGCGAATATAACCAGAAATGGAACTTTTTCGACGGCACGACCGAGGCCGAACTGAATGCGCAACGGTCCAAGGACAAAGTGTGGGAACGGGAAACCAAGCCAATGGGCGACCCCGAAGCCCGCGCCTGGGCTCGTCTGGGCATCGAGGACCCGCATCAGGTTCTGGGCGCAAACGCCACCAAGAACCCGGGCCGCACGTCGGGCGGCGGCGGCCGCCGCCTGCCCCCGACCGAGCGTCGCGCGATCGAAATTCTGGAAGCCAATGACAGCTGGACCAAGGCCGAGGTCCGCAAGGCCTACAAGAAACTGATCAAAGTGCTGCACCCGGACATGAACGGCGGCGACCGGTCCCAGGAAGAACAACTGCAGGAGGTCGTCTGGGCCTGGGATCAAATCAAGGACAGCCGGAATTTCAAGTAAGGTGGGGCGGTGAAATGGTCGCCCTTCTGACTTCCGTATTCGGTACAGGCACGTCGCCTAAAGCGCCGTGTGCCCCTCTGCCCTTCCGAACTTAAGCCTATGGCGCGCAAACGACAAAAACCGCTGAAAGCGAAGATACAGCCGGATCATCCGTTTTCTGACATCATCGCCGAGGCGTACAAGGTTTTTGCATACCCAAAGCCGCAGAGTATCGAGGTCTGCAAAGGCTGCTGCATGGATGCAGAAATCGAGGCCGATTTCTTCACCCCGCCGATAGACGAACTTCCTTTGCACTATATTCAGGACTGGTTTTTCGCCGCTTATGACCCAAAGGGAATTGCCAAGGCGACATGGGGCTACTTGCTGCCCCGAGTTCTGGAAATACTGGCCGTTGACCAAGACGTTTCCAATGTCGGATCTGAAGTTAGCCTGAACCGCTTTGCGACCGGCAATCCTGACAATTGGTCAGCCGAGGAATGGCAGGTGCTGAACAAATTTCAGCGCGCATATCTTACGCGCGAGATCGAGAGGAACGGCGGGTGTCTGGACGACACGCTGTGCATGTTTGCACTGGCAGGCTGGTCTCTGGACTCCCTTCTGGAACAGGTATCTGCTGCGTCTGACGATGTCCTGGTGAATCGGTTCTGGCATGACTGGTGCAACGGGCGCGTGCCGGGACGGGAATCCATCTGGATCACCGCGTTCTGGGAAAGCCCGGGAAACACGCGCGTTTATGAGTTCTACACATCCAAGCGGCTCTATGATCGGTGCGTGAACCTGGCTTTCGCGGAGGATGCCGGGACAGAGCTTGCACAAAGGGCCTTTGCCGTCGCGCATGTGATTGAGAACGCGCAAAAATAGACCCGTATACAATCTGGTTCAATCGCAGGGTCACCGGGACCGCACCGGATTAAACATTCGCGCCTTCGCCGGGCGCAAATGGCATAGGGCCCAAAACCAAAACGCATCACACCATTCCACGGGGAATCGTCCTCAACCTGTTACAAATACCCGTTACGGCCTGTCACATGGGCCGCGCACCGGGCCCATATCCGACCTGTGAAATGTCCAAAACGGAACGCGATATGGAACACCTCGTCTACCCCCTGCACACGATTGCCCTATTGGTAGCCGTAAGCTCAGCCATCCTGCTGAGCGCTTTTCTGGCGCTGAACCTGCGCCTGCCCCGGCTGGGCCTGTGGCCCAGTGCCAGCGGGTGGCGGCACCACTCCGCCTTTGGTCTGTTTCGTCTGTTTTGCGGTGCAACCGTCGTTTTTGCGCTCAGCGAGGTTTGGGTGAACGGCCTGGGCCATTGGGTCCGCTATGTGGTCGGCGTGCCGATCATGGTGTTGTCCTTCGGCATAACGCTTTGGGGTTATCGTTTTCTGGGGCTCGACAACACCTATTGCGAAAGCGATGGGCTGGTGACGGGTGGCATGTATGCTTATTCGCGCAACCCGCAATACGTGACTTCGGTTCTGGCCACGGTCGGGCTGGGTATTGCCAGCGGGTCCTGGCTGACGCTGGGTCTGGCCGCCTCATTGTTCGTAATCTATTTCCTGTTCGTTCTGAACGAGGAGCGCTGGCTGCTGAAGGGCTATGGCCGCGCGTTTCAGGATTATATGCGCCAGACCCCTCGTTTTGTGGACGAGCGCAGCCTGATACGGGTGCGCGACGCCATTCTGGATTAACCGGCCCGCCGCGCCGATAAGGCCAGTTTCAAGGAAACACCCCCTCAGCCTTTGACGGGCGCGGCTTTCCCTTGCCCTTGCCTGCAATATGTTGCACCACACACGGGTTCAGACCCGGCAATACGGGCCAAAGGATAAGGACAAGGCGAATGGCTGACGGATCGATCGACATCAACGCAAAACCAACCGAAGACATCTCGGTCCGTGAAGTGTTCGGTATTGACAGCGACATGGCCGTCAAAGGCTTTGCCGAGCGCAGCGACCGTGTGCCGATGATCGATCCGACCTACAAGTTCGACCCCGAGACAACTCTGGCGATTCTGGCCGGCTTCACCCATAACCGCCGGGTGATGATTCAGGGCTATCACGGCACTGGCAAATCCACCCATATCGAGCAGGTTGCCGCCCGCCTGAACTGGCCCGCCGTGCGTGTCAATCTGGACAGCCATATCAGCCGGATCGACCTGATCGGCAAGGACGCGATCAAGCTGCGCGACGGCAAGCAGGTGACCGAATTCCACGAAGGCATCCTGCCCTGGGCGCTGCGCAATCCTGTCGCCATCGTGTTCGACGAATATGACGCCGGCCGCGCGGACGTGATGTTCGTGATCCAGCGCGTGCTGGAACATGACGGCAAGCTAACGCTGCTGGACCAGAACGAAATCATCACCCCGAACCCCAACTTCCGCCTGTTCGCCACCGCGAACACCGTGGGTCTGGGTGATACGACCGGCCTCTACCACGGCACGCAGCAGATCAACCAGGCGCAGATGGACCGGTGGTCGCTGGTCTCGACGCTGAACTATCTCAGCCACGACGCTGAAACGATGATCGTGCTGTCCAAAGCCCCGCATTACAACACCGAGAAGGGCCGCAAGACTGTCAGCCAGATGGTGACGGTCGCCGACCTGACCCGGACCGCCTTCATGAACGGTGATCTGTCCACGGTGATGAGCCCGCGGACCGTCATTAATTGGGCCCAGAACGCCGAGATTTTCCGCGATATCGGCTATGCTTTCCGCCTGTCCTTCCTGAACAAATGCGACGAGTTGGAGCGCCAGACCGTCGCCGAATTCTATCAGCGTTGCTTTGACGAGGAATTGCCGGAAAGCGCAGCGAGCGCGAGCCTGGGGTGAGCGAATAGATCATAGGAGGATGCTATGGCCGGAGATGTAATTTTGGCCGAGTGGATCGCCGCAGCTGTCGCAGCCATTGCGGCAGTTGCGAGCATAGCATTCTCCGTAAAATCTGCACAAAACGCCCGGCAGGCTATCGAAACTGACAAGGTAGCCAACGAGATTTCGGACAGCGCCCTTCGGCTGCAGAAAGAGGCGGCTCATGGCACTGTGATCAGCGAGGTTCGGGATTGGGCCAAGGATTGTGTCTTTGCGATCTCCGAGGCCTCTCACCTAGCCTCTCTCGACCCCGAACGCCTTCCGGAAGGCGAGTTTTTTCAGCGCCGTTTGAACTGCCTACAGCGTGTGTCGGCACTGATTGACATCGGGCGCTGGTATTATCCCAATATTCTCAAGGGTGAATACGGCGACTGGAAGGAAAAAAGCTTTACAGGGTTTCGGCAGAAATCTCTGGATCAGCTCGTCTACACCTATCTTGCGCTCTTGGAATACGATTACGTCACGCAATCCGATAACCGGGACGTCGGAAGAAAGATCGTTACATATCAAAGGACTTTCGTCTCGGAAGTTTCGCAAAAACTTGAAATCTGAGCTCATCTCATATTGACAATAGAGGACCGGGAAAGGGCTCCGCTTCTCGATTTTTTCTGGAACACAGGGTCTGATCATGCACATTGGCTTAATCGGTGGTATCGGGGTTGCGGCGACAGTGGTTTATTACCAACGGCTGACCGCAGCGATGGCCGCGCGTGGCCAGCCTTTGGAACTGACCATCGTGCATGCCGATGTGCAGGAACTGATCCGCAACAATCTGGCCGACGAGCGGGACGCACAGGCGCGTGTCTATGCCGGTCTGATTGACCGGCTCAAAGCAGCGGGCGCGGACTTCGCGGCCATTACCTCATTGGGCGGGCATTTCTGTTTTGGCGAGACGGTGGCCCTGTCGTCCTTGCCTCTGGTATCTGCCGTGAAACCGCTGGACACCTATTTTGCGGCGCAAGGTTTCAGGTCAGTTGGCTTGCTGGGAACGCGGGTCGTGATGCGGACCGGACTTTACGGTCAATTGCGGCAGACACGCGCGATTGCGTTGGAAGAGGAAATCGAGTCTCTGGGGCAGACTTATCAGGACATGGCGGTCGCCGGGTACTGCACCGACGCACAACGCCAGCTTTTTCTGGAAGCCGGGCTGCGGATGGTCGACCAGTTCGGGGCGGATGCCGTGGTTCTGGCCGGGACAGACCTTAACCTGGCGTTTGACGGGCAGTCGACGGGTTACACGGTCGTGGATGCGCTGGATGTGCACGTTGAATTGCTGGCCCGGCTGGCCTGCGGTGAAACTTCACTGATCGACGCAGGAGCGGAGCCCAGCGCCTCCGCGCCATGAAGCGCGTGGTATCAAGCCGCATCCCCTACTTCTGACCGCCTTGTTTGAACGCTTTTGAGTTCGGATCCACTGTATCTGGTGGAATGATCCGGATATTGCGCAGCTTGCCAACCGTGTGGCGCCATGTGGTGGCAAAGTCACAGAAGCATACCTTAATGTATATACTTGCTTTATACATTGCACATCTATGTTATAGTATTTGCATGTCACTATTGCGTTTGTATTTATTAGTTTCGGTTTTCACCATACTCCTCGCATCTTCCGCGCCTGCTTTGCCTGTTGCCTCATCAGACCGGGCCGAGCTTTTTGCAATTTGCTCTGGGCGGCTCGAAGCTCTGGCCGCGCGGCAAAGGGCGCGGATGGATGAAAAGGCCGGGTCGGTCGCGGATCTTCAGCAGGAGTTCGATGTGATGCTTGAGGCGGTCCTGCCCTGGGCCCTGGCTGAAGGCGTCGAGGAACATCAACCCGGGCGCTGGCGCGTGCGGGGCTGGGTCGAAGTCGCCTATCTGCTGGCCGATATGGACTATAGCTTTGACGCGCGGATCGCCGCTGGGGCAGAACGTCAGCTGGCCCACCGGATTGCCGAATGCCGCGCGGTGCTGCTGTAGGCTCAGCGCTGGTTTGATGCGAAAACGGGGTTGGCCCTATGGCCAAGGCCCCGGAATGGCTCTAGGTTGCCGGGACAGAACAAAACCGGACCTGCCCTGATGAGCAAACCCAACGACAACCCCGCCGATCCGTTCAAGAAGGCGCTGGCCGAAGCCACCAAGGTGATGGCCGATGATCCTGAGCTGAACGTCTCGTACACGGTCGATCCATCGGGTCTGACGGGCGAGTCGATGCGGCTGCCGCAGGTCAGCCGTAGGATGACTCGCGAAGAGGTTTTGCTGGCACGGGGCACGGCGGATGCGCTGGCATTGCAGCGCCGGTATCACGACGACGCGACCCATGCGCGATACGCACCGCCGGGCGATATGGCGCGCGATCTGTATGAGGCGATGGAAGTTGCCCGCTGCGAGGCGATGGGCGCGCGCGACATGCCCGGTACAGCGTCGAATATCGACGTCAAGATCGGGCACGAAGCCCTGCGGCGCGGGTATGACCAGTGCAAACAGCCTGCCGATGCGCCGCTGTCCGTCGCGGCCGGCTACCTGATCCGGCATCTGGCCACCGGGCGCGACCTGCCGCCGGCTGCGGAAAACATCATGAACCTGTGGCGTGGTTTTATCGAGGAACAGACCGGAGGGACGCTGGAAAATCTCGACGAAATCCTCTCGGATCAAACAGAATTCGCCAAGTTCGCCCGTCAGATGATCAAGGATCTGGGCTATGGCGACCAGTTGGGCGATGATCCCGATGAGCTGGATGACGAACAGGAAGATCAGGCCGAGGACGACGCAGAGGAGCAGCCCGATCCGGACAGCACCGGCCAGGACGATCAGGATGATCAGGACGCCGACGCCACGCCGGAACAGACGCAGGAAGAGCAGCAGGACCAGTCGCAGGCACAGGTCTCGATGGACGAGATGGCCGAAGATGAGCTGGGCGATGAGGCCGAGATGCCCGAGGGCGAGGCCCCGTTGGAGCCACCTGCCCCGCCACCAGCCTCTGAGGCCGATCCGGATTACAAGGTCTATCTGAACACGTATGACGAAGAGATTGCCGCCGAAGATCTGGCGGAACCGGCCGAGTTGGAGCGGCTGCGCGCTTATCTGGATCAGCAACTCGAACCGCTGAAAGGTGCCGTGTCACGACTGGCCAACAAATTGCAGCGCCGCTTGCAGGCTCAGCAGAACCGGTCGTGGGAATTTGACCGCGAGGAAGGCATTCTGGATGCCGGGCGCCTGGCACGCGTGGTGGCCAACCCGACCACTCCGCTCAGCTTCAAGGTCGAAAAAGACACTGAGTTCCGGGATACCGTGGTGACGCTGCTGCTGGACAATTCGGGGTCCATGCGCGGCCGTCCGATCTCGATCGCGGCGATCTGTGCCGACGTGCTGGCGCGGACGCTGGAACGCTGCAACGTGAAGGTCGAGATTCTGGGCTTTACCACGCGCGCGTGGAAGGGTGGTCAGGCACGCGAAGCATGGCTGAACGATGGCCGCCCGCAGCAACCCGGCCGCCTGAACGACCTGCGCCACATCATCTACAAGGGCGCCGATGCACCGTGGCGGCGCGCACGGCCCAATCTGGGCCTGATGATGAAAGAGGGTCTGCTGAAAGAGAACATTGACGGCGAGGCGCTGGAATGGGCGCACCGTCGGATGCAGGCCCGGCGCGAGCAGCGCAAGATCCTGATGGTCATCTCGGACGGCGCGCCGGTCGACGACTCAACTTTGAGCGTTAACCCTGCCAATTATCTGGAAAAACACCTGCGCGACGTGATCGCCATGGTGGAAAAGCGGAACATGGTGGAACTGCTGGCTATCGGTATCGGCCATGATGTGACGCGCTATTACGACCGCGCAGTGACGATCACGGATGTCGAACAATTGGCGGGCGCGATGACCGAACAGCTTGCGGCGCTGTTCGACAGTGATCCCCGGGCACGGGCCCGGATCATGGGGATGAAAAAAGCCAGTTAGATATGGTTGCACCTCCGACAGAAGGGGGTTTCGGAACGGACACGGGGACAGCCCGTCTGAAAGAGGTTTGAGATGTTTCAGTCATTTGAGGTGACTGCGCGCCCGGAACAAGGGCCGCCACGACTGGCTGCGCTGCGCAACGAGATTTCGCAAGAGGGGCTGGACGGGTTCCTTGTACCCCGCTCGGATGCCCATCAGGGCGAATATGTGGCCCCCCGGGACGAGCGTCTGGCATGGCTGACGGGATTCACAGGATCAGCCGGGTTCTGCGCCGTATTGGCAGATGTGGCCGGCGTTTTCGTTGACGGGCGCTATCGCACGCAGGTCAAGGCGCAGGTGGCCGCCGAGTTTACGCCGGTTGCCTGGCCCGAAGTCAGCCTGAGCGCATGGCTGAAGGACCAACTGCCCTCGGGTGGCAAGATTGGTTTTGACCCCTGGCTGCACCCCGCCGGTCAGATATCCGGCACCCTCAAAGAACTGAAGGGCAGCGGGATCGAATTGATCCGCTGTGATAATCTGGTGGACCGGGTATGGCACGATCAGCCGGACCCGCCGATGAACCCGGTCAAAGCGCATCCAATTGAATTTTCCGGGGAAACGGCAAAAAGCAAGATCGAACGTCTGTCCCGTGCGTTGCAGGAAGCGGGATGTGCCGCGGCTGTGATAACCCTGCCGGATTCGATCATGTGGCTGCTGAACATCCGCGGCTCGGATATCGGCTATAACCCAGTGGCGCATGGTTTTGCCATCCTGCGGGCCGACGGTCGGGTTGACCTGTACATGGCGGCGCAAAAACTCGACAGGCTGGACAGCCATCTTGGGGCTAATGTCTCGATCCACGAACCGGGCGAGTTCCCCGATGCTGTCGCCGCGCTGGATGGTCGGGTTCAGGTCGATCTGGGAACATTGCCGCAGGCTGTAGCTGACATATTGCAGGATCGGATGGTCGACGGGGGCGATCCCTGCGCCCTGCCCAAGGCCTGCAAAAACCCGGCCGAGATCGCAGGCAGCGCCGAGGCGCATCTGCGCGATGCCGTTGCGGTCATCGAAACGCTGTGCTGGCTCGATGCCCTGGCCCCCGGCACCGTGACCGAGACGCAGGTGGTCACCCGATTGGAGGACAACCGGCGCAAGGACAACGCGTTGCAGGATATCTCGTTCGACACGATCGCCGGCACCGGGCCAAACGGCGCGATCATGCATTACAGGGTGACGGAAGAAACCGACAGCCGGTTGGAAAACGGGCATATCCTGGTGCTGGACAGCGGCGGGCAATATCTGGACGGAACCACAGACATTACCCGCACCATTGCCATTGGCGAAGTCGGTGATGAGGAAAAAGCCTGTTTCACCCGTGTCCTGAAGGGCATGATCAACTTGTCCAAGCTGCGCTGGCCGGTCGGGCTGGCGGGGCGCGACATCGAATGCATCGCACGAGCGCCACTATGGGCGGCGGGACAGGACTTCAATCACGGCGTCGGGCATGGCGTCGGGGCCTATCTGAGCGTTCACGAAGGGCCGCAGCGCCTGTCGAAGGTCAGCCATGTGCCACTGAAGCCCGGCATGATCCTGTCCAACGAACCGGGATATTACCGCGAAGGCGCGTTTGGCATCCGTATCGAAAATCTTGTCGTGGTGCAGGAAGCCCCGGCCTTGCCGGGCGGTGACGCGGAACGCGCCATGCTGAACTGGCGGACGCTGACCTTTGTTCCAATCGACCGGCGGTTGATCCTGGTCGACATGCTGACGGCCGAAGAACGCGGGTGGCTGAATGATTACCACCGAGACGTTGCGGAAAAAATACGGCCAAGACTGGGCGATCAGGCGCAACTGTGGTTGGATGCCGCAACCGCGCCGGTGTGACACCGGACTGTTACATAGATTAGGCATGGGGTAGGCCCCGAGACGATGAGGGAAGGCGTAGAAATGACCAATCAGATCACGATCCGTAAAGCACCGGGCAAGTGGAGCGTCCGTTCAGGCGGCGCCATTCTGGGCGAGACCACAAACGCGCTGGAGCTGCTGGAGGGCGATAAAGCGCCAGTGATCTATTTCCCGCGCAACGATGTGGCAATGGCGTTTCTGGATAAGACCGACAAGGTCACCCACTGTCCCGGCAAAGGGGATGCCACGCATTTCTCAATCGTCAACAAATCCTCGGTCACCGAAAACGCGGTCTGGAGCTATGAGGACCCGATCCCTGCCGTGGCCGACATTCGCGACCATCTGGCGTTTTACCCACAGGATTCGGTCAAAGTGGAGCAGATTTAGCGAGCGCGGCTGTTGCGCGCTGAGGCAACAGCGCTGGCGGCACGATCCCAAGCTGCCATCCGGGCACTGGCTGCCTGCCTGATATTTTGCGCCGGATCCGCCGAGGCCGAACCGGATTGCAGCGAAACGCCGTTCCCGACAACCTCGGAGTTTGTCGAGTTTGATGAGGTTGAAGGTGAGGCCTCGCTGCCCGTCGAGCCAAGTGCGCGAGACCCGGCGGTGACAACCTCCAAACGCCCACAAATGCGGCCCTGCAAATTTCGCGAGATCGCCTTGGGGCGGGAACAGATGCGTGAACGCGGCGCGGTCTGTAACGACTGGACCATTCTTGGTGAAACGCTTGATACATTCGCGGGCAAGTACCGGGGCTGCGGTATCGTGAAGCCGGTTCGAGTATATCGGGTTGCCGACGTCGCGCTCAGCCAGCTGGCTCTGATGGATTGCTGGACCGCGATTACCTTCAAAACATGGATCGAGAACACTGCAATACCGGCCTTTGCCGATCACGGCGGCGGGCTGAAAGGCATGCGCCTGTCCGGCCATTATTCCTGCCGGACGCAGAACAACAGGCTTGGCGCGCGCCTGTCGGAACATGCAAGGGGGCGCGCGATTGATATTTCGGCCTTCGTTCTGAACGACGGAACGGTGATTTCCGTTCTGGATGGGTGGAAGGCCGATGAAACGAACGAAGTGCTGCGCGAGCTGCACCGCGGCGCCTGCGGGTTGTTCAGTACAGTGCTGGGCCCCGAGGCGAACCGGTTTCACGCCGATCATTTCCATTTCGATCTGGCGCAGCGCAGCGGACCCTATTGCCGCTGAAGGCAGACAGAGAGACGCCGCTTCAGAAACCAGGCCCATTCGGGTTAAGCCACGCTCACGCGGCTGTTGAATGCATGTGATCGTCGAACGGTGCACAATAGGCAGGTTCACCACCGGAGGATGCCATGTCGATCACACGTCGCAGCTTCGCAGGCTTGCTGGGGGCCGGAGCGGTTGCGCCCGGGGCGCTTTGGGCCCAACAGGACCCGGTTCTTGAGGCCGTGCGAACCACCCTATACGGCAGCACGTCCGAATTTGAACAGGGCATGGCTTATCTGGTTCAGCGCGGAAACCCGGACGTTGTCCCGGCCTTGCTGACCGGTATGCGATATGCCCAACGGCGCAGTCGCAAGATCGCGCAGGTGATGGACACCCTGACCGGCGAAAACATCGGTTCCGACTGGTTCGACTGGATGTTGTGGCAGGAAGGAAACCCGCAGCTTGTTCCGCACCCGTCGCTGATTGCGTTCAAACGCGAGGTTCTGCTGGGCATAGACCCGAATTTCAGCGTCTTTCTGCGCCCCGAATACCTGCAACGCAACAGAATGCAGATCCGGCTGGAAGAAATATCCTGGGGCGGCGTGTACAAGGACGGCATCCCCTCGCTGGACAACCCGACTTTGACCGACGCGTCACGTGCAGATTACCTCAAGCCGGACGACCTGGTGTTCGGTGTTTCGATTAACGGGGATGAGCGCGCCTACCCGCTTCGGATCATGGGCTGGCACGAGATGTTCAATGAAGTGATCGGCGGTGTTCCCGTGGCGCTGGCCTATTGTACGCTCTGCGGGTCGGGTATCCTGTTCGAAACAAAGGTCGCGGGGCGTAGCAAGCCGCTGGTCTTTGGTTCATCCGGTTTCCTTTACCGTTCGAACAAGCTGATGTTCGACCGCGAGACGAATTCCCTGTGGAACCAATACACCGGCAAGCCGGTTGTCGGCCCTCTGGTCGACAGCGGTATCGAGCTGAAACAGCGCCCGGTCGTCATCACGACTTGGGAAAGCTGGAAGACCTCGCATCCCGACACGAAGGTTCTGTCGCTCAACACCGGACACCGGAGGAATTACGGTTCAGGCGTTGTCTATCGCGAGTATTTCGCCTCGCCCAACCTGATGTTCCCAGCGCTGGTGGATCAGTCGCAGCATCGGCAGAAGGATTACGTCTTTGCCATCCGCCAGTTTGGCGCCGCGCGGGCGTGGCCTCTGGACGCGTTCGACAGAACCCGCGTGATCAACGACGCTATTGCCAGTCGTCCGCTTGTTCTGATCGGCAACCCCGACAAGCGCGCGGTGCGGGCCTATGAGCGGAAATCGAACCGTTTCACGGCCTCACAGGGCGGTTTGGTGGATGAGGCCGGGCGGAAATGGACCCTGACCGAAGCGGCGCTGATCGGACCGGACGGCGCGCAATTGCCAAGGGTCGCCGGCCATATTTCTTACTGGTTCGCGTGGGACAACTACCTCGGCGATACGGCGACCGTGTATAGCAATTAGGAATGTTCCTCGGCCGCGGTCGCCGCCAGCGCGCGGTTATAAGCCTTGAGCGCGTCGATATGATAAAGCGCACCAACCGGGTTTTCGCACCCGTCCTCGTCAATCACCACAACCGGAATGCAGGGGATGTCATCACGGTCGAAATAGGGCATCGCGGCCTCCAGCGTTGCGCTGGCCTGAACGCACAGACCCTTTTCGATCAGGGCCATTGCCTCGTCTCGGGAAATCGAACGGGCGTCCCCGATGGGCCGCATCACCGCCCCGGCCCGCAACATCGCCAGCAAATATGCCTGCGGTCCCGCGGCCAAGTGCACGTTGCGGCGCTCCAACTGTGTCAGGAAGAAGGACCGATCCACCAGGCGCGAAGCCAGCGCCGTTGACATCGAGACCGAGACCATCACCGCCAGCCCGATCTGCCAGTCACCAGTCAGTTCAAAGACGATCATCGTGGTTGAGATCGGCGCGCCCAGAACTGCGGCAGCTACGGCCCCCATTCCGGCAAACGCATAAAGCGTGTGCGTACCGGACACGTCCGGCAGCAGCCCGGTTGCAATCAGACCAAAGGCCAGACCGGTCAGTGCACCGATCATCAGCGAGGGCGAGAAGACGCCGCCGCCCATCCGCCCCCCCATAGTGATGGCTAGCGCGACGGTTTTAATGACCGCAAACAGGATCGCCGATGTCAGCAACAGGTCACCGGCCAGAGCGCGGATCGTGGTCTCATACCCGACACCGATAATATGCGGGAACCAGATCGCCAGCAGGCCCAGCATCGCCCCGGACACCGCCGGACGCAGCCAGCGCGGCAGGGACAGTCGGCTCTGGATATGGTTGCCGATATCCTCTGCGAAAAAGATCGAACGCATCAACAGCAAGGAAACCAAGCCGCAGATCAGTCCCAACAACAGAAACGCGGGAAGCTCGACATAGAATTGCAGTGAACCGGGCGTTTCCAGAACAAACTCGGTCACGTCGCCATATTCCAACCGGTTGATCACCGTGCCCGCGACCGATGCGATAACGATGGGGGCAAAGGCATGCACGGCGAAATGGCGCAGCACAACCTCAAGCGCGAACAGAGCGCCGGCGATGGGCGAATTGAAACTGGCCGAAACCGCAGCGGCCACAGCGCAGCCCAGCAGGTCCCGCCCGGTGATACCGTCCGCATGGATACGGTTGCTGACCCAGGTGGAAATAACGCCGGCCATATGCACGACAGGTCCCTCGCGCCCCGTAGACCCGCCGGTGCTGAGCGTGATCAACGAGGCAAGAAACGATGCGATGCCGGCCTTGGTTTCCACCCTGCCATCGGTCACCGCCGCGCCTTCGATCACATCCGCAACCGAACGCACCCGGCCGTCATCGGTGAACCTGTGCAGGATGATACCCACGACCAGACCGCCGATGATCGGCGTGATCAGGATTACGAACCAGGGCAGTTTTTCCGCGTGGCTGTGCAGCAGAAGAATATCCTCGGTATCGTAGACATAAGCCTGCAGCGCCCGGATCGCCTTGCGGAACCCTAGTGCCATGAACCCCGCCGCGATTCCGATGGCCAGCGCGATAAACCAGAACTGGATCTGGCTGGGACCACGACGCAGCATCACCCGCCAGGCGTCCTTGATCGCGGCCAGAGCCTGATTGAGCTGGTTGCGCAGAACGGTGCGGGTTGATTGGGTCATTGGACCTCGGGGATAATTACATATCCTTTAGTAAGCCACGGGGCGCACAGTTAAAAGACGGATCGCGCGGCTGTGAGGACGTCATGCCTCAAGCAGGGCGCGGGCGGCGGCGCGGGCTTCGTCCGTGATGGTGTCACCAGCCACCATGCGGGCAATTTCGTCGACGCGATCAGGATCGGCCAATGGAACAACAGTCGACAGGGTTTGCCCGTTGGTGACCTGTTTCTGCACCCGCCAGTGATGCGCCGCGCGGGCGGCAACCTGCGGCGAATGTGTCACCACCAGCACCTGCCCACCCTGCGCCAGTGACGCCAGACGGCGGCCAACCGCATCGGCGGTCGCGCCGCCGACACCCCGGTCGATTTCGTCGAAGATCATCGTGCGGGCGCTGTCATCACCTGTCAGGCAGACCTTGAGCGCCAGCAAGAACCGGCTGAGTTCCCCGCCCGAGGCGATCTTGTTCAGCGGTCCGGACGGCGCGCCGGGGTTGGTTGCAACCGTAAAGGCCACGGCGTCGGTCCCTTCGGGACCGGGATCCGCTGGCGTGATTTCGGTCTGGAACACGGCGCGTTCCATTTTCAACGGGGCCAGCTCCGTCATGACGGCAGCATCCAGCTGCCCGGCCGCCTGCTGGCGCGCAGTGCTGAGAGCGGCGGCTGCGGCGTCATAGTCGCCCTGCGCGGCCTCAACCGCGGCGCTGCGTTCGGCCAGATCGGCATCGCCCGCATCCAGCCGGTTCAGACGGTCGCGCAGCGTATCGGCAAACGCGCCCAGATCATCCGGGGCGACATCGTGTTTGCGAGCCAGCGCACGGATTGCAAACAGGCGTTCTTCGGCAACTTCCAGTTCGGCCGGGTTGAAATCAAGCGCCTGCAGACAAGAATTGACGCCATCCTGCGCCTCGCCCAGTTCGATCAGGGCGCGCCCCAGCGCGGCGATTGGTTCTTCAAGCTGTCCGCCTGCAGTCTCCGACACCCCCTCAAGCCAGCGTACGGCATCGGACATCGCCCCTTCGGCCCCCTCGCCGCCCAGCAGATCATAAGCACGGGCAACATCGTCGCGGATGCGCTCGGCGCCCTGCATCATGCGGCGGCGGGCATCAAGCTCGGCATCCTCGCCCGGCTGAGGGTCCAACTTGTCCAGTTCGGCGACGGCGTGGCGCAGAAACTCTTCTTCGGCGCGCATGGCGGAAAGTGTCGCCTCGGTCTCGGCCAATGCCTTCCGTGCGCGCGACATCTCGGCCCATGCCGCGCGGACGGCCGCGATGTGGTCGCCTGCCCCGGCATAATCATCCAACATCGCCCGGTGTCCACGCGGGTTCAGCAAACCGCGATCGTCGTGCTGGCCGTGCAGTTCGATCAGGGTCTCGGACAGCGCCCGCAAGACCTCGCCGGAACAGCGGCGGTCATTGACCCAGGCGGTTTTGCGACCCTCGGCTGTGTTGACGCGGCGCAGGATCAGTTCCTCGCCACCGGGCAAGCCGGCTTCGGCCAGAATGGCGTGGGCAGGATGGGCGTCATGCAGTTCGAATTCCGCCACAACCTCACCCTGCGCAGCGCCCTGACGCACCAGTTCCGCGCGACCCCGCCAACCCAGCACAAACCCCAGTGAATCCAGAAGGATCGACTTGCCCGCTCCGGTTTCACCGGTCAACGCGTTCAGGCCCGGCTGAAACGTCAGTTCCAGCCGGTCAATGATCAGCATGTCGCGGATATCTAGGGCGCGCAGCATCGGGTCTTAGCGTCCCACGCCTTTAACCATGGCGATTACAACCACTCACCTTTGATTGTCTGGCGATAGATCTGGCTCAGCCAGTTGTTGCCACGGCTCTTGAGGTCAAGACCGCGTGACGTCAGCAACTTGTAGCCTGCGTCGTACCATTCAGACGACTGATAGTTATAGCCCAGAATGGCACCCGCCGATTGCGCCTCGTCCACCAGACCCAGCGACAGATATGCCTCGATCAGACGATAGAGCGCTTCTGCCGTGTGGGTGGTGGTCTGAAAATCCTCGACCACGACACGGAACCGGTTGATGGCCGCCGTATAGTGATCCTGACGCAGGTAATAGCGCCCGATCTCCATCTCTTTGCCGGCCAGATGGTCAAAGGCCAAATCAAATTTCAGCACCGCTGAGGTGGCGTATTCGCTGTCCGGGTACACCTCAATCACGGTGCGCAGGGATTGCAGCGCCTGAAAGGTCAGACCCTGATCACGCCCGACCTCATCGATCTGATCGTAATAACTGAGGGCCAGAAGGTATTGCGCATACGCAGCGTCTTCATCCGTAGGGTAGAAGTCGATATAGCGCTGCGCCGCGGCGCGGCTTTCCTCGTAATTCTCGTCTGCGTGGAACGAAAACGCCTGCATGATCAGCGCCCGTTTGGCCCAGTCCGAGTACGGGTACAGGCGCTCTACTTCCGAGAAGTACCACGCCGCGTCATCCGAGCGATTTTGCGAAAGCTCGTACTCACCGCGCGTGAAAATCTGTTCTGGAGTGAACCCCTCAAGGTTCTGATCGCGGTCTGCGCCACTGTCGCCGCATGCCGTCAAAACTGCTGCCAGAAGAATCGCCCCTGCGAATCTGACTGCCGCTTTGGTGCCAACCATTCCGCATATCCTTGTCGTATTGCTTATTGGGGCAAGCCCCGGATTGGGGCTTGGTTTAGCACATATAATTCCGGGGCAAAACGCCTTAGTAGGCCCTTTGGCGGAATTGTCGACAGAGTTGATCTATTCAGGCAACTTCGGGGATTTCGTCCCACACCAGCCCCTGTCCCGGCAGGCGCGCGGCCTGTTCGGGTGTGCACAGGACCGGACGAACCGCACCGGGCGTTTCGAACAGTTTGCGCAGCAGCGTGTTGGTCATGGCATGGCCGGATTTGTCACCGGTGAAATGTCCCAGAATCGGGCCACCCGCCAGGTAGAGATCCCCCAGCGCGTCCAGCATCTTGTGGCGCACGGCCTCGTCCTCGTGGCGGAAACCGCCCGGTGTCAGCACTTCATCGCCCTGCACAACAACGGCGTTTTCCAGCGTACCACCAAGGGCCAGACCGTTTTCGCGCATCGCCTCAACATCGGTGCGGCGGCAGAAGGTGCGGCAATCGCTCAGTTCGCGCGCGAACGAGCCATTGCGCATATCTAGCGTTTTGGCCTGGCTGCCGATGGCGCCATCTTCAAAATCGATATGGAAATCGATAACCAGCCTGTCCGCGGGCGCGATCGAGGCACTGGCCCCCTCGCGTGTTGCCGTGACAGGCTTGAGAACCTCGAATGCCAGAACCGGGCTGGCCTGACGGCGCACGCCCTTGGTCATGATCCCGCGCACGAACTCAATCGACGAGCCATCCATGATCGGAACTTCGGGGCCGTCGATTTCAATCAGCGCGTTGTGCACACCGCAGCCTGCCAGCGCGGCCATGATATGTTCGACAGTCGATACCGAGACGCCTGCCTCGTTCACCAGACGAGTGCAGAGCGGGGTCCGCTCGACCACGTCATAGATCGCAGGGATCAACGCATTGCCCAGCTCGATATCCGTCCGTTTGAACCAGATGCCGTGGCCGGCGGCGGCCGGCTTCAGGACCATCGTCGCAGGCTTGCCGCTGTGCAGCCCGACGCCTGTAAACGTGATCGGAGATTTGAGCGTATGTTGCAAGGTGAACCTCGGTGAGTGGTGTCCGGACTTTGGTGTGCCGTGTTGGACACTCAGTTAAGGAAGCAAGCGTCAAGGCTCAACTCACTCTTTGTAACTGAATGAAACATGAATGTAACAGATCGGCAAAAGCCTGCTTACAGACAGTCAAGAGGCTGTATTTTAAAAGAAAAGGGCCGCCAAACGGCGACCCTTTTTGGTGATTTTGTTACCGCGATCAGTTGGCTTGACGGCGCAGAAAGGCCGGAATTTCGATCCGGTCCTGCTCGGGATCGGCCTCATCATGCGCAGGTGCCGTGGCGTCAGATTGGCGCATCACGGGCTGCTGACGGACTGGTTGTGCGGGTGTATCCGCGGCGTGCCCGGTCATCCGGTCGATCAGGCGGTTAAAGCCAAACCGGGGCCGATCCTGTGCATCTGCCTGTGGCTCGGCGGCCGGTTGCGGTGTCTGAGGGCGAACCATTGACGGGCTCCGCTCGGACGCAGGCACGTTCTGTACTGCGGCCTGCAAACGCTGCAGCGCTTCGGGTGATGGCGTGCCTGCGGCGACCTGCGGCTGGGGCGCGACATAGTTCTCCGGGGCGGGCTCCACCGGCTCGGGTGTCGGTTCAAACTCCGCAACGCGCGGCTGGTAGGCCGGCGGCGGCAGACCGTCATCATCCTGTTCGACCTGCGGCTGGAACTGCGGCTGCGCCGGCTCTTCGGCCGTTTCAAACAGCGACGGTTCCCGATTCACCTCTGTCGGCTGCATTGCAGCTTCGACAGGCTCGGGCGCAGCGGCGGGGGTCTCATCCTGCTGCGGTTCCTCTGCCGTAACGGTACGGGTCAGTGGTGCCGACATCGAGCGACGCGCAACCGGCACATCGTCGTGCTTTTCGCTGGCGTCGATACCTGTCGCCACGACCGAAACGCGCATGCCGCCTTCCATCGCGGTATCCAGGGTCGAACCGACGATGATGTTGGCCTCGGGGTCCACTTCCTCGCGGATGCGGTTGGCGGCTTCGTCCAGCTCGAACAGCGTCAGGTCGTGCGATCCGGTGATGTTGATCAGCACGCCTTTGGCGCCCTTCAGGCTGATTTCGTCCAGCAGCGGGTTGGCAATCGCCTTCTCAGCCGCCTGAACCGCGCGATCTTCGCCGGTCGCCTCACCAGTACCCATCATCGCCTTGCCCATCTCGTCCATCACGGCGCGAACATCGGCAAAGTCGAGGTTGATCAGGCCCGGGCGCACCATCAGGTCGGTCACGCCTTTAACACCTTGATACAGAACGTCGTCCGCCATCGAGAACGCCTCGGTGAAGGTGGTCTTTTCGTTAGCCAGACGGAACAGGTTCTGGTTCGGGATGATGATCAGCGTGTCGACGACCTTTTGCAGTGCGTCCACGCCGTCCTCGGCCTGACGCATCCGCTTGGCGCCTTCGAATTGGAAGGGTTTGGTGACAACGCCGACGGTCAGCACGCCCAGTTCACGGGCAGCCTGCGCGATGATCGGCGCCGCCCCCGTTCCTGTGCCGCCACCCATACCAGCAGTGATAAAACACATATGTGCGCCAGCCAGATGATCGACGATCTGTTCGATGCTTTCTTCGGCTGCGGCGGCACCCACGGTCGGGCGCGCCCCTGCGCCAAGACCCTCGGTGACCTTGATGCCCAGTTGCACCCGCGCGGACGACTGGCTTTGTTGCAGCGCCTGTGCGTCGGTGTTGGCGACCACGAAATCGACGCCGTCCAGTTGTTTCTCAATCATGTTGTTGACTGCGTTGCCGCCTGCACCGCCAACGCCAAAAACTGTAATCCGAGGCTTCAGTTCGTCGTGCCCGGGCATCGAAAGATTCAATGTCATGCTCTGTCCGCCTGTTTTATTGACCCGCCAAAGCGGTGTTTTTCTTACCTATCCGCTAACAATTCTACCGCTCGAAACCGCAAAGGTCACGCCAAAAATCGCACGAATCCACAAAATATGGAGGAAATAAGGCAGCAAACGGCGGTATTTCGCGTTGATCGCCAGATATTGCGGATCGGCCCCCGGACACCACAAAACAAGCGACTCGCGCGGCGTCGCCGAAACGCGCGTCACTTAGGGGCTCGCCACTTATCTGGTTGCGGTAAACTGCTCAGGTCCTGCCGCGGGGCCTCTGACGGGCCTTGTGGATATCTTGCTGGATAATGGCGCGGGCTGCAACCCGTTTCTTTAGCTAATTGGGGTACTTGGACAATTCAAACCGTCCTCCGTCATGCTGCGCACCTCTTGAATCTCCGCGTTGGAAAAGGTGGCCAACCGGACCATAAGACGGCCTTCGTACAGGAACGGCCACCAGCATACCGGCAGCCCGTCCCGGTCATCTTCGTACAAAAAGCAGATTTGCCCGTTGGGCGTTGTGATCTGACCATAGACGCAGCCGCGCCCGACCATGCGCCAGACAGACCGCGTCGGGCTAAGGAATTCCTCTGTCCCAACCAGAATTCCGCTGGGATAGTCATGAAACATGACGGTCTTGCCTTGCACCGCATTCAGGAAAGCTTCGGGTGTGATGCGCGTCTGGGCCTGCGCCGCCGACGGGGTCAGGGCGATCAGCACCGCAATCCGCGCGAACTTACCAATTGTCACGGAACCAGCGCACGGCACGCTTGAAGGGTCGCGCGGAATAGGTGTCGACCGGGATTTCGAAATCCCACCATTCGTCCTGGGGATGCGCCGCAAACAGGCTGAGCCCGACCGCAGACGAAAACGCCGGCCCGGTCGCCGATTGCGGCAGGCCATGTACACGCAGCGGGCGGCCCAGCCGCACCCGTTGCCCCAGGATACGCGTGGCCAGCCCGTCCAACCCCATGATCTGGCTGCCGCCACCCGTCAGAACGATCTGCTGGATTGGCATATGGTCAAACCCCGCAGCGTCCAGGCGGATACGGACCTCTTCCAGAATTTCCTCGACACGCGGACGCATGATGCCGATCAGTTCGGCCCGGCTGACCGTGCGGCGGTCATGTTCCCAGTCGCCGGTATCGCCGCCGATATCAATCAGATCACGGTCGTCGGCACCGGTCGCGTGGACACCCCCGTTAAAGGTCTTGATCCGTTCGGCCACCGCCGTCGGAATGCCCAGACCCATCGAGATATCGGCAGTGACGTGATCGCCCCCCATCCGCACGCAATCGGCGTAAATCATGTGTTTTTTCATGAAGATCGACACGCTGGTCGTACCGCCACCCATATCGATGCAGGCCGCGCCGAGTTCCTGTTCGTCCTCGACCAGCGCCGAAATCCCCGACGCATAGGCCGAGTTTGCGATCCCCGCCAATTCCAGATCACAGCGTTTGATGCAGCGCACGATGTTCTGGATCGCCACGGCATCGACGGTCAGCATATGCATGTCCACCGCCAGCGATTGCCCCATCTGCCCGCGCGGGTCGATCAGGCCCGAGCGGTTGTCCAGCGCGAAATTCACCGGTTGCGCATGCAGCACCTCGCGCCCCGCGCCATAGTCAGGCACGTCACAGGCGTTCAGGACCCGGCCAACCTCGGCCTCGGTCACCAGCTGCCCCTCAAGATCGACCTGCGCATCCAGACCGTATGAGCGCGGATTGGCACCCGAGAAACAGGCGATCACGTGGTCCACGCGAATATCGGCCATTTTCTGCGTCGCCTGCAAAACCGTACGGATGGCGCTTTCCGTCTCCTGCATTGCCGAGACTTCGCCGAACTTCACACCGCGCGAACGGGTGGTTCTGGCCCCGATCACGCGGAACCCGGTCTGACCGGCCATTGATCCGATGCTGTTGTCTTCGCTCAGGCGTCCGGTGCCATCGAACCGCAATACGAGGCAAGCAATCTTGGAACTGCCGATATCCAGAATGGCGACCACGCCACGTTGCATCGCCTGCCTGCGCATCTGTCGCATGGCACGCTGGGACTGATAGAGATCGGTCATCATGGTCTTACTGCTCGCTACCCACTGTCACTTTTGTATTCCACCAGTCTTCGCTGGCGGCTTTGGTCATTCTGATGGTCGGACGTTGCCCAAGGCGCATGTCAACCACCGCTACGTCGCGTTCCAGAAGGTCCTGCACCTCGTTCACGGCCAGAACACGCTCCAGCGCGCGTACCGGTCTGTCGGTCGGCAACAGGATGCGTTGACCGCGGTCCAGAACCAGATCCCAGCGGCGCTCGCCAATGCGAACCAGCCCGCGCACGCGCGCGCCCAGACTGCGGGCGGTTGTCAAAAGCTCCAGCGCCTCGGCCACATGGGCATCCGCACCCCTGCCTGCGATCAACGGCAGGTTGGCATGGTCCTTACGAGAGGCGATGCGTTCCACATGGGCGCCAGTTTCGTCCAGCAATTCGATCCCGCTGCGGGTTCGCCAGACAATGACCGGCTGACGCTCGACCACGTCCACTTGCAAAATCCCCCCCGGGCGTACGCGCACGGTCGCCGATTTTACCGGGTCCAGCCCGGTGATCGTGTCGCGGATCTGCTCGACATCCAGATCCCAGGAACTGATGGGGAAATCCAGCGGAACCACTTCGCGGATATCGTCGGACAGGCCGGTACCTGCACCGTCGATGGCCATCAGGTTGACCATGAATTCCGGGCGCTGCTGGATTGAGATTTTGAGGTCGTTCACATAGGCCACCACCGCCTCGCGGCGGTGTTCGGCCCCAAAGTAGAATCCCACCGCGGCGCAAATCACGAAAACCGGCAGCCCGAATTTCAACCCTCGCCGAATGCCGGGCGTCAGCATCCACCGTTGCAGCCGGTAGCTGAGCCTGGATGGCGCTGGGTCGAACCGCCGCGATTTGCGCCCGAATAGCCGCGCACCGCGCAGGCGCAGCTTTTGCCCGGCGTCGGATCGGACGCCCGATTCAAAATCGGCATCCGGCCCGGCCACCTGTTTCTTGCGGTGGATCACCGGGGCGCGGGTGGCTCTTAGCGGTCGCATGACGCGTCCTCCACCATCCAGGCGCAGAGCTGCCCGAAACTCATGCCCAGATGCGCCGCCTGTTCCGGTACCAGCGATGTCGGCGTCATGCCGGGCTGCGTGTTGGTTTCCAGCAGAAACAACCCGTCCGCCCCCAGGCTGTCATCCCAGCGGTAATCCGTTCGGCTGACACCTCTGCAGCCAAGGGCATTATGGGCGCGCAGGGCATAGTCCATGCAGCGGTCAAAAATGCCCTGCGGGATTTCCGCAGGCACCACATGCCACGAACCGCCGGGCTTGTATTTGGCGTCATAATCGTACCAACCGCCATCGGTCATGATCTCGGTTACAGACAGGGCGCGGTCGCCCATCACGGTCACCGTCAGTTCACGCCCTGCCACATATTTCTCGACCATTATGTGTTCGGGCATGTCGTCCGACAGCTGCGGCGGACCGTTGGATCCCTCATGCACGATGTAAATGCCGACGCTGGAGCCTTCGTTGTTGGGCTTGGCCACATAGGGCGGTTCCATCACGTGGGCCCGGGCAACTTCGATCTTGGGCACGATCACGCTGGGAACAACCGGCAGCCCTTCGGCCTGATAGACCTCTTTGCTGCGCTGCTTGTCCATGGCAAGGGCTGAAGCCAGCACACCGGAATGCGTGTAGGGGATCCGCATCCATTCCAGCAAACCCTGCACACAGCCATCCTCGCCCCAGCGGCCATGCAGAGCGTTGAAAACCACATCCGGTTTGATGTCCAAAAGGCGCGCATAGAGGTCGGGACCTGCGTCCAGTTCGACCACTTCAAAGCCTTCTCCCACAAGGGCGGCTGCGCATTCGCGCCCAGAGCTGAGAGACACCTCGCGTTCCGCCGAGGGTCCACCCATCAATACCGCCACTTTGGGGTTTGTCCTGCTCGACATTCCCAATGTGCGCCTCAATGTCCCCGGACCTTATGTCGTGGTCCGTACTGCGTTATGCCTTTGATCCGTCGCCTGAATTTGCCTGTTTTGGTCTGACGGCTGGGGCTTTATTCCTTCAGCGGATCACCGACCCGCATGATTTCCCACTCTAGCGTGATGCCGCTTGTTTCGTAAACCTTTTTTCGCACCTCTTCCCCCAGACCTTCGAGGTCGGCGGCGGTGGCGGTGCCGGTATTGATCAGGAAATTCGAATGCTTGGGACTCATCTGCGCGCCACCTTTTGTCGCGCCGCGCATTCCGGCATCGTCGATCACCTTCCACGCCTTCAGATCATGCACATCATCCGCCCGCCCGGTCGAGGAAAACCCGGCCGGGTTGCGGAACGTCGATCCGGCGCTGCGGTCCTTGGTGGGCTGAGTTTCATCGCGTTTTTGCAACTGTGCCGCCATGCGGGCATGCAACTCTTCCGGATCACCAGCAGAGCCTTCGAATGTGGCTGAGACCAGCACTGCCCCTTCCGGCAGGTCAGACTGGCGGTAGCGGAAGTTCAGATCCTCTGGCGTCAGATCAACGACATCCCCCTGCCGGGTAACAACGGTCGCTTTACGCAGCACATCCGCTGTGTAGCTGCCATAGCAACCCGCGTTCATCCGCACCGCACCACCGATGGAACCAGGGATGGTGCGCAGAAAGGTCAGGTCGACGCCCGCATCCGCCGCCTTGCGTGCTACATGCGCATCCAGCGCCGCCGCACCTGCGGTGACAATGTTGCCGTCGACGGATATCCCGTTGAACCCGCGACCAAGGCGGATCACCACGGCGCGCAGCCCGCCGTCCCGCACGATCAGGTTGGAACCGACGCCCATCGGGAAAACCGGCGTATCTGCGGGCAGTTCGCGCAGGAAGCTCCGCAGATCGTCAATGTCAGCCGGCTGAAACAGATAATCCGCCGGGCCGCCGACCCGGAGCCACGTGAGGTCGTTTAAAAACCTGTTTTCGGATAGTTTGCCGCGCACGGGAAGCGATGTAAGTGTCATTGGCACCTTCTAGCCGCGACGATCCGGGTTGTCATCCAGAGATCAACTACATTTCAGCGACCGCCTGCCACTGTCCGCAATAGTCCGACCAAACCGCCAAGGACAGCTCCTGATAACGCAGGTGCGATCAGGACCCATAACAACACGAACCGGAGGTAATCGGCGTCCAGCGGTGCGCCGCCCCTCCCCGAAGCAACGGTAAGAACGGACAAAAGGACCAAAACCGCGATCTGGCAAACAACGATCCAAATGTGGCCCCGTCTGGCAAGTGAATGCGTCACGGCGGTCGTCCCCAGAAACGAACCTACGGCGAGCAACGCAAAAAGGATCGCTGCTGCGGTCAATAGTGATGCCGCCCGATCCGCCGCAACCACCGCCCCAGGTAAATCACCGGCCAGCGCAGCACGGACATGCCCGCCGCCAGCACCAGCAGGCCGATCCATGGACCGTTCTCATAGGTGACATATCCCAAAATCGGGATACCCACCGCTATCAGGACATAGGCGCGGGTCCAGTGGTTATCCTTGCTGGGCAGCATAGCAAGAACATTCGCGGCTATCCCCCACAGGGCAGCAAGAGCGATGGACCAGCTCATTCCCCGACTTCCTGTCCGGTCCAGCGGTGCCAGTAGTGCCGGATCGGATTGCGGAACATCGACGCAAAGGCGGCTAAGGCCAGAACCGAAAAGAACCAGCCAAAATCATGCCCCAGCCAGACGATCAGGGCAGGCGCTGAAACAAACAACACAATGCCCGGCGGAAACTGCAGACGCATCGGCAACATGGCCACGATTGTTGAGGCCACGACCCATAAGCCAGCGAATACCACCGAATACACCAATTGCCCCTCCGAGGACGTCATTTCTGCGGTTGCGAGTTCACACTTTAAAGTTGCGCCTCAGCAGAGTCCATCGCGTTAGACAGCTTGTTTTTGTTGCAAACGTTCGGGCAGACCGTTAGCCCAGACGCTGATCGTGCCGGCCCCAAGGCAGACAACCATGTCGCCGGGGCGGGCCTGTTCGCGCACCAGACGCTCCAGATCGCCTTCGTCCAGCAACGCGCGGGCGTGGCGGTGACCGTGGCGGATCAGACCCTGCACCAGATCATCGCGGCCTGCGCCTTCGATGGGGTCTTCGCCTGCCGCGAATACTTCGGCGATGGCCACGACGTCGGCATCGTTGAAACAGGTACAGAAGTCGTCGAACAGGTTGGACAGGCGGGAATAGCGGTGCGGTTGATGCACGGCGATGACGCGGCCCTCGGTGGCCTGACGAGCGGCCTTCAGAACAGCCGCAATTTCAACCGGGTGGTGGCCGTAATCGTCGATGATGGTGACGCCGTCGACTTCGCCCACCTTGGTAAAGCGCCGGTTGACGCCGCCAAAATTGGCCAGCGCGTCGCGGATCTCGCTGGCCTTCATGCCCAGATGGCGCGCGACGGCAACTGCGGAAAGCGCGTTCGAGACGTTGTGATCCCCCGGCATCGGCAAGGTGCAACCCTCGATCACGGTGTCTTCGTATTGCAGATGGATATCAAAATGCGCGACACCGCCCTTATAGGTCAGGTTCACCGCCCGCACATCAGCCTGCGCGTTGAAGCCATAGGTGCGCACGCGGCGGTCGGTGATACGACCCACCAGCGTCTGAACCTCGGTGTGATCGGTGCAGCAGACCGCCAGACCGTAGAACGGCAGGTTCGAGACAAATTCGTGGAAGCCGTCGCGTAGCCGGTCGAAATCGCCCCAATGCTCCATATGCTCGGGGTCGATATTGGTGACGATGGCGATGGTCGCCGGCAGGCGGTTGAACGAGCCGTCGGATTCGTCGGCCTCGACCACCATCCATTCACCCTGCCCCATCCGCGCGTTCGACCCATAGGCGTGGATGATGCCACCATTGATCACGGTCGGATCGAAATCGCCCGCCACCATAAGCTCGGCCATCATCGTCGTTGTGGTGGTCTTGCCGTGGGTGCCTGCAATGGCGATGTTGGATTTCAGGCGCATAAGTTCGGCCAGCATGTCGGCCCGGCGCACCACCGGCAGACCCTGCGCGCGCGCGCCGTCCAGTTCCGGGTTGCCCGGCTTGATCGCGGTCGAAACCACCACGACTGCGGCGTTTTCCAGGTTATCGGCGCGCTGGCCAACAAAAATCTCGGCCCCCAAACCGGCCAGACGGTCGGTGATCTTGGACGCCTTCAGGTCGGACCCCTGCACCCGGTAGCCCAGATTCAAAAGCACCTCGGCAATGCCGGACATCCCGATCCCGCCGATTCCAACGAAGTGAATCGGCCCTACGTCTTGCGGCAGTTTGGTTGCAGGATTCATGCGGTCTCCTTCTGCGCCAGTTGCTCGACAAGGGCCACAAGACGCTCGGTCGCGTCGGGGGCACCGGTCGATAGGGCGGCATGGGCCATCTTTTGCGCGGCTTCGGGGTTGGTCAGAACTGCGGTGATTTGCTCGGTCAGAGCGGGAACGTCAAGCACGTTTTCAGGGATCATGATCGCGCCACCTGCCTGAACCAGCCCGCGCGCGTTTGCGGTTTGATGGTCGCCTGCGGCGGCGGCAAAGGGGATCAGGATCGAAGGCCGCCCGATCACCGAAATATCCGCGACGCTGGACGCGCCCGAGCGGCTGATCACCAGCTGCGCGTCCGACATGCGGCGGGGAACATCCTGAAAGAATGGTTTGACCTCGGCCCGGATACCGTGATCGGCGTAGAACGCGGTTACCCGTTCACCATCCTCGTCGCGGGCCTGATGCGCAACGCGGATATGGCTGCGCAGGTTTTCCGGCAGGGCGGCAATTGCACCGGGCACCACATCGCTGAGGATGCGGGCCCCTTGCGATCCGCCCATCACCAGGATCGACATCGGGTATTCACCGGGCGGGATGTACCCCGCGGCCTCTCGCTCCAGCACCGCTGCACGCACGGGATTGCCGGTGTGGATACCCTTCGCCCCTTCGGGCAGATCCGTGGGCCAGACACCACAGGCCACGTGCGACACGCGCGAGGCAAACAGCTGGTTCACGCGCCCCAGAACCCCGTTCTGTTCGTGGATCATGCGCGGGATCTTGAGCATCGTCGCCGCACCCAGCGCGGGGATCGAGGGGTATCCGCCGAACCCCACCACTACATCGGGCTTGTCGCGCATCATCTGCACCGCCATCCCGGTCATCCCCGCCGCGATCTTGGGTCCGGCCAACGCCTTTTCGGCAAGACCGCCGCGCGCGAAAGTAGCCGATGAGGCCTGAACAATCTCGGTCGAATGGGGAAATCCACCGGTATAGCGCGCGCCGCGGGCATCCGTGGACAGGCGCACTCGCCAGCCCTTGTGCAGCATCGCCTCGGCCAGCGCCTGCGCCGGGAACATATGACCTCCAGTGCCGCCAGCCGCAATCAACAGGTAGGGTATTTCCATTATCCTCGTCCGCGCAGAATGTCGCCAAGTTCGCCCTGTGGGCGGTTTCGGGTAAACGCCAAAAGCATGCCGATCGCTATGCCCCCCGCGATCAGCGACGAGCCGCCGTAACTGACGAATGGCAGCGTCATGCCTTTGGCAGGCAGCAACCGGACGGCCACGCCCATGTTGATCATCGCCTGCACGCCGAACATGCAGGCCAGACCGGTGCCCGCCAGCCGGATGAACATGTCCCGCTCGCGCATCAGCCGCAACAGTGACCGAACGACAATCAGCGAATAGAGCGCGATGATGATCAGAACGAGGATCAGACCGTATTCCTCGGCCGCGACAGCGATGATGAAATCGGTATGAGCATCGGGAAGCGACCACTTCACCTGACCTTCACCAACGCCGACACCAAAAAGTCCGCCTTCGCGAATGGCGTTGGTGGCATAGCCAAGCTGAGTGGTTGGATCGACCTCCTGATTGAGAAAGCCGTCAATGCGGCGGGCGAAATGCTCGGAGTTCGAATAGGCGAACATGCCGCCCATGACGACGGCGCCGGCCATACCGACCAACAGCATCATCGGCGCACCGGCAACGAAATACATCACGCCCCAGCCAAACAGGATCAGGCAAGCCTGCCCGAAATCGGGTTGCAGAACCAGCATCGCAACAATGGCCATACACAGCGCGAAGGACCACAACCGCCCCGGCGGGCCGTTGATTTCCTGTGACGCCGCCAGAAGCCACGCCGCCACCACGATAAAGCCGGGTTTCAAAAACTCGGACGGTTGCAGAGAGGCAAAGCCCAGCGAGTACCAGCGCACCGCGCCTTTGCCAAAATCGGTGCCGAAAACCGGCAGGAAAACCAGCGCCACAAAAGCCGCCAGAAAGCCCAGAACCGCCAGCCGCCGCACCAGTATCGGCGACATCATCGAGGTCAGCAGCATCGCGATCAGCGCCAGCCCGCCAAACAGCGCCTGACGTTCGACATAGTGGAAAGGATCGAACCCGTTGCGCCCGGCCAAAGGCGGCGATGAGGCCAGCCCCAGCAACAACCCGATGACAAACAGGATCAGCACGCAGGACATTGTCCAGCGATCAATCGTTCGCCACCACTTTGGTAGAATCGGTTCGCCGCGCTGGTCCTGGACCGCGCCATACACCATCTCAGTCATGAGATACCGCCACTCTCTGCCTCGTTCACGTCCCGTTTTCGGGATCTGATTGAGAGTCTACAGGGAATTTGGCGATTGGGCTAGCGGAATGACGGGCAGGCGCAGAAATCCACTTAACAAAAGCGCAGAACCGACGGCGTTCAAATCCGTGACAGGCAAAAACCGCGCCTGCCCTGTTCAGGTCACGCTTTGATCGGATACCTGTCGGGCTCTTCAAACACGTCGATGACTTTTGTACCAGCCTTGATAACGCCGCCATGCTCAACCCCGGCCGGAATCGAATAGCTGTCGCCGGGACGATAGGTTCTGGTCTCGCCGCCTATGGTCAGTTCAACCGTGCCGGCAACAACCGTTCCCCACTGGGCGCCATGCGCATGCAAGGGGAGTTCCATGTCCTGAAGAAACGTGAAAAAGGCGACCAGACCGGCATCTGACCGCACGACTGACGTCTGGACCACATCGTCCGGAAAGGGCACGTCCAGCTTGGGAAATGCTGAAATAAACTCAGGGAATTGCATTGGTTATCCTTTTTTCGCAGATTTGACCTGTAGTCCTGTTCTTAATGTGGAAACATGACAGTGCACCGGGCGGCTGACAATCCGCATTGCCAACGGCTCTGAAAACAGGCGATGGCCGGATGACATTCGCGGCCATTCTTGGTCCGGACGTCGGCGTGGCCCCTTGCCTTCGCTTTCAATCCACGCCATGCGCAGCACATGACCTACGACACCATCATCCTTGGTGCCGGTGCAGCCGGTATGATGTGCGCGACGCATTGCGGCGGGCGTGTTCTGGTGATCGATCACGCGAAAGCGCCGGGTGAGAAAATCCGTATCTCGGGCGGCGGGCGCTGCAACTTCACCAACATGTATGCGGGTCCGGGCAACTTCCTGTCGCAGAACCCGCATTTCTGCAAGTCCGCTTTGGCGCGCTACACGCAATGGGATTTCATTGATCTTGTCGGACGCCACAACATTGCGTGGCATGAAAAAACGCTGGGTCAGTTGTTCTGCGACGGGTCCTCGAAGCTGATCATCCAGATGCTGCTGACCGAGATGGAGCGCGCGGGGGCCGAGCTCTGGGTGCGGACCGTGCTGAAGGACCTGCGCAAGACCGACGGCGGCTATGCGTTACAGGTTGAGCGTGAGGGGCAGCGCCTTGGCCTGACCTGTACCAACCTCGTGCTGGCCACGGGCGGCAAGTCGATCCCCAAAATGGGGGCGACCGGGCTGGCCTATGACATTGCGCAGCAGTTCGGGCTTCGGATGACCGAGACGCGGGCAGCACTGGTGCCGCTCACCTTTTCGGACGGGAAGTTCAAGGACCTCTCCGGTGTCTCTCTGCCCGCAAGGCTGTCAAACGACCGCACCAGTTTTGACGAGGCGCTGCTGTTCACCCATCGCGGCCTCAGCGGGCCATCGGTGCTGCAACTGTCGTCCTACTGGCGCGAGGGCGAGGCGATCCGCGTCAATCTGATCCCCGAGCTTCCCCTGTTCGACCTGATGCGCGAACAGCGCCAGGCCGGGGGCCGCAAGGCCTTGACCACCGAATTGGCGCGCCACCTGCCCGCGCGACTGGTGGATTACCTCAGCCAGCATGTTCCGATGCAAGGCAATCTGGCCGATCAGTCGGACGCCGTGCTGACCGAACTTGTCGCTGCGCTGTCCGATTGGCGTCTGACGCCTTCGGGTACCGAAGGCTACCGCACTGCCGAGGTCACGCTGGGCGGGATCAACACCGATGACCTGTCGTCCAAAACAATGGAGGCCAGGGATGTCCCCGGCCTCTATGTGATTGGCGAAGCGGTGGATGTCACCGGCTGGCTGGGCGGCTACAATTTCCAGTGGGCGTGGTCCTCGGGCCACGCCGCCGGAACAGCCATCGCAGCCCGTTAGCCCACGACGTTATAGCCGCGTCCGCGCATGCAGTTGCGCACGATGACTTCCTGATTCTGGGTATTGTTGATCGCGCTTGCACCGGCACCAACCAACGCGCCCGCGACAGCCGCGCGGCCCAGATCGCTGGCGCTGTCATCGATAATGGCTTTCGCACCGGCGGCACCGGCGGCACCAATCGCGGCGGCGCCTGCCGTGTTGCTGTCTACCGTGGGTTGCGATCTTGCCAGCGCCTGACACTGGGCCAGATCCGCGTTGTAATTCGGACCGACCGGTCCGTCGACAATCGGCTGGTAATTCGCACCAACGTTCGTGCAGGCTCCGATCGCCAGAACGGCAGGAAGGATCAGAGAAAACTTACGGTATGGCATAATCATGACCTCGTGTTGAATTTCCGAAAGGCAAACCCAATAAGCATGGCGCGTCAAGCAGCTAGCAATTCAGCTTCGCCCAACCGGCGGTCTATTGCAAACACCTAATCGGCCAGCCGCTGCCGGACCTGCGCCACAAAGTCTTCGCCGCGTTGTTCGAAATTGTCATATTGATCAAAGCTGGCCGCGGCCGGGGCCAGCAGGATCGTCTCACCCGGCTGTGCATCGGCGATCGCCTGTTCAACGGCGGCCGCCATAGTGGTGCAAACCTGCGCCTCAGCCTGCAACTGCATGGCGAATCCGGCTGCCTCGCGCCCGATGACATAGGCCTTGATCACCTGATCGGCGGCGCCATTCAGGGCATCCAGGCCGCCTTCTTTCTGCAACCCGCCACAAATCCAACGGATCTTTGCAAAGGCGCTCAGCGCCTTGAGCGCGCTGTCCACATTTGTTGCCTTGGAATCGTTCACATAAGTCACTCCGTCTGCTTCGGCGATGATCTGGCTGCGATGCGGCAAACCGGGGTAACTGTGCAGCGCATCCTCGATCACGCGGGGCGCCAGGCCCAGCGCGCGGCAGGCTGCGTAGGCGGCGCAGGCGTTCTGGTGGTTATGCGCTCCGGGCAGCCCTCTGATCTCACGCAGGTCGATCGAGCCCGCCTGCCGGCCCTTGCGGTACTCCGACAGGAACCCCTTGCGCGCAAAGACCTGCCAGCCCGGCCCGGTCAGCTTTCGCGCCACCGAGATGCGGATCACCTGATCGTCCGCAGGCCCTTCCGACAGCTGCCCTGCAAGAAACGCGCCTTCTTTTTCGTCAATGCCGATGATCGCGCGGTCAGGGCCACCTTCGGCAAAAAGTCTGCGCTTGGCTGCGAAATAGCCGCCCATCCCTCCGTGCCGGTCCAGATGGTCCGGCGACAGGTTGGTGAAAACTGCAATGTCCGGCGTCAGGGCACGCGCCAGTTCGGTCTGATAACTGGAAAGCTCCAGCACTACGACCGACCCATCGCTGCCGGGATCGATATCCAGCACGCCGCGCCCGATATTTCCGGCCAGTTGCGCCGCGCGCCCGGCTGCGGTCAGGATGTGATGGATCAGGGCCGCCGTAGTCGATTTCCCGTTCGACCCGGTAACCGCGATCACGCGCGGCGGGGTGTCAAACCTGTTCCACTCCGGCCCGGCGAAAGACCTGAAGAACAGACCGATATCATTGTCGACCGGAACACCGGCATCCAATGCCGCCGCGACGACCGGGTTTGGCTCGGGGTAAAGATGCGGGATTCCGGGCGAAACGATCAGCGCGGCGATGTCGTCAAACGCCCCGTGACGGTGCAGGTCGATGCAAGTGAAGCCCTCGGCCTCGGCCGTTTCGCGGGCGGCGGGATTGTCATCCCAACAGACTGGCTCGGCCTTGCCAGCCCGCAATGCGCGGGCGGCAGCCAGACCCGACCTGCCAAGCCCCAGAACCGCAACATTTTGCCCTGAAAACCCTTTGACCGGGATCATTCTGACCTACCCTTTTTTGCCGTCCGATTGGCGGCCACACTGCGCAGAAGAGGTCACCGATGGCAAGGGTGGCAAAGGCTCGCGCTCCAGCGCGAGCCGGGCCCAACAGGTGGCAGTCGGACCACAGGTCCGCCGAACCTGGCGGGAGATTTATCGGACTTTCAGCGTTGCCAGACCGATCATCGCCAGGATCAGCGAGATGATCCAGAACCGGATCACGATGGTCGGCTCGGCCCAGCCCTTTTTCTCATAATGGTGGTGGATCGGTGCCATCAGGAACACGCGGCGCCCGGTGCGCTTGAAATACAGAACCTGAATGATCACGCTCAGCGCTTCGACCACAAAAAGACCACCGACAACCGCCAGCACCAGTTCGTGCTTGGTGGCCACAGCAATGGCACCCAGCGCGCCCCCCAGCGCCAGTGAACCGGTGTCGCCCATGAACACCGCGGCGGGCGGCGCGTTATACCACAGGAACCCAAGCCCCGCGCCGAACAACGCTGAGGTAAAGATGAAAATCTCGCCGGTTCCCGGCACGTAATGCACATCCAGATACTCGGTAAAGTCGACCCGACCCACCGCATAGGCGATGATCCCCAGCGTCGATGCAGCAATCATTGCGGGCATGATCGCCAGCCCGTCCAGCCCATCGGTCAGGTTGACCGCGTTCGCGGCCCCGACAATCACCACGATGGCAAAAGGAATGTAGAATATCCCAAGATTGACCAGCGTATCCTTGAACACCGGCACCGCCAGTTGGTTCTGCAATGCATCAGGGTGGTGCAACGTCGCCCAGAGCGATGCCAGAACCGCAATAATGACCCCCAGCGCCAGCCGCATCCGGCCTGAAACACCCTGGGTATTCTGTTTCGAAACCTTGGCGTAATCATCCGCAAAGCCTATCGCCGCATAGGCCAGCGTCACGAACAACACCATCCAGACATAGGGGTTGTCCCATCGCGCCCAGGCCAGTGTCGAAGTCACCAGCGCCCCAACGATCAGCAACCCGCCCATGGTCGGGGTTCCGGCTTTCGAGAAATGACCCTCGGGACCGTCATCCCGGATCGGCTGACCCTTGCCCTGTTTTTTGCGCAGCACGTTGATCAGAGGCTTGCCAAAGATGAACCCGAAAATCAGCGCCGTCAGAAAGGCCCCGCCCGCACGGAACGTGATATAGCGGAAGAGGTTCCAGAAATCCCCTCCATCCGACAGGGCGGTCAACCAATAGAGCATTTCAATACCTCTCTTACGCGGCAATCATGGGTCAAGCGCGCCCCCTTGCCCCATTTTACGCAAACCGTCAACAATCCGGGCCAGCGCCATGCTCAGCGATCCTTTTGCCAGCACTGTGTCGCCCGGGCGCACCAGATCCGTCAGCTGCGCGGCCATCTCGTCGCTGGTCATAAACCAAAGCCCGCGCTTTTCTTCGGGCAGAGCCTGATGCAGCGCCTGCATCAGCGGGCCGATGCAATGCACCTGATCGACCCGCGCCATCGCCGCGACACCAGCCATGTCGGCGTGCATGACGGTTTCCAGGGCTCCCAACTCTTTCATATCGCCCAGAAATGCGATGCGGCGAGCCGCCTGCGATGCGGCCAGAACGTCCAGCGCGGCCTCCATCGAGGTCGGGTTCGCGTTATAGCTGTCATCCAGCAATTCGATCTGACCGCCATTTGAAAGCGTGATCTGTTCCCGCACCCCGCGCCCCTTGACGGGCGACCACGCGCCAAGTCCGGCGACGGCCTGATCCAGATCGACACCCAATTCGACGCAAGCAGCCAATGCCCCAAGCGCGTTCATCGCAAAATGTGTACCTGCGGACCCTACGTTAAACGAGACTGTCCTGCCCGCAACAGACGCCGCCGCATGAACCGAGTCGGGCCGTTGAGACACTTCCGTCAGTTTGTAATCCGCGCCGTTCCGGCCGAACTCGACCGTTTTTGCACCGCGATCGCGGGCACAGCTCCGCAGAATGTCTGAATGATCAATGTCGGCATTCACGATGGCGGACCCGCCTTGTGACAGCCCGTCAAATATCGCCGCCTTTTCATGCGCGATTCCGGCGACCGAGTCGAACGCCTCCAGATGCACCGCGGCCACTGTTGTCACCAGCGCCACATGAGGGCGGGCCTGCCGGGCCAGCGGCGCAATCTCTCCGGGGTGGTTCATTCCAATCTCGATCACGGCGAATTCGGTGTCGCGCGGCATCCGGGCCAGCGTCAAAGGTACGCCCCAATGGTTGTTGTAGCTGGCGACGCTGGCATGCGTTTTCCCCTGTGTTTCAAGGATCGTTGCCAGCATTTCCTTGGTCGACGTCTTGCCGACGCTGCCGGTAACGCCAACGACTTTCGCATTGCTACGCTGGCGCGCCGCCTGCCCCAGCGCCTCCAGGCCTTTCTGCACATCCGCAACGATCAACAGCGGCGCATCCTCGGGCACGCCATCGGGGATGCGCGATACCAAGGCGGCCCCGGCCCCCTTTTCCAGAGCCTGCGCCACAAAGTCATGCCCATCCCGCGCGGCCTTCAATGCAACGAACAGGTCCCCGGGTTGCAATGTACGGGTGTCGATGGAAACACCATCCGCCCGCCAATCCGTGGTGGCACGCCCACCGGTCGCCTGCGCGGCCTCTGCCGCAGTCCAGAGCGTCATGCGACCCTCCCATCCAGAGCGGCAACCGCGATACTGGCCTGTTCGACATCATCGAAGGGCAGAACCTGATCCCCTACGATCTGCCCGGTTTCGTGCCCCTTGCCCGCTATCAACAGCGCATCGCCGGGTTGCAAGGCATCAATGCCGCGCAGAATGGCTTCGGCCCGGTCGCCAACCTCGGTCGCTTCGGGCGCACCCAGCAAAACGGCGGCGCGAATGGTGGCCGGATCTTCGCTGCGCGGGTTGTCATCGGTGACAAAGACGATATCTGCGTGATCCGACGCCGCCTTGCCCATCAATGGGCGTTTGGTGGCATCGCGATCCCCGCCTGCACCAACTATGGCGATCAGGCGGCCCATGACATGCGGGCGCAGCGCCCTGAGGGCGGTCGCCACCGCGTCGGGCGTATGGGCGTAATCCACAAACACGGCGGCGCCGTTTTCCCGGGTCGCGGCCAACTGCATCCGACCGCGCACTGTGGACAGGTGCGGCAGGGTTTCGAAGACACGCTCGGGCTCTTCCCCGGCGGCGATGACCAATCCGCATGCCAGCAGGATGTTCTCGGCCTGAAACCCGCCGATCAGGTTCAGCCGGGTCTGGAACGTTTTACCCTGCCAGGCAAAGCGCAAATCCTGGCCCGTCGAGTCAAAGCGCTGGTTCATCAGGCAAAGATCGGCGTCCCCCAAACCGACCCGCAGCACCGATTGGCCGCGCGCCTCGGCGATTTTGCAAAGGGCAGCGCCTTTTGGGTCGCTCATGTTGATGACGGCTGTGCCATCCTGTGGCAGCACACGGTCAAACAACCCGGCCTTTGCGTTGAAATAGGCTTCGAATGTTTCGTGATAGTCCAGATGGTCCTGCGTGAAGTTTGAAAACCCGGCCGCCGTCAGGTGCACGCCATCCAGTCGGCGCTGTTCCAGCCCGTGCGAGGATGCCTCCATCGCGGCATGGGTCACACCGTTTTCGGCGGCCTCGGCCAGACACCGATGCAGCGTGATCGGTTCGGGGGTCGTGTGGGCCAGCGGCGCGCTCCATGCGCCTTCGACCCCGGTTGTGCCAAGATTCACCGCCGCGTGACCCAGCTCCATCCAGATCTGACGCACAAAAGTGGCGACGGAGGTTTTGCCGTTGGTCCCCGTGACCGCGACAATGGTCTGCGGTTGCGCGCCGAACCACAGCGCGGCGCATCCGGCCAGTGCCTGGCGGGGGTCTTCGACGACAATCAGGGCTGCGTCAGACGCGGCCAGTTCACTTGCTGCGATCTCCGCGCCCTCGGCATCCGTCAGAATGGCAGCCGCGCCCATACGCAGGGCGAACTGAATGAACTCACCGCCGTGAACCCGCGTGCCGGGCAGCGCCGCAAAGAGGTAACCCTCCTGAACCTCACGGCTGTCGACGGCCAGCCCGGTGATGTCGGGATTGACGCCCCCCCGTGCGGTCAGGGCCAGTTGGCTGAGTTTCTTTGTCCTTGCGCCCATGCCCCACCTCTTTTCGGACAGCCTAATTTGAGGTCAGCGTTATAGCAGCGCCCGCCTCAGGCTCAAGCCGTGGACGCAGACCCAGCAAAGGGGCGACGCGACCGATCAGTTCTGCCGCGACGGGAACTGCCGTCCAGCCCGCCGTGCGCCGCTTTTCGCCATAGGCGACGATGGACGGCTCATCCAAAGTGACGATCAGCACGTATTTGGGGTCGTAGGCGGGGAAGAGGGTGGCAAAGGTGGCAATGACCTTGTCGTCATAATAACCGCCGCGCGGTTTCGGCTTGTCGGCCGTCCCGGTCTTGCCGGCCACATCATACCCGGCCACATCCCCGAAACTGGCCGTGCCGTCAGTCACTACACGACGCAGCATTTTCTGCGCCTGTTTCGCGGCACTTTCCGACAACACGCGCGGGCCATATTGCGGGCCGTTTTTGCGCAGGACGGTCGGGCTGACATAATACCCGCCATTAGCAATCGCCGCATAACCCGCAGCCAGATGCATCGGGCTGGTCGACAGCCCGTGGCCATAAGAAATGGTCACGGTGCTCAGCTCGCCCCATTTCCTGGGCTTCAGCGGCTCGCCCCCTGCGGCCTCGACAATCTCGAACGGGGTGGGTTCGAACATGCCAAGGGACTGAAGGAAATCCTGCTGCCGTTGCGCCCCGATTTGCAGCGCCAGCCGCCCGGTGCCCCGGTTCGAGCTGTGGACGATCACGTCCGAAACGCTGATCTTGCCATAGTTCTTGCCGTTGAACTCGCCGATCGGAAAACGGCCAATCTTCATCGGACCCGACGTGTCGATGATGGTGTTCGCGTTCACCAACCCCAGTTGAACCGCCTGTGCAGCGGTAAAGATCTTGAAGACCGAGCCCAATTCGTAAACGCCCTGCACATAACGATTGAACAGAGGGCTGTCCGAGGGATCAAACCCCGATGTCGGCGGGCGCGGGCGATCGTTGGGGTCGAAGGACGGCAGCGACGCGGCCGAGACCACCTCGCCCGTATGCGCATTCATCAGAACGGCCGAGGCACCCTTGGCATTCATGATCCTCATGCCGCCGTAAAGCACCTGCTCGACCGCCGCCTGAACGGTCAGGTCCAACGACAGTTGCAGGGGTTTGTTGCCATTGGCCGGGTCGCGCAGATAGTCGTCGAACTGTTTCTCGACACCGGCCACACCGATGACCTCGGCAGCGCTCACGCCTTCGCGGCCAAAGCCGGAACCGCCCAGGATATGCGCTGCCAGACGTCCGTTCGGATACAGCCGCATTTCGCGCGGGCCGAACAGTATGCCGGGATCACCGATATCGTGAACCGCCTGTTTCTGTTCGGGAGAGATACGCTTTTTGATCCACAGGAATTTGCGATTGCCCGTGAAATCTTTGACCAGTCGTTCTTTCTCCAGATCGGGAAAGATCGCCACCAACTGATCAGCAGCCGCAATCGGGTCGATCATCAAGGGCGGCTGGGCGTAAACCGAATAGGTGTCCAGATTGGTCGCCAGAATGCGCCCTTCGCGATCCACGATATTGGCGCGCTGCATCGCAATTGCGGCACCGGGGGCTGAGGCCAGCGGTTCCTGCGCCTCGGACGTGGCCAGCATGCCCATGCGAAAGCCCACCACTGAAAAGGCGCAGAAAAAGAACAGACCCAGCACCAGCAGACGCCCTTCGGCCCGGGCGCGGGCGCGGTCCTTCATGTCTTCGTGACGGCGCCGGATGTTTTCGCGTTCAATCGTCTTGGGGTTTTCACCGCGCGCGCGGGCGTCAAGAATGCGGGCCAGAGGACGCAGAGGCGTGCGGGTCATGGGATCTGCACCTCACCCAGCGCCTGGGTGTCGGTGATAGCCTGCAGTTCGATCGGGTCGACAATCGGCAGGTCGGGGTCCTCGGCATATGCGATCTGATCCGCACGACCGAACTGTTCCGCACGCAGGGGCAGCAGGCCCAGGCGCTCAAAGTTCAGATCCGCCAGTTCGCGCAAACGGTCGGGACGGTTCAGATAGGCCCATTCCGCATTCAACACGGCCAGCCGCACCTGCGCCATACCAATCTCACGCTGCAGTTTCTGCGTTTCCTTCACCACCTGCTGGGTGCGGTAATTCTCCTGATACGCCCACAGCGCCAGTCCAAATACGGCCAGAGCAGTCAACACATACAAAACACTCTTCATCTTGCCCTTTCCCCCAATTGCGGCATGCCGATGGCGCGGGCATCAATTTCCCCGGCCGGAGCCTCGGTCCGAATTGCAACACGCAGCTTGGCTGAGCGCGCACGCGGATTGTCCCGCAACTCTTCCGCGTCCGGACCCACGGCCTTGCGGGTCTTGAGCGTGAATTGCGGCTGTTCCTGTTCCACCTCGGGCGCATAGCGATTGGCGCGCCCTGTCTTGCCGGCACGGGACTGAAAGAACCGTTTGACCATCCGGTCCTCGATCGAGTGAAAGGTGACCACGGCAAGCTGCCCGCCCGGTTTCAACGCCCGTTCGGCAGCCATGAGGCCCTGAAACAGTTCTTCGTATTCGGCGTTCACCGCTATCCGCAGCCCCTGAAAGCTGCGCGTGGCCGGGTGCGACTGCCCCGGTTTCGGACGCGGCAGACAGGATTCGATGATCTCAACCAGTCGCAGCGTTGTGGTGATCGGTTCTTCGGCCCGCGCCCTGACGATGGCCTTGGCGATACGGCGGCTGGCGCGTTCCTCACCATAGTGAAACAGGATATCGGCCAGTTGCGCCTCGGTCGCGTTGTTCACCAGATCGGCTGCGCTTTCGCCCTCCTGGCTCATACGCATGTCCAGAGGGCCGTCTTTCATGAAAGAAAAGCCGCGCTCGGCCTGATCCAACTGCATAGACGAAACGCCGAGATCCAGAACCACCCCATCCAAATCCTGCGCATATTCGTCCATGCGCGAAAACACTCCGGGTTGCATCACCAGCCGGCCACCATAGGCACTCGCCCAATCCGCCGCCATCTCAAAGGCCAGCGGGTCCCGATCCACGCCAATGACCTTGTCCGCCCCGGCCTCCAACAAACCACGGGTATAGCCGCCGGCACCAAACGTCCCGTCCAGCCAGACACCGGTCACGGGCGCTACGGCTGCCAGCAACGGACGCAGCAAAACAGGGATATGAGGTTTGTCCGAAGGGGTATCCGCGCCGGTCATGCCGCTAGGCATCCCCGGTGCCGTCTAGGAATTCCAGAGGGTCGAAATCCTCGGGCTGATCGTCGAGCCATTCTTCGGCAGCGGCCAGTTCAACGGATTCGTAGGTCTCGGGCTTCCAGATCTGGAACGTATCGCCGGCGGCGATAAAGAAGGCCTCGCCCTCAAGCCCGATCTTGCTGCGCAGCTTGGCAGGCAACACCAGCCTTCCTGTTTCGTCTACCGTGGTCGGGAAAGACTGGCCATGGAACATGCGCTGCAGCATCTTCCGTTGCATCGAGCCGCGCGGCAGCGCGTCGACCTTGGCGTCGACCTCGTCAATCGCCTGCATCGTGTAACATTCAAGGAATTTGCGGCGGTGGTCGCCATAGACAATCACCAGTTCAGGGCTGTCACCGGGCTGCCAGTTCGGGTCCGAAGCTTCAAGCACACGGCGAAAAGAGGCCGGGATTGATACCCTGCCTTTCGCATCCACCTTGTGGTGGCTTTCACCTCTGAACCTGCGCGCCAAGACGACTGTCCCTTTCGCTTGCGCCCCACCTACATTTTCCCCCGGATGAAAAACGGCGGGTTGATCTGCTGCCACTGATCAACCCGCCGCATTGACCCGCTTTGCGGGATGTCCAGCTGCGCGCGCCACCTGGGGGGATGTCTGCTCGCCCGCGCGCCGGATCTCTTGATTGATGAAAGCGAGATGCCTGTATGAAACCTGTTTTTGTTGGTTCGGGGTCGTTTGGCGCCCCATGTACCTCGTCCTCATCGGATGAATAAGGGATGCCATGGGAATTCATGGAAATCAACAGGAAAATTTTCGAAGCCAGCTCCGGAATCACTTAATATCGGAGCGAAAGCTAAATGAAAATACTCCGAAATCACCATAAATGCGCATCTGTCAAATTATGATCGCTACATATTGTAGTATAGCTGCGCGCCCACCTTGTCCCACGATTTCCCAATAATTATTCACCAAGAGGCGATTATTGCGCCGAAAGACCAGATCGAACGGGTCCAACCCAACGAATCAATTGGGGCGGGACGGCGCATTTGCACCCCTTCCGCAAACTGCCCACGATTTCCCATATTGGTTCGATGACTCCCCATCACCGATCCCTCCCAATTTCATAACGCACAAATTTCGGAAGACACCGCACAAAGAAGGGGCAGAACCCGGCAAGCCAAAAAACACGAAGTTTTCCGCACCTCAGAAAAGGCGCAGCCAAAACCCTTATTTTCAAGGGAATTCGCCACCGGGATCGCAACGCGTTGATATCTATGCGTTTGCTGCATAGCAGCATTGACACCGTCAGCTATTGTGCAATCGCAGCATTCACTTATTTTCAGTCTCAAGCAAACGCCGGACACACCGGCAGCAACACAATAATACGGGTTACGCAAATGGCTGTAGCAACACATCAGACCGCGCTCAAAGGCGCTCCGACAACCGGCCTGGCTTCGCTGATCGAGGCTGCAAAGACCCGGTTCGCCCGCTATCGCGTCTATCGCCAGACGGTCAGCGAATTGTCCGAACTGTCGGATCGCGAACTGGCCGACCTTGGCCTGCACCGCTCGATGATCCGTCGTCTGGCGCAGCAGGCGGCCGAAGAACATTTTGCGCACTAAGCGCAACACCACATAACCGAGATCAGGTCCTTCCTCCTCCCTTAAGGACCTGTATTTCAGCGGCGGCATCTCTCCTCCTCCCTGATGTCGCCGCCCCTTATACCGGCCATGGACGCCGGACACGAACACACCGGGTATTCCTCCTCCCTTTCCCGGTGTTGAAAGTGCGCGGCGACGTCTCTCCTCCTCCCTGACGTCGCCGCGTCTTCCTCATACCGGGATCAGACCCGGGTTCGGATACATCGGGGCTCTCCTCCTCCCTGCCCTGGTGTTGAAAAGAACGGCGGTTCCCCTCCTCCTCCCTGGGAACCGCCGTTTTTGTTTTCACGGACAAAGAAATGGGCGCCTCGGCCGGTGCCGGGCGCCCCAGAAAGGGCAGAGCATGTGCCGCCAGGCACATTCGATTTGACTAAAAGGGCACGTCGTCCTTGGCTGACAGGAACCGCGAGACGACTTTCTTGACCCCTGCCTTGTCGAAATCGACCTCGACCTTGTCCCCCTCGATACCGATCACCGCGCCATAGCCGAATTTCTGGTGAAACACGCGCTCGCCCAGTGTGAAGCTGGCGACTGCCGTGGCGTCGATCACCGTATTGCGGCTTTCGCGTGGCTGAGAGGTTCCATACTGCCCCTGCCGCGCCTGCATCCGTTTCCACCCGGGCGAGTTATAGACATTTGCCTCTGCCGCGCGGGTTTCGATACTGGCCGCATGCTGTCCCCCGCCGTAAAGCCCCGGGGGCGTCAAAACCTCAACATGGTCTTCGGGCAATTCATCGATGAAGCGCGACGGCATCGAGTTCTGCCACTGCCCGAATACCCGTCTGTTGGCGGCAAAGGAAATCGTGCAGACCTCTTCCGCCCGGGTGATGCCGACATAGGCCAGCCGCCGTTCCTCTTCCAATCCCTTGATTCCGGATTCGTCCATCGACCGCTGCGAGGGGAACAGCCCGTCCTCCCACCCCGGCAGGAACACAGCGGGAAACTCCAGCCCCTTGGCCGCATGCAGCGTCATGATCGAGACCTTGGCCCCGTCGCCCTCCTGCTCATTGTCCATGACCAGGCTGACATGCTCCAGGAACCCCTGCAGATTTTCGAAATTGTCGAGCTGATTGACCAGTTCCTTGAGGTTTTCCAGCCGCCCCGGTGCCTCGGGTGTCTTTTCGTTCTGCCAGTGCGCGGTATAGCCGGATTCGTCCAGAACGACTTGTGCCAGTTCGATATGCGATATTTCAGGCTCGCCGAACCGCAGGGGGGCACCGTCATCAATCACCGACTCGTCGTCGACCTCAAGCCGTGGCCCGCGCGTCATCGCGTTCCACCGCGCCAACCCGTCAATCAACTCGCGCAGCGCCTTGCCGCCCTTGCCCTTGATCAGCCCGTTGTCGACCGCGATTCGCGCGCCGTCGACCAGAGACACCCCATTTTCCCGCGCCGTCATCTGAATCGTCTGCTGCGCCTTGTCGCCAAGGCCGCGTTTGGGCGTATTCACAATCCGCTCGAAGGCCAGATCGTCTCCGGGGCTGACCACCAGCCGGAAATAGGCCATGGCATCGCGAATCTCCATCCGCTCATAGAACCGCGGGCCGCCGATCACCTTGTAGGGCAGTCCGATGGTCAGAAACCGATCTTCGAATGCGCGCATTTGATGAGAAGCGCGCACGAGGATGGCGATTTCATCGAGATTCATCTGACGAATTCCGCGTGTGCCCCCCTGTAAGGCATCAATTTCCTCACCGATCCAGCGGGCCTCTTCCTCGCCATCCCAATGACCGATCAGATGGACCTTGTGCCCCTCTTCCGCTTCGGTCCACAACTCCTTGCCCAGACGGCTTTCATTGCCGCGAATGACATTCGACGCGGCCGCCAGAATATGCGGGGTCGAGCGATAGTTCTGCTCCAGCCGCACCACGAAGGCGCCGGGGAAATCCTTTTCGAACCGCAGGATGTTGCCCACTTCGGCCCCGCGCCAGCCATAGATCGACTGATCGTCATCGCCCACACAGCAGATGTTCTTATGCGCCCCGGCCAGCAGGCGCAGCCAGAGGTATTGGGCAACGTTGGTATCCTGATATTCATCCACGAGGATGTAGCGGAACCAACGTTGATATTGCTCCAGCACATCCTGATGGGTCTGGAAGATAGTGACCATATGCAAAAGCAGGTCGCCGAAATCCACCGCGTTCAGTTCCCGCAGGCGGGTCTGGTACTGAGCGTATAGCTCGATACCCTTGTCGTTATAGGCCCCGGCATCCGCAGCAGGCACCTTGTCCGGCGTCAGCGCGCAGTTCTTCCAATCGTCGATAATCCCGGCCAGCATCCGTGCAGGCCAGCGTTTATCGTCGATTTTGGCGGCCTGGACCAGTTGCTTGAGCAGGCGCAACTGATCGTCGGTGTCCAGAATGGTGAAGTTTGATTTGAGATCCACCAGCTCTGCGTGGCGACGCAACAGCTTGACACAGATCGAGTGGAAGGTGCCCAGCCACGGCATCCCTTCTGCCGGCTGTCCCAGCAGGCGGCCGACACGCTCCTTCATCTCGCGCGCGGCCTTGTTTGTGAAAGTGACCGACAAAATCTCGTTCGGGCGTGCCCGGCCGGTACTCAGCAAATGCGCAATACGGGCAGTCAGGGCCTTGGTTTTACCCGTCCCCGCACCGGCCAGCATCAGTACCGGGCCGTCCAGACGCTCAACCGCTTCACGCTGCGCCGGGTTCAACTCGTCCAGATAGGGCGTCGGGCGCGTCGCCATCGCCCGCGCGGACAGCGATGCGCCTTCAAAGGCGTCCATTTCGTCATAACTGCTCATGGGTCCAAACTACGCCGGATGCGCGCCGAGGGAAAGAGTTTGTTCACGGCTTGTTCACAAGGGTTTTGCATGGTTTCAGCTTAATTCTAAACAAACGCGCCATCGCCGTTAACTCCCCGTAAAACCTTACCAAAGATGCTTGACCCAAAGCTGTGGGAGCGCGGGAAATGAAACAGAATGACATAAAGGGCCGGACATCGGGCCTGAAAACCGCGGGCATCTCGCTGATGCTGGTGGCGCTGACGGTGCTTGCGGGATGGGGGATCTACGCAATACCGGCGCCGGTGGTCGACCGGATGCTGGAATCGGATCTGCGGCACCGTGCGGCGCAACTGAATCAGCAGGTCGCAACCCATCTTCACGACGTTGAGGCCACATTTGGACACGGCATTCTGGACGAACACGATCAGGAGTTTCTGGAGCTTTTGCCAGAAACCACGGACATCTACCGTTTCAAACTGTTCGATGCATCCGGGCGTGTGTTCTGGTCAACCCGCAAGGCGGATGTCGGGTCGGTGAACGCCAACCCCTATTTCAAAGAGGTCATTGCCACAGGGAATATGTACTACAAGCACGAAGAAAAACCGATCTCCGAGGTTCGGTCTTTCGACATGGAGAGTATGGAGGCCAGCGGCAAGAAAACCTGCCATGTGGCCGAGATATATACCCCGGTCATCAAAGACGGGCGGTTTCTGGGCGCGATTGAGTTCTATTCGGACATCACGCCACAACGGGACCTGTTCATCACCCGTGTGCGGCTATCTCTGACAGTGCTTTGCGCGGTGTCGCTGCTGGCGCTGACGGCGGTTATTCTGGTGATCCATCGGACGAATCGTCGGCAGGTGCGCGATCTGCGCATCCGCGCCGCCAAAGAACGCGAGTTGATGGATGACCAGCTTCGCCTTGCACGTGAGGTTCGGTTGCTGGGCGAGTTGAACGAATGGCTGCAATCCAGCCGGTCTCTGGACGAACTGTTCGACATGGTTTCGCGGTTCATGACCCATATCCTGCCCGAGGCGGAAGGCAGCGTTTATGTCTACTCGAATTCGCGGGACGTTCTGGACGGCTGCGCCAGCTGGAACGGAGGAACACATAAGGCGCATATACACCCCGAAGGCTGCTGGGGTCTGCGACGGGGCCGGACCTATGAATACGGGGCGTCCGAGATCGACTTTGTCTGCGAACATGCAGAACCGCATGACGGGCGGCCCTATTTCTGTTTCCCTATTCTGGCCCATGGCGAAACCGTTGGATTGCTGCACCTGCGCGCCCACGAAGGCACCGACGACTCGTTTCACGCCAGCAAGAAACTGGCGCAGCTCTGCGCCGAACAAATCAGCATGGCAATCGCAAATGTGCGGATGCGGGATCAGTTGCACGATCAGTCGGTCCGGGATCCCTTGACCGGGCTGTTCAACCGCCGGCACATGACCGAAACCCTGCGCAAAGCCATCAGCCGCAGCCAGCAAACCGGCGCACAGCTGAGCCTGATCGCCGTGGATGTCGATCACTTCAAAAAGTTCAACGACACGCATGGGCATGACGCCGGGGACATGGTTCTGCGGGCCGTGGGTTCGGCGCTGGAACAAGGTTGCGACCGGGACGAGGTTGCCTGTCGCATCGGCGGTGAGGAGTTCATGCTAATCCTGCCGGACAACACGCCGGACGACGCGATGACGCGAGCTGAACAGCTGCGCCAGGCGGTCGAGGCGGTCACGGTCCGCTATGGCGAAAAATCGCTGCCGCGTATCACGATCTCGGTTGGCGTGGCCCATTACCCGGCGCATGGGACCATGCCACAGGATTTGATGCGCGCCGCAGATGACGCGCTGTACACAGCCAAAGACAAAGGGCGCAACCAGGTGCAGGCTGCCCGGTCGGTTTCTGCGGCAATTCCAGAGGCCGAAAGGACCAAACGGAGGCCTGCGCAACCGCCTAACGCGGCCCCGCCTGCACCAGCGGCCTGAAATCCTTGCAGAATCGCGTGGCAGGTCGGATCAATTCACATGGACCTGCACAGTACATTCCCCGGCATTGCCGATCTGAAACGCCGCGCGCGGCGCAGAATCCCGCATTTCGTCTGGGAGTATCTGGCCAGCGGCACCGGCAACGAAGCCACTCTGCACCGCAACAGGGACGCGCTGGACCGTATCGGATTCCTGCCCTCGATCCTGCATGGACCAATCAACTGCGATACCAGCACGCGGTTTCTGGGCCAGGACTACCCGCTGCCTGTTGGCATGGCGCCCATCGGAATGTGCGGGCTGATCTGGCCCGACGCGGAAAAACTGCTGGCGCGGGCCGCCGCCGCAGCGGGATTGCCCTATGTCCTGTCGACGGTGGCGAGCCAAAGCCCCGAGGAAATGGCCCCTTTTCTAGGCCCAAACGCCTGGTTTCAGCTTTACCCTCCGAGAGACCCCAATATCCGCAAGGACATTCTGAGCCGCGCAAAATCGGCGGGGTTCTCGACGCTCATCCTGACCGCTGACGTCCCTGTCGCATCCCGGCGCGAGCGGCAGACTCGCTCGGGCCTGACCAACCCGCCGCGACTGATCCCAAGGCTGCTCTTGCAAGTTGCGCAAAGACCCGGATGGGCTCTGGGAATGGCGCGGCGCGGTATGCCGAGAATGCGGACTCTGGACAAATACATCGACGGCAATAGCGCCCTGCCGCCGACCGCTCATATCGGATACCTGCTGCGAACCTCGCCGGACATGGAATATGTAAAGTGGCTGCGGGATGCGTGGGACGGTCCGTTTGTCTTAAAGGGCGTGATGCGGGCCAAGGACGCCGAGCTGCTGCAACAGGCGGGCGTCGACGCGCTCTGGGTTTCGAATCATGGGGGCCGGCAATTCGATGGCGCGCCGGCCAGTATCGAGGTGCTTCCGGCGATCCGCGGAGCGACGAACCTGCCGCTGATTTTTGACAGCGGCATCGAAGGCGGCCTTGATGTTCTGCGCGCCAGGGCGTTGGGAGCTGATTTTGTTATGCTTGGGCGGGCTTTCCTGTATGGTCTTGCCGCATTGGGCGCGCGCGGACCGGCCCATGTCATCGATATTCTGCGGCAGGATATGACGGCGAATATGGGACAGCTGGGCGCGGAAACGCTGGATCAGTTGCCACCGATCGAGACACTGATTGATGCCGCAACGCAGCACGTATAGAAAGATAGCGCTAACAGAAGGCGTTTGCGAGCGTTAACATGCCGGTTCTACCCAGAACGACTGATATACGAGCGCGTATTGTCCGCCTATGAACACGGCCAAACAAGTAGGACCGGGACCTGACATGACCGACTTCAACAAGATCCTGATCGCCAATCGCGGCGAGATTGCCATTCGCGTGATGCGCGCAGCCAATGAGATGGGAAAACGCACCGTTGCCGTCTTTGCCGAGGAGGACAAGCTGGGCCTGCATCGTTTCAAGGCGGATGAGGCATATCGCATTGGCGAAGGGATGGGGCCGGTTGCCGCCTATCTTTCGATCGATGAAATCATCCGCGTGGCTAAAGAATGTGGTGCAGATGCGATCCACCCGGGCTATGGCCTGCTGTCCGAGAACCCGGATTTCGTGGATGCCTGCGTTCAGAACGGCATTACCTTCATCGGCCCCAAGGCAGAAACCATGCGCGCCTTGGGTGACAAGGCCAGCGCCCGGCGCGTCGCCATCGCGGCCGGTGTGCCGGTAATCCCTGCGACCGAGGTACTGGGCGACGACATGGACGCGATCCGCAAGGAAGCTGCCGAAATCGGTTATCCCCTGATGCTGAAGGCTTCCTGGGGCGGCGGTGGACGCGGTATGCGCCCGATCCAGTCCGAGGATGAACTGGAAGAAAAGGTGCTGGAAGGCCGCCGAGAGGCCGAAGCCGCGTTCGGCAATGGCGAGGGGTATCTGGAAAAGATGATCACCCGCGCCCGCCATGTCGAGGTACAGATCCTCGGCGATAAACATGGCGAGATCTATCACCTCTACGAACGCGATTGCTCGGTCCAGCGCCGCAACCAGAAGGTCGTGGAACGCGCCCCTGCCCCCTATCTGTCCGAAGAACAGCGCACCGAGATTTGTGAGCTGGGCCGGAAAATCTGTGCTCATGTGAACTATGAATGCGCGGGCACGGTCGAGTTCCTGATGGATATGGAAACCGGCAAGTTCTACTTCATCGAAGTGAACCCGCGCGTGCAGGTTGAACACACCGTCACCGAGGAAGTCACCGGCATCGACATCGTTCAGGCGCAGATTCTGATCGCCGAGGGGAAATCCCTGGCCGAGGCCACCGGCGCGGCCAGCCAGGCTGACGTGCAACTAAATGGCCACGCCCTGCAAACGCGGATCACCACCGAGGACCCGCAGAACAATTTCATCCCCGACTATGGCCGCATCACCGCTTATCGTTCGGCCACCGGTATGGGCATCCGCTTAGATGGCGGTACGGCCTATGCGGGCGGGGTGATCACGCGGTATTACGACTCGCTGCTGACCAAGGTCACCGCCTGGGCCCCCACGCCTGACAAGGCGATCAGCCGTATGGACCGGGCCCTGCGCGAGTTCCGCATCCGCGGCGTCAGCACCAATATCGACTTTGTCATCAACCTGCTGAAACATCCCACATTCCTGTCGAACGAATACACAACCAAGTTCATCGACACGACGCCGGACCTGTTCACCTTCAAGCGTCGCCGCGACCGGGGCACCAAGGTGCTGACCTATATTGCCGACATCACGGTGAACGGGCACCCGGAAACCAAGGACCGGCCCGAGCCGCGTGCCGATCTGAAAGAGGCCAAGCCCCCCGCGCTGAAGGCCGAACCCCAGATGGGAACCCGCAACCTGCTGGAGCAGAAAGGCCCGCAGGCCGTGGCCGACTGGATGAAAGCGCAGCGGCAGTTGCTGATCACTGACACCACCATGCGCGACGGGCATCAGTCGCTGCTGGCGACCCGGATGCGGTCGATCGACATGATCAAGGTGGCACCCAGCTATGCCGCGAACCTGCCGCAGCTTTTCAGCGTCGAATGCTGGGGCGGCGCGACCTTCGACGTGGCCTATCGCTTTTTGCAGGAATGCCCGTGGCAACGCCTGCGCGACCTGCGCGAGGCGATGCCGAACCTGATGACGCAGATGCTGCTGCGCGGCGCAAATGGGGTTGGCTACACCAACTATCCCGACAACGTGGTGCGCGAATTTGTACGTCAGGCGTCGCACAACATCGACGTGTTCCGAGTATTTGACTCGCTGAACTGGGTCGAAAACATGCGCGTCGCGATGGATGCGGTCGTTGAGAACGGTAAAATCTGCGAAGGCACCGTTTGTTACACCGGCGATATCCTTGATCCGGACCGCGCAAAGTATGACCTGAAATACTATGTCGGCATGGCCAAGGATCTGCGCGATGCAGGTGCACATGTGCTGGGCCTCAAGGACATGGCGGGACTGCTGAAGCCGGCTTCCGCCAAGATCCTGATCCGGGCTCTGAAGGAAGAGGTCGGTCTGCCGATCCATTTCCACACGCATGACACGGCGGGCATCGCCAGCGCGACCATTCTTGCGGCCTCTGAGGCCGGCGTGGATGCGGTAGACTGCGCGATGGACAGCTTCAGCGGCAACACCAGCCAGGCGACGCTGGGCACCGTGGTCGAGGCGCTGCGCCATACCGAGCGGGACACCGGGCTGGACATCAAGGCAATCCGCGAAATCAGCGACTATTTCGAGGCGGTGCGTGGCCAATACGCAGCCTTCGAATCCAGCCTTCAGGCCCCGGCGTCCGAGGTCTATCTGCACGAGATGCCCGGCGGTCAGTTCACCAACCTCAAGGCGCAGGCGCGTTCGCTGGGGCTGGAGGAACGCTGGCACGAGGTGGCGCAGATGTATGCCGATGTGAACCAGATGTTCGGCGATATCGTCAAGGTGACGCCATCCTCGAAGGTTGTCGGCGACATGGCGCTGATGATGGTCAGCCAGAACATGACCCGCGCGCAGGTCGAAGACCCGGATACCGATGTGGCCTTCCCCGACTCGGTGGTCGACATGATGCGCGGCAACCTGGGTCAGCCTCCGGGCGGGTTCCCCGACACGATCATCAAGAAGGTGCTGAAGGACGAGGCCCCGAATACCGCCCGCCCCGGCAAAGATGTGCCCGCCGTGGATCTTGAGGCCACCCGGACCGAGTTGTCGCAGCAGTTGGAAGGCAAAGAGGTCGATGACGAGGATCTGAACGGATATCTGATGTATCCCAAGGTGTTCCTGGATTACATGGGCCGCCATCGGACCTATGGCCCTGTGCGTACCCTGCCCACGCGCACGTTCTTCTATGGCATGGAGCCCGGTGAAGAAATCACCGCCGAGATCGACCCGGGCAAGACGCTGGAAATCCGCTGTCAGGCCATTGGCGATACTGACGAAAAGGGCGAGGTCAAAGTCTTCTTTGAACTCAACGGCCAGCCCCGTGTGATCCGCGTTCCGAACCGGCTTGTAACATCGACCACACAGGCACGGCCCAAGGCCGAGGCCGGCAACGCGAACCACGTAGGCGCACCGATGCCCGGTGTTGTGGCCACCGTTGCCGCGGTGGCGGGGCAAGAAGTCAAGGAAGGTGATCTGCTGCTGACCATCGAAGCGATGAAGATGGAAACCGGCATCCATGCCGAACGCGACGCAGTGGTCAAAGCCGTCCATGTCCAGCCCGGCGGTCAGATTGACGCAAAGGACCTTCTGGTCGAACTGGAATAACCGGCCTAAACTTCTACGATTAACAGGGCCGCTCGGACAACCGGGCGGCCCGTTTTTTGGCACCGCGGAGGGACACAGGCCATGCTGACTATCACACCGATTTATGCGGCTTTGCTGGCAATTCTGTATGTTGCGCTCAGCGTCCGGGTCATCTTCCAGCGACGCGACGACAAGATTTCCTATGGCGACGGCGGCAGCTCAGCCATGCTCAAGGCGATACGGACGCATTCCAATTTCGCCGAGTATGCCCCTTTTGCGCTGCTCCTGATTGCCATGGCAGAACTGCAGGGCGCCGGCGGTTGGCTGGTCAATCTGCTGGGCCTTGGGATTCTCAGCGGGCGGGTGTTGCATGCCTATGGTTTCGGAAAGACCCCGCAGATCGTGATTCTGCGTCAGGCGGGCATGTCGCTGACCTTCGCAACGCTTCTTATCGCAGCCCTCGCGAACCTGGCGCTGGCCTTTTAGCCGGTCAAATAGCATTCGCGCTGCCGGCCCGAACCCGCAGGGCTGAGATCGATCACCCCTTCTGAACCTCGGTGGCAACTTCTTGCGGGGGTATCCAAACCTGTGTGGCCGACGCGTCAGCCCTGTCGGGTTTGTGCGAAAGGACCGTGGCGACCGCCATTAGCCCAACCAATAGTATGATTTTGTTTCGTTCCCTTGGTTTCACCGGCGGCCTCCAACAGCTTTCCTGCGTTTGGTGTTAGAACGGTGACCGCAAGGATTTCCGTCGCAAAAAAGAAATTTGCCTAAAGATGCGTTTTTCCCCTTGCAGCTTTGCGCCAGAATTTATACTTCACGCCTCACTCAACGGCGCGGGCGTAGCTCAGGGGTAGAGCATAACCTTGCCAAGGTTAGGGTCGGGCGTTCGAATCGCCTCGCCCGCTCCATTGAGAGGTCTTCGGACCAACATAGTATCTGATGCGGGCGTAGCTCAGGGGTAGAGCATAACCTTGCCAAGGTTAGGGTCGGGCGTTCGAATCGCCTCGCCCGCTCCAGATACTACCTTCCTCAAACATTGCTGGTTTGTTGGAATATGTTGCGCCATGTTGGGGGCGCCACAGTATTCAGGACTTTGCTTATGCCGGATTATTCCATTCGCCCCCTGACGGCCACCGAACTTCAACACGCCGTGGATTGGGCGGGGCGGGAAGGCTGGAATCCGGGTGTGCATGACGCTGAATGCTTTCGCTCCACCGACCCCGAAGGTTACCTTGGCGGGTTTCTGGACGATGATATGATCGCATCCGTGTCGGCCGTGAACTACGATGACGCGTTTTCCTTTTTGGGTTTTTACATCGTCCGGCCAGAATTTCGGGGTTCGGGCCACGGCTGGGAGATTGCAAAACAGGCCTTTGCCCATTGCGAAGGGCGCAATATGGGGCTGGATGGAGTTGTCGAGCAGCAGGACAACTACCGAAAGTCCGGCTTTACCTTCGCCTACAACAATTACCGCTTTGGCGCGACGGTCAGGGACATCCTGCCGAAACTGGGCCAGGTTCTGGGCAACGGTGTCACCCAGCTTGACGAGGCCCATGAGGCGCTGAAGCGATATGATCGCAAGCTGTTTCCAGCCCGCCGCGACGCCTTTCTGGACAGTTGGCTAAGCGCGGCCCGCCATATCTCGCGGCTATATACCGAAGAGGGTCGGATCAGGGGCTATGCCACGTTGCGCCCTTGCCTGTCGGGATTCAAAGTCGGGCCGTTGTTTGCCGATGACGCGGGTATCGCGCAGGCCTTGCTGGCTAGCCTTTTGGCGGCCGTTCCGGCCGATCACGGCGCGCAGCAGGTGTTTATCGACATGCCACAGCCAAACAACGCCGCCTTTGCGATGGCGGCGCAACTTGGGATGGATAAGGTGTTCGAAACGGCGCGCATGTATTCCGACTATGAGCCGGACATCGACCTGAACCGAATCTTCGGGGTCACCACGTTTGAGCTGGGCTAGAATGCCTTGAACGTCATCGTGGTCAGAGATCGTTCGATATTCGGAATCACCAGCAAGTTTTCGTTGATGAAATGGCCCACATCATCGGTTTCGGGAATATAGAGTTTCAGCAGCAGGTCGTATTCGCCGCTGGTCGAGTAAAGCTCGGAATGGATTTCGCGCAGGGCGATCTCTTCCGCGACCTTGTACGTGGTGCCGGGTTTGCAGCGGATCTGGATGAAGACACAGGTGGACATGGGTCTGACCTTGTTGATTGAGTTGCCGGCAGGCTGGCATGGTGCGCGCGCCTGCGCAATCCCCTGCAACAGTTTGCCGTGAATGCCACGCTTGGTCTGGATATGGCAGGCGATCCCCGTCTATAAGCGCCCCTGTAGCAAAAGGAATTCGCCCATGCGCAGCGCAAAGATCAGCCGCAAGACCGCCGAAACCGACATTTCGGTCGAGGTCAATCTGGACGGCACCGGCCAGTATGACAATCAGACCGGCGTTGGCTTCTTTGACCACATGCTGGACCAGCTTGCGCGGCATTCGCTGATCGACATGACGATCCGGGCCAAGGGCGACTACCACATCGACGATCACCACACGGTCGAAGATACCGGCATCGCGCTGGGTCAGGCATTGACGCAGGCCCTGGGTGATAAAAGGGGTATCCGTCGGTATGGCGAATGCCACCTGCCCATGGATGACGCGCAGGTGCGTTGCGCGCTGGATCTGTCGGGCCGTCCGTTCCTGATCTGGAACGTCGATTTGCCGACACCCAAGATCGGCGCGTTTGACACCGAACTGGTGCGCGAGTTCTTTCAGGCGCTCAGCACCCATGGCGGCATTACGCTGCATATCGACCAGTTACACGGTTTCAACAGCCACCACATTGCCGAGGCCGCGTTCAAGGCCGTTGCCCGCGCGCTGCGACTGGCCGTGGAAACAGATCCGCGCAAGGCGGATGCAATTCCGTCGACCAAGGGCGCGCTGTAGATGCTGACTGCCATTATCGACTACGAGAGCGGTAACCTGCACTCGGCCGAAAAGGCGTTTCAGCGTATGGCGCGCGAGGTGGGCGTGGGCCAGGTTGTCGTAACCTCGGACGCTGATGTTGTTGCGCGGGCGGATCGCCTTGTGCTGCCCGGTGACGGGGCTTTCCCGGCCTGCGCTGCCGAGCTGCGGGGCCACAAGGGCATCTACGACGCCATGGTCGAGGCGGTCGAACAGAAGGGCCGACCCTTTCTGGGGATTTGTGTCGGGATGCAGCTGATGGCCTCAACAGGTCACGAATACAGCGAAACCGACGGGCTGGGCTGGGTTGCCGGGGATGTTGTCAGGATCAAGCCCTCGGACAGCGCCCTGAAAGTGCCGCATATGGGCTGGAACGATCTGGTTCTGGAAAGCGTTCACCCTGTCTTTGACGGGGTGACCTCAGGCGATCACGCCTATTTCGTCCACTCCTACCATTTCCGGGTGACCGATCCGGCGCAGCGTCTGGCTTATGTGGATTATGGGCAGGAAGTCACGGCCGTGATCGGCCGCGACACGATGGTTGGAATGCAGTTTCACCCCGAGAAAAGCCAGGATGTGGGCCTGCGTATGATCGGGAATTTCCTGACCTGGACGCCCTGAGCGGTTACTGTACCCGCGTCCAGTCCTGCCCGCGGCAGACAAGCCCACCGGCAACACAGCCCTTGACGGTCAGCTTGTTCTGGCTGTCCAGTGTCATTTTCGAGCTGTAGGTCTTGTCCCGGTCCGGGGCCCAGATCTTGCCGCCGCTGTAGTTGCCGCCGCCATCGGGCACCATGTCCCAGATGATCTGTTTGCCAAGGTTTTCATATTCCAACTGCTCATTTCCGTCTTTGTCAAAGGCGGTATCGATGGTGCCGCAAATCGCGCTACCGCATTCCGAAATCGAGACGTGCAGATAGCCGCCGGTATCGCCTGGCTGAGTTTTCCAAAGTCCGTCAACCGGGTCGGCCGCGTATGCGCTGGTTGCCAAGGCTGCGAAAGCTGCAGCGAGCGTAAGTTTCTTCATAGTATCCTCCCTGTTTGAAAGTCACTCTGGCCCGCTGGTGAACTTCGGGCAAGATTGACTTTGCGTCGCGTTGCATCCCCTGCCCGGCTTGTGCGATATCCCGCTCGGACAATACTCAGATAAGGCCGTCGCACATGATCCTTTACCCCGCCATCGACCTCAAAGACGGGCAGGCCGTGCGCCTGCTGCGTGGTGAAATGGACCAGGCAACCGTGTTCAACGACGATCCGGCCGCCCAGGCCCGCGCCTTTGTCGATGCCGGGTGCGAATGGCTGCATCTGGTGGACCTGAACGGTGCCTTTGCCGGCGAACCGGTCAATGCCACCCCGGTCGAGGCGATTTTGAAGGCGTGCGACGTACCGGCCCAGCTTGGCGGCGGCATCCGGGACATGGCCACGATCGAGACATGGATCGAAAAGGGTCTGGCGCGGGTGATTCTGGGCACCGTCGCGGTCGAGAACCCTGATCTGGTGCGTGAGGCGGCCAAAGCCTTCCCCGGCAAGGTCGCCGTGGGGATCGACGCCCGCAACGGCATGGTCGCCACCAAAGGCTGGGCCGAAGAGACCGACGTTCAGGTCACCGATCTGGCCCGCAGCTTTGAGGACGCAGGCGTGGCTGCGATCATATATACCGACATCAACCGCGATGGCGCGATGCAGGGCCCGAATATCGAGGCCACCGCTGCGCTGGCCCGCGCTGTCTCGATCCCCGTCATCGCCTCGGGAGGTGTCAGTTCGCTGGAGGACCTGATTGCCCTGCGAGACTGTGGCGTGGACCTGAACGGTGCGATTTCAGGGCGCGCGCTTTATGACGGCGCAATCGACCTGGCTACGGCCATTCGCGCCCTGAGTTGATCATTCCGCCGCAACAGAGGTCAGCTTTGCCAGCGCGCCGCGCATCTTCTCGATGACCGGGGAGTTTTCGACATCGTCTAGCTCGTCCATGGTCTCTTTGGGGTCTTCATAGGCCAGCCACACCAGACCATCGGCATCCTCATAGGCCTGAACCTTCAGCGGCAGAAACAGACCGGCGCGCGGGTCGATCTGCATGGCCGGGGTTCCCAGCGCCGGGTTGCCGAAAATCAGCACCTGATTGGCCGGAATGGTTTGACCGACCTTTTCCGCGCCGGCGGCATGATCTATGCGGGCAAAGACGGTCGCACCGGCATTGCCGACCGCGGCCTCAAGCGCGTCCAGCGCCTCGGACACGGATTTGTTGGTCTGGACTTTGATGATGTCGTCGGCCATGGCGGACAGTGCCCCTGTGAATGTCAGAATTATTGCCAGTATCAGTTTGCGCATATCGGAATTCCTTCTGTGAATTTCACCTCAGTTTTCACAGCTTTGAGCGCGTGGGCAATCACAAGTCTGGCATCGGCGGGGCTTTGCCGGTAGAGGTGCGGCCAACAAAGGAAGGCCGATGCTGAAAACCCGTATCATTCCCTGTCTGGACGTCGCCGATGGCCGCGTGGTCAAAGGCGTGAATTTCGTTGGCCTGCGCGACGCGGGCGATCCCGTTGAATCGGCCAAGGCTTATGATGCGGCCGGTGCCGATGAGATTTGTTTCCTGGACATCCACGCCACTCATGAAAACCGGGGCACCATGTTTGACGTGGTGCAGCGCACGGCCGAGCAATGCTTTGTGCCCCTCACAGTGGGCGGCGGAGTGCGTGCCAAAGATGACGTGCGCGCCCTGCTGCTGGCGGGGGCGGACAAGGTCAGCTTTAACTCGGCCGCAGTGGCGAACCCGGATGTGATTGCCGAGGCGGCGGATCAGTTCGGAAGCCAGTGCATCGTCTGCGCTATCGACGCCAAATCCGTCAGCCCGGGCAAGTGGGAAATCTTTACCCATGGCGGGCGCAAACCCACAGGTATCGACGCGGTGGAGTTTGCCCGAATAGTCGTCGCCAAGGGGGCCGGAGAAATTTTGCTGACCTCAATGGATCGCGATGGCACCAAGGCCGGATTCAACCTGCCATTGACCCGCGCCATCTCGGATGCCGTGGACGTGCCGGTGATCGCGTCGGGGGGTGTTGGCAATCTGGACCATCTGGTCGAGGGCGTGACCAAGGGCGGGGCCAGCGCAGTGCTGGCTGCCTCAATCTTTCATTTCGGCGAATACACCATCCGCGAGGCCAAGGAACACATGGCCGCTGCTGGTATTCCAATGAGGCTGACATGAGCATTCTTCACGAACTGGCGGCGACTATTGCGGACCGCAAAGAGGCCGATCCGGAATCCAGTTGGACCGCCAAGCTTTTGGCCAAGGGCCCCGAGAAATGCGCCGAAAAATTTGGTGAAGAAGCCGTCGAGGCCGTTATCGAGGCGGTCAAGGGCGACAAGGCGGGGCTCACGTCCGAGGCTGCGGATGTGCTTTACCACCTGCTTGTCATGCTGGCCGCGCGCGATGTGGAACTGGAGGATGTGCTGGCCGAACTGGCACAGCGGCAAGGCATGAGCGGCATCGCTGAAAAGGCCGCGCGCCCGAAGGGTTGAGCAGGCGGGTTCCGTCCTGAAACCTTGCATTGTATAGTTGCGAACCGATGTGACAGGGATCGAAGGACGCGGGAATGATCAGAGCTCTGGCCTGTTTGCTTGCCGTTTTGACGTTTGCGGCGTGTTCAGTCCCGCCCCCCTCTACCGGAGACGAGGTTCAGCGCCTGGCAAGCGAAATCCGCGGCCTCGGCCCTGACATCGACCCCGAAGAAGCTGACCGCGCCGCCCGCATCGCCTATTCCTATACCGCGCAACTTGCACAGGAATACGAAATCACCGACCCGCCACTGATCCACAACGCCAAGGTAAACAAGGGCATGCGCCCGCGTGGTCTGTGCTGGCACTGGGCCGAGGACATTGAAAGGCGACTGGATCTGGAAGGGTTTCAGACGCTTGAGATGCACCGCGCCATCGCCAATGCGGACAACCCGTTTCGCATTGACCACAGCACCGCCATCATCAGCCGGAAGGGTGAGACGATGTATGACGGCGTGGTTCTGGACCCGTGGCGCTATGGCGGGGTCCTGTTCTGGTCGCCGCTGGTTGAGGACACAAAATACGACTGGGTACCGCGCGATGTCGTTCTGGAAAAACGGCGGCTGGAACAGGTCGCCCGGTTGAAACCACTGCCTGCCCCGTGACCGGTTACAGCTTGGATGAGATCACCCCGGTCGCGAACCCGCCCATGCGCAACTCGCCAAACAACCGCTGGTATTCGATCTTGGGGCACCGGTTCATGACAACATCTATGCCCTTTGCCTGCGCGGCTGCCGCAGCCTGAGGGTGTTCGACGCCAATCTGCATCCAAATCGTTTGCACCCCGGTCAAGGCGGCCAACGCTTCGTCGACGATGGGTGGAACGGCCTCGGACCTACGGAAGATGTCCACCATATCAACGGGTTCCGTGATATCCGACAGGGATGCCTGCACCGTTTGGCCAAACAACTCGGTCCCGGCATGGCCCGGGTTCACCGGAATGACCTTGTATCCTTTCAGCGACAAATACCGCGCGACGTAATAGCTGGGCCGCACCGGATTCATCGAAACGCCAACCACGGCCACAACCTTGGTGCGTTGAAGGATATCCCTGAGAAACGTATCGGAATAATCTGGCATAAGCGCACCCTAGGCCGTACGCACAAAAGAAAAAAGCGCCCAGGTCGTACCTGAGCGCCAGTTGTTGGAACGAGGGACAGTGAAATGACCCGCGGCAGTTCCGTTCCGCGGTCACTGTGACATTTAAGCACGAGTTCAGAGAAAAAAAGAGGGTGCGCGCATTTTTGTGATGACAGATCGCAAAAAGCGGAGCTTCGCCTATTCTTCGTAAAGGATGACGGGCCAGTGGGCCTCGGCCATGCGGATGTACTCGTCAGGTGCGCCGCGCCACATTCGTTCGACCGCATGCGAGTGGGTCAGATAAAGCCTGCCGTCCACAACCTGCCAGGCGGTCGGGTCCGTGCTGACCAGCCTGCCCTGCGCCATGGCGTAGGCGCAGTAGCCGCCGAACTGCGGGGCGAAAGCACGCGGGTTACGCTCGAACGCGTCGCGATTTTCGGCCGAGGCGAAATGCCACTCGGCCCCCTTCCAGACGATCGCAATATCGGGTTCGCCCCGAACCGGCGTGTCGCCCGAAAAATAAGACACCGCATCATACCCGGCCATCGCGGCGCCGTCTGTTTCAAAGTAAACGGGCATGTCTTGCGCATAGGCAGAAGGGGCAAATGCAGCGGCAGCCACCGCAGCCAGCAGGAAACGTCGGGTCAGCATCTGTATTTCACGTTCGAAGTCATCAGAGTACCAAAAATGCAATTTTTGCAGCCAGGTGTAACCCTGCTTAACGTGGTTGTGATCGCCTGTGTCGCCGGATCGCCGCCTCAGTCGAAGATGTCATCTATCACATCCCAGGCTTCGTCCAGAACGCGCGAGAAGACGCCCTTTTTCTTCTTCTGCTTCTTTTTCTTATACGAGGCTGCGGCCTTCGTAGTGTCACGCTTGCCATTGGCCTCGGACAGTTTGCGTTTTGGCACCATCTTGAGATCGTGCAGAGGCGCCCCGCAACTGGAGCAACTGAGTTCGTGCCGTTGCTGCCCTTTCAGAACAAGGGCGGCGCGGGTTCCGCAATAGCAACATGTGGCGATTTTGGACGGGCTGGAAATGGCTCTCTCCTGTCTATCTGTGCCGGGAAGCATATAAGGCGATTGCGGCAGCATTTGAGACGTTCAGCGACCCAAACCCTCCGGCTGCGTCGATTTTCACCAGTTGGTCAACGGTTTCCTTGGTCTTTTGCCGCAGGCCCGGCCCTTCGGCACCCAGCACCAGGGCAACAGGGCGGTCCAGTTTTCCGCCCATTGCCGTTTCGATGGTATCGTCCGCCTCACCGTCCAGACCAAGCACCAGAAAACCCATATTCTGCAACTCAACGATTGCGTCGGCCAGATTTCGAACGCGCAGATAGGGTTGCCGCTCCAGCGCGCCGCTGGCTGTCTTTGCCAATGCGCCCGTTTCCGGGGCCGAGTGGTGCCGCGTGCCGATCACCGCACTTGCGCCCAGCACTTCGGCTGAGCGCAGAATCGCTCCGACATTGTGCGGATCGGTCACCCGGTCCAGCAATATGACCCGCGGATGCACGCGCCCGATGCAGTTTTTAGCCAAGCCGCCCCAATCCAGCGGCTTGACCTCAAGCGCCGCACCCTGATGGACAGAGCCCGGATCAATTGGAGCAGAGAATTTGCGGGGATCGACCATTTCGGCCTCAACCCCCGCAAATTCAATGGCTTCTGTCAGCTTGTCCCTTGCATTACGCGTTACGACCAGACGCAGCTTCTGCCGATTTGGGTTCATCAGCGCATCGCGCACGGCGTGCAGTCCGAACAGCCAGACAGTCTCGGATGCGGCAGCTTTGCGTGCCTGTTCCTTTTCCACGACCCACTTGGGTTTCTTCATTTCCTGGGCCTCCGGGCCGGCAAATAGGTTTCCTGCGTCAAAGCCGTATTTTCCTGTTGACGCTCGTTTAGAGCGCTAGTAATCACGCCTCCACGTCAGGTGCAACGCCTGACAGTGGGCGACAGGCCGCAAGGTGTGGCAGGGGACTGTAACTCCCTCGCGGAGACGCACGCCTGGTTCGATTCCAGGGTCGCCCACCATCTTTTCCAGATGGTGACAAAGTGCAACCGCCGTTAACTCGGCAGGCATTGCCATTCTGCGATCACCTGCCCGTTCCTGACCGCCAGCATCCGTCCGAACTGATTCAGCACGGCCTCGCTTTGTGTCGGGCGCAGCAACGCGATATCGCCCGCTGTGACATTGGCCAGACGGGGACCGGCCCAAACCTCCTGATTGCTGGAACGTCCAAAGACCATGGAATAGCCGAACCCGTCCGGGTACGCGGGGTGCGCCAGAAAATGCCCGCCAAAGACGGCGAGGTCGGTCTTGTTCCGACGCAGAAAATCCAGCCCCGGAAGCGGGTTGCCCGGCATGACCTTCAAAACCGGCGTCGCGATAAAGGCCGCAGGCAGAAAGCCCCGAGTCGAAACGTGGTCAAATTCTGCGGGCTTTACCAGTACCGATCCAAAGGCCACTTCGGTAGCAAGCCCATCCGCAGGGTATGATTGAAAGGTCAGGCTACCGCCCGTGTTCAGACACAATCCTTTCCCGGCCATCGGCAGGCCGGAAATCGCGCGCCGGAAAGCACCTTCGCAGGATCGCGTCGCGCGCTTGCGCAATAGTCGCGGCAGCTTGGCCAGATGGGCCTCGTACCCCATCACGCCGGACAGGCGCGCATGGGGACTGGCGTCAATCTCAGCCGCGATCTCTGTCACCTGCTCTGGCCTGAACCCGCCGCGATGCAACCCGACATCAACCTCCAGCGACAGCCGCAGCGCAGATTGCCGGTCTGCCGCAAGTGCCAGATAGTCTCGCAGGCGATCGGGCGTGTCGATCAGCCATTGAACCCGCGCCGCGGAATCCGGACAGGCCGCAAGAACCCGCGCGGCGGACCTGACAGGCAGGGGTTTGCCGATCAGGTGATCGGTTCCAGCCTCGGCCGTCAACAATGCCTGCAACATCGGTTCCGAGAACGTCATCAGTCCCGACGTCAGTATCTGCGCGCGGATGTGATTCAGAAGCGGCAGGCAGGGCAAGGATTTGGCGACCAGACGCCGGTCGGGCCCGGCCACTGCGCCCGCCAAAGCCATTGCACAGTTTGCATCCAGACGATCCAGATCGACCACGGTGATCGGCTGGTCCACCCCATAGGCGCGCAGCGTTTCGGACAGGGATTGAAGATACGTCCGGGTCATGGCCGAAACATTCTTGCCAGTGCAGGTGTCAGGAACTTGCCACCGGGGTCCAGGTGTTCGCGCAACGTACAGAACCGGTCGAAATCCGGGTACAGTGCCGACAGATGCTTGTAGGTGAGGCTGTGCATTTTGCCCCAATGCGGGCGCCCTCCGGCTTCGACCAGCAATGGTTCGATGGCCGAGAAATATCGCCTGTGATCCTCCGAAGCGTCGCTGTGGATGGCGATTGAGATGCGCGGGCCACCCTGAAATGGCGACAGGCAGGCCGTGTCGCCAGCAGTCTGGCGCACTTCGATGGGAAAATAGATGTCATTGTGGTCACAGTGCAGGCGGTTCAGCACCTCTTTCAGAACGTCACAGGCCACATCGGGCGGCAGGTGATATTCCATCTCGTTAAAGCGGATATGGCGGTCGCTGCACAACACGCGCCAGCTTTCGCCGACATAGTCCTCATCTGACTGCGCAAGGGTCAGAAGCTTTAGCAGAACACCGCGCAACCCTTTGCTGACCCGTCCCGCATTGCGCGCCAGTTTCAGCACCTTGACAGCTATCATGTCCAGATCGCGCGGCGCCCGTGTTTCCGCCGCTTCGGTTACTTCGTGCCGGATTTCCACCGCCTTGCCAGTGAAAGGGATATAGAAGAACTCGAAGTTTCGGTTTTTCGCCCACTTCCTGTGCATGGTGGCCAGAGTGTCCTCAAGCGGGGCCAACCGGACCTGGCGGCGCAGATTGTATTTCGGGACAACGGTAATCTGTGCCTCGGTCAGGACACCCAGCATCCCCAGCGTAACCTGCGCCATTTTCAATGGGATGTCCTGCGTGGACAGCATTTCGCCACCTGCGCCAATCATCCGAAAATCCGAGATTTCAGCCGCCAAACAAGGCAGCTTCTGCCCGGTGCCATGCGTTGCGGTCGAAGCGGCCCCCGCCAGTGACTGGACGTTGATGTCGCCCAGATTACGAAAGGCCAGGCCCTGATCCGCCAGCGCCGACGACAAATCGCGCAATCGCGCGTTCGCATTGACCCAGACCCGATCACCGTCGATCTCGCCCAGCGTTGGCAGGTCCAGTCTCGACAGGTCCAGAATCCTGTCGCCACCTGCAACGATGGGCGTGAACGAATGCCCGGCCCCGACCACCCGCAGGCTTTGCGGCTGCGCAACTGCCTGTTGAAGTTCGGCCATCGAAACAGGGCGCGTGACCGCCGTATCCGCATGCTGGTTTCCGGCCCAATTTGACCACATATACAATCTCCTCCGGGGTCAGAGGATTGCAGCACATGTGTCTGAAAACAAGACAGGATTTCAGCAGCTTACCCCACGGGAACCTGGATCAGGCTGCCGCTGCGCGCAATGCGGTGACCCGGTCGAACCACGCGACAATGGCCTCCGGCTCCGGGGGCAATTGTTCGGCCTCTCCGCCGGTGAATTCCTGAAATTTTTCACTGTTCAGGCCGTTCACACCGACCAGCACCGGGATGTCCTGCGCCAGAGCCTCGGCAATCACGGGACGAAAACCGCGACCGTCGGCTTCGTGTTTGCCGAACTTGTTGACGATCAGCAATTGCGGCGCGTCCGACAGCGACGCGGTCACATATCCCACAGCCCGCTCCAGCGCGGCAGGGTCCAGACGGCACCCGCGCGATTGGGTGCCCAGCGATTGCGATATCCGGATGGTCTCACCTTTGGGCAGAACACGCACGTCCATGTCGCATTTGCTGTTGTCGGCGCATTCAGTGTTGGTCTGAACCACGCCGGCCAGATGCGCACCGGAGGATAGCAGCCGCTCGGCTACAGTGCTCAGCAGGCGGTCGGTTGCGCCGCGATCCGTGGTGGTCACATAAGCCAGATACATCCGCGATATCCTTGTAGTCCGAAATAGTGACATTCCAGATAGCACGCATGATGCGCTCCGACCACTCCCTGCGTTATGGCAATGGTGAAAGGCCGATCACAGGTGCGTGCAGGTGAAGGAGAACAGCAAAGGCACCAATCGACACCAGCCAGACCCAGAGCCGTGGCCAGGGTCGGGGCGCGCGCAGTGACAGGCGCGCCGTATTCCGCGACAGGCGCGTCCACTCGATACCCATGTCCCGCGCCTTGCGACGATCAATCAGTTCCATGCCCATGGCCGCAAAGCCCGCAAACAGGCCGAACAGGATGACGTGCGACAGGCTGCCATTGGCCAACAGATGCGCCGCGGCCCAAAGCATCAGCGCGGCCAGGATCGGATGGCGTGTCGTGCGCAGGATGCCCGGGTTTTCAGGATCGAAAACACGATGCCCCAGACCACCGAAAGAGAACGGGTTCTGGATCGCAAGCCCCGCGACCGCCAGCCAGCATACGACCGGCATGATCAGCAGCGGCGCCCATCGAAAGATGGCAAGCGGCGGGATGACCTCGACATAAGGCGCCCGCGCGGCAGCGATGATCAACCAACCCAACACTGCCAGCGACAGAACGGAATAAGCCGTGAAATAACCCTTGCGCCCCAGCACCCCGATCAGGTGGCCTCGCACGGCGGGGCGCGCCGGGATCGCGTGGCTGAGCAGAAAGGTCACCAAAGCTGCAAAGAACAGACCCCAACCGGACATGGTATTCTCCGAATGATTTTTTGCTGATCTATACCCGGGTGAGCCCGAGTTCCTTGCCCGAAGTCAAGTCGGGTCCGGGTGGGAATACAGGCGGGGCGGACGTACCGCCCCTGCCCTTGTTTACAAGCCCAGCGCCTTGCGTCGTTCTTCGGCGAAGCCCTGCACCATGCGATCCGCGATCAGGGCAAGAATGGCCATTGCGGCACCCGCCGAGATACCCAGCCCGACATCCGCCTGCCCCAGCGCCAGATAAATCGACTGGCCCAGACCGGTGGTGCCGATCAGTGCCGCGATCACCAGCATGGCAAACGCATAAAGGATGGTCTGGTTCAGCCCCAGCAGGATAGTCGGCGCGGCATAGGGTGCGCGCACGTCGCGCATGATCTGCCACTCGGTCGCACCGCTAGAGATTGCAGCCTCCATCATCTCTTCCGGTGTGTTGACCAGACCATGCCGCGTATAGCGGATCATCGGGACGATTGCGTAGGCGCAGATCGCCAGAAAGGCCGAAAACTCGCCGATCTGAAACACCATCAGAACCGGGATCAGGAACACGAACAACGGGATCGTCTGAAGCATGTCGCAGATCGGGCGGACGACTTTCCAGACCGGCTCCCATACTGCGCTGGCAAGACCGATCATGCCGCCGACCACGGCACAGGAAAACACCGCCGCTCCGCTGAGGTAAAGCGACAGCAAGGCGCGCTCCCACAGGCCAGAGACGAGGATGGTGCAAAGCAGCCCTACCGACAGCGCCGCTAGCCGCCAGCCGCCCGCGACCCAACCCAAAGCGGCAGCTCCGGTCAGGACAAAGGGCCACGGCAAATTGGCGATACCGGTTTCCAGAATGCCAATCAGGATCAACAGCACCAGCCCCCCGGTCAGGTGACCGCGCCATGCCATCAGCAGGGCGATTGCGGCGGCGGCTGCGAATAAGCCGAAACTCATGGCCGGGGTCCATTGAAAACCCCATGTGAAGGGCAAAACCGCCTGATCCAGACCGATCCGCAGCGGCAGTAACACATAGAACAGAGAGTTGTTCTTGAGCGCATCCAGCCAGGGGCCGTTGGTCTGCGTGAAGGCGGTCAAACCGCTGTCCACTGCGTCGGCCAACGGGTCTAGCAGTGTCAGTTCCGACGGGTTCGGAAGCCATGCCCAGAAAGCAACCGTGAACAGGGCCGTAAAGCCCAACACGGCCCAGACCACGCGTTGATCGTAACGTTTGCGCTCAGTCGCCAGCGTGCCGCTCATCCGGTCGATCACCACGGCAAAGACCACAATGACCAGACCAGCCAGCAGAGATTCGCCGAACTGCGCCTTGCGCATGGTCAGCAGGACCTCCCACCCGATGTCGTTGAACCCGCCTATGACGGCGGCGATGATCACCATCGATAGCGCAGCCATCAGACATTGGTTCACACCGACCATGATCTGCGTCGCGGCGGCGGGTATTTCGACCTGAAACAGTTGCTGGAACCGCGTGCCGCCGGACATGATCGCGGCCTCTTTGATTTCCGGTTCCACCCGTTCCAGCCCCAGCATCACGTTGCGCGCCATCGGGGGTGCGGCGTAGATGGCGGACGCGATCAGGCCCACCACGGGACCAAATCCAAACAGCAGCAGCAATGGCGTCAGGTAGGCAAAGGTCGGCACCGTCTGCATGACGTCCAGCACCGCCTGAACGAAGGATTTTACCTTTGGCACCTCATTCGCAAGAATACCAATGGCGGCACCGGCGACCAGTGCGACAGGCACCGAAACGGCGACAAGCGCCAAAGTATTCATGCTTTCGGACCAATAGCCCGAGGCCAGCACGAAGCTGAGGCCAAAGAACCCCAGCGCCGCCATCGACAAGCCGCCCAGATACCAGCCCAATGCCGTCACCAGACCGATCAGAACCGGCCAGGGTGTGTTGCCCAGAACATAATTGGCGGCTGCCATCGGATAGGTCATCAGATCGGAAAACAGGCGCATGGCCGGTTTGATGCCGTTCAGGAACCAGTCCAGAAACGCTCCGACCCATTGGGTCGCGGGCAGTTCCCACGCCGCAGGCCACTTGACCAGCCACGGCGCAACGCCTTCCAGCGCCAGACACACCGCGCCGACGATCACCGTGATCAGCGCCGCTTGGGCACCGGCCGTCAGGCGCGCTGCGTGGCCCGAGGGGATGTCCGTGATGGCTGTCATGTTTCATCCACCTGCAACGCGGCGGCCAGATCGGACGGATGAACGTTGCCGACAATATTGCCATGCTCATCCCGCACAGGCACGGGCTCATACAGTTCCATACAATGCGCAAGCGCCGCATCCAGCGTCATTGCCGTCGTCAGACCGGGGTCGTCCGGGCCACATTCCGCCTCGTCCCGCATGACCGAGGCGACCTTGGCGTGCTGACCCTTGGCCACGTCCTTGGAAAACTCACGCACATAATCATCAACCGGGTGCAGTACGATATCCGTAGGCGTGCCGATCTGAACGATCTTGCCATCGCGCATGATGGCGATGCGGTCGGCCAGTTTCAGGGCCTCTTGGATATCATGAGTGATAAAGACGATCGACTTTTTCAACGTCGCCTGAATACGCAGGAACTCATCCTGCAGCTGACGGCGGATCAATGGGTCGAGGGCTGAGAACGGCTCGTCCAGAAACCAGATGTCCGGATTCACGGCAAGACTGCGCGCGATCCCCACACGCTGGCGTTGGCCGCCTGAAAGCTGCCGGGGGAAGCTGTCTTCGCGCCCTTCCAGACCGACCAGAGAGATCACTTCCTGCGCGCGCGCCAAACGTTCTTTTTTGCTCACGCCCTGAACCCGCAGCGGGTATGCCACGTTTTCAGCCACAGTCATATGCGGGAACAGGCCGAAATGCTGGAACACCATGCCTAGCTTTTTGCGCCGAAGATCGGTCAGCACCTTCTTGGATGCACCGATAACGTTCTCGCCATCCACGCGGATTTCCCCGCCCGTACCAGGCAACAGTTGCGAGATACAACGGATCAGCGTGGATTTGCCCGACCCCGACAGCCCCATGATGACGAACAGCTCGCCCTCTCTGACGTCGAAATTTGCATCCTGAACGGCGGGAATGAACCCGTGTTCGCGCAGATCAGTGGCGGCTTGGTCGGCGTCATTCCCTGACCGAGACAGCGCGTCGGTCAGGGCTTTGTCAGCACCGGGGCCAAAGACCTGCCAGAGATTCCGGCAGGCGATGGCTGGTGTCGTTGTGTCGGTCACTTAAGCGGGCTCACTGGGTTGCCGCGTCGACAACCGGACGCCATTTGTCTTCGTTCTCGGCCATCCAAGCCGCGACAACTTCTTCAACCGATCCGCCGTCAACGTCGATTGCGCCCATCATCGGCTGCTGGTCTTCGACCGCCAGTTGATAGTTGGTCAGAATCTCATAGGCGGCGGGCCACTTGTCTGCCATGCCGCTCCAACCGGCCTTGAAGATGCGCGAAGGCGAGAAATCGCAGTCATTCACCGCATTCGGGTTCGGACCCCAGGACGGATCGTTAAAGCATGCCTCTTCGCCCGCGGGCAGATCGACGAACTGAACGTCATATGCCGACATCGCCCAGTGCGGCTGCCAGAAAGTGATCAACAGCGGCGATTTGCGCTCGGTCGAAGCACGCAGTTCGGCAATCAGGGCACCTTCGGAGCCCGCGGGAACCGCCTTGAACGGCAACTCAAGCCCAACCATGCGGTCGGCGCCGGGGGTTCCCCAATCCGCCGGATAGTCGACAAGGCGGCCACCGGGCAGCGTTTCAGCCGTGGCAAAAACCTGAGCACAGTTTTTCAGCGCCTCCCAGGCCGGCAGGCCCGGGCACAGCTCGGCCACATGTGCCGGGTAGGCAATGCCCTCTTTGGCATCCAGTCCCAGATCACCGATTTCAACAACGGTGCCCTCGTCGATCTTCTTGGCGTATTCGTCCGAAACGTTCGACGACCAGATTTCCAGCGTCGCGTCGATATCGCCATCGGCCAGCGCCTGGAACTGGTTCATCATGCCGGCGGTCACGTATTCAACGTTGTAGCCCGCTGCTTTCAGCATCTCACCGGCCACATGCGTAGTGACGTGCTGGCCGGTCCATTCATTGATCGCCAGTTTGATCGGCTCGTCCACAGCGCCCATATCGGCGGCATAGGCGGAACTTGCCACGGCCATAGCCAACAGGCTTACACTGAGTTTCTTCATCGACATTCTCCCTGTCTTGTTTTGTTTTGCCCACCCCAGCGCGCATTTGCGCCCCGGAAAGTTTGTCGAACGACAACACCATGTCGCAACATGCACAAAATTGGCCGGAAAAGGGAAGTGAACAGTTCTGGCCAAGGCGGTTTTATTCGCCCCTCAGAACCGTTCGGATTTTCCCACCTGCCGCATCGTGCGGCCACCCGGTCATTGCAATTTCGTACAATATCGGGGCAGCACATTGATTGACGAGTCAATCACAAACCCGAATCCCTTGTTTTGTCGAGCATTTCTTTTTCTTTTCACTCATTTTTTGGTGTCTCAATTGCCGCGCAGTGGCTGAAGCGTGAAACAGGCAAAGCACCCGGGACCTTGCAACAGGCCATCTGACAGGCAAGGTTACCGGCGGAGGACGCCGCAAATGCACCATTTCGATGAGATTTTTTCCTTGGCCGCTGATCGCCACGGTGGCGCTGAGGCATTGGACGCCAAGCTGACCCGCCCGAAAAGCACGGCGGAACTGGCCGCCATGCCCGATGATCGCTGGCTTTCGATCATCACCAAGACTGTCTTTCAGGCCGGGTTCAACTGGAAGGTCATCGAAAACAAATGGGATGGGTTCGAGACCGCCTTTGACGGGTTCGACGTGGGCCGGTGCACCTTTATGGATGACGAAAAATTCGACGCGCTGCTGCAGGATACCCGCATCGTGCGCAACGGAACCAAGATCGCCTCGGTCCGGGACAATGCCGCGTTCCTGCTGGAACTGCGCGAAGAAGGCGGTGCGGGGCAGGTTCTGGGCGGCTGGCCTTCGGTCGATTACGTCGGTCTGCTGGCGATGTTGGGCAAACGCGGGTCGCGTCTGGGTGGGGCATCGGCGCAATACGCAATGCGGTTCGCAGGGCGCGACAGTTTCATCCTGTCGCAAGACGTCACAGCCCGGCTGATTGCCGAGGGGATCGTCGATAAAGCGCCGAGTTCAAAAAAGGCAATGGCGGCGGTTCAGGAGGCCTTTAACACCTGGATGGATCAGTCCGGACGGTCGTTGACGGAAATAAGCCGCGTATTGGCGATGAGCGTGTGAAAATCGGTTGCAGAGCGGGGGCTTCGCAGTAGGCTTTGATCATGCCCTTCCGCTTTTTGATGATTTTTCTTTTTTTACTCGCCTCCTGCGGTCGCCCGCTGACGGATCAGGAACGCGCCTTTGCCAGCACCGTTCAGGGCGAAACGCTGAACTTGGACCGGGTAAGACTGGTAGAAGGCGCTCCGGTCGCGCCGATCACCTTTTACCGCAAGGCGCGACCGCGTCTGGCCTGCCGCGAGCGTATCCTGCCGACCCCAAAAGAAGGTGTCATAACCGCCAAACCTGCCGCCGTTGCCCTGTTCAACAAGGTCTATTTCACGCGCGATTGGTATCTGGAAGATTACATGACCGACTTTCCCGAACAGATGAACCTTGTGGCAGCGATGTTGCTGGCCCACGAACTGACTCATGTCTGGCAATGGCAAAACCGCCGGACAACCGGGTATCACCCGCTGCGGGCCGCGGCGGAACATGGCGGCAACAAGGACCCCTATCTGTTCGACATCGACACCTCGCCCGATTTCCTGTCTTACGGGTTCGAACAACAGGGCGCGATCGTCGAGGAATACGTCTGCTGCCGCGCACTGGACCCGACGGCGCCCCGCACGCAGCGCCTGCATGACATGCTGGGATCGCATTTCGACCTGTCGCCGCTACCGACACAGCGCCGTGAACGCGAGATCGTCATTCCGTGGAGCGGAGCCGAAGTCGAGGGTATTTGCCGCTGAGGCCCTACTGTCCTTGAAGCGTTTCCAGATAGGCGACCAGATCGACGATCGGCTGGCTTGTCAGGATCGGCTGACCCTCTGGCGTTTTCATCGAGGTGTCCTGACCATCAAAGTAAGGTCCGTAGACCGGCATCGGACTGCCGTGACTGACCAGCGGATCGCGCCCGTCAATCCGCGCCACAACGCGGGCGGTCGGAAATACTCCGTCCTCGCCGGCAAGTTTCGTCAGATCGACCGGCTGAATGACCAGAACGCCGGCCATCGGTCCATGCCCGGTCGCGTCGAGCCCGTGGCACGTCGCGCAATAATGCTGATAAAGCTCTGCGCCGGTTTCCACGTCCTGCGCCCCTGCCTGAGACGCCAAAGCGAGCAAACCCGCAGAAACCGTCGCCTGTACCAGCCTGATCATCGCATCCTCCTGTCATGATTGACATTTGCAGGCTTGCCCGACAGGCGGCTTGGCGCAATGATCCAGATCAACGAAAGCGGCGCAGAGGATTCCGGCAATGACACAATATGCAGCCATCATGCTGGCGGCCGGGATCGGCGTGCCAATTCTTGCCGCGCTGAACGCGGCACTGGGCAAGCTGATCGGATCGCCGACCGCGGCCGCAGTGGTTCTGTTTGCCATCGCGTTCGGTGCGTCCGCGCTTGTCCTGCTGGTGTTTCCGGGTGCAGGGGCGCTGTCCAAAATCGCCGACGCACCAAAACATCTGTTGCTGGCCGGTGTCCTGATCGCCTTTTACGTCTTGTCGATCACCCATGTCGCCCCGCATTTCGGGGTCGGCAACGCGGTGTTCTTCGTTCTGCTGGGGCAGTTGATCAGCACGGCGGCCATTGACCATTTCGGCCTGTTCGGTGCCCAGGTCACGCCGCTGACCTGGATTCGGGTGGGCGGCATCACCGTAATGGCCGTTGGCGTGGCGATCACTCAACTGGCTTGAGCACACCCGCCTCAAGCCGCAGCTTGCGGTCCATCCGCGCGGCAAGGTCCATGTTATGAGTGGCAATCAGCGCCGACAGCCCTTCGTCCCGGACCAGCGCCATCAGCGCATCGAATACCTGATCCGAGGTCTCAGGGTCCAGATTGCCCGTCGGTTCATCCGCCAGCAGGACCCGCGGCTTGTTGGCCAAGGCCCGGCAAAAAGCCACGCGCTGTTGCTCTCCTCCGGACAGGGCCGCCGGGCGGTGATCGGCGCGCGCCGCGACGCCGACACGATCCAGCAGGATCATCGCCCTTTGTTGCGCGGCTTTTTCGGATACACCATTGGCAAGCTGCGGCAGAGTGATGTTTTCCAGCGCCGTGAACTCGGGCAGCAGATGGTGGAACTGATAAACGAACCCAACATCCTGTCGCCGCAGCGCGGTACGGGTGCGGTCGCCCTTGCCGGCCACGTTCCGGCCCGCGATCTCGACCGACCCGGCATCGGGCGTATCCAGCAATCCGGCAATGTGAAGCAGGGTCGACTTGCCCGCCCCTGACGGCGCCACCAAGGCCACCGCCTCGCCGCCGCGCAATTCCAGATCGGCACCGCGCAACACCTGAACCTCGCCCGGAGTACCCTTGAGATAGGTTTTGGTCAGGCCGTTCAGCCGCATCGTCACATCACTCATAGCGCAGCGCCTCGACCGGGTTCAGCCGCGCCGCGCGGCGGGCGGGGAAATACGTGACAAAGAAGGACAGCCCCAGCGACAATCCGATCGCCTTGAGGACATCCGACAGATGCAGTTCGGCCGGCAGAGCGTAGATGCCCCGGATCGACGGGTCCCACACGCCGCCGCCCATCGCATAGTTCACGAACGAGAAAATCGGGTCGATATAGATCGCAAACAGGCAGCCCACGATCACACCCATCGCAGTGCCGATGATGCCGGTGAAAGCACCGCAAATGAAAAACACCCGCAGGACCGACCCTTCGCTCAGGCCAATGGTGCGCAGGATGCCGATATCGCGGCCTTTGTTCTTTACCAGCATGATCAGGCCCGAAACGATATTCATCGCCGCAATCAGCACGAGGATCGACAGGATGATGAACATCACGTTGTCCTCGACTTCCAGCGCCCGCAGGAACCCGCCCGAGGCGTCCTGCCATGTCCATAATTGGCTGCGCTCGCCCGCCGCCTCAAGGATCGGGATCAGAATCGGCGTCAGTTCCTCGGGGTGTTCGACCATCACTTCGATTTCATCCGCCACGCCTTCACGGTTAAAAAAGCTCTGCGCCTGCTCGAATGGCATATAGACACGGGTTCGGTCGATATCGTAGCGCCCGGCCGAGAACACATAGACCACACGATAGGCGTTCACGCGGGGTGACGTGCCAAAGGCTGTTTTCACCCCATTGGGTGAGGTTAGTTTGACGGTGTCACCCACGGTCGCGCCGATGCTGCGCGCCACCCCCGAACCAATGGCGATGACATCTTGCCCGTTCTGAAATTCCGACAGATCCCCGACGACCCGTTCGCTTTCGGCGACACCGGGCAGGTCCAGCAGATCGTCGGGTTGAATGCCGAACACTTCGACCCCGCTGCTGCGTTCGCGATTGGTAATCAGAACCTGCCCTTTGACCAAAGGTGCGGCGCGAACAACGCCGGGCACCTGCGCGATGCGTTTGGTGACGCCGTCATAATCCGCGATGGTCCGGTCCAAGCGTCCCTGCGCGTCGAAATTTCCTGCGGAAAAAACCGTGACGTGGGCATTTGCCCCCAGAATTGTGCCCACAAATTCGGACCGGAACCCGGACCGCACCGCCAGCGTGGCGATCAGAGCGAAAACGGCCAATGTGATCCCAATCAGGGAAATCCAAGTCATCACGCTGACGCCGCCCTCGGCCCGGCGCGCGCGCAGGTATCGCCAGGCGATCTTCCATTCAAATGGGGCAAAGGGCGGCGGCGTCTTGGCCATGTCTGCTCCGGTTTTTTGTTTGGCCCGACCCTTTCGGCATTTCGCCGGATGGTCAAGTTGGTTGTCAGCCGGTCAGGGCCGCGGTTCGGTTCAGAACGGCCTTTGCTTTGGACCGCTCGCATATTTCGCGGCTTTCCAGTTCAGAGAACACCCGGTCGCGCAGATCAGCGGGCAGTTTGGCCAGGGCCCGGTTATGCAGTCCCAGCGTCAGCGCACAGGGATCGTCCAGCCGGGTCATCTTGGCGGCAAGCTCTTCCGCCGAAAAGGTCGGCCACAATCCGACGTTCCAATTGGTCGTATTTTCGAACCAGGGCTCATATCCTTCCGGGGACTTCAGGCAAAAGGCATTCATCAACATGAACTCGGACGGCCGTCTGCGCGAGGCAAACAGAGCCTGAACCGAACCATAGCGTGCGTTGATCTCGTCCAGCAGCGCCAGGATAAGCGAGCGGCGTACCGGGAAAGGTGTTGAGAACGTCGTTGTGTGCAACTGGTTCAGATCAGGATGCGGAACGTCCAGCGCGTCCAGACTTTCGCACAGCCATCTATGGTGAAAATCGCTTTTGATCCCGACGAAAGGTATGCGGGCTGCACCGTTGGCCGCGAAATACTCGGCGTCGTCAAAGGCCCTCAGAAACACGTTTTTGGTATCGAGGATGACCATGTGTTCGGACGCGGCCACCCGCGCGGCGCCCAGTTTCAGAACCTGCTGCGAGCGATAGCCGTTGTTCCCGCGCCATCCGCCTTTTCTGGCCACCGGGATACGAAACCGGTTTTCAATCAGGATTTGATCCGGCATTGGCCGGCGCAAGCAATGTCCCTGCCCCAACAGAACATCATCACCGCTCAGGATCGAAACCTTCGATCGCAGCGGCCCGTAGGCCGCCAGAATGGGTTCGAGATTCGCACGCAGTTTCACTTCGTCGATGTCATTCATGATCACATGGATCGAACCGACGCGGTCGGGATCGACGAACCGGGCAAACGACAGCGCCTGAAGTTCCAGCAACGGAAAATCCTTGGCATACACAACCGTGGCGAAACTCAGCAAACCGCAGGTCCTTTCAAAGTTTTGCTTCGTGTATCAGCAATTCGGTTTCTGTCCAATTCACCCCGGCGAAGGGGGAAAACGAATCACCAAGCCATCATGAAAAACAGACCTGTTCGGATTTAAGGTGAACGCAAATGGGCGTCGCTACACTCTTGGTTGTGAAGCCCTTCACAGACAACCGATCATTGTTTCAGCTATGAAGTCAATGTGAGCCGGACAAGGCTTACTGAATCCAAAATGTAACATTTCATGCGCAATAATATTTCGTGTTTTGCTTATTTTGGGGAATTTTGTCACCCTAGGTATTGGGGGATTTAACCAGTTAGAGCGGGGGTCGCTCATGAGTATTCGATTTGAAACACAAACAGGGGGCGCATTTTCTGCCCAATTAGCTTCCACAGAACTGGATTGCGAAACCGCAGCGTTGCTGCGCGCCGCAATCCGCCCGGTCTTTTCCAGCGCCGCAAGCTGGGGCAGCCTGACAGAAATCCTGCAGGACAAGGGCTATCACCTTGTCTTCCGGCAAGGCCGGCTTTGCGTCACGGACCAGGATACCGGCGACCGCGTCTGCGGTTTGCGCTTTCTCGGGTTCGAATTCAGAGAATTGGTGCGGCGTCTGGGACGCCCCATGGTCGTGGCACGAGGCAATCAGGCGGACGGTGACATCCTGATCGACCGCCCGTCATCGAAAGGCGTCTAAAACCGCCTCCAGAACTGGACTGACCGTCGCAGGGACTTCCACAGGCTGTGACGCGCGGCAATCTTTATCGCCTCAGCAGCGCCGGGTCGGCGCAACTGTTCCAGAACAAGCCCTGTCGGCATATGGCCGCGCTGGTAGAACCGATGGAAATCCTCCTGGGTTAAACCGCGGGCCGATTTGAACCCCTCATAATATTTAAACCAGACGCGGGCATAGTCCTGACCGGTGCGGCTGTCGTCCTGGGTCACACCTCTGCTCCAGAACAATGAGATGGGGTCGTCCATCCCCTCGCCCTGATACCCCCCGGCCAGCATCCGCAGCATCAGGTCGTAATCGGCGGCGACGCGAAACTGCGTGTCGTGACCGCCCAGCGCCAGAAAGACATCCCGTTTCAGAAAGACCGAGTTGTGGCAAAAAGGCATGCGCTGCAGAATTGCCGTCAGCGACATCCGTTTTTCGCGGGTTTCGGTTCCGTCCTCATATCGGCGCAGAGTCGAACCGTACAAGAAATCGGGACCGGTCACCGTCAACCTGTCCGCCGCTGAGTTCAGAACATCGTCGGAGGCCAGTGAGTCATCAGAGTTCAGGAACAGCAGGTATTGGCCCCGCGCGGCCTGCGCCCCTTTGTTCATCGCATCGTAGAGGCCCGAATCCGGCTCGCTGATCAGGCGCGTGCGCGGGGCCTCCGCGGTCAGGTCCTGCAGGAAGCCGACCGTGCCATCGGTCGAGGCCCCGTCCTGAATGATGTGCTCTGCCCGGTCGCAATTCTGGCGCGCCATACAGGCCATCACTTCGCGAAACCCGTCCTGACGCCCCTGGGACAACAGGTTATGGGTGGCGGTGACGACCGAGATCAGCGGCGCGCCGGAAGGATCAGGCGATTTGCTCATAGATCTTTGCGATCCTGGTGACGGCGGCTTCGGGGCTCAGTTCCTCGCTTTCGCCGGTACGGCGGCTGGTCAGTTCGACCACGCCGTTTTTCAGACCACGCGGGCCAACTGTGATGCGCCATGGCAGGCCGATCAGGTCCATTGTGGCGAACTTGCCCCCGGCCCTTTCGTTGCGGTCATCGTAAAGCGGTTCCAGACCCAGCGCGGTCAGCGCGCCGTAAAGCTTGTCACATGCGGCGTCAGCCTCTTCATCGCCCTGCTTCAGATTGACGATGCCACAGTGGAACGGGGTCACGCCCTCGGGCCAGATGATGCCCTTGTCGTCATGGCTGGCTTCGATGATCGCGCCGATCAGGCGGCTGACACCGATGCCATGGCTACCCATATGGACCGGAACCGGCTTGCCATCAGGGCCCTGCACGGTCGCGCCCATCGCCTCGGAATACTTGGTGCCAAAATAGAAGATCTGCCCCACTTCGATCCCACGCGCCACGCGGCGACGGTCTTCGGGGATCTGGTTGAACAACCCCTCATCATGGGTTTCGTCGGTGCGCGCGTATTTCGAGGTGAATTCCTCAAGGATGGCCTGACACTGTGCTTTGTCGTTGTAGTCAATCTCGCGGTCGCCAAAGGACAGGTCGGTGACGGCGCTGTCATAGAAGACCTCGGATTCTCCGGTTTCGGCCAGCACAAGAAACTCGTGCGTATTGTCGCCGCCGATCGGGCCGGAATCGGCGCGCATCGGGATCGCCTGCAACCCCATCCGCTCGTAAGTGCGCAGATAGGTGACCAGATGGCGGTTATAGGCGTGCAGCGCGTCCTCTTTGGTCAGGTCGAAATTGTAGCCGTCTTTCATATAGAATTCACGCCCCCGCATCACGCCAAAACGCGGGCGGATTTCGTCGCGGAACTTCCACTGAATCTGATAGAGCGTCAGCGGCAGGTCCTTGTAGCTGTTGACGTGACCGCGGAAGATGTCTGTCACCAGTTCTTCGGCTGTGGGCGTGAACAGCATATCCCGGTCGTGCCGGTCCTTCATACGCAGCATTTCCTGACCGTAATCGTCATAACGCCCGGATTCACGCCATAGGTCTGCCGATTGGATAATGGGCATCTGGATCGCGATATGGCCTGCGCGCGCCTGCTCTTCATGGATGATATTTTCCAGTTTGCGCAGCACTTTGAAGCCCAGCGGCAGCCAGGAATAAATCCCGGCGGCAGCCTGTTTGATCATCCCGGCGCGTAGCATCAGCCGGTGGCTGACGATCTGGGCCTCGGACGGGTTTTCCTTGAGAACGGGCAAAAAGTAACGGCTGAGGCGCATTGGATGACCTTCAAAGGTGAGAATTCGACTTCAAAGCTGCTTATGCCAAAGCCCCGCCGGGGGCAATCAGGCAATGGTGATTTTGCGACCTCGGCGCGGTCGGATTTTTGATTGACCCGCCAGTCAGGAGCTTCAATTGTGACAGGAATGTAAAATTCACGAGGCCCCAATGCAGACCATTCAGGAACCCGCCCGCCAGATACCCGTTGTTCACCAGACGGATGTGCTGGTTGTCGGGTCCGGCCCGGCGGGTCTGGCCGCGGCTCTGGCCGCCGCGCGCGCAGGGGCCGAGGTGTCTCTGGTCGACCGGTTCGGCTGCATGGGCGGTAACATCACTGCCGTCGGGGTCGAAGGTTTCGCCTGGTATCGCCACGAACAGACGGTCGAGGCCGGCGGTATCGGCATGGAGTTCGAAACCCGCGCCAAAGAGATGGGCGCAGCGGTGCCCGAAAGCCAGTCGCTGAGCTATGAGCTGGACAGCGAAGGCTTCAAACTGGTCGCCGATAAGCTGGTGGCGGAGGCCGGTGTCCATCCGATGCTGCACCGGCAGTTTGTGGCGCCGATCCTTGAGGGCGACCGGATCACCGGCATCATCACCGAATCCAAGGCCGGGCGCGAGGCGATCCTGGCCAGGGTCGTGATTGACGCGACAGGCGACGCGGACGTGGCCCACCGCGCGGGCGCGCCCACCTGCAAGACCGCACCCGAAGAAATGATGGCAGCCTCGGTCATGTTCCATCTGGCCGGCGTCGACAAACGCGCATTCACGGAAGGCGTGAAGGCCGACCCGCAGACCTATAAGGACTGGGGCGGCGGGGGTGAGTGGAACATCGGAACCTCGGGCAAAGAGGACGACATGTTTTCTCCCTTCGTGCACAAACCTTTTCAGCAGGCGATTGATGCGGGGATGATCCCGCCGCATCTGAACACCATCGCGGGCACCTGGGGCGCGATGCACGACACGGGTGAGCTGACCTACATGAACCTAATCCATCTGGCCGAAATCGACGGCACTGACCCCGACAGCTTGACGCGGGGCGAGATTGAGGGCCGTCGCCAATCCATGCTGGCCATCGACGCCCTGCGCCGCTTCATGCCGGGCTGCGAGAACGCGCGGCTGCGGAATTTCGGCATGACCATCGGCATCCGCGACACCCGCAAAATCGACGCGGTCTACAACATGACCGAGGACGACGCGCGCCATCAGGGTCGATTTGAGGATACAATCGGCATCTACCCCGAATTCATCGACGGCTATGGCATTCTGATCCTGCCGACAACAGGGCGGTACATGCAAATCCCCTATCGTTCGATGTTGCCGAAAGGGATCAAGGGCTTGCTGGTTGCGGGTCGGTCGCACGGGGCCGACAAGGTAGCCCATGCTGCCACCCGGAACATGGCCTGCTGCGCCGTCATGGGTCAGGGCGCGGGGATCGCTGCCGCCCAGTCGCTGAAAAGCAATCAGGACCTGCACGAGCTGAACCTGGCCCCGGTTCACGCCGAGCTGGACCGGCAGGGCGTCCGGATTCACTGATGGACCGTGTCCCAACGATCGACATCGCTCCGCTGCATGATGCAGGCCATCCTGACTATGATCGGGCGGTTCGGCAAGTCATGGAGGCGTTTACCCAGATCGGATTTCTGTCGATTACCAGAACGGGCCTTTCCCAGCAAATTGTTGAAGACATGCGTAGCTGTGTCCAGGCAGTCTTCGACATCGAAGAGCGCCTGAAATGGGATCGGGCCATCACAAGAGAAAACTATCGCGGTTATATCCCGTTGGGGTTTTTCACGCCGAATGACGGATCAGGCCGGGCGGACAAATACGAAGGCTATAAGCTGCACTTCGAAGTCGCCGAGGATGCGCCCATCCGCAAGGACTGCGCGCTTTACGGTCCAAACCTGTGGCCGCCAGAGGTTCCGGACGCGCGTTCGGTCATTCTGGACTATTGGTCCCGTCTGGATACCGTTGCCGACATGCTGCTGCGCGCGGTTGAGGTGGGGTTGGGGCTTTCGGCAAACACTTTGTGCGACGCCTTCCGCGATCCAATGACAAACATGACCCTGTTGCACTATCCACCTCAGGCCCCGGACGATACGGGCTATGGCATTCATCCACACAAGGACACCGATGCCCTGACCATAATCGCCCCTGACCCCGTCGGTGGGCTGGAAGTGCGCACGCAAGACGGGGGCTGGATCACCCCGGACTGCCCGCCGGGCGGTTTCATCGTCAATATCGGTGACATGCTTGAACTGTGGTCCGGTGGCCGCCTGAAATCCACACCGCACCGGGTGGTCAATCGCTCGGGCAGCGAACGGTATTCTTTTCCCTATTTCGCCGTTCCGCGTCATGACGTTATTGTCACGCCCCTGCTTCCTCCTTTGCCGGGGTTCGACCGCCCACCCGTGCATTGCGGCCATTGGTCGGCCGAGATCTGGCGTACCAACTGGCCGGACGAAGCAGCAGATGACGAGACCCCCGAACTGGGAACGCTGAGCGATTAGCCACCCGAATTCAGCCGGGCATGAAGCGCTTGCATCGCGGGGCCGCATACGCCAAGAACACGTGCAACGGCCGAAACAAGGGGACAGCCATGGCTTTGCCGGTGAAGGATCAGCTAAGATACTGGGGCATTGCCACCGCGGTATTTGTTCTTTTGTTGTGGGCCCTTGGCGACGTTCTGCTGCCGTTTGTCATCGGAGGCGCGATCGCCTATTTCCTTGACCCGGTCGCGGACCGGCTTGAAAATCTGGGCCTGTCGCGCATGGCCGCCACTGGGATCATTACAATTGTTGGAATTCTGGGCTTTGTCCTGATGGTCCTGATGGTGGTTCCCGCGCTGATCACGCAGCTGATCGACCTGATCGAAGTGATGCCCAGCCTGTTCAAGGAGTTGCGCGGCTTCATCGAAAAACAATTCCCGTCGCTGCTGGACCGTGAATCCAGCTCGCATCAGGCTCTGGTGTCGTTGGGTGAGACGCTGCAATCGAAAACGGGTGACGTTCTGCAATCGGTTGTGGCCTCGCTGGGGTCCGCGATCAACGTCGTTGTCCTGCTGGTCATCGTTCCGGTGGTGGCTGTTTATCTGTTGCTGGACTGGGACCGCATGATTGCCCGGATCGGAGAGCTTTTGCCCCGCGATCACGCCCCAACGATCAAGCGTCTGGCAGGTGAGATTGATGCGGTTCTGGCCTCGTTCGTGCGCGGCATGGGCACGGTGTGCCTGATCCTCGGCACCTATTACGCGGTGGCGCTGATGCTGGTGGGTCTGCAATTCGGCCTGATCGTCGGCTTCATCGCTGGCCTGGTCACGTTCATCCCCTATCTTGGCGCGCTGATCGGCGGCAGTCTGGCCATTGGTCTGGCCATGTTCCAGTTCTGGGGCGATTGGGCCCATATCGGTCTGGTCGCCGGTATCTTTGCGCTGGGACAGGTGACCGAGGGCAACTTTCTGACCCCCAAGCTGGTTGGCAGCTCCGTCGGGCTGCACCCTGTCTGGCTGCTGCTGGCCCTGTCGGTTTTCGGTGCCTTGTTCGGCTTTGTCGGCATGTTGGTCGCGGTGCCTGTTGCCGCGGCATTGGGCGTGGTGGCGCGGTTCGCCACGTCGATTTATCTGGACAGCCGGTTGTATACCGGCCTCGAAGGGTTGAATCAGGAAAACGAATAAATGGCCCGACAGCTAAGCTTTGATCTTCCGGCCAAGACCGCGCTGGGGCGTGAGGATTTCTTTGTGTCCCCGGCCAACGCATTGGCTGTTGCAATGATCTCGGCCACGTCCTGGCCTGGCAACAAGCTGGTGCTCAGCGGTCCGGCCGGGGCCGGCAAGACGCACCTTGCCCATGTTTGGGCGGCTGAAACCGGCGGTCGGATCATCCCGGCCAGGGATTTGAACTATGACGCCGTGCCCGATCTGGCACGCAGGCCGGTTGCAGTTGAAGATGTGCCGATGATCGCGGACGACCCGGAGCGACAGAAGGCCCTGTTTCACCTGCACAACCTGGCCCTGGCCGAGGGACAGACCCTGTTGATGACAGGGCGTCTTGTGCCCAAGCTGTGGCAGTTGCCGCTGCCGGACCTGCAGAGCCGCATAGAAGGCGCCCATCACGTTGCCCTTGATCCCCCGGACGACGCGCTTTTGGGGGCGGTTCTGGCCAAGCTGTTCATCGACCGCCAGCTGAACCCCGGCCCCGAAGTCATTTCATATCTGGTCAAGCACATGGACCGGCGCTTTGAAACGGCAGCCGACGTGGTCAAGCGGCTGGATTGCATTGCCCTGTCGGAGAAACGCGAGATCACCCGGGCGCTGGCGGTCAGGGTTCTCAACGCGGATGCGGAAGATGTCTGATCCGACAATTGACCCGCAACGGGTGATTTCGCATTCTGCTGGCGGCAAACCTGGAAAAGACATGGATCAGAGCTTCGAAACCGACATCCCGGACTGGGGGCCTTTCGGAAAGCCATTGTTTGACAACCCCGAGGCCCGGGCCCTGTCCCGCGTAGGTGTCGTCGATGTCGGGTCGAACTCGGTCCGGATGGTGATCTTTGACGGCGCGGCACGGTCTCCGGCCTATTTCTACAACGAAAAAGTCATGTGCGAGCTTGGGGCCGGCCTCTCGGAAACCGGTCGCCTCAACCCCCGCGGACGCGTGCGTGCGCTTTCCGCGCTGCGCCGGTTTGCCCGGCTTGCCGACGATCTGAACCTGCCCGGGCTGCACGTCGTGGCCACCGCAGCCGTTCGCGAGGCAGAAGACGGGCCGGATTTTTGCGACGAGGTCAAATCCGAGACGGGGCTGACCGTATCGGTCATCGACGGCGGGGAAGAGGCGCGCCTGTCCGCACAGGGCGTTTTGCTGGGCTGGCCGGGCGCTTATGGACTGATCTGCGACATCGGCGGGTCGTCGATGGAACTGGCTGAAATCGGCGACGGCGATGTCGGGCGGCGTCTGACATCGGCTCTTGGCCCGCTCAAGCTGCGCGACATCAAGGGCGGTCGCCGGGCACGCAAAGCGCATATCAAAACCACCATGGAAGACCTGCGCGATCAGATGGGTCTTCAGCGCGACCGCCTGTTCCTGGTCGGGGGCAGTTGGCGTGCCTTTGCGCGTCTGGACATGCTGCGCCGGGGGTATCCCCTGAACGTCCTGCATGAATACCGGATGACCACCACGCAGGTTCGTGAAACCATCAAGTTCATCGAAAAAGGCGACCCTGAAAAACTGCGCAGTCAGGCCGGGGTTTCAAGCTCGCGCATGGCGCTGATCCCTTATGCGATGGATGTGCTGGCCCGGTTGATCCGCACGTTCAAACCCAAGGACATCGCGATCTCAAGCTATGGTATTCGCGAAGGTCTGCTGTATGAACAGATGCCGCAAGACCTGCGAGATCGCGACCCGCTGATCGAGGCCAGCCGGTTCTCGGAGGCTAAGGATGCCCGCCTGCCCGGCTTTGGCAAACACCTTTATGAATTCGTAATGCCCCTGTTCAAATCGGCCCCGCCCGCAAGGGTTCGGCTGGTCAAGGCGGCATGTCTGCTGCATGACGTCAGCTGGCGCGCGCATCCCGATTACCGGGCCGAGGTGTGTTTCGACAATGTCACCCGCGCCAATCTGGGCGGTCTGAAACATTCCGAGCGTATTTTCATCGGCCTCGCCCTGCAGCACCGCTATCGCAACAAGCGCGAAGGCAACAGGTTTGAGCCCCTGTACAAGCTGTTAGAGGAAAAAGACCAGAAACAGGCCGAGATTCTGGGCAAAGCCATGCGGTTCGGCGCGATGCTGTGGATGCAAAGCGACGCCACGATGGGAACATTGCGGTTTTATCCCAAAAAGCACCTGCTGGAACTGCGCCTGCCCGCCGCCGCCCGACCGCTGTTCAACGAGGTGGCCGAGTCGCGCCTGAATTCGCTGGCGAATGCGCTGAAGTCCGAGACCCGGGTCATCATCAAGGGATAGGCGTCAGATTTCCGTTGCGCCATCCGGGTCCTGTTCGGTTTGTTCGGGGATGTCCTGCGGGTTCTCAGGCGGTTTTTTCCGAATTATGATATCGCCGTTTGGCAGCATCTCGGGCGCCTCATAGGTGCTCCAATCCTGAATTTCGCCGGCCAAGTCAGCCAGCGCCGGGCCCATCTCCTCGAAAAAGGACTGCATCGCGGGGCCGAACTGATTGACCAGCCCTTGCAGGTCTTCCAGCGCGGGCTCCATTTCCTGGCGCAACCCTTCAAAGAACAGTTCTGCACCCTGCTCCATCAACGATTTACCAGTGTCTTCGTCGGCAAAGGCAGGCAGAGCAAGGGCCGCCGAAATCGCACAGATCGGAAAAACATGTCTCATACCCGAAAATATAGGCGCAGCGGGTGCGGGATGAAAGCTTACAGATCAATATCAAGAGTGACCGGAAAATGATCGGATGCGGTTATCAGCGCGTTTTGCAATTCGCGGGAGGCCTGACAGGCACTGTCGCGAATCGGGTGCCAGATGCGCCAGTCAGGGTGGAATGCCCGCAGGTTGTCGCTGATCATGATGTAATCCAGCAGCGCCTCAAGGAACTGCCGCTCGCCCGGCCGGGCAAACCGGGCCGTTGCAGGCACAGAGCCCGGCCTTGGCCCATGTGCCGTGACCGCGTGGGGGTCGAACAATCCCGCCTGCAACACAATCTCGACCGAGGATCGCCCGAACAGATGTTCAAACTCATCAAGACCCGGTCCATCATTCAAATCCCCCATCAGAATGACCTGATCCCCGGCCCCGATATGCGCCCTGACCCGACGCGACAGCCAGACGGCCTGCGCAAGCTGCTTGCGGCGGTTGGCGATTGAGATGCGGATCGCCTCGTCGCGCGATCCGGCACCGTGGGGCGCCTTGGATTTCAGATGAGCCCCGATCAGGCGAAACCTTGCACCCTTGCGGGTCAGGACCTCAAGCTCCATGGGCGGTTTGGAGAACCGTACCTGATCTTCGGTGGCATCTATATCAAGGTCGATGTGCAGGACGTCATCAAAACGCGGCGCCCTTTCGTTCCCGGCTTGCGGATCGTGCCGCACCGTCAGTACGGCGGGATCGTAAAGCAGGGCAAGCTCCTGATGGGTGTCATTGGCGAAACCCATCACCGCGTTTGTCGTGCGCAGATCAAAGGCGGCGGCAAAGTTCTGCAGCGCGCGCACCGTGTTTTGGGTTTTACCGGTATTGGGAGCCTCGACAATCAGGATCGCATCTGCGTCCACCGCCGTCAGAACCTTGGCGATCGCTTCGACCTGCTGCGCCCTTGTTACATCGTGGCGGCCGGACCAGCCGTCATCCATCAGCAACTCATCACGACGGTTGAACAGGTTGGCGAACCATTCGATATTGTAGGTCGCCAAGCGCATCCCGTCAGGCTCGCGCGCCGTTGATCTCGTCCCAGGCGCGGTTGATGTCGATCATCTTCTTTTCGGCCAGTCGGATCGCCTCTTCCGGGACGCCCCGGGCCATCATTGCATCGGGATGTGTTTCGCGGACAAGTTGCCGCCAGACCTTGCGAATATCGGGCAGCGGCATGTCGCGGGGCACGCCCAGAACGGTGTATGGGTCCTTGGGCGCGTCCGGAACGAACCGCGCCCGCAGCGCCAGAAACTGCGCTTCGGTCTGGCCGAAAATCCGGCTGACTTCTTCCAGAAACTCGTTTTCATTGGGATGATAAAAACCATCGGCCATCGCGATGTGGAACAGCCCCTCCATCAGGTCGCACAGCGTGGTGCTGTCATCGGCAAACATCCGTGCGATCTTGCGGGCATAGTCCTGATACCCGGCGACATCCGTGCGGGCCATGTCAAAGACGCGGGCGGCGCCAGCCTCATCCTCGCGCGCGATCTGGAACACATCACGGAATGCGGTCACTTCGTCCCGCGTCACCCGCCCGTCGGCCTTGGCCATCTTCGCGCCCAGCGCAATTACCGCGATCGCAAACGCAACGGACCGTTCCGGCGGAGTTCGCAATTTCTCAAAAACCGCCGCAAGGCTTTCGCCCTGGGCAAGCGCGCTCAACGCGTCGGATATGCGGGTCCAAATCGACATGAGCGCACCCTAGCGACCTATTGCACGACTGTCAGGTGCGACAGATCACTCCGCGGCAAGAATTTTCTGCATCAGCACAAGATCCAGCCGTCGGCCCCATTTGATACCAACTTCGGGCATGACACCGACCTGCATAAAGCCAAGCGCCGCATGGAAGGCAACCGCGCCCGGATTGGCCGAAGATATCCCGGCCACCAGAACATGCACGCCATCCGCCCGCGCCACGTCTTCAAGCGCCGACATCAACGCCCGCCCCACGCCTTGACCGCGCGCGTCGGGTGCCAGTTGGATTGTGTGTTCGCGGCACTGCGCATACCCCGGGCCAGCCCGAAACGTGCCGTAAGTTGCAAAGCCAAGTGTCGCGCCGTTTCCTTCGGCCACAAGATACGCGGGCCCACGGGTTTCGATATCTGCCGCGATGCTTTTCGTACTGCGCTCGGTCGTTGTGAAAGTGACCAGCGTATCGCGGATGATCGCGTTTGTGATTGCGGCGATACTTTCGGCATCCGCGACACTGGCCTGCCGGACGATCATTCCAGCACGCGCATGCCATGAGGTGTCTCGAACTCGGCCCGAAGCGCCGCAGGGCCTGAATCGAACACAACGTGATCCAGATCGCCCAGCAATCTGGCCAGTTCCAGCGCATCCGGATGAAAAACCACCAAGCGGCGCAGGCGGCACCCGCTATCCTGCAGCATCCTGGCGGGGTGCAGGTCGCCATGCCATTGGATGAGCGCCGGAAACAGATTGTCGAATGGCAATCGTCCGTTGGGCGGCACCGCCATTTGCCACCGCAACGCGCCCCGGGCCAGTTCGATGGGCGTACCGACCCCATTCGGGAAAACGCTCAGTGATTCCACAATATCCGAAACCCTGCAGATCCAGTTGGTCAGGCGCGGCTGCCCCTGAAACCGGTCAAGATCGAACCAGCGGGTTCGCTGCGGGTTCGCCGCCTCGGGATCAATCGCGATGGCTTCCAGATACAGACCATCCCGCAGACCCAGTAACCGGTTGTAAGTGCCGAAGGTCTCGTGCTTGCCGCCCTCCTGCAACGGTACTCCCAATGCCTGCTCGATATAGGCGGACGCCTCATCAAGCGTTTCGCCCGTCACGGCCAGATGATCCAGTAACACGCGCGCCTCCTATGCAATGCGGCCAGCCCAAAAGGGGCTGGCCGCATGTTTTCGCCAAAGGCGCGGGATCACAAGATTTTTCGTCGAAAAATCTTCGGTCAGCTCTGCGCCTCGCCAATCAGGCGCAGAATGTCCTGTGCCGCCTCGGGGATGTTGGTTCCCGGACCGAAGATGGCCTTCACACCATGATCATAGAGGAACTGGTAGTCCTGTTGCGGGATAACCCCGCCACAAATGACGATGATGTCCTCGGCCCCAGCTTTTTTCAGCTCTTCTACCAGTTGCGGGGCCAGCGTCTTGTGACCCGCCGCCTGTGACGAAATGCCGACCACATGCACGTCGTTGTCGACCGCATCCTGCGCAGCCTCGGCGGGTGTCTGGAACAGCGGCCCCACATCCACGTCAAACCCGATATCGGCGAAGGCCGTGGCGATCACCTTGGCCCCGCGGTCATGCCCGTCCTGCCCCATCTTGACCACCAACAAACGCGGGCGGCGGCCTTCGGCTTCGGCGAATTCCTCGATTGATTTCTGGATTGCGGCAAAGCCTTCGTCGCCCTCGTACGCGGCACCGTAGACACCGGCCAGGGTTTTTACCTCGGCGCGGTGTCGGCCGAACTCTTTCTCCATTGCCATGCTGATCTCTCCTACGGATGCGCGGGCGCGGGCGGCCTCGATCGCGGCAGCCAGCAGGTTGCCGCCCTCGCGGGCGGTATTGGTTAGCGCGGCCAGCGCCTGTTGGCAGGCGGCCTCGTCGCGGGTGGCGCGGATACGTTCCAGACGCGCGACCTGCGCATCGCGCACGGCGACATTGTCGACGTCCAGAATGTCGATCGGGTCTTCCTGTTCCTTGCGGTACTTGTTGACGCCGACGATCACCTCGTCGCCTCGGTCGATCATGGCCTGACGGCGTGCCGCGCTTTCCTCGATCCGCAATTTGGGCATACCGGAGGCGACGGCTTTGGTCATGCCTCCCATATCCTCGACTTCTTCCATCAACGCCCAGGCCTTTTCGACCAGTTCATTGGTCAGGCTTTCGATGTAGTAGGACCCGGCAAGCGGATCGACCACATCGGTCACGCCGGTTTCCTCCTGCAGCACCAGTTGCGTGTTCCGCGCGATGCGGGCCGAGAAATCGGTGGGCAGGGCAATCGCCTCGTCCAGCGCATTGGTGTGCAGCGACTGGGTGCCGCCCAGAACTGCGCTCATCGCCTCGTAGGCGGTGCGGATGACGTTGTTATAGGGGTCCTGTTCCTGCAGCGACACGCCCGAGGTCTGGCAGTGGGTCCGCAGCATTTTCGACCGTTCGGACTTGGCCCCGAAATCCGTCATGACCCGATGCCACAGCGTGCGGGCCGCACGCAGCTTGGCGATTTCCATGAAGAAGTTCATGCCGATTGCAAAGAAGAACGACAGGCGACCCGCGAACTTGTCAACATCCATCCCGGCCTGCGTGGCAGCGCGGACATATTCGCGCCCGTCCGCCAGCGTATAGGCCAGTTCCTGCACCAGGTTCGCCCCGGCCTCTTGCATGTGATAGCCCGAGATCGAGATTGAGTTGAACTTGGGCATCTCGTTCGAGGTGTAATCTATGATGTCCGAGATGATCCGCATCGACGGTTCGGGCGGGTAGATATAAGTGTTGCGCACCATGAACTCTTTCAGAATGTCGTTCTGAATGGTGCCGGACAGCACGGACTTGTCATGGCCCTGTTCCTCACCCGCAACGATGAAACTGGCCAGAATCGGAACCACCGCACCGTTCATGGTCATCGAGACCGAGACCTTGTCCAGCGGGATGCCATCAAACAGGATCTTCATGTCCTCGACACTGTCGATTGCCACGCCTGCCTTGCCCACATCACCGACGACGCGCGGGTGGTCGCTGTCATAACCCCGGTGCGTCGCCAGATCGAAGGCCACCGAAACACCCTGCTGACCGGCGGCCAGATTACGGCGATAGAATGCGTTCGATTCCTCGGCGGTCGAAAAGCCCGCGTACTGACGGATCGTCCACGGGCGGCCAGCATACATCGTCGCCTTTACCCCACGCGTGAATGGCCCGAACCCGGGCAGAGACCCCATATGCGGCAGATCGGCGGTGTCTGCCTGCGTGTAGAGCGGTTTGACGTCGATGCCTTCCAGCGTCTCTTTGGTCAGGTCGTCCAACGGACGGCCGCGCAGCTCTTTCTCGGCCAGCGCCTGCCAGTTTTTGGTATCGGTCATTGCGATTTCCTTTTCTCGATTCGGATCGCGCCGGGGCGCTGCCCGCGCGGTGTGATCATCTGTGGCGCCCCTTCGGGCATGGTCGGACGCAACATTTTGAACGCTGCGTGCAATTCGCTGGTCGCATTCATCGGCACAGAGGCTATATTCAAACGAACAGGAGGCCCCATGACACGAACGCTTGCCCTTGTTTTCTCGGCACTATTCCCGCTGGCTGCTGTGGCCGCCGACGGGACAGCCCCTGCCGATGACAGCTTTGTCCGTCCCGCCGGTGACAGCGAGCTGAGCGAATATCTTTGGGTCAACCGGCCCATCGTCGTCTTTGCCGACACCCCTGCCGATCCGCGGTTTCGGCAGCAGATCGACATGCTGCTGGAAGGCGAAGACGCCATGCGCGAACGGGACGTGATCGTCCTGACAGATACCGATCCTGCGGCCCGGTCCCCGATCCGGACGCAACTGCGCCCGCGCGGGTTCCAGATGGTGTTCGTTGACAAGGACGGTGTCGTCAAACTGCGCAAGCCTTCCCCCTGGAGCGTGCGCGAAATCGGTCGCTCGATTGACAAGACCCCCCTGCGCGAACGCGAGATTCGCGAACGGCGCGAGGGCGGCTGAGCGCCTTCGCCACGCCCCATCGCCCCGGCGCAATTGGCCGGGTCCTTTTGGGGGATTGGCAAAAACGCGGACATGATCATTCGAATTCCATGATCACATCGTCCACGGCAAGGCTGTCGCCGGGGCCTGCGTTGATCTTGGAGACGGTGCCCTTCTTTTCCGCGCGCAGGATGTTTTCCATCTTCATCGCCTCAACCGTACACAGCGCCTGACCTTCCTGGACCTCCTGCCCTACTTCGACATCGACCTTCACGATCAGTCCGGGCATCGGGCAGAGCAGCATTTTCGAGGTATCCGGCGGCAGCTTCTCGGGCATCAGCCGGGCCAGTTCCGCCTGTCGCGGACGCCGCACATGAACTTTCATATCAGCGCCCCGGTTGCGAATCCGGAAACCGCCCGAGACCTTGCCGGCCTTCAGAACCAACGGGGCGCCGTCGACATCGAGCACCGCCAACTGATCCCCTGGGGTCCAGTCGGACGCAACGCGCAGGGTCGAGCCGTCTTCGAACTTGACCGTTGCGCCTTCTTTGTCCGCATTCACCTGAACCGCGAACTCCTGACCCTGCAACGTCACAACCCAGCGTTTACCGACTTTGCGTTCATGGTTGTCCATCCGACCAGACACGCGAGTGCGCCGAATCTCTGCAACCCGGTGCATGGCCGCGCACGAGGCCGCGATGCGGCGCAGATCGGCTTCGGGCAGTGTCACGCCGTCGAACCCCTCCGGGTATTCCTCGGCGATAAAGGCGGTCGTCATGTCGCCGCTGACGAATTTCGGGTGGTCCATCACGGCGGACAGGAACGGCAGGTTGTGACCGATGCCTTCGACCTCGAAACTGTCCAGCGCCACGCGCATTGCCTCAATCGCCTGCTCGCGGGTTGGGGCCCAGGTGCAGAGCTTGGCGATCATCGGGTCGTAATACATGCTGATTTCGCCGCCTTCATAGACGCCGGTATCGTTGCGCACGGCGGCCTCACCTTCAGGCGCGTCTCCCTGCCATTTGCCATTCACCTGCAGCGGACCCGCGGCGGTTTCCTGCGGTGGGCGATAGCGGGTCAGGCGGCCGATCGAGGGCAGGAAATTGCGATAAGGATCCTCGGCATACAGGCGGTTTTCTATGGCCCACCCGGTGAGCGTCACGTCGTCCTGCGTGATCGACAGAGGCTCACCCGCTGCGACGCGGATCATCTGTTCAACCAGATCGACGCCGGTGATCAACTCTGTCACCGGGTGTTCCACCTGCAGACGGGTATTCATTTCGAGGAAGTAGAAATTCTTGTCGCCATCCACGATGAACTCCACCGTCCCCGCGCTGGCATAGTCCACTGCCTTGGCCAGAGCGACGGCCTGTTCCCCCATCGCCTTTCGGGTTTCAGGGTCGAGGAATGGCGACGGGGCTTCTTCCACTACTTTCTGGTTGCGGCGCTGGATCGAACATTCGCGCTCACCCAGATAGATGCCGTTGCCGTGGCTGTCGCACAGAACCTGAATTTCAATGTGGCGCGGTTGGGTCACGAATTTCTCGATGAAAATCCGGTCGTCACCGAAAGAGTTTGCGGCCTCGTTCTTGGACGACTGGAAGCCTTCGCGCGCCTCGTCATCATTCCACGCGATCCGCATGCCCTTGCCGCCGCCGCCGGCGCTGGCCTTAATCATGACCGGATAGCCGATCTCCTGGCTGATCTTCACGGCCTCGTCCGCGTCTTCGATCAGGCCCATGTAACCGGGTACCGTCGAAACCCCGGCATCCTGCGCGATCTTCTTCGAGGTGATCTTGTCGCCCATGCTTTCAATCGCACCGACGGGCGGTCCGACAAAAGCCACGCCTGCGGCGTCCAGCGCCTCGGCGAACTTGGCGTTTTCCGACAGGAAGCCGTATCCGGGGTGCACCGCCTGTGCGCCGCTTTTGCGGATCGCGTCCATCACTTTGTCGATCACGATATAGGACTGGTTTGCAGGCGGCGGGCCGATATGAACGGCTTCGTCCGCCATTTCCACATGTAGGGCGTTCTTGTCCGCATCCGAATAGATGGCGACGGTGCCGATGCCCATCTTGCGGGCGGTCTTGATGACGCGGCAGGCGATCTCGCCCCGGTTAGCAATCAGGATCTTGTTGAACATGAAACGTCCTTTGTCTTGGTGTTCTGGAAACGCAAAACGCCGCCGCGGGGACGGAACCCCACGACGGCGTGATGCGCGATGACGGTCGGGGCGACACGCGCCCCGGAGAAATCGGTGTTACCTACAGTTGTTCTGCGTCTTGCAGTACAGCACGTTGCCCGCGGCACCGACAACGGCACCGAACAGCGGATCAGCGTTGACGACCGCCGCGCCGACAGCCCCGGCGCCGCCGCCAAGCAGTGCTTGTTCGCCGGTCGAGTCGCCACAGGCCGCAAGGCCCGCGCAGGTTGCCAGTGCAAGGAAGTATCTCGGGAATCGCATGATTTCTGCCCTTTTAAGATTATTGACGTTTCTGGGGGCAGATGCCGGAAATACCGGTTGTTATTCAATATCAGGCGCCGTGAACCGGAGAATTGCGCAGGTTTATGCCGCCTCGGGCACGGATCAGGCGCAAAGAAAAACGCGGGCAGGATTTTGTGGGGATCACAAACCTGCCCGCGGAAGGAAGGGGTACGGAATAGTAGGTGCTTGTGCGGCGCAGGCAAAGTAGAGCCGCACGGCCCGTTCAACATGCACGCCCCGGCAGAGGGTGCAAACGAAGATTCACCGCCCGCGAATTTTCCGGCTGGAATCTGCCCATTGGGCAAATTCCCGCGCAGATTTACGCCGATAGGTTGTTGACCGCAAAAGCCCACACCTGCCGGCGGCAGCGTCACACTTCCGTTACAAAGCGGCCCGTTTTCTGCGGTTTCTGCAGACGCATCATCACGTACTGCAACCGCGAAAGCCGCGCAATTGTTCCACATTCGCCGGGCCTTGACCGCGCGGGTCACCGGCGTGTGAAAAAAAGCAACGCGCAGCACAATTTTTCTTGTGAAAAATCCGCTTCTTGGTCCCGATCTCGTGATTTCCCAGATTTTCCCCTGCGTGGAACGGTGCGCGTGCACACTCGCACACAAGGAAACATCCACATGATTATAAAAGGGAAAACGGCATTTCTGCTTGCTGCCACCGCGTTTAGTGTGACCAGCTCGCTTGCTTATGCCCAAGATGCCCAGACCCAGGCCGAACTTGACGCGCTGCGGGCCCGCGTCGAGGCGCTGGAGGCTGAGAACCCCGGCTCGGGGACCGGCGACCTGCGCGTTGGCAACACAACGCTGGACGTCTACGGTTACGTCAAGGCCGACTTCTTCTATGACTTCGAGTTCGATCAGGGTGATACCGCCTTCGTCAACGTTATCGGCGAGCCGTCGGCCGCAACCAGCGGCACGTTCGGCGCGACCGTTCGTCAGTCGCGGATCGGGTTGCGCACCAGTACGCCCAGCGCCATCGGCGATATCGACGGTCAGTTGGAGGTTGACCTGTTCGCGTCGAATGGCACGGCCGAATTCCGCCTGCGCCACGCCAATATCCGGGTGGGCGACGCCTGGCTGATCGGACAGTACTGGACCAATTTCCAGCCACTCGACACATATCCGACCTCGGTGGAATTCAACGGCCCGGTCGGGATCGCCTTTGCCCGCGTACCTCAGGTGAGGTACTCCAACAAATTCGGAACCAACACGACCTTCGCAGTTTCTGTCGAAGAGAATGTCAGCGGGTCGAACTCGCAGGATCCGGTGCTGACCGCTTCGGCGGAATTCAATGACGGCACTTACATCGCGCGCGCCGCCGCGCTCTATGGCACCGCGGAAAGCGGCGGCGTCGAAGTTGATCAGACCGGTCTTACCCTGTCCGGCTCGGTCCGTCCGTGGGAAGGCGGCCTGTTCCAGATCAACTATGTCACCGGCGAGGCGCTTGGGCCCTACCTGATCGGCCTGGGTGATCCCGTTGTCGGCGGTCAGGCCAACGATGTGGATGGCTATACCATCGAATTCCGTCAGGACATCGGCCCAAAATGGAACGTCGGCATCGCCTACGGTAAAGAGGATTACGACCTCCCGACCTCGACCGGTACGCTGGCCTTTACCGAGCTTGAGACGATCCATGTCAACGCCTTCTACAAGGCGACGGACAGTTTGACCCTCAGCGCCGAGTATATCTATGGCGAGCGGAATGACGCGCCCACAGGCCGCACCTTTGACGGCAACCGCGTGCAGGTGGCCGCTCAGCTGAATTTCTGACCGCACAAACCGACCCTGCCCGGCATCGGGCAGGGTTTTGGCCTGGACAGGCCCAAACGGGATATGTGCGGTCATGAATTGCACGATCAGCGCACCCCGTCGAAAATGTCGGGAAATGACACCCGCGCCACATCCGGATCAATCATCAGAAGCGCGCCGTAGTTGGCCGGATCAAACGGGTCTTCGGCCGGGATAACCTCACGCTCGAACAACCAACTCAGGCGTCCGGCATCCAGATTGCCGCGTTCAAAAGGTTGGTCGCCAAAATGCTCCCACAACGCCTGCAGAAACGCGACATCCGCGCGGCGGTCCGCTGGCTTGCGGTCGCGAAACCGTTCGCGACGGGTCAGCGGCGTGACCCCTTTGGGATTGGCCCGCCGAATGGTGAACTGAAAATCGGTTCCCGCCAGACGACCGGGAAATCCGCGGTGCTTCAGCATGCCGCCACCTCTTCAATTTGATCATTCACTGAGAAAACAGGGCCAGGTCCGAAACCGGATCGGATCATATTGCGTACCTCCAAGGCCGCACTGGATTTCAGAAACGCCCTGAGGTCATGAAAATGGTATTTCATGGTCAGAGCCCCTCCCAGATACATTGCGACTGCTCCAGACGGTAGGCTTCGAAAAACTGCGTGGCGTCAGGGGACGCGCGTCCGAACTCGATGGGCCGGTCCGACAGCGAAATGACGACCCGCGCGGGGGCAAGTTCGTATTCGGCCACATAGGCAACCGCGAGCGTCTGGCACAGATGCTCCATATCCGCCGCGGCGACATCGTACCCGATCCGCCCTGTGGTCGAGCCGATCTTGGGGGCGATAAAGCGAAACCGCAGCCACAGTTCACCGGGGTTATTGTCCAGGAGAACGTCGCTCAGATGCACGGGCTGGCCGGACGGAACTGGCAGCAGAACTTCGGTTTCTGCAAAGGCGGGGGAACTCAGGGCCAGAAGGAACAGGACAAAGGCGCGATCCCGGACCTGCCAAGGGCAGGCTCCTCTCTCCGGGATCGCGCGCGCATGGCTTTCGGCCCGCGCTTTTCTATGTCTGATAAGGCATTTCATTTAGCAGTTTTGGCCTCAGAGTCAAACTCGCTTACAGGGAATTGTGCCGGGACCGGCCATCAGGGATGGGTTCCCATGGCGGCCGGTTGGACAAGACGCTTGGCGTGCATCCCTTACAGCGGAATATTGTCGTGTTTCTTCCACGGGTTCTTCAGCTTCTTGTTGCGCAGGCTGGCAAAAGCCCGCGACACGCGGCGCCGGGTCGATTGCGGCATGATCACCTCGTCGATAAAGCCGCGTTCAGCCGCAACAAACGGATTGGCGAAGCGGTCTTCATAATCCTGAGTATGTTGTGCGATCTTTTCGGAATCCCCGAGATCAGCGCGGTGGATGATCTCGGTCGCGCCCTTGGCTCCCATCACCGCGATCTCAGCGGTGGGCCAGGCATAGTTGAAGTCGCCGCGCAGGTGCTTCGAGGCCATAACATCATAGGCACCGCCATAAGCCTTGCGGGTAATCACGGTCACCTTTGGCACAGTCGCCTCGCCATAGGCGAACAACAGTTTGGCGCCGTGCTTGATGACACCGCCATATTCCTGCGAGGTTCCGGGTAGAAAGCCCGGCACGTCGACTAGCGTCAGGATCGGTATCTCAAAGCAATCGCAGAAACGCACAAACCGCGCGGCCTTACGGCTGCTGTCGATATCCAGACATCCCGCCAGAACCATCGGCTGGTTTGCGACCACACCGACCGTCTGACCTTCAAGGCGGATAAATCCGGTGATGATGTTCTTGGCGTAGTCTTCCTGAATCTCATAGAAGTCACCCTCATCCGCCACTTTGGTAATGAGTTCCTTCATATCGTAGGGCGTGTTCGGATTGTCCGGGATCAGCGTGTCCAGTGAGGTCTCAACCCGGTCTGGGCTGTCGAAGAACGGGCGCACCGGCGGCTTTTCCCGGTTGTTCAGCGGCAGGAAATCGACCAGACGACGCACCTCGGCCAGAGCCTCGACATCGTTTTCGAATGCCCCATCCGCGACCGAGGACTTTTTGGTATGCGTCGACGCCCCGCCCAGTTCCTCGGCGGTGACGACCTCGTTGGTGACGGTTTTGACAACATCAGGCCCGGTCACGAACATGTAGGACGTGTCTTTGACCATGAAGATGAAATCGGTCATCGCCGGGCTGTAGACTGCTCCGCCCGCGCAAGGACCCATGATCACGCTGATCTGCGGCACCACGCCCGAGGCCATGATGTTACGCTGGAACACCTCGGCATAACCGGCCAGCGACGCCACGCCTTCCTGGATTCGCGCCCCGCCCGAGTCGTTGATGCCGATCACCGGAGCGCCGTTCTGGATCGCCATATCCATGATCTTGCAAATCTTCTGCGCGTGGGTTTCCGACAGCGACCCGCCGAACACGGTGAAATCCTGGCTGAACACATAGACCATGCGGCCATTGATCGTGCCCCAGCCAGTAACCACCCCGTCACCCGCAGGCTTTTGATTTTCCATTCCGAAATCGGTGCAGCGATGGCTGACGAACATGTCGAACTCTTCGAAACTGCCTTCGTCCACCAGCAATTCGATCCGCTCGCGTGCCGTTAGCTTGCCCCGTGCATGCTGCGCGTCGATGCGTCGTTGTCCGCCACCAAGCCGCGCGTCGTTCCGGCGGTCTTCAAGCTCGGAAAGGATGTCTTTCATGACGATAATCCCCTGTAAAATCTGGCGCGACCATATACGCAGAGTCGTTCGGACCAAAGCATCATTCGGCAAATTTGCAAAGTTCTGGAAACGGATAGCGGGAAAATTGTAAATTTGCGAAGTTCACGGATACCGGACGGACATGCATGGTATTCCCAAAAACCGTCACTATACATGTGAACCATGCAGTTCAGCACATCCCGGGCGCGCCGTTCGCCCCCCACTATCGCCACGCTCGTTTTGCTTTCAGGGATGTCCGCCCTGAGCCTGAACCTGTTTTTGCCCAGCCTGCCGAACATGGCCCTGTATTTCGACACGGACTACAAGGTCATGCAATTGTCGATTGCGCTCTACCTGCTGGTTAATGCTGTGCTTCAGATCCTGATTGGCCCCATCGCGGACAAGGCCGGCCGCAGGCCGGTTCTGCTGTGGGGGCTCGCGCTGTTTCTGGTTGCAACGCTGGGCTGCATCTACGCCCCAAACGCCGAAGTGTTTCTTGCCTTCCGGATGTGTCAGGCAATCGTGGTTGTCGGAATGGTTCTCAGCCGTGCGGCGGTGCGGGACCTTTATGATCAGGATCAGGCTGCATCTATGATCGGCTATGTCACGATGGGTATGGCCGTTGTTCCCATGATCGGCCCCGGTATCGGCGGCCTGCTCGAAGAAAGCTTTGGCTGGAAGGCAAACTTCTGGCTGCCCTTCGGACTTGGGGCCCTGACGCTGGCCCTGACCTTTGCCGATTTTGGCGAAACCTCAACCAAAAGCGGCAAGACGCTGATACAGCAGTTTCGCGAATACCCGGAGCTGCTGCGATCGCCGCGGTTCTGGGGATATTCGCTGTCTTCGGCGTTTTCATCCGGTGCCTTCTTCGCCTACCTTGGCGGCGCGCCCTTCATCGGCACGGAACTGTTCGGCCTGTCGGCCTCGGAACTGGGCATTTATTTCGGTGCCCCGGCACTTGGCTATTTCTTCGGAAACTTCCTCAGCGGGCGGTATTCGGTCCGGTATGGCGTGAACCGAATGGTCCTGTGGGGAAGCTGGCTGAACGCAATCGGCGTTGCGATTTCGGCAACCCTGTTTCTGGCAGGCGCCGGCTCAGCGCTCAGCTTTTTCGGCTTCATGACCTTCGTCGGGGTCGGCAACGGCATGACCATTCCCAATGCCACTTCCGGCGCCCTGTCCGTTCGCCCGCACCTTGCGGCCACCGCATCCGGCCTGAGCGGCGCAATCATGCTGGGCGGCGGCGCGGGTCTGAGCGCCTTTGCAGGCGCCCTGCTGACCCACGAGACAGGCGCGATGCCCTTGCTGTGGCTTATGCTGGCAACATCCGCCCTGGCGATCTGCGCGATCGCAGTCGTGATCCGGCGCGAAAGGCAACTGGGACTTTAAGGCCACTTGCGCCCGCAGGTTTGCAAAGTTAGCTTTCAGCAACGGAAAAGTTGCAAAGGCCCGTTATGGCGACCCAAAAACTCTATGCCGGCGCGAAGCTGCGCGAGATGCGGACGCGTCTGACCCTGACGCAAAAGGAATTCGCTGCAAAACTTGGCGTATCGCTGCCCTACCTCAACCAGATGGAAAACAACAACCGGCCGATTTCCACCACGGTCGTGCTGTCCCTTGCACAAGAATTCGGCATGGACGTGACCGAGCTCAGCACCGGTGACAGCGAACGTCTGGTGTCTGACATGCGCGAGGCGCTGGCCGACCCGGTCTTTGACGACGCCATACCGCCTCTAGCCGATCTGAGGCTGACGGCATCCAACGCCCCTGCATTGGCACGCGCCTTTATCGCGCTGCACAGAACCTATCGCCAGACGCATGAGCGGCTGGCCTCTCTGGACGAGGCATTGGGGCGTGAAGACGCCCGGATTCAGGCCAGCCCATGGGAAGAAGTGCGCGATTTCTTTCATTATTGCGACAATTACATCGACGCGGTCGACCGCGCAGCGGAACGATTTGCGGGCCGCGCCGAAACCACAGGCGGTGTCCGCGCCGCCGCAATCGAAAGCCTTGCCGAGCGTGGTATTCGCGTACAGTTCGTGGAAATCGAAGAAACGCGGAAATACGACGGCGACAGCAAAACACTCCTGCTGTCGTCCCGCACGGCACCGCAAACGCAAGTCTTTCAGTTGCTGTTACAGGTCGCGCTTATCAGCCAGGACCAGTTGCTTGAGGCCACGCTGGACTTTGCCAAGTTCCAAAGCGACGAGGCGCGTGCGATCGCCAAGATCGGCCTCGCCAACTATTTCGCCGGTGCCTCCTTGATGCCCTACGGCGCGTTCCTGTCGTCAGCGCAGGAGTATCGCCACGATCTTGAACTGCTCAGCAACCGCTTCGGCGCGTCAGTTGAACAGGTGGCACACCGGCTGTCCACGCTGCAACGCCCCGGCGCCAAGGGCATTCCGTTCTTCTTTGTCCGTGTCGATCAGGCCGGGACGATTACCAAGCGCCATTCGGCCACACGCCTGCAATTCGCCCGCTTCGGCGGGGCCTGCCCCCTGTGGAACGTCCACCGCGCTTTCGAAACCCCCGGCCATTTCCTGCGGCAACTGGCGGAAACTCCGGACGGTGTCCGATATATCTCCCTCGCGCGGGACGTGTCGAAATCGGGCGGGTCTTTCGGCGCGCCTGTGCGCCGCTATGCCATTGCCCTGGGATGTGAAGTACGCCATGCCGAGGCGCTGGTTTACGCCGACAATCTCGATATCAACAACGCCAGCGCCTACGAACCCATCGGCATCTCGTGCCGCATCTGCGAACGGCAAAACTGCCATCAGCGCTCGGTCCCGCCTCTGGAAAGGCGCCTGTCCATCGACGCGCATACCCGCGGCACCCTGCCTTACGAAGTCACCTGATCTTCACCTGGCCTGAAAATACCTCGGGGGAGTCGCGGCCTGCCGCGACGGGGGCAGAGCCCCCGCCCTGTTGCTTCAATCTTTCGACAAAATCGCCCAGATCTCATCCTTGAGCGCCGCGCGTTTCTTGCGCATTTCGCCCTCGGCCAAATCTTCCATCGGTTCGATGTTGGTCTCGGCGCGATGCACGATGCGGTTGATCTCGTGATACTCATCTGCCAGCCGGGCGAAATGCGCATCCGTTTGCTTGAGCTGGCTCATCATTTCAACTTTCTCCGGAAATTCCTCGGCCAGTTCATGCGGGGTGTGGGACATTCCTGTTCGCTCCTGAAATATGTCGTTGCGATTCAGGTCTATACGTCTTTCCCACACCTTGCTTTGACGCGGATCAAATCACCGCTGTGCGGTTGCCCATGCAGGATGAATCCACGGGCGATCATTGGCCTTTGGCAATGCCTCCTTGCCCAACAGATGATCCGACATCTTTTCACCCACCATGATCGAGGGCGCATTCAGGTTGCCGTTGGTGATCTGCGGGAAGATCGAACTGTCGGCCACACGCAGGGCATCTACGCCAATTACGCGACCTTCGGGATCAACAACCGCGTGCCTGTCATCCGCCCGCCCCATCCGGCAGGTGCCGCAGGGGTGATAGGCACTTTCGGCATGTTCCGCGATGAACGCATTCAGTTCCTCGTCGGTTTGCACGGCGGCGCCCGGCTGAATTTCCTTGCCGGAATAAGGTTTGAAGGCGTCCTGTCCGAAAATCTCGCGTGTCAGGCGGATGCAGCTGCGGAAATCTTCCCAGTCCTGCTCGTGGCTCATGTAATTGAACCGGATCACCGGCGCGTCCTCGGGCTTGTCCGAGCGCAGCGTAACCGCCCCACGTGAGGGCGAGCGCATCGGCCCGACATGTGCCTGGAACCCGTGCCCCTCGGCCGCTGCCTGCCCGTCATAGCGAACGGCAATCGGCAGAAAATGGTACTGGATATCCGGATACTCCACACCGGGCTTCGAACGGATGAAGGCCGCGCTTTCGAACTGGTTCGACGCCCCCAGACCGGTTTTGGTGAACAGCCATTGTGCGCCGATCAGCCCTTTGCTGACCAGATTCCAATGTTTGTAGAGCGTGATTGGCTGCAGCGAGGCCTGCTGGATGTATAATTCCAGATGGTCTTGCAGGTTTGCGCCGACGCCGGGGCGGTCGGCAACAACCTCAATTCCATGTTCGGCCAGATGCGCCGCCGGGCCGATGCCGGACAGCATCAGCAGCTTGGGCGAGTTGATCGACGACGCCGCCAGAACCACCTCGCGCCGGGCGCGAATGATTTCCTTCTTGCCGCCGCGCACCAGTTCAACTCCGGTTGCGCGACCGTTTTCCATGACAATTCGGCACGCCAGTCCGCGAACGATATCGCAGTTGTCGCGTTTGATCGCGGGCTTCAGGTATGCGTTTGCCGCTGACCAGCGCCGCCCCTTCCAGACGGTCTGCTCCATCGGGCCAAAGCCTTCCTGCTTTTCACCGTTATAGTCGCCGGTCACTTCGTACCCTGCCTGCTGACCCGCATCGACAAAGGCCTGAAACAGAGGGTTCTCGCGCGGACCGCGCGAAACATGAAGCGGCCCGTCGGTCCCGCGCCAGGTCGGATCACCGCCATGACCACCGTCGTGCCAGGTTTCCATACGCTTGTAGTAGGGCAGCACGTCCGCATAGGACCATCCATCAGCCCCCATCTCGGCCCAGCTGTCGAAATCGCGCGCGTGACCGCGCACGTAGACCATGCCGTTGATCGAGGATGAACCGCCGATGACCTTGCCCCGCGGGCAGGCAAGCTGGCGATTGTTCAGATGGGGTTCAGGCTCGGACCGGTATCCCCAGTCATACATCGGCATGTTCATCGGATAGCTCAGCGCGGCCGGCATCTGGATGAACGGGCCGGCATCGGTGCCGCCATGTTCGATCACCAGAACCGAGGCCCCCGCCTCACTCAGTCGATAAGCCATCGCGCATCCTGCGGATCCTGCGCCAACGATGACGAAATCTGCTTCCATTTTCAGGTCTCCATGACCCGCCGAGCCTGGTTCGGGCGCTTCCGGCGGGAATATTTTCGAAAAATATGAAGAGGTTACTCGCCGCGCGGAAAGCGGGCGTTTTCCTCAACGACATTCAGATCCATGTGATTGCGCATGTAGCGCTCGGACGCCTTTTGCAGCGGCTGATAGTCCCACGGGTAATACCCCCCCTGACGCAGCGCTTCGTACACAACCCAACGGCGGGCCTGACTGGCGCGAACATCGGCATCAAAGCTGTCGAGGTCCCAGCGCGCCTCGGACTTGGCCCGCAGTGTTTGCAGCGTACCGGCATGGTCGGGACTGTCGGCAAGGTTGGTCAGTTCGTGCGGGTCGGCCTCCAGATCGTACAACTGATCCGGATCCAGCGCACAGCGATTGTATTTCCACTTGCCATAACGCAGCGACACCAGAGGCGCATAAGACGCCTCAGCCGCGTATTCCATGGCCACCGGAGCGGTACGCTCGGTTCCGTTCGCCAGCGGCACAAGGTCTTGGCCATCGGTCCAGGGGGCAATCTCGGCCATGTCAACGCCCGCCAACGCACCAAGAGTCGGTGTCACGTCGATGGTCGATACCGGCGTGTCGATCCGTACGGCTGGCAATCCGGGGGCGGAAATCATTAGCGGCACGCGGGCCGAGCCTTCGTAGAAGTTCATCTTGAACCACAATCCACGCTCGCCCAGCATGTCGCCGTGGTCGGAAACAAAGAGGATGATCGCCTCTTGCCGCGTGGTTTCCAGGACGTCGAGGATTTCGCCGATCTTGTCGTCCAGATACGAGATATTGGCGAAATAGGCCCGGCGGGACTTTTGGATATCTTCTTGGGTGATGTCGAAGCTGCGCCAATCATTGGCGTCGAAGATGCGCTGGGAATGCGGGTCCTGATTGTCATAACCGAGATCAGCAACTTCGGGCAGCAGGTGTTCGCAATCTTCGTAAAGGTCCCAATACTTGCGGCGCGCGACATAGGGATCATGTGGGTGGGTAAAACTGACGGTCACGCACCACGGGCGATCGTCCTTGCCACGGGCCAGATCATAAAGCTTGGCCTTGGCGTTATAGGCAACCTCGTCATCATATTCCATCTGGTTTGAGATTTCGGCCACCCCTGCGCCCGTGACCGAGCCCATGTTGTGGTACCACCAGTCGATCCGTTCACCCGGCTTGCGGTAATCCGGCGTCCAGCCGAAATCAGCCGGGTAGATATCGGTGGTCAGACGATCCTCGAACCCGTGCAACTGATCAGGACCGACGAAATGCATCTTGCCGGACAGGCAGGTGTAATAGCCCGCGCGACGCAGGTGATGCGCATAGGTCGGGATATCGCTGCGGAACTCGGCGGCATTATCATAGACGCCAGTGCGCGACGGCAACTGCCCGGACATGAAGCTGGCCCGTCCCGGCGCACACAGCGGCGAGGCAGTATAGGCATTGGCAAACCGGGTCGACCGCGCGGCCAGCTTCTTCAGGTTCGGGGCATGAAGCCAGTCTGCGGGGCCGTCTGGAAAGAGGGTCCCGTTCAACTGATCCACCATCAGGATCAGAATATTCGGTTTTGTCATTTTTCAGCCTCGATTAACGTATTGAGGACACGCATCGCGTGGTTGACGGCCAATTGCGGTTCTTCCGGTGCGCTCAGCGCGGCGCGGATATACAACCCGTCGATCAGCGCGATCATGTTCTCGGCCGCCTCGACCGGGTCACTCAGCAAGGGGCGCAGCGCGTAGATCAGGTTAGAACGGATGCGCGACTGATAAATCTGCCACAACCGCAACGCATCATCATTGGTTTGTGCCAGCACGTAGAACGTCATCCATGCGGCAATGACGTCGGGCGTAAAACAGGACGGGGCAAAACACGACCTGATGATGGCCTGCGCGCGCCCATGCGGCGCGGCAGCTTTCAGCTCCTCCCGCGCTTCGGTGCCGAAATCGGACAGAATACGGCGCATAGCGGCCAGAAAAATCTGATCCTTGCCGCCGAAATAGTGGTGCGCCAATGCGCTGGACATACCCGCCCGCTTGGCGATCTGACTGACGGTCACGTCGAGAGATTTTTTCGACCCAAGCTCGGCAATCGTCGCCTTGACGATCGCATCACGACGGATTGGCTCCATTCCGAGTTTCGGCATCGTTACCCCTCACTGCGAATACTGAGAAAACGCTACGGGGTTTTTATTGACTCGTCAATCAATAACGTTTGCCGGGACCGAAACGGTCAGAGTTTGGGGGCAATGCTGGGGGTCGTCAAGTTGCCGCGATTCAGGACCGCCTCGCGCCAGGCGATGAAGCTGACCGCAGACAGGATCAGCGTTCCGCCCGCCACAACCCAGACGTCGACCAGTTCGTGAAAGACCAGGGCACCCAACAATGTCGCCCAGATCAGTTGAAGGAAAGTCACCGGCTGTGTGACGGCCACCGGGGCGGCCTTCAGCGCGAGGGTCATGAAGTAATGACCCATCGTGGCGAAACTGGCGACCAGGAACAGAATCCCAAGCTCGTGCAGGTCGGGCGGCGTCCAGACTGCGATTGCAAACGGGATCAGAAACACGGTTACCCAGATGGACATATGGGCGACAACGACAGCAGGTGGAAGATCGCGCACCAGCACCTTGGCCAGCAGATATGACGCCCCAAGCGCCAGGGCCGTACCCAGCATGGTGATGTGCCCGACCGAGATTTCCCGAAACCCCGGGCGCAGGATGATAAGAACGCCGATCACCGCAACGCAGATGGCGGCAATTCGGCGAAAGGCCAGTTTTTCGCCCAGGAACAGCGCCGCACCAAGCGTGACGTAAACCGGGGTCATGTAGTTCATCGCCGTGACCTCAGCCAGTGGGATCTGCGTCATTGAAAAGAACCAGAGCATCACCGCCCCGGCATGGACGATGCCCCGCGCTCCGAACAGCATCAGGTGCCTGCGCGTCAGATGCGTTCTGAGAACCAGGCGCAAAGCAGGCAGCAAAAAGACCAACCCAAAGGCAAACCGCAGAAACGCAGCCTGAATCGGATCCATCGTCGCCCCCAGCGACTTGACCAGAGCGGTCATGACCACAAAGGACAACCCGGCGGAAAACATCCAGAACATGCCCGCCAGCGGGCGGTATTGGGCGGTAAGAGTTGACATGTTAACGGTTGAACACGGAATGCCGCGCAGGGGCAACCCGTCACATCACCACAAGTTTGAGAGCAATCGCAAGCATAACAACACCGATCAATACGTCCAGAACCTGCCACGCGCGCGGCCGTGCAAAGATTGGCGACAATACGCTTGCACCGTACCCCAGCGAGAAAAAGAACACGAAACTGGACAAGACGGCACCCGTGGCGAAAGCCAGACGATCCTCGTACTGCGCTGAGATGGAACCAATCAGGACAACTGTATCCAGATAGACATGCGGGTTCAGCCAGGTAAAGGCCAGAACAGTCACCAGAACCGACCGCAGGCTGGTACGTTTCCCCTCACTCACGTCCATTGCTGCGCCACCGCGCAGCGCCGATTGCAGGCTGCGCATCCCGTACCAGATCAGGAAAACCGCTCCGCCGTAGCGCATGACCGGCTCGAACCACGGCAGAACCTGTGCCAGTGTTCCGAACCCGGCAACGCCGGCGGCGATCAGAATGGCATCTGAGACCGCACAGGTGAGGCACAGCGGGAAAACATGTTCGCGCCGCAATCCCTGACGCAGAACAAAAGCGTTTTGCGCGCCAATCGCCAGGATCAGGCTGAACCCCAGGGCGAAACCGGCAATCAGGGATGTGGACATGAAGCCTCCTGCGTTCTGTGCCGTTGACTAACGCTGGTGGGAGCATCTATCAAATTAAAGATATTGATCTGTGTTAAGTTTTGCTAATGCTGTTGGATCCGAACCACCTGTCCGCCTTATCTGCGATTTTGCGCCACGGCAGTTTTGATGCTGCAGCCGCTGAGCTTGCCGTGACGCCCTCCGCCATCTCTCAAAGGATCAAGGCGCTGGAGGATCGCGTGGGCGCGGCCCTGATCAACAGGGGCACGCCCTGCACCGGCACGCCCGCGGGCCTGCGTATCGCGCAGCACGCCGAAGATATCGGAGTGCTTGAATCGAAGCTGGCCCGCGACCTGACCCTGGACCAGACCCCCGGCCCGGCGCGTGTGCGGATCGCAGTTCCGGCCGATGTTCTGGCGACGTGGTTCATCCATGCGATGGCGCGGGTGGACGGCCTGTTGTTCGATCTGGTTTTGGATGATCAGGATCACTCTGCGGAATGGTTGCGGCGCGGCGAGGTCAGCGCGGCGATAACGGTTGGCGGGCAAGCGGTTTCAGGCTGCGACGCCTATGCGTTGGGTGACTTGAGATACGTGCCGACGGCCAGCCCGGAATTTATGCGTCGATGGTTTCCCAACGGCGTCGATGAGCACACGCTCGCCCGCGCTCCGTGCCTGACATTCAACCGAAAGGACGGTTTGCAAAAGGCCTGGATCGCCAGTCAGACGGGCCGCAGGATTTCGCCGCCCTCGCATTTTCTGCCCTCGTCGCACGGGTTTGTGGATGCAGCGATTTCCGGGTTGGGTTGGGGAATGAACCCGGTCGCGCTGGCGCAGGAGGCATTGGCGGACGGACGGCTTTGCCTTGTTCTGCCCGACGCGCCCCTTGATGTTCCGTTGACCTGGCAGGCGGGCAGAGTTCTGGCGTCGGCGCTGGCGCCCCTGACCGATGCGGTCAGACGGGTGTCCGCTGACGCGCTTCTGCCCGCCGGCGCTTAACGCGCCGGTCACGAGGCAACTTTTTCCTTCGCACCCGGCAGAACCATTCGATAGCAGGTTACAGCAGCGAACAGGCTCACGATCACAATGAACACGATTGCCCAGGCGACCTCATGCATATGCGCGACACCGGCCAGCGCCGCCGATAGGGCAACTGCCGCGATCCGGCAAATGCTTTTGACCGCGGCAACGGCCTTGACGCGCTGATCCTTGGGGGCGACGTCCAGAAAATACAGCCTTCGGGCGCTGCTGACACCCGTGGCTGCCACCGTCACGATGAACAGGGCAATGGCGTGAATGTGCACGTCATGCTCAATGCCCAGATAGTGGACCGACAAAAGAACAATACCGCTCAGCGCTATCATCATGTTCCCCATGACCATGACCGCCCTGTGTGACTTCAGATTGACCATCTGCCACAACGGGGCAGAGACCAGATATCCCGAGGCGGACGAAACGATCATGGCGGTGAGCCCTTTCGCCGACGTGTGATGAGATTCCGCCGCCAGCAAAGCAAAGAATGGAACGGACAGGGAAACCACGACCAGCGGCATGCGCATGACCATATATCTGCGGAACCACGGCTCATCGAACATGGCCCAGATATCGGTAAAGTTCTGGATGAATTTTCGTTTTGCAACCGTGTGCATATCGGCCCTGTTTCGACGCACCGCCTCCGACATTGCCAGAATGGACAGGCCGGACAGGATGAAGAATGCCACAGACACCGCAATTACCGCAGAGTGGCGGGAAAAGGGCGGTTTTTCTTTGGTTACTTCGTGGACAAGTAAAGCCAGCCCGATGGCCCCCAGGCCCCCGACACCGAGTTGCAGGTAATGCATGATCATGCGCGATTTTGACTGCACATGGTCGCCCAGCAGGTCGGTCAGCATCAGTGACTGCACCTCCTCGATCAGACCGATCAGGAAAAACGTCGCGACAAACGCGATGCCGATCAGCGGCACAACCCCGGTTGCCGCCACGACCAGCGCCAGAACCAGACACCCGCCGATTGCGATTTCGGTTATGGCAATCGCGCGCTTCTTGCGCTGTCGGGCCGCGATCGGCTGCGCCAGAAAGATGTCGGAGATCATGCTTCCCACCATCCGCACCGACACCAGCGCGCCGGCGATGAACATCGGCAATTCCAGCGACACCGCCAGAAACGGCAGCACGATGGACGGGCTGCCAAGGGTCCAGGCGACCTGAGACAGGATGCTCTGCCCCGTCAGGACCGGAATGTTCCTGTTCGGTGGGTTTGGTGGGCTGTCTGTCATTCTCGCAATCGACTACTTACCCCGGCAAAGTGTCTTCAGGCATTAACCCAAATCTACCGGGTTCCGATCAACCGGCCAAGAACCCCGGTCGGTACAAAAGAAAAAACCCGGCCAGAGGCCGGGCTTTCCGATCTGCGAGACAGAATCTGGATCAGAGCTGCGCCATGACCTCGTCCGACGCTTCGAAGTTTGTCGTCACGCGCTGAACGTCATCGTCATCTTCCAGCGCATCGACCAGCTTCATCAGGCGCTGCATGTCTTCCAGGCCCAGTTCGGTCGTTGTGGTGGGCTTCCAGACCAGCTTGGTCGACTCCGTCTCGCCCAGCGCGGTTTCAAGCGCGTTCGACACATCGTTCAGGTCGGTGTCAGCGCACCAGATGATGTGACCTTCGTCCGAGCTTTCGACGTCTTCGGCACCGGCTTCGATGGCCGCTTCGAACACCGTGTCGGCGTCACCGACCGAGGCCGGATAAACCACTTCGCCCTTGCGTTCGAACATGAATCCGACCGACCCTGTCTCGCCCAGATTGCCGCCGTTCTTGGAAAAGGTCGAGCGTACGGTCGACGCGGTCCGGTTGCGGTTGTCAGTCATCGTCTCGACAATGACAGCCACGCCGTTCGGACCATAGCCTTCGTACCGGATTTCTTCATATTCGTCGCCCTCGCCCGCAACCGACTTCTTGATCGCGCGGTCGATCACGTCTTTGGGAACCGAGTTTGACTTGGCTTCCTTCACCGCCAGACGCAGGCGTGGGTTTTTGTCGGGATCGGGGTCGCCCATCTTGGCGGCGACAGTGATTTCTTTCGACAGTTTGGAAAACAGCTTGGACCGCGCGGCGTCCTGACGCCCCTTGCGGTGCTGGATGTTGGCCCATTTGGAATGGCCTGCCATGTTGCGTCCTCGTGATAGTGATTGCGTATTCGGCGCTCATATAGACGTTTGCGGGGCATGGGATCAAGAGAGCGGCTTGCGACAGCCCCCCTTGCGGGTATGGTGACGGCATGACGACAGATCAGATTATTCTTTTTGCCCTTTTCGCCACTGTTTTCGGGATGCTGCTGTGGGGCCGGTTTCGATATGATCTTGTGGCTTTTTCCGCCTTGCTGATCGGGGTCGTGCTGGGCGTTGTACCGGTGGACGACGCCTTTGCCGGGTTTGGTCATCCGGCAACCATCATCGTTGCTCTGGTTCTCGTGGTTTCCGCCGGGCTGGTCCGGTCGGGGGCCGTTTTCCTGATCACCCGAACGCTGGTCGATGCCTCGCGGGGGCTTGGCGCGCATATCGCGCTGATGGGCGGGATCGGAGCGGTTTTGTCGGCTTTCATGAACAACGTGGCCGCGCTGGCGCTGCTGATGCCGGTCGATATCCAGACGGCGCGCAAGGCCGGGCGGTCGGTGGGCCTGACCCTGATGCCGCTGAGCTTTGCCACCATTCTCGGCGGTATGGCGACGCTGATCGGGACGCCGCCCAACATCATCATCGCCTCGATCCGGGCCGAGACACTGGGCGAACCCTTTCGGATGTTCGATTTCGCCCCGGTCGGCGGGCTGGCGGCGATTGCCGGGCTGGCCTTTGTGTCACTAATCGGATGGCGGCTTATCCCGAACCGGGGCCCGCAGGAGGAAACGTCTGAGGTATTGGCCGAGTATATCGCCGAACTGACCATCCCGCCGGAGTCGGCCCATATCGGCAAACGCGTCAGCGAGCTTTACGAGGCGGCCGAGAAATCCGACGTTGCGATTATCGGACTGATCCGCGATGGCAAGCGGCGCTACGGGCGCTCGGCCCACGCCACGCTGCACAACGGCGATGCACTGGTTCTGGAAGCCCGTCCCGAGGCGCTGGATGAGTTTCGCGCGGCGCTGAACCTCGATTTCTCGGACACCCGGCGTCAGGAACTTCTGACTGCCGAAGGCGACGGGCTTGAGGTGATCGAAGTCGTCGCGCCCGAAAGCTCGCGCATCACCGGTCGCACAGCGCAGGGCCTGGGGCTGGCCTGGCGGCAGAGCACAGTCTTGATGGGCATCTCGCGGCAGGGCCGCCGCATCACCGAGCAGGTTCGCAAGACGCAGGTTGAGGCGGGTGATATCCTGTTGTTGCTGTGTCCCCGCGACCGCAGTGCGGATGTGACCGAATGGCTGGGCTGCCTGCCGCTGGCGGCGCGCGGGCTGAATGTGACCGCCAACGAAAAGGCATGGCTGGCCATCGGCCTGTTTGCTGCCGCCGTGCTTGCGGCAAGCGTCGGGCTGATCTACCTGCCGATTGCGCTGGGGTTGGTGGTGGTGGCCTATGTGCTGACCAAGATCATGCCGATTGCCGATATCTACAATCACATCGAATGGCCGGTGGTCGTGCTGCTGGGATCGATGATCCCCTTGGGCAGCGCTCTGGAAACCTCCGGTGGTACCGAACTGATCGCCAATGCGCTGGTGCACCTGACCGACGGCTTGCCCGCCTGGGCCATTCTGACGGTGTTGATGGTGGTCACAATGACTCTGTCCGACGTACTGAACAACACTGCCACCGCAATTGTCGCCGCGCCCGTAGGCATCCAGATGGCCCGCGCACTGGAGGTGTCGCCCGATCCGTTCCTGATGACGGTTGCAGTGGCGGCCTCGGCCGCATTCCTCACGCCCATCGGACACAAGAACAACACTTTGGTTCTGGGCCCCGGAGGGTATCGGTTTGGCGACTATTGGCGAATGGGGCTGCCGCTGGAAATCCTCATCGTTGCAGTTTCCGTTCCCGCCATCCTTGTCTTCTGGCCGCTTTGACGGGTAAGGGCAGAGTATGAAGCGATTTCTGATCCTGCAACTCCGCCCGGAACCCGACGCCTCGGACGCCGAATATGCGTCGATTCTGGACAAGTCCGGCCTGACCCCTGATCAAACCCACCGCATTCGTCTGGATTGCGAAGACCTGCCCGCAGGGCTTGGCGTGACAGATTATGCCGGAGTGATCGTCGGCGGTGGCCCCGGTTGTGTCAGCGACGACCCGGCAAAGAAATCGGCGACGGATGCGCGTATTGAAGAGGCCATTATGGGTCTGATGCCCCAGATCACTGCGCAGGATCATCCGTTCATGGGCTGCTGCTATGGGCTGGGCATTCTGGCTGCGCATCTGGGCGGTGAGGTCAGCAAGGACCGCTTCGGCGAGCCTGTCGGCCCCTCGACCTGCCATCTGACTGACGAAGGCGCGCGTGACGCGTTGACCGCCGGATTGGACAAGACCTTTGATGCCTTTGTGGGTCACAAAGAGGCCGTTCAAGCCCTGCCGGAGGGCTGCGTGAACCTGCTGGCATCGGACCCTTGCCCCTTTCAGATGATCCGCTGGGGTCAGAACGTCTATGCCACCCAGTTTCACCCCGAAGCCGACGCGCGGGACTTTGAACAGCGCATCAACATATACAAGGATCACGGGTATTTTCCGCCCGAGGACGCGCAGCGCCTGATCGAAGTCTGCCATGCCGCCGATGTCACCCAGCCCGGCGAAATCCTGCGCCGTTTCGCCCGTCGCTACGGGTGACCCAACGGCGCGGTTGCCTGCGCCTTCGCCCCTCGCATAGGCTGGCCCGAACGGCTTTGGGAGGAGTTGTTCTTGGATCTGCTAATAAATGTCGGCCTGCCCCTGTCGCTGGCCATTATCATGCTGTCACTGGGTGTCGGGCTACAGGTGGCCGATTTCCGCCGTGTCCTGAGCCGGCGGTACCCGTTCGCCATCGGCGCGCTGAGCCAGGTTGTGCTGCTGCCTGTCGCGGCGTTCATCACCGTAAAGCTGTTTGCATTGCCGCCTGAAATCGCCGTGGGCTTTATGCTGCTCAGCTTTTGCCCCGGCGGCGTCACCAGCAATATCCTGTCGAAACTGGCCAAGGCCGATGTCGCCCTGTCGGTCAGCCTGACCGCGGTGATAAGCCTGTTGTCGATTCTGACGGTTCCCATTCTGGCTGCCTGGTCGATCAATCATTTCATGGGTGAAGACGCGCCCGAGGTTTCGATCACCGGGCTGGCCGTTGCCATGTTCCTGATCACGACCCTGCCCGTCGCCATCGGGGTCAGCCTGCGCCATTTTGCGCCCGCTCTGGCCGAACGGATCGACGCGCCCTTGTCCAGAGTTGCGGTTGTCCTCTTCGTCCTGATCGTCATCGCCGCATTGGCCGGGAACTGGCAGTTGTTCGTCGACAATCTTGGCGTCATGGGGGCCGGTCTGATCTCATTGAATATTGCGCTGCTGCTGATCGGGCTTGGGCTGGCGCGTGCCGCGAAACTGTCGTGGAATGAGAGTAAGACGATCTCGATCGAAACCGGTATCCAGAACTCGACGCTGGGGATTACTCTGGCGGCGCTGATCACGGGAACGGACAGCGGGTTCAGCCCGCTTGCCTTGCCGTCCGCCGTCTACGGGATCACGATGTATGCCGTGGCCCTGCCGTTTATCGCGTGGATGCGCAGCCGCTGAAAGGACATGTCATGACCAACAACACTGCTGACGCCATTGTCGTGGGCGCCGGGCTGGCCGGTCTGGCCGCCGCCGCGGAACTGGGTGATCGCGGCAAGAAGGTGATCGTTCTGGATCAGGAACCCGAGCACTTTCTGGGCGGGCGGGCATTCTGGAGCCTTGGCGGGTTGTTCATGGTCGATACGCCGGAACAACGGCGGATGGGCATCAAAGACTGCCGCGACCTGGCCCTGCGCGACTGGATGGGCAGCGCGCAGTTCGATCGCGCCGAAGACGCCTGGCCCCGCAAATGGGCCGAGGCCTATGTGGAATTTGCCGCCGGCGAGATGCGCCCCTGGCTGTACGAGATGGGCCTGCGCTGGTTTCCCATCGTCGGCTGGGCCGAACGTGGCGGGTCCTATGCCGATGGTCACGGAAACTCGGTGCCGCGGTTCCATATCACCTGGGGCACCGGTCCGGGCGTTCTGAAACACTTTATCCGCCGGGTGCGCGAACATGTCGATGCCGGTCTGATCGAGTTGAAGTTCCGCCATCAGGTCAGCCACATCATCATGCAGAACGGCACTGCCAAGGGCGTCTCGGGCGAAGTTCTGGCAGACGACACCGCCGCTCATGGCGCCAAGACAAACCGTGACGAAGTTGGCGAGTTCGAGGTCTATGCCCCCTCGGTCATCGTCACCTCCGGCGGGATCGGCGGCAACTTTGAAATGGTCCGCAAGAACTGGCCACGCGACCGGCTGGGCGAGCCGCCAAAGGACATGGTGGCCGGTGTGCCCTTCCACGTTGACGGTCGGATGATCCCGATCAGCGAAAAGGCGGGGGGCCATGTGATCAACGGCGACCGGATGTGGCACTACACAGAAGGCGTGCGCAACTGGAACCCGATCTGGCCGTCGCACGGAATCCGCATCCTGCCCGGCCCAAGTTCTATGTGGTTCGACGCGCGCGGCAACCGGATGAAACCGCCCTGCCTACCGGGGTTCGACACGCTGGGCACGTTGAAGGAAATCCTGAAAACCGGGTATGAATACAGCTGGTTTGTGCTGACTCAGAAGGTCATCAAGAAGGAATTTGCCCTGTCCGGCTCGGAACAGAACCCGGATATGACCGACGGCGGTTGGCGCGAAGTGCTGTTCCAGCGCGTCCTGACCGGATCAAAGGCGACCGCCCCGGTCGAGGCGTTCAAGGAACACGGAGAAGACTTCATCGTCGCAAACACCCTGACCGAACTGGTCAGCGGCATGAACCAATTGGGCGGTGGCCTGATTGACGAGGCGCATCTGCGTGCGCAGATCGAGGCGCGGGATAGCCAGGTCGACAACCCCTTTACCAAGGACGCGCAGATGGCCGCCATTCTGGCGGCGCGCAACTATCGAGGCGACAAGCTGATCCGAACGGCGAAGCCGCATAAGTTCCTTGATCCGGCCAACGGCCCGCTGATTGCCGTTAAGCTGCACGTGCTGACCCGCAAGACGCTGGGCGGGCTGCAGACCAATCTGGACAGTCAGATGATCGGAGCGGATGGCGAGGTTGTTCCCGGCCTGTTCGCCGCAGGTGAAGTCGCCGGTTTCGGCGGTGGCGGCTATCACGGCTATAACGCGCTCGAAGGCTCGTTCCTGGGGGGCTGTATCTTTTCGGGTCGCAATGCCGGGCGGTCAAGGGCCGTCGCGTGACGGTCCAGCACTACTGGGTGCGAGCCAGCTTGATAACCGGCTCCCCCGCTGCGTCCAAAAACGCCAATGCATCGCCTTCCATCGCGAAGGTGGTGACATTCTGCAGCGCATCAAAAAACTGCCGCTCGACCTCTTCAAGGGCTGGGGGGCAGGCCATCAGCGTTGCGGCCATGTTGTCGGGGAATGCGATATTCGCACCGGAGATCTCGGCCTGACCATTGAACCGGTTGCAGCCACCGCTGCCGGAAAAGGCCCCTCCCGAAGCAAAGGAAATCTCGGGGCGGCGCTCTGTCTCAATCGGCGCACCGTTCAGGACAGCGGCGGTCCACCGCGTATTCTCAAGCATGATGTCTCCCTGAACCTGCACCAGCATGAGGTCTGCGGAATTCCCCGCCCCATCGGTCAGAACCGGATAGGCCGTATCCGTGGTAAACAGCAGCTTTTGCCCCTGATTGATGGTGGCACGCACGACGTATTGATGGCTGTTCCGGATCAATGCGTCGTCAAAGGTCAGCTCAAACTGCGCGGGCACGCCATCCATCGCATAGCGTTTCGAGGCAAGCGCCACAGACGGGGCATCAGCCAGAGACACGTCCTGAAGCTCAACATAAAGCGTCGCGTCCGGCGGTACCGCGATCCGTTCGCGATAGGTGGCGGTTCCCGTCACCGTGCCGGCATGGCTTTGGGTGCCCAGAAGGGTCAGCACAATTGCGCTGGCGACGATAATCTGACCGAGCTTTGGAAATGGCATGGTAAGATCCTTTCACTTCCGCTTTGGTGAAAAGATCGTGTCAGGATCGGCATTTACAAGAGCCGCTGCCTCAGATCAGCGATTCCACGCCTGTGGCGCTACAGCGGCCAGATAAACGGTATCAGCAATGAGGCCAGCAATCCCACAGTCAGGTTTAGCGGAATACCGACCTTCATGAAATCGACAAACCTGTACCCGCCCGGACCGTAGACCATCATATTGGTCTGATACCCGATCGGCGTCGCGAACGAGGCCGACGCCGCCACCATCACCGCCACCACCAGAGGGCGCGGATCGATTCCGACCGCCTGCGCCAGCCCGATGGCAATGGGTGTCACAACCACCGCCACCGCATTGTTCGACACCAGCTCGGTCAGCACCGAGGTCAGCAGGTAGACCGCCCAGATGATCAGGAAGGGCGGCAGTTTTCCAAGGCCGGGCGCTATGGCCTCGACAATCAGGGAAACGGCACCGGACTTATCCAGCGCCGCACCGATGGCCAGCATCGAAAAGATCAGGGCCAGCAAACGGCCTTCGACAAAGGAAAACGCCTCATCCGCGTCAATGCAACGGGTGATCAGCACCACCGCGACCGCCAGCACCGACAGCAACAGGATCGGCGCGACCCCAAGGGCGGCCAGCGCGACGATCCCAATCAGGGACCCGATGGCAATCGGGGCGTGGCTGCGCCGGAAAGCCCGCGCCGACGGCTGGGTGACGTCGACCATATCCATATCGGCCGCCAGTTTCTGGATATCGGCGGGCGCGCCTTCCAACAGCAGCGTGTCGCCGACCCGAACCACCAGGTCGTCCAGTTGACGCCCGATATTCTGATTCCGGCGATGCACGGCCAGCACATAGACCCCGTACCGGCGGCGCAGGCGCATCGTGCCCAGAGTGCGCCCCACCATGCGGCAACCAGGGGTAATCAGGACCTCTACGGTCTTGGTCTCAACCGCCGAGACCTGATCCACCCGTTTCAGTTCCCTGTTGCGCTGCAGGCTGAGCAGTTCGGTCATCTCGGTTCGCAGAACCACCCGATCGCCCAGCTTGAGCGTGACGCCCTTCAGGTTGCGCCGCAGCGATTCATCACCCCGGATCACATCGATCAGGCGCACGCCGGGCCGCTTGAACAGCTGAACACCGACGACTTCGCGCCCGATCAGGTTGCTTTCGGGCGGAATAACGGCCTCGGTGAAAAACTTCATCTTGGACCGGTCGCTCAGCAACGAGGCCATACTGTCCCGCTCGGGCAGCAGGCGCGGCGCAATGAAGCGCAGATAGACCATGCCGTAGATCACCAATGCGATGCCCAGCGGTGTGACCTCGAAAATCGTAAAGGCGGTCATGCCCTGCGACCGGGCGACACCGTCCACCAGCAGGTTGGTTGATGTGCCGATCAGGGTCAGCGTGCCGCCCAGAATGGCCGCATAGCTGAGCGGGATCAGCAGCTTTGAGGCCGGAACGTTCAGCGTGCGCGCGATTTGAACGAATACCGGGATCATGACGACAACCACGGGGGTATTCGACACCACGGCCGAGGCGACAACGACAAATGCCATCAGCAACCCGATGGCGATGCGGGGGTTCACCTGCGCCTGTTTCTGCGCAGTCGATGTGAAGGCGTCCAGCGCGCCGGTCCGCACAAGGGCACCCATGATGATGAACATTGCCGCGATCGTCCACGGCGCCGGGTTGGACAGGACCGCCAGCGCGCTTTGATAAGGCAGAATGCCCGTCACCAGCATCAGGGCGACGCCGCCGATGGCAACAACCTCGGTCGGATAGACCTCGCGCAGGAACATGACGAACATGCCCGCGACGATCATCAGCGCCAGTATTGCGCTGCCCGTTTCTGTCAGTTGAAGGAATTGCATTCTTGGTATTCTGTCCGAACCCTGGCCTGGCAAACGCGCCCGACAAGCAGTTTCCTGCATTGCACGCGGCAGAGCAAGCCTGACATCGCTTTCTTACAGCCCCGCCTGCTGCAGACGCCCGCCAATGCGTATCATTTGCACAGATTTCGCCTGCCCGCTTCGGTCGTCGGTCTCAACGAACACTCCGCTCAGCGTTGCCTCGCCATTGGCCGGGGTAAAACGGGCCTTGGGCATGCCGGTGATGAATCGGCGCATCGGCTCGACCTTGTCCATGCCAATGACCGAATCGTAATCGCCGCACATGCCCGCATCGGTCAGGTAAGCCGTGCCGCCGGGCAGGATTTGCGCGTCCGCGGTCGGAACATGGGTATGCGTACCGACAACAAGGCTGGCACGGTTGTTGCAATAGTGGCCCATCGCCATCTTCTCGGATGTCGCCTCGCAATGCATGTCCACGATGATCGCCTGCGCCTGCCCGCCGCGCGGGTGCGACTTCAGAATCGGTTCGATGGCCGAAAACGGATCGTCAAAGGGCCGCTTCATGAACACCTGCCCCAGCACCTGAACCACCAGCACCTTGCGCCCGCCCGGCGCGATATACAGCCGATGCCCGCGCCCCGGTGCGCCCCTGGCAAAGTTAACCGGGCGCACAATGCGCGGCTCATTCTCGATGAATTGCAGCATGTCCTTCTGGTCGAACGCGTGATCACCCAGTGTCAGGCAATCCGCACCGGCATCCAGCAAGAGCTTTGCGTGATCGCCGGTCAGCCCCATCCCGTTTGAGGCGTTTTCACCGTTGACCACCACGAAATCCAGCCGCCATTCCTCGCGCAGACGCGGCAGATGCTGCTGAACCGCCGTGCGTCCTGCACGGCCCATGACGTCGCCCAGAAAAAGTATCCTCATCCGACCTGTCCTAAGTGTGGTATCGGGCAAGCACAAGCGGTTAAACTATCTGCATAATCCTCGAAAGCTCATTCAACAGGAGATTTTTTGTGCCCCGTATCGCTCTGACGGTCATCGGCATGGTCGCGTTGGCGGCCTGCGATCAGCCCACTTCCACCGCCACAACCGCGCAACTGGCAAATCCGGCGGCGACGTTTTGCGTCGAAAGCGGTGCGCGCTATGAAATCCGAGATGGGGACAACGGGCAGTACGGGATCTGCATATTGGCAGATGGCCGGGAAATGGACGCCTGGGAGTATTTCCGTGAAAACAACCCGGCCTGACGCGGTCAGGCAGTGAACGTCAGCACACGGCTTTCAGTGATCACCATATCCAGCGGCTGATCGGTGGGTTCAAGCGGCAGACCGTCTGCCTCCTGCGCGTCAAAGGCGAACCCGATTGCGAGCGTGGAGCGTTTCGCGCGCAAACCCTCCAGCGTTCGGTCATAAAACCCGCCGCCATAGCCCAGCCGCCCACCCTGCGCATCGAACGCAACCAGCGGAACGATCAGAATTTCAGGATCAAAATAGTCGTCGGCCTCGGGCACTTTCGCGCCGAACGGCCCGTCTTTCAACGCGCCTTCGGGTGTCCAGCGTGAAAACTTCAGCGCCTGCCCCGCCGCCTGAATGACCGGAACGCCGACCGGACCATAGGCCGACGCCTCGGCCATGGCGGGCAGCGGATCAATCTCGGTCCGGATCGGCATATAGCCTGATAGCGGCACGCCCCGGTGGCCGGCCAGAACCTCGGACAACCGGCCGGCTGCGCCCGGCAGTCGCGCGTCAAATGCCGCCTTTCGGAGCGCAAAGGCCGCCTTGCGCGCGGCGGCCTTGATTTCGGTCAGATCGGTCACAAAAGCACCACGCTTGCAAGCCCAAGGAACAGGAAGAACCCCATGACGTCCGTCGTCGTCGTCACAAAGGTGCCGGACGCAAGCGCCGGGTCGGCGCCCAGACGGTCCAGCACCACCGGTACTACCGTACCGACAAAGCCTGCAATGATCATGTTCACGACCAGGGCTGCCCCAATCACGACACCCAGCAACGCGGATTCGAACCACAGCATGCCAACTGTGCCCAGAACGATGGCAAAGCACAGACCGTTCAGCAGCCCGACCAGCAATTCCCGCCGGATCACCCGCAAGACGTTCGCGCCGGTCAGGTCACGGGTAGCAAGGGCCCGCACCGCCACTGTCAGCGACTGTGTCCCGGCATTGCCCCCCATCGACGCCACGATCGGCATCAGAATGGCCAGAGCAACCAACTGATCGATTGCCGCCTCGAACTGTGAAATCACCAGCGAGGCACAGATTGCGGTGCACAGGTTCACCGCCAGCCACGGCAGCCGGCGCTTACTGGTCGCGGCCACACTGTCCGACAGCGAACTTTCGTCGCTGACACCAGCAAGGCGCAGCATGTCCTCTTCGTATTCCTCGTCCAGAACAACCATTGCGTCGTCAATGGTGATCACACCGACCAGCCGCCCGTCGGCATCCACCACGGGGGCCGAAATAAGGTGATACTGGTTGAAGGCATAGGCGACATCCTCTTCGTCCTGATCGACGGGGATGGTGTGAAACTCTTCCTCTGCGATGTCATGCAATGCCACTTCGCGGCGGGTCGCCATAAGCTTGCCCAGCGTGACCTGCGCGACCGGCTTCAGGCGCGGATCGACCAGAACGACGTGATAGAACTGTTCGGGCAGATCGTCATTGGAACGCATAAAGTCGATGGCCTGACCCACTGTCCAGTGCTCGGGCGCCATGACCACTTCGCGCTGCATAAGACGGCCCGCGGAGTTTTCGGGATAGGACAGAGCCTGTTCCGCCGCGATCCGTTCGGAATCTTCCAGCACGTCTAAAATCGCCTCTTGCTGGGGTTCCTCAAGATCCTCAAGCAGGTCGACGACATCGTCGCTTTCCATATCACGCACGGCGTCGGCCAGAACGTCCGGGCGCAGAACGGCGATCACCTCTTCGCGGACGGATTCGTCAAGTTCCGACAGGATGTCACCGTCGAATTCCTTGTCATAAAGCCGGATCAGGCGTGTTCGGTCATACGGGTTGATCTGTTCCAGAAGGTCGGCGATGTCGGCCGGGTGCAGCGGCTCCATCAACTCGATCAGCTTGTCGCGGTCTTCCACATCGACCGCATACAGGATCGCCGCTACGGTCCGGCGGTCCAGCGCATAGACATCTTCGTCGCTGGCGGGTTCGGTTACGGGTTCATCAAAGCCTGTCGTCATGTCTGCCCCGTTTTCTCGGTCATTGACCCCTAATTAGAAGAAGCAGCTACCGGAAAACAATGACAATGCGCCGATTTACCGACAAGTTTCGCCCGCCTATGCTGTTTCGCGGTCCCATACAGGCGGAGATGAATGAAAATGGCGCAAAAAACGCTACTGAAAGGACGCGTCCTGAGTTTCACCCGGTCGCCCTTTGACGGCGAACCAACAGACGCGGTGCGCATCAGCGAGGCCGTTCTGATCGAAGACGGCCGAATCTCTGCCGTGGCGGATGCCGGCAGCCTGACCACCGCGCACCCGGACGCAACCGTTGTGGACCACGGGCAACACGTGATCATGGCCGGCTTCGTGGACGCGCATGTGCACTATCCACAGACCGCTATGATCGCCAGCTGGGGAAAGCGCCTGATAGACTGGCTGAACACCTATACCTTCCCCGAGGAAATGAAGTTCGACGAGGTGGAATATGCCACCGAAATCGCCAACCGGTATCTTGACCTGACAGCCGCGCATGGCACCACGACCATGTGCAGTTTCTGCACCATCCATCCCGAAAGCGTCGACGCGTTCTTCACGGCAGCGCAGCAGCGCAATCAGCGCGTGGTCGCGGGCAAAACCTGTATGGATCGCAACGCGCCCGAGGGGCTGCGGGACACGCCTCAGACGGCCTATGATCAATCTGCGGCGCTGCTGGAAAAATGGCACGGCATTGACCGTTTGTCCTATGCCATCACGCCGCGCTTTTCGCCCACATCCACCCCCGAACAGCTTGAAGCGATGGGCGCGTTGTGGGCAGAACATCCGCATTGCCTGATGCAGACGCATCTCAGCGAGCAGACCGACGAAATCGCGTGGGTGCGCGAGCTGTTCCCGGAAGCGCGCGATTATCTGGACACTTATGAAAAGTTCGGGCTGCTGGGCTCTCATGGCGTATACGGTCACGTCATCCATCTGGAATCGCGCGAACGAGACCGTCTGCGCGAAGTTGACGCTTCGCTGATCCACTGCCCGACCTCGAACACGTTCATAGGCTCGGGCCTGTTCGACATGTCCGGGCTGATGCGTGACGGGCATCGCGTCGGTCTGGCCACAGACACCGGTGGCGGGTCCAGTTTTTCTATGCTGCGCACCATGGCGGCGGCCTATGAAATCGGACAGCTGCGCGGTTCGCCCCTGCACGCGGCACAGCTGTTGTGGCTGGGCACAGTCGGTTCGGCGCGTACGTTGCGGATGGACGACCGGATCGGGAATGTCGCACCGGGGATGGAGGCCGACCTGATCGTACTGGATCTGGCCTCGACCGCCGCCATCGCTCAACGTGAAGCCTGCGCCGAGGATCTGTGGGAAGCCATCTTCCCCACTATCATGATGGGCGACGACCGGGCGATCGCCGAGGTCTGGATCGCCGGTCAGCGCGTCAGCCTCTAAGACTGCAAGGCCCGGGCCAGCCGGTTTTGCCGCTCGATCACGCGGGGCATGTCCAGTGTGGTAACCTGCCCGTCGCGCACGATCTGGCGGCCTTCGACAAACAGATGTTTGACCTTCATCGGCCCCGCCAACAACAAGGCTGCGGGGTCCCAGCTGCCGGCGCTTTCGATACCACGCGTATCCCAGACGGCGATGTCCGCACGTTTGCCGGGTGCAATACGGCCGCAATCGGGTCGATTCAGCACATCCGCGCCGCCTCGCGTCGCAATTTCAAGCGCTTCGCGCGACGACATGGCGTCCGCGCCGTTCGCGACCCGCTGCAACAGCATGGCCTGACGCGCTTCGAGGATCAGGCTGCCATTGTCGTTGCTGGCAGAGCCGTCCGCACCCAACCCGACCGGCACACCCCGGTCCCGCATGGCCCGGACCGGCGCGATGCCCGAACCCAGACGGCAGTTGGAACAGGGGCAATGCGCGACACCGGTGCGGGTTCTGGCGAAAAGGTCGATCTCGGCCCCGTCCAGTTTTACGCAATGGGCGTGCCAGACGTCCGATCCGGTCCAGCCTAGCTCCTCCGCATACTGACCGGGGCGGCACCCGAACTGCACTTGCGAATAGGCGATGTCCTCTTCGTTTTCAGCCAGATGCGTGTGCAGCATGACCCCCTTTTCACGCGCCAGTACCGCCGTGTCGCGCATAAGCTCGCGGCTGACCGAGAATGGCGAACAGGGCGCAAGACCCACCCGGCACATCGCACCCTCGGACGGGTCGTGAAAGGCATCCACAACCCGCGCCATATCGGCGAGGATTGCGTCTTCGGCCTCAACCAGAGCATCCGGCGGCAACCCGCCCGCGCTTTCACCGATGCTCATCGCGCCGCGCGTCGGGTGAAACCGCAGACCGATCTCGGCGGCCGCGGCAATCGTGTCATCCAGCCGTGCGCCATTTGGGTACAGGTAGAGGTGGTCCGAGCTGAGCGTACAGCCCGACAAGGCCAGTTCCGCCAGTCCGATCTGGGCCGAGACATACATCTCTTCCGGGCCAAACCGGGACCAGATCGGGTAGAGCGTTTTCAACCAACCAAACAGCAACGCATCCTGACCGCCGGGCACGGCGCGGGTCAGGGTCTGGTAAAGATGATGATGGGTGTTCACCAGCCCGGGCGTCACAACGCATCCCGAAGCGTCGTGAACCTCCCCGGCCGTGCGCAGACCGTGGCCGATCTGTTCTATCTGCCCGTCCCGGATCAGGATATCCGCACCCGACGTTTCGCGGCGCGTGTCATCCATGGTCAGAATCGAATCTGCATTTTTGATTAGGAATTCGGTCATTTCGCCCTCCTGCAACAGCCCGTTTCATGCAAGGAGTGCGCAGGCTGGCGGAAAACGGACACAAGAACCAGCCGAAGTGAGATTATCCGACTGGTCGGCGCCGGGCAACAGGCTTCAGTATTTGTGCAGGATTTCCAGCGCCACAGCGTGCAGTTCGGCGTTTGCCGCCGCCAATGCCCGACCACCGTTATGGGCCGGATTGCCCTGCCAATCCGTCACGATGCCGCCCGCGGCCTCGATCACCGCAATCGGCGCCTGAATGTCATAGGCGTTCAGGCCGGATTCGATCACCAGATCCACCTGCCCGGCCGCCAGCAACGCATAGGCATAGCAATCCATCCCATAGCGGGTCAGCCGGGCCTGCCGCGCCACGGCCTCGAAACCGGCGCGGTCCTCCGGTGTGCCGACCTCGGGGAAAGTAGTGAACAGGATTGCCTGTTCCAGCGTTTGCGTCGGACGGGTCTTCAAGGGCAACGTGCCCGTCGGGCCTGTTGCCTGCGCAATTTCCGCGGACCCGATGAACCGTTCGCCGACATAGGGCTGGTCAATCACCCCCATGATCGGCCCGTCCTGCGTGCTGAGCGCAATCAGAACGCCCCAGGTGGGTGTTCCACTAATGAACCCGCGTGTACCGTCTATGGGATCCAGAACCCAGGTGCGGCCGGTGCTGCCCTCTACCTGACCAAACTCTTCACCGAATACGCCGTCGTCCGGGCGGCGTCGGGCCAACACTTCCCGCATGGCCTGTTCGGCGTTCCGGTCGGCAACCGTGACCGGATCAAAGCCATCGGCCAGCTTGTTGTCTGTTTCAAGATTGGATTGTCTGAAAAACGGAAGTATGGCCGCGCGCGCCGCGTCAGCCATTTCTTCGGCTACTTCCAGATCACTGAGCGAGGTCTCTTGCATGCGCTACCCGTGCGGTCCGCGCGGTTCAGAGTCAACCCCGTTCGTTCAGGCGACGTCGCTCAGAACCCGGGCAAGTTCGAACAGGCGGCGGCGCTGGTTTTCGGGGATCGCATAGTAAGACCGAACCAGGTCCAGAGCTTCCTTGTCGCCCATCAGATCCGCCGGAACCGATTTCTTGCCGGTGCTTTCCTTTTCAGCCTCTTCCAGACCCTCAAAGAAAAAGCTGACTGGTACATCCAGTGCCTCGGCGATGTCCCACAACCGGGATGCGCTGATCCTGTTGGCCCCGGTTTCGTATTTCTGAATCTGCTGAAACTTAATACCAACTTGCTGCGCCAACTGCTGCTGCGTCATGCCAATCAGCCAGCGGCGATGCCGGACACGCTTACCCACATGGACATCGACGTGATGGGTCATTGGTATTCTCCTCTACTACACACACACAACTCACTCAGGTGCGCGACTTGCTTTGGAACGCAACGCTAGCGAGCCGCCCTTAACCACTTCCTAATTTGGAACATGCCCCCCAAATCAGCACCATGGATCACTATTGCGCCTTTTTGGCTTTTTTTCAAGAAGGTTGAATCTGTTTCGCTGAACTGAGGTTTATGGTTGTGTCGGGATGGTCCCGCACACGTCATTTCCACCCCGTAGGGATATCCCGACAAGGGCTCCGGCCCGCCTGTCCCGCAGGGTAAATAATTGACAATTCCGGGCCAGCGCGAATCTATGCCAAAAACACAGGAGCGCGACGATGCTGGCGTACAGAGTTCCAAGTCAGGGGGCCGCCGCCCGTCTTTGCAATATTGACGTTCCTCAACCTAAAGAGGGGCAGGTTCGCGTCGCAATCAAAGCGTGCGGACTGAATTTTGCCGACCTGCTGATGCAGAAGGGCACGTATCAGGACACGCCGCCTGCACCGTTTACGCAAGGCATGGAAATCGCCGGCATCGTCGATGAAGCTGGTCCTGACGTTACGCATCTGAAACCGGGTGACCGGGTCGCGGTTTATTCCGGTCAGGGCGGATTGGCAGAATATGGTGTGTTCGACGCGAACCGGGCGATTCCCCTGCCTGATTCCATGAGTTTCGAGGACGCGGCCGCAATCCAGATCGCTTACGGAACCAGCCATATCGCGCTGGACCATCGGGCACGGCTGCAACCGAGTGAAACGCTGTTAGTCACGGGCGCGGCAGGGGGTGTCGGGCTGACCGCCGTCGAAATCGGCAAGCTGATGGGCGCCACGGTGATCGCGCAGGCGCGCGGCGCGGAAAAGCTGGCGGTCGCCCGTGCGGCCGGCGCGGACCATCTGGTCGATGCCTCAGAAGACCTGCGGGCACGGGTCAAGGAGCTTGGCGGCGCAGATGTGGTCTATGATGCGATCGGAGGGGACGTGTTCAAGGCCGCGTTCCGCGCCACCAATCCCGAAGGGCGTCTGCTGCCGATCGGTTTTGCGGGCGGAGACGTTCCGCAAATCCCGGCCAACCACCTGTTGGTCAAAAACCTCACGGTGATCGGCTTCTATATCGGCGGTTACCTGAATTTCCGCCCTCAGATCGTTCGGAACAGCTTTGACACGCTGTTCCGCTGGCACACCGAAGGTCGGATCAAGCCGCATATCAGCCACGTGCTGCCCCTGAAAAACGCGGAAGACGGCCTGCAGCTGCTGCGGGATCGCAAGGCGACCGGCAAGGTCGTGATCACACCCTGACGGGGATCAGCCGACAACAGCCTTCAATGGCGCACTGCCGAGCATGCGGAAGTTCTGACGGACAAGTGCCGCCAGCGCCTCGACCACCGCACCCCGTCCGGCTTCGGCACCATACAGGTTGATCATATGCGCGGGCAGGTCCGGCAAGACGCCGCCAGTGTCGATCTGGACCAGATGCGCCGCTTCGGTTCCGTCCAGCATGGCGTGGACGGCCAGATCAGCGCTCACCGTGGCTTCGATTGTGCGGTCATTTTCGGTTTCCACAGACAGTTCCCATGGGATGCCCGCCTCGTCCAACGCGGAAATCACTTGTGGCCGGAACAGGCAGCGGCGCCCCAGCGCCAGCGGAATCGGGCGTTTGCGCCAGGCTGATCCGCCGGGGGCGCCGATCCAACGCAACGGCAGCTCGGCAACGGTCTTGGCCCCCTCGCCTCCGGTCGCCTCGGTCGTCAGGATCAGATCGCACTCACCGCGTTTGAACATATCCTTGAGTTGCAGCGAGTAGGACGAGACCAGCTGAACGCGCACGCGCGGGAAATCTGCGTTGAACCGTTGCAGAACCCGCGGGATTGCGGGGTAGACGATGTCATGCGGCACGCCAAGAACGACCTCGCCTTCGAACGCCTGATCCGTAAGTTTCGAGATCACTTCGTCATTCAGCGCAATCATCCGGCGCGCATATGCCAGCAACTGCTCTCCCGACGCGGTCAGCGCGATGGTCCGGCCGCTGCGATCCAGCAGTTCAAGGCCCAACAGCTCTTCCAGCCGTTTCAACTGCATGGATACGGCAGATTGCGTCAGGTGCAGGAACCCGGCTGCGCGCGTTACGCCGCCGTGATCCGCCACCGCCACAAACGAACGCAGCGTCGTGATGTCCAAGTTTCGCATCTTCAAGATTCCTTATGCGTCACTTCATAAATATTCATTTTCAAAATGTGTCACACCACGCCATATAAATCAAGGAACTTGATGAGACAGTGACAAAGCATCGAAAATTCAGGAAAGGACAAAGATTATGACCCAAATTGCGATCATAGGACATTGCAAACCTCACCGCCGATTTTCGCTGACTTCGCTTTGGGATGTGCTGTCACTGCGGCGCCAGCGCTGTCACCTGGCACAGTTGGACGACCGCGCCCTTGACGACATCGGCATCACGCGCGAACAGGCCGAGGCCGAGGCAAACCGGCCAATCTGGGACGCCCCCCAATTCTGGCAAAAGTGAGTTCTGGATGCATCTATTTCCAAAGAATGGCGGCCCATATCAGCAGGCCGCCATTTTTGTTGACCGTTTTAGCCAGTTTCCCGTGCTAAACCCTTGAAACGCGACCCGTAGTTGCCGATATTTGCGGGGAACGGGGCCTGATCTTCGGGCCGCGACAAGAATTACGTGAAGGGAGACCCTTTAATGGCACAATTCGACACGATCCGGACGGCGGCCGGCGCGCGCGCTGCCCAGATTGACGAGGGCCTGCGCGCCCATATGAACAAAGTCTACGGCACCATGTCCGTGGGCATGCTGATTACGTTTGCCGCAGCCTGGGCGATCTCGGGTCTGGCAACGACGGCTGACCCCTCGGCAGCGGCGGCACAACTTAGCGCTGACAAGTATCTGACATCGTTTGGGTACACACTTTATGCATCGCCGCTGAAATGGGTGATCATGTTCGCTCCGCTGGCATTTGTTTTCGGCTTCAGCGCCGGGATCAACCGCCTGTCGGCAGCCGGCGCGCAACTGGTGTTCTACATCTTTGCGGCCGTCATGGGCCTGTCGATCAGCTCGATTTTCCTGATCTTCACCGGTCAGTCCATCATTCAGGTGTTCCTGATCACCGCGATCGCGTTTGCGGGGCTTTCCCTGTATGGCTACACCACCAAGAAGGACCTGTCCGCAATGGGCACGTTCCTGATCATGGGTGTGATCGGCCTGATCGTGGCGTCCATCGTGAACATCTTCATCGCATCCTCTGCAATGGCGTTTGCGATCTCGGTTATCGGCGTTCTGATCTTTGCGGGTTTGACCGCGTATGACACGCAGAACATCAAGAACACCTACCTGCAAATGGCGCATTCGGGCGATCAGGAGTGGCTGGGCAAAGCGGCCATAATGGGCGCGCTGAGCCTGTATCTGGACTTCATCAACATGTTCATGTTCCTGCTGCAACTGTTCGGCAACCGCGAATAACGCTGCATCGGCACCAAAATCCAAAGGGCGGGTCCGGAAGGTCCGCCCTTTTTTGTGTCTATTGGCCGCCCTTCAGATTTCAGTATCCCGTCGCTGCAATTTCGTTTCGCTATCCGAACAAGCAAAAGCCCCGCCAAATGACGGGGCCTTCCAAATTGACTTTGCCAGCTTGTCTTAGCTGCAGTTCAGCGGCACGGCAAATCCCGAGCTGCGATCAGACGAACCTTTGCGGAATACATCGCCCGCCGGCAGGCAGCCGGTAAACTGTTCTGCATTACGGCCAAAGCTGGCCCCAATGGCGTTGTCCACCCGCGTGCTGTTGTTTGCCGTGCGCAACACACCGTAGAGGGTTCCGTTCACGCTGACGGTGCTCAGGAACAGGTTGGTGTCAGACCCGGTCAGAATGACCGAGTCGGTATCGCTGCGCCCGCCATTGTCGATTGCAACCCGCGCGATTTTCTCGGCTTCGACCTCGGTCGTCGTCACCGGAATGGCCGGCAGCACGGCCAGCTCGGCCGGGATATTGGTGGCTGGCGGTAGGAAGGCCGCGGCACCCGGCACGTCAGAGATGGTGCGCGGCTCTCCATCGATCCCAGTGAATCCGACGCCCTGGCGGTTGAACGGATCTTCGCAGGCTGCAAGGGCCAGAATGGTCAGTGTGGATAACAAGATTTTTTTCATGACGGCCAACATTTTGGAACGGTTTGTTGAAGCGTAGGGGCAAGCCCTTGCAAAAAGCAACCCACCGTAGAATCGAATGGCCTGACCTCTGATGCGTCATTGCAACGGAGGGATCGGTGACGTCGCCGCCCTCTGTTTCGCGACGATCTCGAACTGGGAGGCACGCAAAAAGGGCCCTGCCGCAGCAGAGCCCTTTGAAACTGTCCAAGCTGGACGGCAGATTACTTAATCTTGCCTTCCTTGTACTCGACATGCTTCCGAGCGACCGGGTCGTATTTACGAATGGTCATCTTCTCGGTCATGGTGCGTGCGTTCTTTTTGGTCACGTAGAAGTGGCCCGTGCCCGCGGTCGAGTTCAGACGGATCTTGATTGTCGTCGGCTTCGCCATGGTTATCTCCTGCGTCCGAAAAGGCAGGGGCCTTTCGGTTGAATTCCTATGAGCGTGCGCTTTTACGCCCTGCACCGCCCGTGTCAAGGGCAATCGCGCATGCGGGGGATTGGATATGAGATTGACGTCAGGCGGACAGGGTCGGCGCCCCCATATAGGTGTGAATCTGATCCCGCTCCGCATCGGAAAGGCCCAAAGCCGTTGCCAGTTGCAGCAAATAGGAAGCCTCTTGCTGGTTGTCCAGCCGAATCGCGGCCAGGGAGGTTGCATAGACCTGCGTCTTCAACGGTGCGCCGGAATCGGCGGCCAGTCCGATGACGTCAATCGGCGCATCAAGCTGCTCTTGCACAAAGGCACGTTCCTCGGCGCTGATGTCGTCGCCCAATTCGCCCAGAATGGTTTCCTTTTCCTGCGCATCCAACTGGCCGTCAGCCTTGGCCGCCTGGATCATCGCCCGCAGCATCAGTTTGGCCTGCTCTTCCATGACCGCGCCGCCGGGCGTGCCCTTGAACACGGTCTCCATCATGTCGACGGTCTGTTGACTGCCGGTTCTGGCGGCGCCCTGCATGGCGTTCATGAGCCCGCCCAACCCGGCGGCTCCGGCCTGGCTGGTTGCGCCCAGCTTGCCGAACATACCCTGCAAACCAGCCGCACCGCCCAGCATGCCAAATTGCTCGGCCATTTTACCAAGCTGGTCCATGCCAAAGCCGCCGCCTGCGCCCTGCATCATGTCCTGCAGCCCGGCCATGCCGCCCATCTGCTTGTATTTTTCCATCCCCTTGGCCGCAGCAAAGCCAACCGCAACCGATGCAAGTGCCTTCATGAAACTCATGTTGAACCTCCCGACAGGTAAAGCGTGATTGGTCTGAACGATAACATTATTCGGGTATCCGAGAAACCGAGGCTTCAGAGGGCCTGCCGGGCTCACGACCATAAGGCTAAGGTTAGCACGCCAATTTCAGCATTGGCTTGTAGTTTGCGCGCCAGATTTGAACAAATTGCAATTTCCTGATATGTGCCCTTCGTATTGCAAGGAAGAAGCCATTTTTCAGGCTCGCTCATCGAGGCATTACGGACAGGCGCGCGACCGCTGTAGGCAGTGATTTTACGCGGCGATTCTGGGGGCTTCGTGACCGCATAGGCAATTCCGGTAGGGAATTGACCAGTTTCACTTTTCCAAAATATTGATCCAGGGAGGACATTTATGCCTGTATTCATTACCTACGCTTCATATTCCAAGGCTGGCATTCAGGGTATGCTGCAAAAGCCTGCAAACAGAACCGGACCGGTGAAGCAATTGCTGGAAAAAGTTGGCGGCAAGCTGTTAGCCTTTTACATGACGACAGGATCAAATGATGTGGTCGTGATCAGCGATGCGCCTGATGGGACAGACGCGGTTGCGGTCGGTATGGCGGTGGCGGCCTCCGGTGCGGTTGAAAAGATCGAGACCGTTCGGGCCTGGACCGCGGATGACTTTGTGGCAATCACGGAAAAGGCGGCTGAATTGACCCGGGCCTACACGCCACCTGGCGGTTGATCGGGGTATTGCGCGGAGGGCCTGTAAGCCGGATCTTGTTCCGGGGTTGCCCCCTTCGATGACCATTCCTCTAGGCCGTGCATTGCTGCGCGGCTCAAGCTGCCAACCCGGTCCCTCTCGGCCAAGACGCGCTTAGCGGCGGTATCGGCTGACGCCGACCGGCCCGCGCGGGGACCCTATTTGGCATTGCTCCCGGTGGGGCTTGCCGTGCCGCCACTGTTGCCAGCGGCGCGGTGGGCTCTTACCCCACCGTTTCACCCTTACCCCGAATACGAGGCGGTCTGATTTCTGTGGCGCTTTCCGTCGGGTTGCCCCGCCCGGGCGTTACCCGGCACCGTTGTCTTGTGGAGTCCGGACTTTCCTCTCGGGCCTTGCGACCCCAGCGGCCATCCGGCCCTCCGCGCGTGGGTTGGGTAGGATGTGTGCCCGGCGGCGTCAAGGGTGGATGGGGGGTGAAGGGGCCAGCCCCTTCTTGGCCTGCGGCCAATTCAACCCCGAGGTATTTCCGGCCAGATGAAGAGCGGATCAGGTCGGATCATGTAACCCGCCCAGCGGCGCAAGATCATCCGCGTGCAATGGGCCGGTGGCCCATGGTCGATAGCGCAGGCGGACCGCAGACAACAGTGTTTCGTCGTCAACAACTGCTGTGTATCCCCGGCGGCGGGCAAGTGTTTGAAACGCGGCCGGTGCTGCGGGCGCCGCTGTGCCGCGCCTGGCGGCCAGGCCCTGACATTCCAGCCGCTGCCAATCAAACCGGGGGCCGGGATCGGTCTTTCGGCCTGGTGCCATGTCGGAATGGCCGATCACACCTTCGGCCGCAATTCCCCAACGCGTCATTACCGCCATCAGAAGCTGTTCCAGCGCCGACATTTGCGGGGCGGAAAACGGATGATCACCTCGGTTGTCCAACTCAATGCCGACCGAGCGGGAATTGATGTCGGCCACCCCGTGCCATTCCCCCGCCCCGGCATGCCATGCGCGGTCCCCCTCGCGCACCATCTGCCAGAGCGTGCCTTCAGCACCTATCAGGTAATGGGCGGATACTTCACAAGCAGGATCGCACAACCGCTCCAGCGCGGCCTGTGCGTTGTCCATCGCGGTATAGTGGAGGACAATCAGGGACGGGGTCAGCCCATCCCGGCGCGGACCGAAATTGGGCGACGGGTGCCAGATTGGCGTCTGCGGATCAGTTGTTGACAGCACTGCGGAACGGGCTGGGATCCCAGCCGCAGGCGTAGCCGTCGCCATCGGGATCCAGACCCTTGCGGTCACGCTGGGGGCCGCCATTGGCCAGAAACTCGATCTGGGCCTGATCGGCTGACGGGTAGCGGGCGCAATTGCGCTGCGCCTTGGCTTGCAGGTTAAACCCTGCGCGGCTGTAGAGTTGGGTTCCCACCGGGTTCGACGTGTTCAGCGCATATTGAACGATATTGGGCTGACCATCCGTACCGCGTTGCGGAACCGCCGTTGGCGCGACGACCTCATAGGTCTGGCGGTTCTGTTCGATCCGCGCCGCGTCGGTTTCGATGGTGCGGCGTCCCGATACGGCTTCGAAATCCTGCTCATCGGATATTGCGTTATTGCTGGGGACTGGCGCCACGGGCGGCACGGCCGTTTCCTGGCCGGAGGTGCTGGCCAGTGCGGCGGCGGTTGCCGACGCGATGTCTGCATTGTCACCGGTCGGCAGCGGGGATGTCGTGCCGGGCGCGCCCAGTTGCTGTTCAGACACCTCAACCGGGCCAAGCAACGGATTGCCGGTATACCCCTGCCCCGCAAGCTGAGCCTCGCGCTGCGCCTGATAGGCCGGGGTGTTGAAATCCGTCCCGTTGACAGGGGCCACCGTGTCGCAGGCGGCCACAAGCCCGATTGCGGGGATCAGAAGCGTAAAGCGCATCCAGCTGCTCCGTCTTGCGTTGTCTTGCCTGCTCAGAGGATTACCACCATTTCCCCGGCTTGGCCACAAACCCGGCGGCGCTTTCCAGCGCATAGGCCGTGTTGAGCAGATCGCCTTCGTCCCACGGGCGACCGATCAGTTGCAGGCCAAGCGGCAGCCCTTGTTTGTCGAGGCCGGCCGGCACCGAGATGCCGGGCAGGCCAGCCAGGTTCACGGTCACCGTGAAAACGTCGTTCAGGTACATCTGAACCGGATCGGCCTCGGTCATCTCTCCCAGACCAAAAGCCGCAGACGGCGTGGCCGGGGTCAGGATGGCATCGACGCCAGCAGCGAAGACATCTTCGAAGTCTTTCTTGATCAGTGTGCGGACGCGACGGGCGCGGTTGTAGTAGGCATCGTAGAAGCCTGCCGACAGCACGTAAGTTCCGACCATGACACGGCGCTGCACCTCATGACCGAACCCTTCGGCGCGGGTTTTTTCGTACATCTCGGTGATGCCGTCGCCCTGCGCCAGTTGCGCGCGACGGCCATAGCGGACACCGTCATAGCGGGCGAGGTTCGAGGAGGCCTCGGCCGGTGCAATCACATAGTACGCAGGCAGCGCGTACTTGGTGTGCGGCAGCGAAATATCGACGATTTCGGCACCTGCGTCTTTCAGCATCGCCGCGCCATCGGCCCAGAGCTTTTCGATCTCGGCGGGCATGCCGTCCATGCGGTATTCTTTGGGGATACCGATCTTCTTGCCTTTGATATCGCCGGTCAGCATAGCCTCGAAATTCGGGACGGCGAGTTCGGCGCTGGTGGAATCCTTGGGATCGTGACCGCACATGGTTTCCAACATGATCGCCGCGTCGCGCACATTTTTGGTCATCGGACCGGCCTGATCCAGCGAGGAAGCAAAGGCCACAATTCCCCAGCGCGAGCAGCGCCCGTAGGTCGGTTTGATGCCCGTGATCCCGACAAACGCAGCGGGTTGACGGATCGAGCCGCCGGTGTCGGTACCGGTGGCCGCCAGACACAGATCAGCCGCCACAGCCGACGCTGATCCACCGGACGAACCGCCGGGTGTCAGCTGCGCATCGTCATTGCCGCGCCGCCAAGGGCTGACCGCATTGCCGTAGACCGAGGTTTCGTTGGACGAACCCATGGCGAATTCGTCCATGTTCAACTTGCCCAGCATTACGGCACCGGAATCGGCCAATTGCTGCGACACGGTGGATTCGTATTCGGGCCTGAACCCCTCCAGAATTTTCGAGGCAGCCTGTGACGCCACACCCTTGGTGCAGAACAGGTCCTTGATGCCGATCGGCAGACCACACATCGAGGGCGCATCGCCCGCCTTGATCCGCTCATCCGCTGCCTTGGCGCGTTCCAGCGCGATCTCGGGCGTTTTGTGAACAAAAGCGTTCAGCGCGTCGGCGTCATCAATGGCCTTCAGGCAGGATTCAGTCAGTTCAACCGAGGTCACGTCACCCTTGCGCAGCGCGTCGCGGGCCTCGGCCAGGCCCAGTTTGTTCAGATCGCTCATGTCTTACTCCACCACTTTGGGGACTGCGAAGAACCCTTCGCGGGCGTCGGGGGCGTTGGCCAGAACCTTGGCCTGCTGGTTGCCGTCGGTGACCACATCCTCGCGACGTTTCAGGCGCATCGGTTCGACCGAGACCATCGGCTCGACCCCGTCGACATCCACTTCGTTCAGTTGCTCGATGAACCCAAGAATGGTGTTGAACTCGGATGCCAGCGCCGGCAGCGCGTCATCCTCGACCTTGATCCGGGCCAGTTTGGCCACCTTGGCGGCGGTGCTTTGGTCAATCGACATGGGAAACCTCATATGCGTTAGGGGGCATTTACCTGTCTGATGCCCGGGTCGCAAGACCGCCCGGCGGCGGATATCGCCCATGGCCTGTTCCGGCTTAGAGGGCTGCCATTCAAATTTGCATATCCCCTATACACCAAAGTGAACTGATTAGTTCACTTTCCTTCTTGAAAAACTAAACTGTACTGTTCATTTCGAACTGTATGGCACAGCCTAAACCGGAGAAAGAAAATGAAAACGTTCATGACAGCCTTTGTATTGGCCACCACAGTTCTTGCAGCGCAGGCTCAGGCATTCGGGCCCACCATGGACAGCCTGACGCGGGATCTGAGCTTCCCCGAGCCGATCTCGGGGACCGTCACGAAAGATCAGACGAAACTGGATAAGTAACCCCCCTCGGTCCGGGCCGGTCAAGCCACAATCGGCCCGGACAACCTGCAATTGGCTACTGCACTTGCCGCAGCAAGCCGTTACGATACCGCTGAACGACCCGCCGGGCTGTCGAACAGACCCGGCATTCTGACGGAGCGGAAGATGAGCGCACGCATGCAAGCGGTACTGGAGGCGATTGACGCCGCCAACAGGCAAGACCCCAATCAGGAAGACGGCCAGCCTGCCGCCCTGCTTTACGGCCAGCGGATGAGCGCCGAACTCAACAGACTTTTTCCCGATGCGTCGGACCTGTTGCAAATTGCGGCACACGGTCAGCATGTCGAGCGCTGGAAGCTGGCGCGCAGCGAATATCCCGAGGGCCGCGCAGGGTACCTGGCGTGGCGCAAGGCGCAGGGCGTTTACCATGCCGACGTGGTCATGGCGATGATGGAACAGGAGGGGTACGGCGCGGATGAGGCGGAAACTGCCGGTCGCATGCTGCGCAAACAGGGCATCAAGCGCGATGCCGAGGTGCAGGCGCTGGAAGACGTCATTTGTTTCGTTTTTCTCAAATGGTATTTCGCGCCTTTCGCCGCCAAACACTCGGCCGAAAAAATCCAGCGCATTGTCGAAAAAACCGCCCGCAAAATGTCAGCCGACGGTCGCGCGCGCGTTTTGTCGGAATTCGACTTGCCGGAAGACCTCGCGGCGGCGTTTCAGGGCTGAGACGCGCGCAAAAGGTGCGATTTGTAGACCTCGATCATCCATCCCAGCATGGTGGCATTCAGGATGTGCCACATGAAATGCGTGCCGGTCGGCACCAATCCGCAAAGAGGTTCGTCAAGCGCCCGAAACGTGATCGAGGCGATCAGGATTGCCGCGCCGATCGCTAGCCCTCGGGCCGTCTCAGGCGTCCTGTCGCGCAGAAGGAACGCATAGATCAGGATCAAGAGCGGGACCGGGGCATAACCGGCTGACCCACCCAGCCCCGGAACAAGCTGAAACAGAGGAATGGTTGCAGCCGCATAAGGGAAAAACAATGCCGTCACTATCCCGGCTGTCAGCGGCCTCATCTGCCAGACGTCGCGATTGATCGCGAAGATATAGACCAGAATGTAAAGCAGGATCGGCACAACATCCGCCATTGCGGCCCAGACCTGAGCATGGGTGTGAAACAAATAGCTGCCGATCCCGATGGCGGCCAGAATGCCAATCAGCACCATTGCCAGAGGTATCCCCTGCCCCCGCACCCGACGCCACATGACAATCGCCGCGATCAGAAAAGCCGCGTTTGTGACGGCGTTTATCGGCTCGGCCCAATAGGCGGGCGACACACGCTCGCAATAGCCGTCAATTTCCTGCAACCAGTCCATGAAATTTTACATAGCCGATGCTAGGTTGATGCCAACAGGCTGATTGGGAGGATTTTTTATGAATATCATCTGGCTGGGCCACGGTAGCTTCCGCATTGAAACACAAGGGCAGGTTCTGCTGATCGACCCATGGCTGACCGGCAACCCGGTCCTGTCGGAAGAGCATCACGACAACGCACTGGACGGGGCGACGCATATCCTTCTGACCCACACGCATTTCGACCACGTGGCCGACGTGGTTTCACTGGCCAAACACCTGAACGTACCGGTTGTCGGTCAGTATGATCTGATGGGGTATTGGAGCGAGGCCGAAGGGCTGGAAACCATCGGCTACAACAAGGGCGGCACGGTGCACCTGAACGGTATCAAGGTGTCGATGGTGCCCGCCTCACACAGTTCGACTTTCTCAACGCCCGAAGGGCTGCGGACCGGTGGCAGCGAGGTAGGCTTCATGATCGCGTCCGAGGGTCACATGGTCTATCTGTCCGGTGATACGGATATCATGGCCGACATGGACTGGATGGGAGACTATTACAAACCCGATATCGGCATTTTGTCGGCGGGGGGGCATTTCACGATGGACATGAAAGGGGCGGCTTACGCGGCCAGACGGTATTTTAACTTCAAGACCGTGATTCCCTGCCACTACAAGACCTTCCCGATTCTGGAACAATCCGCACAGGCGCTGGCGGATGGGTTGCCCGGCGTCGACGTGATCGAGCCCGAGATCATGCAGGCCATTTCCCTGTAGGATCACCGCCTCGCGGCGAAGAATTCCTTTAGCAGTTCGGCGGCCTCCTGCCCTCCGATACCGTCGTAGACCTCGGGTGAATGGTGCGCCTGCGAATGGGTGAAAACCCGCGCGCCATGGGCGATGCCGCCAGATTTCGGATCGGCAGCGCCGTAATAGATGCGCCGGATTCGCGCCGCCGCCAGTGCCGCTGCGCACATTGCGCAGGGTTCCAGCGTGACATAGAGGTCGTGATCCGGCAGACGCTCGGACCCGGCTGCGGCACAGGCGGACCGCAACGCCAGAATTTCGGCATGAGCCGTCGGGTCGTTCAGTTCGCGCGTTCGGTTGCCAGCCGCCGCCACAATCCGGCCATCGGCGGATACGACAACGGCGCCAACCGGGACCTCTCCGCGTTTCGCGGCCGCGCGCGCCTGTTCCAGCGCGGCATTCATGTGCGATTTGAACTCCATGCCCCTGACTGCATCAGAAACCTGTCTTTCGCAAGCGGACGGGATGCGCTATGGCCTGCGGATGAGCAACACCCCTCCTCCCGGCGACAGGATCGCCAAAACCCTTGCCCGCGCGGGCGTCGCCTCGCGCCGTGAAGCCGAACGCATGATCGAAGCCGGTCGGGTTGCGGTGAACGGCAAGGTCATCGACAGCCCCGCGCTGAACGTCACTGCCAAGGACAAGATCACCGTTGACGGCAAACCGGTGTCCGAGCCGGAACCCTCGCGCCTGTGGCTGTATCACAAACCCTCCGGTCTGGTGACGACAACACGCGACGAAAAAGGCCGCGCAACGATCTTCGACAACCTGCCCGAGGACATGCCCCGTGTCATGAGCGTCGGCCGGCTGGACCTGAATTCCGAAGGTCTGCTGCTGTTGACCAATGATGGCGGCATCAAGCGCAAGCTGGAGCTGCCCGCCACCGGATGGCTGCGCAAATACCGTGTGCGCGTCAACGGCCGCCCCAAGGACGAGGATTTTGCCCCCCTGCGTCAGGGTCTGGTCATCGAAGGTGAACGGTTTCAGCCGATGACCGTCTCGCTGGACCGTCAGCAAGGGGCGAATGCATGGCTGACCATCGGCCTGCGCGAAGGCAAGAATCGCGAAATCCGCCGCGCGATGGAGGATATCGGGTTTACGGTAAACCGCCTGTTGCGGGTGTCCTATGGACCGTTCCAGCTGGGAAATCTGAAACCCGGCGAGGTTGAAGAAATCCGCCGCCGCGTGATGCGCGATCAGCTGGGCCTGGACCCAGAGCCGGACCCCGCGACGAAACGCCCCGGCAGACCGCAACGAAAACGGCCCCCGGTCGGCAAGAAACCTCGCAAGTGACGCAGGTTAGGCAACCTTTCCCCTAGCGCCGGGGCCTCTCATCCCCTAGATTTTCCCTGAAGGTTGTCTTTGGGGGGCGCCATGTCCGGAACCGGAGTACAGAAACTGGCCTACGTTGCGCTGCTGGCGCTGCTGTTTGGTGTTTGCACCGGCGTATTGGGGGGCTTGTAGGCGCATGGCCAAACGCTATGGCGGAAAATTCAGCCCACAGGGTGACCCTGACTCGTCAGAGCAGCCCAGACGCGGCCAGTTTGACGGCGCCCGGGTTGAACCGGCAGGCGCACGTGCAAATCTTCTGTTTCTGCCCGCGGTCCCTTTGGTATTCCTGTCACTGAATGACGGCGCAATCGGGATGACCATCGGCCTGATCGCGGCCGGCCTGCTGACGGCTGCGGCTTTTCTGCTGCGCGAAGGGCTGCGCGCCGAGGCTGCGTTTAATGCCCGGCGTACCGCGCGGCGACCTGCATTTCCCAGAAAGATATTCTCCAGCATCCTGACGGGTCTGGGTGCCGGTCTGGCGTCTTATCGCACCGAGTTTCTGGACGCAGCCACCGCGTCCGAGGCCAGCCTGATCGCTCCGGTTCTGTTCGGCGCGGTCGCAACCGTTCTGCATTCGGTCTCCTTCGGATTGGATCCGCTTAAAGACAAGGGGATGGAAGGCATCGACACGTTTCAGCAGGATCGCGTCGCCCGCGTGGTCGAGGACGCGGAAACCCACCTGACCGAGATGACGGATGCAATCAAACGCGCCGGCGACCGCAGGATCGAAGCGCGGGTCGAACAGTTTCAGGACACCGCCCGCGATCTGTTCCGCACGGTCGAGGAGGACCCGCGCGATCTGGCGGGTGCGCGCAAATACCTGACGGTCTATCTGCAGGGCGCGCGCGACGCGACGGTCAAGTTTGCCGATGTGTATGCCCGTACCCGTGACGCGCAGGCGCTGAAGGATTATTCGTCCCTGCTGGACGATCTTGAACAGAATTTCGCGGCCCGCACCCGCAAGATGCTTTTGGATGACCGCAGCGATCTGACGGTTGAAATTGACGTGTTGCGCGAGCGGCTGCAACGCGAAGGTGTCCGGTTGGACTGACCGGCAAAAATTTGTGAGAGGATTATCCCCATGTCCGATGAGATCAAGAACAAGGCGGTCGAGGCCGAAACCCTGGTTCAGGAAGTAACCGCCGTCGCCCTGCCCGATCCGACTGCGGAAATCGTCTCGCTGGAAGAAGCGGACGACCCCGTCAGTGCCGAGATTCGCAAGCGCATGGGCGAGATCGACATGGACAACACCAATTCCATCGTCTCTTTCGGATCGTCCGCGCAGGCCGAGTTACAGGAAATCAGCCAGGCCATGCTGGCCGATGTACGCAACAAGGATGTCGGCCCTGCCGGCGACAGCCTGCGCAACATCGTGACCACGATCCGGGGATTTTCGGTCAGTGAACTGGATGTGCGCCGCGAACGCAGCTGGTGGGAAAAACTGCTGGGCAAAGCCGCGCCGTTTGCCAAATTCACCGCCCAGTTCGAACAGGTTCAGGACCAGATCGACAAGATCACTGATGATCTTCTGGGCCATGAACATACCTTGCTGAAAGATATCAAGTCGCTCGACCTGCTGTACGAAAAGACGCTGGGCTTCTACGACGAACTGGCGCTCTATATTGCGGCGGGTGAGGAGAAACTGACCGAGCTGGACAGCCACGATATCCCCGAAAAGGAAGCCGAGGTTCAGGCCGCCACCGAGGACGAACAGGTCATGAAGGCGCAGGAACTGCGTGACCTGCGCGCCGCGCGGGATGATCTGGAACGCCGGGTGCATGATCTGAAACTGACGCGACAGGTGACGATGCAATCGCTGCCTTCGATCCGGCTGGTTCAGGAAAACGACAAATCGCTGGTCACCAAGATCAACTCGACTTTGGTCAACACCGTGCCGCTGTGGGAAACGCAGCTGGCACAGGCCGTCACCATCCAGCGCAGCGCCGAAGCTGCCGCTGCCGTGCGCGATGCCAATGATCTGACGAATGAACTTTTGACTTCCAACGCCGCAAATCTGCGCGAATCGAACAAGATGATCCGCGAGGAAATGGAACGCGGTGTGTTCGACATCGAAGCGGTCAAACAGGCCAACGCGGATCTGATCGGCACCATCAACGAAAGCCTGGCGATTGCCGACGAAGGCAAGGCCAAACGCGCCGCCGCCGAGCAGGAGTTGCAGAAGATGGAGACCGAACTGCGCGATACGCTGGCCGCAGCCAAGGCGCGCCGGGACGGAACCGGCGACAACGCCGGAACAGCGGTTCCGGGCTGACGGCGGACAGGACGTGCTAACTCGGGGATATCTGCGGCCTCTGCTGGGCTTGGCGTCACTGCTGGCGCTGGTCGGCTGCGACGAAGCGCTGACATCTTCCGTTGTTCCCGAGCAGCGCCCGGTGGCACCGACACCGGTTCCAAACGCTTATGTCCCTGCATCCGCGGCCAGTCAGGATCTGGCCCGGTATTACCAAAGGATTGAAAACGATCTTGTGGCGCGCGGTCTGCTGCGGACCGATGGCGGCGGCCCGGATACCCCCTATGATGCCGAGGATCTGGCCCGAAATTTCGAGGTGATCGCCTTTGTGAACGAACATTCGGGCCGGTCGGGCGCGTTCACGGGCGGACCTTCTGCCATCAAGCTCAGCCGGTGGAAAAACCCGATCCGCATCATGACTGAATTCGGTCCAAGCGTGGCGCCTGACAAACGCGCGGCGGACCGATCGAAAATCGAGGCTTATGCCGCCCGGCTTCAGAACGCGACCGGTCACCGGATCCGAAGCGCGGATCGTGACGGTAATTTTATCGTCTTCATTTCCGGACAGGACGACACGGCCTATGCCCAGAGACGGCTGCGGGAGCTGATCCCCGACATTCCGCAGGACAGGCTGGACCTGATAAGAAACCTTCAAAAGCCGTATTACTGCTTTGTTTTCACATTCGTGCATCGCGGTGACACGCATTCCATAAAGAAGGCGGTGGCATATATCCGGGCCGAAAATGCGGACCTGTTGCGCCTGAGTTGCATACACGAAGAGATCGCGCAGGGGCTTGGCCTTCCCAATGACAGCCCGGCCGCCCGGCCTTCGATCTTTAACGACGATGACGAGTTTGCATTGCTGACCAGTCATGACGAAAAACTGCTGGCGCTTCTTTACGATGAGCGTCTGAACGCGGGCGTATCGGCTGACGAAGCCCGCCCTGTGGTGCGGATCATCGCGCGTGAATTGATGGGCCAGCCGCTCTGAGCCCCAGAAGAGGAGACCCCAAATGGGCATTTTCGATTTTCTGACCGGAGAATTCATTGACGTCATTCATTGGGTCGATGACACCCGCGACACCATGGTCTGGCGGTTCGAGCGCGAAGGACACGCGATCAAATACGGTGCCAAACTGACCGTTCGTGAAGGTCAGGCGGCGGTGTTCGTGCATGAAGGGCAACTGGCCGACGTCTTCACCCCGGGTCTCTATATGCTTGAGACCAACAACATGCCGATCCTGACGACTTTACAGCACTGGGATCACGGCTTTCAGTCTCCGTTCAAGTCCGAGATTTATTTCGTCAACACGACGCGCTTTAATGACCTGAAATGGGGCACCAAGAACCCGATCATGCTGCGCGATCCGGAATTCGGCCCGACCCGCATCCGGGCTTTCGGCACCTATACAATACGGGTCAAGGATGCGGCCAAATTCCTGGTTGAGATTGTGGGCACAGATGGTGAGTTCACGATGGATGAGATCAGTTTCCAGATCCGCAACATCATCGTGCAGGAATTCAGCCGCGTGATCGCCGGGTCCGGTATCCCGGTTCTGGACATGGCGGCCAATACCGCGGATCTGGGCAAGCTGATCGCAGCCGAGGTGTCTCCGGTACTGGACGGCTATGGGCTGGAAATGCCGGAATTCTATATCGAAAACATCTCGCTGCCGCCTGCGGTCGAGGCCGCGCTGGACAAGCGGACGTCGATGGGGCTGGCCGGTGATCTGGGCAAGTTCACCCAGTATTCTGCGGCCGAAGCGATGACGGCAGCAGCCAACAACCCCGGCCAGGGCGGCGGCATGGGTGCTGGTCTGGGTATGGGCATGGGCATGGCAATGGCCAACCAGATGGCCAACATAGCAGCGGGTCAGCCAAGCGGCCCGTGGGGCGGTTCCGCCCCCGCTGCCCCGCAACCAGCGGCGCATGCGGCGCCGCCGCCCCCTCCGCCGGTCGAGCATGTCTGGCATATCGCGGTGGACGGTCAGACCAGCGGGCCGTTCTCGAAAGCCAAGATGGGGCGCATGGCCACGGACGGAGAGATCACCCGCGAAACCCACGTCTGGACCGCCGGGCAAGACGGCTGGAAAAAGGCCGGAGATGTGCAGGAACTGGCGCAGCTGTTCACGATCCTGCCGCCGCCACCGCCCGGAGCGTGAGTTTTGAAGGGAAAGTCCGACCAGCCCCCCTATTCTGATCGCCAGTTCCTGTGGGCAGTCAACTTGTCCGCCCTGTTGGGCTGGCTGATGGCGATTGGCATTCCTATTTTCGTCAGCGCCCTGAGTAACGGTGGCTGGGGGGCTGTGTACGGACTTGTGCCCCCATTTGCAGTTGTCGGACTACCGATCGCTTTCATTGCGGCATGGATCGTTGTGGCACCGTTCCTACGGCGGTTGATGCAAACGAACGTGACATATAGGCGGGCGTCGTTTTGGGGCGCAACCATAGGTCTGGTTCTGACCTTAACTGGCATCGCAATCGGGCGCCTGTTTGGATTGATGGTATCGCTAAACCCAAACTTTTTATCTCAGATCGGCAGTGGCGATCAAGTAAGCCGGGTTGACGGCATCCTGACCCCCTTTGGGTGGTGGCACGTGACGCAAAGATCGGCCTGGTTTATCGCAGCCTGCATTGTCGTTGCCCTCGCAATTCGCGCTATGGTCGGCCCCGGATTGGGCGGCACGCAGAAGGCTCGGGCATATGACTGACGAACACCGTTTTCCCTGCGACCAATGCGGTGCCGATTACCGGTTCGACCCGGGCGACGGGACGCTGACCTGTGACCATTGCGGACATTCCGAGGCGATTGGTGCCGGGCCGTGGGGCGGGGCCAGCCTGAAGGAACTGGATTTCGACGCGGCGCTAGCGGACAGGCTACCGGACAGCGAAATCGAAGAAACCCGCGTGCTGTCCTGCCCGAACTGTGCGGCTCAGGTCGAATTTGACCCCGACACCCATGCTGCGGAATGCCCGTTCTGCGCAACACCGGTTGTGACGGATACCGGGGTAAGCCGGCACATCAAACCCCGGGGTGTTTTGCCCTTTGCGCTGGACGAGCGCACCGCGCATAAGGCCATGAACAAATGGCTGGGCCGCCTGTGGTTTGCCCCGAACGGTTTGCAGGACTATGCCCGCAAGGGCCGCAAGATGCAGGGCATCTATGTGCCTTACTGGACCTTCGACGCGGACACCCAATCCAGCTATCGGGGCGAGCGCGGCGTTGTCTATTACGAAACCCGAACCGTCATGCGCGACGGCAAAAGGATGCAGCAGCGGGTGGCCAAGGTCCGCTGGTCCCGGAAATCCGGGCGGGTGGCCCGCTTCTTTGACGACGTTCTGGTGCTGGCCTCACGCTCGCTGCCCAAAAGCTACACCGACGCGCTGGAACCCTGGGACCTGCCGGCGCTTGAACCCTATCAGCCCGAATATCTGGCCGGGTTCCGGGCCGAAGCCTACACGGTTGAACTGAAGGATGGATACAAGGAAGCCAGAAGCCATATGGCACGCGTGATCGAGCGTGACGTCCGGTTCGACATCGGCGGCGACCGGCAGCGGATACATGCGATTGATACAGACGTGCGGAACGTGACGTTCAAGCACATCCTGCTGCCGGTCTGGATGGCGGCGTATAAATATCGCGGGCAGACCTATCGCTTTGTGGTGAACGGGCGCACCGGGCGCGTTCAGGGAGAGCGCCCCTGGTCCGCAATCAAGATCACGATCGCCGTTGTTCTTGGGCTTCTTGTCGCCGCCGGCGTCGGGTATCTGATGGCAACGGGTCAGCAGTAGGCTCGCGCGCAGCTTTCCGGACAGACAGCTTAATCGCTTGAACATCCTGCGCTCTGACGCCATCCTGCGCCTCGTCTACGCCGAGGGGGAGGCCCGTGTGACGCTTACCGATCTGAACAGATTGCTGGATGAACGGCACTCCTGCCGGGCATTTCGACCTGATCCGGTACCCCGGGAACAGATCGAGCAGATTGTGGCCAGCGCCGCGCGCGTACCAAGCTGGTGCAACGCCCAGCCGTGGCAAGTGAAGATCACCGGCGGGGAAGAAACCGACCGATTTCGCAAGGCAATGCTGGAAGAGGCTGCAACCGGCACCCCTGCCCCTGACCTGCCCTTTCCAACCTCGTATTCCGGCGTGTATCAGGATCGCCGCCGGGCTTGCGGGTGGGCGCTGTATCAGGCGGTGGGTGTGGAACGTGGTGACCGAGCGGCCTCGGCCAATCAGATGATGCAGAACTTTGCCCTGTTTGGGGCACCTCATTGCGCCATCGTCTCCAACCCGGCAGAGCTCGGATCTTATGGCACGATGGATTGCGGCGGGTTTGTTACCGCGTTTTCGCTGGCGGCTCAGGCGCTGGGTGTTGCGACGATTCCGCAGGCGGCCCTTGCCACCTACAGCCCGTTCCTGCGCCGGTATTTCGACATCCCCGCGGACCGGATAATCCTATGCGCGATATCCTTCGGATACGCGGACAAAGACCACCCGGCGAACGGGTTTCGCACCGATCGCGCCGATCTGAGCGAGATCGTGGATTGGGTCGGGTAAGCAGGAAACCAAGCGGAGAAGACATTTGCGCGCTGTAATACAACGGGTTTCGCATGCCAGGGTTTCCGTCGATGACAATGTCGTTGGCCAAACCGGACCGGGGTTGATGATCCTGGTCTGCGCGATGCAGGGGGACGACGAACAAAATGCGGAACATCTGGCCGCCAAGGTTTCCAGATTGCGTATTTTCAAAGACGACGCGGGTAAAATGAACCGGTCCGTGCTGGATATCGGAGGGTCGGCGCTTGTGATAAGCCAGTTCACGCTGGCTGCCGACACATCGCGCGGGAACCGGCCCGGATTTTCCGCAGCCGCCCCGCCGGATCTGGGTGAACATCTTTACGAGGTCTTCGCGCAACGGCTTCAGGACCACGGTGTAACCGTCGAAACCGGGCAGTTCGGTGCAGATATGGCCGTTGAACTGGTCAATGACGGCCCGGTCACGATTTGGATGGAAAGCTGATGGACAGAGCTCAACAGGCGATACGCATATGGCAGGCGGGTGTCGACGCCGTGGGTGGCTATACCGCGACCAGCAAAGCGCTGCACGGGGTCCCTGAGCCCGACCGGATCCTGGCCGTCGGCAAAGCGGCCGCCGCTATGGCGAGGGCGGCGCTGGAGCATTTCGGCCCGTGCCCCACTCTGGTCGTCACCAAGGATGAACACGGGCGGGGCCTTCCGGACCATGTCACGGTGATCGAAGCCTCGCACCCGGTGCCGGACAATCGCAGCCTTCAGGGCGGGCAAGCACTGCGCGCGGCCGTCGAGGCGATGGCACCGGAATCGCATCTGTTGCTGCTCGTGTCCGGCGGTGCGTCCTCACTGGCCGAGGATCTGTTGCCGGGAAAATCCCTGAACGATCTGGAACAACTGAACAAGAAGCTGCTGGCCTCGGGGCTGGACATCACCGCCATGAACGCACAGCGTCGCAAGCTGTCGCGGATTAAGGGCGGTGGGCTGCTTTCCCACTTCCATGGCGGCAGAGCGACGGTTTTGGCGATTTCGGATGTGCCCGGCGATGACCTGAACGTCGTCGGCTCGGGGATCGGGACCTTGCCCGAGACCGTTGATTTTCAGGCCACAACACAGATCGTGGCCTCAAACGCGCATGCGCGCGCGGCGGCTGTGGACATGGCGCAGGCACAAGGTTTCGCCGTGCTGGCCAACGAAGAATGCCTGCATGACGACGTCCATGAGGTGGCCCGAACGCTGGGCCAGCGTCTTCGCGCCATGCCAGGCGGCGTCATGGTCTTTGGCGGAGAGCCGACGGTTGTCCTGCCGGACAATCCCGGTCGCGGCGGGCGCAATCAGGCATTGGCGCTGGAACTTGCGCGCGAGATATCCGGCTGTCAGGGAATAACGCTGGTCGTGGGCGGGACCGACGGCACCGACGGGCCAACTCAGGCGGCCGGGGCCGTTGTCGACGGATCGACCTGGGGGCCGGACGCCGAACCGGCGTTGCTGCGGGCCGACAGCGGCAGCTATCTGGATCGCGCTGATGCGTTGCTGGTGACCGGGCCAACCGGAACGAATGTGATGGATCTGCTTGTCGCAATCCGCGATTGAATTGACGGTTTTGACCGTACCTGCAACGGAAAAGCCGCGAACATTGCCGACATGACGCAACCCGCCAACGTGCTGAGAGATATCGAAGACCTTCCCGACGTTGGTATTGAAATGCCCGATGGGTGTCGTCTGTCCGCGCGCGTCTGGCGTCCAACAGATGCGGACCGGAACCCTGTCCCCGCCATTCTAGAGTTTCTGCCCTATCGCAAGCGCGATGGCACAGCGACGCGGGATGCCCTGACCCACCCATGGTTTGCCAGGCGCGGCTATGCCTGCATCCGTGTGGACATGCGCGGAAACGGCGACAGCGAAGGGTTGATGGAGGATGAATACACCCGGCAGGAACTGGATGACGCAGTGGCGACCATACAATGGCTGTCGCAACAGGCCTGGTGCACCGGCAAGGTCGGAATGATGGGGATCAGCTGGGGCGGGTTCAACGCGCTTCAGGTTGCCGCGCTTCAACCAGAGCCGCTGAAGGCCATTATCACCCTGTGCTCGACCGCCGACCGGTTTGCGGACGACATCCACTACAAGGGCGGCTGCCTGCTGAACGAGAATCTGGGCTGGGGCGCGACCATGTGGTCCTATTCCTCGCGCGCGCCGGACCCGGCATTGCGCGCGGATTGGCGCGCTTTGTGGCTGGAGCGGCTGGAAAATCAGCCCTTTCTGCCCTCGGTCTGGCTGCGCCACCAAAGGCGGGACAATTACTGGCAGCACGGGTCCGTGTGCGAGGATTTCGGCGCGATTCGGGCGGCCACACTGGCCATCGGCGGCTGGGGCGATGCGTATAAAAATACCGTGCCGCTGTTGGTGGAAAAGCTGACCGCGCCGGTCAAAGGGATCGTTGGTCCCTGGGTTCACAAATATCCTCATTTCGCGGTACCCGAACCCCGGATCGGTTTCCTGCAAGAGGCGCTGCGCTGGTGGGACCGCTGGCTGAAGGATCAGGACACCGGCGTCGAAAGCGATCCGGACTATCGCGTCTATCTGATGGATGGTGTGCGCCCGCACCGATGGTATAGCAACAGGCCCGGTCACTGGATCGCTGAAGGCAAGGGCGCCACGTCGCATTTGCCCGGTGTGAACCTACACCTGACCGATAGGGGACTGGGGCAAGATGGCCCGCTGGACCGCAAGGTGCGTTCGCCGCAGACCTGCGGCATAGATGGCGGTGAGTATTGCGCCATCTGGCTGGGTCCTGACATGCCGGGCGATCAGCGTGCCGATGACGCCTTGTCCGCGTGTTTCGACAGCGCGCCGCTGACCGAAGATCTGAACATTGTCGGAGCGCCGCGCATTCGCTTGCGCATCAGTGCCGACCAACCACAGGCGCAGATTGCCGTCCGGCTGAATCATGTCCACCCGGACGGGGCGTCAACACGCATCACCTACGGCGTTCTGAACCTGACCCATCGTGACAACCATGCCGATCCGATACCGTTGGAGCCAGGCACGCCTTGTGAGGTTTCGCTGGATCTGGACCACATCGCCTATCGCGTGCCCCGCGGGCACCATTTGCGCGTCGCGATCTCCAGCGCCTACTGGCCGCTGATCTGGCCTTCGCCGGAAGCCACCGAACTGCATCTGACACGCGGCGACATCACTATTCCAAACCGGATCGCCGCTGAGACCGATGAATGGATTTTTCCACCAGCAGAGACGGACAGCCCGCGCAAAGTCACAACCTTGCGCGAGGCCAGCAATTCCAGGCGCGTGGAAACCGAAATGAACTCGGGCGAAACGCGCCTGATCATCGAGGATGACTTTGGTCTGGTCACTGACGACCACCATGGGCTGGCACATGGCGGCACCGCGTATGAACGCTGGTCCATTCATCCGGACGATCCGCTGACCGCCCGTGGTTTTTGCCACTGGACGCAGGAGATGAGTCGGGACGGGATTGACCTTCGGACCGAAACATCCTGCGAAATGTGGTGCGACCGAGAGACCTTTTTTCTCAACGCAAAAATAAAAGCCTTTCAGGGCGAAACCTTGGTATTCTCCAAGGAAACGGAGGACTCGGTACCCCGCGATCAGATGTGAATTCACGACGCCCAAATGTATGGCGAATAAAACTTGCCCAGGGGGCAAAAATCGGCCTACTTTGACTCATGCGTCAATAAAAAGCCCGTAAAGGGCGACAATCCAATCAACTGGGAGATTTTGGATGAACGATCAACTCACTCACATGACCAGACAGGTCACCGCCGGCAAGCTGACCCGCCGTGAATTCATGGGGAAGGCCGCGGCGCTGGGTGTGTCTGCGGCGATGGCAAGCACCCTGTTCGCTGATGCGGCACGTGCGGCCGGTCCGGTCAAAGGCGGAACGATCCGTGCCGGGATTCAGGGCGGCAGCTCGACCGACAGCCTTGATCCCGCGACCACGACCAACACCACCGGCACCATGATCAACCGCCTTTGGGGTGAATCGCTGATGGCGCTGGCTCCGCATGGCGGGCTGGAGCCGAAAGTAGCCGAAAGCGTCGAGGCCTCGGCAGATGCCAAGACCTGGACGTTCAAGATCCGCGAAGGCATGACCTTCTCGAACGGCAAAAGCGTCACCGCCGAGGATGTGCTGGCCACGATCGACCGTCATTCGAACGACGAAACCAAGTCCGGCGCGCTGGGCCTGCTGCGCGGCATTTCGGGAATGCGGGCCGAGGGCGACAAATTCGTCGTCGAACTGGATTCGCCGAACGCCGACCTGCCCTATCTGCTGACCGATTATCACCTGATGATCCAGCCCAACGGTGGCAAGGACGACCCGACAGCGGCCATCGGCACAGGCCCGTATGTGCTGAAAGAAGTCGATATGGGCGTGCGTTTTGTCGCCGAAAAGAACCCCAACTACTGGGATCCGAACCTCGGCCATGCGGAAACGATCGAGGTCGTAGTTATCAACGACAACACCGCGCGCGTAGCAGCGTTGCAGTCGGGTCAGGTCGACATGATCGACCGGGTGCCGCCCAGAACCGCTGATCTGGTCAGCCGCGCGCCGGGCATCAATGTGCATTCGACAGCCGGACCGGGCCATTATGTGTTCATCATGCATTGCAACACGGCACCGTTCGACAACAACGAACTGCGCCTGGCACTGAAATACGCCATCAACCGTCAGGAATTGGTCGACAAGATCCTGTTTGGTTACGGCTCGCTTGGCAATGACATCCCGATCAACGCGTCCTACCCGCTGTTCACGCCGCTTGAGCAGCGTGAATACGATCTGGACAAAGCCAAGTTCCACTATGAGAAATCCGGTCACAGCGGCCCGATCACGCTGCGCACATCGGACAACTCGTTCCCCGGCGCGCCGGATGCTGCGGCACTGTTCCAGCAATCCGCGGCCGCAGCCGGCATCACGCTGGATATCAAGCGTGAACCGAATGACGGTTACTGGTCCGAAGTCTGGAACGTTCAGCCCTTCTGCACCAGCTACTGGAGCGGCCGTCCGGTTCAGGATCAGATGTATTCGACGGCTTATCTGTCCTCGGCGGACTGGAACGACACCCGCTTCTTCAACGATAACTTCGATCAGTTGGTGGTTGATGCGCGTGGCGAGCTGGACGATGCCAAGCGGACGCAGATGTACGCCGATATGGGCGCGCTCGTCCACGGTGAAGGCGGCCTCATCTGCCCGATGTTCAATGATTTCATCGGCGCGACGTCGGACCGGATCACCGGCTGGGTCGACGATCACAAGGGCTTTGACCTGATGGATCTCTACGCACCGTCGAAGATGTGGGTGGCCGGCTGATATGTCGCCGCTTGTAAAACTATTGGCCCAGCGCATCGCGCTGGGTCTGCTGCTGCTGTTTTTCGTTTCTATTCTCATCTTTGTCGGCACGATCATCCTGCCCGGAGATGTGGCCCAATCCATCCTGGGACAATCGGCAACCCCCGAGGCGCTGGCCAACATGCGCGATGAGCTGGGGCTGAACGACCCGCCGGTTCAACGCTATTTCAGTTGGCTGGGCGGAGTATTGCAGGGTGACCTGGGCACCGCGCTGACCAGTGGCAAAAGCATCACCGAAAGCATCGGCGACCGCCTCGGCAACACGCTGTTCCTGGCGTTCTGGGCCGCGGTCATCTCGGTTCCGCTGGCGATTTTGCTGGGCCTGCTGGCAGTGCGCTACCGCGACCGCTGGCCCGACAAGCTGATTTCGGCCGTGACACTGGCGTCGATTTCGGTGCCCGAGTTTCTGATCGGCTACCTGCTGATGTATTTCATCGCGGTCAAGCTGCGCTGGTTCCCGTCGGTTGCGATGATCAATGACAGTATGTCGCTCGGTCAGAAGCTGAGCGCGATTGCCCTGCCCATCACGGTGCTGACGCTGGTGGTGCTGGCACATATGATGCGCATGACGCGCGCCGCGATCCTGAACGTGATGCAATCGGCCTATGTCGAAACGGCCGAACTGAAAGGGCTGAGCACCTTCAAAGTCATCTATCGCCACGCCTTTCCCAACGCCATCGCCCCGATCGTGAATGTGGTCATGCTGAACCTCGCCTATCTGGTTGTGGGCGTGGTCGTGATCGAAGTGGTCTTTGTTTACCCGGGTATGGGGCAGTACATGGTCGATCACGTTTCCAAACGGGACGTGCCGGTTGTGCAGGCCTGCGGATTGATCTTTGCCGCGGTCTATATCGGGCTGAACATGATTGCCGATATCGTCTCGATTGTGGCAAACCCAAGACTAAGGCACCCGAAATGAAGAACATTCCTATTTCTGCACTGATCGGGTTGATCCTTACCGCCCTCTACTTCCTGGCCGCCCTGCTGGCGCCGCTGATCGCACCTTACGGCATGGCCGAAGTGGTCGGCGGTGTGTGGGAGCCTTCGTCGTCTCAGTTCCTGCTGGGCACGGACAATATCGGGCGCGATCTGCTAAGCCGAATGATCTATGGCGGCCGCACCACCATTTTCATCGCAACCGCTGCCACGATCCTCAGCTTCGTCACCGGCTCGGTGCTGGGCTTTTTCGCGGCCGTTGTCGGTGGCTGGGTGGATCAGACCCTGTCGCGTTTCGTTGACCTCATCATGTCGATCCCGACGCTGATCTTTGCGCTGGTCGTTCTGTCGGTTGTTCCGGTCAGCGTTACCATCCTTATCCTGGTCATGGGCTTTCTGGATGCCACCCGCGTTTACCGGCTGGCCCGGGCCGTGGCGGTGGACATTTCGGTCATGGACTATGTCGAGGCCGCGCGCCTGCGCGGGGAAAAGATCGCCTGGATCATCTTCCGGGAAATCCTGCCCAATGCTCTGTCGCCACTGGTTGCGGAAATGGGCCTGCGGTTCATCTTCATGGTTCTGTTCGTCTCGACACTGTCCTTCCTGGGGCTGGGTGTTCAGCCGCCGCAGGCCGACTGGGGCGGTATCGTGAAGGAAAACAAGGATGGCATCGTTTATGGCATCGGCGCGGCGCTCTACCCTGCTGTCGCCATCGCGACGCTGGCAATCTCGGTCAACCTGGTGGCTGACTGGATCCTGAACCGTACTACATCGCTGAAAGGAGGTCGGGGATGAGTGATACCCTTCTCAAGGTCCGCGACCTCAAAATCGGCGCGACCGTGTATCCGCCGGGTGAGAAACCCCATGACATCGAAATCGTGCACGGGGTCAGCTTTGACCTCGAACGCGGCAAGGTGTTGGGACTGATCGGTGAGTCCGGTGCCGGCAAGTCCACGATTGGCCTGGCCTCTATGGCTTACGGCCGTGGCGGGGTGAAGATCACCGGGGGCGAGGTCTGGGTCAACGGGCGCGACATTCTGAAGGCGTCCCATGGCGACATTCGCAAGCTGCGCGGCGGTGAGGTCACTTATGTCTCGCAATCTGCTGCCGCGTCATTCAACCCGGCAAAGAAGATCATGGATCAGGTGGTCGAGGCGGCCGTCGAGCAAAAGAAGTTCAGCCGCAAAGTGGCCGAAGGTCGCGCGCGGGAGTTGTTCGCGAAGCTGGGTCTGCCCGATCCGGACAATATCGGCGACCGCTATCCGCACCAGGTGTCGGGCGGTCAGCTACAGCGCTGCATGACGGCGCTGGCCCTGTGCCCCGAGCCCGATCTGGTGGTGTTCGACGAACCCACGACGGCGCTGGACGTAACCACGCAGATCGACGTTCTGATGGCGATCAAAGAGGCCATTGCCGATACCGGCGTTGCCGCGCTCTACATCACCCACGACCTCGCCGTCGTCGCGCAGGTAAGTGATGACATCATGGTGCTGCGGATGGGCAATACGGTCGAATATGGCCATACCGACCAGATCATCAACGATCCGCAGGAGGACTATACCAAGGCGCTGGTGTCGGTCCGTTCGATCGAACATGAAGAGAAGAAGCCCACGCCTGAGGCGGTGCTGAGCGTTGACGGGATCACCGCGCGCTACAAGGGGCTGAATTTCGACGTGCTGCACAACGTCAATGTGGAACTGCACCCGGGGCAGACGCTGGCAGTTGTGGGCGAATCCGGCTCGGGTAAGTCGACGCTGGCGCGGGTGATCACCGGCCTGCTGCCGCCGCGCGACGGTGAGATCACCTTTGCCGGGCGCAAGCTGTCACCCGATCTGGCAGGGCGCAGCCGGGAAGACCTGCGCGAGTTGCAGATGATCTATCAGATGGCCGACGTGGCGATGAACCCACGGCAGACCGTCGGTACGATCATCGGCCGGCCACTGGAGTTCTACTTCAACATGCGCGGTTCCGAAAAGCGCAAGCGGATCGTCGAATTGCTGGATGAGATCGAGCTGGGCGAGAAATTCATCGACCGCTATCCGGCGGAACTGTCCGGCGGGCAGAAACAACGCGTCTGTATCGCCCGGTCGCTGGCAGCAAAGCCCAAGATGATCATCTGTGATGAGGTGACCTCGGCGCTCGACCCGTTGGTGGCGGATGGCATCCTCAAGCTGCTTCTGGACCTGCAGAAGATCGAGGATGTGGCCTATCTGTTCATCACCCACGATCTGGCGACGGTGCGCGCCATCAGCGACAGCATTGCGGTGATGTATCAGGGGCGCGTCGTGCGCTATGGCTCCAAGAGCGAGGTTCTGAGCCCGCCGTTCGACGACTATACCGACCTGCTGCTCAGTTCCGTGCCCGAGATGCATCTGGGCTGGCTGGAAGAGGTTGTCGCCCACCGCAAGATGGAAAGCGCTGGGAACTGATCCCGGCCATTTCCGTGACAAATCGGTGAAGATTTTAAATCCCGGCATCCTGTCCGATGACAGGTGTCGGGATTTTGCCATTGAGGGCGCGAACAGGCAGCCCCGGTCGGGCGAATCCCCTAGGGTCGCCCTAAGAAGAAAAGGGGCGGCACATGGATCGCAAACTACTCCTCATCATTCTGGACGGGGTTCCCTGGCGCAATTTTCGCCGCCTGTTCGGCAATTTGGAAGGCTGGGTCGACAGCGGTGAGGCGCGGGTGTGGAAGCTGCGCGCCGTACTTCCGTCAACTTCGGCCAGTTGCTATGCCTCGATCCATACCGGCGTCACACCGCAGGAGCATGGCTGTACCGGAAATGGAAATGTGTTCCGCCTTGGCTACAGGGATGTCTTTAGCCAGGTGCGTGAAGGGGGTGGTGTGACCGGGGCGGTGACCCACAGCTATTGGTCGCAGTTCTTCAATCGCCATCCCTTCGACTACGTTCGGGATGTCGAATATGACGAGCCGGACAGCAGGTCCATCAACCATGGCCGATTCCACACCATGACCGGATATGGCAAGGCCAATCAGATGACGCCCTGCGATGTGGACCTGTTCGCCACGCTCACTAATCTGTGCCTGCGCTTTGGGCTGGACTACGGAATCCTGCACAGCTGCACACTGGACAGCATGGGCCATCGGTTCTTTCATGATTGCGAGGAAATGGACCACGCCTGTTTTGTCGCCGACGAGATGCTGGCCCCGTTCATCCCCCGCTGGCGGCAATTGGGATATGAGGTCATCGTGACCGCCGATCACGGGCAGGATGAACGCGGCCATCACGGCGGACGTGGCGCGCTTCAGCAGGAAACTGCGCTGTATTATTTTGGAGACGCCGAAGGCCCCGAGGCCGACACGGTGATTGATCAGCTACAGCTTGCGCCTACCATCCTTAACCGGATGGGCGCGCCTGTTGCCGAGACGATGAAAGCCGCGCCGTTTCTGAAATGACAATTCAGTCGTAGGGCCAGATCTGCTGGCCCAGCGCCTCAATGGCGACGGAAATCCGCTCGAAACTGTTGGCGGCGCGCTTCACGCTGTTTCGCGCGCGTAAATATCCATGCACAAGGCCGGGTTCGTTCACCCAATGCGCCTGCCCGCCTGCAGCGGTGATCCGGTCGCAATAGGCAGCCCCGTCATCCCGCAGCGGGTCACAATCCGCGGTCACGACAACCGTGGGCGGCAGGGCTGTGAAATCGGTGTCACTTAACGGCGCAAAGGTCGGGTCGTCGGCAGGTACCTCGTCGCTACAGCGCACCTTTTCGTAATAAAGAACCTCGTCCCGCGTCAAAAGCGGTGCGTGGGCATGTTCGATATACGATCCTTTCGAAGTATCACCGCCCAACTCGGGATAGATGAGAACCTGCGCCATGATGCTCTCAAGTCGCCCCCGCCCGTAATGGGCAACGGCGGCCGCAAGATTGCCACCCGCGCTGTCGCCTGCCAGAATCATCGGGTCGCCAAATTCCCGAAAGACCCAATTCGTAGCGGTCCAGCAATCCTGAAACTGGGCCGGGTGCAGATGTTCGGGACACAGGCGATAGTCCACGGCGACAACCCGATATCCGGTCTGCGCACAAATGTCGGCGCAAACGTCATCGTGGCTGTCCAGCCCGCCAACGACAAAACCGCCGCCATGGAAATAGACGACGGTTCGCGTGGGATCCCCGGCGGTGTAAACCCGGACAGGCACGCCATCGGCGGACCTGTCCTGCGTTTCGACGCCATCGGGCCGAGGTTGGCGAAAGTCCCTACACATGGCGTCATAGACGCGGCGTTGATCGTCGATCGACATTTTCACCGCGTCTTCGGGATAGCTTTCAGCCGTTCGTCTTATGAACGCCCAGGTTTCCTCATCGATCAGACGTTCATAATCCATGTATCCTCCCGGTCAGGCAGCCCACTCCCATGGCCGGGTGAACGATCCCAGCACCTTGCTGACATCGTCGTCCGAGGAACCGTTCGCGTCAAGCTGTGCAACGAGACCGCGCTTTTTGTCGTCGATTACCGAGACCACGCGCGCTTCGACGCCTGCCTTTTCCAGCGCACCGTTATAGATGCGGGTGATCGCCTGCTTACGCAGCTCCGGTTTGAAGACCTTTCCGACAGCGGTCTTGGGAAGCTCGTCCAGAATGGTCATGTGCTTGGGTTGCGCGGCCCGTTCATGAACGTGCACGTCGCAGAAATCCATCAGCTCTTTTTCGGTGACCGTGGCGCCGTCGACCAGTTCGACGAAAGCGCAGGGAACCTCGCCCGCATATGCGTCCGGCTGGCCGATGGCGCCGGCAAAGGCAACCGCATCATGACCCAGCAGGGCTTCTTCGATTTCGGCCGGATCAATGTTGTGGCCGCCGCGAATGATCAGATCCTTGGCGCGCCCGGTGATCCACAGGTAACCATCCTCGTCAAACCGGCCCAGATCACCCGTGCGCAGGTATTTGTCGAAGTGATAAAGGTCTATGTTCTTGTCAGCCTCGGTATAGGTGTTGCCTGCATAGACACCTGGGTTCGAGACGCAGATTTCACCGATCTCGTCAGACCCGCATTCTTTCGGGCCTTCCGGACCGTTTTGCAGGATTTTCACGTCCGTGTAGGGGAAAGGGATGCCGATCGAGCCGATTTTCTTTTCCCCATCCACCGGGTTACAGGACACAAGGCAGGTGGCCTCGGTCAGGCCATAGCCTTCGACGATGGTCACGCCGGTGGCCTCTTCGAACCGGCGGAACAGTTCTACCGGCAGCGGCGCCGAGCCTGAAAAGGCCGTTTTGACGCTGGAGATATCCGCATCCACCGGGCGCTGCATCTTGGCGGCAATGGCCGTGGGGACGGTGATGATGAAACTCACCTTCCAGCGCTCGATCAGTTTCCAGAAATTGTCGAACACACCATCGCCGCGATACCCCTGCGGCGTCGGGAAGACCACATGCGCGCCCGAAGACACCGCGGCCATCATGATCACATGCACGGCAAAGACGTGGAACATCGGCAGCGGGCACATGATCACGTCTTCTTCCGAGAACAGCAGCGTGTGACCCAGCCAGCCGTTATAAACCAGACCCGAGTATTTGTGCTGCGCAACCTTGGGCATGCCCGTGGTTCCGCCCGTGTGGAAGTAGCAGGCTACGCGGTCTTCCTTGCTGTCTTCGAAAGTCAGCGTGGTGGGCTGTTTCGCCAGTTCCTGATTGAAGTTCTTGTAATCCGCGTGGGCCAGATGTTCCTTGTCACCCATCTTCGGGCGCAGGAACGGCACCAGCCAGGACTTTGGCGGCGTCAGGTAACGGTTGAGGTCGATTTCGAGAATGGTGTTGACCTTGGGCGCATGGCGCACGGCCTCTTCGACCTTTTGGGCAACGTCGGTTTTGGGGAACGACTTGAGCGTCACCACAACCTTGGCCCCGGTTTCCCGCAGGATGGCCGCGATCTGCTCGGGTTCCAGCAGCGGGTTGATCGGGTTGACGATCCCGGCAACAGCCCCGCCCATCATGGTGACTAGGGTTTCGTTACAGTTGGGCAGCACATAGGCAACCACGTCTTTTTCACCGACGCCCAGAGACCGGAACAGGTTGGCGGCCTGATTGACCTTGCCCAGCAGTTCCGACCAGGTCAGTGTCTCGGCCTTGTCGGTCGGGCCGGAAAAAAGCTGAAAGCTGACTGCATTGCTGTTCGGATATTTGCCTGCCGTCCGTGACAGCAATTGGTGGAAGGTCACCGGAACGTCGCGGTCCTCCCACGGCATTTCCTGCTCCATTCTCGCCTTGTCTTCCAATCCCACAAACGCCATGTGGTTTCTCCCTTATCTGTCCCGTGTCCAGCACAGGTTTAGTGTCCACCGACAAAATGGAAGCAAAACCGCGCATGATCAAGAATGCGCTTAGCGGCGATGCACGTTCAGGTGTAGAATGACGCTACGGAGCGGGCTAAATTGCCCCCACGTCACATCATTCGGCGGCCAGACCGTCGGTGAACTGCAGCCGGGCCAGCCGGGCATACAACCCGTCCTGCGCCACCAGATCGTCATGGGTGCCCTGCGCCACGATTTGGCCGGCCTCCATCACCACGATCCTGTCGGCCTTTTTCACCGTTGCCAGCCTGTGCGCCACGATCAGGGTCGTGCGACCGGCGCGCATCTGGTCCACGGCCCCCTGCACCGCACGTTCGCTTTCGGCGTCAAGGGCCGAGGTGGCTTCGTCCAGCAACAGCACCGGCGCGTCCCGCAGGATCGCGCGGGCGATGGCAATGCGTTGCTTCTGCCCCCCCGACAGCATCACGCCCCGTTCCCCGACAAAGCTGTCATACCCTTCAGGAAGGGCAGAAATGAATGTATGCGCCGCAGCGGCACGGGCGGCGGCCTCAACCTCGTCGTCGGTGGCATCCAATCGGCCAAAACGAATATTCTCGCGCGCAGATGCCGCAAAGATGACCGGGTCCTGCGGCACCAGAGCCATATGGTGCCGGAAATTGGCGCGATCGAGGTCCTTGAGATTGACCCCGTCCAGGCTGACTCGTCCGGAATCCGGGTCATAAAACCGCTGGATCATCTGGATCACGGTTGTCTTGCCCGCACCTGACGGGCCGACAAAAGCCACCGTCTCACCTGGTTTGACCTGAAGGCTCAGGTGGTCGAGCGCCACGACATCGGGGCGTGAAGGATAGCGGAAAGTCACGTCATCGAACCGGATCTCGCCGCGCACATCGGCGGGCAATGCGCTGGCCTTTGCCGGGTCATTCACGGTGTCCTGTGCATTCAGCAATTCGACCAGACGTTCGGTCGCGCCCGCGGCACGCTGCAGCTCGCTCCAGATTTCCGAAAGGGCAGCGACGGAACCCGCCATGATGACCGAATAGATCACGAACTGGATCAGAACGCCTTCGGTCATCACCCCGTTGCGCACATCATTCGCGCCCATCCACAGAACGCCGACGATGCCCGAGAACACCAGAAAAATCACGATCACGGTCAGAACCGCGCGGGTTTTGATCCGGCGCAGAGACACGACATAAGATGTCTCGGTCATGTCGCCAAACTGCTTGCGGCTGGCCTGTTCATGCGTGAATGCCTGCACCGTCTGAACGGCACCAAGCGCCTCGCCCGCATTTCCGGATGAGGCCGCAATCCAGTCCTGGTTTTCACGGCTGATGACGCGCAGGCGGCGGCCCAGCACCAGGATCGGCACCACGACCAGCGGGATCAGCAACAACACCATGCCTGTCAGTTTGGCCGAGGTCAGCAACATCAGCACCAGCCCACCTATGAACATCAACAGGTTACGCAGCGCGATGGACACCGAAGACCCCAGAACCGCCTGAATCAGGGTGGTGTCGGTGGTAATCCGGCTGAGCACTTCGCCCGTCATGATCCGTTCGTAGAATTCGGGGCTCATCCCTATAACGCGGTCGAACACGGCCTTGCGGATATCGGCCACGACACGCTCGCCCAACCGGGTGACCAGCGCATAGCGAATGCCGGTTCCCATCGCCAGAATCGCCGCTATGCCCAGCGCCGCCAGAAAATACCAATCCAGCAACTCACCGTCTTCGATGCGGAAATTGTCGACCACGCGACGCACCGCAAGCGGCAAGGTCAGCGTCATGCTGGCCGTCAGCACCAGCGCCAACGTCGCGCCGATCATCAGCATCCGGTAGGGCCGCATGAACGGCCACAGCGAGGACAGAACGCCAATCTTCTTCGATCCGGCGCGTTCCTCGCTGGCACCCGGCGCGGGTTTGTCTGCTGGACGTGCTGAAGCGGATCTTGCCATGGCCGGCCCTTAATTCGTATTCGCGACTGAGTGACCGCTTCTTGGCTGCACTACGTCACGGGGTCAAGCAAAGTCACGCAAATTGCAGACCCTGCAGGGCCATTTGACGCAGAATTTGTGGGCTGATCTGGAGCGGGCGGCGGGAATCGAACCCGCTTCATCAGCTTGGAAGGCTGAGGTAATAGCCAGTATACGACGCCCGCTCAGCGGAGGTCGGTTTATGCGATGCGTCAGGTATCGTCAAGCGCCGTTCGGACCACGAAACCGAAATTTGCCGCCGCCCCGTTGCGCCATGCACAACAGGCGATACGGGCCTAGGATCATGGCGTCGACCAGGACAGATCATCACGCCAGCCAGGAACACGATTTCAGGTCAGCCGACACCCGGATCATCGATTCGTACCGCTGAAGTTGCGCCTCCGGCAGACCAATGAGCTGCGCCGGATATGCCGTCGCGGCGGCAAGGGCATCCTGCAATGGCACACCGACCCGATTGACCAGAGTGCGGATAGCCGTAGTCAGATCAAGATCCGCACCGGCCAGTGTTCCGTCCTCAAGGGTCAGCCGCCCGTCGGTTCGGGTAATCCGTCGGCCTTCCAGTCGGAATTCGGTCTGATCCGTACCAGCAACGGCCATGGCATCGCTGACCAGAAAGACCTGACCAGGTGCATTCTTGGCGGCCCAGGCGGCCCGGATAACTTCGGGATGTACGTGGATACCGTCAGCGATCAAGCCCGCGGACAGCCCGCCATTGGTAAGCGCCGCCCCGACCAGACCGGGTTCGCGGTTTCCCAACTGACTCATGGCGTTGAACAGATGTGTCACGCAGCAGGCACCAGCCTCGGCATATCGTTGGCACGTTGCAAAATCCGCGTCGCTGTGGCCCAGAGATACCAGAATTCCGGCCCTGGACATTGCGCTGACCTGCTGTTCCGAAACGGCCTCGGGCGCGATGGTGACCTTGAGACAGGGCAGGTTGCCCGCCGCGTCGATCAGCATGGAAAGGTCGTTGTCCTCCATCGGGCGGATTAGTGCGGCGTCGTGCGCGCCCTTGCGGGCGACGGACAGATGCGGCCCTTCCAGATGCAGACCCGCGACGCCCGGCACGCCCTCCTGAATGGCCGCGATCGCCGCTTGAATCGCCGCCCGAGTCTTCTCGGCGGTATCGGTGATCAGCGTTGGCAACAGTTGCGCCACGCCCAGCCGCCGATGCGCACACGCGATCCGCCTGATGGTATCCACCGATGGGTCATCGTTGAACATGACGCCGTCGCCGCCATTGACCTGCAGATCAACATAGCCCGGGCAGAGGATGTCGCCGTTCAGGTCAATGACCTGCCCGTCCTGCGACACATCACCCTCCGGCACAAGGGTCGCAGGCCCACCGTTCCGAAAAACGATTGCCTGGCCGACCTGCAGGCGGGCGCCATCGAACAGGGATCCGTTCCGAAAAGATACCGAAGCTGAGGTCATACCGTCTCTGTCACCTTCTTGAGATGCCGCGGCGTATCCGGGTCGATGCCGCGCGCACCGGCCACGGCCTCGACCATACTGTAGAACGAGGTGATGGTGGCAATCGGATCGGTCAGCCAATGGTCGGTTCGGATGAATGGAAGGGTTTGCGCCTGCGTCACCTTGTCGGTCGCCGCAAAGACCGTTGCGCCCTTGCCGGCCAGCGCATCGGCCGCTTCCGCCGTGGTCTGTTCCGCCGCATCGCCAGCGGCGAAGACGATAGTCGGAAACCCCTCTTCCACAATTGAAACCGGCCCGTGCAGCACCTCGGCCGCTGAATAGCTTTCGGCATGAATCTGACAGGTTTCCTTGATCTTCAACGCCGCTTCGTTGGACATCGCGTAGGACGGTCCGCGCCCAAGGGTGAACAGGGACCGACCCGTTATCGTTTCGGCCGCCGCTGACCAGTCGCACTGCGCGGCCCGTTCCAGGACGCGAGGCAAGGTACGAATGGCACCCGTTAGCTCGTCATCCTCGGTCAGCTCTGCCAAAAGCCACAATCCGGCCACCAGCGAGGTAACGAAGGTTTTTGTGGCGGCCACACTCAGTTCCGGACCGGCATGCAGGGGCAATACCGCGTCTGCCGCTTCGGCCAGACGCGAGTTTGTGTTGTTGGTGATCGCAACCGTGACCGCGCCGGATTTTCCAAGAGACCGCGTCATTCCCACGATATCCGGGCTCTGACCCGACTGAGACACTGACAGGCACAGCGCGCCTTTAGCCTTCAGATCAACGCCGTAGATCGAACTGACGGACGGCCCGACCGAAGCCACCGGCAGGTTCAGCAGCAACTCGCTGGCGTATTTCAGATAGCTGCAGGCGTGATCCGATGAACCCCGGGCCACCGAAATCAGAAACCGTGGGTCGGCCTGACGGACCATCTGTGCGGCGCCCTGAATATTGGCCGCGCCCTGGCTTAGCAATCTGTCAACAGCATCAGGGATTTCGAGGATCTCCTGACGCATTTTCGAGGTTTGTTCAGACATGAATTTCCGGCCTTTCCGGTTACAACCGCAATTCGGCGACAAAATCATAGGCGTCGCCGCGATACAGGGACCGGGTCAGTTCCGCGACCCGCCCGTTCTTGAGGAATGAAACACGCTCGATGTTCAGCCCGGCGGCCCCTTCGGGCACCTCCAGCAACTCAGCCTCGCGCGCTGCCAGATTCAGGGCCGATATCTTTTGAACGGCGCGCACCGGGCGCCTGCCCAGTCCTTCGAGCACTTCGTAAAGCGACGTGGTCACTTCGATCGGATTGGGAAGGATGTCCAGCGGCAGCGCGGCCCGTTCCAGCGCCAGTGGTCGGCCATCGGCCTCGCGCAGACGGTAGATGCGGGAAATCTGTTCGCCGTCAGACAGGCTCAGCGCCCTGATCTCTTCGGGTGTTGGGGCGAACACACCCCGTTCCAGCCATTTGGAGGTGGTCTGCATTCCCCGGCTTGCCATGTCTTCTGTGAACGAGGTCAGGTGCGTCAGCGATTGTTCGACTCGCGGCATACGCTCGCGAATGAATGAGCCGGACCCTTGACGCTGTTCAATGACACCTTCCTGAACCAGTTCCTGAATCGCCTTGCGCACTGTGACACGCGACAAATCGGTGATTTCCACCAGTTCACGCTCGGACGGCAGCGACGAGTTCGGGGCAAGCACGCCGGTGTCGATCCCCTCCTGCAACCGCCGACGCAGCTGGACGTATCGCGGTCCGTTTTCCGGCGTCAGCCAGGCCTCGGCACGCAGGAAGTCAGTGATGCTCATGCCGGACCTCCCTTGCCAGTGCCAGTGCGCCGGTCAATGGCTCGCCCAGGGCGGGACGAATGGCGGATTGCATGTCGGACGGCAGGTAATCCGCGTATTGTTTCGCGATTCCGCCCGTCAGACAGATCGCCCCGTCAGGCCGCCAGCCCAGTTGCTTCGCAGTCTCGGTAATGTAATTCGCGCCCGCTTGCAGAACCTGAACGGCAACAGCGTCGCCCGATTTGGCCGCCGCCGTTACCATCGGAGCCAGCGATCCGAATTCCGCGGGTGTGGCCGCCCTGGAAAACCGTACGATGCCCGACGGGCCGTCAAAGTCTGCCAGCAGTTGCCGTGTCAGCGGAGACTCCGCCTGCGTTCCGTCAAATGCGCGCAGTGTTTCAGACAGGGCACGCCGCCCAACCCATTGCGCCGACGCCTCATCGCCCAGGACCGATCCCCACCCCCCGGCAAAACGCATCTTGCCTTGGACCTGAGCGGCCAGGAAAGATCCGGTCCCGCAATGTGCGATCAGACCGTCCTGCGTACCCAGCGCGCCGCGCACGGCAGCGGGCCGGTCGTCTTCGACCCGGGCCTGAACCAAGCCCAGCGCATCCCGCAAACGCCCGGCGATCTGGGCATCGGTCACACCCGCCAGCCCGACAAACGCCGGCCACCGGATCAAATCACGGATGTCAGCGCCCAAAAGGGCAGCCATCTTACCAAACCCGGCTTTGATCTGCGCAAGCGCGCCCTCAAAATCTGTCGAAACATTGGCTGCGCCGGTTTCAACACAATGCACCGATCCATCGACGTCACAGGCAACGCGACATCGCGTTCCACCACCGTCCACGGCCAATACTGCGCTGATCTGAGACTCAGTCATGACAATACCACTATAATACCTATTGAGCGAAGGGAAGCCTCATTTCCCGACATTCACCCGTTTATCTGCTGAATTCCCGCCGAATACCGTGAATTTCGGGGAGAAAAAGAATTTTATGGACAAGTGGTATTAGATAGGTATTGTAAGAGAGCAATGAGGGGGGATTCTCTTGACGCTGCCGTCGACCGAACAATTGCACCAAGATGCAGCAAGCCTGAACAGTGGCGACCTGATTGCCTCGGCAAGCGCGCTCGCGGAAGGTCAGATTTCCGCTGCTGCTGCGGTGCGTGATGCGCTGAATGCCATCGCCCTTGGCGCCCAGGCCATGGCGCGCAGTATCCGCGCAGACGGTGTTCTGCATTATGTCGCGGCCGGATCGTCCGGCCTGATGGCAGCTGCGGATGCACAGGAGTTAGGCGGCACCTTCTCGATCCCCCCGGGCAACTTGCGTATCCATATGGCGGGCGGCCTGCCGACCGGGGTCGAGATGCCGGGCGGCGCCGAAGACGCAACCGATGGCCTGAAGGAAGCTCTGGACGCCGTGCAGAGCCGCGACACGGTGATTGCGGTCTCTGCCAGCGGGTCGACACGTTACACTGTGGCGGCCATGAACATCGCGCAGGCGCGCGGCGCAACTGTGATCGGCGTCGCCAACAACGCGGAAAGCCCGCTTTTGCAGGGTGCCGACATCCCGATCCTGCTGGCCACACCGCCAGAGTTGATTTCCGGTTCAACCCGAATGGGCGCCGGAACCGCGCAGAAAATTGCCCTGAACATGCTGTCATCGCTGATGGCGGTCGAACTTGGCCATGTGCATGGCGGGATGATGGTCAACCTGCGGGCTGATAACGACAAACTGCGCGCGCGCGCCGCCGGGATCGTAGCCCGGGTTGCCGAAGTGGATGCCAGCACCGCGCAGCAGGCGCTGGATGCGGCAAACGGCGATGTAAAGCCCGCCGTTCTGATCGCGGCGCGGGGACTTTCGCTGGCGGACGCGACCGCGCGATTGCACGAAACCAACGGAATTCTGAATGCCGCCCTGGCGGAACACGAATAATTGCCAACCAAACGGGAGAGAGAAATGAAACACAGAAGCCTGAAGATGGCCTTACTTAGCACCACCCTCATGGCAACGGGTGCCTATGCCGAAGATGTCACGCTGACCATTGAAAGCTGGCGCAACGACGACCTGACCCTGTGGCAGGATCAGATCATCCCCGCGTTCGAGGCGAAACACCCCGGCATCAAGGTAGAGTTCACCCCGTCTGCGCCAGCAGAATACAACGCTGTGCTGAATTCAAAGCTGGATGCGGGTTCGGCCGGCGATCTGATCACATGCCGCCCGTTCGACGCCTCGCTGGCCCTGTATGAGGCGGGTCACCTCACCGATCTGTCCGCAGTTGAAGCGATGAGCAACTTTTCGGACGTGGCCAAGTCAGCCTGGCAGACGGATGATGGCGCTGTCAGCTTCTGCGTTCCGATGGCTTCGGTGATCCACGGCTTCATTTACAACAAGGACGCCTTTGCGGAATTGGGCATCGAAGCCCCCACCACCGAGGACGAGTTCTTTGCCGCACTGGACAAGATCAGAGAAGACGGCACCTACATCCCGATGGCGATGGGCACCAACGACCAGTGGGAAGCCGCCACAATGGGCTATAACAACATCGGGCCGAACTACTGGAAAGGTGAAGAAGGCCGTCAGGCGCTGATCTCGGGTGAACAGAAGCTGACCGATGAAGCCTGGACCGCACCCTATGCCACGCTGGCCCGCTGGGGCGAATATCTGGGCGACGGGTATGAGGCACAGACCTATCCCGACAGCCAGAACATCTTTACCCTCGGCCGCGCCGCCATCTATCCGGCCGGATCATGGGAGATTTCAGGCTTCAACGCGCAGGCCGATTTCGAAATGGGCGCGTTCAAGCCGCCGGTTCAGAACGCCGGCGACACCTGCTATATCTCGGACCATACCGACATCGGCATCGGCATGAACGCCGCGACCGAGCACCCCGAGGCGGCAGAGACCTTCCTGTCCTGGGTCGCAAGCCCGGAGTTCGCCGAGATTTTCGGCAACGCGCTGCCCGGCTTCTTCCCGCTGTCCAGCACTCCGGTTGAGCTGCAGGACCCGCTGGCCAAGGAAATCGTCGGCTGGCGCGAAGAATGTGAATCGACCATCCGCTCGACCTATCAGATCCTGTCGCGCGGCACGCCGAACCTTGAAAACGAGACCTGGGGCGCATCGGTCGCCGCCATCAAAGGCGCGAAATCCCCGGAAGAACTGGGGGCAGAGCTGCAGGAGGGCCTCGCCTCCTGGTACGCACCGCATCAGTAAGCTGACCCCTACCCGGGCGGCACCGATCGCCCGGGTAATCCCTTCACCCCATTGAAAGCAATCCGATGACCCGCCCACGCTTCCGCTGGCATATCGTTGTGTTTCTTGCACCTGCCGTTCTTGTCTATACGGCGGTGATGATCTTTCCACTGTTCAACACGCTGCGTCTGGCGCTGTACACAGAGGTCGATCAGACCCGCATGTTCGTCGGTTTGCAGAACTTCCGGACGTTGTTTTTCGATCCGGTGTGGTCGGAACAGTTCTGGAATGCCTTGGGGAATAATTTCTGGTTCTTCCTGATTCACATGCTGGTGCAGAACCCTATCGGAATTGCGCTGGCGGCCCTGCTCAGCCATCCGCGCCTGCGGTTTTCGGCCCTGTACCGCTCGGCAATCTTCATTCCCACGATCCTGAGCTTCGTGATCGTCGGTTTTGCCTGGAAACTGATCCTGTCGCCCATCTGGGGCATTGCGCCTTCGATGCTGGACGCGGTTGGGCTGAAGTTTTTGTTCGCACCGTGGCTGGGCAAGGAAGAATACGCCCTGACCACCCTGGCACTGATTTCGGTCTGGCAGTTTGTGGGCATTCCGATGATGCTGATCTATGCCGCCCTGCTGACCATCCCCGAAGAAATCCTTGAGGCTGGCGAGATTGACGGCATCACCGGGGCTTCCGCCTTCTGGAAGATCAAGCTGCCGCTGATCCTGCCGTCGATCGGGATCATTTCGATCCTGACATTCGTGGGGAACTTCAACGCCTTCGACCTGATCTATGCCGCGCAGGGCGCGTTGGCGGGGCCCGATTTCTCGACCGACATTCTGGGCACGTTCATGTACCGCACCTTCTTTGGCTTCCAGTTGCAACTGGGCGACCCGCATATGGGTTCGGCCATCGCCGGGGCGATGTTCGCGATCATCCTCGTGGGCGTCTGTATCTACCTGTTCGGCATCCAGACCCGGATGCGCCGGTATCAACTGTGAGGGTCCAGCGATGAACAAAGCACGTCAAAACCCTTTCAACACCGCGGCCATGCACGGCGCACTGATCCTGTACACGCTGATCGCCCTGTTCCCGGTCTTTGTGATCCTGATCAACAGCTTCAAGACCCGCCGCGCCATCTTTCGCGAGCCACTTGCCCTGCCCAGCGCGGACAGCTTCTCGCTGATCGGTTATGAGACGGTAATGAAGCAGGGGGATTTCTTCCTCTATTTCCAGAACTCGATGATCGTCACTGTTGCTTCGCTGTTCTTCATCCTGCTGTTCGGGGCGATGGCCGCCTATGCGCTGTCCGAGTACCAGTTCAAGGGCAACCTGCTGATGGGGCTCTATCTGGCGCTCGGGATCATGATCCCGATCCGGATCGGCACCGTGGCGATCCTTGAGATGATGGTGGCGACCGGGCTGGTGAACACCCTTTGGGCGCTGATCCTAGTTTACACGGCGCAAGGGTTGCCGTTGGCTGTGTTCATCCTGTCCGAGTTCATGCGACAGGTCAGCGACGATCTGAAAAACGCGGGCCGCATCGACGGGCTGTCGGAATACACGATCTTCTTCCGCCTCGTGCTGCCTCTGGTCCGCCCCGCTATGGCCACTGTCGCCGTGTTCAACATGATCCCGATCTGGAATGACCTCTGGTTCCCGCTGATCCTGGCCCCGGCCGAGGAAACCAAAACGCTGACGCTGGGCAGTCAGGTCTTCATCGGCCAGTTCGTGACAGACTGGAATGCGGTCCTGTCCGCCCTGTCGATGGCGATCCTGCCAGTGCTGATCCTGTATGTCATCTTCTCGCGCCAGCTGATCCGCGGCATCACTTCCGGAGCTGTCAAATGACCCGTGTTCTGATTGCAGGTCTTGGCAATATGGGGCTGAGCCACGCGCTGGCCCATCACCATCACCCGGACGCGCAGATCGTCGGGCTGGTGAACCGGTCGGGTTGTGTGGATCACCCCGAGCTGGACCAATATCCGGCCTATTCGGATTTCCAGACCGCGCTGGCCGAGACCAAACCCGATCTGGTGGTCGTCGCCACCTATTCCGACAGCCACGCCGATTTTGCCTGTGCCGCGATGGAGGCAGGCGCGCATGTGTTCGTGGAAAAGCCGCTGGCCACTAACGTCGCCGACGCATGGCGGGTGGTCGAAACGGCAACTCGGCTGGGTCGCAAACTGGTCGTGGGTTACATTCTGCGCCACCACCCGTCCTGGATGCGATTGATCTCCGAAGCGCGCGGTTTGGGCGGGCCGTATGTGTTCCGCCTGAACCTGAATCAGCAATCCTCGGGCGCGGAATGGGAAACGCACAAGGCGCTGATGCAGACCACCTCACCCATCGTCGATTGCGGTGTGCACTATGTGGACGTGATGTGCCAGATCACCGATGCGCAGCCCGTCCGGGTGCACGGTATGGGCCTGCGCCTGTCGGACGAAATCGCCGAGGACATGTACAACTATGGCCAATTTCAGGTTGTCTTCGACGATGGTTCGGTCGGCTGGTACGAGGCCGGCTGGGGTCCGATGATGTCGGAAACCGCGTTCTTCGTGAAGGACATCGTCTCGCCCAATGGTTCGGTCTCGATCACCGACGGCAACAAGGGCGCGTCGGCGGATATCGACGGCCATACCAAAGTCGGCGGTCTGCTGATCCACACACCGGACGGGGATCGTACCGTCGAGATGCCCAACGAGCCCGGGCATCAGGAACTCTGCGATGCCGAACAGGCTTATATGCTGCGCGCCATCGCCGAGGATATCGACCTGACCCGCCATATGAACGACGCCGTCCAATCCCTTGCCATTTGTCTGGCCGCGGATCAAAGCATCCGCACCGGCCAGCCCGTTTCCCTGCAGGAGCCCGCGAAATGACCGCCCTGACCCTGAGCAATGTGAACAAATCCTTCGGCAATGTGCATGTCCTAAAGGACATCACGCTGGAAGTGGAGGAAGGTGAATTTGTCGTCTTTGTCGGGCCTTCCGGCTGCGGCAAGTCCACCCTGCTGCGCGTGATTGCAGGGCTTGAGGATGCCTCTTCGGGCGAGATCAGCATCGGCGGACAGCAAGTCAATCTGGTGCCCCCGTCCCGGCGTGGGATCGCGATGGTGTTTCAGAGCTATGCGCTCTACCCCCATCTCAGTGTTCGCGGCAACATGACCCTGGCACTGAAGCAGGAAAAACAATCGAAGGCGGTGATCGAGGAACGTGTCGCCAATGCCAGCCGAATGCTGAACCTCGAACCGTATCTGGATCGTTACCCCTCGGAACTGTCGGGCGGGCAGCGGCAGCGTGTGGCCATCGGGCGTGCCATCGTGCGCGAACCCAAACTGTTCCTGTTTGACGAGCCGCTGTCCAATCTGGACGCCGCCCTGCGGATGAACACCCGCATCGAGATTGCCAATCTGCATCGTGCGCTGGATGCGTCGATGATCTATGTCACGCACGATCAGACCGAAGCGATGACGCTGGCCGACAAAATCGTCGTGCTGCGCGATGGCCGCGTGGAACAGATCGGCAGCCCGATGGAACTGTATAATAATCCGGCCAACCAGTTCGTCGCCGGGTTCCTGGGGTCTCCGTCGATGAATTTCCTGCCCGAGGGATTGGTGCAGGATGGTGGCCGAAACACCATCGGCATCCGCCCCGAGGACCTGTTCCTGTCGGATGACGGCCCGCTTGCGGCCCGTGTCAGCCATGTCGAGAAACTGGGCGGCGATACAAATGTCATTGCCAGCGTGGCTGATCATGCGGTAACCGCGCGTCTGTTCGGACAACACTCAATCTCGGAGGGTCAGGAGTTACGGTTTGCCTATGCTCCGGACAAGGCCTACCGGTTCGACACGTCGGGCCAGCGACTGCGCTGACGTGATATCAAGTCAAAGCGCAGGCAGACCATCTTGTCTGCAACCAGCGAAGACTGCCCTTCCAGAATGGCGGAACGTATCGGTTGTTCTCAGCGCATCGCAAAAAATTCATTTCTCAGCCCGGCGGATGGCATCCTTAACGCTCTTGTTAACGCCCTGTCATAATGACGCTCTACATCCCTTTCATCCACTTTTTCAGACAGCCAGGAGCCATCCATGAAAGACGTTGACCTCACCACCCTTTCCGCCGATGACTGGGACGAACTGCACTTTCCCCGCCCCGAAGAAAATGATTTTGACCGCGTCGTAGAAAGCGCCATTTCGCGCCGCGGCTTCCTGGGCGGCGTGCTGGCCTTTGGCTCGGGTGCGGCAGCCATGGGCGCGGGCCTGCTGGGGTCCACTTCGGCCCGGGCGCAGACCGCCTCGCGCTTTGCGTTCACGCCGATTGCAGCCCAGACCGATGGCAGCGTTCACGTCCCCGACGGGTATGAGTGGAAAATGCTGATGCGCTGGGGTGATCCGCTGTTCGCAGACGCAGATGGTTACGATGTGACCGAAGGTGGCCCGGTCGAAAACTCGGACATGGTTTTCGGTGAAAACACCGACGGGATGGAGACGTTCTCGTTTCAGGGTCACGAATTGATCGCGATCAATCACGAGTATCCGAACCGCAAAACCAACCTGCCTGCCGCGCAGGAAGGTGTTCCGGCCAACGCAGGCGATGTTTTGAAGTTCCAGAACATTCAGGGCGTCACCGTGATGGAGATCACCGAAAGTCCCGATGGCTGGTCGGTTGTCAAGGACAGCCCGTTCAACCGTCGTATCCATCACAACACGCCTATGAAAATCGTGGGTCCTGCAGCCGGTCATGACCTACTGAAAACCGAAGCTGACCCGACCGGAACCACGTCTCTGGGAACCATGAACAACTGTGGTTCGGGCAAGACGCCCTGGGGCACCTATCTGACCTGCGAAGAAAACTTCAACGGTTATTTCGGATCGTCGGACGAAAACGCGACCTACGACCAAAAGGTCGCGGACGGCATGGCGCGTTACGGCATCAAGGCCGAAAGCTGGAATTTCTATGAGCTTTTCGATCCGCGCTTTGACACATCGAAGAACCCGAACGAGCCGCACCGCGCAGGCTGGATCGTTGAAATCGACCCGACCAGGCCGGACAGCACGCCTGTCAAGCATACCGGTCTGGGTCGCTTCAAACACGAAAACGCCGAAGTGACGCTGGCGGCGGATGGTCGTGTCGTTGTATACATGGGCGACGATGAACGGGGCGAGTATCTGTACAAGTTCGTCTCGAACGGTACCTATCAGCCGGGCGGTGAAACCGAGAGCCTGCTGAACGATGGCACGCTGTATGTGGCCAAGTTCAACGACGACCTGACCGGTCAATGGCTGCCGCTGACGCCGGAAACCACCGGCATGGATGCGGCTGAGATTCTGATCTTCACCCGCATGGCGGCCTCGGCCGCAGGTGGCACTACGATGGACCGTCCCGAATGGGTGGCTTCCAGCCCGGTTGCGGTTGAGGCATATTGCTGCCTGACCAACAACAAGAACCGTGGCGTCAAACCGAATGCCGGCGGCGACGATACCTCGGCGAACGGGCCAAACCCGCGCAACGAGAACAAGTACGGTCAGATCGTGCGCTGGCGCCCGGCAAACGATGACCACGCGGCGGAAGGGTTCGACTGGGACCTGTACGTCATGGCCGGAAACCCGGCCGTGCATTCGGATGACCGCGCCGGTTCGCCAAATGTGAACGAGGGCAACCTGTTCAACTCGCCCGACGGTATGGCCATCGACACAACCGGCCTGGTCTGGATCCAGACTGACGGCAATGATGACAACGAGGAAGATTTCGCAGGCAACGGCAACAACCAGATGCTGGTTGGTGACCCGGTGACGGGCGAGATCGCGCGCTTCATGACCGGGCCGAACGGCTGTGAGGTCACCGGTCTGGCCTGGTCCAGCGATCTGCGCACCATGTTTGTCGGCATTCAGCACCCGGGCGGCAACTGGCCCGATGGCGGCACACCGCGTTCTTCGGTGATCGCGATCAAGCGCGCCGATAACGGGTTGGTCGGTTAAGTCCAAAGAATGCCCCCGGTCTCGTCGGATCGGGGGCGTTGTTGTGTCAGATATCTTCACCCGGTGGCGCCAGCGGCCCGTTCGGACCCATCAGGTGGCGTTCGGACAACCACGGGTTCAGCTCCAGCGCCTGTGTCAGCGCAGCGCGCGCTTCTTCGATCCGCTGCAATCCCAGAAGGGTCAGCGCCCGGCCGCTTAAGGCCGCGACATGGTTCGGGGACAGATCAATCGCCTTGTCCAGATCGGCCAGCGCGGCCGGAAAGTTCTGCCCCAGGTAATGCGCGAACGCGCGCTGGTTATATCCCTCTGCATAGGACGGGCAGTAGGCGATCAGGCCGTTGAAATCCTGGATCGCGCCCAGCAGATCCCACGCGTGCAGCCGGGCCATACCCCGATCCAGCGTGGCCTGCGCTCTGGCATCCGGTGCATCCGTCCAGAACGCCCACAACTGGCCGGACAATGCGCGGGCGGCCTGTTCGCTCTCGGCCTGCTGAATCTGGGCAATCACGTCCGATATGCCGCCGGAGTGATCCGGTGCGGCAGGGCAGCCCTCGGACCGGGCCGCAACCGTTGAAAAGGTCAGCAGAATGCAGGCGGCGGCGACGGTTTTCATGGCCCTATGGTGACGCAGACAAAGGTTTCGTCAACCCATCCCGTCAATCGCCCCGGACAGGCCGGTTTCCTTTACTGCCTCCATCGCCACGAAGGTCGAAGTGTTGGCGACATGGGGGAGAGACGATATTTTCTCGGCCAGCACGGCGCGGTATTCGGACATCGACCCGGTGCGGATTTTCAGCAGATAGTCAAAATTCGACGCAATCATATGGGCTTGCTCAATCTCGGCCACCCTGCGCACTGCCGCGTTGAATTCTGCCAGCGCTTTTTCCCGCGTGTCCGTCAGACGAACCTCTACAAAGGCGACATGGTCCAGACCCAGACGAATAGGGTCCAGCATGGCGCGATATCCAGTGATGATGCCTTCGGCCTCAAGCCGCTTTACACGCGCCTGGGTCGGGGATTTCGACAACCCGATCCGCCGCGCCAGATCGGCGACTGAAATTCGTCCATCTTCGGCCAGAATCGTCAGGATGGTCCTGTCAAACCGGTCCAGATCAAGGCGGTCTTTTTGCATCGGAAATCCTCAAAAAATCAGGTCGTTCGCCTTCTGAATACCTCATTTAAGGCGATTGTCCCGAAAAATCGGCGATATACTCATCAAAAGCCCGGAGGATTCATGTCACACAGCCTGCGCACCCATATTGATAGCCAAACCTATGCCGATCAGGCCACCATTCTGGAGGCGCTGATTGCGCAGGCTGAGTTGTCCGAAACCGATCGCGCCGCGATCAGCACAGCCGCCGCACAGCTGGTCCGCGATATCCGGTCCAGCACCTCGCCGGGCATGATGGAGGTGTTTCTGGCCGAATACGGCCTGTCCACCGATGAAGGCGTCGCGCTGATGTGTCTGGCCGAGGCGCTGTTGCGCGTTCCGGACGCCGACACGATCGACGCGCTGATCGAGGACAAAATCGCACCGTCCGACTGGGGCAAACACCTGGGACAGTCTTCATCTTCGCTGGTCAACGCATCCACCTGGGCGCTGATGTTGACGGGCAAGGTGCTGGACGAAGGCAAAACATCGCCGGTCAGCGCCCTGCGCGGTGCGATCAAACGGTTAGGCGAGCCGGTCATCCGCACCGCTGTCGGGCGCGCGATGAAGGAAATGGGTCGTCAGTTCGTTCTGGGCGAAACCATCCAATCCGCGATGGACCGTGCCAGCGGGATGGAGGCCAAGGGCTACACGTATTCCTATGACATGCTGGGCGAGGCCGCGCGGACCGAGGCCGACGCCGCCCGCTATCACCTGTCCTATTCCCGTGCGATTGCGGCTATCGCCGATGCCTGCACCCATGACGATATCCGGGCCAACCCGGGGATTTCCGTAAAACTGTCGGCGCTGCACCCGCGCTATGAGCTGGCGCAGGAACAACGCGTGATGGACGAGCTCGTCCCCCGCCTGCGGGCGTTGTGCCTGCTGGCCAAGGCCGCTGGAATGGGCCTGAATGTCGACGCCGAGGAAGCCGACCGCCTTTCACTGTCTCTTCAGGTGATCGAGGCCGTGATGGCCGAACCCGCGCTTGCAGGCTGGGATGGCTTCGGAATCGTGGTCCAGGCCTATGGGCCGCGCGCGGGGACGGTGCTGGATACCCTTTACGACATGGCCGAACGCAATGACCGAAAGCTGATGGTGCGGCTTGTGAAGGGCGCGTATTGGGACACCGAGATCAAACGCGCGCAGGTCGAGGGCGTGGATGGGTTTCCTGTCTTTACCCACAAAGCCGCAACGGATGTTTCCTACATCGCCAACGCGCGCAAGCTGCTGGGCATGACCGACCGGATCTACCCGCAATTCGCAACCCATAACGCCCATACCGTCAGCGCGATCCTGCACATGGCCGAGGCGCAACCTTTTGAGTTTCAGCGCCTGCACGGCATGGGTGAAACCCTGCACCAGATCGTCAGGGACCAAAGCAACACACGCTGTCGGATCTACGCTCCGGTCGGGGCGCATCGCGATCTTCTGGCCTATCTGGTTCGGCGTCTGCTGGAGAACGGCGCGAACTCGTCCTTCGTGAACCAGATCGTGGATGAGGCGGTTCCGCCCGAAGAAGTTGCCGCAGACCCGTTCACCACCATTCAGGAGCCGAAGCCACCCCTGCCGACCGGCCCGGAGTTGTTTCAGCCCGAGCGGCCGAACTCGCGCGGGTTTGACCTGCACCATACGCCGACGCTCGACAGGATCGACGCCGCGCGCGATGCGTTTCGGGCGCACCACTGGTACGCGCGGCCGCTTCTATCAGACGATGCAAATCCCGAAGACGACCAGCCGGTCATCAACCCGGTGCAGCCACAGGACACGCCCGGCGCGGTGGCCCCCGCCAGTGCAGCCGATGTCGAACTTGCGCTGGCCTCAGCCTCAGCGTGGCAGGCCGCAGCGTCGGACCGGTCGCGCATTCTGAACACCGCCGCTGATCTGTATGAGGCGCATTTCGGTGAACTCTTTGCCCTGCTGGCGCGTGAAGCGGGAAAATCCCTTCCCGACGCGGTCGCGGAGCTGCGCGAGGCGGTGGATTTCCTGCGTTACTACGCCGTAAACATTCCTGATGCCCAGCCAGCCGGAACGTTCACCTGCATCAGCCCGTGGAATTTCCCGCTGGCAATCTTCACCGGGCAGATTTCGGCCGCGCTGGCCACCGGCAATGCCGTTCTGGCCAAACCCGCACCGCAAACCCCGCTGATTGCGCATCGGGCGGTTCAACTGATGCATGAGGCTGGAGTGCCGCGCGACACGCTTCAGCTGTTGCCAGGCGGGCCATCTGTAGGCGCGGCGCTGACCTCGGATCCTCGTGTGTCCGGCGTGGCCTTTACCGGATCAACCGCTACGGCGCTGAAAATCCGGTCTTCGATTGCGGATAATCTGCGCCCGGGTACACCGTTGATCGCGGAAACCGGCGGGCTGAATGCGATGATCGTGGACAGCACCGCCCTGCCCGAACAAGCCGTGCAATCGATCATCGAAAGCGCGTTTCAGTCGGCTGGTCAAAGATGTTCAGCGCTGCGATGCCTCTATGTTCAGGAAGATATCGCCGACGATCTGCTGACCATGCTGACGGGCGCGATGGATGCTCTGCAAGTCGGCGACCCGTGGCTGATCGCGACCGATTGCGGCCCGGTGATTGACAAGGCGGCGCGGCAGGTCATCGCGGAACACATCGCCAAGGCTCGCACCGACGGACGCGTCGTCAAAGAGATCGGCACCCCACCCGAGGGCACTTTCATAGCGCCAACGCTGATCGAAATTCCCGGCATCGCCGCGCTTGAGCGTGAGGTGTTCGGCCCTGTCCTGCATGTCGCCCGGTTCAAGGCGTCCGAGATCGATCAGGTCATCGCCGACATCAACGCGACAGGCTACGGGCTGACCTTCGGCCTGCACACCCGCATCGACGACCGTGTGCAACACATCACCGAGGCCGTCCATGCCGGCAACATCTATGTCAACCGCAACCAGATCGGCGCGATTGTCGGCTCTCAGCCATTTGGCGGCGAGGGGCTGTCGGGGACGGGTCCGAAGGCCGGCGGCCCAAACTACATGGCCCGGTTTTGCGCGCCCGATCGCAAAGCTCACACCGGACAGTGGGACACGGTCATGAGCGAGCTGCCCGCCCCCGATGGCCAACCCGCGTCGGTTCGCACCCGGTCCCTGCCCGGACCGACGGGCGAATCCAACCGATTGAGTGAAATACCGCGCGCGCCCCTGCTGTGCCTGGGTCCCGGCGCCGATGCGGTACGCGCTCAGGCTGAGGCGGTCGAGGCTATGGGTGGCACCACGATCCGGGCAACCGGGTCGTTTGACGTTCACAGGTTGACGCATGTCACTGGTATTTCCGGCGTATTGTGGTGGGGCGACGAAGATACGGCCCGCGATCTGGAACGCCATCTTTCTGACCGCGACGGCCCGATCCTGCCGCTGATCCCGGGTCTGCCTGACAAAGCGCGGGTCATGGGTGAACGCCACGTCTGTGTGGACACCACCGCGGCTGGTGGCAACGCGGCCTTGTTGGGTGGTGCGGCGTAAGCGTGCCTTGACGCTGGGCCGGGAAAAGCCCAGCGTCGCCTCATGTTTCCGATCCGTGACCATAACCCTTCGGGGCGCACGCCGTTTGTCGTTTACCTGCTGATGGCAGCCAATGTCCTGATTTTCCTGAGTTATGTCGGCATCACGCAGGACGCGCCACGCATCAACCGCCTGTATTTCGACTATGCCGTCATTCCGGCCCGGATTACCGACGGTGTTGCGCTTGAAACCCTTGTGACCTCGATGTTCCTGCATGGCGGCTGGATGCATCTGGCGGGGAACATGCTGTTTCTGTGGATCTTCGGCGACAATCTGGAAGACGAGATGGGGCACCTGCCCTTTTTACTGTTTTACCTGGTCGCCGGGATCGGAGCCGGCCTGATCCACGTCGCCACCGCGCCCGGTTCCGTGGTGCCAACCATCGGCGCGTCCGGGGCGATTGCCGGTGTCATGGGCGGCTACCTGCTTTTGTTCCCAAAGGCGCGGGTGGACATTCTGCTGATTGTGATCGTCTATTTCCGGGTCTTTTCCATTCCGGCCTTTGTCATGCTGGGCGTCTGGCTGGGGATGCAATTTCTGGGCAGCCTTTCCAGCAACCCGGACGAAGGCGGCGTCGCTTATTGGGCGCATACCGGCGGCTTCTTCGTTGGGCTGATCTTGTGCGTGCCGCTGTGGCTGAAACGCGGCGGGCCGGAATACTGGAGCCGCACCCACGGTCACCCGCCCCACCCGGAACATAAGTACAAGCTGTCGCAATCCCGTATCCCGCGGGTGCCGCGCAAATAGGCGTCATCCACCGGATTGTTCCGGAATCCGCCCTCCGCTTAGCTGTGTGATCTCCCTTGCCGCGCTCTGCACCAGCTCTCCGAGACCCTGAGCCCGTTCGGCGTTAAACCGGACGGTTGGTCCGGACACGGAGATCCCGGCGCAAGGTTCCGCCCGGTCATTGAAAATCGCGGCGCCGATGCAGGACATGCCCTCATAACGCTCTTCCCGGTCATGCGACCAGCCGCGCGCGCGCGTCGTTGCAAGGTCCGCCTGCAACCCTTGCCCGGGCACAAGCGTATGGCTGGTAAAACGCTCCATCTCGGAGGCAGCCAGAATCCTTGAAACCACGGCTTCACTCATCGCCGCCAGAATCGCCTTGCCGGTGCCCGACGCGTACATCGGCGTCCGTGCGCCCGGCGGGAAAAAGGCCCGGATCGGATTGGGTGTCTCGACCTGTCCGACAAAGACCACCTCTGCCCCGTCCGGTACTGCCAGGTTCGCTGTCTCTCCGCTGTCCTGCATCAGGCGACGCAGGATCGGCCGACCGATTTCAAGCACACTGTTGCGGCGCAGGAACGAGGCGCCGGTTCGATAGGCTTCGACCCCAATCATCCATTCCTGTCGTTCCTCGTCAAAGGCAACAAATCCGTGTTTCTGCAAGGTCACCAGAATGCGGTGAGTCGTGGCGGTCGGAACATCGACCTCGCGGGCCAGATCGCTCAGCGCCGCGCGTTCCAGCCGCGCCACCGACGTCAATACGCCCAGCGCGCGATCCAGCGACTGCATGGTCCCGGCCGAGCTTTCCTTGAACAGTGATTTGGGCCGGCCACGCGGCCTTTTCTGAGCGTCCATCCCGTCTCACTCCCTTCGACGCGCCGAGATTTTCTGAATCGGCCCATTTTCGCATTGGAAAATGAAAAACAGAAAACTTCACGATTACAGTGAATTGGGTATTTAATTGCAAAAATGAAAATGTTTTTCAAGAAAATTGCACCGTGCAGGGATTTCCGTGACACTTACCTCCAAAGCGGAGGAACAAGAGATGTCCAACCAAAACCCGGTTTTTATACCCGGCCCCACCAACATCCCGGATCGGTTGCGCCTTGCCATGCAGGTTCAGACGCAGGATCACCGCGCGCCGGATTTTGTCGAAACCTTTGCGCCGGTTCTTGAAGACACCAAAAAGGTGTTCGGCACCACATCCGGCCAGATTGTGACCTTCCCGGCCAGCGGAACCGGCGGGTGGGAGGCCGCGGTCACCAACACGCTCAGCCCCGGTGACAAAGTCCTTGTCGCGCGCTACGGCGTTTTCAGCCATCGCTGGATTGACCTGTGCGAACGTCACGGTCTGGATGTGCAGGTGATCGACTGCCCCTGGGGCACTGGTGCCCCGGCAGATCTGTTTCAGACCGCCCTAGCCGATGACACAGCCCAGGACATCCGCGCGGTTCTGGTGACACATAACGAGACGGCCACCGGCGTCCGATCAGATATCAGTGCCGTGCGACAGGCAATGGACACCGCCCAGCACCCGGCACTGTTGTTCGTGGATTGCGTCAGCTCTTTGGCCTCGATGCCGTTCGAATTTGATGACTGGGGCGTCGATATCGCCGTTTCGGGCTCGCAGAAGGGGTTCATGCTGGCCACCGGCATGGCGATCCTGTGCGTCAGCCCCAAGGCGCAGGAGGCGATGAAAACCGCAAAACTGCCGCGCACTTTCTTTGACTTCGGCGACATGATGGCCGCCAACGCGTCCGGCGGGTTCCCGTACACGCCGCCGCTGCAACTGATCTACGGGATGCGTGAAAGCCTGAAGATGCTGTTCGAAGAGGGGTTGGAGAACGTCTACGCCCGCCATCACCGTCTGGCCGAAGGTGTGCGCCGCGCGGTGGATGCCTGGGGCCTGAAACTGGTCGCGCAATCGCCCGATCTGTATTCCGACACCGTCAGCGCGATCTATGTGCCCGAAGGTTTCGACAGCAACTTGCTGACCGACCACGCGTTCAACGCCTATGGCGTGTCCTTCGGCGTCGGGTTGGGCCAACTGAACGGGCGGGCCTTCCGCATCGGCCATCTGGGCAGCCTGACCGACGTGATGGTCTTGTCCGGGCTCAGCACGATTGAGATGGCAATGGCCGATCTGAACTATCCGATCACTTTGGGCAGCGGCGTCGCCGCAGCGCAGGACTATTTCCGCACTGGCCCGTCCGACAGCGCCAAAGCGGCAGCCTGAGGAGGATGGCGATGTTGGATCACACCCCCGCCGCAGACCTGAACGTTGACGACATGCGCGCCGCGCATGCGCGTATCAAAACCCATATCCGGCGCACTCCGGTGATGGTGTCCGACTACCTGAACGACCTGACCGGCGCGCAACTGTTCTTCAAATGCGAGAATTTTCAGGAGGCCGGTGCCTTTAAGGTGCGCGGTGCCTGCAACGCCGTGTTTGGCCTGGGTGACGACAAGGCGGAAAACGGCGTCTGCACCCATTCCAGCGGCAATCACGCGCTGTCCCTGTCCTATGCCGCCGGACGTCGGGGTATCCCCTGCAACGTGGTCATGCCCCGCACGGCCCCGCAGGCCAAGAAGGACGCAGTACGCCGTTATGGTGGCACCATCACCGAATGCGAACCGTCGACCTCATCCCGCGAGGCGACCTTTGCCGAAGTGCAGGCCCGGACCGGCGGCGAATTCGTGCACCCCTATAACGACCCGCGTGTCATTGCCGGACAGGCCACGTGCTCGGCCGAACTGCTCGAACAGACCGGCGGCGTGGATGCGGTCATTGCCCCCATCGGTGGCGGCGGCATGGTGTCAGGCACATGTCTGACGGTCTCGAACCTTGCACCTGAAACGGCCATCTACGCGGCCGAACCCGAACAGGCAGATGATGCCTACCGTTCGTTCAAGGCCGGACACATCATTGCCGACGACGCGCCCAAAACCGTGGCCGACGGGCTGCTGGTGCCGCTGAAAGAGAACACGTGGCATTTCGTATCCAACCACGTGACCGACATCTTTACGGCCTCTGAAGACGAGATCGTCGATGCGATGAAACTGACCTGGAAATACCTGCGCGTGGTGATGGAACCGTCCTCGGCGGTGCCACTGGCGACCATTCTAAAGAACCCCGACGCGTTTCGGGGAAGGCGCGTCGGGGTGATCATCACCGGCGGCAATGTGGATCTGGACAAGCTGCCCTGGCTGAAGGGGTAAGGAGGAACAACATGAACAAACCCGTTAACATCAATGAGCTTGAGGTTGGCTTCGACATCCCCGCCGCGATTGGCATGGACGAAAGCGAGATTCAGACGCCCTGCCTGATCCTCGATCTGGACGCGCTGGAGCGCAACATCAGGAAGATGGGCGATTACGCCAGGGCCCACGGCATGCGCCACCGCGTGCATGGCAAGATGCATAAATCTGTCGATGTGGCCAAGCTGCAGGAAAAACTGGGCGGGGCTGTAGGTGTGTGCTGCCAAAAAGTGTCGGAGGCCGAGGTATTTGCCCGCGGAGGCATCAAGGACATTCTCGTCTCGAACCAGGTGCGCGACCCGGCCAAGATCGACCGGCTGGCGCAGCTTCCGAAACTGGGGGCCCGCACCATTGTCTGCGTCGATGACATCGAAAACGTGGCCGATCTGTCCGCCGCGGCTGTCCAACATGGCACCGAACTGGAGGTTTTTATCGAGATCGACTGTGGCGCGGGGCGCTGCGGCGTGACCACGACTCCGGCTGTTATCGACATCGCCAAGGCGGTCAAAGCAGCACCCAACCTGAAATTCACCGGCATTCAGGCTTATCAGGGCGCGATGCAGCACCTCGATACCTATGAGGCGCGCAAGGAAAAGCTGGAAACAGCCATCGCCATGGTCAAGGACGCCGTGGACGGCTTGAGGGCCGAAGGCATTGAATGCGAGCTGGTCTCGGGCGGCGGCACGGGGTCATATTATTTCGAAAGCAATTCGGGGGTTTACAACGAATTGCAATGCGGATCCTACGCTTTCATGGACGCCGATTATGGTCGCATTCTGGACAAGGACGGCAAGCGGATCGATCAGGGCGAATGGGAAAACGCGCTGTTCATCCTGACCGGCGTGATGAGCCATGCAAAGGCCGACAAGGCGATCTGCGATGCGGGCCTCAAGGCGCAGTCGGTCGACAGCGGTCTGCCCTTCATCTACGGGCGTGACGATGTGGAATACCTCAAATGCTCGGACGAGCACGGGGTGATCGGCGACCCGAACGGCGTTCTAAAGGTCAATGACAAGCTGCGGCTGGTGCCCGGGCACTGTGATCCCACCTGTAACGTACATGACTGGTATGTGGGCGTGCGCAACGGCAAGGTCGAAGCGCTTTGGCCCGTCTCTGCCCGTGGCAAGGCCTATTGAAAGATGAGGGATGTCATGAACACACAAGACGGCCTGCTGATTGTGGGCGAGGAGCTGTGCGAACAATTGGTTGGCCGGAAACAGGCTTTTGATGCCGTCCAGTCCGTCTTTGGCGCAATGGCCGGCGGCGGGGCGCGGAACTTTCCGGTGGTTCGCGAGGCGCTGGGATATGCCGATGCGCTTTACGGTTTCAAATCGGGCTTCGACCGTGACGGACAGGTATTGGGTGTGAAATCCGGCGGCTATTGGCCGGGCAATGCCCAGCAGGGTTTGACCAATCACCAATCCACCGTGTTCCTGTTCGATCCCGATACCGGGCAGGTCTCGGCACTTGTTGGCGGCAACTATCTGACAGCGTTGCGCACGGCCGCCTCTTCGGCGGTTTCCATCGCCCATCTCGCCCGGTCCGACGCCAGGGTTCTGGGCATGGTCGGTGCCGGGCACCAGTCAACATTTCAACTGCGCGCCGCGGCCGAGCAGCGCGACTTTGAAAAAGTTGTCGCCTGGAACCCGCACCCCGAGATGCTGCCCCGTCTGGCGGCCGTCGCCGAAGAGGTCGGGCTGGAGTTCGAGGCCGTCAGCCAACAGGGCCTGGGCGCGCAGGCGGATGTGATCATCACGATCACTTCTGCCTTCGAGCCGCTGCTGATGAAGGATTGGATCAAACCCGGCACACATCTCGCCTGCATGGGCACCGACACCAAGGGCAAGCAGGAGGTCGACGCCGCCCTGGTCGCGGGCGCCACGGTCTTCACCGACGAAGTCGCCCAATCCGTGAGCATCGGCGAAGCGCAGCACGCCGTTGCCGCCGGCACATTGAGCGGAGATGCAATCACGCCGATCGGTGCCGTCATCAACGGCAATCATCCCGGACGGACAAACCCGGATGAGATTACTTTGTTCGATGGAACCGGCGTGGGTCTTCAGGACCTTGCCGTCGCCTCAGTCGCCGCACAATTGGCGGATGAGGCCGGTCTGGCCCAGCGCGTGATCCTTTGAATTGAAAAAGCGCGCCTCGATCAGGGCGCGCTTGCAACTGTGGATTTTGAAAGGGCGATTCAGCCCCGGATCACCTTGGCGAACTGGTCGAAGATCGGTTCGTTCGAACAGATCACCTCGCCATCCTCCAGCACGCTGCCTTCGGGGTTCAGGGCCTGAACGAATCCGCCCGCCTCTTTCACGATGATGATCCCGGCGGCCAGGTCCCACGCGTTCAGGCGGCGTTCCCAGAATCCTTCGTACCGGCCGGCCGCCACATAGGCCATGTCCAGCGCCGCGGCACCCCAGCGGCGCACGCCGGCACAGACGGGCATCAGGCGGGCCAGATCCTGCAATGTAGCAGGCAGGTCCGAGCGCCCCCCGAAAGGCAAGCCAGTCGAAAAGATCGACTCGATCATGCGGTGACGACCAGACACGCGGATACGGGTGTCGTTCATCCACGCGCCTTCGCCTTTTTCGGCAAAGAACATCTCGTCCTTGGCCGCGTCGTAAATCACACCGGCCACGATCTTGCCCTTGTGTTCCAGTGCAATTGAAATCGCCCAGTGCGGCAGGCCGTGCAGGAAGTTGGTGGTGCCGTCCAGCGGGTCCACGATCCAGCGGCGGGTCGGGTCTTCACCAGCGATGGACCCACCTTCTTCGGCCAGCCAGCCATAGGTCGGGCGCGCGCCCAGCAGTTCCTCTTTCAGGATCGCTTCGGCGGCAATGTCGGCTTTCGAGACGAAGTCCCCCGCGCCCTTCATCGAAACCTGCAGGTTCTCGACTTCACGAAAATCCTTGACCAGTGAACGCCCCGCCTTGCGCGCGGCTTTGATCATGATGTTGAGGTTTGCACTGCCAACCATTTTCCAAAGGCTCCTGTCCGGTCAAACCGCGCGTATACTGATGCAATGCGCCCTTGCCAAGAGGAATGATGCGCATAGCCGACCCGCGTTCAGCGCCTATTGCGTCTGCAGCTTGCGCGCCTCGGTCCCGGCCAGTTCGATCAACTCCTGCACATAGGGTTTTTCAAGATCTTCAGTCCGGACCGCCGCGAAAAGGCTGCGGGTGATCCCGTCTTTGGTCAATGGGCGCGTAACATAGTCGGAACTGTATTTCACCTCGCGGACAACCCAGTCCGGCAGGACAGAAATTCCACGGTTCGAGGCGACCAGCAACAGGATCACCGCCGTCAGTTCGACCTGCCGGATCGCCGCCGGTTCGACGCGCGCGGGGATCAGCAACTGGCTGAACACGTCCAGCCGCGTGCGCTCGACCGGATACGTGATCAGGGTCTGTCCGCGAAAATCCTCGGCCTCGATAAACTCTTTCTGCGCCAGCGGATGCGCCGATGCGGCCACGAATACTGCATCGTAATCGAATAATTCGATAAATTCGACGCCGGGCAGGTCCTCGGGGTCGGATGAGACGACAAGATCGACCTCTTCTTTTTGCAGCGCAGGCAACGCGTCAAACGCCAGACCCGGACGGATATCGACATCAACATCACCCCAGGATTTCCGAAAGGTTTCAAGCACCGGGAACAGCCATTCGAAACAGGCATGGCACTCGATCGCGATATGCATCCGCCCGGTGCGCCCGTCGCGCAACGACGAAAACTCCTGCTGGGTTGCTTCGACCTGCGGCAGGATTTGCTCGGCCAGCCGCAAAAGGCGCAATCCGGCCGCCGACAGTTTCATCGGTTTCGACCGGCGCAGGAACAATTCGACCCCGGCCTGATCCTCTAGCCCCTTGATCTGATGGCTCAGCGCCGATTGCGTGATATTCAACTGATCCGCCGCACGGGCAAGCCCACCGCATTCGTGGATTGCCTTGATCGTGCGCAAGTGTCGGAATTCAATGTGCATTGCAGCGTGACTCATGTTGTTCTTGAATAATATGAGTTTGTCTCACATTGCGCAAACTGGCACAAGGTTTGAGCAAGGAACAAGTGAGGCCGCCATGACCAAGCCAGAAATATCATTCGAGTTCTTTCCGCCCAAGACGCTTGAGGCCTCGTTTCGGCTTTGGGATACGGTTCAGACACTGGCCCCGCTTGAGCCACGCTTTGTCTCGGTCACCTATGGCGCCGGCGGCACCACACGGGAATTGACCCGCGATGCCGTGGCCACGCTGCACAAATCCTCGGGCCTGCCCGTTGCCGCGCATTTGACATGCGTCGACGCCTCGCGCCAGGAAACGCTGGAAATCGCGGATACCTTCGCGCGCGCGGGCGTACAGGACATCGTGGCCTTGCGCGGCGATCCGCCCAATGGTCAGGATCGGTTCGAGCCGCATCCCAACGGGTTTGCAAACTCGGTTGAACTGATCTCGGCCCTGGCGGAAACCGAGATGTTCAGCATTCGCGTTGGCGCCTACCCGGACATTCACCCCGAAGCGCAGAACGCCCGTACGGATATCGACTGGCTTAAGGCCAAGCTGGATGCCGGAGCGGACGAAGCCCTGACACAGTTTTTCTTTGAGGCCGAGACATTCTTTCGCTTCCGCGATGCCTGTGCCAAGGCGGGTATCGACAAGCCCATAGTGCCCGGCATTCTGCCGATCGAAAACTGGAAGGGCGCCCGCAATTTCGCCAACCGGTGCGGCACGCGAATCCCGCCATGGATCGATCAGGCGTTTGAAAAAGCCGTGCGCGACGACCGCGAGGAATTGCTGGCCACGGCCCTGTGCACCGAGCTGTGCTCGGACCTGATCGAAGGTGGTGTCGACAAGCTGCACTTCTATACGCTGAACCGCCCGGAGCTTACGCGCGACGTGTGCTTTGCACTGGGAATAACCCCGAAAGCCGAGTTGCAGAACGTCGCCTGATCACGGGCGGAACCCTTGCCGACCCGGGCCTGATTCAGGCTCCGGGCGGTTGTCTGCTCAGCACGCTCATTTTTGGCGGGGCAAGGGCATGAACAATCAGCTCGCAACCCGTCCAATTGTTCTCTGAACCTCCTGAATTTTCGTTCAAATTTGACAAACCGGCCTGCCTCTTCAAACTGCGCCTGTACGGTTTGTTAATGAGTGATTTGAGTAATGGAGCCTGTCGAAATGATCAGGGCACGCGCCGATGCGCTGCGGGCCCTTGGCCTGGATCAAAATGCCGGGTCCGACGATATCCGGGACGCCTGGCGTCATATCGCTTTTCATGCCCATCCGGACCATACCAACGGCGATTGCACCAGCTTTGCCCGCGCCAAAGAGGCCTATGACTATCTGCGCCGCGAAGGGCTGACCGTCAAAGGACAAGCCACGGGCCAGCCGCGCCGGCCAAAGCTACGAAAACGCGTGATCGAATTGGAAAGAAAAGATATCGATGCCTGTCGCGTGTTGTTGAACACAGCATTGCCGCACACGCCGGACGGACGCGACACAAGTGCCGAGGCTCATCCCACCGCCGACGCGGACCACGTGCCCGACGCGGTTGGCTTTTACGGCCGCCACCTGACCTATTTTGTCCCCACACCTGTTTGTCAGGGCGCAAACCGGGTGGCTTTGCCGACCTCGGTTTTTGCCGCGGTCCGGCGGTTGGAGACCGAGGTGCTCAGCTTTCAGTCCAAAGATTCGGGTGCGGGTGAGGTCGTGGTTCCGGAAACGATCACCGCCCGCAAATTCCCCGGCGCCAAAAGCGTTCGCATCAAATTCGAAGCCGATCAGCAGATACGGGATGAGTTCTGGCTGGCCGGCTGATGTGACATCAAAAAAGCCCGGCCAAACCAGCCGGGCTTTGCGGGCGCGTAAGAATGCTCAGTTCGCAACCGGACCTTCCGAGGTGAATTTAGGAATGACGCTGGAGGACGCGCCGTCCGGTTCGATCCCCGGCCAGTTCCCTTCGGCCAGGTTAATGTTGCCGGGCACGTCTTCTTCCCAGAAGCCGACGACGACGTCGGTAATGTTCAGGTACAGCTTGTCATCCACAATCCGCCAGAGGTTCGGGTTTGCCGGAACCTTGCCGCCGCGCGACACGCCATAGGCGCAGTGCCCGTCATATTGCGGAGCATAATAGGCCGGGTTCTCAAGGAACTTGTCGCGGTTCTCTGCGGACGCGAACGCCCAGGTTGCACCGTTATATTCCGCGGTGATATCGGCGCGGCCTCGCACGCCTTCGGGCTGGGACTGACCGACCGGCACCTGATCCAGACTGCGATAGGCAACGACGTCATAACCCGACACGGCATACCCGGTGCCATCCACATACTGATCACCGGCAAAGGCCGGAACGGCAAAGGTCAGGGCGGTTGCAAAGGTCAGGGCGAAGCGTTTCATAGGGTCAATCCTTTTGTCCTCGGGGTTCTGGGGCGGCCCGCCTTGCGGGTCTGGACAGACAATAGGCGAATTCGTCTGGTTAGGCAGTCCCGCTCGCGGCGCTGTGACATCGAATGAGGAAACGTGAGATGATCAGCCCCGATTGTTACAGGACCCGACCGACATCCGGGGTTGGACTCTGCCCATTGCAACATTAGCTGTTGAGGCGAACGGACAATTCACCCGAACTTTGCTGAGAAAGGCAAGTAATGACCGAGCAATCCAGTTACACACCGCCCAAAGTCTGGACATGGGACAGCACCAGCGGCGGGCAGTTCGCCAATATCAACCGCCCGATTGCCGGCGCCACCCATGACAAGGACCTGCCTGTCGGGCGCCATCCGCTGCAGTTGTATTCGCTGGCAACACCCAACGGTGTCAAAGTGACCGTGATGCTGGAAGAGCTTCTGGCGCTGGGTCACGAAGAGGCTGAATACAACGCCTGGCTTGTCAATATCGGTGAGGGCGATCAGTTCAGTTCAGGCTTTGTGGGGGCGAACCCAAACTCGAAGATACCGGCACTTTGGGACCGTTCCGGCGAGGAACCGACCCGCGTCTTTGAAAGCGCGTCGATCCTGTTTCATCTGGCCGAGAAATTCGATGCCTTCCTGCCGAAATCCGGCCCTGAACGCACCGAGGTGATGAATTGGGTGTTCTGGCAGATGGGCAGCGCGCCCTATCTGGGGGGCGGGTTCGGCCACTTCTATGCCTACGCGCCTGAGAAATGGGAATACCCGATCAACCGGTTCGCGATGGAGACCAAGCGGCAACTGGACGTTCTGGATCGCGAGCTGGCCACCAAGACGTATATCGCGGGCGAGGATTATACGATCGCGGACATGGCGATCTGGCCCTGGTACGGCCAGTTGGTCCTGGGGCGTCTGTATGACGCTGCGGAATTCCTGGATGTGGAATCCTACGAAAACGTAATGCGCTGGGCTAAGGCAATCGACGCGCGGCCTGCGGTCAAGCGCGGCCGCATGGTCAACCGCCCGTTCGGAGAGCCGCACACCCAGCTTCACGAACGTCATGACGCCAGCGATTTTGAGACCCGCACTCAGGACAAGCTGGAGCCCGCCGCCGAATAATGGATCGCCCCGCAGGTCGGATACCTGCGGGGCTTTTCGCAAGGTCAGGTTACTTCAGAATTGGCGGTTTGGCCGGATCGCTGCCCGGCGCAATCTGCGTGACCACGCGCTGTTCGGGTTGCGGCAGGTCAAAGCGAAGCCCGACCCGCGCCAAAGCCGCTGCCACCTGATCCTGCGCGGCAAAAAAGCCGACATCCATCGCCCCGGCCTCGATTCCCGAAAACGTCAACGCTTCGGACGCCGCCTTGGCGAGGGCCGGTTCGGCGCCCTCCACCGCCCCCACAAAGCCCAGCAAATGCCCCGCGACACCTTCATGCGATCTGGTTCCGACCAGATAGGCCGACTGGGCCAGCCCAACGGCCGTGGCCAGTTTCGCATCCAGCGCGGTCAGCAGATCGTCCGGCAACCCAGACGGCGCCAGGAATTCGGCCAGTCGCTGCTGCACCTGTTCGGGGCCATGCCGCAAAGTATCCGAAAGCCAGCCCAGCGCCTCGGCAGGGATGAGCATCGAAGACGGCGCGACCACAAGATTCAATCCCAGACCGATCCCCTGCCCGGACAGCATGGATGAAAGCACCCGACCGGACAGCGCTACATAGGGCACAGGGCGTTCGGCGAAACGGGCCAGCCTGTCCTCTCGATCAAAGGCCAGAACGAACCGACCATCCGCCACATCAAAAAATTCGGGCGAAATGTGTTCGTTTTTTGCTTCTTCGGTCAGCATCAGGAACAGCTCGCTATCCGCAAGCCTTTCGAAAAACCGCAGACGCGCCGCGTCATCCTGCGGGGCGGCTTCCATCGCGGCATGTGCGGCATCCAGGGCCGTAGTCTCAGTCATTCAGAACCTCTTGCACCCGGGCGCGCAGAACCGGCAAAAGCTCGGCCTCGAACCACGGGTTTTTCTTCAACCATGCCGTATTCCGCCAGGACGGATGGGGCAAGGCAAAGACCCGCGGCGCATGGTCCCGCCAGTTGCGGACGGTCTCGGTGACAGGCGTGCGCACGTGAAGGTGATATTTATGCGCGTGGCCGCCGACAAGAACCGTCAGGGGCACATCACCCAACGCCTTCATGACCTGCTCATGCCACGTCTGCCCGCAAATCGCCGGCGGCGGAAGGTCTGCTTTGCGTTCGTCATATCCCGGGAAACAAAAAGCCATCGGAACGATCGACACCCGGTTACGGTCGTAAAACACGGAATCGTCGATCCCCAACCACTCGCGCAGCCGGTCCCCGGACGGGTCCGTGAAAGGGCGGCCGGAGGCATACACACGCACGCCCGGTGCCTGCCCTGCGATCAGGATCGGCGTACCCTGCCGAAACCAGACCACCGGGCGCGGCTCATGCGCGGTTTCCGTCTCCCGGAAGCTGTCCGCGCAAATGCGGCAGGACGCTATTTCTTTTTGTAGCGAGTTCATCGGATCGCAAGGTTTCCCACTTCAAACTGGTTCACGGTCGGATTGAAATGTAGTCAACGCGCCGCCGGGGGCCAACCGGTGCAAAAGTCACAATACCAACAGGGGGCTTAGGTTCGCATTGATCATTTGTTTCACAATTCGACATAATGTAGCCAACATGGACCCATAAGTTAACCGCTCCTTCACCGGTCAGACCGGTGCACCAAACACCAAGAGCAGCAGGCCCTGAATGCTTGAGTTCGAGAATGTCAGCAAGTCCTTCTGGACCGGGACGCGCCGCAAGGTGATCCTGGACCGGGTCTCGTTCCGGGTCGAGCTTGGCAGATCCATCGGCATTCTTGCGCCGAACGGAACCGGAAAAACCACGCTGATCAACATGATGGCAGGGCTGGAAAAACCGGATGAGGGTGTGATCCGCAAATCCTGCCGGATTTCGTTTCCAATGGGGTTCACCGGGGGCGTATCCAGCAAAATGTCGGCGCTGGAAAACGCCCGGTACATCGCCAAGATCTATGGGATGGACCCGGATTACGTCGAAGCCTATTGCAGTTGGCTGTGCGGATTGGGTGAATATTTCAATCAGCCGCTGGCCACCTATTCATCCGGGATGAAGGCGCGGTTTACCTTTGCGCTGATGCTGGCGCTTGACTTCGACATGTACCTGATCGACGAGGGCATGCCGGCAACGACGGATGTTGAATTCAACAGGAAAGCAGGCGACATCCTGCAGGAAAGGCTGCGCACGACGACGCTGGTGATCGTGTCGCACAATCCGGCCGTGCTGGAAAAATTCGCCCGTCAGGCCGCGGTTCTTCTGGATGGCCAGCTATACATGTTCGAAACCTTGGAAGAAGCGAAGCAGCTATATGACTACCAAACCCAGGGCTAGAAAGTACAATCTGCGCCGCAACCGCAAAGCCGCCGGCACGCCTGACGCCCGCGCGGATGCCATTTCGCGCATCAGAAAGGCGACGCAACCGGCCGAGGATGTTGCTGACGCGCCCCCGGCAACCGAGATCGACGAGATCAGGCAGGAAGGGCTGACCGGCCGGCAATTGCGCGTGGCGCGGCGTCTGGCGCAGAAAAACGGTCTTGCGGTGACATCGGACTATGATGCGGTCCGGCAATTGCGCTTGATGGGGATCGACCCCTTTGAACGTGCAAACCTGCTGGATCTGGCGGCCGATCGAACGGCTGCGGACGACCGGATCAAGGACAAGATCACGATTCAGCTGCCACAGACGGTGACGGAAGGACCACAAACCCTGCCGGGCCGCGAAATCAGCCCGGCACAGCGCCGCGATTTTGAAATCAGTGAGATACAGAAGGACATCGCGCGCCGCCGCAAGCGAAAGCTGTTTGCTCTGTTTGCCCGTTTGGCGGCATTTGTCCTGCTGCCCACGCTGATCGTGGGTCTGTATTTTTACCGTGTGGCAACGCCGATGTACGCCAGCGACTCGGCGTTTTCGATCCTGCAGGCAGATGGCGGCGGCGGATCAATCGGCGGGCTGTTGTCCGGCACGCAATTTGCCACGGCGCAGGATTCAGTCGCGACGCAGGAATTTCTCGAATCCAAAGACGCGCTGCAGCGGCTGGAACGGGATGTCGGGTTCTCCGGGATTTTCAAACAGGACTGGATCGATCCGATCCAGAGGCTGTCGCCGGACGCGTCGCTGGAAGAAACATACAAGCTGTACAAGCGAATGGTGGTCATCGGATACGATCCGACCGACGGCATCATCCGAATGGAGGTCGCCGCGCCGACCCCGGACATCGCGGTGGACCTGTCAAGCAAGCTTATTTCCTATGCCGAAGAGACGATAAACGGGCTGACAGAGCTGAAACGCGAAGACCAGATGCGAGACGCGCTGAAGGGCTTTGAATCCGCACAGGAAGAACGACGGAAAGCCCAGGAAACGCTGATCGAGTTGCAGTTGCAGGGCGCCGTTCTTGACCCTGAAAACGTGCTGGCAGGCTTGCGGACCCGCATCAATGAAATCGAGATTCTGATACAGGATAAAGAGCTTCAGCTGGCGGCGCTGCTGGATAACCTGCGCCCGAACCAGGCCAAGGTCGATGGTGTCCGCGCGGATATCGAACGTCTGGAAGTTGTTCTTGCTGAGCTGAACGCCGAAATGCTGGATGTCTCGGCAGGCGAGAATTCGCTGGCCCGCCTGAGCGTGCGCATTCAGATGGCCCAGGCCGATCTGGCAGCCCGTGACATGATGCTGCAAACCGCAATGGAACAGATGGAAACCACGCGGACCGAAGCAAACCGCAAGGTCCGCTATCTGACGGTGTCGGTTAACCCGGTGCCCAGCGAGGAACCCAGCTATCCGCGCAAGTTCGAAAATACGATTTTGGCTTTCCTGTTGTTTGCTGGTATCTACCTGATGATCTCGCTTACCGCGTCGGTCCTTCGTGAACAGGTATCCTCGTAAGACACATGAAACATGTAAAAATCTCCGATCTCACGGTCGGCAATGATCTGCCTCTGACGATCATTGCCGGCCCCTGCCAGCTTGAAACTGCCGATCATGCTCAGATGATCGCAGGCAAAATGAAAGAGGCCTGCGACGCCGCCGGTGCGCAGTATGTTTTCAAGGCCTCCTATGACAAGGCGAACCGCACCTCGCTGTCCGGCAAGCGCGGCATGGGGATTGATGCAGGGCTGAAGGTTCTGGATGACATCCGCACGACGATGGGTGTTCCGGTACTAACCGACGTTCACACCGAAGCGCAATGCGCCATTGCGGCCCAGTCCGTCGACATCCTGCAAATCCCGGCTTTTTTGTGCCGCCAGACCGATATGCTGCTGGCGGCCGGCAACACGGGCAAAGCCGTGAATGTCAAAAAGGGTCAATTCCTGGCCCCTTGGGAAATGACCAATATCGTTGAAAAGATCGAAAGCACCGGTAACCGGAACATCCTTTTGACGGAACGCGGAACCTCTTTTGGATACAATACCCTTGTCGCCGATATGCGGGCGCTGCCGCAGATGGCCAAGACCGGCTATCCGGTGGTCATGGATGCGACCCATTCGGTTCAACAACCTGGCGGAAAAGGCGGTTCATCCGGCGGACAGCGAGAGTTCGCCCCAGTCATGGCGCGCGCCGCGGTTTCGCTGGGCGTTGGTGCAGTGTTCATCGAAACGCATCAGGACCCGGATAACGCACCCTCTGACGGGCCCAACATGATCCCGCTGGACCAGATGCCACAACTGGTTGACACATTGATGCGCTTTGATGCACTGGCCAAGGCCAACCCAATTCAAGTCTGAACAAGAGCAATAATATGACCAAGCCCATCCCCGAGGTGACCCCCAACACCTGGAGTTTTCTGCGCGACCCGATGATCAAGCCCACTGGCTTTCGCGAATATGACGCGCGCTGGAAATATCCGGAAGAGATCAACCTGCCCGGCATGACCGCCCTTGGGCTGGGTCTGGGTACGCAGATGCGCAGGCGCGGGATCGACCCGGTGATCGCGGTCGGCAACGACTATCGCGACTATTCGCTGGCGATCAAGAACGCGCTGATTCTGGGGCTGATGCAGGCTGGCATTCAGGTCAAGGATATCGGTCCGGCGCTCAGCCCGATGGCCTATTTCGCCCAGTTCCATCTGGATGTTCCGGCTGTGGCCATGGTCACGGCCAGCCACAACCCGAACGGCTGGACCGGCGTCAAGATGGGCTTTGACCGCCCGCTGACCCACGGCCCCGACGAAATGTCCGAACTGCGCGACATCGTCCTGAACGGTGAAGGTCTGCCCCATGAAGGCGGATCCTATGAGTTCGTTGAAGGGGTGAAAGAGGCGTATATCGACGATCTGGTTGAGGATTTCAAAATGTCCCGCCCGCTCAAGGTCGTTTGCGCAACCGGAAACGGCACCGCCTCGGCCTTTGCGCCCGAGATTTTCGAACGGATGGGGGTCGAGGTTGTACCCAGCCACAACCGGCTGGACTACACCTTCCCCAACTACAACCCCAATCCCGAAGCCATGGAGATGCTGCACGACATGGCTGATGCCGTGAAATCCAGCGGTGCCGACATGGCGCTTGGGTTTGACGGTGATGGCGACCGCTGTGGTGTTGTCGATGACGAGGGCGAGGAGATTTTCGCCGACAAGGTCGGTGTGATCATGGCCCGTGATCTGGCCAAGCTATATCCCAATGCGACCTTCGTGGCAGACGTGAAGTCGACCGGCCTGTTTGCCAGCGACCCCGAATTGCAGGCCCATGGCGTCAAGGCGGATTACTGGAAAACCGGCCACAGCCACATGAAGCGCCGGGTCAAGGAAATCAACGCCCTGGCCGGGTTCGAGAAATCAGGGCACTACTTTCTGGCCGAACCGATCGGGCGCGGCTATGACTGCGGCATGCGGGTCGCGGTGGAGATCTGCAAGCTGATGGACCGCAACCCGGACAAAAGCATGTCGGACCTGCGCAAGGCGCTGCCCCGAACCTGGTCGACGCCAACCATGTCACCCTATGCCGCCGATACCGAGAAATACGATATCCTCAAGCGGCTGGTCGGTAAGCTGGTCGCCATGGCCGACGCGGGTGAAACACTCGCGGGTCGCGCGATCAAAGAGGTTGTCACCGTTAACGGCGCGCGGGTCATTCTGGACAATGGCAGCTGGGGTCTGGTGCGCGCTTCGTCGAACACTCCGAACCTTGTTGTTGTCTGCGAAAGCAGCGAAAGCGAAGCGGAAATGCGCACGATTTTCGCGGATATAGATGCGGTCATCCAAACCGAGCCCGGCGTCGGCGACTACGATCAGACCATCTGAACAAAGCACGGGCCGGGGCGGATTAGCGCCCCGGTTCCCTAATTTCCGCCCAGCAGATTGAGCAAGCCTTTTTTCGCTTCCTCTTCAAGCTTGTTTTTCAGAACATCTTCGACACTTTCGCTGTCTTGGACCGCGGTGCCCAACTCGTCCCCGACCTTGTCCAGAACCTGCTGCTTGGCGTCATCCTCAAGGTCCTTGAGTTTACCTTCGGCAGCCGCCTCGATCACTTTGCTCAGGTCCGGCTTGATGGACGGGTTGCTCCACGGGCCAGTGATACGGACAGGTACGGACAAGCCTTTGCCAGAATTGGCGCGCAGAGCCACCGGGGTGAATAGATAGTTGATATTGCGCGCACCGATGCCGACGCGCCCCTTTCCGTCCGCGCGGAAGTTATCCAGCGACATCAACAGGTCCTTATTGGTCAGCACGCCCTTATCAATGTTGAAACTGGCGGTCAGGCTGTTGAACACAGTTGTCCCACCGGACCCTTTGCCGCGTCCCATAAGGCGATCCAGATCGATGCCGGATATCACGCCCTTGCCGACCTTCAGATTCCCTTTGCCGCTCAGCGAGCGCATGATCTGGTTTTCGGTTTGCCCGACGCCCAGAAACTCGAACGTCCCTGAACCGGAACCCGACAGGCGGTCGATCCCGCCCAGCGTCGAAAGGGCTTGTTGGATGTTGATGTCCTTGGCTCTCAGCTTGCCACCCACAGACAATCCGTTGCGGTTGTTGGCCACGACCCGCCCGTTCAGCTGACCTGAAAACAAGGTCGCCGGGTTCATTCTGAGAACCGCGCGGGAGCGGTCGAGGTTAAGCGTCAGGTCACTCGGGCCCAGCGTCAGATTCGGCACCGCGATGGAATTGGCCGTCAGGCGTATCTCTCCGTTCGCCAGTGCCAGGGCCGAGGCGTCAATCGGGGTTTTTGACCAGCCGCTGCTTTGCCTGGGCGCCGAACCGGCTCCACCACCCGTCGAACCGGTTCCGCCGCCGGAAGGGGCGGACCTGTTATAGCGGGACAGGTCGATATCCCCGCCCTTGAGACGGGCGGTGATCTTCGGCGGATCTGAGATTTCGATGTCCGCCTCGCCGGTGAGCCGGTTGTGGTCCAGTGCCGCCACCAGGTCGCGCAGCGAAATACGGCCCTCCTTCGTATAGGTCATCTGCGCTGAAACCTCTGCCGCGCGGCCCAGACCCAGCGGTACGCCGACGCCGCTCTGACCAAATGCCGCCAGCATCCGCTCGGTGTTCTTCGTCTTGACGTTCAGCTTGCCGTCCATCTCTCCGGCCAGATTGACGCGCCCGTCAAAGCCGACCTCGCCGCCCGGCGCGGTCAGCGCAAGTTCCAGAGGTGCCACCGCGCCCGAGGCATAGGCAGGCAGATCAGGGATTTTCAGGTCCACCCTGACCTTGCCGCCCGGAACGTCGATCCGCGCGTCCAGCACCATGGGCGCGGATATATCGGGCCAGCTGGCGGACAGATCGACATTGGAAAAATCATAAGTTTCGACGCCATTTTCGACGTAGATCAGCCGCGCATTGGTGAACTTAAGCCGGTCCAGCGTGACGGCCTCACCTGGGGCTACGGTTGCCGTATTCGCTGTACCGCCGCTTGCGCTTGTCCCAGTGCCCGATGCGGGAGGAGCTGTGGCATCCAGCTCCCAGTTGCCACGTCCCTCAGACAATTCGAGGCGCAGCACCGGGTTGTCCGCAACGATGCGCCTGATCCGCAAATCGCCATTCAACAGCGCGGCCGCATCCACGCCTACGGCCAGGCTTTCGGCGCTTAACATCGGATCGGGTCCTGCCCAGGGCGCGTTTCCGAAAGTGACCGGGCCTGTTTCCATCCCCAAAACCGGCCAGAAGGACAGGCTGACGTCACCGGACAGCGTCAGGTCGCGGCCGGTCTCGCCCCTGACCTGTTCGGCCAGAATCGCGGCCAGCTTGTCGCCCGGCATCAGCAACAAGGCGCCTATGACCAAGCCAAATGCGGCGACTAAAAGAAACAGGATGCGCAACAGCCACTTCATTTTTCTGCTCTCCGCTTATCTGGCATGCGTTAAAAAGATCATTCAAAGCCTGCGCTGCATTTGCAAGGGGAAGCGTTCCCCACTATATGCCGCGCCATGACCACGAACCCGCCAAACCTCCGCCCCGACCTGGCGCCTGCCGCCCGGATCACCGATGCGCCCCGTCCGAACCAGCCCACGATCGGCATGGTGTCGCTGGGCTGCCCAAAGGCTCTGGTCGACAGCGAGCGGATTCTGACCCGCCTGCGCGCTGAAGGATACGGGATTTCACCGGACTATTCAGGGGCGGATGCCGTGATCGTGAACACCTGCGGGTTTCTCGACAGCGCCAAGGCCGAGTCGCTGGACGCCATTGGCGAAGCTCTTGTTGAAAACGGCAAGGTCATCGTCACCGGCTGTCTGGGTGCAGAACCCGACTACATCCGCGAACACCATCCGCGAATCATGGCCGTTACCGGCCCGCACCAGTACGAACAGGTTCTGGATGCCGTGCATACGGCCGTTCCGCCTGATCCCGACCCATTCGTGGACCTGCTGCCCGCCGCCAGCGTGCAACTGACCCCGCGCCACTATAGCTATCTCAAGATTTCCGAGGGCTGTAACCACAAGTGCAAATTCTGCATCATCCCGGACATGCGCGGCAAACTGGTCAGCCGCCCGGCCCATGCGGTTCTGCGTGAGGCCGAGAAGCTGGTCGAAAACGGTGTGCGCGAGTTGCTGGTGATCTCGCAGGATACCTCAGCCTATGGGCTTGACCGGAAATACGATGTGAACCCGTGGAAAGATCGCGAGGTGCGCAGCCACATCACAGATCTGGCGCGCGAATTAGGGCAGTTGGACGCCTGGGTGCGGCTGCATTACGTCTACCCCTATCCGCATGTCCGCAACCTGATCCCGCTGATGGCGGACGCAGGCTGTAACATTTTGCCTTATCTGGATATTCCCTTCCAGCATGCCCATCCCGACGTTCTCAGGCGCATGGCACGTCCGGCGGCAGCCGCCAAAACGCTGGACGAGATCGCCGCCTGGCGTGCGACCTGTCCCGATATCACCCTGCGCTCGACCTTTATCGTGGGTTACCCCGGTGAAACAGAGGCTGAATTCCAGACGCTTCTGGATTGGATGGACGAGGCGCAGCTGGATCGTGTCGGGTGTTTTCAATACGAAAACGTGGACGGTGCCCGGTCGAACGATCTGCCCGACCATGTGCCGGCCGAGGTCAAACAAGACCGGTGGGAAAGGTTCATGGAAAAGGCGCAGGCAATTTCCGAGGCCAAGCTGGCCGCCAAGGTCGGCCAGACGCTCGACGTAATCGTGGATGAGGTCGACGGTGAGGCCGCCACTTGCCGCACCAAGTCGGACGCTCCGGAGATCGATGGCAACCTGTTCATCGATGAAGGGTTCGAAAATCTCTCTCCCGGCGACATTATCCGGGTCGAGGTTGACGAGGCCGGAGAATACGACCTCTGGGGCAAGCTGCGCTGACACGGCTTGCCCACTCACCCCGGATAGGCGAAGCGTGAGCCAAGTTTATTGGCGCTTTGCCGTCAAATGCCGGATCATGACAGGACACCCGGAATTCGTATCCAGGAGGGTCCAATGTCAAGTCTGCGCCCCATTGCGTTGAAATGCATGACGGCGGTTCTTGCCGTCCAGCTTTATGCCGCACCCGCTGTCGCCAATGGCTTCAGCGTCAGCTCTGGCGGTTTTGTTTTCGTCGGATCAAAACCCTTGCACCATAACCACGGCAAATACCGGGTGAACCGGTACTATGCTGCGCCAAAGGTGTACCACTACAAGGCCAAACCCAGGGTCCATCACGTCAAGCCGGTGAAAAGACATCACCGGTCGGTGTTTGGACATCACAAAAAGCGATATACGCCCTATTACATACCAAGGCGTTACGGCATCAAGCGCCACTATTACCGCCACGGTTTGCTGCGGAACAGATACTGAACCCGAATGTATGAATCAGAGCAGGCTCAAAAGGCCAACGGCCCATGCCACGCCGGCTGCAATGGCTGTCAATGCGACCGCAGCGCTGGCGATATCCTTGGCCTGCCCTGCCAGTTCGCTGCGTTTGGTCGAGGTGTGATCAACCGCCCGCTCAATCGCCGTGTTGAACAGTTCGGCGACAAGGACGAGCAGACCCAATACCAGTATCAGTGCGCGCAAACCCGCCGACAGGGGCAGCCATAGGGCAAGCGCTGCGGAAATCAGGTTAGCCCAGGCCCAAACGCGAAACGAGTATTCCGCATGCCAAGTGGCGATCAGCCCCTGCCAACTCCAACGGCAGCGATCTCTGAGACGGGTAAAGAAGTTCCGCATGCGCCCTCTGTCTTGCACTCGGCCGCACTGAATCCTGATCCGCCAGGGCGGGCAAGAAAAAACCGCCACCCGGGCGGTCAATTCGTGTGAAATAGGTGCGGGCGGCTTTGGGGAAAGCCGCCCGCGGAATGCTTATTGTGCGACCGGGTTACAGACAGTCTGTCCCGCTTCGGTCGTGGCCAGTTCAGTTCCCGCCGGACAGCTCGGCGAGCCGAACTTGTCATACTCGGGCGTGATGTAAACCGGCGCCGGCTCCTCCTGCTGCGAGCATGCAGCCAGTACAAGGGCAAATGCGCTAACGGCAGCAAATTTGAGTTTCATGTCCGTCAATCCTCTATTAATTTTCTGATATTGCCCAAGAATTCGGGGCCGGTCTCAGAATACGACCTCAATGGTACTATTGCAACGAAATCAGTCACGGGATCGTGACCAGAGGCGGAACAACGCTTGTAACCGGGCCAAAAACAGCGGTTTTTTGAGCAATTGCTACCGTTTTCCGCGCTTCCGTTTACACTGGCATCGTGACAGCAGCTAAAAACGGAGTAGCCACATGTCAGACAGCCCCAACATCGCACAAAAAGCGCCTTTCCCGGTCGAAGTGACCGAGGGCAAAAGCTATTTCTGGTGCGCGTGCGGACGATCCAAGCGGCAACCGTTTTGCGACGGATCCCACAAGGACACCGGGTTTGAGCCGGTCAAATACACCGCTGACAGCAGCAAGAAGGTGTTTTTCTGCGGATGTAAGCACAGCGGAAATCCTCCGCTTTGCGACGGCACTCACTCCAAGCTCTGACTAGACCTTCAGCCTGTTGAGAACGGGCGCGTTCGGGCAGAAGTCCGGGGCTTGTTGCGCCCGCGTTTGTTGCTCGGACAGCCAGACCGCGCATTGACCGCTGCAATGCGACGCCCGGCAGCGCGTCACCAATTCCGCATACTCCTCAGCCGTCAGACGCCCGTCGACCATCGCTTCGGTCAGCGAGATATGCATGCATCGCGCAACGGAGCGGGTGAGCCAGAAGTGTTTTTCGACATCACCCAGAACAGACCGTGTCATCAGAGTTCCTATTTTTGCGTCGCTTTCAGCACAGAAAACCGCGGCTTGTTCCGGCAGCATGCCGGGGCACTGGTGGCGCATTCGTGGCGGTCCAGCCAGTCAGGGCAGTGTCGCGCCCACCCACAGCCGCGACAGAACTGGATCATCTCTGCCCAGTCCTGCTGGGTCAGGTGCCCTTCCCGATGGGCCAGGACCAATTCGGTTCCCGTCGCATGCCCCATACGTAGAACAAGGCGAATATGGGTCATGATCTCTCCAAGATGGAGCATGTCTGCGCCCTGCTTATTCCGGCATCAACTTGTTCAGCAATTCCTGGTTTCGGCAATATTCCGGTGTCCGGCCTGCGGGGTCGGGCCGGTTCAGAAAATTCTGACAATGCGCAGGGTTCGGGCAGTCGGTACACCGGATAACAGCATCCGAAATCTGGTCGATCGAAACCTCGCCGCCGATCGCGGCGGTCTCAAGATCGACCCCGAGCTTTGTTGCCATCTGATCAACCAGCCCGGCATGACGCCTTAGCGTATCTCGGTTGAGCATCGCGTGTCCTTTCCTTACCGCAGGTCCAGGAAAGGGTATCGCACCTGTGCCGTCAGCCCCTTGACTCAGGTCAAGGTCCGACACCGATGTGGTCCAGGTAAGCGCGGGTGGCATCCTGCACCCGTCGAAATCGATCTCCGCCCAGCTTTTTACCGCCGTACCAGCGTGTGACGATGACGACATGGTCTTCCAGCCCCGCACGCTCCAGCATTCGCAGGATCACCATCCCCGCCCCGCTTTCGCCGTCATCGGCCTTGAGCGCCCCGGTTGGCAGCATCGCCGCCCAGGTGTTGTGAGTGGCCTTGGCATAGGCCTTGTCAGTTTTCAGCGCGCTCAGAACCGCATCGACATCCGCCCGCGAACGCACGGAAGCGCCGGTCACCGCATATCTCGAACCGCGATCCGTCAGGATCACGCCAAGACGGGTCAGAGATGTCATTGCGTCAGGCCAAGCTGTCGGGCGGTCTCAAGAACGATCTGAACGCGTTCGGCGTTGGGTGGGTGGGTCGCCAGAAAAAAATCTCCGGGATCGACTAGGCGATCAAAATACTTGGCGCCAATCAACGGATTGAAACCCGCGTTATGGGTAATGATGGTCCCCAGTTGATCCGCCTCTAGCTCGTATTCCCTGACATTGACCTGCACACCAACCTCGGCGCCCAGCTTCTGCGAACGTTCAAGCGCCTTGCCGCTTTCACCATGCAGTTTGCCCAGATCGCCAAAGATCACCGCGGTTTCCCGCGCGCTTTGCGACTGGCGGTCGATATGCCCCAAAACGTGATGCGCGGCTTCGTGCCCCATTACAAAGGCCAGTTCATCCCTGTTCTGCGCGGATTGGATCATCGACCGGGTGAAGATGATCACCGGCTGGTCCTTGTCGTCGAGGGTTTGAAAGGCGTTTGCCGGTGCGCGCGGATTCAGGTCGACCAGGATGGTGAAATCGCAATTGCTGACCCTGGCCTGACGCAGGCATTCGGCGCGCGCCTCTTTGCCGACCGCACGGCTGATTTCCTGAAAGGCCTGGGCATCCACCTGAAAGTCATTCGACTGCTGCGTCCACTCATCCACCGTTTGCACACGCAGGGGGCCGACATCGCAGGCCGCCAGCACCAGAGGAAACAGAAAAATGGTCAGACGGCGCATTCATAATCCCTTGAAACGGCGACCCCGTTTGCGAAACCATAGCGTGGTCGCTGGCGGACTGCCATAGCCTGATTGCGCAGGAACGGGTTGCATTGCAGACGTCCGCCCTGCACTCTGGTTTCATGTTTTCGATTGAGCATGAATTCGACTCGACGGTCATTACTCTGGTAGACGAAGGCGCAAGACCTTTGCAGGAGGATGTCGTCATCAACAGCTTTGCTGAATGTGTCACGCTAGAGCAGCTGGACCCCCGCACGGACAATATCCAGAGGATCACCCTGTCACCGGAACAGGTGCGTGATCTGGCCGCTGCACTGGACCTGCCGGAAGGGGTGTATCAGATCCACGAAAAACCGGCTCAGGGCGCTTAGGCAATCAGTTTGTCCCGCGCGGTCTGACCCTGTTTCAGGATCAGAGCCGACGGCGCTACACCCATCGCAGCGGCCAGCAATCGGCGCGCCGCATCATTGGCCTTGCCGCCCTCCGGCGGCGCGGTCACGGAAATGCGGATGGTGCCCCCTTTCACAGCCACATCATCACGTGCGGATTTGGGTGAAACCCGCACCGGGATCACCCTGCCGGGCGTGGCATGCGCGCTCAGATCGGGCAGATCGCGCAGTTTCGGTTTTGCCATCGTCATCTCCTGTTCGCCAACACTCTTGCACGCGGCGCCGGGGAATGAAATTGATCCAGCCAATCCAGCCGTTTGCCCTTGAATCCCGCCAGACGTTCAACCAGATACAGACTGCCCATGTAAAGGAAGTTAACATATGTCCCTGAACAACCCGGCCGCCCTGGAGTTCCTGCAATCGCGCCGGTCGCGCCCGGCCAAGACGCTGGTGTCACCGGCACCCACGCGGGAACAGCTGATGCCGCTTTTGACGGCCGCGGCGCGCAGCCCGGATCATGGGAAGCTTGAACCCTGGCGGTTCCTGGTGCTGGAAAAGGGCGCGATGCAACGTCTGTCTGACCTGACGCAGGACTGCGGTGCGGCTTTGGGCAAATCCCCCGAGGAGATCGCAAAGGCGCGCAGCCAGTTCGACATGGGCCATCTGGCCGTTGCCGTGATCGAGGTGCAAAAACCTTCGGAAAAAATCCCGCCGATCGAACAAACCTATTCCGCGGGTGCGGTCTGTCTGGCGCTTCTGAACGCCGCCCTTGCCGCCGGCTGGGGGGCCAACTGGCTGTCGGGCTGGCAAACGCATGACCGCGATTTCTGTCGTAAGGCGTTCGGCTTGCAGGAAAACGAACGGGTCGCCGGGCTGATCCATATTGCAACCGAAGGCGCAACACCGCCGGAACGACCGCGCCCGGATGTCGCCGCGCTGACAGAATGGGTCTCGGAATGATCATCCTCAACGCCTTTTTCGCGGCACTTGGCCAGATCGGAGATCCGAAGTTCCGCGCCGTGTTGCTGCGCGGCGTCGGATTGACGATCGTACTGCTGATCGCGGCCTGCGCCGGAGCGATCTGGCTGATCAACCGGCTTTCCGGCAATGAGATTTCGCTGCCCTTTATCGGGGCGGTTCCCTGGCTGAATGACGTGTTGAACTATTCCGGCATATTTCTGGTCATCATCCTGCCTGTCTTCCTGATGGTGCCGGTGGCTTCGGCGATTACGTCGATGTTTCTGGAAGAGGTAGCACAGGCGGTTGAGGACAAGCATTACCCCACCCTGCCCGGCGTGCCCGGCATACCCTTCAGCGACGCGCTGCGCGATGCGCTTGGGTTTCTGGGTGTCTTGATCGTGGCCAACCTGCTGGCGCTGATCCTCTACGTGATCTTCACGCCTCTGGCTCCGTTCATTTTCTGGTCGATGAACGGGTTCTTGCTGGGTCGGGAGTATTTTACACTGGCCGCGATGCGCCGGGTGGGTCGCGACGGCGCGCGCAAGCTGCGCGCCAAACATTCATCCACCATCTGGCTGGCGGGCACATTGATGGCGATTCCGTTGTCTGTGCCGCTGGTGAATTTGGTAATCCCGATTATCGGGGCCGCCACATTCACGCATATTTTCCACCGCTTGTCAGGGCCAACGCCCTGACGGCTAGCCGCGCGGCTCCAACTGATTCAGCCAGTCGAAATCGCGCACCGAGATCACGCCAGAGATGATGATCCCGGCAATAATGGCCCAAAGCACCACTGAAATGCCGGTGGTGATCCACATTTTCTTTTTCATGTGATGCACTTCCGGCGCACCTGCATGGGTGCCCGGAACAATATCCCCCAGATCACCCTGCGTCTTGATGCGGATCGGCAGCACCACCAACAGCGTCATGAACCAGATGACGGCAAACAGAACCAGCGCGGCAGTGATCGTCATATTGGCCTCTCTTCGATTGGGTTAGACCTGCTCAAGCTCGACCAGGCAGCCGTTGAAGTCCTTGGGGTGCAGGAACAGAACCGGCTTGCCATGCGCACCAATCTTGGGCTCGCCCGAGCCCAGCACGCGGGCGCCGGTGTCTTTCAGGTGGTCACGGGCAGCGATTATGTCGTCGACCTCATAGCAGACATGATGAATACCGCCAGCTGGGTTCTTTTCCAGAAACCCGTTGATCGGGCTGTCATCGCCCAGCGGGTAGAGCAGCTCGATCTTGGTGTTGGGCAGTTCGATGAACACGACGGTCACGCCGTGGTCGGGCTCGTCCTGCGGCGCGCCGACCTTTGCACCCAACGCGCTGCGATACTGTTCGGACGCGGCCTCAAGATCGGGAACGGCAATGGCGACGTGGTTCAGGCGACCAATCATGGAACTCTCCTTCGGTTCTGCGTTGCAGCGGTTATGGGGGCTGTTGGGGCAAAGGACAAGTGCGCCAAATTGCCGTTAACCCTGTGTTAGCCAGAAGTTCCTAGCGTGAGGCATCTGCTGATTAGGAGTTCTGTCATGGACGATTCGAGCGCATTCGCCTCCCCCGCGCAGCCGACCGCGACGCGGCCCTTGCTGGGCCAAACCATTCTGGTTGTCGAAGACAGCCGTTATGCCTGTGATGCGATCCGGCTGATGTGCCTGCGCAGCGGCGCTCGTATCCGGCGCGCGGATTGCCTGACATCGGCGCGACGGCATCTGCAGATCTACCGCCCTTCGGTAATTCTGGTGGATATGGGTTTGCCGGATGGGTGCGGGGCAGACCTGATTGCTGAATTGTCGGTCGCAATGCCCCGCATCGGGGCCATTCTTGGCATGTCCGGCGACCACGACACGCAGGAAACGGCGTTTGAAGCGGGTGCAGACGGGTTTCTGACCAAGCCTCTGAAATCGCTGTCCTGCTTTCAGAAACTCATCCTGGAATGCCTACCCGAAGATCGCCGCCCCAGCAGCCTGAACGCCATTCGTGACGAAGTTATCCGCCCTGACCCGATGGCCTATCAGGACGACATGGCGCATATCGCGGATGTGCTGGCCGGACCAAACGATCAACGCACGCTTGACTACGTCGCCCAGTTTTTGCGCGGTGTCGCCCGCGATGCCGACGACACGGTTCTGGAAATCGCCGCGCGAAAACTGGCCGCGTCGCGGATGGACGGCTCTCCCGTAACCGCGCTGACAGCTCAGGTCGCGGGCATCGTTCAGGCCCGGCTGGAACAGCGTGAGGCGATCTGAGATGGCGACAGCATACTTCCTGACCGCGACAATCCTGAGTATCTGGGTTTATCGCCAAACCCGTACAACGGCCCGAAACATTCGCGTCAATCGCGGCGGCATGACCGATCCGTTGGAGTGAGGAACCGGCGCAGCTTTGGTCTGCCCGCGCGCCAGGCGCAGAAAAAACCCGACGCAGGGCTTGCGGCGGGTTTTTTGATCAATCTTGCGGGATGATGCGGAGCCCCAGTTCCATCAACTGATCCGAAGTCGGATCGGACGGCGCATCCATCATCAAGTCTTCGGCGCGCTGGTTCATCGGGAACATCATCACCTCGCGGATGTTGGCCTCATCCGCCAGCAGCATTACGATCCGGTCGATCCCCGCGGCGCAGCCGCCGTGCGGCGGGGCACCATAATGGAACGCGTTGAACAGGGCGCCAAAGCGGGATTTGACCTCATCCTCGCCATAACCGGCCAGCTCAAACGCTTTCAGCATAATCTCCGGCTTGTGGTTCCGGATCGCGCCCGAGACCAGTTCGTACCCGTTACAGGCCAGATCGTACTGATACCCGCGCACGTCCAGAGGGTTACCCTGCAACGCTTCGATCCCGCCTTGCGGCATTGAGAACGGGTTGTGCTCAAAGTCGATCGCGCCGGTTTCCTCGTCCTGCTCATAGATCGGGAAATCCACGATCCAGGCAAAGGCGAAGCGGTCCTTCTCGGTCAGGTTCAGCTCGTCACCGATCACGTCGCGCGCCTTGCCCGCGACCTTTTCAAAGGCTTTCGGTTTGCCACCCAGGAAGAACGCCGCATCGCCGACACCCAGACCCAGTTGCTGACGGATCGCTTCGGTGCGTTCGGGGCCGATATTTTTGGCCAACGGCCCTGCGGCCTCCATCCCTTCGCCCTGATCACGCCAGAAGATATAGCCCATGCCGGGCAGACCCTCTTTCTGGGCAAAGGCGTTCATCCGGTCACAGAACTTGCGGCTGCCGCCGGTTGGCGCTGGGATGGCGCGGATTTCGGTGCCTTCCTGCTCTAGCAATTTGGCGAATATCGCAAAGCCGGAACCACGGAAATGCTCAGAGACCACCTGCATCTTGATCGGATTCCGCAGGTCCGGCTTGTCGGTGCCATACCACAGCGCGGAATCCTTGTAGGAAATCTGCGGCCAGTCCTGATCAACCTTGCGCCCGCCGCCGAACTCTTCGAACACACCCGTCAGAACGGGCTGGATGGTGTCAAACACATCCTGCTGTTCAACAAACGACATTTCGAGGTCAAGCTGGTAAAAATCGGTCGGCGAACGATCCGCACGCGGGTCCTCATCGCGGAAGCATGGCGCAATCTGGAAATACTTGTCAAAGCCCGAAACCATGATCAGCTGCTTGAACAGCTGCGGTGCCTGCGGCAGCGCATAGAACTTGCCCGGATGCAAACGCGAGGGCACCAGGAAGTCGCGCGCGCCTTCGGGCGACGATGCGGTGATGATCGGTGTCTGATACTCGCGGAAGCCCTGATCCCACATCCGTTTGCGCATGGACGCAACAACGTCCGAGCGCAGGGTCATGTTCTGCTGCATCGCCTCGCGGCGCAGGTCCAGATAACGATAGCGCAGGCGGGTTTCCTCGGGGTATTCCTGATCGCCGAATACCATCAGCGGCAATTCGTCGGCAGCACCCAGAACTTCCAGCTCACGCACATATACTTCGATCTCGCCGGTAGGCAGTTTCGGGTTCACCAGCTCCGGATCGCGCGCCTTGACGGTGCCGTCGACGCGGATACACCACTCGGAACGCACCTTCTCCAGCTCGGCAAACGCCGCGCTGTCGCCATCGCACAGAACCTGCGTCACGCCGAAATGGTCGCGCAGGTCAATGAACAGCACGCCGCCGTGATCTCGGACACGATGCACCCAGCCGGACAGGCGGACGGTTTCACCGACATTGGCGGCGGTCAGAGCGGCGCAGTTATGGCTGCGATAGGCGTGCATGGATCATATCCCTTCGGGCGCAGAATTCGTCGCGCCGATACACCCCGTCAGACTTGGAAAGTCAAGGCAGGTCGCGCCGTCAAAACGGCCTTTGCACGTTGCCAGAGTAGAAATAGATGCCCAGACCCGCCGCAAAGATGATGTTCCCTGCGATGGCGTGCAGCAGAACGGCATAGAAAAACGATCCGCGCCTGCGGTAGGCCCAGGTGAACAGCAGCCCGCCGGCAAAGGTCATGACCGCGACGATCCAGCTCCAGTACATCAGATGTGCCAGCGAAAACAGCGCCGCATTCAGCAGATAGGCCGCCCGCCCGTCCGGCAGGATCGCGTGGTAACGGCGGAAGAACAGCGAGCGGAACAAAAGCTCTTGTGGCAGGGCCGAAAGAACCGGATAGGCCAACCAGATCACCGCCAGGAATTCGGGCCGCTGGCGCAGCAGGGCAATGGCCATTCCCGGACGGGTCGCCATCACCAGCGCCGAGCAAAAAACCGTCATCGCCACTGCGAAAACCGCAACCTCGGCCCAGGACCAGTTGCCCCAGTTGTGACGCAGTTCAGCCCAGGAAAATCCCGGCGTGAAATGAAGCAGCACAATGCCGATGGCCGTGAACGTAAACAGCGACGGAAACATCCAACTGGGCGGAAAGAAGACGGCAATCAGCACCGGCACCGCGATGAAAAACAGCCCGAACTCCAGTCGCAGCCGGGCCTGAGCCGGCATCAGGTCTGCAATTACCCGTTCCCTGTTCACCCGGCTTTCAACCCCGCCTGATCCTGCCCATGACAACAGATGTACAGATGATTAATCGCGTCATTGCCCATCAGGTCAAGGGCTTGGCGGACTGTCCGGCGATGCGCGATAGTCAACACGGATTTCACCGCGCAGAGAGTTTCCCACACAGATACGCTGGGCATCACGCAGATCGTATAGGGACAGGACGCGTTCGCGCACTTTTGCTGCGTCCAGCAACCTTTGGCGCAGCACCCCCGGCAGGCAGCCGGAGGAAACCGGCGGTGTCACATATGCTCCGTCTTTCAATTTGACGAAGAGGTTTGTGATGGTGCCTTCGCACAGCTCGTCGCGTTCATTGAGAAACAGCAGTTCGTCGACCCCTTCCGGCATTGACTTGCGGGCTTCGTGATAGATCGCGCGACGCGTCGTCTTGTGCCGCAGCCAGGGATCGTCCGAGCGCAACCGCTGTTCCGCAATGGTCACGACCCAATGGCCGTTGGGTTGGATCAGATCGGCGGTGGTAAAATCCAGATCGCCATTAACGCCCAGTGTCATGCGACAGCGTTTGACCGTCTCAGCCCGGAACGCATCCAGCCGGTCTTGCGCAGCGCTCTGGTCGAAGGAAAACCCAAGTTCCCTGGCAGAGCGTTCCATTCGTTGCAAATGCCGCGGCAGGTCGAAAAACCCTGAACCGGGATCGTAGCGGAACGTCTCGATCAGGCGGGTTCCTTGTGGAACTGGCTGGCAAACCGGGCTTTCCATAGCGCTTCCTCATATTCTGACGGGGCGGTGCTGTCCCAGACCACCCCACCGCCAACATTCAGCGTGGCAGCCCCGTCGTCGACCATCAGGGTACGGATCGCGACATTGAATTCGGACCGTCCGTCCGGCGCAGCCCAGCCGATGGTGCCGCAATAGATGTCGCGGGGCCAGGGTTCCAGTTCGGACAGAATCTCCATCGCGCGGATCTTGGGCGCTCCGGTGATAGACCCGCAGGGAAAAAGTGCCGTCAGGATATCGGACAATTCCGCGCCCATGTGAAGCTGTGCCTGCACCAGCGAAACCATCTGATGCACGGTGGCATAGGTTTCAACCTTGAACAGTTCTGGCACCTTGACGGACCCGGGCAGCGCGACGCGGCTGATGTCGTTCCGCAAAAGGTCGACAATCATCAGGTTCTCAGCCCGGTTCTTTTCGTCGGTCGACAGAAAGGCCCGGCTGCGCGCGTCCTCGGCCATGTCTTCACTGCGCGGCTGGGTGCCTTTCATCGGACGCGTTTCGATACCGCGGTCTGTATCGGTGCGAAAGAACAGTTCGGGCGAGCGGCTGAGCAGATCGGGCAACCCGTCCTGTTGCACCAGCGCGCCGTGACCGACTGTCTGGCCGCTTGCAAGTGTGGCATAGAGGGCAGCGCTGTCCCCTTCCAGGGTCAGGTCGATCGGAAAGGTCAGGTTGGCCTGATAGATGTCGCCCGCCCCAATGGCATCATGAACCTGCCGGAAAGCCTGCGTATACCGCGCCTCGTTCCAGCGCGGGATGAACCCGGTGACCCCACCGGCAGGCGTTGGAAGGTCACGCTGATTGGGTTCGTCAAATACACCGAAACACAGCAACGGCAGACGCCGCCCCTTTGGCAGCCGGTCGGCCAACCGCGGCTCCAGCGCATAGCCCAGTTCATAGCTGGCGTAACCCGCCACCCATGCGCCTTCGGCCCGCGCCTCATCCAGCGCCGCCATCGCCTGGGGCACATCCTCCGCCGTGTCTGCGCGGATCACATCCGCCGGCCGGTCGAAACTGGTTCCGGACCCGGCCGGGCCCTGATCGAAACGAATACGCAAGTGCATCCTCATTTGCCGTGCTGCGCGGTATAGAGAATACGTCGGCAAGGGAAAGAGGGGAAAGCGGCAATTTCATCCCCGAATCCGATACCTCTTGAACCTTTTCGTGCGGTGCCTATAAGGCAGGACAATTTGGGCGCTTGGGCGGTGCCCGTGACTCGTGGAAAATCGAAGGGGCAAGGCCATGCCGAGAAGAACCGACATCAAGTCGATCATGATCATCGGGGCGGGCCCCATTGTCATTGGTCAGGCCTGCGAATTCGACTATTCCGGCGCTCAGGCCTGCAAGGCACTGCGCGAAGAAGGATACCGGGTCATTCTGGTGAACTCGAACCCGGCCACGATCATGACCGACCCCGGGCTGGCGGATGCCACCTATATCGAACCGATTACGCCCGAGGTTATCGCCAAGATCATCGAAAAAGAACGCCCCGATGCGCTGCTGCCCACGATGGGCGGGCAGACCGGTCTGAATACCTCGCTTGCTCTGGAAGAAATGGGAGTGCTGGACGAGTTTGGTGTTGAGATGATCGGGGCCAAACGCGACGCCATCGAAATGGCAGAAGACCGCAAACTGTTCCGCGAGGCGATGGACCGGCTGGGTCTTGAGAACCCCAAGGCAACCATTGTCACCGCCCCTCGCAAGGAAGACGGCAGCGCCGATCTGGATGCTGGTGTGCAGTTTGCCTTGGACGAGTTGGAAGAGATCGGCCTGCCCGCCATCATCCGCCCCGCCTTTACCCTGGGCGGCACCGGCGGCGGCGTGGCTTACAACCGCGAGGATTACATCCATTTCTGCCGCTCGGGCATGGATGCCTCGCCCGTCAACCAGATCCTCGTCGATGAGAGCCTTCTGGGCTGGAAAGAATATGAGATGGAGGTGGTGCGCGACACGGCCGACAACGCCATCATCGTCTGTTCCATCGAAAACGTCGACCCGATGGGCGTGCATACCGGTGACTCGATCACCGTCGCCCCGGCGCTGACGCTGACCGACAAGGAATACCAGATCATGCGTAACGGCTCGATCGCCGTACTGCGCGAGATCGGGGTCGAAACCGGCGGATCGAACGTGCAATGGGCGATCAACCCCGATGATGGCCGAATGGTCGTGATTGAGATGAACCCGCGCGTGTCACGCTCCTCGGCGCTGGCGTCCAAGGCGACCGGTTTCCCGATTGCCAAGATCGCAGCCAAGCTGGCCGTGGGCTATACGCTGGACGAACTGGACAATGACATCACCAAGGTGACCCCGGCCTCGTTCGAGCCGACTATCGACTATGTCGTGACAAAAATTCCGAAATTCGCCTTTGAAAAATTCCCGGGCTCCGAACCTTATCTGACCACCGCGATGAAGTCGGTGGGTGAGGCGATGTCCATTGGCCGCACGATCCACGAGTCGATGCAAAAGGCACTGGCCTCGATGGAGTCCGGCCTGACCGGGTTTGACGAGATCGAAATCGCCGGTCTGAACGTGGGTCTCTGGGATGAGGCTGACGACAAGGCCGCCGTGATCAAGGCGATCAGCCAGCAGACGCCTGACCGACTGCGCACAATCGCGCAAGCCATGCGTCACGGGCTGACCGATGACGAAATCTTTGGCGTCACCAAGTTCGACCCATGGTTCCTGGCCCGCATCCGCGAGATCATCGAGGCCGAGCGCACAGTGCGCAAGGACGGCCTGCCGGTGACCGAAGAGGGCATCCGCAAGCTGAAGATGCTGGGCTTTACCGACGCGCGCTTGGGCAACCTGACCGGCCGCGAAGAAAGCAACGTTCGCCGCGCCCGCCGCAATCTGGGCGTCACCGCCGTGTTCAAACGGATCGACACCTGCGCCGCCGAGTTCGAGGCGCAGACGCCTTACATGTACTCGACCTACGAAGCCCCGATGATGGGTGAGGTCGAGTGCGAGGCGCGCCCCTCCGACCGGAAAAAGGTTGTCATCCTCGGCGGTGGCCCGAACCGCATCGGACAGGGGATCGAGTTCGACTATTGCTGTTGCCATGCCTGTTTTGCGCTGACCGATGCGGGCTATGAGACCATCATGGTCAACTGCAACCCCGAGACGGTCAGCACGGACTATGACACCTCGGACCGGCTGTACTTCGAACCACTGACCTTCGAACACGTTATGGAAATCCTGACGAAAGAGCAGGAAAACGGCACGCTGCACGGCGTCATCGTTCAGTTCGGCGGTCAGACCCCGCTGAAACTGGCCAATGCGCTGGAGGCCGAAGGCATTCCGATCCTCGGCACCACGCCGGATGCCATCGATCTGGCCGAAGACCGTGAGCGTTTCCAGGCCCTGGTCAACGAACTGGGTCTGAAACAGCCCAAGAACGGCATCGCCTCAACAGACGAACAGGCCCTGGAGATTGCCGACGAGATCGGCTTCCCGCTGGTCATCCGCCCCTCTTACGTTCTGGGCGGTCGCGCGATGGAAATCGTCCGCGATATGGATCAGTTGCGGCGCTATATTAACGAGGCGGTTGTGGTTTCGGGCGACAGCCCGGTTCTGCTGGACAGCTATCTGGCCGGCGCGGTGGAACTGGATGTGGATGCGCTCTGCGACGGAACCGACGTTCACGTTGCGGGCATCATGCAGCATATCGAAGAGGCGGGTGTGCACTCGGGCGACTCGGCCTGTTCGCTGCCACCCTATTCGCTGTCGAAAGAGATCATCGACCAGATCAAGGACCAGGCGTTCAAACTGGCCAAGGCGCTGAATGTCGTGGGCCTGATGAATGTGCAGTTCGCGATCAAGGACGATGAGATTTATCTGATCGAGGTGAACCCGCGCGCCTCACGCACGGTGCCATTTGTCGCAAAGGCAACTGACAGCGCGATTGCGTCAATTGCAGCCCGCGTGATGGCGGGCGAGAAACTCTCGAACTTCCCGATGCGCCCGGCCTACAAGACCGTGGATGACACCAAGATCGCCGACCAGATGACGCTGGCCGACCCGGATATGCCGTGGTTCTCGGTGAAAGAGGCGGTACTGCCCTTTGCCCGATTCCCCGGCGTCGATACCATTCTGGGTCCGGAAATGCGCTCGACCGGTGAGGTTATGGGCTGGGATCGCGACTTCCCGCGTGCCTTTCTCAAGGCGCAGATGGGGGCCGGTATGGTTCTGCCGTCATCGGGCCGTGCGTTTATTTCGATCAAGGATGCCGACAAAACCGCCGCCATGCTGGAGGCCGCGCAGGTTCTGGCCGAACAGGGCTTTGCGCTGGTGGCTACCCGCGGCACCCAGTCCTGGCTGGCCAGCCATGGGGTGGGCTGCGACGTGGTCAACAAGGTCTATGAAGGCCGTCCGGACGTGGTGGACATGTTGAAGGACGGGCAGGTCCAATTGCTGATGAACACCACCGAAGGCGCGCAGGCGGTCGAGGACAGCAAGTCCATCCGCTCCATCGCGCTTTATGACAAAATCCCCTATTTCACGACCGCAGCCGCCAGTCACGCCGCCGCACTGGCGATCAAGGCGCAGGCCGAAGGGGATGTCGAGGTGAAATCGCTGCAGGGGTGAGAAACCCCACTAAGGAAAAAAGCAATTCCCCCGGTCAACGACCGGGGGTTTTTCATTTAAACAACGGGTTGCGGTGCCGTTTTTCGTCTTTCCTCCCGCTGAAAGAAGACCATGTAGAAGACCGGCGCGGCAACCATTGTCAGGATGGTGGCAAAGGCCAGCCCGCCCATGATCGTTACGGCCATCGACCGGAAAAACGCGTCTGTCAGCAAAGGCGCCATTCCCAGAATGGTTGTAATGGCCGCCAGCATGACAGGCCGCAGACGCGAAACCGACGCTTCGATGATCGCCTCATGCAAACCCTTCCCGGTCTCGCGGACCAGATCGATTTCCTCGACCAGAACGATGCCGTTCTTGATCAGCATGCCCGACAGGCTGAGCAATCCCAGCAGGGCTGTGAAGGTGAACGGCAAGCCGGTTCCCAGCAGGCCAATGACGACCCCGTTGACGGACATGGGCACCAACAGCCAGATAATGATCGGTTGCCGTATCGCGTTGAAGATCAACACGGAAATCAGCACCATGATCAGCAAGCTCAGCGGCAATTGACGGCCCAGGCTGGCGTTGGCGTCGCCGGCGTTTTCGAACTCTCCGCCCCATTCCATGCGATACCCTGCGGGCAATTCCATCTCTTCAATGGCCTGACGCACTTCGGAATGCACCTGCGCGGCAGTCATATTCGGCGGGATGTCGGCCCCTACCGTGATGGTCAGCACGCGGTTTCTGCGGTGAACCAGCGTATTGAGGGATTTGTATTCGAACCCGTCGACCATTTGCTCGATCGGCACAAACCGTTCGGACTGATCCGAAAACACGACCTGATCCACGATCGAGTAATCGCCGTCCGCAGGGCGGCGCAGGATGATGGGGATCAGACGGTCGCGTTCGCGCAGGACGCCGCCATTTATCCCGTCGGTCGAAAATTGCAGCGTGGCGGCAATGTCTTCGCGGGTGACCCCGGCGGTCTGGGCGCGCTCGGTCGCGTAGATCGGCTGAACCGCCAGTTCCTGCTCGCGCCAGTCGTGATACACGTTCAGGGCGTTCGGTGACGCGGCGCGCATCTTCTGCACGGCTTCGTCCGCAAGCTGGCGCAGAACCGCGGGGTCGCTGCCCGAAAACCGCGCCTGAATCGGATCGCCCCCGCCCGGACCAAAGATCAGCCGCTTGGTGCGGAACTTGCCTTCGGGGAACTGCGCCGATCCAAACGCTTCGAGATCCGCGCGCAGCGCCGGAATGTCGTCCAGCGTTTCGGTGCGGATGATCATGTGACCATAGCTGGGGTTCGGTTTTTCCGCCGAATAGGTCAACAGGAACCGCGTCGCGCCCTGCCCTACAAAGGTGGCAACCGAAACGACATCCTCCCGTTCGGCCAGCCAGTTTTCGAACACCGCCATATCCTCGGCGGTGCGGGCGATCGGTGTGCCTTGGGGCAGATTGTAGTGCACGAAGAACAGAGGCGTGTTGGAGTCCGGGAAGAACTGTTGTTTCACCAGCCCGAAGCCCGCGAAACACGCTACCGTCACCCCCGCAAGCGCTGCGATGACCAGCCAGCGGAACCGCAGTGCCCAGCGCAGGATGCCACCATAGATACGGAACATAATGCCGCCATAGGCATCCACCGCGCCCTCTTTTTCCTGCTTGAAGAAATAGTGGCCCAGCATCGGTGTCACGGTCAGCGCCAATACCCAGCTGAGCAACAATGATATGCCGATCACCGCAAACAGCGAGAAAAGAAATTCCCCTGTCGCGTCGGGGCTGAGACCGATCCCGGCAAATGCCATGATCCCGATGACCGTCGCGCCCAGCAGCGGGATTTGCGTCTTCGAGGCAGCCTCGTCCGCCGCGTTGCGGGAATCCTTGCCGCGCAGCATGGCGATCTGCATGCCCTCGGCCACCACGATGGCATTGTCCACCAACATCCCCATCGCGATGATCAGGGCGCCCAGCGAAATCCGCTCCATCTCAATCGAGAAAATCGACATGAACAGGAGCGTGCCCACAACGGTCAGCAACAGCGTCGATCCCACGACCACCGCAGCGCGCCAGCCCATGAAGATGGCCAGCACAGCAACCACAATGGTTACCGACAGGGCGAGGTTGACCAGAAAATCGTTCGAGGCTTGCTCGACCACCACATGCTGCTGATAGATGGGCAGGATTTCGACGCCGAATGGGATCTGGGTATCCAGTTCGGCAAATTTGGCATCGGCGCGTTTGCCGACCTCGACGATATTTTCGGTCGACAGGCCCGCGATGCCCAGTGTGAAAGCCTCGCTGCCGTTGAAACGGATTACGACCTCGGGGTCGGTCTGGCGGCCGCGATACACGTCCGACATATCGAACAGGTTAACGACCTGCCCCTGGGACCCCACGGACAGACCGGCAATCGCCGAAACGCTGTCCGATCCTTCGGCTGTCAGGATCGTCGTGCGGTCACCGTCAGACCGCAAAGAGCCTGATGCATTCACCGAATCCGCGTTGGCAATGGCCTCGTTGATCGCCTGCAGGGGCACGTTCTGGTTCACGGAAATGGCCAGGTCGGGCTCGATAAAGATCGCCTCTTCCGGCAGGCCCATCACTTCGACATCCGCAACCCCTTCGACGGTCAGCAACTCGCGCCGCAGAAAGGTGGATAACTCGTGCTTTTCGGCATCTGAAAAGCCTTCGGCGGTTACCGCGTAGAACAGCCCGAAGACGTCGCCAAACCCGTCATTGACAAAGGGTTGACCGACCCCTGAAGGCAAGGCCCGGGCGGCGTCACGCACTTTGGCGCGAAGTTTGGTCCAGATCTCCGGCAGTTCGGTGCCGTCATAGGTGGATTTGATCTCGACTTCGATCAATGAGAATCCGGGTTGGTTAACCGAGGTAATCGTGTCGATCTCGCCCATCTGCTGGATCGCCGATTCCAACGGTTCGGACACTTCCAGGGCGACCTGCTCGGCAGTTGCACCTGGGTATTGGGTGGCGATGACGGCGTTCTTGATGGTGAAAGCCGGGTCTTCCAGACGACCCAGCGACAGGAAACCCCAGATGCCGCCGAAGAGGGCAATCAGAATGACCAGCCAAGTATAGATCGGCCGGTCGATGGATGCGCGCGCGATATTCATCTGTTCGCCCTTCAGTTTGCAAAGCCGGCAAAGCGGCTGACGGCCTGACCATCGGTCAGCGCAGCCCCGCCGGCGACAACGATTTCGTCACCGTCGGACAATCCGGTCAGCACGCGGACCTCTCCGCTCTGCGTTGGCTGGATGGTCACAGGTACGCGGCGCACGGTGCCTTCCTCGGCACCGGCCGGTGAAAACACCATGACACCCAGCGTGCCTTCGGCGTCCGCGACGATAGCCGTGGCCGGAATGACGATGCCCGTCTGGTTGTCCTGCACCTGTACCGTCACCGTCACAGAAGACCCCGGCAGGATTTGCAGCCCTTTCGGTGGGGTCAGGCCGAACTGGATGCGGAAGGTCTGGCCAACGCTCGACGATTCGGCATCGAATTCGCGGATTTGCAGAGGGAATACTTCGTCGCTGACGGGAAATTTGGCGGTAATCGTCAGGTCATCCTGCTGGCCCGAGCGCTGGAACAGGATTTCGGGAACGTCCACTTCGATCCGCAATTCGGACATATCGTGGATGCGCACGATGGGCGTTCCGGCCGAAACAGTGGTGAATGCCTCAACCGCGCGGCTGGACACCAGCGCGTCGAACGGTGCACTCAGGGTCGCCTGCTCCAGATCGTATTCCGCATCGCGCACGGCAATATCCGCCAGCTGCGCGGCTGTTTCGGCGTCGTCCACAGCAACCTGGCTGGCGGTTGTCCCCCGCAACCGCGACAGCCGCGCCACCGTGCGGTCCGCCTGATCCTTTTGCAGAACCGCCCGGTCAAAGCGACGTTGAAACGGCTCCTGATCCAGTTGCGCGATCAACTCACCTTCGGGGATCACAAAGCCTTCGGTCACCGGCATTTCAACAATCTGTCCGGCGACCTGAAAGGCCAGATCAACGGTTTGGCGCGCGGCAACGCGCCCGAAAAACTGGCGCGAAAACCCCGGCGACGTTTCCTTGGCCACCATCAGCTTTACCGGTTTGGCCATATCTTCGGCAGCGGCGGACGTTGCGAGCACAATCAGCGCAACGCTAAGAGCAGAGAGGATTTTCATTTCGTCAGTCCCTCGGGAATTCCCGTTTTCAGAATGTTGTCACGGATTTTGCACGCCAGGCGCGCGAATTCAGCGGTTTCCCGGGCGTCCAGCCCAGAGGCGCGGTGAAACAGATTTCCTGCTTCGGCTACCAGCATATTCCGGGCTTCCTCGCCTTTCGCGGTCAGAACCAGCAGCCAGGCCCGGCGATCTTCGGGGTCACGTTCGCGAATCAGATAGCCCGCTTTTTCAAGGCCATCCGCAGTTGCAGTAATCGTCGATGGAACGCTTAGCATGTCAGCCGCAAGAACACCCATCCGCTTTGGCTGGTCGAGCTTGATCAGCATATGGCATTCCGGATGGCTCAGATCCGTTTCGATACAGTCGAACGTCTCTTCCAGTTTCCAGTACAGCGCATAAACGCCCATGATCGCCTGAATCTCGGGGCTGAGACGGCTTAGTCTGGTGCTGATATCGTCGGACATGAGGGGCTCCGTGCGCGTCAGTGGCTGCATATACTTCAAAATTTGAACTATTCAAGATGTGAAGTTGAATTTGATCGGGCCCAGTATATTCCCTTGGGTCACCATCCCTTGATCAAATCACATTGTGACTGCATTTTAGGCGGATTCGAAACCGTCAGGACCAGCCATGTATACCCCTGCCATCACCGGTACCGGTGTTTTCACGCCCGAGAACGTCATTACCAATGCTGAACTTGTCGCGGCTTTCAACGCCTATGCCGACAAGAAGAACGCCGAGAACGCCGACGCGATCGCAGCCGGTGACATGGAACCGATGCAGCATTCGTCGGAAGAGTTCATCCTGAAAGCTTCTGGAATTGAAAACAGATACGTGATGGACAAGTCCGGGGTGCTGGACCCGGACGTGATGCACCCCCTGCTGCGTCAACGCAACGATGACGAGCCCGGCATCATGACCGAGATGGCGATCGACGCCTGTAAGAAGGCGCTGGAACAGGCCGGTCGCAGCGCGGCGGACATCGACCTTGTAATCTGCGCAGCGTCGAATCACGAGCGCGCCTATCCCGCGGTCGCGATTGAGATTCAGCAGGCGCTGGGAATTGAGGGTTTTGGCTTTGACATGAACGTCGCCTGTTCCTCGGCCACCTTCGGCATTCAGGCGGCGGCGGACATGATCCGCTCGGGCTCGGTCCGGTCTGCACTGGTGGTAAACCCCGAGATTTGTTCCGGCCATCTGGAATGGCGGGACCGCGATTGCCACTTTATCTTCGGCGACGTTGCGACCGCCGCGCTGATTGAACGGATCGAAGACGCCCAGGGCCCGCATTTCGAGATCCTCTCGACCCGCTGCGCCACGTCCTTTTCGAACAATATCCGAAATAACAACGGCTTCCTGCGCCGTTCGCGCCCGGATGGGGTGGTTGACCGCCGCGACATGCAGTTCATGCAAAATGGCCGGAAAGTGTTCAAGGAAGTGCTGCCGATGGTCAGCAAACACATCGCCGATCACATGGGCGCAGAAGGCGTGGGCAGCGATGACCTGAAACGCCTGTGGCTGCATCAGGCCAACAAGACGATGAACGATTTCATCGGCAAGAAGGTTCTGGGGCGGGAGCCGGAGGCAGATGAACAGCCCAACATCCTGCAGGATTATGCGAACACGTCCTCGGCCGGTTCCATCATCGCATTTTCGAAATACTCGGACGATCTTGAAAACGGCGATGTCGGACTGATCTGCTCCTTCGGAGCCGGGTATTCGGTGGGTTCGGTGATTTTGAGGCGGCACAAGTAAGGCCCTGCGGTCGCCGCTGATCCAACCCGGAACCCGGGCTGTATTCTCGAATACCGAAGCCATCGCCGAAGATAGCGATCAGGATTGACCGATCCCGCAAATTGGTCGAACCGCCTCAGCTTACGCTTTCTTCTTCCAGATGCAGCTTCATTTCGATCAGCACCTGCTGCAGCAGGCTGGTTTCCTTCAGCAGTCGCTTGGCTTCGTTCACGGTGATGATGCCATCTTCGATAGCCGCCTGATACTCGGTCATCAGCATTGCGAACCGCTGGCTCAGCGCGATGACATCCGAGTTTACCCCACCGGTGCGCGGGCTGTCCGTGTTGCGGCCGTCATAGGACAGCGTGATATTTTTGAGGTCGGCCAGCGCCGAAGTCACATGTGGAAAAGTTGCCACCGCCTCAAGCCGGGCAACAGCGTCCACGGGCATGAACCGGTCGGCATGTTCCGCGTTGTCGGAATAATATCGGCCTAAAGTTGCCTTGGACTTGCCGGTAATCTCGCAAGCGGATTCAATTCCGACGTCTTTGACCAAAGCTTCGGTGTGCTTTTTCAGATAGGCCCCGATATCTGCCATTTTTTTACCTTTGCTGCCTGCCTCTCCTACAAGATATGCCACTGCAGGGGAAAGGGAACAGAAAATTCCCATACTCGATTCATAATTGAAATGTCATATGTTGGCTATCCCTCAGATATGCGGGGGTTTTGTGAGTGAGTGGCGGCCGTTCCGGCCGGTAATGAGTGTTTGCAAGGCGCCATTTAAGCCCTGCTGTTTACAGGCCAAATGTTGGCCGACGGCGTCGCTGTTGTTGACGCGGGGGTTCCATCCCCTATGAGCTTTCGCTCAGCCTCTGCAACGGCAACGGCGACGTCGCTTTCCTTTCGGTTTTTGATGCCTTGCCCATACGGGTCAGGCGATTTAGACCCGGCCTATGGCTAAGCTTTACTTCAATTATTCCACCATGAACGCGGGCAAATCGACCGTGTTGCTGCAGGCCTCGCACAACTATCGCGAGCGGGGCATGGACACTTATCTTATGACTGCGGCGCTGGACGGGCGCGCCGGAATCGGGCGGATCGCGTCGCGGATCGGAATATCAGCAGATGCGGATACCTTCGCGGTCGGCGACGACGTGTTCGCAATGATTGAGACTCGGCTGAGCCAGGGGGAAATCGCCTGCGTTTTTGTCGATGAAGCCCAGTTTCTGACCGAGACCCAGGTCTGGCAGCTTGCCCGGGCGGTAGATGACCTGAATGTGCCGGTTCTGGCCTATGGGCTGCGGGTGGACTTTCAGGGCCACCTGTTTCCGGGCTCCGCCGCGTTGCTGGCGCTGGCCGACGAGATGCGCGAGGTCCGCACGATCTGCAAATGCGGCAGCAAGGCGACGATGGTGATTCGTCAGGACGAAAGCGGCAATGCCATTACCGAAGGCGCGCAGGTTCAGATCGGCGGGAACGAGACCTATGTCTCGCTCTGCCGTAAACACTGGCGCGAGGCGGTGGGCGCCTAAACCGGGTTCGGCAAGGGGCGACCCGCGGCAAAGGCCGCGACGTTGTCTAGTGCCATATGCCCCATATCGGTGCGAACCTCTTCGGTCGCCGTGCCCAGATGCGGCAGCAGGGTTACATTATCCATGTCGCGCAGGGCCTGCGGGACCGCTGGCTCAAACTCGTACACGTCCAGCCCCGCACCCGCGATGCGCCTGGTCTGCAGGGCCGCGATCAGGGCCGCTTCGTCAACGACCTCTCCGCGCGCGATGTTGATCAGGATGGCAGATGGATTCATGCCCTCAAGCACCTGCGCATTGATCAGATGGCGGGTTTCAGCCCCGCCGGGAACGGCCAGCACGAGGAAATCGACAGCCGCGGCAAGCGCTGAAAGATCGCCGAAATAGTCGGACGGAAAATCCAGGTCTTTGGGGCTGCGCGACTGGTACGCCACCTGCATTCCGAAACCGAAATGACACCGCCGCGCGATGGCCTGACCGATGCGGCCCATGCCGACAATGCCAACCCGTTTGCCAGAGACGTGATGGCCCAGCATCTGGGTCGGGTGCCAGCCCTGCCACTGGCCTGCGCGCACCAGCCGCTCGCCTTCACCCGCGCGGCGGGCGGTGGACAGCAGCAGCGTCATGGCAATGTCTGCCGTGGCGTCTGTGACGGCACCGGGGGTATTCGTCACTTCGACCCCAGCGAACCGCGCGGAAGCCACATCGATATGGTTGTAGCCGACACCGAAATTGGCCAGCAGCCTGCAACGGGGCGCAGGTACTTCGGCAAAGACCTGCGCTGAAAACTGGTCGCCCAGCGTCGGGACCACAATGTCGAACTCTGTCAGGGCCCGCAGCATTTCCCGGAGCGACATTGGCGCGGTGTTGCTGCGGATCTCGACATCGAACTCGGCACGGGCGCGTGCCTCGACAGCTGCGGTCATCGGGCGGGCGATCAGCAGTTTCATCAGTGCATCCGCCCGCCGATCGGGACCTCGCCATCCGGGCCGATCAGGACGATCTCGCCATTGTCGTCAGGCAGACCCAGCACCAGAACCTCGGACATGAACCTGCCGATCTGGCGTGGCGGGAAGTTGACGACCGCCATCACCTGTTTTCCAACCAGCGCAGAAGGATCGTAATGCGCGGTGATCTGCGCCGAGGTTTTGCGTTCGCCAATCTCATCGCCAAAATCGATCCACATCTTGATCGCGGGTTTGCGGGCTTCCGGGTACGGCTCGGCGCGGATCACCGTGCCCACTCGGATGTCGACCTTGAGAAAGTCATCGAATGTAATCTCACTCACGCGAAAGCTCCTTGGATCGGTCGGTTGCGGCCTTGACGGCGCGGTGCAGCAGATCGGGAAAGCCGAATTCTTCATGCATCAACACCTCAAGCGCGGCATGCGTCGTGCCATTGGGCGACGTTACGTTGACCCGCAGTTGCGACGGGTCCTCGTCGGCAGCCAATGCCAAAGCGCCCGCCCCGGCCACGGTGGATTTGGCCAGCTTCATAGCCAGTTCATGCGGCAGGCCCTGCGCCTGCCCGGCGGCGGCCAGGGTTTCGATCAGGTGGAACACATAGGCCGGACCCGAACCGCTGAGGCCGGTGACGGCGTCCATCTGCGCCTCATCCTGGAGCCGAACGGTCTCACCAATGGCTGATAGCAGATTTTCCGCCAGTGCAACGTCAGAGTCCGAGGCTTTCGCATTGCCGATCAGGGCCGTTATCCCCTGCCGGATCGCGGCCGGGGTGTTGGGCATGGCGCGAATGATCGGAGTGGCATCGCCCAGCGCGCTCTCGAATGTGGCAATCGAAGTTCCGGCTGCGACCGAGATGAACAGGCTGTTGCCACCCCCCAGCGCCTTGATGGCAGGCAGAGCCTCGCCCATCATCTGCGGTTTGACGGCCACCAGCACCACGGCGGGGGCTTCGGGCAACGGTGTGTTGATATTGACGCCCTGCGCCTTCAACCAGTCCGAGGGGTTCGGGTCGATCACCCAGACGGACGGCGCAGGAAGGCCATGCTCCAACCATCCGGCAAGCATGGCCGACCCCATCTTGCCGCATCCCAGAAGCACAAGCCCCTGTTCGGCGACACGTGACATGTCCATGATTGCCCCTCCCCTGTCATTCGGTTCGGGGCAAAGCTTTACGCGCGGCCGTAAGCCTCTGCAATGGCGACTTGCATCGCTTCTTCCGGGGTCCGGTTGCCCCATGTAACAAGCTGGATCGCCGGGTAATACCGTTCGGCGCTCAGCACCGCGGCGGTGATCATCGTGTCGATCTGTTCCGGGCTGGCCATCTGGCCGCCGGCCAGAACCAGACCATAACGGTACACCATCAGCTTCTGATTGGCCCAATATGTGAACGCGCCGGCCCAGCACTGATCGTTCATCTTGTTCAGCAGCTCATACAGTTCGGTTTCCCGCTCGGACGGTGGCTCCATCTCGAACGAGCACACCATGCGGAGTGTTTCGTCAAAATTGGACCAGGCCAGCGTGATCGAGTATGTGCGCCACTGCCCCTCGACAGCCATGGCGATCTGATCATCCCCGATCCGGTCAAAATCCCAGTCGTGATGTTCGGCAAGATGTTCAACAATGTCGATCGGATGAAGGTCTTCTTCGAGAAACTGCTCGGAAAGGGCCATAATGCCACCTCACTAATCTCTAGCATGTTGGGGCTGGCAGCGCCCCAGCGCTAGTTGCCTGCTCTACAAGCCGGGCTTCCCCCGTAGGCCTGTACTAAATATGGTGCGATGCGAGGCGGGTTCTGACAACCCTATTTATTGGGGATAACAGCAATAAGTTGTGGACAGATGGCAACGCCACTCAAAATATTGGCGCGGGATGCAGCTTTGCCTTGATTAAATCCCGCAAGGCGTCAGAATACACGTCACCGCACAACCCAAGGTCGGATTGTGCGGCGCAGGGCTTTTCCCGAACCTTCCGGAAATCTTTGGCGTTACTTGTCCAGCTTGGCTTCAAGCGCGGCGATGCGCGCTTCGAGTGCTGCGTTTTCCTCGCGCGCTTTCTGGGCCATCGCACGAACGGCGTCAAATTCTTCGCGCGTGACGAAATCGCGGTCGGCCAGCCAGCGGTCGATCATCGACTTCATCGCATTCTCTGCCTCTTCCCGGGCGCCCTGCGCCACACCCATGGCGTTGGTCATCAACTGGGAAACGTCGTCGAGGATCTTGTTGCGGGTCTGCATGGTTTTACTCCGATATCGCGGTTGGCTTCTATATGGGTAAAGAATGGCGCGGGCTCAAGGTTGACTTGCCCCGCAAACCCCGGGCAATGAGACGCACATGCAGGCTGTTCTGAATTTCCCCGATCTGTCGCCCGAGCTGTTCTCGATCTCACTGTTCGGGACGGAGTTCGCCCTGAGGTGGTACGCGCTGGCTTATATCGTTGGCATTCTGATTGCGTGGCGCATGGGGGTGATGGCGCTGAAACGTCCCGCTCTGTGGCCTGAAAAGACGCCGCCAATGAAGCCGGAACAACTGGAGGACCTAATCACCTGGATCATCCTTGGCGTGATTCTAGGAGGGCGGCTTGGATTCGTTCTGTTTTACCAACCCGCATATTATCTGTCGCACCCGGCAGAGATTCTGAAGGTCTGGCAGGGCGGCATGGCGTTTCATGGCGGGCTGTTGGGGGTAGTGATCGCGTCTTACTTATATGCGCGGCGTCACCGGATACCGGTATTGTCTCTGGCCGATCTGATTGCACATGCGGTGCCGCCGGGACTGTTGCTGGGACGGCTGGCGAATTTCACCAATGCCGAGCTTTGGGGGCGGCCCAGCGAATTGCCATGGGCTGTGATTTTTCCCGGCCCGGCCGCGCAGGATTGCCCCGGCGTTGTTGCGGGCATGTGCGCGCGGCATCCCTCGCAACTTTATGAGGCGGCGTTGGAAGGTCTGATTCTGGGCGCGGTCTTGTTGTGGCTGGCCTATCGGCGCGGGGCGTTTCGCAAGCCGGGTCTGGTCTCGGGTGTCTTTCTGGCCGGCTATGGCGCGTCGCGGTTTCTTGTCGAATTTTTCCGTCAGCCGGATGCGCAGTTCATCTCACCCGGAAACCCGCTGGGACTGGCATGGCACGTGGGCGGGTACGGTTTGACCATGGGACAGATGCTGTCGCTGCCGATGATCGCGCTTGGGCTGTGGTTCGCGCTTCGCGCGCGGTCCGCGTCATGAACCTGATTGATCATCTGCTGGCGCGCATTGCGCTGGACGGCCCGATGAGCGTGGCCGACTACATGACCGATTGCCTGCTGCACCCGACCCATGGCTATTACACCACCCGCGATCCGTTGGGCGCACAGGGGGATTTCATCACCGCGCCCGAAATCAGCCAGATGTTTGGTGAACTTGTCGGCGTGTGTCTGGCGCAATGCTGGAAAGATCAGGGGCAGCCGAATCCCTTCGTTCTGGCCGAGCTTGGACCAGGGCGCGGGACGCTGATGGCGGATATTCTGCGCGCCACGCGCAATTTCCCGGGGTTTCTGGACGCAGCGGAAATCGTGCTGCTCGAAGCTTCGCCTGCTTTGCGGGACCTTCAGGCGCAGACTTTGCAAGGTCATGCGCCGCGATGGATCAATGCAGTCACCGATCTGCCCGAAGCCCCGCTGTTTCTGGTCGCAAACGAATTTTTCGACGCGCTTCCGATTCGTCAGTTCCTGCGCGATGGCGATAGCTGGCGCGAAAGGTTGATCGGAATGCAGGGCGCGGCGCTGACATTCGGGCTGGGCCCGCAAGCTGATCAGGTTGCGTTGAAAGACCGGCTTGCGGACACCACAGACGGCGATCTGGTTGAGCTGTGCGCCGCCGCAATCCCCATCACAACCGTGATCGCCGGCCGCATTGCAACCCATGGCGGCGCCGGTCTGATCGTGGATTATGGGGACTGGCACTCGTTGGGTGATACGCTGCAGGCCGTGAAAGACCACGAGCGCGCCGATCCCCTGATCGCTCCGGGACGGGCGGATCTGACGGCGCATGTGGATTTCGAAGCGCTGGCATCCGCGACCCGCGCCGCTGGGTGCGCCCATTCGCGTCTGACCACGCAGGGCGTGTTCCTTGAGCGTTTGGGAATCACCCATCGCGCGCAGACCCTGTCGAATGGGTTGAGCGGTTCCGAGCTTGAAACGCTGATTGCCGCACATCGCCGGTTGACGCACCCCGAGGAAATGGGAAACCTGTTCAAAGTGCTGGGGCTTTTTCCCACTTACGCCGCACCTCCACCGGGACTGGATTCATGACGCTGGAAATTCTGACTTCGGACCTGTTGTCACCTGTTCGACATGGGTTCTTCAGCCGTCGCGGCGGCGCGTCTTCGGGGATTTTCGCTGGCCTGAACTGCGGCTACGGGTCATCGGACCAGACCGAAGCCGTTGCAGTGAACCGCCACCGCGTGGCCGACGCAATGGACGTTGCACCCGAAGCGCTGGTTGGTGTGCATCAAATTCATTCGCCGGACGTCCTGACAATCAATGGCCCCATCAATGGCGAAAAGCCCAGGGCGGACGCCGTCGTGACATCGACACCCGGTTTGGCCCTGACGATTCTGACGGCGGATTGTCAGCCGGTCCTGTTCGCCGATCCTGACGCGAACGTGATCGGGGCAGCGCATGCCGGGTGGCGCGGCGCATTGGATGGCGTTCTGGAAGCCACCTTGGACGCGATGGAGGATTTGGGCGCAAAGCGGGAAAACATCAGGGCCGTCATCGGTCCCACGATCTCGCAACGCGCGTATGAAGTCGGACCGGAATTCCTGGATGACTTCGTGGCGGAATCGCCCGAAAACCTGCGGTTTTTTGCAAATGGACAAGGCGACAGATTGCAGTTCGACCTGCCCGCCTTCGGGTTGCACAAGCTGCGGCAGGCGGGGGTCGGCCGGGCCGAATGGACCCGTCACTGCACCTATTCCGACCCCGACAGATTCTATTCCTACCGCCGCTCGACCCACGCGAAAGAGGCCGATTACGGGCGCCTGATTTCCGCCATTAAATTGTAAGGCTGGCCTCAATTGTGGCAATTTCGCCGCTTTTTCGCCACATTTCTTGTGTCTATCTGAGTCGGTAGAATTTTATGTTTTTTGTCCGTGCTCAGGTGTTTACCAGCTAAAAATCGATGCGAGCGCGACAGTTTAATGAAAAAGGAACTGACTGACTTCGTTTGTCCTGAATTCATCCCGGATCAGCCTTATCGACGCCTTAATGGCACGTCATGTTCAAGGCTCAGAAGGAAACGGGGCTTCAGACCCCAAAAGGGCAGGACAATAAAATGAAGTTAAAATCTCGCTTTCTCAGCGCCGTTGTCGCGGCCACCAGAGAGCACGAGCTGGAAATGCCCTGGAAACGGGTTTCCAGCCACTCGGTCAGAGTCGCACGCCGTCTGGCGGCCCGGCGCTGATCAACACGGCCCGCGGAACCAAGCTGCCGGTTCCAAGGGTTAATACGCACAACGGAGGGGTGCTCCGGTCCGGTGTGTGTCCTGCCGCCTGAATTTGGCGCGGCATGGGTTTTTGGGGCATGTGTGCGCAGGCGTTTTTGGCCTGCGATTGTGCGAGTTTGTCTGGGGGGTCAGTGTGTTGACCAGAAATGTGCGAAATTCCATCGCGATGCGCGGTCCGTTCGACCGTCGCAATGCGGTCACTCCTTACATTCAAGACAAAGATAAAACCCGAACAGGTCGGCCAGTAATGGGGTTCAGCCCACCTGTGCGGAGATTAGAGGGGTCGGAATACTAATGCCTATTCCACATTCTTTAACGCGCGCCGCCCAGAATGCCGTCGATACGTCGGCTCTGTTGCGCGATGCGCCAAGACCAACAACAAAGCAAAAGGCGCAGCTGCGTCGCTATGAAGTCAGCACATTGATGAAAAACGGGGACGTCGTGCAAACCCGCCATGTTGCACCCGCCCTGCCCGTGTTTGAGGACGCTTTTTGCGCGTTTACCCGGGGGTCGCTGGTCGAAACCGAAACCGGTCCGATGGCAATCGAGGATCTTCTGCCCGGGGATACCGTGCTGACGCAGGACGGCACCTCGGAAACCATTTTGTGGAAAGGGTCTGTCACCTTGATCCCGGGACGCCAGGATTCGCGGGGGCGGACGCGGCCGCTGACGCGGATCATGGCCGACACGTTCGGTATGCAAAAACCGCTGTCCGGCGTAATCGCCGGCCCGTCGGCGCGCTTGCTTGGCACGCCTGCCCACCTGCGTCACGTGCATGGCGACTGTCAGGTGCTGACGCCGGTTCACGAGTTTCAGGACGGCACAAGCGTGATTGAGACGCTGCCGCCGACACCGGTTGAGCTGTTTCACATCTGCCTGAAGCGGCATTCGGTCATCAAGGTCGATGGATTGCAGTTCGAATCCTACCATCCCGGCGTCAATGCCGTTCGCAGGATCAGCCATTCATTGCGATCCATCTATCTGAACCTGTTCGCGCATGTCGATTCGCTGAACGATTTCGGTCCGCTGGCTATGCCGCGCGCGGGAGACGGAGAAATAGACGCAATTTCGACTTAACCTCAACGGAAACTGCAATGTGGGGGCATCATGCAGCTGATACTGAGTTGGATTTTATCATTAACGGTCGCGGCTTTTCTGCCGCCGGCAAAACAACACCCAAAAAGGATGATGTTCACGCCGTCCGGCTCATTCGTTCTTCCAGAACGTCGAAGGGCACGCCGGGCTCGTCTTTTGCGCCGCGGATGACTAGCGAGGTTTTGACGCTGGCCACGTTCGGCGTGGTCAGCAACTCGCCCGTCAGGAACTGCTGAAAACTGCTGAGATCGGGTGCGACACATTTCAGGATAAAGTCCACCTCACCGTTCAGCATGTGGCATTCCCGGACCAGCGGCCATTCCCGGCAGCGCTCTTCAAAGGCGCTGAGTTCGGTTTCGGCCTGGCTTTCCAGTCCGACCATTGCAAAGACCTGAACCTCGAATCCCAGTTCGCGCGAATTCACATCAGCGTGATAGCCCCGGATAAGGCCGGATTCTTCCAGCGTCCGAACGCGCCGCAGGCAGGGCGGCGCCGAAATACCCACGCGTTTCGCCAACTCGACATTGGTCATGCGGCCATCGGCCTGCAATTCCGCCAGAATCTTGCGGTCAATTTCATCCAGCCGTGTCGCGACCATCAAATGCTCCTGATTTTTCGGTTGTTATATCAGCACCCGGAAGATGCGCAATAATCTTTCGTGCTTGCGCAATATTCTTTATTTTCAATGTCCTTTTTTTCAGCGCCATTCGCAGCATGCATAGCGGATACGAAACAGGAAGGGGCTTTAAGCACCGCACAGGGGTCGCTATATCCATTCGCCAGGGGCTGCATGCCCATATCAGGCAGATCGAGTTGGGGGTACCATGGCCGAAACGAAACACACCAAGGTTCTGATCATCGGGTCGGGACCGGCCGGTTATACTGCGGGCGTCTACGCCAGCCGCGCGATGCTGGAGCCAATTCTGGTTCAGGGCATCGAACCCGGCGGTCAGCTGACCACCACCACCGAGGTGGAGAACTGGCCCGGCGATACCGAGGTTCAGGGCCCGGATCTGATGGTGCGCATGCAGGAACACGTCAAGGCGATGGGATGCGAGGTGATCGGTGACATCATCAGCAATCTCGACGTCAGCAAGCGCCCGTTTACCGCCAAGGGCGACAACGGCACGACCTATACTGCCGATGCCGTCATTCTGGCCACGGGCGCGCGCGCGAAATGGCTGGGCCTGCCGTCAGAAGACAAGTTCAAGGGTTTCGGCGTATCTGCCTGTGCCACCTGTGACGGCTTTTTCTATCGCGGGCAGGAAATCGTGGTGATTGGCGGCGGCAACACGGCCGTCGAAGAGGCGCTGTTCCTGACCAATTTCGCCAGCAAGGTCACCTTGATCCATCGCCGCGACGAGTTGCGTGCCGAAAAGATCCTTCAGGATCGTCTGTTCAAGAATGAAAAGATCGAGCCGCTGTGGTTCCACGAACTGGATGAGGTGATCGGCACGGACGCCCCGCTGGGCGTCGAGGGTGTGCGCGTCAAGAACGTAAAGACCGGCGAGATCACCGAGATCCCCTGCAAGGGCGTCTTTGTGGCCATCGGCCATGCGCCCGCGAACGAGTTGGTCAAGGATTCGCTGGAAACCCATATGGGTGGCTATGTCGTGACCAAGCCGGGCTCGACCGAGACCTCGGTTCCGGGCGTCTTCGCCGCTGGCGACCTGACCGACCACATCTATCGTCAGGCCGTCACCAGCGCCGGAATGGGCTGCATGGCCGCGCTGGACGCAGAACGTTTCCTGGCCGAACAGGAATAACTCCTGCGATGGCATCCCCGGTCCCGTCCGGGGATGCCGATCTGCGTCGCTCAACCTTGGCTTGACCCGTCCGCCGCCGCGTATCAGACTCGGTGTCGAGCAAAGCGAATGCAGGTGGATTGATTGAAAAGTGTTCTGTGGCAAGGCGGGTGGGCAACCCGGCTGAGGATCGGCAGCGGCCTGGTTCTGTTCACCTTTGCGTTCTTTCACTTCATCAATATCGGGCTTGGCCTGTTTCACACCGATTACCTGCACGGCATGCAGGATGGCCGGAAATTCGTAACCCGGCACGATATCATCAGCACGGTTTTATATGCCGCGCTGTTGGTGCACGCGGGTCTAGCCCTCTATTCCATCAGTCAGCGCAGAACCTTGCGGATGCCATTCGCAACGGCCTTGCAGGTCATTCTGGGGCTGCTGATCCCCCTGCAACTAATCTCTCACATCGTTCAGACCCGCTATGCGCATGAGGTTTACGATGTGAACGACGAGATGGGGTACATCATCATCCTTATGTGGCCCAGCACTGTGATCTGGATGCAAAGCCTGCTGGTATTGCTGGTTTGGGTCCACAGTTGCATCGGATTGCATATGTGGCTCAGGCTGACGCGCTGGTGGTCGAAGACGATGCCCTACCTGATCGGCCTTGCCGTTTTTGTTCCGTCCTTCGCTCTGGCCGGTCTGCTGACTGAAGGACGGCGCATCTGGGCGGATTTTGCCGATCCGTTTTTGCGCGAGCAATATATCGAACATTACAACTGGCCCTCGCCCGAAGAGTTTCAGGCCATGTTCAGCGTCAAGAACAACGCGCTGATGGCGTTCTGGATGGCATTGGGCGTATCGCTGGCTGTGTTCGTGATCCGCAAGATGTGGCGGCGCAGACATTCGGTCCGGGTCAAATATGTCGAAGGCCCCGAGATCGTTGCCGAAAAGGGCATGACCCTGCTTGAGATTTCGCAGGCCAACGGCATCCCGCACACGGCGCTCTGTGGTGGCAAGGGGCGCTGCACGACCTGCCGCGTGATCGTCGAAAACGGGGGCGACCAGTTGCCGGAACCCAGCGAGGTCGAAGCCCGCAGCCTTGCCGCCGTCAGCGCCCCTGCGGGCACACGGCTGGCCTGCCAAATCCGCCCGACCGAGCCGATCACTGCCTTTCGCATGTTCCGTCCCGATGGCGGCCGCAAGCGGGCACATGCAAGCCAGGGCCAGGAACGGCAACTGGCGGTGCTGTTTCTGGATATGCGGGGGTTTACCGCTCGGACGACCGGCCAGTTGCCTTACGACATCGTGTTCCTGCTGAACCGGTTTTTCGACGCGATTGTCCCGGCGATCACGGCGGATGGGGGCGTGGTCGACAAATACATGGGCGACGGGCTGCTGGCCGTGTTCGAAACCAAAGACGCGGCAAGCTCTGCCCGGGCCGGGCTGAACGCCGCCGCCGATGTCAGCCGGGCTCTGGCGCGTTTCAACCAGCAGCTTGAGGCCGAAGGCAGCCCGCGGATCCGCATCGGAATGGGTCTGCATCTTGGGGATCTGGTGCTGGGGGAAATCGGCGCCGCCAGCAACGCTTCACGCACCATCATCGGAGACGCCGTCAACGTGGCCAGCCGGCTGGAGGCCGAGACCAAGGCGCTGGGGGTCGAGCTTCTGGTTTCGGCCGAGCTGCTGCAGGCCGCCGGGTACACCGATGACCTGAGCGGCCTGCGCCCGTTCAACCTGCGCGGTGTGACGCAGCCGGTCCCGGCCCTGCCGGTTACAAATGCGTCCGACCTTGATGCCGACAAAGCCGCATAAGAACACTCGCGCGTTTTCCCGCCGAATTACCTGCATCTGGGGGATCGTGGTCGTAAAACGCCGCAGATAGCGGAAAATCCTTCCAATCCGGGGAAAAACCGCGCATATCGTCCTTTGTTTCGCAAATGCATATGGACTTTGACCAATGGTCGGGGCAAATGCCCCGCAATCGCGCCTGAATCACCGGCAAAACCACACTTCGACAAGAGTATTCCAATGACGATGTTAAGCAATCTGGCTCCGATCCCTGAACTGTATGTCTCGTACGAGTCGGCACAGAAGCTGAAAGTAGAAGCCGCCGACCTGACCAGCTGGGACTTGAGCCCGCGCCAGATCTGCGATCTGGAACTGCTGATGAACGGCGGCTTCAACCCGCTCAAAGGGTTCCTGAGCGAAGCCGATTACGACAACGTCGTCGAAAACATGCGCCTGGCGGACGGCACCCTGTGGCCGATGCCGATTACCCTGGATGTCGGAGAAGAGTTCGCTGAAAAGATCGAATTGGGTCAGGATATTGCCCTGCGCGATCAGGAGGGCGTCATTCTGGCCACCATGACGGTGACAGACCGCTGGACTCCGGACAAGGCGCGCGAGGCCGAGAAGGTTTTTGGCGCCGACGACGATGCCCACCCCGCCGTGAACTACCTGCACAACGTTGCGGGCAAGGTCTATCTGGGTGGTCCCGTCACCGGCATTCAACAGCCCGTCCACTATGATTTCCGCGCCCGCCGCGACACGCCGAATGAACTGCGCGCCTATTTCCGCAAGGTGGGCTGGCGCCGCATCGTCGCCTTCCAGACCCGCAACCCGCTGCACCGCGCGCATCAGGAACTGACCTTCCGCGCCGCGAAAGAGGCACAGGCCAACTTGCTGATCCACCCGGTCGTCGGCATGACCAAGCCGGGCGACGTTGATCACTTTACCCGCGTGCGCTGCTATGAGGCCGTGTTGGACAAATACCCGGCCTCGACCACTTCGATGTCGCTGCTGAATCTGGCGATGCGCATGGCTGGCCCGCGTGAGGCCGTCTGGCACGGCCTGATCCGCGCCAACCACGGTTGCACCCACTTCATCGTCGGCCGCGACCATGCGGGCCCCGGCAAGAACTCGGCCGGTGAGGATTTCTATGGCCCCTATGACGCGCAGGACCTGTTCCGCCAGTTCCAGGACGAAATCGGCGTCGAAATGGTCGACTTCAAGCACATGGTCTACGTGCAGGAACGCGCCCAGTACGAACCGAATGACGAGATTCTGGACAAGGACAACGTCACCATCCTGAACATCTCGGGCACCGAATTGCGCCGCCGTCTGTCCGAAGGTCTGGAAATTCCGGAATGGTTCAGCTTCCCCGAAGTGGTGGCCGAACTGCGCAAGACCAAACCGCCACGCAGCCAACAGGGCTTTACCGTGTTCTTCACCGGTTTCTCGGGTTCGGGCAAATCCACCATCGCCAACGCGCTTATGGTCAAGCTGATGGAGATGGGCGGTCGTCCGGTAACCCTGCTGGACGGGGACATCGTGCGCAAGAACCTGTCTTCGGAACTGGGCTTCTCGAAAGAGCACCGCGACCTGAACATCCGCCGCATCGGTTACGTGGCCAGCGAGATCACCAAGAATGGCGGCATCGCCATTTGCGCCCCGATTGCGCCCTACGCGACGACCCGCCGCGCTGTTCGCGAAGAAGTCGAACAGTTCGGCGCTTTCTGCGAGGTGCATGTCGCGACCAGCATCGAGGAATGCGAACGCCGCGACCGCAAGGGCCTGTACAAGCTGGCTCGTGAGGGCAAGATCAAGGAATTCACCGGGATTTCCGACCCTTACGACGTGCCGCAGAACCCGGAACTGAGCGTCGAGACCGAGAATGTCGATGTCGACAACTGCGCCCATCAGGTATTGCTGAAGCTGGAGAGCATGGGCTTGATCGCCGGGTCGTAAGGTCTGATCAGAAGCTACCGAAAGCCCTCGCATTGCGGGGGCTTTTTTTGTGCCGTTACAGCTCTGCGCGCAAGGCGGCGACGGCGCGTCCTTCGAAATCTCCGAATTCGGCGGCCTTGGGTTGGATCGCCTGAAGATGCGGCAGGCGCGCGGCGAAATCCTTATCAGATGCGGCATTAATCGCCTGCCGGATACCCGCTTCGGTTTCGCACAGGATCATGCCCGACGTATCGAAGAAGTCGCTGATATTCGGGCAGCCCCAATAGATCGGCACTGTCGAGCACAGGATCGCGTCCGTCAGCTTCTCCGAGAAATAATTCCGCTCCCGCACATTCTCGATCACCACGGAATAGCGGTACGGGGCCAGCCCGTCTGATTTGTGGTCGAACGGCGTATAGCCGCGGCCCATGATTTCAACATCCGAACCGGTTTCGCGCAGCCAGTCGATTACAGAATGGCGCAGCTGGTGGCCTTCCAGATCACGCTTAGCCGAGGCGATCAGCGAGCAGGATTTGGTTTTCTCGACATTGAGGTAGCGCCAGTCCGGCACCATCGTTACGCCATAGGGCAGGAATACTGCGTTCGGGATTCCCTGCAACAGCACGTCGTGGAACGTAAGAACCCGGAAGAACCGCCGCCACGTATAGCACAGCATCCGGTCGTGTTTGGCATGGATGGCCGAGGGCTCTCCCATCATCAACGAAATGCGCGCGCGGGTGCCCCGGCGCAGGCGCAGATGCACGGTTGAATTGGGGTACATGATCAGATGATCGGTGGATTCCAGATCACCCACGCTCTTGCCTTGCAGGCGATCCGGGCAACCTTCGGGCCAGATCAGTTCGGACAGAGGGACCGATGCCAGCTTTGGCCCCAGCCGGTGGCCATAGGGCAGGATGGCGATGGCCGGTTCGGTCATTGCGCCTGCTCGGGCAGATCGACCTGGCCGCGCATCAGGACATGCCCCTTGCCCGCCACCCGGATGCCGGTCATCGCTTCGGCGGGGCCGACGCGCGTGACCGTAGCCTGCCCCGGGCGGCCCATATCATGGCCCTGTTCGGCAATGAACGTATCTTTGGGCATCAGCCCGTGCTTCCACAGATAGGCGGCCATCGCACCGGTTGCCGATCCTGTGAACGGATCTTCGGGCGGGCTGGGCGGCGCCATCAGCAGGCGCGAAAACGTATCCCCCGCCTCGGTCGCGCCCCGAAGCGTCACAAGGAAAGGCTCGGCCATGTCGGAACCGGAATACCCGGCTGTTTCAGCCACTTTGGGCAGCGCCGCCAGATCCAGCTTCGCCGCGCGCAGCGCCTCATGGTCGCGCAGGACCGTGATGCAGAAAGGCAGGCCCGTGGATACCAATTGCGGTGGCGAAATAATTGCCTCTTCGGGCAGGCTGACAGCGGCAGCTACCAGATCGGAAGGAACCTGAGCCCCGAATTGTGGCGCGACCTGAGTCATCTCGATCTCATCGCCGTTCAGTTGAATGGAAACGATCCCTGCCCCGGTCTCAAGCGTCACCGCATCGCCCTGAAACAGCCCGCGGGACTTCATCGCCGCGACAGTGGCTATTGTGGGATGTCCGGCAAAGGGAATTTCGCGGCTGGCCAGGAAATAGCGCACGCGGATGTCGGCCACATCGGACGGCCCGGTAAAAGTACATTCCACCAGAGAGGTCTCGCGCACATAGGCCATGCAGACGTCTTCGGACAGGGCCGCCCCGCCATGAACCACGGCGCATCCGTTGCCGCCAAAGGCGCGGTCGCTGAACGCGTCTACCCAGTCGAAGTCAAACCAGCTCATGTGTCGCGCCCCCTTGCAGCCATGCGAACCTCTGTCGGTTTGCATATCTCGCCCGCGGGGCGGCGGATGTCACGAGAAAATCGCGCGCGGCGGGGCCGTTTCAGTGAACGGCCACCGGAGAGAAATCGTGCTCGCGCGCCAGAACAAAGGCCAGCTTCCGATCGGCAACCAGCGCCAATTGCTGGCCATCGGAATCGTGAACCGCATAGAGCTGATCCAGATCACCGGCCTGTTCACGCACTTCCCGAGGCAGATCAGCGACTTCGACCGTTTTGACATAGACGATCCGATCGCCTTCGGCGTTCAGTTCAATCGGTGTATTCATTGCCCTTACCCCTTTCTTATATTGATCGTCTGCACCACAGTTTCCGGCACGGCGCGGGTCAGATCCACATGCAGCAGACCGTTCTCCATGATCGCCTCGCCCACCTCGACGCCATCGGCCAGCACGAACATGCGCTGGAACTGACGCGCCGCGATGCCACGGTGCAGAAAGATGCGCCCCTCGCTGTCGTCGCGTTGACGGCCCCGGATCACCAACTGGCGGTCCTCGATCGTGATCGACAGGTCCTCTTCCGCAAAACCGGCCACGGCCAGGGTGATGCGATAGGAAAAATCCGAGGTCTGTTCGATATTATAAGGCGGGTACCCTTCGTTTCCGGCTTTTGCAGACCGTTCCAGAAGGCGTTCCAACTGCTCGAACCCCAAAAGATGCGGGTATGAGCCAAGCGTAAGTTTTGACACGTATTATCGTCCTTTTTTGCCAAAGCGACGTGTGGTGCGGCCCCGTTCCGGCAACCGCGTAGAATAGAATATGGGAATATGCGGGGATGTCCACAAGGTCTGGCCGGATAAACCCTGACACACTATCTTGTGTGTTAAGCACCACAACCAACACCGAGTCGCCAATGAATGCGCCCACTGATCTTTCGATGAAAACAGATGAGGTTTTAAGGGTCGAACTGGAGGTGTTTCGCCGCCAGCACCGCGATCTGGACGAAGCGATCGAGGCGTTGCAGGCCAAAGGCACGTCCGATCAACTGACGATCAAACGGCTGAAAAAGCAGAAACTACGCCTCAAGGACATCATACGCCTGATCGAAGACCGCCTGACCCCGGATATCATCGCCTGAAACCCCGGTACCTCATTGCCACATAGTCGGATTTGGCTATAGTGCGCGCTCTTTCCGAAGGCAGGGACGTAAGCGGATGAGCGATGTGAAAGTGGGGATCATCATGGGCAGCCAGTCGGACTGGCCCACGATGAAGGAAGCCGCGGATATTCTGGATGAGCTGGGCATTGCATACGAGAAACGCATTGTTTCGGCACATCGCACCCCGGATCGCTTGTGGGAATATGGCAAAACCGCTGTGCAGCGCGGCCTTCACGTTATCATCGCAGGCGCCGGCGGGGCCGCGCATCTGCCAGGGATGATGGCCTCGAAGACGCGGGTGCCGGTGATCGGCGTGCCGGTGCAAACGCGGGCCCTGTCCGGGGTCGATTCGCTGTATTCTATCGTGCAAATGCCCAAGGGTTTTCCGGTTGCGACCATGGCCATCGGCGCAGCCGGGGGCGCAAATGCCGGATTGATGGCGGCGGGTATTCTGGCCTTGCAGGACGACGCTCTGGCGCAGCGGCTGGACGCGTGGCGCGAGGCGCTTTCGGCCTCGATCCCTGAGGAGCCTGTCGATGAGTGAAGCACTGAAACCAGGCGCAAAGATCGGAATTCTGGGCGGCGGACAGCTGGGCCGTATGTTATCGGTGGCGGCCGCGCGTCTGGGATTTGTGACCCATGTCTATGAGCCCGGCGCTAGTCCTCCCGCAGCTCAGGTGACCGATCGCGTCACCACGGCAGCCTATGACGATGCTGAGGCACTGAAAGCCTTTGCCGAGTCTGTGGACGTCATCACCTATGAATTTGAGAACATTCCCACTGAGGCGCTGGATATTCTCGAAGCCCACCGCCCGATCCGTCCGGGGCGTGAGGCTCTGCGGGTTAGCCAGGACCGGCTGACCGAGAAGACCTTTCTGCAAGAGCTGGGACTGCAAACCGCGCCCTTTGCCGATATCACCGATCTGGACAGCCTGAACGCAGCGATTGAGCAGATCGGCACGCCTGCCATCCTGAAAACCCGCCGTTTTGGTTATGACGGCAAGGGACAGGCACGGCTGCGCGCGCCCGAGGACGCTGAGACTGCGCTCGCCGATATGGCGGGCGCACCTTCGATCCTTGAAGGGTTCGTAGAGTTCAGCCACGAGGTTTCGATCATCGCCGCCCGTGGTCTGGACGGACAGGTCGCCTGTTTCGACCCGGGCGAGAACGTGCATCGCGACGGCATCCTGCACACCACAACCGTCCCTGCTCGCCTGCGACCGGTGCAGCGCACCGATGCGGTTCTGCTGGCCGCCAATATTCTGAACGCGCTGGATTATGTCGGCGTCATGGGGGTCGAACTGTTCGTCACGCCTGAGGGCCTGATCGTGAACGAGATTGCGCCAAGGGTGCATAACTCGGGCCACTGGACGCAGAACGGCTGCGCGGTGGATCAGTTCGAGCAGCATATCCGCGCCGTGGCCGGGTGGCCTCTGGGCGACGGCCAGCGCCACTCGGACGTGGTCATGGAGAACCTGATCGGCGACGATATGGACCGCGTTCCGGAACTGGCGCAGGAACGCGATGTTGCTTTGCACCTGTATGGCAAGGCCGAGGTCAAGGCGGGGCGCAAGATGGGCCACTTCAACCGCATTTCGCGGTGACCTACCCGACGAACCTTGCCGCGATGTCACCGGACATATAGCTGACCCGCCCGCCTGCCAGCGTGGCGGCAACGCGGTGGGTGCGCGCATCCAGAATGACCAGATCGGCGCGCTGGCCAGCGGCCAGCGTACCCCGGTCGCGCAATCCCAATACCCGGGCTGGCCCTGACGACACCAGCGCCCACGCACCGGCTAGATCCAACACCCCGGACCTGACCAGCATCAGCGCTGCCCGGCGCGGGCTGGGATAGTGGTAATCCGACGCCAGCGCATCGCAATACCCCATCGTGATCAGGTCCAGCGCGCTGACATTGCCCTTGTGTGATCCGCCGCGCACCACGTTGGGAGAACCCAGAACGATATGATCTCCGGCGGTTCGGGCAGCTTCGGCCGCTTCGAGCGTTTCGGGGAATTCCGCAATCCAGGCCCCGCGTTCCCGCCACTCGGCACGGGTTTGGGCGGTCGCGTCGTCATGGCTGCCCATGCGGACGCCCTGTTCCGACAGAGTCGCGCAAAGGGCATCCAGCGCCGCCGGAACCTCATCCCTGCGGGCGTGCATGGTCTGCAACATCGCAAGATGGTTTTCGGGGCTGCGCCTGGCCTTCAGTGCCTGCCCGGTCAGGCGTGGCGGTGTGCGGCCCTGCGCCAGACGGTTATGCGGCAGGTGGTCGTTGAACACCACATAGGGCACCTGCCATGCGGCGATACGTTCGGGAAGCCCCGCATAGTCGTCCAGCATATGCGTCTCGAACCGCAATTGCGGCATCAGGTCGGTGACGACGCGACCCCGGACCGATGCAATGGCATCGAATACCTGGCCCGCGAATTCGGGGCCGCGCACACCGCCTTCCCAGCTGTGGAACTGCGCCAGCACCGCCGTTGTGATCCCGTTGGCGGCCAGTTCCGCCTCGACCGACAGGATACCCTCGTCCATCTGTTTCATCGCACCCCGGCGCGGCGCGATATGGCGCTCGAACCCGTCCCCGTGCAGGTCGATGATCCCGGGCAGCACCAGAAATCCGGACAGGTCGATCTGCCGCCCGGCGCTGTCCGGCTGGACGACCCCCCCGGCAATTGAAAGGTCGGCGGGCACGATGCCCTGCCCCGGCAGCAGAACCTCTGCGCCGGTCAGGGTCAGGGATAATGCGGTCATTGAGTGGGCTCCGAAGCGGGTTCCGAGCAATCCTGCCCAATGCAGATTTCGTCGATGATATCCATCACCCCGTCCAGCCAGGTGATCTGCGGATCGAACTGCCCGAATTCAATGAAATGCAGGGCCTGCGCCATCACGCGCGGGTTGTTCATCATGAATGTGTGGGTCACGGGCAAAACGATATGGTCCTTCATCCTGTCAACCCTGGTGGTCGCAATCGAAACCTTGCCGTCATCCCTGCCGTCAATCATCGAGGAAAACAGCGGGTTCAGCGAGTTTTCGCCCGCGATCACGCCCAGTTCGAAATCAACCGGCGGCAGCTGCCTCGGGATCCCCTCGGGGCCGGTGCCCAGCGCCAGCCCGGCGGGGCCGTTCAGCATTCCGAACACCTCCCACGCGCCAAGCTCATCCACCAGCTGACTGCCCTGATTGGGCGGCCCGAGCATGACGACGCGGCCCATGTTTTCTGGGTGATTGTCCTGCAACCAGTAGCGCAGCAGAATGCCACCCATCGAATGGGCCACCACGTTAACCGTATCTTTGCCGCATCCCGCAAACGCCTCGGGCAAGGTCTGGGCGGCCAGTTCCGGGATTGGCAGGTCGGTCGATGGATAGCCCGGGCGCACGACGTTGTAGTCGTGTGCTTTGAACAACTGCTCCATGACGGTGAACGATGCCTCGGTTCGCGCAAGACCATGTAGCAGCACAACGCATTTCGCGTGCGCCGCCACCGGTGTAAGGAGCAGGATCAGGGCGAGCAGGTATCTCATAGCCGCCAGATAAAGCCTAATGAGGGACGATTAAACCCCTTGCACGGGTTTCAGGCGCAGGACCGCCAGCGCAATGCCACCCAGCACCAGCGCAGCCCCCAGGATCAGGCGCAGGCTGGCGATTTCGCCCAGCAGTACAACCCCGCCGAGGATGGCAAGGATCGGCACGCTGAGTTGCAGAACCGCGGCCGTTGTGGGCGCAAGCTGTGGCAAAACCCGGTACCAGAGGGCGTAGCCCATGCCGGACGTGACACCCCCTGACAGCGCGGCCAGCAGATAACCGGCAGCCGTCATTTGCCACGTTCCCCCGGTGACCAGCAAGGCCAGCGCGGTCACAGGCAAGGCGACCACGAAATTGGCAGCGGTTCCGGCCAATGCATCCGGCTCGGACCGACCGACCAGCGAATAGATTGCCCAGCCGATCCCGGCTGCGGCCATCAACGTCGCGCCTGCCGGACTGACCTGTACCGCCCCGGACGGCCACAGGACATAGGCCAGCCCCGCAAGTGCAATCGAAGCCCCGGCGATTTGCCGGGGCGAAGGGCTGTTGCCGGTCACGGACGTCACCGCGAACATTGTGATTTGCACCACGCCGAACAGGATCAGCGCTCCCAACCCCGCATCCAGTGTCAGGTAGGCAAGCGAAAACCCGATCATGTAAAGGGAAAGCGACCCTGCCCCGGCAACCCTGCGCCGGTTGCGCAGGGGCAGCGTTCCGGCCCGGAGAAAAACCAGGACGGCCAGCACCAGTGCGCCGCAGAACACGCGGACTACAGCGAAACCCGCCGGGTCGCTGGCTCCGCTGTCGATCGCCAGACGATTCAGAATCGAATTCGCCGCAAAGGCGCACATGGTCAGAGCGGTGAACAGAAACAATCTCATTTCAACGGCATAGCGGTTTCGTCACGCCTTGCACACTCACTTTCCCATGCATCGCGCCACAAAAACGAAACGGGGCCGCCCGAAGGCGACCCCGTCCCTAAGCACTATGGCCCAAGCAGCTTACATCATGCCGCCCATGCCGCCCATGTCGGGCATACCGCCTGCAGGTGCCGCGCCTTCTTTGGCGGGACGGTCTGCAACCATGGCCTCGGTGGTGACCAGCAGGCCAGCAACCGATGCCGCGTCTTCCAGAGCGGTACGGACAACTTTGGCCGGGTCGATGACACCGAACGAGAACATGTCGCCATATTCTTCGGTCTGAGCGTTGAAGCCGAAGGCTGCGTCCGAAGATTCGCGAACCTTGCCGGCAACAACCGCGCCGTCGACGCCTGCGTTTTCAGCGATCTGGCGCAGCGGCGATTCGATGGCCTTGCGCACAATGTTGATGCCTGCGTTCTGGTCAGCGTTTGCGCCTTCCAGTTCGTTCAGGGCCTTACCGGCCTGAACCAGAGCAACACCACCGCCGACAACAACACCTTCCTGAACGGCAGCGCGGGTCGCGTTCAGAGCATCGTCCACACGGTCTTTACGCTCTTTCACTTCGACTTCGGTCATGCCGCCGACGCGGATAACAGCAACACCGCCTGCCAGTTTGGCAACGCGTTCCTGCAGCTTCTCACGGTCGTAGTCCGAGGAGGTTTCTTCGATCTGGGTGCGGATCTGAGCAACACGTGCCTCGATCTCGGCTTTCTCGCCAGCACCGTCGACGATGGTGGTCTCGTCTTTAGTGATTTCGATTTTCTTGGCGGTGCCCAGCATGTCCATGGTGACATTCTCAAGCTTCATGCCCAGATCTTCGCTGATGACCTGACCACCGGTCAGGATTGCGATGTCCTGCAGCATGGCCTTGCGGCGGTCGCCGAAGCCCGGTGCCTTGACAGCAGCAATTTTCAGGCCGCCGCGCAGTTTGTTGACAACCAGAGTCGCCAGCGCTTCGCCTTCGACGTCTTCCGCGATGATCAGCAGCGGCTTTTGCGACTGGATCACCTGCTCCAGCAGCGGAACCATCGGCTGCAGCGAGGACAGTTTCTTTTCGTGCAGCAGGATCATGCAGTCATCAAGCTCTGCGATCATCTTGTCTGCGTTGGTGACGAAGTAAGGCGACAGGTAGCCACGGTCGAACTGCATACCTTCGACAACGTCGGTCTCGGTTTCCAGACCTTTGTTTTCTTCGACGGTGATGACGCCTTCGTTGCCAACCTTCTGCATCGCGTCTGCGATCTGCTGGCCGATTTCGGCTTCGCCGTTGGCCGAGATGGTGCCAACCTGCGCAACTTCTGCCGAGTCTTTGACTTCGCGCGAAGCGGCTTTGATGCCTTCGACAACCTTGGCGGTCGCCAGGTCGATGCCGCGCTTCAGGTCCATCGGGTTCAGGCCCGCTGCAACCTGCTTCAGACCTTCTTTGACGATGGACTGAGCCAGAACAGTTGCGGTGGTGGTGCCGTCGCCGGCTTCGTCATTGGTGCGGCTGGCGACTTCTTTCACCATCTGCGCGCCCATGTTTTCGAACTTGTCTTCCAGTTCGATTTCCTTGGCAACCGAAACACCGTCTTTGGTGATGCGCGGTGCGCCGAAGGATTTGTCCAGGACCACGTTGCGGCCTTTGGGGCCCAGGGTCACTTTGACAGCGTCAGCCAGGATGTTGACGCCTGCCAGCATGCGGTTACGGGCATCGGTGTCGAACTTGACGTCCTTAGCAGCCATGTTGTTTCTCCTTGAGAAATTGTATTGAGGTAAAGCGTGTGAAGATCAGAGAAAGCCTGGGCTTACTCGATGATCCCCATGATGTCGCTTTCTTTCATCATCAGCAGTTCTTCGCCGTCGACCTGAACCTCGGTGCCCGACCATTTGCCGAACAGGATCTTGTCGCCAGCTTTCACAGCCATTGCGATCAGTTCGCCGCTGTCCTTGCGCGCGCCTTCGCCGGTTGCGACGACTTCGCCTTCGCTGGGCTTTTCTTTCGCGCTGTCAGGAATGATCAGGCCGCCTGCGGTTTTCTCTTCGCTTTCGGTACGGCGAACCAGCACACGGTCATGAAGCGGTTTCAATGCCATCTTTGTAGCTCCTTGGGCTCAAAGTTTATTTATCCTCCCCCCGCCGGATGGCGAGGCCGTTAGCACTCGGACCTGCCGAGTGATAACGACGCATAGCTAGGGGGTCGCAAACCCCGAGTCAACAAGATGTGAAGGTTTTTTTGACCGCAGGCCTCAGTCAGCTTGTTCCCAGCTATAAGCCCAGTGCTTCAGGCCCTCATACCCGGCGTCAGAAAGCCCATAGACGCCTGTCGCGACCTTGTCGAACCAACCGTAATGGTTATCGCGCATCATACGCGTGGCTTCGGCCACACCGGTGGCCTTTGCCACGTCCGCCCCTTTGGTTGCCCCGCATTCGGCCAGATGCGCCGCGCATCTCAGCGCGTCCTGACGATAGGCCGTGACGATCCCGTGCCGCGTGGCACCTCCGGCGTTGGGGTCGCCTTCCAGCCGGTCGAATTCGCGCAGCAACCGCGCGGCCCTGACCTTGTCCTTGCGCGGCGCATATGGGCCGGGATCGCATTGCACCTCGACCGCGCCGTCGGCGCGCACAGTGATCAATCCAAGGCCCAGACGCCGGCACAGCGCAAGGTTATCCTTTAACGCCCGCCGGGCCGTTCGACCCTTTGGCTTGCACACACCGATGTAAACCTGATCCGTCACTTTCAGCCGCGTGATCGCCTGATGGAACAGGGCCAGCGAAAACCGCAGCTTTAGCTCGACGATAACCGGCTCACTGCCCTCCTGCACGGCCACGATATCAGCGGCGCCAACCTCACCTTTGACGGTATAGCCCTGACGCTCCAACAGCGCCTTGATCGGAGGGTAGAGGTCCTGCTCGCGGTTCATGACCGCATGCTATGCAAATCCTCCGCAATTTCCAGAGAGGCCGCAAAGAATTCGCCGGCTTGCGCCCGCGCTGCCCGCGTGGCTATGTCTTGGGACAAAAACCTGAAAACCCGGGGTCACCTCCATGCGTCTGCTTTGCCTATTGTTGTTTGTCCTGCTGCCCGCAATGGCTCATGCGGCTTGCGAAGGGCGGGATCTGCGGCTGGACCTGACTGCCGAGGAACGGGCGACGCTGGACCAACTGGTCAGTGAAACGCTTTTCCCCGAGGGCAATCACTGGATCGCGGAAAAGGACGGTACGGTTCTGCACCTTTTAGGGACCCTGCACACCAATGACGCGCGGATGGGTGATGTGATTGACAGGCTGACACCGACCCTGCGCGACGCGGATGCGTTCTTCTTTGAAATCACCGACGCCGACATGAAGGCGTTCGAAAGTGATCTGGCCAAGGATTTCAGCCCGGTCATGATCACCTCGGGTCCGACTTTGGTCGATTTGATGCCTGCGGAAGACTGGGCCGCGCTTTCCGCATCTTTGTCCGAACGGGGTATTCCCAGCTGGATGGCCGCCAAGATGCGCCCCTGGTTTCTCAGCATGATCCTTGGGATCCCGCCGTGCCTGATGACAACGCCCGATTTCGACCGTGGCATGGACAAGCGGATTGCCGAAGTGGCCGAGGCGAACGGCATCCCCCAGCATTCGCTGGAACAGGTATCGGATCTGATCGCCATATTCGACAGCCATCCGATCGAGGAACAGGTGCAATCCCTGAGCCGCCTGTCCGGTGCGCTGCAATCCGACGGCAACCAACTGATCACAATGGCAAACGCCTATCTGGAGGAGCGGCACGCACAGATCCTTCACTTTGCCAAAATGCAGGGCCTTGAGGCATCCGGGCTGACACTCGAGGAATTCGAGGCAGAATGGAAAGGGTTCGAAGACCAGCTTCTGGTCGAGCGGAACGCCAACTGGATGGAAAAGATCCTGCGCCTTCAGGATCAGACGGTGGTCATTGCCGTGGGTGCAGGCCATCTGGGTGACACACATGGATTGCTGAACCAGCTTCAGCAGGCAGGCTATCAACTGACCCGCGCCCCCTTCTGACCGAATTCCGCCGACATTCAGACCAACCGTCGCATCCTGCCTTCCGCTGGGTGACAACCCCGGAAGACCGCCCTATAAGGCGCGCAAATCTTCCATCCTCAGGACGCTGACATGACAACCCTAGTATTTGGCCACAAATCCCCCGACACCGATTCCACAGGCTCGCCGATCCTGTGGTCTTGGTATCTGAACGAAGTCAAAGGCGAACAGGCCGAGCCCGTTCTGCTGGGCGAGCCCAACACCGAAGCCGCCTTCATGCTGCAGCGCTGGGATCTGCCCAAGCCGCGCATCATCGACGACGTCGAAGCGGACGCGCCCGTTGTCATCGTCGACACCAACAACCCGGCCGAGCTGCCCGCCAGCATCAACAGCGCCGATATCCGCGCCATCATCGACCACCACAAGCTGGTCGGCGGTCTGGAAACCAAAGGTCCGATCGACATCACCGTGCGACCGCTGGCCTGCACTGCCACCATCATGGTTGACCTGATGGGCGACGATGCCGCGAAAATGCCAGAGGCCATCAAAGGCGCGGCGCTGACCTGCATCCTGTCTGACACGCTAGAGTTTCGCTCGCCCACCACCACCGCGCATGACCGCGCAGTGGCCGAGAAGCTGGCCGCCGAGCTGGGTCTGGACGTGTCGGCCTACGCCGCCGACATGTTTGCCGCGAAATCGGATGTGTCCTCCTTCTCGGACGCAGAACTGATCCGCATGGACAGCAAGGAATACGAGGTCGACGGCACCAAGTTCCGTGTTTCGGTTCTGGAAACCACCGCACCGGGCGTCGTACTCGACCGCAAGGCCAGCCTGTCAAACTCGATGGTTGATGTGGCCAAGGAAGACGGCGTTGATCAGGTTCTGCTGTTCGTCGTCGACATCCTGAACGAAGAAGCCACCCTGCTGGTGCCGAACGAACTGGTGAAAGGCGTTGCAGAAAAGAGCTTTGGCGCGTCGGTTGACGGCGATGCGGTGGTTCTGCCCGGCGTCATGAGCCGGAAGAAACAGATCATACCGAACCTTAAGGTCTGATCCGACAGAAAGGCGCCCTTCGGGGCGCCTTTTTCTTTCTTACAAGGCTCAGCCGCGCGCTGTGGAAGACAAAACCCTGGATGAAGAATGGACCCCCTGCTTCATCTGGCCAAAAATACCTCGGGGGAGTCGCGGCTTGCCGCGGCGGGGGCAGAGCCCCCTCTGGCCAAACGGTGCAAGCTCTGCCATAGCCATGCCAACCTGACCGACGTGCCACATGAGGGGCCCATGACCCAGATTATTTCCTCCCTTACGGAAGTTTCCGACCGCTACAAGGCGCTGTTCGTTGATCTTTGGGGCTGTGTGCATAACGGAATCACCGCCTTCCCCGAGGCAGTCGCCGCGCTGCAGGCTTACCGGCAGCAGGGCGGCGTCGTGGTACTGGTAACGAACTCACCGAAACCGCGCGCCGGAGTGGCCGAGCAACTGGCGCAGTTCAACGTTCCAGCCGATGCCTATGACACCATTGCCACAAGCGGGGATTCCGCCCGGTCGGCCATGTACCGCGGTGAAGTCGGCCACAAAGTCTATTTCATGGGAGAGTGGGAGCGCGACGCCGGGTTCTTTGAACCGCTGAAGCTGCTGCATCACCCGATCCATATCGAGCGTGTGCCACTGGATCAGGCCGAGGGCATCGTGTGCTGCGGCCCCTTTGATCCGATGGCGGATCCTTCGGTCAACCGCGCGGATTTCCTTTATGCCAAGCAAAAGGGCATGAAGCTGCTATGCGCAAATCCGGACATCGTGGTCGACCGGGGCAAAATCCGGGAATGGTGCGCCGGTGCACTGGCCAAGCTGTATACCGAAATGGGGGGCGAAAGCCTGTATTTCGGCAAACCCCACCCGCCGATCTACGATCTGGCCCGGCGCAGGCTGCAGGAACTGGGTCATGACATCGTGGATGGCGACATTCTGGTGATCGGAGACGGCCCGCATACCGACATTCTGGGCGGCATGGGTGAGGGGATTGATTCTCTGTTCATTTCCGGCGGATTGGCCGCTGCTGAAACAAAAACCACGCATCATCCGCATCACGAATCCCTAACCGATTATATTGCAAGGGAAAATATCAATCCGACCTACACGATTGGTCGTTTGCGCTGAACAGAAATGTCTTGATTTTCTGCGCTTGCGAAGTAATAAAGTTTCCCAACCAGGGTAGCTAATGTTTTTTTGTTGCCCGAAGGATTCGAGTGAGGGCGACATGTTGGACAATCTTCCACGCGGAACGATCTGTATTGAAGACATCGAAATGGGCATGACCCGTCACCTGCGCAAAGTGGTGACGGATGAAGATATCGAGATGTTCGCGCAGGTGTCGACCGACCGGAATCCGGTACATTTGGACGACGATTATGCCCGCGACACGATTTTCGAGGGCCGTATCGCGCACGGGATGCTGACTGCCGGGCTGATCTCGGCCGTGATCGGTGAACAACTTCCGGGTCACGGCACGGTCTACATGGGCCAGTCGCTGAAATTCCTCGCCCCTGTCCGCCCCGGCGACATGGTTTATGCCGAGGTCAAGGTGATCGATATCGACTTTGCCAAACGCCGGGTCAAGCTGGATTGCCACTGTGCGGTCGACGGCAAAAAGGTGCTGGTGGGTGAAGCCATGGTGCTGGCACCGTCACGCAAATTCGACTGAGGATTCTCTGACCTCTCAGGCCCTTGAACAAGCGCACCAGTCCCGCTAGGCAGACGCCATGCGCATCATCCGGGATTTTCAGTTTGTCGAGCATCAGGACCGCGGCGCCAGCGTGGCGATCGGGAATTTTGACGGCGTGCATGTCGGCCATCAGTCGGTGATCGAACTGGCGCGCAGCGCGGCCCCGTCCGCGCCGCTGGGCGTGCTGACATTCGAGCCGCATCCGCGGGAGTATTTTGCGCCTGACGCCCCGCCCTTTCGCCTGATGCGCGGCAACGCCCGCGCGCACCGTCTGGAAAAGCTGGGGGTGCGGAAGCTGTATGAATTGCCTTTCAACGCCGCGTTGGCCGGGCTGTTGCCCGACGAGTTTGCCCGCAACGTGATTTGTGACGGGCTGGGCCTGTCCCACATCGTCGTCGGTGCCGATTTCTGTTTCGGCAAGGGGCGCAGCGGAACGGCGGATGACATGGCCCGGTTCGGCCAACAGATGGGCTTTGGTGTGACCATCGCCCCGCTGATGGAGCGGTCCGAGAATGTGGTTTCGTCCACCGCGATCCGCACGGCCCTGACCGATGGCCGGCCGCGCGACGCAGCGGCGATGCTGGGCCACTGGCACCGGATCGAAGGCGAGGTAATAGGCGGCGAACAACGGGGGCGCGAACTGGGTTTTCCCACAGCCAATATGTCCATCGAAGGGCTGCACCCGCCAAAATTCGGCGTCTACGCGGTGCTTGTCGATGTTCTGGACGGCCCCCATCAGGGCAGCTACCACGGCGCGGCCTCGGTGGGCACACGGCCGATGTTTCAGGGCGAGGTTCCCAACATTGAAACCTTCCTGTTCGACTTTTCCGGCGATCTGTATGGCACCACGTTGTCCGTCGGTCTGGTCGACTACCTGCGCCCCGAGATGACATTCGACGGGCTGGACGGACTGGTCGCCCAGATGGAGGCCGATTGCGACACGGCCCGTGCCCTACTGGCGGAACTATGACCACCGACCCGATCGACCGCAACGGCCTGAGCCCCCGGTTCTGGGAACGCAAACCGTTGACCAAAATGAACCAGCGCGAGTGGGAAGCGCTGTGCGACGGCTGCGGCAAGTGCTGCCTGAACAAGCTTGAGGATGAGGACAGTGGCGAAGTTGCGCTGACCTGCGTCGCCTGCCGTTTGCTGGACGACGAAACCTGCCGTTGCACGCAATACGACATCCGCCACCAGTTCGTGCCGGAATGTATCGTGATGAAGCCGGACAATATCGACGATCACGCCTATTGGCTGCCGCAGACCTGCGCCTATCGCCTGCTGTGGGAAGGGAAACCTCTTTACGACTGGCACCCGTTGATATCTGGTACGCCGGACAGCGTGCACGCTGCCGGGATTTCGGTTCAGGGGCGCACAGTGTCAGAGTTCGAAACGCCCATCGAAGAATGGGAAGACTATATCATCGAGGAGCCCAGCTGATGTATTTCGCTTCTGACAATTCCGGCCCGGTCCACCCGCAGGTCATGGCCGCATTGAACGAAGCCAACCAGGGCTATCAGATGGCCTATGGGGCTGACACGCTGATGAACGAGGTGCGCGATCGCATCCGGGGCATCTTTGAGGCGCCGGGCGCGGCGGTCTATCTGGTGGCCACCGGCACCGCCGCAAATGTGCTGGCGCTGGCAACATTGGCCAAGCCATGGGAGACGGTTTTTTGTTCTCCCGTCGCCCATATCCACGAGGATGAGTGCAACGCGCCGGAATTCTACAGCGGCGCGAAACTGACGCTGGTGCCCGGTGACGACAAGATGGAGCCCGAGGCCCTGCGCCGGTCTATTCTGGCCGAGGAAACGCGCGGCGTGCATGGCCCTCAGCGGGGCCCGGTGTCGATCACACAGGTGACCGAGCGCGGGTCAGTTTATTCTCTGGCCGAGCTGCAGGCGTTGTGCGGCGTCGCCAAGGAATACGACCTGCCAGTGCATCTGGACGGCGCGCGGTTCACTAACGCGCTGGTGGCGCTGAACTGTTCACCGGCCGAGATGACATGGAAAGCGGGCGTGGACGCCGTAAGCTTCGGCGGCACCAAGAACGGGCTGATGGGGGTCGAAGCGGTCGTGTTCTTTGACGAATCCAAGGCCTGGGAATTTGAGCTGCGCCGCAAGCGGGGCGCGCATCTGTTTTCCAAGCACCGCTATCTGTCGGCTCAGATGGCGGCGTATCTTCAGGACGACCTGTGGCTGAAACTGGCGCGTCAGGCGAATGACAACTGCGCCCGGCTGGCTGAGGGGTTGCGGGCAAAAGGGGCTTCGTTCCTGCACGAACCGCAGGCCAATATGATCTTTGCCCGGTTCTCGCGCGCGCGGCACAAACAGCTGCACAAGGCCGGGGCCGTCTATCACCTGTGGGGGGCAGAGCTGGACGGGGGCGACGACGCGGAAATCCTGGCCTGCCGTCTGGTGTGCGACTGGTCCATCAGCGCCGGGGAAATCGACAGGTTCCTGTCCCTGCTTTGACGTACGGTGAAACCGCGCCAACTCAGTTTCAGGTATCCACCGCCGGGAGCTGACTCCAGAATTGCCGCACCAGAACCGCGGTTTCCTTCGGATGGGAAATCGGCACCATATGCCCGGCCCCGTGGACGCGCGCGCAGGCTGCGTTGGGCAATCTTTGCGCCAGTCCACGGCAAACGGCGGGCATGACCGGGTGCGTCCTTGACCCGCTCACGATCAGGGTGGGCATATTGGCGCGATCCAGAACTCCGGCCTCCAGAAATCCGGTCTTGTCCTGAAAAAGCACGTTGTCGACGGCAGGCACAACATGCATGCCCCGGACCATCGCCGCGCGTGTATGCTCCGGCAAATCCGGCCAACGCGGGCTGTCGTCTGTGCTCCACAACCGGTTGAACAACCGCGCGGCCAGCGCCATGTCACCAGCGGCAAGGGCGGCCTCATAGGGGCCGGCGTCGTCACCATGCTGCGCCAGCAGGTCCGGTGCATCCTGCGCGGCGATGGCAAAGAAAACCGGTTCGATCAGAACGGCGCTGTGGAACAGATCGGGATGTTCCACCGCCAGCCGCAACGCGATCATGGCGCCGAAGGAATGGCCGATGACGTCCACCGGCCGGGTTATCTGCCCTGCGGTGCACGCAGTGACCAGATCGAAATAATCGCCCTGCCCGTCCCAGTCAGGGCTGCGGCCGTGGGACAGCATATCCGGCGCGGTCAGCTGAGCCTCGCCCTCCAGTGCCAAAGCCAGACCTGACCAGGCCCCGGAATGGGCGATGGTGCAATGCAGGGCCAGAACATTGCGGGTGCCCTGCCCCAACGTTCGGACAAAAACCGAAGGCAAGGGGCTCACTATCCTTTCAGTTCCGCCAGATGCCGGTCCAGATCATCCAGCCGATCCTGCCCCCAGAACCGCTGATCATCTTCGGTGATGTAAAACGGCGCGCCAAAGACTCCGCGGTCGACAGCCTCCTCAAGATTGGCGGCATAGGTTTCTGCACCGACGAGCAAACCGCTGTCAGCAAGCCCCGGGTCAAACCCGGCCTGCGTCAGACACTCGCGGATCACATCATCCTGCGCGATATCCTTCTCTTCGGCCCAGCAGGCGCGCAGAACAGAATGGACCAGCTTGCCCACATCCCCCGATCCGTCCCTGGTCGCCGCAATCACGGCGTAAGAGGACGGTGCCATATTGGTCGGCCAATGCGCAGGCTGAAGGTTGAACTTCATTCCCAGATTTTTCGACTGCCGCAGCAACTCCTGCGCGCGGTATTCGATGCGCGAAATGTGCCGGTCTTTCGGCGGCGTCCCCCCGGTCCGCCCGAACAAGGCAATAAGATCCAGCGGTTTGTAACTGATCGTCGCGCCATGTTTGGCCGCAATCTCTTCCAGCCGGGTCCCGGCCAGGTAGGAATAAGGCGAGAGTGTCGCAAAAAAGTAGTCAATATCGGCCATGTGCACTTTCTCCGCTGCGAAATCTTTGCTGGACGGTAAGGCCATGCTAAGCGGTGTCAACATCACGAATCTGTCACATTGCCATTGCTGCCCGGGGACTTCAGCCGATGCCGACACTCAACGAACCCAAGCTCATCGCTGGGAACGCAAACCTTCCGCTTGCCGAAACAATCTCGCGCCGCATGAGCCTGTATCGCGGTGTCGATCAGGGACTGGTCGATGCGCGGGTTGAACGGTTCAATGATGGCGAGATTTTCGTCGAAGTGTTCGAGAATGTCCGGGGCGAGGATATGTTCATCGTCCAGCCGACCTCGAACCCGGCCAATGACAATCTGATGGAATTGCTGATCATCGCCGACGCGCTGCGCCGGTCGTCGGCACAACGCATCACCGCCGTTATCCCCTATTTCGGCTATGCCCGTCAGGACCGCCGCACCAAGGCCCGCACGCCTATTTCCGCCAAGCTGGTGGCCAACATGCTGACCGGAGCGGGGATCGAGCGGGTGCTGACCATGGATCTGCATGCCGCACAGATTCAGGGCTTTTTCGATATTCCGGTCGACAACCTCTATGCTTCGCCGATCTTTGCGCTGGACGTGAAAAACCAGTTCAAGGACCAGATGGACGAAATCATGGTCGTTTCGCCCGACGTCGGCGGCGTCGCCCGCGCGCGTGAACTGGCCAAGCGGATCAACGCCCCCCTGTCGATCGTGGACAAGCGCCGCGAAAAGGCCGGTGAGGTGGCCGAGATGACTGTGATCGGTGACGTCAAGGACAAGATCTGCCTGATCGTCGACGACATGTGCGACACCGCCGGTACGCTGTGCAAGGCGGCGCAGGTGCTGCTGGATAACGGCGCGAAAGAGGTCCATTCCTACATCACCCACGGCGTGATGAGCGGCCCGGCGGTGGAACGGGTGACAAACTCGGTCATGAAATCTCTGGTGCTGACCGATACGATCCAGCCCACCAAAGAGATCGCCAAGGCGAAGAACATCCGCATCGTGCCCACCGCGCCGATCTTTACGCAAGCGATCCTGAACATCTGGAACGGCACCAGCGTGTCGTCTCTGTTCGAGGATAAGACACTGACGCCGATCTACGAGTCGATGTACCACATGGATTGAAGTCCATGGGGGCGGCAGTTTCCGCCGCCCCAATTTCTGCTTTAGGCGGCTAGGGTCAGGAATAGTCGCCTAAATCGAATTAGTTCCGTAGATTTGATCGTCAGGAAATATCCCAGTCATCCGGGTGCGCAACTTCGCCTATCGCGGTCCACGTCACCCGTATCCGCGCGATACGTGTGTCTGACCACGTGCGGAACACGGCGCTGAAGCCTTCCGGCGTGATGTCTTCGGCCGCCACTTCGGCGCGCAGGGCCGAGGTTGTGTCAACATCCCACAGCGAAATACCTATTTGAACCAAGGGGGCCGAGCGAAACGGCTGGCTGAAGGTGATGGCCGAGCGACGCTCTCTCGGACCTTCGCCGGTCCACATGTCGCCGCCGTCGGCGAAGTCGGAAAACAGCACGGCTTCGCCCTGATCAATGCCAATGGGATGGGTTCGAAAAGTTCTCATTTTGTCGTCTTTATCTATGAATTTCCAAACCTTATCCCGGCGCCTCCGCAAAATCACGACAAAAAAAACGGCCCCGCTAAGGCGGGGCCGTTTCGCAAATCTAAGCGCATTTTGCCTTACAGGCTCATATGCGTCCCAAGGGCTTCCATGTCGGCCAGCAGCTTGGCTGCGTCGTCGACGATGGTCTGATCCTCGCCGGTTTTTGCCGCCTCGTGCGAGGCGCGCGCTTCGGCGATCAGGTCGTCCAGATGCGACCGGGTCACCTCGGCCACCGGAATGGCCTTTTCGGCCAGAACCGACAGGCTTTCGCCGTTGATCTGGGCAAATCCGCCGGTGACCAGATATTCACTGGAGCCTTCGGGTGCCTCGACCTTCAGGATGCCCGGGCGCAGTGTGGTGATGGTGGGGGCATGATCGGGCATTGCCGTCATGTCCCCGTCCGCGCCGGGAATCTGGACCGCGGTCGCCGCAAGCGAAGCAAGGCTCCGCTCGGGGCTGACGAGGTCGAATTGCATCGTGTTTGCCATCAGGGATACTCCTTAGGCGGCTTCTGCTGCCATTTTCTCGGCTTTGGCGATCACTTCTTCGATGCCGCCAACCATCAGGAAGGCCGCTTCGGGCAGGTGGTCGTATTCGCCAGCGACAACCGCTTTGAACGACGAGATGGTCACATCCAGAGGAACCTGAACGCCCGGCGAGCCGGTGAAAACCTCGGCCACGTCGAACGGCTGCGACAGGAAGCGTTCAATCTTACGGGCACGGGCCACGGTCAGTTTGTCTTCTTCCGACAGTTCGTCCATGCCGAGGATGGCGATGATGTCCTGCAGCGACTTGTAGCGCTGGAGGATCTGCTGAACGTCGGTTGCCACCTTGTAGTGCTCTTCGCCAACGATGGCCGGGTCGAGCAGGCGCGAGGTCGAGTCGAGGGGGTCAACCGCCGGGTAGATACCCTTTTCCGAGATCGCACGGTTAAGAACGGTGGTCGCGTCCAAGTGAGCAAACGAGGTTGCCGGCGCAGGGTCGGTAAGGTCGTCCGCAGGAACATAAATCGCCTGCACCGAGGTGATCGAACCCGACTTGGTCGAAGTGATGCGTTCCTGCAGGGCGCCCATGTCGGTGGCCAGGGTCGGCTGGTAACCCACCGCCGAAGGAATACGACCCAGCAGAGCCGAAACCTCGGAGCCCGCCTGCGTGAAGCGGAAGATGTTGTCGACGAAGAACAGAACGTCGGTACCGGACTGGTCGCGGAACTGCTCGGCCAGGGTCAGACCGGTTAGAGCAACACGCGCGCGCGCTCCGGGAGGTTCGTTCATCTGACCGTAAACCAGAGCCACTTGGCTTTCCGACAGGTTGTCCGGCTTGATCACGTTCGATTCGATCATTTCCCAGTACAGGTCGTTGCCTTCACGGGTCCGTTCACCAACGCCCGCAAACACCGAGAAGCCGGAGTGTACTTTGGCGATGTTGTTGATCAGTTCCATGATCAGAACGGTTTTACCAACGCCGGCGCCGCCGAACAGGCCGATTTTACCGCCTTTGGCGTAGGGGGCCAGCAGGTCAACAACCTTGATACCGGTAACCAGAACTTCCGACTCGGTCGACTGTTCGTCAAAGGTCGGCGCAGGCTGGTGGATCGCGCGGGCTTCGGTCGCTTCAACCGGGCCTTTTTCGTCGATCGGCTCGCCAACCACGTTCAGGATGCGGCCCAGGGTGGCGTTGCCAACCGGAACCGAGATCGGGCCGCCGGTGTCTGTTACCACTTCGCCACGGACCAGACCTTCGGTCGCGTCCATCGCGATGGTGCGGACGGTGTTTTCACCCAGGTGCTGGGCAACTTCCAACACCAGGCGCTTGCCGTTGTTGGTGGTTTCCAGCGCGTTCAGAATTTCAGGCAGCTGATCTTCGAAGTGCACGTCGACGACGGCCCCGATGATCTGTGTGACTTTGCCTTTTGCATTCGCCATGTTTCGTCTCCGGTATGTCTCTACAGCGCTTCGGCGCCGGAAATAATTTCAATCAGCTCGTTGGTGATCACGGCCTGACGCGAGCGGTTGAACTGGATCGTCAGCTTGTCGATCATCTCACCCGCGTTGCGTGTCGCGTTGTCCATCGCGGACATCCGTGCACCCTGTTCAGACGCTCCGTTTTCGAGCAGAGCCGAGAAGATCGCGGTCGCAACCCCCTTGGGCAGCAGGTCGGCCAGGATGGCCTCTTCGCTGGGCTCGTAATCGAAGATGGCACCGCTGTCGTCATCCGTCGCTTCGTCTTCGAACGAGGCTGGGATGACCTGCTGTGCCGTCGGGATCTGTGTCACGACGTTGACGAACTTCGAGTAGAAGATCGTGGCAACGTCGAACTCACCGCCGTCAAAGCGGGACAGCACGTCCTTGGCGATGTCCTGCGCGTTGGAATAGCCCAGACGCTTGACTTCGCTCAGGTCCACATGTCCGACGAACAGATCGCCCAAATCGCGCTTGAGCGCGTCGCGGCCTTTCTTGCCGACGGTCAGAACCTTGACCGTCTTGCCCTTGCCGCGCAGCTCGTCCGCTTTGGCGCGGGCAAGCTTGGCGATGTTCGCGTTGAAGCCGCCGCACAGGCCGCGTTCAGCTGTCATGACAACCAGCAGATGGACATCATCGCTGCCCGTACCACGGAGCAGCTTGGGGGCGCTGTCGCTGCCCCCGACCGACGCCGCCAGCCCCGCCATCACGGCATTGAACCGTTCGGCATAGGGGCGCGAGGCTTCGGCAGATTCCTGGGCGCGGCGCAGTTTTGCTGCCGCGACCATCTGCATGGCCTTGGTGATCTTGCGGGTCGATTTGACCGACTCGATCCTGTTTTTAAGGTCCTTCAGACTAGGCATCGGAACCTCCTATCAAGCGAAGGTCGCGGCGTATTCGTCGATCGCTGCCTTGATCTTGTCGGACGCGTCACCTTTGATCTTCGGATCTTCGTCGGTGATCCACTTCAGCAGGTCAGCGTGCTTACCGCGCAGGTGCGCCAGCAGACCGGCTTCGTAGCGGCCAACGTCCGAGACTTCGATCTTGTCGAGGTAGCCGTTGGTGCCCGCGAAGATGACGCAGACGATTTCGGCGTTGGTCAGCGGCGAGTACTGCGGCTGTTTCATCAGCTCGGTCAGACGCGCGCCACGGTTCAGCAACTGCTGGGTCGCGGCGTCAAGGTCCGAACCAAACTGCGCAAACGCAGCCATTTCGCGGTACTGGGCCAGTTCCAGCTTGACCGGACCAGCAACCGACTTCATCGCATCGGTCTGTGCCGACGAACCCACACGCGAAACCGACAGACCGGTGTTCACGGCAGGACGGATACCCTGATAGAACAGTTCGGTTTCCAGGAAGATCTGACCGTCGGTGATCGAGATCACGTTGGTCGGAATAAAGGCCGAAACGTCACCACCTTGCGTTTCGATAACCGGCAGAGCAGTCAGCGAGCCCGCACCGAAGTCTTCGTTCAGCTTCGCCGAACGCTCCAGCAGGCGGGAGTGGAGGTAGAAAACGTCACCCGGATAGGCTTCACGTCCGGGCGGACGGCGCAGCAGCAGCGACATCTGACGATAAGACACGGCCTGTTTCGACAGGTCATCGTAGATGATCAGCGCGTGGCGGCCGTTGTCGCGGAAGTACTCTGCCATCGCAGTCGCGGCGTAAGGCGCCAGGAACTGCATCGGAGCCGGGTCGGACGCGGTCGCGGCCACGACGATCGAGTAGTCGATTGCGCCGGACTCTTCCAGTTTCTTCACCAGCTGCGCAACGGTCGAACGCTTCTGACCAACCGCAACGTAAACGCAGTAAAGTTTCTTGGACTCGTCGTCGCCGGCGGCTTCGTTGTAAACTTTCTGGTTCAGGATGGTGTCCAGAGCAACGGCGGTTTTACCGGTCTGACGGTCACCAATGATCAGTTCCCGCTGGCCACGGCCAATCGGGATCATCGCGTCAACCGATTTCAGGCCGGTTGCCATCGGCTCGTGCACCGATTTACGCGGGATGATGCCCGGGGCTTTGACGTCTGCAACGCCACGCTTGGAGGCGTTGATCGGGCCTTTGCCGTCCAGCGGGTTGCCCAGACCGTCTACAACGCGGCCCAGCAGCTCGTCACCGATCGGAACGTCCACGATCGAGTTGGTGCGCTTGACGGTGTCACCTTCCTTAATGTCACGGTCGGACCCGAAGATAACGACACCCACGTTGTCGCTTTCCAGGTTCAGGGCCATGCCCATGATGCCGCCGGGGAATTCGACCATCTCACCCGCTTGCACGTTGTCCAGGCCGTATACACGGGCAATCCCGTCACCGACGCTCAGCACGCGGCCGATCTCGGCCACTTCGGCTTCCTGACCAAAATTCTTGATCTGGTCCTTCAGGATTGCAGAAATCTCTGCAGCTTGGATTCCCATTTATCCGACCTCTTTCATTGCATTCTGTAGGGAGTTCAGCTTCGAACGGATCGAACTGTCGATCATTTTCGAGCCCACTTTAACGACAAGACCGCCGATGAGGCTTTCATCCACGGTCGCATTGATTGTCACGGTCTTGCCCACACGCTCGGACAGCGTCTTGGACAGTTTTTCCAGTTGTGTCTTGGTCAGCGCCTTGGCCGAGGCGACATCGGCGGTCACTTCGCCACGTTCATCCGCCAGCATGTCGCGCAGTACCTGCACCAGCTGCGGCACCACGAAAAGGCGGCGTTTTTGCGCCATCAGGCCCAGCGTATTGCGCAGGATCGGGTTCAGACCCATCTTGTCAGCGATTGCGGTGATCGCGCCTTCCTGTTCGACGCGTGAAACCAGAGGCGACGCGATCAGGTCGCGCAATTCGGCGCTTTCGCCCAAAGCTGCTGCCAGATCGTTGATTCCGGTTTCCAGACCTGCAAGGTCGTTATTCTCTTTGGCGATCTCGAAGATCGCGGTGGCATAGCGCTCGGCAATGCCTGTGGAAATCGAAGCTGGTTCGGACACGTCCACCCTTCCGATATTTTGGGCCCCGAATTCGCGTTGCGGCAGCTACCCCGGGGGCGTGAAGAAACCCCGTCCATGCGGCCGGGGATCAAAATCACCGGGGATGTAGCAGAGGCGAACCCAGCTAGCAATATATTATCACGGGAAGCGTTTTATCCACAAAGTCATTGTTTTCAGACGCTTACGCCAAGTGCGACCCTTTGGTGCGCCTGAAACGAGGGAAAAATGTTACCAAACTGTAGGTTTTTGCGATTCCTGTGACCTTTTTTCCGCAATTTCACAGTTTGAAGCGTCGCAAAACGAGACATTTTTCTACGCTGGCTTCAACAGACCGTCCAGCGCTTTGATCGGGCGTCGTTCCCTGTCCTTGGTGACGCTGCCGCTGGGTGGCCGGATATGCTTGGTGACTTCAACCATCAGAACACCGCCCGCCATGACCGTCGGCACACGCTGACCGGTTTTTTCGATCAGACTGCCTGATTTCAACCAAAATCGACGGAATGACGGCGGCAGATACAGCGCGGAACAATGGTTCTCGGGAAGGAAGTGATGCGCCTTGAGCTGGCCTTCCAACTGTGATGCCGAATAGGGACGCCCAAAGCCAAAGGGCGTTCGATCCGTGCGCGACCAGAGACCGGCCCGGTTCGGCACAACAAACAGGGCGCGACCACCCGGCCCCAGAACCCGCCAGCATTCGTTCAGCAATTCGCTGGGGCGGCTTGAGGTCTCAAGCCCGTGCATGACAACCAGCTTGTCCACATGGCCGGTTTCGATGGGCCAGAGCGTCTCTTCAGTCAGCACGGAAACATTGGGCATCCCGGCCGGCCAGGGCATCACCCCCTGCGGGCCGGGCATCAGGCCGATCACCCGTCGCGCATCCGCCAGATAAGGCCGCAGCAGCGGAACCGCGAATCCAAAGCCGACCACAGTCTGACCCTTTGCTTCGGGCCACAGATCGACCAGCCGCCCGCGGATCGCGGCCTGTGCGGCCCGACCCAGGGTGCTGCGATAGTAAAAATTCCTCAGATCCTGCACATCAAGATGCATTGCGGACACCCGGTCAATCGGCTTAGCTGAGCGCAGTCTAGCAACGAAAAGGCAAAAGGCCATGCCTCTTGAGATCGTCACCATTCCCTGTCTCAGCGACAATTACGCATTTCTGGCGCATGATGCCGCAACCGGGGACACTGCGCTGGTCGACGCCCCCGAAGCCGCGCCGATTCTGGCTGAACTGGCGGCACGGGGGTGGACCCTGTCGCATGTTCTGCTGACCCACCACCATTGGGATCACGTCGATGGGCTGGCCGACATCCTAAACCAGCATCCCGCACAGGTGATCGGCGCTGCCGCCGATGCCCATCGCCTGCCGCCGCTGGATCAGCAGGTCAACGAAGGCGATACGTTCGAAATCGGTGGTGAACCCGTCCAGGTGATCGATGTCTCTGGTCACACGGTTGGCCACGTCGCGTACTACCTGCCGCAAAGTGCAGTGGTTTTCACCGCCGACAGCCTGATGGCACTTGGTTGCGGTCGCCTGTTCGAAGGAACCGCACTGCAGATGTGGGCCTCACTCAGCAAGCTCGCCGCCCTGCCGGACGAAACAATGGTGTGTTCTGGACACGAATATACACAATCCAACGCAAAATTTGCGGTGACCGTCGATCCCGACAACGCCGCATTACAGCAACGCGTGGCCGATATCGATCGCCTCCGCGCTGCCGGAGAGTCCACGGTTCCGTCATCTCTGGCGCTGGAAAAAGCCACAAACCCGTTTCTGCGCGCCGCCGATCCGTCAATTCAGGTCCATCTTGGAATGGAAAACGCCGATTCCGCTGCCGTTTTTGCCGAAGTGCGGGCTAGAAAAGACCGGTTCTAGCGCCTATTTCGATCTCTTCACGGCCACGGTCACGTGAAATGTGACTGTCAAGTGAAAGAAAACCCTTGAAGCCGGGCCACGATCAACCAAACTCTAATAGTATGAGGACATGGTTGGAGGGGGTTTCCGGCCGAAGCCTGCCCCTTCGACCCAAGACAGAGGAGCACCCGCGTGCCTTCATTCTCGAGCACATTAGAACAAGCCATTCACGCGGCCCTGGCGGCGGCGAATGAACGGCGCCACGAATTCGCAACGCTGGAGCATCTGTTGCTGGCGCTGCTTGAGGAGCCTGACGCCATTCGCGTCATGAAAGCCTGCAGCGTCGATCTGGACGAGTTGCGCGGCACTCTGGTCGAATTCATTGACGAAGACCTTTCCAATCTGGTCACCGATATTGACGGATCCGAAGCCGTACCCACAGCCGCGTTCCAGCGCGTCATCCAGCGCGCTGCGATCCACGTTCAAAGCTCGGGCCGGACCGAAGTGACCGGGGCCAATGTTCTGGTTGCCATCTTCGCCGAACGCGAAAGCAATGCGGCCTATTTCCTGCAGGAACAGGACATGACCCGCTATGACGCGGTGAACTTCATCGCGCATGGGGTCGCCAAGGACCCGGCCTATGGCGAAAGCCGCTCGGTCTCTGGCGCGGATCAGGTGGAGGAAGAGGTTCAGTCCAGTTCGGGCGAAGGCGAGCAGAAGGAAAGCGCGCTGGGTAAATACTGCATCGATCTGAACGCGAAATCGCGGGCCGGTGATGTCGATCCGCTGATCGGCCGCGCCGATGAGGTTGAGCGCTGTATTCAGGTTCTCTGCCGCCGCCGCAAGAACAACCCGCTGCTGGTGGGGGATCCGGGCGTCGGCAAAACCGCCATCGCCGAAGGTCTTGCGCACAAGATCGTGGCCGGTGAGGCGCCTGACGTGCTGTCGGAAACCACCATCTATTCGCTGGACATGGGCGCGTTGCTGGCCGGTACCCGCTATCGCGGTGATTTCGAGGAACGGCTCAAGGCGGTTGTGACCGAGTTGGAAGATCACCCCGACGCGGTGCTGTTCATCGACGAAATTCACACCGTGATCGGTGCCGGTGCCACCTCGGGCGGCGCGATGGATGCCTCGAACCTGCTGAAACCTGCCCTGCAGGGCGGCAAGCTGCGCACCATGGGATCGACCACGTATAAGGAATTCCGTCAGCACTTCGAAAAGGACCGCGCGCTGAGCCGCCGGTTCCAGAAGATTGACGTGAACGAACCTTCGGTCGAGGACAGCGTGAAGATTCTGCGCGGTCTGAAACCCTATTTCGAAAAGCATCACGAGATCAAATACACTGCGGATGCGATCAAGACCGCTGTGGAACTGTCGGCACGCTACATCAATGACCGCAAACTGCCGGACAAGGCCATCGACGTGATTGACGAGGCCGGCGCGGCACAGCATCTGGTCGCGGAAAGCAAACGTCGTAAGACCATCGGCGTGAAGGAAATCGAGGCTGTGGTTGCCAAGATCGCCCGCATCCCGCCCAAGAACGTCACCAAAGACGATGCCGAGGTTCTGAAAGACCTCGAAGCCTCGCTGAAACGGGTGGTGTTCGGTCAGGACGAAGCCATCGAGGCGCTGTCCAGCGCCATCAAACTGGCCCGTGCCGGTCTGCGCGAGCCTGAAAAGCCCATCGGCAACTACCTGTTCGCCGGTCCGACAGGTGTGGGTAAGACCGAAGTGGCGAAACAACTGGCGGATACGCTGGGTGTGGAACTGCTGCGCTTTGACATGTCGGAATACATGGAGAAACACGCGGTTTCCCGTCTGATCGGTGCGCCTCCGGGTTATGTGGGCTTTGATCAGGGTGGCCTGCTGACTGATGGCGTCGATCAGCATCCGCATTGCGTGCTGCTGCTGGACGAGATCGAGAAAGCGCATCCGGACGTGTTCAATATCCTGTTGCAGGTGATGGACCACGGTGAGTTGACCGACCACAACGGCCGCACGGTGAATTTCCGCAACGTGGTGCTGATCATGACCTCGAACGCGGGCGCGCAAGAACAGGCCAAGGCCGCTATCGGCTTTGCCCGTGACCGTCGCGAAGGTGAAGATACCGCCGCGATCGAACGCATGTTCACGCCGGAATTCCGCAACCGTCTGGACGCGGTGATTTCCTTCGCACCGCTGCCGAAAGAGGTCATCCTGCAAGTGGTCGAGAAATTCGTCCTGCAGCTTGAGGCGCAGTTGCTGGATCGCAACGTGACAATCGACCTGACGCCCAAAGCCGCCGAATGGCTGGCTGACAAGGGTTATGACGACAAGATGGGCGCGCGTCCGCTGGGCCGCGTGATCCAGGAGCACATCAAGAAACCTCTGGCCGAGGAGCTGCTGTTCGGCAAGCTGGCCAAGGGCGGTGTGGTCCGTGTGTCGGTCAAGAAAGGCGAACTGGATCTGGAGATTCTGGGCCCCGATCAGCCACGCATTCCGGGGGACAAACCCCCGTTGCTGACGGCGGATTAATCGACCCCTTCAAAATTTCAAAGCCCGCTGTCCTTCAGCGGGCTTTTTCTTTGCAACCGATCCATACAGGGCCGCTTGATTCATGACCCATACAGCGTTTCCATCGGACGCCACGGTTGCAGGGGCTTCATTCGATCCAGATCGAACTGGAACCAGTTGCCTCCACCTCCGGGACTCTGATCATGTTTCCGGCTAATCGGCAGACCTGACAGTGCGCAGTAGAGCAGCGTGCCGACACCGCCATGCCCGACAAAAAGGATGTCGCCCTCCCCCGGTTCCGACAAACAGCGTGAAACTGCGTGCTTGATGCGTCTCTGAACATCTATTGCCCTTTCCCACCCTCTGACGCTGTCCTCAGGGGTGGCGAAAAACTGATCGGCAACAGCCTCAAATTCGTCTGCTGGCAAATACCCTGTAGCGCTGCGGTCAATCTCGTGCATGTCCGGACGTAGTTCGGCCTGCACCCCCAGGGCAGCCGCCAGAGGTTTGGCGGTTTCAATCGCCTTGGTCTCTGTGCTGCTGATCACCCGCCTTGTCCGCCGCAGCGCGCCAAGGTCTTGGGCCAGGTCAGCCACGCGGGATCTGCCAAGATCGTTCAGCGACCAGTTCGGAACGTCCACTGCGGGGTCGATCAAGACCTGCGGGTGGGTCAGATACCGCGCGACACGGGTCTCAATCGCGGGTTTCACCGCGTCATCTCTCGGTCAGTTTCAGTTCAATCCGGCGGTTCTGCGCCCGGGCCTCTGGCGTGTCGGCCGGGTTGACCGGCTGAAACTCTCCAAACCCGTTGGCGGCAAGCCGGTTCGGCGGGATGCCCAAAGCGTCGACCATATAACGCACCACCGACAATGCCCGCCCCTGGCTAAGCTCCCAATTGTCCCGGTAACGCCCCGACCCAGCCAGAGGCACGTTGTCCGTGTGGCCGTCGACCCGGATCACCCAGTTCAAGCCTTCCGGTATTTCGGCGGCCACGCTGCGCAGGATGTTGGCCACTTTCGCAACCTCCTGCTGCCCGGCCCCCGACAGGATCGCCGATCCGGTGTCGAACAGAACTTCTGAGGAAAACACAAACCTGTCGCCTTCGATCCGGACACCTTCCTGATCACCCAGCACGTCGCGCAACCGGCCGAAGAACTCCGAGCGGTAGCGCTGCAGGTCCTCGGCCTGCGCTGCCAGTTCCTCATTCTGACCGGACAGAGCTTCGGCCTCAGCCTCCAGCCGGGCGCGCTCGGCCTCTTCCAGCAGACGTCGGCGGCGTTCTTCCGACGCCGCGCGCGCCAACGCGGCGTTGAGGTCCTGGCCCAGTGTCTGGATGCGGATATCGGCCGCCGCATTGCGTTCTTCGTAATCGTCCAGCAGGGCCTGCAACCCGCCAAGCTGTTCGCGCAGCGCCGCCATCTGCTGATTCAGCAAAGCGGTTTCACGCTGCGCCCTTTCCGAAATCGCTTTTTCAGACGAAAGTGTGTCGCGCGCCACTGCCAGCAGGGCGGCGCGCTCATCAGCAAGCGACCGCTGGGCCTGCGCCTCGGCCTGCGCCTGCGTTTGCGCAGCCAGCGCCGCCTGCAACTGGGCCTGCAACTCTTCCGGGTTCAACGCACCGAACTGGCGCTCCAGCTCTGCTCTGGCGGCCTGTGCGGCGGCCAGCAATGTCAGAGTTTCCTCGGCCTGCTTGCGTTGCGCCTCCAGCGCCAGGGTCATGGCGGTCAGTTCGGCATCGGCATTCTGCAAACGGTCGCGCAGGGCCTCGGCGGCTGCGGCTTCGGCCAGTCTGGCCGCTTCTTCTGCGCCAAGCTGGTCTTCAAGTTCGGTGATCCGGGTGGACTGCGCCGCATCACTTTGTTCAAGATCGGCGACCAGAGCCTCCAGCGCTTCGCGCTGTGCAGCGGCCAGGCGCGCAGCCTCGGTCTGCGCATCGATCTCATCGCGGCTTTGGGCCAGAGCCTGACTTAATGCATCCCGCTCGCCTTGCAGTTCAGTTCGCTGCGATTCCAGCGTTTCGATCTGCCCCCGGGCGCGGTCCTGTTCAGTCAGCAAAGCCGCAACCTGCGCTTCAAAATCGGTAATCTGAATCTGGGCCTGGACCAGTTCAGTCTCGACCTGCGACAAGGTTGTGTTCAACACACCCAGACGCGCCTGCAACCGGCTGTTTTCGCGCTCTTCCAACCCCAATGCACCGGCCAGGGCCGCGACCTCATCGGACAGGGCGCTCAGTTCGTCCTCTTGCCCCGAAATGGTTTCCCGCAGCACGAATTGCACCACCATGAAGATGGTCAGCACAAAGGTCAGCACCATCAGCAGGCCGGTGATGGCATCCACGAAGCCGGGCCACACCGACCCCTGAAACCGCTGACCTGTGCGACGGGACAGAGCCATAGGTTACTCTCCTTCCGGAGCGGTGCGCACAGCGCCTCGGGGCAATGTCAGGGCTTTGACCAGCAATTCGATATCCTTGCGCAATTCGCTCATGCTCTCCTGCCGACCGGCCGAGATTTCTTCGAGAATGCGCAGCAATTGCACGTCCATCGACCGCAGGCGCATCCGGCTTTCGGCGTCGATCCCTTCGCCCGCGCCCTGCTCGCGCATGTGATCCAACAGGGCATCCTGGCCCAAAGCGACACGCTCCAGTGCCGCAGTCACACCCTCGCTGTCCGATTGCCTCTGATTCATCTCCCCGATCGCGTCGGCCAACTGCCCCAGTCTGGACGATACCGCGGCGCGGTCCGCCTCTTGCGCGGTAAAGAGGTCCTGCAATGCGTCCATCTGTTCGGACATCGCGTCCAAGACCGGCGTCAACACGGCCAGTTCCGCGCCGCCCTCCTCGACCCCGGCAAAGCCGACGCGGGTGATGGATGACAGCCATTCCTCAAGCTCGCGGTAGAACCGATTTTGTCCGTGGCCCGCAAAAAGTTCAAGCAGGCCAACGATCAGCGACCCCGCCAGACCCAGCAGCGAGGACCCGAAGGCAACGCCCATACCCTGTAGCTGAGATTCCAATCCAACCATAAGACGGTTGAACACGGCCAGCCCCTCTTCGCCTTCCTGCGGATTGAGGCTGCGGATGGTATCGACAATGGCGGGAACGGTCGTGGCCAGCCCAAAGAACGTCCCCAAAAGGCCCAGGTAGATCAGGACGTTGGTGATATAGCGGGTGATCTCACGCTCTTCCTCGACCCGTTCCGCGACCGAGTCCAGAATGGATCGTGTCGAAGTGGAACTGATCTGCGACCGCGCACCCCGTTCGCGCAACAGCGAGGCCAAAGGGGCCAGTAATTGCGGCGTGCGGGCATCTTCGCGGACGACTCCGCCGACAAAGGCTTCGATCCACCGGACCGAGCCGATCAGCTGCGTCACCTGATAGAAACAGGCGAATACACCGATGATAAAAACCAGGATGATAAAGCCGTTCAGGTACGGGTTGGCCTGAATGACCGGCATCACGTAGGGCAGCGCCATGAAGACGCCCAGACCCGCCAGAGCAATTGCGATCAACATCATCACAATTTGCCGAATGGGATGCGAGAAATGGGGTCTCGCGCCCTGATGTGCCTGCGCCATGCGCGTGGTTCCCGGTTTTTGCCTGCTCTGACGCGAATCTAACGAAATAACGCCGGTGACGCCAAGGGTTTATGCGGTTAGGCTGCGCACCCGTTGCGCCAACCACTCAAGATCGGCATCGCGCAGGTCGATCTCGGCCAGGTGTTCGGCGGTATTGTACAGATATTCGGTGTTGGGGCCGCGCCCACCCACGGCATGGGCAATGATCTGCGCCTGTTCTTCTAATGGCATGCCGCCGCAATACTGCACGTGATCGGCATCAATCACATAGGTCACGGCGCTTATGACGTCGCCGCAGTCCAGATGGACGTCCAGCATCTTTTCGACATAGGCCGAGGATATCAACTCGCGCTCGCGCAACTCGTGCAGGGTGCGGTCTTCGTGACCGGTTTCAACCGCCAGCGCCAGACCCTTGCATTGCGCATCGGCCTGTTCGTCCAGCGCCAGAACCAGCCCCGGCTTTTCCTCGGTGCCGCGATGGTGGATCGAGCTCATGCAGAAGGACCGCGCGTAGCCGTGCAATGTGGCGCGTTCGCTGCGGGCCACCGGAAAGCCCGGATTCCACAACAGCGATCCATATCCGAAAACCCACATCGTCATAGCTCTGGTCCTTGCCTGTTTGCGCCTATAAACATCAATTCCAACGCAGGAAAAAGGGCCATCTGCAATGCGCGGTCTGATACGTTTCATCATTTTCGCAGTTGTGATCTGGAGCGCCTATTGGTTTGTCGCCGGAATAGGGCTGCGCAATGCGATCACGACCTGGTTCGACACGCAGCAGGAACAGGGCTGGCAGGCCGAGTTTTCAGACGTGGAAACCGCCGGATATCCGCTGCATCACATGACTCGCCTGAACAACCCCGCGCTGGCCGATCCCGTGAACGGCACGGCCTGGAGCGCTGACTGGATCGAGTTCCAGAGCCCCGCGATCTGGCCCGGCCGGCAGGTGCTGCGCTTTGCCGACACGCCGCAGCGACTGTCCTATTTCGACCAGACCTCGACCATTCAGGCCGGCGATCTGCAGGCCGAATTGCAATTGCAACCCGGCGTGGCGCTGGTGCTGGAAAAAATGGCGCTGACAGCGGGGCCATGGTCGATCACGAATGACGCCGAGGCGCTGGCCGGAGGGGACACGATTGCTCTTGTGATGGAGCAGACACCCACGCCCGAGGCTTATGTGATCGGCGCAAGGATCGACGGCTTTACACCCGGCGACGAATTGCGCAACCTGATGCGGTCGGCCACCACCCTGCCGCAGGCGTTCGAGACGCTTGAACTGGATTTGACTGCCACGTTTGACAAAGCCTGGGACCGTTCGGCACTGGAACAAAGTCGGCCGCAACCGGTGAGTATCGACCTGCGGCTGGCCGAGATGAAGTGGGGCGCCCTGCGATTGTTCGCGACCGGAAAGCTGGATGTGGACACGCAGGGGATTCCCACAGGCGAGATCGCGATCAAGGCCGAGAATTGGCGCGACATGATCGCGATGGCCAATGCGGCGGGGGCTTTGCCGGATCAGGCCGTCGATCCCGTGACCCGCGCGCTGAACTTCATGGCAGGGCTGGGTGGAAACCCGAACGCCCTGGACATGCAGCTGAATTTCCGTGACGGGTTCGTTGCCCTGGGGCCCCTGCCCCTTGGGCCGGCTCCGCGGTTGATCCTGCGCTAGCGGCAGTACGGCCCCCGGCGATGGCGGGCCGTGTCCAGATGGAAATGATCACGGTGATACCGGTCCGAGTTCGGCCCCAGCACCGTACCAAACGGGCCGCACGCCCCGCGCCAGATCTTGATCAACTGGCTTTGCGACGGGTTCTTACGCCAGCCATTCAGAACCGTGACCACCTGCCCATCCGCCATCTTGAAACCCGAAATGTCGATGGCACGCCCTTTGCCATGTTCCGAGATCCGCGCGCCCTTTCGGTTGTTTCTGGTTCGGCAGGCATAATGGGCGGCCACCTTTAGCTCAACCACAGGCCCGCGCCGCTGGAAGGTCGGCTTGACCGATTTGTCGACCCATTCATTCAGCGCAATGGCCGTGCCGCAATCCATCGTGGACGGACGGCTTAGTGCGACACCTGATACCGATGTGATCTGCACGGCGTCCTTGATCCCACAGGCCTTGATCCTGCCGGGCACGTTGCCGACCGGCTTGCCTTGAATGTCAATGTCGCCGCAGACCGAACCCTTGCGCAGTTTCCGGCGTTTGAAAAACGCCTCCTGCTCCAGCGACTTAGGGCGCAGATAAGGCATCAGAGAGGTATCCGGCCCCAGTAGAGGTAAATCCGATGGTCGGGCGGCCACAGCCACAACCTGAGGTGACACCGGGCGCGGCGTCGGCCGGATGAGAGCATTAGGCGCGGCGCTGACAAACGCAAGGACCTGTGCGGCCGCCGGTCGGGCCACCGGCACCAGAGAGGTTTCCAGCGGGGCCGCATCGACCAATGTGGCGCTGGCGGCCACAAATCCAATCGTCAGGTACCGCCGGCCAAGCCTCATGGGTTCGCTTTCCCCCGCCCGAAATCGGGCGCGTCGGTATCCTGCCCGGCGTCGATGATCCCGCGCCGGATCGCCCGCGTGCGGGTGAAATAGTCGAAAAGGTGCTCTCCATCACCGGTTCGGATGGCGCGCTGCAGGGCAAACAGCTCTTCGGTAAAGCGCCCCAGAATCTCAAGCGTCGCGTCCTTGTTGGTCAGAAACACATCGCGCCACATCGTCGGGTCCGAAGCCGCGATGCGGGTGAAATCGCGAAAACCGGCGGCGGAATACTTGATCACTTCGCTGTCGGTTACACGGCGCAGGTCATCCGCAACCCCCACCATCGTATAGGCGATCAGGTGCGGCGCGTGCGATGTCACGGCCAGAACCAGATCGTGGTGGTCCGCGTCCATCTCATCGACGTTGGAGCCCATCCCCTCCCACAGCGCGCGCAGGCGTACGATTGCATCCGGGTCAGAGCCATCGGCCGGCACCAACAGGCACCAGCGGTTGTCGAACAGCTCGGCAAAACCGGATTCCGGGCCCGAATGTTCGGTCCCGGCCAGCGGGTGGGCAGGGATGAAATGAACACCTTCCGGGATGTGCGGGGATACCGCCCGGATGACGTGCCGTTTGACGGAACCTACATCCGTCACCGTCGCTCCCGGCTTCAGCGCTGGCGCAATGTCCCGAGCGACCGCCCCCATGGCTCCGACAGGTACGCACAGCACCACAAGGTCGGCCCCTTCAACCGCCTCTTGCGCACTGTCACAGACGCGGTCACACAGGCCGATGCGCCGAGCGGTGTCGCGGGTGGCTTCGGATCGGGCGTAACCGGTGACCTCACCGGCAAGGCCGGATCGCTTGATGGCCCAGAACATCGAAGATGCGATAAGCCCCAGCCCGATCAGCGCCACACGGTCGTAAACCCGGCTCATGCTGCACCCCCCTTGAACGCGGTGATTGCTGCCACGACACGGCGGCAAGCCTCTTCATCGCCCACGGTGATCCGCAGGGCGTTCGGCAGGTTGTAGCCGGCCACACGACGCACGATCAAACCCTGCGTTTTGAGGTAGTCGTCGCAGGCCTCGGCCTCGGCCCGGTCACCAAAGCGTGCGAGGATGAAATTGGTGCAGGACGCATCCGAGTGAACACCGATCTTCGCCAGCTCATCGGACAGCCACACGCGCAGGCGGGCGTTTTCGGAATGGCAGAAAGTCAGATATTCCTCGTCCTGCACTGCCGCCTCGGCCGCTGCCAAAGCGGTCAGTGACAAGTTGAATGGCTGGCGCACGCGGTTCAGCACGTCGATGATGGGCTGAGCGGCATAACCCCAGCCAACACGCATACCACCCAGACCGTATATCTTGGAAAAGGTGCGCGTCATGATCACGTTGTCAAACCGATCCACCAGCCCTGCGCCACCGTCGAACCCTGCCACGAACTCGGCATAGGCCCCGTCGATCACCATCAGGCAGGTTTGCGGCAACCCTTCTGCAAGGCGCACCAGTTCAGCATCAGGGATCATGGTTGATGTCGGATTACCCGGATTGGTCACGAACACGATCCGCGTCCGGTCCGTGACAGCGGCAAGGATGTTGTCCACGTCCACGTGGCGGTCCCGTTCCGCCACCATAACCGGGGTTGCCCCGACCATACGGGCGATGATCGGATACATCGAGAATCCGTGTTCGGTATAGATGACCTCATCCCCTGGCCCCGCATAGGCCTGCGCCACGAATTGCAGCACCTCGTCGCTGCCCACGCCACAGATGATCCGCGCCGGGTCCAGCCCGTGGCGCGCGCCGACTGACGCGCGCAAACCGGCGTGGTCGGTGCTGGGATAGCGATGCAGGGTGGCCGCGCTGTCGCGCACGGCCTCAATCGCCCTGGGGCTCGGGCCGAAAGGGTTTTCGTTCGAGCTGAGCTTGATCACATGTTTCACCCCGGCCACATGCGACTGTCCGCCCTGATACAGCGCGATGTCCATGATACCGGGTTGCGGGGTGATCTTGTTCATAAGAGGCTCCGTTGTTGGAGCCCCTCATACCTGTCTCAACGCGTTGAGAAAAGCGGCAATTCCGTCACGCCGCTTTGAAGCGGGCCGTCGACGGGTCGGCATTGTAATACGGGGTGAATTCCTTGGTCCGGCGGGACAGGTCGTTGACGCTGTCGATGATGAACTGAACCGTTTCCTCGCTCATCAGATACGAGAAGTTCAGGCGCACCCATCCGGGCTTTTTCATCTCTTCCCCAGCGGACAGCGCCGCGTGCAACTCGTCCGATGTTGCGCGGTCGATCCCCAACAAACGATGCGCGTAAGGCCCGGCGCAGGCGCAGCCGCCACGCGCCTGAATGCCGTAAATATCGCTGAGCATCCGTGTGAACAACTGTTGGTGCACCGGCTGGCCGGAGTTGTCGCGCACAAGGAAGGAATAGATCGGCAAGCGATGCGGGTTGTCAGTGCCCAACAGCGTCAGGTTCGGATTGTCCCCCCAACCCTTCAGTGCCATGCGGTTGTATTGGGCTTCGCGTCTGGCAATCTCCTGCGTGCCCACGGCGTCCTTGACGATGAATGCCAGCGCCGCGCGAATGTCTCCGATCACGTTGGGTGTGCCGGCTTCTTCCCGCGTCGCCAGATCGTCGCTGTAGTCGTGCCGCCAGGGCGAAACGAAGCTGACCGTTCCGCCGCCGGGCCAGCTGGGACAGGTACGGCGCACCGCGTCCCGGTTGACGATCAATACACCCGAAGCACCCGGACCGCCCGGAAACTTGTGCGGCGAAACCACGATGGCATCCTTGCGCGCATCTTCGGGGCCCATATCCATCGGCAGGTAAGGGCCGCCGCCTGCATAATCCCAGACGGAAACCGCGCCATGTGACTTGAGCAAACGCGTGATGGGGTCCGGGTCGGTGATGATGCCGGTCACGTTAGACGCAGCCGAAAACGAGCCAATCATCAAATCGGATGCTGCGTTGGCAATCAGCGCCTGTTCCAGCGCCGCCAGATCCACCCCACCGTCGACGGCCTCGGGGATTTCGATCACCTGCGCCCTGCTTTCCCGCCAGGGCAGGATGTTCGAATGATGCTCGTACGGCCCGATCAGAACGACCGGCCGGTCAGCCGCATCCACACCCAGTAAGCTGACCAGCCGGTTCAGACCCGCAGTGGCGCCAGACCCGGTGAAAATCACCGCGTCTTCTTCCTTTGCGCCGACGATGCGGGCGATTTCTGCGCGGGCTTCGCGGCGCAGACGGGTCATGTAGGACCCGCAATAGGAGGCCTCGGTATGGCTGTTGGCATAGAAGGGCAGCACCTGTTCGGCGACAAAATCCTCGACCTGCCGCAGCGCACGGCCCGAGGCGACGTAGTCCGCGTAAACCAGCGGCACGTCCCCATGCAGACCCGGGATCAGGACGTTCTCTCCGATCAGTCCGTCGCGCAGAGTTGAATTGTGAGTGATGGATTGGATTTCTGAGCGAAACTTGGACAGGGTCATGGGATGGGCTCCGTATTGCACCATCCAATATGATTGGATTCAAGCGGGAAAACTTCACCTATCTTTTCGTAGTTTTCTTATTTTTTGTGTCATATGCTTCATTATGACGGAAAAATTAGATCAAATTGACAAGCGCATCTTGCGCGAGCTGCAAACAGACGCAACTCTGTCGCAGCGTGAATTGGCAGACCGGGTGGGATTGTCGCAAAACGCCTGCTGGCGGCGACTGAAAGCCTTGAACGAAGGGGGAGTCATCACCGGCTCGACCGCCCAGATTGCGCGGGAAAAGCTGGGGCTGAGCCTTGTGGTCTTTGTCATGCTGCGTACAAGGCATCATTCGGCCGAATGGCTTCAGGCGTTTCGCAGCCACGTGCTGACCATTCCCGAGGTTGTGGATTTCCACAGAATCGGCGGCGACTATGACTATCAACTAAAGGTCGTGACGCAGGACATGGCGTCTTATGACAAGGTCTATCAGCGCCTGATCGAAAAGGTCGAATTGGACAGTGTGACCTCATACTTCGCGATGGAAGCGATCGCCGAAGGGCGACCCCTTCCGATTTGACGGCGTCACTCGTAGACAGTCAGGCGCAGGTCTCCGTCGCGGGTGACGTATCCGGTGATATTGAAGTTCTTGCGCTGGAACGAAACTTTTGTCCGTGTCGTTTTACCTGGCACGGCGGGTGTAATCGCCCACCCTGTTTTCGAGGCAAAGATACGCCCCAGGCGGTTCACGTCGCCAACGGTTGGCGCCGGTCTGTTCGCGCCGTATCCGCGAACCGTTACGCCGCAGGACTGTCCGGGCGTGCCGCTGGCCAGAAAAAACATGCCCGGGGCAAGATCGGGTTTGTTGGCGTTAAAACCAGCTCTTACCCGGGCCGGATCAAAGGCGGGTGCGTTTTCGATACATCCTATTTCGAAACTCCGGATGACACTGGCCAAAATCGGGTCCGTGGGTATCTGAGTGCTTGTGCTGACCGCAGTTGTAGAAGACGCACACCCCGCGACCAGCGCCGCCAGACCCAGCCCTGCCAAACCGTGCGTGATGCTTCGGATTCTGTGGCTTGCCTTCTGACTGCGCAGTGCCCGCATAGCAATAAGTACTTCGGTGCTTTGGTTGTGTTTACCGCTCGCTCCGCAGATCAGAATGTCGGCAATAGGGCGACGTGGGAATATTACTGCCTGCATGAAGTTTACGCGGTCAGACAGGCAGCCCGACCCTACTGCCCCCTAAACGAAAAAGGCCGCGCATAAGCGCAGCCTTCGTGATCTCGGGTCCGGCGAAGATTAGTTCTTCGCGTAGAATTCGACGACCAGATTCGGTTCCATCATGACCGGGTAAGGCACATCGCTCAGGCCCGGTGCGCGTACGAAGGTCGCGGTCATTTTCGAGTGGTCGGCGTCGATGTAATCAGGCACATCACGCTCGGCCAGAGCAGCAGCTTCCAGAACAACGGCCAGTTGCTTGGACTTGTCGCGCACTTCGATCACGTCGCCTTCTTTGACACGGTAGGACGGGATGTTGACCCGCTTGCCGTTCACTTTAACGTGGCCGTGGTTCACGAACTGACGTGCAGCGAACACGGTCGGCACAAACTTGGCGCGGTAAACAACGGCGTCCAGACGGCGCTCCAGCAGACCGATCAGGTTTTCACCGGTGTCGCCTTTGACACGCTCGGCTTCGGCGTAGATGCGGCGGAACTGCTTCTCGGTCAGGTCGCCATAGTAGCCTTTCAGCTTCTGCTTGGCGCGCAACTGCAGACCGAAGTCCGACAGTTTGCCCTTGCGGCGCTGGCCGTGCTGGCCGGGGCCGTATTCACGACGGTTGATCGGGGATTTCGGACGACCCCAGATGTTTTCACCCATCCGGCGGTCGATTTTGTACTTGGCAGACGTGCGTTTGGTCACGGCTGATCTCCTTCGTTTTGGTCGAGGCCCTGCGGGCCGCTATGAAGGGCGTTGTCCTCTTGGGGTTTCCCCCATGACAGGCATCCCCTTGCGGGGGCCACCAACACCAATGAAGCCGCGCTTATATCCGCGGAACGCGCAGAGTCAACATGCCTTTCGGCAACAAACGGGAATTTCCAAGGATGATAGGAGGGGCCGTGCCGGCCCGTCAGTCGATCCTGTGGTTCGTGCGGCCTGCCATGCGACGGCCCGGCACTTCCGGCAGGTGATCCATCCGGAGTTGCGACGGGAACGCAACAACCGTGTCGTCCGTCAGGGCAACCTGACCGTCCCGGCGCTCAATCTCGGTAAAGGCGCTGATCCAGAATTCCTGTTCGCGGGCCGGACAATCCTTTTCAAACACAAGTGTCGGGGCTGATTCGCCTGCAACAAACACCAGCTTGGCCGTAAAGTGCTGCGCCCCGTTGGTCAGAACAACTTCGCCCTGCGCACCTTCGGCAAGATCCTTATACGAAGTGACATGGCCCAGCGTTCGCGCAGATCCCCCCTGCGCGACCCCGGTCCGCTCAAGGCTCTGTTCCACAGCGTCACTTAGAAAACGCGCCTGACCGCGCCATGACCAGGCTGCTCCAACGCTCAGGAAGGAAAGAGGCGCTGCCTCCAGCCCGTCGATTTCTGTCTGAGTCCACAATATGGCTATGCGACCGCTTTCACCGGCTCTCATTTTACCGCCCGTACCTTTCAACACATCACTGCTCACTGGCTGAGTATTATCAGTGCCAATTCGGGCGGAAAAGAGACGTAAATGCAGCGATCACGAAAATGTTGCTTAAGAGATTCAGAAAAAGCGCCCCGGCCGGCTGTCGAAGGGCCGGGGTGCCAATGTTGACGTCATTTCAGACCCCGCAGGTCACCCGCATTTGGAATGTCCGCAGCTGCGGCAGGTCATGCACCCTTCGATCATCACCATATCGAACTGCCCACAGGACGGGCACGCCTTGCCGCGTGGCGCGTCCATGTTGACGACCTGCGCCTGAGGATCGGACTTAAGCCCCATGCCCTCGCCTTCAAGAAAGCCGATATTGATCAGGTGCTGTTCGATCACGCCGCCAATCGCAGCCAGGATAGACGGGATGTATTTGCCTTTGACCCAGGCCCCGCCACGTGGATCGAACACGGCTTTCAGTTCTTCGACGACAAAGGACACATCCCCGCCCCGCCGAAACACAGCCGAGATCATCCGGGTCAGCGCCAGCGTCCAGGCGTAATGTTCCATGTTCTTCGAGTTAATGAACACTTCGAACGGACGGCGGCGACCGCCGATGACGATGTCGTTGATGGTCAGGTAGATCGCATGCTCGCTGTCCGGCCATTTCAGTTTGTAGGTGGACCCTTCCAGAGATTGCGGGCGATCCAGCGGCTCGGACATGTAAACGACCTCGCCCCCGTCGACCTCATGCGGGGCCGCGGCGCTTTCACCAGGTGCAGTGTCGGCACTTTCCGAAACCGTCAGGACCGAACCGGTCACGTCATTGGGCCGGTAAGTCGTGCAGCCTTTGCACCCCTGATCCCAAGCCTGCATATAGACATCCTTGAACGCGTCAAAGCTGATATCCTCAGGGCAGTTGATGGTCTTCGAGATCGAACTGTCGATCCATTTTTGCGCCGCCGCCTGCATCTTGACGTGATCGGACGGGGAAAGTGTCTGCGCGTTGACAAAAAAGTCCGGCAGGTCCTTATCCCCGAACTTGTCGCGCCACATCTGCACCGCGTAGTCCACTACCTCTTCCTCGGTGCGCGAGCCGTCCTTTTGCAGCACCTTGCGCGAGTAAGCATAGGCAAAGACCGGCTCGATCCCGGATGAGACGTTTCCGGCATAAAGGGAAATCGTGCCCGTCGGCGCAATCGATGTCAGCAACGCATTGCGGATACCATGTTCACGGATCGCGTCGCGCACGTCTTCGTCCATCTGCTGCATCGTGCCGCTGGCCAGATATTTCTCGGCATCGAACAGAGGGAACGCCCCTTTTTCCTTCGCCAAATCGACCGACGCCAGATACGCGGCGCGGGCGATGGCGTGCAACCAGCGTTCGGTTTGGCGCGCCGCCTCGTCAGAGCCATAGCGCAGGCCCAGCATCAGCAGCGCATCGGCCAGACCGGTGACGCCCAGTCCGATGCGGCGTTTGTCCTGCGCTTCAGCCTCCTGCTCTGCCAGCGGGAATTTCGACGCATCCACCACATTGTCCATCATCCGAACGGCGGTGGCGACCAGTTCCTGCAGCGCCTCTTCATCCAGATGGGCGGTGTCCTCGAACGGCTCGGCCACCAGCCGCGCCAGGTTGATCGAGCCCAGCAGGCACGCGCCATAGGGCGGTAGCGGTTGCTCGCCGCAGGGGTTTGTTGCTGCGATGGTTTCGACATAGCTGAGGTTGTTGGCCTGATTGATCCGGTCGATGAAGATGACACCCGGTTCGGCATAGTCATAGGTGGCCTGCATGATCTTGTTCCATAGATCACGCGCCTGAACGGTGTGATACACCTTGTCGCCGAACACCAGCTCCCACGGGCCGTCGGCCTTGACGGCCTCCATGAACGGGTCGGTCACCAGAACCGACATGTTGAACATGCGCAGGCGGGCCGGGTCGGACTTCGCCGTAATAAACTGTTCGATATCCGGGTGGTCGCAGCGCATGGTCGCCATCATCGCCCCGCGGCGCGAGCCTGCGGACATGATCGTGCGGCACATTGCGTCCCAGACATCCATAAAGCTCAGCGGTCCCGAAGCATCCGCCGCCACGCCATGCACATCCGCCCCACGCGGACGGATGGTCGAGAAATCGTAACCGATCCCACCGCCCTGCTGCATGGTCAGCGCGGCCTCTTTCAGCATGTCGAAGATACCGCCCATACTGTCGGGCACAGTGCCCATGACGAAGCAGTTGAACAGGGTCACCTGCCGCGCGGTGCCCGCCCCCGCAGTAATGCGCCCGGCGGGCAGGTATTTGAAATCTTCCAGCGCTTGATAGAATTTCTCTTCCCAATGAACGGTATCCTTTTCCACCCGCGCCAGATCGCGGGCGATGCGCCGCCAGCTATCCTCGACCGTCTGGTCGATGGGCGTGCCATCCGCCTTTTTGAAGCGGTATTTCATATCCCAGATCTGCTCGGCGATGGGGGCGGCAAAGCGGCTCATTGGTGATTCCCTGTGCTGAAAGAGATATCCAGACTATCCTAAATCACATCCGCACCACAACACCTTGATGACAACCGATAGCAAGCTACAATATAAAGATGAACCTCGGGACGACTCTGTGGGAAAGCTGTGGATAACTTCGTAAACCTCATCAAACTGTCTGTCGGATCGGAAAGCGTCGACACGCTGATCGCGTGGCAGGACAGCCGCAGACCGCTTTACGAGGATGGCTGCCCGCGCCACGTCACCCGCATGTGGCCCAAACGCGAGGCCGAGATTTTGAACGGCGGATCAATCTATTGGGTGATCAAAGGCGTGATCCAGTGCCGCCAGCGCATTCTGCGGCTGGATGAAGTGCGTGGTGAGGACGGCATCCGCCGTTGCGCCATCGTGCTGGACCCCGAAGTACATCGCACACAGACCGCTCTGAAACGTCCGTTTCAGGGGTGGCGCTATCTGAAGCCAGAGGATACGCCCGCCGACTTGCCGCAAGGTCGCGAGCAGGACGACGCCCTGCCCGACGACCTGAACAGCGCCCTGGCAGAAATCGGCGTGCTGTAATCAGCCCAGACGATCCAGCATCTCGGACAGAACCGCCTTATCTTCCGCTTCGTACTTTGCCACGCGGCTGCGCCACAGGGTTGCCTGAGATTGCAGGATCAGGCCGTCCGACAGGATTTTCAGGTGGTTTGCCCGCAACGTCTCACCAGTCGAGGTGATATCGGCAATCGCCTCGGCGGTTTCATTGACCACAGTGCCCTCGGTCGCGCCCTGGCTGTCGACCAGTGTGTAATCGGCCACGCCCGCATCGGTCAGGAACTCACGCACCAGCCGGTGATATTTGGTGGCGATCCGCAGCCGGTGGCCGTGTGTCTTGCGAAACGCCGCCGCAACCGCGTCCAGATCGTCCAGCGTCTCGACGTCTACCCAGCAGGCGGGCGCGGCAATGATCAGGTCGGCCTTGCCGAAGCCAAGCTGCGAAACCTCTTCGACCTGTTGTTCCCAGCGCGGCAGTTTTTCCTGCACCAGATCTATTCCGGTGACGCCCATGTGAATGCGCCCGGACGCCAGTTCACGCGGAATTTCCCCGGCGGACAACAGGATCAGAGACACCCCCTGGATGCCTTCGACCTTACCCGCATATTCCCGGTCTGACCCGCTGCGTGACAGGGTGATGCCGCGCTTTTCGAACCATGCAAAGGTTTTTTCCATCAACCGGCCCTTGGAGGGCACGCCCAATTTCAGGCTCATGGCGCGTCCTCCTCGACGTCAAGCATCAGGTCCGGACGGATCACGCCGCCCACGGCGGGGATTTCAGCGCCGTTGCCCAATTGACGGGTCAGCGCGTCATAACGCCCGCCTGTTGCAATCGGTGGCAGATCCGGACGCCCTTCGGCGTAGAAACCAAAAACGAAACCGTCATAATATTCCATCGACGTCCGCCCATACGCGGCCTCAAAATCCAGACGGTCCACATCGACGCCGCGCGCCTGCAACGCGGCGACCCGCGCCTCAAGCCGGTCCAGCGCCGGCGTGATCTGCGGCAGGTCGACCGCCACGTCGCGCAGCTGTTCCAATGCAAATGGCATGGTTTCCCGCACGTTCAGCAGCGTCTCAAGCCCGGCCAGCTCACTGTCTGAAATCGGCGGTGTGTCGCGGTCTTCGCGCAGAGCCCTGATCCGCGCCTCAATCTCGGCAGAGCGGCGCTTGCCGATCATTGGCACATCGGTCGACAAAGGGTCCGTGGCGTCCAGCAGCGCGTCGCGCCCGTCGGGCGCCGGTTTGCGACCCGCGAAACGATCAAGCAAAAGGCGAAACCGACGGGGCCGCCACAGATGCCGCATCAAAGCTGCCTTGCGCCGGTCAGTTGTGCGCAACCCGGCAACGGCGGCTGTCAGGATGCCAATGTCGCCGGTCGCGGCACGCAGCGGCAGCCCCCGCAATTGCAGCGCGAACAGGGAAAACACTTCGGCATCCGAACCGACCGGGTCGTTGCGATCAAAGACTTCGTACCCTACCTGAATATATTCGTTGGACCGATCCGGATCATGCTCCTGACGGCGGAACACCTCTCCTGAATAGGTGTATCGCGCCGGTTCCGCCCCATCAGTCATGTGCATCTGCACCACGGGCAGGGTGAAATCCGGGCGCAGCATCTGCTCGCCGCGCAGCGCATCCGAAGTCACGTAGGCGCGCGCACGAATATCTTCGCCGTAAAGGTCCAGCAGCGTGCCTGCCGGTTGCAGCAGCGGCGTATCAACCACCTGAGCGCCCGCCGCCTCAAAGCGCACCCGCATCGTTGCGGCGCGGGCCTGTATCTGGGAACGATTGGCCATGGATCAGTCCTGACCGTCCAGAATTTCGCGCACCTTCGCGACCAGATCGCCGCGGGGCACTTCGAACTGGCTGGGACGTTCTTTCCATTCCTCCAGCGTGGCGCTTTCGGCGATTTTCGCGCCCAGGATCAGGTCCTTGATCTGCACGATTCCGTTTGCCTTTTCGTCGCCGCCCTCGATCACCGCAATCGGAGAGTTCCTCTTATCCGCATATTTCAGCTGATTGCCGAAATTCTTGGGGTTGCCCAGATAGACCTCAGCCCGGATACCAGCGCTCCGCAGATCTGCCACCATCGCCTGATAATCCGCCATGCGGTCCCGATCCATGACGGTGACAACCACGGGGCCGGTGGCTTGCGCCGCGATCCGACCTTTTTCACGCAGGGCGGCCAGTAAACGATCAACGCCGATGGAGATACCGGTCGCGGGCACTTCCTGCCCAGTAAATCTCTTGACCAGATCGTCATAACGACCACCGCCCGAGACCGAACCGAATTGCCGCTTGCGGCCTTTCTCGTCGAAAATCTCAAACGTCAGTTCAGCCTCATAGACCGGGCCGGTGTAATAGCCCAGGCCACGCACGACCGAGGGGTCAATCTCGATCCGATCCGCGCCGTATCCGCCTGCATCCAACAGCGCCCCGATCTGTTCCAACTCGGCGATCCCATCCGCGCCAATCTTGCTGTCGCCGACCGCAGCGCGCAAGTTCGCAAGCGTTCCAGAGGTATCCGCAGCTTTGGACGTCAGGAAGGCAATCACCGGCTCGGCCTGATCGTCGCTCAGTCCAACACCGTCGATGAACGCGCCCGAGGCATCCAGACGGCCTTTGGTAAGCAACTCGCGCACACCGACCTCGCCCACCTTGTCGAACTTGTCGATGGTGCGCAGAACGTTGTCGCGAGCCGCCAGGTCATCACCAAGACCCATCGCTTCCAGCACGCCATTCAGGACCTTGCGGTTGTTGACCCGCACTAGATAGTCGCCGCGCGGAATACCGACGGTTTCCAGCGTATCCGACAGCATCGCGCAGATCTCGGCATCAGCCGCCATCGAGGCCGTGCCCACCGTATCCGCATCACACTGATAGAACTGACGATACCGCCCCGGCCCCGGCTTTTCGTTGCGCCAGACCGGACCCATCGCATAGCGGCGATAGGGCGTCGGCAGATCGTTGCGGTGCTGCGCGTAGACGCGCGCCAAAGGCGCGGTCAGATCGTAACGCAGGGCCATCCAGTCGCCCTTGTCGTTTTCGTCCACTTCCTGCCACGCGAACACACCCTCGTTCGGGCGATCCACATCCGGAAGGAACTTGCCCAGCGCCTCGACGGTTTCAACAGCGCTGCTCTCCAACGCATCAAACCCGTAACGATGATAGACATCCGCAATAGCCCGCAGCATTTCGGTGCGCTGCGTGACTTCCTGGCCGAAATAGTCGCGGAACCCTTTCGGCGTAATCGCCTTGGGGCGGGGCTGTTTCTTGGGCTTGGCCATGTGGAGCGTCCTTGGGAGTGTCCTTGTTCCGCGCGCGGTCTATCCCATGGTCCGCATCGGGGCAAGGCGCGCTTTCGCTGGCCTTGCCGCCCAAGCGTCGCTATGACCGACACCGAAGGAGACCCCCATGCAGCATCTGGAAGAACAGATCGCCCACCTGACCCGCACAGTCGAAGAACTGAACATGGTCGTCACAAACCAGCAGGTCGAGATCGACCGCCTGACCCGTCGGGTCGAAATGTTGTTGCAGCGCGAGGCTGAACGGGCGCAGGAAAGCTCTGGCGGGGTCGTGTTGGGGGATGAACGCCCGCCGCATTATTGAAGGGTTACAACCCCAGCGACGTTTTCACTGCATCGTCGACCACTCCGCCCAGCAGGGCATCCTTATCCGCGGCGCATCCCTCCGACAGCGCGGCTATGAAGGCTTCGCGCAGTTGGGCTTTTTCCTCGTCGGTGGTCGCATGGTCTTCGATATTGATCTGGCGATTGTAGAGCGACAGGGCTGTCATCTTTTCAACAACCGCCACAACAAAGGATTCGTCGCCATCCGCCTCTTCGGCAATCGAGGCGCAGGTATAGTGCATCACAGGCAATGCGTCCCGCACCATCTGTTCAGCCGCGTCATCGGCCGTCGCCACGCACGGAGCCGCCAGGATTGCGGCGCAAACGGACATTCTGAGTCTAAAATACCGCATCGCCATCACTTCCAGTTATGTCCGATAATTGCGCCAGCCACGCCACCGATCGCTGCGCCTTTGCCGTCGCCAATCAACGCGCCCACACCCGCGCCGATCAAAGCGCCTTCGATGGTGTTCTTTTTCTTCTTGTCATCCTTGTCATCCGCCAGGCCGGTTGATGCCATCGCAAGGGATGCAGCGGCGGCCAATGTGAATGCCCTGAAACCAATTCCTGAAATCGTCATATCTGAGCCCTCCTGTGACATGACCCAATAGGATATTGTTTCAGCCTAGCGACGCCTATTCTGTGTGGCAACAAACGGTTGGCGGATCAGATCTCCTCGACCGACATGACACCGTCCAGAGACTTGATCGCGCCCTTGATCTGCGGGTTGATCGGAAAGTCCTGCCCCAAGTCCATTTCCACATCACCAGGCAAACCCGGATCGAGCAGGCAAAGGTGGATCGGCCCCTTCGCCGCGCCCTTGGCCGCACCCGCCGCATCGGCGAGAACCTTGGCGACGGTGGGCAAGACCTGCGGTTCGCCGACGAATATGCGCAGGCCCGTCGCACCCGCCTCGGCCACGACCGAGTCTACCGGCCCGACCGAACGGCCCAGCAGCTTCAGCTGATCGGATTCCATGGTCGCCTCGGCGGTCAGGACGACCTGCGCACCGGTTTCCAGAAACTCGCGCGATTTTTCCAGCGTTTCGGAAAACAGCGTGACCTCATATGCCCCGGTCGGGTCCGAAAGCTGGGCAAAGGCAAAGCGGTTGCCGCGCGCGGATTTCCGTTCCTGCCGTCCGGCCACAACACCGGCCATCTTGGCGATCAACGGGCCGGAACGCGCCTTTTCCGTCACCTCATCCAGAGTCAGAACCTGTTTGCGCTTCAGCGCAGGCATGTAGTCGTCCAGCGGGTGACCGGACAGATAAAACCCAATCGCCTTGAACTCTTCGCTAAGGCGTTCCGCCGGTAGCCAATCCGGCGTCGGCGACAGGCGCGGTTCGGGCAGGTCGTCGCCCGCCTCGCCAAACAATGACACCTGGTTCGAGTTCTTCTGGTCGTGGATCGCTGCCGAATACTGCACCAGCGGATCGAGGCTTTCGAAAACCCTACGGCGGTTCTTGTCGAGCTGATCGAAAGCCCCGGCCCGTGCCAGCATTTCCAGAGGGCGCTTGCCGACCTTCTTCAGATCAACCCGACGGGCGAAATCAAACAGGTTGACGAACGGCTTATCGGCACGGCCTTCAACGACCAAATTCATTGCCTCGACACCGACATTTTTCAACGCGCCCAGCGCATAGACGAGCTCTCCATTCACGACGTCGAAGGTCGCCAGCGACCGGTTCACGCAAGGCGGAACGTAGGGCAGTTCCAGCCCCTTGCGGACCTCTTCGAAATAGATCGCCAGCTTGTCGGTCAGATGGATATCGCAGTTCATGACACCGGCCATGAACTCGACCGGATGGTTCGCCTTCAGCCAGCCGGTCTGATAGCTGACCACCGCATAGGCGGCGGCGTGCGATTTGTTGAAGCCGTAGTTGGCGAATTTCTCCAGCAGATCGAAGACTTCGCTGGCCTTCTTGGCATCCACGCCGTTTTCACCCGCGCCCTTTTCGAATTTGGGGCGCTCGGCATCCATCGCCTCTTTGATCTTCTTACCCATCGCCCGGCGCAGCAGATCCGCGCCGCCGAGGCTGTACCCGGCCATCACCTGCGCGATCTGCATCACCTGTTCCTGATAGACGATGATGCCCTGCGTTTCCTCAAGGATATGATCGATCAGTGGATGGACGGACGTGATCTTGCGCAGCCCGTTCTTGACCTCGCAATAGGTCGGGATGTTCTCCATCGGGCCGGGGCGATAGAGCGCCACCAGGGCCACGATATCCTCGATACAGGTCGGCTTCATACGCTTGAGCGCGTCCATCATGCCGCTGGATTCCACCTGGAACACCGCCACCGTCTTGGCGGCGGAATAGAGCTTGTACGTCGCCTCGTCATCCAGCGGGATGGCGTTGATCTGATTCTCGGCCCCCTCCGCGGGTTCATAGAGTTCCGTGCCGTCGGCCGCGATGTGCAGTGGCCGCCCAGACTTGAAGATGATGTCCATCGCGTTCTGGATCACAGTCAGCGTCTTCAGACCCAGAAAGTCGAACTTCACCAGCCCGGCCTGTTCCACCCATTTCATATTGAACTGGGTCGCCGGCATGTCGGATCGCGGATCCTGATACAGCGGCACCAGCGCGTCAAGCGGACGGTCGCCGATCACAACCCCAGCCGCGTGGGTCGAGGCATTCCGCAACAACCCCTCGACCTGCTGGCCGTAAGTCAGCAAGCGATCCACGACTTCTTCGTTGCGCGCCTCTTCGCGCAGGCGGGGTTCGTCTTTCAAAGCTTTTTCGATGGAGACGGGTTTGACGCCCTCGACCGGGATCATCTTGGACAGGCGATCCACCTGCCCGTATGGCATCTGAAGCACCCGGCCGATGTCCCGCACAGCAGCCTTAGAAAGCAACGCGCCGAAGGTGATGATCTGCCCCACCTTGTCGCGGCCATATTTCTGCTGAACATAGCGGATCACCTCTTCGCGGCGGTCCATGCAGAAGTCGATATCGAAGTCGGGCATCGAGACCCGCTCGGGGTTCAGGAACCGTTCGAACAGCAGCGAATAGCGCAGCGGATCAAGGTCGGTGATCGTCAGCGCATAGGCCACCAGCGACCCCGCGCCCGAGCCCCGCCCCGGCCCCACCGGAATGTCGTGATCCTTGGCCCATTGGATAAAGTCCGCAACGATCAGGAAGTAGCCGGGGAACCCCATGCCTTCGATGATGCCCAGCTCGAAATCCAGCCGTTCCTGATATTCCTCGGGCGTCACCGCATGCGGGATCACCGCCAGACGTTTCTGCAGACCTTCATTGGCGATGCGGCGCAGTTCGGCCACCTCGTCATCGGCGAATTTCGGCAGGATCGGGTCGCGGCGATAAGCCATGAATGCGCACCGCCGCGCAATCTCGACGGTGTTCTCGATGGCTTCCGGCAGATCGGCGAACAGGGTTGCCATTTCTTGCTGCGACTTGAAATAGTGTTGCGCTGTCAGGCGGCGGCGGCCGTCCTGCTGGTCGACATAAGCCCCTTCGGCAATACAGATCAGCGCGTCGTGCGCCTCATACATATCCGAGGTCGGGAAATAGACATCATTCGTGGCGACCAGCGGCAGGTTCTTGGCATAGGCCATCTCGATATGACCGCGCTCGGTCAGGCGTTCGGCCTCGGGCTGACCATCCTCGCCCGGATGACGCTGGAGTTCTATGTACAGGCGATCCGGGAACAGGGCGGCCAGACGATCCACCAGAGCCTCGGCCGCCGGGCGCTGGCCTTGTTGCAACAACCGCCCGACCGGGCCGTCAGGCCCGCCGGACAGGCAGATCAGGCCATCCGACCGTTCCGACAGCTCATCCAAAGTGACCTGCGGCAACTGCCCGCCCTTGTCCACATAGAGGCAGGAACTGAGCTTCATCAAGTTCTCATACCCCGCCTCGGACTGCGCCAGCAGAACCAGCGGTGCGGGCGCTTTGGGCTTTTCGCCCGGCTGCGCCTGCACATAGGTCAGATCGACCTGACAGCCCATGATCGGCTGTATCCCTGCCCCGCTGGCGGTGACCGAAAACTCCAATGCCGAGAACATCGAATTGGTATCTGTGACCGCGACGGCGGGCATCTCCATCTTCTCGCACAGGCCCGGCAACTTTTTCAGCCGCACAGCGCCTTCCAGAAGCGAATATTCGGTGTGAACGCGGAGGTGAATGAATCGAGGTTTACTGCTCATGAGCGCCACGCTATCGCAGCCGGGCGCGCGGCAAAAGCGGGAACCGCACTTTCAAAACGCCCAAAAAATCGGCTCGGATTATTCGGCTTTTTCAGAAGGTGCTTCGGGGCTGGTAACGGGGCGGCACAAGAAAACACTTTAATTACAAACGACTGAACGGTACAGACACGCGCCGTAATTGTGCCGCTACGGCGTAATGGTGCATAATATAGGCAGTTTTTCTTGCCAGATAAGCCACGCTGTTTCTAACATCTGACGGCAAGCTATACGCCCGCCACTCTTTCTACGTCGCATCGAAGGAGGGCACCGAGGGGCGCAACCGGGTAAGGCGACGGGTTTCACGAATGGACATCGCGTTTCTTCTGAACGGAGAGACAGTGGAGCTGGCGGATGTGGATCCGACAGCGACCCTGCTGGACTGGCTACGCGAGGATCGCGGCCTGACCGGCACCAAAGAGGGCTGCAACGAAGGCGATTGCGGCGCCTGCACCGTTATGGTGACGGATGAGGGCGGCGCAAAGGCACTGAATTCCTGCATTCTGTTTCTGCCCCAACTGCATGGCAAGGCAGTGCGCACCGTCGAAGGCGCGAGCGGCCCGGACGGAGAGGCGCATCCCGTACAGAAGGCGATGGTCGACCTGCATGGTTCGCAATGCGGTTTCTGCACGCCCGGATTTGTGATGTCGATGGTGGCAAGCCACGCGACAGGCGCGACGGACCATGATACCCAGCTTGCCGGCAATCTGTGCCGATGCACAGGCTATGCGCCGATCATCCGCGCCGCTAAAGCGGCTGAAGACCATCCCGTACCGGTCTGGGTCAAGGACAAGCCGGTCGCGCCGCGGACAACCTCTCGGATGCTGCCCGGCTCGTCGGATGAACTGGCCGCGGTCTATGCTGAAAATCCCGATGCAACTCTGGTCGCCGGTGCCACCGATGTCGGGCTGTGGGTGACCAAGCAGCTACGCGATCTGGACCCGGTGATCTTCCTCAACCGCTGCGACGATTTGAAAGAGATCACGGTTACCGAAGACAAAATCCGTTTTGGTGCAATGGTCGATATGAACCGCATGGGCGACGCGCTGGCCGATCTGCACCCGTCCTATGCCGAGATGATCCGCCGCTACGCCAGCGTTCAGGTGCGTCACGCGGCAACGGTGGGCGGCAATATCGCCAACGGTTCCCCCATCGGGGACAACCCGCCAGCGCTGATCGCGCTGGACGCCACCCTGCACCTTCGCAAAGGGGATGAACGCCGATCGATCCCGTTGGAAGATTTCTTCATCGATTACGGCAAACAGGACCGCGCACCCGGCGAATTTGTCGAGGCGGTCAGCTTCCCGCGTCAGGCGGATCGGCTTAAATGCTACAAACTCAGCAAGCGGTTCGATCAGGATATCTCAGCAGTATGCGGATGTTTCAACATCACTGTCGAGGACGGAACTGTCACCAGCGCACGCGTTGCCTATGGGGGCATGGCCGGCATTCCGAAGCGGGCCGCAAAGGTCGAGGCGTCGCTGAACAGCAAACCCTGGTCGCAGGAAACCGTTCAGGCCGCCCTGCCCGCGTTTGCCGAGGATTTCACCCCGATGACGGACATGCGCGCATCTGCCTCGTATCGTCTGGAAACCGCCAAAGCGATGCTTGAACGTTATTTCCTTGAGGATCAAGGCGAAGTGACAAATGTACTGGAGGTGACGGCATGAGCGTGACCAAACCTCTGCCCCATGACGCGGCGCCGCTGCACGTCTCCGGTACGGCGCGTTACGTGGATGACATCCCGACGCCAAAGGGATCGCTGTATCTGGCCTTCGGCCTCAGCCCCATCGCCAAGGGTAAGATCACGGCAATGGATCTGTCGGCAGTGAAGGCGGCCGAAGGCGTTGTTATGGTTATAACCGCCGACGATCTGCCATTTGCCAATGACGTCTCACCGTCGATCCATGACGAACCGTTGCTGTCGGACGGCACGATCCATTACATCGGCCAGCCGGTTTTCCTTGTAGTCGCCTCAAGCCATCTGGCCGCGCGAAAGGCCGCACGGCTGGGCAAGATCGACTATGCCGAAGAGGCACCTATCCTGACCGTCGAAGAGGCGTTGGCCGCTGACAGCCGGTTCGAAGACGGGCCGCGCATATACGCCAAGGGCGATGCCGATGCGGCCATTGCCGGTGCGGCCCATGTGATCGAGGGGTCCTTCGAACTCGGCGGGCAAGAGCATTTCTATCTGGAAGGTCAGGCCGCGCTGGCCGTGCCGAATGAGGGCGCGGATATGCTGGTGCACAGTTCGACCCAGCACCCGACCGAGATTCAGCACAAGGTGGCGGATGCTTTGGGCGTTCCCATGCATGCGGTCCGGGTTGAAACCCGTCGTATGGGCGGCGGCTTTGGCGGCAAGGAAAGCCAGGGCAACGCTTTGGCAGTAGCCTGTGCCATCGCCGCGCGTGCGACCGGCAGGGCCTGCAAGATGCGCTATGACCGAGACGATGACATGATCATCACCGGCAAACGGCACGCATTCCGGATTTCCTACCGCGCGGGTTTCAACGAGGACGGGCACATTCAGGGCGTCTCGTTCCTGCATTATGCCATCTGCGGATGGGCGCAGGATCTGTCCCTGCCGGTTGCCGACCGCGCGATGCTGCATTCGGACAATGCCTATCTGCTGCCGAATGCGCGGATCGAAAGTCATCGGTTGAAGACCAACACGCAATCCGCCACCGCCTATCGCGGGTTCGGCGGACCGCAAGGCATGGTCGGTATCGAACGGGTCATGGACCACGCCGCGCACGAACTGGGGTTGGACCCGGCCGAGTTGCGGCGGCGGAATTATTATGAACCCGCGCACGCGGTGGCGGACCCGGCGCCAATAGAAAAACCGCTGGGTCACCCTGATCCGCACGAAGACCTGACAAGCCGCGGCGCGGTCGAGATGGGCGACGCCCCGGTGCGTCCCCTGCCCGCAGGTGGCAACACCACCCCCTATGGCATGGAGGTCAGCGACTTCGAACTGCACGGCATGACCGAAGCGCTGCTGAAGTCCAGTGACTACGCCGCTCGCAAGGCCGCCATAGAAAATTGGAATGCCGAGAACAGCGTGATCAAGAAAGGCATCGCCTTTTCTCCGGTCAAGTTCGGCATTTCCTTCACATTGACCCACCTGAATCAGGCGGGCGCGCTGGTGCATGTCTATCAGGACGGCTCGGTTCACCTGAACCATGGCGGCACCGAGATGGGCCAGGGCCTGTTCCAGAAAGTTGCACAGGTCGCGGCCTCGCGGTTCGGTATTCCACTGGAGATGGTGAAGATCACCGCGACAGACACGGCCAAGGTGCCGAACACCTCGGCCACCGCTGCCTCGTCGGGCAGCGATCTGAACGGGATGGCGGTAAAGGCGGCCTGTGACACGATCCGCGACCGGATGGCCGATTATCTGGCCGAACGGCATCAGGCTGATCCGTCCACCGTGACCTTCTCGGATGGCCATGTTTCGGTCGGTGAGGAACGTTATTCCTTCGCCGAGGCCGCCGCGCTGGTCTATCAGGGCCGCATCAGCCTGTCGGCGACCGGATTCTACAAGACGCCCAAGATTGAATGGGACCGGATCAAGGGGCGCGGTCGCCCGTTTTTCTACTTTGCTTACGGTGCCTCCGTTACCGAGGTCGCCGTTGACACGCTGACCGGTGAGAACCGCATTCTGCGCACCGATATCCTGCATGATGCAGGCGCGTCGCTGAACCCGGCGCTGGATATCGGACAGGTTGAAGGCGGCTATGTGCAGGGCGCGGGCTGGCTGACGACCGAGGAGCTGGTCTGGGACGACAAGGGCAATCTGCGCACGCATGCGCCCTCAACCTACAAGATACCCGCCTGTTCCGACCGGCCCGACATCTTCAACGTCGCGCTCTGGGATGGGGAAAACCGCGAGGACACGATCTATCGCTCGAAAGCGGTCGGAGAGCCGCCTTTCATGCTGGGCATCTCGGCCTGGCTGGCGCTGTCGAATGCGGTTGCGGCCGTTGGCGACAGCTACCCGGCATTGAATGCACCGGCCACCGCGGAAGAAGTCTGGCGCGGGGTCCAAAGGATGAAGGGAGACATCTGATGGGATTTGACCTGGAGGCTTTGAGGGAGGCGGTCAAAACCCACGGCAAAGTGGTCCGCGTGGTTATCGCCGGGATCAAAGGATCTTCCCCGCGTGAGGTTGGCGCCGCCATGCTGGTTTGGCAGGGCGGACAGTCGGGCACCATTGGCGGCGGCACGCTGGAATACGAGGCGGCAAAGGCCGCGCGATCCCAAACCGCGCCGTCGCGTCTGACGCAACACGCGCTTGGGCCTGATATGGGGCAATGCTGCGGCGGCGCGGTGACGCTGTTCAGCGAAGTTTTCGACGCAGAAGCCGTGGTCGGGCTGGACGAAACGGTCATTGCCCGCAGCGTTTCGGGTGGGGCGATGCCTCTTTCGGTCAAAAGACTGCTGGTCGCGGCACGCGGTCAGGGGATTGCACCTGACCCCCAGCTTGTTGACGGCTGGATGGTCGAGCCGGTGCACAAACCGACGCGATCCCTGTGGATCTGGGGCGCGGGCCATGTTGGCCGCGCGTTGGTGGATGTTCTGTCCCCCCTGCCCGATCTGGCAATCACCTGGGTCGATACAGGTCCCGACCGTTTCCCCGACGCGGTGCCCGGCGGCGTGACCGTCGTTCCGGCGGCAAAACCCGCAGAACTGGTGCGCCATGCGCCGCGCGAGGCCGAGCATCTGGTGCTGACATATTCGCACAATCTGGATCTGGAACTGTGCAACCGGCTGCTTTCGCACGATTTCCGCTTTGCGGGGCTGATCGGCTCGGCTACGAAATGGGCGCGATTCCGGTCGCGGCTGGCAGCCCTTGGGCACTCGCCCGAACGGATTGGCCGGATCACCTGCCCGATCGGTGACCCGATGTTGGGCAAACACCCGCAGATGATCGCCGTCGGCGTCGCCGCGCAGCTGCTGCGCCCGACCCGGCAAAACGACTTGAAGAAGGACCTGAGCGCGTGACCACCCCACTATTGAGCTTGCAAGGGCTGACCAAAGCCTATCCCGGCGTCGTGGCCAATGATCAGGTGTCCTTTGACATCGGCGAAGGCGAGGTTCACGCCCTGCTGGGCGAAAACGGCGCCGGAAAATCCACTTTGGTGAAGATGATCTATGGGCTGGTGAAGCCTGACAGCGGTGCCATGCTGCTGCGTGGCCAGCCCTTTGCGCCTCCAGAACCGCGCGCGGCGCGGGCTGACGGGATCGCGATGGTATTCCAGCATTTCTCGCTGTTCGACGCTTTGAACGTGGCCGAAAATATCGCATTGGGGATGGAAAACCCACCAGCCATGGGTGATCTGGCGTCGCGTATCCGCCAGGTGTCCGAAACCTATGGCCTGCCGCTGGACCCATACCGCACGGTTGGCGACCTGTCCGCGGGTGAGCGTCAACGGGTTGAGATTATCCGCTGCCTTCTGCAAGACCCCAAACTTCTGATCATGGACGAGCCGACCTCGGTTCTGACACCGCAAGAGGTCGACATCCTGTTCGAAACGCTGAACAAACTGCGGTCCGAAGGAACGTCGATCCTGTATATCTCGCACAAGCTGGAGGAAATCCGGACATTGTGCGACCACGCCACGATCCTGCGTCTGGGCAAGAATGTGGGCGAGTGTGTTCCGTCCGAGACCTCGGCGCGGGACATGGCCGAATTGATGGTGGGTTCGACCCTGCAGACACCCGAGCGCACCGGGCGTGAATTCGGGCAGGTCGCACTGGATGTCAGCGGGTTGTCGGTGCCGTCACCATCAGAGTTCGGAACCGCGTTGAAGAACCTTCACATGACCGTTCGCAAGGGCGAGGTTCTTGGCATCGGCGGCGTTGCCGGCAACGGGCAGGACGAGTTGCTGGGTGTGCTGTCGGGTGAAGTTCAGACCGCCGCCGATGCGGTCAAATTCAACGGCCAGCCGATCGGCAAACTTGGTCCGACCGCGCGCCGCAAACTGGGCGTGCTCACAGCGCCCGAGGAACGGCTTGGTCATGCGGCCGCACCTGATATGAGCCTGACCGAAAACGCTCTGCTGACCGGTTCGGTGCGCGAAGGGCTGGATAACAACGGCTTTCTGAAATGGGCCGACACCAAAAACTTTGCCGAGAAGATCATCAGCGCTTTCGACGTCCGTACGCCGGGGCCGGAAAATGCAGCACGGTCGCTGTCCGGCGGCAATCTGCAGAAATTCGTCATCGGACGCGAGGTGTTGCAGAACCCCGACGTGCTGGTTGTGAACCAGCCGACCTGGGGTGTGGACGCCGCCGCAGCCGCCTCGATCCGGCAGGCCATTCTGGATCTTGCAGCCAAAGGCACCGCCGTCGTTTGCATCAGCCAGGATCTGGACGAGCTGATGGAAATCTCGGACAGCTTTGCCGCGCTGAACGAAGGGCGTCTGAGCGCCCCGCGCCCAACCACCGGCCTGACCGTGGACGAAATCGGCCTGATGATGGGCGGCGCGCATGGCATGGAGGTGGCCCATGTCTGAACTGAATCGAAAAAGAACAATGAAATCGGGGGGGATGAGCAGATGATTGTGTTGGAGAAACGGCCTCAGCCGTCCAAGGCGTGGTCCTATGCGACCCCCTTGGTTGCGGTGCTGGCAACGATGATTTTTGGCGGCATCCTGTTCGCCATTCTGGGCAAGAACCCGATCGAGGCCATCGGAACCATTTTCTGGGAACCCCTGTTCGGAGAATTCGCCTTTTACTACCGCCCGCAACTGCTGGTGAAAGGCGCGCCGCTGGTGCTGATCGCCATCGGCCTGTCGCTGGGCTTTCGGGCTGGTATCTGGAATATCGGGGCCGAGGGGCAGTACATCATGGGCGCCATCTTTGGTGCGGGTGCCGGTCTGGCGTTCTATCCGCTGGATGCGTTCTATATATTCCCGATCATGGTGATTGCCGGGGCCTTCGGCGGCTGGCTGTGGGCGATGATCCCGGCTTTTCTGAAAGTCCGCTTCGGTACCAACGAAATCCTTGTGTCGCTGATGCTGGTCTATGTGGCCGAACAGATGCTGGCCTCGGTTTCACTGGGCCTGTTGAAGAACCCCGAAGGGTTCGGCTTTCCCGGTTCGCGCAACCTGCAATCTTATGACAGCGCGCATAATGCCGAACTGATCGCGGGATCGGGCATGCATTGGGGCGTCGTAACCGCCCTGATCGCGGTGATCTTTGCCTATGTTTTGCTGAACCGCCACATGCTGGGCTTTCACATCCGGCTTACGGGTGAGGCACCGCGTGCGGCGAAGTTTGCCGGCGTGAACCCTGCGCGCCTGATCCTGTTCTGTCTGGGCCTGTCCGGCGCATTGGCCGGTCTGGCGGGGATGTTCGAGGTGTCCGGCCCGTCGGGTGTGGTCAGCATCGACTTTAACGTCGGCTACGGCTTTACCGCGATCATCGTGGCTTTCCTTGGCCGCCTGCATCCGGTGGGTATCCTGCTGGCCGGTGGGCTGATGGCCCTGACGTATATTGGTGGTGAGATCGCTCAGTCTCAGCTGGGCCTGCCCGCCGCCGCCATTCAGGTGTTTCAGGGTATGCTCCTGTTCTTCCTGCTGGCTTTCGACCTTTTGACCAACTACCGCATCCGTGCGGCCCGTAGCGAGGTGGCGTGACCCATGGACCTTGGTGAAATTAATCCCGTACTTCTGGTCGCCTCGCTGATGGTGGCCGCGACCCCCCTGTTGCTGGCCGCGATCGGAGAGCTGGTTGTCGAAAAAGCAGGCGTTCTGAACCTCGGTGTCGAGGGCATGATGATCGTTGGTGCGATCAGCGGTTTTGCGATCTCGGTCGAAACCGGCTCACCCTGGCTGGGTTTCATCGCCGCCGCAATCGGTGGTGCCGTACTGTCGCTGCTGTTCGTCCTGCTGACGCAGGTGGCATTGGCCAACCAGGTTGCCAGCGGTCTGGCGCTGACACTTTTTGGCCTGGGGTTCAGCGCCCTGCTGGGCCAAAGCTATGTTGGGATCAAACCGCCCAGCATGGGTGAAATCCATATCCCGGTGATCAGCGATATCCCCGTGATTGGCCCGATCCTGTTCCAGCATGACCCGATCCTCTATGTCGGCATCGCCCTGACCGCTGCGGTCTGGGCCACGCTGAAATACACCCGTGTCGGCCTGATCCTGCGCGCAGTGGGCGAGAACCACGATGCGGCCCATGCACTGGGCTACAAGGTCATCAGAATCCGTATTCTTGCGATCCTGTTCGGCGGGGCCTGCGCGGGGCTGGGTGGGGCCTATATCAGCCTGATCCGCGTGCCCCAATGGACCGAGGGCATGACCGCCGGTGTCGGCTGGATCGCCCTTGCGCTGGTGGTCTTTGCCAGCTGGAAACCGTGGCGTGCCTTGCTGGGTGCCTATTTGTTCGGCGGCATCACCGTGTTGCAGCTTAATTTGCAGGCAGCGGGCGTTGCCATTCCCGTCGAGTATCTGGCAATGTCGCCCTATATCATCACGATCCTTGTGCTTGTGATCCTTTCGGCCGACAAGAGCAGCGCACCTGCCTCACTGGGCCGGATCTTCCATGCCTCACACTAGGGGCCAATTGAACCAACTTGGGGAGTAACACATGAAATTCACAACACTTTTGGCAAGCGCCGCCATGGCGCTGGGTCTGGCGACAGGCGCCGTGGCCCAAGACAAGACCAAGGTCGGCTTTGTCTATGTTGGCCCGGTGGGCGACGGCGGCTGGACCTATGAACACAACAAGGGTCGCCTGGCCGTCGAGGACCATTTCGGCGACAAGGTCGAAACCGTTTTCGTTGAATCGGTGCCTGAAGGCCCGGACGCCGAACGCGTCATGACCCAGATGGCGCTGGAAGGCGCGGATCTGATCTTTACCACCTCGTTCGGTTACATGGACCCGACGATCAACGTGGCCAAGAAGTTCCCGAACGTGAAGTTCGAGCACGCGACCGGCTATAAAACCGCCGACAACGTCTCGGTCTATTCGGCCCGCTTCTACGAGGGTCGCGCCGTTCAGGGCCACATCGCTGGCAAGATGACCAAGTCGAACACCATCGGCTATATCGGTTCCTATCCGATCCCCGAAGTGATCCGGGGCATCAACTCGGCCTATATCCACGCCAAGAAGGTGAACCCGGATGTCGAGTTCAAGATCGTCTGGGCCTATACATGGTTCGACCCGGCGAAAGAGGCTGACGCGGCCACCGTTCTGATCGAACAGGGCGCGGACGTGATCCTGCAGCACACCGACTCGACCGCGCCGCAGGCGGCCGCGCAAGAGGCAGGCAATGTTGTCACCTTCGGGCAGGCTTCGGATATGAGCGAATACGCCCCGTTCCCGCGCGTGTCGTCGATCATCGACAACTGGGCCCCCTACTACATCGCCCGCACACAGGCCGTCATGGACGGTTCGTGGGCGACGGTGAACACCTGGGACGGTATCAAGGAAGGCATGGTCGAGATCGGAGAAATCTCTGACGCGGTTCCGGCTGACGTGAAAGAAGAAGCGCTGGCTCTGAAGGCCGCCATGGCGTCCGGCGAATACCACCCCTTCACCGGTCCGCTGAAGAAGCAAGACGGCAGCGACTGGCTGGCAGATGGCGAAACCGCCGATGACGGCACGCTGGCCGGCATGAACTTCTACGTCGAAGGGCTGGAAGGCGAGATTCCGCAGTAAGCCGACAGGCATACGAACCGAAGGGCTGGCCGAAAGGCCGGCCCTTTTTTGTTTCGGTTCCGCATGACCTTGACGAACAGGGATGCAGCGGACCTGATAGCGACAAGGGCAACTCTCCGACAGGACGGCATGGTTAATCCGATGGAACCCAAGGCACAGGACCGCGGCCGCTGGTGGATACTTGGCGCAATGGGGGCCATCCTTGGCGTCATCCTTCTGGATGAAACGGTTGTCAGCGTGGCGTTGCCCACAATCCGGGCCGAGCTTGGCCTGTCCCGGTTGGATGCGCATTGGGTCGTGAACATCTACCTGCTGGTGCTGGCCTGTTTTGCCTGTGCCGCAGGGCGGCTGGGCGACATCCTGGGTATCCGCGTATTGTTGAACGCGGGCCTTGTGATCTTTGGCATGTCATCTGTGCTGGGGGGTTTTGCCGACAGCGGATTTGCCCTGCTTGCCGCGCGGGCAGTTCAGGGTGTTGGCGCCGCTTTGATATTTCCTCTGTCGCTGGTGGTGCTCGTTCAGTCATTTGACGAAAAGGAACGCGGGCTGGCACTGGGGCTTTACGGCGGTATCGGCACGGTATTCCTGTCGTTGGGCCCGCTGGTGGGAGGTCTTCTGACCGAATACCTGTCCTGGCGCTGGATTTTCTGGGTCAACCCTCCGATCGTGCTGATTGTGGCCGGAATCTCCTGGACTTGCTGGCGCGATCCGCCACATTTGCCAGAGCTTGGATTTGACTGGAAAGGGCTTTTTCTTCTTGTGCCCGGTCTGGCCGCCCTGGTGTTCGGCGTCATGGAAGGCCCGGACCGGGGTTGGATGCAGCTTGAAGTTCTTGGCGCGCTGGCCGCAGGCGCGATGCTGCTGATCCTGTTTGTCCGTGTCGAACAGGGCCTTTCGACGCCACTGATCGCGATAAACTTGTTCGCCAATCCGGGGTTTGCGGCCGCGAACATGATCCTGTTTACTGCGCAATTCGGCAAGATTGCCCTGTTCGTGTTCGGCGCGGCCTATTTTCAGTCCGCGCTTGGGTTTTCACCCTTGATGGCCGGTGTGGCGTTATTGCCGATCGCTGTGCCGCAAATCTTTATCGCACCGATGGCAGGTAAAGTTGCCGATAAATTCGGCACCCGCGCCCCGTCCCTGACTGGCACCGCTATTGGAACGCTGGCCATTCTTCTGGTCGCGTTGGGAATGCACCTGAACGCAACTGCGGTAATCTACGTCGGATATGTCCTGTGGGGATGCTGCGTCCCGTTCCTGTTCGTTCCGCCCCGACGCGCGGTCATGTCTGCCGTGCCACCGGAACTGCACGGGCAGGCCAGCGGCATTTCCATGACGTTTCAGCTGTTGGGCGGAACAGTCGGTATGGCCTTGGGCAGTACAGCCCTCGCCATTACCGGTTCTTTCACCCTGGTCTTTTGTTTCGTCGCCGCATTCGCGGCGTGCGTTCTGGCCTACGCCATGGCCTCGCTTGCCGCAGAAGGGCAAACTGGCCGCGCAGCCGAGTGAATTCGGCGCGCGGGCCAGACGAAGATTAGTGCCCGGTCAGAACCAGCGTATTCACCGGCATCAGGATCAGACGCAGGCGCAGCCCCGCTGCATGGACAACGCCGATAGTGTCGACCACATGCAGGAACGCTGCCTCCCAAAAGCCAAGGTCTTCGTGTTCCAGCCGTTCGTGGTTGTCTGTGTAAACATTCGCAAGACAGTTGGATCCGGGCGGAATGTCATCCGCCATGCCTTTGTACAGCGGCTCCATATAGACCAGAATCGAACCCGGGTTGGTGTTGGTCTGCACATCCCGCAGCTCGTCCGTCGGGCGGATTTGCCCTGACGGGATCACGTCCTGCACCTCGACCACAACAACCGGGATCACCGTGAAGGGTTTGGTCATGCACCCAAGCTCTCCGATCATGCCGGGCTTGATGACCTGCGCGGAAAGCTGGTTGAACGCCGCCTGAAAACGATCATGCCCCGAGGATGAGGGCACCAGAATACCCGCCGGGCGCAGCAAAGGGCTGACATAGTCGCCGACCTGCAGCCCGAATTGTTCGACCCGCCCCGTTACCCCGGCGCTGATCACCGTTTTGTCCAGTTCGGTCAAAGCGGCATCCAGCTGCGCGTTTGCACTGGCCAGCTGGGCCGGGATCAGTTCTTCGATCTGCTGCAGGACGGCGGCACGTTTCGATTGCGCGGCCTTCAGTTCCGCCTCACGCTCGGCCACCAGATTTTCCAGCCGGTCGATTTCGGCCAGACGGACGGCACTGGACCCTTCGTCGCGCAGGGTGGTGTTGCGTTCCAGATCCTCAAGGGATTGGTCCAGCGCGGCCCGGGCACCGGCGATGCCGGCCTCGGCCTCGGCCAGATCGGTTTCTGCCACTTTCAGCGAAGCCTGCACCTGTGCGATCCCGGCATGCGCCGCTTCGACCATCGCGGTCTGGGTAAAATCCTCGATCCGGAAGATGGGCTGACCCGCGACAACCTGCTGGTTGTTGGAGACAAAAACCTCGGACACACGGCCGCCAAGCTGGGGCAGGATCGTCACGGTGCGGAAATAGGATGCCGCCGTTTTGCTGGCCGGATGGAAATAGAACAACGTGGTGATCACGGTCAGAGCCAGAATAGCGCAGGTGGTCAACCCCCAGCGCAGTTCATACCACATCGTGAAGAGGGTAATTTCATGCCCGATCCGTTTGCCCTGAACAAAGCGGCGGAACAGATAGTCCGGCAGCACTGTAACCAGCGCGCACATCAATGTCTCAAGCATGTCTTACTGCTCCTGCTGCGCGGCGGGTTCGGCGGGCTGGACCGGTGCCGGTTCGGGCGGGTCCTGTTTGCCCAAAGATCGGATCGCGTCAGCGATGGCCCTCAGCGGAGCGGCAACGTCGGGGAACTGGAACCCGGCCACCAGAATGGCGGCAACCCAGAACAACCCGTTATGGGTGAACAGCGCCAACAGGGCCAGAATACCCACCAGTTGAAACTGAGGGTGATTGGATTCATGGGCGATCTTTTCGGGGATCGAGTGCAGGGTGAAATATCCCACGCCGATCAGGATGATGACCAGAACGGTGAATACGAACATGAACGTCAAAAGGAAATCACTGCCGTCCGCCTGGGTCACGTAAGACGGAATATGCCCCGTGGCCATCGGGTGTAGATCTGCGGTACTCACCCTGCCCTCCTGTTTCTGCGTTACACTTTCTTGGATGGGTTGATGCGTAATTTCAAGCCTGCTTAAAGTTCCCGGTAGGCTTCGGGCGCGACTTGACGGCATTTTGGCCACGAGCATTTCAACGGACAGGCCGGCTGGCCCATAAGAGGAACCATGATAGATTTCCTGATCATCGGCGGCGGCATTGCCGGGCTCAGCGCTGGCGCGCGGCTTTCGCAGCACGGGACAGTAACCGTGCTCGAAGCCGAGGATGCGTTGGGCTACCACGCGTCAGGACGGTCCGCCGCCCTGTTCGAAGAAAGCTATGGCCCACCGTCCGTTGTTGCGCTGAACAAGGCTGGCGCCTCATTTATGCACGATGAAAATGGCGGCTATCTGATCCCGCGCGGCTTGATGCTGGTGGGCGGAAAGAACCAGAGGCAGGTGTTCGAAACTGATGCGGCCGACCTGAACATGCAGGTCATTACCGTGGATGAAGCGAGGACCTGCATACCGATCCTGAACCCCGCCACCGTAGGGCATGCCGCGATCAGCTATGCCGCGTTTGACGTTGATACGGACAGGCTGTTGCAGGATTTTGCGCGCATCATTCGCGGCAATGGCGGAACGGTGCTGATCAAACGCAAGGTCACAGATATTCGCAAAACCGGGCATTGGGTGATCCAGGCGGGTGAAAACTACGAGGCCCGCAATCTGGTCAACGCCGCAGGAGCCTGGGTCGATGAGATTGCCGCCCTGGCCGGGATCGCACCGATCGGGATTGTACCGAAACGTCGTTCTATGGCCCGGCTTCCCGCCCCGGGCGGGCATGACGTCAGGGGCTGGCCCATGATGCTGGGCGCGGGTGAGACCTGGTATGCCAAACCTGACGCGGGTAAACTGCTGGTCTCACCGTCCGAGGCTGAGCCGGTCGCGCCGCAGGACGCCTATGCCGACGACATGGTGCTGGCCGAAGGGCTGGCCCGGTACGAAGAAATGGTTACCGAGCCTGTTACCCGGGTCGAGGCAAACTGGGCCGGTCTGCGCAGTTTTGCGCCGGACGGGACTCTGGTTCTGGGCCCGGATCCGGCGGACCCGTCTTTTATCTGGTCAGCCGGTCAGGGCGGCTATGGGTTTCAGACCGCCCCGGCCGCCTCGCAATTGGTTGCGGATCTGGCGACCGGTTCACCTTCCCAACTGGGTGCCGAGGTCATCGCCGCCTTCAGCCCCGAAAGACTGCGCCGATGAGCAAAAGACCCCTTCCTTCGAATGCCAGCGTTGCCACCGAAGGTCAGGACGGGCGGCTGGTTGCACCCGCCGCGACCCGCAATGCGAACGCGCTGTGCAATTTGCTGGTTCAGTACGCGCCACCCAGCGGCCGCGCGCTGGAGATCGCCAGCGGCACCGGCCAGCATGTCAGCGCCTTTGCGCGGCACTTGCCCGGCCTGCTCTGGCAACCGACCGAGATCGACAAAGAGAGGCGGAACAGTATCGACGCATACACGGCTGACCTGACCAACGTCTCTGACGCCGCACCATTGGATGCAACGACGTCGGGATGGCACAAGGAATTCGCCGGGCAAAATCTGATTGTTCTGATCAACCTTGTGCATCTGATCAGTTGGACAGAAACCAAGACGTTAATTTCCGAGGTCGCACAGGCGCTCGCCAGCGGGGGGCGCTTTGTTCTCTACGGCCCATTCATGCGGTCGGGGCAGTTGACGAGTGACGGGGACCAGCGGTTCCATGACGCGTTAATCCAGCAGGACGCTGAGATTGGCTACAAGGATGACGATGACATTGCTGCGCTTTTGATCGGCCTTGGTCTGACCATCGTCGAGACTGTCGAAATGCCCGCCAATAACCTGGCTTTCATCGCGGAAAAACCCGCCACCTGATCGAAATCAAGGCCCAGCTCAACACCGCAATACACATTCCATTTATACAATATAAAATGGGATGATGACATGCATTGGCAGGAAAAGATCAAGGCCACCCGCAACGGGCTGCGCAATCTGAACGGCGCGATCCCCGATACAACCCGCGCGTTCGGCGCGCTTGGGGCGGCGATCAAGCAAGGCGGAACACTCGACTACAAGACCAAGGAATACATCGCTCTGGGCATCTCCATAGCGATCCGGTGCGAACCCTGCATTACGTTGCACACAGAAGCCCTGATCAAGGCCGGTGCATCGCGTGAGGAGTTTTCGGACGTTCTGGCAATGGCCATCCAAATGGGCGGGGGTCCGTCGATGATGTACGCGGCCAAGGCGCTGGAATGTTTCGACGAAATGACGTCGTGACAGCACCGAAATCAAAAGGCCCCGGACTGTTTCCGGGGCCTGATCTTGATCAACCGTCCTTGCGGATGGTTTCGTTCTTGGGGTCATAGGGGCTGTCGCAGGTGACAACCGCATCCCACAGCTTGTCCTGCATCTTGACCTGCAGCTTTGTGCCTTCAACCGCAAGCTCGGGCTTTACATAGCCCATGCCGATGGATTTCTCGAAGGCCACCGAGTAACCGCCCGAGGTCAATCGGCCCACGCGCTCACCCTCCGGCGTATAGAGCGCCTCGCGGCCCCACGGGTCGGCATCATCCGGTCCGTCAATCAGCAGGGTGCAGCATTTCACGCGCACGCCGGTCTCTTCCAGCTTGGCCTTGCCGTAGAAGTCCTTGGACAGGTCAACAAAGCGCGGCAGGTCAGCTTCCAGCGGGGTCGCGTCGCGGCCCAGTTCGGTGCCGAAGGCGCGATAGGATTTCTCCTGACGCAGCCAGTTCTGGGCACGTGCACCGACCAGCTTCATACCGTGCTTCTCACCGGCTTTTTCCAGCAGGTCGAACAGATAGTTCTGCATCTCGATCGGATGGTGCAGTTCCCAGCCAAGCTCACCGGTATAGGCCACGCGGATCGCGTTGACCGGGCACATGCCCAGTTCAATCTGACGGGCCGACAACCACGGGAAGCGCTTGTTGGACAGAGCGGTTTCCGGATCAGCGTCCTTAATGACCTCTTTCAGAACGTCACGCGACTTGGGTCCGGCGATGGCGAAGACGCCCCACTGAGTGGTCACGTCCTGGATCTCGATGTAGCCGAACTCCTCCATTTTGTCCTCGGCCGCCTTGCGCAGGTAGTCGGCGTCGTACTCGGTCCAGGCACCAGCAGAGACGATGTAGTAGTTGTTCTCGCCATTGCGGACGATGGTGTATTCGGTGCGGGTGGTGCCGTGCGAGGTCAGCGCGTAAGTCAGGTTGATGCGACCGACCTTGGGCAGCTTGTTACAGGTGAACCAATCCAGGAACTGGGTCGCACCGGGGCCTTTGACGACATGCTTGGTGAAGGCCGACGCGTCGATCAGGCCAACGCCTTCGCGGATCGCCTTGGCTTCTTCGACGGCATATTGCCACCAGCCACCACGGCGGAACGAGCGGGCGTCATGGTCGAAATTCTCGGGCGCGTCCAGCGGACCGAAATAATTCGGACGTTCCCAACCGTTGACCCAGCCAAACTGCGCGCCACGCGCTTTTTGACGGTCGTATGCCGGAACGGTCCGCAGCGGACGGCAAGCTTCACGCTCTTCATCCGGGTGGTGCAGGATGTAGACGTGCTCATAGCACTCTTCGTTCTTGCGCGCCGCGAATTCGGTGGTCATCCAGTTGGACGAATACCGCTTGGGGTCTAGCGAGGCCATGTCGATTTCGGCTTCGCCATCAACCATCATCTGCGCCAGATAATAACCGGTGCCGCCTGCAGCGGTGATACCGAACGAGAACCCTTCGGCCAGCCACATGTTGCGCAGGCCCGGAGCCGGACCAACTAGCGGGTTGCCGTCAGGGGTGTAACAAATCGGGCCATTGAAATCGTCTTTCAGACCGGATTCGGCGCAGGACGGCACGCGTTCGGCCATCGCCATGTACTGATCCGCGATGCGGTCCAGATCCAGCGGGAACAGGTCGGCGCGGAAACTGTCCGGCACGCCATGTTCAAACTGCGCGGGCGCGCCGTGTTCGTAGATACCCAGAATCCAGCCGCCGCGTTCCTCACGGGCATAGGATTCGTTGTCGGCGTCGCGGACCACGGGGTGCTCCGGGTTGCCTGCCTCACGCCATTTGACCAACTCGGGGTCTTTGTCCATGACAATGAAAGTGTGCTCGACCGGGATCGCGGGCATCTTGATGCCCAGCATCTTGGCGGTGCGCTGTGCGTGGTTGCCCGAAGCGGTCACAACGTGTTCAGCGGTAATCACCACCTGCTCGTCCGACGGCACCAGGTTGCCGCCCTTTTCGACCATCTTGGTACAGGTGACTTCCCAATGGGTGCCGTTCCAGTGGAAGGCGTCAGCCTGCATCTTGCGCACGATATCAACACCGCGCTGACGGGCGCCCTTGGCCATCGCCTGCGTTACGTCTGCGGGGTTAATATAGCCATCTTCGGTGTGATAGATCGCGCCCTTCAGATCGCTGGTTTCGATCAGCGGCCAGCGCTCTTTGATCTGGTCGGGGGTCAACCATTCATAGGCGACATCGCAGGTTTCAGCTGTGGAGGCGTAGAGCATGTATTCATCCATACGCTCCTGCGTCTGCGCCATGCGCAGGTTGCCGACCACGGCGAAGCCTGCGTTCAGGCCGGTTTCTTCTTCAAGCGTCTTGTAGAAATCAACCGAGTATTTGTGGATGTGGGTCGTCGCGTAGGACATGTTGAACAGCGGCAGCAGTCCCGCGGCGTGCCAGGTGGAACCGGATGTCAGTTCGTCCCGCTCAATCAGCATCACGTCATCCCAGCCCGCTTTGGCCAGGTGATAGGCAATCGAAGTACCGACGGCGCCGCCGCCAACGACCAGTGCTTTGACTTGGGTTTTCATAGCCGGGTGTCCCCCCTTGGAATCTGTTGCCACCATATGGCGCAAATGAAGCCCCCGCCGCGACATTCATCCGACCAGTGATATAAAAAAAACGACCCCCGATCTGTCGGGGGTCGCATTTCGGCTGGATTCCGGTGCGGGTTAACCGTCGCCCAATGTGCAGGTCTTGAAGGCTTCTTTGGTCGCGCATTTGCTTGAAACGCCTGCACCACCCTTGTTGACGCGAACCGAGGGTGCCTGCGCGGTTTCGTCTTTCTGGAAATAGGACTTCAACCCACCGAAAAAGCCGCCTGCGCCGCCGTCCTCGGCAGTAGGTTGCTTCGGGTCACCCTTGAACGACGCAAAGAAGCGCCCGAACATGTTGCCGCCCTCAGATCCGGCTTTTTGGGTTTCACCCGCCAGCAGATCGGTCAACCCCCTGCGGTACCCTAGCTGAACCAGATCGTCGGCGGATTGGATCTTGTTCGCGGTCAGGTCAAAGGTATCGTCGGGCAGCCCGTATTGCGCAGCCATTGTGTTCGCAACCAGAGCAAGCCCGTCGACGTTGTTGAGCCGGAGCTGCGCCAGTTCCCCACGGAGCTTCATGAACTCTGATCTCAGTTCAGCCATGTTCACGGCCAGTTCCGTCTCGGTCTCGGGGTTTGAGGTCGCGTCATTGCCGACACCGGGCACCGGCTGGCTGAGCAACGCGTTCAACCCGTCATAGTCCAGCCGCGACAGAAACGCGTGCACGTCCTGTGCAGGTGCGTCCGAATACATCTTCAGACGGATTTCCTCGCCCAAACCGATGGTGCCCTTGTAGACATTGAACGCCACCGGGGCGCTCAGGTCCGTGATACCTGCGGTAACCATCGACCAGAACGCGCGATCATCCACCCTAATCACACTGTATTTGTTTTGCGTGAACTGAAAAAATGCCACGCCGCCGATAACGCCGAAGGGGGCGTAATCGCTGGCGCTGATGCCCAGCGCGTCCACGGATTGCGCGATATTGCCCGCAAGAGTGTTGGATCTGGCGTCCTTCCTGAGTGAAACCTGCACCCAGATCGTATGTTCGCCTTTCTCGTAAACCCAACTGTTGCGATCTACCTTGCTGGCCAGTTGCTGAGCCTTCTGAATTGCGACTTTCTTGGCCAGCGGCCGGGCTGCTTCGCTGATGTTGTCCTGCAAGACCCCTTCCCGCGCATCGCGTGCAAAGTCGCGGTCGGCGATTGCGCGACGCACCCATTCCTTGTCGGAGTCCGGCAAGTAATGTTTGCCGCCGGCACGCCAGCGTTTCTGGCGTTCACGCTCGACTTTTTCCGCGTCCAGCTCTTCGTGATAGAGGGCAAACCGCTGTTTCAGCGTGTCCACATAACCGTTCGCCGATAAAGTGCCCTCGTGCTTTTTGTCCTGCTGGTAATAGTCCACCCCGGCCACAGCCAGAACCACAACCAGCACAAAACCAATGAACCGCAACGCGTCCATCTGAATCTCCGAAATCAATCACTGCTCTTTTCCCGGATGGATAGCAGTTAATTGGGGCAGTCTTGTGGCTTTGTTGCAGAATTCCCGCGTTGTCTTCAGGGGTCCGCGAGCGGAAGAATCTTTCCCGGATTCATAATGTTATCCGGGTCCAGCGCCCGTTTTATCGCGCCCATATAGTCGACCGCCGGCCCAAGTTCCTTGACCAGATAGGGTTGCTTGCCCTGCCCGATTCCGTGCTCGCCGGTACAGGTGCCTTCCATCGAGATCGCCTGATCGTTCAGCCACCCGACAAATCCGCCTGCCTTGGCCACTTCGTCCTCGTTTTCCATGTCGATCAGCAACAGGGTGTGGAAGTTTCCGTCGCCCACATGCCCGACCATCGGCGCCAGCAGGCCAAGCTCTTCGGTCTTTTTCCGGGTTGTTGTGACGCATTCGGCCAGACGCGAGATCGGAACGCAGACATCCGTTGAAATCCCGCGGGCTCCGGGCCGCAGTTGCAGGCTGGCCCAGTACATGTCATGCCGGGCCTGCCACAGCTTGTTGCGTTCTTCGGTCGTCGAGGTCGCGGCGAAATCCGTGCCGCCAAATTCTTCGGCGATCTGACCAAAGGTTTCCGCCTGCTCGGTGGCACCGCTTTCCGATCCGTGAAATTCCAACAGCAGCAATGGCGTTTCCGGCAGGCTCAGCCCGGAATAGGCGTTGGCCGCCCTTACCGACATCTCGTCCAACAATTCGATCCGCGCGACCGGGACGCCATATTGGATTGTCATCATCACCGCCTGACAGGCGGCATCCACCGTGGGGAAGGAACAGCGGGCCGAGGTGATTGCCTCGGGGATACCCTGCAAGCGCAGGGTGATTTCGGTGATGATGCCCAACGTGCCTTCGGCGCCGATCAACAAGCGGGTCAGGTCATACCCGGCCGAGGATTTCCTGGCCCGGTGGCCGGTCCGAATGATCTGCCCGTCCGGCATCACCGCCTCAAGGCTGAGGATGTTGTCCTTCATGGTCCCGTAGCGCACCGCATTAGTGCCCGAAGCCCGCGTTGCGGCCATACCGCCCAGCGAGGCATTCGCGCCGGGGTCGATCGGGAAAAACAGGCCCTGATCGCGCAGATGGGTATTCAGGTCCTCGCGCGTCACGCCGGGTTGGACAACGCAATCCAGATCGCCGGGATGGACTGCCAGCACCTTGTTCATCTGCGTGAGGTCAACCGAAATACCCCCCGCCGGGGCATTTACATGGCCTTCAAGCGACGTGCCGGTACCGAAGGCAATGACCGGGACCTTGTGCAAGGCACAGGTCCTGACGATTTCGGAAACTTCCTCGGTCGAATGCGGAAAGATCACCGCATCCGGAGACTGGTTTTCGATCCAGGTGGTTGTGTGACCATGTTGCTCGCGGATCGCCCGCCCTGTTTGTAGTCGGTCGCCGAATTTCTGCTTGAGGATGCTGACAGCCGTATCTATCCCGGCTTCGTTTCGCGGTAATACAGCTGCCTGCACCATTCGGTTTCCCCCCTATTCGCCTAACGCGATACCTTCGCGGCGCGGATCGGCACCGCCGATCAGAACGTCGCCGATTTCAATCGCATGCAGGCCCGAGGTCAGGTCGCGCGGGTTAACCTCGAACCCCATTTCGGTCAGAGCGTCCGAGAACCCCTCGGCCGATGTGCTCAGTTCGACATCATATGTTCCGAAACGGTTGACCAGATGCGGCAGCGACAAAGCCTGCTGAACATCCATGTCCCAGTCCGCCCAGGCGATGATCGATTTGGCCACATAGCCGATAATGCGGCTGCCGCCGGGTGAACCGATGGCCAGCACCGGCGCACCGTCCTGCATTACGATTGTCGGGCTCATGGACGAGCGCGGCCGTTTGCCGGGCTCCAGCCGGTTGGCAATCGGAACGCCGTCGCTGTGGGTCTTGAACGAGAAATCCGTCAACTCGTTGTTGAGCAGGAACCCGTTCGTCATCAGCCGGGATCCGAAGCCGTTTTCAATCGTCGTCGTCATCGACAGGACGTTGCCATATTGATCCACAATCGAAATATGCGAGGTCGAGGGCAGTTCCAGCGAGACATCATCGGCCCAGTTCGACGCGTGATCGAATTCCGGATTTCCCGGCGCGACCTCGGTCAGCGCGCCTTCGCTGCCCAGCAGTTCGCCGCGCTGCGACAGGTAGTCCGGGTCGACCAATCCTTTCGTGGGCATGGGAACAAAATCGTGGTCGGCCATGTACCGGCCCCGGTCGGCAAAGGCCAACCGGGAGGCATCGCCGATCAGACGCCACGCATGGGCGTCTTCGGGGCCCATGGCGGCCAGATCATAACCATCCAGCATGCCAAGTATCTGCCCAACCGTCAGTGCGCCCGAAGATGGCGGCCCCATGCCGCAGACCTCATAAGTGCGATAGGTCGCGCAGACCGGCTCACGCTCGATCACCTGATAGAGCGCCAGATCGACACCGGACAGAACGCCCGGATTTCCCGGCGCATTGCGCACGGTGCTGACGATCCCGGCGGCGATTTCACCGCCATAGAACCCGGCAGACCCTTCGCTGGCCAGAACCCGCAGGGTTTCCGCATATGCGGGGTTCACCAGACGCTGGCCTTGCTTCAGCGGCGCGCCATCGGGCAGGAAATAGGCCGCGGTTCCGGGGAACCGAGACAGACGCTCGGCATCCGCTTCGACCAGGCTGGCCAGACGTGGCGAGACAAGGAACCCCTCGTCGGCCAGCGTAATTCCATCCTGAAACAGGCTGGGCCACGGGCTGCGGCCCCAGCGGCGATGCGCTTCCTCCAGCAATGCAGGCGTGCCGGGCGTACCGACGGACAAGCCGCCAACCACCGCATCAAAGAATTTCAGCGGTGCGCCGTTTTCGTCGTGGAACAGCCGGTGGTTCGCTTCCAACGGGGCCGTCTCACGCCCGTCGAGCGTGGTCAGATTGCCGGTTGCGGCGTCGTACCAGACAAGGAAAGCCCCGCCACCCAGGCCCGAGGATTGCGGTTCAACCAGCCCCAGCACAACCTGCACCGCGACCATCGCATCTGCGGCGGACCCCCCTGCCCGCAGGACCTTGGCACCGGCCTCGACGGCCAGTGGGTTAGCGGCCGCGACCATCCAGTTCTGCGCCTCGACAGGGGCACCGGCCAGTTTGGCCTCAAGCGCCGCGATAACCTCTTCGGTCAGCCCCTGCACCTGCCCCTCGGACGCGCCCTCGGGCGCAACCGCATCCGCGGTTTCCTGTGCAAAGGAAGGCGCCCCGAAAGTCAGTGCCGTCAAAAACAATCCCGAAATCAGACTTCGTTTCATTGTATCCTCCTGAAAAACAGTTCTATGCCCCTGCAATCAAACGAGGCCCAAACTCGTCACAACATGGATGGTACGACCTGATCCGGTGGCCGGTGACCGTCTTCGAAGGTCTTGATATTTATAATGACCTTCTCGCCCATTTCGATCCGCCCCTCCAACGTGGCCGACCCCATATGGGGCAACAGAACGACATTCGGCAATTGCCGCAGGCGCGGATTCACATTCGTTCCGTGTTCATAAACGTCCAGCCCGGCCCCGGCGATTTCACCCGAACGGATCTGCCGGGTCAGCGCGTTTTCATCGATCACCTCACCGCGTGAGGTATTCACGATAACAGCTGTCTGCTTCATCAGCTTCAGACGCCGCGCATTAATCAGATGAAAGGTCGACGGCGTGGACGGGCAGTTGATCGAGATGACATCCATCCGCGCCACCATCTGGTCCAGGCTTTCCCAATAGGTCGCCTCCAGGTCCTGTTCGGTCTCGGGGCGCAGCCTGCGGCGATTGTGATAATGCACCTGCATGCCAAACGCCTTGGCCCGCTGCGCCACGGCCTGACCGATGCGTCCCATTCCAAGAATGCCCAGACGCCGCCCGCCGATCCGACCACCCAGGAACGCGTTTGGCGCCCAGCCTGACCAATCCCCCTTTTGCATGACCGCCAGACCTTCGGGTATCCTGCGCGTCACGGCCAGTATCAGCGCCATGGTCATGTCGGCGGTGTCGTCGGTCAGAACACCCGGAGTGTTCGAAACCAGAATTCCGCGCTGCCGCGCAGTTGCAACATCGATATTGTCAACGCCAGCCCCATAATTCGCGATCAGGCGCAGGTTCTCGCCGGCCTGCCCCAGCAGGCCACCGTCGATCGTATCCGTCACGGTCGGGACCAGCACGTCCGCGCTTTGGACGGCGGTCACCAGTTCTTCGCGCGACATCGGCGTATCATCGTCGCGCAACTGCACGTCGAACAGCTCGCTCAACCGGGTTTCAACCGCCTCGGGCAACCGTCGCGTAACGACAACACTCAGACGTTCTCTTGGCACCTTCGCCCTCCCACTGCTTTGCAAACTTTCGCGCGCCATGGCATCGTGGCGCAGGATAAGGCGGGGCACAAGAACTCCTAAGACATTGAGTCGACCTTTTTTCGAACACAGATCAACAGGCACAAGAGCAGACAGTCAGTGAGTGGTACTCTACCGGTAATGCGCCGTTTCTGGGCAATAGTGTCCGTGCTTCTGTTCGCGTTCGGCCCCGTGGTCGCCAGCGCACAGGATAAACGCGGCCCTGTCACCAACCTGCCTTTGCCACGTTATGTTTCGATGAAAGCTGCCGAAGGTAATGTGCGGCGTGGCCCGTCGCTGACTCATCGAATCGACTGGGTGTTCAAAAGGCGCGGAATGCCCCTGCAAATCACCGCCGAATACGGCAACTGGCGCAAGGTTCAGGACCGCGACGGTGCCGGCGGATGGGTTCATTACGCCTTATTGTCGGGCGTGCGCACCGTTCTGATCGAATCCGAGATGCTGCCGGTCTATACGAGCCCCGATCCGAACGCGCAGGTCAGCGCCCAATTCGAATCCGGGGTTGTCGCCCGGCTGGGCAGTTGCAATCCGGACTGGTGCCACATTTCCGCCGGCGGCTATCGCGGCTGGGCGCCCAAATCCAGCCTTTGGGGCGTCGACCCTGCGGAAATCCGCGAATAACTCGTCGGCACGCAACCCCGGATCAGCTTGTCCGCGCAATGAAGTCGCAGGTTAGTTCCATCAGTTCAGCACCGACATCCTCTTGCAGAAAATGTCCCGCATCCGGCAGCACGACATGCGGCTGACCTGCCGCCCCCGGACACAGCCGCTGAAACACGGTGTCGATTCCGGCCATGACTTTGTCATCTGCCCCAAACGCCGTCAGAACCGGGGTGTCCAATTCGCGGATCACATCCCACGCCCTGCGATTCGGACCCGACGACGGGTCCTCGGGCGATGTCGGAACCAGCGTCGGGAATTGTCGCGCTCCGGCCTTAAAACGCTCATCCGGAAACGGTGCGTCGTAGGCTGCAATGGTGTCTTCCGACAATGGGGCAACCGTTCCGCCCTTGAGGATCCCACCGGCGGGAAACACCGGCACTTCCTGGCTGAATTGGCGCCAGTTCTCAAACGAGGCGCCCATCGGCTGATCCCCCGTCGGCAAAGCGGTGTTGGCCACAACGATCCGCGCGAATCTTTCCGGCATTTCAGCCCATAACCGCAGGCCAATAAGCCCGCCCCAGTCCTGGCAGAACAAAGTGACACTGCGCAGATCCACCTTACGGAGCCATTCCCCCATCCAGGAGACATGACGTTCATAGGTATAATCCCCACGCTCAGCCGGCTTGTCAGATCGCCCAAACCCGACCAGATCCGGTGCAACTGCCCGGTGACCCTTTGCGACAAATCCCGTGATCATATGCCGGTAGAGATACGACCAACTGGGTTCGCCATGCATCATCAGCACCGGATCGGCATCCCGCGGCCCCTCGTCCACATAGTGGACGCGCAACGTGCCGCCCTCCGTGTCATCGACCTGCAAGTAATGCGGCGCGAAGGCATAATCGGCCAACCCGTGAAATCGTTCATCCGGAGTGCGCAGAGCTTTCATGTCTCACCTTCTATCTTTCTCACCCGCCATTGAGGGAGTGCCGTACGTTCATTGCAGGGCCCACCTCATGAAACAGGTAAGTATCCCCCTCCGCAAGTCACCCAATGAGGACCCCCTTCAGCGCCCAACCTCAAAATGACCCGCCGGGACAGGACGCACGAAGCCCGTCGACATGCCTTCGGAACGGCCCGTCGATTGGGGACCCAAACCCATGCCGGCCCTGCCCCAAAAAATATTTTCCTAGCTTGCTGATTTTTTGCCGGAAAGGCCTTGAACCCTCCAACCAACAATCGTAGATAGCGCCTCACCGTTGGGGTGTAGCCAAGTGGTAAGGCAGCGGTTTTTGGTACCGTGTATCGTAGGTTCGAATCCTACCACCCCAGCCATGATTATTCCTAAAATCACGCACTGAATATTTGGCCACCTATTACCACGTGTTTCAGCAAGTTATCATCCGGCTATTCCAGCTGAGACCTGAGTTTATGCGCAACAATGGTCGATTTCGGCCGCAGTCTCAGTTCGCGATTCCAGCGGTACGAGTTTGGTGACTTTGGGAGAGTCTGTAGATCAGAGCGCAGCGAACCGCTTGTGCTGATCTTACCAAATAGCCGGGAAGCCCGACTTGATCAGGTAATCCGTGGTCAGGCCGTCAGGCTGTTCGCCCGCATTGATGGCATCCAGAACATCAGGTGCCAGCATTACCAGACCGACGACATCCTTCACCTGGCGTTTGGAAATTCCTTCTGTTTTCGCAATTTCAGAGAACATTCTGCCATCTACAATCATCGCTAACCAGCGGCGCGCTTTGATGATGTTGCGGACAAGTGTTTGATCGACCTCTGGCGGTGCATCGCCAAGATGCAGTTTCAGCTCCTCACCTTTGCGGCGCATCCGGAATGGTGCTTCGATCGTTAGTTTCCCGGCATCGACCTGATCCTCCCTGCACTCGATCAATCGGGCGAGTACCCGAGGATCCAGTTGCACGGTCAGGGACCCCTGTCGCAGGTCTGCCCGCGCAATCAGGTCGAGGCATTTCCTGACGGACTGGCAATCTCTGAGAAGCTCCGTCGATGAGGCAATTTCGGCCGCTGACATATCCAGTGCCATTGAAACCACCGCATTCGGTTGGCTCAGATGTTGACGGACCACTTCAGCCAGAGGACTCTCAAGCCGTTCTGCAGGCAGTCGACATGCATCCGGATACTTCTGACTGCGATCAGTCACCAGGCGCCCGGAAATGTAGTACCGCAAACGCCTTCCATTTTTCCGACTAGGACTGGGTGTCAGCCGATCTCCGGTCTCTTCAAAGACCTTTCCGGCCAGCAGTGATCGATTCGCTTCCCGCCTAACTCTGCGCTCCTTGGCTGCGCCATCTGTCAACAGCTGTTGCACGTGGGTCCACACCTGCGGGTTGATGATGGCAGGGTGCTGCCCCTCAAAAACTTGCCCCTTATGTCGGATACGGCCGGCATAGATCGGATTGCTGAGCAAATGATGGATGTGTCCGCGGTTAAGAAACTTACCGACATTCACGCCTCCGCCCGGGCATTCCCGGCGGCGCGAACGGAGACCCAGTGCCTCCGCCTGCTCTTTCACGTCAAGAATGCTCTGGTGCTCCAAATAGAGATCGTAGAGTGCCCTTATTGTTGCCGATTCTTCTTCGTCTATCTTAAGAGTCCGGCCATCAGCCTGATACCCCAGCGGAACATTCCCACCCATCCACAGGCCTTTGCGTTTCGAGGCTGTAATTTTGTCCCGGATACGCTCTGCGGTGACTTCCCGTTCGAACTGAGCGAAGCTGAGCAGCACGTTGAGTGTCAGGCGCCCCATACAGGTAGACGTATAAAAGTATTGGGTGACCGACACGAACGATGCATCCGCCGTGTCGAGACGGTCGACCAGCTTTGCGAAGTCAGCAAGCGAGCGCGTCAGCCGGTCGATCTTGTAAACAACAATCTGATCCACTCGTTTCTCGTCAACAGCCTGCATCAATCGCTGCAATGCCGGGCGATCAAGATGACCACCTGATATTCCACCATCGTCATAGTGATCCGGCAGAAGTTCCCATCCCTCATGTTTCTGGCTGGAGATGTAAGCCTCACAGGCTTCCCGCTGGGCATCGAGTGAGTTGAAATCCTGCTCCAGCCGCTCCTCCGTGCTTTTCCTCGTGTAGACAGCACAGCGGATACGTCGCATCACTGAACCCCTAAGAAGCGTGGCCCGGACCAGTGTGCCCCGGTGATGTGCTTTGCGATGGCTGAATGGTAGCGCCACATCTTACCGTCCATGACGAAACCACCATCCACAACTTCGACCTGTTAGGTGCGTCCGTTCCATTCCCGCACCAGATGTGATCCCGGTTTCAGAGTAGGTGGCGGCGTTTTTCCCAATGCGATTTGCCGCAGTCGACGCTCTGGTTTCGCAGACAGCCTTCCCAATTTCTGGTTCTGTAGTTCCCAGATCAGTACCCGTTTCACGAATTGCGGGGATAGGTATTTTGGCGGCGGCCGACCGAACACTTCCCGCCACAGATCAAGGCAGCCAGAGCGATCAAGGTGTTCAATGTCATAGAGTAACTTCGTAATGTCACGATCCGCGCATGTAACATCCATAGCGATCACAATTCTTTCACGATCCGATAGACCGTACCTTTGTCAGATCCTGATCGCTCGACAGTATGTCCCGCCTTGCGCATCATCGAAATCGCAGCGAGTGCTGAATGCGGTTGCCAGCCAAAGGCATTCTGAAGCTGCACAATTTTAGCACCAGCCTTAAGGGACAACAGTTTCTGTAATTGTTGCTGACGCGTCAGGCTGTTGCGGGCAGATTTGGCGGGTGATGTTTTTAATTCTGTTTCGGATGAAGTTGCCATTAATTTCTCCACTTTGCGAGCACAGGCTGATCCTGCGCCCAGTACCGAGTGGAGCCCGGCAAATCCGGGCGAATCTTGACGATTTGAGTACCGCTTCCGGACAACCTAAAGTCCAGTGTTTACGGTAAAACTGGGCGGAAGGCGGCAGTTCGCTACGGGTGCGAGGCATTGTTGACACAACATTAGAAGCCGGCATTTAGAATTTGGCCGAAAAGTGATGGTGTTGCCAGTGAGCAAACCAAAAGTGTCTCTCTTCTTCCAGAGCAAGGCCTGGCACGGGCGGGCATGGGATGGGTGGTGATGAGTGAGCGCGATTTGAACCGGGTGGAGGTTTTGGCGCAGGTCGATGACGGACTGTTAACTGTCGAAAACGCCGCGCCCGGCAAGAGAACCAGAGAGCCCGACATGCGGGATAAAGCGCTGAATGATCAGCGGATAACCAAAGTGATTAGAGATCGTGTTCGGACACTAACCACAGTTGCGCCTAATTCTGTTCGCCCGGCGCTGGGGTACAGGATGCTTCTCGACCATAGGCTTTGTGTGAAAGCAGCACGGGACAGACTGCTCAATCTCGTTCCCTTGTACTACGCTGAAGGTTGCGGCTCCCGCCGCTTCGCGGGCGCAATCAGACCACCGACAATCGAGTAACTGATATCTCACCAATTTGAGGATAGGCATCCTGGCGGATACGGACATAAGTGATCTCCTCTTCAAAATGTGTCACGAGCATCTCGTCGTCCCTCTCACCTTTAAATAATTGGGCAGCTTCGTTTCTATTGATGAAATTGTCCTGCACGATAGAATTATTGAGATTTACGGAGCAATTGTTATGCCTACCAATTTTGACCTGATTATCACTGCTGACTATCCGACCCGCAGCGCTGAATTCGTTCTCCGCAATAGCGACGGGGTGCAGATGGCATACAGGCAGACTGAGTTCGGCAACATCTCTGTCGGCCAGCAACGGGGCCTGTTTGATTTACGAAACTACCTGCGCTTTTACGTCGAGCGCGGTCACCAGCACGCCGCCATTGCTGAGATCGGCGTCTGCATCGCCGAAGAGGTGCTGGGCGAGGCAATATTCGCAAATCTCTGGGAAGCAACCAACCAGCGGACCCTGCGCATCCAGTTACCAGGGGCGGACGATACGGAAAACCATCTCGCCTCGGCGCTTTCCCGCGTTCCGTGGGAAATCGCCCGGCCGAACGCCGAAGGGGAGACCCTTGCCGACCGCAACCTCCTCGTCCGCGTTGTGCATGATATGAACACCCAAGCTTCAACGCCGATCGCGCTGGAGGCCGACGAGCCTTTGCGTGTGCTGTTCGTCTTCGCCGAGGCGCGTGGGTCCCGCCCGCTCGGCGCCCGCAGGGAGCGGCAGGAATTGCTGCGGCTTTTCAAACGTGAAATCTACCCTGACCGCAGGGTTGTGGCGGATTTCCTCACGTATGGTGTAACCCGCGAGCGCCTGATCTCCCAAGTTCAGGAGAACAACGGGTACCACATCGTCCACTGGAGCGGGCACGGGCACATGAACCTGCTCGAACTCAGCAAGCCCAATGGCCAGCCCGACCAACTCTCCGGCGCGGAACTGCTCAGGCTTTTTAGCGATGCCGGCGGCTTTCTGCCGCGACTGTTCTTCCTCAGTGCCTGCCATTCCGGCGACATTTTGCGGGTGAAGGATTGGAACGACTTCCTCGCCATTGCCGAAGACAAGGAACCGGACACGCGGGAAGCCAAAATCGGGGAAGCCGATACCAAGGACCTCAATCTCGCGGAACAGCCCGGCTACACTGGCACGGCCCATGCGCTGCTGCAGGGCGGCGTGCCCTCGTTGGTCGCCATGCGCTACGCTGTGGGCGACGACTATGCCCGCGAGACAGCGGTTGAGTTTTACCGGGCGCTTCTTGCCCATCCGCAACCCAAGACCGTCGCCGCCGCGCTGACCATGGCGCGAAAGGCGGTGTTAGACCCTGAGAAGTACATCCAAGCGCGCTTCAGCCCTTGCGATCACGCCACACCCGTCCTTTACGGTGAGGAACACGCCGACCTCACCCTGGCGCAAGGGCGCAGCCCGGCGCTCAATCAGCGCAATCATCGCCTGCAAGACATCACCGAATTGACCCATGCGGGCCACGCGCATTTCGTTGGGCGCATCTGGGAATTGGTTGGGCTCGGGGCTGAGTTCATCGGCTCCCGTACCGGCGCGGAAGTAAAACCTGTCGCCGTCATCACCGGTCTTGGCGGCATGGGCAAGACCGCGTTGGCTGCAGAGTCGTTGATGCTTTGGAATAGCCGCTTCGACTGGGTCCTGCTGTATCAGGCCAAGCCGAACCGCTTGGAATTCGAAGCGACACTGCGCGACATCCATATGAAGCTGTCCGGCGAACTTGGGCGTTACCATCATCACGTGAAAGCCAAGCCTGCCGATGCAATCTACCGCGACGCCGATCCGGAATCAGGCTTCACCGGTTCTGAGCGCCTGACGCGCCTGACGCATAACCTGGCGCGAGCTCTGCGTGACGAGGCCATTCTGATCGTACTCGACAATTTTGAGACCAATCTCAAGGACACCGATCCGACCACCCAGCTGGCCGCCTGCCAGGACCCGGCGTGGGACGCGTGCCTGGCGCTGCTCGCCCAAGACCTTATCGGCACGCGGTCGCGGGTGCTCGTCACCTGCCGTCGGCCGCTGGCCGCACTAGACGACCGGTTAGTGCATTCCGCGCTGCTCGGGCCATTGCCCAGCGCCGAGGCAGCGCTTTACCTGAGAGAGCACCCCGCATTGAGCGACATGGTTTTCGGCGGCGATGCGGCAGAAAAGGCGCTCGCGTTACGCCTGCTCAATGCCAGCCGATTTCACCCGCTGCTCATGGACCGTTTGGCGAAGCTTGCGGCCCTTGCCCCGCCGCGCGCGCAGCTGCTGGCGGCACTCGATGCGCTAGAGACCACGAAAGACTTCGCCCAACTCCCGGAGCTCTTCTCCACCACCAAGGGCGATGAAAGCGAACTCAGCTATCTCAACGATGCGCTCGCCGCCTCGCTGGATCAACTCATCCGCGACGTACCGTCCGATGCGCGCAGGCTGCTGTGGATCATCGCCCTGGCCAATCAACCCGAGACGCTGAGCCTGGTTAAAGGCGTGTGGAGTGGCGAGAGCCACGAGCAAGAAAAATTGCGGCAGATCAAGCAGATGCTCGACATGCTGCCGCAACTCCCCCCGGAATTGCAGGCAACGTTGACCGCAATGCCGCCAGAGCTGCGCGAGTTGATCGACGACCTGCCAACTGAGCAGCCGCAGAATCCCGACTTGGCACGGTTGTTGGCGCGGCTCGTCAGCGTCGGACTGGTGAGGGAGGAGCGCGATGAACCGGACGACGACAACCCCAACCTCACCTGCCATGAACTTGTGCGCGAAAGCATTCGCGCCTGGATGGAGCACCACCCACAGGATCGCGCCGGTTTGACCGCAAATGCGGTTCGCCTCGCGTTTGCTGAGCGTTTGGTAGCGACGTTTACAAGACTGCAGCACGAAAACATGGCGACCGCCCTACAGGCGGGCAGCCGGGCTCTCGTCTATAATGTCGAGGCCGGGGCCTGGGACCTACTTGGCAGTTTTGCCAGTGAGCTGGTGACCTCCGCAAACGATCCGCGGCTGCTCGAGGCGTTGCTTCCACATCTTCAAGCAGCGGCGGACTTGGCTCCGGAGGGCAGACCGCGCTGGCGCTGCCTCAGCAACCTTGCAGATGCGCTGAGCAATGCCGGCCGCCCTGATGCCAGCCTGCCCTTCTATAAGCGAGCCGAGGCTGAAGTGCGCGCCGTTGCCCAAGAGGGCGGCGACACGCCCCGACAGGCCTGGTCGGACCTTGCAGTCATCACCGGCAACTGGGCAAATTCTCTCGGTAATGTCGGTAACCTCGACGCCGCCCGCCAGATGCATCTCGAGAGTGCTGAAGCCGAGAAGAAGGCGGGAAGACCCGTGGTTAACAGCATTGGCAGCGAACTGGAAGCCCTGCGCATCGACATAATGCAGGGGAAGGCGGAAGTGGCCTTGCCGGAAGTCGAAATTCTGCTCGCGCGGGTCGAAAAATGGTGGCAGCAGCACTGTTCTGGCCGACCTGCACCCGAGGCTCCGGACAAGGAAATGCTCGGCCGGGCCCTGATCAGCGCGCTCGACATCGTCAGGGAGGCCCATTTTGCCCTGAAGGATTGGCCGTCAGCCCTACGTTACTGCGATGCCATTCTGAAAATCAAGCGCGCGTTAAACCGCGCGCCCGAAGACATCGCCGGCAGTCGGATGAACCGTGCCAATGTGTTGTCGGAAATGGACTGCTTCGACGAGGCCAGGGCCGAGTTGGAAGCCTGCCTGACAATTTTCCAGAACGATCCGTCGAGGAGGTCGGCAGTGCTCTCCTCGCTTGCCGACCTGTTCGACGAGCACGGCGACCACAGCCAGGCCATCGTCCAGGAGCGTCGTGCTCTGGCCATATGCGAACATCTGCCCGACCCCGCCGACCGAGCCATCTCGCACGGCAACCTGGCCAACTACCTTCAGCGAAGCGAGAACGCGTCAGACATCGCCGAATCCCCGCGCCACCGGTTCGCCGCTCTGCTTTACCGACTCGTAGCCAATCTGAGGCGCGACCTCCAAAGCTCGCTAAGAAACTATGCCGTCTATTTCCGCCGCGCCCACGAGGCTGGCGACAACCTGGCTGTGCTGAGTGTCGTCGAACTTCTCGCGGACCCAGCCTTTGCTCCATTGGAGCAATGGCTTCGTCAGCGCGAAGTGGACTTCGACGAGCTCCAGGCCAACGTGGACAAAATTCTTGACCAAGTCCGTGAGGCGGCTGTCTCGACATGACGCTTGCGCAACTCCTTGAGGAACTCGCTAGCGCGGTAGGCCTCGGCGACCGCAACCTAGCGCTCAACCTGGCCCGACAGATCGAGCAGCGGCTCGCCACTGAAGCCGCCGACCGCGCCGCCGTTGAGCGCCAGATTCGCGCCCTGCTGGCACAGATGGATGCCGCGCCGCCACCTGAAGACACCGACATCCTGACTTTCGATCCCCTGGCCGAGCGAAGCGCGGCGGAGGCGCGTGCGGACGACCGCTTCTATCCGCTATGGTTTGGCACCAACCGGCGCCCAGGTGCCGATGGAAAAAGCTTTACCGGTGAACGCAACGACCGCACCACGCTTGGGCAGCTCACCGTCCACGTGCCTGCCGCCCACCGCTTTGGTGAGATTGGGAGCAGCTTTTGGAGCAAGCTCAGGCGTTTTGATTTCCGCGATGACCGGTTGCGGCTGCACGCGCTCACGGTTCTCGATGCGGCGGCATTCTATGGCAGCCTATACGCGGCAACACAGCAGGCCGGCGCTGAGGGGGGCGAAACGCATGCCCTGTTCTTTCTCCACGGCTTCAATGTGAGTTTCGAGGAGGCCGCCATTCGCGCTGCGCAACTTGGTTGCGATCTAGCCGTACCGGGTGCCACCGCCTTTTTCAGCTGGCCCTCCCGTGGCACGGTTCTCGCCTACCCGGCCGATGAGGCGAGCATCGAAGCCAGCGAGCAGCCGATCACGAATTTCCTCGTTGACTTCGCCACGAATTGCGGGGCGGACAAGATACACGTTATCGCCCACAGCATGGGAAATCGCGGCTTGTTGCGGGCGCTGCAACGCATCTCGGCCAGTGCGCAAACGCAGGGGAAAGTGCAGTTCGGCCAAATCTTCCTGGCAGCGCCAGATGTCGACCGCGATCTTTTCCTGGATTTGGCGCGCCTTTACCCCGAGCACGGTGAACGCACGACGCTGTATGCGTCCCGGGCCGATCTTCCCGTGCATCTGTCGTCTCGCCTGCACGATGCGCCACGCGCCGGATATTTTGCACCCTATACGGTGGCCCCTGGCGTGGACACGATCGAGGTTCCGGATTTCGACCTCGACCTGCTCGGACACGGCTATTTTGCGGAGGCAGAGGCGCTTCTGCACGATATGTATAATCTCATGCGGCATGGCGAGCCACCAGCAACGCGCCAGCGCCTGATTCAGGCGGAGCATGAGGGTGGTCGTTTCTGGAAATTCAGGCGCTAAGCGAACGTTCAGAGAGCGCAGAATCCGCAGCGTCATAGGAGATCATGCATAAGTCGCGGATGAAGCGTTCATGCATAGATGTCATGGGCAGTAAACTGGTGCGGATTGTGAAGGTGTCCGCACTTCAGTCCTCTTTCATCCAAGGAGGTTAGCAAATGCGGCGAACGGCGGCTTCGACGAGCTGCACCGCAGCGTCTGCAGCGACGGTAAATGACAGGTCTGGGCCGCCCAAACGCTCTAAATCTCAATTGCTTCAGCAATTGCCAAAGCGTCCTCAATCTCAACTCCGAGACACCTGACTGTGCTGTCCATTTTGGTGCGGCCGAAAAGGAGCCGAACGGCGCGAAGGCTGACCGTCTCCTTTGTACCTTTCTGAACGGCGTAGAGCGGGCAGATACGATCCAGCGCGGTCCGCACCAACTCCTATTCGAACGCCAGTTCGATGGGTTTTTCCAGCTTGCCGTGGATCATATTTCTCTCCCGCCCTTAAAGAAAGCATGTCCGTTAGCTTTTTGGGAAGTGATGCAAGATCCTCCGCCCGCAACAGCGTCACGAAATTCTCGTCGTTCAACAAAGCCCGAAGAGCTTCCGTGATGAACATCAGGTCCTTGCGGGTTTCCAGCAACCAGAGAACGCCCCGCACATATTTCATTGAAAGATTGGTTTTTTCGCGCGATCTCCGCGTCTGAATATCCTCTGTTTTTCAGGCCGTTGATGTCACGGAGTAGATCCAGGGCCTTATGATGGCGTCGCGCCAGATTCTCAACAAGACTCATAATAAGGCCATCTTCGTCGCTTGCAGTGATCACAATTGCAGGGATTTCGCCCTGGCCCAGTTCCTGAAAAGCCTCGAGCCGACCCTGACAACATACAAGATCATTGCGAAGCCCATCCTCGCCATCTCTCTTTGCAACCGTGATTGGCCGCTTCAGCCCCAGCTCTGCGATACTGTCGATCATAGCTTCAAAAGCCCTTCGGTTACGAATGCAGGTATTAACGACTGAAATCAGATTAATGGGGATCAGTTCCGCGATCTGGGAAGCACGGTAATTCATCAAGCGGCCTCCGGAATTGGGACCTGAACCGCCATATCAAACAATGGAGTGAGTGTGTCGAAACGGTACCCTCTTTCAATCAGGCGACACTGTCCTGTGAATACTTTATGAGAAAGCTCCCGGCTATACCCGCCTGCCATGGCGCGCTTAACGCCTTTGACAATTGTCCAGACCGGGCTGCCGTCGTTTTCGAATTGTTCAGCGCAATACACGACGGAAATACCGGCGCGATTGCAGATGTACTCGTCGTAGGAGCTTTCATCAGCATCCTGAAACCGACCCCAGCGACTTATGTTTTGGACGAGAACTGTTTCGAAATCGGCACGCCCGGACTGTATATCGTGGATGAGCTGTTTCAGCCCGTCGCGCCCCTGAATTCGTAGGCCAATCTTACCTTCATCCGAGTAGGTTCGAACGATATCGATACCTCGTTGTCGCCGTCGGGCATACTGAGCAATGGCATCGGACTGGTTCTCAGTCGAATTGCGCTGGTGTTCCGTCGGCACGCGCACGTATTGCGCCCCCCCGATAGCGCGCAGTGTCTCAGGAGAGTCAGAGCTCTCGTCAAATTCGTCGCGCCAGTTCAAGTGCAGCGCACCTCCATTCGTCGAGTTACACAACTGTTGGGAATGGCCGTGAATCCTGTTTGCCAAAGCTTAATCGCCGGAATTCGGAAAAGTACTTCCGAAGATGGGCAACACTTTTCCAAACCAGGACATTGGCAGATGAACAAATTTGACTATCGACTGGAAATATCGGCGCTGAAATGCGAACATGGAGGATCACATCGGGCGAAAAAGTGTCAATGAACTGGGCAGGTGTCTCAGAACGAACCGCAACGAACTGGCTTGCCGGAGCCAATGGACCCGCTGGCGAACACCCGATCGAACTCATGCGGCATTCAGACGAGGTCGCGGAAACTGTTATGGCTCTATGTGGCCGAAGCGAAGTTTGTATATCTTTGGAGCTTGCATGTATTCGGGCCGCTCTTGTTTGAGTGCTGACAGCGGCAGACGAAATCATGAGGACAGAAACCTGAAAGGGCCACCCTTTCCCTGCGGTACCGTGAGTTTTCACTGAAAAGGCACAAGAGATTCCCTGTTTAGATGCCCCGGTTACTCACCCACAAGTCACTGATCTGTTTGCAGATTTCAGGTCTGCGGACGTAAAGTAACGCCAGAAAGGTGTAATTTCCCTGTAAATGTCCCTGTTTTCAGGGAATTTTGGGCGAGACTGGCTAGCTGCAAACTGCCTGCACAGCCGCCTTTTCCAGAGAAGCCAATTGAGCAAAAGCGTGCAAATTCGACGAATTTCACGCACAACGCTATCTGCAGACTAATTGCCAAGGATTGGTTTGCACTGCGCCCCATTGCAAGGAAGCTTCCTTTGCGCGCGTGTCCTGGTTGACCAACTGAAATGCTGGCTCTCCAAAGGCAAACGGCATGCTAGGCACAAGCTCTGCAACCGCTGTCGAAATCTCTTTCTATCCGCCATCGCTCACGTAACGCTCGTCGTGTGCTGGCCATGTGTTCTGAGCCTGATTTGGCCGCCTATCGACCGGTAATCCCGCCTCGCGATTGCATCTATTCCCGCGCAGCGCGGCGGCTGTGCTATACTCCGCCAATACGGACGCTTTGTTGTGGAGGTAAGTCATGATTTTTCGCTTAATAGTAACGCTCGGCATCGCGCTCTCTTTTGCGATGGCCGCGCCTCAGACTGCGCGGGCCGATGCTGGTGATTTCATCGGCGGTGCTGTGGTCGGTGGGGTCGTAGGGTACGCCATCGGCAAGGACCAACAGAAGAAAAAGGCGCGGACGACGACGACAACCCGGACTTATCGTTCGGGCATTCCGTCGACCACGCAAGGCGCGCAAACTCAAACGGCGCTCAACTATTTCGGCTATAATGCCGGACGGGTCGATGGCCAGGTCGGACGTGGCACGCGGGGGGCTATTGAACGCTACCAGGTTTCAATGGGTTATCCTGTGAACGGCTATGACTTCCAGCCTTACCAGCGCGACTTCCTCATGCAGGCCTACTACTGGGCGACAAGCGGCGGACAGGCCACAACTCAGCTTTCGGGCCAGCCGCTGTTGATGGCGTATCGCCGACAGGTCCAAACCGGTTCTGCACTGGCGGTTGCACCTCAGGCGCCCGCCCCGGCCGCCCCGGCCGTCCCGGTCGTGACGCAGCAGCAAACCGCACCGGAGGCGCCCGCAGCCGAAACAAAGACTGCAAGCCTGCCGAGCCTGTTCTCCGGCGGGACCACCGGCCCTTCGCTCGCCAATCGTTGCAGCGCCGTTATGCTTCAGACCTCAACCAATGGCGGCTATACGACTCTGTCCAATATGTCCGATCCCAATTTTGCGCTAAGCGAACAGTTCTGCCTTGCCCGCAGCTATGCGATGGCGCGCGGTGAGGAACTGTTGGGGGACGTCCAGGGATTGACGCCTGATCAGGTGGCCGACCAGTGCGAAGCGTACGGCGAAACACTTGCGCCGCAGGTCGTTAAGCTGTCGCTGAGTTCCAAAGCAGAAGCAGAATCTCAGATGCGCGAATTTGCGTTGGGCACCGGCCTTAGCCCCGAAGACCTTGCCGCAACGAGCAAGGTCTGCCTGGCAATTGGGTACCGCCAGGACAACATGGACAGCGCACTCGGCTCGGCACTGATGTTGGTCGCGATGGGCGAGCCTGCCTATGGCGAGTTGATCGGGCACCATCTGCGCGAAGGCTTTGGTGTGCAGGAACGCCGCGATCTTGCGATGCAGTGGTACGATGCAAGCCTGTCGGCGCTGGACGCCGGATCGCAGGCTGTCTTCTTGCCGTCCCAGTCTGACCGCCCGCAACTGTTGCGAGCGGCCATGACCGAAGCGCAATAAGGCAAGATTGTTGCGCACCCGCGGGCCGGCTGACTGCCCGCGGGGCCGGTCCACGAACGGAATCCATCGGTGGGTGCGCGCTGGATTCAGTGCGCTTGGGAAGAGTGTTTTTTTGATTGCAATGATCCAACGCCGTTGATCAGCCGCTGGCTTCGTTCGCTATCCACAATACCCTGAAGCAAGCTGCGCGTGAGATGAAACGCGGAAACGTGTAGCTGTGCCCCAAAGCTGCGCGCTCAGGACGTCGTGATTTGGCGATTCACCTGAATTGGCGCGAGCGGCATGAAAGCACCGGAACCTGATGGACATACCGCCAACCAACATGTGTCCCCGTCTATTTGGCAGGCGGACAAACGACCTCGATCAAATACGGGCCGTCGCTTGCCAGCCCATCTGCCAACCCCCTTGCGAAACTGCCGATATCGTCCGCTCTGACCCCCGGCACACCGTGACCCTTTGCCAGCGACACCCAGTCGAGCGTTGGGTTTTCGACGTCGAACATAGCCTGCGCGTTCCGACCGTATTTCTCGACCCCAACATTTGCCAGTTCATCGCGCAAAATCTGATACCCCCGGTTGGCAAAGACCACCACCGTGACATCAAGGCCTTCGCGCGCCATGGTCCAAAGGGATTGTAATGTGTACATCGCCGAACCATCGCCGGTCAGGGCGATGACCTTGCGATCGGGGCAGGCAATGGCCGCACCGGTGGCGCAGGGCAGGCACAGACCGATCGCCCCACCAGTACCCGCCAGCAGATCATGTGGCCGCGCCGTCGCCATCGGCGGAATGACATGAAACCCGGACGTCACCGATTCATTGCATACAATTGCGTTCTCGGGGATCAGGGCCGCAAGGGTCAGCCCCACCTTTTCAAGGGTCATTTGCCCGCCGGGGACGTCCGGCAGGTCCAGCGGCACGCGGGCTGGTTCGGTTTTGGCCGAAACACCAACGGCGTCCGCCAGGGCCTGCAGGGCCCATCCTATGTCGTCCGTTGGCTGGCACAGGTTTGCAATCAGGCAGTCGGCGGGTTCGGGAACGCTGGGCTTGCCCGGATAGGCAAAGAAGGCGACGGGTCTGTTGGTGCCGACCAGTGTGATTGACGAGGTGCCTTCCAACTGGCCGATTTTTGGCATTATGGGATAGACCAGTTGGTCCAGCCGAGCGGTTCCGGCCCCTTTCGATATGCGCGGTATCAAGGTATCCGCCAACAAACGGCAGCCAGTTGCGGCGGCGATCCGACCAGCCAGCTCGCGCTGCGCCCCAAACAGGGCCGCGCCGCCAATCATCAATGCGGCACCCGGGACCCTCAACCGATTTGCAGCAGCATCGATGTCGTCTAAGGAAGGCCGAGACAGGCGTTGCGTCAGTGCGGTATGGGGCGGGGTTTCTTCCACTTCGTTCCACGCGGTGTCCGCAGGCAGGATGAGAGATGCGATCTGACCGTTCCGGGATCGGGCCGCCCGGATCGCAGCAGCGCCGTCAACGACGACATCGGCGGCGCCGCCAGACACACGCGTCCAATGGCTGACCGTCTGACTTATCCCCGTTACGTCCCCTTTGAGCGGGCTTTCATATCGCAGATGGTGTGTTGCGTGATCACCGATCACGTTGACGATACCGGAGCCAGCTTTGCGCGCGTTGTGCAGGTTGGCAAATGCATTTCCAAATCCCGGCGCAAGATGCAGAAGCGTTCCTGCGACATCACGTTTCATCCGGAAATATCCGTCTGCCGCTCCCGTTGTTCCGCCTTCAAACAAGCACAGGACACAGTTCATTTCCGGATGTTCGTCAAGCGCCGCCACAAAGTGCATTTCCGACGTGCCGGGATTGGCGAAAACCGTGTCCAGACCGTTGTTCAGGAAAGTTTTCACCAATGAATGCGCGCCGTTCATGTGATCACCTTTTATCAACCGTGTCCTGGACTTTAGGTGAAACCCGCCTGCGGCGTAACCGAAATTGCGAAAGGCAGGTTCGGCACGTCGGCAGCGCCGAAAGCACCCGCAGCAATATTCCATTCAGTTGCTGCAATCCCATCAACCCTTGGCGCAATTAATGAGCCTCTGATGGGTCGCAAGACTTGATAGGCAATCCCCAGCGACACTTACCCGACAAGAAATTCACAGGCGTGAATGCAAAGCATGGTATGATGCCGGTGCGGCAGTTCGGGCATGACCAGAAAATTCTTGGGAGGCTACTCATGGAAAAACAGACGCTACCCGAGCGCCTCGTGACGGGCGAAGTGTTTGTGCTGGAGTCCGGGGACCCGGTTCCTGCGGCGGATGTCACCGTTTTCGATGTTGCGGATACGCAGGATATCCATGGCGGTGGTGAAGACCTGTGCGAGGAACATCTGCCATGGATACGCAGCGGTGTGTCGCTTGGGTCCTCCAGAACCGACGACTCCGGCCTGTTCGAGATCCGGTATGTCGAACGTGATCAGATCACCGAGCGCAAGCTGGTTCTGGTTGTCACTGCGCCACGGGAAACCGAAGGAACGTCCTCTCGGCTTCTGTTTTTGTCCCCACATATGCGCCGCTCACTGGCCATTCACGAAGAGTTCGCAGTGGGTGTCCCGGCCGAGCGTATCGCCGCCGCTCCAAAGGATCCCGGCGCCGCGATGCGCAAGGCCGCGACAACCGCTTTTTCGGCAGCGGCCGGAAACCGTTCGGCGTTGCGAAACACGCTACGCGGCTCAATCGACAAACGCCGCGTAGATATCGAGGCCGCGCGCAACAAAGTTCGGGATACGCTCGCCGATCGTGCAACAAAGCGGTTCACCCGCGCCAACGGTGCCGTGGCCGAGAATTACGTCGCCAAAAACAGCAACGTCCAGACGACACAGAAAAAGTCGATCCGGTCGCTGCTTGGCCGGATCGGCTCAATCCGCATGGAAGCGACCATCGACCCTGACACCGCCGGGCGGAATAAGCTGGTTGATGCGTCGGGCACCGCTGTGTCCGGGCTGACGAGTGACGAAATCCGCAAGGTGATCTACGACCGCACCCGGCATCCAATGGGCAGCGACTGGGCGTTTTATGACGGGTTGTCGCTGGATTGTCGCAAGCGCCGGATCGTTAAATCGTTTTCCAGCGCCGATAGCGACGGCGGCAGCGGCTCAGGTACTGGTGGGAACGGCACCTCATCCGCTCCTGCACCCGCAACACCGGAAGAGGTCAAGCGGCACTTATCCTCGCTTTTGAACGAGATTGCCGCCGCCGGCGCCGCGGCAACAGAAAACGAAGCAGCAGGCACTCTGGCCGGAATCAACGGGTTCGTGCACGGTCTGGAGTTCACGGGCGGCGCGGCGGACCAGACAGCGATTTTTGATTTTGAAACGCTGAACTTTGCCTTTGACCATGTGTGGCAGGATATCTTTGATCCGTGGTGGACAACTGTGCTGGCCGACCGGCTGGTCGAGGCCGGTAAGTTTGAAGTGGCACAAGCCGCACCCGTCAACGGTAATGACGGGCGTGACACTGCGGGGCGCGATCTGCTGGACGAGTTGACCTTTCAGACCGACAATATTCGCGCGGCGGCCGTTTCCGAATTCGGCAGCGATACCGCGCCGGACGTCAGCTATTCGGTTTTGGGTGGCGTGATGGACGGTATATCCTCGGTCGCCGGGGCTGTGGCCGGTGCCGCCGGGGCCGTGGTGGACATCGTCACCCCGGGCGGCGGAGATGGTGGTACCGGACGCCGCCGCGATCACCGAGACAGAGGCAGAGGCCGGGTGCGCGACCATCGTGGCCGCCGTTCGTCGCGGGAACGTGGCCGCCGAATGAAGATCCTCAACGCTTACCTGACCGCGTTGGATGAGGTGATCGCAGCGGATTACCCGTTCACCGTATTCGGCGCCGATGACAGTGGTCGGGCGATCAATTACGGCCAGATTGTCAAATACCGCCAGAGATGGGAGCCGAAATCCTATCAGGCCGGAGAATTGGTCAAGACCCTGCCGCTGGCGCCGCAACAGAAAATCAGCTTCTCAAGCCGCCGGACGATCAAGCGCAGCTATAATGAAAAACGCGCCCAAGCCTCTGAAAACACGTATAATTCTTCCGACAGCTCGACCACTCGTGACGTGGCAAAGATCGTCGACAATGCAAAGATGGAAACCGCCTATACGTTGGAAAGCAAGGCCAACGCCTCGGTGCCCGGCGTGGGCGGTGGTGAAAGCAAGTCGACCTTCTCGACCAATTTCGGCATGCAATCAAGCCGAACCAAAGAGACCTTTCGCGAACAGATCCGCAAGGAAAGTGAAAGCTTCAAAAATTCCTCCAGCGTAACCGTTGAAACGACGGAAACCGAAGAACTCGTTGAAGAAGAACGCAGCGAGATTCAGAATCCCAATGACGAGATCGCATTCACCTGTCTGTTCTATGAATTGCAGCGGCGGTTCGAAGTGTCCGAGAAGCTGCACAAGCTGACGCCGGTGATCCTTGTTGCTGAAGACGTCTGGAACCCAAGCGAAATCACGCCCGAAATGATCGGGCGCTACGACTGGATCATTCGCCGGGTGCTATTGGATGACAGCTATCGCGAAGCACTGGACATCATCACCGAGGGCGGGCTGGTGGCGAAACAGGCGGGGCTGGCCGATCTCGAAGACATGATGGAGGAACAGTTCGACGTCGTCGCGGACCTGCGCAAACAGCTTGATACGGGCGGCGTGGTGGAAAGCCGGCGGCGCAGGCGACGCTCGCGCAGCCTGATCGAGATTGGGTTGGAGATCGTCGGCCTTGGCGGCGGCTCGGCAAACACCCCGACTGAGGGTCTGCTTGACGAAGAAGAACGTGAGCGCAACGAGACCGAGGATGAGCTGCGCCGGCAGGAAGGGCTGCTGGAATCGGCGGTCGAGCGATTCAACGCAGCCTTCACCGAATTCGCCCGAGAGGTCATTCAGGTCAAGAAACTGCAACTGCATATCAAGCAGAACATCATCTATTACATGCAGGCCATTTGGGATCACGAAGACCGACATCAGATGTTGATGCGCCTGCGCAATACCCAGGTTCCGGTTATCTCGGGCGAGGTCAGCTATTCGGTTTCCGGCACCGAAGCGCATGAGGAACCGCCAGGCTGGACCAAACCCATCCGCATTGCCGCACGGGCGCGAAATTTCGAGGTGACCGACGATACCGTTGATCTTGCCGAGGTTGCCGACCTGTCCCGGCATCTGGGCTTTTTCGGGAACTATCGCATCTTCCCGCTGACCGAACTGAACCCGGTCAGTGAAATACTTGCGGTGCCGTTCCTGTCGGGGCGTGCGGGTGTCCGCGACCCGGACGCCGCGGCCAACATCACGGTCGGCGATCTTGAGCGATACGCCGGCTGCCTGCGCGAAACGATGGCGGATGCGGATTTTCAGGCCGTCCTGCCCCGGGTTCTGGCGACACTGGAAAGGCGGCTGGATAACGCGAGACCGGACAGCGAAGAGGTCGTGATCCCGACCGGGTCGCTGTTCATTGAACTTCTTCCGGGGGCGCATTCCGCCATGGAAACCTTTAAACGGCAGCATCGGGCAGTCGACGTGGCCGACGCGGTGGCGGATGTCATCACGAAACGCCTTGAGCATCTGCGCGTGGCCGCCCGGATCGCGTCCGACAAACTGTCAGACCCGACCACAGAAAAAGTCGTCGTGGCCGACCCGGACAATGTCGACATCGGAGAGCTTTAGGCAATGCCTATGGCATCTGGTGCATTTATGGGACCGTTCGGGAAAACACCGGACCCTGCTGCGGCGTTCGGTCCGGGCAAGGAAGGTACACTGACATGTCCGGAGTGACCAAAACAGGCCGCAGCAGGCAATGGATGGCTGCCTACGAACAGGCAATCGCGCAGGCGCAGCGCGACCCTGAAAAGGCGTTCATCCGGTTGCTGGCGCGTAGGATCAGCGCCGGCGACACCGAAGAAATCCGCAGACGGGTCAGGGATTTTGACGGCTGGGTCGCGGAAACGTCCCTGAACGACCTTCGAACGCTTGAAGCCAAACTGTCGGACCAGCGTCGTGGATTGGGGCGTCTGTTTAAGCTGGAACTGAGCACCTGGTTTCGCACACGCTTGCTGGGCGACATTCGAAAGCGGATCAGAAAGGTTGATCTGGGACTGACCGACAAAGCGCGGGGCGTATCCCGAAGGACGTCAGCGCCCAAACCCGGACCACGCGCAAAGAAATCAAAGCCCGGGAAATCGGCCGCCGCCCATCAGGCCGTGGCGGCAGACGCCTGGTTCAACATCGGACCTTTTGGCATAAACTATCCGTTGGATGACGGTCCCAATCGCGTGATTGTTCCGGTCACCGGTTCGTTTGAATCCCAGACCGACGCGCGCAACGCAATCATTGGCCCCGCCGAAAAGGCAATCAAGGGGATCGAACCCAACGCAAAGCTTAACGCACAGTTCGCGCCGGCCCCCGATGGCGGCCATCAATTGTCGCTTGTGTTCACCGATACATCCGCCTTCGAAGTCATGGCGGCAATGGCCGAAGTTCAGGCGCTGTATTTCAACGAAATCAACCGGACAAGGATATCGGAGGAGGAACTGGCGGAACGCGAGGCGGCGCAGGCCTGGGCGCGGCTTTATGCAAAGGTTGGCAATCTTCTCAATCCGATACCGTTTACCGAATTCACCGAAGAAGGCTTTGGTGCCACCAGCGATCCGACCAGCGCCATAACCGCGATCAAGGGCATCAAGGGAATCCGCAATCTCAAAGGTCAGGGTCAAATCAAGCGGCGCACTTTCAAGCCGTGGGTAAAACACGCAGGTCACCTGAAAAAGCTGAAGGACCTGTTTCACCGTGGCCCGGACCGCCGTGCGTGGAAGCGCGCGATCGACAACCTCAGCCCAAGCAAAAAGGCCGTTCTGCGCGAGCTTCAGCAAGCTGAAAAAGAGGTTCTGAAACTGATTGAGGCTGGCCGCCGGAAAGAGGCCTATAAGATTGTCAAGTCGAAACGGAAGAAAGCCCGCTCGCTCTACAACTCGGTACGCGACAACTACTGGAAAGAAGCCTCAGTCCGGCGGGAATGGAAGGCCGGCGGTGCCGATCTGCAAAAGCCCGCGCCAAGGGTTGCGGTCGCCGAAATCCAAAATGGACAAAGATTCCGAAAGGTGATGACGGTGACGATGGAGCACAAAACACGGCTGCACGACAATCCGTTTCTGGCTGTCAGTCCCGAAAACATCGCCTTTTCGCTCAGCTATGAAAACTCGGTCATGCTGGAATCCATGCGGCGGATCGCCAAGGGTCGGAACACGGTTTGGTCCAATGGACCCATCGAGACCCTGGTCCGGTCAATCGAAGGCGGGTTCGAATAGCATCCTGCGCCAGAGATGCCGGGACGGGTTTTGCCCCCACCTCAGCCTCGGTCACATCTCTGACCACAGCCAGACAGTGCGAAGGCGGTTCAACGAAAGTTCCTCTCCGACATCCGGTCGGTGCTTGAACGGCGATTCAGAACAAATGTCGGAATTGCATGTCGCGGCGCGTCCTTGCAGCATGGGACAAAACATGCGGAGTTGGAAATGATCTATGCAATCACGATTTATGGCGAGGCCGGTGTGTTTGAGGCGTTGCCCAAGAAACGACAAGACGAGGTCATGGAAGGACATGGCGCGTTACAGACCGCGCTGAAGGAACGGGGCGAGTTTGTGTCGATGAAGCTGATGCCGCCTACCTCGGCCGTGATGGTGGAACCCGCTTCAACCGAAGGCCAAACGCCGTTGATCACGGATGGGCCATTTTCCGAGACAAAAGAGAACTTTCTGGGTTTTTACGCCGCGGATTTCAAAGACCTCGACGAGGCATTGGAATACGCAAAGATGATTTCTTCGCCGGTCGCCCGGCTGGAAGTCCGGCCCGTCGCCTGGGCGGGGGGTGCGATATCTTCGGAATAACCCATGTCTGACTGGCTGGAGGCAGCATTTACACAGCAGCGCCCGCGGGCCATCGCGGCCTTGACCCGATACTTCCGCGACATCGATATGGCTGAGGAGGCCTTTGCCGATGCCTGCCTCAAGGCGCTGACGATCTGGAAACAGGATGGTGCGCCGCGCGATCCGCTGGCGTGGTTGCTGACAACCGCGCGGAACGCAGGGCTGGACCGGTTGCGCCAGTCGCAGCGCCGCTCGGCCATTCTTTCGCGCCACAACGAGGAGTTTCAGCCGGTGCCCGCGGAAACACCAGACCCCGACGAGATGCGCGATGATGTGCTGCGGCTGTTGTTCATCTGCTGCCATCCCGAGCTGGACCGCCGGGATCAGATTGCCCTGGCGCTGCGGATCGTTGCCGGGCTCAGCGTCGAGGAAATCGCGCGCGGCTTTCTTGTCAAACCCAAGGCGATGGAACAGCGGATCACCCGCGCCAAAAAGAAAATCGCCAGCAACCCTGTCGCCTTTGAAACGCCCAGCCCGCAGGAACGTGGGACGCGATTGGGCGAGGTTTCCCTGATGATCTACCTCATGTTCAACGAGGGGTGGTCCACTTCGGCCGGGCCGGATCAGATAAAGCTGACGCTCTGTGAAGAGGCGATCCGCCTGGCCCGTCTGCTTGTCGCATTATTTCCGGCCATGGGTGAACAGGTGGCTCTCTTGGCCCTGCTGCTGCTTCAGCATGCGCGGCGGCACGCCCGAATTGGGGCTGACGGTCAGATTGTGGCCCTCGACGATCAGGATCGGACGCAATGGGACCGCGCGAACATCGCCGAGGCAACCGGGCTGCTGCAAAAGGCGCAACGGATCAATCATCGTGGGGTCTACATCATTCAGGCGACTGTCGCTGCGGCACATGCACGAGCGAAGTCATCGGAAGATACCGACTGGACCATGATCGAGGCGCACTACGCAGCGCTTTACACGCTGTTGCCCACGCCGGTCATCCGCCTGAACCAGATTGCAGCGCAGGCCAAGATTCACGGGCCGGAATTTGCCCTGCAGGCGATGGACCCGCTGGCAAAGGATCTGGCGCGCTATCGGTGGTTCCACGCGATGCGGGGTACGTTATTGCAGGAAACGGGCGACCATCGGGCCGCGATAGCCGCCTTTGAAACCGTCCTGACACTGGAACCCACGACGCCCGAAAGCATTGCAGTTACGAACAAAATCGCCGTCAGCAAAAAAGAATTGGGGCAGTTGTAGGGAAAACGTCCCCTCGCCCGTCCTTGGATCAGACCCGCATGTCGCGGGCGCATACAAGGGAGATGACCATGAGTATTCTTGACATGACCACTGTCGGCAATTCCGGTTGGATCGGACATTCCGGCCCGGATCAGGGCAAGGCCAAAGCCTTCTACAGGGATGTGCTGGGGTGGACGATCAATGACATGCCGATGCAGGACGGCTCCAGCTATTCCGCTGCTGTTATCGGGGAAACGGCAATCGGGGGGTTCTCGCCCGTGCCGGAAGAAGATGGCAGCTGGACGATCTTCTTCACCGTCGCTGATGTCGACAGCAGCGTGACCACAGCTGAGGCCAAGGGTGCAACGGTCGTGCAACCTGCGATGGACATGCCGGGTGTCGGGCGGATGGCAACCCTGACCGATCCACAGGGCGCGCGCTTTGCGTTGATCACCTACGAAAGCATGGCGTCCTAGGCGCGATTGGAAAGGAGGTTTCAGATGGAACAGGCACCCCATATCGCGCTTGGCGTGACAGCTTTGTTTGTATTGATGAGCATACCGATGGCGATTGCCGTCGGCGTGCGGCGGACAAAAACCGGTATCCTTTTGCTGCATGGCGGGGATGACAACCTGTTACGGCTAATGCGGGCGCATGGAAACTTTGTGGAATACGTTCCGCTGGCGCTTTTGGCGCTTGCCGGGGCCGAAATTTCCGGTGTCGCAACATGGCTGGTCGCAACCTGCGGCGCAGTTCTGCTGCTGGGGCGTCTTATTCACTATTTCAGCCTGCGCGCTGCCGCGGACAGCAAGGGCCGAGCGATTGGTGCCGGGTTGACGGTATCCACGATGCTGGTGCTTGCTCTGGCAATCCTGTGGCAACTAGGAAAGACGATCTGATGCCGGTTGATGAAACCCTGAACCAGCGCATGCGCGACATACTCGTCGCGCATGTGGGTATTTCCGAGAAACGGATGATGGGCGGGCTGTGTTTCTTTCTGAATGGAAACATGCTGTGCGGTGCGCGGCGCCATAAGGACGGTGTCGGACGGTTCATGTTCCGGGTGGGCAAGGCAAACGAAGCGGCCGCGCTCGGGGATCCGATGGCAGAACCGATAATACACGGCAGCCGCAAGCTGGGCGGGTTCATCCACGTTCCCGCTCAGGATTGCGACGACGCCGCGCTACATCGCTGGTTGCAAATGTGTCTGAACCACGCGGCGGCGCTTCCTGCAAAATCGTGAACGGAGGCTTTGATGACCGATTTCAATTGTTTTTCACCGGGCTTGCTTCGGTTTTTTGAAGGTCTACAGGCAAACAACACGAAAGACTGGTTTACCGCAAACAAGGCGACCTATGAGGCCCATGTCAAAGGACCGGGCAAACAATTCGCGGGTGAAACGGCAAGTGCCCTTCGTGATTCAACAGGTCAGAGCCACAGCAGCAGGGTTTTTCGGATCAATCGCGATCTCCGGTTCTCGAAAGACAAGACACCCTACAACACGCACCTTCACATTGCTTTTACGCCAAAAGTGCAATCCGGCCAGCCGCCGATGTGGTTCTTTGGGGTATCGCCCGAGCGCCTGTCGCTCGGCTGTGGGGTGTTTCAATATGACAAGGCCGCTTTGTCGCGTTTTCGCCAGGCTATGGCCGGACCCAAAGGGGCGAAACTGATGCAGCTGAGTTCAGACCTGCGCGGCAAGGGTGTCCGCATAAGCCAGCCGGAACTGAAACGTGTGCCGTCAGAATTCGACAAAGACCATCCCAACGGTGAAGCGCTGCGGCGCAAAGGTTTTGCCGCCTGGATCGAACACGAGGACCCCTGCTTTGTCACGCAACCGGATCTGGTCGCCCGGGTCATCACGGAATGGCAGCAATTGATGCCGGTTTATCAACTTCTGTCTCAGGTAGGATAGCCGCAATGGTCCGGAATCGGGCCACAGTCTTGGTCGCGCCGTCTGACGACATGTAACGCCGTCTCTTCTAGCTGTGTGTGCGGGACTTTTCCGGGTCATAGACCGGACAGGCAACGATTTCTGCGGTCGTGTCCAGACCATTGCCCGAAACCGATACCAATGTGCCCACCGTCAGGTTCGGGCGGACATGGGCCAGCGCAAGCGATTTCCCCAGCCGATGCGAATGGCAGGGGCTGTTGATCACACCAACCTGTTCGCCATAAATCATCAGGGTCTCGCCGCCCTCAACCATATCCGCGTGGTCGATATCGATGCAGACGTTGATAACGGTCTCGCCACCCTTTGCCGCCATCAACGCCGTTTTGCCACGGAAATCGCCCTTGGTCTGTGAGACAGTAAACCCAAGGCCGACTTCCCAGGGTGTGTTGTCTTCGGTCATATCATAGCCATAGAACAACAGCCCGGCTTCGATCCGCACCTTGTCGAGAGCGGCGAACGAGCAGGGCATGACCCCTGCCGCGGCCAGCTTGTCCCAGATGTCCGTGATGGCCGCGCCATCCGCGAATATTTCATACCCGCGTTCGCCGGAATAACCCGTGCGCGAAATCCGGCAGGGATGGCCGAATAGCGAAGCAGCTGCGTGTTCGAAATAGGCCAGTCCGCCCAGATCAATGTCCACGTTGGCATCAAGAATTTCCAAGGCCGCCGGCCCCTGCACCGACAGATCGTGCAGGTTATCGGTAAACTCAACCTCGACATCTCGCCCCTGCGCCGAGGCTTCCAACAGGGCCATCGTGTCGCCCGAACCATGCACGATCATCCACTCGTCCCCGCCATTGTTCGACACGATGGCGTCATCGGCGATACCACCCGCTTCGGTCAGAACGCACAGATACGCGGCCTTGCCGGGCGCAACTTTCGACAGATCGCGCGTGGTCAGATGATCCAGAACACCCTGCGCTTCGGGGCCGCGGACAAACACCTTTTTCAGCGGCGACATATCGAACATGCCAGCCCTTTCGCGCACCGCGTCATGCTCATCCTTCGGGTCGGTATCATAGCTCCACGCCGTGCCCATCCCGTTCCAATCCTCAAGGCCCGATCCAAGAGCCTTGTGGCGCGAAGCAAGAGCGGATGTGCGGTTGAGTTCCTGTGTCACTTTGGTTCCTTCCTAGTACCATTCATCCGGCATCGCAGCCTTGCGTTCCTGGACGAATGCCTCAAGCGCGGTCTGGATGCCGGGTTTCATTTCCGGTTGCCGATAGTCGGCCAACATCTGACGCCATCGTGCAGACGCCCTTTGATCGGCGGTGGGCGCGCCGGCATCCATCCAGGCCTCATACGGCCCTGCGTCCGGGACCTGCGGCTCGAAATTGGCGGTGGAATAGTGGCGCAGCGTGTGGCTGGTGGACAGAAAGTTCTCGCCCGGCCCTGTTTCCAGATAGGCATCCCGGCCAAAGAACTCATCGTCTGTTTCGAACCCTTGCAACAGTTTCATCATGGCGCCGCAATGATCGAGGTCCATGACAAATTTCTCATAGGACATGACCAGCCCACCTTCGAGCCAACCCGCCGCATGCCAGACCTGATGAGCGCCAGACAAAAGCGTGGCCCACATCGCGCCGACGCTATCCTGCATCGCCTGCCCGTCCGGCGCGTTGGACGCGGTGATCTGCCCGCCGCCAGAGCGCACGGGAACACCCAGTCGGCAGCCCAACTGGCCGAGAACCATGGTGGTCAGATTGGCCTCGGGCGACCCGAATGTCAGCGCGCCGCTGCGCAGGTTCATCGTGGAGTGGAAGCTGCCGAAAACCACGGGACAACCGGGCCGGACCAACTGAACCAGTGCGATGCCGACCATCGCCTCGGCAAGGGTCTGCGCCGCGACCGCCGCCGGAAACAGCGGCCCCATGGCCCCTGCAAATATCGCCGGAGACACGCAGACGCATTGGTTGGCCTCGGCGTAGATCCGCAAGGCCGCCGACATAGTGTGATCATAGACCAGGGGCGAGTTCACATTGATATTGGCCTGCATCACGGCGTTGCGCTCCATGAAGTCGCGCCCGAACACCAGCCTTGCCATGTCGATACTGTCCTGCGCCCGTTCCGGCGCAGTGACCGACCCCATGAACGGTTTTGTGGACAAGGTCAGGTGCGCCAGCATCATGTCCAGATGGCGCTTGTTCACCGGTACATCCGTGGGCTCGACCAGCGTCCCACCCGAATGGTGAAGTGCCGGGGCGCTGTAGGCGAGTTTTACGAAATTCCGAAAATCTGCCAACGTCGCGTAGCGTCGGCCGTGTTTCAGGTCGCTGACAAAGGGCGAGCCATAACCCGGCATCAGCACAACGTTGTCGCCCCCCAGGGTCACGGTCTTTTCCGGAACCCGCCCGTGTAACCGAAATTCCGTTGGCGCCGTTTTGCAAAGCTCGCGTGCCAGTCCCGGCGTAAAGCGAACCCGGTCACCTTCGACAATGGCTCCGGCCTGAGCGAAGAGGTCAATGGCAGTACGGTCGCCCCGAAACTCAACTCCGATGGTTTCAAGAATCCAGTCGGCCTGATCTTCGATCCGCGCAAGCGCCTGCGCGCTCAGAATCTCATAAGCGGGGATCTTGCGCCTTGTGAAACCGGGGGCATTTGGCGGAGCCTTTTGGCGTGACAACCGACCCCGACGCGCCTTGCTGCGTTGTTCAGCGTGATCAGTCAGTTGCGTAATCGCGTTCAAATCAGCCAACTCCGGTTCAGTATGACAACTCTTACAAACGCTATTTTGCATGGCGTTCAGGACCGGAAAATCGAATTTTTCTTTCCCTTGCGTGCAAAATTTTTGTACGCAAATCTCATGCCTGACCTGTTCCGCCATCATGACCTTCTGCGCCTGTTCACAGAGATTGCGCGCCATTCCAGTTTTTCGGATGCTGCCGAGGCGCTGAACATGACCAAGGGCGCCGTCAGCTATCAGATCAAAACGCTGGAGGCCGATCTGGGGCTGACGCTGTTTCGCCGCACAACAAGAGGCGTGAGCCTGACTGGTCCCGGACTGAGCCTGCTGGCGGCCTGTCAGGCCCGATACGAGCAGATCGAGGCGGAATTACGTGATATCAGAGGGCTGTCCTCAAATACGCTGACGGTCGGAGTGTCGACTTACTTTGCGGCGCGCTGGCTGTCACCGCGGCTGATGTCCTTCATGCAGGATCATCAGGACGTTCAATTGCGTATCCAGCCCATGATCCAATTCTCGGCCCGCGAAACACGGGATGCCGATCTGCTTATCAGATGGGGCAACGGGGAATGGGATGACGGGGTCGTGACGTCGTTCATGCCCATGCCCACCTTTCCGGTTGGCAATCAGGTTGCCGCACATCAGGTTGAAACGCTGGGAATAGAGGGGGCGATTTCCAGCTTTACCCTTCTCAGGGACCGGGATGACAGCAACGCCTGGTCCGATTGGCTGAACGCCGCCGGGCTTCCCCGACAAACGCGGCGAGATGTTTTGATCGTTCCCGATCCGAATGTGCGGGTGCAGGCCGTCATCGACGGCCAGGGCATCGCGTTGATGGACGATCTTGTCCGGCCGGAACTGGACGACGGAAAATTTGTCCGGCTTTCCGGTGCCGAACTCTCTGATTATGGCTATTTCCTCGTGCGGCCAAACCGGGCGGCAGAAACCGAAACCGCGCGGGCTTTTTCTGACTGGGTTCAACGTCAGACGTGATCGTTCCGCTCCCTGATCCATCGAAACGGCATGTCGTTAACCCAGACGAGGCCGCGAATTGTAATGGTGACTGTAGCCATGTCTTTCTTTTTGTGCCCAAAAAACAGGCTGGAATCGCGTGGTTCGCGACATCCTCAAGCGTTTGGCTTGAAAAACAGGGCGCGTTCGTCAAACATTCCTCATGGGTCAGTATTTTGATGAAATGTTCAACGGGGATGGATCTCTTCGTGGGCCTTACGAGGAAATCGGTCGCTGGTTCAATGCAGAAGACGTATCGAGGTTGCGCGCGAAACAGCGTGAGGCCGAGGAGGTTTTTCGGCTTACGGGAATTACCTTCAACGTCTACGGAAAGGCCGAGGCGGAAGAACGGCTGATACCGTTCGACATCGTGCCAAGGGTGATTTCCGGCCGGGAATGGCAGCGCTTGGAAAAGGGGATCGACCAGCGGGTCCGGGCCATCAACGCATTTCTGTACGATATCTATCACCGGCAGGAAATCGTGCGGGCCGGGCGCATACCTGCCAGCATGATTTCAGAGAACGAGGCGTTCCTGCCCCAGATGATCGGCGTCACACCCCCCGGCAGCGTCTACACCCATATCGTTGGCATTGATCTGGTTCGCACCGGACCGGATGAATTCTATGTGCTTGAGGATAACGCGCGCACGCCTTCGGGTGTGAGCTATATGCTCGAAAACCGGGAAACCATGCTCAAGATGTTTCCCGAACTGTTCAGCGCCACAAATGTACGGAACGTATCGGACTATCCGCGCAACCTGAGACGATCACTCGCGGCCTGCGCCCCGGACTGTGCCGAAGGCGAACCCACCGTCGCGGTTCTGACCCCGGGAATCTACAATTCCGCCTATTACGAACATGCGTTTCTTGCCGATCAGATGGCGGTGGAACTTGTCGAAGGGCATGACCTGCGGGTGGTGCACGGGCGTGTCTGTATGCGGACGACGCAGGGGTACCGCCCCATCGACGTGCTGTACCGGCGCGTGGATGACGATTTCCTGGATCCGCTGAACTTCAACCCGGACAGCGCACTGGGAGTACCCGGAATTCTGGATGTCTATCGCGCGGGTGGAATAACCATCGCCAACGCGCCGGGCACCGGGATTGCCGACGACAAGGCGATCTATTCCTACATGCCCGAGATCGTTGAGTTCTATACCGGCGAAAAACCTCTGCTGCAGAATGTCCCGACCTGGCGCTGCGCCGATCCCGACTCTTTGTCGTATGTTCTGGACAACCTGACCGATCTGGTTGTGAAAGAGGTGCACGGGTCCGGCGGCTATGGAATGCTGATCGGCCCGACGGCCAGCAAACGTGAGATCGCCGCGTTCCGCGACAAGCTAAAGGCGCGGCCGGGGAATTACATTGCGCAGCCCACCTTGTCGCTGTCGACGGTTCCGATCTTTGCCCGCTCTGGGCTGGCACCCAGACATGTGGATCTACGCCCTTTTGTTCTGGTCTCGCCGGACGGGATCAGGATAACGCCGGGCGGGCTGACCCGTGTCGCGCTCAAGAAAGGTTCGTTGGTGGTGAATTCCAGCCAGGGTGGCGGCACCAAAGACACCTGGGTTTTGGAGGACTGAGCCATGCTGGGGAAAACTGCGGGTGGATTGTTCTGGATGACCCGGTATCTGGAGCGCGCTGAAAACACCGCAAGGCTTTTGGAAACCGGCCAGCGGATGGCGCTGACCAGAACCAATAACGGCAACGACGAATGGGTGCCGGTGATGCAGACCGCCGGAGTTCTGGCGGGGTATCAGGCCAAGTATGACGAGGTTACCAAGGACAACGCGATCGACTGGATGCTGCGCGACACCGACAACGCGTCTTCCGTTCGGTCGGTCATCAAGCAGGCCCGTGACAACGCCCGGCTTGTGCGCACCGCCCTCACCTATGATGTCTGGAGCGCCGTGAACGCCACCTGGATGCGCATTCAGGAGCCCCTGAAGCGAAGGGTGAACGAACGTGACTTGCCCGCGGTGCTGGAATTGGTGCGCCACCAGGCGGCGCTGGTGCGGGGTGCTTATCTAGGCACCATGCTGCGCAACGACATCCATGATTTCGCCCAGTTGGGCACTTTTGTCGAACGCGCCGACAACACAGGGCGCATTCTGGACGTAAAATATTACGTCCTGCTTCCAACCGCCTTTTCGGTTGGGTCTTCGTTGGACAACGCCCAGTGGGAAACCATCCTGCGTTCGGTGGGGGCCGGCGGCGGATACAGGATGACCCATGGCCAAAAAACGTCCCCGTCAGAGATTGCGGAATTCATGATCCTGGACGAACGGATGCCCCGCAGCCTCAGTTATTGTTGCCGTCACATCCATGAAAGCCTGTCCCTTCTGGAAAAGGAATACGGATCGGAAATGCCTTCCGGCAACGCGTCTCAGGACCTTTACGCGCGCCTGGCGGATCAGAAGATCACCGGCGTATTCGACTACGGCCTGCACGAATACATCCAGGACACGCTGCGCGATCTTGCCGGGTTGAGCCGGCAGATTGAAGTCGATTACCGATTTAATGAGTGACCCATGAAACTGCACATCAAACACGAAACACGATACGACTTTGATGCTCCGGTGCCCTTCGGGTTGCAGCAACTCAGGAAAACACCAAAATCCTTCCGCAATCAGAATGTCCTGAGCTGGGACACCCAAGTTGACGGCGGGCGCAAGGAACTGAGCTTCGAAGACTGTCACAGAAACACGGTCGAGCTGATCAGCTTTGAACCCAACACATCCCATGTTTCGCTGGTGTCGGAAGGCGTCGTTGAGGTCGAGGACACGCATGGTGTCCTTGGCAAGCACGAGGGGTCCACGCCGCTGTGGCTGTTCAAGCGCGAAACGCCACAAACTGCACCGAAGAAAGGCGTGGCGGACCTTGTCGGCTCTCTGCCGCAAGGTGAGCTGCTGGACCGCCTGCACGCCCTGTCCGATCTGGTTCGCGAGCGTGTGCAATATAAGGTTGGAAGCTCAAAACCCGACTGGAGCGCCGAAGACGCGGTCGAGGCCGGTTGCGGTGTTTGTCAGGACCATGCGCATGTCTTCATCACCTGCGCGCGGAAACTCGGGCTGCCGGCGCGGTACGTCTCGGGCTATCTGATGATGAATGATGTCGACATTCAGGACGCCACCCATGCCTGGGCCGAGGTGCACGTCGATGGCCTGGGCTGGGTGGGCTTCGACGTCTCCAACGGAATTTCGCCCGACAACAGGTATGTTCGCGTAGCGACAGGTCTGGACTACGCGCAGGCTGCACCGGTAATAGGAAGCAGAATTGGGGCAGCGGGCGAGCAACTTTCGGTACAGTTGCAAGTCGCACAGCAATAGCGGAGAACAAAATGACCTATGCTGTGGGGATGCGGTTGAACCGTGGGTTGGTCTTTATGTCCGACACCCGGACAAATGCCGGGGTCGACAATATCTCGACCTTCGAAAAGATGTTCAACTGGACGGTCGAGGGCGAACGCTCCATCACGTTGCTGACCGCGGGCAATCTGGCGACCACACAAGCAACCGTCAGCATGCTCGAAGAACGCACGAAAGCCCCCGAAGATCGCGCCCCGTCGATCCTAGAGGCGCCGACGATGTTTCAGGTCGCGCAACTGGTTGCCGAAACACTGAAAGACGTCATCGAACTGCATGCCCGCGCAGGACAGCAGGCGGACAGCGCCTTTCACGCCACGCTTATTCTGGGCGGGCAGATCAAGGGCGGCCCATCGCGCCTGTTCCTGATCTACCCTGAAGGCAATTTCATCGAAGCGGGGGCGGACACGCCGTTTTTCCAGATCGGAGAAACAAAATATGGCCGCCCGATCCTGGTACGGGCTTACGATCCCGGCATGACCTTCGAGGAAACGGTCAAGCTGTTGCTTGTCAGTTTCGACTCGACCATCAAGGCAAACCTGTCCGTGGGCGCACCCCTGGATTTGTTGCTGTACGAAGAAGACAGCCTGACACCGGGTCAGCGTTCGCGGCTTGAGGCCGATGATGCCTATTTCCGAACCATTTCAGACGGCTGGGGCGACGCTCTGAAATCGGCATTGGCAAAGTTGCCCGACTACGATTCAAGCGGGGCCGAGCGCTAAGGGGTCTTAGCACCTCCTGTTCGTGTCGTCACGAACCGTCATTGCCCGTCTGCGGGCATATTGCTTGTCCACCCCGCGGCGCGCATTGCCGCCAGCAATTCCTGAACGGGCTCAGGACTGGCAAAGATCCTGTATTTTATCGCTTCAAACGGATAATCAGGCCAGGTTCTGGCATACATATCCGCCAACCGGCGCGCTTCGACCGGCTCACCGTTCATCCAGCGAGACGCCATCAGATAGGCGGTGGAAATCGGTCCGAACGGCCCACCCTCTGCAATCGTTTCTTCGTAGGTTCGGATCGCCGCCGCGTAATCGCCGGTGTGAAACTGGGCTGCCCCCAACGCATTGCCCAGAACCAGCGCACCACCGCCTTCGGCCAGCGCCTTGTAGCGGCTGGCATGAGACTTGATGCGTTCGAAATTCGCGGTGTAGAGCGATATCAGGGCGTCAAACTCGGCAATATGCGGATCATCGGGGGCCAGATCCGTTGCGCGCTCGGACAGGGTGACGGCCCTGTTGTGATTGCTCACGCCAAACTCATACCAGGCCCGTGCCGACAGGGCCCAGGGCGCGTCTGGTGCCAGTTCCAAAGCATAGGCGCTGTGCTCATCCGACGCTGCGAACAATTCATCCGACGCGGGGTTGCCCGACTGGAGAATGGCTAGCATGGCTTCAACCTGAGCCGCGCCGGCATAGCCGCAATAGAACAGCGGATCGCGCTCGGAAGCGGTTTCAAACACCAGCAAAGCCGGGCGCAGACGTGAAAGATCAACAACTGGAAAAATCAGATCGCGCCCGGCATTGCACAAATTCATCGCTTCGACGCGGGTTGGCGAGACGTCATAGATTGTGGGCTGATCTGTTTCCGACGACGACCGGGGCGCGTCGTTCAAAAACGTCACGGCCAGAATACCGGCAATTCCAATCACGGCGGCACCGGCCCCCAGTCCGGCCCACAGCCGGACACTGCCTTGCTTCCCTTCGACACCGCCCGCTGCCCCCGCACGGAACTCGGGTGCGTAACTGCCGACCGGAAGCGAAATGACTACATCCGCCGCCGCCCCGTCGCCGTTGTAATACGCCTTGAGTTTGCGCCGAACACGTCCGGCATCGACGCGAACAACCCCTTCGCGTCTGGTCAGGTCATCCGCGCCGTAACCATAGACGTCCATGGCAATTGTCTTTGCCCGGATTTCTTCGGTCCGGCCAGCCAACGCCTCGGTCACAACATAGGACAAAAACGATTGCATCCGGGCCGAACCCCGGAATTCTTTCGACTCCAGAATCGCGCCCAGCGCCAGCCGGACCTGTTCCGGCGAAATCGACACATCGCGAAGCTGATCTTCATTCGATGGGGCAGTCAAGAACTATCCTTTCTGGGTAAGGACTTGGCGGCGCGTTGCTACGGTAGCATGCGGCTTATTACGTTCAAGACATATTCTGGACCGGGCATGCTTTGACAGCACATCGCACGGACACCAGAGCAATGACAGAAGACGCGTTCTTTTCCGCTCAGTTTCCCGGTTCGGCCCCCCGGCTTGAGGCGTTGAGGGCCTGTGACAAGGAATTCGATCAGATGTGCGCGGATTACCAGGAGGTGTTTCTGGAACTGGCAAAGGGCCCGCAGGCCGCCGCCGGCACGCAACCCAGATACCTCGCCGATTTGGCCGAAAGCCTGGCGGATTTGCGGAACAGTATCGAAAGGCAGTTGCTGGCCTTTGATCCCGCCCCGGATAACGCAGGTACCAGTGAAGGAAAGGTTTGACATGAAACTCCGAAATCTTCTGCCCCTGATCGTCTTTGGCGCCGGCTCGGCGCTGGCCCAGGAAAACCCGATCATCCATGACGGCGAATTTGAGTATCTGCGCGCGCAATTCGGCGATGTCTGGGACGCACAGGACGAAGAGATCGATGCCCGCCTGGCCGAAATCCGCGAGGCTAACGGCGGCCGCCCCCCGAACTTTCTGTACATCCTGATTGATGACGTGAGCTTTGGTCAGATGGGTGACCGCAAGATGAACTATGTCATGGGGATCGAAACCCCCAACATCAACACGCTGGCGACCGAAGGCTTGTCGCTGATGCGCATGTATACCGAGCCGTCCTGCACCCCCACGCGCACGGCGATGCTGACGGGCCGTCATCCGGTGCGCGCCGGGGTCGAAGAGGTCAAGGTGGCGCTGGTGGGCGAAGGTCTTCCGGACAGCGAGGTGACGCTGGCGGAAATCCTGAAAGAAGTGGGATACAACACCGCCCATGTCGGCAAGTGGCATCAGGGCGACATCGAACAATCCTATCCGCACAATCAGGGGTTCGACTGGGCCGCCTTCCCCCTGCACCAACAGGTTCAGCTAAGCCTCATGACCCCCGAGGCGATGCGGGCCAACAACATGCTCGGCTATGTGTCCGAGGGCCAGAGCAATCAGTTCCTGCTGGATGAACGCTTCAAGCCCTACGGTCTGGTGACCGGTGTTGAGGCCGAGGCCGGCGGCAAGGCCCGCGAAGTCGATATGAGCGCGGGCGAAGTCTGGACGCAGGCGAAATACGAGGAAATGAACCGGCGGTATCAGCAACAGGCACTGGAACAACTGGACCGCGTGGCCGCCGAGGATGCGCCCTTCTTCATGCAATACTGGCCGCTTTACCCCCTGAATTTCGTCTATCCGGATCAGGCGATTTCCCGAAACGGAGGGTTTCACGCGGACAAGCTGCAACTGCTGGATGGCTGGATCGGCGACCTGTTGGCCAAACTGGAAGATACCGGCAAGGCCGGCAACACGATCGTGGTACTAATGGCGGATAACGGCCTGATGTATCACTACGAGGGGACCTCGGGCCTGAACCAGCTGATCTATCGCGGTGGCAAGACCCAGCATCTGGAAGGCGGCGTGCGCACGGACGCGTTCATTCGCTGGCCAAACGTCATCGAGCCCAACAGCGCCGCGGGTGACATCTTTCACGTCTCGGACATCTTTACCACGATGGCACGGATCGCCGGGGCAACCGATCACATTCCGCGCGACCGTATCATTGACGGCATCGACCAGACGGCCCTGTTGCTGAACGGTGAGGGCAACGGGCGGCGCGACTACGTGTATGTCTATGAAGGTCCTGTGCTGCGCTCGGTGGTCAAACAGGAATTCAAGATGCACCTGCCCGCCCCCGGTCAGCCCGGTGCGGCAGCGCCGACTTACAACGTCTACCGCGACCCGCGCGAGGAACACCCGCTTGTCGGTTATTCCCTTTGGGCCGGTGCGTCCTTTCAGGACATGATCAAGCGCCACCAGAAAATGATTGCCAAATACCCGCACTCCGAAATCGGCACGGGTCTGCCCTATGAAGGCATCGAGAACCTGCGCCCGGAATCGGAACTGACGCGCGAGGTTTTCATGAGCTGGCAGTGAGGTGCCTGCGTGGAATTTTCTGAAAAGATATCGTAATGTTTCAATATGATATCGATTTCGCGCAAATATTGCCGGATCGAACAACAAGAAACGGGGGGAAGATCGGAATGAAACTGACGTGGTTATTGCTTCTGTCGACCGGCCTTGCGGTCTCATCTGCGACTGCGCAGGAGAACCCAATTCAGCACGATGCAGAGTTTTACATTCTGCAGGCGCAGCGCAACCAGCAATGGGCGCAGGACGACGCCGCGGTTGACGACGCGCTGGCCGCTTTTCGGGATGGCAACGGCGGCAATCCTCCCAACATCGTCAGCGTGCTGATCGACGATATGGGTTTTGGCGACATGGGCATACCCGAACTTAATGCCGTGCGCGGATATGAGACGCCGAACATCAACGATTTCTCGGATCAGGCTATGCGGATGGTTCGGATGTATACCGAACCGTCCTGCACCCCAACCCGCGTGGCGCAGATGACGGGACGGCTGCCTGTGCGTATGGGAATGGGCGATACGACCGTGGACATCGCAGGTTTTGGCCTGCCGGGAGACGAGGTGACGCTGGCCGAGGTGCTGAAACAGGCAGGATATGCCACCAGCCATGTCGGCAAATGGCATATGGGCGACATCGCCGAAAGCTGGGCCATGAACCAGGGGTTCGATTACGCCCAACACGCCATCCACCAGCAGGGTCAGCTGACCATCTTCAACGACGACGCGATCAAGGAACAGGTGTCGGTGGCAATCCGGGATTATGACGACAAATACACACTGGACGACTGGTTCAGACCCGATGCATCCGCAATGATGACCGTGATCGAAGGTGAAACAGGCGGGCCGGTCCGTGAAATTCGCATGGAAACCGGTGAACGCTGGAACGCTGCGAAATACGATGAGATGAACCAGGCGTTTCAAGACAAGACGCTGGCCGAACTGGATCGCCTCGCAGGCGGTGAAGACCCGTTTTTCCTGCAATACTGGCCGATGATCCCACTGGACAACACCCGCGCCGGGCGGTCAGGACCAGAGAGCGTGAATGGTGGTCTTTATGTGGACAAGATGCAGTTGCTGGATCAGTGGCTGGGCGATTTGTTCGCGCGGCTGGAAGAGCTGGGCCTGACGGAAAACACTGTGGTTGTGGTGATGGGTGACAACGGCCATTTCACCAAATACGCGCCGCAATCCGGGTTCACCCCGTTGATCTATGCGGGCGGCAAGGGTGACACGACCGAAGGCGGCATCCGCGTTGACGCCTTCATTCGCTGGCCCGGCATGATCGAGGCGGACGGATTGCTCAACAGCATCATCCATGTCTCGGACCTCTATACGACACTGTCGCGTTTCGCCGGGGCTGATCAGTACATTCCGCGGGATCGTCTGGTGGATGGGGTGGATCAGTCGGCTGCCTTGTTGTTTGCCGATGAATCCAAGGCCCGCCGCGATCACGTCATTGTCTATTCGGTGAACAAACCCGAAGCGATTGTGAAGGATCAGCTTAAGCTGAAACTGCCGGGAGCTGGGGAAAGCGCTATTCTGGCAAAGTTCTTTGATCTCTACCGGGACACGCGCGAGGAATATTCAGTCTCGACCGAGGTTGGTGCCTGGGGAGGGCAGGAATTCTCACGCATCCTTGGCCGCCATATGGCCCGCAAGGAAAAATTCCCAGATACGCCTCCAGCCTATGGCGTGCCCTATGAGGGGATCGAAAATGTGCGGCCCGAAACGCAGCAGGCGGTTGATGCCTTTCTGGTCAAGCGCGCCGCGCCACAGCAATAGGCCCGCGCCGCTCGGGGGATGGAAACTCTAATCAACAGGTGGTCCAAATGGCTGGAATGGTGATTTTCGCTCTTGGCTTGGTCGTGGCGCTTGGGATCGGCTTTGTGTACTTTCGCGATCTGGGCGACATTTCGCAGATGTTGCTGAAGGTAAAGCGCGAGAACATGGTGCGTTTTATCCGGCATGAATACCGCCTGATCGCAATCGGGCTGGGCGGGTTTCTGGTTGCGACGCTGGCGCATTTTCTGATGGGCGCAGGTCCATTGTGGCTGTGGGCAATCACGGGTTTGCTGACCCTTCTGCTTTATGGCTTTCCCTATGTCTGGGTTCATCTGGGGCTGCGGAACCAGCTGAACGATGCCGCGTTCTTTCCCATCAGCGAGGCGCGGAAGTTTGTCGGCCCCACCGCGCCGGTCATTGTCATCGAAAACAACGGCCACGCCCGTGCGCATCCCGACGCACAGATCATGCGACCTCATCTGGCCGGAGACGCGACCGGGCTGGGCGGCGAAGACGTAGTCATGACCTATTGCGCCATGGCGAACCTTGGGCAGGGCTATGCCCCCCGCATCGAAGGCAAGCGGCTGGATCTTGAGGTTCTGGCCCAGCACGGCAACAACCTGATCCTGCGTGACAATGAAACGGGCGAGCCCATTCAGCACATATACGGGTTTCGCGAGGCGGATCGTGACCTGAGCGCGGACGGTCCCGCCTGCCCGCTGCGCCCGGAGGCGCAGATGAAGCCCTGGCCGACCTACCGGATGACATTTCGCGGTTTCCAGAAGGCCTTTCCGGAGGGCGAGGTCTTTCTGAACAAACCCTCGTCAAATCCCCTGTTGCGGCTGCTGGATATGGTCACCGAGATCACCTTTGGGTGGGGGATTAGCCGCCAGCATCAGGAAGACGCACCCGTGATGGACAATATGGACCGTTCGGACGACCGCCTGCCCAACAAGACCTATGTCTGGGGAATTACCATCGGTAAAGACGCGGCCTGCTGGACGGATGATTTCGTCATCGAGAACAACTGGATCGTCAACGCCAATGTCGGCGGGCGCGACGTCGTTGTCAGCCTAGACCCGAAATATGAAAGCCTTGGCGTCTGGTATAACGACAGCGGCAAACCCGTCAGTCGCTGCGACTTTTGGGGAATGTCTGATCAAGGTCAGTTGCAGCGCGTCGAAACCCTGCGCGCCGGAATATTCTGGCATGTCTGGTCCGAGTTCTTCCCGGAAACCGACATCAACCGCGTTGGTTCTGGCACGCAAGGCAATAGTGATGTGGCGGCATGATCGGTTTGCGCCCTTTCGGATCGCAAATCTGCGCAAGGCTACGACCAATTGGCACGTGTCGTGGTTCTGAACCGAACCCGCGAACAAGCGGAACGAACCTGAGTGAACGGAGGGACACAGTGTTTACTAAACGATTGACGTCATGTAGCGCGATTGGTCTGGCTTTCCTGGCCTCATCTGCAACCTTGGCAGTATCCCAACAGTCCGGGTGGTCTTACGAAGCCTCAATCTATCTGTTCATGCCCGAGACAGAGACCAGGTTCGAGACACCGATGGGAACGCTGGACGGTACGCTCAGCTTTTCGGATGCTCTGGATAACCTGGACTTTGCCTTTATGGGAGCGTTTTCAGCGACAAACGGGCGCTGGAGCGTTTTGTTCGACTATAACTATACTGACCTCTCCTTCAGCGACAACGCGCCCGGACCTGCAAACGCAGAACTGGACACTTCGGTCGAAACACAGTTTGCAACGGCGATGCTGGGTTACCGGATTCGTCAGGACCCTGCGGTCAATCTGGACCTGCTTGGCGGCTTTCGTTGGTACAGCACCGAAACGGACTTCACTTTGACCCCCGGGACCATGCCGGGACGCAACACTGTCGCGGATGACAGCTGGTTTGACCCGGTTATCGGCGCAAGGGCGCGTTTCACACTGTCCGATGACTGGACCGGAACGGCGTATCTGGACTATGGCGGGTTTCGCAGTGGCAGTGAAACCTGGCAGGTCTTGCTGACCGCCGATTATATCATCAATGAAAGATGGATGCTGCGCGGCGGATACCGCTATATTTCATTTGATCATGATATCGACGGCAGTCCCTACGAATTCAATCAATCCGGGCCTCTGATCGGTGCCACCTATCGGTTCTGACGTTTTGGCGTGGTTCCGGCACAGGTGATGGATGGGATCGTCCGGACCGGATCACACGCCATGCAGTGCCAGTGAAACCCCCTGCCCAACGCCGACGCACATGCTGCACAGCGCGCGCGTCAAACCACGGCTCGAAAGCTCCAGCGCGGCCGTACCGACAAGACGCGCGCCGGTCATACCCAGCGGGTGACCAAGGGCGATGGCACCGCCATTGGGGTTGATGTGATCCGCCATGGGGTCCAGCCCCAGCCCTCGTGCCACAGCCAGCGCCTGAGCGGCAAAGGCCTCATTCAGCTCGATCAGGTCGAAATCTGAAGGAGATATCCCTAGTCGGTCACAGAGTTTTTGCGTGGCCGGCACCGGACCGATCCCCATGACCCTTGGCGGAACACCCGCGCTGGCGGCACCTTCGACCCGTGCCAGCGGAGTTAGCCCGTGGGCGCGCACACCCTCACCACTGGCCAGAACCAGCGCCGCCGCACCGTCGTTGATGCCGGACGCGTTGCCGGCTGTTACCGAACCATCGCTGCGAAATGGCGTCTTCAGGGCTGAAAGCCTGTCCCGCGTAGTGGCACGCGGATGTTCATCCGTTTCGACAATCGTCGCGTCGCCCTTCCGGGACGCGATTTCTACGGAAATGATCTCTCTCGCCAGCCGCCCGTTTTGCTGAGCAGCCAGTGCGCGTTGCTGGCTTTGTAACGCGAAGGCATCCTGATCGGCGCGCGATATGTTCCACTCTGCGGCGACATTTTCGGCGGTCTCGGGCATGCTGTCGACACCCCAGGCCCGTTCGATCGCCGGATTGACAAATCGCCAGCCGATCGTTGTGTCAAAGACTTCGGCCCGGCGCGAAAACGCTGCGTCCGGCTTGGGCATGACCAGTGGCGCGCGACTCATGCTTTCGGCGCCCCCGGCGATGATCAGGTCGGCGTCGCCGGTCCGAATGGCCCGCGCGCCGGCGATTACGGCGTCCATGCCCGACGCGCAAAGTCGGTTGATCGTGAACGCGGGCACCGTCTTGGGAAGGCCCGACAAAAGCACCACCATACGGGCCAGGTTGCGATTGTCTTCACCCGCCTGATTTGTCGCGCCCAGTATCAACTCGTCCACCGCACCCCAGTCGGCACGTGGGGACCGCGTCATCAGGGCCTTGACCGGCAGCGCCGCCAGATCGTCCGCGCGCACCTGCGCCAGCGCGCCACCATAGCGCCCGATGGGCGTGCGGACGTAATCGCAGATAAAAACCTCGCGCTCGGTCATGACAGATGCGCCGTGGCTTCGATTTCAACCACGGCTTCATCTTCGACCAGATCGGCGACAATGATCATCGACATGGCTGGAAAGTGGCGGCCAAACACCTCGCGGTAGGCAGCGCCAACTTCGGCCTGTTTCGCCAAGTACTCGCGTTTGTCGGTGACAAACCAGGTAAGCCGCGTGACGTCGGTGACCTGGCCGCCGCCGGCCTCGACGATTTCGACGATATTCCGCAGCGCCTGTTTCATCTGGCCGATGAAGCCGCCGCCAACAAAATTCTTGTTCGCGTCCCAGCCGATCTGGCCGCCGATATGCAAGGTTCCGTCTTTCGTCAGAACACCATTTGCATAGCCTTTTGCCGGAAGCCAGTTTTCTGGCTGAATGATCTTATGACTCATGATGCGTCATCCCTGAATGTCTGTAGCTTGCTGCGGATGGTGTCCGGCCATGCCACGGGGCGACCATTGGCGCCGACGTGAACAAGTGTGGCAGAGGTCGTCAGCCGCACCTCATCGCCGCAGCGCGCAGTCATCGCGTATTTGGCCGAGCTGCGCCCGATCTTCACGATCCCAAGTTGGAAAATCAACTGGTCACCATGGCGGCTGGGGGCCGGGAAACGGGTTTCGATTTGCGCGGTCGGAACCGCCCCCACGCGATGAAGATCGTGGAACGGAGCCTTCAGGCCCTGATCAAAAAACGCCTCGACGCAATCGTTGATCATCTCGAAATAGCGTGGAAAGAAGACGATCCCCGCCGGGTCGCAATGTTTGAACAGCACCTTTTGATGAAACTCGAACGGCATCAGACCCCCACGTATTTTTCTGTGATGTCGTGGGTCAGATCAGCCATCGCGCCCGACCAGACGGTTCTGCCACGCTCCAGTATAACAGCCCTGTCCGACACCGCCGCCAGTTCCTTGAGCGATTTGTCGATCAGCAGGATCGCCACGCTCGTTTCTTGTTTCAGGCGATGCAGGGCGGTCCAGATTTCCTGCCGGACGATCGGGGCAAGACCTTCGGTCGCCTCATCCAGGATCAGCAACCGCGGGTTGGTCATCAGGGCCCGACCGATGGCCAGCATCTGCTGCTCGCCGCCGGACAGCGAAGCGGCACGCTGCGCCTGGCGCTCTCCCAGCCGGGGGAACAGCTCCGCGACACTGCGCAATGTCCAGTCCCCCGGGCGCGCGGCGGCAATCAGGTTTTCGCGTACCGTAAGATCGGCAAAGCAGCGCCGCCCTTCAGGCACCAGACCCACGCCGCTGCGGGCGACCTTGTGACTGGGCAGCACGTGCAGGTTCTGGCCGTCCAGCGTCAGCGTTCCTTCGGACTGGATCATCCGGCAAATGGCTTTCACGGTCGTGGTCTTACCCATCCCGTTGCGACCCATCAGGGCGGTAACCTCGCCCTGCGTCATCGCAAGATCAACGCCGAACAGGGCCTGGCTGACGCCATAGGTAGCGGTGAGGTTTTCGATTCGCAGCAGGGTCATGCCTCATCCCCCAGATAGGCATCGCGCACTTCCGGGCTGGTGCGAATGTCATCCGCTGTGCCGGTCGCGATCACCTTGCCGTAGACCAACACGCTGATCCGGTCGGCCAGCGCAAACACCGCGTCCATGTCATGTTCCACCAGCAATATCGGTGCTTCTTCGCGCAGCCCGTCAAGGAAGCCGGTCAGCCGTTTTGACCCTCCGGCCCCCAACCCGGCCATCGGCTCATCCATCACAAAAGCGCGCGGCGACAGCGTCAGCGCAACCGCAACCTCAAGCTGGCGGCGCTGCCCGTGGCTGAGGTTGGCGCAACGCGTGTCGCGCTCATCGCTCAGGCCCACACGCTCCAGCGCAGCTTCGGCAATGTCGCGCAGCTCGGACCGTTTCAGGGCAGGTCGCCAGAACCGCCAGGACAGGCGCTCTGCGCCCATCGCGCCCAGAACCGCGTTCTCCAGAACGGTATCTTCCATGCAAAGCTGCGAAATCTGGAAGGTGCGCCCCAGTCCGGCCTGCGCCCGCGCCTGCGCGCTGAGACGCGAAACGTCCTGACCGCGCAGCATGACCTGCCCGGAATCCGGCTGCAATCCACCGCAAATCTGTTGGATCAGGGTGGACTTGCCTGCGCCGTTAGGGCCGATGATGGCGTGAATCTCTCCTGATCTCAGGTCAATGGACACATCGTCCGTGGCTTTCAGTGCACCAAAGCTTTTGTTCAGGTTGCGCGTGGCGAGTACGGGATCAGACATGCGCGCCCTCTTTTCCGGTCAGCAGACCGATCAGACCGCCCCGACCGAACAGCACGATACACAACAGGATCACCCCCAGATAGACGTGCCAGAAATCGGTGAGCTCCCCCAGAAAATGTTCCAGCGCCACAAAGACACAAGCCCCGATCACCGGACCCATCAGACGCCCGACCCCGCCGATGATGATCAACACGATCAGTTCACCGGACAATTGCCAGCTGAACATCGTAGGCGAGACAAAACGGTTCAGGTCGGCGAACAAGGCCCCCGCCAACCCGGTGATCGCGCCCGAAAGGACAAAGGCCAGCAGCTTGAGCCGCATGGGGTTCAACCCCACCGTTTCGACCCTGGTCGCCGTCTGGCGCGCTGCATTCAGGGCCAGCCCGAAGGGCGAAGCCTGCAGGCGCGCGAACAGAAACAGCACCGCGCACAGCAACGTGAAGCAGACAGCGTAGAATTGGATCGGCAACAGGGTGTTCAGGCCGGGAAAGTCGTTTCGGACATAGATCGACAACCCGTCCTCACCGCCATATTGCGCCCAGGAGATGGCGAAATAGAAAAACATCTGACCAAAGGCGAGCGTGATCATGATGAAGTACACGCCCGAGGTGCGCAGCGACAGCAACCCAATGAAGAACGCCACGATGCCGGACGTGATCATGGCGGCCAGCCAGATCACAGGCATCGACTTGGTGCCATCCGTCGTGAACAGGCCCAGATCAAGGGCGGTGTAGGTTTGCGCGTGATAGGCAAGAATGCCCATCGCATAACCGCCGATCCCGAAGAACGCGGCGTGTCCGAAACTGACCATGCCGCCGATCCCCAGGATGATGTTCAGGCCAACCGCCGCCAGCGCAAGTATCACCGCCCGCGTCACCAGTGTGATGGTAAACGGCTGATCCGCAACCAGCGCCCAGAGCGGCAGCGCCAGCAGGCCCGCGATCATCAGCCCGTTGAGGTATTTTTCATTCAACCTCATGCGCGGGCTCCGAACAGACCAGTGGGTCGCCAGATCAGCACCAGCCCCATCAGCACGTAAATCCCCATCGATGCCAGTGCCGAGCCGCTTTTCTGCGCCGCGCCGGTCTCCATGAACAGCTTGAACAGCTCAGGCAGAAACACGCCGCCCAGCGTGTCGGTCAGCCCGACCAGCACCGCCCCGATGAAGGCGCCGCGCACCGACCCGATGCCGCCGATGACGATGACGACAAAGGCAAGGATCAGAACCGGCTCTCCCATCCCGACCTGCACCGACTGGATTGCGCCCACCAGTGCACCGGCCAATCCGGCCAGTGCCGCGCCGAGGGCAAAGACCAGCGTGTAGAGCTTTGAGATATCGACGCCCAGCGCCGCGATCATCTCGCGATCGTTTTCACCGGCCCTGATCTGGATGCCCAGACGCGTGCGCTCGATCAAGGCCCAAAGACCAACGGCCACGGCCAAGCCAATTCCGATCAGGGTCAGCCGATAAAGCGGGTATTCAATCCCGCCCGGCAGCGTCACGGGGCCTGACAGCGCGTCTGGGATGTCCAGAAACAAAGGGAACGATCCGAACACCCAACGGGTGCCTTCAGAAAAAATCAGGATCAGTGCGAAAGTCGACAGAACCTGATCCAGATGCGGCGCGTTGTACAACCGCCGGATCACCACCATTTCCACAATCGCCCCGGCCAGCGCCGCAGCCGCCAGGGCGGCGATCAGGGCCAGCAGGAACGAACCGGTGGCCCCCGCAACGGCAGCGGCGGCAAAGGCCCCGACCATATAGAGCGAGCCGTGGGCGAGATTGATCAGACCCATCACGCCGAAAATCAGCGTCAGGCCAGCCGCCATCAAAAACAGCATGACGCCGAACTGCAGCCCGTTCAGGATCTGCTCGATAATCAGGATCGATGACATGGAAACTCCGGTGATCTGCCCGCCCCCGGCAAAGGGGCAGGCAGCAGGTCGTTACATCTTGCACTCAGCCGCATAGGCGTCCGAATGGTTTTCCAGCGCCACGCCGATGATCTTGTTGGTGAAGACGTCGCCTTCCTTGATCACTTCGCGCGCATAGATCGTCTGCACTGGATGGTGGTTGGGCCCAAAGCTGAAATCGCCACGGGTGCTGTCGAACTCGGCCGCGCGCAGCGCCTCGCGGAAGGCATCCGCATCTGACGGGTCGGCCTTGTCCAGAGCGGACAGCAACAGATTCGCCGCATCAAACCCCTGGCTTGCATATAGCGAAGGCAAACGCCCATATTCCGCCTGAAAGCTTTCGACAAAGGCCGCGTTGGTGGGATTGTCGATGTCCTTGTTCCACTGCGACGTGTTCACCACACCCATGGCCGCGTCGCCGACCGCTTGCAGAATCCCCTGATCAAAGCTGAAGGCCGGACCCACAACCGGAATGTCGATGCCGCTGTCGGCATATTGCTTGAGGAAGGAAATCCCCATACCGCCCGGAAGGAAAAAGAACACGCTGTCCGCGTCACTTGCGCGGATTTGCGCGATTTCGGCGGCATAGTCGGTCTGACCAAGTTCGGTATAAATCTCGCCAGCCAGATCGCCTTCAAAAAAGCGTTTATAGCCGGTCAGCGCGTCGACGCCCGCGGGATAGTTCGGCGCCATGATAAAGCTGTTCTTGAAACCCGCGCCATTGGCATAGGCTCCGGCGGCCTCGTGCAGGTTGTCGTTCTGCCAGGCTACGTTGAAATAATTCTGATGACAGCCCTTCCCTGCCAGCGGCGATGGCCCGGCGTTGGGAGACAGATAGAACACGTTCTGGTTCACCGCCGCAGGCACAACCGCCATGGCAAGGTTGGACCAGATGATACCCGTCATCACGTCGACCCGTTCCGACTGAATCATCTTGTCCGAAAGTTGAACGGCAATGTCCGGCTTGCGCTGATCGTCCTCGATCACCACCTCGATATCGTCGCGTCCCGATTGTGCAATCGCCAGCATGAACCCGTCGCGCACGTCGATGCCCAACCCGGCACCGCCACCGGAAAGGGTAGTGATCATCCCAACCTTGACTTCGGCCAGCGCGCCCGTCGCGCAAAGCGCGGATACCGCCGCTGCCGCTAGAAACTTTTTCATCTTCATCTCCCTTCGTTGGTCTTCTGAACGCAACTTATGTCATTATTCCCTGCGTTCGGTCTATGCCCCTGACAGGACGATCTTTTTTGTTGCCTCGTCAATCTCCGATCACTCTTTCTGTGCTGCCGGCGATTTCAGTCTGAACCGCTGAATTTTCCCAGTCGCGGTTTTGGGCAGGTCTTGGCAGAACCGGATGGAGCGCGGGTATTTGTAGGGCGCAATGACGGATTTGGTATGGGCCTGAAGGTCTTCACGCATAGCGTCATCCGCCGTCGCACCTTCGACCAGAACAACATGCGCCTCGACGATATGCCCGCGTTCGGAATCCGGCGCGCCGATCACCGCGCATTCCGACACGGCCTCATGGGCCAGCAACGCGGCCTCGACCTCGGGTCCGGCAATATTATAGCCCGCCGACACGATCATATCGTCATTGCGGGCAGCAAAATGGAAATAGCCATCGGCGTCTTTATAGAAACTGTCGCCTGTGATGTTCCATCCGTCCGAGACGTAGCCCCGCTGCCTTTCATCGTTCAGGTATCGGCAGCCGGTGGGGCCGCGAATGGCCAGCCGGCCAACCTCGTCCGTGTCAGCTTCGGTGCCATCGTTTTTCAGAACCCGCGCCTCATATCCGCTCACCGGTCTGCCAGTGCAGGCGGGACGGTGATCGTCAAACCGGTTCGAGATGAAGATATGCAGCAATTCAGTGGCCCCGATACCGTCCAGCATCGGCTTGCCGGTCCGGGCCATCCAATCGTCATAGACAGGTTTGGGCAGCGTTTCACCTGCCGAGACCGCAGCGCGCAGGCTGGACAGGTCGGCACCATCCTCCATCGCCTGCAGCATGACGCGATAGGCGGTGGGGGCGGTAAAGCACACGGTTGCCTTATACTTCTCGATGATCTCGATCATGCCGGGTGGCGAGGCCTGTTCCAGCAACGTGGCCGTCGCCCCAAAGCGCAGAGGAAAGACTGCCAGCCCGCCCAGCCCGAAGGTGAAGGCCAGAGGGGGCGAGCCGACAAAGACATCTTCGGGCTGCACATCCAGAACTTCACGGGCATAACCGTCGGCGATGATCATCAGATCGCGGTGGAAATGCATCGTCGCTTTGGGCTCACCGGTCGAGCCGGAGGTAAACCCCAGCAAGGCCACATCATCCCGCCCGGTTTGCACACAATCGAACTGAACCGGTTTTTCCAGCGCCAGCCTGTCCAGTTCGGCATCGTGGTTCGACGTGCCGTCAAATCCAACGACCCGCTTCAGGAACCGGCTGTCACTGGCGCAGGCCCGCATCTCGTCCATCAGTCGGGTGTCGCAGAGCGCGAATTGAATCTCTGCCTTGTCGACTTGTTTGGCCAGTTCACCAGCGCGCAGCATCGGCATCGTGTTGACCACGACGGCCCCGGCCTTGGTCGCCGCCAGCCAACAGGCCACCATTGCCGGATTGTTGGCCGACCGGATCAGAACCCGGTTGCCCGGCGCCACTCCCAGGTCTTCGACCAGCACGTGCGCCAGCCGGTTGGTCCAGTCGCTGAGCTCCTTATACGTCCGCTGCCGCCCGTTGCCGATCAGCGCGATATTGTCGCCAAAACCCTTGGCGACCATCGCATCCGTCAGTTCATACCCGGCGTTCAGAAATTCAGGATAGTCGAACCCGTCCAACAGGAACTCCGGCCACTGGTCTTGCGGCGGCAGGCTGTCGCGACTGAACGTGTCGGTATGCGCGGACGGTCCCAGCATCACTTCCCCTCCATATGGGCCGCCATCGTCTGGCGCGCGATGACGACTTTCTGAACATCCGAAGCGCCTTCGTAGATCCGCAAAGCCCGGATTTCGCGATACAGCGATTCAACGGGCATGCCGGACCGCACGCCGTCTCCTCCGAAAAGCTGCACCGCCTTGTCGATGACCTGTTGCGCGTGGTCGGTGGCGAACAGCTTGGCCATCGCCGCCTCACGCGTGATGCGGGGCGCGCCGCTGTCCTTGGCCCAGGCAGCGCGATAGATCAGCAGCGCCGCCGCATCGACATCCAGCGCCATATCCGCAATGTGGCCCTGCACCATCTGCAGATCGAACAGGGGCGCACCCTGAATTTGACGGGACGAAACCCGTGCCAGAGCTTCGTCCAGTGCCCGCCGGGCAAAACCCAGGGCCGCCGCAGCAACGGTCGGGCGGAACACGTCCAGCACGGACATGGCAATGCGAAACCCCGCGCCGGGCGACCCGATCATTGCCTGCACCGGCACCCGCACATCGTCAAACCGCAGCGTGGCCAGCGGATGCGGGGCGATGGTGTCGAGCCGCGCGGTGATCTCAAACCCAGGCAAATCGGGGGTGACGACAAATGCCGACAATCCCCTGGCACCGGGCGCTTCTCCGGTACGGGCGAACAGGGTGTACACGTCGGCTATGCCGCCGTTCGAGATCCAGGTTTTTTCCCCGTTCAGCACGTAATGGCTGCCATCACGCGTGGCGGACATGGTGGAGCTCGCCACGTCCGACCCTGACTGCGGTTCCGTCAGTGCAAAGGCGGATATCGCCTGCCCATTGCGCGTTTTCGGCAACCAGGCCGCTTTTTGGTCCGGTGACCCGAACAGGGAAATCGCTCCGGTCCCAAGGCCCTGCATCGCAAAGGAGAAATCCGCCAGACCGTCATGCCGCGCCAGCGTTTCTCTGGCCAGGCACAGGGTTCTGACATCAATCTGTCCACCGTCATCGTCCGTCGGGTTCAGCACCCCGGCTTCGCCCAACGTTCGAACAAGAGTGCGACAGGCGGCATCCGTATCGCGATGGTCGATCTCAAGCCCCCGCGCGACTTCTTCCATGCGCGCTGCCCAGTCCCGGTGTCGCTGTTCGAAAAACGGCCATGAAAGGAAGCTCTGATCCACCATCAATTCCCCTCGAACACTGGTTTTTCTTTTGCGACAAAGGCGTTATAGGCGCGTTCGAAATCGCCGGTCTGCATACAGATGGCCTGCGCCTGCGCCTCGGCCTCGATCGCCTGTTCGATCGACATGGACCATTCCTGTGCCAGCATCGTCTTGGTCATCATATGGGCGAAATTCGGCCCTGCGGCGATGCGCCGGGCCATGTCCTGTGCGGCTGTGTCAAGCTGGGTGGCGTCGACGACGCTGTTGTAGAATCCCCACGTATGACCTTCCTCGGCGCTCATCGACCGGCCGGTATATAGCAGCTCTGCCGCCCGCCCCTGACCGATGATCCGGGGCAGAATGGCACAGGCCCCCATATCGCACCCGGCAAGTCCGACCCGTGTGAACAGAAACGCGCATTTCGCCTGCGGTGTGGCGATCCGCAGATCCGAGGCCATGGCGATAATGGCCCCCGCACCCACGCACACACCATCCACCGCTGCGATCACCGGCTTGCCGCAATTCACGATCGCCTTGACCAGATCGCCGGTCATCCGGGTAAAGGTCAAAAGCTCTTTCATATTCATCCGGGTCAGTGGCCCGATGATGTCATGCACGTCGCCGCCGGAACTGAAATTGCCGCCATTTGATGCAAAGACAACCGCGTCGACGTCGTCGGAATAGACCAGATCCCGAAACCAGTCGCGCAGTTCGGCGTAGCTGTCGAAGGTCAAAGGGTTCTTACGGTCAGGCCGGTCCAGCGCAACCGTGGCGATGCGGTCGCTGATTTCGCACCGGAAATGCGTGGCGTCACGGGTCATTGGGGTCCTCCGGCAAGCTGAATTCTGTGGTGAGTGTCCGTGCCTCTTCGGCTGTGAACTGGCCCAGCATGTCCGCGATCCAGGCTTCATGCGCGGCCGCCTGACGGGCAAATTCCTCGCACCCTTTCTGTGTCATCCGCACGCGGTGCGCGCGGCGATCCCCCGGCACCGGAACGCGCACCAGCAGCCCGTCTTCGGCCAACCGGTCCACGATACCCGTGACGTTGCCGTTGGACACGCGCAGAACGCCGGAAATTTCGCTCATCTTCAGGCCACCCTCAAACCGCGACAGGGCGGCCATCACATCGAACCGGGGAAGCGTCGTATCGAATTCCGAGCGAAAATTTTCCCGCAACTTGCCTTCGATGCTGCGCGTGGTCTTGAGCAGTCGCAGCCAGAGGCGCAGCCTTTCCTTCGAGGCCCCTTCCAGCGGCGTCTGGGCGAGGGTTGGCGTCATACTTCACCCCCGGATAGTGACAGCGTATGGCCGTTCACGGATCTGGCCGCATCCGAACACAGCCACATCACCGCATCCGCGACCTCATCGGGCTGGATAAAGCGGCGCTGCGGGTTGCCACTGTGCAAAGACGCCGCAGCATCCTCTGCGCTCATCCCCGTTTTTTCGACGATATTTGCAATCGACCGCTCCAGCATGGGGGTGTCCACAAAGCCCGGGCAAACCGCGTTCACCGTGATCCCGGTCTGCGCCAGCTCGACCGCCAGCGCGCGCGTCAGGCCCACTACCCCGTGTTTTGCCGCGCAATAGCCCGAGACATACGCAAACCCTTTCAGCCCGGCGGTCGAGGCAATGGCAATCAGGCGACCGGTGCCCGCTGACTGCATGTCCGGCAAACCGGCTTTCCACAGATTGAACACGCCGACCAGATTCACCTCGGTCATCGCGCGCAGGTCCTCCGCCGTCATCTTGCTAAACGGAACGGACTGCGCGGCGCCAGCGTTCGCTATAACCACCGTGACCGCACCGCGCGCAGCGCGCGCGGCGGTAAAGGCCGCTTCAACCTGCGCGGCATCGGTCACATCGCAGACCTCATATGGCAGCCCCTGTTGCTGCAAACTGGTCTCGGTCCGGCCCAGCAGCGTTACGGCTGCCCCGCTTTGCGCGAATGCGTGGGCGATGGCCGCACCAACCCCTGATCCACCGCCGGATATGATCACATGGCTCATACTTTGCCCGCCATTTCCGCCTCACGGTCGGCCAGCCGCCAGGCCTGATCCCGCCCTGCCTCGTACGGCTTGGGCCAGGTTTCCAAACGGTCTCCCAGGTCAGTGGCGGCGTGCAGGGTCCAATACGGGTCGCTCAGATGCGGGCGGGCCAGACAGACCAGATCGGCGCGCCCGGCCATCAGGATCGAATTGACGTGATCGGCCTCGTAGATATTCCCCACCGCCATGGTGCTGATGCCGCGCTCATTGCGGATGCGATCTGAAAACGGGGTCTGGAACATCCGGCCGTAAACCGGCTTGGCCTTGGTCGAGGTCTGGCCTGCGGACACATCCACGATGTCGGCACCGGCGGCGTCGAACATGGCCGCGACCTCAACAGCTTCTTCCGGCGTGACACCGTCATCGCCCGCCCAGTCGCTGGCCGAGATGCGGACAGCCATCGGCTTTGTATCCGGCCAGACCGCGCGCATGGCTGAAAAGACCTCCAGCGGATAGCGCATGCGATTTTCCAGACTACCGCCATAGTCATCGTCGCGGGTATTCGACAATGGCGATATGAAGGACGAGATCAGATAGCCATGTGCGGCATGCAGTTCGATCATGTCGAACCCGGCGCGATCCGCCATCTGGGCTGCCGCAACAAATTCGTCGGTAACCTTGTCCATATCCGCGCGGTCCATTTTCTTTGGCACCGCGTTTTCGTCCGACCACGCAAGGGCCGAGGCGGAAATCAACGGCCAGTTCCCTTCCTCCAGCGGCTGATCCATGCCTTCCCATCCGATCCGTGTAGATCCTTTGCGGCCCGAATGACCGATCTGGCAACAAATCTTGGCTTCGGTCTCGGCATGGACAAAATCCGTCAGGCGACGCCAGGCGGCTTCGTGTTCCTCTGCATAAAGCCCCGGACAGCCCGGCGTGATCCGCCCCTCCGCGCTGACGCAGGTCATTTCGGTATAGACCAGCCCCGCCCCGCCTTTGGCACGCTCGCCATAGTGAATCAGATGCCAGTCCGTCGGACAGCCATCGACGGCCTTATATTGCGCCATGGGCGAAACCACGATCCGGTTCTTCAGCACCATGTCGCGCAGGCGAAAGGGCGCGAACATGGGCGCACGGGCGGGGGCGTTGGTTTCCGCGCCGGCCTGCTGCATGAACCAGGCCTCGGCCCGGCCCAGCCAGCCCGCATCCCGTTCGCGCAGGTTTTCGTGGCTGATCCGCTGCGACCGGGTCAGCATCGAATAGTTCAGCTGCACCGAATCCAGATCAAGGTACCGCTCCACATCCTCGAACCATTCGACCGAGTTTCGCGCCGCCGATTGCAGGCGCAGAACCTCCAGCCGGCGCTCATCCTCATAACGGGCAAAGGCGGCCTCAAGCGTTGCTTCCGTAGTGATGAACTCTGCCAGCGCAATCGCGCTTTCCAGCGCCAGCTTGGTGCCTGACCCGATCGAGAAATGCGCGGTTGCCGCAGCATCCCCCAACAGCACGACATTCCGGTGGCTCCACTTTTCACACAGAACCCGTGGAAACCGCAGCCAGGCCGAACCTCGGATATGTCTGGCGTTGGTCATCAAGGGATGGCCGCCCAGATGATCCTTGAATATCTCTTCGCAGACGGCAATCGACTGCTGCTGGGTCATGTCGTCGAACCCGTAGGCGTCAAACGTCTCTTGCGTGCATTCGACGATGAAGGTCGCCGTGTCAGGGTCGAACTGATAGGCATGCGCCCAGACCCATCCCTTGTCCGTCTTTTCGAAGATAAAGGTAAAGGCATCATCGAATTTCTGATGCGTTCCCAGCCAGACAAACTGGCACAGCCTTTGGTCGATGTCCGGCCTGAACACATCTGAAAACTCGGAACGGGTTTTCGAATTCAACCCGTCCGAGGCGATAACGACGTCGTAAGCCTCCATATAGTCGGACGCTGAGGCGGCTTCGGTTTCAAACCGCATCTCAACGCCAAGCTCGCGGGCGCGCGCCTGCAGGATCAGCAACAGCTGCTTGCGCCCGATGCCGCAAAACCCGTGCCCGCTGGACAGGGTGCGCTGACCTTTGTGAACCAGCGCGACATCGTCCCAATAGGCAAAGTGGTCACGGATTCTTGCCGCGCTCACCGCGTCATTGGCCGCCAGGTTGTCCAGCGTTTCATCGGAAAGGACCACCCCCCACCCAAAGGTGTCGTCCGGGCGGTTGCGCTCGATCACAACCACTTCGGCATCCGGATCGCGAAGCTTCATCGAAATCCCGAAATAAAGACCAGCAGGTCCCCCGCCGAGGCATGCAACGCGCATCGTCACCCTTCCCCTCATCAGTTGCCGTACCTGAAACGCTAGACCGAGTCGGCCATCCCTTCAAGTTAAAATATTTTATGCTTGAAGTTTTATCTGATGCGACTAGGCTTTGCAGGTGTCTTCCAATGCGGCAGGTATGTTGTCTGATGGTGGTTCGGATAGAAACGCGCGGTGATGTGGCGGTTGTGACGATCGACAACCCGCCTGTGAACGCAGCCAGCCAGGCCGTGCGCGCAGGTTTGCTGACAGCGCTGTCTGTGGTCGAAGAGGATGATGCAATCCGGTCGGTCGTTCTGCGGGCCGAGGGCCGGACCTTCACCGCCGGCGCTGATGTGAAAGAATTCGACAGACCGCCGCAGGAACCTCATCTGCCCGACGTCATTCACGCCATTGAAAATGCAGCGAAACCCTGGGTGGCGGCCTTGCATGGGACTGTCCTGGGTGGCGGGCTGGAAATCACGCTTGGCTGCACGCATCGCATCGCAGGTCCTGATACCAAGCTGGGTCTGCCTGAAGTAACGCTTGGCCTGATCCCCGGGGCTGGCGGAACCGTCCGGTTGCCGCGCCTGATCGACCCGGCCGAAGCGTTGAAAATGGTGGCGACAGGAAAGCCCGTATCCGCACAAAAAGCGCGTGATCTGGGTTTGATCGACGAAATTGCGGACACCGATCTTACGGCACATGCCGTTTCGCTTGCGCAGCAGGCTGTGGACAATCCGGCCAGAACGGCGTTGAGCCGTGCGGACGCCCGACCCATTGCTGATCAGGAGGCGTGGCAGGCTGCAAAGCACGCAGTCCTTTCAAAAGCGCGCGGTGCCCATGCGCCTGCCGCGGCGGTGGCTGCCGTGCAGAATGCGCTCGACCTTCCGGCGCCGGAGGCATTGATAAAGGAACGCGAGGCTTTCCTGACACTGAAATCCTACCCGCAAAGCGCGGCCTTGCGCTATATCTTCTTTGCGGAACGTTCCGCGCCGAAACCACCCGAACTGAAGGGTGTTGCGCCCCGCCCCCTCAACACTGTCGGGGTGATCGGCGGCGGCACCATGGGGGCCGGGATCGCAGCCGCCTGCCTGCTGTCGGGCCTGCCGGTCACACTGGTCGAACGGGACGAACCCGCGCGCGCAGCCGGATTGGGCCGTGTAGAAAGCATTCTGAAAGACAGCCTGAAACGTGGCCTCATCGACCAGAGCAAGTTTGAAAATCTCATCGCATCACTGACGACAGCAACGACGTATCAGGCCCTTTCGGACACCGGGCTTGTCATTGAGGCGGTATTCGAAGACATGTCCCTGAAAACCCGAGTGTTTCAGGAGTTGGATGCCATCCTGCGGCCTGAGGCAGTGTTGGCGAGCAACACGTCATACCTAGATATCGGTGCCATCGCACGCCAGACCCGACACCCCGAACGGGTGATCGGCCTGCACTTTTTCTCGCCCGCGCACATCATGAAACTGCTTGAAGTCATCATCCCCGCACAGGCTGACCCATCTGCGGTCGCCACCGGGTTTATGCTGGCTCGAAAGCTGGGGAAAATCGCCGTACCTGCGGGCGTATGCGACGGGTTTATCGGCAACCGCATCATGTCGGCCTATCGGCGCGAATGCGAATACATGATCGAAGACAGCGCCCTGCCCTGGGACGTGGACCGGGCGATGCGAGCCTTCGGCTTTCCCATGGGCCTGTTCGAGATGCAGGATCTCGCCGGGCTCGATATTGGCTGGGCGAGGCGCAAAAACCGCGCCTCAACCCGCGATCCGGATGAGCGTTACGTTCACATCGCCGACAAGCTGTGCGAGGCCGGGCGGTTCGGCCGCAAGGCCGGAAAAGGCTGGTACGACTACACCGATGGCAAGGCGGAACCCTCACAATGGGTAAAAAGCCTTATTCTGGCGGAATCCGCGCGCAAGGCCATTGCCCGTGCACCGATATCCGACGCTGATATCACGCGGCGCATCCTGTCGACCATGCAGGCCGAGGCACAAACGCTGCTGACCGAGGGCATCGCGCGGCGGGCTGAAGATATCGACGTTGTCATGGTCAACGGCTACGGATTTCCCCGATGGCGCGGCGGGCCGCTGTTCATGACCACACAGGGTTTAACCGCGGGTTAAAGCAGAACCCGCACCCGAAAAACCGACCCGTACTGAGACAGAACGGTTGACGGACGGGCTGAGATTCACTCAAAGTCATTCCAGCCAACAATGGGGAGCTGCGGTTTTGTCAGCCAGCCTTCGCAAACCTACGATGCGTCGCGATACCGGGTGCGATCTGGTCGCCTGACCGGCTGAGAGCGGACAGTTCTCATCCAACCCGTCCCCGGGTTTGTTCCATTCCTTCAGGCTGATACCCAAATGATCCAAAATGAAGGATTGCGTCTGGCAATCGACATCGGCGGTACGTTTACCGACACTGTTCTTCTGAACCGCGCATCGCAGGTCGTGGCGACGACCAAAACCCCGACGACACCGCAGCGCCCGGCCCTCGGCGCTCTGGAAGGTGCCGTGCATGTGCTGGAAACCGCAGGCGCTGAGTGGTCGCAGCTCAGCGGTTTCATCCATGGCACGACGCTGGCGACCAATGCACTGATAGAGCGTCGGGGCGCCGCGACGGCCACCATCACGACCCGCGGGTTTCGGGACATTCTCGAAATCGCCTATGAGCGACGCTACAGCCAATACGCGATTGATCTGGTAAAGCCCGACCTGATCGTGCCGCGCGCGCTTTCGCTGACCGTCGGCGGGCGCATGGATGCAGGCGGTCAAGAGCTTGAGCCGCTGGATGAAACGGACATTGCACCGATTGTGGCCACGCTGAAAGCGCAGAAAGTGGATGCCGTGGCCATCTGCCTGCTGCATGCCTACGCCAATCCGGCACATGAGTTAAAGCTGCGGGATCTGTTGAACCGGCAGATGCCCGGTCTGGTCATCTCACTAAGTCACGAGGTCAGCCCCGAGGCGCGCGAGTTCGACAGGCTCTGCACCACAATCGCCAATGCCTATGTGCAGCCCCTCATGGCCGGGTATCTGCGGGATTTCGAAGCGCGGTTCCGGCAGATGGGACTGACCTGCCCGATCCTGATGATGACTGCCGGCGGGGGCATGACCACGCTTGAAACCGCCGCCCGGTTGCCGATCCGGCTGGTCGAATCCGGCCCGGCCGGAGGCGCAGTTCTTGCTGCCCGCATCGCGCAGGCCACCGGCGAAAAGGACGTCCTGTCGTTTGATATGGGCGGCACGACCGCCAAGCTTTGCCTGATTGACGACTACCGTCCGCAAACAGCGCGCAAGTTCGAGATTTCCAGGGCCGAGCGTTTCATCAAAGGGTCGGGAATGCCGGTGCGAATTCCGGTGATCGAGATGATTGAAATCGGGGCCGGGGGCGGCTCTATCGCCAGCGTTGACCGTTTGCGCCGTATTCAGGTGGGACCGCACAGCGCCGGATCAGACCCCGGCCCTGCTGCTTTTGGTAAGGGCGGCGACCGGCCAACCATTACGGATTCCGACCTGACGCTGGGCCTTATCGAACCGGGGCTGTTTGCCGAAGGTCGGCTTCAACTGGACCCCGGTGCCGCCCAAGAGGCTTTGACCCGCGACATCGCTGAACCGCTTGACCTTCGGCCCGATCAGGCGGCGTTTGCGGTCAGTGAAATCGTTGACGAAAGCATGGCGAGCGCGGGCCGCATGCACGCAGTCGAATCCGGCAAGGATTTGGGCAACCGGGTGATGATCGCCTTTGGCGGCAACGGCCCGCTTCACGCCACAAGGGTCGCGCGGCGCGCGCAGATGCAGCGGGTCCTGATCCCACAAGACCCTGGCGTCGGGTCGGCGGTCGGGTTTCTGTATGCGCCTGTTTCCTACGAGGTCATACGGTCGCGCTATGCCAGGCTGGACAGTCTGGATATCGACGGGTTGAACAGATTTTTCGCCGGAATGCAGTCCGAAGCCGAACAGGTTGTTCGGGCAGGCGCCCCGGAAGGTCCGCTGCGGCAACGGCGGATCGCCTATATGCGGTATCACGGTCAGGGTCATGAGATCGAAATCCGCCTGCCCGACCGGGCACTGAACACTTCGGATGTGGATGTTTTGAGAACCGCTTTCGAAGCGGAATACAGTCGGCAGTTCAGCCGGGTCGTGCCGGGTATGACCGTAGAGATCCTGAATTGGGGTTTGTCCGTGTCATCCGACCCGCCGCCGCACGCGGCCTGTACGGGCACGCCCTCTGCCTATCGTGCCAAGCCGGCGGCAAAACGCCGAATTCTGTGCGACGTCAGTGGGGATTGGCGAACCGCCGATGTGTTCAGCCGCGCCGAGCTGAAACCGGGCGCGGCGTTCGAGGGGCCGGCCCTGATAGTCGAGGCGCAAACCACAACCCTTGTCAGCGCCGATTTCAACGGATCCGTGGACAGTCAGGGCAATATCTGGCTGACACGGCAAGAGGAGGCGCAGAGATGATCCCTTCAGATTCACGCCTGCAGGTAATGTGGAACCGGCTGCTGGCCGTGGTGGAAGAACAGGGGCAGGCGCTGATCCGGGCGGCGTTCAGCCCGATCGTGCGCGAGTGCGGCGACATCTCAGCCGGAATATTCGACGCACAGGGTCGGATGCTGGCGCAGGCGGTGACCGGCACGCCCGGGCACATCAACACCATGGCCGAAGCGGTGAAATCTTTGCGGTCCCGGTTTGATCCGGGTGCCATGAAGCCCGGCGATATCTACATGACGAACGACCCCTGGATCGCTTCGGGGCATCTGAATGACTTTCTGCTGATGATGCCGGTTTTTCACCACGATACCCTCATCGGGTTTACCGCCTGCACATCCCATCTGGTCGATCTCGGCGGGCTTGGCATGGGGCCGGAAGGATCGGACATTTATGACGAAGGGCTGCTGATCCCGCCCTGCAAGCTGGTCAGCGAGGGCGAGGTCAATGACCTGCTGCTGGAGATCATCAAGGCCAACTCGCGCGAGCCCATCGCCAATGAAGGCGACATTTACGCCCTTATCGCATGCTGCGAGGCCGGGTCGGTCCGGTTGTCCCAGATGATGCGGGAATTCGGCATAGCCGACTTGCAGGCATTGTCCGACTACATCATCCGGACATCCACGCAGGGAACTCTGGAAGCCATCGCCAACCTGCCCAAGGGCACGTGGCGCCATGTGCTGAAAGTGGATGGATATGATCAGGACATTGAACTGCATGCCGCGCTGACCATTGCCGATGATCACCTGTTGCTGGATTTCGACGGCACCGCAGCCTGTGTCGGCAAGGGGATCAATGTCCCGCTGAACTACGCGACCGCCTATTCGGTTTTCGCGTTGCGCTGCATCATCGGGGCAGACATCCCGAACAACGCGGGGTCGCTGGAGCCGTTTCGGGTGACCGGCCCCGAGGGGTGTATCCTGAATGCGCAACCACCCGCACCGGTCGCCATGCGCCATACGCTGGGTCAGATGACCCCCGATTTGGTTTATGGCTGTTTGTCAAAGGCGCTGCCCGGGAAGGTGCCGGCCGAAGGCGCGTCCTGCATGTATGACCTGCCCCTGCGCCACGCACCCGAGGCCATCGACAGGGGCGACGACCTTTTCGCGCTGGAGCTTGTGTTCAACGGCGGCACCGGTGCCCGGCCCAGGCTGGACGGGCTGTCCGCCACGGCCTTTCCCAGCGGCGTCTGGGGCAGCCAGGTCGAAACCACCGAGGCGGTCGCCCCGGTCCTGTTTCACCGCCGCGAAATGAGGCTGGATTCCGGCGGCGCAGGCCGGTTCCGGGGCGGCCTGGGGCAACGCATCGAACTGAGCGCCTCGAAGGATCAGGATCTGATGCTGTTTCTGTCGGTCGAGCGGATCAGAAACCCCGCCGCCGGGCGCGACGGCGGGCATGACGGCGCACCCGGCTGTATTACGGTCGACCCCGGAGGGCACATTCTGCCCGGGAAAGGCGAGGTGCGGATCCGGGCCGGGGAAACCTTGGTCTTTGAGACTCCGGGCGGCGGCGGGTTCGGCCCGCCCGGTGAGCGGGCGCAACGCGCTGTTCAGGACGACATCCGGTCTGGCCTTGTCAGCGAAGAAGCCGCCAGAACCCTGTATGAGAGGTTGAAATGACCACCCCGCTTCCTCACATCGCGCAAATGTCCCCTTACGCGCTGGCGGAACTGAGCGCGCCCGAAGGGAAACCCCTGATATCGCTGTCGCAAAATGAAAGCCTGCGTCCGCCAAGCCCCAGGGCGCTGGATGCGGCGGCGAAGGCGTTGGGGGCGTCGATGCTCTACCCTGATCCGAACTGGACCGAGCTGCGCCATGCGCTGGCTGACCTGCACGATCTGGACGCCGGATGCATTTTATGCGGCAGTGGATCGCTGGATTTGATCGGCTGCCTTGCGCGGGTGTTTGCCGGTCCGAACCGCGCGGTTCTTGCCCCGGCCCATGCCTATCCGTTCTTCCGCACAGCGGCCCAGTTGGCGGATGCCCGGTTCGACATCGCGGCGGAAACGGACGCCGTCGTCAATGTCGACGCGCTGCTCGGAGCGGTTCGGGCGGATACCGGGCTTGTATTCGTCGCCAACCCCGGCAACCCGACGGGCACGCGCATACCGAAATCCGAAATCACCCGCCTGCGTCTGAGGCTGCGACCGGATATTCTGCTTGTCGTTGACGAAGCTTATGGTGAATTTGCCGACCATCTGAACGAACGATGCTTTGATATGGTTGCCGACGGAAACACGGTGGTTCTGCGGACATTTTCCAAAGCCTATGGCATGGCCGGGTTCCGCGTTGGCTGGGGGCTGTTTCCGCCAGCGATAGCCGCCGAATTGCGCAAGGTCATGAACCCCAACAACATCCCGGCAAGCGCACAGATGGCCGCAGCCGCAGCCGCCCGGGATGACGATTACATGCGCGAAACATGCGCGATGACCGCCCGTCTGCGGGATCAAGCCGCAAGGAGATTGGCCAGCGCGGGGTTTCACGTCTATCCCAGTTTCACAAACTTTCTGTTGCTGGGCATGGGCAGCGCCGAAGCGGCGCAAAGTGCGGACAGGGCGCTGCGATCGAACGGGGTGTTCTTGCGTCCTCAGGGCGGGGCGGCGCTTGCGCATTGCCTGAGAATGACCGTCGGCCCCAAGGAGGCCATGGGCAAGGCCCTGACCCTTCTCAGACAATGGAAAGAGGAGACACAGCCATGAGCCAGTCACGAGGCCGCGCCCGGCTTGGCGTTTTGGTGCCTTTCACCAACACGAACCTTGAACCGGATTTGACCCTGATGCAGCCCCATGGCGTTTCGGTCCATGTGGCGCGGCTGGGTGGATATGATGAGGATGAAATCCCCGACGAATCCCAGATGCATGGTTTGGGGGCCGTAAACCTGGACGATCCCTTGCAATTGCTGGCCGGCGCAAAGCCGGATGTCATCCTGTATGGCTGCACGTCGGCCACACTCACCCACGGCCCCGAATTTGACCGGGCACTGGCCGATCGGATCGGCGCACAAAGCGGGGCAGGAACGGTGACCGCGGCCGGAGCGCTTGTCCATGCCTTGACCACACTCGGCGCGGAACGCATCGGGTTTGCCTCACCCTATGTGCCTGCCATTAACGACATGGCTATCAGGTTCCTTGCTGATCTGGGGTTTGAAACGATCCGGCGATCCGAAACCAGCGAAACACTGGACAATACCGGACAGGGCGCGCTGGACCCGGATGCGGTATTCAGGCTTGGCCTGGCGGCAGATCACCCGAAGGCGGACGCGCTGGTACTGTCCTGTACGGATATGCGCAGCGTCGAGACGCTGGAGCGTCTGGAAAACGCGGTCGGGAAACCCGTGATCAGTTCAAATCAGGCAATGCTGTTTCAGGCGCTGCAACTGCTTGGCATAGGTGAGCCGATCAAAGGATTCGGGCAGTTGCTGGAACAGCCGAGGTGATTGCTACTTGGCCGGTTCAACCAGACCTGCGTTGAGCTGATCGACGGAGGTTACACCGATCTGCGCCATTGTGATGCTGAATTCCTCACTCAGGACATCCCAGAGCTGCTGCAAACCCCTTTCCCCTGCAGCTGCCATGGCGAATTGCAGGATGCGGCCGAAGAACACGAAATCCGCGCCGCTGATCAGGGCTTTGACAGCGTCTTCGCCGGACCGAAGGCCGCTGTCATAGAAGACCGGGTAACCGTCCCCAACGGCTGCGCGGATCTCCTGCAACGCCTGGAACGCCGCAGGGGCACTGTCCAGTTGCCGCGCGCCGTGGCTTGAGACCTGAACAGCGTCCGCCCCGGCCGCCTTGACCGCCAGCGCGTCCGCGGAATCCAGAACACCCTTGACGACCAGCTTTCCGCTCCATCGGTCGCGCAAGCGGGCCAGTGTTTCCCATGTCGCCCGCGCACGGCTTTCCGTGCGGTCAAAGTCGTAACCGTCCATCAGGAAATTCGCCATCTGAGGTTTCCCGCTCAGCAATGTTGCCAGCGACCACCTTGGATGCAGGGCAAAGTCCACAAACTGACGCGGACCTATTCGGAAAGGCATCTTGAACCCATGACGCAGCTCACGCGGACGGCGGCCCACTTCGGGCACGTCCACGGTCAGAACCAAGTTCTCGTACCCCGCGGCCTGCGCCCGATCGGCCAACTTGAAAGTGCCTGCGCCGTCTCCGCTGAAATAGAGCTGAAACCAGGCATGGCCCTCGGCCGTTTCGATCAGCTTTTCCAATGGTGTGGAAGCAACAGTAGAGACACCCAGCGGAACCGAATACTGCGCCGCGACGCGCGCCAGCATCAGATCGGCCCCGGGCGCGGACAGATTGCACATCCCCATCGGCGCAACGCCAAAGGGACGCTGAGCGGGTTTGCCGAACAAATCCGTTGCGAGGGATCGTTTGCTGACATCCCGCAAGATGCGGGGCGGCAGGGTCATCGCGTCCAGTGCCGCCCGGTTGCGGGCCGCGCCAACCCCGGCACCCGCAGCACCGTCGATATAGTCGAACACCATCCACGGCAGATGCCGCCGCGCAATGCGCCGGGCATCCTCAGCGCTGTGGATGGCGGATGACCTCATCCGGCCTGAACGGCCTTCATGAAGCGGTCGCGGATCGCCACCGGGTCCATCGTGATCGGCGGCATCTTGGCATTACCGCTTTCACACTTGCTGACGATGATGGTCATCTGACGGGCGTCCAGCGCCTCTTGCAGAACACGTCCGGTATCCTCGGCCTGACATTCGATCACGCGTTCGCACCCGGCCGCCTCGGCCATCTTCGCCAACGATGTTTTCTGCCCCGCATAAGTCGGCTGATCCCCGGTCGAGCCGTAGGAGCCATTGTCGACGATCAGCAGGATGTAATTGTCCGCCACGTTGTTGGCGATGGTCGGCAAAGTACCCAGATTGGTCAGAACCGAGCCGTCGCCGTCAATCACAATCACCGGTTTGGGCTGAGACAACGCCAGTCCAAGCCCGATGGACGAGGCCAGACCCATGGTGCCCAGCATGTAGAAATTGGTCGGCTGGTCGTCGATGGCATGCAGTTCCTGGCTGGGGATGCCGATATTGCAGACCACCAGTTGATCACGCAGGATCGGGGCGATTTCCTTCAGGATTTCAGAACGGATCATTGGTCGCCATAGCCTCCCCAGAAATTGGCGTCGGTCAGGATGGCGACCGGCTTGTTGCACATGAACGTGTATTTCAGGATCGCATCCAGTTCCTCGACATCTTCCCTGTGGTGGAAGTGGTAGGTCGGGATGTTCAGTTGCGCCAGCAGCGCCTTGGTGTGCACGGCCATTTCCACCTGACAGGCGATGGGCTCGCGCAGCTCTCCGCGATACGAAATCAGCATTGGCAGCGGCATCCGGTAATACTGGATCAGTGTGGCCAGCGTGTTGATCGTCACGCCGATGGCCGTGTTCTGCATGATGATGGCCGGGCGTTTGCCGCCCATCCACGCACCCGCGCACAGACCCATCCCTTCGTCCTCTTTATTCGAAGGGATATGATAAATGCCGTCGCGCGCGTCGATTTCCTCGATCACGCCGGCCAGTTGCTTGCACGGCACCGTGGTCACGAACGATATGTCGTTGGCGACCAGATCGTCAGTGATCTTTTTGTCGATATTCATGTCCGGTCTGTCAGTCCTGTTTGGGGCGCCGAAAGCGCGAGTGACGGGTTAAGCCCTGCGGTGTACGTGCACAGCGCAAGAGGCATAGCGAACGACCCGCGATGCGGTGGATCCCAGAAAATAATCGCTGAGACCGGGCTTGTGCGAGCCGATGACTATGCAGTCGAAATTGTTGATGTTGGCATAGTCGATGATGGTGCGGGCGGTGTGCCCTTTGACAATTTCGGGTTTGACGCCTTCCAGTTCGGAAACCTTGTCGCGCAACAAGTTGCGGGCGGCGCGAAACCCTTCGGCCACCACATCCTTGTCGAGATAGGCGCTGACCGATCCCTGTGGCATCTCATAGACGTGAAGTGCGACGATTTCGGTTTCCTCTGCGGACAATGCGCGTGCCACTTGCAGCGTGTGCTGCGAAATACCGTGATCCAGCGCCATGGGAACAAGAATTTTCTTATACATGAATACCTCCGTTTCTGCCGGGTCTAAGCCCACGGCCTGAGGACGATCTTTGGGGCCGCTACCGCACCGCGCCGCAAGTCGCGAAACGCGTCGGCCCCATCGGACAACGCCCGTTCCTCAATCCAGTCCAGCCTGCCGAGACGGCCATCAAAAATGGCCTGTGCGGTCTGCCTGAAATCTTCGGCCGTATACGTATAGGTGCCGATAAATGTGATCTCCTGCAAGGTCATACGACGGATATCCAGCCCTCCGGCATCCTCGCCAAGCCCGACATGCGCGATCACGCCGCCCGGCTGAACCCGCGCAGACGCCGTCGCCCGGGTCGCCGAATACCCGACCGCGTCCACCACCAGAGGAAATGTATCGGTAGTTTCACGAAGGACGTTGAAAGATCCGGCAGCTTGAAGATACGTGCGGCGCGCATCGCTGGGTTCAACGATCACGACGTCGTCTACACCTGCCGCGAACAGGGCCAGCGCGGCCGCCACACCGATCGCACCGCCCCCGATGACAAGAGCTTTTCTGTCCATGCCGGGGTGCAGCGCCTCAAGCCCCAAACGGGCTGCGTGCCAACTGACGGCCAGAGGTTCGGCAAGGGCGGCCTGCGCAAAGGGAACGTGTTCCGGCACCGTGACGAGATTGGCATCCGGCATGGCGACATATTGGGCAAATGCCCCTTCCCGCGGCGGCATCGAGATGATCTGCCGGTGCGGGCACAGGTTTTCGCGTCCTGTGGCGCAGGCACTGCACTTACCGCAGGTTACCAGCGGGTTGATCGTCACCCGGTCACCGTCCCGCGGGCCGCCGACGATCACTCCGGCCGCTTCGTGACCAAGGATCAAGGGCGCGGGCCGGCGGGCGTCATGGCCCAGATAGGCATGCATATCCGACCCGCATATTCCGACAGCTTCGATGCGGATGAGGTGTTCGGCCGCATGCGGTGTGGCATCGGGCACATCCCGGAAGACCACCTGTTCGACACCTTCGTAGACCAACGCTTTCATTTTGCGGTGAACCCTCCGTCGACCATCAGGATCTGCCCGGTGACGTAATCCGAGGCTTCCGAGCACAAAAACAGGATCGGTCCGTCGATATCTTTCATCCGACCGTTGCGCCGGATGCAGGTCTGCGCCGCGTTGCGGGCCGCGCGTTCCGGGTCGTCAAAGACGGCCTGCGTCAACTCGGTGGGGAAGAACCCCGGCCCTATCGCATTGGCCGTGATACCAAACCGCGACCATGCTTCGGCCATCGCACGGGTCAACTGGCCGATCCCGCCCTTGGTCGCGCCATAGGCGATGCCGTCCGGAAAGGCCCGCGTGGTCTGCAACGAGGCAAAGTTCACGATCCGCCCCCAGCCGCGCTCTTTCATCGCCGGGACCATGGCCTGGCTCAGAAAGAACGGCGCGCTCAAGTTCAGGGCCAGCGTGGCATCCCAGCCGTCGGGCGTCACGTCGTCCGCCGCCTGGCGGGTATTGATCCCGGCCGCGTGCACGACGATGTCGGGGGCGCCGAATTTGGCCGCCACCTCACTGGTCAGTGACCCGAACTGCGCCCGGTCGGCCACGTCGCCGACGACCATGGCGGCGTTTCCGCCGATCTCGTCCCGCAGATCCAACAAGGCAGCCTCGCGGCGCGCGACGCCGACCACTTTTGCACCGGCCCGGGCCAGCACAGCAGCCACACGCCGGCCAAGGCCGGAACTGGCCCCGGTAACGCATGCAACCCGCCCCGACAGATCAAACAGGGTTCGGGGGTCATCCATCTGCGGTCAGGTCAAACTGTTCATCGGGGAAATACTTGGCCAGACGGACATCTGCGGCCCGCGCGTGCCCTTCCATCCCTTCAAGCCGCGAAATGCGGGCGGTGGCCACCGCGACGGGCTTCGACCCCTCCCGTGTCGCCCGTTGCCAGGTGACGATCTTCATATACTTGTGAACGCTCAGCCCGCCGGTATAGCTGGCTGCGCCGGAGGTCGGCAGCACATGGTTGGTGCCCGTTGCCTTGTCGCCGTAAGATACGGTTGTCTCTTCGCCCAGAAACAGCGAACCATAGCAGGTCAGCCGATCCAGCCACCAATCCAGATCCTCGGCCTGAACTGTCAGGTGTTCCGGCGCGTATTCGTCTGAACACGCCGCCATTTCCTCACGATCCGAGCAGACGATCACCTCGGCATAGTCGCGCCACGCGGCCGAGGCATTTTCGCGGTTCAGTTCAGGAAGGTCCGCGATCAGGACCGGAACAAGCTCCATGACCTTCTGCGCCAGACCGCGGTCATCCGTCACAAGCCAGACGGGTGAGTTATATCCGTGTTCCGCCTGGCTGACCAAATCTGTCGCAACCACAAGCGCATCCGAGGTGCCGTCCGCAAGGATCAGGCTGTCGGTCGGACCCGCGATCATATCGATGCCCACCTTGCCGTAGAGGATGCGCTTGGCTTCGGCCACGAACTGGTTGCCGGGGCCCACCAGGATATTCGCGCGCGGCAGGCCGAACAGGCCAAAGGTCATCGCGGCCACGCCCTGCACGCCGCCCATCGCCAGAATGCTGTCGGCCCCGCAGATATGCGCGGCATAGACGATCGCCGGCGCAACGCCCTCGCCCGGACGCGGTGGCGAGCAGGCAGTGATGTGGCGGCATCCTGCAACCTTGGCGGTGGTCACCGTCATGATCGCGCTGGCGATATGACTGTAACGTCCGCCCGGCACATAACAGCCCGCCGCATCCACCGGGATCGCCTTTTGACCGGCGACAAAACCCGGAACGATTTCCATCTGCACGTCAGACACCGTTGCCTTCTGGGTTTCCGCGAACCGGCGGACATTGTCATGGGCAAAACGGATATCAGCCTTCAGCTTTTCCGGAACCAGCGCAATGGCGGCGTCGATCTCGGTCTGGGTCAACAACACGTTGCCTTCGTACTTGTCGAACTTGGTGGCGTATTCCAGCGCTTTGGCGTCGCCACCGATCTCGATATCGCCGAGGATGGTCTTGACCGTCTCATGTACCTCTGAGGCATGGGTTTGCGGGGTCAGCGTTGCTTTTTTCAGATACTCGCGCGGCATATTCAGCGGGTCCTATTGGTAGATTTCAGGAAGCAGCGTAGTCGAAACTGCCGGGACATAGGCGATCAGTATAACCACGATCAGCATGGTCAGTACGAACGGCACAGCTCGGGCGGCAATTTTCAGGATCGATTCACCGGTGATGCCGGAAACGACAAACAGGTTCAGGCCCAGCGGCGGTGTGATAAAGCCCACGCCCAGCGCGGTGATCATCATTATGCAGAACTGGATCTCGTTCATTCCGATATTGTCGGCCAGCGGCTTCAGGATCGGGGCGAGGATCACAATGTTCGGCGTCGTCTCCATCACGCAACCGGCGGCAATCAGGATGCCGATCATCAAGAGGATCAGCAAAAGCGGGTCGTCTGTCATGGCAGTGACCGAGGCGACGAACCCCTGCGGCACGCCCATGATCGCAAGCGCCTCGGCCAGCGGTGCCGAAAAGGCGATGATCGGTAGGATCACACCGTTCACCTTGGCGGAACTGACCAGCATCGAGGGAAAATCGGCCAGTGTCAGCGTGCGCAGGATGAACCCCATGATGATGGTGACGACCACAGCGGTTGCGCCCGCTTCAGTCGGGGTCAGGCGGCCCGAGAAGATGCCGTAGAAAATGATGCCGGGCACGATGAACGCATACCAGCCGGATTTCAGCGCCTTGCCCAGATTGGCCAGCCACTCGCCCATCGTCATCATGCCGCCGCCCTCATAGGCGTAGATGCGGTTCATGATGATGTTGGTGATCAGGATCGAGACCAGAATGGCCAGCCCCGGGATCAGCGCCGCAAGGAACAGGGTCGAGGCGGAAATGCCCAGCACCAGCCCGATGATGATATAGGCGATGGAGGGCGGGATCAGGATGCCGGTACATGCACCTGCGGCCACCAGGGCACAGGCATAGGGGCGCGGGTAACCGCTCTCGACCAGCCGGTTGATGGTCATGCGTCCCACGGCGGCGGCCCCCGCCGCGTCCGAGCCCGAAATCGCCGCGAACATGCCGCAGACCAGAACGGTCGCCGAGCCGAACCCGCCTTTGGCGAAACAGGTCAGCGCCTCGGCCACGTCCAGAAATTTTCGCGACAGCCCCGTGCGCACCAGGACGTCTCCGGTCAGGATAAACAGCGGCACGGCGGTCAGGGCGAATGCGTCGATGCCGGTGAACAGGCTTTCGCCCACCAGGCTGAGCGGCAGGTCGCCCGACATGATCAGCATCACGATCGCGGCGGAACCGATGGCGGCCCAGACCGGGACCGCCAGCGCGATCAGGCCCACGAACATGATCACGGGCAGGTAGAAATCCCAGCCCAGCTCAACGGTTTGATTGAGGGAACCCCAGAGCATCCTGTTTCTCCTCAGTCAAACAGCTTGTCGCCTTCGAAGACGGGGGTGCCGTCACGAAGGGATTTCAGATCACGCAGGAAAGACTGGATCAGCCGCCAGATCATCAGCGCAAAACCGGTCGGAACGGCCATCAGGAACCAGACCTTGGACACCCGCAAACCGTCCGTCACCGACCCGAACTTGGCCGAGACATGCACCGCCTCATACGACCAATAAAGCGCGATGATCGCCACGACGAACATCACCAGATCGCCGAAGATGTACAGCACCGCCTTGGTGCGCGGCCCCAGGTAATGCATGATCACGTCGATGCGGATATGCGCGCGTTCCTTGACCGCCGCAGCCGCCCCGATCCAGGCCAGGTAGATAAAGGAGTAACGGACGATTTCCTCGCCCCAGATCGAGGAAAACGCAAATATCTCGCGACGCAGGACCTCGATGGCCATGGTGATGACCAGCATCACGTAGAACACCAGCAGCAACCAGCGCTCGGCGTTTCGGTCTATGTTTTGAAGAACGGTCATCACTTTCCTCGGCGGTAAAACAGCCAGGCGCGGGCCTTCTGGTTCGGGCCCTTTCAGGCCTGACTGTCAGTGGTAAAAACCGGGCGCCGGTCCAGCAGCGCCCGCGGATGCAAGCATCAGGCGTCGTGGACGTAATACTTGCCCTGTGTTCCGGCCGCTTCGACCAGCTTTTCAAAATTGTCCATCGAACCGGCCAGTTCCGTCTTGAACGGATCCCATTCCGACCGCTGGTACCCGCCCAGATCCTGCCATTCCGCAAGCTGATCATCGGTCAGCGACTGGAACTGCACACCGGCCTTGTTCAGCTCGGCCATCGCATAGGCACGGGCCGAAGGCACCTTGGAGAGGTTCTGGTGGCTGGTCATTTCCGAGCCCCACATGATGCCTTCCTGCACATCGGCGGGCATCGAATTGAACCATTCAAGGTTACAGGAATAGACCTGGCTGTCCGGCACCGCCTGCGTAAAGGTCACGTGGCTGAGGATGTCCTTGAAACCAAAGACGAACAGCGCGCCGACCGACGGATCCAGCGCATCCGCGACACCCTGTTTGATCGCTGAAGGTGTTTCACCCCATGCCACCGGCGTCGGGTTTGCGCCAACCATCCGGTAATATTGCTGCAGCATCTTGGACCCCGGCACGCGGAATTTTACACCGCTCATGTCGCCCGGGGTGACGATGGGATTGCCACCCTGACGCACCGCGACCACACGCGGGTCGATCACCACGTAAAACAGTGCCTTGAATCCCGCGGCCTCGACCTTGGGATGCACTTCATTCTGCCAGGCGTCCGAGTGCACGAGGTTGGTGAAACGCTGGTTCGAGCCGCACAGATACGGCATGTTGATCAGATCAACGGTCGAAGCAAACGGCGCGAAATTGGACAGCGAATGCTGTGCGGCCTGAATGGTTCCGCCCTGCACCTTTTGAACAAGCGCCCCGCCCGCGCCCAACTGTCCGCCGGGGGCCAGCTTGACATAGACCTTGCCGTTGGTCGCATTCTGGATGTTTTCCTTCAGATCCAGTTGCATGATCGGATAGCTGCGCGACGCACCCAGCACATAGGCGGTAGCGATCGTCATGACATGCTCGGCCGCATTTTCACGCTCGCGCTCTTCCTTGGCGGTCTGCGCTGCGGCCTCGGACGACCACAGCATTCCGCCCGCCCCGGCCACCAATGCGGCGGTGAATGCGCCGCCGGCGCTGAGCTTCAGGAAATTGCGCCGTTCTTCCGACGCCAGTTCATTTCTGTCGTTGTTCATCTAGTGCCCTCCCAAGCAAAAAATTCAGCCGTCGCTTTCTGCGTCGCGGTCGGCCTCCTTTTTCAGAATTGCGACAACGAACAGGATCGACGCCGCGAACAGGACCAACATCTCACCGACGTCCCCCAGAAATGCGCTGCCCGCAAAGGCACCCAAAGCCACGTTCGCAAAGTAGATGACGAACACGATGATGGATGCGGTCAGAAACATTTCCCGGACTCCCTTTGGATTCGGCCCAATCTCATTTGTAAGCGCTTACATGGAAAATGCAAGCGCTTACATATCTGCTTTCCTTGGCACCTGGTTGAGTTTACACTTATTGGCAAAAGCGAATTGCGGGTTTGAGAATGTCGAAACTTCGATCAGCGCCCACTCTGGATGACGTGGCCAAGATGGCGGGTGTTTCGACAGCCACAGTATCGCGCTGCCTTAACAATCCCGACCGGGTTGTCGACGCAACGCGTCAGCGCGTTCTTTCAGCTGTGGACGCGCTGGGTTACACGCCGAACTTTGCCGCCCGGGTCATGGCCGCCAAACGGACATCGACAATCGGCGCGATCATCCCCACCATGGAGAACGCGATTTTTGCCCGTGGTCTGCAGGCGTTTCAGGAAGAGCTGCACCAACATGGCTATACGCTTCTGGTTTCAAGCTCGGCTTATAAACCCGACATTGAGCAGGAACAGATTCGAACACTGGTGGCGCGCGGCGCGGACGGGCTGCTGCTGATCGGACATGATCGTGATCCGCAAATCTATGACTATCTGGAACGTCAGAAAGTCCCGGTGCTGGTTGCGTGGTCGTATCTGCCGGATGCGCAGGTCCCCTCCATCGGGTTCGACAACCGCGCGGCGATGTTCGAACTGGCCAGCCGTGTGATCGAGCTGGGCCACAGGCAGATCGGGATCATTTCCGGCGTCAGCACGGGCAATGACCGGGCGCGCCTGCGGATCGAAGGTATTCGCGAGGCCGCCCGGCAAAACGATCTGCCGCCATCGGGATTGTCGATCATCGAAACTCCGTACGAGATTGAAAACGGCGCCGAAGCGTTTTCTCGGCTCATGTCGCAGGACACTCCGCCGACAGCGGTCCTGTGCGGCAACGATGTTCTTGCTGTCGGGGCAGTACGCCGCGCGCACGAGATGGGGCTGCGGGTGCCTAAAGACGTGTCCATCACCGGGTTTGACGACATCGAACTGGCCCGGATCGCCAGTCCGGCCCTGACCACCGTGCATGTTCCGCACCGTGAAATGGGCCGGAAAGCCGCGCTGGAGCTGGTTGAGATGGTCGAGAACCAGACGCGCGGCGCAGGAAGCAGGCTGGCCACAAACATCGTCGAACGGCAATCCCTTGGCCCGCCGGCGCAGCCCTAGGCGGCCTCGGCATCCATGGTGCGAAAATCATCTTTCAGCCAGGTATGCGTGGCGCACATCGGACCGGTAAAATGCTGCCGGATCAGTTTCCCCATAACTTTCTGGATCAGGGCCGAGGTGGTTTCCGGGTAAACTTCGGTCGTGAACAGCGAAACGGTTCTGACAAAGTTCCGGCCCGGAAACGGCATCGCCTTGACGCTGTCGTGAAACCTTTGGGCGCGGTGAAAGCATGCCGCCGTCGTGATCGCCCATCCGCTGCCCTCGGCGACCAGACCGATGATCGACTGATTGCATTCCAACTCGAACCGGTTGGGCAGGTTGTATTTGCTGCGCGTCAGCTGAATTTCGATCTGTTTGCCGATCATGTAGTCGCGTGAATACCGCAGCAGGGGCAGTTCAGCATCCGGGGTAAACAGGTCTTCGGGCGCGCCTGTGAAAGTGTTGGGCAAAATGACGATGAATGGGTCGCGCATCAGCGGGTATTCGATCAGCCCTTCGGTCCGTTCCGACGGGCGTGTGGCGACCCCGGCGTCCAATTTATGCTCTTGCAGCTTGGCGATGATCTCGTGACTTGGGCGCGTAAAATGGCGGAAATTACACCGCGGCAACGCCTGGGCCAGAAACCGGAACAGGTCGGGGGCAATCTGGTTGTCGAAATCGTCGATCAGAGCCAGTCGCAGATCCGTAGCATGCCGCCAGTTTCCCGAACGGATCTCGGCCTCGCCGCGTTTGAGCACGGTCAGCCCGTCACGCACATAGCGCGCGAAGACCTCACCTGCCGGCGTCAGGCCCATCGGGCGTCGTCCGTGATCCACCAGTTCGATGCCCAGCGCGGATTCCAGACTGCGCAGATGGTTCGAGACGGTGCTGATCGACAGCCCCGTTTCCGAGGCGACCTGCTGGATCGACCCCGACTTGGCAACCAGCCGGAACACTTCCAGCCACCGAAGGCTCAGAGATTTTGACACCGCACGCACCGATTGTTTCGATAACTTCGAAACAATCGAAGCAAAAAATTCCCGTGACGGCAATGGGCAAGTTGATCCGCCGGGGCGGGCCTAGGCCCTAATCCGTTCAAACGACGGATCATATGGCGAGGGCGCGATGACCGTTGCACGCACCCGGTCTCCGCAACTGTCCAGTTCCATCTGGGTGCCGATGTTGGCCAGTTCGGGATCGACAAACGCATGCGCCAGGTTCAGGCCGGTGCGATGCCCCCAGTCACCGGACGTGACCGTGCCCACCACGCGCGCGCCTTGCATCAGGGACGCCCCTGCATGCACAGGACGTTTGATCGTGTCTATCTGCAAGGGGACCAGTATTTTCCTCGGCCCGTCGGCCTGACGTTTCAGCAGCGCATCGCGACCGACGAAATCCGCCTTGTCCAGTTTCACGAACTTATCCAACCCGGTCTCGAACGGGTCAAATTCGGTAATCAGATCTGCTTTCCAGTGCAGAAAGCTCTTCTCCATCCGCATGGACTCAATCGCGCGGGCTCCGAACAGATTCAACCCGTGTGCCGCGCCGGCCTCACGCAATGCAAGGTAGGCCGCGTAGAGCGAGGCGTTTGGAACATGAACCTCATAGGCCAGCTCACCCGAGAAACTGACGCCCATTACCGTTACCGGTGCTATGCCGACGAAACATTCCCGCACGCTCAGCCACGGGAACGCGTCCGAAGACCAGTCCCCCCGCGCGCACGCTGCCAGCACGTCGCGCGCCTTTGGACCAGCGAGGACCAGAATGGTCTGATCGTTGGTCAGATTGCGCAGCTCCACATCCTCATCGGCCCGCAGATGCTGGGTCAGCCAGTCCATGTCGTGAAACTCGCTGGCAGCGGCCGAACCGTACCATAGGCGAGCAGGGCCCCTGTCGCTGGCGGGCAGGTTGGCTATAGTTGCTTCGGCTTTGACCATGCCGTGATGGTTCAGCAAATAGCCCAGCCCCACCCGGCCCTCGCGCCGGTTGACAGCACCGCAGAACATCCGGTCCAGAAAGGCATGACGGTCCGCGCCGGCGATCTCAATCCGGTTGAACCCGTTGACCTCTGCCAGTCCGACGCCCGTCTGAACCTGCGCGACCTCAGCCGCGATCAGGTCAAATGTTTCGTCAAAATCGAAACTGAGCGTGTGTGAAAACTCAGGTTCGGGCTTGATGTATTCCACCCGTTCCCAACCGTTGACCACGGTGAACTCTGCACCCTCGGCGGCCAGTACAGGTGTCAGGGGCGTGGTTTTGGCCGGCCGTCCGGCCGGGCGGTGTTCGTGGGGGAAGTGAAAGCGGAATTCGTTCTGGTAATCCTCGATCGCCTTCAGCGCCGTCAGTTCCACGTTCGCATGGCCTGTGAACCGGCGCGGGTCCAGACACCAGGTGTCATAACACGCCTCTCCGTGCACGATCTGCTGGGCCAGCAGCCAGCCGTGGCCGCCCCCTTCGCCCAGCCCCGCACGCAGCCCGATGATGCAGAACGCATTGCGTTTACCGGGGATCGGTCCGACCAAAGGCGCCCCGTCAATAGTATAGGTGATCGGTCCGTTGACAATCGTATGGACCCCGACCTCCATCAAAGCGGGCATGCGGGCAAACGCACCTTCGAGCACATCGGTCACCCGATCCAGATCATCCGGGCACAAGGCGTTGACAAAGTTCGGGTCGATCCCGTCCATGCCCCAGGTCTTGCAATCCTGCTCATAGAAGCCCAGCAACAACCCGTTCTTTTCTTGGCGGCAGTAATAGTCACTGATCGGACAGCGCAGCAGCGGCATCCGGTGTCCCGCATCCCGGATCGCAGGGATTTCTTCGGTCAGGAAATACTGATGCTCCATCGACGCGACCGGGTGGTGCACGCCCATCATCGCGCCGACCTCGTTGACCCTGTAACCACAAGCGTTCACCACAATATCGCAGTCGATGTCACCGTGTTCGGTGTGAACGGTCCAGGTTTCGTCGCCGTGCTGCGTCAGGGCGGTTACAGGTGTGTTGCGATAAACCTCGGCCCCGGCCTTGCGCGCCCGGCGCGCCAGTGCCTGGCACAGCTGCGCCGGGTCGATATCGCCATCCAGCGGATCCCACAGCCCACCGATCAGGTTTTCGGTCGAGATCAGCGGGTGGCGGCGCGCGCATTCGTCGGCGTCTATGACTTCGAAATGCACATCCATCCCGCGCGCCATCGAGGCGAAATGGCGATACCCCTGCATCTGCGCTTCGGTATTGGCCAGACGAATGCCGCCGTCACCGTGATGGTAGTTGATCGGATAGTCCGGGTCGTCGGCAAGTTCCTTGTACAACCGGATCGAGTGCGATTTCAGCCCCACCATCGTCTGGTTCGTGCCGAAATTCGTCACCTGTGCGGCTGAATGCCAGGTCGTGCCCGAGGTCAGTTCATTCCGCTCGACCAGCACCACATCCGTCCACCCTTCCTGTGTCAGGTGGTACAGCGTCGAACACCCGGCGATGCCGCCCCCGATCACAACAACTTTGGTGCGCGATTTCATTACGCTGCTCCCTTTGACCCTGCGCCAAGTCTTGCGGAATTCCGGGACGGCGCGACAACCGGGCAGTCACCTGTTTTGAAAAATCGAAACTGCGATTGAAGATTTTGAAAATCTAAGTTCGGCTTTGCGACGGGCGCAGTCTGCCCCTTACGGTGCTGGCAGGGAATTGCGGGAAAGGGATCGGATGCCATCCGAAGGTGCCAGACGCAGCGGCCGGCGGGCCCGGCACGCGCAACGCGCAGCCAAACCAGTTGTCGACCCCTGCCCGCCCGGACAGACGGGCGGCGCGTACAAACCGCTGACACAATCCGATATTGAGAGGATCTACGACACCGCTCTGCGGCTGCTGGCAACCCTTGGCATGGGCGACATCCCCGACCGGCTGGCCGCCGACCTTACAGCGGCAGGCGCGCAAAAGGGCCAGAAGGACCGGCTGGTTTTCCCGCGCGAGATGGTTGAGAACGCGGTCAGGTCGGCCGCCAAAACCTTTGTGTTCCACGGCAGGGACGAAAGCCGTTCGATCGAAGTGGGCGGCGATCGGGTGTTTTTCGGCACCGGAGGGGCGGCGGTGCAGACGCTGGACATCGACAGCGGGCGTTACCGTCCGTCGACATTGGCTGATCTGCACGACTTTACCCGGTTGCAGGATACGCTGGCCAATGTCAGCTGGTTCACGCGCTGCTGCGTGGCGACCGACCTGCCCGATGTGCTGGATCTAGACGTCAACACGGTCTACGCCCTGATACGCAATACGACCAAACCTGTGGCCACATCCTTTACGCTGGCCGGACATGTCGCGCCCATCGTTGAAATGCTGGACATCGTGGCGGGCGGACCGGGTGAGTTCGCTAAGCGGCCGTTCCTGAAGGCCCATATCAGCCCTGTGATCTCTCCACTGCGCTACGGTGAGGACGCAGTGGATGTCGTCTATGAGTGCGTCGCCCACAATATCCCCATGTCCTGCATCACCGCCGCACAGGCAGGGGCGACGGCGCCTGCGACGCTGGCCGGATTTCTTGCGCAGTCGCTGGCCGAAACACTGGCCAGCCTTGTCATGGTCAACACGATCCGTCCCGGCTTTCCGATGGTGTTTTCCAACTGGCCTTTCATCGTCGACCTGCGCACCGGATCCTTCGCCGGCGGCAGCGGAGAAACCGCGGTTCTGAACGCGGCGTCCGCGCAGATCAACAATTGGCTGGGCCTGCCTTCGGGCGTTGCCTCTTCAATGACCGACGCCAAGGCCATCGATGCGCAATATGGCGTCGAAAAGGGCATGACCTCACTTGCCGCCGCTTTGGCCGGGGGTAACCTGATCTATGAAAGTTCGGGCATGACGGCGTCGCTGCTGGGCGCCAGCTTTGAAGCGTTCGTTCTGGATAACGAAATGCATTCGCACACTTACCGGGCGCTGCGCGGTATCGAAGTGACCGATGAAAATCTGGGCTTTGACGCGATCTGCCAGTCGGTTCTGGGTGACGGTCATTTTCTGGGCAGCGCGCATACCTATGCAGCGATGGAACGGGATTACTTCTATCCCGTGCTTGCAGACAGAAACGAACCGCGCACCTGGGAAATGGAGGGCGCAACCGACGCATGGTCCGCGGCGCGGGCTCGGGCCAAGGAGATTTTAAGCGCGCATCGCCCAAAATACCTGACCGATGCGCAGGATGCCGAAATCCGCGCCCGCTTCCGCATCCTGGACTAATCGGGTCCGAGCATTCCCAAGCCGCCGATCTGCCGCTAGGCTCGCCCGGCAATACTTCTAACGATGGGGAACTCATGACCAATTCGTTTTTTCAGCCGGTCTCGGCGATGGAGCTTGCCCGGTTCGCCGGCATCCCCACCTTCATGCGCCTGCCCAGCCTGACGCTGGAACATGAGCGCATCGCCGAGGTTGAGCTGGGCCTCGTGGGCATTCCGTGGGACGGGGGCACCACCAACCGCCCCGGCGCGCGGCACGGACCACGTCAGTTGCGCGACTTTTCCACCATGATCCGGGCAATGAACCCGGTCACGGGTGTGGCGCCGTTCGCGATGGTAAACTGCGCCGATCTGGGGGATGTCGCACCCAATCCGGTCGATATCGCGGATACGCTGAACCGGGTCACCGCGTTCTACACCGAACTGAACCAACGTGGCATTGCTCCGCTGACGGCTGGTGGGGATCACCTGACAACCCTGCCGGTTCTGCGGGCTCTGGCCGCCTCCGGCCCGCTGGGCCTGATCCAGTTCGACAGTCACACCGATCTGTTCGACAGCTATTTCGGCGGTCACAAATTCACGCACGGTACCCCGTTCCGCCGTGCAGTCGAGGAAGGGCTGGTCGACCCCAAACGCTTTGTTCAGGTCGGCATTCGCGGCACCGCCTACAACACCGAGGACATCGAATGGGGCGAGGCGCAGGGCATCCGCATCATCCGCATCGAGGAATTGTTCGACCGGGGTATTGACGACGTCATGGCTGAGGTGCGCGGCATCGTGGGCTCGGCGCCCACCTATTGCACCTATGACATAGATTTTGTCGATCCGACCTACGCGCCCGGCACCGGCACCCCGGAAATCGGTGGACCCAACAGCTTTCAGGCGCAGCAGGTCATTCGCCAGATGTCCGGTGTGAACCTGGTTGGCGCCGATCTGGTCGAGGTCTCGCCCCCGTTCGATCCAAACGGGGGCACGGCGTGGCTGGGTATCTCGCTGATGTTCGAATTGCTCTGCGTTCTGGCACAGGCCGTTGACGCGCGACGCGCCTAGCCGGGGGCCACATTCTCGGCGATCATCGAGATCATTTCGAACATCACCGCCGCCGCCGTCAGCGCGGTGATGTTGTTGGGGCTGTCTTTGGTTGGCATCATGCAAACCACGTCTCCGCCCACGATGTTCAGCCCGCGCGCAGCCCTCAGGATGCCGACGGCTTCGTCAATATCAAACCCCTTCTCGCCGGGTTCCAGATTGGACACGGCCGGCGCAACAGTGGGGTCGAGGCAATCCAGATCGAAGGTGATATAGACCGGGCGGTCGCCCAGCACCTTTTTTGTCTGGGCCACAACATCTTCCAGACCGCGCTGACGGAATTCGCGCATGGTGACGATGTTATAGCCGTAATCGTAGGAAGGTTGCAGCCAGTCCAGACTGCGCGGATGTCCCCGCAGCCCGATCTGCATGGATCGCCTCGGGTCGACCTGCCCCTGATCGGCCAGATAGGCCCCCCAATGGGCGGCTGACTTTTTGGCGCCCAGAAAATGATCGACCTTGGTGAATACATCCGTGTGGGCATCTAGATGCAGAAAGCTGATCGGTTCACCACCCGCCAGCTTGCCCCGGCCCAGCGCCTGCACGATCCCACCCGTTATAGAGTGATCGCCGCCGACCGAGACAGGGCGCGCACCGGCCGCGTCGATGTCGTTGTAAAAGGCGGTGATACGCTCGATGCAGTCCTCATTGTCGTTGGCGCGCGGAAAGGGCACGTCGCCCACGTCGGCGATGCGCGCGCGGCTCCAGGGATCGATCTCAAAAACCGAATGCACACGGCGCTGAACTGCGGAAACGTGGCGCAGGGCGCGCGGTCCCAGATGCTGGTCCCGTTCGGTGGTGCCGTTACCCGTCGAATGTGGCACGCCGACCAGGGCAATATCCTGATCCCGGGGTCCGACATTGGGGCACCGGAACAAGGTGGGCACACCCCACCAGTAAAGGTTGTCCATCATGGACTGTTCATAGCGGTCTGTCATGAAGTCTCTCGTTCAAAGAAAACGCCCCCGGTCGGAACCGGAGGCGGAAGGGATCAGATTTTCTCGTCTTCTCGGCGGAATGCCCCCTGGACGATCCGGTCCATCACCATGGCCAGGAACAGGATGGCAAACCCGCCCAGCAGGCCCGGCCCCTTGGCCGCGTATTGCAGCGCCTCAAGGATTTCCTTGCCCAGACCGCCGCCGCCAATCAGCGAGATGATCACCACCATCGACAGGCACATCAGAATGGTCTGGTTCACACCCGTCATGATCGACGGCAAGGCCAGCGGGATTTCGACATCCTTCAGCAACTGCCATTTCGAAGCGCCAAAGGCCACGGCGGCCTCTTTGATGCTTTCCGGCACACCGCGCATTCCCAGCGCGGTCAGGCGGATCACCGGTGGCATGCCAAAGATGATCGTGGCCAGAATGCCCGGCGGGTTGCCGGTGCCAAAGAAGGCGATGATCGGGATCAGGTAGACGAAGGCCGGCAGCGTCTGCATCAGGTCCAGCACCGGTTCCGCCGCGCGATATGCGCGTTTGGATTTGCCGAACCAGATACCCAGCGGAATACCGAACACCACGCAGAGCAGCACGGCCGCACCCACAAGCGCCACCGTCTCCATCGCGACATCCCAGTACCCCAGCAGGGCGATATAAGCCAGCGAAGACGCGGTGAATATCGCGACCCGAGGCCCTGCCGCCCGCCACGCTGTAACGCAGATCACCAACATGACCACCGGCCAGGGCGACCCGATCAGTGCAATGGTCAGCCCGTCCAGAACGGTTCTGACGCCACCGACGATGCCATCGAAAACGTCACCACCCGCTGCGGCGGCCGCGTCGATCTGTGCCTCCATCCAACTGGCGAGGCTGGAGAACAGCGTACCGCCGTCATCTCCCAGGATCATTGCCGACACTTCCTTTTCAGGGAAGGCATCCAGCATCGCCAACGAGGCATTGACCGTAAACTTGTAGACGATCAGCGGCCCGATCGCCGCGACCAGAACCGCCCCCAATATCGTATTGCGGTTGGATCGGCCGCTTTCGGTGCTGTTGGGGTCGATTCGCCATTTCGAATACTGCTTTTCATAGACGCGATCCGCGTAGAAACCCTGAACCAGCTTGAACACCAGCAGCATCAGCAACCCGGTGATCATGATGCCCAGCGCCTCGGACTGCGCCGCCGTCGCTTTTTCGAGGCTGGAATCCGCCGCCTTCTGGATGTTTTCCGCAAGCTTGTTGAAGCGGTCGATATCGGCCTTCTCCGTGGCGTCGGCGGCGCGGGCAAGCAGCTCGTTTGCGCGTTCCTGCTGCCGTGCGGCGCGTTCCGCCAGGTCTGCGCCGGGATTGCCCCATGCGCCCCGCCCGATCTGCACCCAAGCGATGATTTCCAAGATCAGGAACGTCCAGAACATCCCCCAGATCGCTCGGGAGGCCGACCAGAACGGCCCCAGAACCGCCGCCCACAGGTTGAAGGTGTTGGGAACCGGGCTGGTCGCGTCGTGAATCTTGTGGAACGCGTTGACGTAATAGTCGCCGTTTGGCCCGACAAACTCGTGGATTGAACGGTCCAGCGCGTCACGGTCAACTTCGATATCCGAGGCGGCGGTGACCTTCATTTCCATTGCTGCATCAGTCATTTTTACCCCCCTGAATTCCGCGCAGCAGGCGCGGTTTTGTGACAACACCGACGTCGCTGCCGGAATCGGTGATGACCACTGGTAGGTCCGTGTTCACGGCCAGATCGATCAGCTGGTCCAGATCCGCCCCTTCATCCGCGCGCGGCGCGCCGTCGGTAGGGCCGGAATAGCTGGCCAGCGGTTCCATGATCGAATGCGCCTTGACCAGTTTGAGCTTTGAGATGCCCTGCACGAATTCCCGCACGTAGTCGTCGGCGGGGTTCATGACGATGTCTTCGGGCGTCCCGATTTGAACGATCACGCCGTCTTTCATGATGGCGATGCGGTGGCCGATGCGGATGGCCTCGTCCAGATCGTGGGTGATGAACAGCGTGGTTTTCTGCAACTGCGCCACAAGCGCCTTGAACTGGTCCTGCAATTGCAGCCGGATCAGCGGATCGAGGGCCGAGAACGGTTCGTCCATCAGAAGGATCTCGGGGTCCGACGCCAACGCGCGGGCGATTCCGACCCGTTGCTGCATCCCGCCCGACAGTTCCTTGGGCAGCCGGTCCTCATACCCCGTCAGGTCCACCAGGCCCAGCGCATGGTCAGACACCGCCCAGCGCTTGGACTTGGACACTTTGCGGATTTCCAGAGGATAGGCCACGTTATCGCGAACCGAACGGTGCGGCATCAGCGCCATGTGCTGAAACACCATTCCGATCTGCTGCGCCCGGATGCGACGCAGTTCAGTCTCGGATATCTGCGACACGTCATGCCCCAGGATTTCGATCTTGCCAGCGGTCGGTTCGATCAGGCGGTTGACGTGGCGCACCAGCGTGGATTTGCCCGAGCCGGACAGGCCCATGATGCAGAAAATCTCACCCCGCGGCACCTCGAATGTCGCGCCCTGCACGCCGACGACACAATTGAATCTTTCCAGAACTTCGGGCTTGCCAATGCCTTCGTTCCGCACTGCGGTCATGGCTTCTTCGGCGCGGGCGCCGAAGATCTTCCAGACATCCGTCAGTTTTACGACTGTTTCGGTCATACTTGTCCCTTTGATGCAAAACAGGCCGCCGGGCGCTGCCGACGGCCTGTCCGGTTTCAGTTCCGGTCTGAGTCAATCACTCGGACATCCAGCCCAGAACGGCATCTTCGTTCGCGCCAACCCACTCTTCCGCGTAGGCCTGTGGCTCCTTGCCATCGATCACCAGCGCGTAGGTCATGGCCGACACCGTGTCGGTGTCCAGCTTCATGTTGGACAGCATCCGCGCGACCTCGGGGTATTCATCCTCAAGCGATTTTGCGTAATGCAGGTGCAGATAGGCCAGATCCCAGGCAACCGCGGCCTCGGATTTCTCAAGCCATTCGGGGTCGTCCGTCGGCTGCAGAACATTCCATTTGGCCGCATCATAAGCGGGCTCTTCCAGAACCTGCAATTCGTGCAGTTCGAACACGTAATGCGGCGTGTAGCAGAACCCGACCCAGGCGTCGCCGGCCTTGATGGCATTGTCGAGATTGGCATAAGCCACGGTTTCATCAATCTCGGTCAGCTCGAAAATCTGGTCATAGCCATAGGACTTGGCGCGAACCTTTTCGACATTGGTCGAAGCCCAGCCGGGCGCGCCGATCCAAAGCTCTCCCTGTCCGTCGCCGTTGCTGTCGAAAAGTGCCGCGATATCGGGGTTGGTCAGGTCCTCGATGGACTTGATCCCGTTGGCGTCAGCGGTCGCCTTGTCGACGCACATACCCTGAAACGCTTCGACGCCGTTGGGGTTGAAGGCTACGGTGCCCTTGTCGGTGACATAGGTGTCATGCAGGTTCTGCTGGTTCGGCATCCAGACCTCGGGGTGCACATGCATGGCGCCGGAATCCATTGCCTCGAACACGATCGGGTTTGTCCCGTTCTGCAGTTCAACCTCAAGCCCGAGGTTCTGTTCAATCGCTACCTTCAGAATATGCGCCGTTGCGTTCACCGACGGCCAGTTCGGCACGCCGATCACGATATCCGCGGCCATGGCAGGCCCGGCGATCGCCATGGATGCGCCTCCCAGTAACGTAGCAAGTTTTTTCATTTGATATCTCCATGTTGGACGTCCGCGGTGCTTGTTATCTTCTTGCCCGGCAGGGCAGAGACACCTTACAGACACTTTCGGGAAGGCGTTGCTTCCCGGGCTTTTTGGCCAACAGCCCGACATGCCGGGTTGGCTGAAAAATTGAAGCATGCGAACGCGCTGCCCATCAAGACCTAGCTGAGACAAAACCGCGAATGCGGCATTATCATAGATTTGTTTCGGTTTTTTCCGATTTAGCCTTGATTGGGGTCTGCTAGAGGCTCTGGCAAGGACTCGCTCCACTGGCGCAGTTCATCAAGGAAACCCAGCGCCGTGCACCCGAGTTTGGTGAGGGAATATTCAACAGAAACCGGTGCTGTCTGCAACACGTTTCGGCGCACCAGACCCTGAGCCTGCAACTGCCGCAGCCGTTCGGTGATCATCTTTTTGCTGGCCCCTTCGATCATCCGCGACAGATCGTTGAACCGGACCGGACCGTCTTTCAGGTGCCACAGGATGGATCCGGTCCATTTGCCGCCCAGAATCCGCATGCCGCGTTCGATCGAGCACGGCACCAGACAAGCGTCGGCGGCGGTTTTCCGCCCCTGTTCATCTGGTTGAATCCTTGCCTTCATAGCGTAGCCCTTATGCTGACACTAGGTTACCTAAAGTATACTGGTTGATTTTCGTAACCACAATGCACAACTTCGTCCGGAACCCGCCACAAGTCAAGCAGTTCACAACGCAGCAAGGACACAGAGACATGAGCAATATTCTGATCGTAAACGGAACACAGCCCTATGAAATTGCGCCGGGGGGGCTTAACGCCAGCCTGACGGAACAGGCGCGCGACGTCCTCGCCTCTTTGGGTCATGATGTTCGCGTCACCACAGTGGCCGACGGCTATGACACGAACGCCGAGATTGATGCTCATTTGTGGGCAGATACCGTCATCATGCAGTTCCCGGTCAACTGGATGGGCGTTCCCTGGTCGTTCAAGAAATACATGGATGAGGTGTACACCTCGGCGATGGACGGTCGGTTTGCCGATGGTGACGGTCGCACCTCTGACGCGCCCAAGAAAAACTATGGTATGGGGGGCAAGCTCGGCGACAAGAAATACATGCTTTCCGTCACCTTCAACGCTCCGGCCGAAGCATTTGAAAACACCGCGGAACCCTTCTTTGCCGGCGACAGCGTTGATGATCTTCTGCGCCCGCTGCACCTGACGGCCAAGTTCATGGCGATGCAGCCGCTGCCCACCTTCGCGGCGTTCGACGTCATGAAGAACCCGGCCATTCAGGAAGATTTCGCCCGGTTCGAAACGCATCTGAAAACCGCGCTTGCAGAGGTCGAAGATGTCGCGGCCTGATATCCATCTTTATACCGCAGGTACGATGAACGGGTATAAGCCCGTCATCTTTCTGGAAGAGGCCGGCGTCCCTTATGACCTGACCCATATCGACTTCTCCCGGCAGGAACAGAAAACGCCGGAGTTTCTGGCGTTGAACCCAAACGGGAAGATTCCAACCATCGAAGACCGGGCCGAGGGCCGCGCGATCTTTGAAAGTGGCGCGATCCTCTGGCATCTGGCGGAGAAATACGGAAAGTTTCTGCCGTCCGATCCGGCCAAACGTGCCGAAGTCATGCAGTGGATGCTGTTTCAGGTCGGCCATGTCGGGCCGATGATGGGCCAGGCCATGTATTTTCAGCATATCGCCGCACCCAATGGTCAGGTTGAGCCGTTTTCGATCCGTCGCTATGTCGACGAAAGCCGCCGCCTGCTGGAAGTGATGGACACGCGCCTGAACGGGCGGGACTGGATTGCAGCCGATGAATACACCATCGCTGACATGATGCTGTACCCTTGGGCACGGGCTTATGTCTGGGCGCGGGTCAATGTCGATGATCTGCCGCATCTGAAGGCGTGGTTTGATCGTATCGACGTCCGACCCGCCGTTCAGAAGGCGCTGACCATTCCGAAAGCCAACCCCCAATTCTGGGATGCAAACGCCGATGCCAGCGCCTTTGCCAAAGAAAACGCAGCCCGCTTTTCCGGCGATGTGAAAAGGGACTGAAGCGGCGCATCGGCTTAGTCATAGCTTTGTGCCAGAATGAACGCGGCCGCCGCGTCGGCGAGAGGCCGGAAACGGGACCTCTCGCTGACATATAGATAGACCTGCCGCCGGTCTTCCAGATCCGAAATAGGCCGGAAGGCGGTCGCCTCGGGCATGAATCTGGCGACGGTCTGCGGCAGTACCGTCACCCAGCCCCCCGTCCGTACCAGCGTGATCAGGGAATGCGTGTTCTGCACTGTGATGTCGGCCAGTGCGATGGCCGCCAGAAATTGCGGAGACTGTATCTGCTCACACAACGCATTGCGGATAAAGGGAAACCCGGCAAGATCCTTTTGCCAAAGTGGCCCGGACCGGGAAAGCAGCGGGTGATCCACAGCGCAGACCAGCCCGAACCGGTCCTGAAACAGTGGAATCGCCCGCACCCCGTTCAGTGCATGCTGCCCCGACGCGATGCCGATATCCGCCTTGCCTTCGACCAGCGCATCCAAAACCTGCTGGGTGTCCGTGTCGCGCAGTTCGATTTTCAACCCGGGATAAGTCTGCGTCATATGCGTCAGCACCCCGGGAAACACCAGCGCCGCGATCGAAGGCACCGACACGATCCGCAAAAGCCCATGCTCGGCATTTGCCGCTGCTTCGATATCCAGAACGGATTGATCGAACTGGCGCACCTGTTTCAGCGCCATCTCAAACACTTGCTGCCCCAGAGGAGACAGCCGGTTCTTCCGCTCACCCTCGAACAGCTTTTTACCTAGATGGTCTTCCAGTTGTTTAAGGGTCATGGACACCGCAGACTGCGTCCGGCCCAGCCGGTCGGCGGCTTCGACCAGGGTGCCGGTCTGCGCAACCGTGCAAAAACAGCGCAGAGTTTCAATCTTGAGTGACATACTTCAAACTTTCTGAAGTTTACTAAACTTATTTGAGTTTGACTGATGTCCGTCAAAGATTCCATCCTGCGCCGGACACTTTCTGAACACTGGGGCGCATTGTGACCAAACTGAACCTGATCGCCGGAGAATGGCTGGCGGGCGAATCCGAAATCGAAAACCGCAACCCCTCGGACCTGAGCGATCTGGTCGGCGTATTTGCCCAGGCCAGCGCGGATCAGCTGGAGGCCACGCTGGATCAGGCGCGGGCGGCGCAGGCTGAGTGGGCTGCCTATCTGCCCGAACGCAAGCAGGCCGTTCTGATGAACATCGGCAACGAGCTGATGTCGCGCGCCGAAGAACTGGGCACCTTGCTGTCCCGCGAAGAAGGCAAACCGTTTGCCGAGGGCAAGGGTGAGGTCTATCGCGCCGGTCAGTTCTTTACCTACTACGCTGCCGAGTGCCTGCGTCAGATCGGCGAGAACGCCGACAGCGTGCGCCCCGGGGTCGAGATCGACGTTCGCCGCGAAGCCGTGGGCGTGGTGGCGATCATCAGCCCGTGGAACTTCCCGACCGCAACCGCGTCGTGGAAGATTGCTCCGGCGCTGTGCTATGGCAACGCGGTTGTTTGGAAGCCTGCGAACATTACACCGGCGTCCGCCGTAGCCCTGACCGAGATCATCGAGCGACAGGACATCCCCAAAGGGTTGTTCAGCCTTGTCATGGGCTCAGGCCGTTCGATCGGCCAGCGTCTGGTGGAAAGCCCCAAGGTCAACGCGATCTCATTCACCGGATCGGTTCCGGTGGGAAAGCGTATCGCTGCAGCGGCGATCCAGAACCTGACCAAGGTGCAGATGGAGATGGGCTCCAAAAACGCGCTGGCCGTGATGGACGACGCCGATCTGGACCTTGCGGTGACCCTGGCGCTTGGCGGTGCTTTCGGTGGCACTGGGCAGAAATGTACCGCTTCGTCGCGGCTGGTGGTTCACGCGGGCATTCACGATGCCTTCGTCGAGAAGCTGGTCGCCGGCGCACAGGCGATGAAGGTCGGCCACGCGCTGGAGGAAGGCACTCAGATGGGACCGGTCGTCAGCCAGCAGCAACTGCAGGAAAACCTGGCCTATGTCGATCTGGGTAAATCCGAAGGCGCGGAACTGGCCTGCGGCGGTCAGCGGCTTGAGATGCCACATGAGGGCTTCTACATGTCCCCCGGCGTATTCCTGAACACCACCAACGACATGGCGATCAACCGCGAGGAGATGTTTGCGCCGCTGACGTCCGTTATCAAGGTCAGCAGCTATGACGAGGCGCTGAGCGTGGTCAACGACACCAATTTCGGCCTGACCTCGGGCATCGTGACCCAATCGCTGGCCCGCGCCACCCATTTCCGCCGCAACGCGCGCACCGGGGTTGTCACGGTCAACCTGCCGACGGCGGGCACCGATTATCACGTGCCCTTCGGTGGCCGGGGCGACAGCTCTTACGGGCCGCGCGAACAGGGCAAGGCGGCGGCCGAGTTCTATACAACCGTCAAAACGGCTTATATCAGCGCGGGATCGCCGGTCTGATGCGGATCGACGGGCTGCAATACGCCAACTGGTCGGAAAAGATTTTCCGTCAACTGCGCGAGGGTGGCGTGGACGCAATCCACGTCACTATCTCGTATCATGAGAATTTCCGTGAAACGGTTCTGAATTTTGAAAAATGGAATCGCTGGTTCGAGCAATATCCGGACCTGATCATGAAAGGCCGCTGGGCCAGTGACATTGACACCGCCCGCGAAACCGGGCGGACGGCGGTGTTCTTTGGGTTCCAGAACCCCTCGCCCATCGAGGACGATATCGGGCTAATCGAAATCCTGCACGATCTGGGCGCCCGATTCATGCAATTGACCTATAACAACCAGTCGCTGCTGGCGACCGGCTGTTACGAGGCCGAAGACACCGGCATTACCCGCATGGGCAAGCAGGTCATCAAAGAGATGAACCGTGTTGGCCTTGTGGTGGACATGAGCCATTCGGCGGATCGCTCAACCATCGAAGCGGCCGAAATTTCCGAGCGCCCCATCGTCATCACCCACGCCAACCCGCACGAATGGTCGCCTGCCCTGCGCAACAAGCGGGACACGGTGATCCGTGCGGTCACGGAAAACGGTGGGATGCTGGGCTTTTCGGTCTACCCTCATCACCTGAAGGACAAATCCGCTTGCACGCTGGAGAGTTTCTGCGAAATGATCGCGCGCACTGCTGACAAATACGGGGCTCAGCATCTGGGGATCGGCACGGACCTGTGTCAGGACCAGCCCGACAGCGTGGTCGAATGGATGCGCGTGGGGCGCTGGACCAAAGAGATCGACTATGGTGAAGGCTCGGCCTCTGCCCCCGGCTTTCCGCCAATGCCGGACTGGTTCCGCGACAATCGTGACTTTGGAAATATCGAGGCCGGGCTGCGAAAGGTTGGCATGAATGCCAGCGAAATCTCGGGCATCATGGGCGGTAACTGGTACCGTTTCTTTGCTGAAAACTTCGGGCCGCAATCCGCATGACCCAGGCCAGCCCTCATATCCCGCGACGCGATCCCGCGCAGGTGATGCGCCTGTCGCGGCTGGGGTCGCTGCATCAGTGCCGGCTCAGCTTCATGCGGCAACTGACCCGGCGCATGGCGCAGGAAGACTGGAGTTTCACCCGCCCCGTCTTTGACATCGACGCAAATGGTGTAGGTCACGCAGTCTACACCGCACAAGGCCCCGAACACGCCTATTCTCTTGTGGCCTTTGCCCATGACCTGCCGCCCGAGCAACGCTCGGACCGGGTCATCGCGGAAGCGTGGGACGCGACCTTTGCCCTGTTCGATGGTGTGCCGACGGCGCAGGACATTCAACGTCTGTCCGAAAACGTGCCCCTGCAAGAGGCCGGGCGCATCAGTGAAACCGAATTGTCTCTGTCGCGCGCGAACCGTTCGGTCCGCCTTTGGACGCATGTGGTCAATCGTCTTGCGGCAGGACACCAGCCGGATCTGGAGCAGATTTACGAGGTCGGGTACCTGATGCGCACCACAGCCGTTTATGGCTCGGGCAAATTCGGGGCGGCGGACCGTGAAACAACCTCGGACCGGCCCGAGCTGAGCGCCCCGTTTCAGACCGAGATGCTGTCGGTCTACCTGACCCGCGTTTTTGTCCGCGATCTGGTGCAGCATATGGCCCGCGCCAGGGGTGGCGAGCAGACGGCAGAGCTGGACCCTGCCATTGCACGCTGGCTGGGCATCGGCAACTCCACCGGTCTGGGCATGGCACCGTTCATCGTGAACCACCCGATTCTGTTCAACAACTGGATCATGGTCCGGGAAGAGGCGATTGCGCGCGTGCGATCCCTGCCTGCTGTGTCAGACGATGAAGTCCGGCAATTTCGCGACATCTTTGAGCGCAGCAAACTGTCGATGTCGTGGTGGCGGTCGGAGCACCCAGTACAGGTTGCGAAACTGGCCGACCTGAACGCTGACCTTTCGGCGATTGCGGACTATGTGCGCCAGTCTGATCTGACACAGAGTCACCCATGGGATCGTCTGATCCGGTGGTCCGAAACGTCGCTGAGTCAGGAGGGGCAGGAACTTGTCGCTTCGCTGATCCTGGAGCCTTATGGCGATCTGGTCGACGGGCTGGCCAGTTGCATGTCCGACAGCAATGCGCAGGCGCAGGTCATTGACGGCGCCATGACCGTTGCCGAGGTCCGCGACCTGATCCGCAACAGTTTTGACTGGGCGCTGGATCTGGACTGGTCGGACGCGGCCAATTGTTCCCGCGCCTGGTACGTGTCCGAAGAAAAGCTGGAACCGCGGCTGGGCGAACGGTTCGAAGAGCCGATTGCTGATTACGAACAGCCTCTGGCCCCGGCGCGGGATGCTGCATTCGCCTTTGCCGCGCTTGCAGACTGGCAAGGCGACACGCCGATTGCCGAGTTCCTACTGCGCCACCCCGAACACCGCCACACCATCCGTCGGGCGCAGATCGGGCGCGTCGCCCCTTATGGTGAAATCCGCGACAACACGATCAGCGCCAGAGTCATGCCCATCGACATGCTGCGGGCTAAACTGTCCTTTTTCGGTGCCACCCACTTCGATCCGCGTTCAGACCGCTGGGTACGGATCTGCATGTATGCCGGTGCCCCCTACCCCGAAGAGCTGACGCCGGAAACGGCGGATCTGTGGGTCTACCCGGAGCCCGTGTCATGAGTTTTTCGCTGAATGAGGTCGAGGCCACCGCCAAACGCGCCGCCCGCGGTGCCGGATATGACTGGGGACATGCCGAAGAGGCGGCAAAAGCCGCACGCTGGCTCTGCGCCAATGGATTGGACGGTGTCGAAGCCCTGGCCTTGCTTCTGGAAACAGAACCGGCCCGTCAACCCCTAAGTCCAGCACCTGCGGCACAGAGTCAGGACAGCGCTGCCCGGCAGGCCCGTTGTCCGTTGATTGCCGGGGCCGCCCTTTCGGACAACGCACGGCAGTTGGCGGGAACGGCCGTCACCCTGCAAGATGTTGCTGTTCCTGCCCTGCTGTTACCCTTTGCGGCCAACGCAGCACGGCTGCTGAATGCGCCGGTGACCTTCACGTGCGATGGCGTGGACGCAGTCACCGACGGGTATTCCGCCGCAGTGCCATCCGACATTCCGGATCATGCAATGAACGTGTGTGTGCAGCTTGGCGGCACCTTGTCCGAACCTGCAACACGCCAATCCCGTTCAACACCAAACCCGGAGCGGTGGGCCGTTCTGAACCGGTTTGCGCATCGAACCTATGCCCCTGCCACCGAGGAATCCCGCCTGCGCGGGGCCGGGGCAGGCTTGTCCGACAACGATTGAAGAGATGAAAATGGTTGATACCCGCACCCTGACCCTTGCTGAAATCGAAGACGTCGCCTTCCGCGCGCTGGTGGCCGCCGGCACGACCGAAGCCAACGCCCGCCCGCTGGCCGTCGCAACCGCCGCGACCGAAGCCGACGGGGTTGCCAGTCACGGTCTGGCCTATATCCCGATCTATTGCGAGCATGTGCAGTGCGGCAAAGTCGACGGATCTGCCCAGCCTGCCCTGTCTCAGCCCCGGCCCGGAGTAGTGAATGTCGATGCGGCAACCGGCTTTGCACATTCCGCAATCGACCTGGGTTTCGCGTCGCTGATTCCGGCGGCGCGGGAACAGGGCATCGCCGCGCTGGCCATCCGCAACAGCTATAATTGCGGCGTTCTTGGGTATCACACTTTCCGGCTGGCGCAGGCCGGGCTGGTCGGGCTTGGGTTCACCAACGCGCCCGCCTCGATCGCCCCGTCGGGTGGCGCAACCCCAGTTGTCGGCACCAACCCTTTCTCGGTGGCGGCACCGGGGTCGGATGGCCAGCCCGCTCTGCTGATCGACCAAAGCGCAAGCACAATTGCCAAAAGCGAAGTGATGAAACACGCCCGCGAGAGCAAGCCGATCCCTGTCGGCTGGGCGCTGGATGCGGATGGCAATCCGACCACCGATCCCAATGTCGGCCTGAAGGGTTCGATGGCCCCATCGGGTGGCTACAAGGGCGTCGGTGTTGCACTGCTGACCGAGATCATGGCCGCCGCGCTGACAGGTGCGACGCTCGGCCTGAATGCCTCGCCCTTTTCCGGCACGGTTGGCGGGCCACCGCGCACGGGTCAGTTCTTTATCGCAATCGACCCGTCCGCAACGGCTGGCGACGCATTTGCATCCGGCCTGACCGGGCTTGTGGACGCGATCCGATCGCAGCCCAATGCGCATCTGCCGGGCGACGGGCGCCGTTCAAAACGGGTAACGGCCGCGTCCGAGGGCGTTGCGGTCAACACGGCGACATTGGACAAGATCGCTGCCATCCTGAGTTGACAGGACAAAAGAACACAAAGGCGGCCCGGCGCACTTGATCATCTGCGCAATCGCATAGATCCTGACGTGATTGCGCCCCCAGATCAATTGACCGGCATATGCATTTCGAGGTTCTTCAATCCATCAGCCTGAACGGCACAGCAGGCATGCCAAACGATGATCGTTCAGGCTGTCTGGGGGATCGCGCCTGGGTTATCGACGGGGCGACCGATCTGACCGAGCCCGGGCTGCTTGGCCGTCAGGGCGGGGCTGCGTGGCTGGCGACAACAGCCAACACCTGCTTTGGACGATCAAGCGCAGGAACCATCAAGGCCACATGCGACGCCGTACTCGGACAGATCGAGGCGCAGTTTGACGCGGACCGGACACGGGACGCCGTCGCGGAATGGGAAGTTCCCAAGGCGGCCTTTGCGGCCGTTCAGCTTGTCGCAGGCGCGCTCGAAGTGGCCTGGATAGCGGATTGCCCGGTCCTGCATGCGGCGGGTGATGCGGTTCGCTGGTGTACCGACGCACCTGATTCAAGCGCTGAGTCCGCAGCGGCCCTTGCGCTGGGTATCGGGACAGGCGCGTCCCGGAAGATTGCGGGCAAGGCGCTGCAAGACCGGCGCACCCACCGTGCCAAGGCGGGCCATAGCACCCTAAGTCCCGACGCACGCGCATCCGCGCAGGCGGCGCGCTATGCGTCCGTCCCGGTAGCCACTGGAGACGAAGTCCTGCTGATGAGCGACGGCTTTGCGAGTTTGGTCAGCGATTACCGACAATACTCAGCCCATTCGCTGATGGGCGCCATTCGCGAGACGGGGCTGGATCACCTTGCCCAAATCCTTCGAAAGATCGAGCGGGACGACGCGGCCTGCGTGCGCTTTCCAAGGTTCAAGGTCAGCGACGACGCCACCGCACTGTGGCTGCGGATCAGTGGTTAACCGGATCGCAAGGGCCAAAGTCTTTCCGGCTCTGATGGTCCGCGCAGCGCGCCTTGTGCCTGCTCTCTAATCCTCTAATACAGCAATCAGCTCTTTGGCGAGGGGCAGCGAGGAATACCCAAGCTTTGACGGCGTCAAACCCAGCCGCACCACTACCATGTCATAAGACGGGAAAATCCCGATGGATTGCCCGTCATGCCCCTGCAGCCAGACCGCATCCTCAAAGGCTGGCATATCCCCGGGCGCTTCGATCCAGATATGTCCTTTGCCATACGCCCCATCCGATGCCGCGACCGGCGCGAACATCCAGTCCGTAAAGCCGGCGGGCAAGATCTGTTGCCCATCCCAGACCCCGTTTTGCAGCAGCAACTGTCCGAACCGCGCCCAGTCCCGTGCCGTCGCATACATATAGCTGGACCCGACAAACGTATCGGCGGCATCGGTTTCCAGAACCGCCGAGCTCATCCCAAGTGGCTGGAAAAGCGCATCTTTTGGATAGCTCAGTGCACCGGCACCCACCCTGTCCTGCCAAACCCGTGACAGCATAGTGGATGTGCCCGAGGAATAGTTGAAATCCGCCCCGACACTGGTTTCCGCAGGAAGGGCCGCGGCGAAACCCGACATATCGTCATTGAGGTAGAGCATTTTGGTGACGTCCGAAACGTTCCCGTAACCCTCGTTCCATTGCAGGCCGCTGGACATGGCAAGCATATCCTTAACCAAGATGTCCTTGCGACTGTCCTGTCCCCAGTTGTCAAAACTGTCCGTCAAATTGTCGTCCAGAGACATCTGACCCGACTGGATCAACGTGCCGATCAGGGCGGCGGTGACCGTTTTGGTCATCGACCAGCCCAGCAGCGGGGTATTTGCGTCGAACCCTTCGGCATAGCTTTCCCCGACGATCCGCCCGTTTTTCACCACCACGACCGCACGGTGCCCCGCACCCAGCAGGGTTTCGTCAGACAGGACGCTGGCGATATCCGGATGTTGAAACACTGCAACCTCATCGCCGTCCGGCCAAAGCCCGGCGGGTGATGAGTTTGGCGATGCAACCGTTTCATCACTCAGCGGGGCGGAGTGGAGGTTGGTGCATCCCAGACCCTGACGGTACTGTGATCTGGCAGGGGCAAAGAACCGGAAGATGCGAGCCTCGACGGTTTGCGCATCCCGGTCCACTGTGATCGATATCTGTTTCAGCAATGGGTGGCCCGGTGCCTGAACGTCCTCGGCAAGTACCTCATCAGCATCCCGGTCCGCGATGAAGACATTCGAACAGACAATCTTTGCCGCATAGTTTGTTCCGACCTTCAGCAGGTCGGGCGGCGCAATCAGCAGATAGACCACCAGCGCGACGACCGCAGCGACAACTGCACCTGCGAAGAATTTCAGAGCTTTTCCAATCATTGCCAAAACGACCCGGTCGACCGGGCCCCATGCTGTTATTCAATCCGATACCAGTAAAGTGCCTCATTCCTCCGGCTGCCACAGTTCCGTTGCGTACACTGGAAAAGACTGGCCCCTTTCAAGGCTCTCAAAATGCGCTGAAACCCTTGCGGGCTATGGTTCCAGCGGAAGCACTGAGCAGCCCATTGTTCCTATGCGCTTCGTTTTCGCTGCGCGTCTCTGATCAGTGCGGCGAGACGATAGAACCCATGCGCCATTTTCGTATAGGGCGTCAGCAGAAAGAACGTCGGAACCGATCCGAGATGTATCGCCAACAGAGAGGGCATCAATGCGGTGGACCCCATCGCGTAAAGCACAAGCCCGCTGAACCCGACAAATCCCAGCAGCAGAATAAAGGCTATGTCGCCGCCCCATGCCGAAATATCGCCAAGGTCAGGATCGGACTTGCGCTTTAGCACAACCATCGCACCACAACCGACCGTCAACAGAACGCCGCCCGGAAGGCCAAGCAGCTTCGGCAGCGACCAGAACCCGTAGGGAGCGTGCAGCCCAAAAACGTAATGCATGACCGTGGCGACGGAAGTTGAGGCAAAGCACAGCAGAAAGCCGTACATGATGGCGTGATGCGCGTGGCGGCGAGCCTGACTGAACCGGTCCTCATCTTCGAAATTGCATCCCTCGCCATGGCCGGCGGCAAGGTCCTGCATATTCCCGGCGCGCTTGAAAGCCGCCGACAGGTCGACCAGTCGGACAGGCCTGCCTGCGACCGCGCGCCAATAGCGCCGTAAGCTGATGGTGATGCTGACCACCGGAAACAGAAACGCCGGAGCAAAGATGGCCACCATCGCATTGTGCGACAGGACGGCATAAAAGCCCTCTCCCCCCACCGACCCGATTATACGCATGGCCACGAACAGAGCGGCGAACCCAAGGACCAGCGCCAGCGCGATGGCCCCTCCGTGGGTGTGGAACCGGCGCGCCAAAGGTTGCGGCCAGGCAAAACTCTCCCAACTGTCGCGGCGCACCTCTGCCAGCGATTTGGGCAGGTTCAGATCAAACTCATGCGGTGCGGTATACTGGCAGGCATAGTAACACCCCCGGCAGTTGTGGCAGAGGTTGGCCATCTGGGTGATGTCGCCATCCGAAAACGCACGCCCGGCATGCAGCGCCGGAAAGACCGAGCAATACCCCTCGCAGTACCGACAGGCGTTGCATATCTCGGCCTGACGCCGGGCTTCCTGTATCTGTTCAGTTTGCATGGGCGGCGGCCTCTCGTCCTGCAATGCGTCCAAAAACAGTTCCGATGGTCATGCCGAACCCGGCCAGATACCCCTGCCCCAGAATGGACCCGGCCATGGTCTCTCCGGCGGCCCACAGGTTTCTGATCTTGCCTTTGGGGGTCGAACACTGCGCATTGTCGTCAACCTGCAGGCCCAGATAGGTAAAGGTCACGCCAGTTCGTAACGTGTAGCCATAGAAGGGCGGCTCGGATATCGGTCGCGCCCAGTTGGTTTTCGGCGGCGCAAGGCCCTTAGTCGCAACACCGTCCAACTCGGTCGGGTGAAACCCGCTGGTGTCGCCGCAGGCGGCGTTGAATGCGGCCACGGTCGCCTTCAGCTTGTCGATGGGCAGGCCCATCAATCCGGCCAGTTCATCCAGAGAGTCCGCTTTCAGTGGCGGGAACACGGACGGCATGAACAGGTTCAGCGACTTGGCATCAATGATCACATAGCCCACCTGTTCCGGCTGCGCCGCCACAAGCCGCCCCCAGATTGCGTATCGTTTCGGCCAGACGTCCTCACCTTCGTCATAAAACCGTTCGGCATCTCGGTTCACGACAATCGAAAAGGGAACACAGTCAAGACGAGTGACGATCCCGCCGTCGAATTTTGGCGCACGCCCGTCGACGGCCACGGCGTGACACTGTGTTGGGTCTCCGACGCTGTTCACGCCCTGATCCAGCAGATCGGCCAGAACAACACCGCGATTATAGGGCGTGCCCCGGATCAGAAAGTTTCGCGCCGCGGGACCCCATGCACGGGTCAGCCAATCAGTGTCGGCCTGAAACCCGCCCGAGGCGACAATGACCGTCTTTGGCGTGATGCGATGGGATTGACCTTTATAGGTATAATCGACCCATTCGACCTGATCGCCGACCAACTCAAGATGTGTGACCGCAGCTTCGTACAGGACTTTGACGCCAAGCCCCGTCACCGTCCGGTAATAGGCGTTCACCAGGGATTTGCCGCCGCCCATGAAGAAGGCGTTCGTCCGCGACAGCGACAGGGTACCCGACAGAGAGGGCTGGAAGCGCACGCCACGTTCCTCCATCCATGGCAGACATTCCTCGGACGCCCTGATCGCCATTCGCGCCAGATGCTGGTCGGTCTTGCCGCCGGTGACCTTCAGCAAGTCGGACATGTATTCCTCTTCGCCATAGCTCTCGGTCAGCGGGCCCAGCGGCTCGGAATGCATGCAGCGAAAGTTGCGTGTGTGGCGCGAATTGCCTCCGCGGTACGGCTTGGGCGCGGCTTCAAGAATAAGAACGCTGGCACCCGCTTCGGCCGCGGTGATGGCAGCACATAACGCCGCATTACCGCCGCCGATGATCGCGACATCATAGGTGTTGGGTTCGTTTGTCATTCCTGCCTTCCCTGTCAGGTCCGGTCAGAGGCGCGGTCGCGGTCCTGCAAGGCACGGATACGCATACGTTGCGCGGCCTGAATATGGGATCGCATTTCCGCCTCGGCCGCATCCCCGTCACGGGACTTCAACGCGGCCATGATATGGCGGTGCTCGGCAACGGCCGCCTCTGCCCGGTCGCTGTCCAGCAATTGCGACGGCCCAAGGATCAGCAGGGCCTTTTGCAGGGTATGCATGGATTTCGCAAGAAAACGGTTCTTGGCCGCATCCAGCAGCGTGGCATGGAACACGCGATTGATCTGCGCCGCGTCAGGTCCGGTGCCGGCTTCGGCCAGACGGTCATTGAGAACCTCAAGCTCGTCCAGTTCAACATCCGAGGCCGCGCGGGCCGCAAGCCGCGCCGCGGTGCCTTCAAGCACGGCGCGCATCTCATAAAGTTCCATGACCTCGGCATAATCGAGACTGCGAACAGTCGCCCCAAGTCGTGGGACATGGGTTACGAGACCATCGGCCTCAAGCTGCCGGATCGCTTCGCGCACCGGCGTTCTGCTGACGCCCAGCCGCTCGGACAGTTCGATTTCCCGCAGCCTGTCGCCCGGCAACAGGCTGCCGTCGCGGATCTCATCCAAAAGGCGATGATAGGCGGAATTGCCCTGGGGGCCGTGTTGTATCGGGTCGTCCTGACGGCTCATAACGCTCACGCTTGCAATTTGCGTCCATTTGTATACATTTGGATACACATCAAGTCAACAGCTCTGGAACCCGTATTTTGCCCGCGTCGAATTCACGGATGACACCTCTGATGCAAAGGTCACTCACCTTTGGTCTTGCCGTGCTGGGCACCGCAGTCTTTTGGGCGTTGAACCTGCCGCTGCCTTTTCTGTTCGGCCCCATGTCGACCTGTCTGCTTGCGGCCCTTGCGAAAGCTCCGCTCAAAGGGTTTGGTCAGGTCTCGGTTGCGGCCCGAACGATCCTTGGGGTCGCTGTCGGCGCCGCGATTACGCCGGCCCTGTTTTCCCAGCTTCCTAAGATGGCGGGGTCGGTCATGCTGATTCCGTTCTTCATCATCCTGATCGCGCTTGTCGGGGTACCGTTTTTTCGCAAAGTGTGGGGGTTCGACGACAAGACCGCCTTTTACGCGGCCATGCCCGGCGGGTTGCAGGACATGATTGTCTTCGGCACCGAGGCCGGTGCCGACCCGCGCACCTTGTCTTTGGTGCACGGAACACGCGTTCTGATAATCGTAACGCTGGCCCCCATATTTCTGACGGTGCTTTATGACGCCCAGTTGACCAATCCCATTGGACAACCCGCCGCCGATCTTCCCGTTCACGAGCTTTTTCTGATGGCAATAGCCGCCCTTGTCGGCTGGAAAGGCGGTGAGAGAATTGGCCTCTTCGGTGCGTCAATTCTGGGCCCGCTGATCCTGACGGCGGCACTTTCGCTAGGGGACATCATCCATTCCCGTCCGCCCCGCGAGGCCATTCTTGCGGCGCAGTTTTTCATCGGTTGCGGGATCGGCGTGCAATTCGTCGGCGTGACCTGGAGCGAACTTCGTCGCGTCGTTGCCGCTGGTGTTACTTATGTAGTTATCCTCGCCATTCTCGCGGCGGGCTTCACCGCCATTGTCACAACTCTTGGCCTGGGCCACCCGGTCGAGGCATTTTTGGCCTTTGCCCCGGGCGGACAGGCGGAAATGACTGTTCTGGCGATCGTTTCGGGTGCCGATCTGGGCTTTGTGATCACTCACCACCTGACCCGGATCGTTCTGGTGATCATCGGCGCTCCGATCGCCGCCGGTCTTATTGCGCGCTGGTCCAAACGCCGGGATTGATCATGTGGATCGGTGCACCGTCCGCATAGGCGTTCACCTGATCGAAAATGTCCGCGAACTGCAGATCGAACTCGTCCTCGGTGACGAAACCGATATGGGGGGTTGCGATCAGGTGGGGATGCGAAAGCAACGGGTCCGCGACGTCGGTCAGCGGTTCGGTATCGAATACGTCGATCGCGGCCTTTCCGGGCCGGCTGTTATTGAGCCCTTCCAACAAGGCGCCCGGCGCAATAAGCCCCGCCCGTGATGTGTTCACGAACACCGAGCCCGGCTGCATCACCGCGAAGTCGTCTGCGGTTATGATGCCCAGGGTGTCCGGTTTGAGACGAACGTGAACCGACACCACATCACTGCCGGCAAAGAACGCCTCGCGGCTGGTCGCGACAGTGGCCCCGTCGGCCCGCGCCCGCGCGCGCCCGTCTTCCGAGGACCACCAGACAACGTTCATTCCGAAGGCGTCCGCATAGCTGGCGACGGCGCGGGCGATACGCCCGTACCCGTACAGCCCCAGCCTGCGCCCGCGCAGGGTTTTGCCCACACCTGCCTGCCAGCGCCCGGCCTTTACCGACGCCATCTGGGCGGGCAAATCCCGCATTCCGGTCATGATCAACGCCCAGGTCAGTTCGGCAGCGGCGTAAGAAGGCGTGCCGCCATGCATATTCGAGCACAACAAAACGCCGTGGTCGGAACATGCCTGCACATCGACATGCGGGTAAACGCTGCGCTGGCTGATCAATCGAAGGCGCGGCAACCGGTCCAGCAACTCCCGGGTGATCTTCGTACGCTCTCGAAACAGGACCAGCACCTCGGCATCCTGCAACCGCGCGGCAAGCGTATCGGTATCCTCGACATGATCCGTCCAGACCGTCACGTCGTGGGCGGCCAGTTTTGCAAAGCAAGGCAAACCGCGCAGCGTGTCAAACCAGTCGTCCAGTATGTGAACTTTCATCGGCTTTCTATACCCAACCCGGTTTCCAGCTTTCGTGGCGTCGGTACAAAATGCGGAGCGTCGAGCGCGGCCAGCGCATTTCGGATTCGCTCGCTTTGATCCAGCAGATGATTGAATTGCTCGTCGCAGCCCGCAATCGGCGTCGGGTAATCCGCCATGTCCCGCCGGAGCGCTGCCTGTGCAAGCCTGAGTTCCTGCCGCGCGATATCGAGGCATTCAGAATAGTCGGACATTTTCACACCTCACAAATTGTATACTACAGTATACCATTTGATCTTCACGCGATCAATGCCCCTGCCAGACGTCCTGCGGCACGTAGATGTGACCATCGGCCAGCTTGCGCGCGGTGCGCACCAGACCAGCCGAGTTCAGCGCAAAACCGTCCCTGGTCGAGAAATCGACCAGAACGTCGATCTTGCCTGATGCATGCTCCAAGACCACCTCGGCAGGCCCGGTCTCGGCGCGCTTTAGCAACCCGTCCGCGACGGTGCCCGGCGTCAACGCGCACGAGGCCATGCATTGCGCTCCGGTGACAGCCATCGTCGGGTGGGTCTTCCAGGGCATGAAATACCGGACAGCTACGGTTCCACCCTCCCTTGGTGCCGCCAGAAGCCCGAATTTCGGGGTTACGGACTGGGTGACATCGCCCATCCCCATCAATTGACCAGCCTCGATCCGAACGGCCTCCATCCGGTCAAAAAAAACGCGGTTGGCGTCCAGTTCCTCGGCGCTTTCATAACCCGTCAGGCCAAAGTCCGCAGCGCGGGCGATGGCCATGGGCATTGCGACGTCCATGCAGGTCAATTCGATCCCCTGTACCGTATCGCGCAGATTGCCAGTGGGCAGGAACGCACCCGTGGACGACCCGACAACACCCATGAAACTCAGTTGAACCGGCGCTGCGTGGCCCGGCACACCGGCGATTTCCGTCCCGCCCTCATAAGCAAGTTGACCACCGGGTGTCTGCACCCTGGCAATCACCTGCGCCCCTGTGTTGACGGCACGAATGCGGATCTCGGTCTCGTCACCCTCCGGCTTGATCAAACCCATTTCAATCGCCGCCGGGCCAACGCCGGAGAGGATATTCCCACAGGTGGGTTTAAAATCGACCAGCTTTTCTTCCACCGAGACCTGCGCAAAGAAATAGTCGATATCCGCCCAGCCATCCTCGCTGGCCGACAGCATCGCAACCTTGGTGGTAACCGCTGCGCCGCCTCCGATTCCGTCAATGTTGAGCGGATGCCCGGCCCCAACCGCAGCAATCAGGACCTTGGCCAGCGTGTCCGGGTCATCCGGCAGATCGGATCTGCGGAAATAGGGCCCCCGCGAGGTGCCGCCGCGCATGAAAATATAGGGGATTGCGGTTTGGGTCATCCTGCGCCCTCCTCGACGTGTTTCGTGAGAACTTCGGTGAATTCACGCGTGCCAAGTGCCCCCTGAAGATCGCGTGTTCGCGTTTCAGGCAAAGCCAGAACAGCCCCAACAGAGGCGCGGATCAGGTCAGCGGCGGCGCCCTCACCAAGATGCCGCAGCAGCATTTCCACCGACAAAACAAGCGAGATGGGATTCGCCATGTCCTTGCCCGCAATGTCCGGGGCCGAACCGTGTTGGGCCTGCGCGACCGCATGGCGCGTGCCGAAATTGAGAGATCCGGCCAGCCCCAACCCCCCGGCCAGCTCCGATGCCAGGTCGCTGAGGATGTCGCCGAACATGTTGGTGGTGATCAGCACATCAAACCGCGACGGGTCCCTGACCAAGTGGGCTGCCGCCGCATCCACCAGCATCTCGTCATAGGTGACAGAGGAGCATTCCTTTGCAACCGCCCGGGTGCAATCCAGGAATAGCCCGTCCGTCATACGCATGACATTTGCCTTGTGAATGACAGTCACATGTCTGGCGGGACGGGCGGCGGCCAGTTCAAATCCCGCGCGCGCGATGTCAAGGCTGGCGGCGCGGGTGACTTTGCGAAACGCCAGCGCAACGTCCGGCTCAGGCATGAATTCCCCACCACCTGCAAACATGTTGCGATCGGCATAGAACCCTTCAAGGTTTTCGCGCATCACAACGAGATCGAAGGCTTTGCGAGACGGCGCATCCAACCCCGGCCATGTTCTGGCCGGGCGGTGATTGGCAAACAAGTCCAGTTCCTTGCGCAAAACCCCCGACGGGTTGCGCCCGCCCTGCTCTGCCGGAGGGTACGAGTTGTGCGAGACCGGGCCGAGGATCACACCATCGGCTGCCTTCGCGGCGTCGATCACGGATTGCGGGATGGTTGACCCGTCCGCCGCCAGCGCCGCAAAGCCGATATCCCGGCGCAGGATCCGAATGTCCCGTGTCAGCGCCGGTCTGGCGGCCTGCAAGACCGCCAGCGTTGCAGCCATAATCTCTGGCCCGATGCCGTCGCCTTCGAGGCAGAGCAGCTTCAGGGGGCTGCTCATTTCAATGGCCAGGGCAGATTGACCATGTCCTGCAACAGGCCGGGCGGAAAGTCTCGGTTCAGGGCGCCCGCCATGAGGCACATGAAACCGATACCGCAGGCGGTCAGAAGCAGTGTCATCTGCCAGCTCGACCCCGCACGAACGCGGAAGAAGGTGATCAGAAACCCGATCAGCGCAAGGATGAACCCAACAAACCAGGTGGCTGCAATCAGTGCTGCAAACCATGCCAGTGTCGACCAGAGGCCATGCGGTGCGCTGGCGTCCTCTCCGGCGACTTCCTTATCCGCAAAGATCGCGTCACCCTCGGACCGCCGCATCATCTGGAACAGAAGGATCACGCAACAGAACAGCGAGACGCCACCGATCACCAGCGGGATGATCTTGTCGGTCATGTTGTAGTCGGGGATCATATTGGCATTGACCAGAGCGACGATCAGATAGGCCATGATGACCAGCAGGAAGACCAGGGGCGCCCGCTTGGTTCCTGCCTGCACGTCCCCTTCGGCCATGATCATCCTGGCCTGACGAATACCCAGAATGACCGATACGATCGTGACCACGATCAGCACGATCACGATGGGGCTGAAGACATACTCCATGCCCTCGCCAAAGCTCTTGCGGAACCGGAAGGAGGCGATCTGGAACGCCTGGTTGGTGAACTTCTCGACCGGGTTGGACAGCACGAAACCAATCAGAAAGGCCGGGCGCGACCAGTCGAACCGGCGCAGGAAGATGCCGATCAGACCGATGGCGAACAAGGCCAGCAGGTCTTCGAAATTCTGACCCGACTGGAACGCCGCAAAGCTGATCAGCATGAACAGGAACGGCGCAAGATAAGTGAAGCGGATTGTCGTAAGCTTGGCAATACCGCCCGACGCCGCGATACACAGGATGGTGCCCGCCACATTGGCCAGCGCCAGCAGCCACACGATCGAATAGGTGATGTCGAGGTTGTCCTGGAGCATGCTCGGACCCACCTCGATATCCCCCGATCCCAGCAATGCGACCGCACCGATGAAGATTGCCATCGACCCTGACCCGGGGATGCCGAAGAGCAGGGTCGGCACAAGCCCACCGCCTTCCTTCGCATTGTTCGAACTTTCCGGGCCGATGACGCCGCGCACTTCGCCGCTGCCGAACTTGCTTTTGTCCTTGGTCGACTGGACGGTGTGGCCATAGGCGATCCAGTCCACGACCGAGCCGCCCAGACCGGGAATAACACCGACAACAACGCCGATGATCGAGCACCGGACCGACAGCCAGATATTGGCGAACCAATCCCGGACACCATCCATCCACCCGGCCCCCAGCGAGGCCCCTTTGGCGATGGACCGGTCCTGCCGCAGCAGCGAGACGATCTCGGGCACCGCAAAGATGCCCAGACCGACGATAACCAGCTTCAGGCCATCCGTCAGATAGGGAATGTCATAGGTGGCCATGCGCAACGACCCGCCCGCATCCGCCTCGCCAATGGTGCCGACCATCAGGCCAAGGCCGGCGGCGGCCACGCCTTTCAGGGGGATGCGTCCCGCCAAAATGGCGACCATGGACAGGCCAAGGATGGTGATCATCAGCATTTCGGGCAGACCGAAGGCCAGAACGATGGGCCGGGCGACCAGAATGAACATTGTCAGGAAGGTCGCGCCAACCAGACCGCCGAACAGGGACGAGGCAAAAGCGGCGGACAATGCCCGCGCCGCCTCGCCATTCTTGGCCATCGGAAAACCGTCCAGCACAGTCGCCTGCGAGGCCGAACTTCCGGGGATGCCCATTAGGACCGATGCGAAGGTATCGGAAGTTGGAACAACAGCGACCATCCCGATCATCAGCGCCAGACCCAGGATCGGATCCATCCCGAACATGAAAGGCAGCAACAGCGACAACCCGGCGATACCACCCAGCCCGGGAAAGACACCCACGGCCAGCCCCATGACAACGCCAAGGACAAGGTAGCCCAGAACGACAGGTTGCAGGATCAGACTCCACGCATCACCAAGCGCGGGAAGAGCGGTGGCGAAAACCTCCATAGCGGCCGCCTTTCATTGTTGTTCTTGTGTTAAAAAAGCGCGCCCCGTCTTCGGGGGCGCGCTGTGAGAGGTCGGCTTAGTTCAGCTCGACGCCGTAGGCTTCTTTGAGCCAGTTCAGAACATATGCCTTGGCATTGTCATCGACGCTAGTTGCCGTTTGCAACGCCGCCTTGGACCCGTCGCCAACGAAGACCGGGTATTTGCCGACGCGCTTTGACGAAATATCAGCGAAATCACCACGTTCAGTCACCGCCTGGAAGGCTGCGGTGTAGGCATCGACAACCTCTTGCGGCGTGTCGCCGGGCAGGAATGCGAGCTTCTGAACCGGGAAGCCTGCGACAAAGAACGCTTTCCACGCGTCCCAGGCCTCACCGCTGGTTTCGCAGCCATCCGTCGCTTCGCACACTTCCTTGAAGGTCGGGATATCGGGGAACGTCGGATCACGAACGATGTTGCCATCCGCATCCAATGCGCCCCAGGTCATCATCGGAACCGCCTGACCAGCGTCCACCAGGTCTGTCGAGCCGCCCAGATACCCTGAAGACGTCTGATAATCGATATTGGCTTCGCCACGCTCGAACATCAGGCGGCCATCGCCGCGCCCCTTGATGCCGAACACCGGTTCAACATTCATGCCCAGCATCTGCCAGGCCAGCAGCGGAACCAGATCCAGACGCGTCGCGCCCTGAGAGCCATAGATAAAGCTGGTGTCCTTAAGCGCGTTCGCGGACCCGTCGAACTTGGCGCCATCCTCTGCATTCAGATAGGCCACGCCACCGGTGCCCGACGCCATGACCGGGATCCAGTCATTATATTCATAGCGCACACGGGGATCGCTCAGCAGATAGGGAAACTGGGTCGAGCCGGATGTGCCGAACAGCAGCGTTCCGTCGTCATGTTTTTGCTCCTGAAACCAGTTGGCGCCCTTGGTCGAACCCGCGCCCGGCATGAACTTTACCACTACGGTCGGCTGACCCGGCAGAGCCTCGGACAGAAGCGGCGCAAAGAAGTTGGCCCATTTGGCCGACCCGCCAGTTTCCGAAAACGGAATGACCCATTCAACGGTCTCGCCCGAAAAATCAACTTCGGCTGCAACGGGCGCGGCCAGACCGGTGGCGGCTATCAGCCCCACGACGGCGCGGCGGGTAAAGCTGGAAATGGTCATTGGTTCCTCCCTGTTGACCAGACAACCACGACGGCACTTCATCCGCCACCGCGATCGCAAATAGAACTGTGGGGTTGATTCCCCCTCCCATCTGGCAATCATGAGGGACCAACCTTGCGCGAAACTTGCAGGAGCCCGGATGCGGATTGTCATCGTCGAGGACAACGAAACCCTCGCCAACGCCATTGCCTACCGGTTGCGCGACCGGGGCCATGCGGCCGACATTCTGTATGACGGTGAGGCCGCGGAACTGTATCTGGAGCAGGAAGGCGCGGACCTTGTCGTATTGGACATTAACCTGCCCGGCCGGTCGGGGCTTGAGATTCTGCAGTCGCTGCGCCGGCGCGGCGACGGGGTGCCGGTCATTCTGCTGACCGCGCGTTCGGAAACCAGCGACAGGGTTACCGGCCTGGACATGGGGGCCGACGATTATCTGGTCAAACCGTTCGAGATGGACGAATTGGAGGCGCGCATCCGGGCGCTGTCCCGCCGCAAACAGCTGGATTACGGCGCGCGTGAGTCCATCGGCGGGCTGGAATTCGACCGCACCGCCCGACAGGTCAGCGTGCGCGGCAAGGTTCTGGACGTGCCGCGCCGCGAAATGGCGGTTCTGGAATGCCTGCTGGAGCGACGGGGGCGGATCGTCCCCAAAAGCCAGCTGACGGATTATGTCTACGGCGTGGGGGCAGATGTCGAGGATTCAGCCGTTGAGCCCCATGTTTCGCGGTTACGCAAGCGGTTGCAGGATCTGGGTATCAGGATCAAAACCGCCCGGGGCCTGGGGTATTTGCTGGAGGTACACAAGTGATCCAGCGTCGGTCGCTCAGACTCAGGCTGTTTCTTTTGATCCTGACGCCCCTGGTGCTGATCGCGGTCCTGCTGGGTTACTGGCGGATTACGGTGGCTCAGCGCACCGCCCAGGAGTTGTTCGACGACAGCCTGCTCTCTGCGGGCCTTGCAATTTCCCGTGATGTCGCCATCTCGGACGGCGACGCGCTTTTGCCATCGACGCGAAACCTGATCCGGGATGCCTCCGGAGGCGAGATTTTCTACCATGTGACCGGTCCCGGCGGGTTTTACGTGACAGGTTATGCCTATCCGCCCGCTCCGGGCGCGTCGGGCGATCGTGACCCTTACAAACCGCATTTCTTCGAGGCAATCTATCGCGGCGAACCGGTTCGCGTACTCAGAATGACCGAGAGGGTTGCCCTGGACAATCTGGTCGGGGATGCCACGGTCACCGCCTGGCAATTGCTGGCAGACCGCAATGCGTTTGCCAATCAGTTGTCGGTCAGGGCGGCCATACTCATGGGGGTTCTGCTGGCGACGCTTGCACTTGTGGTCTGGTTCGGTGTCGAACGCGGGCTTCGGCCCTTGCTGGACTTGCAGGATGCAATCGATCTGCGGTCACCCGACGACCTCAGCCAAATCAAACGGCCTGTCCCTGTCGAAGTTCTGGGGGTCGTGCAAACCCTGAACCGGCTGTTCGGACAGGTGGAACGCAGCATCAGCGCCCATCAGACCTTTATTTCAGAGGCGGCGCATCAATTGCGAAACCCGGCGGCGGCCGTTCAGTCGATGGCCGAGGCTCTTCAGGACGCAAAAACAGAAGGCGATAAAGACAAACGCATTTCCGAGCTTGTGACCGCCGCAAGAAATTCAGCGTCCGTGGCGGAACAACTGTTGTCCCTTGAACGCCTCAGACAACCGTCACAGCAGGATCAGTTTGAGGCTATCGATTTTCGCAACGTCGTCGAAGAGGCCTGCACGGACATGGGGGTTCAGATCCTTGCCAAAGGGGTGGAATTTGACGTTGCAATGCCCGACTTCCCGGTTCCAGTTTCTGGTGACCGTGTCTTTCTGGGCGAAGCGATCAAGAACCTGCTGGACAATGCCCTGAAACATGGCGGGAAGGACCTTAGCAGGATTTCAGTGACCATGACCTGCGATCCCGAAACGATTGCAGTCACGGTGAAAGACGACGGCAAAGGCCTTGCCCCGGAGCAGAGCGAAAAGGCATTTGGCCGTTTCTCACAACTGGACCACTCCGCCGGCAGCGGCCTCGGCCTGTCCATCGTCCAGGCCGTCGCCCAACGCCACGACGGGCAAATCTGGATCAACAAAGTCGAAAACGGCGCCAGCCTGACACTCTCCCTGCCTTGCGACGGCTGATTTGATGAGGTGCAGCGGGGATCCGCTTTGGATTATCGCATCTTGGATGTCCGCCTTTGAGAAGGACAGGCGCGAGGGGCAGGTTTGGCAAAAAAGGTATACTTAGAGTAAGTTAGACAAAGTTTTTCTCAAGTAGCCCGGCCTGAATTATGCCTTTAGTCAGCTCCTGTTAAAGCTGAAGGGAAACAGTAGCTGACCGAAGAAGGCACCAAAAGCGCGCCAATGAGAAATCCGGCACTGCTGCAATAAAGAACTTCGCCTTCGAACTTGATGAACCAGCAGAACGGCCTGACGGTTCGTTCATTGCAGCGCACATACTGGTGATTTCGCGGCAGGCATCTTGACGATCAGCCTCGGTTTCCGGCGCCACTGGCAGAGAATCTGAATTTATCGCCTTTGCGAGTTGATTGAGGTTGACTGAAAGACGCGACTGCCCGAGCGCGCCGAAAACGCGGCCAAGGGCGGTTATGTCCTGTACCGGGGCTATCCCACGCCGTTTGCACGGTCCAACATCATCGCCAAAGAGCCGCTCGCGGATATATGCACCAAGCGGCTTGTCGCCTCGTTCGGAGTCCTGCCGGCGCGCTCGTCATAGGTCAGGCGCAGAGAGAATGGCGGCGGGTAGTTGTTATTGGCCGTTTTACCGTGCGAAATCCTGTTGAACTTCGGGTCTGGGCTGCTCTTCATCGCTTCAGACCGTTAAGGTCTAATGTCGCGAGATCGCGTTCCCAGTCCTCAAGAACCTCAAATAATTGGCTTGAGGGTTCGCTCGTCAGGTTCACCCAACCCCTGAACACCGACTTTGCGTAAACTTGCGCCTCTGCGCGCAAAATGCGTGTGTTTGTCAATCGCAAGCAGACCGTTTCGCCGCCATGGCAGGGTCGATTTCTCTGGAAATTAATGAGTGTATATCCACTGCTCAAATTCAACGCATCAGCTTGCCAAGGCGCCTGACGCTGCGCAGTGATTTCCTGCCTGTTCTATTCCACAAGTTTGCCAGCCCCGCTTTTGGTAACCGAAGTCGACATCAGAACGGAATATTTTCCTCTATCTGCTGGCCGAAAGAAATTCTACACGACCACTTGAAACGCTGTCTCAAACGAGACATCTATGTCTCATGTCAAAAATTCGACCAGATACCCGTGACGCCATCGTGGAAGCCGCGTTCGAGGTTTTCTCGGAACGTCCGACCGCCTCGCTGAGCGATGTCGCAGACCGCGCGGGCGTGGGGCGGGCGACGTTGCACAGGTATTTTCCGGGCCGTCCTGAGTTGATGCGCGCGCTGGCTTCAATAGCGCTTGCCGAGCTGGAGGAGGCGGTCCGCATCGCAACGTCGGGGGCACAAAGCTATGCCGAAGGGTTTCGGCTGTCCCTGTTCGCCATTGTCCCGCTGGCAAACCGTCAGTGGTTTCTTGCCAACGAAGGGCAAGAGGCGGATCCGGACATCGCGGGGGCCTATGCAGAAAGCCGCGCCCAGCTATTGCAGGACATAGAACAGGCCAAGGCCGAAGGCGCTTTCGACGCGCATGTCCCGACCCTCTGGATCGCCGAGGCTTATGAAAACCTCATCTATGCGGCCTGGTCCATGGTGCGATCAGGCGATGCCACCCCGAAACAAGCAGCAGAACTTGCCTGGCGGACGTTATCGTCCGGTCTGAACGGAGGCCCCTCATGAATCTTGAAGGTCTGACATCACAAATAGACGACGCCTTTTTTCTGATCGGCGCTGCGATCCTGCTGGTTGAAATAGCCGAAATGGCGTTCAAGCGCGAATTCCGGGCGCGTACCTTTGGCGAGATGCTGGTCAGCGCATCCACGCAGATACCCTATGTATTAATCGAAACCTTTATCCTGACCGGCGCATATGGCCTGTACTGGATCATTGCGCAAATCCTGCCATGGTCCATCCCGGTCACGTGGTGGAGCCTGGCGCTGGTCGTGCTGCTGGCTGACATTACCTATTACTGGGAACACCGCATTGCCCATGAGGTCAGGATTTTGTGGACGCAACACGCGGTTCACCATTCATCGCGGGATATGAACATCGTCACAGGAATCCGGTTTGGCCCGCTGGAAGGGGTCTGGTCCCTGATCGCCCATTTGCCGCTTGCCTTTCTGGGTTTTGCACCCGAGGCGATCATTTTCGGCGTCGTTGCCGTGTTGGCGTACCAAACCTGGCTGCACACCGAACTGATCGGTAAACTGGGACCGCTGGAATGGGTGCTGAACACACCGTCGCATCACCGGGTTCATCACGGCAGCGACGACAAATATCTCGACCGGAATTACGGCGGCATCCTGATCGTCTGGGACCGGCTGTGGCACACATTCCAGGCCGAGGAAGAAACGCCGCGCTACGGGCTGACGCGGGACTTCGACAGCCGCAACCCAGTCAAAGTCTGGTTTTCGGAATGGCCGCAGCTTTTCCGCGATATCAAAAAGGCGAAATCACCCGGCGAGGCCTTGGGCTTTCTCTTCAAACCGCCCGGGTGGGAGCCGAAACGATGATGGCCACAAGGTGCAGGCAGCGCTATCACTTTTCCGACGGGTCGCTTTCGGCGTAGTCGCGCAGCCCTTCGACATCCGAGATCTCGGCGTGGTTTCGGTCGATCCTCACGCCGACCGACTTCAGCCGGGAAAAGGCCCGGCTCAGGCTTTCGGGTTTCATGCCCAGACGTCCGGCGATCAGCATCTTGTCATAGGGCAGTTCCACCTCGCAGCCATCGGTTTCCGTGTCGCACAGGTTCAGCAGAAACTCTGCGACCCGCTGCGCCCCGGTCTGGGCCTTGAGCTGTTCGAGCTGGGCAACCAGAGAGTGCAGATGCGTGAATGTGGCCGCAAGGATGGACACGCCGATTTCCGGGTCGCGCCGCATCAGCGACAGCAAAACCGGGCTGGGAATATGCATCAGGTCACAGGCTGAAACAGCCTCGGCCGACACCGGATAAGGGACGTTGCGCAACGCCACCGCTTCGCCAAAGCTTTCGCCGCGGGTAAAGACGCTGACCACGGCTTCGGCTCCGGTCGGCGACATGCGGAACAGCTTGACCCACCCGGACAGAACCACGTGGACGGCCTTGGCCTCTTCCTCTTGCAGGAAAATCGTTTCCCCGCGGTCGTATTGCCGCCAGATGGCATGGCTCAGCAATTCTTCGACATGCTGTTCGGGCAAGCTCTTGAGCAACAGCGACTGTCGGGCAATCGCTTTTTGTGCCTCATGCGCCATTCAGGTCCCCTCTTCCCCGGTCCATGTTCTGACCGGTACATCCTTCGGGCCCAGCCTATGCCAAAGCTGCCTTCGCTGCACCAGCCTTTTCCTGCGCCAACTTGACAATAGTCATGTCCCCCGCCCGCCCACGCGCCTAATCTCTGCCAAAGCCAGTAATCCGGGGAGCCAGAAAGATGGACTACGAGCGATTTTTCACCCAGAGCCTGGACGCATTGAAGGACGAGGGAAATTACCGCGTTTTCATCGACCTGCAACGGCGCTGCGGATCATTCCCGAACGCATGTCAGACCGACGGGCCGGTGCAGCGCGATGTCCGGATCTGGTGTTCCAACGACTATCTGGGCATGGGGCAGCACCCCGCCGTAATCTCTGCCATGCATGACGCGCTGGATCGTTGCGGTGCCGGCGCGGGCGGTACCCGCAACATCTCGGGCACCACCCATGACCATGTTCTGCTTGAGGGTGAACTGGCCGATCTGCACGACAAAGAGGCTGCGTTGTTGTTCACCTCCGGCTATGTTTCGAACTGGGCGGCGCTGGGAACGCTTGCCGCGAAAATCCCCGGCCTGATCGTATTTTCGGACGCGCTGAACCATGCGTCGATGATCGAAGGCATCCGGCATTCGCGGGCGCAAAAAGTGATCTGGAAGCATAACGATCTGGCGGATCTGGAGGCGAAACTGGCCGCTGCCGACCCCGATGCCCCTAAGATGATCGCCTTTGAATCGGTCTATTCGATGGATGGCGATATCGCCCCGATCAAGGAAATCTGCGATCTGGCGGACAAATATGGCGCCATGACCTATCTGGATGAGGTCCACGCCGTTGGCCTTTATGGCCCGCGTGGCGGCGGGATTGCCGAACGCGAAGGGCTGATGGACCGGCTGACCGTCATCGAAGGCACGCTGGGTAAGGCCTTTGGCGTTGTCGGCGGATATATCGCAGCGTCCGCCGCGCTGTGCGATTTCGTGCGCAGCTTTGCCAGCGGCTTCATCTTTACCACGGCACTGCCGCCCTCGATCGCGGCAGGGGCCGCCGCCTCGATCCGGCATCTAAAACAGTCCAACACCGAGCGTGATCTGCAAAAGACCCGTGTGGCACAGGTACGTGCCCGACTGGACGCTGAAGGCATCCCGCATCTGCCCAACCCCAGCCACATCATCCCGGTGATGGTGGGCGACCCGGTGAAATGCAAATTCATCTCGGACACGCTGCTTGAGGAATTCGGTATCTACATCCAGCCGATCAACTACCCCACTGTCCCCAAAGGAACCGAGCGTCTGCGGATCACGCCTTCTCCGGTGCATACGGACGAAGATATCGACCATCTGGTCGGCGCGCTGTCAGCCCTATGGCAACGGTGCCAGATCGCGCGGATGCCGATGGCTGCCCAGTAAACAAAGCGCTCCTTGCTTGAAAAACTGCCGCCCAGATCGGGCGGCTTTTTTCTGCTTCAAACGAGGTAGAGGGCAAAGATCAGCACCGAATACCCGGTTAGAACCATGGTGAATCCGCGCAACCAGGCTGGGCTTCTAGCAAGGTCCAGATATTGCGCAAGGATTACGTGCGTCTTGATCAGCGCAAGCAACAGAATGCCACCCCCCATGACCGCAGCCGGCACCGGCAGCAAGGTCAGTACCGCTGAGCCGACACTTAGCCCCAAAAGGGCAAGCCAGGCCCATGTCAGAGTGTTGTCCCCCATCGCCCTCATCCCAACAGATAGATCACCGGAAACAGCATGATCCAGACTAGGTCGACCATGTGCCAGAACTGCGCGCCCGCCTCGATATTGCGTGCGTCATCCCGCCAGGACACCAGTAACAGAATGCCGACCCCGGCCAGAACATGGGCCGCGTGAAAACCCGTCAGTAGATAGTAGAACAGGAAAAACGGGTGCGTTTCATAGCTGATCCCCTGAGCTGCCTTGTCGGCATATTCCACGCCCTTGATGATCAGAAACACCACACCCAGCGCGGCCGCCGCGATCAGCGCCAGACGCGCCGCGCCCACACGAGCCGCGTGCCGCCAGCGCAGCGCCTGTGCGGCCAGATAGCCCGATGAGACGAGAACCGCGGTGTTCAGCGCAGCGCCGGTACGGTGCAGATGTGACTGCGCCTCGGCAAAACCCGCCGGGTCGGTCAGACGCACGCCCATAAAGGCGATCATCCCAGCGCCGAACACCAGCAGTTCCGAGACTATCAGAACCCACATCAGCAACTCGCCCGGAAGCTCGTCGATCAGAGAAGCATCGCTCATGCGCCGACCAGTTGGCGATAGATTTGCGGCAAAGCCATCGTCAGGCGGTGCGGGTCAGGGATCACCGCAAAACCGCCCTGCCCGAACATACGCGGGAACCAGCTTTTACCGGTTTTGTCGATGGTGACACCAAAGACCGATTGCCCGGCGCGACGCGCTTCGCGGACGGCCATGCACGTGTCTTCGATACCGTGGCGACCTTCGTAATGGTCCAGATCGTTGGGCTTGCCATCTGTGATAACCAGCAGCAGGCGACGCTTGCGCGACTGCTCCGCCAGATCGGCCGAGCAATGCCGAATGGCCGCACCCAACCGTGTGTAGTGGCCGGGCCGCAACGAGGCGATGCGCTGTTCGACTGTGGTGCCCATCGGCTCATCAAACCGTTTGCACCGCTGCACATAGACGCGCTGGCGTTTCAGCGAACTGAACGCGTGGATGGCAAAATCGTCGCCGCAGGCATTCAGACCCCAGGCAAGCGCGGCAAGCGCCTCACGCTCAATGTCAATCACCGCGCGACCTGTCACCGCGCTTTCGGTCGAGCGGCTGACATCCAGCAGGATCGACACCGCCAGATCGCGTGCCTCGGGCCGGGATTGCTGCCAGATGCGTTCGTTGCCTTCGCCACAGGCACGACGTTCGGTTTCGGCGCGAACGGCGGCCTCGATGTCCAGTTGATCACCGTCCAGATGGCCTCGGGTCATCACGCGCCCCGGGCGCAGGGCCTCGAACTGCCGTTTGACGGCGCGGATGCGGCGGGCGGTGGCCGGGTCTTTGCCGAACGCGGCGGCATCCTCGCGGATGTCGGCATCTGACAACAGAACATTGACGTGGTCCGGCAGGTACCGACCAGTCCGCACGTCCCATTCAGGATAGAGGATACGGCCGGACAAACGCTCGCGATTTACATCCTCGGGGGCGAGGTCCAGATGCAGTTTCAGCTTGGTCGGCGGTGCCTTGGAGATCTGCCCCAACCCGATCTCGTCCTGATCGTCGGCGGCCTTTTTCGCATTGTCGGAATCGTCATCGTCGATGCGCCGATTGATATTCAGGAACTCGGCCCAGCTTAGGATCGCCTCGAATTTATGCAGGATGAAACTGTCACTGCGCGTGGCCTGATCCGATTTTCGGCGGCGGGCGCGGTGAGTTTTCTCTCCGGATTCTTCAGGTGGACCTTCGGTATCGGGGTTTTCGACTTCGTTATGTTCGGAAAAGCCGACGGCCCGCAATTCCGGCCACAGCGGCACCGGGCGGAATGGCTGGTAACCGCGTGGCGCGGAAAGGGGCGCGTCCATCGCGCGCATCTCTTCTGCTTTTGGCGACAGGGGCGCGGGATCGCCCAGCACATGGCGGATCAGTTCCTCTACCGCTGCCTCGGCAGGTGGCAGGCCGGGAATGTCGCGCTGATGCAGCACGCCCTTGCAAAGCTCTGTATAAAGCGGGCGCAGGCCGGGGGCATTGTCGAGCGTCGCGGCCACCATCTTTTGTGCCGCGTTCAGCGCCAGCAGATCAGCGCGCAGCGGATCGGACTCATCAATTCGCGTTCCGGCATGGGCCGCAATAGCCGCCAGCCAGACATAAAGCGCGGCGTTGGCCTCACGCGCGGGAAAGACCGCAAGCCGGTCGGGTAGGCGCAATACCTCGCCGTCAAAGGACGCGCGCGGCATCAGTTCCGCTTCGGCCCCCAGCCGTCGGCGCCAGCTTAGGCGGTGGCGCGAGACCTCGGGTGAGACCGGGCGCAATTCAACGCCCGGACTACCCCCAAGCCCCCGAAAGAGGACGGCCAGCCGCCCCGCGACCTGCGAGAGGTCGACCGCGGCTCCATCGTGCACCTGAGGTGCATCGAGGCGGCTGGCAAGGGTGTGCCACAGTTTCCCGATCGTTTCTTCGGGTTCCCATGGCTCAAAATCGATCCTGACCATCGGCCGGCCTCACCCAAAGACAGCCGTGACAAGATCGAGGAGCCCGCGTTTGATATCCTCGTCATCGGTCAGAGGTTCGATCATCGCGGCAAGGATGGCGCGGTCGGTGGACATGCCCTGTGCTATCAGCGTCGCGGCATAGACGACCAGACGGGTGGAAACGCCTTCCTCAAGATCCTGACCCTTGAGCCCGCGCAGCTTGTTCGCCAACCGGATCAGCGGCTTACAACGCTCCAGCGCCAACCCGCTTTCCTGCGCGACGACTTCTGCCTCCATCTCGGGCGACGGGAAGTCGAATTCCAGCGAGATAAAGCGCTGACGGGTCGAGGGTTTCAGGGTTTTCAGGATATTCTGGTATCCGGGGTTATAGGAGGCGACCAGCATGAAGCCGGGGGCGGCCTCGAGCTCTTCGCCGGTGCGGTCGATGGGCAGGATGCGCCGGTCGTCGGTCAGCGGGTGCAGCACGACGGTGACATCCTTGCGGGCTTCGACCACCTCATCCAGATAGCAGATCGCGCCCTCGCGGACTGCGCGGGTCAGCGGCCCGTCGACCCAGACGGTCTCGCCGCCTTTCAGCAGGTAACGCCCGATCAGGTCAGCGGCCGCCAGATCGTCATGGCAGGCCACAGTGTAAAGCGGCCGACCGAGGCTGGCGGCCATATGGGCCACAAAACGGGTCTTGCCGCAGCCTGTCGGCCCTTTCAGCAGGACCGGCAGGTTGTTGGTATAAGCGGCGGCAAACACGTCGCATTCGTCGCCCTGAGGCAGGTAGAAGGGGGCGCTTGCCGCCCCCGTTCCCAGTTGTAAAGAGCCGTCCATTTCCATCACTCCGCGGGGGTTTCAGCTGCGCCCGGTTCGATGATTTCTTTCCGGGGTACCCAGATCGAGTAGATGAACAGCAGCGCACCGATGACCACAACCAGACCAGAGCCGAAGCGCATCCAGTAGAAGATAGCGATCTGGTCCTGCACATCCATGAAGTAGTCACCGACCACACGTTGCATATGCGTCTGCACGGTGCCGCCGAAGGTCAGCACGAAGGTCATGAAGACCATACCGCTGGTCATCAGCCAGAACGACCCCATGTTCAGAACCTGATTATACGGGTCACGGTTTTTCAGGATCGGCATGGCATAGGTGAAGATCGCCAGGTTGAGGCAGACATAGGCACCGTAGAAAGCCAGGTGGCCGTGGGCTGCAGTGATCTGCGTACCGTGGGTATAGTAGTTCACCCCGTGCAGCGTATGCAGAAAGCCCCAGACACCGGCACCAAAGAAGGCGAGCGTGGCACAGCCCAGCGACCACAGCAGCGCCGCTTTGTTGGGGTGGTCCCGGCGGCCCTTCCAGACCATGACGAAGGCAAAGGCCATCATCGCAAAGAACGGGATCACTTCGAGGCTTGAGAAGATGGACCCGATCCACTGCCAGTACGCAGGCGTACCGATCCAGTAGTAGTGGTGACCCGTGCCAAGGATACCTGAGAACAGCGCGGCGGCGACGATGACATAAAGCCACTTCTCGACGACCTCACGGTCCACGCCCGTCAGCTTCAGCATCAGGTAGGCCAGGATCGAGGCCATGATCAGTTCCCACACGCCTTCGACCCACAGGTGGACGACATACCACCAGTATTGCTTGTCCAAAGACAGGTTGCCCGGGTTGTAAAAGGCGAACAGGAACAGCAATGCCAGACCCCACAGACCCAACAGCAGGATGTTGGTGATGGCGGTTTTCTTACCCTTCAGAACGGTCATCGACACGTTGTAGAGGAAGATCAGTGCGGCCACGACGATGCCCGCCTTGACCCATTTCGGCTGCTCAAGAAACTCGCGCCCCTCCTTGCCCAGCAACCAGTTCCCTTCAAACAGGTTGAACGTGTAGGTCAGCACCACGCCGAGCGTGCCGACCACGAGAATGATCAGCTGCAGATAGGCCAGCTTGGTCGAGTGGATCTCGCGCTCGGCCTCTTCCGGGATCAGGAAGTACGCGGCGCCGAAGAAGCCAAGGATCAGCCAGACGATCAGCGCATTGGTGTGCAGCATCCGCACGATATTGAACGGCAGCAGTTCGCTGACGAAATTGGGGGACACATAGATCCAGCCTGCCAGCAGACCGCCCAGCACCTGGATCGCGAACAGCGCCATAGCTACCGCAAAGTAGGCATAGGCGATTTTTTGGGATTCGTATTTCATTGCTCCGTTCCCTTCTCAGCCCGCCTCGTTGGGCGGCCAGTCCTGAGCGTCGATATTGTCCGTCCAGATCAGAAAGTTGGTCAGGTCGCGGATTTCTTCGTCGCTGAGGTTGAAATTGGGCATCTGCCGGCGACCGGGAATGCCGGTCGGTTGCGCCTCCATCCAGCCCTTGAGGGCTTCGTAGGCGGATTCCGGGTCGTCCAGCACGCCCCAACGGGTCATCACGTTGCCGACTTCGGGAGCAAAGTATGCGCCTTCACCCAGAATCGTATGGCAGTTGATACAGGCGTGTTTTTCCCAGACGTGTTTGCCCCGCACCACGCTGTCATCGAGTTTCGCCGCATTTTCGGAATTCACGATATACAGGTGGGAATGGGCCGACAGGGCCAGGAATATGAGGATAAAGAACAGTGACCCGCCATAAAAAATGTTGCGAGCCATGCTCTTGGTCATGACTTCTCGCATTGCGCTCTCCTTTGCGCAGATTAGCTTGCCGGGTCAGCATGGCGGCCGCTGCGCGGCACTGCCTTAACGAAAGTCAAGACGGGCCAAGCGAAGTCATTTCACCCGGCGCGGGGTGCCCGCGGTCCGGTCAGCGCGGGCCACATGGCGATCAGATAGAGGGCAAAGGCGCCAATCCACAGACCATCCGACACCAGCATCGCCACCAGATAGCCCGCGTTCAGGTCCGCGCCGATCCAGCGCGACAGGGCTGCAATGGCCATCAGCCCATAAGCCACGACCATCGGCCCCGGCGCCACCAGCGCGCGGCCGCTGTGACCGAGCGCGGCGCGGCTCATAACCGCAAGGGTCATACCGCCCACGCAGCCAATACCCAGAACATGCAGGGCGGCGACCTCGTTGCCATAGCCGACCACCGCCAGCCCCCACAGAACCAGGCCCAGCGCCAGCATGCCCAGACCCAGATGCAGCGCGAGCAGGATCGGCTGCCGCAACGCCCAGCGCGCGCGCCAGCGGGCCATGCGCAGAACCTGCAGAATGCCCAGTATCAGCGCCGCCATCCCGGCGGCCGGGTTCATTCCCAGAACCAGTATGATCAGCGGCAGGGCCAGGGCCAGAACCATGCCCGCCTTGTCCAGCGGGGCCACTGAGACAGGCCAATCCGCCTCGGGCACTCCGGCGCGCTTCATGGCATTGCGGGTAAAGGCCGGCGTGATCCGCCCGCCCAGAATGGCGATCATCGCACAAAGCGTCAGCAGCCCGGCGCGCAGCCCCGTCTGCAATGTGTCATCCGTGACCCCCATCCATTCCAAATGGGTCAGCAGGTCGGCAACCCAAATGGATGTCAGCAGCAACAGGAAAATCATGTTCTGCGGTTTCGGGCGGCGGATCAGTTGAGTGGCAATCTTGGCGGCCAGAATCGGCACAAAGGCTAGATCGATCACAGCCACCAGAAGCGGCGGCAACATTCCCGAAAACCACATCGCCATCCGCCCCGCCAACCACAGACCGGCGGCCAGAGCTATGAATCTCGCGCGCGCGTCCGGCGCGCCGGTCCAGTTCGGTACGGCAGTCAGAAAGAACCCGCCCAGCGCGGCGGTGGCATACCCAAAGATCATCTCATGCGCATGCCACATGGGCGGTGCCATGCCATAATCCGGGGTTATGTAGGGCACCGTCAGCCACAGCCCCCAGACCAGCCCGACAAACAGGCCGTAAAGTCCCGCGGACAGGAAGAAAACACGAAACCCCTCACCAAAAATCCGGGTGATGACTGCGGCCATGGCTGCTCTCCTTACCGTTTCCTCTGCCCTAGCAACCCGGATGCGCCCGCGACTTAACCAAAATCAAACCGACTGGAAAATATGACCCTGAAACACAGATTTTCCGCCCGGTTTTTCAGCGTTTTTTTTCCCGCCCGTGCCGCGATTTGCACCCCCTGTGTTGACTTTGGTCAAGGAGCATCCCGCGGCGATGTCTCACCCTCGCAAGTGCCTCACCACGCAAATGGAGAGTGATCATGTCACTTGGAATCAGCTACAACAAAACCGGCCGCGCCTTTGGGGTCGGTTTGGCGATGTTGCTGGGCAGCGTCGCCGCACCAGCCCTCGCCGAAGAGCCAACCCTCAGCAAGGAAGCCTTTGAATCCTCGAAACAACTGTACTTTGAACGCTGCGCCGGCTGTCACGGTGTGCTGCGCAAAGGGGCGACCGGCAAAAGCCTTGAACCCTTGGTGGAAACCAAGAATGCCGATGGAACCGTAACCGAGTCCGGCACTCTGAAACTGGGACAGGAACGGCTTGAAAAAATTATCGCCTGGGGGACCGAAGGCGGGATGAACAACTTCTCGGACGTGATGTCCGAGGACGAGATCCGCGATATGGCGACCTACATCCAGATGGAACCGCCGACACCGCCGGAAATGTCGCTTGAGCAGATGATGGCGACCCGCAAGGTCTATGTCGAACCCGAAGATTACCCGACCGAGCCGCTGCATGGCCGCAACTGGGAAAACTTCTTCGTGGTCATCGAGCGTGACGTGGGCAAGGTGGCCGTGATCGACGGCGACACCAAGGAAGTGCTGGCGCATATCCCGACAGGCTACGCCGTGCACGTTCTGAAAGCGTCCGAGCACCACAAGCTGGAAGAGCCGGAAAACCCGGGCCGCTTCTGGTACACCATGGGCCGTGACGGCAAGATGACCAAGATCGACCTGTGGCAGGACCCCGAGAACATGCTGGTTGCCGAGGTCACCATTGGCTATGACGCCCGCGATGTGGCCGTATCGGGTGACGGCAAATACGTGATTGGTGGGGCCTATTGGCCGCCGCATTTCGCCATCGTCGACGCCGAAACCATGGAGCCGAAAAAGGTCGTCTCGACCCGGGGCTACAATGTGGATGGGGACTATGTGGAGGAGGCCCGCGTGGCCGCCATCTACACCACCCCGAACGAACCCACTTGGATCGTGGCCGTCAAGGAACTGGGTCAGCTCTGGCAGGTGGACTATTCCGACCTGGACAACCTGCGGATCGACAAGATCGACAGCGCCAAATTCCTGCATGACGGGTTCTTCGATCCGACCGGCCGCTACTTCCAGATCGCCGCAAACGCGTCGAACAAGATGGTCGTGGTCGATACCGAGACCCATAAGCTGGAAGCTCTGATCGACACCGCGCCGCTGCCGCACCCCGGCCCGGGCGCCAACTGGGATGACCCGAATTGCGGCCCGGTTGCCGGTACAACCCACCTGGGTGAAGGCACGGTCACCGTTTGGGGCAACGACCCCGAAGGTCGCCCGGACGACGCCTGGAAGGTCTGCTATGAGGTGGAAACCGACGGACCCGGTCTGTTCATCCGGACACACCCGGAATCGGATTACATCTGGGCCGACCAGACCAAGCACCCCGAGCCTGAGATTCAGCAATCGGTGCAGGTCATCGACAAGGCAACCGGTGAGATCGTGAAAACGATCCAGATCACCGAAGAGGAAGGCAACGTCGCCGTCCACTTCGAGTTCAACCAGGACGGTTCCGAGGTCTGGGTTTCCAAGTGGAACCGCTCGACCTCGAAAGAGGCGAATGGTGAGATCGTGATCTTCGACGCCAAGACGCTGGAAGAGATCGGCCGCGTGAAGGGTCTGTTTGCCCCGACCGGCAAGTTCAACGTCTACAACCGGTCGAACCACGTCACCTGACGCAAATTGCACCAACTTCGGAAAGGGCGGGCCCCTCGCCCGCCCTTTCCCCGTTTTCCCCATCAGCCAAACGCGCCGGCCTGACAAGCCGCGCCAGTCAAGACAGCCAAACGGAGCCCGGATATGACCTCCGAACCGGATAAAAAACCACCAATCTGGCGCCGGTATTTCCTGTGGGGAATGCCCGTGGCCGGCATTGCCGCGGCCTTTGCAGGCGGCATCATCTTCTGGGGCGGATTCAACACCGCCATGGAAGCCACCAACACCAAGGAATTCTGCATCTCGTGCCACGAGATGCGCGATTTCGTCTTCGAGGAATACACCGGCACGATCCACGACGTGAACCGGTCCGGCGTGGGCGCGGTCTGTTCCGATTGCCACGTGCCCAAGGACTGGACCCACAAGATGATCCGCAAGATCAAGGCGTCCAAAGAGCTCTATGGCAAGATGGTCGGATCCATCAACACGCGTGAGAAATTCGAAGCCAAGCGCGTGCATCTGGCCATGAACGAGTGGGAACGGATGAAAGCCACCGACTCGCGTGAATGCCGCAACTGCCACGATTTCGAATCGATGATGCCCGAGTTTCAGAAACCCCGCGCGCGCCAGCAGCACCTGAACGCAATGACGGTTGGCCAGACCTGTATTGACTGCCACAAGGGGATTGCACACTCGGATGCGCGTGACCGGGCCGACGAAGAGTACCTGGAAAAGCTCGAAGCCCCGAATCCGGCCTTTATCCGTGAAATCCCGGCCGAATACATGGCTAGCCTTGAACGGATCGAAGCCAAGGAAGCCGCCGAGGCCGAAGCTGAGAAAGCCGCCCGCGCGGCTCAGCAAGAGGCCGTGCAGGCCCAGATCGCGGCCGCTGTTGACGCCGCCGTTGCTGAAGAACGTGCCAAGGCCGCTGGCGAAGAATCCGCCGCACCTGCGGGTGGCGGAGGCAGCGATGTCGGTGCGGATATCGATTGGAACGCCGTTGCCAGCGCCGATCTTAAACTGTTCTACCCCGGGCAGGCTTCGTTTGAGTGGGTCCAGAACGGTAAATTGCATGGCGGGGCCCGTCCGCTGACCAAGGGGGGCGACCAATGCACCACCTGCCATGCCAAGGAACTGGACACGATCGGCAACAAGATCGTTGCGGGTGGTGATCTTGAGCCCACCCCGATCCCCGGCAAACGCGGTGTCATCGACGCAACCGTTCAGGCGGCGCATGATGACGAGAACCTGTACATCCGTCTGCAATGGCCGGATGCGGGCCATAACCCTGCCCCGTTTGTCGATGGTGGCAAGATGGACCCCGACAACCAGATCAAGGTTGCCATGATGATCACCGGCACCGGGATCGAGATGGGTGATCAGGTGGGCTGCTGGGCTTCGTGCCACGCCGACAACAGCTATATGCCCTTTGATCCGGGCGCCGACGCGATTGCCGCCAATGGCGATTTCACCGGCCGCATGGCAGCTCAGGACACGGTGACCAAATATATCAGTGAAAGCCGTACTGAGATTGAAACCCGTGGTCGCCGCGGTAAGCCGCTGGGTGGCTGGGACAAGCTGCAGGCTGCCGAGCAGATCGAGCAGTACCTGGCCGACGGCACCTATCTGGACCTGATGCGCGTCTATGCCGATGGCAGCGCCACCAACGGCTATCTGCTGGAACAGCGCGTGGTGAATGACGGTGAGATTGCCGCCTCGGCCAGCCTGTCCGGCGGTATGTGGACCGTGGTCTTTACCCGGCCACTGAACTCCGGCGCGCCCGGTGATGTGCCGTTGGAGCCGGGCCGAACCTACACCGTCGGCTTCGCCATCCACGACGACTTTGCCGCCGCGCGGTTCCACCATGTGACGCTGGACACCAGCCTGGCGCTGGATGACGACGCGGCCTTTATCAACGTGGTGAAACAGTAACGGAGGGGGCCGGATGATCCGGCCCTCACCCTTTTCGGAACGGAGATTTGGACGATGAAACCCCACCGCCTTCTTCCTGTCCTGCTTTTACTGGCAGCCCCGGCATGGGCAGATGATGCCGCCGAGATTTGCGCCGAAGCCGAGGCACGTTATGTCGAGCTGTTCGGTCAGCCATCCTCGGCCGTAGAGGACGCCGAAGTGGTGCTCATGTACAAATACAATTTCTGCCCGTTCGAGCTGACCGTGAAGGCCGGCACTACGGTCCGCTGGGTAAATGTCGACAAACGCACCAGCCATTCGGTCCTGTTGAAAGACGGCAGCGAACCCGAAAGCGACCGGCTGTTCCCCGAAGAAACGGTTGATCTGACCTTCCTTACACCCGGTCCGCAGGACTATCTGTGCGGGCCGCATTGGGAAACGCAGAACATGATCGGAATGATCACCGTCGAACCCTGAGCCGGGGCAGGACATACAGGCAGGACAAAGGGGCGCGGGGCAAATCCCGCGCTCCTTAACTTATGTCAAGGAGGTTGATTTGCGATTGCGCCAACCTGCCCCCATGACACGCCCGGTTCACCCAGCAACGTCCTGTAATCGCGCCGGATTTGTACCGCGGGCCCGGGTTCCGAAAGCATTCAGAACAAGCGAGTTTGCAAGATGAGCGGTAAGGTTTTCCTGATTGGTGCCGGCCCCGGCGACCCCGAGCTGATGACCCTGCGCGCCCTGCGCATGCTGCAGGAAGCCGATGTGGTGGTTTATGACCGGCTGGTCTCGGATGACATCCTCGCCATGCATGCGGAAAACGCGCGGCTGATCCCGGTTGGCAAGGCTCCGAAATGCCACACCGTTCCGCAGGACCGGATCAACGAGATTTTACTGGAAGAGGCATGCGCCGGTCACACCGTGGCGCGTCTTAAAGGTGGCGATCCGATGATCTTTGGCCGCGGCTCGGAAGAAGCCGCCTATCTGACGGATCGGGGAATCGCCGTCGAATACGCGCCGGGGATCACCGCCGCGCAAGGCGCATCCTGTTCCACCGGCGTGCCGCTGACCCATCGCGGACTCGCGACATCGGTCCAATATGTCACCGGCCATCGTCAGGCCGACAAGGTTCTGGATCTGGACTGGAAGCGTCTGGCCGACCCGGAGTCGACCCTCGTGGTCTATATGGGCGTGGCCAATATCGGCCAGATCGCCATGGGGCTGATGACCGAGAACCTGCCCGGCGCGACCCCGGTACTGGCGGTCGGAAACGCCACCACACCGGACGAGCGGCGGGTTGTCTCACGGCTCGACCAACTGGCGGCCGATGTGCGCGAGGCCGGGTTGAAGGCACCCACATTATTCATCATCGGGCAGGTCGTCTCGCTCTACGCAGAACGGCCTGTTGCAGAACTTTTGGAGCAGGCGCATGGCTAGCGTCACACACACATACAGTGGGCGGCCGGGCTGGACCGTGCATGCGGTTCTGACAACCGCCGTGCTGGTGGCCACGTCGGCCTTTGCCGCAGACGCCATCGACCCCGGTGCCCTGAAACGCCTTGTGCATCAGGACTGCGGTTCCTGCCACGGGCTCTCGCTGAAGGGCGGGCTTGGCCCGGATTTGCGATCGCAATCCCTGCAGCATTACGACCCTGACATCCTGACCGGTGTGATCCTCGACGGCATTCCCGACACGGCGATGCCCCCGTGGCGACCGCTGATCAGCGAAGAAGAGGCCGAGTGGATTGCCCGTTACCTGCTGGAACAGGAGGCAAAATGAAACAGATCGTTCTTGGCCTTGCGGCCGCATTGATGATGACAACGGCTAGCGCTGAACCTACCGCAACCGGGGATCTGGGGCTGGTGATCGAACGGGCCACGGGCTCGGTCCTGCTGATCGACCAGTCCGACCGGGCGGCACTGGCGCGGATCGAAGGGCTGGGCGATCTGTCCCATGCCTCGCTGGTTTATTCGCCGGATGAACGTTTTGCCTATGTGTTCGGGCGCGATGGCGGGCTGACCAAGGTGGACATCGTCACCCGCCAGATCGCGGGGCGCGTGGTACAGGCCGGTAACGCCATCGGTGGCGCGATTTCGGACGATGGCAAGCTGGTTGCGGTGTCGAATTATGAACCCGGCGGCGTTCGGGTGTTCGATGCCGAAACGCTTGAGATGGTTGCAGACATCCCCACGGGCGGAAAAACCATCGGTCTGGTCGACGCGCCCGGCCGCAGGTTCGTGTTCACCATGTGGGACTCGGGTGAAACCTGGATTGCCGATTTCGCCGCGGGCGCGCCCGAGATCACGAAAATTCCCGACATGGGCAAAAACCCCTATGACGCGTTGATCACCGCCAATGGCCGCACCTATATCACCGGGTTGTTTGGCGAGGACGGTCTGACCGCGCTGGACCTTTGGTCCGACAGCCCTGAACCGATCCGGGTGTTGCCCGATTACGGCCGTGGGCAAGAAGAGATGCCCGTCTACAAAATGCCTCACCTTGAAGGCTGGGCGCTGACCGGGCGCGAGTTTGTCCTGCCCGCCGTCGGCCATCACGAGGTTCTGTGGATCGACGCCGACGCGCTGCACGAAACCGGGCGCACCAAAACCCATGGCCAGCCGGTCTTTGCCATGGCCCGACCTGATGGGCGGCAGGTCTGGGTGAATTTCGCCCATCCGCTGAACGACACGATTCAGGTGATCGATTCAGTGACCAAACAAGTCATCCACGAATTCAAACCCGGCCCCGCCGTACTGCATATGGAGTTCACGCCCCGTGGGCATGAGGTCTGGATCAGCGTGCGCGATGCCGGAAAGGTTATGATTTACGACACGCAAACATTTGAAAAATTGCGCGAAATCGAAGCGGACAGCCCATCCGGCATCTTCTTTACCGCTCGGGCGCACAGAACGGGGCTGTAACAGATGGACCATATTACCGATCCGATTGACCGCCGGTTGCTGGATGAATTCCAGCGCGACTTTCCTGTCATCGAACGCCCCTTTCAATCGCTGGCCGACGCGCTGGGTCTTGACGAGGCCGAAGTTCTGGACCGCCTGAACCGAATGCGCTCCACGGGTCGCATCACCCGCGTCGGCGCAACAATTGCACCCGGCGCAGTTTCGGCCAGCACTCTGGCCGCGGTCGCCGCCCCGGATGCGCGTGTGGAAGAGGTCGCGGCCCTGATCGACGCCGAACCGGGTGTGAACCACAATTATCAGCGCGAGGACAACTGGAACCTCTGGTTCGTTGCCACCGGCCCCGACCGTGCGCATGTGGACGACACGCTGGCCCGGATCGGACAGCGGACGGGCCTGCAGGTTCTGGACCTGCGCCTTGTGCGCCCGTTCAACGTTGATCTGGGTTTTCGCATGTCTGGCCAGGCCCACAATATACCCAAGCCGCGCCGGATCGACCGTTCCGCAATGCAGGACGGCGACCGCGCGTTGCTGCAGGCGCTTAGTTCGGGCCTGCCTTTGGTTGCGGATCCCTATGCTGCGCTCGCCCGGTCTCTGGACCGCGACCCGCAGGATGTGATGGTGCGGATTCAGGTCCTGCACGGCGCTGGCATCATCTCGCGTCTGGGGGTCATCGTGCGGCACCGCGCGCTTGGTTGGTCCGCCAACGCGATGGTGGTCTGGGACATGCCGCCCGAGCAGGTGGACCGGGCCGGGCCCGCGCTGGCCGCCTATCCCGGCGTTACGCTGTGCTACGAACGCCGTCCGATCGCGGATATCTGGCCCTATCGCCTGTATTCGATGATACACGCACGTTCGCGCAACGAGGCGCGGCAGGTACTTGCCGGCGCTGCAGCCCTGCCCGAATTGTTCGGCGCACAGCACAAGGTGTTGTTCTCGACCCGTTGTTTCAAACAGACCGGCGCGCTGATCCAGCCAAAGGAGGCCGCCGCATGACACCGGATGCAACTGACCGCGCAATCCTGAACCGGATGCAGGATGATCTGCCGCTGACCCCCCATCCTTATGGCGCTGTTGCTGATGAGCTTGGCATCTCAGAAAGCGAGTTGCTGCATCGCCTGACCCGGATGAAAGACAGCCGTGTCATCACGCGCTTTGGCCCGTTTTTCGACGCCGCCGCCATGGGGGGCGCCTTCTGCCTGTGCGCCATGGCGGTTCCGGCCGGGAAATTCGAAACCGTCCTGACCAAAGTCAATGCGCACCCCGAGGTTGCCCATAATTATGAGCGTACGCACCGGCTGAACATGTGGTTCGTGCTGGCCACAGAAACGCCCGAGGGGATCGAGGCCACCGCCGATGCCATCGAACGGGAAACGGGGATCGCAATCCTCCGTTTCCCCAAATTGCAGGAATTTTTCATCGGTTTCCGGGTGGCGGCATGATCGACAACACTGACAGACAGATCATTGAGGCGCTTCAGGGCGGATTACCGCTTGTGCCAGCGCCTTATGCGCAGGTTGCCGAAACTCTGGGCATGGATCAGGACACCCTGTTGCACCGCCTTGCCGGGTTGAAATCGCGGGGTGTGATCCGCCGCATCGCTGCTGCGCCAAACCATTACAAGCTGGGCATGACTGCCAACGGCATGACTGTCTGGGATGTCGATGACGACCGCATCGCCGAACTGGGCGCACAAATCGGGGCACTGCCCTTTGTGACGCATTGCTATGAGCGTCCCCGCGCCCTGCCCGGCTGGCCCTATAACCTGTTCGCCATGGTCCACGGCTCGGACCGGGGTGAGGTCGAGGAAAAGCGCGCCGAAATCACGGCCATTCTGGGCGACGCCTGTCGGGCCAAAGACATCCTGTATTCCACGCGCATCCTGAAAAAGACCGGGCTGCGCCTGAAAGCGAAAGGCTGAGACCATGTTCCGCCTGACCGAATATATGCACCAACTGGTCAATCCGACCCCGGTGCGCAAACGCCGCCCCGGCCCTGTAAAGCCGGTGGTGATCTGGAACCTGACGCGGCGCTGCAATCTGAAATGCCGCCATTGCTACACCGTCTCGGCGGATGTTGCGTTCCCGGGCGAGCTCAGTCACGAGCAAGCCGTGGTAACCCTTGAGGATCTGGGCCAATTTCGCGTCCCGGCCCTGATCCTCTCGGGTGGGGAACCGCTGGACCGGTTCGATTTCTTTGATATTGCCAAGCGGGCCCGCGATCTGGTGCCGATGCTGGCGCTGTCGACCAACGGCACACGGATTTACGACGAAACCGCCGACATGATCGCCGATGTAGGGTTCAGCTATGTCGGTATCTCGCTGGACGGGATCGGGGCCACGAATGACTGGTTCCGGGGTGTCGAAGGTGCCTTTGCCGATGCCCTGCGCGGCGTGAGAGAATGCAAGAAACGCGGTATCAAGGTTGGTCTGCGGTTCTGCCTGACCGAAGGCACGCAACACCACCTGCCCGACTTGCTGCAACTGTGCGACGACGAAGGCGTCGACAAGTTCTATCTGTCCCACCTCGTTTATGCCGGGCGTGGCGACAAGAACCGGGGCGAGGACGCCGAACATCTGCGCACCCGCAAGGGGCTGGATCTGTTGTTGGAACGCGCGTGGGAAGCCGCCTCGGGCGGGCGCCCGCTGGATATCGTGACCGGCAACAATGACGCCGATGCAGGGTATTTCCTGAACTGGGTCCGCGCGCGTTTCGACGACGAAAAAGAAGCCCATGTGCGTGAACACCTGGCGGCGTGGGGCGGCAACTCCAGCGGTTTGGGTGTCGCCAATATCGACAACCTGGGCCGGGTCCACCCCGATACCTACTGGTCGGACTACACGGTCGGCAATGTGACGACCAAGCCGTTTTCCGAGCTTTGGACCAGCGATGATCCGATGCTCGCAATGCTGCGCACCCGCCCGCGCCCGCTCAAGGGGCGTTGCGGAGCCTGTCAGCTGAAAGACGTCTGTGGCGGCAATACCCGCATCCGCGCCTTGCAACTGACCGGAGATCCCTGGGCCGAAGACCCGGCCTGCTACCTCTCTAATCAAGAAATCGGCGTCGAGGATGCGGGCGAACGCCTGCAGGTGACACCGTTCCGGGGGAAACGTCATGATCCGGCACATCAGTTCTTTTGACACTTTGAAAATCGGCACATTCTGTTCGCTGCTGCTGGCTGGTACCGCCTGGGCTGACGCGCCATCGGACTATGCAGAACATTGCGCATCCTGCCACGGTGCAAACCGCCTGGGCGGGGTTGGCCCGGCCCTGATCCCCGAGACTTTGAAACGGATGCGCGGCCCTCGCGTGGCCGCGGTGATTGCCGAAGGCCGCATTGCGACGCAAATGCCTGCGTTTTCGCAGGAACTCGATGCGTTGCAGATCGAAGAACTGGCCGGCTGGCTGAAATCTCCGCTGGAAACCAATCCGGAATGGGGTGAAGCCGAGATTTTGGCCAGCCGTATTCTCGACGACGATTACGTGCCGGTGGACGCGCCTGTCTGGCCCAGCGACCCGATGAACATCACGCTGGCGGTTGAGACCGGCGATCACCATGTCAGCGTTCTGGACGGTGATACGTTCGAGGTTCTGGACCGGTTCGAGACACCCTTCGCCGTGCATGGCGGGCCAAAGTTCAGCCCCGATGGCCGCTATGTTTTCATCATGTCCCGCGATGGCTGGGTCCAGAAATACGACATCTGGGCACTGAAACAGGTAGGCCGCGTGCGCGCGGGACTAAACAGCCGCAATATCGCCATGTCAGGTGACGGCAAATGGGTGGCGGTGGCGAATTACCTGCCCAACAGCCTGACCCTTCTGTCGACCGGGGACCTCTCGGTTGCCAAAGTCATCGACATCAAAAGCAAAAAGGGTAATCCCAGCCGTGTGTCCGCAGTTTATCAGGCCCCACCGCGCGAAAGCTTTGTACTGGCCCTGAAAGACGTCCCGGAAATCTGGGAGGTTTTCTACGGCGCCAACCCGCCGCAATTCGGCATCGGTCACGATTTCCGCATCGAGGGACAGTTCAAGAACCCCGACCCCTTTCCGGTGCGCAAGATAACCACGCCCGACTATCTGGACGATTTCTTTTTCGACCAAAGCTATGAATACGTCATGGGCGCGTCCCGAGACGGCAAGGGGGGTCAGGTAATCGACCTTGTCATCGGTCAGAAAGTGGCCGATCTGGACTTGCCGGGGATGCCGCATCTGGGGTCAGGCATTACGTGGAAACATGGTGATACAACCGTGATGGCCACGCCGCATCTGACCGATGGCACCGTGTCGGTGATCGACATGGAAACTTGGGAAACGGTCAAACGGATCAAGACCGAAGGGCCGGGCTTTTTCATGCGCAGCCATGAGAATTCGCCTTATGTCTGGGCCGATGTGTTCTTTGGGCCGAACAAGGACGCGATGCATGTGATCGACAAGCAAAGCCTTGAAATCGTGAAAACTCTGCGCCCCGCCCCCGGCAAAACCGTCGCGCATGTGGAATTCACAAAGGACGGCAGTCACGCGCTGGTTTCGATCTGGGAGGATGACGGCGCAGTGATCGTTTATGACGCGCAGACGCTGGAAGAGGTCCGCCGCCTGCCGATGCGCAAACCTTCGGGAAAATACAATGTCTGGAACAAAATCACCTTCTCGGAAGGCACCAGCCACTGAGAGTAAATGGCAGGTGTGGAAGCTGGCGGTTTTGCTGTACCCGGCCACGGCACTGACCGTGGCCATCAACCTGTTTCTGGCCGGTCTGATTGCCAACAGCGCCGGATTTGGCGTGATCGAACCGGTCACCGCAATCCTGTGGTCAATACCGCTGGGTATCCCGGCCTCGTGGCTGGCCGGGCGGTGGGTGCGCGGCCTGATGGACGAGGCTGATGAGTAGGCGGTAATTTCGCGGCAACCTGACCTAAGTCAAGTCTTCGTCCGCGAGAATCCCGTAGGTCACAGGAAAGACTGCCGAGTTGGATTCTCCATGCCCGCCCAACACCCTCTGCACACTCTCCCTGTTCGCGTCTCCCGCGTCATGTGTGCACTGGCGGGCATCCTTCTTCTGCTGTTGCAAATGCTTGGTCCGGCGCTGGCGAGTCCCGGGCAAAGCATGTGGGTGGAGATCTGCTCGGAGGCAGGGGCGGTCTGGGTTCAGGTGGACCTCGAAGAGGGAACCGAAGACCCAACCGTACCCTGTCCGAAATGTGCCGACTGCGCCCTGTGCGCCGTAACATCGGCCGGCCCATTGACCGATCCGGCCGAACTGGCGCAACCCTCGTTCGTGTGTGTTGCACAGACCGAATTGCGCGATCGGCCCGAGCCGACCTTTTCCGGCTGGCTCTGGCCTGAAACCCGTGGCCCCCCGGCCGCGCCCGAATACAGAACCGAACGCGCCCTGCGCGTGTCCATGGTGTCCACCCAAACTATCGGAGGTGCGCCGTGGTCGTAAGTCGCGCAATCCAATTCCTGCTGGCCTTTACCCTGTCCTGCCTGATCGCGATCAGCGCCCGTGCCGACAGCCTCGCCAGCTTCCTGCCCGATATCGCACCCGCAGATCTGGTCCCCGGTGCCGATGCCTTTGGTCCGGTGCGCGACGACGTGCCCGTTGCCCCTGTTCTGAAAGGGGGCGAGCCTGTCGCCTGGGCCTTCCTGACCTCAGATTTTGTCGGCACGACAGGCTATTCCGGCAAGCCCATTCACGTTGTTGCGGCCATCGATGACGATGCGGTTCTGACCGGCGTGAAACTGGTCAAACACTCGGAACCCATCGTCCTGATCGGCATCCCAAATTCCCGCATGGTCGAACTGACCGAAGGCTATGCCGGGCTGGACCTCAAACGTGAGGCCGAGACCGGGGGTGAGGGGCATGACCTTGACATTATCTCGGGCGCAACGGTCACGATCATGGTGATCGACGACAGCCTTGTGCGCGGAGGTATCAAAGTGGCCCGCGCGCTGGGTTTAGGTGGGCTGTCGCCATTACAGGCCGACGGGCCGAAACGCGAAGTCGATATGGCTAAAAACGCCATCTATGACTGGACCACCCTGTCGGGTGACGGCTCGATCCGGCGACTGACGCTGGACGTCGGTCAGGTCAACGCCGCCTTTGAGGCCACCGGTGATAAGCGCACCATCAAACGCCCCGAACCGGGCGAGCCGGACGACACGTTCATTGACATGCACATGGCGCTGGTGTCCGTTCCCTCGATTGGCAAGTCCCTTCTGGGCGAGGCTGAGTATCAGAACCTGACCGAGTGGCTGGACGAGGGCGAACAGGCCATTCTGGTGCTGGGGCGCGGGGCCTACAGCTTTAAGGGCTCTGGCTATGTGCGCGGCGGGATCTTCGACCGGATTCAACTGATTCAGGGCGACAGCTCGGTCCGGTTCTTTGACAAGCAGCAAGAGCGTCTTGGCAGGGTTGCGGCCGCTGATGCGCCGAGTTTTACCGAGCTGGATATCTTCAAAATCCCCGCTGAGGCCGAGTTCGACCCGGCCGAGCCGTTCCGCCTGCAACTGCTGGTGCAGCGCGCCGTGGGCGCGGTTCAGAAGACCTTCCTGACCTTCGATCTGGGCTACAGACTGCCCGAACAGTACCTGCTGCCGGTTGCCGCCCCTACTGTGGTTGACGATGCTACCGGTGAAGCCGCCGCCAAGGCCGCGCTGTGGCAGCGCATCTGGAAAGATCGCACGGTGGAAATCGGTGTTCTGGGCGTCATGCTGCTGGTACTGACGGCAACGTTCTTCTTCCAGTTCCACGCCACGATGAACGCGCGGGTCTTCTACTGGTTCCGCATCGGATACCTGACGATGACCCTGTTCTTCATCGGCTGGTACGCCAACGCGCAACTCAGCGTCGTGAACCTGATGGCACTGGCCGGCAGCCTGCGCACCGGGTTTAGCTGGGATGCCTTCCTGCTGGACCCGCTGGTCTTCATTCAATGGTTTGCGGTCGCCGCCGCGCTGCTGTTCTGGGGCCGGGGTGCCTATTGCGGCTGGCTCTGCCCATTTGGCGCGCTGCAAGAGCTGACCAACAAGATCGCGCGAGCATTGAAAGTGCCGCAATGGACGCTGCCCTGGGGTCTGAACGAGCGGCTTTGGCCCGCGAAATACATGATCTTCCTGGGTCTCTTCGGCCTCAGCTTTGTCTCGATCCCGTTGGCCGAGAAATATGCCGAGGTCGAGCCGTTCAAGACCGCGATCATCCTGAAATTCATGCGCGACTGGCCGTTTGTGGTCTTTGCGCTGACCCTGCTGGGGATCGGGCTGTTCATCGAACGGTTCTATTGCCGCTATCTCTGCCCGCTGGGCGGAGCGCTGGCCATCCCCGCCCGCATCCGCATGTTCGACTGGCTGCGCCGCTATCCCGATTGTGGCAGCCCCTGTCAGACCTGCGCCAACGAATGCCCCGTTCAGGCGATCCACCCCACTGGTGAGATCAATCCGAACGAGTGCGTCACCTGCCTGCATTGTCAGGTGCTCTACCAGTCCGAGACGAAATGTCCCGTCGTCATCCGCCAGTTGAAACGGCGGGCCAAGACGGGGTCGGTCCAGATGAAGACCCCTCTCGGACAGCCACCGGCGAACCATCCGAACGCCAAACCGCAAACCGTTTCCTAAAAAGGAGGAACGATCATGTCGGAACAAGACAACAAACTGAACATCACACGCCGTGGGATGCTGGGTGCGACCGCAACCGGCGCCGTGCTGGCCGGAACCGGTCTAGGCTCAACCCTGATGACCGCGAAACAGGCCAGTGCTGCGGCCAATGCCAACCTGCAGCCCGGTGAGCTGGACGAATATTACGGCTTCTGGTCCTCGGGTCAGACAGGCGAGCTGCGCATCCTGGGCTTCCCGTCCATGCGCGAGCTGATGCGGGTGCCGGTGTTCAACCGTTGCTCGGCCACGGGCTGGGGTCAGACCAACGAGTCACTGAAAATCATGACCGATGGTCTGCTGCCGGAAACCAAGGAATTCCTCGCCAAGCGCGGCATGAAAACCTATGACAACGGCGACCTGCACCACCCGCATATGTCGTTCACCGACGGCACCTATGATGGCCGCTACCTGTTCATGAACGACAAGGCCAACACCCGCGTTGCCCGCGTACGGTGTGACGTAATGAAATGCGACAAGATCACCGAGATCCCGAATGCCAAGGCGATCCACGGTCTGCGTCCGCAGAAATTCCCGCGCACCGGCTATGTCTTTGCCAATGGCGAAGATGAAACGCCGCTGGTCAACGATGGCAGCGTGCTGGATGATCCGTCGCAATACGTAAACATCTTCACCGCGCTGGACGGCGACACCATGGAAGTGGCGTGGCAAGTGATCGTGTCGGGGAACCTCGACAACACCGACTGCGACTATCAGGGCAAGTACGCCTACTCGACCTCCTACAACTCGGAAATGGGCATGAACCTGGCCGAGATGACCGAGAACGAACTGGACCACGTCGTTGTTTTCAACCTCGCGGAAATCGAAAAAGGCATCGAAGCCGGCGACTATCAGGAGCTGAAAGGCGTCAAGGTTCTAGATGGACGTAAGGGTCAGAACAAGAACTACACCCGCTACATCCCGATCCCGAACTCGCCGCACGGCATCAACACCGCGCCCGACGGCAAGCACGTCTGCATCAACGGTAAGCTGTCGCCGACCGTATCGATCATGGACGTCACCAAGCTGGACGCCCTGTTCGAAAGCGACGCCGACCCGCGGTCGTGCATCGTGGGTGAGCCGCAGCTGGGTCTTGGCCCGCTTCACACCGCTTATGACGGTCAGGGCAACGCGTTCACCACGCTGTTCCTCGACAGCCAGATCGTGAAGTGGAACATCGACAAGGCAATCGAAGCCTACGGTGGCGCCGATGTGGACCCGATCATCTCGAAGGTCGACGTGCATTATCAGCCGGGCCACAACTCGACCTCCATGGGTGAAACCAAGGATGCCGACGGCAAGTGGCTGATTTCGATGAACAAGTTCTCGAAAGACCGCTTCCTGAACGTCGGACCGCTGAAGCCAGAGAACGAGCAGTTGATCGACATCTCGACAGACGAGATGAAAGTTGTTCACGACGGACCGACCTTTGCCGAGCCGCATGACTCGATCATCGTTCGCAGCGACATCGTCAACCCGGTCAATGTATGGGACCGCAACGACGTCACTTGGGAAGACGCCCGCAAACAGGCCGAGGCCGATGGCATCGATCTGGAAGAAGGTGCCGAGGAACCCATCCGCGATGGCAACAAGGTGCGGGTCTACATGACCTCGCAGGCGCCGACCTTCAGCCTTGAGAAGTTCACCGTCAAACAGGGCGACGAGGTAACAATCTTCGTCACCAATCTGGATGACGTGGACGATGTGACCCACGGCTTCTGCCTGGGCAACTACGGCATCGCCTTCGAGATCGGACCGATGGCAACCGCGTCGATCACCTTCACCGCTGACCGTCCGGGCGTACACTGGTTCTATTGCCAGTGGTTCTGCCACGCGCTGCACATGGAAATGCGCGGCCGGATGCTGGTCGAACCGCAGGGAGCATAACCTATGCGCTGGCCCCTGCTCATACCGCTCCTGCTCGGCTCGCCCCTTTGGGCGGCGGACTGGGATGTGCCCAACCGGGCGGGGGCCATCAATGAAATACTGGCGCAGGCGGCGGATGGTGACACCCTCCGCCTGAGCCCCGGTGTTTACACCGAAACCCTGGTTCTGGACCGGCCCGTCACCCTGGATGGGCTGGGACAGGCCACCATCGACGGGCAAGGTGAGGGCAGCGTCATCACCGTGACCGGGTCGGGCGTAACGGTGCGTGGGCTGACGGTGATCGGCTCGGGCTCAAGCCATGACGGGATCGACAGCGGCATCCAGTTGACCAAAACGGCCAAGGCCCCGGTGGTCGAGGATAACGTACTGCTGGGCAATCTTTATGGTGTGGACATTCACGGGGCCAAGGACAGCGTTGTCCGTAGTAACCGGATCGAAGGCCGCCAAGACCGGCGGATGAATAACCGCGGCAATGGCGTCTATGTCTGGAATGCCCCCGGTGCAGTGGTTGAAGGTAATGACATTCGATACGGCCGCGACGGGATCTTTGTGAACTCGTCCAAGAAAAACACCTTCACCGGCAACCTGTTCCGCGATCTGCGCTTTGCCGTGCATTACATGTATGCGGACAACTCGGTCGTCAGCGACAATGTCTCGATCGGCAACGATCTGGGCTATGCGGTGATGTTCACAACCAATGTGAAAGTTGCAGACAACGTCTCGATTGGTGACCGGGAACATGGCGTGATGCTGAACTACGCCAACAAGAGTCAGATCACCGGCAACGTAGTGATAGGTGCCAAGGAAAAATGTACCTTCCTCTATAACTCCAACAAGAACGAATTCACCGACAACTGGTTCCAGGGATGCGGCATCGGCATCCATTTTACTGCCGGCAGCGAGCGCAACCGCATCGTTGGCAACTCATTCATCGGAAACCGGACTCAGGTGAAATATGTCTCGACCAAATGGGTCGAATGGTCCGAGGACGGGCGCGGCAATTACTGGTCCGATTTTGCCGCCTATGATGTGGATGGCAACGGCATCGCCGACGCCCCCTATCGCCCAAATGACAGTATGGACCATGTGCTGTGGACCCAACCCGCAGCCAAACTGTTGCTCGGCTCGCCTGCCGTGCAACTGGTGCGCTGGTCGCAATCGGCCTTCCCGGCGCTGCTGCCGGGCGGCGTGATGGACAGCAATCCATTGATGCAAGCCCCTGAACCACCAGCTATGAAAAAGGTGCCTCATGACGGATAAGGCCCTGTCAATCGACCATGTTCTCAAGGATCGGGGTAAAACCCGCGTGCTTGACGATATCACCCTGTCCCTTGCCCCCGGTCAGCGCGTCGCGCTGCTGGGCCATAACGGCGCAGGCAAGTCGACCCTGATCAAATCCATCCTCGGCCTGACGCCGATCAATGGTGGAGCCATCCGGATCGGGGACGCCACCCCCGGCAGCGCGCAGGCGCGGCGGGAAACGGCGTATTTGCCCGAGGCCGTGTCGTTTCATCCGGCGCTAACAGGCCGCGAGCAACTGACCTTGTTCGCACAGCTATCAGGCGCGAAGGCGGATGTACCGGGCCTGCTGGACCGCGTTGGCCTCAGCGATGCACTGGATCGCCGGATCGGCACCTATTCCAAAGGCATGCGGCAACGTTTGGGTCTGGCGCAGGTTCTGCTGGGCCAGCCGAAAGTGGCGCTGCTGGATGAGCCGACTTCCGGCCTTGACCCGATTTCGCGACAAGACCTCTATGCCATTATCGACGAGTTGGCGGCACAGGGCACCGCCGTGCTGATCGCGTCCCACGCACTGACCGAGGTTGAGGCGCGCACCGACCGCATAGCGATCATGCGCAAGGGCCGAATGGTGGCCGATGACACGCTGAACAACCTGTCGGCGCTGGCCGGTCTGCCGATCCGCCTAAAGGTGCGCGCCAGCACCAATCCGGATGCGCTAGCCGCCGAACTGGGCGGCAACCGGATCAATGGCGCGTCCGTGGAACTGCTCTGCACCCCCGACGACAAGATGAAAGCCCTGCGCCGGATCGCAGGTCTGGGCGACGCGGTAGCGGATGTCGAGATGACTCCGCCCAAGCTGGAAGACCTCTATCGCCATTACGCACAGGAGGATTTGCAATGACCCGCTTCCTGGCTATAACCCGCACCGAAATACTGATCCTGCGCCGCAACCGCTGGCTGCTGGTCACCACGCTGATCATGGTGCTGTTTGCACTAGCCCTGACCTTCGCGGGCAGTGCGCCGACCGGCACGCTGGGGGTCGACATGCTGACCGTCTCGGTCGCGTCGATGACAACCCTGTCGGTCTATCTTGCGCCGCTATTGGCGCTGATGATCTCCTTCGACGCCATCGCAGGCGATGTGGACCGGGGCAGCCTGTCGCTGCTGCTATCCTATCCTGCCGGGCGGGGCGAAATCCTGTTGGGCAAGTTCACCGCCCATCTGGCGGCGCTGGCCTTCGCCATGACAGTCGGTTTCGGAACCGCGGGCGCAGTGGCCGCGTGGTTTGGCGGTGCCGGGCCGGAAAGCCTGATGGCACTGGCCCGCCTCATCCTCACTTCGATCCTTTTAGGCGCCGTGTTTCTGGCGCTGGGATACCTGCTGTCTGCCCTGGCAAGGGGATCCACGGCGGCGGCGGGTCTGTCGGCCGGGCTCTGGCTGGTTTTTGTCGTCCTCTATGATCTGGGCCTGTTGGGGGCCGTCGTCATGGACAAGGGCGGCACCTTCACCCAATCCGTCTTTCCATGGGTGATGGTGGCCAACCCGGCCGACGCATTCCGTCTGTGGAACATCGCCGCGACCGAGGGCGTGGCCATGGCCTCCGGCATGACCGGGGCCGCGCAGGCGCTGCCGGTCTGGGCCGCGCCCGCTTCGCTGCTGGTCTGGCCGGTGCTGGGCTTTGCCCTCGCCCGCGCCGCATTTCGGAGGGTCGAGCCATGAAGCGCCTTGCCCTGATTGCGCTGATCGCTATGGCTGCCTGTAAAGAGGAGGTGGCCATCGCCCCCGACCCGGTTGATCTGACCGCGGACGCGCTGAGCTTTTTCTGCCAGATGAACATCGCCGAACATGGCGGGCCAAAAGGGCAGATTCATCTGGAGGGCTACCCCGCACCGCTGTTTTTCGCACAAGTACGCGACATGGTGGCTTACCTAAAAAGCCCTGAACGCGATGCCAAAATCACCGCTGTCTATGTCAGTGACATGGGCATCGCGCCCAATTGGCGGCAACCGGGAGTTTCGAACTGGATCGCGGCTGACGGCGCAACATTCGTTGTCGGGGCCAACGTCGCCGGCGGTATGGGCGCGCGCGAAGTTGTGCCCTTTGGGGAACCCGACGATGCCGAGGCCTTTATCAGTCGGTATGGTGGCGCGCCCCGGTTGCTGGGCGACATTCCGGATAACGAAGTTCTGGGCCCCGTCGATCTGGACCTGAAATTGGAGACCCCGTCATGACATTTGTCACTCGCCGCCGATTTCTAGCCATGTCCGCCGCCTGTGCCGCAGTACCTGCCAGTGCGTCCCCTGCCCCGATTGCCCATTGGCGCGGGGTTGCGCTGGGGGCAAAGGCGAGCCTGCGGCTGGAGGGGCTGACCGACGCGCAGGCGGTCCCGATTTTCGCCGCCGTCGAGGCGGATCTGAACCGCCTCGAAAACATCTTCAGCCTGTACCGACCCGAATCCGAATTGAGCCGGCTGAACCGGGATGGTGCCCTTGCCGATCCCTCCCTTGACCTGTTGAAGGTGCTGAGCCTATGCACGGCCCTTTACGCGGCGTCCGATGGCGCATTCGACCCCAGTGTTCAACCGGTCTGGACCGCTCTGGCATCCGGCGCGAAACAATCGGACATCCACGCGGCAAGAGATGCAGTAGGCTGGGAACTTGTGTCGATTGAGACCGGCCTGATCCGCCTTTCCCGCCCCGGGAAGTCAGCATTGACGCTGAACGGTATCGCACAAGGCGCGATTACGGATCGTATCAGCGCATTGCTTGCCTCATACGACCTGCGGGATGTGCTTGTGAACATGGGTGAAATCGCCGCCTTGGGAAAGCGCAGCGATGGCCGAAACTGGCACGTCGGTCTGGCGGGCCGCGGCGGAAGAGTTCTGCAGTCAATTGAACTTCGGGACCGGGCTGTTGCGACCTCGGATACCGGCGGTGTCATGCTTTCCGGTGATCAGGGTCACATCCTGAACCCCCGGTCCGATGCCCGGTTCGAACGGGTGGTTTCCGTGTCCGCGCCCAGCGCAGCCATTGCCGACGGTCTGTCGACGGCCTTGTGCGCCCTGCCGGAATCCCAGATGAGTGCCGTTCTGGCGTCATTCCCCGGCGCAAAGCTTGAGATGCACGTCTGACCAGGTCGGACGCGGCAGGTTACGTGGGTCTTCGGCGGAACACCGGTTGGCTCAGCCGTCAGCGTAATCGCGGTGCCGGGACATCTTGCCGATGCCGGGGTTGAACGAATTGGTCGGATCACAGCATTTGTAATGCGCGGCCAGGTCAGGTTTCGCGGCATACAGATGCCCCACATTGTGTTCGGCCGGGTATTCCGCGCCGCGCTCGTCAAACAGCTTCAGCATCGCCGCTTTCAGCGCCTTGGGATCTGCGCCCTTTCGCACCACGTAATCCTGATGCATGACATGGCACATGAAGTGGCCGTAATAGAGTTTGTGAACCAGCTGATCGTCAATCTCGGGCGGCAGATTTTCCAGCCAGTCGCGATCATTGCGGCGCAGGGCCACGTCGAGCGCGATGATATCTTCGACCTCTTCCTGATGAATCGCCATATAGCGGACGGCGGCTCCGGCAGCGGCAAAGCGGTGCAGGCCGGCGATCTTGGCCTCGCGCGGAGTGCATTCGAAAAAGCCCGCATCCCGCCCTGACAGAAAGTCGGGCAGCCAGGCCCGCACTTCTTCTATGCCGTCATCCTTCATTTTCAGGATCAGGTGGTGTTCATACCGGTCGCGGAAATTGGTCATTCGTTGCGGCAGGATCTGCGGCAGCAGGCTGACGGCCATTTGCATGAAACGGTCCGTGAAATTGCGCAGCAAGGGAATGCGCCGCAGACGGGCATCCACCGCGCCTTTCAATGCAAAGAACATCGGCAAACGGTCGGTGCCCAGCTTGTCGATCATCCAGACCGTGTCCTTGCCATAGTCCCGGGTGATGTCGAACACTTCGCGCTGCATGTATTCGGCGGAAACAGGCAGGGACCGAAACTCAGACAGGATATGACGGCGCAATTCTGCAAGATCGTCGGGATCGTTGGTGCCGATGTAAAACACCTTCTCGGACCCGTTATTCGGAAAGGTGTCCAGACGCACGGCAAACACGGCGAGCTTTCCGGCCGAGCCTGCGGATTCGAACAGTTTCGCCTTGTCGGCGTTGAACCGTGCCGGGGTAACGGCATCCACATCCCGCACGATCTGCGCGTAGTCACTGGCCGAGGCACGTTTGTTGGTGGGTTCTGGCGTGCGCGAGAACGTGCCCGCATCCAGGTTGGACAGGATCTGTTCCGGAGTGTCGCCCAGATCAATGCCCAGATGGTTGACCAGTTCAAGCTGACCGTCTTGCGCCACGCGGGCATAGACCGACAGTTCGGTATAAACCGGTCCCCGCTCGACAAGCGATCCGCCGGAGTTGTTGCACACACCGCCCACGATCGACGCGCCGATACAGGATGAACCGATCACCGAATGCGGCTCGCGCCCCATCGGGGCCAGCAGTTTTTCCAGCGCAAACAGCGTGGCACCGGGAAAGCTGACAATCTGCTTGCCGCCGTTCAGCGGCACCAGCGTATCCATCCGCCGGGTGTTGATCAGCACCACGTCGCGATCATACTTGCCCGAAGGTGTCGACCCCTCGGTCAGGCCGGTATTGGCCGCTTGCATGATAACGATCTTGTCGGCGGCCACGCAGGCTTGCAGAACCTTCCACTGTTCCAGCAAAGTACCGGGCTGAACGACGCACAGGGCTTCGCCCTCGCCTGAACGAAAGCCCCGGCGAAACCGCTCGGTTGCGCGCGCGCCGGTCAGGACGTGACGCGATCCGACAATGGCGCGAAAGGTGTTTATGAGGGCTTCGTTGGTCATGCCGCGTCTCGTCTGGCCCTGGCAAACTCAGGCGTGCGGTCGCGATAGCGGATATTCTCACGCGTGAGCTGGTCGATCCGCGTGACGCCCATCAGCTTCATGCCACGTTCGATTTCGGCACGCATCAGGCCAAGCGCCCGCTCCACGCCCGGCTGTCCGGCGGCCGCCAGCGGGTAGAGGTAGTGCCGTCCGACACCCACAGCCTTCGCCCCCAGAGACAGCGCCTTGAGCACATGGGTTCCACGCTGGATGCCGCTATCCATCATGACATCCAGCCGGTCGCCGACCGCATCGACGATCTCGGCCAGTTGGTCGAACGGCGTTCGTGAGCCATCCAACTGGCGCCCTCCGTGGTTCGACAGGACAATACCGGTACAACCGACCTCGGCCGCGCGGCGGGCATCTTCGACCGTCATGATACCTTTGAGGCAGAACTGACCGTCCCAGTCCCGCACCATCTGCGCAACATCATCCCAGTTCATGGACGGGTCCAGCATATCGGTGAAATAGCCGCCAATCGAACTGGCCCCGCCACCCATATCCACGTGTTCCTCCAACTGCGGCAGGCGGAATTTCTCGTGGGTGACGTAGTTGATCCCCCACATCGGTTTGATCGCAAACTGGATCATGCCGCCTAAGGTCAGCCGGAACGGAATCGAAAAGCCCGTGCGCAAGTCACGTTCACGATTGCCGCCGGTGATGCTGTCGACGGTCAGCATCATGACTTCGACACCCGCCTCCTTGGCGCGTTGCATCATGGCTGTGTTAAGCCCGCGATCCTTGTGAAAATAGAACTGATAGACCTGCGGGTTCTTATGCTTTTGCCGCAGCTCTTCAAGCGAGACGGTTCCCAGAGAGGAGACCCCGAACATGGTGCCGTATCTCTCGGCCGCAGCAGCCACCGCGCGTTCGCCCTGATGGTGGAACAGGCGTTGCAAGGCGGTGGGTGAGCAATAGACCGGCATGTCCAGCTTTTGCCCCATCACGGTGACGGACATATCCACGTCAGACACACCGCTCAGAACCGAGGGCAACAGATCGCAGCGGTCAAACGCGTTGGTGTTTTCCCGATACGTCACCTCATCATCCGCGCCACCGTCGATATAGTTGAAGATCGGCCCCGGCAGCCGCTGCTTTGCCAGCCGCCGGAAGTCGTGGAAGTTATGGCATTGATTCAAACGCATCCGAGAACCTCCTCAATAAGCGACCGAAGGCAGCCAAGTTGCAAGCGTCGGCCACAGGAAGACCAGCGCCAGACCGGTCAGCTGCAACAGTACAAAGGGGATGATGCCTTTGTAGATATGCGTCAGCTTGATCTCGGGCGGGCAGACACCTTTCAGGTAGAACAGCGCAAAGCCAACCGGCGGTGTCAGGAAGCTGGTCTGCAACGTCACCGCGACCAGGATCACGAACCAAACCAGCGCCGGTTCATCCAGAACGCCAAAGCCAGGAATGTCGATGCCGAGGCCATTCACGATCGGGCGCATCAGGGGCAGCACGATCAGCGTGATCTCGATCCAGTCCAGAACAAAGCCCAGCAGGAAAACGATGAACAGGATGAACAGGATTGTGCCATTGGCCCCGAAGCCGGTGGACTGAACCACATGTTCGATCAGCTCATCGCCGCCCAGTTCCCGCAAAACGTATGAGAACACGGTCGCGCCCAGGAAGATCGCAAAGATATAGGCGGTCGTGTTGAAGGTCGACACCAGCACGTTCCACAGTTTCTGGAAGGTCAGCTTGCGATAGCCCAGCGCCAGCAGAGCAGCCCCCAGCGCACCGATGCCCGAGGCTTCAGTCGGTGTGGTCAGGCCCGCGAAGATCGACCCCAGAACGGCGAGGATCAGCAGCAGAGTCGGGATGACGGCTATCAGAACGTCCTTGAAGACGGCCCAGTCCGGGGCCTTGGCACCTTCGGGCACGGGGGCCGCATCACGCTTCACCAGCGCGAGAATGAAGATGTAGGTTAGGTACAGGCCGCCGATGATCACACCGGGAAAGACCGCAGCCATGAACAGGTCTCCGACCGACAGGGCCATCTGGTCGGCCATGATCACCAGCATGATCGACGGCGGGATCAGGATGCCCAGCGTGCCGGACGCCGAGACCACACCTGCGGCCAGTGTCGGCTGGTATTTCTGCTGCATCATCGAGGGCAGCGACAGAACGCCCAGCAGAACTACGGAGGCACCGATGATGCCCGTAGAGGCAGCCAGAATGATCCCAATCAGGGTCACAGTGATCGCTAGACCCCCACGCACCGTGCCGAACAGGCGCTGCATCGAGGACATCAGACGCTCGGCCACGCCGGACTCGTCCAGCATCAGCCCCATGAAGATGAACATGGGCAGGGCCACCAGAACCGCATTGGACATGGTCGCATAGACCCGGTTCACCACCGCGCCGAGGGTCAGATAGTCGAGCCCGGTAAAGGTACTCTCCAACCCGGTCCACAGCATCAGGTCGTTGTCGAACAGATAGGCCAGACCGCAATAGGCAACGCCCACTCCGGCCAGAACCCAGGCCACCGGATACCCGGTAAAGAGCAGCGCGATGAAGGTCAGGAACATCGCGATGACCAGCTTTTCCTCGGTCGTTTCGACAAGGAAGGTCAGGCCGACGCAAACGGCGGCAAAGACAGCCAGCACCAGCAGGATACGGCGCAGCGGCGCGCCTACGCGTTCCGAGGCCGGTCCGTAGAGCAACGCGTGCCCGTCATGGATCAGCCGCGCCAAAGCCGCCAGCGCCAGCAAGACAAAACTGACCGGAATGACCGCCTTGAATGCCCAGCGCGCAGGCAGGCCAGTGGGGCTGTCCGACCGTTCGTTGACGCGGAAGCTTTCGTAGAAATAGTCATAACCCTGATCGATCATCAGGTAGATGAACGGGGTCAGCAGGGTCAGGATGCCGATCACTTCGATCACCCGCTGCGCCCGGCGCGACAGTTGCATGTGCAGGACATCGACGCGCACATGACTGTCGGTGATCAGCGCATAGGAAATGCCGATCATCGTGACCAGCCCGTAGAAATGCCACTGAACCTCATCCAGCTTGGGATAGTTCTGGCTGAACAGATAACGCAGCGAGACCTGCGAGAAAATCGCCGCGATCAACAGCACGTTTGCCCACATCACGACATGTCCGACGGCTTTTACACCTGTGTCGATGGCGGTTGCGATTTTCTGGCGGTCGGTATCGGGATGTTCCAGCAGCCCCTCATAGGCTGCAACCGGGTCGTTGAGGTTCTTTTGCGTGGCCATGGTAATTCCTCGCTCAGGTGACCGACGATGGGCGGCTGGAATATTGCAGGCCCCAAGGTCAGGGAATTGATCCGGGGCGGCAGAGTTCACCGCCCCGGATGCGTCAGAAGCTCAGGTTACTGACGCGGGAGGAAGGCGTTCGTTTTCCAAAGATCATAGCCTTCGCGGAACTCGGTCATGTCGGCCAGAACTTTCGCGAAGAATGCGTCATTGGCGGCCTCTTCGGCGGCAACCTCCTGCCAGGTGGCGCGGAACGTATCCAACATCTCGGGCGACCATTGCTTGATGGTGACACCGTTGTTTTCGACATTGTCGATAAGCGCCGCGTGCTGGATCGCCTCACCTTCGGCAAAGCTGTCGGCCATCGAAGCCTTGCAGGCATTTTCGATGATTGCCTTGTGCTGATCGCTGGTCTCGTTCCAGACATCCTTGTTGATCATCAGCTCAAACACGGTCGCCTGCTGGTGCCAGCCGGGGAAATAGTTGAACTTCACCAACTTGTGGAACCCCAGACGCGCGTCGATGGCGGGCATCGAGAACTCGGTCGCGTCGATCGCGCCCTTTTCCAGTGCCGGAAAAATCTCACCCCCCGGCAGCAGCGACGTGGCGACACCCAGTTTCTGCATGACTTTGCCACCCAGACCAAAGAAGCGCATTTTCAGACCATTGAGGTCTTCGGGCGAATTGATTTCGGTTGCGAACCAGCCCGAGGTTTCCGGCGCAATAACCGCACAGGGGATAACGTGGACGTTGTATCCTGCCTGGTCATACATCTCCTGATACAGGGACATGCCGTTGCCATAATAGAGCCATGCCATGTACTCGCCCGCCTCGGGTCCGAACGGCACAGCTGAAAACAGCGGCGCAGCGGGGATTTTTCCCGCCCAGTAACCGGCAGTGGTGTAGCCGGAATTGATTTTACCGGTGGACACGGCATCAAGGATTTCGAAAGGCGGCACCAGTTTGCCGGGCTCGTACACTTTCATCTTCAGCGTTCCGCCGGACATCAGGTCCAGCTGTTCAGCAACGCGCGGAATCGGCGAACCCAGACCCGGCAGTTCGGTCGAGAATGCGATCGGGGTCTTGAGCAGCAACTTGTCGGCAGCCACCGCGGGTGCCGCGATCAGGCTGGCGGCCACGGCAAGGCTCGTCAGGGTCTTTTTCATGAATTCTCCTCCAGGGTCGGTCGGACGTAACGTCCGAGCATTTGGTGACGCTTTTCATCTGGCGTCAAAGTGGTAAATAAAGTTTACCAAGCCGACCAGTCAACAACTTTATTTACCATTGGCCGGCGGTCATAGGATGTAATTGATCCGGCTTGCGGTCGGTGAAAATACTGGCAATCAGTGCACGTAATTCATGGACACTCGTGAAATTTTGTTAAGCTTCATGATGTTAACAAAATGATCAGTGCCAGATGCCGATTTTGGAAATATGTTGAAAAACCAATCTCCACAGGTTATTTTTATTTACCAGTAGATCACTTCCGGATCACAACCTGTAAGGCGGCTTTTGATGACACCCACGGCGATTTTCGAACCGATCGGACACGAATCACTCGCCGACGCGGTGGTGGCACAGATCGAGGATCTGATTGCTTCCGGCATTCTGAAGCAGGGTCGCAAACTGCCGTCGGAACGCGATCTGGCCGAAATGTTGCGGGTGTCGCGCCCGAAACTGCGCGAGGCGCTGCATACGCTGGAAGAACGCGGCCTTGTCACGACGCAACATGGCGAAGGAACTTTTGTCGCGGCGCTGACAGGCAGCGCGATGCTGCCCGCCCTGCTGGCCCTTTATGAACGCCATGAACCCGCATTTTTCGATTACCTTGAGTACCGCCGCGAGCAGGAAGGCTTTGCGGCCCGGCTTGCAGCCCGACGCGCAACCACAGCAGATAAAGAACGGATTGCCGAGATCCTGTCCGAGGACGAACGCGCGTGGCGCGAAAGCGATCCGATCGCCTCACGCGAAGCCGATTTCGCGCTGCATGCCGCAATCGTGGATGCCAGCCAGAACGCGACCCTGATCCACATGATGGCCTCAATTTACGAGCTTACGCGCCAGGGCGTGTTTTATAACCGCGAGTTCCTGAAAACGATCGACGGGACCGGAAAAATACTGATGGAACAGCACCGGGCGCTTGGACAGGCCGTGATCGAAGGCAATGAGGACCGGGCCGAAAAAGCGGCGCATGATCATATCGACTTTGTCGAGGAATCCTTCAAGCTGGGGATTGAGCGCCGCCGCCGCGAGGCTATGGCGGAAAAGCGGCGCATGCTGTCGGATCACCCCGCACCGGCATCCCCTTCCGGGTCGCGGTAAGCGCCAAGCCACCCGTTCCGCTGCATTCCACACGCCATGGGGAAGGCTTTACCCAATCTGACAAGTGCCGTAATCAATATCAGCACTGTGACAGGGAGGCGGAATTTGTCGGAGGCTTCATCAGACGGGCGCCTGAAACTGGCATTGGTCGCCCACGATGCCAAGAAAGATCAGATGGTCGACTGGGTGCATTCCCACTCGGAGCTACTGAGGCGTGCCAGCCTGTTTGCCACCGGAACCACCGGCTCGCGCATCGTCGAGGCGCTGCCGGACCTTGATGTCACCTGCCTAAAAAGCGGCCCGCTGGGCGGCGACCAGCAACTGGGTGCAATGATCTGCGAAGGCAGGCTGGACGGTCTGTTCTTCTTTATCGACCCGATGTCGCCCATGCCACACGATGTAGACGTCAAGGCCCTAAGCCGGCTGGCGATTGTCTACGATCTGCCCTTTGCAAGCAGCCCAAGTACCGCAGTTTTCGTCCTGCAAGGGCTCGTGAAAACACACTGGCAACGGTAGCGCGGGCACGCACTATTCACCAAAGGTAACAGCCGGGGCGCGACAGTTACTCGCCGAAGTCGAGCTCAACCGCCAGACGCACGAAAGCAAACAAGATACGGGGTAATGGCGGAGACGAAGCCCTCCAATCGAGACGTGATGCATCAATAAGTATATGATATTATGATAATAAAAATCTTCCAAGTTTGCAAAATGTATAGCAAAATCTGAAGCTGCCCCACATCACTGCAATCTTGTCAAAATGGCAGGAGACTTGGAAGCTAAATCATAGCTTTGCTCGCAGTGCTTCGTAAGGTATCTCTCCTTTCTGATCGGGTTGGTGTTCTGGAGGTCTACGCGCACGTTCTCTCCTCCCGTAAAGGCTTTAAGCCGGACGTGACCCTCGTGGCCGCTAGCTACAAGCTCGGAACAGGGAGCGGCCTTCAAGTTGCCAAGAATGGAGCTGATGCCCAAAAATAGCTAGTTCTCGATGGCAGGCAGGCGTCCGACGACCACCTCCGAGCCATGCTCATTGCACTTCCGATCTTTCCGGGCACGTCCTGTCATCCGGCAAGAAGCAAATCATGCGTGCTGCAGTCAGCAAGCTGTCGCGTTTGTCCGGCGCACCGGATACCCAACGCTCACCGCGCGAGGTAAGTTCCGTGGACATTGATGTCGTACACATTCCTGCGAATGTGCACTTCGTTGGGATCGGATCGTCCTCGATCGCAACAATACTATTTTCATGCAGAGTGCTTCTGCCAAAGTTCACTGGGAGTGTTGCAAATTTGGCACGCCAAGAAGAAATTCAACCATACAAAGCAGTCCGACAACCGCAACGCTATACGGGAAATGGGCAATAAATGGATCGCCCACTAAATCTTACTGTCGAAAAGACTCCTGCATGGACGCCGCACCCAACCGCCTTGGCGGAAGAATAGATGTTGGCAAACTGACTGCTCCCAACATCGATCTCAAGAAGAATATCTCCGAAAAAAACCAAGATTTTATCGACAAGGGCACAGTGTTTTTCTTGCTGAAGACAATGGCCGATGAGCTTAATGGCGACAAGGACGCACCGAAGCTTGTAAGTTGCCTTAAGTTCAATCATCGAAGTCTCCATCAGACACATCGAGTTAAAGCAGGGAACCGATTAAGAATTTTGAGTTCTCCAATGGCGCAAACCTTTGGCGAAACTCAATTTAATCAAGCGAAACACGCGCCCAGGAGAGTGACTATTCCGCGACCAGAGCCTTCTGTCTGCAATAACAGGAGGCCTTGATTGGCACTTCGGCGCGGGCAATGGCTTTGTCCAATTGCAGCTTTATGAGGGCTGCTTCGACCGTTTCGCCACGTCGGGTGAGACATTCGTGCAACCCATGCAGGCTCCAGACATTGCCCGGATGCTGACACGCCCGGCTTAACGTCAAATCCAAGCCAAGGTCCGCACGGTAAACATCTTCGGCTTCCTCCATCTGTCCCTGCTCAAGAAGGAGCGCACCGAGCGCGTGACGTGTCGGTTGCATCCATCCCCAAGGTTCATCGTAGGGTAAGCTGTCATCGATCTCGACCGACTTTCGCAGATGCTCAAAGGCCGTTTCGTGCTCGCCTTTGTGAAAGGCAAGCTCACCCAGCATCATTTGCTCAGCGACCTTCAAAATGTCGGCGCATGTGTTGTTGAACAGCATCCGGCTTTCGGGAACCTTTGACAGAGCATCATAGAATTCGGCCTTTTCACTCTCGGCGTCCGCAATCTTGTGCATGTTGGCGAATGCAACTGTTCGCGCATATCGCATCATTGCAGATGTTACGCTGTAAAGCTCTGTGTCTTCAGGCAGCTTCTGGTCCAGAATGTCTTGCCACCGTCCAAACCTGATCAGCACGTGCTGTTTCATGGGAATGAACCCTTCAAACCAGTCAGCCATCGGCCGTAGAATATCTGACGGCAGGGTTTCGATAAGTTCGTCAGCGGCTTCTATTGCGGCTGTCGGTTGCCCCAAGAACATCGCCCCATAGATTTTGAAGTGGTAATTGTGGCACCGATAGACGGAATAGAAGTTATCAGGGCCTTCGCGCTCAAGGAATTTCCGGTCTGCCAAAATTGCTTGGTGATTGCGCAACACCACGTTCATGTAGTCTCCACACAAGACGTCGATATGGGTCGGCATGTGAAGCAAGTGCCCGGCATCAGGCACTAGCGTGCTAAGGGCATCCCCATGGCGCAGTGCCCGCTCTGGGTGCGGCGACATTTCCATAAGGTGTATGTACATGTGCAGAAGCCCCGCATGCTCCCAAGCACCGGGAAGTTTTTCAAAGGCAGTATCAAGCACCGATATAGCCTCGAGCGTATCTGCCCCCTCCGCTGGTGTCCCAGTTGCGAGGTCCCAAAGCTGCCAAGGTGTCCGGTTCATGATCGACTCAGCAAAGACGGCGCACACATCGAGATCGTGGCTGAATTCCGCGTGAACCTTTCGCATCGCTTCGGCAAAGGCATCATTCCAGGGGCTGAAGTCCTCGACATCTGACGACGCTGGGTAGCGCGCTGGGATTGCTTCGATAAATGCGCGCTCAATTGGTGTCAGTTGTTCTTTCAGGGATGTGGCAGCCTCGATTGAAGCCTTCGCCATAGCGAGGCAGTCAGGCTTTTCTTCTTCTTCGAAAGTTTCCCAAGGCTTGTTGTAGTTCGGTCCAATACAGTAGGCGATGCCCCAGTGGGCCATTGCGCAATCTGGATCGACAGCCACAGCCTTTTCAAAGCACACAATCGCTTCTTCGTGGTTGTAGGCGTAAGTCCATGCGAGGCCCCGATCAAACCAGAGTTGGGCTTCGTCCGACGACGTCGTAACCTGCCGGGTGTAATTCCCGAGATCATAATATTCCACCATAGTATCCCCCTGGCTAAATGGATCAGTTTATCACAGTGCGGCGAAATTCGGTACTGACGAAGCAAGTGAGCTGTTGCCAAAAAAGCCACTCATTCTCTTGATCGCAATGGGCCCGTAGAGCTCACCCGAGTGATTTTTAGACTGTCACCAGTATCTGCATCTCGGTGCCGAAAGAGCTTAGCCGTGAATACCCGGCTTATGCCATCAACCACACTTGGCCTGCTTGTTCAAAAAAAAGAAACAGATTCTACATTCATAAGACTGGATCAAGGCGCTGGGTCACATGGACCAACCTAAGGATTGTCGGAAAGGCGCCAAACGCCTTGCTCACCAAACCCCCGGATCCTTTTGGGTCCAATTTCTTCAAGATCGAACTGCTCTTTGAGAATATGAGCGACCTCGTCCTGCACTGTTATCTGCATCGGTTCGGAAAACTCTTGAAGACGGGATGCCAAGTTCACGGCCGGCCCAAAGATGTCGTAGACGTATTTCTGAATACCCACGACCGAACCAACGACTGAGCCGGAAGCCAACCCAATTCGACAACGCCACTGATGCGGGTGGCTCAGGTTGCGGCGGTTCAGATAACGCACAAACCGTATGGCCGTGTTGGCAATCGCTTTGGCGTGATCTGGGGTTGGATCGGGCAGACCAGCCACGGTGATGTAAGCGTCTCCGATAGTTTTGATGCGTTCGCAACCGAATTGCTCACCGATGCGATCAAAGGCACTGTAAATATCGTTCAGTTCGGTGACCGTAACGCTTGGATCCTGTGAGGCGACCATTTCCGTGAACCCAACAAAGTCGAGCATCAGGACAGATACCGGATCATAAAGTTGAGGTGTGACCACACCGAATGTCTTGTACTCTTCGTAAACTGAGCGCGGCATCAGGTTCAGCAACAGCTTTTCCACCTGCTCCTTTTCACGTTTCAGCTCACGCGTGTTTCGTTCCACCATCATTGAATAAGAGTCGATCATCGACTCCAGCTCTTTGATGCGGGTGATATTCTGGCAGACAAGAACCAGCACATCATCATGCGCAACTGTAAAATCGAGCGCGATCACCAGCGTTCTGCGTTTTTTCTTGAAACTGATTTCAGATGTGTACCGCCGCGTCTCAAACAAGCTTTTCTGAACCGCATCGGTATCAAGGTCAGGAAAAAGCTGCTGCAAGTGATCCAATGGGGTATCACCGCTGAACCATTCGTCAAACGTGTCATTACGGAAACCAAACTGCAGAGTTTCACGGTTTAACAGTGCGACACCCACGCCAATCGCGCGCAGCAACTGTTCATTGATGGCTTCAATAGTCATGGCTTACCTAACAATCAGGGGACGGCGCTTTCCGAATTCCGCGACAACAACGGCTATGTCTTCTGCTGCCACGTTGTGTCTTTCCAAAGCATCTTGCAACACCGTTTCCAATTCATCGAAATGGGCGTGCGTAATACTCAGATGGGAATGCAACTGGCGCAGCTGGTTATCCGTGTAGGACGCGGGACCGCCAAGAAGCGAAGCAATGAACTTTGTCTGGTGATCGACCATAAGGCCCATGTCGACATTGTCGAAAAAGGGTCCGACCTCATCATTGTCCAAAAGACTGTCGTAGAATGAGATCACGATTTTGCTGATCTTCGAAAACCCGCCGTATTTCTCATAGAGTGTGCGTTCAGCCATCTCAAAACCCTTTTCGAAAACTGATCAAACTAAAACAATTCTCACCGCTCATTGGCGCAAGGACCCAAGAGCGGTGAGGGCATTGTTCTATTAGCGGCGCTGGACGATAACCTCGGCGTATTCTGACGAAATGCACAGGGCGTCATTGGTCGAGATGTCGAAATTCTCGATCAGTGCCATGATGTCGTGGCGCAGGGCCGCCTGCCCTTCTGTATCCAGAGCATCGAAAGCTTTCTGCATTGGTCCGTAGAAGGTCCGGAAAAACTCCAGAAAGTGTTCTGCCGATCTGTAACGGAACATGAAGTTCTTGCGCTGGAACGAAACGACATCGCAATTGGTGTCGAAAGCGTCCTCGACCCAGTCCTGACTTCCCCACAATGCCGGAGAGTGTACGCCAGCTGGCGGAGAAACATGTTTGCCGATGGTTTTGAACAGCTGGCCAATGAAGCTATCGGGCGTCCAGTTTGCCATACCGATCTTACCACCAGTTTTCACGACGCGTTGAAGCTCTGCCGCAGATTTCTGTTGGTTTGGCGTAAACATCACACCGAAAGTGGACACCACCGCGTCAAACGATTGATCCGTGAAAGGTAGATTTTCCGCATCGGCGATTTTGTATGTGACGAACAGACCTTCGGCCTTTGCACGCTGACTGCTGGCCTCTAGCAGCGCTTCGACATAGTCGGTCGAGGTGACATCGCAAAAGCGCCGCGCAAAGGCGAGTGTGGCGTTGCCATTCCCCGCCGCAACATCAAGGACTTTGGCGCTTGGCATCATATCCATGGCCTCGGCAAGTTCTTCACCAGTGATCTGAAGGGTTACACCAACCTTGCTGTAATCACCTGATCCCCATGCCACGTTTTGCTTGGCTTTGATTGCTGCAAAGTCCGTTGTGGTATCGATTGTTGTTTGAATACCCATTTTTTGTTCCTCTTGGTTTTTTAGGGTCTTTCCCCAATAGTTGAATTGAAGGCCGCATCATCGAATGCGGACGGTTTATGCAGCTTGCCGTTTGGGCCAGCTGATATTCACGACGGGCCGCTCTGCACTGGCCACGTGCTCAAATATTCTCGAGTTGATCCACTCGGGCTGGAAAACCGGCGCCATATGGCCAAGCTCTGGCAGCAGAGCGATCCGCGAGTTTGGCAATGCCTTGGCAATCGCCACTGATGCACGCTGCGCGATTTCCGGAGATTCCAGACCGGTCATCACCAGCGCGGGAACCTCAAGTCTGGACAGCTCAGCCAAGTGCCAGGTTTCCGCAAACCCGTTGGCGAAATCTGTCATGACCGAAGTGATCTGCTGCGCAAAGCGCGTCTGGGCCGCAGCGGGAAGCGCATCCCAGAACCCCTCTTCGTTCCAGAAATCTAGGAAATGACGCATCCCTGCTGCTGCATCACCATCTGCGGCGGCAGCCGTCACCATGCCGGACAACATTTGGATTTGTCCGAACAGTTGTTGGCTGACCTCATTGCCGTGCTTAAGAAAGTGAAACGCGGCGGGTTCATAGACCGTCAGGCTTTTCACAAGATCGGGACGCATCAGCGCGACCTTGATGGCAACGCCGCCGCCGTTGGAATGACCGACAAGATGCACCGCGCGGCCCATGGCCTCAATTTCCCGGATCACGGGAACCGCAGAAACAGCCGCGCCTTTCTGAGAGCTATCGCCGACCAAAGGTGCTTGGCCGTAGCCAGGCAGATCGAAAGCGTGAACCTCGAAGCGACCTTCAAGATCCGTTTTCAGTTGGCCCCATTGTGCGCCGTTCGATGCAGAAGAATGTAACGCGACAATCGGTGCGTTGATCGTATCTGTTGGTTTGAATGAAATAGTCATCGTACTTGCCCAATTGCATTTGCTATGGGCACAAACTGACCTTCCATTGTTTCAATGTGATTTCTGATATCGCGGCTTATTGTTTCAGTTGTAGCTCTGTGAAGTGGGTTACACAGCGCGCTATCCGCTTCGAAAACAAACAGGTTTTTGACTGACACTGGAACGAAACCGCGCAGCCTGAAACAATTGAAACACAAGACGCTGATTTTGAAATGGCACTGAAACAATGATAACCTAGAAGATCAGGATGACGACGGACATGGCAAACGATCTTGAAGAAATTGAGAAGGCAAGAGACCTTCTGCGTGACGCCATTGAATCCCTCAAGGAAGGGTTCGCCCTTTACGATGATGACCGTCGCCTTGTCATGTTCAACCAGCGATATGGCGAAATGAACAAGGGTGTCTCGGACCTGCTGAAACCCGGTCTGGATTGGGAAATCCTGATGCGCGAGACCGCGCGCAGGGGTATTTATGCTGACGCCATAGGAAACGAACAGCAGTGGGTTTCGGACCGATTGGCCAATGGGATTGAGTTCATACAGGACTATGAGCTGACCGAAACTGACGGACGGACATATCTGGTTTCTGTACACCCAACCAAACTCGGCGGTTTTGTCGTAACGCGCGAAGATATCACCGCGCGAAAGCAGGCCGAAGTCGAAGAGCGGGACGGCGATCTTCTGATCCGAAAAGTTCTGGATGCCAGTTCAGCGATTGTGACCATGGCCCGGATTGGGGACGGACAAATATTGTATCGCACACCCGCTGCTCGTCAGTTGTTCGGTCCCTCACGGTCAGCGAAAGAGCATTATCTGAACCCGGAAGAACGCGCGGATTTCATCACGCTGCTCTTGGCCGATGGGCAGGTCAATGACTACAAGCTTGATCTGGTGAACGCGGAAGGAAAGACCTTTCCCGCCTCAATCTCTTCTCAGCTGATCGACTACAAGGGCGAAGAGGTCATTGTGACCAGCATCATCGATCACACTGTCCAGAAAGAGGCTGACGCCCTGATCCGCCAAATTATGGAGGCCTACCCAGCCGCCATTAACATGACGCATGCCGATACGGGCAAAGTGCTTTTCGCCACACCTGAAATCAGGGCGTTGTTTGGGGATAGTGAAAGCTCCAAGTCCTATTACGCCGATCCTAATGAACGCGAACGGTATCTGAAGGATCTGCGGCAAGCGGGTTCTCTCAAGGATAGGCGTATGGAATTCGTCGATATCAATGGGCGAACCTTCTGGGGTGCCGATTCCTCGCGCCTTATCCAGTTTAATGGCGAAGAAGTCATAGTCTCCAATACGCGCGACCTGACAGACGAACTGGCGATTGAAGCCGAGCTTGAAAAACAACGAGAGCTGGTTTTTCAAAACGAAAAGATGTCTGCCCTCGGCGAGCTGCTTGCCGGGGTTGCGCATGAGCTTAACAACCCTCTCTCAGTCGTTGTTGGCCATGCGCTCATGCTGAAAGAAGAGATCACCGACCCCGATCTGACCGTCAGGATAGAAAAGATCGGCAACGCCGCAGAACGGTGCGCAAAGATCGTAAAGACCTTTCTTGCGATGGCACGTCAGCAACCCAGCAAGATCGAACAGGTCGATGTGTCCAGCTTGATCGAAACAGCAGCCGATGTTGCAGGCTATGGCAGCACATCAGGCGACATCCAGATTACCCGCACCCTGCCTGCCGATATTCCGCCAATTGCCGGGGATGCCGATCAGCTGACACAGGTCATTCTCAACCTGATTATCAATGCCGAGCAGGCCATGACCTCAACCGACATTGGCGACCAGATCACACTATCAGCCGAAAACAAACCGAACACAGGAATGGTGGAGATCACGGTCAAGGACAATGGCCCCGGTATACCCAAAGCCATTCGCCCCCGCATTTTTGAACCGTTTTTCACCACGAAAGAAGTCGGCGATGGGACCGGGATCGGATTGGCGTTCTGTCATCGCATTGTCCTGTCACATGGCGGCCAGATCAGGCTGGATCAGACCGATGACACCGGTACTTGCTTTCGGATCGTCCTACCCGTGGCAGAACCCCAGATAGATGACAGTGATGATCCGATCGAGACCCCTTCGACCCTTGTTAAGCGACGTGTCTTGGTCGTGGATGATGAGGTTGAAGTGGGTAAACTGAATGCCGAAATCCTTAGAAGAGAAGGATTTCACGTCGATTTCGTCTCGTCCGGAGAAGAGGCGCTGAACCGCCTGCAGGACACCAAATACGACGTGTTTCTGAGTGACCTGAATATGCCGGGCGTTGACGGACGCAAGATTTACGAAGCGTTGGTGGCGCGTTTCCCCGATATGCTGACACGCACGGCGTATATCACCGGAGACACGATGGGAGAAAACTCGCTGGGCTTGCTGAAAGAGTCCGATCTTCCTTTCCTGGAAAAACCAGTCTCTCCCTCAGAACTCCGAGCGCTTGTCGGAAGGCTGCTCACCGAACAGGAGGACGAAGCTGATGGATGATCAAAAAGCGCATATCCTGGTCTGTGATGACGAGATCGACGTGCGCGAAATGCTTCAGGAATACCTGAACAAACGCGGCTACAAGGTCTCGGCAGCATCCGGCGGCGAAGAACTTCGGACCATCGTATCGGCCCAGGCTGTGGATGCCATAATTATGGACATCAACATGCCCAAGGAAGATGGTCTTTCCATTCTCAGATCTCTTCGCCCCGAAAACACGACGCCGGTGATCATGCTTACAGCGGCAGGTGATGTCGTGGATCGGATCATCGGGTTGGAAATGGGGGCCGACGACTATCTGGGCAAACCCGTCGACCTTCGAGAACTTGAAGCCCGGATCAAGGCAGTCCTGCGTCGCGGGGCCATCAATGAATCGGCATCCTTCGCGGGCACTGACAATGATGGCGCGCGTTTCGGGGACTATACATTGGACAAAAAAGCCGCAAAGCTGCTTGCCTTGGACGGGTCCGAAGTCCAGCTGACCGCGATGGAATACAGCTTGCTCAAGGTGTTTTCGGATAACAAAGGACGCGTGTTGAACCGCGACCAGCTTTTGGAACAGGCGCACGACCGGTCGTGGGACCCCTTTGACCGCAGTATCGACATACGGATTTCCAGATTGCGCCGAAAGCTCGAAACCAACCCCGAAAAACCGGAAATCATCAGAACCGTTCGCGGAATAGGATACTTGTACGACCCGAAGTAAACTTGGTCGCCGTCCTAGAATCCAGGTTGGCCTGCCCATTCAGCCAGTGATCGGCCAACTATCCGATTATTTACCGAAGACATAGTGCACGAATCGAAAACGACATGGTGCAAACCTGCCTGTAGTTTCGAACAAAGTGCCCACTTCAAGCTCAAGCAGTACTGTGATTTAGCTTTCTCGGCTAAGGTTGGGTTTGACGTCGAATTGTTGTGCAGCTGACCTGCCCCGCAAGGCTCCCTCATTCATAAAGAGAGTTTGCGGGCCTTGCATTCATATTCCTCGGTTTCGTTTTGAGCAAGCGCGTCGGGCGCGGAGCCCTCAAATTGCTCAAGCGTCCGACGCGCTTGTGCGGGTGTTTGGTTTCGGAGAGATGAGTGCGGCCGGACGTTGTTGTAGCCGTAACGCCAGAGCGCCAGCTTTAGGCGTGCATCATCGAGGCTGTCGAACATTTCCTCGTTCAGGAGTTCATCTCGCAGGCTGCCATTGAATGACTCGACAAAGGCATTTTGCTGCGGTTTGCCTGGATCGATGTAATGCCAGTCGACACCGTTGTCGTTTGCCCATTTCAGGATCGCCCGACTGGTGAACTCTGTTCCATTGTCACTGACGATGCTGGCGGGCTTGCCATAGATCCAGACAAGCGCATCCAGTTCCCGCGCCACACGGGCACCTGAGATGCTGGTATCCCTCAATAGGCAGAGGTTCTCTCGGCAGCAATCATCGTTCACCGCCAGAATGCGGAACCGGCACGACGCCCCGAACGTGTCCGACAGGAAATCCAGCAACCAGCGTTCGCCTGGATTCAGAGCCTTTGTCATCGGTGTCCGTGATCCGCGGGCACGCTTGCGACCTCGTCGTCGCCTGACCCCCAGTTTCTCCTCGGTATAAAGCCGATAGAGTTTCTTGTGGTTCATGATCATTCCCTTACGTTCCAGCATCACGCCGATCCGCCGATAGCCAAACTGTCGGCGCTTAGCGGCAAAAGCCTTCATATCTGCCCTGATCTCAGGATTGTCCGGCAGGCGTTCGCGCCTGACCGTATTGGGATCGACACCGACAAGTCGGCAGGCTCGGCGCTGAGAGATGTCGTGATCCCGCATCGCTATGAGCGCTGCCTCTCGCCGCTCCTTCGGCGTCGTCAGTTCTTTCCCAACAGATCATTCAGAACCACACTACCCAGCATCGTGTCCGCAAGTAGTCGCTTAAGCTTGGCATTTTCGTCTTCCAACGACCTCATCTTGGCAACGTCGGACACCTCCATCCCGCCATACTTGGACTTGTATTTGTAGAACGTGCCCTGGCTGAGGCCGTGCTTGCGGCAGACCTCCGCCGTCGGCATCCCGGCTTCCTGTTCCTTAACCATCCCGATGATTTGCGCCTCGGTGAAACGGTTCTTTCGCATTCGTTTGCTCCTTCAGAAGGTTGAGCAAACTCTACATCAGAACGAGGGAAATTTCGGGGGCAGGTCACAGCACATGCACCTCGTATCCCAGAAACAAACGAGTGGATCGACCTTGCACCCAAGGCGTGAAAAGTCCCAGAACGAAAATACCAGCCATGGCCATGGATTGGACGCTTTTTGACCATCTGACTTTTTTGAATGTCTGCTTTGTACCATGCTGGTAAGAAGTCCTCGCAGATGCAGAGAATGTCTGGATGCCAGAATTTTTGACGAACTTCCAGCACATGGTTTCGATTGTCAGACAGTTCCAACAAAAATAGCAGCAAGCCCTAATTCGTAAGACGAAGGGAAGAACCGGCTGCCCCGTCAATTTTAATCAGAAGTTCAAATCAACTACCAAACTGAAAATTTACGTGACAACACCGTTTCATAGCTGGCTGAGCTCACGACTATCGGACATGATCTGAGTTTGTTTCAACGCCGTTTGTGGAACGTGGTCGTGAGAAAAGTGCCAGAATTGCTTCTTTCTCATCCCCTCCAAAACACAATCGGCGACAGTTTCAGGGTCCATACCGTCCGCCACAACCCTGGCAACTTCTTTTTGGAATTCGTCGGTTTTCTCTGATACTGGCGCGCTTCTTTGAGCCGCACCGGGACGTTCCCCTTCGACAAGATGAGTGTGTGTCGCGCCGGGGCAAAGAACTGAGGAAGTAACACTGGAACCAGATGCCCGCAAATCTCGTTCAAGCGATTGCATTAATCCGACAACTGCAAATTTCGATGTGTTGTATGCGGCAAGAAAGGGCACCCCGTAGAGGCCTGACTCTGATGCAGTCGCATAGATATGACCTTCTTTCTGAGCCTCAAACAGCGGTAGAAAGACATGTACGCCGTGAATAACACCCCACAGATTGACGGACAGGACCCATTCCCATTCCTCAATAGTCGTCTCTTGCGTCATCGCAAACGGACCCACTCCGGCGTTGTTGCACAGCAAATGGGCCGCACCAAAAGCACTTATCGTCTCGTCTGCCACATGCTGAACGTCTTCAAGGTTTGAAACATCCGCTTCTACAATGATTGAATTGCCAATCAATGAGGACGCCGTTTCTTCCAAGGGAGGTGAACGGTGACCCACCAAAACGAGGTTCATGCCCGCTTTAGATAGTACCCGAGCAAGACCGCGTCCGATACCGCTGCCAGCTCCTGTAACAACCGCAGTTTTTCCCAAGGTTTCCATCCAGATCGCTTTTCGCCGAATTCGGGCTGTTTCCAACAATACGGGGTAAAGCACACTTTCGCCAAGTGACTCTCTGTACGACCCTAGGACAGAGCTCTTAACAACGAAGTCAGTCGTTGGGATTGGGTGTCAAAGGGAGAAGTTCAAGGACGTCCTTACCGCTCAAAACCGGTGCGATGTGGTCGACGGCCAAGTCCGTCCAGCCGCTTAGCAGCTTCGCAAGCGCTGAAGCATCGTCCGCCTCGACAATACCCCACCCTTCCAAAAGAGTGGTCGAGAACCATGGACCGGATACGGACTGCACGCCGTCGGGGATGCCGTCACCGGCATTCATGAACCGCTTTAGCGCAGCGTCGCGGGTTTCTGGAGTGAACTCAAAATGAATGTGAAAATACACAGTTTGATCCTCGGTTTTAAAAAGGTTCGGAGTAGCTTCGCATCAAGGTAATTTGGAATTAGATTTGTAGATCAACCGCCCTGTTTTGTCATCATTCAGCTTACAGGTGGTTTGCTCCGACTCCTCAGCGAGAGGTGCGCGCGACAGCAAGAAGTACCGACACCGTTCTCATAGAACCTAGGTGTTTGACCCCAAAGGTAGTTTGTTAGGTGTACCCAACGGACCTCGGCCGAAAGGCGAGAGGGGTAGCAAGGCGACTAACACAAGAGCCCAAAGCACCACTTTGTTGGATCAACTACTCTGCATGGATCTTCTTGAAAGGAATGATCCATTGACCGAGGCCCTGACCCTAGACGTTGTCGCAGTTAATCCGTCAGTTGGATCAAAAAATGTCAGACTTCAACATGCCCGTCAGATTTTGACTGCGCATTTTCTGGCCGTCAGGTTTTTGGTTTTTTGCCACTAACTTAGGTGATAGAATGTAAATGCATACTGAGGGGCTTCAGATGAAAGTACCCAAGGATACCAAAAAGATAATGGAACTTGAGAGGGAACTGCATTCGCATCTTCCTTCTGATCCGGCTCTGCGGGTCAAAGCGCTTGAGAGCCTGCTGGTCGAAAAGGGTCTGCTCAACAGCGCAACAATCGACCGATGGATCGAGGTATTCAGTGACGAGGTGGGCCCAAAGAATGGGGCACGTGTCGTTGCCAAAGCCTGGTCCGATGAAGCCTTCAAAGAGCGCCTCATGGCTGACGCCAGAAAGGCGGTCGATGAATTGGGCTACCCCAAACTCGAAGCCAACAATTTGGTGGTCGTTGAGAACACGCCCAAGCGGCACAACGTTGTCGTTTGTACCCTGTGTTCCTGCTATCCGTGGGCCATAATGGGATTACCGCCAACCTGGTACCGGTCCTTTGAATATCGCTCGCGCGTGGTGCGTGATCCGCGCGGCGTGCTTAAGGAGTTCGGCTTGGAACTGGACGATGACGTTGAAGTCAGGGTGTGGGACAGCAACGCCGACGTTCGCTACATGGTGTTGCCCGAGCGGCCTCCTAATACCGAGGGATTCAATGAAGCTGAGCTCGCGGCCCTCGTGTCGCGCGATGCAATGGTCGGCACCGCCAAAGTGACCACCACAGGGCAAGGGAACTGAGTTATGGATGGCGTCCACGACATGGGTGGGATGCATGGTTTCGGGCCAGTTGATCCATCGCGTGAGCAGCCATTTTCAAAGACCGAGTGGCGCGCCCGTATGTTTTGTCTTGAGTTGTCTTATACACAACCTGGCGGGTTCAACGTCGACTGGTTGCGCCACGTTCTGGAATGCATACCGCCCGATGTTTACCTGACAAGCGATTATTTTGATCGCTGGTACTGGCGCGATATTGGCGTTCTGGCCAACGTGGGCTGGGTCAGCATCGACGAGTTGGCAACCGGTGTGGCATCCAGTCTGCCAAAGGACGTAGGTGATCCGCTACCACCCGAGGCGGTTTCTGTAATGCTCGAACAGGGTCTCGACAGCCGTCGCGACGTCGCGGACCCACCTGCTTTCAAGCCCGGTGACCGGGTCCGCGCTAAATTTCACTCGCCGCTCGGAGCAACGCGTCTGCCACGCTACGTGCGTGGGCATGTCGGTGTGATAGAGCAATACCACGGCTGGCACGTTCTGCCCGATGCCAACGCCGTTGGCGACGAAAGACCTGAACCGCTCTACAGTGTCGGCTTTCTTGCTCAAGAACTTTGGAGCGATGCTAAGGCTTCCGGGGACATGGTCTTTCCTTGCTTTTGGGAGAGCTACCTTGAGCCAGAATGAGACATTGCAAACCGCAAGCGCCAAATTGGCCGAACCCTGGCAGGCGGAGGTGCTTGCCTTATCGATCGCTCTTCAGGAAACCGGACATTTTTCACCGGCCGAGTGGGCGACTATCCTGGCCGCTGAGATCGAAAAAGCCCGCGTGGCCGGGGATCCGACCGATGGCAGCACATATTACAGTCATGTCCTATTGGCACTGGAGCGCATTGTTGCTGAAAACGCGCTCATTCCTAGTGAAGCGCTTCAGCAAAGACGCAACGACTGGGAAGACGCCTACCGGCGGACTCCCCATGGCCAGCCAGTCACTCTACCAGAGGACCCTACAACGGGTTAGACACTCGTATGCCCGTCGCAAAAAGGGGTTTAGGTGTCTCGAATGGTGTCGGTTGACTCTTTGCGACAGGCATAGTGCACGCACTAGTTGTACGTCCGATCCAATGACGTCCCTGGCAAAGAGCGCGGAGATCAATATCGTCACCTGTGGCCCAAAACTGCTGGCTCGAGTGAAACGACAATTCTGCTATATTGGCCGAAGAACCAAAGTCATTTTTATTATCGGTACCTTCACACCAAATCTGAGACGTGTATCCGCAGCGAGGTATGCTCATGCCAATTTCCGGTCCAGAGTTAGAGGGACCAGCTCCGCTTCATGATCTGCTGGGACACGCTGCGTCTGATATGCACGACGATACGGCGTTAGTGTCGGGGACCAACGTCTGGACTTGGCAGCCGTTGAAGCGACAAATCGAAACGCTTGCCGCGCATATGCTCGCTTTGGGCCTGCAACCGGGGGATCGCATCGCGTCGCTCGTGCCCAATTGCGGCGAATTGCTCGTGCACTATTTGGCATGCCTAAAGGCTGGACTAGTCGTAGTTCCCCTAAACTATCGTTACACAGCAACGAACATCGACTACGCACTGAAGGTGAGTGAAGCGCAAATCATGCTGTTTCATGCCGAGAGGTTCGAGGACCTTGAGGCCAGCGAACAAGCACAAGGGCTGCCATTGGGGCGGATTTCAGTTGGCGGGCATGTACAAGGCGCCCGATCCTTAGAGGAATTGCTTCAGCTTGATCCTCCAACGATTGCGCTGCCAGAGCCCGATTTGAATGCGTTGGCTTTCATATTTTTCACATCCGGCAGCACCGGCACCCCAAAAGGGGTCATGCACAGCATTCGCAGCTTTGGCTCGATCACAGCAAGTTTCGCGCAAGCAATGTGTCTGACCAATGAGGATGTCGTGTTCCCGGGTGGTTCGATTTCTCATGTCGGCGGTTTGTCCACGGCATTCGCTGCGCTGTCGGTTGGCGCACCCGTAATACTTGATCACCGATTTGATAGTGATGTGGTATTGCCGCTTTTACGCAGTTGGCGCCCCACCGTCTTGGTTGCTCTACCCGCCGCGTTGATTGCACTCCAGCAAGATCACAACGCGGAACGCGCCGATTTCAGTTCGCTTCGGTTATGCATCACCGGTGGAGACAAGTTTCCTGTCAGTTTGGAGAAGGAGTTTAGCAGTCTTACGGGATTGGAAATCAAAGAGACCTATGGGCTGACAGAAGCCGCCGACTGTCTATTTGACCCTCCCAACAAGGAAACCAAACAAGGATCGGTCGGAATCGTCTGCCCGGGCTATTCAATGTCCGTGCGTGACTCTGACGGGAATGAAGTCGAAGAAGGTGACCTGTGGCTGTCAGGTGATCCGATGTTCCTGGGATACTGGAAAAACCCTAAGGCCACCGCAGAAGCTGTTCAGGACGGATGGTTCAACACTGAAGACATTATGCGAGTCGATGCTGACGGGTATTTCTGGTTTGTTGGACGGACAAAACAGATCATCGTGCATGACGGATCGAACATTGCGCCGCAGGAAGTTGAAGAGGCAGTCATGGCGCACCCGGCGATCGAATTAGCCGGAGTGGTTGGTGTGCATGATACTGTGCACGGCGAAAACGTTTGGGCTTATGCCTCAGTGAAAGACGGTGTTGCGACGCCAAGCAGCCAGGACGTTGTGGATTTAGCCCGAAAAAAAATTGGCTACAAAGCACCGGAAGTCGTCATTTTTCTCGACAGGATACCACTAAACGCCACCGGAAAAGTCGACCGGCTTGCCTTGAAGAAACTAGCGGCTGAGCGGCTTTCAGCCGCATGCGCAGATTAATTGGGCACAAGGAGAAGTAATTAAAATGGCCGAAATGTCCTTACCGCAAAGCGATCTGCTTGAAATAGAGCAGGTGCTCAGGCAAGCACTCGCGAATATTTCCAACCGCGATTTCGAGTCCTGGATTAAGCACTGGACAAACGACGCCGTGATAATGCCGCCAGAAATGAACGACGTCAAAGGTCTTGGTGAACTCAGAGCCTGGATCAGGGAATGGCCTGCAATACGGCGTTTTGAGATCGAGTCGATTGAGATCGAAGGCGCCGGCAATTTAGCGGTGGTGATATGCCACTTTGCAAGAGTACTCGAATCGCCCGATGGTGGTGAGACCCGTCGACCCGCGCGCCAGATGCTAAAATTTCGCAGGAAAGAGGGTGAAGAGTGGCAGATCGCAGCCGCGCTTTTTAACGGAATGGAATGACGTGTCACTAGGCACGTTCGTGATCTTCAGACGCTGTATTTACGTGGGTTGATCGTCCAATAAGCGCCGAGCTGCAATCAATTTGTTACAGTTAGTGTTTTTACGAACTCTTCGATACCTGAAAGCATCAGTTCAACAGAGACCGCCGCCAACAAAATGCCCAGTATGTTGGTGCCGATTTGAACTGTTGTTTCATTCAGATATCGCGCGCTGAGGCTCGCAAAAACCATAGAAATCCAATACTGAGTAGCGATCACTACGGCGACCGCCAGTATCGCAGTTAGGTCGGCAAGGGTTTTTAACCGGCTGCTAAAAATGATTGCTGTCGTGAACATACCCGGACCCGCGAGAAGCGGGATCGTCAAAGGATAGACACCGATATTCTTCTTCTTTGAAGCGGCGAAAGCCTTAGCTGACGACACATCTTTTTCAACTTTGTCCTTAACAACAAAGAGCATCTTAAATGCGAGGGCTAGAATAATCAGGCCACCGGCAATTTTGAACGATGGCAAGTGGATGCCCAGAAGCGTTAGGAGCTGATCGCCGACGATCACAGTGACAATAAGCGCGCAGAACATTGTCGCAGCGGCTGCGACGGATGTTTGTCGACGCTCCACTGTGGTGAAATCCTTAGTCATACTAACGAAGACGGGCACCGTGTAGAGCGGATTTACGAATGCAAGAAGAGCAAGCAAAAAATCAACAAACAAGTCTTGGTTGAACATGCAATCCCTCACGAGATTGGGGCGCCGTTTCAAGCCCAATCCGGAATAAAATAGCTGATGTCATAAAGCTATTCTAGCTCATATAACACAAACTGATCCGCGCACGGCCAAACCCGACATTGGGCATCGCAGGGCTGGACAAATGGAGCCGTGCAATCTGCCGATAGCTTGCTTGTCGCGAAATTTGAAAAGGAATCCTTTGTCTAAGGCAACTTGTTCGGCTCCTGACGCTAAGGCGCTGCTGGTTTGCAACTTTGATTGAGCGGCCTAATTCGCTGGTTTCCGCTCATCAATCGCGAAGTAGGAATAGATGAGAACCGTTAGAGACACGAAGGCAGCTAGCCAAAATACCGCTGCATGTGACGACATCACCGTCAGTATAGTGCTGAACAACGCCATGCCGACGGTTCCCCAAATCAGTTGGCTTAAAAGTTTGATCCCGCCCACCTGTGCCTGTATATGGGGAGGGACCGACATCGTGACAGCGCGCTGAGACGGAACAAACATAAGCGAAACAGCAGTGCCGAACAAAACGAAGCCAAGGAAAATAAGTGCCTTTGTTTTGATCATCATTCCCGCCCCAATCAGGCTGAGACCAATGGTGATGAGTACCAATCCGACAAGAGCGGGCCAGCAGGTGTCGCGCTGGTCTGATAATTTGCCGGCAATTGGCGCAAAAATGGTTGTGGGAACGACAGCTGGCAGCAAGGCCAACCCAGCCAGGAACGGGCCCCAGCCTTTTGCAGTCTGGAGATACATCGAGCCAAATACAAATGTTGCAATCTTGGCATATTGGGCAGTTCCGACTTTCAGGTTGGAGGTGGTGAATGTCGGATCTCGAAAGAGAGCAACCGCGACCAGAGGATCCTTGCGCCGGTTTTCAACAAACACGAATACCACAAGTGCGAGAACACCAACGACGAGGGCGGCGAGTACATTGCTTTGGTGCCAACCAATGTCAGGTCCCCGCATTATTCCATAGACCAAAAGCGAGAGGCCGAAGACCAGAAGCACCATACTTGCCAAATCGAAATGCTCTTCAATTTGTCTTGGTGGATCACGCTAAAACCGCCAGACAACAAAGGCGACGCACATAACGACCACTGGATTGATCCAGAAGATTCACTGCCAGGTCAGACCCGCCATCAGTGCACTACCGACCAATGGACCAACCGCCAAGAAACAGGTTCCGATCGCGCCATATACACCCAACGCTCTGCCGCGCTCAGCACCATCAAATGACAAGGCAATCAACGTCAGAGACAGTGGGAAGATTGCGGCAGCGCCCACGCCCTGAATACCCCGCGCTACAAGTAGCGTTAGCCCGTCTGGAGCAAATCCTGAGACAACGGACGCCACACCAAAAACTAACAGACCTGCGGTCAGAAGAACGCGAATTCCGACTCTGTCCCCAATTCGACCCGTTACGGCCACCAAACAGGCCAGTGTCAGAAGATAAATGTTGACCACCCAATGAGCCGATATCTCAGAAAGACCTAGTTATTCGCGTATGGTTGGAAGCGAAACGCCGACCGCTGTTTCGTCCAGCAAGATCACCCCGAGGATCGCACCCAGAAGCCGCCAACGATCATTTTTGTCAGCACCCAATACAAACCGCTCCTACAAAACTCTGCGCTACGCATCGGTCGGTGCAGAGTAACTATAATACATGATCAAAGAGGTTGTGTCTCAAGCCTATTGGCAAATCATAAATCGCTATCGACGGGTACAAATTCCTTTCGGAAAAATCTTCTGAAAGCATAAATATCTGGCAACGCAGACCTTTTCCGCGTTGTGATCAAGACTTCAATAAGCGGCCCTTAGCCGACTTTGAGCACTTCGTTGGATTTCTGCAGCCGCCAGCCCGCATTCCGGCCATTCGCAGCAAGCGCGAATTCTAGAAGGTCCGCCGTCGGGGACCGTGTGAGAAAGGCGACAATTGGCCCCTGATCATGAATGGCGACATCATCTCTACAATCTGAGTTGGTTGTCGAATTTGACCATCCCGCGAAATATTGAAATCGCTGACAATAGAGCTCTGGTGATTCAGTCAGAACGACGAAGGAGTGCATGCGCTAATCACTTTGCATGGCGTATCACCGGCATTCCGAAACCTGTGTGGCAATATGCTTGCGAAGTAGTACGCGTCCCCGGGACCCAGAACCCTGGACTGCCCATCTACGGTCACTTCAAGGCGGCCCTCTATCACAACCGCACATTCCTCTCCTTCGTGCGACAGTTCAGATCGGCCCGAGTCGGCACCGACATCGTACTCTTCTATGAGCATCTGGAGTTTTCTGTCTCGGCGCTCTCCTGCGACAAGCAAATAGGAGACTCCAGGTGATCCCAAGTCGCGCATTCTTTCGTGCGGGTAATAAAACGACTCCTCGTTTTGCAATTCAAAACTGAAGAAGAAGCCCAAACTGACGTCTACCGAGGCAAGGATCTTCTTTAGCAACGCCACGGATGGCTGAGTTGAACCGCTTTCGATTTGAGAAATCGTTCCGCTGCCCACTCCCGCGCGTTTGGCCATTTCACGTTGACTGAGGCCCTTGGTCGTCCGAATCAACTTTAGACGACGTGCCGTTTCGAGATCTGATGACAAAACCGTTACTCTAGTGCTTTCTTGCTTTGGATCGAAAGCATTTTAGGGGCGCAACGATTTTTTTCAATAACTTACAGATTAAAATAAAGCCGGGTGTGCGGAAGGTCTGAACTCTGCAAGGATTTGTCATCAAATGAAAATCTGCTTCACGAGGAATGAACGTGCTCGATCAACCCAACACAATGTCATCGTTCTGGATGCCGTTTTCGGCCAATCGTGATTTCCTTCGCGAGCCCCGGATGATCCAATCGGCCGAGGGGATGTATTATACCAGTTCCGATGGTCGTAAGGTCATGGATGGCACCGCCGGACTATGGTGCGTCAACGCGGGGCACCGTGATCCGCTGATCGTTGAAGCGGTGCAGAAACAGGTGCACGAGTTGGATTACGCACCAAACTTCCAGTTCTCCCACCCTCAGGCATTTGAGTTGTCGGCCAAGCTGACCGCGATGATGCCTGAGGGAATGAACCACGCATTCTTCACCAACTCTGGCTCCGAGTCCGTCGATACGGCGCTAAAGATAGCGCTTCACTACCATCGAATGCGCGGCGATGGGGCGCGCACGCGTTTGATCGGGCGTGAGCGTGGTTACCACGGTACCGGATTCGGTGGCATCTCGGTGGGCGGTATCGTTAAGAACCGCATGCATTTCGGAACGCTCCTTACTGGAGTCGATCATCTGCGTCACACGCATGACCCGGGAAAAAACGCATTCTCGCGCGGCTGTCCGCAGCACGGCGCCGAACTGGCGGATGATCTGGAACGATTGGTCGCGCTTCACGATGCGTCGACCATTGCAGCAGTAATCGTTGAGCCGATGGCCGGGTCCACCGGTGTGCTGTTGCCGCCGAAAGGATACTTGAAGCGGCTACGCGAAATCTGTGACCGTCATGGCATTCTGTTGATCTTCGACGAAGTTATCACTGCGTTCGGTCGACTGGGTTCGGCAACGGCATCAGAGTATTTTGATGTGAAGCCGGACATCATCACAACCGCCAAAGGCCTGACCAACGGCGTTATTCCGATGGGAGCGGTCATCGTATCCGACAAGATATATGACTCGGCGATGGAAAACGCCGATGCGCCGATTGAACTGTTCCACGGTTATACCTATTCCGCCAACCCTGTGTCCTGCGCCGCGGCGCTGGCGACTTTGGAAAGCTACAAGCAGAATGATCTATTCCGCCGCGCTGCATTGCTTTCGCAGCCCTGGGAGGATCAGCTTCACAGCCTCAAAGGTCTGCCGAACGTTATCGATATCCGCAATCTGGGATTGGTGGGCGCGGTCGAGCTGGCACCACGAAAGGGCGCGCCAGGTGCAAGGGGCTATGATGCGATGAAACGGGCCTGGGACGCCGGAATAATGATCCGTGTCACCGGAGACATCATCGCCTTATCGCCACCTCTGATCATCTCAGAACCGGAAATAACGACGCTCTGTCAAACGCTTGGAGAGGTATTGGCTGACCTGCCATAACCCCTGACCTCTAACCCCAAAAAGGACTGACATCATGAAAGATGCATCCCCGATCGCTTTGATCGGCCACTACATTAATGGCCAAATCACTGTTCCTTCCAGCGAGAAAACCCAGCCTGTTTTCAATCCCGCAACCGGTGTGCAAACCGGCCAGGTGTCGCTGGCGACTGTCCAAACTGTTGACGACGCAGTGGCCGCTGCCAAAGCAGTGTTCCCAAAGTGGTCGAACACTCCGCCGATCCGCCGCGCCCGCCTTATGAACAACTTTCTGGCCCTGGTGCGCGAGCAAAAGGATGATCTGGCGCGCGCCATCACGGTTGAGCATGGCAAGGTGTTCACCGACGCCCAAGGCGAGGTTGAGCGCGGTATTGATATCATCGAGTTTGCCTGCGGCATCCCGCAACTCCTCAAGGGCGATTACACGGAGCAGGTCTCCACTGGCATGGACAACTGGACCACGCGTCAGGCGTTGGGCGTTGTCGCCGGGATCACTCCCTTCAACTTCCCGGTCATGGTGCCGATGTGGATGTTCCCGATCGCCATCGCCGCAGGCAATACCTTTATCCTAAAGCCGTCGCCGACCGATCCGTCCGCTGCGCTGCTGTACGCGGATCTGATGCAGAAGGCCGGTTTCCCCGATGGTGTGTTCAACGTCGTGCAGGGTGACAAGGTTGCCGTGGACGCGTTGCTGGAGAACGACGACGTCAAGGCCGTGTCCTTCGTCGGCTCGACACCGATTGCGAATTACATCTACGAAGTTGGCGCGCGGCACGGCAAACGCGTTCAGGCCTTGGGCGGCGCAAAAAACCACATGCTGGTGATGCCGGATGCCGACATGAACAAGGCGGCGGACGCCCTGATCGGCGCAGCCTTTGGCTCGGCGGGCGAACGCTGCATGGCGATCTCGGTTGCTCTGCTGGTTAGTGATGCTGCCGATAAACTAATGCCGGTCCTGAAAGAGCGCGCGGAAACCTTGAAGGTCAAGAATGGCCTTGAGTTGGACGCCGAGATGGGTCCGATCGTCACGGCCGCTGCCCGTGACCGCATCAAAGGGTACATCGACTCTGGCATCGAAGAGGGTGCGGATCTGCTGGTCGATGGTCGCGACTATACCGTCGAAGGACACGAGGAAGGTTACTTCCTTGGCGGCACCCTGTTCGACAACGTCACGCCAGACATGAAGATCTACAAGGAAGAGATCTTTGGGCCGGTTCTGTCCTGCGTCCGCGTCTCAAACTTTGCCAAAGGTCTGCAACTGATCAACGACCACGAGTTTGGCAACGGCGTGTCGCTCTTCACCCGCGACGGCAATGTAGCGCGCGAATTCGGCAAGCAGGTTCAGGTCGGCATGGTCGGCGTCAATGTTCCGATCCCGGTTCCGATGGCCTGGCACGGCTTTGGCGGCTGGAAGAAGAGCCTGTTCGGCGACATGCATGCCTATGGCGAAGAGGGTGTTCGTTTCTACACCAAACAGAAATCCATCATGCAGCGTTGGCCCGAAAGCATCTCAGAAGGTGCCGAGTTCGTCATGCCAACAGCGAAATGATCATCCGATCCAAGGAGTGAAGAATATGTTCATTGGTGTTCCCAAGGAAATCAAGAACCATGAATACCGTGTTGGCTTGACCCCTGAAAGCGTCGCGGAACTGGTTTCTCATGGTCACAACGTCATCGTGGAGATCAATGCCGGCACTGGCATTGGTGCTGATGATGATGCCTATCGTGCCGCTGGCGCAGAGATTGCCGAAACCGCAGCCGATATCTTTGCCAATGCAGAGATGATTGTGAAGGTGAAGGAACCTCAGGCCGTTGAACGCGCTATGCTGCGGGAAGGTCAGATTCTTTACACCTATCTGCATCTGGCCCCCGACCCGGAACAGACCAAAGATCTGGTCGACTCGGGCGCTGTCTGCATCGCTTATGAAACCGTCACCGACGACAATGGCGGTCTGCCCCTGCTGAAACCAATGAGCCAAGTTGCCGGTCGCATGTCGATCCAGGCCGGTGCCGGTGCGTTGGAGAAAGCAAAGGGAGGCCTGGGCGTGCTGCTGGGCGGTGTGCCTGGTGTGAAACCAGGCAAGGTCGTGATCATCGGTGGCGGTGTTGTTGGGTTCAATGCAGCTCAGATGGCCGTCGGCTTGCACGCGGACGTGACCATTCTGGACCGCAATCCGGCAGTTCTTGAGAAGTTGGAGAACCATTTCGAGGCGTCGGCAAAGGTTGTCTATTCGACCAAAGCCGCATTGGAGGAAGAAGTCACCAATGCCGATCTGGTTGTTGGTGCGGTTCTGATACCGGGTGCTGCTGCGCCCAAGCTGGTCACGCGCGATCTGATCTCAAAAATGAAACCCGGTGCGGTCGTCGTGGACGTGGCGATCGATCAGGGCGGCTGCTTTGAAACGTCCAAAGCCACCACTCACGCCGAGCCCACATATGTTGTCGACGATGTTGTTCATTACTGCGTCGCCAACATGCCGGGCGCAGTCGCCCGAACGTCGACCTATGCACTGAACAACGTCACGCTGCCGCACGCTCTGGCTATTGCAAACCATGGCTGGAAGCAGGCGCTGGCAGATAATCGTCATCTGATGAACGGCCTGAACGTGGCCCACGGAAAGGTGACGTACAAGGCTGTGGCCGATGACCTTGGATACGAGTTCGTCGCCCCGGAACTTTGCTGAACTGAAGCAAAGAAATGTCCCGCCGTACGCAATGTGGCGGGACACCCACCACTGAGGAGGAAACCTTAATGATTACGAAGATTAACCGCCGCGCCCTCGGCGCGATGGGTGGCGCTGTTTTGCTTGCTGCAACCACGATCTCAACAGCAGTCGCCGCGGAAGAGATGACTCTGCGCTTTGCTGGCGTGTTCCCGATTGACCATCAGGGCACGAAAATGATGGAGCAGGTCGCAGCGGATGTCGCGGCAGCAGACGTCGGCCTGAAGATAGAAGTATTCCCGGCAAACCAACTGGGTTCAGGTGAGGCGCTGTTCGAAGATGTTGCACGCGGCAACATCGATCTGGCATCGGCGTTCATCTATGCTGACACCGATCCACGCCTGGAATTCCTGTCAATGCCGTTCCTGCTGGGCGGCTGGGATGACATGGAAAACACGCTTCTCAACATGGATTCCGAGTTCAACACCATCCTGCAAGAGATCACCGACGAATATGGCGTGCGCGTCATGGCGCAGAATCCGGAAGGGTTCATCGGCATCGTTTCGTCGCAAGAGCCCCAGAACTGGAATAATTTTGACGACAAGGGCATGAACATTCGCGTCTGGTCGTCCAGTGTCGTGAAATCAATGGTCGAAGAACTCGGGTATCAAGCGACCACCATGGCATGGGGCGACATTTTCCCCGCACTTCAGGCCGGCATTGTCGATGGAGCAATCTGCTGCACCAAGACCGCGACCTATTCCATCTTCGCCAAATCAGACGTTGGCACCCATTTTGTCGAATACAATTCGATCTCAGAGCTGACAACTTTCTACGCGTCGCAGCGGACACTCGACAAGCTGAACGACGAACAGCGCGCCGCGCTACAAGCCGCGATGACCAAGGCGTCCGAAGACTTCTTCGCCTACAACCGTGAGAATGACGAAGTGTTCGGCCAGAAATTGCTCGACAAAGGCTACACCATCCTGCGCCTGAGCGACGAAGAACAAGCAGCAATGGCCGCTCATGTCCAGGAAACGGTCTGGCCCGCAATGGCACAAAACGTCGGTCAGAACATCATCGACCGCCTGCTGGCAGCAAAAGAACAGCAATAAACACAGAGAAGAAGGGCCAGCAAATCAGTTGGCCCTTTTTTGGTCTTTGGCTCAACTAAGGGAGGGAGAAAGATGTCTAGTTCTGAAGCTGAGCGTCCATTGGTCGTCGAAAGTGCAGAAAAGAAGAGCTCGCAAAAAATCACTGACGAGTTGCCAGTCATTATTGGGTATCCGCTGAAAGCAGTGGCCTTTGCCATGAGGCAGATCGTTATGTTTGCCGGTTTCCTGATGGCTTTCACATTTGGGGCAGTCGTTGTCATCCGGTATGGATTTGGCGGTGATCTGTTTGCCTACGAAGAGTGGCTTTTGGGCATTAGCATCATCGGCTTTTTTGCAGGTGCTGTTCTGGCCTCTGCCCGCAACCTGCACATCAACGCGGACATTCTTGGCATTGTGATCCAAAACCCTCGGTTGATTTGGTGGCGCGGCTTTGTCGTCCTGACAGTCGAGGTGCTGGTGATCCTATTCCTCATGTACGCCTGCTATGTCTCGCTGCTTGATGACTTCTCATTCCCCCGGCTACGCGCAACCCCGGTGCTGCGCATTCCGTTTGTGACCTGGCGAATTGCGATCATGATTGCCTTTGGCCTCATGGCGACGTTCACGGCGGCATATCTGTACGTGCATATCCGCAAGGGGCTCGGGCTTCCCTTGAGATCAGAAATGCAAAAAGGAGAAACCCAATGATCATCGGAGGAAGTCTCCTTATCGTCTGCTTTATGCTGCTGTTGGGCGTCAGCGTTTATGTAGCATTCGGATCGGTTTTAATTTTCATCGCCCTTGTCGGAGATCAATCCATCACCGGCTACTTGCCCACCGGCTCTACAGGTATCCGCTCACTTGTACTTCTGGCGATCCCACTCTTCATGATCGCCGGAGGCATCATGGAGAAAGGTAAAATCGCGGCCCCTCTTGTCTCTCTGGCTGAAATGTTCATTGGCCATATCAAAGGAGGATTGAGCGCGGCTGGGGTGTTGGCCTGCGGTGTGTTTGGCTCCATTTCCGGTAGTGCCAATGCAACGCTGACCTGTATCGGCGGCATCATGATGCCCCACCTGAAAAAGGCCAACTATCCGGGTGGGCAATCGGCGGCTTTGATCGTTGCGGCCAGCCCCTTGGGTCTGTTGATCCCACCGAGTTCGTCTCACATCCTTTATGGCTGGGTTGCACAGCAGCACGTACTGAAGTGCTTTTTGTCCACGGTCATTCCGGCGATCATCCTGATCACTCTTTTGATCGTGGTTAATCAGTTCATGCTGCGGAAGTATGACGACATCAACCTAACGGAACGTCCTAAACCGTTCCTGCCGACATTCGGAGTTCAGACGCGCCTGGCCGGCCCGGCTTTAATGATGCCGCTGATCATTCTGGGCGGGATCTATGGCGGCATAATGACGCCAACCGAGGCTGCGGGTATCGCAGTGGTCTACTCGATCCCGATCGCGATTTACTTCTACCGTGGCCTGACCTGGAAAACACTGGCTCAGACCATCCAGAATTCCGGTGTTACGATTGGCGTGGTCATGGTCATGATCTTCATGGTTCTGATCGTGTCGGACAATTTGATCTCGCAGGGCGCCCCTCAGTTGGCCAAGGATCTGGTTTATTCCGTGTCGGACAATCCGGTCGTCATCCTTCTGATGATCAACGTCGTGATGATCCTGATCGGAATGCTCATGGATGATATCTCCGGTCTGCTTTTGGCGACTCCGATCTTGCTGCCCATCGCGCAGAGCACTGGTATGGACCCGATCCACTTTGCGGCTGTGATTGGCGTGAACCTGGGTATGGCGAACATCACCCCTCCAACTGCGCCGCTGCTTTACCTTGGAGCTCAGGTCTGTGATGAGCCGGTTTCGCGCATGTTGTGGCCGACTTTGATCTTCATTGTCTTTGCATGGCTTCCGACGCTGATGCTGACGACTTTTGTCCCAGAGTTGGCTCTCTTCCTGCCTGATCTCCTGCTCAGCCGGTAGTGGCAAGAAAGCGCAAATGCCTAAGACGAAATAGCACGCACCCCAACCTTACGGCTGGGGTGTCTGAGCGCCCTCCTAAAGATGAAGTGGGAGAGGCCAGTTCGCAGAAGAAAACTGAAAACCTAAATACGGAGGTTTAAAATGTACAAAAATATTCTAGTCGCGCTGTCTCTGGAGCATGGCATCAGTGAACACGCGCTTGCGGCGGCACATGCCCTTGTATCCGAAGGTGGAAAAATCACTGCCGCGCATATCCATGAGCCCCCAAATAGACAGATAATGTACTATATGGATGAAGGGATCGCAGAAAAATCTCTCCAAAAAGCAAAGGCGCGCTTGGCCGAGCGCCTAACAAGTGAGACCGACGTCTCGTCTATCTTGCTCGAGAGCCAATCGGCAGGTCGCGCAATCACCGAATACGCCAACAAACATGGTATCGACTGTATCGTCCTTGCTTCGCACAAACCTGGGATGAAAGAGTTCTTTTTGGGGTCAACAGCCGCTCTCGTCGTTCGACACGCTCAGTGTTCGGTGCATGTACTCCGTCTGTGACGCTGGCACCCGCAACATGTTAGCAACTTTGCCCTGTGAAATCTGCGGTGATAAGCACGTCTCACGGCGACCTAGGTCTAATTTTGGCGTACCTAAAGGAGTTTCACGTTACGGCATTTGGGGGGTAGGACTCGCAGCCGACCTCAGCGGCAACGCGGCATCTCGTGATATCCTCCTTCGTCAACGTCGGGTTGTCGTTGTGGGCGGAAATGGCGGAAAGGAGGATCAGTTATGGAAACACCGAACTTACCTGCCATTCGCGCGCTTCGCCCAGCTTGGAACAAGGGACGCATCGTCGGTCAGAAACGGCCGTTAAAACCCAAACACGTCTGGGCAATTCGAGTAAGATTGGAGCTCGCAAAGAACCATCGCGACCTCGCTCTCTTCAATATGGCCATCGACAGTAAGTTGCGCAGCTGTGATTTGGTTAAGATGAAAGTCGTTGACATCATGACCTCTGGTCAGATCAAGGAGCAGGCTTCGGTGCTGCAAAGCAAAACTCAGAAACCGGTCCGCTTCGAAATTTCTGAACGAACTCGGGCCTCTGTCGCGAAGTGGATGGAAGACGAGCTCATGGTTAGGTCCGAATACCTTTGGCCAGGGCGTTTCCATGATCGTTTACGAGGTAAATGCCTCGACTTCCTTGCGCTCTGAGAATTGAAGCAACGCCAGAAGCGGCGTAGCCAAGATGCCTAGGCCGACAACGGCCAGCGCAAACATCGCCAAAAAGACCATGAAGAACAGGCCAAGGCTCGCCACGACACAGGCCACAAGAAAGAGGCCCACACCAGCAGCAGCAGAGGTCACTTTGTTCAGATACGAATTCATGTCTTTGTCTCCAGTTTCATTTGTTGTGTTCATGAAACTGATATGTGGTTCGGGCTTCACGTCCGCCTGGGTCAAAACTTACAAACCTGCAAACTTGAGCGTCACCGTTAGCCCGTGAGGATCGGTTTGCGATAAAATCAGATCTGCGCCATGGCGATCTGCAACTGCACGGACGAGGGCGAGGCCTAAACCCGTACCCTCGCTTTGCCTTGTTGCGTCAAGACGGACCATGGGTTTTATGATCTCGGCGTATTTCTCTGACGCCACACCGGGGCCGTTGTCGGCGACACTAATGGTGCGACCACGTGCCGCCAGATTGATCTTGTCCCCACCATAGCGCATCGCGTTCTGTATGAGGTTTGCAACTGCCTGAACGAGCATCTGACGATCTGCGAAAACCGCTTCAGCGTCACTCGCATCAAATTGCAGCACTTTGCCTGCGTCCTCAATCACTGGGTCAAAGGTCACCGACAGGTCGGTCATCATGTCCGCCAAATCAACCGTTTCGAAACCATCTGTGCCGTGCGTGGCTTCGATCCGAGCTACCCGCATGATCGTATCGAAAATGCCAGACAAACGCTCTGCTTCTTCCATGGCTGCACTGCGTTCCTCTCCTTCAGGCAAGCTTTCAAGTCGAGACCGCAGGCGCGCCAGTGGGGTGCGAAGGTCATGTGCTAAATTCGCGCTGAGATGGCGGGTCTGGGCGACCAGCCGCTCCAACTCGGCGGCAGTCAAATCCACCTGACTTGCCATGTCGTCGAGGTCATCCTTGTTCCGCGTTATCTCCGTGCGCGCGCTGAGGTCGCCAGAGGCCAGCGCCGAAAGCGTGCTGTTGATCCGCTTGAGACGTCGCTGGGCGAAGATACCGGTGGCAAACCCAACGACCAATGTCAGAACAATCATTGTCAACATCGTGGTCCATAGAACACTGCCTAGGAGTTCAAACGCATCCTCCGCGTCATCAAGCGGAACAGCCGCCATGACTGGCGCGCCATTACTGTCGGTATCTACAAGAACGCGCCAGGCTTCGGATTCTCGAAAATCTTGGGACAGCTCCACCGTCCCCCCGCCGCGCGCAACCACACGCTGAAAAGCAATTGGCAGATCTTCGAGATCATCTGGGTGACGCAAGATGACGCCAAACCGGTCCCCGCGCGCACCCTCAAGGGCCGAGGCCTTTGCCAGCGCATCCAGCGTCGTATCGATACGGCGTTCGAACACATCCGACCCAACCGCAATCGCGATATAGGCTGCGGTAGCCATGCAAAACGCGAAGATGGCTGACAATATCAGCGCCAGCCGCAAGGTCGAGGAGCGGCGAAGCCAAGTCAGATTACCGGCCAAAGACATAGCCTTCTCCACGACGGGTTCGGATCAGCGGTGCGTCAAACGGCTTGTCGATTTTGGTGCGCAACCGGCTTATATGGGTCTCTATGACACTTGTGGTCGGATCAAAACTCATACCCCAGACCTGTTCCAGCAGCATCGTGCGTGTAACCAATCGCCCCGGTCTGCGCATCAAGTATTCCAGAAGTCTAAACTCCTTGGCCAATAGCTCAATCTGTTGATCCTGGCGTTTGCAGGTTCGCGCCAGAAGATCGAGACTCAAATCCCCATGGCGCAAGACCGTGGCTTCTGCCTGTCTCGCCTCCATGCCTTCACGGCGGCGGCCCAAAGCGCCCACGCGGGCCGAGAGTTCGGCAAAGGCGAAAGGTTTCGTAAGATAGTCATCGCCCCCAGCATCAAAGCCTTCGACTCGGGCGTCGACCTCACCCAAAGCCGTTAGAAAAAGCGCGGGGGTGGTATTCTTCGACGCGCGCAAGGATTTCAGAACCGCCAACCCATCGAGGCCCGGTACCATGCGGTCCAGAATTAGAAGATCGTACTCCTGGGCCATTGCCGCCATCAAAGCGTCTTTGCCATCGTCGAAATGGTCGATGACGTGACCTTCTTCGCGCAGGCCGTTGGTGACCCAAGACCCCAGTTGGCTGTCATCTTCCAGAAACAAAATTCGCATGTGTACCCTTACCGTCACGTGTTCAGAGGCCACTCTAGTGAGCGACCTCCGAATTGGCCAATTATTCGCAGCGTGGCCGAGACCTATGTCTCATCTTCATCGTTGTCGTCATCATCGTCTTCATCTTCAGCCTCAACTTCAATTACTGCACCGGTGTCGGCGGCAATCTCGACTTCAAACTCTTGACCACTTGCATCCAGGATTTCGACCTCATAAATCAACATCCCGTCTTCGTTTTCTAGTTCCGCTTCCCGGACCTCACCGGACACTTCCTGAAGCGCGATTTCAATGGCCTGCTGCATAGCGAGTCCCGTCACCTCTGCGGTGCTTTGTGCCGAAACCGAACCGACGACAGCTCCTGAAAGAGCCAGACCTGCCAGAGCGCCGAGCGCTGCGGTTTTCTTGTTCATGTTTTCTCTCCATCGTTTTGTTGTTTGAAGGCTCTATTGCCTTCCGATGAGATCAACATGGGCGCCGCGCTTTGCTGGAAGATGCGGCGAAGTTTACAATTTTGTAAGCTGACGATCCCGCGCATTCCTATCCAACACTAGGTCGATATCTAGCTGGCGAGCCACATACTCGTTTTCCCATCCTGAGTTTAGGCGAGTTTTGTACGTTGCAGTGAGTGTTTGGGAAGCAGGCTGCGACTGCAATAAATATTCCCAGTCGCTTCAGGTCGGCTCCGAGCCGACCGCTAAAATTTGCAAAGTCCGCTTTGTTGCGCATTGCCGTCATTCGGACATCGCGCAGCATCGTTCAAAATGGGCTCTTAGCAGTCATTTTCCGCAGTCACACATCCAGTTAGTATGAATTGTCAATTGCTGAAGCAATTGAGATCTAGAGCGTTTGGGCTGCCTTCATGGGCGGCCCCAACCGGACATCCAGCTAAACTAAGATTGCTGCGCCGCGGCTTTCTGCGAAGTGAACATTGATCCAGACAGGGTAAGAGCGGTTGGGAATACTGACGAGCTCGTTTGGTGGCGCCAAGGCGAACTCATCCAAGCAGTTCTCGTATCGCCGTTGGGCGCGTTTGTGGCTTGTTCCAGGAAGTGTTGTTTTAGAGAGCCAAATTTTATTAGAGCTCTCCGGTACAAAGGTTTACAAATTGGTTCCAAAAACCTGATTTCGGGTAAGATCTGTCAACTTAATGTAAACTTAGTGTAAACCTTTAGGCTAGAAATCGGCTGTTTTGAGGGGTGAAAGGTTTACATTCCTTCGATCCCGGGCTGAGTGATGAAAACCTTTGTCAACCTGATGCAACCTTTGAGGTTGATGCGGGACCCGGCGAGGCAAGTCGGACCAGCCATTCTTCGCCGCGGTGCCGATGCTGTTTACTTCATAGCTCTGCGAGCTACGCAGAGGTGACGTAGAAGCCGCACCCGCCGCAACGTAGGCTCAGGATCGCTTCCGTTGCTTACGTCACGTAGGAAGCGCAACCAGGCGCGCTCATTCAATGTCAGGTCGTCTTTCTGGTCATACATGGCACCTACCTTCCGAACTTGGTCATGATCGCCGTCTCTAACCGACTGGTCAGTCGAGGATCGGTGTTGTTGGAGGCCTTGCGTATTGCTTTCAGCCAGCCAAGTTCATTCGACGTGACAGGTTCTTCGAACACTTCGACAACTGCCTCGGCTGCAGTCAGGCCGATCGACTGCTCAATTGCGAGGCGCATAAGGTAGGCGGCGTCACATTCCAAAGCTTTCGCTAAAGCCGGGACGCGATCTAATGCCACCTTGGAACTACCTTGCTTGATCATCGTGATCATGTTCGAGCTGACTTATCCCACCTGCGCTGCGATCTCGGCCTGGCTCTTGGTCGGTTTCAGTTCGAGCACTCTCCGTTCGACATACTTCGCCATCCGGGAATCTCCATACGGTTTTTTGGTCATTGTTACCCTCTGTAAAGTGACGTAACACACGCTGCATGTCTTTGATATAGCGATGTTCTGGATGGGAATGCGCGGCGGGAACGCTCGAAATCATGGGAATTATCAAAGCTGACAGATGCTCTCTGACGGTCTCTTGATGCCCCTGCGCCCAAATTGCGTAACCAAACTGCAACATCAGGAGGAATTTCCAGGAATTTTCTGTATCCCACCGGCTCGTTGCTATAGCCAAACCATGAGAGTTGATCTGGACAAACTGAAGGTTGCATACAGCAAAGCGGCTGCATTGGTCATTGAAGACCCGGTTTATCTGCCCTTCTTCGAGCGGATCGAGCACGAGATCGCTCTCTTTGAAAGGCGGGATGACGCAATCCAACGGGCCAAAGCCAACGCTGAGCGCTACAAAGCCGTCGCTTGAATGAGCGCTTTCAAGTGTTCCAGGCTAGCACCCTTGCCATACATTTCGCGATCAAGCGCATGCCCCATCAGATCTCTCCGGATGCGTTCATCACCCCCCGCAGCCAGCATGCGATCCTCGAAACTGCGTCGCAGGCCGTAGAGTGTGTGCTTCGATGTTTCCAACAAGTCATTCTCGCGCATGAATTTGTTTACAGTAGCCGATGAGCTGGCTGAGCTGTCCGTGTAACGAGGGAAGCCATGTGGGCAAGCGCGCATGGCTTCCAGGCTGACCCCGCAGAGTGGTATCAACCGCCGTGCATTTGCACTCTTAAGTTGGCGCTCGACCGGTTCGATGGAAATATGCGGCGCGTTGCCGTCGAGGCGAATCTGGGAAGCTGTTAACGCGGCAAGTTCGCTCGGACGGGCACCCGTATTGACCATGGCAAGCAAAACGCATAGCGCGTCCTTGTTGAGACCATCTAGAGCGCCCGGCGCCAAGATATTGTCTTTGATCCAATCTTCTGAAAATGGGGGCTTCGGTTCGGCTTCCCCTTCTTTGAAACTGAGATAGGTCAAGGGAAAAACCAGATTCAAACGCTTCATCTTGTTTACGGTCTTCAGGACGGCGCCGAGATGAATGAGATCTTTGTTCGCGCTGCCAGGTGACAGGCCCTCGTTCTCGATCCTATCCAGCCACCAGGCGCGGAAATCGAGCATGTCATCACCAGTGATCTGGGAAATGAGCTTGTTACCAACGACCGACACAAAGGTCTTGATGGCCTTCTTCCGAGGGTTCTTCCACTTGCGGACCTGATCAACGCATTTGCCGATGGTCTTCTCGCGCACCAAGTCCCAATAAAGTTCCAAAGCTCGCGTGACAGTAATCTCAGACTCTTTGGCACCACCAAGGAGTGCTGCTGCTTCCTTGAGATCCGGCTTGCCTCTGTAAACTGAAACTGCGTCGATCCGATCCAAGAGCCCACCAGTGGGCAACTTAGCGACCTTGTCGATACGCATGTAGCGGAAGCCACGCGCCTCTGGGAGTTCACGAGCTGCTTCGAACCTTTGCTCTGCATCCGATGTGTCTCCGGCCAGCTTGGCCTCCCAGCCAGCGACCAACTGTTCCCATGCAGGACCTGCTTTCGATTGTGCTTCGGACATGCTGTCCATGTGCAGAGACAACCAAATGAACTTGCGCGGCTCTACCCATTCATATCTTTTGGGGACCCTCTTATAGAGCGAGAGCTTCTTTCCACGGGGTTTGATTGCCGTCGTTAGCTCAATGCCTAACGGGCAATGTACAGAAAATTGTATAGCAAAATTGAATCTTGAGGGTATTTTCCCAGATGTAGAACTTTGAAAATTATTTCACAATCGACAACTTAAATATAGTTGCCATGTAGTGTGGGTGGCGGAGACGAAGGGATTCGAACCCTCGAGACGGTTTCCCGCCTACTCCCTTAGCAGGGGAGCGCCTTCGACCACTCGGCCACGTCTCCGCCGACGGGTATATCCTTGCAAGCGACGGGAATACAAGGCGAAATATGTGTTTTGTGAGCGGAGTTGGCAAATTTGCTGAAGCCGTTGAAATCATGGTGAAACCCGGTCGATTCTTGCGGGTTTAGCGTCGTCAGCGCTGAGAATTATTCCATACGAAGTCGGGAAGCGCCTGGGCAGTTCCAGCCCGTTATACACATCCCCACGTCGCGAATCCCGGTTGTGGGATTCACCGCACCATGCGGGCGGGTGTAGGCGGGCTATTCCAGTGAGACCCACAGCACCGTCGCGTCTGCCTCGCTGGTTGAAATGCAGCCATGCCCCATGCCGCTGTCGTAATACAGAGAGTCCCCCGCCTTCATCGGCAACGGGCGATAATGTTCGGAAATAAAAATCAGCTCTCCGCTTATGACATACATGAATTCCTCACCGGAATGGCGGATCCAGGTCTCGAACTCGGAAATGTCCCGGGCTTTGATGGTTGCGATATAGGGCAGCATTCGTTTGCTGGTCAGGTCAGAGCACAGCAATTCGTGCAGATAGGTTGGCGTATCACGGAATTCGCCCTGCCCCTTTGGTGTAAAATCACGCCGACCAGAGATCCCCGATTGCCCCGATTGCAAAAACAGTTGGGGCGTATTCATTTCCAGCGCCTGCGTCAGCCGCCGAACGATGTCGAAACTGGGCCGTGTCTGATTGTTCTCAATCTTGGACAGGGTGGAACGACCGATACCGGCGGCACGACCCGCCTCTTCCAGCGTCCAGCCTTTTGCGCGGCGCGCATCGCGAATGGAACGACCCAGGGCCGCGCCCTCGTCCTGATCCTCCTGTCCGACCGCGTCAATCCGGTGTTCCTCTGCCATCAAAATCTCCGTGTTTTACCGAAGGTTACCGATATCCCCTTGGTCGCACAACTTCACAAATACGAGATATATGTTGCCTTATGTACGCAAATTCCACTATAGGAAACAAAATTTCGTACTGAGGATTCGGTGCTGTTGGAGGAGAACATGTTCAAAACGCCGCTTATTGAAGCTGATCCGGTTATCGCTGCGTCGATTGCGCGTGAAGGCACACGACAGGCCGAGCAGATCGAATTGATTGCATCCGAGAACATCGTCTCTCAGGCGGTGATTGACGCGCAGGGTTCCGTGCTGACCAACAAATATGCCGAAGGGTATCCCGGTCGCCGGTATTACGGCGGATGCGAATTTGTGGACGAGGTGGAGGCCGAAGCGATTGCACGGCTGAAGCAGTTGTTCGGCTGCGAATATGCCAATGTGCAGCCGCATTCCGGCGCTCAGGCGAACGGTGCGGTCAAACTGGCGCTTTTGAGCCCCGGCGACACCATTCTGGGCATGTCGCTGGATGCGGGTGGGCATTTGACCCATGGCGCAAAGCCCGCGCAGTCCGGAAAATGGTTCCGCCCCATTCAGTATGGCCTGACCGATGAGGGCCTGATCGACTATGATCAGGTCGAAGCTTTGGCCAAAGCCGAAAAGCCTAAGATGATTATTGCGGGCGCGTCGGCCTATTCGCAAAAGATCGACTTCGCCCGCTTTCGCGCAATTGCGGATGAAGTTGGCGCCCGGTTGTTGGCAGATATGGCCCATATTGCCGGGCTGGTCGCAACCGGGCTGCACCCCTCGCCGGTCGGCCACGCCCATGTGGTGACGTCCACCACGCATAAGACCCTGCGCGGCCCGCGCGGCGGGATCATCCTGACCAATGACGAGGCGCTGGCGAAAAAGATCAACTCAGCCGTGTTCCCCGGCCTGCAGGGCGGCCCCCTGATGCATGTGATCGCCGGCAAAGCTGTTGCGTTTGGCGAGGCCCTGAAGCCGGATTTCAAAGACTATATCCAGCGTGTGGTCGACAGCGCATTGGCTCTGGCCAATGTCATGATGGCGCGCGGCTGTGACATCGTCTCGGGCGGGACCGAGAACCACCTGATGCTGGTTGACCTGCGCCCGATCGGTGTCACTGGCAAGGACGCCGAAGCCGCGCTGGAACGCGCCGGGTTCACCTGCAACAAGAACAGTGTGCCGGGTGATCCCGAGAAACCTACCGTCACCAGCGGCATCAGATTGGGCACCGCCGCCGGATGCAGCCGCGGCTTCGGCCCGGAGGAGTTCAAGCAGATTGGCCACCTGATCGGTGACGTACTGGACGCGCTGGCGCAGTCGCCCGAAGGCGATGAAGCGGTCGAAAAGGCAACCCGAGAAAAAGTCCGCGCCCTCTGCGCAAGCCACCCGATCTACTGAAAGACTCCAAAATGACTTATGACCTTATCGTCATTGGCGGCGGCCCGGGCGGCTATGTTGCGGCCATCCGCGCGGCCCAACTGGGGCTGAAAGTGGCCTGCGTCGAAGGGCGCGGGGCGCTTGGCGGAACCTGTCTGAATGTGGGGTGCATCCCCTCCAAAGCGTTGCTGACCTCCTCGGCCAAATATGCCGAACTTGCGCATCTCTCCTCCCACGGCATTGCGGTCGAGGGGGCCAGCATCGATCTGGGCGCGATGATGGGACGCAAGGACAAGATCGTCGGTGATCTGACGAAAGGCATCGGCTTTCTGTTCAAGAAAAACGGCGTCGATCTGATCGAAGGCTGGGCCAGCATTCTCGCCGCTGGTCAGGTGAAAGTCGGCGAAGACATCCATGAGGCCACGAACATTCTGATCGCGACCGGGTCCGAGCCGACATCGCTGCCGGGGATCGAGATCGACGAGCAGGACATCCTGAGCTCAACCGGCGCGCTGGCCATGGACACCGTGCCGGACCATCTGGTCGTGGTCGGTGCCGGGGTGATCGGTCTGGAACTCGGTCAGGTCTGGGCGCGCCTGGGGGCCAGGGTCACCGTTGTCGAATACCTCGACCGCGTTCTGCCCGGCATTGACGGAGAAATCGCAAAGCTGGCGCAGCGCGCCCTGTCCAAGCGCGGCCTGAAGTTCCAGCTGGGCCGGGCGCTGAAATCCGTCGTCAAATCTGAATCCGGTTTGACACTGACACTGGATCGGGTCGGCAAAGACAAGGAAGAGGTGATCGAGGCCGACAAGGTCCTGATCGCTGTCGGACGCCGCCCGGTGACGCGCGGGCTGGGGCTGGAAGATCTAGGGGTGGCTCTGGACCCGCGCGGATTTATTCAGGTTGACGGCGCCTTCCAGACTTCGGTTCCCGGCATCTACGCCATCGGCGATTGCGTACCCGGCCCGATGCTGGCGCACAAGGCCGAAGAGGACGGCGTGGCCTGTGTCGAAACCCTGGCAGGTCAGACCGGCCATGTGGACTACAACACCGTGCCGGGCGTCGTTTACACCGACCCCGAGGTCGCCTCGGTCGGTCAGACCGAAGAGATGCTGAAAGAGACCGGGACCGAATATACGGTTGGCAAGTTTGCCTTCATGGCCAACTCGCGCGCGCGCTCCACCGGAGACACCGACGGCGCGGTAAAGGTCCTGGCGGGCGCAGACGGCAAAATCCTTGGCGCACATATCTGCGGTGCCCATGGCGGCGATTTGATCGCCGAGCTGGTTCTGGCCATGACCAAAGGCGCAACTGTCGCCGAGGTCGCAGCCACCTGTCACGCGCATCCGGCCATGGGTGAGGCGGTGAAGGAAGCCTGCCTCGACGCCCTGGGCCGCGCGATCCACGCATAAGGGAAGACAGCCAGATGACCATCCAGCTTCGCCCCCGCCACCCCGAAAAGGCCAGAAAGGCCGACAGTGCCATCCCGCGCAAGCCCAAGTGGATTCGCCGCAAAAAGATCGATAGCGCGGAATATTACGAGACCCACCGCCTGATGCGCGAGCATAATCTGGCGACGGTCTGCGAAGAGGCCGCCTGCCCCAATATCGGCGAATGCTGGTCCAAGCGCCACGCCACCATGATGATCATGGGCGAGGTCTGCACGCGCGGCTGTTCTTTCTGCAACGTCACCACAGGGCGCCCTGATGCGCTGGACGTGTTCGAACCGGGTCGGGTTGCGGCGGCGGTCAAGAAGCTGGGCCTGCGCCATGTGGTGATCACCTCGGTGGACCGTGATGATCTGGCTGATGGTGGGGCCGAGCATATCGCCCAGACCATCCGCGCCGTGCGCCATCAGAACCCCGGTACCACGGTCGAAGTGCTGACCCCCGATTTTCTCGGCAAGGGCGACGCGGCAGATGTTGTGTTCGACGCCGCGCCGGACGTGTTCAACCACAATCTTGAAACCGTCCCGCACCTGTACCCGACCGTGCGCCCCGGCGCGCGGTATTACACCTCGCTGCGCCTACTGGATGATGCCAAGCGCGCCAATCCCGAAATTTTCACCAAGTCCGGCCTGATGGTCGGGCTTGGCGAAAGCCTGAACGATATTCGCCAGGTCATGGATGACTTGCGTGCGGCGCAGGTCGAATTTCTGACCGTTGGTCAGTATCTGCAACCGACCCCGAAACACCATCCAATCGACCGGTTCTGGACACCGGCGGAGTTTGCCCAACTGGAACAGATCGCGCGTTCCAAGGGCTTCTTGCACGTGTCGGCGACCCCGCTGACCCGTTCGTCGTTCCACGCGGACGAAGACTTTGCCGCCCTCAGGCAAGCTCGCCAGCAGGCGATTGCCACCGGGGCATAAACCAGACGCACTAGGGAGGAATACCATGGAAGCGTTAAATTCAATCGTAGGGGCCATCAATGGCGTCGTGTGGGGACCGCTGATGCTGGTCCTCATCCTTGGCGTCGGCTTTTTCCTGCAGGTGGGGCTGAAATTCATGCCGATCCTGCGGATTGGCACGGGCTTCAGCCTGCTGTTCAAAGGCCGTGAGGGTCAGGGCGAAGGGCAGATCAGCCCGTTCAACGCGCTGATGACCTCGCTGTCGGCGACCATCGGTACAGGCAACATCGCCGGTGTGGCCACTGCTGTCTTCCTGGGCGGTCCGGGCGCCTTGTTCTGGATGTGGATGACCGCCCTGGTGGGCATGGCCACCAAATATGCCGAAGCTGTCTGCGCGGTGAAATACCGCGAAAAGGACGAGCTGGGCAACTTCGTCGGTGGCCCGATGTACTACATTAAGAACGGCCTCGGTGCGAAATGGGCCTGGCTAGGCGTTGCGTTCGCCCTGTTCGGTGCAATCGCGGCTTTCGGCATCGGCAACGGTGTGCAGGCCAACGGTGTGGCTCAGGTTCTGGAATCGAACTTCGGCGTGAACACTTCGGTCACCGGCATTGTTCTGATGGTCCTGACCGCAGCCGTTATTCTGGGTGGCATCACCCGTATCGGTGCGGTTGCCGGTAAACTGGTTCCGTTTATGGCGATTGCCTATATCATTGCCGGTCTGCTGGTTCTGCTGATCAATATCGCTGAAATCGGCAACGCGCTGTCGCTGGTCTTCACCTATGCCTTCACCCCGTCGGCGGCCGAAGGTGGTTTCGCGGGCGCCGCCGTCTGGGCCGCCATCCGCTTTGGTGTGGCACGCGGCGTGTTCTCGAACGAGGCGGGTCTGGGGTCTGCTCCGATCGCACACGCAGCGGCCGAGACCAAAGGTCCGGTCAACCAGGGCCTGATCGCGATGCTGGGCACGTTCATCGACACAATCATCGTCTGCTCGATCACCGGTCTGGCGATCATCGCGTCGGGCGCATGGACTTCGGGTGAATCCGGTGCGGCGCTGACCTCGCTGGCCTTTGCAAACTCGCTTCCGGGCGGTGGTCACCTGATCGCAATCGCGCTGTCGATCTTCGCCTTCACCACCATCCTTGGCTGGTCGTTCTACGGCGAAAAATGCGTCGAGTTCCTGCTGGGCGTCAAATCCCTGATGCCGTACCGCGTGCTGTGGATCGTTGCGATCTACTTCGGCGCAACCGCGGATCTGGGCTTCATCTGGCTGCTGGCGGACACGCTGAACGCCATGATGGCCATCCCGAACCTGATCGCTCTGGCCTTGCTGAGCCCGATCGTCTTCAAACTGACGAAAGAGTTCTTCGCCTCGGGCGGCCAGTCCGAAGAACCTGGCGGCACACCCGCCGAGTAATCCGGGCAATGACTGAAACGGGGGGCCATCCCGGCCCCCCGGACTTTGAACAGAATCCCAATTCTCGAAGGAGAGGCGTGATGGCCACGAAAATCCTGCTGCCGATTGATCACACTGACGACCGTTCATGGAAACAGGCCCTGCCGGTCGCTTTGGAACAGGCGAAATTCTACGGGGCGGAACTGCACACGGTCGCCGTCATCCCCGAGATCATTCAATTACCGAACCTGCCCGCCAATTATGGCGCTGGCGCCAAAGAGCATGTACGGGGCGCGATTCAAGCCATTCTGGATCACGGCAATGCCTCAGACGTGTCGGTTCACGTCGAAGAAGGCAGCGTCTACCGCGAAATTCTGAAGCTCGCTTACAAAGAGGGCTTTGACCTGATCGTCATGGCATCGACCAAAGGCGACTTTCCGAATTATGAGATCGGCCCGAACCTGGCCCGTGTCGTGCGCAACGCGCATTGCACCGTTATGGTCGTTCGCGACCAGTCCCGCTGATTGAAAGGATGATGAAATGACCGACGTTAAACGCACCCCACTTCATTCGTTGCATGTTGAGTTGGGGGGTAAGCTGGTTGATTTTGCGGGATGGGAGATGCCTGTTCAGTATCCTTTGGGGA